>CAWBOF010000005.1:0-1766734 GCA_963790355.1 Candidatus Acidiferrales bacterium
AGTTTTCATAAGTCACAGCCAGGCATTGTCCCTTCCTGTCCCTTCCAAGTCCCTTCCGAATGTTCTTGATTGTCTTTACGGGCTCGCATTAAAATCGTGCTGCGAGGCTGTCGGCGGCGCGGCACCAATTTCGCTGAGGGTCAGGGCCACGGATGCGACGTGTGGAACGCGTCGCGCCCAATTAGCATGATCGCGGAGGCGCCGGTGACGTTCGAAACCGAAGCGGTGATCACTCAAGAGCCGGAGACGGCGGATCTTGTACCATCGGAAACCTCAGCGGCGTCGAATATCGCGTCGGTCGGTGCATCTTCCTTTCCGAAAGTCTTACGCCGCCGCCTCGATAGGTTTTTTGCCGAACGGAACATTACTCCCAAAGCGGACCGTGAGATGTGGGTCAAGATCGCTGTGGGTCTGGCAGTCCTCGTGGGCACCTGGATTGCTCTGTATGCGCGGAGGCCCGATTCATGGAAGTTTGTTGCCCTATACCTTTTAGGCGGCCTCGCGCAGACATTCCTTTTGTTGAACATCGCCCATGACAGCAATCACAACGCCATCTCGTCCCGGCCGTGGGTCAACAAAACCCTGAACTATGTCTTCGATTTGTGCGGAATCAGCTCGTACATGTGGCGTATCCTCCATCATCGGGGCCATCACTCCTGCATCAATCTCCACGGCGAAGATGATGCGCTTTCGGGACGCGGCATCTTTCGCTTTACCCCCCATGAATCCCGCGCGCCATGGCACCGGTTCCAACACATCTATGCGCTGTTCTTTTATGCACTGTTCTCTCTCGACTATGTGTTCTTCAGGGACTTCGAGAGCTTTTTCTTCCCGTCCCACGAATATCTGAAACGCGCCAAACATTCTCTGCGCGAATATGCCATTCTCGCTGCCGGCAAAGGCTTCTACCTCACCTACATGCTTGTCTTGCCGGTGGTGGTGCTGCGAAAACCACCTCTGTTGGTCGCCGGGGCGTTCTTCCTGGTCCATTTGTTCGTCGGTTTAGCCGTAACGCTTGTATTCCAGACGACGCACACCATCGACAGCACCTACTTTCCCTCGGACCGCGGTGAGTTCGACAACGGCGTGTATCACATCTTCGCGACAACGGCCGATTATGCGACGGAAAACCCGATCGTCGGTTGGCTCGCGGGCGGGCTCAACCACCACATTGTCCACCATCTGTGCCCTTTCGTGTGCCATACCCACTATGCTCCGCTGACCAGGATCGTGAAGGAGACCGCCGAAGAGTTCGGGGTGCCCTATCGGCAGCACCCCACCATGAGCCGGGCAATCAGGCATCATCTGATACTCTTGAGGCAACTGGGGAACGAAAACTGATTCTGAGCATTTTATCTTTTACCTATGGCCCGCTACCACTTCCTACAAGTGACATGAAATCACCTGCGGTTCGAGGCAAGCATCAGGACGGCTGGGTATGACCTCGTCCACGCCTGTCCCCGTTGTTTCCCGATTTCGCTGCTTTGCGGATTCTCGCGCAATGTTCCGCAATCCCGTGCAGGTTTTGTCCAGGTACAACGAAATCTTCGGCGACACATTTCGGCTCTATTGGGGTGGTCTCAAGGAGGCGATCGTTACGATCGATCCCGCTGTCATTCAGCACGTGTTAAAGACCAATGCGGAGAACTACCAAAAATCCGAAATTCAAGTAAAGCGGATGGGCCACTTCCTGGGGAAAGGTCTTCTCACGACCCACGGAGAAGCCTGGCGCACACAGCGGCGTCTCATCCAGAAGGGCTTCGATCGATCGCAACTCGATGCGCTGTCCTCAATCATGCAGGACTCCCTTGCCGAGTCGCTGCGGGATTTCGACAGACAGGTCCGTCGCAGCCCCGTCGATATCTACCCCCACCTGATGAAAATTACCTTCGCGATGGTCTCCCGATCGCTATTTGGCGCACGGTTGAAGGACGAAGACATCGATATTGTCAGCCATACCATCTGCACCGTACAGGAATTCATTGTTCGGCAAACCCTTCAGCCCTATCTGAATCCCTGGTTCGCCGTCTCGGGGGAACTGCGCAGACACGAAGACATGCGAACGCGCGCGGACGCCATTCTTCTCGAATACATCAGGAAGCGCCGCAACGAACCGCCCGGCCACGATCTGCTGCAGACTTTGATGGATGCGCGTTACAGCGATGGCGAAGGCATGAGCGATGAGCTCATCCTGAGTGAGAGCATGCAACTTCTGGTCGCCGGCCATGAAACATCGTCGAATGCGCTATCGTGGCTTCTTTATCTTTTGAGCTCGCATCCAGATTGTCTCGAAAGGGTCAGGCAGGAATTTGATTCCGTGCTCGGCGAAGCGTCTCTGAGCCACAGCGACGTTCCCAAATTCGAATTTGTGACTCGGGTCATTCAAGAGGCGCTCCGCCTCTACCCGCCATTTTGGATGATCGACCGCATGGCTGTCGCGGACGACCGCGTAGGCGACGTCGCCATACCCCGCGGATCGATGGTCATTGTGTACGTGTACGGTGCGCACCATGCTCCGCGCTACTGGCAGAATCCGGAGAATTTCGATACGGAGCGTTTCACCAAAGCGAACGAGAAGCTGCGCACGCCTTTCACCTTCCTTCCCTTCGGGGGCGGACCGCGAGGCTGTGTCGGTGGAAATTACGCGATGCTGCAGATCCTCATGATTTTGAGCGATGTGCTCAGAAAATACGATTTTCAGTTGGCTCCGGGCCAGATGATCGAAGCTCGTCCGATGGTCATTCTGCGGCCGAAGCACGGAATCCGCATGACGTTCACTAATACCTGTGGTTCGCCAAAACTCTGGCCGACTGCAAAATCAATAGGATAGCCGCCGCCGTCTCGCCAGCACTGTTATAACTTCAGCCATGTTGCTTTTTGTCAGTCTCTGTTTTGGAACGCTTCGCCTGTGGTACCTGTGGTTCGCCAAAACTTCAGCCGAGGCCCGAAACGGAGCGGTTTTAGGTGGGGTAGTTCTGAAGACGACTATCGACTCGATGCAGCAAGAAGGCTTTGAAAAAGGGCGAGCCCAGGTGTGCGTGGAGCACAGAAGGATCAGCCGAGAAGCGATAGGAACTAGGCGGCTCGATCGTAACGATGGTGCAGCCCGCCGAGTCGCTCCCGTGAAAGGATCCGACCCGAAGCCACGGAACGAACCCTGCCGTCAGGTGTCCCCCTTCGCAAGCCCGAGATGGGTTCGGTCCTCGTGATGGTATCGAATCATAGTCCGAGAGCAATCGCTTCAGATGATGTTCATTCAACACACAATATGGTCTAGCAAGTCGCGCCGGCAACTTCCCACCCAATGCTCCGCGATGCCATTCTGCCATGGACTTCGGAATGAAGTTCGCTTGGGAATGGTCCTGGGGGCGCTCACTGCTCCGTCGGAGGCTTCAAAGGGAAACGCCTCCGCAACTGCTGGATAATCCAACCGCTCGCCGGATGCTTCGTGACATTGATGTGCAGGATGCGCCGACGATCATGACTGATGACGAAGAAGCAGTTGAGCACACCGAACGTCATCGTTGGCACCGTGAAGAAATCCATGGCGGCAATCGCTTCCCGATGGTTGCGAAGGAAGGTTAGCCAGCGCTTGGCACGGTCGGTATTTCTCGGCGCTCGTTTCATCCAACGGGAGATGGTTCTGTCAAAACCGAGCATGAGGAGCTCCCCAGGTCGGGTTCTCGACGACTATCCGAAAAATCAAATCCCGGACTCTGGAGATCAGCCGCCAGTACACTCGAAAACCAGTCCGGTGCCAGCGGACGACGGTCTCAGGCGCGACGATGATGAGGGACTTTTTCCAAGCTGACCAGACCCGCCGGGTGATTACCCAGAAGAGCTTGTCGAAAAGTCCAAGACTTGGGCGAGGATGTTGTCGCTTCAGCACCGCGAGTTGTTGACGCAAAGTGAGATTCTCGAGGAGAAGATCTCGCCGCCGGCCAAAGAGGCGGCCAAGCATTCCGAAGTAGAGCCCGAGCAAGCGCAGCATGGTTTGGATTTATAACAGGCACAGGGACGATGAAACGATCTCGGAACTGGAGCGCACCATTGTGCAAGCTTCGTGCGTCAAGCCATCCGGCAGGGATTCTTGATTGAAGCGTAGCGCAGACGCTTCACGAAATTACCCGTGCAACTACTGCCGACTTCTATACGCTATAGATGACGGAGCGGGTCCTCAATCGCTTCGCTGGGCTGTTTTTTTGCGTCGCGCTCGAGCGACTTGGTGACAAGATCCTTCGATCCCAGCCCTACGGCTAGCACCAATGCAAATACAATTCCGCCAAAAAGAATGCCGAAGGCAAGCTGAACAATGCCGGGGGCAATTCTCAGGTGTTCGAGTGCCATCGCGACTGCGAGCACGATCACGAGCCATTTCACGCCCACGCTTAGCACACGCGCATACTGAAGGTTCATGTTAACGCCACCGATGAGCACACTTCGTGCAAGAAAGCGAGCTATGACGATACCGACAAGGAGGACCAATGCGCCGGCCACAATATTGGGAATATAGGCGAGGGCACTATGTGCAAGCTGCGACGTCCATCCGGCGTCGAACGCTGTAATGCCGATCAAAAATCCTACAAGGATGACCAGACCAGCTATCGCTCGAGACACGAGCAGGGCGGGGCTCCTTGTCGGTGACTCCGCTGGAGAAGAGAAGCCCCATTGGACGAGCCGCTCTCCAAACCGCAGCCTGGTGAGCAGCCGCCGAACGACAAACGCAAAGATAAAGGCCAGCATGATCGAGACCAGCAGTGCCAAGATCAGAGCCACCATACCGGGCAACAGGCTCGCAAATCTGGTCAGAAACCGTGTCGTCGCCTGAATCAATGCCTGCTTGACTTGATCCCACATAAATACCTCCGGTGCAGCTCCCGAGGAGCTACGGGTTGAAACGATCCGGCCATCTCCATCGGGACACGAGATACGATTTATTGGATTCGTATGCGATCCCCAGTCGCTCGAGCTGTTGCTCTGATGCAGCCTCTCCTTCCGCACTCAATTCCAGCGCATAGGAGGCGACCCACGCCAGGTACAGGGGTGTCATAGACTTGAGCAGGTGATCACGATTGATCGTGCGAAGACGATGGGCCAGCGCAAAATCGTAGACAATGCGCGCCCACAGTTCGTCAGGCATGCGGAACTGCTCCAGTGGCAAGTGCGACAGCTTTCTAAGCTCGAACAGGGTAGCGGGCGGCAGCACTAAGCTCCAGATCTCCTGGAGGTCTCGATTTCCGAGTTGGAACGATTCGACCATGCGGCTAATGTCTGGATTTGCGGTGTCTTGAGGTACGGACACCGGCTCGCCGATCACTGGAACAGGGACGCAACCGCGCGTTCTTTGCCAGCAGATGGCATTTCGCTCCATGTCCAGAAAGATAGGGCCCAAAACCTGGGCTATCAGGGAACTGATATTCTTCCAATCCGCTGGCGGGTAACTGCGGGCTCCGACGTACACCTCGCAAACCTGCATGTTATCGCAAAGAGCGGCCGACGTGAGCGATGCCAGCGGATGCATACCGTTCGCCCTGCCGTTCCGTTCGGCCCCCAGGATCTTCCGAAAGAGGCGCTGCGAGACCCCTAAATCCGGCCCCATTGGATTGTGGATTCGCTTCGCGTAGAGACACCGCGTAATCGGAGAGATCACACTACCATTCAGCAATCTCTCGAGTTTGCGGCGTGCGTAACGCGGTAGGACGAGATCAAGATTGCTTTGAAGCACAGGCTGCACCAGTTGGCAAATCCACCGCGGGGTTGCACTCTCGAGCTTGGAAGCCACGATGCAACAGGCCCGAGCCCCGAGCTTCTCGCTGGCTGCAAAGACGGCTTGATATGCGGCGAACGCGCTCAACACGGGGGCACCCGCAGGGTCCGGCCGCAATAATGGCCAGGGGACCAAGAACGGAAATGTGCTCTTTGCGCCGGCCTCCGAAGGGGTGGAGGTTGGGCTGCTGCCTTTATCGTTTTGCAACACAACAGTTCGAGCAGATCCGGCAAGCGTTTGAAGTTCATCACACAGCACGGCAATGTCCTTCGGATCGAAGTCTGCGAGAATGCCGACTACCAGATCGGCGTTTTCTATCTTTTCGATCGTCTCTTGCGCTTGCTGCGAGATGGAATCCACTTCCACTTTTCAGTCCCCTTTTGATCTCAGTCTGCCGTCAAACCCCAACGTCAACGATTATGCCTGCAGCGACAGAATTCCCATCAACGGGATACGCACCCACTCGGGACGGCTGTTTATCTCATAGAGCACTTCATAGAGCACCTTATCCAACAGAAAGACATCGAGCAGCTTCCGAAAATCGGCACTGGGCAAAAACTTCCCGCCTTGAGCGGTTTCGCGATAAGCCCGCAAGAATTCCGCCGCCGCTGAACGCTCCCAGAGCAGCGCCCAAGGCTCGAGACGCGCTACATCCTCGGAATGCCGCGCCGTATAGTTGATCAGACTGGCATGGGCAGCGTAACTGAAAGATCGCAACATCCCGGCCACGTCCTTGAGCGGACATTGCTTGGCACGCCGATATGCCAAAGGCCGTGAAGGTTCACCTTCGAAATCCAGAATGACAAAATCAGTCTTCACTTTGAGGACCTGTCCTAGGTGGTAGTCTCCGTGTATTCGGGTTCGCTGCGCTCGTAGGTTATCCGATTGGAGTCCATTGAAATGATCCAGAATTCGGCGACGCTTGCTGAGTACCGCAGCGGCAATTTCAACTACTTCATCGGGCAAATAGGACACGCGCTCTTTTAACAGGTCGAACACACTCGATGCGTGTTGCCGAAGGTCCTTAAGCAAAGCGTCAAAATCCTGCGTCGTTAGCGGCTCCGGAGCAAATGCCGGATCGTCTGTCGGTGAGGCCAGTGCCAGATGCAACTCGGCGGTCCGACGCCCGAGCGTCGCGGCAGATTCGAGATAGATTCCGACATGGTCCCGGGCCAGTGAAGAGGTTGGGCGTTCGGAAAGGTCCACGGGATTGTTCAGCCCGTCGGTGATTGTCTCTGGAAAAGGAATCGGAGCATAAGTTTCGAAGTAGCGATCAAGCTCTTCAAGGGTCCACTTCCAGCCGTCGCCTTCGTTCGTCACGAGGCCTTGCAGCATGGCCAAGGTCGCGGGCTCGGCATCCGCGGCTCTTGCATATTCAATTGAACCGGCGAAGGGAGGAATACGGTTGAAATTTGTCTTCTCGGTAAGGTATCGCCCGATCTCAGCATCTGGATTCAAGCCGGGCTCGTGGCGGCGGAAGAGCTTGAGTATGAAACGGTCACCGTACAGAATCGAGGTATTACTTTGCTCGGCGGAGCCCCGACGTACCGGCAGGGGAGTCTCTGCCGCCCTCCGGATATCTCGAAAGACCTTGCCTTGCACGCCAAAGATGCGCGTGTGCCGCGCTTCCGTCTCCAGCTCATTCTCAATCAGCGAAAACAAAGCTGCACACGTCTTGTCGTCAAAAACTCCGTCGTGCAAGAGGCCGGATGCCTTCCCTGACACAACTGGACCAACGATTGCGGTAGGCGAAGTTCGGCGTAGTTCTTCCGCAGCATCTCCGAAAGTCATTGCCAGAGACATCAGGTAAACGTCGGGTGTTCCGCTCTCGAACTGCACCTCGATCAGCGCTAGAACCGACTGCGAGACGTTCAAGGAAGCCCAATCGACAACCCGCGTCGATCTGATGCGGCGGGACTTTCCCGCAAACCACCGTTGCTTTGGAAGATATTCTGGGAGGTTCACAGTCTCAAGTCGCTGGCGGCTCGCGCCCTCCAAGATATCTCCCCAGCCGGCTGTTGCATTGATTGGTGTTTGCTCTGCGAGGCCGGCACTCGTTTCTGCGAAGTCGACCCGGCGCTGGAGTTCCAGCCAAAGAAAACTGTAGGGAGCCAACGTGAGTCGGTAAGGATGTTGCTCAATCGCTGGGAACTCCACATAACCGAGCATCTCTACGGGAGTCATACCCTCCAGTTTTGACAAATCCAAATCAACCGGCTGCGCAAAACGTGAAAGATTTGCAACGCACAAAATTTGTTCGGAATCATACTGCCTGAGATAGGCCAACACTTTGCGGTTAGACGGATCAAGAAACTCGATTCCGCCACGGCCAAAGACAGTAAAAAGTTTTCGCAGGGCGATCATGTTTCGCATCCAGCTTAAGAGCGAAGATGGATCGCCCTGCTGAGCTTCCACATTGATCGCTTCATAGCCCCAGACCGGATCCATGATGACGGGGCTGTACAGCCGACCGGGGGTGGCTGTCGAAAACCCAGCGTTGCGATCTGCATTCCATTGCATTGGCGTCCGGACGCCGTTGCGGTCGCCGAGATAGATATTGTCTCCCATTCCGATTTCGTCCCCGTAGTAGAGGAACGGCGTACCAGGAAAGGAAAGCAGCAGGCTATTGAGGAGCTCAATGCGTCGACGATTATTATCAACCAGAGGCGCGAGGCGTCGGCGAATGCCAAGGTTCAAACGCATTCGGGGATCGGCGCTGTAGGCGATATACATGTAGTCTCGCTCGTCATTGGTTACCATCTCGAGCGTAAGTTCATCGTGATTCCGCAGGAACAGAGCCCACTGGCATGTCTCCGGAATCTCAGGTGTCTGAGAAATTATGTCGGTGATTGGCAAACGGTCTTCTTGGCGCAAGGCCATATAAATCCGAGGCATCAGCGGAAAATGAAATGCCATATGGCACTCGTCTCCGTCGCCAAAATAAGGGCGCACGTCCGTGGGCCATTGGTTAGCTTCGGCCAGGAGGACGCGGCCTGAATAGTCCAGCTCAATCTCCTGACGGAGTGTCTTGATCACGGCGTGGGTTTCGGGGAGGTTTTCACAACTGGTTCCTTCGCGCTCGACTAAGTAAGGGATCGCATCCACGCGTAGGGCGTCAACGCCCATGTCCAGCCAGTAGCGCATGACTCTAAGAATTTCCTCGACGACTTTGGGATTGTCATAGTTCAGATCGGGCTGGTGCGAGAAAAAGCGATGCCAATAATACTGTTTGGCGACCGGATCCCACGTCCAATTGGACCTTTCGGTGTCGGAGAAAATGATGCGCGCATCTTTGTATTTCTGTTCTGTGTCGCTCCAAACGTAGAAGTCTCGTTCCGGCGAGCCAAGCGGTGCCCGGCGGGCTGCCTGAAACCACGGATGCTGATCGGATGTATGATTCACAACCAACTCGATCATGACTTGCAGGTCGCGGTCGTGCGCGGCGTCAAGAAAGCTGCGGAAATCCTCGATGGTGCCATACATGGGGTGGACGCCGAGATAGTCGGAAATGTCGTAGCCGTCGTCCTTGAGCGGAGATGGAAAGAAGGGCAATATCCAAAGGCACGTGGCACCAAAATCTCGCACGTAGTCCAATTTCTGAATCAAGCCGGGAAAATCGCCAATTCCGTCGCCGTTACCGTCTTTAAACGCTCGCACGTGCAACTCGTAAATGATCGCGTCTTTGTACCAAAGTGGATCCGCTGCGCTACCCGGCCGTTTTGCCATATCCCCCTCCTTGCGCCTCACGCAGCGCTGCGCGACTCGGGCCGGAAAACAACTATTCCCAGAGGTGGAAGCGTCATGTTCAACGAGAAAGGCCGTCCATGAATCGGGAGCGGGACTGCCGACAATCCGCCGAAGTTTCCCTGGCCACTGCCGCCGTACAAAGGCGCATCGCTGTTCAACGCTTCCTTCCAGGATCCTTCCCGTGGGACTCCGACACGATAGTTTTGCCTAACGACGGGTGTGAAATTACACACGAAAAGGAGATGATCGTCCTGGTCTCGGCCACGGCGCAGGAAGCTGATGATGCTCCTGTGAAAGTCCTTGCAATCTACCCACTCGAAACCCGCCGGGTCGAAGTCGAGTTCGTATAGCGCGGTAGTGCCGCGGTACAGAGTATTGAGATCGCGGGTCCAACGCTGCAGCCCTGCGTGGAAAGGGCTCTGTAGCAGGTGCCACTCGAGGCTTGCGTCGTGGTTCCACTCGGACCATTGGCCAAACTCATCCCCCATGAACAGAAGCTTCTTCCCAGGATGGCCAAACATGAAGCCGTATAGGAGCCGCAAATTCGCAAATTTCCGCCATTCATCACCAGGCATTTTGCGGAGCAAAGAACCCTTGCCGTAGACCACCTCATCGTGTGAAAAGGGCAGAACAAAATTCTCGCTGAAGGCATAGATCAGGCTAAACGTGATCTGATTGTGGTGATAGCACCGAAAGACCGGATCCTGCGACATGTAGTCGAGCACGTCATGCATCCAACCCATATTCCATTTGAGACCGAAACCGAGACCGCCCACATATGTAGGCCTCGACACTTGTGGCCAAGCGGTCGATTCTTCGGCGATCATCACCACATCCGGGAACTCTGCATAGACTCGCTCGTTGAGCGATCTCAAGAAATGAATTGCGTCGATGTTTTCCTTACCTCCATAGCGGTTCGGTATCCATTGACCTTCGCGCCGCCCATAGTCGAGATATAACATCGCGGCCACAGCATCAACGCGAAGGCCGTCCACGTGGTATTTGTCCAGCCAGAACAGCGCGTTGCTGATTAGAAAGTTTTGGACCTCGTTGCGACCATAATTGAAAACAAACGTGTTCCAGTCGGGATACTCTCCCTGCTTCGGATCCGCAGGCTCATAAAGATGGGTCCCGTCGAAATAACCGAGTCCAGCCTCATCCTTCGGAAAATGGGCCGGCACCCAATCCAGGATTACGCCGATGCCATGCTGATGGAAATAGTCTATGAAATACATAAAGTCCGCCGGCGTTCCGAACCGGCTCGTGGGAGCGAAGTAGCCGGTCGTCTCATATCCCCACGACCCGTCGAAAGGGTGCTCCGTTACCGGAAGAAGTTCAACGTGAGTGAAGCCTGAGTCATGGACGTAATCAGCTAACAGAGGCGCTAACTCGCGATACGTCAGCCAACGGTTGCTCTCTTCCGGCACGCGCCTCCAAGAGCCAAGATGAACTTCGTAGATGGATATGGGAGAATCGAAAGAATTGTTTCTTCCCCGAGCCGCCATCCACGCACTGTCCTGCCACGAGTAGCTTTCGAGGTGCCAGACGCACGACGCTGACTGGGGGCGAATCTCGGTCGCGAATCCGTAGGGATCTGCCTTATCGACTTTAAAGTTTTGATAGTTGGATTCCACGTGATACTTGTACACCGTTCCCCTGCCAACATCGGGTATAAAGCTCTCCCAAATCCCTGCCGGGGTCGGGAGCATCACATCAGCCGCCGGATTCCAGCGATTGAAGTCTCCAATCACTGAGACGAGCCTTGCATTCGGTGCCCACACCGCGAAATGCACGCCGTGTCGGCCATCTCTTTCTGCGAGGTGAGCGCCGAGCTTTTCGTAGGCACGGGTGTGCGTGCCTTCTCTAAGCAAATACAGATCGAATTCGCTCAGGGTTGCTTCCAAAGAATGCACTCCTTGTCGTTACACTACACGGCGCTGGCTCAATCGCCATGTTTCACGGATCCACTCACAAGTAATAGTCGAAATCCCGTTCCGTGCGAACCCATCGGTGCAAACGCAAAATATGCGCTGGGAGACTCTCCGGGACTAGCTCCACATAGTTCGGCGATGCTTGCCACAGATACTTGCCGCCACCGAGCAAGTCGTGAACTTGAAACGCGCGATTCGCATCCATTCCAATCGACCCAAGATCGAGATGGACCCACCCGGATTGCGTGTGAAAGCAATCGAGATTGACGACGACGACGATCACGTTGGCAAAGTCGTCCGTTGTTTTGCTGTAACAGATCAAGGCTGGATTATCTGTTTCGTGAAAGCGCAAGTTGCGATTGCTTTGCAGCGCCAGATTTTCCTTGCGGATGAGGTTGACCCGGGAGATAAGGTCCTTAAGGCTCGCCCCTGAATGGAGATCGCGGTGCTTCAGTTCATACTTCTCGGAATTCATGTACTCTTCGCTGCCGGGCTGGAGGGGAAAGTTTTCGCAGAGCTCGAAGGCAGGTCCATAGATTCCATAGCTTGACCCAAGGGTGGCCGCTAAAATCAGCCGGACCATGAACGCGGGCCTTCCACCGACTTGAAGAAACTCGGGCAGGATGTCTGGTGTGTTCGGCCAAAGATTCGGCCTCAAGTACTCTCGCAGTTCGGTTTGCGTAAGTTCTGTGAAGTAGCTCGTGAGCTCATGTTTCGTATTGCGCCACGCGAAATAGGTGTACGACTGAGAAAAGCCGACCTTGGCGAGCCGAGACATCACATGGGGCCTCGTAAATGCCTCGGAAAGGAAGAGCACGTCGGGATACTGTTCCTTAATTTCCCCAATAACCCATTCCCAGAAGGAAAACGGCTTCGTATGAGGATTGTCTACACGAAAGATACGAACCCCTTGGTCGATCCAGAACTCGAAAACGCTCTTCAATTCCTCCCACAACGGCCGCCACTGTGCGCTTTCGAAATCCAGCGGATAAATATCCTGATACTTCTTTGGCGGGTTCTCCGCACATTGAATCGTGCCGTCTGGACGTTTTCGGAACCATTCGGGATGCTGACTAGCGTACGGATGGTCCGGTGAGCATTGAAAGGCAATGTCGAGAGCGACTTCAAGTCCATGCTCGCCAGCCTCCGACAGGAACCGCTTGAAGTCTTCGAGTGTGCCGAGCTCAGGATGAATACTCATATGACCGCCCTCTTTCGATCCAATAGCCCAAGAACTGCCAACGTCACCAGGTTGAACAACGACGGAATTGTTCTTGCCTTTTCGAAACGTCTGTCCAATCGGATGGATAGGCGGAAGGTAGACGACATCGAAACCCATCGAGGCAATGTAGGGAAGCCATGCCTCGCAATCGCGGAACGACCCGTGACTCCCGGCCTCGGACGAACAGGACCGAGGAAAGACTTCATACCACGTTGAGAAACGCGCCGTCTCACGGTCAACGACAACGGTTAATTGTTTTTCGTATCGGCTGCTGAAGTTGCGATCCGGGCTGCGCTGCATGACGTGGAGCAACTCCTCGTCCAGAGCAAGTTGCGCCCCTGATGGTTTATCTTTATCCTCCCGCAGGCGCTGAGCCCATTGTCGAAGAAGAGCCGCATCTTGTTGCGCCGCTCGCATAGCGGCAGCTTCAATCAGCTCGACCCCAATCAGTAATTCAACATGAAGATCCTGGTCGGCGGCAATTCTCTTTTCGAGAGCATGACGCCAGGTTTGGAAATGATCGATCCAACCTTCCACCGTATATTGATATTGTCCCACTTTGACAACAGTAAATTCACCACGCCAGCGATCATTGGCGAGCGGCTTCATCGGTGACGATCGAAAATTCTTGCTATCCTCAGAGTACAGAATCTGGCATGCAACTTGGTCATGACCGTCGGAGAAGACGTCGGCTTCTACGACCACGGTCTCTCCGATAACGCGCTTGATGGCAAACCGGCCACAGTCGATTTCCGGCGAAACTCGTTCAATTACGACTCGGTGTCGTCCACTAGCTGCCTGTTCCTGCATTTGCCTAAAACTCCCTCCTATGACTTTGAACCGAGCAAATGATCATTCGCAGCTTTTCGACGCAAGGCGGTTGAACGCCATCGCACAGAACCGCGGGCCAAGCACGCCTACGCATGCAGAACAGGCAATCCCATTCTATCGTTCGCGCTCGTTGATGCAATACATGGTTTCCTTGTGTCAGGTTTGACTTTGGAGAAGGGCAACTGGATAGTTCCGAAAGACATCTTTCAGGGGCACCGATGGGCCTGGTCGCAAGTACCTCGTTTTGAGCGTCTCCCCGGTTAGGGCGTTCACCCAGCATTCCGGAGCCTTCATCGGAAGAAGGAGGTGTGAACCAAGCCAGAATCCCTCTGTGCGGGTTGAGGTGATTGGTGCTCTGGCTAGCCTCAGCCATCTCGGCACGACGGTCACCATCCAGGAATTGCCCTTGCAGCGTGCAAAGGACTTCACGTTCGGTCCCCTTTTGCCTGAAGCCTTCAACGGCAGGAATTGCCCTTCGAGGAAGACTTGACGGTGTTGACGACGGAGATTCAAGATCTTCCAGATGAGATAGAGCTTGATACGGCCGTCGTGCCAATTCTGAACTAGATCGCGACAAAATCGCAAAATATCCTGCTGACTTCGTGTCTCGATTTCACGAAGCAGAGTGGCTCGATATTCGAAATCGACAGGTCCCCGATTGTCGGGATCCACAAAACGAAGATCCCAAAGCTCACATCCTTGGTAGAAGTCCGACACTCCCGGGCTCGTCATCTTCAGTAACACCTGTGCTAGACCATTCAACATCCCGTATAGGGCAATGTTTCGTTGAAATTTCAAGAAATCATTGAGAAACGAATTATCGCGGCGGGGTTCGAGTATGGCCTGGAGAAATTTGACTACCCCTCGTTCATGCGCGGTATTGGGCAGGCTCCAACGCGTATGAACCATGGCCTCACGAATTGCCTTGAGGATGTAAGCTTCCAAGCGCTCGCGAAATTGGGGCATTTCCGTGTCCGCCAATGGCCAAGCGCCAATCAGCGTTTGGTACAAGAAAACTTCCTCGTTGCGGTCAGGAACCGCGTGGGACGCAATCATTTCTTTCTTACTCGCGTTCCATTTCGCCCATGCGTTTAGGTGTCTTTGCCACTTGCCGGGAATTTCGGAAAGCACATTGATTCGCGAGCGCACATCTTCGCCTCGTTTGGTGTCGTGGGTGGAAGTGGAATTCAGTGCATGTCGCCACTGGCGCTGCCGCTCACGTACCAATTGGTCGAAATCGAGCGCGGACTGAGCCTCCGGTGAAGGATTGCCGCCCACTTCATTTAGAGAAAGAAGGGGGCAGTAGACATACAGAACTGTATCTTCCAGACTTTTGGCGAAAATGGGACCTGTGAATTGTTGCCAGCGCATCACGAAAGCCAGACGTGCCTCCCTCTGTTCCGCGAAGAGATGGCCGGTATCTTTCAAGTGCAACACATCATTTACAAAGTCGAAGCAAGCTGAAGTGAGATTAGGGTTAAGAGCACGTGCGGCGTCCACAGCGCGCCGGATGTGATGTTTCGCGTCATCCGCTACATCCATGCTGCGAATGTATGTTCGATAGACCGGGAAGCACGCAGTCGTTTCGATCAGCGCTTGCGCGAGTTCAACGCGCGGCAATTCTCTCGCGTAGCGGTCGCCCTGTGCCAAGACGGCGAGTTGGTGGCTTAAGTACCTCATCTCGGCTGCGAAGAGCGTCGACATGACTAACTTTTTCCCACGATGCACTACATCTTGATAGACAAGCTTGCGCCCTAAGAAGCGAAAATAGTTCTCCTCGATGGTGCGCGCGCCTTCGGGATAAACAAATAACCGGTTGACGGCGTTCAGATAGTCATAACCCGTGGTCCCTTGCACCGGCCATTCCGCTGGGAGTTTTTCGTTCGCGGAGAGTATCTTTTCGACAACTACGTAGAAGCCTTTTTCGTTTTCATTATCTTGGCGACCGGAAGTCCGCGCTTGTAGCTGCCGAAGGTAGCCCAACGGGTCGCGAAGTCCGTCAATATGATCGATCCGAAGCCCGGTAACGATTTTCCTTTCCACCAACCGGAAGACCACTTGGTGTGTCGCCTCAAAAACCATCGGGTCTTCGATGCGCACTCCGACGAGGTCCGCGATGGTGAAGAACCGCCGATAGTTGATTCCTTCATTGACATTTTGCCAGTAGGCCAAAACGTAAGCCTGTTCAGACAGCAAACGGTCGATCTTGCGAAAAGTTCGGGGGTGACCGCGACGTCCATTGAAGATTTTCAGGTTTTCCTTGACAAATTGCGCAACTTCGCGGTTTGACTCGTGAAGCCGGCGCAAACGCTCTTTGATACCTTCGACCTGAAGGCGCCGTTCGCCGGCTGCGTCGATGGTCAAGGAGTCCCGTTCCGGCAGCGCGGCCAACGCAGCGACGATTCCTAGATATTCTTGGAAGGGATGCGAATTTGCACCAAGCCTTTTTTCCAGAACGTGTTCTCGATGCTTGAGAATCCGGCGGTACGACTTCGGAGTGAGGGGAAAGACCATGTCGTAGTAGCGGATCAAGAAACGGCCTTGCTGAAAGACAAGCTGCAGTTCCAGGTTGTCGAGAGCGTTACCATAAAAAGTTCCGAGCACCGGCAGAAAAATTTTGTTCTCGACCGTTAGTGACGGCGGATGCCAGTCGATATCGAAATAAGCCGCGTAAGCGGAACCTGACCCGTTTTCCAGAACATCCATCCACCAGGGATTTTCCTGATTCGCTGCCATGTGATTGGGAACGATGTCAAGAAGCAGGTGCATGCCCCGTTTTTGGAGGCCCGATTGGAAAGCCTGGAACTGCTCTTCGCTGCCTAAATCGCTGTCAATGCGGGTAGGATCCGTGACGTCGTATCCATGCTGACTGCCAGAACGACTCTCTAGGAGGGGAGACGCGTAGATATCTGTGATCCCCAGTCGATCGAGATATTCAAGAATTTCGGATGCCTTTTGAAACGTCAAATCCCGATTGAATTGAAGGCGGTAGCAAGTCAGCGGAATCTGTTGATGTGCCATGGGCTCTTGGAGATTCATTCCAAACTTTTCGCTTATCACTGTGCCCCCCGAGGTTGACTTTCGCCACATCGGAACATTTCCTTATCTGCTTCGATTAAAGGGGCATACATGGTGTTCAGCACTCCCACGAGGAAAAAGGCTCCCATTCAGGCTGGCCAGAAATCATAAGTCAGATCAATGACAACTAGCCTGTCTGTCTGCTTTAGAACGGAAGCGTTCCCCTAAAAAAGCCCTCCTGACGAGGGTTCGGCTTGAGCCAGATTATCTCTCGAATAGTACGCGCTAAATATATACTGAGTCGTCGGGGCAAGAAAGGGAGCGCAGATACAGTGACCGCGGAATACAAGGAACCTCTGGGTGCGTCACTCGGGGACAACAATGCGTGCAGCTTTCTGTTGTGGGCTCCGCACGCGAATCAAATTGAAGTGTGCGTCGTAGAACCTCAAGAACGCAGAATTGTCATGCACTCAAGTTCATGCGGATATTTCCATGCCGTGGCCGAAGGTGTTCCAGCCGGAACGCTTTACCGATACCGCATGGACAACAACAAAGAGCTGCCAGATCCTACCTCCCGGCATCAACCACAGGGCGTCCACGGGCCCTCTCAGGTTGTGGGCCACCGGTTTGCGTGGAACGATTCCTCGTGGAGAGGTGTGCCACTGGAGAAATACGTTCTTTACGAACTCCACGTAGGGACTTTTACGCCACAGGGGACTTTCGATGCGATTATTCCGCGGATTGCAGCGTTGCAGCAACTCGGTATAACAGCGATTGAGCTGATGCCCGTCGCTCAATTTCCCGGGAACCGCAATTGGGGTTATGACGGAGTTTATCCTTATGCTGTTCAGGCCACCTATGGCGGCCCCATGGCGCTCAAGGAATTGGTCAATGCCTGCCATCAAAACGGAGTCGCGGTAGTTCTTGACGTGGTTTACAACCATCTGGGTCCTGAGGGAAATTATCTGGCACATTTCGGCCCCTATTTTACGGATCGCTACAAGACGCCATGGGGCCAAGCCATTAACTTCGACGGCGCCGGGAGCGATGAGGTTCGCCGCTATTTCACCGAGAATGCATTGCAATGGGTCATGGAATTCCATATCGATGCTCTCCGCCTCGACGCTGTCCACGCGATTGTGGATTCCTCAGCGCGGACATTTGTGGAAGAACTTGCTACTACGCTCCACGAAGCAGGGAAGAAACTGGGCCGCAGCGTGTACGCGTTCCTGGAGAGCAATCGAAACGATGCTCGCGTCGTTAGCTCTCGGGAGTTGGGCGGCCTCGGATGCGACGCGGTGTGGAATGATGACTTTCATCATTCTTTACACGTTCTGCTGACAGGAGAACAAGCCGGCTATTACGAGGACTTCCAAGGGATCGAGGATCTGGCGCACTGCTATCGAAACGGTTTTTTGTTCTCTGGGCAATACTCCAAGTATCGACAAAGACGCCACGGAAATTCATCGAAACATATACCGGCTGAGCGCTTCATAGTTTGCGCGCAAAACCACGATCAGGTGGGAAATCGGAGCTCAGGTGATCGCCTATCAGAAATCGTGTCCTTCGACCAATTGAAACTGGCCGCAGGGGCCGTGTTGCTTTCTCCTTACATCCCTCTGTTGTTTATGGGCGAAGAGTATGGCGAATTAGCGCGCTTCCCATACTTTGTCAGCCACGAGGATCCGGCGCTGATTGAGGCCGTGCGTCGCGGCCGCAGAGAGGAATTCGCGCGCTTTAACTGGAGTGGAGACATTCCCGACCCGCAGACCGGAGCAACTTTCTTCAGCGCAAAACTGAACTGGAAGTTGAAGGACAGCGGGCGACATCGCACCCTTTGGCTTTTCTACCAGGAGCTGCTTCGCTTGCGACGCGACATACCATCGCTAGCACGGCGGGATAAAAACACCTTGGAGGCCGTGGTCCTCCGCGACGAAAAATTCTTTTTGGTAGAGAGGTGGGACGCTTCCAACCGCGTCTTTGTTGCGTTTCACTTCAACGAAGAGCCGACGGAAGTGACGATACCAGTTTCACGGGGACGCTGGCACAAACAGTTGGACTCAGCCGAAGAGCAGTGGGGTGGCAAAGGCAGCCAGACGCGCGCGACTCTTGAGTCGCGAGGCGAAGTACGGCTGGCCTCTGGCCCTTGGGCTTTTCTGGTGTTCGAACAAACTGTGGAAAGCGACAAATAGTTTTCAGGCAAGCGCGCTGTGCCCGTGGCGAGAACGGTTGTGTCGATAATGCGGCCCATCGGTAGTGACACCTTGATATGGTCGCCGACTTTGACCTGCGGTGGAGCGGGTTGCTCTTTTTCGCACGGCGGATCGTACGATGTAAAGTGGCTGGGCTACCACCTCTTCGGGACGGGGGGCTGCAATACGAGGGAGCGACGTATGCTAGTATTAAACCCGTTTCACCGTTCCCCCCTCCGTAAGTGAAAACATGAAACTATCGTGACAGTTGCTGTCGCTTTACTGTTTTTAGTGTGGTTGTCCCCTCTAGACTGGCGCAATCCGATAAAGCGGATAATTATTGGAGGGCAGATGGCAAGAAGACTGTTTCAACGGAGACCGAGAGTCGCGAACAGTTTGCACTATAGCTCGACAAGGACATTTTGGATCGGCTCCGAGCGTATCGAAGGGAAGTCGGTGTTCTGCTATCTAGAGACGTTGCCGAGAGTAAAACGATGAGGCGCACCAGTGACAGTGGGCGTTCCGCTGAGCGAATCGACACGCAAGACTATCAAAGCGTAACTGAAAAAGCTTTAATAACGGTGGAGAGACCATGGACAGGTTGAAACTCCGAGAACTTCTCGTTGCCTCCTTCACTGAGATCAAGAAGGCGAACAGCGAATTGTGGGTTTATCGTTCGGCTCTTCAAGCACTCAAAATCGCTCTACAGAAGGACTATCCGCAATTCGTTGCTTTAGCAAACGATTGGTTAGCAGCTGCAAGAGCGTCTAGCGTTCTTCAAGAGTCGCTGCGTGAGCGATTTGACGAACCCCTGGAGAGATTTCTTGCGGAATCTAATGAAAATCAGACGCTTGAAGCGGCCTTAAAGATTTCGAAGATCTTGAATCGTCCGAACAAAAGTATCTGCAATAGTTTCCATTTTAAACTCTCCTCTAACGCCTTCACTGTGGAGATGTAGATCCAGAAAAACTCGCGGGCACATTCCTCGTGACGAAAACACGGCTAGGACCTATACCTCAGCAGTGACCGGAGGGGGCTATGTCATTGATTTAGAGTCGGCCAGAGTTTTGGCGAACCACAAGGTTTTGTCCAGGTACAACGAAATCTTCGGCGACACATTTCGGCTCTATTGGGGTGGTCTCAAGGAGGCGATCGTTACGATCGATCCCGCTGTCATTCAGCACGTGTTAAAGACTAATGCGGAGAACTACCATTCAAGTAAAGCGGATGGGCTACTGGCAGAATCCGGAGAATTTCGATACGGAGCGTTTCACCAAAGCGAACGAGAAGCTGCGCACGCCTTTCACCTTCCCTTCCCTTCGGGGGCGGACCGCGAGGCTGTGTCGGTGGAAATTACGCGATGCTGCAGATCCTCATGATTTTGAGCGATGTGCTCAGAAAATACGATTTTCAGTTGGCTCCGGGCCAGATGATCGAAGCTCGTCCGATGGTCATTCTGCGGCCGAAGCACGGAATCCGCATGACGTTCACTAATACCTGTGGTTCGCCAAAACTCTGGCCGACTGCAAAATCAATAGGATAGCCGCCGCCGTCTCGCCAGCACTGTTATAACTTCAGCCATGTTGCTTTTTGTTTCCGCGAGTATCGCGGCAAAGGTTTAGAGCGAGTGGAACGGGTTTTTTTGAGCCTCCTTGGTTCTGGTACGACAGATGGACAATGTCGCTGGAAAAATTACCTGATATGGTGACGTTCGTTCAGAATTCAAGGCAACGCTCTGGATGCTTCAACTAATTGATTTCGCTGGGCCGACTTCGACATCGGCGTCGTGGAACCAGAAATGCAAAACTGAACAGCATCCCCACCGATGCCGATGAGAAGTCGATTGAAGGAGGCCACGGTGAAGCCCACATTCGATATTTTCACAGTAACTCCAGATGGCCCTTTGACACAGATGTGTACGATGAAGTGTCCACGCTGCGGAAGGACAGCTTCCAAGGAGAAGTCTGAAGAACGATTCAAGTGCGAGCAGTGCGGTTGGAAATTGTGAATCAGGGAGTCGCTTGTTCGGATACGTGTAACGAATGCGCTGTGCCGAGACGCCCCACTGTTCAATGATTTTCATGCCATAGTCTGTGAATCGGTTGCGCCAAATGAGCCCCAACTCGGGATAAAGGGAAAAACTTCCCTCTGGCCACCGACGATAGCGTGACGGTAAGGGGGTTGACCGCAACTAATGGTTGGCGTGAATTGATTTCCGAAACCAAAACGGCCACAGCGGCGCGAACAGCATCCTCATCTCAACCGTGCCGACGACTCTCCTGCGGTAGACTCGCTTTTCATTGGGACCTTTTTCTGACCAACGGAACTGCCAAACGTCTGGCCCATGCTTGCGCTTGCTTCTTATCAGACTTCCTTGCTGCGTGACGACCTCCCGACCGCAACTGCGGTACAGGAGATGTTCGCCTGAATGACAACTTCTGCGAGCGCCATGTCCGAGCGAACAACAACCAATGGCCGAAGTGAACTGTCCTGCGCGTATACAGCGATAAAAACGAAACCGGTCCGAGCTCTGACCTTTCCGGCTATACGAATTGACAATGTGGCACATATTGTGTCACGATTGTAACATGCCGAGCGTGAACATCCGCCAACTTCGCGACACTCGCAAACTCAAGGTCTGGCTACGCGCCGGGAAGACCGTTGAACTGCGAGAACGCAACAAAGTTATCGCCCGGATCATTCCTGCCGCTCGGGGGAGCGAGCGGCCCGTCAAGTTTCCTGATTTTGCGGCTCGCGCAAAAAAGGTTTTTGGCGACCGCATTTTGCCAGGCGCCGATATTGTCATTGAGGATCGAGGACGCTATTGAGCGTTTATGTGGATTCAAGTTTTGTTGTTTCCTTGTACGTGACCGACCAACATTCCACTGTCTCCCGGCAGCGCGTCCTGACGGCTCCGAGCCTATGGCTAACTGCACTGCACCGAGCCGAATGGGCACACGCCATTGCCCAGCACGTCTTCCGCGGAGAGTTGTCCGCCCGGGAAGCCAACGAGATGCACCGCCAACTGGAGCAGGATCAGTCCAACGGGATTTGGATGCCTGCGGGTATACCCGAAAACGCTTTCGACACATGCGAGGATTTGGGCCGCCGTTACGGGCCAAAACTTGGTGTCCGCACCCTTGACAGTCTCCATGTGGCCACTGCTCTCGACCTTAAGGCGGAGCGATTTTGGACCTTCGACGGCCGCCAGCAGAAACTTGCAAAAATCGTGGGCCTGCAAATTCTGTGATAGAGTCAGACGCCCAGGACCGGCTTTGACACTTTGGGATAGGTTCCGCCGCGGCGTTAAGAAGTTAATGATCGAGCTGCAGCGACGTGGGATCCTGATACCTCGTCTCGGTCAGGCGCGGCATTCCTCGGATCCGCCGCAAAGTTGAGCACCTTTTCTACCCCGAAGTCCAACCCGAGATGGGATCGGCTTAGGCGTATTTACAAGTACTTGGCAGTCCTTCATAGCCTTGTAAGTTATTGGAAGTACTTGTTGTTACTGCTCGGTCACGGCAGAGGTCGCGAGTTCGAGTCTCGTCGTCCCCGCCATTCTTTCCAAAAGAGTTAGGCAAGTTCTTGTGAGGCCGTCAAAGGCGCGAAAAGGGCGCACTTCGCTCCCATTTGTGCCCTCTTTCTTCAGCTAAGTTCTGCAACAGGGGACACTGGAGTTCTGTGCGCCATCCGGCTGGATTCGGGCTTGACTCTGGGCCCACTGGGTACCATTCGTAGAAATCGCGTGCGGTACGATGTCCTTTCGACTTGATCCAGTCCCCCAGTTCTCCCCAAGGATGAAGCCGGCGCAACCGCTGCAATGCTTCTTAGGAGCGGTCGTTTGGTCATGCTGTTTGCGCCCCCACTTCTTGCTGCAGGAAGGGCTCGACGGAGCCGTCAACAAAGTAGCGGGTTTCTGGGTTAGCTATGTGTTCACTCCTCCTCCAATCTGCGGAACAACTGGTCCACCTTCGAGAGTTGGCTCTCCCAGCCACTAACGGCCCGCTGCGTCCATTCATCGCTATGCATTGCGTCGAGATGCACGACCATTCGAACTCGGTTCCGCTCGGCGTGGAATTCAACGACGGTCGCAACGTCATACGCCTCCACTTCGGGAATGAAATCGACCCAATGAATGTATGCCAGGCGGTGCATCGGGCTGACTTCTGTATACGTCAACCGGGCTTCGGTGATGAGAGGCATCCCGGCCCGTTTCATAAACTCGATCTGTGACGGGCCGGTTGCCGTCATTGTGTAGAGCAACTCACCTTCTGGTCGGAGGTCGAGTTTACGTACTTTCACTGTGAAACCTTCCGGCCCCCACCACGACTCAATGCCTTTCTTCGTCGTCCAGAGACTCCAAATGTCCTCAAGAGATGCGTCATAGGTACGTGCCAGCGTGATCCTCCGCCTGTTGCCCTTCGTTGTCCCTTCTGCGCCCCTCTGTTTTGAGCCGGATTCTTTTTGTGTCATTTCCTTCCCGCCTTCCTCGCCTTCCGATCTAAACGGTCTTTTTGACTCGTATGAAGTGCCTCTCCAAATCGATCAAGCCGCTTCTCACACATCCTGCGATACGTCGAAATCCAAGCGTCGAGGTCCTGGAAAGGTTCAGGGCGGAGAGAGTAGAGGCGCTTTTGACCGTCTGGCCGCATTTGAACGAAACCCGCTTCGTGCAGAATCCGAAGGTGCCGCGAAACGCCCGATTGGTCGATCTCAACGTTGCCGACGATGTCGTTCACCGCGAGCTCACCATCCCGAAGGATTTCGACGATCCTGAAACGCGTCGGGTCGGCGAGTGTCTGGAGAGAGCTAATATGCATAATCCTATATATATATATGCACGCATATTACTGTCAATAGGGCGTCAGGTGCGAGCCACGATGTAGCTGTCCACTACTCCTAACGGGGGTGCGCTGAGTGTTTCCCCACCAGACCGCCGAAGAACTGTCGAACTGTTGGTATCGATCGATACTTTCGTCCAATTGCTTCGCCTCTGCGCTTGACGCTGGACGCACTGGTACCGAGCATGCTGCTGCAACCGCTGGTCGAGAATGCGGTGCGCCATGGGGTCGCCGATCGTCATTCGTTGCAAAACTACGGAGCGCTATCCGCGTCCGTGTGAATTGGTTATCACCAGTGACGATCCGACCGATCCAGTCAAAGTCCTCGAACTTTTGGCAGCCACGATTTGGAGCGACAGCTGCTGCAAGAAATGGCTTGACAGTTGTCGCAGGGGCAACTGCGACACACGCCACTGCGATCCTTGCTGCTGCAAATGCCAAGGGACCGATGAGCACGACCACGACGAGGAGCATGAACACCAAGAACATGGAGGTGACTGAGGCGGTCTGAATCAACGCCCCGACACTCTGGTCCACCGAGTAGAGCTCGGTGAACGACACCGGGATAGGTCCCGGATTGTCCGTAGCGCGGGTGCACACAGCGGCTGGCGTCAGAAACGTGCGGCTAGTTTTGTCGAAACGCAACAGGTGCGGGGAACTCCGACTCACTTGATTGTCCGGTTAAGCAGCAGCGGCTCGATACCCCGAAACTCTCTATGCTCCCGCCCCGGACGTATCGGGGCATGGATTCCCGGCGTCGCTCAAGAGATTCGTAGAACAAGTAAGGTTGCGTCGTCGCGGAAATTCCCACCGCAGAAGGCCGTGACCTGCCGCATGATGGCGCGTTGAACTTCGAGCGCGCTTCCGTGGCGTGCGCGAGCGGCTTCCAGCAGGCGTTCGTCGCCGAACTCTTCGAATTTGGCGTTCTCGGCTTCCGTGATGCCGTCAGTTGAGAGTAGCAGTTGGTCGCCCGGTTGAAGTTGCGCGGTGTAGTCCTGGTAGGTCCAATCAGGCAGCACACCCAGTACTGCTCCTCCTCCTTGCAAAGTTTCTGTTGTGCCGTTGCTCCGCAACAGAAGTCCGGGTGAGTGTCCGGCATTCTCGTAGGTGAGCGTGCGTGCGTCGGCGTCGAGCACCGCGTAGAAGAAAGTTACAAACTTTCCCGAAACGGTGTTTGCACAAAGGAACTTATTCAGTTTGGTACAGACCACCTGAGGCGATGCCTCGGTGGTGGCGAAGGCGCGAAAGGATGCCTGGAGATTCGCCATGAGCAACGCGGCGGTGATTCCTTTTCCGGCGACATCGCCCATGCAAATGCCAAGGCGATCTTTGTCCAGTTGAATCACGTCGAAGTAGTCGCCACCGACTTCACGCGCAGGCTGCCAGGCTCCGGCGATCTGAACTCCAGCAAGCTGCGGCAACGTGCTGGGCAGCAGCATTTGCTGAATCTCGCGCGCTCGCTTGAGTTCTTCCTCCTGCTGTTGCAGCGCGATGCTCCCTTTCTCGACAGTCTGCTCCAGCTGTTGATTGCGTTCTCTCAGCTTTCGCTGGAATTCTTCCACACCAAACAGGACAACGTTGGTGACCACCGCGACGACGATGACGAAATAACCGATCCTGGTGAAGAGAACCGAGAACGACTCGCGATCAATTTTGGTCAACCGCAGGAAGAGAATCGCGGCGACGGCGCAAATCACCCCGAACATGAGTTGGACAGGGAAAAACGCGACCCAGTTCCACGGGAACGGGCGCGCCACGTAAAGGCGACGGCAGGCGAATTGGAGAGGAATGAGAAGGTTGCCCACCGTGAGGCTAGCAATCATGATGACGAACAGTGAAGCCGGCTGGTTGATCGAGGCCAGGATGGCATAAACCACCAACCCGACGAACACCACCGTCAGCTCGAGGAATACGGGCCGCCAGAGAACCGAACGTTTCTTGGAAGTGACGGAAAGAGTGCTCACGCGTGACTCGCGGCAAAAATTAAGCAGCAAGAGTAACGCGGAATGAAAAAAAAGTCATTGCCACCCTAATTGCGGCCAGGGGAGCGAAGATCGGCTTAAGATTGCTTGAGAGCCTGTGGAGCTATATACAAATCGTTACCTCGCGCCAGAACCGCATTGCATGAGAAGGAAACCGGGCGTCTGATCGATTTGCTCGACAACGCCGTCTCTCTCATGGCCCAGATCGGAAAGCGGCTCAACTGTTGCAACATCCCCATGACACTCATTGACCGAAGCGAGCTGTCCGCAACACGGAAACGGTCCAGAAAGCGTTCGCTGAGATCAGGGCGCAAGGGCATTTCAGCAGCACCACACTTACCCCAACCGGCTCGTTTCACCGAATTCACATTGACGAGAATGGCGTCTACCAGGACATGACCCGATATTTGGGTCAAGCAATCGCATTGGTTCGTCAATTCATCCTTGGATCCTTCTTCATTGACTTCGTCAGATTCCAAACCTACGATGCCAGCTAAGGGGGAAGGAGGAAAAGGTACTTCCCCGTGACCACTGACGGAGCAATTCACGATTCCTTCATCGGCCAGACCATTTCGCACTACCGCATCATCGCGAAGCTTGGTGGCGGCGCCATGGGAGTGGTCTACAAAGCTGAGGATACGCGTCTCCACCGTTTTGTGGCGCTCAAGTTCCTGCCTGAAAGGATCGGATGTGATCACCAGGCTCTCGCCCGTTTTCGGCGTGAGGCACAGGCTGCCTCGGCACTGAATCATCCTAATATCTGTACCATCCACGAGATTGACGAGCACGCAGCGGCCATTGTTCATCGTGACATCAAGCCTACGAACATAGCTATTGCTACGATCCTGGGGAGCGTAAGTCAATTAAGGAGAGGTAGTCGAGCGGTCGGGTTAACCCTGCCAACGACGTTCGAATTGATCAACCATTGTCCTCACTGAATTCGCAGGCAACTATGCCTTCAAGGAAATTTCCATGGCCTTGAGCCTCAAAGCCATTTTTCAACGGGATGACCGATACGAAGGTGTCCGTAGGATCAATATCTACCTCTTGCGACTGGTCTTTGTCTTAATGTTTTTCTTGCTGGGATGGGAAGGGACACTTGGACGCACATCCTCACTCACCAAGGATCATGGGAACCAATAAATGCCGTGGCGTGGTGCGTCTGGACAGCCTTCGCGACTTTGGCGGGTTTGGGGATCATCCGTCCTTTGAAAATGCTGCCGATCCTGCTGCTAGAAATATTCTACAAAGTCCTGTGGCTTATTCTTGTGGCGTACCCGCTCTGGTCGAAGGGCACGCTGTTGGGTTCACCAGCGGAAGGCATCACCTCGACGTTCTTGTGGGTGATATTGCCAATCCTTGCTGTACCGTGGGGGTACGTGTCTATGAATTATATTACAAACCAAAGAAGTAGAACACGTTCTTTTTGCGCCGCTCCTCACCAGAGACTGTCTTCGGACTGACAGTCGCACAACTGTACTATAGAGCGCTCTTAGGTCATTTGAGCATGTGGTGCGTCCCTAAATTCTACCTTGAAGGTCATGGACATACCCAAGGAGCTCATCTCCTCCTCCTCATATTCTGCTCCTCCTCAACTTGCTCGTAGGTCAGCTGTTCTCAAACTGGCACTCCGGCCAGTGGTTTTCCCCCGGCGCCGCTGCAAACTGACGAACGCCCATCCGCTCAATCAGAAATTCTAGTGAATCCGGCGCGCGAGGAGTGATGCCGGACGGTCCGGTCCTAACGGCGCTAAACTTCCCTTCACAGAGGCAGATAACTATTGAATATAGATATTGGCTGCGATAGCATCCGCGATAATTTGGCGTTCTCCAAGTACTTCGAAACCCCGGACGTAGATCGATTGCTTTGCTGGGAGCTGTCAATTTAGACCAGTTCGGAAATTCCGAGTCAACAGTCGGTTGGAAACTGAATACGAAAATTCCGGTCAAAAGGAGAAATCGTTATGCGCAGATTGGCTGTATATTTTCTGACGATCCTTGCGATGGTGCTGGGCCTGAATGCCGTTAGCCCGGCACAGACACAGCCCCTGTTGACGCGTCATGTGCGGGCAGCGACCAGTACAGGTCAGGCCAAGCCCGTCGGGCATCTACCCCCCGATCAGATTGTGACTCTGGACGTTGTTCTGAAGTTGCGTGATCAGGCAGGACTAGATTCCTTTGTAAAGGAACTTTACGATCCGAGCAGCTCCTCCTACAGGCATTTTCTCACCGTTTCGCAGTTCACCGAACGGTTTGGACCCAGCCAGGCGGAGTATGACGAGGTAGTTCACTTCGCGCAAGTGAACGGCTTCGAGGTTGTTGGCGGCACTCGTGATGGCATGGACGTGCAGATCAAGGGTTCCGTAGCGGCTATCGAGAGTGCGTTTCATCTAATTATGGGCACCTACCAGCACCCCACAGAGAATCGTACTTTTTACGCACCGGACCGCGAGCCCACCGTGGACCTGCCGTTCGCGCTCTGGCACATCTCCGGTTTAGACAACTACTCCATCCCACGTCCCATGTTGGTCAAGAAAAGCGACTATGCGAAGGCCCGTGGGATCGATGTGGACGCTGTCGTGTCTCACGCCACTACCGGCTCTGGCCCTTCCACTTCTTTTTTGGGCAGTGACATGCGCGCGGCCTACTACGGCGGAACGGCTCTCACTGGGGCCGGCCAGAATCTCGGATTGCTCGAGTATCTAGGCACCGACTTGACCGACCTGACCACCTATTTCAAGAACGTCGGTCAAACCAATAATGTACCAATAACTCTGCTTTCGACCGACGGAACCAGCACATCCTGCGTGGATTCGAGAGCCGGTGGCGACTGTGACGACACCGAACAGACAATCGACATGACCCAGGCGATCGGCATGGCTCCGGGGCTTGCCAGTCTCGTGATGTACATCGGATCCACCGATACCGCGATCATCAGCGCCATGACGACGCACAGTCCACTGCCTACCACAATTGGCTGTTCGTGGGGCTGGACACCGGCCGACCCGAGCACTCTCAATCCGTATTTCGAGAAGATGGCGGCTCAAGGCCAAAACTTCTTTGCCGCTTCCGGGGACTCTTCCACCTGGTCGTCTAGTAATGAGGCCTGGCCGGCGGACAATGCCTATGTCGTTTCTGTCGGCGGCACGGACCTCGTGACCACCAGCGCAGCTGGTCCCTGGAAATCAGAAACCGCCTGGAGTGATAGTGGCGGCGGCATCTCCCCGGACGGAATCGCCATACCCTCGTGGCAGCAACTCTCTGGTGTGATCAACTCCACCAACAAAGGTTCGACGACTCTGCGCAACGGCCCCGACGTGTCGGCAAACGCGAACTTTACATTTTATGTCTGCGCCGATCAGACTACATGCACGGCCAACGAATATGGCGGCACCAGCTTCGCGACGCCCATGTGGGCCGGTTACATTGCGCTGGTCAACCAGCAGTTGGCCGCCAACGGTGAATCGCCGATTGGCTTCATCAACCCGACGATCTACACGCAGAATGTGACGTCCAGCTATGACACGGATTTTCACGACATCACCAGCGGCACATCGGGCAGCTACTCCGCTGTGGTCGGCTACGATCTCGTGACCGGATGGGGCAGTCCCAACGGGACAGGGCTGATCAATTCTCTGGCGCCGACGAGTACGAGTCCTGCGTTTGCCATCTCTGCTTCCCCCGCTTCTGTCGCTGTGGTGCAGGGCAGCAGCGGCACTTCCACGATCACGACTACCGTCTCCGGGGGCTTTGACTCCGCGGTTGCCTTGACAGCGAGCGGCCAGCCGACGGGCGTCACGGTGGGCTTCAGTCCTTCATCGATTGCCGCGCCTGGCTCTGGCAGCTCGACCATGACGTTGACCGTAGCCTCGACGACCGCGGCCGGGACTTATGCGATTACTGTAACCGGTATCGGGGACGATATCACGCAAACAACGACAGTCACTTTGACGGTCACCGCCGCTGCGTCTGCCAACTTCTCGCTCTCCGCGTCACCGACCAGCCTAACCATCACTCGCTCATCGAGCGGAAGGGCGACGATCACGATCACACCGTCCAGCGACTTTACCGGCAGCGTCACCCTGTCGGCAAGCGGCTTGGGCAGCGGCGTCACCGGCTCGTTCAGTCCGAACCCCGCGATGGGCACAAGCACTCTGACATTGACGGCCAGCAGCACAGCGACGACCGGAACGAAGACCTTGACGATTACCGGTGTTTCGGGCTCACTCAGCCACACGACGACGATCAGTCTCAGGGTTCGCCGTTAATCTTAGCCACCAGAGCGGTGCCGAAAACGTGCATCCAATCGCGCCGCGCGATGCTCGCTCCAGCGTGAAAAACGCCGCGCAGTCGGACAACAGGAACAAGGAAATATCCACCGCGTCGCCGATCTTCACAACAGGCGGCGCGGTTTCTTATCGTGTCTATCGGGCGAGTTCAGCTAATAACCGATTTAAAACGGCATTCTGGGCAATGGCAGAGTCAAGTTTTGGGCGAATCGCCTCGGCCGACAGTAACGATATGTACGCAGTCGGATATGCGTGCCACGGGAGGCCGAATCTCGATCAAAACTGTTTCGCTAGGCGGCATGGGGGACAGGGAGAGAATATCCCCTACCCGACAAGCCGGTCGGGCAGCGATCTGCGCAAAAATAGGAAAGGCTTGCTCGCCGAAGCGATCCGGGAGCAGGCCACGCAGAAAAAAAATGGCGCAGGCTTCCAGGCTTCCATCACCCTATCTCAGTGTGGGGCAAGCGAGAGCGTTGCACAAAAACTTCCAACGCTGCCCGATAACGCCGACGGTTGCCTGAAAACCGCGCATGTAACCTTCTGATTCTGCATGTGCAAGTGCAAGTGGTGATGGGCCGCCTGTCACGGCAGATGTCGCGCGTTCGAGTCTCGTTGTCCCCGCCATTCTTTTCGGTGGTTCATGGAGCTTTAACCCACAACTCGACCCACGAAAGTTTCTGCACTCTGCATTCAGCGACAGAGCGGCCGAAGTGCGCAGCGCTCTGAATCGCACCCACTAAAAACGCATCGAACGGTGCATCCCTTGCACGCCGGCTGAAACGTTGCCTGGGCGCCCTCCCTTTATATGCCTTGACACGTATATGCTCTGTGGTGTATACCAGGCGAATGGAATCCGTGTTCGAAATCATTGCGGAACCGAACCGCCGCGCGATACTGAGCCTCCTGGTCTCGTCACAACAGTCGGTTGGAGAGATCGAGCGTCAACTTCGTATGCCGCAGCCGACCGTGTCAAAACACCTGCGCGTGCTGCGAGAGGCCGGTTTCGTGGAATCAACGGTGGACGCACAGCGCCGTCTCTACCGGCTGAAACCTGAACCGTTTCAGGAGGTGGATGCCTGGCTGGCTCCGTTCCGTCGGTTCTGGTCCGCTCACGTAGATGCTCTCGAACGCCACCTTGACCGCATGGATCAATCAACACCAACGAAAGGCAAGACAAGGAGAAGACGACGCGGCCCAAACCGCGAACGTAACAGTCGGAGTAGAGATCATGATCGCTCCTAACCTGCTCCACGGATCGCAAGCGGTACTACCGCATGCGGCTCGAGCCTTAGGTGATGAAGCCCATGCGGCGCAGAGGACAGGGGTGACAGACCGCAGGCATAGGCAACCAGCGACGCTGCTCTTGCGAACAGCTCCGCATGACTCGGGGCCGATGTGGGTCGCTAGTTCACATTCGTATGACTTTTGCATTCACTACACCTCGCCGGTTCAGCCGGCGCACCAGGAGAAACGAAATGAAAATCAAAGTGACCAGCATATACGTGGACGATCAGAACAAAGCCCTGAGCTTCTATACGGAGGTACTTGGCTTTGCCAAGAAGGTCGATTTCAGTCAGGGCCTATTTCGCTGGCTGACCGTGGCCTCGCCCGAAGAGCCGGACGGGACTGAGCTGCAGCTGGCGCTGAACAGCAACCCCGCAGCCAAAGCCTATCAGCAGGCGATGTTTCAACAGGGCCAGCCCGCGGCGATGTTCTTCACCGACAACGTCAAGGGCGACTACGAGCGGATCAAGGCTCGCGGCGCCAAATTCACGAAGCCGCCCACCGATGTGACCGGCTCGACCATTGCCATGCTGAACGACACTTGCGGCAACCTCATTCAGCTCACCCAACTGGCACGCTATTGATATTAAGGAGACAAGGTGACCGATCGCGAGCACTACAAACCGGGTCCTGCCAACGGGGCACAGATACGGAAGGACGGAGAGAAGTGGACGCTCATTCTCGTCAGAGAACTGCGCCACTCGCCGGAAAAAGTCTGGCAAGCGCTTACCGACCCGGCACATCTGCGCGAGTGGGCGCCCTTTGACGCCGATGGGACCCTGGGTGCGGTTGGAACCACGGTGAAGCTCACCACGGTGGGAGCACCCACGCCGCGCATTACCGAAACAACAGTAAAGCGAGCCGACTCTCCCGAGGTGCTTGAGTACAACTGGGGTGACTTCAATATGCGGTGGGAACTCCAAGCCTCTGGTGGCGGCACGCGCCTGACGCTGTGGACTAACATCGGTCACCGCTTCATCGCAATGGGTGCTGCCGGGTGGCACATTTGTTTCGATGTTCTGGATCACCTTCTCAGCGGAGCTCCGATCGGCCGCATCGTCGGCCCCGAGGCCACGAAGTTCGGCGGCTGGCAGCGGCTGAACGCAGAGTACGCCAAGCAGTTCGGTATCGAAACAATCAAGAGCTAGGCCAGAGTAAATGACGCGGTATCGTCGACAAAGGAGGACAAATTGATCATGAAGGAAGTCACCAAACGTTCGATTCTTCGCTGGATTCACATCGTCTTTAGCATTCCGATCCTTGGCTATATTTATAGTCCGTTTGACAAAATTCCAAACTACGCATCCGCTACGCGCTTTGTCTTCGTTCCTGTACTCGTCGTTGCGGGACTTTGGATGTGGAAAGGCCATGTCCTTCGACGACTTGTTTCGAAGAGATCGGCTCGCATGACAACAGGACAGGAAATCGAGGCATAAAGATCCAATGAATCCGTCGGAACGTATTGACAATCTAATCGCAGAACTCAAAGACTGGCGTGGCAAAACGTTCGCCAGCATCCGCAAGAGCATCCTTGAGTCCGACCCGGAGATAATCGAGGAATGGAAGTGGATGGGAAGCCCAGTGTGGTCTCGGGACGGAATGATCGCAGTCGCCAATGCCCACAAAGATAAGGTGAAGCTTACCTTTTCCCGAGGGGCGAAACTCCCAGATCCTGACAAGCTCTTCAATGCCGGCCTCGGAGGTAACGCATGGCGAGCCATCGATTTTTTCGAGGGCGATAAGATTAATAAGCGTGCTCTAAAAAATCTGGTACGTGCCGCCGTTGATTACAATCAGATCAAATTGAAGAAGAAAGGAACGAAAAGACACAAAAGTAAAACGTAATCAAACCACCGCCTTTTCTCACGAACCCTCTTTGCGGGACTGCCTGACAATGATGCATGACGCGGATTGTCTTCACAGTTGCTTACATCACTGGCCGTTTAGGGTAGCGTTCAGAGCGGTTTTCCCTGAGAATTTCCGACCTCAAGTTACTTAGGTGGAATTACGTTTATCAGGTAGCGCTCTACCGCTGGCGGGCGGTTAAGCCTTCAGAAAAGCTTGCACGTACGCGCGTTTCAGTGGGAGCCGCCGATTGATCTTGCCGGTTGCGTCGTGGAGAGCGGCTGCGATCGCCGGCGCAGCGAGCGCGTTCGCCGCTTCCGAACCTCCACCGTAAGCGCCAACTTTCGGATTATTGAGCAGCACGACTTTGATCTCGGGAATATCCGCCATTTTCAGGATGGGATAGGTGTTCCAGTCCCTTGATGTAATGCCGCTCTCATCAAACATCGCCTCTTCCAGCAACGCCTGACTGATTCCCATGACCGCCCCGCCTTCAACCTGTCGCTTCAGTTGCATTGGGTTCACAACTACTCCCGGATCCACCGCAATCGTATACTTCTCTACAACGATGGCGCCGCTGCTCGGAGTAACGACGATTCGGCAAACGCAGGCCCAGTAGGTTCCCGCGCGGAACATCAAGGAAACGCCGCGTCCCTGCACGGGCTTTGATCCGGTGGATACAGGGTGAGGCTGAGGTGAAGGCCGCGTGTCCCAACCGGAAGCATCGCGGACTGCCTTTAGCACCTCGATAATGCGCTCTTCCTTTGCGTGGTCGATTCGAAACTGGATGGCATCCGCTCCGGCGAGGGCCGCGGCCTCGCTCACGGCCAGTTCGCGTGGAAAATTCTGCTGGAACTGTATGGGAGTACGCATGCTATGGTCCCGGATGCCGACGGCGAGCGGTGAAACTTTTTGCCCCACCTGGAACGTGCCGTGGCCACGCTCAGCCACATTCGGAATACGATCGTATATCCAGGGATCGGCAATCCTGTTGACGGTGGAAGTTACAGATTTTGACTCAACTTCGGGTGCCGGCATAGTCGGAAGTCCCGCGATGACCGCACCTATGGGCCGATCATCCTGCATGGCGGGCATGTAGTGATCGATCTCATAGCCAACCAGCTTGCCCTTTTCATCCAAGGCGAGTTGCACGTCGGAAAAGGCCGCTGCCGATTGCGTGGACCACTGTAAATCCTCCGCGCGCATCCACTGGACGCGCACCGGCTTACCGACTGCTTGCGACAAAATCACAGCCTCGTCTTCCGCGCCGGCGTTTCCTCCATTCGATCTTCCGTAGTGTCCCGCGCCAGGATACGTATGCACGACCACATGATCGGGCGTGGTGCCCAGCATCATGGCAATCTCCCCGCGAAGCGCTTGCGGGTTCTGGTTGTGCGTATAGATATGCACGGCGCCGTCGGGCTTGACGTCGGCAACGGCCATCGTTGGGCCGATTGGTGCATGCTTCATATATGAGAACTGATACGTGGCGGCAAGCTTTTTGTGAGCCGACGCAATCGACAGGCCCACGTCACCTTTTGTGGCGTCACTCTTCGCTACAGGCGCGGTCGCCCAATCGGCCTCGTGCCTCAGGTACTCGTAGAGCTTCGCGCTTCCCGGGAGGCCCTTCCACTCCGTCCACTTCGTGCCGTTGGCAACCTGCTGGGACGCCTGGATTGTTTCCCATTCGGTCGGCGCGACCACTCCAACAAGATTCCCCCTTACGACGACCTGCGAATTTGGGAACTTGGCTTTGTCCAGTGCACCGACAGAAACGAGAGTCGAGCCGAGCGTCTTCGGATGCACTACGCGCGCGTGCAGCATCTCCGGGACGCGCACATCGGTCGCCCAAATTTCTTTCGCGGTCACCTTCGAACGAATGATAGAATTAGGCACCGACTTTCCGATGACCGTATACTCATGGACTGGCTTCATCGGTGGATTGCCTTCGACTCTCAATCCAAAAATGCTCGTGAGGTCTCCGCTAACGGGAATCGTCAGCTTCAACTGCTGGTCCTTGACGAGGTCGCCGTAGGAAATGCTCTTGCCGCCTCCGGACACGATGCCTTCTTTGACAGAAAGCTGTTCTTTTGGCACGCCCAGGCGTTCTGACGCGAGGTCGAGGAGCGCTTGGTGGGTGTACGCGGCCGCTTTGCGGATGTTTGGGGTCCCACGGCCGAGGAAATCGAAGGCGCCACTGCCGTCCGGCGTACGATCTGTGTCTCCCGCTACGACTGTGGTGATTGCTTCGAAGGGGACACTCAACTCTTCGGCCACAATCTGGCGGTAGGCTGTAAACGTTGTTCCCTGGCCGAAATCGCTTTTTCCGGTGCGAATCAGAATGGTGCTGTCCGGGTGAATCTCGATCCACGAGCTAGGGAGAGTTGGATCGAGCGAGTTCTGGAACTTCGCGGCTTTCGCTGCTTTGACCGTCAGGAGTTCGGAACCGACAAGGCTAACTCCCACGATCAAAGCACCTCCTGATTTCACAAATTGACGGCGCGACAGCGTCGCTCCGAAAACATTTTCCTGCCTTTCGCTCGTGGTTGCCATCGCTTACCCCTTCCCCGCCATGAGTTCGGCAGCATGCTTTACGGCATCAATGATCGCAACGTAGCTTCCACAGCGGCACAGATGGGGAGACGGCCCGGAGCTGGTGAAGGCCGCTTTGATTTGCGCTGTGGTCGGACTTGGATTGCTTTCAAGGAGTTCAATTGCCGTGATCATCATCCCGTTCTGGCAATACCCACACAGGGGAGTCTGCTCCTCTATCCAGGCTTGCTGCACAGGATGAACCGTAGTTTTCGCTTCCTCCGGCGTCAGGCCCTTTTGCTTTGCCCATCTCGCGGGCAGACCTTCGAGCGTGGTGATTTCCTGGTTAGCAACAGTCGAGACGGGTGTGACACACGAACGCGTTTCCTTGCCATCGATCAGAACGGAACAAGCTCCGCACTGAGCGAGTCCGCATCCGAACTGCGGGCCAGTCAGCTGTAAATCATTGCGCAAGACATAGAGTAGCGGAGTGTCGTCGCCTACCTGAACCTCGTGCCGAATTCCATTTACCGTGATCGTCGCCATAGAAAACTCCCTTCCCCGAGTCCCGTTCGACAGTCGCGACCAGCGAATCGAATGACTATACTGGTCTCCGGCTACTTTTGCGTATAACGATTCAGTCGAAATCCTGCCTAATCCTGCCGATCTATCGCCATCGCAATCCCCCCCTGAACTCTTGTTCGCGAATGGCGAACAATCTCAGGCGTCCTGCCTCTAACGCGGTTAACAATCCGTCCACTGACTGCTTCCAACGCGAGCGCGTCTGGCGAGCGCAGCGTCCGAATATCCCTTATGGGCGGTTGGCCAAAAAAGCGGCTGTATTCGCGGTTAAATTGGCTCGCGCTTTCGTATCCCACTTCAAAAGCCGCACTGGCCGCATCCAGACCATCGATGAGCATGCGTTCCCGCGCCGCGTGCAAGCGAAGTTGCTTTTGATACTGCAGAGGACTCATGGCGGTCAGCGCACGGAAATGATGGTGCAGCGTGGAGACGCCCATGCCCGCGAGTTTCGCGAGATTTTCTACCCGTAGTGGCTTCGCGTAATTCGTCCTGACCCACGCGATGGCCTTTGCCGTCCGGTGGCTCTGATCTCCGAGCGTTGCAATTTCGCGGAGGCGCGCCCCCTCGGGCCCACGAAGAATTCGGTAGATGATCTCGCGCTGAATCAGTCCGCTCAGAAACGGAATGTCCTGTGGCGTGTTCAGCAGGTCCACAAGCCGGCAGCAAGCGTCGAGCAACTCCGCGGTGGTCTCACCAGTGGCCATCGCAGGACTATCGGATTGCGCCTCAAGCGACTGAATCTCCTCGCGGCTCAACAGATCTCGTACCACCGGCATTTCGAGCTTAAGCACGAAACAGAGATAGGGCACTTCTTCGCTCGCCTCGAACACGTTGCAGACGACTGGCAAATCGAGCGAGGTCAGCAGGTATCGCGACTCGTCGAAGACGAATGTGGTTCCGGCAAGGGTTGCCCGCTTCCGCCCCTGCGCCACCACGGCCAGGCTCGGCTCGTACGTCGCTGTCGCCGGCGCCGTGGGGGCGGTCCGGCGGGTCAGCAACAAGCCGGGGACCTCGGTTATCAGTTTCTCTTTGAGTCCAATATAAGAGGCAATCTTGCGGGCCAGCTCGCTGCGCAATTCCCGTAGTCGATTTGATGGTGAAGAAGCATTTTTGCTGGCGTTTTTCATCTTTTTGACTCTCTCGCACCTTTGCCTAAGATAGCCGCTCTGCACCGGATACACCAACACTTTTTCACGAAGCAAGAGGAATAGGCAATAAGTCGGAAGGATCGGGCTACCGCTGGTCTGGCGTTCGATTCTACTCTCGGGATGAGACAAACGGTCCGCAAGGAGAAACAATGCAAAAGCGCAAACTCGGAAAAAGCAATCTTGGAAGTCTCCGCGCTCGGCCTCGGCTGCATGGGAATGAGCTTTTCCTACGGCCCGCCCAAAGATAAGAAGGAGATGACCGATCTTCTCCATGCCGCAGTGGACCGCGGCATCACGTTCTTTGATACCGCCGAGGTGTACGGCCCGTTCACCAACGAAGAACTCGTGGGCGAAGCGCTTGCGCCTTTCCATGGCAAAGTGGTGATCGCCACCAAGTTCGGGTTCGATTTGAGTGGCAGCGATAATCGGCCGGGAGCGGCAGGTCTGAATAGCCGGCCCGAGCACATCAAGCAGGCCGTCGAAGGGTCGCTCAAGCGATTAAAGGTCGAAGCTATTGATCTGCTGTATCAGCACCGTGTTGATCCGAACGTGCCCTATCGAAGATGTGGCCGGCGCGGTGAAGGAACTGATCCATGCCGGTAAAGTCAAGCACTTCGGACTTTCCGAGGCAGGCGTAAAGACGATTCGCCGCGCACACGCGGTCCAGCCGCTCACCGCCCTGCAGAGCGAATACTCGCTGTGGTGGAGGAAGCCGGAGCAGGAAGTGATACCCACACTCGAGGAACTCGGGATTGGTTTCGTGCCCTATAGCCCGCTTGGTAAGGGCTTTCTGACAGGCAAGATCGATGAAAACGCGAAATTCGACAGCTCCGATTTTCGCAGCACGCTGCCCCGCTTTACGCCGGACGCTCTCAAGGCGAACCAGGCGCTGATCGACCTGCTCGGCGGGATCGCAAAGCGAAAGAACGCAACTCCCGCTCAGATCGCTCTCGCCTGGCTGCTCGCGCAAAAACCGTGGATCGTCCCAATTCCTGGCACCACCAAGCTTAGCCGCCTGGAAGAGAACATCGGAGCAGTGTCCATCCAACTAACGCCCGACGATCTCCGAGACATCGATGCCGCCGCGTCGAAGATCAAGGTCGAAGGAGCTCGATATCCAGAACGCCTGGAGAAAATGACCGGTCTGTAATCGGCAGCCCGCGTTTTCCTAGAAGGACGACAAGAAACATCGGTCTAGTCATTCGGCGAAGCAAGGAGAGAACGCTGCCTCATGTAGTCGGAAAGCTATGGCCCGGAAAATCGGAGCAACAAAAGAATCAACTCGCCGAAGAAATCGTGAAAGATGTCATGGCTGTTCTGCATTACGGGGAAGAGTCGGTTTCGGTAGCGATCGAAGAAGTAAGACCACAGGATTGGACCGCGAAAGTCTACAAACCCGACTTTCAAGACAAGTGGGACAAGCTTTACAAGAAACCAGAATACAACCCGGCTTGACCTTCATACCATGGCCCCGAGGAGGGCGAAAGGCTGACCACGAATTGAAACATCATTAACGAGGAGCCAAATGAGGAGCCAAACATGAAAAAACCGTTTTCGCTTGCCGTCGCGCAGGACGGCACCGACTTTCTGGTCATGGAATACCTCGAAGGGCAAACTCTGGCCGAGCGTTTGGCGAAAGGCGCGCTTCCTGTCGATCAAGTTCTGAAGATTGGGACCGAAATCGCGTGTGCCCTTGAGAAGGCACATCAACAAGGCATCATCCATCGCGATCTGAAGCCTGCGAACATCATGCTGACCAAAGCGGGCGCAAAGCTGATGGACTTCGGGCTGGCAAAACCGGATACGCCGGTCACTTCGCGCCCCGTTAGCCACCTTTCTCCTACCACGCAGACCATGAATCTTGCTTCGCTCACAGCGGCTACCTCCCCGCTTACGCAAGAAGGTTCTATCGTCGGAACATTTCAATATATTGCGCCAGAGGTGTTGCAAGGCGCGCCAGCGGACGCACGTAGCGATCTCTTTGGCTTCGCATGCGTTCTCTACGAAATGATCACCGGACGCCGCGCTTTCGAAGGCAAATCACAACTCAGTGTATTCACATCCATTCTGGAAAAGGATCCTGAACCCATCAGCACCAGCCAGCCGCGGAACCGCCGGCGCTTCGCATCCTTTTTGGTCGCCCGATGGCCGCTATATCGCTTCTTTGCCGGCGGTAAATTGATGAAGATTCCCTCTACCGGCGGCCCGGTCACCGCTCTCGCCGACGCGCCCAATGCTCGCGGCGGCACCTGGGGTGCCAACGACGTGATTTTGTTTGCGCCCGACATTCAGCACGCGCTGGTGAAAGTGAGTGCGCAGGGCGGCACGATAGCTCCGGCAACGGTGCTCGATAAAACGATCCACTCGACCCATCGCTGGCCGTGGTTTCTGCCGGACGGTAAACATTTTATTTTTCTAGCAACCAGTCATGTCGGGGGCGATGCCAAAAAGAATGGAATTTATTTCGGGTCGATCGACACCACCGATACTCGCGGGGTCCTTGCATCCGATTCGGCGGCGCAGTATGCGTCCGGCTATCTCCTGTACCGCGCTAACTCTGCCCTCGTTGCGCAGCCCTTCGATCCGAAAAACGGCGGCTTGACACGGTCGCCGATTCCGCTCGTGACTAACCTTCGCGACGACGTTGGTGTGTGGCGCAACATTTTCGCCGTGTCCCAGAACGGAGTTGTGGTGTACCAGCTGGGCAATCCAGACTCCGCAAGAAGCCGCCTTGTTTGGTTCGACCGCTCCGGTAAGCCGCTCGCGGACTTCGATCCTCAAGAGGCTACCATCACCGATTCGCGCGCTCTTCTGGGCGTGCGCGACCCTAGACTTTCCCCGGATAACAAGCGTGTTGCCTATGCCACTGGCACGGGAATTTGGACGCTCGACCTCGAGCGCAAAACCAAAACGCGCATCACCTTCGACCAGCAGGTGGTTCAGGAACCCAGTTGGTCGCCCGACGGGAAGACGCTTATATTCTCCGCACTCGTGGCCTCAGGCGGAGGCAATGTTGAAATTCGCTCCAAGGCGGCCGACGGCAGCGGAGCCGAAAAACCATTGATCGCCGAGCAAAACAACTATCACCATCCCGCATGGTCGCCGGATGGAAAATATATAACCTACCTTTGGGGCGACGGCGAGAAGATGGTATCCGTTTGGTTTGTGGCAGTCGCAGGAAACGCCAAACCTGTTGCCGTTGTGCAGCCGCCGTCTTCCCAATCGAATATTTTTTCCTATCGCGTCTCACCCGACAGCCACTGGGTAGCTTATACTTCCGACGAATCCGGACAAATGGAGATTTACATAACAAGTTTCCCGGAAGGAAAAGGTAAATGGAGAGTATCGGCCAATAGCGGAACGTATCCTGCGTGGAGCGGAAATGGGAGAGAACTGTTCTTCGAGAGCGTTACGAACGATTACTTCGTCTGTTCCGTAACGGCAAAAGGATCAGATCTCACAGTGGGCGCACCCGAACATTTGTTCCACACCAGCACACCTGGAATCGGCACATCGTATGACGTCTCCCCAGATGGAAAGCGCCTTCTCGTGAACCGCTCCGAAGAAGAAGCCCAGGCACCACTCCAGTTGAATACAAACTGGCTCACCGAGTTAAAGAAATGGTTCGGTCTGCAGTCGCTCTACGTTCGCCCTCCCATTAACCAGGCTAACTTGCAAGGTTGCCTTGCAAGTTAGCCTGGTTTCCGATATCTTTGGAATTGCCATGCCGCGAAAGCCCCTCGAACTCGCCGTAATCGACCTGACTCAAGCCATTGGACTGCTGGTCCGCCGCGTGCGCGCGGCCGCCGCTTCGCATGAGCTTTCCTTGACCGAGTCTGCCGTCATGAAGCGCCTCGCTATGGACGGCCCCGCAACGACCGCCGATCTCGCGCGCGCGGAAAGCATGAAGCCGCAGTCGATGGGCGCCACCATCGCGGCGCTTGAGGAATTGTGCATGGTTGAGCGCAAGCCTCATCCGACCGACGGCCGCCAGGTGAACATTGAACTCACCACCAAAGGCGCTGCCATCCAGAAAAGCGCCCGCGAAGCAAAACGGACCTGGCTGGCACAAGCCATCGCTCAACTCGACGAAGAAGAACGAGAAACGCTGTTCAAGGCTGGCGAAATTATCAAACGCCTGGCGGCAAAGTGACGAGCAACGCACGAGCGCAACTTTTGAACAATCCCGCTACCCGTTCAAATGCGCGGGAAACGTCATCCCCTGTAAGTTCAATTTCGCACGCCTGGCGAGCCCTGCGGCACCGTAACTTCAAGCTTTTCTTCGCGGGTCAAACCATCTCCGTAATCGGCACCTGGATGACGAAGCTGGCCACAAGTTGGCTTGTCTATCGCATGACCCATTCCGCGCTACTGCTTGGTGTCGTCAGCTTCTCGGGCCAAATTGTTGCTTTTCTCCTGGGTCCCTTTGCCGGCGTTTGGGTCGAGCGCCTCAATCGCCGCAAGTTGCTGGTATGGACACAAGCGCTTGCTGCCGGCCAATCGCTCGCGCTGGCAGCCCTCACCCTGGCGCATGTCATCAACCTCTGGGAAATTATCGCACTCACTGCTTTGCAGGGTTTGATCAACGCTTTCGACATGCCCGGACGGCAGTCTTTCCTCGTACAAATGGTCGAGGACCGCAACGACCTCAGCAACGCGATCGCCATCAACTCCTCAATGGCCAACGGCGCGCGGCTGATCGGCCCCGCTCTCGCCGGCTTGGTCATCGCGGCCTTTGGCGAAGGCTGGTGCTTTCTGATTGACGGCGTCAGCTACTTCGCCGTGATCGCATCCTTGCTGCTGATGCGCATCAAGCCCTGGAACATCCGCCGTACCGCCAGCAGCATGCTCGAACAGGTGCGCGAAGGGTGGGACTACGTCCGTACATTTGCACCCATTCGCACCATCCTTCTGCTCTTTGCGCTGATCAGCCTGATGGGCTATTCCTACTCCGTTCTGCTGCCGCTCTTCGCTGGCCAGGTCCTGCATGGCGGCGCAACCACTCTCGGCTGGCTGACGGGCGCCTCAGGCATCGGAGCATTTGTCTCCGCACTGTCCCTCGCCATCCGCAAGACCGTCGTCGGGCTCACACGCATGCTCCAGATCGCCACCGCGATGCTGGGCGCAGCATTGATTCTCTTCGGCCTGTCGCATACGTCGTGGTTATCGCTTGTGCTGATGGTTTTCGTCGGCTTCGGCATGATCCAGACGGCGTCCGTCAGCAACACGATCATCCAGTCGTTAGTGCCGGAAGACAAACGCGCTCGCGTCATGAGCTATTACATGATGGCGTTCTTCGGAGCGTCGCCGTTTGGGAGTCTGCTGGCCGGCGCTTTGGCTCATCGCATCGGCGCGCCACATACCGTCATGCTCACTGGGGCGTCTTGTCTCGCTGGATCGCTATGGTTCGCCTTCGAACGACCAAAACTTCGGGCGGAAATGAGGCCAATTTACGAAGAGCTGGGGTTACTGCCCGCACGCGACACAAACATGATTCCCGGCGAAACACCAACATAGCATTTGCAATGACTTCCCTTCCCAAGCCGAAAGGAAAAACCACAATGAACTGGCATGACTACATCGCTTGCTTCTGTGCCGGAATGCTCCTAGCCAATGTCGTGCCTCATTTCGTCCAGGGCATTTCTGGCGAGCCTTTCCCGACGCCCTTCGCGAAGCCTCCCGGAAAAGGATTGTCGTCGCCAACGGTGAATGTCCTGTGGGCGCTCTTGAATCTGGCCGTCGGATACATACTGTTCCGCGTGGGAAAAGTTTCGAGTGGAAGTTATTCCGCCCTCATTCCTTTCTTCGCGGGAATCGCTGCGCTAAGCATCATGGCCAGCGTGCGATTTCAAGAAAAACACTCCAAATAAAAATCCGCGCAAAATCCGTTACGATCTTGCCCCAGCCCCACGCGAAAGGAAAAACCATGCCGCTCACAAAGCTCGATGATGTTTCTGCCTTAATCCTGATCGACCTCCAAAAAGGAATTGTTGGTATGCCGACCGTTCACCCCACCAGCGAGATCGTCGCTCGGGCTGCCGAGCTCGCGCGTGCGTTCCGCGAACGAGGGCTGCCCGTCGTTCTCGTGAACGTAACTGCACCGGCTCCGGGCCGCACCGACGCCGGGCCTCGCAAGCTTTCGTTTTCTCCCGGTTGGACTGAACTTGTCCCTGAACTCGAGCAGCAACCCGACGACTACCTTGTCACCAAGCAAACCGTGGGCGCATTCATTGGCACATCCTTGAATGATTACTTGCGCCAGCGCGGCGTAACACAAGTCTTCTTGGCGGGTATCTCGACAAGCGCCGGCGTGGAATCCACAGCTCGCAGCGCCTACGATCACGGCTACAATGTCGTTCTCGTCGTCGATGCAATGACCGATCGCGATGCCGGTGTGCACCGTCATAGCGTGGAAAAAGTCTTCCCTCGGTTTGGGGAAACCGATACAGCCGCCAACGTGCTGAAGCTCTTAAAGGGACGGCAGGCGTGAGTTCTTGATATCCTCAAATTGTTCCGGCGAAGAAAGTAATTCCATCGTGCCGGTGCATGAAAGAGACATGCAATTCAGTGTCAGACGCGCCGCGATCGGCGACGAACCAGTGCTAAGGACTTTGCGCCTTCAGGCCCTCACCGATTCGCCGAGCGCCTTCGGATCGACCTATGAGCGGGAGGTGGCCCGGACAACGGAGGACTGGCGCCGTTGGCTAGCTCCCGGTGTGACCTTCCTCCTGGAAGCAGCTGGCGAACCTCGCGGGCTCGTAGCTGGTGTCCGCGATGCGAATGACGCTTCCGCGGTTCACTTGATGGCGATGTGGGTGCACCCAGACCTTCGGGGCACCGGCGCGGCGGAAGCGTTGGTATCTTCCGTGAAGGCCTGGGCCAACGAAGTAGGTGCGAGGCAGGTGCACCTCAATGTCGTCGAGCGCAATACTCGCGCCAGACGATGCTACGAACGCTGCGGTTTTCGCGCGACGGGCCGGCGAAGCGTGCTCGAACGATCGGGAGACACCGAAATTGAGATGATCTGCGACGGCTTACTCTTGACTAAGTCACGCACGGCCCAAGCCTGAGCCGCGGAGATAGTTGAAAACTCGTCAGTCTAGGCATCAGGCGACGGGAAAGCAGTTCACGATTGCGAATGCCGTGAAGGATAACGGCTGGGTTTTTCCGCCCGTAATGTCCGGTAGCCGTCCAACTCGGCAGAGGTGATCACATACGCTGTTTCCAGCGGATGGTTCGCGTGCGCCGCCAATTCCGCCTGCAGCCTTTGGGCACAGATATCCGGCGCATCCTGATAGCGAACACGGTGAGAAAGGAACGCTTCATTCGCAATGTTTAGCGTGAACTCCCGCTCCGTGCCCGCTTCGCGCACTTGAAACGTGTATTCACGCATGAGCAGCTTCGCCTGGAAGCCGCGGTACTGCACGATCAGCCCCGGTGTCATTTGGCACCAGGCACAAACACCCGCCCTGCGAGTGTCGGCTCTGGCTTCACGGCCTTCACGCGCTTGGCGCGGCGTCGCTTGGGTGGAACCCCTTCCGCGGGTTCGATGGTCATCAGGCTGGTGACAAAAATCTTGACTCCGTGAGTGTCAAAATCAATGGTCGTACGATCAAAGTCCCGTTTAACGATTACTCCGCAACCATACTGAAAATGCTTGATGTATTGGCCTGTTTCAAGATTCGACAAGAATCCTCCTCATCAGATTACTCAGAACAAATTGCCTTGTGCTGCGTTGCGCCTGGGCCGCGGTTAATAACTCCGGCGGCCACCGCGTCCCGATCCGGATCCAGATCCGCCACGCCCACCAGAAAAGCCGCGTCCGCCACCACCGCCGCCACGATCCCCGCCGCCGCCGCGAAACTCCTGCGGGCGCGCTTCGTTGACCTGGAGTGCGCGGCCTTCAATGTCCATGCCGTTGAATTCCCCGATGGCCTTGGTCGCGTCATCTTCCGGCGCCAATTCCACGAATCCGAATCCACGCGAGCGCCCGGTTTCCCGGTCGGTAATGATTCGCGCCGATCCCACCTTGTATCCCTTGCCGCTGAACAACTGCAGCAAGCTTTCATCCGTCATGCTGAACGCCAGATTCCCTACGTATAGCTTAGTCATAATGCTTCCTTTGTTCTGATTCCCCTACTGCCCGCCATCAGATCGCGGTGTTGCACTGAAAATGCCTGAGACTCACCGAAATGTTCAGGAACAACACTCCCAGAAATCTTTTCGAAACTGGCACTCTGATTTCCAGCGAGTTGAATTTCCGCCCCCGAAGTTCGCCCAATAACTGGGCCACGCCTTTTCGCAGGATCTCCTGTCGCACACGGCCCATGACTCGCGTTTCCTTGCCGCCGCGCAGTTGAAGAAGATTCCAGTTCGTCTCGCGTATTTTTTGGCGAAGTGCATAGTTGTCGAAGTCTTTCACCATTCGCCAACCGGGAAGAAACGTCTCGTTTTCTGTCGCCAGGTCCGGAGGCAGCACCGCACCCTCTCGAACGAGCAGAATCGTCGATTCGCTGGTATTCGACTTTGGAAGGATGTGGCTCAATGGTTGGGCTCGGGTCGACGCGAATCGAAACCGCGATTCGACGCGATACCGTTACTGTCAGGAAGCAACAGCGGTAGCCAGCTTATGAAACGTGGAGTTGGCAACCATGTAGGTGTGTACCCGCACGGCGCCGTCAACCAGACCGGTAACCAAGTTGGTCACTTCCCGAAACCCTTTCCGGTCGTAGCTTTCCGCATCTTCGCTGCTTTCCCAGAAACTGTAGGCGTAAATCTCTCGCCCGCTCTGCGAAATCAGCGTCAGTTCATCGAGAAAGCCCTTCTGCTTGCGCAGTAGTGGGATGATTTCGCTTTCCATTTTCTGAATAAACTGGCCGGCTGCGTCGGACTTCAGGCGTACCGAGACCTTGCGAGCGAACATAAGACTCTCCTTGTGGAGACCAAGGGAGTCGTCAGGGGAGAGCGACTGGTCGGAAAGACCTGAAAGCAGCCTTGATCGTGAGATAAGAATGCCTTGCTTTACCTGTATTGTCAAGTTTCTGCTCCCCCTGTACTATGGGGTTTACCGACTCAGTTAAGCAGCGGGAGGCCGTATGGATGTGTGTTTGCTCATTCAACAGAGACTAAAAGAATTGAGCCTGGAACAGCGCGATCTCGCTGCCGCCGCCCAGGTCACCGAGTCTTACATCTCTCAAATCCTCACTCGCAAAAAAGCTCCCCCCGCCGCCAACCGCACGGACATCTACGAAAAGATGAACGCCTTCCTCAAATTGCCCAAGGGCCAACTTTCGGCCATGGTCGAAGAGCAACGCCGGGAGCAATGGAAAAGAAAGCTCGCCGACCCGCCGACGCCTCTCTATCAGGAAGTCCGCGAACTTGTCATCAGCAAATGCCAGCCCGAACGCCAGAAACAAGTGCGCGAAATTTTCGAGAAGCAAGCTTTCGGCGAATTGGAGCGCCTGGTGACCCAGAAACTCCTGGACGTCACCAAGAAAATCGCCCGCGATGAACTGGAAAACGAACAGTGGCTGCGCAAGGTTGCAAAGCTGCGCGATCAATCCTATGCCGAGGCGCGCACCGTCATTCTGGAATTTCTGGACACGGACATGTTCAATATTTCCGCCACACACTGCGCCACTTTCCTCGCCCCCATGATCGAGTCTTGGGATATTGACTTGACCACTTTTGCGATCCAGGTTGTCTTGAATCGCTTGCTCTCTCCGGTCGAGGCAGTGCGTTTTCAGTTTGTCGAGCGCGACGATACCGAAGTTCCGCAAACCGAACCTGGCTTCCAGGAGTTTCTGGATCTGCGCGATTTGAGTGGAGACGCAACGGAGGAAGAACTCGAGTTTCTGCGAAATCTGCGATTCAAGAGCCGGCGCCCTACCGCTGTGTTCTACTATCGCGAACTTCAGAACCTCCGCGATCCCCTCCATTTTCGGGATGGCGCGCTTCTGCATCTCCACAAGCGCAGCGACGCGCACAACGCTGAGAAGCGCAGTCAAATCGATTCCCGAAAAAAAGCCATTGGCCGCTGGAGAAAAGACCTCCTGAATCCCAACAAGCGAACCAACTAGAAGCAACATTTAGTCTGCGGGATTAGATAGCTCAAGGGAGGGTGCGGCTTCAGCCGTGCCAAAAATCCGCTAAGGCGCTCAGCGCTCCAAATAGTCTGGGCAAGGAAACTGACGAAACAGCCGCTATTCTGCAATTCAGACACTAACGGGCTATCGCATGCGTAGCTGCTTAAGTAGGGGATGCCGGAAACCCCCGCTGTCATTTTGCGTCCAGCCTACGATTTTTGGTATTGACTGTCCTTAACCTGTATGCGATATAGTGTAATCGCATGCAGGACAGAAAGCATGACGAAAAACTCAGCCGTTTACGTGTCGCCTTGCTCGCGCTTTTGGAGCAGCTAGGCGAGGTGCTGAACGTCGCGCTTGCCCGCACCCCTTTGGTCAAAGGCAATGTCTACGAGATCGCCCGTCGTTGCAGTACCCCCAACTGCAGTTGCATGCGCGGCCGGCTGCACCGCAACATGGTCCTGACCTGGAGTGAACAGGGACGGTCCCACATGCGCTCTATTCCCCCGGCCCAGTTAGCGGAGTTGCGTAAGAAGAGTGCAGAGTATTTGCGCTTTCGTCGGGCCCGCGCGGAGGTCTCGGTGCTGCACAAGAAGATTCTGAAGGTGCTCGATCAGATCCAGGAGTTGCGTCGCGAGGCTCCTTAAGATGAGTGAATCGGCACTGTCGACATCCGCCGCCATGCTGTTTGAGCGCAATGATGCGCGGGTGCTCGAAGCGTTTCGGCGCGGCGAGTTTGATTATGTCGATGCCATCGGCGAAGTCAGCGAAGCCGACTTCTTCCGGGTCATCACCGAGCGGAAGATCCTGGACAAGCTGGCCCAGAGCTACCCCTCCCCCCGCGAGCGGCACGATGTGCCCTTGTGGGTCTATATGGCCAGCAACCTGTCCATGCGTTTTCATGGCGAGCATCACTTTCATGCCTTTCCCTTCCTAGTGCGTTCCAGCAGCATGATCGAGGCTTTTGGCCCGGCCATGGGCCACAAGGCCACCCATCCGGAGACCGGCGACATTTCCCTGCGTTGTGCGGGGTTTAACGAAAAGAATGAATACGATCGCCAGACACCCTGCGACCAGGACTATCTGCGCAAGCTGGCCGGGGATACCGATGCGCAGTTACTGCAGACCTGGTTCAATCGCGAGGTCGTGGGAATCTTTAAGCAGCACCACGCCTTCGATGCGGAAGGGATTTTTATTGGCGATGCCAGCTATCTGTTCGTACCGGACAATGAGCACTACGAGGGCTCTTCGCGGCTCCTTTTTGATGAGCAGAATCATCCGGTCGATTCCACGAAGCTGACCCACGAGCAACAGAAAGCCTACGACTGGCGACGCTGTTACAAGCTGGTGACCCTGCTGCATAGCAATCGCGCGGGAGAGTTCTTCCTGTATGGCGGGCTGCGCCTGACGGCCGGCAAGGACCATGAAGCTCCGGTGCTCTATGAGCTGGTGGATGAATTTGTGGAAAACCATGGTCGCGGGGTCATGAAGCGTTTAATTCTGGATCGTGGCTTTTTGGACGGGGAGAAGATCGGCCATTGCAAGCGCGATCTGGGGATCGATGTGCTCATCCCGGCGCGCAAGGATCTGGAGATCTATAAGGACGTGGTGGGCTTGGCCGAAGGTGGGTTGTTATCGTTTCAGCCGGTGCCAACTCCTTCCCCTGGTGCGCCGGCGGTCCCCGTGCACCGACCGGAAAGCATTCGTAAACGGGAAGAGGCTCGCCAACGCACCTTGGCCAAGAAGAAAGCCGAGGCCGCGCAGAAAACGCAGGAAGTGCAGAAACTCCGCAAGGCCAGCCCGACGGGAACGCCGCCCCCGGAGCAGGCACGCAGCGAAGTAGCGGCGGTGATGGAGCTGCGAACGTTGAGTACTTGCCCGGTGCCGATCCATGCGGTGGTGAATCGCGAGATCGACCCTGACGGTCATCGGGAGCACTGGGTGTTGCTCGATACCGCTGCTATCCCCGAGCCCCTGGCCACTCGTGAGGAATATCGGCTGCGCACGAGCATTGAAGAGCGACATCGGCAGCTGAAATGTTTTTCCGATTTAGCCGGGTTCACCTCGCGAAGGCTGTCCCTGGTTGTCAATCAAGTGGTGTTTGTGTTGCTGATGTACAGTTTGCTGCAGTGGTACTGGCAACGGATCCGACGGCCGGAATTCAATCCGCGAACCACGGCTCGAGCCTTGGATCAGCTGCGGCCGACGATGAGCGTGATCCTAATTTTTTATCAGGGTTATGTGGCCCGGTTAGCTCCACTCGAATATCAGGAGTTGTTGCTGACGCTGAAGGAAGAAGCGCGCCTAAAAATCCTGGCGAAGACGCGACGACTTCGTCGCGGTCTATCGCATCAGCTCGATCACGCTCGCGCTCCCTAGGCTCACTGCGTATTCAAAAGTGCGCTCCCGAAAATCTGTCGCCCCCTCAGGCAAAGGCTACACTTTTCTTCTGGGTGCAAGTCTTTCGCCCTCGTGACTCGTGAGATCAGGGCCGCGTCCCTCTCTCCCGCCTCGAATCAGTTTTTCGCTTATTAAACCTTTCGCTCGGCCCGCCAGGTCCCCCGTTCGCTTTTACCCACTCCATATGTCTGAACTGCAGAAACAGCCGCTATTTTCCTTGCGAGCAGAATTCCCTTTCCTGTGCTATGATGTTTTTGCGCTTAATGCATTCGGTTGTGTTGTGCGGTCCCTCTGGTTTAGTAATTGATCTGAGAATACCCGCCCTCCGTTTCCTCCGTAGGTCTTCAGCGTAATTAAAAATAAGTCTGGCAATCCAGATTGTCTCGCTCACGAGAAGCTATGTGTGCCTCGGCAGTCCCACCAGCAAGAAAGCAAAATGCAAAGTTTTTCAGAACTCTCTATATCTCCTTCCCTGAAGGAGAAACTCCAGTCGGCTCGTTTTTCGACGCCAACACCGGTGCAAGCTGCGGCAATCCCGCAAGCCTTATCCGGAACAGATGTAATCGCCACCGCGCAGACAGGAACTGGCAAGACGCTCGCGTTCCTGATCCCGGTGATCGAAAAGTTGGCGCAGCACAAGACCGCCGGAATCGCGGCGCTCGTGCTTGTTCCAACTCGCGAACTGGCCATGCAGGTAATCGCCCAATACGACGCATTGCGTTCAAAACAGGAGCAGCCCGCGGCATTGGTCGTTGGCGGTCTCCCCGAAGGGAAGCAACTCAACGCCATTCGCAAGGGCGCTCGGCTCGTTGTGGCTACTCCTGGCCGCTTGGAAGATTATCTCGATCGCAGGCTCGTCAACCTCAGCGGTGTGAAGACGCTCGTGCTTGATGAAGCGGATCGCATGCTGGACATGGGATTTCTCCCAGCTATCCGGCGAATCGTCTCCAATGTACCGAAGGATCGCCAGACGCTGTGCTTCTCTGCAACCATGGAAGCCGCCGTAGCCCAACTGGTGAAGGATTACACAAAAAATTCTGTCCGCCTTACTTTTGGTTCGACCTTAAAGCCATCGGAGAACGTCCGCCTTCAGGCCTTCGAAGTCTCCGACGACGGCAAGCCCGATATGCTTTACAAGCTCCTGAGTAAGGAGAGCGGGCGCTGCCTCATTTTCTCCCGCACCAAGCGCGGCACAGAGCGCATTGCCAAAAGCCTGAATCGTCAGGGCATCAACGCGGCCATGATCCACGGGGATCGCTCGCAATCGCAACGTACCTCCGCCCTCACCGGCTTTCAACGCGGGCAATATCGCGTGCTCGTCGCCACGGATGTGGCTGCGCGCGGAATCCACGTGCAAGACATCGCCCACGTCATCAACTATGACCTTCCGGACGTCGCCGAAAGCTTTATTCATCGCATCGGACGCACCGGTCGCGCAGGCGAAACCGGCGTCGCTTCCACGCTCTTTCTACGCGATCAGCGCACAGAGCTATTTCAGCTCGAGCGCACCCTGGGCATTCGCATGGAACGCCTATCGGCCCATGGCAAACGCTTCGAGAAAAAAGGAAGTGCTCCCGCTTCTAAGGAGCAGAACCCGGCCGTAGCCGCGTCGCGGTCCACACTCATCCGCTTGCCGGGCGAATTTCTGCAAGCACAGGTGGATAATTAATCCGCATTTCTCAATCTGGATTTTCCACACGTCGAACTTGCGTTTGGGCTTCTTGGGTTTCAATTCCTGGACGCCCACTCTGATCGTCTTTTTGCGAAGGGTGGGTCCAGGGTTTTCTTGGGTTTTTGGGCAGTACGCGACGCTCCTTAGCGCAAATATTCCACAAGTGCGCTCTCGTCAGATCGACCGTTCCCAAAAGGAATTGCCGCAGGGTGTATAATAAGAATGGTTGATTCTGGAATCATCGAATCCAGAAAAACTCCGATTAGAGCAATGTAATAGCGGGACAGTCGTGAACAACCGGCCGCATCGGACTTCACGGCTGAGACCCCAGGCTTGTCTTCCCTGCCACCGTGTGGCGCTTGTGTACCCGCATAAAGCGCCGAACGGATTGGAGGAAGGCCGGCCAGTTCTGGCAGTGGCTAAAGGGAGACTTTCTTGTCGAATCTGGAAAATCAGACTCAGATGCGCGATCTCTTGCAAGTCGCCAGAGAACGCGGCTACCTGCTCGTCAACGAATTGGATAAGGTTCTTCCCGCTTCGGAGGAAACCACCGAGGAACTGGACGAACTGTTTTCCGTTCTCGAGCGGGACGGCGTCGAAGTCTACGCCGATGCCGCCGAAGCGCAAGCCTCAAGCGCGCGCCCGGAAAATGCAACGCAGCACAACTTGGTTGAAGACGAGTCTTCTTCCAACGATTCCCCGGCTCTCGATCTTTCCACGCAACCTTTTGAACAGTCCAGCGATCCCGTTCGCACCTACTTGCGCGAGATGGGCACTGTCCCTTTGTTAACGCGCGAACTAGAAGTCGAGATCGCCAAGCGCATGGAGCGCGGCCAGCAGTTGGTCATGAAGACCATCTCCCGTTCTCCGCTGGTGCTGAAAGAAGTAATTGCCGCCGGCTCGGAATTGCGCAACGGCGCTGTGACCATCAAGTCTCTCCTCCACTTTGATGAAGAAGAGCTGACGGAACGAAAAATCGAAGAGAAAACCCGCCGGACTCTGCGCATCATCGATAAGATCGAGAAATTGCGCGAAACAGCGGTCGATCAGGCTGGGCGTCTGCAGCAAGCCGCCAAATCGAACCGCCGCAGCCATTTTCGTCACACCATGCAGTTGGGTCGAACCCGGATTGAAATGTCGCAACTCACCCGTTCGATTGATTTCCACGAACGCGAGAAAAAGCGCCTCATCGCTTTGCTGCGCACCACTTCACGGCAGTTTCAGTCGGTCGAAGATGAGATCGCCAGGCTAAAACGCCGCTCCGGCTCTGCCACCGGAGAAGCCGCCGCTACCGTTCGTAAAGAACTGCATGCCCAACGTTCGCACCGCGCCCACCTCGAACAATCCACCGAGGTCGACGGAGCCGTTTTAAAGCGCACGCTCTCGCTGATCACTCGCGGGGAAGCCCTCGCCGAACAAGCGAAGCGCGAATTGACCGAAGCCAATCTTCGCCTGGTCGTATCCATCGCCAAAAAGTACACGAACCGCGGCCTGCATTTCCTCGATTTGATTCAAGAAGGCAACATCGGCCTTATGCGCGGCACCGACAAATTCGAATGGCGCCGCGGTTATAAGTTCTCTACATATGCCACGTGGTGGATCCGCCAGGCTATTACTCGCGCCATCGCGGATCAGGCCAGAACGATTCGCGTCCCCGTACACATGGTCGAAGCCATCAACAAACAAATGCGCACGAGCCGCCAACTTGTCCAGGAACTCGGCCGCGAGCCCACCGTTGAAGAAATCGCCAAGCGCATGGACATTCCCGTGGAACAGGTCCGCAAAGCAAAGAAAGTCGCCCAATTGCCCGTCTCCTTCGAAACGCCTGTTGGCGACGACGAGGAAGCGCGTTTGGGTGATTTCGTCGAGGACAAAAACCTGGTCTCGCCATCGGAAGCGGCCATTCTGCTGAACATGCGGGAACAGCTGGCCAACGCACTAAAGACCCTCACACCGCGCGAGGAAAAAATTATTCGTATGCGTTTCGGCATGGAAGATGGCAGCGAACACACGTTGGAGGAGGTTGGCCAAACATTTTCCGTAACGCGCGAGCGTATCCGGCAGATCGAAGCCAAAGCTCTCCGCAAGCTGCGGCATCCTTCGCGGTCCAGCAAGTTTCGGGCATTTGTGCAGAGTTCCTACTGAGCAGTTCTTCGGGCCTAGGTGAACCAGGCAGAAGCGTTCCTTCTTAAGGAGGCCATATGGCAATTACGTTTCAGAAGCGCCAAAAAGAAATGAAGCGGCTGGAAAAACAGCGCGCGAAGGAAGAACGCCGCGCCCAGAAGAAACTCGAGAAGCGCGCCAAGGATCAGGCCATCGCCGACGGCACCGCCATCGAAACCCCGGACACGGAACTGGAACAACCAACGGACCGCGACTTCTAGCCTGCCCAACCGCAAAACCGCCAGCGCTACGTAGGCGCACGGCTTCAGCCGTGCCCTAACCATCACAAACTCAATTATCTTCAAGCTATTGAAACAACGCCTTCATATTGACTGACCACCAGTCAGTACTGTATCCTGAGCCATGAATTCCTCAGTCCATCATCCTTCCCTTTCCCGCTTCTTCCATCACAACCCTGCCCTTCGCGGTTTCACCCCAATCCGTATCGCCGATGAACTCAGCGCCCAGATGCTGAACGTAGCGGTCGGCTGGTACGTTTATTCCGCGACGCACAATCCCATGAGTCTGGCCTATGTCGGCTTGGCCCAGTTCATCCCCAACGTCTCCATGCTTCTCTTTGCCGGTCACGCCGCGGACCGCTTCAACCGCCGCAAGATCATCGGATTTTCGTTGCTTCTCCAATCGCTCGCTCTCGCGTCGTTCACCGCCTGGGCGCGCACCGCCCACCCCTCCGCGCGGCCCGTTTATCTTCTCTTGCTCATCATGGGCTCAGCGCGTGCTTTTTCTTCCCCTGCAATGTCAGCTATCCTGCCGCGCTTGGTGACCGCCGATGAATTTCCCCGCGCCGTCGCTGCCACCTCCGCTGCCTTCCAGCTTTGCACGATGATCGGCCCCGCATTAGGCGGCCTCATCTACGCATTCAGCGGTCCGGCAATGTTTGCCCTCACCGCCTCGCTGTATTTCTTCGCCAGCCTGCGAACGCGCAGCCTCATGGTCGCTCATCAGCCACATGGCGAACCGGAATCGGCGCCTGTAGAAAAAGGCATTCTTGCCGGTGTTCGCTACATCCGTTCGAAACGCCTCCTGCTCTCGCTATTGTCCCTCGATCTTTTCGCCGTTCTTCTCGGTGGCGTCACGGCTCTGCTCCCGATTTATGCCAGAGACATCCTCGCCGTCGGTCCCTTCGGCCTCGGCTGTCTTCGCTGCGCTCCGGGCATCGGCGCCGCGCTCATCGGACTCTTCCTGGCGCACCGCACGGTGAACGGCCGATCCGGAAAACTGATGCTCAGCTGTGTCGCAGGCTTCGGCCTCGCAACCGCCGTCTTCGCCATCTCCCGCAGCTTGGTTTTATCGCTATCCGCTCTGGCCGTGGCCGGTGGATTTGACATGGTCAGCATGGTCATTCGCCAAACCATGGTGCAGCTCTCCACGCCAGACGCCATGCGCGGCCGCGTCAGCGCCGTCAATTGGGTGTTCATCGGCGCGTCCAGCGAATTGGGAGAATTCGAGTCCGGAGCCACTGCCGCACTCTGTGGCACTGTCCCCGCAGCATTGTTGGGCGGCTTGGGAACGCTAGCCGTCGTCGGGCTCTGGTCGCTGATCTTCCCCGAATTGCGCAGCGCAGGCACACTTGTCGCTACAGAAACAAACCAGGTGGTTCCGATATCGTGAAGACTCCGCGAACTGCTTCTCTTCGAACCTGGGCTACATTGTGTTACGTTTCGTGGTCGTCTCACCGGCCGGGTGAGCAAATTTGATGTGCGCCATTTCCAAAGCTCACACAAGGACAAAGTCGCCCGAAGTGCGCCGCGACGAACTCATGGGCGCCGCCCAACGCCTCTTCCTCAAACACGGCGTGGCAGCGACGACCATCGAGCAAATCACCTCCGGCGCCAAAGTCGCCAAAGGCACTTTTTATCTTTATTTCTCCTGCAAAGAAGACATTCTCGCCGCCCTCGGCGATGGCTTTGCCGAAACAGTTCTAAGTAAAATCAAATCCGCAATCGCCGAAACTCCGCAACACAATTGGAAAGCAAAGTTGCAAGCATGGTCCACCAGCTGCGCCACCGGGTATCTCGACTCGATTCAGCTCCACGATATTGCCTTCCTTAGCTCTCGCCCTGCCACTCGCAAAGGCCTCGTCGACAACATCCTTATCAATCACCTCATCGAGTTACTTCAGGCGGGCGCGCAGAAGAAAGCCTGGCGTGTCGAAAATCCTCGTTTCACCGCTGTCTTTTTATTCAACGGCCTACACGCTGCCGTCGATGACGCCTACATCAGCGAGAAACGAGTGAACCGCAATCGCCTGACATCGCACTTGAAACTCCTCTTTTTACGTTCGGTCGGCCTGTAGTCGAACCAGAATCGGCGCACCTGCATTACCGAGCAAATCCCATACACTCTTTCGCGTATTGCAACGATCCTCGGCGCTTGTCAGTCTGACCAGTACGTTCCGCTCGATTAGATCCTCCCAACGATCCCAAGCGTGAACTCACAACAACGTAAAGGAGCGCACCATGGCCACGCAGAAACAGAGAAGCGCCGCACGCAAGAACATCAGGAAAGCTGCAAACGCCGCCAGAAAGGAACGCACCATCGCAAATCTTCCAAAAGCAACCGGCACTACCCTAGGCAAACAGGCCGCTAAAGTAAGAAATAGCGGGCGCGGTTAGCCGCCTTATGCAAAACTAGCTCTTCGCAATTTTGGTGACTCTTGCCCGCTCCCCAGGAACCACTCAAAACGCGCTGCTGTATCGCCGGGGGTGGGCCGGCCGGCATGGTCTTGGGTTATCTTCTAGCTCGCGCCGGCGTCCCTGTCATCGTCCTCGAAAAACACCCCGATTTCCTGCGCGATTTCCGGGGAGATACCGTCCATCCCTCCACGCTTGAAATCATGTACGAACTTGGGCTGCTCGAATCTTTCCTCCGGATGCCGCACCAAGTCATCTCGCACCTCTCCGGCGTCGTCAATGGCCAGTCTGTTGCCGTCGCGGATTTTTCCCACTTGCCCGCGCACTGCAAATTCATCGCCCTCATGCCGCAATGGGACTTCCTCAATTTTCTTGCCTCCGAAGCAGCGAAGTTCCCCACTTTTCAATTGCAGATGGAAACTCGCGCCGCCGGCCTTCTCGAGCAAAACGGGCGCGTTACCGGTGTCGCAATCGAAAGTAAAAACGCTCTTTCGGAGATTCGCGCGGATTTGGTGGTAGGCGCCGACGGTCGCAACTCCGATTTGCGCAAGGCTGCTGCGATGGAAGTGATCGACCTGAAATCTCCCATCGATGTCCTCTGGATGCGCATATCTCGCCGCGCCGATGATCCCGACGCAACCGGTGGGCGGTTCGCCGACGGCCAGATTTTTGTGATGATCAATCGCGGTGACTACTGGCAATGCGCCTATGTCGTTTCCAAGGATTCTTCCGACCGTTTGCGCTCCGAAGGTTTGCCCAAATTCCAAAAACGAATTCTCGATGTCGCGCCCTTCCTGCAGGATCGCATCCACGAACTCGACGATTGGGACAAGGTCAAGCTATTGACTGTCCAGGTCAATCGCCTGCGCCACTGGGCGAAGCACGGCCTTCTTTTTGTTGGTGATGCGGCCCACGCGATGTCTCCCGTCGGCGGCGTGGGCATCAATCTTGCCGTCCAGGACGCCGTCGCAGCCGCCAATCTTCTCTTTTCGCCCCTACAATCTGGCGCTCCTTCACTTTCCCAGCTTCAGGCGATTCAGCAGCGCAGGGAATGGCCAACCAAAATGACCCAAGCCGTCCAGGTCTTCATTCAAAACAATATTCTGGCTCGTTCTATTTCGAAGCCTACACAGAACCAGGACTTGCCACTTGCGCTGAAGATTATGCGCCATCTCACGTTCCTGGGACGCATCCCCCCGCGCATTTTCGGGATGGGTTTCCGGCCCGAGCACGTAGACCCCTCGTTGCGCGCTAAAGTTCCGGGCTAACCTGAGTTTCTACATCGGATTCGTCACACTGCCGGCTTCTGCTCGAAAATCCCGGTAAACGATCGCCGGTGGTAATAGAAAAGGATCAACCACAGAATCGTCACGACAAAAGCCCGCGGCAATCCCGACGGATCCATGAAAATGTGGAAGCACAGAATATTCACGATCACTGGTCCCAGTATCGTGAGCGCGAGCGGTACATAGCGATTCACCAGCAGAAGAATCCCGCCAATGAACTGCACTCCAAAGAGCACCGCTGCATAGTGCGAGATAAACAGCGCCATGATGAAATCCTTTTCCGGACCTGCGGGAATCGGCGGCATGGGAAGAAATGGGTGCAATCCATTTGCACCAAACACTACAAAGATCAGGCCGAGGAGAATCCGAACGATCACCGCAACGATTTTCATATTCTCTTCCTCCCTCTGCGCGCCACTCTATCACATCAACCCTCGGCCACGAACGCTTCCAGCCGTTCCAGGCTCTGCGTCCACCCTGTCTCCATCCCCGCCAGATAGGCCGGCGCCGCAGCTGTCGCAGAAACAACATGTGCGCGCAAAGTTACTCTCGTTTTCCCCGCGACCTCGGCAAACGTCACCGTATTGTTGATCTCAAATAACAAATTCCCAGTATCATCCAGCGCTCCGCTCAAAAACACCAGCCGCTCCGGCGCAACGATTTCCTCGAATTTTCCCTTCATCGGATACACTCGGCGCACGCATGTGAATCAAAATCCCGCCGACCGGCCGCACATCCACTTCACACACCGGATTTGTGAAGCCCTTCGGTCCCCACCATTGCGCCAGATGCTTCGCGTCTGTCCATGCCTTCCATACCAGTTCGCGCGGCGCATTCAATTCCCGTGCAAGCACCAAATCCGGCCGCGCGCCATCCTTTCCTTCCCCCGTCAACAATTCGTCCAACATATCCCACGCTTCGTTCGCTCCAATTTCCATCCCGGCGCACAGCATTCCTTCGCGGTCTTCCACGCTTTGATAAACGGAACTCACCGTCACCTTAGTCTTCCCCTCATATTCCTCAAACAGCGCCGTGTTCAGGATCACGTGGCCGGGCATGGCCTCATATTCGAATGTAGACACGATTCGCTCGCCCGGCACGATCTCGCGGAATTCGCCACTAGACGCGAACTTCTCCCCATCCGCTCCGTGCTGCACAAACCGCCACCGCCCCCGGGTCTCACATCCAACTTGTCCACTACCGTCTTCAGTCGCCGCCGCCCCCACCACTTCTCGATGTGATTCGGATTTGTGTACGCCTCATAAACCAGCCGCCGTGGGGCATCGAATACCCGCGAACGAATCGTCGTCGGCTTCCTAGGCTCCGCAATCAGCACAGTCTTCCCCGTCTTTTCATGCTCATCAATTATTCGGCCAGCTGATCCAGCGTTCCTTTGAATCCTTCCTGCATGTATTTTTGGCCATCACGAAACGTCTCGCGCTCCACCTCGTTCGCATTGATGGGACGCGCCTTCAACGTGATCGTCGTCTTGCCCCGCTGTTCGCTGAACGTCAGCACATTTAGCGCCTCCAGCGGCCACGTTGCGTTCATAAAGTGTCGCGTCACATTTCCCGCTTCGTCGGAAAACGAGTTCACAAACGTCATTCGCTCCGGCACCAAGATTTCGCAATACACAAATTTCCCCCACAGTACCATTCCGTTGGGCGCGCGCATGGAGTAATGAAAAGTGCCGCCAGGCCCAAAAATCCAGCGTGTTCACTTGAATACTGGACCCTTTCGGTCCCCACCACCGCTCCAGATGCGTCGGATCGCTCCAGGCTTTCCACACCAGTCCCCGCGGAGCATCGAACTCGCGTGTGACGACAAATTCCTCCACTGCCGATTCTTGCTCGGTCACCAGCATTGGCAGAAATTCCACCAACCGCCCCAGCATTTGGTTCCCGCCTTCCACCGCCCCGTACGTCTGGACCACTAGGCCGCGCGTTTCCGCCGAAGCGAACAACATTCTCATCGTCAGCTTCGTCTTGCTTCCTGCTCCTCAAACGTCAGCGTTGTTTCAAAATCCACCTGCGGCTCGCCTTTCCTGCCTCCGCCATGCGAACACACCAGCCGTTCCGGCATCACCACCTCGCGATACACATTCTTGTTCGGATAATTCTTCCCGTCGGGTCCGTGCATGGTGTGCACCCACATTCCGCCCGGCCTCACCTCCATCACTTCTGTCGTCGTAACCAATTCGCGCGGCGCATCAAACACACGCGTAAAAACGATCTCCCGGTCCGAGGGTGTGGCCGCAGCCAGAGCAGCGCTATTTCTTCCGGACATCTTTCTTCTCCTTTTTCTTGTCTTCGGCTTGTAATTCCTGAAGGTAATCGTCCAGGCGATCGAAGCTCTCAGACCAGAACCGTCGGTACTCTTCCACCCACTCGGCAACTTCCTTCAACGGCCTGGCATGCAACTGGCACGGCCGCCATTGCGCCGATCGTCCGCGCGTAATCAACCCTGCGTGTTCGAGAACCTTCAGGTGCTTGGACACCGCGGGAAGACTCATCGCGAACGGCTCGGCAAGTTCGGTGACCGACAGTGCCCCGAGAGAGAGCCGCGCCAGTATCGCCCGGCGGGTTGGATCCGCCAGGGCTGCCAGAGTCGAACTGAGTGAATCGGCCGTCATATTTAACCTACTGGTTAAATACACTCCACCTTCTTCTCTGTCAAGCTTTTTCTTCAACCTCAACGCAATCCAAGATCGTGGCCGATCTCAAGATCGGCCAGCTGCTAGCTGGTCAACAAAACACTGCACTCTTGGACAGCTTTCGCGAGACCCGCGTTCCCTGCTATCTCTATATTCAGCCCAACTTGCAGGCGCAAGGCACCCAGCCACCGGAAGAGAATCGCGCTACACCGCCCGAAACGGAGGGACTGGTGCATCCAGACATGCCCGGCACTCTCTCGTCAGGGGCAAGCCCGGTCCCGCGCGTCCGAACAATGGCCCTCGCGTTGTTGCTGGCCGGCATTGCCCTGCTTTTCCCTGATCACTCGCACGCGCAAATTTCCCCCGGTCCACTGTCGAAAGCGCACTCTTCTCTTTCCGGCACCACGCAGTGCAACTCCTGCCACGTTTTTGGCGCAAGCACTCCTACGTTCAAATGCCTCGATTGCCACAAAGAAGTTGCCGAGGCCCTCGCCGGCAAACACGGTTACCACTCTCGCCTGCAAATGCAGAATCTAAATGGCAAAGCTTGTGTGCGCTGCCACCTCGAGCACAACGGTGAAAATTTCAGCCTCGTCCGCTGGGAGCCTTCGGAGAAGAACTTTGACCATCGCCTAACCGGCTACACGCTCGAAGGCCAGCACTCAGCCTTAAACTGTCAGCAGTGCCACACTCCGGCGCGCATGCTTCCCGCGCGCAAAGCGCTGATTCAATACAACGATCCGTCGAAATCCTTCTTCGGCCAGTCGCCCGCTTGCACGCCCTGCCATTCCGACCCGCACAAGGGCCAACTCGGCAACGAATGCGCTAAATGTCACAACGTCGAAAACTGGAAAGCCGCAAAACAATTCGATCACTCTCAAACGCCCTACCCGCTTACCGGTTTCCACCCCAAAGTCCCCTGCGAGCAATGCCATAGACCAGATTCACCCGGCGGCCAGCCCCGTTACCAGAACATGAATTTCTCCACCTGCTTGGCCTGTCACAGCGATCCGCATCGCGGCGAATTCAAAAAGGCGTGCGACTCTTGCCACACGACGAGCGGGTGGAAAACCCTTCTCGCAGGCTTTGATTTCGATCATTCCAAAACCAAATATCCTCTTCTTGGCAAGCATGCCCAGGTCGCCTGCTCGGCATGTCACCTCAAGGACGACTTCAAGAAACCAGTTCCCTTCGCCGCCTGCGAGGATTGCCACAATCCCGATCCCCACAAGGGCCAATTCGCCGCGCGCCCCCAGAAAGGCGAGTGCGCCGAGTGCCACACCGTTGATGGGTGGAAGCCCTCGCTTTTCGGCTTCGACCAGCACAGCACTTCGCGGTATCCACTAGAGGGAAAACATGTCCAGGTCGCCTGCGACAGTTGCCACACTCCCGCGTCCAAGGACACAAATTACAAACTGCCCTTTGCGCAATGCTCCGATTGCCACAAAGATCCCCACGACAATCAATTCGCCGCAGCTCCGTACGACCGCCGCTGCGAAGCGTGCCACACCGTCGAGGACTGGCACCGCACCACCTACACCATCGCCAAACACAACAACTCCCGCTTCCCTCTCCTAGGTGCCCACGTGGCGGTTCCTTGCTCTGATTGCCACAAAGCCGGCCTTGGCGGACCCGCGGACAAGATTCTGCCTTTCCACTTCGCCGACTTCCGCTGCACCACGTGCCACAACGATCCTCACCGAGGCGAGTTCTCCGAGCAGATGGCGCGAAGACGTGCCGACGGTTTGCCCTCCGGCTGCGAAGCTTGCCACAGCATCAAATCCTGGGGAGACATCACCGGCTTCGACCACTCAAAAACAAATTACCCTTTGCTTGGCGCTCACCGCACGGTTGCCTGCGCCGCTTGCCACAAGCCCACCACAAATTCTACGTCCCGCTTTCAGGGCACTCCAGCGCAATGCCAGGCCTGCCACCAGGATGCCCATGCCAACCAGTTCCTCGCCCAAGACAATCAAAGCCATTGCACCGATTGCCACAACACCCAACGTTGGGCTCCCTCCACTTTCGACCACGAAACTAAAACGCACTTCCCACTAGTCGGCGGCCACGCCAACGTTCCCTGCGCCAAGTGCCACATTCCCACGGTCGCAACCAACGGCAAGCAAATCGTCATCTACAAAAATGCCCCCAGCAAATGCGCCGATTGCCATCGCAACAATATTCCGCCCCGTTCGACTTAGGTACTTTCTTTACAAGAAGTTCCACTAGCAAAACTGGCACCCACTGGCCGGGAACTGGTCCCGCGGACAGTTGTTCAGCCTCCCCGCACCCATCGATACTTTCTAGAGAACACAATCCATCGGCCCCAAGGCACCCCCAGCTTCGTCTTGGGTAGGGAGCAGTTCACGCTCACGCTACTCCAGGTCGCACTTTGGGCGTTACTCACGTTCCCCTCCGCCAACAGTGCGACGGGGATCCCGACTCATTCCGCCTCCTCCCCCAGCGATCAGCAGAAGCAAACCACTCGTAGCCCGCACGGCCCTCTCTCCCTCCCATGCGAAAACTGCCACACCGCCGCAGCCTGGCGTCCCATGCGCGCTATGCCCGAGTTCGACCACAACAAAACAAGCTACCCGCTCCGCGGCATGCACGAAAACGCGAAATGCACGCAGTGCCATATCAAGCCGGTGTTCAGCAATGTCAGCAAAAATTGCGCCGATTGCCACGCCGATATTCATCGCCGCCAAATGGGTCCGGATTGCGCCCAATGTCATACCGTTAAAGGCTGGAGCATTGCCGTTCAGCAAATGAAGGATCACCAGAACCGCTTCCCGCTTCTCGGCGCGCACGCAGCCATTCAGTGCGATCAGTGCCACACGCAACTCGCCACTGGAATCTTCTTCGGCCTTTCGACGCAGTGCGACTCCTGCCACCTCAAGGACTGGCAGAACACCACCAATCCTCCTCACCTCAGCGCTGGGCCCGCCTTCGCGTCCTCGAATTGCCAGGGCTGCCACAACTTTGACAGCTGGCTCAACGCCAAGTTCGATCACACCACTACCGGCTTCCCTCTAACCGCGGGCCACGCGAATGTTCCATGCACCAGTTGCCACACCAACAACAATTACAATCTTCAGATCGCCCCCACCGATTGCGGCAATGCCGGCTGTCACCTCACCACATGGCAGCAGACCAACGCCCCCCCGCATCCGCAGGCTGGCCCTGCCTTCGCCGTCGCCAATTGCTCGCAGTGCCACAACACCACCTCATGGACCACCGCTGCCTTCAATCACGCCGTCACCGGCTTCGCGCTCACCGGCGCCCATGCCACCACGCCCTGTGCCCTCTGCCACGTCAACAATAATTACAACCTCACCGCCGCCAACACCGACTGCTACGGCTGCCACACTTCCGATTGGACCAGTACGCAAACTCTCGGCGGCCTTGTGCCCAATCACGTTGCCGCGCAATTCCCCACTTCGCTCTGCTCCACTTGCCACGACACTATCGCCTGGGCCGACGGCCAGTTTAACCACAGCACGACCGGATGGCCTCTCACTGGTGCGCACCAGATGCCGCCCGCGCCCGGTTCCGCCATCACTGCCTGCACCAATTGCCATGTGAACAACAATTATTCCCTCACCGGCGCGAACACCGCCTGCTACGGCTGCCACCAGTCCGACTGGAACAGCACGCAAACCCTCGGCGGCCTCATCCCCAACCATCTCTCTGCCGATTTCCCCACCACCTGCGACACCTGCCACACCACAACAACCTGGCTCAACGCCACATTCGATCACACGTATTTCCCCATTCCCCATCACGGCTCCGTTTGCAATGACTGCCACCAGGTTTCCACCGACTACTCCAGCTTTACCTGTATCAACTGCCACACCACCAGCGCACACCAGCAAGTCTCCACCACCGACCAGCACAACGGCGTTGCGAATTTCGTCTACGGCCCCACTACTTGCTATAACTGCCACAAGAACGGTGGTGACGGCTAGCATGCGCGCCACCACCATCTTCGAACTGTTTCTCCTCGCTTGCCTCTTCGTCGCTGCCATTCCCGCTTCGTTGAACGCGCAATCTGCTGTGAACAATTCAGCAACGCAGAAGCCATCTGTCTTCCACGTGAAATATGTCTCCGATGGCTCGCTCTACATCGACGCCGGACGCAACGCTGACCTTCAGGAAGGCATGAAGCTTTCCGTAATCGACCCCCCTCCTGATGGCATGATCAACGACGGCATTCGCTTCCGCGGCTATCGTCACGTCGCCGAACTCAATTTGGTTTCTCTCGCGGATTCTTCCGCCGTTTGCGATGTGATTTCCGTAACCGGCGAACTGAAAGTGGGACAATTGGCCTTCCTTGCGCCCGGCAGCGTGGAAGACCGTCACCTCGCCGAAAACGCCCGCGAAGCCGAAGACTATCCCGTCACGGTGAGTTTCAGTTCCGGCGACCCCATCGACCAGGAACTTCGTTCCAGCAAAGTCGAAAATCCCGACCTCTCCGGATCGCCTCTCGGCGTCATGCGCGCGCGCGTCGCCTTTGGTTATGGCGACATCGCTGAGCCCGGCGCGAGTTCCACGCAGATGACTGCGATGATTGACGCCGACCTCAACCACATCGGCGGCACCTATTGGAATTTCAACGGCTATTGGCGCGGCAATTACAACACTACTTCCAATCCCATCCCCGGCGCTGGCACGCAAACCCTCACCGATCTCATGAATCGCACCTATCAGATCGGCTTCACGCACAACAGCCCGTATTCGCCGGACACCATTGGCATCGGCCGCCTCTATCTTCCTTGGGCGCCCAGCCTAAGCACCATCGATGGCGGCTATTTCGGCCGCCACGTTGGCAATTTCTTCACCGTCGGTGTCTTCGCCGGTTCCACTCCCAATCCCACGTCGTGGAGCTACAACCCTGATCAGCAGATCGCCGGCACTTTCCTTAGCATGGAGCACGGCGATTTCGACAGCTTTCATATCATGAGCACCGCCGGCCTCGCCATGACCTCTATCGACTGGAGAGTCGCGCGCCAATTTGCCTTCTTCGAAAATAATTTCAACTGGAAGCGCTACCTTTCTGTCTACAGCTCCGTGCAAGTAGACGCGGCCCGAACTTCCCCGCTCCCCGGCGGCGGCAGCAACCCCACCGGCATTTCGCAAACCTACAACTCCGTCCATTTCCAGCCCATCAAGCTCCTCACCTTTGGCGTCAATTACAATTACTTCCGCAACCTGCCGACCTTCGATCCCAGACTTATCGGGACCGGCCTGGTCGACAATTATCTTTTCCAGGGTTTTAGCGGCGATGTGCGCGTCGACCTTCCGAAACAGGTTAGCCTGTACGCCGGCATCGGCCAGAGCAAAGCTTCCTCGGACACGAAAAGCTCTCTCAACGATGCTTTTGGCATAACCTTCGGCAATCTTTTCCGCACCGGCCTTTCGCTCGGCCTGCATTATTCCAAATTCGACAGCACCTTCGGCAGCGGTGAATACGAATCCGTCTCAATCTCCAGAAATCTCTCGGAAAAACTCCGTCTCCAGATTCTCGCCGGCAATCAACAATTCGATTCCCCTCTCACAGCGAACACCGCAGCCAAATTTATCGACGCCACCCTCGATTGGTCCATCGGCCGTCGGTATTTCATCGAGGGCCTCTACGGTTGGTATGACGGAAACGTCCTCAGCTACAACCAATGGTCCGCCTTGTTCGGTTATCGCTGGGGAGGAGTAGGCCGATGAAATCCCACATTCCGAATGGTCTCTTTGCACTGGCGTCTCTCGCATCCGTCCTCGCTTGCACGTCACCCCTACGCGCTCAATCCGTCCCCGCCGCGCAACCCACACCGATTTCTTCCGTAAGCGTGCCAGACTCTGCCTTCCTCGCGCGCGCTAAGGCCACCATCGACCGGGCCCGCAAGTTGATCGACGCCTCCTTCGAACAAACTTCCAACGTAGTCTGCACTGAAAATGTCGAACAAACCGTCGTCGGCAGGAACAATAAGCCCATGTACCGAGAAGAATCCATCTTCGAATATCAGTTGCAGTCCAATAACCGCGGCGGATCGCTTCACCTTACCGAATCCCGCGAAACTCGCAAAGCCGCTCTCCGTGATCCCAACAAAACTGTTGTCATCAGCAACGGCTTTGCCAGCCTCCTGCTCATCCTCCACGAGCACTACGAATCCAGCTACACTTTCGAGCCCGCCTCCGAGGAAACCATCGACAACCGCACCGCCCTCCACGTCCATTTCAAGCCCGTTCCCGGCGGCTCATCCCCCGCAGCCATTCAGCTTCTTGGCCGGAATTATGCTCTCCCACTCAAAGGCGAGATCTGGATCGACGAAGAAACCGGCGCAATTAGCAAACTCGTTTCCTCGCTCGATGGCAGCTTCGCCGATCTCGGCCTTCGCGATATCCAGACGGAAATTCATTACTCCCTCGTTCAATTCCACGCGCCCGAAGAAGCGTACTGGATGCCTGCCTCCGTTATCATCGATGTGCAAACTCCAAAACAACATTGGCGCAACGTTCATCACTTCTCGGCCTACCGCCGATTCCGCACCACCATCCAGGTCCAATTGGGAGACAAACAGCCATGAGCATCGGAGCAACTGCCGGCACCACCATTTTCGTCCACGAAAATCCAGAACGCGGACACCGCACGCGCCTGCTCCTGGCTTGGCTAGTGGCCCTCGCCATCGTCCTCGTCATCGCTGGTTACGGTTTTAATTACTACACGCTGAGCGCTGCCGACCGCCCCTTCTCGCCCAAGCATGATGGCTTGCGCCCCAGCGGCCCCGTCGGCATCAAGCTTGGCATGTTCGGCGTCTTTCTCTTTTTCCTGATCTATCTCTATCCCCTCCGGAAAAAATGGGGTTGGCTATCGCGTCAGGGCAATTCGCGTCATTGGCTTGATTTCCACGTCGTACTCGGCACTTTGGCCCCTATCATCGTCGCCTTCCATGCCACCTTTAAATTCGGAAACATTGCCGGCCTCGCTTTCTGGAGCATGCTCGCTGTCACGCTTTCCGGCTTTGTCGGCCGCTATCTCTATGCGCAGATTCCGCGCAACCTCAAAAACGCCGCGCTCACCATGAAAGAAATGACCGACATTTCAGATTCCATGCGCAACGGACTCTCCGGGCAGAATCTGGGCCAAACCAAACGGTTGGACAAACTCTACGACTTGCCTTCACCGCAGGACGTCGCGCACATGCCCATGCTGCTCGCACTGGTTTACATGGTCCTGATCGATCTGCGCCGGCCTTTCCGCCTCTCACTTCTTCGTCTTCATTCCGCCGGCTTTGGCGCTTGGGTCGCCGCGCTCTGCGGTTTTGTCCGTACAAAGGATGCCAAGCTCGAGCACGTCATCGTCATCGCCCGCGCTCAGGCCAAACTCTCCAAGCGCATCCTCTTCCTCCCCCGCACCGGCCAGGTATTTCGCCTGTGGCACGTCGTGCACCGCCCTTTCAGCTACGCATTCGCCCTCCTGGCCTTGATTCACATCGCGCTGGCACTCTACATGGGCTACAGGGTCTAACCTTTACGTTGATCCAACACCAACCGGCGCTGTCATCCTGAGGAGCGCCGTTTGCGGCGAATGATCTCAACCTTAAACTCATTACAAACTGTCACCGCCACGATCCTTCAGCCACGAAGCGCCCTCCTTGGTAATTTTTCTCTCCTTTGCTATGCTCCTCAGGTTAATTTTCAGCAAAGGAAACCCCCTATGCCATCCAGAAAATTCTTCGCCGTTAGTTTCTGCGTGCTCGCCGGACTTTCCCTCTCCGTTTTTGCCGCCGACAAAGACAAGAAACAAACACCCAAAGAACCGGCCAAACCGTCCTACGAACTTCCACAGCCTGCCACCGAAACACTCGATTACTCCGCCTACGCCAGCATCCGCACCGAAGCTCTCAGCCATTCCCACATCATGGAGTACGCGTCCGCTTTGACCGACGACATCGGCCCGCGCCTGACCGGCTCGCTCAATCTCAAAAAAGCCAACGAATGGACGCGCGACCAGCTCACCGCCATGGGCTGCACCAATGCCCATCTCGAAGACTGGGGCGAATTTGGCATGGGCTGGGCGCAGTTGAACACCTGGGTCCGCATGACTTCTCCGGACCACGCGGTGTTTATCGCTCAGGCCGCTCCATGGTCTCCCGCAACAAAGGGGCCCGTCAGCGGCTCCGCCATCTGGGTAGACCTGAAAGACGAAAAGGATTTCGATAAATATAAAGGTAAGCTCGCGGGCAAGATCGTTCTCCTCGGTGATATGCGCGAAGTGAAACCCGTCGACAAGCCTCTCTTCACTCGCTACGACGACGACGGCTTAAGAAAGATTGAGGAATATCCCGTGCACGTCGGTCCTGGCTTCGACCGTGAGGCATATATTCATCGCGCCGAATTCCGCGAAAAGATCGGCAAATTTCTCGCCAGTGAACAAGCCGCCGCTGTCCTTCTTCCTAGCCGCGACGGCCAGAGTAACGGGGGTTCCGGCGGAACGATTTTCGACGACAACGGCTCAGCCTTCGGCATCCAGGTCTATCACCGCGATCAAGCCAATCCGGTTCCTCTCGCTGTCACGGCGATTGAAAATTATGGCCGCGTTTACCGCCTCCTCAAAGCCAACGTCCCCGTAACGCTCGAAGTGAACATCGAGTCCCAATTCACCGGCGATCACGAACACGGCTTCGACACCATCGCCGAAATTCCCGGCACCGATCCGGCGCTGAAAGACGAAGTGGTCATGCTCGGTGGCCATCTCGATTCCTGGATTTCCGCAACGGGAGCAACGGACAACGGCGCCGGCACCGTCGTGGCCATGGAAGTCATGCGCATCCTCACCACTGTCCACATCAAGCCGCGCCGGACCATCCGCGTCGCTCTTTGGACCGGGGAAGAGCAAGGCCTGTTCGGTTCTCAAGGCTACGTGAAGCAACACTTCGGCGAGATTCCGCGCTCCACCGATCCCGATCAACTCAAAATCGGCGAGTGGATGCGCAAAATTACCGGCCCGATTCAGCTAAAACCCGAGCAGGAGAAAATCTCAGGATATTTCAACGTCGATAACGGTAGCGGTAAGATTCGCGGAATCTACTTGCAGCAAAATGCCGCCGTCGGCCCGATCTTCCAACAGTGGATGGAGCCTCTCAAGGACGTCGGCGTAACCGCCATTACTCTGCGCAACACCGGCGGCACCGACCATCTCAGTTTCGACGCTGTCGGCATTCCCGGCTTTCAATTTATCCAGGACCCGCTAGACTATGGTGAACGCACTCACCATTCCAACATGGACACCTACGAGCGTCTCCAGCCCGAAGACCTAGCCCAGGCCGCCTTCGTCGAAGCCATCTTCGTTTACAACACCGCCATGCGCGATCAAATGCTCCCCCGCAAACCTTTCCCCCACCCAGAACTCGAACAACAACTCCAACAACCCCTAAAAAACGTAATGCCCGGAGCCGAAGCAAAACCGTAACGCCAAGCCTTCCGCAGACGGCATCCCGTGTTGCTCAACATTGACGCGGGTCTTCAGACGCGCCAGCACAAATCCGAAACTGTGTTCCTCGGCCACCCAAAGAAAAAACACGGTCATCGTGAGGATCGCCTTTTGCGCCGAACGATCTCAAGGTAAACTTAAATCACTACTCGCACGTCGTGGCCACATAGGGCGGGCTTTTACGCCAGCGCCTTAAAACGCCACGCCGCACCACGCCGTACCTCTCCACTTCTGATGTACAATGCCGCCAGACCAAAGGAGCCACCATGCGTCATTACACCGTTTTAATTCTGGCGATCCTGCTACTCTCCGCCACCACCCCAGCCCAAACGCAACTCTCCCCCAAATGGGAAGAACTCACCGCTGGCGACTTCAAGGAAGCCATCGCCAAAGCGCAAGGCACCTGCCTGCTTCCCTTCGGCATCCTCGAAAAGCACGGACCTCATCTCCCGATTGGCACCGACCTGCTGAACGTCCGGTACGTCGCGGAACACGCCGCCCAGCAGGAGTACGCCGTGATTTTTCCCGCTTACTACGCCGGCCAAATTTTCGAAGCCAAGCACCAGCCCGGCACCATCGCCTACAGCCCCGATCTTCAGTTACGCCTGCTTCAGGAAACCACCGACGAAATGGCTCGCAATGGCTGCAAGAAAGTCGTCATCGTCAATGGCCACGGCGGCAATGAAGACCTACTGCCCTATTTCGCCCAAACTCAGCTCTACAAACCTCACGATTACGTCGTCTACGTTCAATGGGGCCACGAAGCCACCAAAAAAGTTGGCGCTGAGAAAACAGGCCCGGATTACCATGCGGGTGAAACGGAAACTTCTAACGTGCTGGTCACCCATCCCGATCTGGTGCACATGGAGCGCGCCAACACCGAATCGGGCGCGGATCAAAAGCGCCTAAAACTTCCCGAAAATGTTTATACCGGAATTTGGTGGTATGCCCGCTTTCCCAATCACTATTCGGGCGATGGCAGCACCGCCACCAAGGAGCAAGGCGAAGCCGATATTCAGAGCTGGATCAACACCGTCATCCGTGCAATCAAAGCCATCAAAGCCGACGAAGAAAGCCTGAAACTACAAACCGAATTCTACCAGGGCAGCAACCACCCACTAGACACACCCCAATAACCGCAGCAAGTGCAGGACCCGCCTTCCAAGGCGGCCCGTTTCTCTCTACCAACCATCCCGCCAAAATAACTCTGCTCTTCACGCAACTCTCATGTTGCAATAGCCCGCAAAGGAAGCGCCGACACATGCGCACACGAAAAACCGCCAAAGCTCAACCCGGCTCCCCATTTTCAATTTTCTATTTTCAGATTTCGGTTTTCAACGCGACCGCTGCAGCGCGTCAATCCAGCTCGTAAGAATCCGGTCGTTCGGTGGCTCCAGATCAAAAAACTCAATCCCCAACCCAACCCTCGGCTTCACAATGCGCACAACAACAAGCAGATCCAGGCTCTCACCCTTGCGTGTCAGTCGCATTCGAGCCCGCGTATTGGACGGCAGGGTCTTGCTCGTGCACACGAAGCATCCTCCCAGCGAAATATCAGAGGTCACCCCGGTCACTTGCTTCCCGCTCTCCATTTCAATTAATTCCGCGTCGGCCGCGAACGGATAGCGGATGGTATACCGGCGGTCTCGCACGCCGCTGACACGGGCTTGCCAGGCCGATGCGCGGTCCGTCATGGAAATTACCTTATTCATGAGTTTCGTTCAGGAACTCTTCCCCATTACGACCTGCCCCTGGGCGGATGAGGCTGCAATGCACCTTAGTTTACCCGTCCCAGCCCATAGGGAAACCAAACCAATTGCCAAAGTCGCGAAAGGGTAACAGGCCTGTGACCGCGCTCACCGCGCCATTGCTATTAGTGGGTACGACAAAGGTCCGTTGCCCTGCCCTCGCCCTCCACAAATCGCATGATAGCCTCAACTGGTAAGCATCCCACGTTCGCATTCATGCAATGATCGCCGAAGGCATCCGTCAAAGTGACCGTGTCAGCCTGCAACTGCAGGTTGAGGCGTCTTGGTTTGCCTCCTCCGGCCTGGCCGTCCGACAAAACGCACAAACGCTTCTCGTCAGCCGCAACGGCGGCGTTCTCCGCATCCAGGAAAAATTGTTTTCCGGCCAAGAACTCACGCTGCACCGGAAGCTCGAAGGCGACGCGACCAAAACCGTACGCGCCAGAATCGTCGCCGAAATCGATAAAGAGGCGGAAGGCTTCCTCTACGCCATCGCCATCCTCGATTCCCGCGTCGATTTCTGGGACATCGATTTTCCCGCTCCTCACAAAGGCGAAGAAGCTCTCGCGCGGCTGCTCATGGAGTGCAGCTTCTGTCAGCGCCGCGAAGTCGCCTACCTGAACGAGATGGAGCTGAAGTCCTTCGAAATCCGCAAGTGTGTCGCGCGCCACTGCAGGCTCTGCGATTCCCCTTCGATCTGGATTGAAGCGCAATCAGAATCCATGGTCGAAGAGGCTTTGCCCTCTCGCAGCGCTGTGGAAGAACGCGTCATCCCTCGCCGCAATCGCACTCGCGTTAAAGCCCGCGTCCTCGCCTGCATTCGCCGCCGCGGTTTTCAGGAAGAAGTCGCCGTCTGCGAGGATTTATCCAAGGGCGGCATCAGTTTCCGCAGCCGCAACCGTTATCCCGAAGGCACCCGCCTCGAAGTTGCCGTTCCTTACGCTCCCGGCGCCGGCGCCATCTTCGTCCCCATCCGCATTGTCTTCTCCCAACCCATCTCGAGCGCCGGCCTGTTCCGTCACGGCGCCGCCTATCTCCGCCCCCCCGACTAGCAGCCATGTAGCTCTGGCTTTTGTACCAGGGCCTCTAACGAACCTGCCTCACCTCGCCTGCCCCTCCAAAATCGCCTCCCAATTGATAATCGCGTTCCAAAACATTCGCTGGTCCCCGCGATTCATATCGCGATGCAACGGATTAAAATTAAACGTCACCACGTGTCCCTTCCCCACCGGCGAATCCAGAATCGCTGGCCGCCCATTCAAATTCGCTTCTCCCCAAATCTGGCCGCTCACGAGAATCGGTGCTCCCTCACGGTCACCCCATTCCATCACCACGCTGCTCGCATCCACCGGCCCATCCAGACACGTTGTGCAGTACGCCATGCGCAGCCACCGTCGCGGCATCGCATACAACGGAAAATTCTGCCGGAAGACATACGTCCGCTGCGGATAGCCGTACGCAATCGGGTGTTCCGGCCTGTCGAACGTCACGCGAACGTGCGCTCCAGGTGTGCGCGTCTCGGCTTGCTGTGCTGCCTCCGCGGATTCCGTGCCGCCACCCTGCGAACTCCGCGGCACTCCTGCCGCATCGCGGCGCACACCTCGCACAATTCCACCTTCCAGGGCAAGCATCGATCCGCTGCCCAGAGTAACCAGCAATCCTCCCTGCTCCACAAATTCCTGAATCTGCCCCAGTCCGCAGCATCCAATTCCCCCGGTGATGTCGTCCGATTCAGCGGGCGTTCCCAGACTCGGTGTCTGCGCGGTTTTCTTGAAGGCCATGGGGCTCCACTCTTTCGGTATCCCCTGAATCTGCTCGGCCAATTCCAGATCGACATGTCCGTACAGCAACACATCAACCTTGTCGTTCAGTTTTCCCGCCCGAATATCTTCGTCCCGCAAATAGACGTATGGCACCTTGCGCTGGTCCAGCGAATAGCGCACCCAGCCGATCGAATCCGTGTCCGCCCAGGGGACCCACACACCCAGCCGCGGAGCCCTCGCCGCATGATGCGGCACATCCGGCATCGCACTCGTCGCCACGAAATTCACTCCCAGGGTTTTCGCCACATCCCGCAGCGCTTCGTAGCTTCCCGCTTGTGGCGAAATGATCCACGACCCTGCGTGATACGCCGTTCCACCCGCTGTAAATCCCCGTTCCGCAATCTGCACGTCAAATCCAGCGAGACGGTAACGCGCTTCAAGCAACCCTTCTTGTCCTGTATCGTCCAAAAGAAGCATTCCACCGGCGTTTTGATCGATCTTTCCCTCCACCCGCGGCACTTCCGTCAGCCGCGCAAGATCGGCCGATCGCACCGCGGCGTCGGCTGTGGCCACAGCCTGCAGATGGTAGTGCGCCGGTAATTCCCACGACACATCGTCGTAAGGCTCCGTCGCGTCCTTCGGATAATTCTGCGGCGTCAGTAGATCGACCGCGTAGTTCCGATAGGGCTGATCTAGCCGCACCACATAGGTCCCTGCGGGAAACGCTCCTTCCTTCAGCGCTAGCGACGTCTTCGCCCGGCTCACTTCAATGTGCTGGTTCATCAACCGGCTCACCATCTGCGCCACGCGCTGCGGATCGCCCTGGTCCGCCGGAATCACAAACGCATACGGCGCTACCTCCAGTCCTTGGTGATAAGAGTGCAGCCCTTTGGTGTAGAAATTTCGCAGCAATTCGCGCGAATTTTGCGCGGCATAGTCGAGCCCGGCGAGCATCCCCGTTTCGTTGTAATTCACGTTGTCTCGAGCCGACCAACTAAACTCGCCCGCAGACAGCGGGTTTGGCCGGTACCATTCTTTCCTAGCATCGTCGGCCGGGATCGTACGTGTCAGCGTCTCCGCCGTTCCATTTCCAAAGGTCTCGAATCCACGGCCTATCGCGTTGTGGTTCATGGCCACCGAATCGAGGTACAGCTCCGAAAATCCCTCCCCAAAATTCCAGGTCGACACTCCGGGCATTCCCAGCCCGGTCATCGTCTGCACCTCGTGAAAACTCAGTGCCAGAAATTCGCTGAATGTAATCGGATCGACGTGCGGATTGTACGGACCCGTTCCATTCCACGTCATCAACAGCGGCACGCCCTCATGCAGATCTTGCTCCACCGTCGGATGCCATTCGAAAAACATCCGCGACACCGCCTTCGTCGGTTCCTGTGTCAATTGATGCGCGTCGCGATTGATGTCCACATAGACGTATTTTCCCCAGTATGGCGGGGCCTGCCGTGGAAGCATCGCCCTGTCCGTTTTTCCCTTCAGGTAGCGGTAAAACCATTCGACCTGCTTGTCTCGGCCATCCGGATTGGACACCGGATTGATCAGCACCGCCAGCTTCTCCCGAATGCGCTGGATCATCGGCTGATCGGAAACCGCCAAACGATAGGCAAGCTCCAGAACGGATTCTGTCGACCCAGTCTCGTCTGAATGCAGCGCCGCGTTGAAGTAATACATTGGTCGCGCGGTCGCGATCAGCTTTTCCGCCGCCGCGGGATCGCTCTTGCGCGGATCGGCCAACGCTTCCGTAGCTGCCTTCAATTCATCCCGCCCCGCAATTCCTTTTTCGTCTGCAATCACCAGCAACAGGATCTCTCGCCCTTCCTCCGATTTCCCAATCGTGAACACGCGAACCCGTGGCGACGCGGCCGCCAGCGCTCTGCAATACGCATACGCTTTCGCCGAATCCACCAGCTCCCCGGGTGCGCCCATAATCCGGCCAAAGAACACCCGTGGCGAAGGTACGCTCGTCGATGCCGGCACGTAGGAAACCCACGGCGACAAAAAGCGCACCTCGGTCGTTGCCTTCGCGATTTCCTCGGTTGATCCCGCCTCAGGCGTATCCGGCGAATCGACGCTCTGCCCAAACAGCGGCAACGACAAGCACAGCAACAAACAACAACCCACAACGAACCGCATCAATGGGCGCCCTCCACATCAAATCCTGCTTAGCTAAGGAATCGAAATCGCGTAGGAGTGTACTACACCATCCAAAGGAGCGCCTTCTGCGAGAAAGGATCGCCCTAACTATTTCCATTATCCAATTTCTATTTTCTAAAAAAGGGGAGGCAGGATGCAAAACTCTGCACCCTGCCAGGCGGGCCGGAGTGCGAGGAAACTTTAGTCCAACGCCGGCACCGCGGTTTGCTCGCGTCGGCGCCGGTGCAAATAATGCATCGAAATATTCAGATAAATCGCTCCACAAGGCGTCTCGATACACAGCACCATCGCTTCGGTATCGACATTCCCCGCCAATCCTTCTTCGTTCATATGGATTTCCGGCGGAAACACCTTAAAGCGGAATCCCTGGTCATTCAAAAGCGTCACCGAATTACCGATAACCATGTTCGCCAGTTCGCACACCGTTTCGCGGACCACTTGCTCGCTTTCCGGCATCGGACTCCCCGCCAGGTGACCGGCCACGCGCATGGCGACTTCCGGCGCGAGATCCAGGATGACTCGCCCTTCAATATCGCCCTTGATCGCGATCAGCGCGGCCACGCCCTTGCGTCTGTAAATATTTTCATCCATCGACAGATCCACGATTTTCGTCGGCGCCTGCAACGATTCCGCGAAAACCGCGTCCGCCGCATTGATAAATGGCTGGATCAACTCCATTCTCATAGTTGATGCTCCCCCGCAAGCGCCACGGGCGCACCTACGGCATTAGGATCGTCTCCCAGAACGTAACGGAGAATTTCATACAACACTTCCGGCTTCACCGGCTTCTGCACAAAGTGCTTCGCGCCTTTCTGCAGCGCCGCCAGAATGTTCTCCTGATATCCCACCGATGACACCATTACGATTCGCGCGTCCGCATGTTGCCGCACGATCCGCTCGACCGCCTCAATTCCTTCCATCTGTGGCATGGTGATGTCCATCAGCACGATGTCCGGCTTGCTGCGGTTATATTCCGCGATCGCCGTCAACCCGTCGCCTGCTTCCCCGGCCACTTCCCCGCCGAACTGCTCGATCATCTTGATCAGGTTCTTGCGGGCGAAGACGGAGTCGTCCACCACCAGATAGCGGACCGGCTGCTGGTCTTTCCGAAGTAGCGCTGAAAACTGTTGCATGGCCTTCTCCTTTGCTCCGCTTGCCCGCTCAGGCACGCGGAGTTGAAACTGGGACCTTTTCGTTCTTCTCTGACGAATCCGTTTTGTCGCCGTTTTGCTGGCTGTTGCCGTACTGGTTCACCAGATACGCCGCCATCCCATCCAGCGCCAGCACCTTATTGGCGTAACCTTTCACGATCGCCGCGCGCGGCATTCCGCTCACCACGCAGGTGTCTTCGCTCTGCGCTATCGTCATTCCGCCCGCCGCCCTGATCGCTCCCAATCCTTCGGCGCCGTCGTCTCCCATTCCGGTCATCAGCATGCCCACGGCGGTCAACGCAAATTCCTGCGCAACGGAGTGAAACAGCACATCCACCGAAGGCCGGTGGCCGTTGATCGGCGCGCCATCGGAAAGTACCGCCATTTCTCCGCGCGGCATTCTCCGCACCATCATGTGCCGGTTTCCCGGGCAAATCAGCACTCGCCCGGCCACCAGCAAATCTCCGGACTTGGCTTCCTGCACATCCAGCGCGCAGCATTCATCCAGCCGCCGCGCGAACATATCCGTAAACCCCTCCGGCATGTGCTGCACAATCACGAAACTCGCCGGAAAATCACTCGGTATTTGCGACAGAACGTATTGCAGTGCGTTCGGGCCACCCGTGGAAATTCCGATCGCAATAATCCGGCTCGGTGCCACTGCAGCACGTCCTCTGTTTTTCCGCGGTGCTGGCGCTTCGACTTCCAATTTCGGCAGCGCTTTCGGTCCGCCGGCCCGTTTCGCTACCTTAATCTTTTCCGCCAGTTGATACGCCACTGGATCCAGATTGCCCGCAGCCGCGTCCTTCGGTTTGGCCACGAAATCGATCGCTCCCAACGCCAGTGCTTTGAACGTCGAGTACGCCCCTTCGCGCGAATGCGTGCTGAACACAATCACCGGCAGCGGCGCATTTCGCATGATCGTCCGCAACGTCTCGATTCCATCCATCCGCGGCATTTCGAGATCCAGCGTCACAACGTCCGGCCGCAGCTCCGCGATCTTTTTCAGCGCGAACGCTCCGTCCATCGCCGTCCCGACCACCTCAATATCCGGGTCCCTCTCCAATATCAGCGGAATCAGTTTCCGCATCAGCGCGGAGTCATCCACAACTAACACGCGAATTCGCTCTTTCATCATGCGATGGCTCCCAGTGGCATTGACCGAGATAACCGCGTCAGGATCGTTGGTACGTTCAGGATCAGCACCACCGTTCCGTCTCCTAGAATCGACGCACCACTCACCAAATCGCTGGCCGCGATTTCTCCCGGCAGCGCTTTGATCACCAGTTCTTCCTCGCCCACCATGCTGTCCACAAGCAATCCGAACCGCTTCTCCGCCTGACCGATCACCACCACAAAACTCTTTTTCTTTTTCGGCCCTGGCGCTTCCACCGCATGAATCTTGCTCAGCTTGCTGAGCCTCACCAGCGTCAGCACCTGTTCCCTCAGCCGCAACACTTCTCTTTGGTCCACTCGATGAATGTCCAATTCGTTGATTCGCGTAATCTCGATCACCGAAGAAAGTGGCACCGCAAACAATCTCCCCGACACGCGGAACAGCAGCGTCTGGATGCTCGCCAGCGTCAGCGGCATCCGCAGCTGGATCATCGTTCCCTTTCCTTTGTCCGTCGAAATGTGTACGGTTCCCTTCAACCGGTCGAGCACCGTCCGCACCACGTCCATGCCGATGCCGCGGCCCGAAATTTCTGTGACCTCTGTCGCCGTGCTGAATCCCGGCTCGAAGATCATGTTCAGGACGTCTTGCTCCAGCAGGCGGTCCGCATCTTCGCGCTTCACCAGCCCGCTCCGCACCGCTTGGTCGCGCACCATGGCGAGATCGATTCCGCGGCCGTCGTCTCGAATTTCCAGCACCACCTGCGTTCCCTGATGGAAGGCGTTCAGCGAAATTGTGCCTCGCGCGGGTTTGCCGGCAGCAAGCCTGTCATCCACCGACTCAATTCCGTGGTCGACCGCATTTCTCACAATGTGTGTCAGCGGCTCGGCCAGTGCATCCAGAATCCCCTTGTCCAGGTCCGTGTGTTCACCGGTAATTTCCAGCGCCACATCTTTTCCGCACAATTTCGCCACGTCCCGGACAACTCGAGGGAATCGCCGGAACAATTGCTCCACCGGCACCATCCGGATCTTCAGCACGCATTTATGCAGCTCATCGAGCACCCGCGACTGAAATGCCAGCGCCTCCGAAAACTTTCCCCGCACCGGGTCCTTCGCATACTTCTGATCAAACTCCGAAAGCGTCCGATGCAGCATCGATTTCCCGATGATCAACTCACCCACTAGGTTCATCACCGCATCAATCCGCGCGGAATCCACCCGCAACGAACTCTCCGCTACCGCAGCAACCGCCGAAGCCCCGGCCGATTGCTTCGATGTAGCCGCATCGTGCCCTTCTTCCACCCGCGAATGCAGTTGTGCCGTCTGTGCCTCCAGCAAATCTCCAAGTAGCTGGTGGTCCGCCGTGTCCTCTTGCACCACCTCTTCAATTCGCAAGTCAGAGACCACGGACGGAATACGACAACGATGAGCAATGTGTTCGACGGGATGCGTGCTGGCGAGCGCCGCTTCCACAATCTCCACGCTTGCCGCCGCCAGGTTGTCTTCCGGCCGCAACGCAATCAACGTCCCGCAAGCGTGCAAAACGTTGCGTACCAACTGAAACGCCGCCGCCCGCATCGGACTGTTTACATCGATTCGCAACGCCACGTTGTAGACCGCTTCTCCTCGCAGTACCGCTTCGGAAATCATCAGCCCTTCGTACTCGTTCCAGCGAAACTTTGCCGGAATGGCGGGTACTCCCGCCCCGGATTTCTGCGTGCTCGCAGGCGCTTTCAACAACTGCTGAATCAGCCCACGAAACGCTTCTGTCGACGGCGGCTCCAATTCCTTCTGGTACGCGCTCAGCATGCCTTCGAACAGATCGACGGCAGCCAGCACCACTTCTGCCACCTCAGTACCATATTTCTGCGCAATCTGTACCGTCAGCACGTCTTCCAGTTCGTGGCTGATCTCGCTCAGCTTCGTAAATCCGCACGCCGCCGAGTCGCCCTTTAGTGTATGCACCGCGCGGCGCACACTGCGGATCAGTTCTTCGTCGCTCGGCTGTTTCTCCAGCTTCAGCCCGGCGTCGTTGATCACTTGCAGCACGTCCGCGGAGCTCTCAAAGAAGAGCGCGCGGAGTTCTGCTCCCCGATCCTCGGGCAAAAAACTCAAGCTGTCACCTCAATCCGTTTGTACGCGGTGCCGTTATTTTCGTGCACCATCTTGAATTTCTGCGTCAACCCGAACAGGCTCTCCGCGTGTCCCACAAACAGGAATCCGCCGGGATTCAAGCAATGCCAGAACTTGTCAATCAACCGCTTCTGCTCCGCCTCGTCAAAATAAATCATCACGTTGCGGCACAGGATAATATCGTTGCGTCGCGGCAAAAATTCCGTCTTCAGGTTGTGAAAGTCGAATTGCACCAGGTCTTTCAGCTGTTGCTTTACGGCGTACTTGTCTCCCGACTTTTCGAAGTAGCGGAACCGCGTCGTGTAATCCACTGGCTCCATCTGCACCTCCGTGTACTGCCCTTCCTGGCCCGATCGCAAACTTGCATAGCTGATGTCCGAAGCCACGATCTCCAGCTTCCACGGCGGAGGGATCAACGGTTTCGGCGAAGGCATGTCGAATGGCAGTGGATTTCGCAGGTAGTAATACGCCAGCGCGTCGCAGATCAAAATCGCTACGGAGTAAGGTTCCTGCCCCGCCGAACATCCCGCGCTCCATACGCGCAGGTTCCAATCCCGCCGTTCCTGCTTGTGGTGCAGAATTTCTTCCAGCACCGATTTCTGCAACAGCTCGAGCTGCGGCCGGTTCCGGAAAAAACTGGTTTCGTTGACCGTCAAGTTTTCCAACAGCAATGCAAGTTCGTTGCGCCCTTCCCGGCTCGTCAGCAATCGGTAGTAACTGTAAAAGGAATCGAGCTGGCACGCTTTCAACCGGCGTTGCAGCCGGTCCTTCAGAAAGTGTGATCGGCGCTCATCGAAGTACATCCCGCATTCCTGGTAAACCAGTGTCTGCAGGAGTTTCAGTTCTGCTTCCGTTAGCTGGATCTGCGCAGTAATCGTTCCCATACTGGATGATCGCGGCCCTTCGTTATCTCAGCTGTGCCTTGCAACTCCAAAGCGCTTCTATCTCGAGACTCCGACAGGCTCTGCCGCCTCCTCAAATTGTTTGTATTCCGGTTGGCGCAGCAGCCGCGCAATGTCCAGCAGGATTACTAGGCGCCCCTTCAATTTTCCCACTCCGGTCACATAGCTCGATTCGCCCTCAGCAAACAGCGCGCCCGGTGGCTCGATTTCAGATGGTGGTATCTTCAATACTTCGGAGGCGGAACTCACAATCAGCCCAAGCAGCCGGTTTTCCAGTTCCACCACTAAAATTCTGTTTTTCTTGTCGGATTGTGTCGCCGTGCTTCCAAAACGCTTCCGCAGGTCCATCACCGGAATAATCTTTCCGCGTAAGTTGATTACTCCCTCGATCATTTCAGGAGCATTCGGCACTATAGTGATTTCCGGCACGCGTACGATTTCACGCACAGAGCCGATCTGCACTCCATAGGTCTCTTCGCCGATCCGGAATCCAACGAGCTGGCAGTCTTTCTGCATGCAACGCTCCGTTAGGAACGACTCACTTCCGCCAGCTCGTACTCCGGCGCATCATGCGAAGACATCGAGCGCCGTGACGCCATTCCTTCGCGGCGATGCTTCGTCTGGCCTGACCGGTCGATCACGAAGCGGTCCATGTTGTCCAGCAGGTTGCGCGATAGCTTGAGCATCTGCTCGGCCGCCGCGGAAAGCTCCGTTGAACTCGAGGCCGATTGCTGCACGAGTTCCCGCATCTTGTCCATCGCGCGCACAACCGCCTGCGCCCCGGATGCCTGCTCTTCTACCGCCGAGTTGATCTCCTGTGTGATTTCCGTGAGCCGGTTGGTGGCCTTCGCAATCTGCGACGATCCCACTGACTGCTCGTTTGTCGCCGCGCCGATTTCCTGCGAAAACTTGTAAACTTCCGTCACCACGTCGGAAATCTTGTGCAGCGCCGATCCCAGGTCGTTGCCCAGGCTCAGTCCTTCTTCCACGATGCGCGTGCTGTGCTCCATGTTTTCCACGGCCTGCCGCGCTTCGCGTTGGATGCTTTCGATCAAGTCCGCGATTTCCTTCGTGGATTGCGTCGACTTTTCCGCCAATTTGCGGACCTCGTCGGCAACCACCGCAAATCCCAATCCGTGCTCGCCCGCGCGCGCTGCTTCAATCGCCGCGTTCAGCGCCAGCAGGTTCGTCTGCTCCGCAAGGTCGTCGATCACCTCAATAATTTTTCCGATGTCGTCCGCGCGGTGTCCGAGGATGTTGATAATTTCCGCCGACGATTGGATCGCGCGGTTTGTCCGGTTCAATCCGTCCGTCGTCTTCTCCATCGTCTGGATGCCCGTCACCACTTCTTCTCGCGAACGGTTCGCAATATCCAGCAACACCTTCGCCGTATCCGCCACGCGCTGGATCGACGTCACCATCTGGTCGATCGATGCCGACGTTTCCGCCACGCTCGACGCCTGCACCTGCGTGTTCTTCACCACGTTCTGCACGTTGATGCTCATCTCGTGCATCGTGCTGGTCACTTCTTCAATCGCCGAAGACGCCTGTACGCTCACCTTCGCCGATTCGTCCGCGGCTCCGGCCACCTGATTTGATCCCGCCGAAACCTGTGATGCCCCGTCTCGCGTGGCCCGCACGATTTCCTGCAATCCGTGTGACATGCGCAAGAACGCGTTCCCCAGCGTATCCCGCTTCGATCGTGGCGCCACTTCCATGGTCAGGTCGCCTTCCGCCACTGCCATGGACACCGCCGCCATCTCCTTCAGGTACGCCACCATATTGTTGAACGTCGTCGCCAGCGCTCCGATTTCGTCGTTGCGGTGAATATCGATGTTCTGGTCCAGATCGCCGGAATCGCCGATGTCCCGCGCCACGGTGATCAAATGTTGTAGCGGTAGGGTGATTGATTTCGCGGTGCGGTATGCACCCAACACTCCCATCCCGAGCGCCACCAACGTCCCAATCACAATAACCACTACGCTGTACATGCTCGCCCGTTGTGCAACCGCCTGTGACTCTTGCAGTGCCTTGCTGATGTCGGTGTTCGCTTGATCCAGTACCGAAGACGATTTGCTAAGCCACGAAGCCGGATCCTTCTGCAAATAGAAAATCTGTAAGTCGGAAACCGTCGCGTCGCCAGAATCCACTTGATGCCGTTTGGCCAATAGCGGCTTCGCAAAATTGTCCGCCCAGCTCGCTTCTGTGCCTTCGACCTGCAGCAAAGCGGTCCGCAAAATCTCGTTGTTCGCTTGCGCCTGGCCCCGCTTGATCATGTCGTTCAGGTCCGTGAAGCCGCGATTGACCTTGTCTTCGTCTCGCGGGTCGCCGCTCAGCAGAAAATTGTTAAGATTCAAGCGGTTTTGCATGATCTGGTAGCGCACGTTCTCCGCCATCCGCACGCTTTCTAGGGTTGCCGCCGCTTCATTGCTTGCCGAGCGCGCTTTCCACAATGCTCCGAGGTCGACAAATAGCAGCAGGCCAAGAATCGCCAGAACTATCCCGAATCCTTTGTAGAGTTGCCGTCCGATCGTCATTGCGTCACTTCCTCCACTCCCCGTTGCTTCCGCTTACACGTTGCTCTGCGTACTGTCCGCGGCCCCCGCCGCGGCTTTAGCTAGCCTTGAAATCAAACTCGATGATTTGTGTCGTCTCTTCCGGTGCCGCCTCAAATTTCCAGTCCCGGACGGCGTCCAGGCAAGACTGCACCAGCACAGGATGGCCGCCCACGGCTCGTGCCGTCTTCACATGTCCGTCTGGCGCGATCACCAGCTCGATCTTTACTTTCCCGGAAATGTGCATGGTGCGCGCGAGATCGGAATACTGAGGGTTAACTTTGAATTTGATCTTCCGCTTGCTGTCCTCCACCGAACTCTGCTGCCCCAACGCCATGCCTGTTGCCAAAACGCTTACTCCGACTGCTGCGAGAAATCGATTTCCCCACGAAGCTCGCATGGACACTACGCCCTCCCAAGGTGGATACGTACCCACAGAGAGCATGGCAAGTCGAGGGCCAGCTGCACCAAAACGGTGCCAGCTCGCCACGTAACACCCAATCGGGACGCTAATCCGCTTTGTTTCAATCGCTTAGAACATAAGCACGGAAGGTCGTCTCACCCCCCATCTGATCCTCGCCGTCTCACCCAAGTCCCTGAACCTCATCTAGGGTCTCAGCCTGAGATTTCTTGCCCGCACTGTCCATTCGGACAGGTAACGCATGCGTGTCACAATTTGGAACCTAAGTTGACTCAGTTTGAGACTGACCAGTAGCCTAGTTCCGTTGAGTTTTCTTATTTTGAGACGCACTGCACGTTCACCCCTCATGCGCGATCGCAAGTCAATCCCAAATCGGCTCACTTCCCCTAGAAGGACCACTTCCATTTCCGCTCCTTCAGCCACCGATATTTCGCACGAATTCATGGATCTTGCTCTGGAAGCCGCGCACTGCCGCGAACTGCCCACGTTTCTTGCCGGGCTCGCTTCCCGTGCCTCGGAAATCCTCAAAGCCAGTTGGGGCGCTGTCGGTGAAATCCACGGTAATAAGGTAGAGCTTCACCGTCGCAACCTGCAGATTCCTGAAAACGAAGTGGACCGCAACTGGATTGCCGCGAACGTAAAATTGCGCCGCACCGGCTTCGAAGTCTTGCCGTGGGAAGGTCAGCCTTCCTTCTGCGTCTTTTATCCTATATACGCCAGCGACCAGGAACTGATGGGCACTCTCTGCCTGCGCCGCTCCACCCTGTCTGCCGAAGAAGAGCGCCTGCTCGCTGCTCTCGCCAGTTATGCCGCCCTGGTCATGGAGAAGGTCCGCCGTTTTTCTCAGCTGGAGCGCTCCAAGAAACAATGGGTCGAAGATATTGACGCCATCAGCGATTACATCGTCGTTCACGACCAGGCGTGGAATATCGTTCGCACGAATCGTTCCCTAGCCTCACACCTGGGCATTCCGCCCGTCGCTCTCGTTGGCGAAGCTATGCGGACTTTGCGCCACATCGCCGAGACCGGCAGCGCGCTCCCGTGCCCCTTCTGCCAGAACACGTTCGAATCTCGTGAAGAATATATCGTCACCGGCGAAGGCCGCACGTTCATCGTTTCCACTTCGCGAACCCGCGGCGCCACGGAAGAGGACGGTCGCACCATTCACGTCCTCAAAGACATCAGCGATCGCCGTGAGGCTGAGCGCCGTTATCGCGAGCTCTTCGACAACATTCAGGAAGGCTTGTTCTTCGCCACTCCCGAAGGTCAATTCCTCGACGTCAACGACGCCATGGTTCGCATGCTCGGCTACGAATCCCGCGAAGAACTGTTGCGCGCCGACGTAAGCGCGCATTTGTATCCGACGCGCGCGGCCAAAGAGCGCTTGGTCCATACCATTGCTGAGCGCGGCGCCCTGCGTAATTACGAAGAGACGTTGCGCCGCAAGGACGGCAGCCTCCTGCACACGCTGCAGAACATCAACGCCGTTCGCGATCCTCAGGGCCGCATCGTCCAGATCCGCGGTCTCATGCTCGATGTCACCGAACAAAAGATGTTCCAGTCTCAATTGCAGCGTGAGCGCGATTTCAACCAGAAAATCCTCAACACCACGCAGAGCATGATCCTTGTTCTAGACACCGCGGGTCTCATCAGCTACGCGAATCGCCGTTGCTTCGAAGCCGGCTATCGCCAGGAGGAATTGATCGGCCATCGTCTCGGTCGCCTCGTCGAGAATTCCCATCAGGAGGATTTTGAGGCCGCCTTGCAAACCACCGCTCACGGCCAGCAGGTGGAAAATCTCGAGCTCCGCGTGAAGCGCAGCGACGGCTCGATGGGCTATTTCTCTGTCAGCTTAAGCCCCAGCCGCGATGAATCGAATCAGGTCAATAGCGTCGTTGTGGTTATGACCGACATCACCGACGCCGTTCTTCTCCAGGCCAAGCTCGCCCACACCGAAAAAATGGCCACCATCGGCCGCCTAGTTTCGGGCGTCGCCCACGAAGTCAATAACCCCCTCGCTGCAATTCTCGGATTTACCGACCTGCTGCTCGAAGATCCCCAGGTTCCCGCGTCCGCTAGGGAAGAGCTCCAGATCATTCTTCGCGAAACCCAAAGAACCAAGGAAATCGTGCAAGGCCTTCTCAGCTTTGCTCGGCAACGCCCCGCGCAACGCGAGCCCATGCAGATCAACGCCATCCTTCGTCAGACCATCCGCCTCCGCAGCTACGACTTTTCCAGTCATGGCGTCGAAGTCACCGAAGAGTTCAACGAAAATCTCCAGATGGCCGTCGGCGATCCCCAGCAATTGCAGCAGGTTTTCCTCAATATTCTCAATAACGCCTACGACGCTATCCAGGAATCCGGCAATCACGGCAAAATCCGCATTCGCACCCGCCAAACCACGGATTTCGTCGAAGTCGCTTTCATCGACAATGGCACCGGCGTCAGCGAGACCGAACGCATCTTCGATCCTTTTTTCACTACCAAGCCCGCCGGCAAAGGCACTGGCCTCGGCCTCAGTATCTGCTACGGCATCGTTCGCGCGCATGGCGGAGAAATTCTCTGCTGGAATAATGAAGGCGAAAGTGGCAGCACTTTCGTTGTTCGTCTTCCCATCGCGACGGAAACGGCACTCGCCGCCTCCATGGAGGCTGGCCGATGACCGCGCGCAGCGATCCTGCATTAGCTCCCATTCTTCTCATCGAGGATGAGCCATCCGTCAGCGCTTTCGTTCGCACCGCCCTTGAACGCAAAGGCTATCGCGTCGTTCAAGCTTCCACCGGCGCCGAAGGACTTCATCAACTCGCCACCGAAACTTATGGCGGCGTCATTTCAGACATTCGCATGCCCGGCGACATCAATGGCGGCGACGTTTACCAATGGATCCAGCTGAATCGCCCCGAACTCGGCGCGCGCATCATCCTGATCAGTGGAGACACCGCCAACAGCGAAACCCAGTCGCTCTTGTCTCGTGGTTCCACTCCCTGTATCGAAAAACCTTTTCGGGTCCAGCAACTAATTTCCACCGTGGAGAAGACGTTCGGAAAACCATGACCGACGATATGAAAATTAAGCTGTTGGTAGTCGACGACGAACAAAGCATTCGCCGCCTGTGCATGACCATCGGTACGTCCCTCGGCTTCGTTTGCGACGAGGCGGAAAGCGCAGAAACCGCTGCCACGCGCCTGGAGACAGAGCCGCCGGATGTGGTGCTCTCCGATTTCAAGCTGCCCAATCAGTCCGGCGTGGAGCTTCTAAAACAAATCAAAGCCGCGCTTCCGCGCACCGAAGTCGCCATCATGACCGGTCACGGCTCGATCGAATCCGCCGTCGATGCCATGAAGCTCGGCGCGTACGACTACATTGAAAAGCCCTTCCGCGTTGAAAAAATGCGCCTGCTTCTCCAGCGCATGGCCGAAAAAGTTCGCCTCGTCAACGAAAATGCCTTTCTGCGCGACAAAGTGAACACCGACGAGAATCTCGACGGCATCATCGGCTCTTCTGCTGGAATGCAAGACGTGATGCGCATGATTTCGCGCCTCAAGGATACGCGCACTCCCGTCCTCATTTCCGGCGAGAGCGGCACTGGCAAGGAATTGGTCGCCCGCGCCATTCATTTCCGCGGACCGCTCGCGAAATCTGCGTTCATCGCCGTCGATTGCGGCGCGCTCGTCCCTACCCTCATGGAAAGCGAACTTTTCGGCTATGAGAAAGGCGCCTTCACCGGAGCCACCAAAACCAAAGCAGGACTCTTCCAGGCAGCCAACGGCGGCACTATCTTCCTCGATGAAATTGGCGAACTCCCTCTCGAAATGCAGGCAAAGCTTCTCCGCGTCCTCCAAGAGAAGGAAGTCCGGCCGGTCGGCAGCAACGAAAAAATCAATGTCGATGTTCGCGTCGTCGCCGCAACCAATCGCGATCTCGAAGCCGCTTATCGTGCCGGCACGTTCCGCAAAGATTTGTACTTCCGACTCAACGTCGTCACTGTTCATCTGCCTCCCCTGCGTGAACGCCGCTCGGATATTCCCATGCTCGTTCACCACTTCCTCAACCGCTACACTCCGGCGCCCCTGCAAGTCACCGCCGCGGCCATGAAAAGCCTTCTCCAATACGATTGGCCCGGCAACGTGCGCGAACTCGAAAATTGCATCGCTCGCGCCGTCACTCTGGGCGATCAGCACACCATCGACGTGCAGCGATCTTCCCCCGGCTATTCGCACCGAGCCGCCGGTAACGCGTGAGTTCAGCTCTCAGGATGCTTCCTCGCTCTCGACGACCGCCCTCGCAGAAATGGAACGCATGACCATTCTTCGCGTCTTCGAACAAGCCCACGGCGACAAAGCCCTTGCCGGCAAAATGCTGGGCATCAGCCGCGCTACCCTCTACCGCAAGCTCAAGCGCTATAACATCGCGCTTCACCCGGGCTCAGAAAAGGACGAAGAAAAGGAGACCGAAGCCCACGCTGCTGGTCGGTAATCCGTCTCAACCACCGCCTCAAGTCGTCCCGCTCCGACTGAGACGAACTGTTTCACCGTGAGACACTCCGCCGCGCTTTGAACCGCGGGAAATTCCTAAGCCTTTTCCTTCCAATCCCTTCCAACCCTATCCCTGAATTAGTTCATTTGGCTTCCGGCGTGCATCTCCTCTCGTGGGACAGTGCGCCCTTGGTTTCAGCCCGTGTGTCTCGACGCTCGGGTCAAACCAGGTCTCGCTGATTGCGCACTGCCTTTGGGTAGGGGGCCACTCGCGAATGACAACCATCGCACGCGAACAAGAATGCACCGAGCAGCTCGCTCGTTTTTTTCCGAGGCTTCCTTCTGTTCGCATTCCGGTGCGCATCACCCCGCTGAGGCCCGGCCAGCTCCGGGTTCAGGAAGCAACCGTGGTCGAGTTCGGTACCGGGGAATTCGCCATCTTCCTGTCGAAATTGGCGTTGGAGTTTGACGATCGTGTCCGGCTTGTCCGAGATGGAGGAGGACGTCCTGCAGAGGCAGCGGTGATCGCTTTGCAATATCAGGAAGGCAGTAAGGCCGTTGCTGTTCGGTTTCTCGATTGCCCCTGCGAATGGATGATGCACCCGTGAACAAAACAATCACAACTTTGAATTTGTCCGCTCCCCCAAAACCTGACGGCGCTCGGCTGGCGCAGTGGGAAGAAGCTCGTTCTGTCTTCCCTATTTACATCGCGCTCGCCAAGCACCTGCAGATCGAAATTCCTTTTGCCCAAAATAAGCGCGTTCTGCAGGAAAAGCCCGAGGAAGAGTTCTCCAAGCAGGTCCACGCCTGGTTGGACGCCATGGATCAAAAGGTCCAGGTCCACCAGTTGCGCCAGCTCCTCCAAACCACTACGCTGAACGCTAGCGAAAGCGGTCTGCGCGCCCTGATCATGCGCCATCTTCGCAAGCCTGCGAAGAACAATGTGGACCGGGATAAAATCGATTTTCTTCTCGTGCAATACTTTGCCTTGTGCGCCCCGGCCAAGATTTACCACAAGCAAATTGAGCTAGCAGACGTCGCCCAGGTCATGAAGCCCGTCCTCGGCGATGTGGACTGCACTCCTCTTTCCTGGTGCGAGCCCCTAGAAAAAATGATTCTGGCGTTGCGTTCTTTCCGCACCTTGCGCGACATACTGAAAACCAACTTCATCGAGCAAGGTCGCCGCGTGAAGGAAGGGGCCGGGGGAATGTTCTACGACCCTGCGGCCATGATTGCTTTCGTCCGCTTCAACTTTCTTCTCCGCCGCACGCTCATCGAATTGATGCACGCGGACCTGATTTATATTCGTTCCGGCGTCAACCATCTCGAAAACGTCGATGTAAAGACTCTGAACTGCGAAGCTTTTGGCCTGACCTCCACGGAGCCGATCAACAAGATTCGCCAGATCGCCGACGAATGGAAACAACCGTTTCAAAAGGAATACAACGAACGCACTGTAAATCAGGCCTTTGAGAAGCTCCTCGCGTTGCGCGCCGATGTCGAGAAAAACGTCGAACGCGTTTTAGGCAAGCCTTTGGAGAGTGCTGCGTTGCCCGCAGCCTCGGCTCTGGCAGCGCCCCCTGTCTCCAGCGTACCGAATTCCGCGCCATCCGCAAAAACAACAAGCGCAAAAACCACGGCGACTCCGCCGGTGGAAATAGAAGCCGGCCTGGATTTCGAAACTTGCATGGAAAAAGTCTGGGAGCAATTGATCTCCGCTCCTCCTTCTCGTGGCCGCTCCATGACCACCGTGCGCGTCGGTTCCGCTCGCTTGCTCATGTCCTCCTGGGAAGTCGCCGCGTTCGTGAGCGAAGACGGCCCCGCAGCCGAAGATCTTCGCCGCGCCGTCGTCGCCAGAGCCTTGGTCACTGCCGCGCTCGAACAAGCTAAGGAAACCGGCATTGCCACTTCGCTCGATCGCGTGCTGCCTGATTGCCCGCGTCGAAGTTTCGCGTTTGCAGGAACGTGTCGAACTCGCGAAGCAAGCCAAAGACACCGAAGCCGCCGTGAATCTGGGCATCAGCACCAAACGCCTGCTGTCCGCGCTTGACGAGGCCGAAAAACTTTAATTCCCTGCTGTGCGGTTAGGCAGGCTGGAAGAACAGTCAGGGAGAACAGTTCTTTGCGAACGACTAATGCATTGATCGTCACCGATGAAGCCGACTTCGCGCGTCTACTGACCGCTTGCTGGCAGCTCGAACGTCAGCTTCCAGGCCTCTCCGTCGTCACCAGCGAACTCTGGGACAGCGGTGACCCAGTCGCGGCCGATCTCATTGTCGTCGGCCCACTCAAGGCACAGCGTCCCTCTGAACTTTTGTCTGCCATTGCTCCCAGCACCGCCGTAATTCTCTGCGCGCCTGCCGATCCCAATGAGCTCGGCGCTCTCCGCAAACGCTATCCTCGTTTGTTGCACGTTCCTCTTCGCGAAGACTGGGCTCAAGTCGTTCTCCTGGTCGCCGGCGAATCCTTGCGCCGCACCGAAGCATTGCGCCTCGCCAAGCAAGCCGAACAGCGCGCCGCACAAAACGCCAACGATGCCGTCCTTGGCCGCTACATGACGGACATGAAGCACAGTGTCAACAACGCCATGACTTCCCTGCTCGGCAACGCCGAGCTTCTTCTCCTCGAACCCGGCGAGCTTTCTTCCCAATCTCTCTTGCAAATCAAGACCATCCACACCATGGCTTTGCGCATCAACGAAATCATGCAACGATTCTCATCCCTCGCTTCGGAAATGCGGGACGTTGAGACGTCTTCTCAAGCTGAGACAGAAGACGCCGCTGCAACCCTCTTCCCCCGCCGTTAGCGCTGGCCACCCCTCCTCCATCTCTCTCATTCAAAGCTACTTAAAAATATAGGCAACCGTCCTACCGAAATCCTCAAGCTGGCCGCTGACGTGCAATTTTCTATCGTGGAGAACCACGCGGAGTCCACGCTCGTGCAGAAAAAAGTACTAATTGTCGACGATTCACCAGCGCAAGTCCGGCTGATCCAGGGCCTGCTTGAACCAGAAGGTTACTGGCCCGTTGGCTTCAGCGATCCCAAACGGGTCGAAGAAGCCATTGCTGTCGAGAAACCCAACGTCATTCTCTAGACGTGGTCATGCCAGAACGCAACGGTTTCCAGGTCTGCCGGGAACTGAAGGGCAACATCAAGTTCAACGCTATTCCCGTCATTCTCGTGACTTCCAAGGACACCGCCAGCGACCGCTATTGGGGCGAGCAGCAGGGCGCCGATGGCTACGTCACCAAACCTTTCACGCGTGAGGAGCTTTTACGCGCGGTTCGTCGTTTCGTTTGATGCCGTACGCAGGAACACTTGATGAGTGAAGATTTTCAACTGACGCCGATCCCCGCGAGCGCCGAACTCGGCGAGATGCTGGAGGCCCTCGCTCCGGTAGGCGAACGCCCGCCGGAATCCCAGTTCGTCGTCTTCCGCAGCGGCCGAGAACGTTTCTGCTTTCCTGTTTTGGATGTCGAGGAAGTCCTGGAGTGGCCGCTGGTCACCAAAGTTGCCGCTTGGCCCCCGGCTACATGATCGGCATTTTCAATCTTCGTGGCGCCATTGTGCCTTTGATCGATATTGCTCTCACGGAAGGCCGCCGTGCAGGCCTGCTTCCCAAGCACGTCGTCGTCGCTTCGCTTCGCGGCGATGCGCAATCATGACGATTTGCGTCTGGGTATCGCTGCCGATGAAGTCGTCGGCACCTATTCCGTGAATGACGCCGAAGATTTGTTGCATGAAGCACCAGAAAACGTGCCGCACTGCGTCGGAATGTTGCGGCACGAAGACCGCCTCGCGCTGGTCATCGACCTTCGCCGGCTGCTGGAAGTGTATCCGGGACCTAGTATCTGAAAAGTTTCGGAAAGCAGTTTGGGGAGGAAGTAAATGAAATCGCGAATTAGCACCACAATCTGGACGCTGGTCATCTTGAACGGCGTCGCACTCTTCGCCGTCTTGGGTCTGGCCTATAGCGCCGGTCGCCAGGCCGCCGTCAACTCCACGGGATTCGATGCCACCGGGCTCATCATCCCCGGTGTCGTCGCGCTGTCGACGACCATCATTCTCGCTTGGAAGCTCGGTGGCGGGATTCTGTCTCCGGTCAGCGAACTCGCAGAGTTCTCCGAGCGCCTCGCGGCCGGCGACGGCAAGGCCCGCGCCGATGTCTCACTCCAGCGACGAGTTCGGCTACATCGCGGAGAACCTGAATCGTGCCGTCGCCAAAGTCTCCAAGGCCTCCTAGAACCAGGAAGCCAGCGAGTCCCTCCAGCGCAGCATCACCGATCTGCTCGCCGGTCATCAACCAGGTCGCACGCGGCGATTTGACGCTGCGCGGAAAGGTCACCAACGACGCTCTCGGCAACGTCGCGGACTCCATCAACTATATGCTCGACAACTTCACCAAGGTTCTCGAGCGCGTCCGCAAGGCCGCCATGGAAGTCACCGCCTGCTCCAACAACATTCTCGTCGCTGCCGACGAAATGCAGGCCGGCGCCACGCAGCAGGACCAGGAAATCACCAACACCTCCAGCGCCGTCGAAGAGCTCACCGTCTCGATGAAGCAGGTTTCCAACAACGCCGAAGCCAGCGCCGAAGCCGCTCGCCGCGCTCTCGACGCCGCCGAACAGGGTAACCGCGCCGTTCGCGACACCCTCGACGGCATGCAGCGCATCCGCTCCTCCGTGCAGGCCACCGCCAAGAAAATCAAGTCCCTCGGCGATCGTTCCCTCGAAATTTCGGAAATCATCAACGTGATTAACGACATCACCGAGCAGACCAACCTCCTCGCCCTCAACGCCGCCATCGAAGCCGCGCGCGCCGGTGAAGCGGGCCGCGGGTTCGCCGTCGTCGCCGACGAAGTCCGCAAGCTCGCTGAACACTCTCGCAGCGCCACGAAAGACATCGCCGCGCTCATCAAAGCCATTCAGGCAGAGACGAACGAAGCCGTCGTCGTCATGGAAGACGGCACCAAGGAAGTCGAATCCGGCGCCACACTTGCCGATCAGGCCGGCCGCGCGCTCGACGCCATCTCCAGCGTCGTTCGCCAATCCGCCGAACTCGTCCAGGAAATTTCACTTGCCTCCAAACAGCAGGTGCGCGGCACGGAAGGTGTCGCCCACGCTATGCAGATCATTTCCAACATTACGCGGCAGACATCGCAAGGTACGCGCAGCACCGTCACCACCGTCAGCCAGCTCGTCAAACTTTCTGACCAGCTCAACGAAGCACTGGCCCAATTCCGTGCCAACGCCAAAGGCGCTTCGGCCGAAGACACGGATCATCGTTTGGCGCCGGTTGCCGCTGTCCGTTAATTGTGAATTTCTGCCCCCGCTTTCCTGTGGGGCAAGAGCGGGATAACCAATGAGTGAGCGCCACGGCCCGGAACACGGTTTGAGTGAACACGAATTGAGCGAGATCCGCATGTTGATCGAAGAGCGGACAGGCATTCATTTCGATGCTTCGCGCGAGAGATTCTTCTCCACGCGAGTCTGCGAACATCTGCGTGAACACGGTTTTGCGCGCGGCACTGAACTTCTGCGCGCCGCCCGCAAAACGAACGTCGAGTACGAAGCGCTGCTCGAAAAGCTGCTCACTCAGGAAACCACGTTCTTCCGCTACCCTGCGGTCTTCGAAGCGTTCGAAAAACACGTTCTGCCCGAGTTGCACGTTAAAAAGTTCTGGCGCAATCCCCGCACCTTGCGCGTCTGGAGCGCCGGCTGCTCCACCGGAGAAGAACCGTACTCGATCGCTATCACCGTCGCTCGACACGCTTTCTTTCGCCGATGCGTGGGAAGTGGAAATCCTGGCCACCGACATCGGCCGTCAACGCCTTGAAAACCGCCGACGTGGCATCTATTCCGGCCGCAGCATCGCCAGCGTCAGTGAAAGCCAGCTCGCTGCCCATTTCTCTCCCGGCCATGCCCGCGACGGCCATCAAGTGAAGCCGCGCCTCCGCAAAATTGTCAGCTTCGCGCAAATGAATCTCGCTTCGCCCGTCTACGTCGGCCGCATGGATCTGATCTTCTGCATGAACGTCCTCATCTATTTTTCCGAAGAGCGCCGCCGCGCCCTGGTCCAGCGTTTTTACGACGCCTTGGAACCGGGCGGCTATCTCTTTCTCGGCCATTCCGAATCCATCTCCAAAATGCCCGTGAAGTTTCAGGCCATCGTGCTGGGCGATTGCATCATGTATCGCAAGCCCACCGCCGAAGAACTGCAGAAACCTGAACTCGTTACGGAGGGACGCGCGTGAGCATGCCTGATCGCGAAGCCGTCGAATTGTTCCTCCAGGAAGCCTCGGAGCACCTGCAATATTTGCGGGAATACGTCGGCGTGCTTCAGGAAGTCGCCCCGCGTCGCGAAGATCTCGAGCGTCTCTACATCGCCGCCCACACTCTAAAAGGCACGTCCGCCAGTTATGGCTTCCCGCGTTTTTCAGAAATCGCCGGAAAACTCGCGCACGTTTTTCAGTATGCGCTGAACGCCCCGCTCGGCGACGATCTCCACGGCCCGATCACAGAATTCCTGTCCGACGGCATCTCTCTGCTCGAAACCAGCCTCATCGAAGTCAGCGACACCGGTCAGGAAAATCGCGAAGATATTTCCGCTTTCAAGGAACGCTATCGCTTTGCGTTTCCTCCAGAGCCGCCGCCGCTCAATCTCAGCATGTCCAATCCCGTCGCTCCAGAAGCGGTCTCCAACCTCGCGACCGCAGCGCAAGATCCCACTCCGCCGCAAACCGGCCTCACAGGTTCCTATTTCGACGCCCTGCCCTCGGACGATGACGTCCCCGACGAAATCCTGGAATTTTTCCAGCCCGAAGCCGAAGAGCATCTCCAGATCGTCAGCGACTGCCTGCTTTCTCTCGAAGGCAACAACAATCCTGAAGAGATCAACCGCCTCTTCCGCGCCATTCACACCGTCAAAGGTTCCGCCGCCCAGGTCGGCCTCCGCGGCTTGGCTCAATTGCCCATCGCGTCGAAGATCTGATCGGCCGTCTGCGCGACGGCGAACTCGAGCCTTCGCCCGCGATCGTCGATATCTGTCTCGAATCCGTCGATGTCCTCCGCAAAACGTTGCGCCGCGAATGGCCTGGCGAAGTCCGAAATGCGCGCCGGTGTCGATTCCCTTCTCGGCCGCATCGCCCAATATGCCCCGCCCGAAGGCTGAAGAAGAACCTTCTGCGGAAGCCGCCCCTGCGGAAGTCGCGCAACCAGCCGACCGACCGCGTCACCGCCAAGGCCGCTGCCAGACCGCAATCCGTGGCAACGCTGAAACAGGCCGCTGCCGCAAAGTCCGTCCGCATCGCTCTCGGCCGCCTCGACCGCATGATGAATACCGTCGGCGAACTCGTCATCAGTCGCACCAAGATGGTCGGCCGCGTCGCCGAGCTAGAAAAGATGATCGACACCCTCAGCTTCTCCAAGGAGCGCCTGCAGGGCAAAGTCAACGAATTCCAGGAAAAGTACGAATACAATCGCATCCGCTCAGCAGATCGGCCTGCCCTGGACGGCAAACAATCAGCGTCAAAAAATGTTGGCCAGCGCCGCCGCGGGCGAAGGTGGCTTCCTCGACGAGTTCAGCGAACTGGAGATGGATCGCTACGACGATTTCAACATCCTCTCCCGCTCGATGACCGAAATTTCCGCCGACGTCAACGAGGTCCTCTCGCAACTCGAGGGCTACATCAACCGCGTCGAAGGTGACATCCACGAATTCACCAAGCTCGCTCACCATCTCCAGGACGAAATCACCGCCGCGCGCATGGTGCCCATCGGCACTTTATATTCCTTGCTCTCTCGCGCCGTACGCGACGCCGCCAAATCCGCCAAAAAGAACGTCGAACTCGATTTCTCCGGCAGCGAAACCGAACTGGACAACAACATCATCCAGCAGATTTCCGATCCTCTCGTCCATCTCGTCCGCAATTCCGTCGCTCACGGTGTCGAATCGCCCGCCGATCGCCTCGGCCGTAGGTAAAGCCGAAGCAGGGCCATGTCATGCTCCGCGCCTACCACCGCGGCAACCACATTTACATCGAAGTCGAAGACGACGGCCGCGGCATCGACTACGCTCGTGTCCGCCAAAGCGCCATGGAATGCGGCCTAGTTTCCTCCGAAACCGCCGATCGACTCACCGAGCGCGACCTTCGCGAAATGCTTTTCCATCCCGGATTCTCGACCGCCACCGTCAAAACCGAATTGGCGGGCCGCGGCGTTGGTCTCGACGTCGTGCGCTCCAATCTCAACGCCCTCAACGGCGAAATCGAGATCCAGAGCGAGTCAGGCCAGGGCACAAAGTTCACCCTGAAAGTTCCCCTCACGCTCATCATTTCTCCCGCGCTCTTTGTCCGCTGCGGCTCCAACCATTTCGCTCTGCCTCTCGCTGTCGTCGAGGAAATTCGCCGCCTGCGCGCCGATGAAATCGAAGACGTCGGCGGCAAACTCCTCACAAAAGTCCGCGACATCGTTACCGAAGTCGTCCGTCTCGACTCCTATCTCGGCTTCCCCCGCTCGAGCCTATCAACGGCTATTTCCGCATGGTCGTCGCCAACGCCGGGAGCCGCCAGGTCGGCCTGGTCGTTGAAGAAGTTCTCGGCAAAGACGAAATCGTCATCAAGAATCTCGGCGAGTATCTCCGTCGCGTCAAACTTTTCCCCGGCACCACCATCGCTCCCGACGGCAGCCTGATCCTGCTCATCGATTTGAATCGCATGGTCGCCAACGAGCCAAACGAACGCCGCGCCGTGCAGGCCAGCGCCAGCGCGTCTCGCGTCTTTGCCCCGGGTTCCGCTGCCGTCGCGCGCGGCACCATTCCCACGGAAGCCATCGATCGCGTCGATCAGGAACGCGTCATCGTCGTCGCCGACGACTCCATCAGCGTCCGCAAATTTGTCGGCCGCATGCTCGAAAAGAATGGCTATCGCGCCAAACTCGCCGCCGACGGTCTGGAAGCCGCCGAACTCATCTCCAAGTCGGCTGCCACCTGGTGATCACCGACCTCGAAATGCCGCGCATGACCGGTTACGAATTAATGGCCCAGTTGCGCCAGAGCCCCACGACGAGACGCATCCCCGTCATGGTCGTCACTTCGCGCGCGGGCGCAAAGCATCGCGATCGCGCCATGAAGGAAGGCGCTTCAGCTTTCCTCACCAAGCCCGTGCAGGAAGACCAGCTCCTCGCCGCGATCGAACAACTCATCGGAACGGAGGCGGCACGCCCGGTCCCGTGCCGGTTGGCTAACCTCATGGTGAGCGCTGCCCCCAAGAAATTCCGCGTGCTCGTCGTGGACGACTCTGCCTTCATGTGCAAAGTCCTCGAAACCATTTTCAACGCTGACAGCCAGCTCCAGGTCGTCGGCCGCGCCAAGCGATGGCCGCGAAGCCATCACTCTTGCTGAATCGCTCAAGCCCGACGTCATCACCATGGACTTGAACATGCCGCACATGGACGGCCTCCAGGCCACCGCCAACATCATGACCAACAATCCGCGGCCCATCGTTATCGTCAGCTCGGAAAGCAAGGAAGGTGCTTCCAGCACACTGAAAGCTCTCGAACTCGGCGCCATCGACTTCGTCACCAAGCCCAGCAGCGGCATCGATCTCGACATGCAAAGCGTGAAGGAAGAGCTCCTGCGCAAAGTCCGCGTGGCCGCCAAAGTTCGCGTCGTCCGCACCGCCTCGCGCTTGCGCCAACGCCATTCAGGCGCCAACACATAATGCCCCGGGTCTGGCTGCGGAGCTTAAGCCTACGCGCCCGCCCTGCCGCCGAAAACTCCGATATGCGCTTTCCCATCGTGGTTCTCGGCGCTTCCACCGGCGGTCCTGCGACGGTTATGCGTCTCGCTCCCGGCTTCACGCGCGATTTTCCCGCAGCCGTTATTCTCGTGCAGCACATGCCGGCCGCCTTCACCACGCAGTACGCGCTCCAGCTCGCGGAGTTCACCAGCATTCGCGTCAAGGAAGCCGAACCCAACGAAGCTCATTCAGCCCGGCACGCTCTACATTTGCCCCGGCGGCCAGCATCTCCGCATCACGCCCACGGGCCGCAGTCGAACTCGACGCCACTTCCGGCCGCATCAACGGCTATCTCCCGAATATTGACGTAACCATGGAATCCGTCGCGTCGTTCGCCGGAGCCATGAGCATCGGCGTCGTCCTCACGGGCATGGGCAGCGACGGTGCCCGCGGCGCTCGTGCCATCAAAAATGCCGGCGGTTACGTTCATCGCTCAGGACGAAGCCACCTCCGTCATTTTCGGCATGCCTGCGGAAGCCATCAAAGCCGGCGTAGTCGATCAGGTTCTCGGCATCGACGAATTTACGCCGCCATCGAAAAACGCGTTCTCGCGTTAAGCAAGGCTACACCCGTGGGAGCACGCTGATGCGCATGTCCACCCCACCAAAAGTCGCTCCCGTCCGCACGCGAGCAGATCATTCTTTTCGCGTCGAGCAATCAGCTCTTCGCTATTTCTTCCGCGTCCGTTCAGGAAGTCCGCAGCGTAGACAGCCTCGCCGGCGCCGCCGTACGAAGTCAACGAATCCAGCCTGGCGCAAAGTTCGCCACGCCATTCAGCGCGGCGAGCTGCAATCTTTACGTCGTCAATGCTCCCCTGCACTTTCGGGCTGCGCCCCACGCCCGCAGCTCTCGTCTTTCTTCTTCGCAAATCGCGCATTGCCTTCTCGTCGACGGCATTGAGAAAATGACCACCATGACCCGCCTGCAGGCCTTCCCCGGCGCTTTCTGCCACGAAGAGCGCGACTGGTATCGCGGCCTCACCGTCCTGGATCAAAACGTGATTCCCGTCGTCAATCCCGCCGGTTTTCTCACCGCCGAAGAAATTTGCGCTGCTGGACGCCGTCACCGCGCCAGCAAACTTTGCCAGACGCTAACCGCCAGCATCGCTGCCGGAATTGACCCAATGACCTGGATGGAACCAACTCGATACCTGCTCTTGCGTTCTCCTTCGCCTCGGTGAACGCCGCTTTGCCTTGCGCCGCCGACCAGGTCGCCGAACTTGCCGCTCCCAGCCGCATCTTCCGCTTTGCTCACAAAACTCCGGAAATCGACGGCGTCATTCTTCGCCGTGGCCGCGTCGTTCCGGTTTGCGACATCGCCGAAACACTCATCGGCAAGAAGCTCACGTCAGCGTCGCTTTTATCTGATCGCACACGCGCCGCCACGCGACAGGCCTGGACTGGATCGCCCTCCCCGTCAGCGGCGAATGCGAGCTGATCTCGAGCCGAACTGACTCCTGCCAGTCCGTCGGACTCACCTCACGTCGCCGGCCTGGCTCTCCCATCAAGGCGAAGTCATCGAAGTTCTCAATCTTGTACGCGCTGACTCCCGGCATCGATCCGCCGTCCATCGCAAACTCCGCAACGCCGTCTTGCCGGAGGCACGCGTATGATGCCCGGCAAACCCGCTCGCATTCTGCTCATCGACAGCAATGTTCTCTTCGCCAAGCGTCTTGGCGACGCGCTCAAGCGCGAAGGCTTCGAAGTTTCCACCACCACCCAAGCCACCTTCGCGCTCACCGCCTCGAATACGACGCCCCCACCGCCATCGTCTGCGCCACCAACATGCGCGAGATGGGCGCCCTCGAAATCGCCAAGATCATTCACGCCGACCCCAAAAACTCCAATCTCCCCATCATCGCCACCGGCGACGGCAGCCAGGGCGCTCTCATGGAAGCCTTCCAGGCCGGCTGCGACGACTACATCGACCGCCATTTGTCTCCCGCGACCATCGCCAATCACGTCAAAAATATCATCATCAGCAAAGTCGAAGGCTTTCAGCCCACGCAAATGCTCGGCCAGGCCGACACCAGCCTCAGCGGCAATCTCACTCATCACGATTTAACCGGTGTCATGCAGATGCTCGGCCAGGCACGCCAGACCGGCGCCCTCACCATCAATGCGGGCGAAACCGATGCCGTTCTTTTCTTCGATGCCGGCGAAATCGTTCACGCCGAGTGCGGCTCGCTCTTCGGCGATGAAGCCGTGATCGACATCATCAAAAGCTGTGTTCGCTGCGGCTCCGGCGTGTACAAATTTGTCTACGGTGCCGCCACCGCCCAGCGCACTGTCCTGCGCTCCGCCACCGATCTCATGCTCGATGCTATGCGCGAATTCGACGAAACCGTTCGTGATCATTCCGATCAGCTCGCCGATAAGGAGGCCCTATGAGCGAAACCGCTGGGATGCCCCCGCTCGGTTCTGCCGAGCCCAAGCAAGCCCCGACCGTCTATTTCATTGATGACAGCGCAACCATGCGCGAAGTCATCAAGATCGCGTTTCGCCGCGAAAATATTCTAGTCATCACCTGCGCCGACGCCACCTCCGCGCTCAACCAGTTCGAACAGCATCCGCCCGATGTGGTCATCACGGATGTCATCATGCCCGATCAGGATGGCTACTCGGTTTGCAGCCAGATCAAACAAAATCCGCAATTCGCCAAAACTCCCGTCATTCTCATGTCCGGCGTAGTCAACAAATCCGTCGCCGATCGCGCCGTCGCTGTCCAGGCCGACGAACTCGTGCGCAAACCGTTTCAGCCTCAGGAACTCATTGGTCGCGTCCGCAATCTTCTCAACGCCTCCAAACACGTCGAGCCTCTCGATCTCGACCACCCTTTTTCTTCCTCCTCCCTGGACAACCTCTTTGCCCCGCCTGCCGCGGCGTCGCGCCCCGCGTCCATTTTTGCCGCGCCTCTTCGGCCGGCTCCCGTTTCAGCTCCTCCATCCGCGCACGCCGAAAACAGGTCAACCGACTCCGTCTGGCCTCGCGCCCTGGCCGAAGCTTTTACGCAACAAAACAACGCGCAAGCGCCTCAGCCTCCACAGCAGCAAAACGCGCCGCAAGCTCATCGCCCAGGCGCAACCGCTTCCGACATTCACAAACTCCGCGCCGAAATCTCGTGCCTCGAACTGCTGAACAAAAAACTCCAAACCGAACTCCAGATCGAACGCCAATACAACCAAGCCCTGGAACTCCACGTCCGCGCCCTAACCCAAGTCGAATAGCCGTAGCCTAGGCTTCAGCCTGTTCTCTTGGGTTCGGTACCGGCACGAGACGTCGTACCACAGGCGAGTCCCCAAGGGTGCTCTTGGTCCAGAAAAAATAAAACGGTCATCCCTCGTCGCGGAAGACGCTTCCAAGGAACTCCTGGTGTGAACGAGTTCGCTATGCAGCTTTGTGTTCTATGGGAACGAGTTGGTAGCCCAACTGTTTGGCTTGGCGCTTGAGCTTCATTTCGAATCGTTTTTCCCTGTGGGCGTCTCTAGTAGCCCAGATAGATTCGTCATATTCGACCTGGTTTTTGACCATGGTGTAAAAGATCAGTGCGATCTTGTGCGCTGTCGCCGTGGTGGCGGCCCGGGGGCCCAGCTTGGCTTTCATTCGGCGCAGATAGTTGCCCAAGGGCGTAGGGCTATGATGGAGGGAAAAGGCCGCCAGGCGAAAAAGATGGCCGGCGCGATTTTTCACTGTTCGCACTCCTCGCCACAGCAGTTTCCCACCGCTGATGTCGTTGTCCGGACAGAGTGCAAGCCAGGAAACAAAGTGTGGTGCAGTGGGCCACTTCGACATGTCTCGGCCTACCTCACTGAAAAGGGGCAAGGCATTTTCCTCTAAGCCTGGGATCTGAGTCACATCCACCCCGAAGAGTTTGTAGGTTTCTGTACGCAGATCGACTCCAGGATTGGGATGCCCGTTCTTCTTTCTCCTTTTCTTTCCGGCACGATTTCGCTTCCGATCGGGTGGCAAAGGTTTGTCCACGGGGTCCGTGCGCGCCTCGAATGTGGGCAGCATCTTCTCGATTTCCAGATCACAATCTACGATCAACTGCTGGTAGGTCCGATACAATTCGCGCGATTGTTTGAGCGTGAACAGATGTTCTGGCCGCCAGTTGCCCACCAAGGATTTGCGGATCGTCTCCGCCTGGACTTTGATGTGGGGATCCCGCAGCTTGGCTAACTCTACGGCGCCCCGTTGCCCGGCCAGGATGGCATCCACAATGGCAAGCCCGGTCACCCCGGTAATATCACTGATGACATGGTGGATTTGCAGGTTCATTTGCGTCAGCGCCTTGTGCATGTGCTGCACGTGTTGACTGGCGGCCATGACCAGCTCGCTGCGGTGCCGCAGCACTGTCCGAACGGCGCAAATGTTCTCCTCGGGTCGAAACGCAGCGCGCAGTAATCCGACCGAGTGCAGGAATTGCAGCCATTGGCACTCGTGCCAGTCGGTGCGGCGTCCCGGTACGTTCTTCATGTGGCGCGCATTCACTAAACAAGGACGGATTCCACGTTGCTCAAGAATCTCGTAGAGTGGAATCCAATACACCCCAGTGGATTCCATGGCTACGGTGGTCACCCCGCAGTGCAAGAGCCAATCGGCTAAGCGTTCGAGATCTTCGGTGAAAGTGGCAAACACCTGCACGGGATGCTCGTCTCGCCCTGGCGGCACGGCCACAAACATTTCTCGTGCGCCAACGTCAATACCGGCCGCGTTGGGCTCTAACACCGGACGGTCCTGCAAACACATCCCCTTGTTTCGTCTCCGTCGTGTGGGCTTTGTTTTGCTCGACTGCAGATGGTCTTCGTGTGGAATTTCCATCGTTGCTCACTTTCTGAGCTACAAGCAACGGCCAAGTTGTGCTAGGGAAGATACTCTTCCAAACGGAATCAGCTAGGTGTCCCCAGCTGTTAACCACTGCTTTGCGCACGGAACTTGGAACCACGCTCGTGATCGGTGTTGTAAAGCACACCACTGCCATAACGGCTTACTTCCGTTGCGTGTCGCTCCACCAAAGAATGCAGGATTCGCTCCGTCGAGCCCAGTTCCTTTCCGCTTTGCCCCGGCCACCGGCCGGGCCCCCGCTCGTGAGGATCTCATCCCGAAATCCGCCACCAACCATTCCCGTCCACGTCCACGAATTTCTCCTTCCACAACTCACCTCATCAAGTAGACTACCCTCCAGACCTTGTCACGCCTCCATCAAACCCTCGGCCTCTCCTTCCTCCTCTCCCTATTCGCCGCACACGCCGCCTATGCCCAGCAAACCGTGTTCGACGTTCCGAGCGCCGACGTCCTCGACAAAGGCAAAGTCTACGGTGAACTCGACGGCACCGCTCAATCCGCAGATCCCTTGTTCACCTACACGCCTCGCGTCGTTGTCGGAATTGGGCATCAGATGGAAGCCGGTGTGAATTTCGACGGCCTTAGCTCACCTACGGTCGGCGTACTAGAAGTTTCCCCCACGATAAAATGGCGTCCTTGGAAGAACGACGCTTCCGGTTGGTCCTTCTTCCTGGGTGACGAACTCTTTTTCCCGGTCCGCGATCGCACGTACAACGCCGGAAACTATTTCTACGCCTCTTTCGCCAAGCAGTGGAAGCGCGGCACCCGCATCACCTTCGGCGCTTACGACTTCACGCGCAGTGTCGTCGCCACCGCCAATCGCGCCGGCGCCCAACTCACCTTCGAACAGCCGCTCACTCCCCGGCTGACCTTGGCCGCCGAGTGGTACAGCGGCGACCAGGCCGACGGCTACGTCAATACCGGCCTCATCTACAAGCTCACCAAGAAACTCACTCTTTACGGCGCCTATCAGGTCGGCAACGCCAACGTAACCAAAGGCAATCACCAATTCCTCTGGGAACTCGGCTACAACTTCAACTAACCCCCGTCATTCCGAACCGAGTCCGCACAGTGAGGATCGCCGCCCCTTTTCGCGCGGAAAGAATCCCTCTTCGCTGTTCGCGTCTGCACTTGACAAAACGTAAACCCAACGAAAAACTGTACGCGACTCCCTTACCCCGCCTGCGCGACCGCTGCCCAACCCTCCTCTTCCACCACCACCCCATCCCGAAAACTCACCACCTGCCGCGAATTCGATGCCACTTTCTCCCCTGGCACCACAATCCCCGCCAAATTCAACGGATCAGCCGCCGATATCGTCACAATTTCTCCGCTAGCACCCTCGCCCCGGCCAGCCCGCAAGGATTCCACCGCCACCGGCAGCGCAAACTGCTCGCCCACAAATCCACTCACAAATCTTCCCCCGCGAATCTCTCCGCGATCCTCCAACCGCCGCAGCGCAATCAAAACTTCTCTCCACCGCGGCAAAATCGATTCCCGCGTCAGCAATTCCCGGAACACCACGCCATACCGCCGCAGCAGCATCCAGCAAATCGCTTCCATCTCCGCCGCATGCTCGCCCACCGCCACGCCAGAAAGCCCCGAAAGCAACGACCACCTTCCCACGCTATCCCGGGGCCGCGTATTTCTTCCGCTGCCCTGCCCTGCCCGTCGCTTCGGATCAATCAACGCGCGCAAATTATCAAATCCATCCGCCGTGATGAATCCAACCGCCACCAATTCCCACAGCGCCGTCTCGATCTCAGCCTTCAACTTCCGCGTTCCGCGCACAATATCCGCAAAAAACGACGCTCCATGCTGTTTCAAAAATTGCAAAACGTCCCGAGCCGCCGCGCTCAATCCCTGGTGCTCCGCGGCTGCCCACTCGCGCCTCGGATAAGACATCCACTCGGCATCCTCGCGCACAAAAAACGTAATCGGCGCCACGCTACTTGGCGTCACCTTCCTCCCGCGCTCCGCAGAATCCCCCTGCATCGCCGGGTGAGGCGAAAATCTTCCCCATCCCACCGCCCCGCTCAAGCACAACTGATCTAGATTCTTGGGGTCGTATCCAATCACACGGCGCCCCAGGATCGCGTGCTCCCAGGTATTCGCCGGCGCTTCATACCCCTGCAGTTGCCGCAAAGCCTCCAACGTGCCGCGCTCGCCTGCCAGTTGCGTCCCGCGCGCTACGTGTTGCCACCGGAACAACCAGCGCATAAATTGCGCCGCATTCACTGGCTCGATCTCTCGCCGCAATCTTCCCAGCGTCAACCGGTGAATCCGCGCCAGCAGCCGTCGCCCGCACCATTCCGTCTCCGCAACCGTCGGGTCCGTAAACTTGCCCCGCAGCACCACGCCGCTTCCCTCATTCTTCAACAACGCCTTATCGATTTCCGTTTGCGCCAATCCAAGCAAATCCGCCATCCCTCGCGCTGTCGCAGGCCCGCTGTGCTCCATCCAACCCGCCACCAGTTCCCGCACGACTTCCTCGCGCTCCGCGACCGCGCCCTCTACATCCAGCACCTCAGAATCAAAGCGCGCCTCCGAAAAAGCCGCAACAAAACTCTTCGCCCGCTCCGCCGCCACCCAATAACTCCGCCCCCCAGCACAGCCAACCACCGCCCGCCTCTGTTCCCTTAACTCCTCAAAAAACCCTTGCCATCCCGCGATAGCCTCAACAACACACGCCGCTAGCGCATCCTTCGCCGGTACCCCACTCGCTTCAATTGCCGGCAGCGCCATCAACGTCTGCAGCACATCGTGCAACTCATCGGCATCCCGCGCATCTGGCCAACCCTCCGCTCGCACCTCCGCTATCGCCTCCGGATCCAACTTCCCCACTTCCGCCAACACCGTTTCCGGCAACGTCCGTCGCATCTCTACGGCCCGCGCCCGCCGTTCCTCCAGCGGCGCGTCATCCAGATACGCGAACGGATTTGCATTCAGAATCTCGTGCGAAAATTGCGACGGGATCGGCGTGTCCACGGCAACGCACTCGATGCTTCCATTCAGCACGCGTTCCAGCACCAGCTTCAGCCCTTCTACGTCCATCGCTTCCGTCAACGCATCCTTGATCACTTCCCGCACCAGTGGATGCTCAGGAATCTTGGGCTGGCTATCCAGATTCTCCGGGCACGCTGCCGCATCCGGGAAAACCGCTGCCAGTAAATCGTCTGCCCGCATCCTTTGGATCGGCGGGGGCACTTTCTTCCCGCCCTGAAATCGTTGCAGCATCAATGCCCGAGACGCGTCCCATCTCCACCGCGCCGTGAAAATCGGTGAAGTCAGCACCGCCTGCTCCAACACATCGCTCACCGAAGCCGGATGCAAAAAGCGAAACACATCCGCTAGCGGAAAACTGTGCTGCTCCGCCAACGAAATATTGATCCCGTCATCCGTAGCCGCTGCCTGCAGCTCCAGATTGAACGACCGGCAAAACCTCTTCCGCAGCGCCAATCCCCAGGCCTTATTGATCCGGCCGCCGAACGGAGCATGAATCACCAGCTGCATCCCGCCGCTCTCATCAAAAAAACGTTCCGCAATCACTGTAGTCTGCGTCGGCACCGCACCCAAAACCGCGCGCCCCGCCACGATATGCTCCACCACCTGCTCCGCCCCGGCCCGGTCCAACCCGCACTCCTTCTCCAACCATTCGACAGCCTCAAGCGCCGGCGCAGTGCGGCGCAAATCCGTTCCCGGCGCAACGCCGCGCATCAATTCCCCAACCTTCTCTCGCACTTCCGCCACGTGCGCTGAAAGCTCTGCCGTCCGCGCCGGCGCTTCTCCCCTCCAAAACGGAATATTCGGCGCCGCTCCATGCGCATCTTCCACAATCACGCGCCCCGCTTGCACTCGCCGGATTCGCCACGAACTATTCCCCAGCAGCATGATGTCGCCGCCCAGGCTCTCCACCGCGAAGTCCTCGTCCACGGTACCAACCAGCGTTCCTTCCGGCTCCGCGATCACCGAGTACAGCGCGTTATCCGGGATCGCCCCGCCGCTGGTGATCGCCACCAGCCGGCTACCGCGCCTTCCATGCAGCCGCCCATTCACGCGGTCGCGATGCAGATGAGCGCCATATCTCCCGCGCCGCGCCGTGATTCCCTCCGACAGCATCTCCACAATCGAATCGAACTCCGTTCGTTCAACTTTCGATACGGAAAAGCTCGCCGCACCCGCGCAAACAATCATCTTCTTGCCAATCCTCGCAGGCACACATCGCCACAATCTGCTGCGCCAGAACGTCCATCGGCGCGTCTGGAATTTCAATGCTGGTCCAGATCCCCTTCATGCATCGCCCGCACCAGCGCCGCACACTCCACCAACTCATCTCGCGTCGTTGCAAAAATCCGCCCCTTCGGAATCGCGCCATGCCAGTGTCCCGCTCTTCCAATCCGCTGCCACGCCACAGCAATCGACGCGCGTCGATCCCACCTGGCACACCAGATCCACCGCTCCAATATCAATTCCCAATTCCAGCGAAGCCGTCGCCACCAGCGCCTGAATCTCCCCGGCCTTCAACTTCTTCTCCGAGGCCAGCCGCAATTTCCGCGACAAGCTTCCGTGATGCGTCGCCACCGCCTGTTGGCCCAGTCGCTCCGCCAGATGATGCGCCACGCGCTCCGCCAACCGCCGCGTATTCACAAACACCAGTGTCGACCGGTGCTGCCTGACCAACTCCGCGATGCGGTCGTAAATTTCGCCCCACATCTCATGCGTAGCCACCGGCCCTAGCTCGCTCCCCGGCACCTCGACCGCCAGGTCCACTTGCCGTTGATGTCCAATTTGCACAATCACCGGGTCCGGCCGCCCGCAGCCGGTCAGAAAATGGGCAATCACTTCAATCGGTCTCTGGGTAGCGGACAATCCAATCCGCAGCAGCGGCCGCTCGGTCAGCGCGTCCAATCGTTCCAGTGAAAGTGCCAAATGTGTTCCGCGTTTGTCATCAGCCACCGCGTGAATTTCATCCACGATCACCGTATCGACCGACTTCAAAACCTCTCGGCTTTTTTCAGCCGTCAGCAAAATGTAAAGAGATTCCGGCGTAGTCACCAGAATGTGTGGCGGCCGTTGCAGCATCGCGCGCCGCTCGGGCATTAACGTATCGCCCGTGCGCACCGCCGCCCGAATCTCCGGCATCAACAATCCGCGCTCCATCGCCAACCGCTGAATCTCCCCCAGCGGAACCTCCAGGTTCACCTTGATGTCGTTGCTCAGCGCCTTCAGCGGCGAAACGTACAGCACTTCCGTCCGGTTCTGCAGCTCCCCGGCCAGCGCCTTCCGCACCAGCCGGTCAATGCACGCCAAAAACGCCGCCAGCGTTTTCCCCGACCCCGTGGGCGCCGAAATCAACGTAGTCGTCCCGCGCAAAATGTGTGGCCAACCCTGCTCCTGCGGCTCCGTCGGCGCTCCAAGCTTGCTCAGAAACCACTCCCGCACAATCGGGTGCGCCCAATCCAAAGCCCCTGGCGTCGCTATTTGTGTATTGGAATCCATAACAGTCTGGTGCCTCATTCAGCGGAAAATGTATCGAGCAGGCAGAGGTAGTACGGGGAGCCCTCAGTCTACCGCAATTCGAGTCGGCCCGCTTATTGTTTCTCGACGAAGTCAAAATCAACGACTTCGTCTTTTGCTGGAATCGAATCTACCCGCGAAATCGAAGGATGTTTGCCGGGTTCATAATCAGATCCCGGCCCCAAGTCTATAAATTTGGGAAAGACGAAAGGAACTCCTTCTGATTGCAACACCGAGTTACCGTCCGTCACCTGTAAATGAAGATGCGGGCCAGTCGCCTGACCCGTGTTTCCCAGGCGAGCTATCACAGCTCCGTGGGCAACATGATCGTGCAGAGCGACTTTGATACTTCCCGTCTGCAAGTGACTGTAAGTAACGTAGCGGTTGGAGGCGATGCGCAGAATCACGTAATTGCCGACGATATTATCCAGTGTAACCTGCTTCGGCAGCACCCGTGGGGTGTTTTCAGGTACTCCGTCGATCACTTCCGTAACTTCACCGTCCGCGACCGCGAGAATCGGCTCACCATAACCCCACCAGTTTTCATTCCGGCTGGTTCCATCGTGAGAATCCCCATTAGGACCGACTTTTACCCAATCGGCGGCGAATCTCTGGGCGTCGTGAATGTGGCCATCGATGGCCGTGATGGCGCGGCGGTGATTCGAGTCGTTTGCAGGCCCGTCCCCCGCAAGCCATAAGCCGCCGCCAAAAGGAGGACTCAGCATGGGTATCGCGTCCTGACTTACGGGAACCGGAAAATCCTCGAGTATCGTTTCTGCGGAACCTCCGCCAGTTTGTTCGCCCGGCACCCCGGCGGCAAACGCCATCCGGTGCCCTAAACTATGGGGCAGCCGCGCATCCAATCCAAGCTCGATCCACAAAAAGACGACAGCCCGTTTCCCTGGACCGATAGTGTCGACATTTTTCAATTCGCCTCTCGAACCAACTTCCATCATCGTCGTCCGCAGGTCTTCGCCCGAAATAGTCTTAAGCGGCCGGCTTTTGTCCTCGTCCGCGAACACCTCCAGTCGCTTCAACGTCAACGGCGCCGTGTCGAAATTCGTTATGTGTAGTTCGTAGACCAGCACCCGCTTATCCACCGAACCGCCCGCGATCTTTGCAGGGATTGGTAGTGAGGGGCAGACTACTTCGACCCGCGGACCTCTTTCCCTCGGGAATCCAGCTGTAAGCATTCCGAAAACCATCACGAGCGGGAGCAGGTGCCGGACGCGGATTGCATATAGTAAACGCATGGCTTAGTTTTCCTCGACTTGCTTGGTCGCGGTTCAGCAAAAGTATTGTATCTTTGTATTTGAAAATATCGCAACATTTTCAATGGGCCATCGAGGCATTCATGATTCAAGATATTGACTTCGCCCCAGCCACCGGTAGCATGTGCGTATGACAAAATCGCTCGTTCCCTTCATCATTACCTCTAAAAAGCAGTTAACTGCGCTCGCCTCTCCCGCAAGACAGGAAATTGTCGATGTCCTCACAGTGACGGGTGCGCTCTCCGTCGCAGAATTGGCGGCCACTCTCGGAAAGCCCGCCGATGCGCTCTATTACCATCTGCGCATTCTTGCGGTTGCGGGATTGATTGAAAAAGACGGTTCTCGCCAAACCCAGGGCAAACCGGAAGCTCTTTTTCGCGCCCGAGGCTCGGAACTGCGTATTGATTACAAGGCTGCCAGGCGGAACAGCAGTCACGCTTTAACCGCTGCCGTCAGCTCGATGTTGCGTCTAGGCATCCGTGATTTCCGCCAGGCGATACGAAATCAAGATGTCGTGGTTTCTGGAAATCGGCGCGATCTGTGGGCCCTGCGGAAAACAGGATGGCTGTCACTTAAGGACATGGCACACGTCAATGACTCAATCGCGCACCTGACAGACGCGGTGTCAAGACCACGCGGACGAGGCAGGCTTTACGCCATCACGATTCTGCTGACGCCTCTGAATCGTCGGCGCCCCGCATCGACCAGCAAACGTAAAACCGCCTAAGCAATCTCTCCGCACCGCCGGTTTCGAACAAGTCCACCTACCAGAACCCTACTCAATGGCCAAACGGAGAAGCATAGTAGGCCATCGCAGCGGCAACTCCGATAGACCGGAACGGTTCATTTGGTATGTATAGCAGCTTGCGATTCACGAACGGCAATTCCTTCCACTGCTCCTCTTCTCCCCGCTCCAGGTCCGCAATGATCCGCCCGAACAACGACGACAAATTCACGCCGTGCCCGCAATAGCCGAGCCCGTGATAAATATTCCCGAATTTTCCGTCGCGCCCCACCGACGGTGAAAAATCCAGCGAACAGTCCACCAGCCCGCTCCATGTCGTCTCAAACTCAACTCCCGCAAGCGCCGGAAAAATCCGCACCAACTCCCGCTGCAGTTCCGCGAAATGAGCCTCGCGATCGCCTCGGTCGCGAATTCCATCATTGAACGAATAAGCGGCCCGTCCGCCGCCAATATGAATCCGGTTGTCGCGCGTCAGACCCAAATAATAGACAAGCGTGCGGCTATCCGAAAACGGCATCCGGCTCTTCCACCCGATTCGTGCTATCGTCTCGTCCGGCAACACCGGCGTAATCCCCACATAGTTGTGAATCGGCACGATAGCGCTGCGAAAATATCCTAGCCTGGATGTGTACGCATTCGTCGCCAGCACCAATGACTTCGCGCGCACCGTCCTCCCGCCGGCGGTCCGTATCGTGTGCACCTGCCCTTCCTCTACACTCTCCACCGCCGTGTTCTCAAAAATCCGCGCGCCCTCCCGTTCCGCCGTCGCTTTCAACACGCCCACCAACTTCATCGGATGGACCTGCCCGCTGTTCGGGTCGTAAAACGCTCCTTCATACACCGCAGTTCCCACCGCCGATTCCGTGTGCTCCTTGCTCCAGAACTCCACCGGCATCCCCAACCCGCGCGCCTTCTCCACATACGCCTTACAGTCCGCCACCTCCGAAGCCGTATTCAGCACCTCCAGCGTCCCATTTAAATCCAGCTCGCAATCCAATTCCATTTCCGCGGCAATCTCCGCCAGTGCGCGCATATTCGCGGACGTCAACTCGTAGATCTTCCGGTCCATCGCCGCATCGGAGCTCGACTGCATATAACGCTCCGCCGTCATATTCAGCACCATCGCGCCATTCCGGCCCGACGCGCCGTTGCCGCAACCCATCGCCTCCAGTACCACCACCCGTTTCGCGGGCGAATGTTTGCGAATGTAATAAGCCGAGGACAGCCCCGTGAATCCGCTGCCAACGATCGCCACATCTGCTTCCAGATCTTCCGTCAGCGAAGGATTCGCAGCTGCCTGACTTTTCGCCCAATAGCTCGAGTTCGCCCCAAAAGATGGTTCCTCGCGCCAGATCGCCGGCGACACTTCGTTCAACGCCATCGCCCCGGCCGCCACACCCACCCCAGCCAGCGAACCCCTCTTCAAAAACAATCTTCGTCCCACTTTTTCCATATTCAATTTATTCATCCCGATACGCGGTCCCCGCGGTGTAGCGCTGCGCCTTCAGGCCGGCTTCTTGGCCTAGCCTTCGCGCGATCTTGCGGCAAGCCTTCGTAGCCGCCGGTCCTCACGCCAACCAGGCCTCTTCTCCGCAAACAAGCCCACCAAAACGCACTACATGGGCAACGCAAACACACCCGCATCCACTACCATCGAAAATGAAGGTATAACCTCAGTCCTTTGCGTTCCAGATATAGAGAAACGAAGTGTCGGTTGCCGTCGCCACTTTTAGCCCCGCCTTCCGCGTGGCTCGGTTCAGTGCCGAGCGCACCTTTTCCTTCGATTCCGCCAACTCCGCCAAAGGCACCTTCAACGCCGCTCCCTGGTCCAACTGCTCCAGGTCCCCCAAAATCGCCGTCACAATCGATTTGTGTTTTCCATTGCGGCCTTGCGGAACGTCCGCCTGAATCATCGTTTTGAAGTGCATCCGCGTTTTTTTGCTCACACGTGTTGGCATGACAACCCTCCCAGATCGACCCGTTATCCAGACGAGGCGTTATCGTAACCAACCGTAACGACGTCTACAAGTAAAAAATAATTGCGTATAATTGGCCTTCGGAGATAACCCCCGTCCGCTATCTAGGTTCCCACCCATGTTATGGTTACAACTTTCCCGAACAAAGTCACAGGTAGATCTCCTAAAGATTTAGCCCGTATCAGTTCACACCTGTTAGCGTCGAGATGCACATGGGAGGTATCGAAATGCTAAGGGCAAAACCACAGTTCGAACGGGTTTCAGTGGCGCTTGCCAAGAAGATCCTCGCCGCTGAACTGAAACGCAAACAGGCTGCGGAACGGTTGCGGGATTCCACGAACAAGAAGTTGCCTACCCCTTCTGTTGCAGAGGTCGTGGTCGATGACTAGGGCGCGAATCGAGGAATAAGACGATGATCCCTGCTTACGATATTTTTCAAGTTCTAGACAGCATGCTTTGGATTGGCTCAGCCAGCACCATTGAAGACGCTCAGAGCAAACTCCGCCAATTCGCGGGACGTGGCCAGGGTAGGTTCCTCCTCTTCGACCAGCAGACGGGAAATCAGATGTTCTTCGAGATTGATGGCGCGAACGGCAACCTGCAATTCATCGGCGGCCAGGTTAAAAGAGACGAGCGATGAGCGATCCAGAACTGAAGTTCCCTCAATGGCAGGCCCCTTTTCAGGAGCTCATCATTGAGTTTACCTTGCAGAGGGTGCCCGAAAAGTTGCAAAAGGCGGAAGCTCTCATCCAAGAGCGCCTGCAACAACTCAATCACGGAAATGGCCATCATCGCGACGAACGGATCGCCCTACAGGATGCCTTGTCCATTCTCCGTGTCATGAAGCACGAAGGCCTCCGTTCTTTGGAGGAAAAATAAATCACGATGGATCGCCACTTCCGCCAGGCGGGAAATCCTATGGCAGATGAAGATCGAGCGAGTAAACCTCTTCCCCGCTGATGTCTCGCACCAAAAGAGGAGAACCGTCCGCCGCCATCCCCGTCCACGGCCCAAATTCACCGTGATAGCGCCGTATGTCTTGCGTGTGCACCAGCAGTTCCATGCGCAAGTCCGAGATCCGGATACGGTAAAACGCCGGATCAGTTACGCCCGGCGTGTCGAACAGCACACTCTTGCTGTCGCTGGACCATTCCGAGTATCCGATTGGTCCCATATCCTTGGCGATCGGCGTCCACTTTTGGCTGGCAAACTCATAAAGCAGCAGGTCGCTGTTGTCGGCATGCGAAGCCAGCAGATAGCGTCCGTCGGGGGACCACCGTGGGCAGCAAATCCCATCCGTATCGGGCAACGGTGTCACGCGACGAGACGCCATATCCAGAAACTGTATGGAATAAGTCTGCTTGTCTCCTTCCGTGCGAACTTGCCCGAATACCAGCTTCGATCCATCCGGTGACCACGAAGGATCCAGATCGTAGATTCCGCCATTGGTAAGCTGTTCGGCAGGTCCGCCCGCCGAAGGAACCATGAAAATGTTCCACGGCTTCCCCGGCCGCGCGCCGGAGAACGCAATGTGCTTGCCGTCCGGCGACCAATGCGGCAATGCACCGCGAAGCGAAGGACCGGTCAGTTGCGCGGCTGCTGTGCCATCGGTCTTCGCCCGCCACAGCGTCTGTTCCGGATACCTCACATATACCAGCGCCCTCGAATCTCGCGAAGCTTCCACGTCTCCCGCGGACATTCCCGAAAGATAGGGAACAAATTGCTGCAGATACATGTCATAGCGCACTAATTCCGCCCGTGGTTGCGCGGCGCTCACAATCAGCTTTCTTCCTTCGAGCAGCGGAATCCCCATATAGAAATTCGGCGGCACTGTTGTCAGTTGAACGGGCTGTGTCGAAGCCCTGTCAATCAACGATCTCTGTTCCAGTTGCGCCCAGATCCTGCTTCCCCCAGCGCGATTCGTCTGGAAAAGAAAATACCTTCCATCCGGTGTCCAATCGCCGCAACACCTTTCCGGAAAGTCCGTCAGACCAGTCAAAATTTCGTGAAGGTTGCCGCCATCCGCCCGCGCTTCCCAAATCGTGTGGTCGGTCATCAGCTTGCCTTGCACCGTGAATCGCAAACGTTTCCCATCGGGCGAGTAGCGCATGAAGGAAACCCTGCCGGGTGCCGAAAGCAACTTGTGTTGATGCGATCCGTCAACGTCGGCTAGAAAGATGTCCCAGCCCATCGCAAACGCTATCTTTCCCCCCGGAGCCCAGGAAACGTCGTTGCAGATAATTTTGTCGACGTCCTGCAATGATCCAGACGCGATATCCATCAGCTTCAGCCGATAAGGTCCTTTCAAGTTTTCCGTCGGCGCGCCAACCAACAGCTTATTGCCGTCCGCACTAATGTCCCCGACATACAGCCCCGGGCTTGAAGCATCGAGCACCGTGGGCTGCCCGCCAATCATCGGCACCCGCAGGAGTTCCATGCGCCCGTCTCCCATCTCGTTAAAATAGACATTCCCGCCGCGGGCATGCAGCCGGTACTTTGGGATCCCATCAAAGGTGATTTGAGTGGAATCCGCCACGTGCGGTATCGGGCGAGGTGAGCGCACCGCCACAGCAACTCCCCCAACTACCGCAGCCAGAACCAAAGCGCCAAAAAGGAGGAACCCAAGGCGGACACGCTGAGCGGGCTCAATCGAGAACCCAACCTGCGCCGGGAAAGCAACAAGTTCCCCGTTATGTAGCACTTGCACAGGAGCGAGGAAGCGATAACCCCTCCTCGGAATGGTCTCTATAAATACCGGTATGTCCGCCGAGTCCCCCAAAACTTCTCGCAGCCGCTTGATCACCGTATTCAGGCTGCTGTCGAAATCCACATACGTGTCTGCCGGCCATAGCGCCCCGTGCAGTTCTTCCCGGGTCACGAGCGCACCGGCAGATTCAAGAAGTCTGCGAAGTACCAGAAATGGCTGCTCTTGCAGGCGTAGCTTCGAGCCATTGCGCCGAAGCTCGCCGGATTGATTGTCCAGCTCGAAGGTGCCGAAGCGGTACCGTATCCGGCTCGTCGGGCTCTGTACGGTTTGTGAGTTGCCTGACATGCCCCTCCTGCTAGCTATAAAGACGAACAACCAGACCAAAAATTTCACGTAAGTCGATGTCAGAACTTCCCGCAATCGCAGGTTTCTTGGGAATTTGCTGTGTCAGACAGGTTCCAGAACCCGGTCACATCGCCACTATGGACCTGCGCTGCTAGCTAAGCCAATTTCGCCCCACCGCTACCGCGGTTAGAGGGCGTCATGAAACCACAGAGAATCCAGGCACTCCTTGCGGCAATCGTTTTGCTGTCGGGCGGCATCGCCTCGGAAGCGAAACCAAAACCCAAGCCCAGCGAAGCCTCTAACGAGCTGCCTATGGATTTATACGGAGGCTACCTCGTCGTTGTTCAAAGCAGTATTGGCGATCTCCATGGCCTCAAGTTCCTCCTCGACACCGGCGCGACAACAACCACCATCGACCGCAAATTGGCCGATAAGCTTCAATTGCCCAGGCGTCCCGGCCAAGTGATCAGCTTCGACAAATCCGTTCGCGTCGAATGGTCCGAGCTTCCAGAACTCGACTATGGCCCGGAGCATTTTTCCAAGGTGCAGGTGGTCGTCCAGGATATGAGTTACTTTCTGACGACGGGCGTCCACTTGGACGGGCTGATCGGTTGGGACCTATTGCGCAGAGGCAGCTTCCGCCTGGACTTCGCCAGAAAATGCGTCGCCTTCGGTCCCACGGAAAAAAGCGAAGGCAGGGCGGCTCCGATGCGCCCTGATGCCCTTTTCTTGACCGTTCAAGTGGATATGAACGGCCGGCCGATGTCGATGATCGCAGACACCGGCATGCTGGGAACCGCGTTTTACGAAGGCTCTCTCCACGAAATGCGCGAAAGCTACAAACCACAAGCCTACGCCATCGGCCGGAGCATCGGCGGCGCCGTCAAATCGAGAAGCGTCTTTGTGCCGCGCCTTCGCCTGGGCACTCAGGAATTGGACCGGGAAGTATACCTGCTCGAGCGTCCGGACCCAGACTCCTTGCGCGGCATCGCCGGATACCTTGGAATCTCCGCGCTCGAAGCCAAAGAGATTGCGTTCGATTTCGAGAGAAACGAATTGCGATGGAACAAATAAAGACCAGCGCCGGCAATGATTTCCCTCAGTTCCCCATTTTCTTGATCGCGCCGAGCGGCGTCTGCAGCGTTCCGTCATTGTTTATGTCGAAGTCGTAGCTGAACGGCGCGAACGATCCCGGCTTGTAAAAAACCACTTTGCCTCCGTCCGTGAAGCAATCGAACACCATGTCTCCGCCTAATCCTTCGGTAATCGTCGCCTTGCCCGAACGGAAAACCACCTTCATCCCGCCCATGCCAGACACGTGTTCCCAACGCCCTTCATATTTCCCGGCACAACTCACCAGTCCTGCCCTCGGAACTTGCCCCGCCGCACGTTGCGCCGGAGGCGGCGCTGCCGGCGCAGTCGACATTCGAATATTCTCCGGCGTCGTGTTCACAATGTCGGACCCGAAGCCCGTATCCACTCCCGGCACCTTGATGTCGTACATGTTCAAATTCTGCCCGCGAATCTCGCCATTCATCCACTTGCCGTTCACGAGCACTTGCACGCGATCGTGCAGATTGTATTGCCCCGCCGCACGATCTTCCGCCGTCAGCTTTCCCACCCGCCGCACCTCCATCGGCCACATTTTCGAAACCTCAGCTCCGTTCGGTAGCCGACCACATAAGAATTGCCGCGGATCTGCAACACGGTGGACTCCTGCCAACCGTCAAACAACACGCGCACCGTGTCGCCAACCTTGAAGCCGCCGAGTGCCGTCCCGCTTTGCGCAACCCCGGGATTCGCCGCCGGAGCCGCCGCTGCGACGCGCACATCGGCCGCTGCCTCCGCAGGAGTTTGCAAATGGCACTTCGGCAGAATGCCCATCACCTGCGCATACGTCGATTTCCCCCGTTGAAATGGCCGCCCGCCCCGGTACGATTGCACGTCGCACCAGTCGTTTGGATTCGTGCCCGAACACGATAGAAATTTGAAGCTGTATGGCGGCGGACACTCGTACATCACATTCATTTCCAGTTTCGGTGTCTGTGCCATAACGCTGGCCACCGGCCAGACAAAAAACAAAATTTTCAAAGATGACACTCGCATCGGACAGTGCCCCCGTCTCCATACGTGGCCACCGCGGCGCGCAGGAAAGGGTTTGGCCGGAAGGCCATCACACTCCCCAAACACCTCCAACGTCTGAACTCCCCGACAGCATGAACCGGATCATATCTTCCAGTTGCTGTGTTAGACTGCAAATCCATCGCGTTGAGACTTTGGCAATGAAAACGCTCGCGATCTTCTGGACCGTCCTGACACTCGCCTTCACCGCCTCCACTGCGTCCGCACAAGTCACCACCTCCCAATATGACAACCTGCGCTCCGGCGCCACATTGACCGAGACCGCCCTGACTCCGCAAAACGTCAACGTAAAGCAATTTGGCAAACTCGGTGCCTTCAAAGTGGACGGCGCCGTCTACGCCCAGCCCTTATTTCTCCCATCCGTCGATATCCCCGGCAAGGGCACCCACGACGTGCTCTACATAGCCACCGAGCACGATAGCGTCTACGCCTTCGACGCCAATCGCCCTAACGATCCGCCTCTGTGGCATGTAAGTTTTCTGGACAAAAAGCGCGACATTGCCGCCGTGCCTATGCGTGACGTCGAATGCCCCTTTATTCAGCCCGAAGTCGGCATCACTTCCACTCCAGTGATCGATCCGAAAACCGGCACTCTCTACGTCCTCGCGCGCACCATGGCCGATCCTACCTTTGGCCACAAAGAATATTTTCAGCATCTCCACGCGCTCGCCATCACCACCGGCGTGGAGAAGTTCGCCGGCCCGAAGCTCATTACCGCGTCGGTTCCCGGCAGAGGTGCCGGCTCCGCCAACGGACGAGTGCCCTTCAATCCGCTGCGCGAAAATCCCCGCGCCTCGCTCCTGCTCGTGCATGACTCTGTCGTTCTTACGTGGGCCTCTTCCTGCGATTTGGATCCCTATCACGGCTGGGTCATGGCCTACGATCGGGACACGCTAGCACAAAAAGCAGTATTAAATGTCACGCCCGACGGCGAACAAGGCGGCATCTGGGCCAGCGACACAGGCCCCGGCGCCGACGCCGCCGGAAATATCTTCATAGCAACAGGCAACGGAACCTTCGACGCCTCCACCGGCGGACGCGATTACGGCGATACCGAACTCCAACTCTCTCTTCAAGGTTCCTCCATCGTCATCCGTGATTACTTCACTCCCTACGATCAGGCAGCGCTCAACCACTCCGATGCCGATCTCGGTTCCAGCGGTCCGCTCCTGCTGCCCGATCAGCCCGGCCCACATCGTCATTTACTCCTACAGCCAACCAAAGGCGGCATGATCTACGTCATCGATCGCGATCGCATGGGAAAATTTCAAGCGGAAGGCGACGCTGTCCTCCAGCGGATTCGCATGCGCGATGGAGGCTACGGTGCCATGGCGTACTGGAATAAGCACGTCTTCTTCGCCTGCAGCGACGACTTCTTGCGCGATTATTCCATCGAGAATGGGCAACTAAAACTGGCTGCAGACTCCAACATCAAATTCGCGAACCCCGGCGCCACACCTTCCGTCTCCGCAAACGGCAGCAAGAACGCCATCGTCTGGGCCATCGCCACAAAAACATGGGACGGCCCCGATCAACCGGCCGTCCTCTACGCTTTCGATGCCAACAAAATCGATCAACCCCTCTACACCTCCGAACAAAACAGCGCCCGCGATCGCGCCGCCACAGCCACCCGCTTCGCCATCCCCATAGTAGTTAACGGCCAAGTTTACTTCTCCGCCAGAAACGAAGTAGAAGTCTATGGCCCACTAAAATAATCCCGCGTCGCAGCACCCCCGTAGGCGCCCCACATGCCGCCGTTGCATGTGGGTCTTGGGCTATCAACCTGGGTGCCCCACTCGGAGCGCCTTTGCGAAGGTTGGGTCTTGGGGCTCTCCCCCCTTTTTAAGCCGTCACCCATCAAGGCAACGCATTCCCCACTCCCAGCCTCCTATTCCTCATTCCGCGCATCCCGGAGATTTCACCGGCAGGCCCATCGATCTCTTATGCCAAGGAGGCACATGGAATGAGGATCACGCTCCCGGTTGTACTGTTGTTTGTGACAACGATTGCGGCCCCCGCCCTTCAGGCTCAGGACGACACAACAAAGCTAGAACTCTACGGCAGTTACGACTACGTGCGCTTCAACATAAACGCCAATGTCGTCGGCCAACCGCCCTCGCAAACCTTCAATGCAAATGGTGGCGGTGGCGAATTAATGTACAACATCAAACCTTGGCTCGGCGTTTTGGGAGACGTCAGCGGTCTCTGGGCCACGAACGCCACCGCTCAAGGTGCGGCAATCCCGTATCTGTTTGGACCAAGGGCGAGCTTCCGCCACGCCAAAATTACGCCCTTCGTCGAGGTTCTTTTCGGAGGCGTAGCGACAAGCTCTGGGATTGAACAGTCTGGCTGGCAAACTCATTTCGCCCTGACGGCCGGTGGGGGAATTGACGTGCGGCTCTCAAAGCACTTCTCCCTTCGTCCCGTACAGGCCGAGTATTTCCTGACAAAAATCCCCGACGGCATCAGCAACCGCCAGAACAATTTCCGTTTCGGAGCCGGAATCGTCTTCCGCTTCGGCTGAAATCCGAACCCTCCTGGGTGCCCCACTCTGAGCGCGTGTTTGCGAAGGGTGGGTCTTGGGTCGGTCTTTATCTTGGATTCTGACCTTTGTCCTCGGTCTCGCCTTTGTAGGCCGCCTTCCGAGGCGGGCCGTTTCACCCAAGCCACAGAGCGCATCGCTCTCGCATAACGGCGGGATTATTTCGTAGCCCGTCCCCGGTATTCCGATTCCCTCTCGTTACCGTTCCAGAATCTCTTTCAGCTTTGCCAACTCGATATCCATCTCCTTCATCGCCTGATCAAACTGCGCATCGCTCATTACCGCGGGCTGAAAAAGCGTCATCATCCCAGTCGATCCATCTCCGTTCGGCACCACGCGCGAATAAACCTGCCACGTCGCCTGCGGGTCCTTCCAGATGTGATCGAACACGCCAAATTCCTTCACGCCATTCACCTTCAGTTCGCCTTCGCCAAACTTGGTCACCGCCTTGAACCATCCATTTTCCCCAGTGCTGACCGAACGCAAGTTCACCACCGCATACTCCGGCCAGTTCAACGGGTTGCAAAGAAACATGTAAGTTTTCTCCGGCGTCGCCTGGATATCCGCCGACTTGATCACCGACCGTGCAATCTTGTTCATGTTGCCCTCTCTCCCCGTGTTTTGTTCTTCGAATTCTTCCGGCCCGGCTTTCCCTCAACGAGCTGGGGGTCCGGCCGCCAATCTCGAACCTGGGAAATATTGGATGTACTCATCGCCGTCGCGGCCCAAATACCGCACCCTCTGCCCATAAATGTAAACAATATAATAAGCGCATCCCGCGACCGCGCCCTCCCTTACGAAATCCGCATGCGACGCTTGTCCCGCTTGCACTCTCTTATTTATCCTCTCGAGCGCTTCTGCCGAAAATTCCCCTGCAACGCCGTCGTGGACAAGCGCCACGCTGGTAACGAACGATTCCCCGTTTTTCGCATAACAGCGAAACTCATTCCTCAAAAAATCAACATGATAAGACTCCACATCCTCGCGCATGAGCGTGGCAACGACCTCCGGAAACGTGATTTTACCGGCCAGGGCTTTGTCGATTACTTCCTGAATCACTGTTTTGTTCATGTTTTTCTCCTTCTATTCAATCGGCATTTTACTCAGCCTGTGTAGCGACGCTATTTTCTTTAGGATCTCGCTCAGCCTTTTGCGATCGGCTTTCGGTATAACAGCAAAAAACTCTTCATCATTTTCGTCTGCCAATTTCGCCAGCTTGGGGACCATCGCGATCGCCGCCTGCGTCAGTTCGATATCTTGATAACGCCGGTCGCCACTGGACTCCTTCCGTGTCACCAGCCCCTTCTCCAGCAGCCTGCTGATCAGCTTGGAAACCGCGCCGCGCGTAAGCCCGGTCAACTCTGCAACCACGCTTGGAGAAGTGGTGTCGTCCCCGCCATACATCTCCCGCAAAATCACGCACTCGGCCACCGTCACCCCACTAGCCTCCAACTTCCGCGCAAACGCATGCGAGACATTGTTCGACACCAGCCGCATCCAAAACCCGATGTGCGCCGTCAACCGGCTAGCCTCAACTCTCCCCTTTTTCGCTTTGGCCATTCCCTTCTCCATACCACCACTATAGTTTCCTAGTCAACTGTTGGCAAGGCATATTTGGCACTGGGCGGCCCCCCGCCGCTTCTACGAACACAGCCCTCGATCAAACGTTAGACCAAGGCATAAGCCCCGGGTACCCAACAAGAGACAAACAAGCGCCGTAGGTGCGCCACATCGCTCCGGTCATCCAAAAAACAACACCGGCACAAAAAACAACGGCAGTTGACGCCTCCCCCCGGATTGGATAGCCTCGCTTACGATTCATTTTCATCGCATCTCAAAGGATCGCCGTGAACCACAAACCTGGCTCGTTACTTTCCCGCAGGCAATTTGCTCGTCGGGCCGCCGCCGTCTCCGCCACCGCGGCCCTGGCCCCCGCCGAAGCCCTTGTCCCCCAAGCCGCAACGCAACTCTCGCCCGAAGGCCAACTCGAAGCCGATTCCCGCTACCAGCAAATCCTCGCCCTCTACGGCAACCGCCTCGATGACACGCAAAAGGCCGCCGTCAAAAAAGCCTGCGCTGATCTCCAACCCTCCCTCGAAAAAATCCGCAAGTTTAATCTGCGAAACGGCAACGCCCCTGCCCTCTACTTGAAACCTCTCGTCGAGCGCGACAGAAAGCCGCAAACCGCCGCTGCTCCCAGGAAATCCTGAGCCCGCGCATGCTCAAAGAATCCATGCTTTACTCCTCAGTAGGAGAACTGGCCAAACAGATTCAGGCCAAGCAGCTTTCTCCTGTCGAACTCACCGAAAGCTATCTCGAGCGCAGCCAAAAGCTCGGCCCCAAGCTCAACGCCTACGCCTGCATCACCGATACCCTCGCTCTCGAGCAAGCCCAAGCCGCCGAAAAAGAAATTCATCGCGGTCATTACCGCGGCCCGCTACACGGCATCCCCTATGCCGCCAAGGATCTTCTCGCCGTCAAAGACATTCCCACGACCTGGGGCGCAAAACCTTTCGCCGATCAGATCTTCCAATACAACGCCACCGTCATCGAACATCTCAATCACGCCGGCGCCATCCTGCTCGGCAAAGCCTCCATGATCGAACTTGCAGGCGGCTTTGGTTACATGTACGCCTCCGCTTCGCTGCAAGGTGAAACCCGCAATCCCTGGGACACTTCGTGCTGGACCTGCGGCTCTTCCTCCGGTTCGGGCGCCATCGTTGCCGCAGCGCTCGCCGGATTCGCTGTCGGCACGGAAACCTGGGGCTCCATCATTTGCCCTTCTGCGTTCTGTGGCGTCAGCGGTTTTCGCCCCACCTATGGCCGCGTCAGCCGCTACGGCGCCATGGCTCTTTCCTATTCCATGGACAAGATCGGCCCGCTCGCGCGCAGCGCCGAGGATTGCACGCGCATCTTCGCCGCCATCGCTGGCCACGATTTCCTCGATCGCAGCACGCTTTCCATCGACAAAGCCGCCTTCACCTATTCCCCCGCTGCCGACCTGAAGCCCCGGGTCTTGCGCATCGGCTGGCTCACGAACGCTTGGCAGGAAAAATCCTTCGATCCCTCCGTCGCAAAAGTCATCGACGCAGCCCATAAAACGCTTCGAAGTCGTTTTCCCTCGATGAAAAATGCTGCTCTTCCCGAAGGCCCCTGGGAAGACGCCGCAGGCCTCGTGCTCTCCTGCGAAGTCTCTTCCGCCTTTGGCGACTTGATCCGCTCCGGAAAAGTCAGTGAACTCACAGATCCGCTCGCCAAAATCGGCGGCTACTCCGGTCTTACCATCAGTGGCGCCGATTACACTTCCGCCCTTCGTATCCGGGAAATCCTTCAGGAAAAAATCACCGATCTCTTCGACGACTACGACGTTGTCGCGGCCGCGTCGCAACCCGTGCCCGCCACTCCTTTGAATTTGGATCTATCCAAGGGCTTGGCCTTCCCCGATCCCCTGGGCGGGATCGGCAATCTCTGCGGCCTTCCCGCACTCTCCGTCCCCTGCGGCTTCACCGACAAGAAACTTCCTGTAGGCCTACAGTTCGTAGCCCGCGCCGGTGACGATGCAGCCGCCCTCCAGGCCGGCCGCACCTTCCAACAATTCACGGACTACCATCGCAAACACCCATAACTAGAATCGTAGCCACCAAACGCGCGCAGCTCGACCAACCAAGCCACACCCCAACTTCAACCATAAATTTTAATTGGGATGGAATCCACCGGGTGCCGCACGTGCCGATGTTGCATGTGGGGTCTTGAGTTCTCTTCCCGAGTGGCCCACTTTGAGCGCTTTTTCGCGAAGCGTGGGTCTTAGTTAGGTTCCCCCGCCACGCAAGCGCACAAACATTGTCATGCTGTGAGGAGTCCGCGATGAACTATCTCAACTTAACCTTCAACCACAAATTTTCAACGGAATCCAAACCACAACCAACACAACCCACCCTACGCCTTCCCCACTCCCCGCAAACTCTCCCCCACCGTCCGCAATATCGCCGCCCTGCTGAACGGCTTCGTCAACAATCTCACCGACGGGTCCGCATTGGCCATTTCCGTTGCTGCATGCTCGCTGTAGCCCGACATGAACACCACGCACAATCCGGGATGTTCCGACTGCAGCCTCACCGCCAACTCCTGCCCCGTCATTCCCGGCATCACCATATCCGTCACCAGCAGCTGAATCTTTCCACGATGCTTTGCCGCCAGCTGGATCGCTGCGGCGCCGTCCTTCGCTTCGATCACGCTATATCCGCCCGACTCCAGAAATTCCCGCGCAATCTCCCGCACGTCCTGCTCGTCTTCCGTTAACAACACCGTCTCGGTCCCCATCGGCACTTCCCCGGGGTTGTGCGGCGCTCCAATCTGATCTTCCACCTGGTCCAACCTCGGCAAATAAATTTTGAAAGACGTTCCCTTTCCGAGCTCGCTGTAAACCCAGATAAACCCGCCACTCTGTTTCACAATTCCGTACACCGTCGCCAGTCCCAGGCCCGTGCCCTTACCTTTTTCCTTCGTCGTGAAAAATGGCTCAAAAATATGTGCCTGCGTTTCCGCGTCCATCCCCGTACCGCTGTCCGTCACCACCAACTGGATATACGGTCCCACTTTCATCAGCGGATGGCTTGCCATATACGAGTGATCCAGCTCCGCATTCGCCGTCTCAATCACCAATTTCCCGCCGTTCGGCATCGCGTCTCTCGCGTTCACCGCCAAATTCATAATCACTTGTTCCATCTGCGACGCGTCCGCCCGCACCGTTCCCAAATCCTCATCCGTGCGAATCAACAATTCAATGTCTTCTCCGATCAGCCGCGGCAGCAGCTTTCCCATCTCATCAATGATCGCGTTCAGATTGATCACCTGCGGTTGCAACACCTGCATGCGGCTGAACGCCAGCAGTTGTCGCGTCAATGCCGTCGCCCGGTCTGCCGAGCGATCAATCTGCTCAATCTTCCTCGTAATCGGTTGCGCCGGTTCCAGCGCGCCCAGCAGCAATTCCGTGTGTCCCTTGATCACCATCAGCAAATTATTGAAGTCGTGCGCCACTCCTCCCGCCAGCCGTCCCACCGCTTCCATTTTCTGCGCCTGCCGCAGCTGTCCTTCCAGTTGACGCCGCTCGCTGATGTCCTGTCCCACGACCAGTCGCACGCGTTTTCCCGCATAACTCAATTCGTGCGAGATGATTTCCACTTCAAAAGTCCGGCCGTCCCTCGCTTGATGCAGCCAGAATTCGTGCTCTTCCGCATCCGCTCCGAGTTCCTTGATGTAGCTGAACGCCTTCTCCCGCTGCTCTTCCGGGCGAATCTCCAGCACGCTCATGCGCTCGAATTCTTCCGCGCTGTACCCGTACAGATCCGTCGCCGCCTGGTTCACCTTCAGAAATTTCAGCGTGTCGATTTCATACAACCACGTGGGCAGCGGATTGTATTCGAACAGCAACCGCAGCATCGATTCGTTTTTGCGCAGCTCTTCTTCCGCGCGCCTTCGTTCGATCGCCAGCGCGATGTGCCCGCCCACCGATTCCAGAAATTCCAGGTCTCGCCGGTCATACGCATTTTCGTTTTGATAATGCTGCACCACTAGCACGCCAATCGTCGCCGTCGGCGTTTTCAGCGGCACTCCCAGCCATGCCGGAGACGGCGATCCCACCAGTTCCACTTCCCCCGCTTCCGCCAACCGGTCAAACTCGCTCTGCGGTATCAGGCTGGCGAGGCCCGTACGGAACACATACGCCGTACAACTCCGGCCCACCTTCTGCGGTGGCGGCACCGAGTCGTATTCATCCACCAGAAATGGGAAATAAAATGTGTCGTTGTCCGCGTTATGCAACGCCACAAAACAGTTTTCCGCCGGCAGAATCGTCTTCAGCGATCCATGAATACGGGTCAACAGTTGATCCAGGTTAGATGTTTCATTCAGCGCGTGCACAATCTCCGAATTCACCGACCGTTCCGACTCCATCCGGTGCAGGTCTGTCACATCGCTCGCGTGAAACAAAATCGCTTCGAGGCTCGGCTGTTCCAGCCGGTTTTTGCAAGTGAACTGGATCCATCGCCACGACCCGTCCCGGCAACGGAATCGGCACCGCTCCGTCACGGTGTTTTCCGAAGCCGCCGCCACTTCTTTCAGCCGCTCCCGCACATGCTCCACATCCAGCGCGTGTACAATCGCGTGAATGCTTCGCCCCAGCAGCTCTTCCTGCCGGTAGCCCAGCACATTTTGAAATGTTCGGTTTACAAACTGCACGGTACCATCCGCGCCCAGAATCGCAATCAATTCCTGCGTGGAGTCCAGCAACATAACAAGTTGTTGAGGCCCAAGTGAGTTTCCTGGCTCTGTAACGGTTCGCTGTGCCATGAGATTTGCGCTTCGCGCCGGGCGGGCAAGCGTATTCCGCCTAGGGGACTTTCAGAAGCCTCCTGAGGTTACATGTGCTGTCTCAAGCGATCGTGCGAGCTAGATGACCCTGCTCACACAATAGTGATTTTCCATCGTTCCGTAAATCCTCCGCCCCACCTTCGTTGCCAAAACATGACTGTCCTTTCGTACAGGTCCTCGCCCTCCTGCACCTGTGGGCTGGCTCTTCTCCGTGCTACTCTCCCTTTCGTCCTCAATTCCGTTTCTTTTTCGGAGGTTCGCCCGCCATGCACGATATGTGGAAAGACATGTTCGTGATGTCCCTGCCGGTTCTCGAAAAAATCATTCGGCCGGTTATCGTTTACTTTTTTCTGGTCATCATGCTCCGTCTTTCGGGAAAACGTGAACTCGACCCAGCTCAATCCCTTCGACCTCGTCGTTCTTCTAACCCTCTCCAACACCGTCCAGAACGCCATCATCGGCGACGACAATTCCGTCACCGGCGGACTTCTCGGCGCCACTTCCCTGCTGGCCATCAATTATCTGGTTGTGCGTTTTCTCTACAGTCACAAAAGGCTGGATCAACTCGTCGAAGGCAAGGCCGACATTCTGATGGAAGGCGGAAAGGTCCGCACCGAACACCTGAAGAAGGAACTCATCACCGTTGCTCAACTCGAAGCCGCCGCCCGTAAACAAGGCTTCGTCTCACTCGCCGAAGTCGATCAGTGTACCCTCGAACCCGGCGGAACTCTCTCCCTTCATCGCCAAAAAACCTGACACCGAAGACATCCGCCACAAAGAACTTCTCTCCCGCCTCCATCAACTCCAGGAACAAATCACCCTACTCCACCACACCCGCCGGCCATCCACAGCCTAAATGCAGTGGCCGATCGGCCAGCGGGTGCCCCACACGCCGCTGTCGCATGTGGGGGTCTTGAGTCTCTTATGCCCTTCCTGGGTACCCACTCTGAGCGCCTTTCGCGAAGGGTCGGTCTTGGGTCGTCTCGGTCCCTCCCCCTCAAGGCCCCGCCCCACTACCGCAACAAAAACCCGCTCCCCGTAACCACCAAACCCACCAACCCCAACACAATCCCCGAAACCCAGAAAATCCTCTTCTTCGTCAACAACGTCAACGAACACACGATCAACGCAATCTCCAAAATGACTTCCGCAGCGTCATACCGGTCCTCGCGTCTCCCAGCCAGATCCCGCTCTGCCTCCAATTCCTTCGCCTGATCGCTGGTTTCATTCTTTTCCTTTTCGTAGCGCTCTGCGTCTTTCTGATATTTTTCCCGCAGAGCGTCTGCCTTTTCCTTCTCGACTACCGCAAGCGTCCCCAACATGTCTGCCACACTCTGCATCTCGTGCTGCCGTATATTTCTTGCCTGAAACAAGGCCCACTGATCTGTTGCCTTGTTCTGCAGTATCAATTCTTCCGTGGCCGACCGGTGTCCCAGCAACGTTGCAATCGCCACCAGCACCGCCAGAATCGACATCGTCACCGCCACCGGCATCAGCAGCGGATTGTCCTCCTGATGCTCTCCTTCAGGCGCTTCCATCACCTCATGCATACACACGTCTCCTCAGTTTGAGTTTTTGGACAGCTCAGGCGGAAATCGCGTTCAACGCATCGCTCGCGGCAATGATCGTGCGGTCAATATCTCCGCTCGTGTGCGCCGCAGACACAAACGCCGCCTCGAATTGCGACGGTGCCAGGAAAATTCCCCGGTTCAGCATCTCCCGGAAATAGCGTGCGTACACCTTCGTATCGGAGCGTTTCGCATCGCTGTAATTGCTGACCGCGTGCGGCGTAAAGAAAATCGTGGACAACGACCCGATGCTGTTGATCTGCGCCGGAATACCCGCATCGCTCAGCGCCTTCCGCAAACCGGCCACCAACTTCTTCGCGAGTTCGTCGATCCCCTCATACACTCCCGGCTTGCTCAACTCATTCAGTGTCGCAATCCCTGCTCGCATCGCCAGCGGATTCCCCGCCAGCGTCCCCGCCTGATACACAGGTCCGAGCGGCGCCACATTGTTCATCAGTTCCGCGCGTCCCGCATACGCCGCCACCGGCACTCCACCGCCAATAATTTTCCCCATGGTAGTCAAGTCGCCTTCGATTCCAAAAGCATCTTGCGCCGATCCATTCTTCAACCGGAATCCCGTAATCACCTCGTCGATGATCAGCAGCGCGCCATTTTTCCGCGTCAGATCGCGCAAGCCTTTCAGAAATCCTTCTTTCGGCAGGACCACGCCCATATTGGCGCCCACCGGTTCCACAATCACCGCCGCAATTTTGTCCTTGTGCTCCGCGAACAGCCGTTCCACTCCCGCCAGATCGTTGTACGGCACATTCAACGTCAATGTCGCCAGCGCTTGCGGCACGCCCGGACACTCCGCAATTCCCAGCGTCGCTAACCCCGATCCCGCCTGCGATAAAAAGCTATCCGCATGCCCGTGATAGCCGCCTTCAAACTTGATGATTAAATCTCTCTTGGTCACGCCGCGTGCCAGCCGTACCGCGCTCATTGTCGCTTCCGTGCCGCTCGAGACAAAACGCACCTTTTCCAGAAACGGAATCGCCTTCGTGATCAGCGTCGCCAGCTCCAGCTCCAGTTCCGTCGTCACGCCAAAGCTCGTACCCTTGGCCGCCTGAGCCGCAATCGCCGCCGTCACCGCCGGATGCGCATGCCCGAGCAGCATCGCTCCCCACGAACAAACGTAGTCGAGCAATATATTCCCGTCCGCGTCGTACAAATGCTGTCCGCTTCCCTTCTCGATAATCAGGGGCTCGCCGCCTACCGAACGAAACGCCCGCACCGGGCTGTTCACTCCACCAACCAGCACCTTCTCCGCCTCCTCAAAAATCTCCCGCGAACGCTTCCGTTCCGGGCTAACCACCGTCTTTGCCTGGCTCATTTCCTCACCTTGTACTCATCTCACCAAACTAAACTCGCATAATGACTCTAATGTGGCGCTCAGATTAGGAACTCCAATTTAGGGGTTTCCTTTAGGAGGTCGGAGCTTCGGCTCTGACATGGGCAGCCAAGCAGCTTGGGCTTTGGTCCCTGAGCAATCCTACTCTTCTACCACTTCAACCACCGCGCCGCATCCTTCGCATGGTACGTCAAAATGATCCCCGCCCCCGCCCTCTGAATCCCCGTCAATATTTCCAATACAATCCGCTTCTCATCGATCCACTTGTTCGCCGCCGCCGCCTTCACCATCGAATATTCGCCGCTTACATTGTAGGCCGCCACTGGAAGATCGAAATTGTCCCGCACTAGTCTGATCACGTCCAGATACGCCAGCGCCGGCTTCACCATGACGATGTCCGCGCCCTCCTCGATATCCATCGCCACTTCCCGCAAAGACTCCCTGCCATTTGCCGGATCCATCTGGTAACTTCGCCGGTCTCCCACCACTGGCGCGGAATGCGCTGCTTCGCGAAAGGGTCCGTAAAATCCCGAACAATATTTCGCGGAGTACGCCATGATCGCCACATTCTCAAACTTGTTTTCGTCCAGCTTCTTCCGCAGCGCCCCCACTCGCCCGTCCATCATGTCTGACGGCGCCACAAGGTCGGCTCCCGCACGCGCGTGAGACAATGCCTGCTCGCTCAAGATCTCCAGCGTCGCATCGTTCAAAATCTCACCGTTCTCGACCACCCCGCAGTGCCCGTGATCCGTGTACTCGCACAAACACACATCCGTAATCACGAGCACGTCCAGCTTCGCTTTCTTGATCGCTTCCACTGCTCGCTGGATCACTCCGTCCTTCGCCAGCGAACTTGTTCCCCGCGCATCTTTCGTTTCCGGCAGTCCAAACAGCACCACTCCTGAAACTCCGAGCGCTTCCACTTCCCGGCATTCTTCGACGATCTGGTCCACCGATTGGTGGTAAATCCCCGGCATCGAGCTGATCTCTTCGTGCACATTGCTCCCCGGGCAAACAAACATTGGATAGACAAATCCCGCCGGGCGCAGCCGATTTTCCCTGACCAGGTTTCGAAGTCTTTCCGTACGACGCAAACGCCTTGGGCGGTGGATTGGAAAACTCACTCTGGGCTCGCTCCTGCCGGCAACTTCAACTGTCTCGCCATAAAATAATCCCGCAATACCGCGATCGCCGCTTCAACCGTCGTATCTCCGGCCGTCGCCACGTGCTCTGCCTTCGCTTTGCGTAATGCCTCTTCCGTCACCGGCCCGATCGCCGCGAAAAGCGTGCGCTGCGAAAACTCGTGAAACTTCTGATCTCCCAGAATATCTTGCAAATGATGTATGGCAGAAGGGCTAAAAAACAGCACGGCGTCTGCTCCCTCTTTCACCAACTTCTCCACCATAGCCCCACTCTGCTCATCTGGCCGCACGGTCTTATACGCCACAATTTCCTTTACCCGCGAGCCCAAACCTTCCAGTTTTTCCACCAACTCTGGATTCGCCCGGTCGCTTCTCGGCAACAGGATCAGCTTGCCCGCAATCTTGCCGGAAACTTCCTCGGCCAGCGCGGTCCCCTGATGTTTCACGGCCACATATTCCACATTCAATCCGGTGTTTCGCGCAGCCTCTGCCGTCGCTGGTCCCACCGCCGCAATCCGAATCCCGCCCATCGCCTTCGCCAACGAAATCCCCAGCGCAACACTGCGTTCGTGCAATGCTCGCACAGCATTCTGGCTGGTCAGCAGCATCCAATCGTAACCCCCAGCTCCCCGAATCGCCTCATCCACCACCCCAAGATCATCCGGCGGTCCAAAACCCACCAGCGGCACCAGCACCACCGCCGCGCCTTCCGCCTCCAACGCACGCACCAGAGATTCGCTTTGCTCCACCGCGCGCGTCACCACCACACGCTTTCCAGGGAACGCCTTCGCCCGCTGTTCACCCACGGGCGCGGTTTACCTCGTCCAGAATTGTTCGCGCGCCGCCGTCAATCAGCAATTGCGCCATTCTCTGCCCCAAGTCCACTGCCTCGCTCGGTGGCGCCATCGATTTCTGCCGCACGTACTGCACGCCATCCACGGAACATACCATCGCTTCCATCACCAGTTCCCCGCGCTCCATCCGCGCCCAAGCGCCCACAGGCACCTGGCAACCTCCCTGCAGATCCGCCAGCAAAGCTCGCTCCGCGATGATCACTGTCCGGGTTTCCTCGTCGTCCAGCTTCCCCAAAATTTCCGTTGCTTCCAGGTCCTTCACGCGAGATTCAATCGCAATCGCTCCCTGCCCGACCGCCGGCAGCGAAATATCTGTCGATAACGCCTCCGTGATTTTCTGGCTCCATCCCAGCCGGTCCAATCCGGCTTTGGACAACACGATCGCGTCGTATTCCCCGCTCTCCACTTTTCTCAGCCGCGTGTCCACGTTCCCGCGCAATTCCCGAATATCCAGGTCCGGCCGGTGATGCCACAACTGGCCTTGCCTCCGCAGGCTGCCCGTCCCCACGCGCGCGCCCGGCTTTAAATTAGCTAACAGCGTCCCGGTGTTCGACACTAGGCAATCCCTCACATCATCCCGCCGGCACACCGCCGGAAAGAACAATCGTGACGGCGTTTCCGTCGGAATATCCTTCACGCTGTGCACCGCCAAGTCGACCGTTTCCTCCAGCAGCGCCTCTTCCAGTTCCTTGATGAAAATTCCTTTCCCGCCAATTTGCGTCAGCGGCGCTTGCTGCATTTTGTCGCCGGACGTCTTGATAATCACGATTTCCGCTTCCATCCCCGTTAGCTGGAACAAGCGCTTGCGCACATATTCCGCCTGCCAGCGCGCCAGGATGCTCCCACGGCTTCCAATGCGCAGCGGCCTCACATTCTCTCCTTATCCGACAAGTACAATTCCCGGATCGCTTCCAGGCTCTGAATCTTCTTGCGAAACTCTTTTTCCGCGCGCAACCGTTCCGCTGGCGCGATCAACAATTTTTCGATCAGTTCGTCCATCAGCAGCCCCAAGTGCTCGCGATCCTCCGCGGTGTACCGTTCCATTCCATTCAACTTCTCCTGCAAAAATGCCGCGCGCCGGGTCTTCAGCCGGTCTCGCAAGGTATCCAGCACTCCAATCAATTCCACGCTCGCTTGCCACGAAATGAATTTCCCCACGTGCTCTTCGACCAGCGCTTCCGCCTTCGGCACCTCACTTTGCCGCGCGCTCCGGTTCTGTTGCACGATCTCCGTCAAGTCATCCATCGTATAAAGATACGTGTTGTAAAGCTCGCTCACTGCAGGCGCAATATTTCGCGGCAATCCCAAATCCATCAGGAACAACGCCCGGTTCCCGCGCGCCGCCATGGCCCGCTCGATCAATGCCTTCGTGAGCAGCGGTTCCTGCACTCCCACCGCAGACACGATCACGTCCGGCAGCTTCAGCGCCGTATCCCACTCGCCCCACTCAACCACATTACCCTTATATTCCTTGGCGAATTCTTCCGCCTTTTCCCGCGAGCGATTCGTCACATACAAGTGTCCAATATTCCGGTCGCGCAGTTGCGAAACCACTTGCTCGCTGATCGTTCCCGCTCCCAGCACCAGCGCGCTTCGATCGTTCAATTTCCCAAAAATTCTCTCCGCCAGCTTCATTCCCGCCGACGCCACTCCCATCGGCCGCGTCCCCAATTCCGTTTCTGCCCTCACGCGCTTGCCCACTTCCAGCGCTGCCTGAAACAACCGGTTCAGCACAGGCCCGGTCACGTGCCCGTCATGCGCCCGCAAATACGCCTCGCGCACCTGTCCCAATATCTCTGCCTCCCCAAGCAACATCGACTCCAACCCAGCCGACACGCGGAACAAATGCCGCACCACATCATGGTCGTAATGGTGATACAGCGAAGGATTGAGCTGGTCCGGCTTCAACTCGTGAAACTTGCTCAGATACGACGACAGCGCCGCCGCCGATTCCCGCGTCGCATTCGCGTGCACTCCGTACACTTCGCTGCGGTTGCAGGTCGACAGCACCAGCGTCTCTTCGAGGATTCCGCTCGAGCGCAGTTCTTCCGACGCTCGCAGCGCCTGCTCGTGCGAAAAAGACACCTTCTCCCGCACCTCTACAGGCGCAGTCCGAAAATTCAGGCCAACCAATACAATCTCCATGCCGCGTCTCGCCCGCTCCGTCTTTCCCAACTTACGCGCACGGCTTCGGCCGTGCCCTAATTTAAAAATACCGGTGGTGCTGCGAAAAGTAGAGGTTCACGACGGTAAAACTCAATACCACCAGCACAAAATTAAACACGCACAGCATCGACGCTCTTGCCCCGCGCCATGCCGTTGTCCGCGCCAGCTGGAAATAAGCCACATACAGAAACAGCACCACCAGCGTCATTACATACTTCGGATCGAAATACGCCGGCTGCCCGGGTTGCCGGTCTACCGCCAAAAATCCCAGCGCTGTTCCCACCGTAATCGCAATCAATCCCAACAACACGCTCGTATGGCTCATGCGCTCCAACAATTCCAGCGGCGGCAATCGCCACACGACGTCCCCCAACTTCCGGATGCGCAGAAACCGCTCCTCGGCCAGGTACATCAGACTGAGCACGCAGGAAAGCGCAAACGCCGCATAAGCCAGAATGCTCAATGTCACGTGTAGCGCGAACACCACCCCATGCGCCATTGCCGGTGGATGCGGGTGGTCCGGCACGACATAGGCAATAAAGAAAAATGCCAGGATGATCGGCAGAACGAACGCTCCAACGGTTCGCTGCCGGTGGTAGATCTCCAGGCACAAATACGTCACCGCCAGCAACCACCCGAACAAGGACATCGACCCCTGCAGGTCATGGTACGGTACTGTGTGCGTGCCCTTTGCGCGCATCAGCAGCGCCAGGTAATGCGCCACTAAACCCAGAAACATCAGCGCCGTAGCCAGCCGCCCCGTGAATTCTTTTCCAGTGTTAAGGAAACGCAGGTAGAAACCCAGACTCGCCAGGTAGGCCAACACCGTAATCACTACGAAGATATGAGTCATCGGCTATGTCCACGCCGATCTGGGAGGTCGCGAAAGCCGAGAGCACGCTATTGCCCAGTTTGCGCGTTTATCGGCCGAGTATACCGCACTCTATCCCTTCCCGCAGTGCGCCACCGCACAGGCAGCACTCTCGCTAGGCAGGCTCAACCAATTATGTGCAGACCCTGTCTTCCCCCTCGCACTGCATTCACCACCAACCGCCGGTCAAAGGTGGCCAATTGCCCGTTATGCGTGCATGCCAATGCCAGGAGATAACTATCCGTCACCTGCCTAGAACTCAGCAGGTGCGCTGTATCTAGCTTCGGACTGTCGAACAGGCTGATGTCGTCTGGCCAGAAGGTGTGTCCTGGCAGCGCTAGCAGTTCTTGCAATACCTCACTTACCTGTCCCGGCGTCCCAGGCGAATTGGGATAGCGGCTATCTCCCACAATGCGTAACACCGCATTTTCTGTCAGCGGACAGGTGGTCCATGCTTTTTTCCCTATGTTGCCAAACCATGCGTGTGCAGCGTCATGCTGTACATGTACGGGATCGATCAAGGCGATCAACACGTTGACGTCGAGCAAGAAGGCCATCACGGCAACTCATCGCGCAACTGATTCACCAGTTCGGAAGTCACCGCGGTGCTATCGTGACGAACCGGCAACAGAGGTACGCCATTGCGTGTGCGTTTTGCGGTCTTCTTGGGACGCAACGCCTGCCGAGCCAATTCGGAAATCACTTCACCCACACTCTTGCCCCGCTTATCCGCCAATTCCTTAGCCGCGGCCAGAACATCGTCCGCAATGGAAAGTGTAGTGCGCACGATCCCTCCCGCCAGTCATCAAACATCAAGCATCATACATCACCACAGCCGGTCCGGCAACTTCATGGGACGGCACAGTCATCGCAATCCGATCGCTCGCGCAGTGCGCAACCTCACAGCAGGATTCCCCTCAATTTGCTATCCTGCTCCTATCTACCTATGACTTACCAGGCCCCCACTCTAAGCCGCAAAGAGCTCTTCCTCCGCGCTTGCCGCTGCGAACCCGTTCCTCGCCTCCCCGTCTGGATGATGCGCCAGGCCGGCCGCTACCTTCCCGAATACCGCGAAATCCGCGCCAAGCATTCCTTCCTCCAGGTCTGCAAGACCCCCGATTTGGCGCTGGAAGTCTCCGTCCAGCCCTTCCGCCGCCTCGGCGTCGATGCCATCATCATCTTCTCAGACATCCTCATCCCCGCCGAGGCCATGGGCCTTCCCCTCGAACTTGAGGACAAAGGCCCCAATCTTCCCGAACCCGTTCGCACCGAAGCCGATGTAAAAAAACTCCGCATCTTCGATCCCGAAGTCGAAACCGGCTTTCTGATGGAAGCGCTTCGCCGCACCGTTCGCTATGCGGGCCCGGACGTCCCCGTTCTCGGTTTCGCTGCTTCTCCCTGGACCCTCGCCTGTTACATGGTCGAAGGCCGCACCAAGGAAGGCTTCGCCACCGTAAAAAGCTTTCTCTACTCCCAACCTAAAGTCTTTCGCGAACTCCTGCAAAAGATCGCCAAAGCCACGATTCTTTATCTCAAAGGCCAAATCGCCGCTGGTGTCTCGGCAGTTCAACTGTTTGACACCTGGTGCGGGGAACTCGATCTCCACGACTACATCGAGTTCGTTCTGCCCGCCGTGCAGGAAGTCATCTCTGGCCTCGGCAACGCCGTCCCCGTGATTTATTACACAAAAGCCTCGCACCATCTTCTCCCGGCCATGGTCAACGCCGGCGCAAATGTCCTCAGCGTCGATTGGCGCGTGCCACTCGGCGAACTTCGCGCGCTTGCCGGCCCGCGCGTCGCCATCCAGGGTAATCTCGATCCCGCGATCCTTTTCGGACCACCGCAGAAAATTCGCCAGTCCACTTTGGACATCGTCGCCGAACTCGATGGCCACGGCCACATCTTAAATTTGGGCCACGGCATTCTGCAGCACACGCCCGTCGACAATGCTCAACTCTTCATCCTCACCGGCCAGCAAGCCGCACTCCACGGCCCTGTCCCCGTGTTGCGAACGGAGTCCGCGAAGTGACGCCCTCTTGGTATTCCTGGGCACCCCACTCTGCGCGCCTTCTGCGAAGGGTGAGTCTTGGGTTCTCTTACCGTTGCAGCGCCGCGCTTTCAAGCCGGCATCTTGGGTTTTCCTGACGTTGGAGGTAGCCGTCGTGCCGATCATCAATCCCACCCTCCAGGAGATGCAGCAAGAGCTCTCCGTCGGTGAAGAATTCGTCAATCGTTACAATCGTCCCGGTCCGCGCTACACCAGCTATCCTACCGCGCCCGTCTGGGTGGACACCTTCGGTCCCGCCGAATACGAAGCCGCCATCGAAGAAGCCGACCGCAAAGCTTCGCCCGTTTCTCTGTACATGCATCTTCCCTTCTGCGAGAGCCTCTGCCTCTTCTGCGCCTGCAACGTCATCATCCAGAAAGATAAGCGCGTCACCCCTCCTTATCTCTCCACGCTGAAAAAAGAAATCGATCGCATCGCTCACGGTGTATCCCGCAATCGCCCGGTTACGCAATTCCACTGGGGCGGCGGCACTCCAACCTATCTCTCTCCGGAACAGATCGAAGATCTCTTCACGTACACCCGTGAGCGCTTCACCTTCGCGCCAGACGCCGAAATCGGCGTCGAAGTCGATCCTCGTGTCACCACGCGCGATCACCTCGAAACCCTGCGCCGCATGGGTTTTAATCGCCTCTCGATGGGCATCCAGGATTTTAAGGACGAAGTCCAGAAAGCCGTCCACCGCGTTCAGCCCTACGAAGTGACCCGCGATCTCATCGCCATCGCTCGCGAACTTGCCTTCGACAGCATCAATGTCGACCTCATCTACGGTCTCCCGTACCAAACTGGCGAAAGCTTTGCCCACACCGTCGAACAGATCGTCGGCCTCTCCCCCGATCGCATCGCCATGTTCAGCTATGCGCATGTTCCCTGGCTTAAAAAGCAGCAGGGCTCCTTCGTTAAATTCCTCCCCGAAGGCATGAACAAGTTCGACATCTTCCGTAACGGCTTATTAAAGTTTCTGGAGTCCGGCTATCTCTATATCGGCATGGACCACTTTGCCAAGGAAAACGACGAGCTCGCTGTCTCCCAGCGTAACCGCACCCTCCATCGAAATTTCCAGGGTTACACCACCAAGGCCGGCGCCGATCTCTACGGCATGGGCATCACCGCCATCAGCGGCATCCAGCAAATCTACGCCCAGAATTTCCGCGATATTCCAACCTGGGAAAAGGCCGTCAACGACCGCGGCATCGCCACCATGCGCGGTTATCGTCTTTCCCAAGATGATGTCATCCGCCGCGAAGTCATCAGCCGCCTGCTCTGCCACACCGTCATCGTCAAAGACGAAATCTCTAAACAATTCGGCATCGGCTTCGACGCATACTTCGCACCCGAACTCGAACGCCTCAAACTGCCTCAGGAAGATGGCTTGGTCGTAATCAACGACAAGGAAATCCGCACCGCGTGGCTCGGGCGCATCTTCATCCGCAACCTGGCCATGACCTTCGACCCTTACCTAGAAAAACAACAACTTGCCGCCCGCCCGCTATTCTCCAAGACCTTATAGTCCACACTCCTCGGTGCCCCACACGCCGAACTTGCGTATGGGCTCTAGGGTTCTCTCGCCATTGTAGCGGCGTGCCTTCAAGCCGGCATCTTGGGTCCTCCCTGACTGCAACAAAAACAAACACCGACATTCCGAACGGAGTCCGAGCAGTGAGGACCGCCGCCCCTTTTCGCGCCTTTCGCGGAAAGAAAGAATCCCTCTTTTCTGGCCTTTCGCGACCCCACTTCTTTTTTTTTGCCCTCCGAACTGAAAACTTATAACTTATAATTGAGAACTTTACCCTTTCTATGTCCACCCAGGTCCAGGCTCTCGTTGTGGGCGCGGGAATTTCCGGCCTCACCGCCGCATACGCCCTCCAAAAATCTGGCATCTCCACACTACTTGTCGAGACTTGCCCTCGTCCTGGCGGGGTTATCCAGACGTACCACCGCGATGGCTTCCTCCTCGAATGCGGCCCGCAGAGCTTCAGCGGCAACGCGGGCCTCCACGCCATCTGCGACGAACTCGGCCTTCTCGAACAGCGCCTCTCTGCCGATCCCAAAGCCCCGCGCTACGTCTTGCTAAACGGCAAGCTGCAAAATGTGCCCATGGGTCCTGGCATACTGTTCTCCCCATTTTTCAGTGGCGGCACGCGCCTTGCCGTCTTTCGCGATCTTCTCGGAACCAGCCGCCCACCCGAGCCCGATGAATCCATCGCCGATTTTGTTCGCCGCAAACTTTCTCCCACGTTCCTGGATCGTCTCGTCGGCCCGTTCGTCTCCGGTATCTACGCGGGCGATCCCGAAAAACTCAGCCTGCGCGCCGCATTTCCCCTGCTGTATGAAGCGGAAACCGCAAAGAGCAGTTTGATTCGCGGCGGTGCGGCGCTTCTGAAAGCCAGGAAAGCCAAGCGCGGCACTGCTCCGGTCCAAAAACCAACGTTGCAAACCTTCCGCGACGGCAACGAATCCCTGATCCGCGCCCTCGCCAAGAATCTCGGCGATCATCTGGCCTGCAATGTGGAAGTCACCAGCATCGCTCCCCTCGACCCCGGCCACGAAGCCAACGCTCCCCGCTTTCACGTCCGCCTTCACACCGCGCGCGGCGAAGAAGCCATCAATGCCGAGCGCATCGTTCTGGCAAATTCTCCCATTGGCGCGGCTCGCGTTCTTTCGCAACTCAACCCCGAATTCGATTCCCAATTGAGCGCCATCGAATATGCCGCCGTCGCGGTCGTCTCTCTCGGCTATCGCAAATCCGATGTTGGTCACGACCTGGCAGGTTTTGGTTTCCTGATTCCTCGCTCTTCGGGATTGGACGCGCTCGGCTGTGTCTGGAATTCTTCGCTCTTCCCGGGCCGCGCCCCGGAAGGCTACGCGCTGCTCACGAGCTTCGTCGGCGGCGCCACCAATCCCCAGATTGTTCAGAAGTCTCCCGAAGAATTGGCCGCCCTCGTCCATCGGGAAATCGCGCCGCTGCTCTCCATTCGAAATCAACCCGCCTTTTCGAACGTCACTGTCTGGCCACGCGCTCTGCCTCAATACAATCTTGGCCATGTCGCGCGTCTCGCCGCCCTCGAAAAACTCCGGGCCGCCTTCCCGGGCCTCCATTTCGCGGGCAATTACCTAAGCGGCCCCGCCATCGGCGCCTGCATTGAACACTCCCAAAAATTAGCCGACGAAATCCGCATCAGCTTCGCCAACTAATCGCAGTGGCGAAGCCTGGTGCCCACATACGGCCTTTGCATGTGGGGTCTTGGGTTCTCTTTGCGTAGGGCGCCGCACCCCCACGTCCACGCCCACAGAATTTCCTGCCAGCAAACTAACTATCCTCTCCACTATCCCGCGTACAGAACCACGCCCGCGGTATTCCTCGCGGGCGTTTCCTTTTACAAGGCATTCTCTTCTTCCAGGAGATTTCCATGTCCGACCAACTCGCCGATAATCGCGCATCTTTGTGTACATTCACGTGAGCGACGGCGAAGGCCGGTTTGGGTCCATGCAGCCTTCAACGGCGGCGCAGAAATTGGGCCTGTCATGTCTTGAAGCGCTAACTCCGCCGCAATGCGCACTTACAAAATCGCGCCCAATAGCTCCTTTAGACTCCGCACTTACGCATCATTATCAAAACAAACCACCTGCAACCCGAACAGATTTCGCACGTACAGACCTCAAATCCCCTAACCCCTTCATCGCTCACAGTTAAACAAAAATCTGGTTTTTTCCTCGGCTCATTTCCTCCGGACGGTTGTTATCCCGAATCCCGCGCCTTTTGCGGAGTGAGGGATTTGCTTTTCACTTTTCCCCTCCCTGTCGCTTCTCCCTCAGCCGATGCGCCAACCGTATCTCTCGCCGCTTCGCTGCCTCTTTCCACCGCCGTTTCTCCTCGGCCGTCTTCACGATCAGTGGCGGCACCAATTTCGGCTTTCGCGTGTGCTCGTCAATCGCCACAAACGTCACGAACGCTGACGTCGTGTGCTTCCTCTCCCCGGTCAAAATATCCTCGGACCACACGTCCACGCCAATCTCGAGTGAAGTATGGAACACCCGGTTCACGTGGGACTTCAGCAACACGATCTCCCCCAAGCTCACGGGATTTCGAAAATCGATATAGTCTACCGACGCCGTCACCATATAACTGTTCGCGTGCCGGCTCGCCGCCATCGCCGCCACAATGTCCACCAGGTGCATTACGTGTCCGCCCAGCAATTTTCCCAACGCGTTCGTCTGCGCCGGCAGCACCACTTCCGCCATCTCCGAAGCCGACGCACTCACCGGCTTTCCCTTCATTGGCTCTTCCCGAAATTTCGCCATCATGTCTTTGCCTGATCGTGGCATGTCGCCCTCTTTTCGCTTCGCTTTGGTCGCCTTCGTCCTCCACGTATAATACGAGACGTCGCCATGACCGAACAAAAGAAAACCCGTCGCCAGAAGCTCGAGGAATTCCTCGACAAAAATCCCACCGATGCATTCACTCTCTACGGCCTCGCCCTCGAGTGCTTCAACACCGGCGATCTGCCTGCCGCCGAAACTCATTTCCGCGCGCTGCTCAACTCCAACCCCGATTACGTCCCCGGTTACCAGATGTACGCGCAAGCCCTCTCCCAAAACGCTCGGCCCGGCGAAGCCAAATCCATCCTCGCCCAAGGTATCGAAGCCGCCACGCGTTCTGGCAACCAGCACGCCCGCTCCGAAATGGAATCCCTCCTCTCCGAACTGGGTTAGTCTGTACCCCAACCCGTCATTCCGAACGGAGTCCGCGGAGTCAGAAATCCCTCTGCCTCTTCGCGCTCAACGATCCCTGCCGACTCCCTGTGCTATCTTCTTCCGCCGGGTTCTCTCGCCCTTATAGGGCCCACCTTCCGAGGCGGGTCGGTCGTTTCTCGCAATGTGTTCCGTCTCTCCCAACGAGGGTTGTCACCCTAAGGAGCGACTTTTCTAACGAAGGATCTCCAGGGATCCCTCACTCGATTCCCCCGGTCACAGCAAGACCCCGCCAATCCTGTGCTATCTTCTTCCGCCGGAGACTCGCGAATGCCCAACCATGCCGTCCTGCAGGAACAAACCCACGCCGCCGAATCGCGCCTTGCATGGGCCATCGGTGCCATCGGCTTCCTCATTCAAATGCTTTTCAACGGCCGCTACGGCTATTTCCGCGACGAACTCTATTACCTCGCCTGCAGTAATCATCTGGCTTTCGGCTATGTCGATTTCGCTCCCCTCATCGCCTGGCTCACGCGTGGTTTTTGCATGGTTTTTGGCGATTCCCTGCACGCCATCCGCCTGCTTCCCGCACTAGCCTTTGGCGCTGAAGTCGCACTCACCGGCTTCCTCACCCGCGAATTGGGCGGCAAGCGCTGGGCCATCTTCCTCGGGTGCATCTCCGTCCTGCTCGCTCCCGTGATTCTCGGCAACGGCACGCGGCTGGCCATGAACCCCATCGAGCCGCTGTTCTGGATGGGCTGCATCTATGTTCTGCTTCTTGTGGTCAACCGCGATCAGCCGAAGTTGCTCGCGTGGTGCGGCATCCTGCTCGGCTTCGGCCTTCTCAACAAGCATTCCACCGTCTTCTTCGTCGCCGCTGTCGTTTTTGGCTTGTTGCTATCTTCTGATCGCCGCCTGCTCTTCACCAAATGGTTCTGGCTCGCCGCCGCCATCGCCTTCTGCATCGCGCTGCCCAACGTCATCTGGCAGTATGTCCACCACTTCCCGACTCTTGAAGACTTGCGCAATGTCAAAGCCACGCACAAAAATATTGAGCTTCCGCCACTCGCCTTTCTCCAGCACCAACTGGGTATGCTCAATCCCTACAGCTTGTTCGTTTGGCTCGCCGGCCTGTTCTATCTTCTGTTTCATCCCAGCGGCAAGCGCTTCCGCTTTCTCGCCTACACCTACATCCTCTTCCTCTTCGTGATGATGTTCCTCAAGGGCAAGGATTATTACGTCGCCCCGATCTATCCCATGCTGTACGCCGCCGGCGCCGTCCTGTGGGAGACCGTCATCCAGACGTACGCCAGGGTTCGCTGGCTGCGCTACGCCATTCCCGCCATCATCATCTTGTTCGGCCTTCTGGCCGCGCCGCTGGTCCTGCCCATTCTTCCGCCAGAAAAAATTCCCGTGTACATAAATGCTCTCGGAATCAAAATGACGCACACGGAAAACGGAATGGTCAGCGTTTTGCCCCAGCATTTCGCCGACGAATTCGGCTGGCCCGAAATGGTCGCCACAGTTGCCGGTCTCTACAATTCCCTTCCGCCCGACGAGCGCGCCAAAACCGCCATCCTCGCTGGCAATTACGGCGGCGCAGGCGCCATCGATTTCTTCGGCCCGCGCTATGGTTTGCCGAAAGCTATCAGCGCTCATCAAAATTATTATTATTGGGGACCGCGTAACTACACGGGAGAAAGCGTGATTCTGCTCGAGTGGGACCTCGACGACGCACACTATTGGTGCGGCAGCGTAGATGTCGGCCCAAAGATCGCACCGCCGCTAGGCATGGGCTGGGAACACTACGACGTCCTGGTCTGCCACAACTTCACAGTTCCGCTATCCCAAGCCTGGCCCAAACTAAAAACCTGGAACTAAACTTAAAACGGAAAACTAATGAATTAAAACTTCAGGCTGAAATTCGGTGTAAGTGGCTAGTCATGGTGCGGGAGAGAGGACTTGAACCTCCACGGGTGTTACCCCACAAGATCCTAAGTCTTGCGCGTCTGCCAGTTCCGCCACTCCCGCACCGAGAACAACCAACTGACTAGGAAGGCTTTACGTCCGTTACCTGCTCAGGCTCCGACTTGCTTTGAGGCTCAACTATGAACGAACTATGAATTGAGCCAGAAATTGCGGCCTTGGCACCTTCCTCGATCTTGCGGGCCGCATCCCGGATGTCAGCTTCGGACACGATATTGTAGCGCGAGAACACGGCATCCGTCTTGTGGCCGGAAATTTCACGTGCGGTCTTTTGCGGGACGCCCCGGCGCACCATGTTCCGTACGGCAGAACGCCGCAGATCGTGGAACAGCAGGCCCGGGACCCCCGCCCCATTGATAGCAGTTCCCATGTTTCGCGAAAGTCTTTCACAGGCTCACCGCTTGCCCGCGTAATCAGATAATCCTCGGACTGCTTCTCCCGGCGCAGCTCTGTCACCAACAGCCGGCATTCTTCCGTCAGCGTCACCGTGCGCCCCTCCCCGTTCTTGGTCTCGCCCGCGAACAGGCACACCGTGTTATTGAACAGGTCCACTTGCTTGCAGCGCATCTCCAGCAGCTCCGCTTTGCGGAATCCGTAGGTGTAACCGAGTGCCCGGAGAGCGCGGAGCCACAACTTGCCCGCCGCGGAGTCGGCCAGTTTCCGGTACTGATATTCTTCAACAAACCCTCGTCGCTCGTGCCCCTTTTCCGAAACAATATGCTTGTGAAACTTCGGCACGCGCACAACCTTTTGCGGCTCCGCGTCGAAGGCGATAGAGAAAGCCCGGCGCAGCGCGCAGCGAGGCCAAGTCGCGATTAATGGTGGACTTGGCCGCCCCCTCGCGCATGCGCTTCTCCACGTAAGTCGTAATTTGGCTCGTTCCAAGATGTGATGCCCGCATCCCGGAGAAAAAATCCTTTAGGTGGACGTTCCAGACCCGCTCGGCTCATATAACGGTCTGATTCTTGATGCGGTAATCCTGCAGCAAATCGTCATAGAGTTCATCCCCAGTAATTTTCTCAATGCGCGGCCCCAGGAAATTACCGTTGCCAATCGCCAGCAAGCGGTCTTTCAGTTTGTTAGCCGCGGCAGTCTTGGTTAGTTCGCCGCTCGATTCCCGAATCAGCTTGCCGTTGAGCTGGTAGGAGATCCACCAATACCCCGATTCCTTGACTCGGAAAACTCCGCCATTTCCACGCGCTCGCTTGTTCATCGCGTCATTCTCCTATGGCTTTGTGCCTCAAGAACTCCGTCGCGGATGGCAACCCGAAGGGACTCGCACAACCTTTCCCCATCGACTTCATTTCTGAAAGTAAAGGCGTGGCGTATTTGGATGTCAATGCGGAGGCGGATCGCAAGGACGACGAAGTTCCCGACCGCCCAGCCGGCATCACGTTCCACAAAACCTTCGATGGTGCAGTCACCGGCTGGAGACTGAAATCCGTAGAAGAGTTGGCGTCAGGAGTCGAAACTAAGGGCCTCGATCGACATCCGGACACTCCAAAAGTCTCCCCGTGGCCAGAAACGCTTATGCCGCCTGATGATTCTACCGTAATCTAAGGTATAACACAGGCCTTGCGTATCTTCCCGATCAATTCTGATTGCTAGCGTTGGGACTGCTTCGATGCTTGTGTCTTGCCGTTTTCTTCGTCTTAGCTTTCTTCGCTTTGAGTCGTTCGTTCTCCTGTTTCAGGTCGGCGTTCTCCTGCGTTAGAGCATCAATACGATTCTGCAGGTCGCCATTGTCTTTCTCCAGTTCCGACAGGTGCGCCTTCAACTGCTCATTCTCTTGCCGCGCTTTTGTATCTTGGCAGGCCGCCAACGACAAACCGAGCCCCACCGCGAGTGCCAGCCCAGCGATCGTATTCTTTCGCATTTTTACTCCTCCCCGAATTTATTGCTAGTGGAGGACGGATGATCTGGGTGCCCAACTTCCACTCCGTTCTGCCGCAACTTACCAGCCCATGTTACAGCACGGGGCTTAAAGTTCAGATTCTGATTCTCTAGATTCAATGCGTCCGGCGAGTGCACCTTGACGGATTCCGAATTCCTATGAATTTCTCGACGGTGAAGGTCGCGGGTTGATCTCGTCGGTGAAAATATCGATTCAATCAGTTGCAGGCAGGGATTTCGGAATATGGGTGTCCGGATTTAGGAGAAAAAGGCTGCCCCGCGAAGTGAACGGTTGGAGACTCCGCGGGGCTGAAACAGGTAGGTTAAGTGGGCCAGTGGATAGACAGGAGTCTACCACATGCCGCACAGTCCGAGTATGAGAGCAGGCAGGGCAGCGCGAATGCCTTCGAGGCCTGGCGTTTCACGAACGCTCGCACAGCGGCGGGAGCGCTTTTCGGTTTGCTTGGCAGGAATGGCCACACAAAGGAAGGTTTGCTTGAGCTGATTCGCGTTTCTCCCCGGGAGCTGACCGCCTTGAAAGACTGTGCGGCTCGTTACCCTGAGCTGGCCGGTAGGATTGAGCGTGCTGCCGAATATCGGGAGCGAGTCGAGGAAGAGTTTGAGCGGTTATGCCGTCAGGATAGCGGGCATCGCACCATCGCCCAGGCGGACCCCGTTGGCGCTCTCCCTCTTGCGCGCACCTACTTCTCGATGACGCCACACGCGATGCGAGCGCCAGAGTTTCCTGCCGGATCGGTCTTATAATCGTCGGGACTTGCGTGAATCACCAGAGATGTACCGCCTTCGTGGAAGAGGGAGTTTGGACCCTCGCCAAGCGTGGCGTTTGGGTCCAAAAGCGATGCCTTGCCAGTTCCGTCGGCCTTCACTTCGAGGTTGAGCAGGTCTCCGGCGTGTGGTCCCTCTGGGTTGTCTTTTCCGTGTTTCTTGGAGGTCGGGTTGAAATGCGGACCGGCACTTGTGAAAGCCGGACCTTCACATTTGCCGACGTTGTGAATGTGGATGCCGTGAGTTCCCGGCGGCAATTGCGAAACGCTTACCTCAATACGAACACCGGTGCCAGATGAGCGAATCTGTGCGGTACCGATTTTCTGTCCCTGCGCATCGACAATATCAGCATGGGCGGACTGCCCGAACACTGTGGCAGCCCATAGGAGCGCTGGTACGAGAGCCGAGTTGCGAATTGACATGGGAACCTTCTTTTTCGCTAGAAAACCATCTCAACTATACACCAAGGATCTAAGACCAAAACTAGCACTTTGTGCGCCGTCCAATCTGCTCAGCCCCTATGGAACCGCACCCGCCAGCAGGGCCTTAGGCCGATTCGAAAGAGGACCTACTGTTTCACCGCCACGAACTGGCTGGTAGTGCCGTGTAGTTTGTCTTCGACAACGATTTTTGCGGTCTTGCCATCGGGCTCCAACGTCATTCTAGAAACGCTAATCACCTTGTCACCGCGTTTGTCAGTTTCTTCAAGAGTGTCTTTGCCCCTCATCTTCACCGAGACGCCGTCGGTTCCGGGATCACCTTTGTACAGTGCTTCCGTCCCGTCCAATTTCGCAGTGTAGGATTGGCCGGTCGGAGTGGTCATGGTCAACTCGTCGCCGTTGACTTTGTACGTCCAAGTAGTCGCGTTGTCGGAAAGGGTCTCGAATTTCACGGTTCTCCACGAACCGGAAATAGCGTTCGATCCCGCAGGACCTTTGGCCACCCGGGTTGCCTCACCCTTCCCAGTAACTGGCTCGGCATTCGTGGCACTACTGTCGCTAAATTCGAACGTCATCGTGTTGCCATCCGGCGAAACCGTGGTCGTCGAAGTTGCAACCGTCTTGCCGTTCTTCTTTTCGGTCTCTTCGATCGCGTGGTCGCTTATGACCTTTATCGCCTCGGTGTCATAATACGGGTGTCCGGTAACTGTTTGATCCTGACCGTCAGCCTTGATTTTGATGGGCGGAACACAAGTCTTGCATTCATACATTCCGTTTTGCAGCAGGTATTCGTTAGGTTTCTTGGGAAATTCCACCTTATTCATGTCAATCTTCCAGGTCCCATCGAAAGCGGCCTGAGCATTTACGATGACGGGCATTCCAAAACACAACAACACTCCGATCCCCACTAGTTTTCTCATTTCATCTTCTCCATTTTGATTAGCGTTGGTTCCCGGGGAATACCTCAGAATATAGTCCAGTCTATTTGCAACGGCAATCCGACTCCTTTTGTTCGCGGGATGCCTCCCTGGCTCGTTTTGGTTCCCACTCCCGCCGGAAGCCCCCGCCCCCATGGGAACCTCAGACGCCAGCGGAGACTAGACCTAGGATCAATCTTGTCCAAAATAAATTTCGCTTTCTCGATTGCCGTGTTTATCGCATAAACCTTTGCCGGACTTGGCTTGTCAGAATCTAACTCGGCCAGCTTTCGGGCGCACAGAATGGTTGCAGCAAAAAGAATCGCGTACTTTCGTTCTTCAGTCATTGAGGAGTCTCCCGCTTAGAGTTTTGCGGGTAGAGGTAGGAGCGGCGATTATACCGTAGCGTCGTTTTAGTGTCTGGAAGGAGAAATAGGGCCACACGACGGTTGGGACATGCGGCCCCCGGTCAAAGCGTATCCGAATAGCGCATTACTCTTTGCGAGTGCGCGGTCGAAACGCATTAAGCGGAAGCCGCTTCCGGGCGGGAGCGCTTGCTTTCCCAGGCCTGGCGCATCTCTGCGCGCTTGGTGAGTACGTATTTTTTGGCATCCTCGAAGTTCTTGTAGACTCGCTTGCCTTTAATCATGTTGCACGGACGGCAGCACGCTACCAGGTTGGTAGGATCCTTCTTGCCTTTTTGAGCCCGCGGCACGACGAAATCAACGGACATGACCAGCGCGTTTTCAAAGCTGGTCTTCCCATCCAATCCGCAATACCGGCAGCAAAATTGATCGCGCTCGAGAATTTTCAGGCCTTCGGCCTGGCTTACGGGCATATCCACCATTGACAGAGTCATGATGTTGAATGGCATGGAGCACCTCCAAGTCGAAAATCCTATTCTTTGTTAAGCTGATTGAGAAGTGGAAAAGCCAGGCTTCGCGGTCCCCGCTGTCGCCGCAAGCCGACTGGGAACGTACACACACGGTAGTTCGATAAAGACGAACATCAATGTATTCGCCGGAGAGTGTGTGGCGGCACTTTACGGTTGTCGTCCAAGATGCTTAGAAACAATCTCACGCTCGCTATGAGGATAAGAGGAACAACCACGAAGACAACTAGAATCGCGAGCAGAATACCGGCTGAGAAGGTAAACATAGCAGCCTCCTGTTCTGATCGAAGGGCCGCTTAACGAGTATTGTATCCCACTGGGTGGTTCCAAGCGCCGCGAATCGTGGGGTCCCGTCGTTCGCTGTGATTCTGTATGAGCTTAACGGCCTTTGATGTCTCATCGTTGACGCGATCCCTCTCCCGCTGGGAGTATGCGGAGTACGCCGCGTGTGCCTTTGTGGCAATTGCTTGCGCCGGAGAATACATCGCAGACTTCACAAATTGGCTAACTGCCGGGGATGAATGGCGCAAGAAGCGATTAGCGTCACTGCGAGACACTCCATGGGTTCAACGAAGCTCGTTTCGCGGCTGGGTAGAGAACGCAAGCTCCTCATTGGGAGACATAATGAGAATCGTGATCTGCCGTTAGTCGAGCGGCGGGAAATCCTAAAATCTGTGGTCAAATTCCAGTCCCCGCGCATCCGCCTCGCCGAGTATTTCGAGACCTCAGCGGAAATAATTCTCCAGAGCGCCCGTGAGCAAGGATTAGAGGGAGTTGTTGCGAAGCGGAAGGACAGCCGATACGAAGCCGGAAAGCGCAGCGGGGCGTGGGCGAAATTCCGGCTCAACACTGGACAAGAATTAGTGATCGGCGGCTATGTACCGGGGGCCCACGGGAGTAGAGTCCATCATTGTCGGCTATTACAAGGCATCGGAGTTGATTTGTGTGGCGAGAGTGCGAAATGGATTTGTGCCAGCGACACGGAGGCAATTATTTGGGAGGCTGCGGTCTCTTGTTGTACCGGATTGCCCATTCGCGAATCTGCCCGAGGCGCAGAAAGGCCGCTGGGGAACCGGCCTAACAGCGGAGGACATGAAGAAATGCATCTGGGTCCGGCCTGAGCTTGTAGCGCGGATTGAATATCTACAATGGACGGAAAGCGATCACCTCAGGCACGCGAAATTTGCTGGGCTTCGAGAGGACAAGGATCCGCGAAGTGTGATCAAGGAGGAAGTTGGCTAGCGAGACGTGAAAGAATCGTTTTGTGGCGATCGATACAGCTTGGAAACGTTCATTCGTTCAACTTTGCCTGCTGACTGAGCTGAGTTCATGGATATCTACGTTATTGACGGGACCTACGAACTATTCCGTTACTTCTACGCCGTCCCGTCCGCCAAAGACACTCGTGGTCAGGAGATTGGTGCAGTTCGCGGAGTGCTTGGGTCGGTTCTCTCAGTGATTGAGGGGGGAGCAACTCACGTCGGCGTCGCGACCGACCATGTGATTGAGTCCTTTCGCAACGATCTTTACTCGGGCTACAAGACTAGCGAAGGCGTGGATCCGGCACTGCTGTCGCAATTCCCAATTCTTGAGGAGGCGCTGCAATCCATGGGCGTGCTGGTGTGGCCGATGATCGAATTTGAAGCCGATGATGCGCTCGCTTCCGCTGCGGCGAAAGCGGCTCAGGATGATCGCGTTCGGCAGGTTATTATCTGCACGCCCAACAAAGATCTCAGCCAATGCGTGGTGGGCTCGCGAGTTGTACAACTGGACCGCCAGCGAAAGACTCTCCGCGACGAGGTTGGCGTGATTGGAAAGTTCGGAATAAAACCGTCGTCGATCCCTGACTATCTGGCTGTGGTAGGCGACAGTGCAGACGGCTACCCCGGCATTTCAGGATGGGGATCCAAGAGTGCAGCGGCTGTTTTCTCGCGATATCCTCACCTGGAAGACATTCCGAAGGATTGGCGTCACTGGGATCCAATGCTACGGAGAGCACGTCCTCTTGCCGAATCCCTTTTCGCTGCGTGGGAAGATGCGCTACTGTTTCGCACTCTTGCGACACTTCGAGTCGATGTTCCCGTGTTCAGCTCCAATGACGATTTGCTGTGGAGAGGCGCTGCTGAGGATTTCAAACTGACCTGTGAGCGCATGAACGCGCCTGACCTGTTCCGGCGGGCCTCGGCAAGGAAAGCGAGCCAAACACTGCAGTAATCACCCGCCGCGGCACACTCAAACCACAACGTCAAGTTGTCATGAACATGTCCCCCATATCATGATTCGCGAAAAGGTACCGTAGAGATGCAGGGACGTTCAGGGAGCTGATCACGTTTAAGCGGGACTTAGGCTTCCATGAGCTCAGAAATTTTTGTTGACGATAGACAATCGCGAATTGCCTGCGAATTATCCTACTGTGGTTTACGTCCGTTTGACCCAAGGCGAGATCCGTCACTTCTTACAATTCCATCCGGCTCCGCTGGTGATAGTATGTAGCACGATTGCAAGAGGGTGGAGCTCCTTCCAGCGGAATTTTCTGCACATTTCGCAAGGACCACACAGCTGGCTCCCGCATAGGGAGGACGGGGAGACAAAACATGAGACTTGAAAGAAGGTTTGTGACGTCTAGTGGTGTCAGAGCGAAAAATCTGACTTCGACATACCTGCGTCGGACCGGTATCTCTCTTGCTTCCTGGAGTTTTCTTGCATTGAGCGGGATTCTTTCGCCCCCGGCAAGTGCGCAGGAAGTCCTGCCGTTCCCGCCCACGCCGTCCGCCTCCACTGCCGGGGCTGACGATGCAGGACTCCGTCTACAAGAAACGCGTTGACCCGAAGCACCTGCCTGCGGATGCGCCGAACATCCTTATCATCCTCATGGACGATGTCGGTCCGGGCCAAGCCTCGACCTATGGCGGCGAGATCAACACGCCGACGCTCACGCGCATCGCGCAGCTCGGCATCTCCTACAATGCCTTTCACTCTACGGCGATGTGCTCGCCGACGCGTGGGGCGCTTCTGACCGGGCGCAATCACACGCGCATATCCAATGGGCAGATTGCCGAACTGGCCAACGACTTTGACGGTTTCAGCGGCAAGATCCCGAAGTCGGCGGCAACCGTGGCTGAGGTGCTGAAGGATTACGGTTACAACACCGGGGCCTGGGGCAAGTGGCATAACACGCCCGCCGAGCTGACGACCTCGAAGGGCCCGTTCGACTATTGGCCCACCGGTTATGGCTTCGAGTATTTCTACGGCTTCCTCGCGGGCGAGGCCTCGCAGTACGAGCCCCGTCTAGTGCGCAACACCACGGTCTTGGATCCGCACGAGTATGAGCATCCCGGTTATCACCTTTCCGAGGACATCGCCACGGACGCCATCAAGTGGCTGCGCGAGCAACAGGCCTTCACGCCTGACAAGCCATTCTTCATGTATTGGGCTCCGGGCGCGGCGCATGGCCCGCACCAGGTTCCCAAGGAATGGGCGGACAAGTATAAGGGCAAGTTCGACGACGGCTGGGATAAGTATCGCGAGCGTGTTTTTGCGCGACAGAAGCAAATGGGCTGGATTCCAAAGGATACGCAACTCACCCCGCGCCCGGCGACGCTTGCCTCTTGGGATTCCATTCCAGACGACGAAAAACCTTTCCAGCGACGTTTGATGGAGGTTTACGCCGGCTTTGCCGAACACGCTGATTACAACGCCGGCCGCGTTATTGACGAAATCGAGCAGGAAGGCAAACTAAACAACACGCTCATCTTCTACATTTGGGGCGACAACGGTGCATCGGCTGAAGGTCAGGACGGCACCATCTCAGAGCTGCTCGCACAAAACGGCATTCCGAGCACAATCCAACAGCACATCAAGGCACTGAACGAACTCGGGGGCCTGGACGTACTCGGCTCAGCGAAGACCGATAACATGTATCACGCCGGCTGGGCTTGGGCGGGCGGCTCGCCCTATAAGGGGACAAAGCTCCTCGGAGCGTATTTCGGCGGCACGCGCCAACCGATGGCTGTTTCGTGGCCTGCAAAGATCAGGCATGACGATACGCCGCGCCCGCAGTTCCATCACGTCATTGACATCGTGCCGACGATCTATGAAGTGGTCGGCATCACGCCGCCGCGCGTAGTCAACGGTGTCGATCAGATGTCAATTGATGGCATCAGTATGGCCTACACGTTTGCCGACGCGACGGCGAAGGGGCGCAGGATTACGCAATTCTTCGACATCATGGGCAGCCGGGGCGTTTATCACAACGGTTGGTTTGCCGACACCTTCGGTCCCCGCATTCCCTGGGTGCCGGGAGTCCCCAAGGGCATCGCGGACTGGAACCCAGACAATGACGTGTGGGAGCTTTACAACCTGAATGAAGACTGGTCTCAGGCCAATGATCTCGCCGCGAAGATGCCGGAAAGAGTCGCCTACATGAAGAATCTTTTCTTGGTCGAGTCCGCCAAAAACCAGAACCTGCCCATCGGAGGCGGCTTGTGGACGCCATTGTTTCATCCGGAAGATGCGCCGTCCACGCCCTATACCGAATGGACTTTCAGCGGCCCCATCACTGGCATGCCGGAGTTCACTGCGCCGAAGCTCGGAAAATTCGACAACAACGTAAGCATGGAAGTAGACGTACCTCCCAATGCAAACGGCGTTCTGTATGCTCTCGGGGGATTCTCCGGCGGCCTTTCGTTGTACGTAAAAGACGGTCAGCTCCGCTACGAATACAATCTGTTCGAAATTGATCGGACGCACATCACAGCAAAAGCCAAGCTCCCGACCGGACGCGTGAAGATTGAAGTCGAGTCGAGGCTGGCCGCGCCCAAACCCGGAGCCCCACTGAACGTCACGCTAAGGGTCAATGGTCAGGTCGTGGCGCAAGGCCGGGTGCCGATCACCGCCGCTCTTACCTTCACCGCCAACGACTGCCTCGACATCGGCAGTGACCTCGGCTCGCCCGTGTCGCTCGACTATTTCGACCAAGCACCGTTCGCCTTCAATGGAAAGATCGTGACGACGAAGATCACGTATCCGAAAAAATAGGCTCAGGTGCCGGAGCCGCACGCCTATGCGGTTTTCGGCGCTGGAAATAGTGAGAGGCAACCGCACTGCGCGGCCAAGTCCCGCAAGCCGGAAAGGTCATAGTACGCCCCTTGCCGCTTGCGCGATTCATAGCCATCCAAATTACGCCCGTGCTCTTCGGCGGGATTGGCATACAACGTTCGAAAGTCGTGCTATCGTTGCGCTTGGTCGACACGGGAGCGGTCTTGGGCCGTGATTTAGTGGCTCACGCCATGAAGAGGTGCAGTATGAAGCGTAAGTCGATCATCTGCGTCACTCAAAATTCGTCGGCCTTCGCGAGGATAAAAACGCCCGCGCAGTGGTCAAAGAGCATGTAGGCCAAAGTTGAAGTTTCGACAAGTCTCGACTCTTTTCGTCACGCGAACCGGGGCAGTACCCATTTCTCCAGTTACTACCTTCTATGGGTAGATAGCCATACTCTTTTTCATCCCTGCGGTGTACACTCCCGCTAGTTTCATCCGTTTGGAACCGCTTTCGCGGCGAATTTCGGAAATTCCTTGCGCCTGCTAAACGGAAGGTTCTCGTCATGGTTTGCTCGGCGCGTGCATTAGTTCTAGTTCTCGTTCTCGGCGTTGCGCTCACTCCCATTCGCGTCCCCGCGCAATCGGGCTCGCTTGCTTCCATCACTGTCCTTGTTCAGACGTTTGGCAAACCCCACGCCGATTCTCCGGTCAAGATCCAAATCCATTCCCCAGTCCTCGACTCCGATCTCTCGACCATTGTAGATGAACCGTCCAACGCAGTTTTCCCCAATCTTCCTCCTGGTCCTTACGATGTCGTTGTGTCCAGTGCGGCGCTATCCGCCACACAATTGGACCTCACTCTTTCTCCGGGCCAATCGGTCGAACTCTCGCTCATCCTCGACCATCTTTTTCCCTTGATCCTCGAGCCCCACCGCAGCGCCACCTCCATCGCTGCTCCAGTCGTCGAATTTCCTGTTCCGGACTTCAATGGCGCGACGCTCGATTCCTTCCTTACGCTCTACCTGCTCAAACCTAGCGCCCCTCCTCCATCTCAATTCGGCGCCTGCTCCCTCGACGACGTTCTACCCCACGTTTCTGCCAACGCGAGCGCATTCGTGGACAACGTCAATCGCATAGCCGCCACGGAGAGCCTCAAACTCGAGCGCCGGCGCGCCAATGGCAAGCTGGAAGACACTGTCCACATCAAGGCCAATTACGTCGCCAACATCCAGCTCCAGGATTCCAGTCATTTGTCGGTGGATGAATACCGCTCTCGTTATTCCGGCCAGAGAGGGTTCATCGAAGCCGTTGGCTCTACAACGCTTGTCCTTGTCTTTCATCCGATCCATGTCGACCAGTTCGATATAAGTTGCAAGGGCCTGGGCATTTGGCAGGGCGTCCCCGCCTATCTCCTCAATTTCCAACAGCGACCCGACCGCCCTAATACCATGAGTGACTTCAGCACCCCGAGGGGCTCCTACGCCATCAGTCTAAAGGGTACGGCTTGGGTCGATGCAACCACATTTCAGGTGGTTCACCTCGAAACCGATCTTCTTAATCCAATTCCTGAACTGTTGCTCGATTTAGAGCATCAGTCTCTGGACTACGGCCCGGTGGTCTTCGCCGCGCGCAATGTCAGCCTGTGGCTTCCTCAGTCTGTCGACATCACTGTCCACTTGAGCGGCAAACAGTTCAATGCTCGCCATTCCTATTCCAACTACCAGCTCTTCTTCATCGACACGGGCCAGAAGATCGCCAAGCCCAAAGACGTTTCCAACTAACCTCGCATTTGTCAGGTCCGCATCGGCACCTGCCGCACTAGTGGCGACGACTTTCATTCTCCACTCCCGTTGAAAAGCATCTGCGCGGCGTCGAATCTTTTGTTAAGCTTCTTTGGTTGCACAAGTCGTTGCACAAAAACCGACCGACACATTCCAGTGATGCCGACGGTTGCCGATTACCGCACTTCTAACCTTCTGATTCTGCGCGTGCCAGCGGTTGAATGATGACCGAAGCGAGAGGTCGCGTGTTCGAATCATGCCGGGCGCAGTCGCGCATCCCGTGATGATCCATAAACTAGCCCACAGCAGATTGCAGAGATTGCGGCTGCCCAAAGGAAAAATTTTCGAAATGGCTTATTCAATACGACAAGCACCAAAACGACGGAGAGGAAAATCCAAGCACCCAATGTCATGAGGAACTACCTCCTCTGTTGGTCAGAAGCCGGGATTTCGCAGTGCTCGCTTACTATGAATTATCTATGAGTGATCGTCCTTTAAGGAGCTATGAAGTCCGGTGAAGTCGCGTGAGCTATCTTGCTTTGTTTTCTTACTTGGCCCTTTGTTTGCAATGCGAGAAATTTTGATCCTAAGTCTTGCGCGTCTTCCAGTTCCGCCACTCCCGCACTGGCTGCATTCCATCATACTGGCTTTTCCTAGCCATTTGCCACACCTCGGCCATGCTGCCATCACAGCTCAATTACCTAAGGTTGGCGCTTGCGTAGCGGTCGCTGCCTGAAATCTTGCCAACCGGGCCGGGGTCCGATAGCGTCGAAGGATGCGGGGTGCCTCTCCACCTCGCGCACTTGACGCATGACAACTCTCCAGTTCGGAGAGGGAGACAGACTTGACCAATCCACTGATTACGTTGACGACCGACTACGGCACGAACGATCACCTCGTGGGCGTGCTGAAAGGCGTCATCCTCAAAATTAATCCGGACGCGACCATCATCGATATAACCCACGCGGTCGCTCCCTATGACTTGCTCGACGGCGCGCTGCAAATCGCTTCGGCCTACTCCTATTTTCCTCCGCGCACCATCCACGTGGTGATAGTCGATCCCGGCGTGGGTACCGAGCGCCGGCCCATCCTGGTCAGCGGGCAAAACCAATATTTCGTGGCCCCGGATAACGGCGTGCTCTCCGGCGTCTTTGAGAAAGAGCAGAACGTCACCGTTCGCCATCTGACCACCGAGCATTACTTCCTGCAGCCGGTCAGTAGAACCTTCCACGGGCGCGATATTTTTGCGCCGGTTGCTGCGTGGCTTTCCAAACACTGGCAGCCCGGCAGCATGGGAGAGGTGATCGAGGATTTCAAGCGCTTCGCCTTGCCCAAGCCGAAAGAGTCGGACGGATTGCTGAAGGGTGTGATTCTGAAAGTCGACGGGTTCGGAAACCTGATTACGAATTTGCGCGCCGAAGATTTAGCACCCGAATCGCTCGAGAAGGGCGTGATCCAGTTGCAGGTAGGGAACCATCCCGTTACACGCTTGGTGCACGTCTTTGCCAGCGGAAACGCAAACGAACCGGTGGCCTATATCGGCTCAAGCGGCTATGTAGAAATTGCCGTGAACAAGGGCAACGCCTCAAAGACCCTCGGAATCGGCCGGGGCACTCCGGTCCTACTAACGAAGAGCTAGCAGCCTCAGCGCGATCGTTCGACCGCTGTCATCTGCGACCGCGTGCGCGGGTCCAGCCAATCGCGCCAGGCATCTCCCAACAAATTGAACGCCAGCACCGCCAGCAACACCGCGAGCGCGGGGAAAACCACCATATGTGGAGCGTCGAACAGGTGATTTCGCGCGTCGTTCAACATCGCCCCCCAACTCGGAAGTGGCGCAAGAACGCCCAAACCAAGAAAACTCAGCGTGGCTTCTGCCAAAATCGCGCCCGCTATCCCGATAGTGGCTTGGATCAGCACGGGCCGTAGAATATTGGGCAACAGGTGCCGCAACATAATCCTGAAATGCGATGCCCCCAGAGAACGCGCGGCAAGCACAAATTCCAACTCCTTGGCCTTCAGAACTTGCGCGCGAGCAAGGCGCGCATAGCCCGCCCATCCCGTGATAATCAGCGCCAGAATCACTTTGCCGATTCCGGGGCCGAAGAACGCGGCGAACGCGATGGCCAGCAAAACGCCCGGAAACGACAGAAACGCATTGATCAGCAGCAGATTCACTATCCGGTCGAACGCGCCGCCGTGATACCCGGCCAGCACACCCAGGGCAAGTCCAGTCAGCCCGCAGCCCAGTACAACGCAAACAGCAACAAACAGCGAGATGCGAGCGCCATACATCACGCGAGAAAGAATGTCCCGGCCGAGTTCGTCGGTGCCCATCCAGTGATGCAGCGAAGGCGCCTCCAGCCGCGATGGAAGATTTTGCGAGGCCGGATCGGCAGGCGCAATCCATGGCGCAAGCAGCGCCACGATGACCAACAAACACGCGATCGCAAATCCCGCGCGAGCCAGGACGCTTTGCCGGAGAAACTGTCGCAACGATCCGCCGGTAGTCATGACAAGCGCACTCGCGGATCAATAAACGCGTAAAACACGTCGGTCAGCAAATTCACCAGCACATACGACAGAGCGATCACCAAAATACATCCCTGCAGCAGCGGATAATCGCGCGAAGAAATGGCCATCACGGTGAGCCGCCCAATGCCCGGCCACGAAAAAATAGTTTCCGTCACGATCGTGCCCGCCAGCAGCGTGCCAAACTGCAAACCCAAAATCGTGATGATCGGGATGAGCGCGTTACGCAACGCATGGCGCAGCAGAACCACCGCAGTGGAAAGCCCCTTAGCCCGCGCAGTGCGTACGTAGTCGCTGGAAAGCTCCTCCAGCATCGAACTGCGCACCATGCGCGTCAGAATTGCAGCCAGCGCGGCGCCGAGCGTTGCCGCGGGCAAAATGTAATTGAGCGCGCCGCCTCGCCCGGAAACCGGTAGCCACCCAAGTTTGATGGAGAACAATGTAATCAGCAGCGGACCCAGCGCAAAATTCGGCACCGCGAGTCCAAGCAGCGTAAAGACTCCAATCGCGCGATCCTCATTTGAACCTCGGCGGTGCGCTGCAATCACGCCGGCAGGAATGGCGATGGCCGCACAAACAAGAAGTGCCAAAAACGCCAACTGCAGCGTGGCGGGATAGCGCTCGAAAATCACCTGCCGCACTGGCACTTGAAATTTGAACGATTGTCCTAGATCGCCGCGAACAACATCCGCAAGGTATCGTCCATATTGCACATAAAGCGGGCGGTCCAGCCCCAGCGAATGGCGCAATTGCGCTGCCTGTCCCGGCGCGGCACCTTCACCCAACATCTGCTCGACAGGGTCGCCCGGAACGATGTGAATCAGAAAAAACACCATTGTCAGCACCAGCCAGATGGCCGGCAGTGTAAGAGCAAATCGACGGAGCAGATAGCGCGCCATAGCCGCCGCTCAGCTCCTCCTACCGCTGGAATTTGGTTTGTAAACGCTGACCGCTGGACTTGCACCAGCCGATTCACCCGTGGAAGTTTCCGGTTCCTTCGGCCGCAGCAACTGAATCTTCACGCGAGCCACGCGCCGCCCATCCATTTCGATCACCGTGAAGCGATAATCGCCATATTCAAAACTTTCGCCGCCGCGCGGAATAAAGCCCAACTGGTCCATCACGAATCCTCCCACGGTGGCATACGCCGGGTCTTCAGGCAGCGCGATGTTGTACTGGTTGTCCAGGTCACGCACGTTCAATGCGCCGTCGAAAATCACGGCCCCGTCGGCGAGCGTGAGCGGCTTTTCCACAACATCGAACTCATCGTGAATTTCGCCGACCAACTGCTCCAACAAATCTTCCAGCGTCACCAGTCCAAGGATGCTGCCAAACTCGTCCACTACCATCGCCATGCCCACGTGGCGCGAACGCAATTCCACCAGTAACTCGCTGGCAGGTTTGGTTTCCGGAACGATCAGAATTTCCCTCAGCACCCGGCGAAGATCGAACGGCGGAGGTGGAGGCAGCTTTTCTTCAATCCGGCGTTCGCGATCCAACAGCACCCACATCATGTCCTTGATATGCACGAATCCCAGAACATGATCCACGGATTCGCGATACACCGGAATGCGCGAACGCTGCGTGGTCGCGAACATGCTCAGCACTTCGTCCATCGCCGCCTCGATTGGCAATGTGTGCATGTCCGGGCGCGACACCATGATCTCGCGGACTTGCAACTGACTAAGTTCGATCGCGCTTAGGATGAACTTTTCTTCGCCAACTGCAAGCAGCCCACGTTCCCGGGCCTGCTGAATCTGTATCTGCAATTCCTCCGTCGAGTGCGCAACACCGTGGCCCGTCGGCGACAAAATACCGAGTGCCTTCACGATCAGGCCAGAAGCGCCATCGAGCAAATCGATAGCCCACCGGAACGTATTCAAAAACCATTGAAACGGTGGAGACACCATCAGCGCGACACGTTCGGCGCGCGCCAGACTGATCGTCTTCGGAACCAGTTCCCCCAGCACGACGTGAATGGCGCTCAAGAAAATGAACGAAACCGTTAGCGCAGCGGCGTGAATGATCAGCAGCGTGTGCACACTGGCTTGCGGGGGCATCAAGCCCTGGATCAGCGAGGAAAAGGTTAATTCTCCGAGCGCGCCGATGGCCAGGCTCGTAAGCGTGATGCCAACCTGCACTCCCGAAACCACACGGTGCAAATCTCCCAGCAGGTATTCCACAATTTTGGCCTGCGCGCTTCCCCGCGCCACCAATTGCTGTACACGTGACAGGCGCACCGCCACCAACGAAAACTCCACGGCAGCAAAAAAGCCATTGAGCGCCACGAGCACGAAAACGCCGATAAGGCGCAACAGAAACATCCGCTCGATGATCTCCCAACGGCATTGTAACAGCCCAGCGCGCCACCAGTTTTGCCGCCGGTGTCTCTGACGCGAGAGCAGCATCGGCTGGCTGTTTGAGCGAGGTAGGTTGCGCGCCCAAGCAGCCTCCACTAGACTGGAATTTCCCGATGGAGCGACTTTCCTAGTGCGAACAGTCCTACGGCTACTGCTGTGGATCGCCGGCGTCGTGACGGTGATCGTGGCCACAGCCATTTGGTGGTTCGTATACCGTCCATTGCCCCAGCTCGACGGTTCTATGGTTGTGCCCGGCTTGCATAGCCAAGTAACCGTGGAACGCGACAATTGGGGCGTGCCGCATATCCGCGCGGCTTCCGTTGAAGATTTGGCCGAAGCGCAGGGTTACGTCACTGCGCAGGATCGCCTCTGGCAGATGGACCTGCTCCGTCGCGCGTCGCGGGGCCAGCTCTCCGAAGTTTTGGGCCCAGCCACGGTGAAAATCGATAAGGATTTCCGCTTGCTGAATTTCAGCCGCTCCGCTGATCGCGATTACGCGATGATCAGCCCGGGTGTGCGCAAGGTGATGGAAGCCTACGCGCGCGGCGTGAACCTTTACCTCCAGCAGCACCTCACCCGTTTACCGATTGAGTTCACGCTTCTGAATTACAAGCCGCAGCCGTGGCAGCCGACCGATTCGCTGGTGATTGCCGGCTACATGTACCGCACACTGACCGACACGCGCGAGGAAGAAATGGGCCGCGCTGTCGTCACGGCGAAAGTCGGGCCGGAATTAGCGAAAGATCTCTACAGTCCGGAAGCGTCGATGGACCACTTTGTGGTAGGCGATCCTCACGCGGGAAAAGATCCGCGCGCTCAGAGCGATCGCGATCCCGAAGAAGACGAAGATGAAATGGATCCGGAAGATGTGTTGAAGGCGCAGCGAAAGAGCAATTCCAGTCCCGCGATTGCCTCCGTCCCGGATGTGACTTCATTGCTGGCAAGCGAAGTACAGTTTTGGCTCCGCGAATCGCAGCAAGAAATTCGCCATTCATTGGGAAGCAACAACTGGGTAGTCAACGGAGAACACACCGCATCCGGAAAGCCCCTCCTCGCCAATGACATGCATCTGGAGCTGACGCTTCCCCCGATCTGGTATGAGGTTCACCTGACCGCGCCCGAGTGGAACGTCAAAGGATTCGCGCTTCCCGGCGCACCGATGGTCGTCGTAGGACACAACGACCGAATCGCATGGGGATTCACCAATAACGGGGCCGACGTTCTGGATTTGTACATCGAAACCTTCAATCCAGCAAACCCGGACGAGTACCGCGTGAACCGCGAATGGAAAAAAGCCGACGTTTATGACGAAGTGATCAAAGTAAAAGGCGCTCCGGACGAGCATTTGAAAATGCTGGTTACGCGCCACGGGCCCGTCGTCGAGCAAGACGGCGATAAAGGTTACGCAATGCGCTGGACGGTTTTGGAGCCCGGAGCATTGTGCAATTTCTACAACTGGCTCGGTAAGGCGCAAAACTGGGGCGAATTCCGCGAAACGATGAAAGGAATCTGGGGCCCTGGGCAGAATGTGGTCTATGCCGACGTGGATGGAAACATTGGCTACATTCTCGGAGCCCGCATACCCATTCGCAAAAAGGGGCACGGCGAAGTGCCTGTACCTGGGGATACCGACGATTACGAATGGACCGGATACATTCCCTTCGACCAGCTCCCGCAAGTGTTCAATCCCGAGAGCGGATTGATCGTCACGGCAAACGCGCGCGTCACTGGGCCAAATTACAAGCCATACATCACCGACCATTGGGAAGAGCCCTATCGAACCGCGCGGATCTCCGATTTGTTGCGAGACAAGCGCGACCTGCAGCCAGAAGACATGCTGAAAATTGAGACGGACACGTACAGCTATCCGCATCAGTTTTTGGCGGAACAATTGGTGGCAGCCGCAAAAGTGACGCCGCCTAAAGATCCCCGCTCGCAAAGGTTGATTCAGGAAGCGAAAAACTGGAATGGGATGGCGGATGCGAATTCTCCTGTCGTCTCTTTCCTTGATGCCACCTTGTTCCAGACTCTGGATCTGATTCTTGAGCCGCACCTCGGAAAAGATACCGAGGCTTATCACTGGAGGCGCGTGGCGTTTCTCCAGCGCGTCCTGACCGAACGCCCTGCGCGGTGGCTACCCGCGGACTATAAAAATTATGACGAATTACTGAGCGCGGCCGCCGATCAGGCCGTGAAGCAACTGGAAGAACGTACCGGTGATAAAGATCCGGACGACTGGGCGTGGAAGAAATTCAACTATCTGGACATGCTGCATCCCATTGGCCGCGACGGAATTCTGAAACGATTGCTGAGCATCACGGACCAGCCGCAATCCGGAACGGTATGGAGCCCGCGAGCCGCCAGCCGCAATCACGGCCCTTCCGAAAGATTCGTCGCCAACCTGGCGGACTGGGACAAATCCATCATGCTGATCACTGGTGGAGAATCCGGCCAGACGGGTAGCGAACATTATCGCGACCAGTTTCCCTACTGGTTTCAGGGCAAAGCGATCTACGGACCGTTCTCCGACGCGGCAGAAGCTAAGGTCAAACGCCACCTGCTAACTTTGCAGCCAGGCTCCTGAGGGATTTCCTTCCATGCCCGAACTTCCTGAAGTAGAAGGCATTGCGCGAACCCTCCGGCCCATCGTCCGAGCACAGCGCGTCCGTTGCGTGCACGTGTTTCATCCCATCGTCACGCGGCCGCAATCTGCTACGCAACTAGTGAAGGATTGCCATGGGCGACGCGTTCGCGACGTGCGACGGCATGGGAAATATCTGTTTCTGGAGCTCGATCGCGGCTTGCTCGAAATGCACTTTCGATTTGATGGCCACCTGATCTGGTTTCCAAACGCAAAGGATTTGTTGCGCCGCGCCAACGTTGAAACCGAAAAAGCCGTTCACGTGGACATGGCGTTAGAGTTCGCGAAAGGTGTGCTGGGTTTCGCCGATGGCCGTCACCTGGGCCGCATGCACATCTGGGAATCCGCCGAGTTGTGCGTTCCCTTGCAGCAGATGGGCGTGGATGCGCTCTCGAGGGAATTCACGGCAGACTTGCTGATGAAAGAGCTTAAAGCATCCCGCCGCCCGGTGAAACAATTCTTGCTGGATCAAACGCGCGTGGCGGGCATCGGCAATATTTATTCCTGCGAGGCGCTCTGGCGCGCGCTGATCGCTCCGCTGCGGCCGGCAAATTCCCTCAGCGCAAAAGAGTCCGCGAAACTCCATAAAGGAATTGTGTCTGTTCTCCGGCGTGCTTTAGAATGCTGTTTGGACCCGGCGCCCGACTTTCGTGATCCGGGGTGGTGGTTTCAGGGTATCGAGAAAATCCTGCGTGTATACCAGCGCGAAGGATCGCCTTGCAGGCGTTGCGGGCGGTTGATCGTGCGAGTGGAACAGGGCGGGCGATCCACGTATTATTGTTCGCATTGCCAAAAATAGTGTGTGGTTCGCAGGATTTGTGCGCATGTCTCCGGGGAATCAAGTGGAACTCGCAGTTCGATCGGTCTGAGAGGAGTTGGCGTGAATCAACCTGTACCGAAAAAGCCTGACTTTGAACGTTCCCTGGCACGACTGGAAGAGGTCGTCCGCAAGCTCGAAAGCCCGCAATTGTCGCTCGATGAAGCCATGAAACTGTTCGAGGAAGGTGTCGGACTTTCGAGAGAATGCCAGAAACAACTGGAGGAGGCGGAAGGCCGCGTGGAAATTTTATTGAAGAAGGCCGACGGAAAATTGGCTGCGGAAGCGTTTGAAGCTGAAAGCGAGAACAAATCCTGATGACTTCTCGCCACCATGAATGGGCGCACAGCTCGATCCGATGATACTTCCCCCGTTTTTTGAAGAAGACAGATTAGCCGTGGACGCTCATCTCGAGCGCTTGTTGCCGGGCGAAAGCGTTCCACCGCCGTCGATCCATCAGGCCATGCGTTATTCCGTGTTTGCTGGCGGAAAACGGATTCGGCCGATTCTATGCCTGGAAACGGCGCGCATTTTTGAAGCCGATCCCGCGCAGGCGCTTTTTCCTGGCTGCGCGATTGAATTCATTCATACATACTCGCTGATCCACGATGACTTGCCGGCGCTGGACAATGACGATTTGCGGCGCGGCAAGCCCACGTCTCATAAGAAATTCGGTGAAGCCACGGCCATACTTGCAGGCGACGGCCTTCTGACACTGGCGTTCGAGACGATTGCGGCGGCACCCGTTTCCGCGGAGCGGCGCGTAGCCATGGTAAGAGAAATCGCCACCGCTGCAGGCACCGTGAATGGGATGGTCGGCGGCCAGGTGGCGGATCTGGAAAGCGAAGGAAAAAAAATTGTACCAGACACGCTCGAGTACATTCACCGCTCCAAGACTGCGGCCTTGATTCGCGCGTCGGTCACGTCGGGCGCGCTTTGCGCCGGCGCCTCCGGCGAACATGTGGCGCGGCTGCGACGTTTTGGCGAAACCATCGGCTGGGCGTTTCAGGTGACCGACGACATTCTGGACGTGGAGGAATCGTCGGCGGCCCTCGGCAAAACCGCGGGCAAAGATATTGCGCAGCAAAAAGCCACGTATCCCGCGGTGTTTGGCCTGGAGCGCTCGCACGAGATTGCGGAAGAACTGTCCAACCGGGCCATTGGGGAATTGCAGGTATATGGCGACCGTGCCGAACATTTGCGCGCAATTGCGGAATACCTTGTCGTCCGCCGCAAGTAGAATTCATCTCATGAGCGGAAAATCCACGCGCAAGAGGCTGGACGTATCGCTCGTCGAGCGTAGCCTGGCGGAATCGCGCCAGAAAGCGCAAGCCATGATCCTGGCGGGCGAGATCGAAGTCGATGGAAAGAAGGCGGACAAGGCGGGAGCAAATGTCTCCGATTCGTCGCGCATCGAAGTTCACAGCCGGCTACAGAAATATGTAAGTCGCGGCGGATTCAAGCTGGAAGGCGCCCTGGAAGATTTTCAAGTGGATCCGCAAGGGCGTGTCGGCCTGGACGTCGGCGCATCGACTGGCGGGTTCACGGATTGCTTGCTGCAGAATGGTGCTACGAGGATCTATGCAATAGACGTGAACACCGATCAACTCGCCTGGAAACTACATGAAGATGCTCGCGTCATTCGCATCAAGAAAAACGCGCGCGAACTGACGCCCGACGATGTGGCAGAACAGGTCGATCTGGTTGTGACGGACGTGTCTTTCATTTCCGTGAAAAAAGTCCTGCCCGGAGCCTACGCTTGCGCGAAAGAAGGAGCGGACTTTTTAGTTTTGATCAAACCCCAATTTGAGCTACAGCGCGAGAACGTAGGCAAAGGCGGCATCGTACGCGATCCTAAGTTGCACGAATCCGCGATTTCCAGTGTGCGCACCGCGGCGGAGGCCTTGGGCCTGACTGTTTTGGGCGTGTCCCCCAGCCATCTGCCCGGAGCGGAAGGCAATCAGGAGTATTTTCTTCACGCCAGGAAAAGCGGCTAAGGTAGAATCCCAACAACCCATGCCCACCTCACCGCACTATAAAGCGATTGGCATTATTTCCCGGCCGCGGCGATCGATTCTGGCCGAGGTGCTGCCGAAATTATTGGCGTGGCTGCAGGAACGCGGCGTGGCTGCGCTGATGGATCCCGAAACGTCCAGCGCCATAAATCAAAGTGATGCAGGAAAAACGCGCCATCAAATTGCAAAAGAAGCGGATCTGCTGCTGGTTTTGGGCGGAGATGGAACGCTCCTGGCCGCGGCGCGCGAAGCCGCTCCTCACGGCGTGCCGATTCTGCCGATCAACCTGGGCGGGCTGGGATTTTTAGCGAGCTTTACGCTGGAAGAGCTGTATCCCGCGCTGGAGGAAGCGCTGGCTGGTTGCGCGCCCGTGAGCGAGCGCGTGCTGCTGCTCGCGGAGCGCATGCACGGTGGCAATCCGTTGACGCAGCAACGCGTCTTGAACGAAGCGGTCGTCCACAAAGGCACGCTGGCACGCATGATCGAACTGGAGCTTCATATCGACGGCGGATTTGTCTGCCGCTACCGGGCGGACGGATTAATCGTAGCCACGCCGACGGGCTCGACCGCGTATTCCATGTCGGCCGGCGGGCCAATCGTGCATCCGGCAGTCGAGTCGATCCTGATTACGCCCATTTGCCCGCACACCTTGAGCGATCGGCCGATTGTTGTGCCGGATGCGTCGAGGATCGAACTGCGCATGGAAGAAAATTCGGATTCGATGTTCCTTACGCTGGATGGGCAAACGGGAGTGCCGTTGCAACCGGGTGACCGCGTGCGCATCACGCGAGCGGTGGAGCGGTTGAAGCTGATCCATCCGCCAAGTAAAACTTATTTTGAGATTTTACGCAGCAAACTGAAGTGGGGCGAAGTCTAGCTTCCGGCGAGTAGATCGGTGCGCAACACATCGGTTTGCGTTTCGCGGCGGCGAATCAGGCGCGCACGCTTGCCATGCACGAGGACTTCGGCGGGACGGCAACGGCCATTGTAATTTGACGATTGCACCATGCCATAGGCGCCGGCAGTCCAGATCGCGACCGTATCGCCAGGCGTCACGTCGCCCAGCGGCCATTCCTGCAGGAAGCAATCCCCTGTTTCGCACACAGGCCCAACAACATCCGCGCGTCCGGACGCATGATCTTGCTTCGATCCACTTTGGCGAATACGCGTTATCGGGTGCGGCGCGTCATACAGCACCGGGCGCACCAGATCGTTCATGGCTGCATCGACAATCACAAACGACTTTGACGAATTTTTCTTGGTGTAAATCACATTGGAAAGCAGCACACCCGCAGGCGCGATGATCGAGCGGCCCGGCTCCAACAACAGTCCTACGCCGAGCGGGCGTACCATTTCCGCAATCATTCGTGCATAGGCTTTCCGCGGCACGGGAGTTTCGTCGGTGTAGCGCACGCCTAGGCCTCCACCGAAATCGAGATATTTCAGCGTGATGCCTTCCTTGCGAAGATCCAACAAATAACCGGCCAAACGATTCAACGCTTCGCGGAACGGTCCGAGGCCCACGATCTGGGATCCGATGTGCGCGCTGATTCCCTGCCAGCGGATGTGCGTCGAATTGTGGTGCTGCAGATAAAGAACTCGCGCATCCGGCCAGCTCACGCCAAATTTATGCTGCGAAAGCCCCGTGGAAATGTGTGGATGGCCGCCGGCCTTCACGTCGGGATTCACGCGCAAGGAAACGCCGGGAAGTTGCCCACGGCCGTTGCGGCGGCGCGAAGATTCTTCGAGTAGAACCTCCAATTCCTCGGCGGATTCCACATTGAATTGCAGAATCCCCGCCGCACTCTTTCCCTTGTGTTTGTACGCAAGTCCGGCGCGAATTTCCTCACGCGTTTTGCCCACGCCGCTGAACACGATGCGATTCCCTGGCACTCCGATCCGTGCGAGGTGCTCCAATTCCCCTCCGGATACGATGTCGAAACCGCTGCCACATTTTGCCAGCAACTGCAGGATGGAAAGGTTCCCGTTGGCCTTCACGGCAAAACACAATAAATGCGGCACGCGACGTAACCCGCGGTCCAGTTCGTCGAATGCATCTTCAATCGCTCGCTGGCTGTATACGTACACGGGCGTGCCGTAACGGGAGGCGATCTCGCGCAGCGCTACGCCTTCAGAAAACACTTCGCGGCCGGAACTTTTGCGCGCTTTCTTCCACGCAAACTGCGGCGTGAAGCTCGCGGGATCGACATACGGAAGATTTCTTCGGGACCCGGTGGCAGGACTCATTTTACTTTTAGCACCACGAGAGTGCGGTCGTCGGAGAGCGGAGCGTTCTGCGTGAACCAATCAACCTCGCGCAAAACCAAATCGGCAATTTCTGTAGCGGTCAGTTCGTGATGTTGTTCGATCAGGCGCATCAGGCGGGTTGTGCCAAAGAATTGGCCTTCCGCATTCGCGGTTTCCGCGATGCCGTCGGAATGGAACACCAGGATGTTGCCAATTTCGAGCGTGACGCTCCAGTCGTCGTAGTGCACCTCTTCAAAGATACCGAGCGGAAAGCCGGTCAACTCGATCTTGTCGCAGCGCCCGCCTTTGTAGAGCAATGGCTGTGATTGTCCGGCGTTCGCCACGCGAAGTTTTTGTCGGCCCTTTTGCCATGTAGCGAAGCAGGCCGTCATGAAGCGGCCCTCGATGCGGCGTTCCCCGACCAGTTGATTCATCTGCCGCAACATTTCCGCCGGCTGCAATTTTTGCGGTGCCAGGCTGCGCATTATGCCGATGGCGACGGCGCCATAAAGCGCGGCCGCCGTGCCTTTGCCGCTTACATCGCCGAGAGCGATGCCCAATTGCTGAGGTCCGTAGCGCAGAAAGTCGTAGAGGTCGCCGCAAACTTCGCGCGCAGAGACGTAGCGCGCGACGACATCAAGACCGTAATCGTCGGTCGGCACCGGCCGCAGCAGCGCGCCCTGTATGCGCTTGGCAGCCTGCAGGTCGCGTTCCATGCGCGCTTCGCCTTGGGCCACTTGCTCGTACAGGCGCGCATTTTCCACAGACACCGCCAGATTCGCGGCAAGGATCGAAAGCGTCTGCACATGATCCTGCGTAAAGTAATTTAGCTGCGGACTTTCCAGATCCAGCACACCGATCACTTTGCCTTTGTGCATCATGGGAATGGCAAGCTCGGAGCGGGTTTCTGGATTAATCATTAGGTAACGTTGATCAGCGGCAACGTCTGGCACCACGACCGGCTCGCGCAGCGTCGCCGCCGCTCCCACAAGGCCTTCCGATGCGGCCGCTCGTAGCTTCCCCTGAACTCTTTGGCCATGCTTCACGTCCAGGCGATGGCGAAACACTTTCTGCTCGTCGTCGTAAAGCATGATGCTGAGGATCTGGTAATCAATCACCCGCTTCACAAGCTCAGCCGTTCGCCGCAGTAATTCTTCCATATCCAGGATGGAGCTGATTTCGCGGCTCACTTCGTTAAGGACAAGGAGCGTTTCGGCCTGAGTTCGCACCTGCTGGAACAATCGCGCGTTTTCGATAGCTATAGCAAGGCGGTTCGCCAGCACGGAAAGAATATTTTGCTGATTCTTGGTGAAGTAATCCACGTGGCGGCTTTGGATATCGAGCACACCCACGCATTTGCCGCGAAACATCAACGGCACGGCAAGTTCCGAACGCACGCTGTCAATGGCATTGATGTAGCGCGGATCCTGCGAAACGTCGCTGACACGGACAGGATGGCCCGTGCGCGCCGCCGTTCCCGTAATTCCCTGCCCAACCGGAACTTTCAGATTTTCGGCGAGCCCCGGCGGATAGCCAATCGCGAAACGGTGAGTCAAATAGGCGCCGTCGCTATCCACCATCAATACACCGAACAGCTCATAGTCGATATGCCGCTTGATCAGCATCGCGGCGTGCGCCAGCACCTCGTCGAGGTCCAGCGAAGCATTGACCTCGTCGCCGATTTCCGCAAGCGTGGACAAAACCTCCGGGCTGTTATCTGTGGGCAAACTAGATTGTGTTTTAGGGTCAGTGGCTTCCATGAATGTCTTGATTATAACAGGCGTCTTGCCCGGCACCGCGACTTGCGATCAATTCCGTTTATTTATGCGGGTTTCGCTTTGCCCTTCGGGGCAAACTGCAGTACGCAAACATCGGGAAGATTGCGATAGCGCTCGTCGAAATCCAAGCCGTAGCCCACCACGAACTCATTGGGAATCACGAAACCGATGTAGTCCGCACGCACGTCCGCGATGCGCCGTTCCACTTTGTCCAGAAGAACGACGACGCGCAGGTGCTTCGGCTTCTTTTCCTCGAAAAATCGCAGCAGGTATTTCAGCGTCAGGCCGGTGTCGAGAATGTCCTCGACCACGATCACCGTCTTCCCCTCAATGCTCACGTCTAGATCCTTGATCAGTTTCACTTCGCCGGTAGAGTCCGTGCCGTGGCCATAGCTGGAGACGGACAGAAAATCGAAAGAAACTTCGCCCCCCAGATCTCGCGCCAGGTCTGTCAGAAAGAAAACAGAACCCTTCAAGACGCCGATCAGATGGAGCGGTTCGGAAGGAAAATCCCGGCGAATTTCCTTTGCGAGTTGCTTGATTCGCGTTTGCACACGCGCATCGGAAATGAGAACGCGAACGGATTCACCGGAGCGAAGTCCGGCAAACGTTTTTGAGGGGCCTGCTGCACGCTTCTTCGTCACGCCTGGAGTTCCTCCTGAAGTCTATTCCACCCAATCGGCAATGAAGATATTTGTTTCGTGAGGGGCTTTGCCGTTGCGATTGGAAGCCCACACGAGACGTTTCCCGTCTGAACTGAACATGGGAAATCCGTCGAAATCGGGGTGGTACGTGATGCGTTCCTGGCCGCTTCCGTCTTCGTTGATCACATAAAGATCGAAGTCGCGCCCATTGTTCGGATCTGCTTGATTGGATGCGAAGATGATGCGGCGGTTATCCGGCAACCAGTACGGAGCAAAATTCGCGGCGCCGTTGCGGGTCACCTGGTGTTTATCGGAGCCGTCCGCATTCATCACCCAGATTTCCAGGTTTCCCGGGCGAATCAATCCGGCGGCAAACAAATCTTTGTAATCCTTAATCTGCTCAGGAGTTTTGGGATGCTCCGCGCGGTATACGATCTTTTTGCCGTCGTAGGACCAGAACGGTCCGCCGTCGTAGCCAAGTTCGTTGGTCAATTGCTTCACGTTGCTGCCATCGGCGTCCATAGTGTAAATGTCCAGGTCGCCATTGCGGGTGGAGGTGAAGACAATGTGTTTACCATCGCGCGTAATGGTGGATTCGGCGTTGTAGCCCGCGGCATGCGTCAACTGCTTCAGGTCGGTGCCGTCTGGTTTCGCGGTGAAAATCTGGTACGAACTATAAATGGGCCAGACATAGCCGTGGGAATAATCGGGCTTGGGTGGGCACTCCGCGCTGGTGGCGTGCGTGGAGGAAAACAGGATGCGATCGCCCGAAGGAAAGAAATAACTGCATGTCGTGCGGCCCTTCCCGGTGCTGACCAGCTTTGGCACCGGCGGTCTCCCATCGGGCGTGTCCACCGTTATGGTGTAGATCTGATCGCAGGGCACGTCGGTTCCCTGGTGCTGGAAGATCAGCTGTTTGTCATCGCTCGAGAAATAAGCTTCAGCATTTTGTCCTCCAAACGTCAACTGACGAGCATTCCGCAGGTGCTTTTGCTCCGCCGGCAACAGAGGAGAATCCGTAGCGCTTGTCTGGGCGAAAACAAATAGCTGGCGCGGACCATAGAGACACGACGCAGTAAGGAGCAGCCCGATTGTAATTCCAGCCCAACGGCCTTGTTTCAAAGAGTTCCCCCGGCATTCGCTCGCCAATTCTTGCAAGTCCCCGGCCATTGCTATTTTCGTTGTTCCAGCTTCACTTCGACCCTTAGCTCTTTTCCATCGCGCAAAACCGTGACCGGCACTAGGTCGCCCACCTTGCTGCGGCGAAGCGATTCTTGATGGGCTTGTCACCAAATTGAATCAACACATCCCCGCTTTTAAGCCCCGCCTTTGCCGCGGGCGATCCCGGCTTCACGTCCGAGAACTTTACGCCATTTTCTGTTTGTCCAAAATCGGGAATCGAGCCGAAGTACGGCCCGTAGCCGCCGCCACCGCCGGACACACCGGAGTGGGGATTGTTTTCGGCCACCGCGATAAATTTCGGCCGCTGGGGATCGGAAGCCAGTGCTACGATTACGCGGCCGATCACGTTCAATAACGCCGCGGCAGAGTCTGGATTGATCTTTTCCCAGGTATCCGAAGGCTTGTGATAATCCGCATGCAGCCCCGAGAAAAAGAACAGAACCGGAATACGCTTGGTAACAAAGGATGTGTGATCGCTGGAAGAATAACCGCTGGAAGAAATCTCGAACTTCAACGTTGAATCGCCGTGGGCCTCATCGAGGACCTTCAGAAACGTCGATCCGGTGCCCGCGCCGCCGATATAAACCTTGTTGTCTTTGATGCGGCCGATCATGTCCATATTGAGCATGGCCACGGCTTTGTCCAGAGGCTTGGTCGGATCTTTCACCCAGGCGGCCGAGCCGAGCAGGCCAAGTTCCTCGCCTGCGAAGGACATGAAAAGAATGCCGCGCTGCAATTGGCCCTTGAGGGGAGAAATAAGGCGCGCGAGGTCCAGAACGCCCGCGGTTCCGGAAGCGTTGTCATCCGCGCCGGGGTGAATCTGCCCGATCTGCGAGGGCGCGAGCGAGTCGAAAGTGCCGCGGCCAAGATGATCGTAATGCGCGCCGACGATGACGTACTCGTCGATCTTGCCGGGAAGATAAGCAATGACGTTGTTGACCGTGGCGTGGAGCGTCTCGATATTGACAGTTAAGGTAGCGTGCAGATTCTCCGGAAACGCAAAAGAAGCCGGCTTGGAGCTAGAATTGATTTGCTCCTGAACTTCCTTCAAGGATTTGCCCGCGGCGCGAAACCAGTCATCGGCCACGGCATTTTTCACTTGAGCGAACAGCAGCCCGACATTTTCAGGGCCACCGACACTGCCAAAACGCGTCAGCAAATCCTGTTCGCCGTCTCCCAGCTTTCCGTTTACCAGGATCATGCCCTTGGCGCCGTGATTGCGGGCATTGATCGCTTTGGTGATCAGTTGCGCGTGCGCCGTCAGGCCTTGATTTCCACTTTTCGCGGCAAACCCGCTGGGCTCGTAGCGCAGCACAACAACAATCTTGTCTTTAGCATCGATTCCCGCGTAATCGTCATAGCCAAATTCCTCCGCGGTCGCGCCATAGCCGGCAAAAACAAGCGGCGCGGATGCTGTTCCCGAACTGGAAAAGCTGAACGGCACGTAATCCTGATTCAGCTTCAGTGGCGTTTTCGTTTTGCCATTTTGCACCAGCACGAGATTCTTGCCTTTCAGCTTTGCGCCAATCGTCACCGTGAAGGGCTGGAGATAACCCTTTGTTCCGGCAGGTTGTAAACCAAGGCTCTTGTAGTGCTCGACAAGAACGTGCTCAGCTCGCGTCAATCCCTTCAAGCCGTCGCCGCGACACTCCATCTTCGGTTCGGTCAGAGTTTTAATGTCGTTCAAGAACCGCTGGGGATCAGCCGGGCCTAACTGTGTTGAGGTCTGCGCCGCAAAGAGCAAAGAAGCTGCAAGAAACAGCGCCAGCGCCAATACGTGCGCAGGGCGAGAGATTTTTCTGATAGGCGGCAACGTCCGGCTCCGAAGATTCTGTTGATTCTCCGACCAAGTTTTCCCATCCTATGTTCTGCCCTCATAGCTGTCAAATCAGAGGGCATCAGAGGGCCGCCAGGAGCACAAAAGGAAAATGAACCAAGGCAAACCAGTTTTGCCGGAACCGTGGCTTCGCGGAACACTCACGGAACTACCTGCTGTGCCGCGCGCGGTACTGCACGCCATGGAGCTGACGAAGGAAGATCTTTGGAAATGGTGCTTCCCCCTTTCCGATCGCCAACTCAATGAACGCCCGGGAGGAATTGCGCCGGTGGCTTTTCACGTGCGGCATGTTGCGCGAAGCCTGGATCGACTGCTGACCTACGCTGAGGGCGGGGCGCTCGATGAAACGCAGTTAGCCCTGCTGAAATCGGAGCTCGATAGCAGAGCGGAACATGACGCGCTATTCGCAGAACTGGAGGCTGCGCTGGATCTCAGCGCGAACCGCATACGTCAACTCGCTTCGGCTGATCCAGAAACGCCGAGAACGGTGGGCAAGAAGCTATTGCCGACGACGATCGGCGGATTGCTGGTGCACGTCGCCGATCACACTCTGCGCCATGTAGGCCAGGCAATCACCACGGCGAAACTCGTAGCGAAGTACTAAGCATTATTATTCCAGCGAAGCTCGCAGTTATACTTATCCGGCTCGAACTATGGCGCAACTGCTCAAATCGACGTTTCTGGTCCTCACGGCGCTCTTCCCTATCGTGAATCCGCTGGGAGGCGCGCCGCTGTTTCTTTCGCTTACGCATTACTATTCACCCGACGAGCGAAAACTGCTTTCACGGCGGATCGCGCTGAACAGCGTGGTGCTGATCGTGGTTTCTTATTTCATCGGGACGCACATTCTGGCTTTTTTCGGAATCTCACTGCCAGTCGTTCAAGTCGGCGGCGGATTGGTATTGGCTTCAACGGGATGGGCACTGCTGAAACAAAAAGACGACGACAGCACGAAGGCGGATGTCCACCGCAGCGTGGGGGCGCAAGACCTGTCCACCAAAGCTTTTTACCCGCTCACGTTGCCCCTGACGGTTGGACCCGGATCAATCTCCGTGGCCATCACGCTGGGCGCGAACGAGCCGCACAATGACCATCTGATTATTTTCTCAATGCTGGGAGCGGTGATCGGGGCAGTGCTTATCGCCGCATCGGTCTACCTTTGCTACGCATTCTCCGACCGCCTCGCCCGGGCCCTCGGCGAAACGGGAATGAGCGTGATCATGCGCCTCTCTTCGTTTTTGCTGGTGTGCATCGGCGTGCAGATTATTTGGAATGGTGTGTCCACGCTTCTGAAATCAGTGCCGCACTAGCGGCCCTTCGCCTTTGTTGCTTTGTTCCACTGCGGCAACTTACGTTTGCCGAGTAGCACTTCGGCGGCCCACGTTCCAAAATAAACGGATTGCGCCACGCCATGGCCAGAGAAACCGCCAACGACGATGGCATCCTTGCCTTCCCGATGATGCTCGAACACCGGCACCCAACCTTCCGCGATGCAGATAGGACCGCCCCAACGATGCGTGAACTGCACGTTCTTGAGAGCCGGATGAAATCCCGCGACGCGCTTTTGCAACGCGTCATATAGTTCAAGCGCTTCGCCCTGGTCGATGTCCAGCGTGTTCAGTCCCTCGGGATCGTCAAAAAAGACCAATCCGCATCCGAAAATAATGGCGTCTCCCAACAACCTGCCCCAGAGGTAAGGCAGATCGACGGTATAGAAGGGCTTGCGTCCGCCGAGGCCGATCTTGTCCAGTACGTCTTCGCCAAGCGATTCGGTCATCATCGCGCTGGTAAACGCGGAGTGGGAGCGATCTTTCATGCCATTCAAATCGGGAGCAAACGCGTTGGTGGCAAACAGAACGTTTTTGGCGCGGGTGGTTCCGGCAGTGGAGAGAATCGTGGTTTGCTCCGAAAATTTCACTTCACGGACGGCGGCCTGTTCAAACAGCAAGGCGCCTGCACGTTCTGCCGCGCGCGCCAAACCGCTGACGACCTTTCCCGGATTGATGGTGCCGCCGGGTACTTTTGCGACCGCGCAAAGTTCGCCGGAATCCTTCCAACGAATCGGTGAGTTCTTCAAAGGTTTGGAGCGGCCCAATTCGTACACGCCGGCTAGAGTCAAATCGCCATCGACGGCCAATTCTTTAAGGATGGATTGGTAGTGCGCCAGCACATCGCCGAGGCCGGGCAAATCGCCCACAGCCGATTCGCTTAATGCCATGCCCCCGGTGTGACCGCTCGAACCAGCACCGATGGATTCGGATTCAAACAACACGACACGCTTTTGCGGCGCCAGCGTTTTCAGCCAAGCCGCCGCCGCGAGTCCCGTAAATCCGCCGCCAATGATGGCGACATCCACAGTAGCCGCCAGTTCCTTGCGTGCGGGAACAAAATCTATTTCCCACGGCCGAGTGCCCCAATTCTTGCGTGATCCCATTCTTTTTCCCTTGGCGTGCACTAACGTTGCATTGGATGGCTGGAGACACAACAAAGGCTACATCGAGCGCGACGAATTGGCGTGGTGAAAGGAAACCGTGCTGGCTTTAGTTTAAGCCGAAGACCGCTACGCTGGAGGAGGTGCCAACGTAGACTTTGCCATTCGCCACCATGGGCGTGATGAATTTGTTGTTGCTGAAATTATCTTTGCCGCCTGAAGCCTGATTGGAATTGTAAAGTTCAGTAGCGAGATTTGTCGCATCGTACGCGTGAAGCACGGCGGGGCTGCTATTCTCCACCACCCACACGATACCGTTGGCGGCGCCACTGGCGGAGATGACAGGAGTCGCGCCGGGGTAGCCGAAGGTGTGCGTAGAGCGAGTAGCCGGAGTCGCGGCCAATTGACCATTGGTGATGGGGAAGGACTTGATAGCGTCATTCACAGCACCGTAGTAGACGGTGCCGTTGAAGTAGCTGGGTTTGGAATAAACGCCGCCGGCAAGTTGCCCGGAAATGAGCTGATAAATATTGTCGGCGCTGCCGTTGAATTTTCCCATGTTGTCGCGATTGACGACGTAGATGTTGCCGTCTTTGCCGGAACCGACGGCTAGCTGGTGGGTTGTGCCACCGTTGTCGACGATGTCCGGAAGAAGCAGTTCTCCGCCGGAGCCGAAGTCGGTATCCGAATCGGATTCGGCGACCGTATTAAGCGGAGTGAAGTAGTCGAGCAGTGCCAGCGGCGTGGTCGAGCTGATCTTGGCGAAACAGTTGCCGCAGTCGCCGTTGCTGGGGAAACCGCTCGCGTTCAGCGTGGTATCAAAATCCCCGTTGCCCAGGATGAAGTATATATTCCCGGAGGCGTCGGCGCCGGGTGCACCGCCTGCCATCCAGATGGCGCCTTCACTGCCGTTGGGAACGAGATTGAGGACGCTGGTCTGCGCGAGAGTGTCGGCGTTATAGGCAATCACCCAGCCGGTATAAGGGCGATCGTCGCAATGCGAGGCCCAGGTGGTGTAGATAGTGCCGTTGAGTTCGAGGAGGCCGGCGCGTTCCTTGTATTGTTTCGGATCGAACACCACACTGCCGCCGGAGCTGTTATCTCCGGTGCCAAGAAAAGTGGCCTGGATCGTGGTGGGCCCGCCCGAGAGTTCCGCTCCAGTGGTTAAGTTGAGAGCGTGAATGCGCTGGAAGTAGGTTCCGTTCGAATCTTTGGACATGGCGACGAAGTAGATGGCGTTTCTTCCGCGGTCGATGACCGGAGTGGAAGTGATGCCGATCTTGGGCGTGACCTGGCCGCAGCCGCGATTGTCGCTGGGAGTTTCTCCGCTGATTAGCGCGCTGACTTGCCACAACGCGGTTCCACCGCTGGCAGTGATGCTGTCGGCGTCAAAGGCATAGATGGAATCATTCTCGGTAACCACATAGAGAACGTTCTTCGTGCCCTTGCCGGGAATGGCGAGGTTTGAGAGTAAGAGCGGCTGAGCGTCCACAAGGCCATCGACCGCAAATTCGCCCAATTTTCCAAACGAGTTGACGTTCACGTTCGCCGTGGTCAGGGTAATTTCGTTGACGTTCTGACCGGTGCGGAGATTGTCGTAGTGATAAGTGACCACATCGATGGACGAACCGCCGGAGCTCGAGGGATTCACGGTTAATGTGGCGACCCGACTGGTAACGCTTCCCGGGCTGTTGCTAATCGAGACGCGAAACTGTTCGCCGCTGTCGGCGGTGGTCGTTAGCGGCGTAGTGTACGAACTCGAAGTTGCTCCAGTAATGTTGCTCGTGTTTTTCTGCCATTGGTACGAGAGCGGCGCACTGCCGGCGGCCACGACCGAAAATGTGGCGGCGGTTCCGGCCGTGACGGTCTGATCGGAAGGCTGGGTGGTGATCGTCGGAGCGGTGGCGGCCGCGGCATTGACGGTTAGCGTTGCAGACAGGCTAGTGACCGTGCCTGCGCTATTGGTCACCATAACGTCGAACGTCGCACCGTTGTCGCTGGAGGCGGTTGCGGGCGTAGTGTAGGCAGCACTCGTAGCGCCGCTGATGTTGCTGCTGTTTTTTTGCCACTGATACGAGAGTGGCGCGGTGCCCGAAGCTACGACGGAGAAGCTCGCTGTCTGGCCAACGGCGACGGACTGGGCGGCAGGCTGCGACGTGATGGACGGAGCTGTGGGAGCGGGGTTTCCGCTGCCTATGCCGCCGGAGCCGCTAGACACGTGGGACGAAGAGCAAGCCATCAGGCCTGCGGCAAAAAAACTGGCAGCGAGGAAAGCGATAATCCGAGGCGCCAAAGGGTAGCTACGCACGGGATTCTCCCAAGTGGGCTAAACGTAAACCACTGGCACGGGCCGGCGCGGAACCTACTCAGCATACCTTGCCCAATTGCGGCTTACATCTGGCCAAAAGGTCAGTTTCCGGGTATGCACAACGCAAGGTTCGGGGACGCCGGGGACACTGGCTTACAGGTATTTGATCAGCACAACTTCGTTGCGCGTTTCGTTGTAGACGAGCTCGTCCACGAGCTGCTGCGTCAACATCAATCCGAGGCCGCCGGGGCGCAGACCTTTGGCTTCCCTTTCCAGCATGTGGGCCATGGGATTGTCCTGCGGATTATTGATGGCCGCATGTTTCAGTTCTTCCAGCTTGAAGCCGGGGCCGGGATCGTCGAGGCGGTACATGAGCATGCGTTTGGTCTTGATGTAGGAGACCCGTACTTTTTGATTGGGATCGAGATGGCCACCCCATTCGATGGCATTGTTGAGCAGTTCGCGAAAGGCGTAGCCGACTTTCTCGATCACCTCTGGGGGTAAATCCATGTCCATGTGCATCAAGAAGCTTTGCACCCGGCTGACCACAGAGCGCTCGCAAGGAACCATCAACTCTACCCACTGCGAATTTGCGGATAGCACTTCGATGGCCGGCACTTCCGGACTGGTAGAAAGCGCATTTTCCACGCTGGTGAGTATGGTGGTGGCATCGAGCGGTTTTTTCAGGAATTGATACACCCGGCCGCGCAGCGCGGCAAGCAAAGTGTCGGAAGTCTGGTCCGACGTCATAACGACAATTTTGGGAATATATTTTTCGCCGTGAAGATGGCCCAGGAAACCGAGCCCGGTCATTTTCGGCATCCAGATGTCCAGAAGAACCAAGTCAAATTTTTCCTTTTGAATGGCGCGCAGGGCCGCAACGCCGTCGGAAGCGGTGGCGACAAAGTAGCCGGCCTTCTTCAGGATGCCACGCAACATTTGCCGCGTTGTGGCATCGTCATCAACGACAAGGATGCTCGCCATGTCTACGCTCCGGGGGGAATGAGTCTGCTCCGTCGTTTGAGGAAACAGTCCTAATGCGATTTCCGCGTAGGATCGAAACGCCGGTGCCTGGTTTTGGGACTCGCTCCCCGGCTGGGGGAACGCTTCTGTCCCGCGTATCCTCTCAAATTTGCTTCCAACTTCGCAATCTCTTCCTTTAGACGGTCGTACACGGCGGCGAGGCCGTTGAAGTCATTGGCGCGAGCGGATTCTTGCAGCTTCTCGGCTTGTTCTTGAGCCAAATTTGCATCAAAGATGCTTACCGAGCCTTTGACCGCGTGTGCCAAGGAAGCGAGGCCTGTGCCATCCTTTTGTCTCAGCGCTTTTTGCATTGCGATTACGCGCTTCGGCGTGTCACGCAAGAATGTGGCGATCATTCGCCGAGCCAACTTCTCGTCGCCACCAACGCGCTGCAGCAGACTTTCGGAGGGCGTGCGCACCATCGCCGACGAGGGCTCTTCTTCGCTGGCTGACGATGCAGGCGAAGCCGTTCCGCGTAACAACGCGTCGAGAGAATCGAGCCGAAAGGGCTTGCCGATAACAGCATCGAAGCCCAATTGCAAGAGGCGTTCGCGATCCGGGTCACTGTTGTAGCCCGTAAGCGCGACAACCATCATTGGCCCGAGCGCCGTTGATTTTTCGCGAATCGCTTGAAGTACCTCAGGACCGGTCATCATTGGCATGTCTTCGTCTAGCAAAGCGACGTCGAACACTTCGCGTTCGAGGGCAGCCAGCGCTTCCTGGCCATTGGCGACAGCAACGACGTGGTGTCCGTTTCGCTGAAGTTGATCCGCCGTCATCATGCGAATCTCGCTTTGGTCGTCCGCAAGAAGAACGCGCGCGGGAGATTTTCTTGGCGGCAGGGATTTGGCTTGATTCATCCTGGCCTTTACTTTGACCTTTCGCGGCAGAGATGGCAGTGACGGAGTGGCCGCGGTTTGCGGCAGCCGGAACCAGAACCGTGAACCCTTCTGAGGCAAGTTTTCACAGCCGATGGTGCCCCCCCAACGCTCCACGGTCAGCCGGCAAAAGTACAATCCCAAACCTGCCTTACCTCCATTCTCCTTTCCTTTTGAGAACAGCGCAAAGATCTGGCTGGGGGACAAATCGGCCGGGAGCCCAAGGCCTTCGTCGTCCACAAATGCGCGGACAAATCCGCCATCGTGCGCCAAACCAATCGTGACGGCGGACCCAGCCGGCGTATAGCGAAGCGCATTTTCCAGCAAGTTGGAGAAGATTCGTTCGATTCGGGTTGCTTCTCCGTTGACTCGCCATTGTGCATGCTTGTCTCTGCCTTCGCCTACCTGCAAGCGCACGCCCTTCGCGGCGTAAACGGGCGCAAACGCCTTCAGAACCGATTCGGCGCAAGCCAGTAGATCGGGCGCGGCGTTGGTTTGGTTTTCCGCGCTGAGCGAAGCCTTCAGGTCCGCCGAGAAAACTTGCAGGATGTCCCGGATCATCGTGGACTGCTGGTCACCCGCCCTTTTGCCCAGTTCCAGCAAGCTTTTTCCCCGGCTGCTGATCCGCTCGCCGGCCACGCAATCGAACGCGGCGCTCATGACGCTGAGGGGTTGCGACAGGTCGTGGATGATGCAATGAAGCAGAATTTCTTTTTTCTGGATTTCGCGCTGAAGACGCTCGTGGTCCAGAAGAGAATTGCGCGCCGTCTGAAGAAGCTGCACGCGCTCCTGAAACTGCGGCTCCGCGCTGTGAAGAGCCAAATAGCACTTCCGTTCCCACTGCAGCGCAATCGCTTCTAAAGGAATTTCTCTGCCTGCGGGCGATTTCTCAACCCAGGTTTCCGATTGACAGACACCTTTGCGGTTGGAATCCCAAAATGCATCCGCTTCGAACAGGAAATTCTCCAAAAATGGCGACTTCTCGGCGATGGTAATTTCCGAATTGTGCGGTGGAAGTTCCCAAAGCTCCGTAAGCCACACGGGAGCTGGGGAAAGCAGCTCAAATCGCCCATGCCCCTTGTGCTCAAGAAGCACGAATCCGAGTTCGCGAAGAAATTCAGGCAGGGGGCCGGCCATTGGTCAACCTACGATCTTCTGTGCCAGTTGAACGAATGCCTCATCGACGTGTTCACCTGTCTTGGCACTGGTACGGAGAACACTCCAGTTCTTTGCCACGAGTTGCGCTTCGCTTTCGGAATCGATTTCCCACTCATCGGCGAGATCGTTTTTGTTGATCAGGAAAACGAACGGCACGGGACCAATTTCTTTACGAGCGCGCTCCTCCAGAAACTCTGCCTTTTCAAGCGTGGCTCTGCGCGTTCCGTCAGCAACGAGCAGGTAGCCGGCAGCGCCGTGAAAGTGCGACCAGCGGATTGTCTGAAAATCGTCGTCGCCATAGAGGTCCCAAAGCACCAAGGTGATTTCCGTGCCGTTCACCCGCACGACTTTTTTATCGATTTTGACACCCACGGTCGTCAGATAGGTATCCGAGAAAAAGCCTTCCACAAAACGGCGCACCAGACTGGTTTTGCCCACAGCAAAAGAGCCCAGCATGCAGATTTTCTTCTGGATCATGGCTGGGAAGCAGAACTCGTGAGCACGCGGAACGTGACGCTACGATTGAACTGACGATTTTCCTCGCTGTCTTCGGGACGAACCGGCTCGGCAGTGGCAACACCTTTTGCCTGGAGGCTTGTCGAGGGAACACCCAGCTGCACCAACTGCGAGACAATGCGCTCCGCGCGGCGCTGGCTGAGATTCTGATTGGCGGATTCGGCGCCGGTGGAATCGCTGTGGCCCACAACTTCGATTTTGACCGTTCCCCGCGACCGCATCGGTGCATTCAGCAATTCCTTCACAGAGGGAAGCATTTCGCGCAAGTTGGAGTGCTCGGCGGAAGACAATTCGGAACTGGCCACGGGGAAACGAACCAGCGTCGATTGAACTTTGCCCTTCGCCTCGTCAAACGCGACCTGCTCTGGCGTGGAGTGCCCGAAATCCAGCGCGCGGATGCCGGGAATCAACGGCGCACGCGAACCCAGATCATTCAACCATTTGGCGGAGGGCCGCCCGTCCACGTGCACAACGCCGTCGTTCACGGAAAGGGATACACCCGGAGGAGGGGCAAACGCAAGGATTGCGCGCTGCTGGATCAGCGAATCGTCGAGCGCATAATACGCGCCCCAGTGAAATTCCGCCTGCGAAGGATCGAGGCGCGCGTCCTTCACAAATTTCATCGGATCGGGTGACAACGGATCGCGCAGCCCGTGAATGACGAAGCGGCCGTGTTCGCGCGCGAAAGAGGTAATTGTCAAACCCGGCTGAGTGCCAAGCGTGTCCACCAAATCATTCCAGCGGCGATACTGCCACGAGCGCCAGCCCAGCCAGCCTCCTACGACAGCGAGCAACACGATCGCGGCACCCATGGCGTATCCGTAGCCACTCGAAGGCTGCGATTTTTCGTCTTTGAATTTGGATTCCAGGCAACGCGAAAGCTCTTTGTTCACATTGACGAACGGCGCGCTGTCTCCATCAAACTGGTCCAACCCTGCGGAATACTGCGCGTGTATTTTTTCAAGCGTTTCCGCCATCCGATCGTGCAGCCCTCGAGGAGCGACGCCGCGAATCACCCCTGCCAGGATGGCATACGGTCCGTTTTCGACCCAGACGTCAAGATCGCCGATGTTCATGCGATTAACGGCTTGTCCCTGTCCGGTGTGAAACGAATCGCGCACAAAATCCTGAATTGCCGAGAGCATCCCAGAGACCAAGCTGGGATCTTGCATAGCCACCGCAGGGGCAACCGCGTGCCCAATCGGAAGGCTAGTCCGTTTGTGGATCAGGAAAACTTGCTCGACGCGAAACACCAGGCTGTGCAACAGCGCTACTTCCGTGAACGAACGGCCGGTGCGCAGCGCCTCCACTCGCCATTTCAATCCCTGCAACGAAAGGCTTTGGTCAAGCACTTGATTGAACGAGTCCAGGAAGGACCGCAGCGTCTCCAGGATAGACCGCCTAATCGCGGGGCCCATCACGGGAAACAGCGCATCCGCAAGGGTGGCGGGATCTTTGCGTACGGATTCGCGCAAGGCAGTTTCGATGGTGGGTGCGAGCGCTTCACTGAGGGCCTCGCTGCCACCCTGATCGCGGCGACGCTGAATGGCCTCCGCGACAATTCCGCCGACATCTTCCGTGCGCGATTCGGGATTCTCGATGCGCTCTTGCAAGCGCTCCAGAGCTTCCTGCTCCGGAGCCAAAATCAAATGGCGCAACTCCTCCAAGGAACCTGAGCCATTCGGACAAGAGTCATCTCCGGGCTCGTTTGCAGATCGATTTTTCGCAGCGTCTGCCATGAAGGAGCTTGTGCCGGAAGATTCCGGAGTTCGTTGTGGGGCGAAACCCATACGGCGTCGGTCCGACTATTTCTCCGGCAGCTCTAATTCGTCCTTCAAGCGCATGGCCATCTCGGTGAATAGGTCGGCGAGCGCGGCGCGATCCGTCTTATCATTGCGCAGAGTCTCGGCCTCGGTCTCCAGTGCGCCTTCCAGTTCTTCGCGCGATTTCTGGATTTGATTGCCGAGGGCTTTCGACTGTTCCAGGATGCGGGAGCGCAGGTCACCCTGAGCACTCTCAAGCGAATCCTCGAGTTGCGAGAGTTTTTTCTCGAGGGCCTTGGAGGAATCGCGCGACTCCCGCGTCAGTTCCTTGAGGGCGTCCGTTCGTTCGCCTTTTTCGTTTTTCAGGCGCTGACTGAGCGCTTCGATTTCCTCGCGCACATACGATTCCAGCGTGTCGAACTTCTTTTTCAGATCGTCGCGAAGCGCATCCGAAGATTTCGTCAGGCGCTCCTCGAGCCGCGCAAATCGCTTCTCGTATTCGCGCATATTCGAGCCAAATAGAATGTCCCGGATTTTGTCTACGTTCGCGCCCTCGCGCAGCTCGCCATTCGTGGCGTTTTTTTCCTCGTGGTCGGCTGACATGGCTTTGCGATCCCCCTTCTTCCGTCTTTGCGGCTTGGTGGCCATCCGGGGACAGTACTACGCCCAAATACCCTTGGCAACATACTCTTTTGCACTCCAGAGAGATACACAACCCCTAGGAATACTGGGCCTGTCGCATCAACTAAGGGTGACTTTGCCGGTGGCGAGATCGTAGACTCCGGCCTGAACTTTCAGCGTGCCGGACTTGATGGCTTCTTTGATTACGGTGGAAGAGGTGCGCAACAAATCGGCCTGATACTTGGCATTTTCCTCGATGGCTTTTTCCAGGCTGCCGCCGGAGTTTTCCACGGCCGGGCGAAGATGCGGATATAAGGAACTGATCTGTCCCGGAACCGGGTCGGCTTTCATGGCCGCTTTCACAGCACCACAATTTGCGTGGCCGAGCACTACAAGCGCTTTGATCCCCAGAACCGCAACTCCATATTCCAGGCTGGCGATAATCTCCGGTGTTACAAAATTTCCGGCGATCCGTGCGACGAAGAGCTCCCCGATGGACTGATCAAAGACGAGTTCGACCGGCACCCGCGAATCGGCGCACGCAAGAATGGCGGCAAAGGGTTCTTGTTTGTCCACGGTGCGATTTTTCAATATGTCCAGATCTTCCTGAAACGATGTCAATTTATTGCTTCTGAATCGCTGGTTGCCAGCGACCAGCTCTTGCAAGGCCGCGTCGGGCGTCAGATTCGTTTGAGCGCGAAGGGCCGTGGGATTTGTGAGTTCCAGACCGGTTTGCGCTACTGCCCCTACCAGCGCGGTAGAAATAACCTTTTGCAGGAATTCCCGTCTGCGGAACTCTGAGGAAGCGCTTTGATCTGCCATGGTGCCTGCCCTCCTGGAGTTGAAATTTCGGCCTCAAGTGTAAACGGCATTCGATGGGGAGTTGCAAAGGAAAAAATGACTATTCATGGCAAAAAAACGTACCATACGACAGACGCGAAGAAAGGGTGCGACCAGCCGTGAAATCGAAGCATGCCAAACAGCCTAGCGGATCGACGCGGCAACTTTGTGATTTGCTGGCCGCAAACCGCCGTGGAAAGGGCTTGGCCATTTATTCCGTATGCTCTGCGAATCGCTTCGTGCTGGAAGCGGGAATGCTGCAGGCCAAGCACGATAAAAGCATTTTGCTGATCGAGTCGACCTCCAATCAAGTTAACCAGTTCGGGGGCTACACGGCCCAGGCGCCCGCAGACTTTGCGAAGTTTGTGCGGGAAGTAGCCACGGAAATGCGTTTCCCGCACGCTCAACTGATGTTGGGCGGCGATCACCTTGGCCCGCACGTCTGGCGCAAAGAACCCGCCCAGGCAGCGATGGAGAAGGCGCGGGAAATGGTTGCGGCGTATGTGTGCGCAGGCTTCCGCAAGATTCATCTGGACGCGAGCATGCCGTGCGCCGACGACAAGATTGCGCAGGGGCAATCGCTGCCCGACGAAATCGTTAGCGTGCGTGCCGCCGACTTGTGCAAAGCAGCGGAAGAAGCGCATCGCACGCTGCCGGCTTCGACGCCGCCTCCTGTGTATGTCATCGGTACGGAAGTGCCAATTCCGGGCGGCGAGGAATTCGGCTCACAGGCTCCGCAAGTGACGCGGCCTGCGGACTTGGCGCACACGCTGAATGTTTCCAAGAAGAACTTTCTGGGGCGCGGACTGGCTGCCGCCTGGGAGCGAGTGATTGCGGTTGTGGTGCAGCCGGGCGTTGAGTTTGGCGATACCACCGTGTTTCCGTACGACTCCAAAAAGGCAAAGCGGCTTTCGCAATTTCTGACGCGCAAATGGACGGGCGTTTACGAAGCGCATTCGACCGATTACCAGCCGCCGTCCGCGTTGCGGCAAATGGTGTTGGACCATTTCGCAATCCTGAAAGTAGGTCCATGGCTCACGTTTGCGTTCCGGGAGGCCGTATTTGCGCTCGCCGCAATCGAAAAGGAATTGTTGTCCGGAAAGACAGGAGTGGTACTCTCCGGTCTGCCAGAAATTCTGGAAACCGCCATGATAGAGAATCCCGTGCACTGGAAAGGCTACTATCGCGGGGAGGAAAGTGAGCTGCGCATCGCCAGGAGATACAGCTACAGTGACCGCGCGCGTTATTACTGGCCGCAGGCATCGCTGGTTGCCGGATTGAAGCAGCTTCTTCATAATCTGACCGCATACCCGGCACCGCATTCTTTGTTGAGCCAGCACCTTTGCCACCAATCCAATGCTGTGCGCGAAGGAAGCCTCTTGAATCAACCCGGAGTGCTGATCCGCCATAAGATTCAGGAAGTATTAGGGCATTACGCGTACGCGTGCGGCTTACATCCGTGAACAGTTCGCAGATAAGGTTTGCATTCTTCGTTGAAGGAGAAATACTGCGTGGCCGCGGGAGCCTGGCCAGAGGAACATATCGATGACCATTGAGAATTCGCGGCACACGGAGTCACACACCTGGAACGAAATCCTTTCACAGGGCGAAGTCTGGCAGTCGGTGCTCGATGGACTACGAAAAAGCCGTGCGGTCGAGGAAGTTCTTCAGTCCGGCGGTGACAAACGCGAATGGCTGTTCGTTGGCTGTGGCACCAGCTATTACCTTGCGGAGGCCGCGGCGATCTCATGGACGCTCTTGACCGGTCAACGTGCGCGGCCCCTGCCGGCTTCTGAAATTCTGCTGTTTCCGGACTTGCTGCGAGCCGAAGCGCCAAATTTGCAAGCCGTCGTGATTTCGCGTTCCGGGCGAACATCGGAAGCAGTTCGAGCCGCAACTATTCTACGAAACGAATTGCACGTTCCGACTGCCGGCATTACTTGTGCGCAAAATTCTGAGCTGGAGCGTGCTTGCGATACCTCCATCGTATTGCGCGACGCCGACGAACAGAGCACAGTGATGACGCGGTCGTTCACCAGCATGCTGCTGAGCCTGCAGATGGTGGCCGCGCGAAGCAAGAACGACTCGCGCTTTGTGGAAGCGTTGAGCGCGATGGGGCAACGATTTGCGCCCCGCATTTCCGTGCTCGCTGAACAAATGGAAGAGTTCGTGGCGCGTCATTCGTTTGACGATTTTGTGTTTCTGGGGCAAGGCCCATTTCATGGAATTGCCCGGGAAGCGGCGCTGAAGGTCATGGAGATGTCCTGTTCGTATAGCCAGGTTTTTCATGCGCTGGAATTTCGCCATGGACCAAAAGCGATTGTGAGCGAGAAAACGTGCCTGACGTTTTTCCTGAGCGACAGTGGCGGAAAAGCAGAGACCGAAGTGCTGGAAGAAATGAAAGCGCTTGGCGGCGTGATTGTTTCCGTCTGCAACCATGCTAACGCCGAAGTTCGCCGCTCTTCGGATCTGGTGATGGAGATCGCTCTGGACGGCAACGAACTTGTCCGACTCGCCCCTAGCGTTGTGCCTTGCCAGCTTTTTGGTTATTTCACGGGCTTGAAGAAGGGCTTAAACCCCGACCAGCCAAAAAACCTCACGCGCGTCGTGTTATTGCAATAGCCAACCAGGAGAACCACCATTGACCAAGTTTGACGTCAGCGTAATCGGCGAGTTGAATCTTGATTTGATCATGTCAGGACTGCCTCCTGAACTCACGTTGGAGCGCGAACATCTGGGCACGGGTTTGAGTATCACGCTTGGAAGTTCGACGGCTATTCTTGCGCACAATCTGTCGTCGGTGGGAAACAAAGTCGGTTTCAGCTCTTCCATCGGCAGCGATCCACTGGGCGAGATTTGCTTGAAGCGCCTTGGCGAAAGCGGGGTCGATCTTTCACGGGTGCGGCGCATGGCTGGCAAGACCACTGGATTGACGATCATTTTGCCGCAAGGGAAACAACGCTTCATTCTGACCTATCCGGGCACGATGTTTGAGATGAGTGGCAAGGATCTGGACCTCGATTACATTTTCAACGCGAAACATCTGCACGTTGCCTCCTATTTTCTGCAAAAAGGTTTGCAAGCTTCGTTGCCTGATGTTTTTCGAAGGGCAAAAGCGGCGGGGCTTAGTACTTCGCTCGATACCAATGACGATCCGGAGGACCGCTGGTCATCCGGAGTTTACGACCTGCTGAAGTATGTTGACGTGCTTCTGCCGAACGAGCGCGAAGCCTGCAAACTGGCGCAAGTGGACGATGCAGAGCGCGCGGCGGACATACTTTCTCAAAAGGTCGCGATTGTTGTGATCAAGCGAGGATCGCACGGCGCACTGGCGAGGGTATCAAAGGACAAATTTGTGGCACCGTCGCTTAATGTCGCGGCGATCGATCACGTTGGCGCCGGAGATAGTTTTGACGCCGGATTTCTGCAGGAATTCGTACGCGGCAAGGCGATCGAGGATTGCCTAAAGTTTGGAAATCTCCTAGGCGCTCTCTCGGTGACACGGCCCGGAGGCACAGAAGCGTTTCGCGATGCGGAATATCGTGATGCGTTTCTGCGCGCCCACGGCGCGGCCAAGGACGAACAAGACGTGGCGCGCGCCAAAAAATAGACCAGCCCTAGTGTGCGGGGATCGCTTCCAGGTTCAGCACTTCGAACGGCTGGAGTTGAAAAGTGTGCGGAGCGCCCGCGGCAAGAGAAATTGGCTGCTTCTCCTGATCGAGTTTCCACGGTGAATGCGCGCTGAAGTTTTTGGGCGCGCCGGGCGGAAGTTCAAACGCTTGGCCAACATCCAAAGAAAAACTCTGCGGCCGATTCTTTGGATTTCGCAACGTGATAATTCCCTTCTCTGCTGACCAAGCCGCCCAGCCATAAACTTCCAGCTTTGCCGGATCTCCGCCGATCCAGTGCGTGTCCGCCAGGGTCGCGGCATTTTGCCGAGACCACTCGGCCGCTTCCGCCAAAACGTCCCAGTTATGTGCCGACAACAGCGAGTGCGTGATGTACAACTCCTGTAATTGCGTCCCGGTGCCGAAGTAATCGCGGACCTCATGTGTGAATGCGCGTTTCGGGTCATTGTTCAAGTGTTGCGTGCGCCGGGCATAGATAATTCCGTGCAGCATCAGCGAATTCAGCGGAAACAGGGGGCCTTTTTTCACGATACCGACGTATGTGTCCGCGTCGCGATAAGTGATCCAACGTTCGCGCCAGGAACCAACGCCCGCAAAATTGCTGTCGTCTCCGCCGCGCCAGATGGAATCCGCGTACTCTAGCCAGAAGGGCGATGGATATGTTCCGGTCGTGAGATTTACAAAAATGTCCGGTTTCACCCGGCGCCATTCACCAATCAGGCTGATGGCGGCATCGAAATCGCTGTCAAACGCGCTGTCCGGAAAAACGCTATTCACATTTCCAGTGCCATCGATTTTGAATTGGTTAATTCCATATTTCTGAATGAAATCAAGCGAGACATCGCGAAAGCGCGCAAAATATTTCGCGCCGGAGAGGGCGAAGCCACCTTTGTTCATCTCGAAACCCTGCTTGACGCCGTACTTCATGCGTTGCACTTTGGCTTTGTCATATCCGCCCCAGGGAGAAAGCCAGATGCCGGGACTCGCTCCATACTGCGCTGTAGCTGCTTTGATCGGAGTGAACCCGTCGGGAAATCCAGAATCGAAACTCCAGAGCGAGCGCGGATCGTCCCAGCCATCGTCGAATAAAAACGAATCGAGTTTCACTCCGCGCTTGACGTGCAACTCTTCGCCAATCGCGTTGATCGCATCGAGCGTCGCAGCCTGGCCGTAGCGATTCCCGTAGCCGATGTCGAACCACGAGTTGTAATGCAGGAAAGGACGGTAAGGATGAGCGCGCTCGCGTTCCACATAATTCAGAAACCCGCGGCGCATCTGCCCGGCAGGCGCAACGCCGATGACGGAGGAATAGGCGAGGGGTTGCCCAGCTTTCAGCGGCAATTCGCGTTTTATCGAGCAGCGCACCTGCTCCTGTTCCACGGTGCATTGGCTCAAGGGATGCTCAAATCCCAGGAAGAGATTCCCTGCGGTGACCGGCGAGCCTTTCACTTTTCCGATCACTTGCGCGGACGGAAGTTTGAAGTCGAAGAGGCGCACCTCCCGGATCGGCTCATCATTTGCTGAAGAAATGGAAATTTCCTGCCGGACATAGTTGTCGCCCTCACGTAGCGTAGCCGACCATGTCACTGCCAGTTTTGAGATGGGATCTTCCAGGCCAACAGTCACACGTTTCCCCGCGAAGTGCTCTTCCAGTTGAGCCGCTTGCGCATCCGGCTGGAAATCCTCAACGCGCGGCGTTTGGACGATCTGCATCGACGAAGCGTTCAGCGTGCTTCCATCCAAGAGAACGAGCGCGAACACGTCGGCCGGCAACGGAACAGGCATAGGCATGGAATCACCAGCGAAAGACACCCCGCGCAATTTCCCTTCCGCGCTCGACCATGTCGCGGTCAACATGGCGTTTCGCAAAACGATGGTATTTTCCTGGATGCTGACGTCTGGTCTTCCCGGCTGCAGGCCGTAGAGATAGCTATTCTGCGCGACTGCGAGCGACGCGGAATGACCGAACAGGGCGGTCCAAAAAACACAAAAAAACAACAACCTGGTATTTTTCATTGAGTTTGAGTTTCTCTCAAGTCAAAGCGATTGTACTGGAAGCGCGGCAAAAAGAACGCGCCATTTATTGATATGATCTCCGGTGATTCCACGAGGAGCATGCATGGGCGATCCGCAGGCAATCAAAGATCCATTTGTGGCCATGGTAACAGCGCGCGCTGAAGTCGATCTGCGGCTCAGCGATTTCCATCCTCGCTCGATGCTCGCGGCGCCCGCGCACGAAATCCCTAAGCCGAAATTCCCGGTCATCGATTATCACAATCACCTGGATGCGCAGGGACCCCGCGAAGTGCTGCGCGTGATGGACAAGTGCGGCATCGAGCGCATCGTGAATATCACCATGCGTACCGGCGAGCAGGCGCTGGAGATGATTCGCAAGTTTCACAGTGTGGCAGCAGACCGTTTCGCTACATATGGCTGGATGGACTGGTCAGATGTGCAAACTGCGGGATTTTTCAAACGCAGCGTGGGCCGATTGGAACAACTCGTCGAGCATGGCGCGTGCGGATTAAAAATCTGGAAGGATCTGGGGACCAAGGTGAGCGACGCGGACGGCAGCCTGCTGCGCATCGATGACGAACGGCTCGACCCCGTTTACGAAAAAGCGGCGGAACTGGGCGTGCCGATCATGTATCACATCGCCGATCCGGATGCGTTCTTTCTACCGATCGATGCGGCGAATGAACGTTACGAAGAATTGGCCGCGCATCCGGAATGGAGTTATTACCGTTCGCATTACAGCAAGTTGGAACTGCTGGCGCAGCGCGACCGCGTGATAGCGCGCCATCCAAAAACCACTTTTGTAGGCGCTCATGTGGCGGAACATCCCGAGGATCTCGCGTACGTGACGGCGCTGCTCGAGAAAAACCCGAATCTTCACGTGGACATTGGCGCTCGTTGCGCCGAACTTGGCCGCCAGCCTTACACCGCGCGCGAATTCTTCCTGAAATTCGCCGATCGTATTCTGTTTGGCACCGATCTGATTCCCGAAGCCAATATGTACCGGCTGCACTACCGCTTCCTGGAAACACGCGACGAATATTTCGAATATCCTTCGCATGCTTCCCGGCAGGGCCGGTGGAACATTTACGGTTTGTACCTGCCTGACGACGTTTTGCGCAAGGTGTATCGCGAAAACGCGATTCGCCTGCTGGACAAACGCTAGCGCGCCGCCGATAGCACGGCCACGCCATAATTCGGAAGATTCACCGAGCGTTTCGATCCACCTTCCAGCACGTCATTCATCTCGTGAGGAAGCGTAATTGCCTGCGGCTTACCTGAAAGATTAACCATGATGAAAATGACGCCGTGCGCTCCATATCGCGCCGAAACCTCCACGCCTACGGGAACGGGACCAAACACGGGCTTCACTCCGCTCGTATCCGTCATCCATTTCGCAGCTTCCGCCATTGTCTTGGGATCGAGCCACGCACCGATGTAGGTGATGCGTCCGTTCCCGACTTTCCGGCTGATCGCGGCGGGTTGCCCATCCAACCAGCCGTTGCTCTTTCCGTAGCGCATCAACACTTCCGTGCCGCTATCTTTCGCGCTCAGAAGCTCGGCCCAAAGCTGTGATTCTCCCTTGCCCCAATTTCCTTGCACCGCGACGGGCTGTGGCAGCACGTAATATTGTTCCACGCGCCCGCCAAGCAGGGCAGCCAGTGGCCCTGGCTGGCGTTCGGGCTGCAGCGAATTGTCGTCATCCTTCATGGCAGAGCGCTGGCCCAAAACCAAGTGCCCGCCACCTTGAACATACGCGATTAGATTTTTCGCAGCTGCGTCGCTAAGAACGTTCAGGCCCGGCGCAACCACCAATTTGTATTGACTGAGCGACGCAGTCGGAAACACGATGTCTACCGATTGCGCAATCACGCGCAAGGGACCGTAGTAACTGAGAATTTCTTCGATGGGATCGTACTTGTCGTTGTGCTTCTGCCATTGAATGGCCCAGCGGCTATCGTACGAATGAAGAACGGCGACTTCGGATTTAACAGAAGTGCCGGCGAGAACCGGTCCCGCCTTCGCAAACTCTTTGCCGACTTGCGCGACCTCTGCATATAAAGGAACCGGGGTGCCGTCGCTGCCCAGCAACGTGCCGTGATATTCCTCCTGGCCATTCAGCGCGCTGCGCCACTGCCAGTAACTGACCGCGTCCGCTCCATGCCCCACATCGTGCCAGGCCATGGCGCGTACTTCGCCTTTGTCCAACGAATTGTTAATGGGGGCCCAATTCACGTTACCGGGCTGCGTCTCCATCACCCAGAAATTCTTTTGCTTGAAGCCGCGTGTCAGGTCGTGCGCGGCGCCGTTCCGAATTGCATCGAGGTGGCCCTCGCCGACGTAGTCATCCCAAGCTGCCATATCGAGATCCTGCTCGACGGTGTAGTGGTCGAACCCGTCGAACGCGCCCATTGTGTTTGTGGTGATGAATTGGCGCGGGTCGGAATTCGCACGGATCATGTCGAACTGGTTCTTCTGATAACTGCGCCAGGTGTCGCTGACGAAGCGCATCCAACTAAGCAGGAGCCCGGGGTTGCCATAGCCGACCTGGATCGGAATCTGATCCCAGGCGGTGTAAGTCTCGCTCCAATACGCGGTGGTCCAGCGCGCATTCAAATTGTCTAAAGTGCCATAGCGGGCTTTCAGCCATTGTTGAAATTGCGTTCGGGTTTCCGGATCGAAAGAGACGTCGGAGTATTCGTTGTCGATCTGCCATCCGAGCACGTTTGGATTGTGTCCAAAGCGCCTGGCCATTTCTTCTGCAATTTTTCGCGTCAGTTCGCGATATTTCGGATTCGCCCAGTTGAATTGCTGGCGATTGCCATGCTCGGCGCGGCGGCCCTCTTCATTCACGCGCAAAGTTTCTGGATATTTTTGCGTGAGCCACGCAGGAGGCGCGGCCGTCGGTGTGCCGATGACTGTATAAATGTTGTGTTTCGCGGCGGCAGCGATGGCACGATCCAGCCAGTCCAGGTCGTAGCGGCCTTCTTCCGGCTCCATGCGGCTCCAGGCAAATTCCCCGACGCGCACCATGTGGATCCCGGCCAGCTGCATAAGGGTGAGGTCCGCTTCCCAGCGCGACTCGGGCCATTGCTCGGGATACCACGCCGTGCCCAGCAAAAGCGGCAACGCGGGAGACTGTGCGAGACTCATGCCGTTGAATGGGAACAGCAAACAAATCAGTACCACCGCGAGTGATGCGTATCCGCGGAAACAATTCATGTTAGTCATGACGGACACTCCACGATCGCCGATTATAGCCATATCTGAAAATCAGTAGTGTCCCAACGTTTTGCCTCTTGCCTTGCGTAAATTATTGATGAGAAACGCATAAGCGGGAAATTCTCTTGGTCTCGATTTGAACTTGGAATGCGGGTTCTGCGACCCTGCGAAGCATAACTTCGTGGGGGGCAGCGATGAACCGAGGCAAGCTGGTGTTTGCGCAGCTGATGCAATATCTTCCGTTGACCACCTTCCGTCGTTGCGTCACCCGCTATCGAGGCGCGTTCAAAGTGAAGTCCTTCTCGTGCCTGGATCAATTCCTGTGCATGGCGTTCGCTCAGTTGACCTTTCGGGAGAGCCTTCGAGACATCGAAGTATGTCTGCGCGCACAAAGTTCCAAGCTCTATCATCTCGGGATTCGTTCGGCGGTGGCTCGTAATACGCTGGCCAATGCCAACGCTGTGCGCGACTGGCGCATCTATGCCGATTTTGCGCAGAGCCTGATCGGCATCGCCCGGCCGTTGTATGCGCAAGAGTCCTTCGGCGTCGATCTGCAAGAAACCGTCTACGCGCTCGACACCACGACGATCGATCTGTGTCTGTCGGTATTTCCGTGGGCGGTGTTCCGCACGGCCAAGGCAGCCATCAAGTTGCATACCCTGCTCGATCTGCGCGGCAACATTCCCACCTTCATTCACATCAGTGATGGCAAGGTGCATGAGGTCAACATCCTCGACCAACTGCTGCCCGAGCCCGGCGCCTTCTACATCATGGATCGTGGTTTCCTCGACTTCGCGCGCCTCTATCGCTTTCACGAAGCCGGCAGCTTCTTCGTGACCCGCGGTAAGTCGAACCTCAAGGTCCAACGCCGCTACTCGCATCCGGTTGATCGCACGACGGGGTTGATCTGTGACCAAAGTGTCGTCCTTACTGGCTTCTACTCGCACCAAGGCTGCGAGGCACCGCTGCGCCGCATCCGCTTCAAAGACCCCGAAACCGCCAAGACCCTCATCTTTCTGACCAACAACTTTGTCTTGCCAGCATTTACGATCGCCGAACTATACCGCTGCCGTTGGCAAGTAGAGCTCTTCTTCAAATGGATCAAGCAGCATCTGCGAATCAAAGCGTTCTTCGGAACTTCGGAGAACGCGGTCAGGTCACAAATCTGGATCGCGGTCTCCGCCTACGTTCTGGTCGCCATCGTCAAAAAGCGATTGCATCTCTCGGCCAGCCTGTATGAAATCCTACAGATCCTCAGCCTGACCATGTTCGAGAAAATCCCGTTGGATCAACTACTTGCACAAACGATGAGCGACGAAATTCAACCCGTTTCCGATAACCAATTGATTTTGTTCGCATAACGTTGGGACACTACTGTCTGAAAATAATGAGGGAATAACATACTCCCGGAGATTCGAGCTTCCAACATCACGGGGCGGAAACTTCGGCGCACTCCGTTCTGGAATTTACACCGCGCTTGCCATATAGTCTGACGCTCAGTCCCGCTGGCGAAGGACATGGATGGAAGTGACACAGGTCGATGCATCGCTTTACAATCCTGATTTAGCTCCGATTCCGCGGGAAAAACGCTCCTGGGGCACGTATAACTACGCTTCGCTTTGGGTGGCCATGAGCGTTTGCATTCCCACATACATGCTTGCGTCTGGTCTGATCGCGGGCGGAATGAACTGGATCCAAGCGGTGGGCACGATCCTGCTGGGCAATCTGATCGTGCTGATCCCGATGTTATTGAACGCGCATGCGGGCGCACGTTATGGCATACCGTTTCCCGTGTTTGTGCGCGCATCCTTCGGCGTTCGCGGCGCGAATATTCCGGCAATCCTGCGCGCGTTGGTAGCTTGCGGTTGGTTCGGCATCCAGGCATGGATCGGTGGGCAAGCGATTTATTCCATGCTGCACATCGTGTGGCCTGGCGCGGCGAATCTCCCAGGCAGTCACTGGATCTGTTTTTTTGTTTTTTGGGCCATTAATATGGCGGTGATCTGGCGCGGCATTGAAACCATTAAGTTTCTCGAGGGAATTGGCGCTCCGTTTATGCTCGTGGTGGGATTGCTGCTGCTTTTCTGGATCACGCGCAAAGCGGGCGGATTTGGACCGGTTTTGCATACCCCAAGCAAATTCAAGAGCACCGCGGAATTCTTGCGATTTTTTGTTCCCTCGCTCACCGGCATGGTAGGATTTTGGGCTACCGTCGCGCTGAATATTCCTGACTTCACGCGTTACGCCAAATCGCAACGCGCGCAAATGGTGGGCCAGGCGGTCGGTTTGCCAACAGCGATGACGCTTTATTCGTTCATCGGCGTCGCAGTAACTTCGGCCTCCGCTGTAATTTTCGGTGAGGCAATCTGGGACCCAGTTGTGCTGCTGGAAAGGTTCAACCGGCCGGCCGTTGCGCTGATTGCGCTGATCGCTTTGCTCGTCGCGACACTCAACACCAATGTGGCGGCGAATGTGGTTTCGCCTTCGAATGACTTTTCGAATCTTCGTCCCAGCCTGATCTCCTTTCGGACGGGCGGCCTGATCACCGGCGTCGTCGGCATTGCCATGATGCCGTGGAAATTGCTCAGCACTTTCAGCGCGTACATTTTCGGCTGGCTGGTGGGGTGTTCGGCTTTGCTCGGGCCTATCGCTGGAATTATGATTTGCGATTATTACCTGGTGAGGCATCGCCAACTTGCCGTGGAAGATTTGTATCGCCGTGGCGGAGCCTATGAATACCGGCATGGATTCAATGCACTGGCAATTGCGGCGCTGGCTGTGGGCGTTGCGGTCGCGCTCGTTGGTCTGGTGGTTCCTGCGCTTCACTGGCTTTATGACTACGCGTGGTTCGTCGGCTTTTTTGTTTCCGGCGGTTTGTATTGCCTGCTGATGAGGGGACGTGTTGCTGCGGTGAAGTAAGTCCCCTCTCCGACAATGTCTATTGAAAAATGGCGCATTCGCTTTTAACTTCCTTCCTCCTGCACAATGGTTCTTTCAGGGGAAGGAAAACCGGGAGGACGTGTTGACGGAGACCGCACAGAGCACGGCAAGCAAGAATCCCCTGGGCGAACTGCTGCCGCCGCTGACGCGCAACGAAGCGGCCGTGGAAGCGGCGCGATGTTTGATGTGTTACGACGCGCCCTGCACTCAGGCCTGCCCCACGCATATCGACATACCGAAGTTCATCAAGAAAATCGGTACGCACAATTTGCGAGGATCGGCGCGCACGATTTTGGAGTCCAATCTGCTCGGCGCCACATGCGCGCGAGTTTGCCCTGTGCAGGAGTTGTGCGAGGGCGCCTGCGTTCTCGGCTCAGAACACAAACCGATTGCGATTGGCCGCTTGCAGCGCTACGCCATGGATTTCGCCTATAAACAAAGTGCGCCGCTGTTTCAGCCCGCAAAAAGCACGGGAAACAAAGTCGCCATCATCGGCGCCGGACCCGCCGGGCTTTCCTGCGCCGGCGAGCTGGCAAAACGCGGCCACAGTGTGACGATATTCGAAAAACGCCACCTGGCCGGCGGCCTTTCCACCTACGGAATTATCGGGCTGCGCGAACCCGTAGATGTGGCGCTGGCCGAAGTGGCCATGCTGAAGAAACTTGGCATGAAAATTGAGGCTCAGAAGGAATTGGGAGCGAATCTGACCTTGCAGGATCTGCGGGCGAACTTTAGCGCAGTATTTCTCAGCGTAGGCCTGGGCGCGACTAACACTTTAGGCATTCCCGGCGAAGCATTCATTCTGGACGGCCTCGAATATATCGAGCAAAGCAAGATGAACGTGGACAAACTCGTGGTTGGCCGACATGTTCTGGTGATCGGCGCGGGAAACACGGCCATCGATTGCGCCACCATTGCCAAGCGGCTGGGTGCCGAACAGGTCACCATGGTGTACCGGCGCACCGAAAACGAAATGACCGCGTACCCGCACGAATATGAGTTCATCAAGCGCGAAGGAGTTCAATTCTCGTTCCTCACGCAACCTGTTCGCGTCATCACAAGAAATAATTCCGTGGAATCACTGGAGTGCGTGCGCATGAGCCTGGGTTCGCCCGACGCTTCCGGTCGCCCATCGCCTCAAGCGGTGGGGGGATCGGAATTTCTTCTGCTGGCGGACCAGATCGTGAAGGCAACGGGGCAGGAAAAACCTTCTCTGGCATCTCTGCTGAAGCTGAAAACGGATAAAGGCTTTATTCAGGTGAGCGATCATTTCGAAACGAGCTTGCCCGGGGTCTATTCGGGCGGCGATTGCGTCCGGGCGCGTGGAGCCGCTTCCACGGTGATGGCAGTGCAGGACGGAAAATTGGCGGCGCAATCGATTCACGAAAGGCTGGTAGCCCATGGCTGACCTTAGTATCAACTTCGCAGGCATTCGTTCGCCGAATCCATTCTGGCTGGCGTCGGCTCCGCCAAGCAATTCCGGTTTGCAGGTGCATCGCGCGTTTGAAGCTGGCTGGGGAGGCGCGGTGTGGAAAACCATCGGTGCTCCGGTGCTGAACGTTTCGAACCGCTATGGCGCATGGCACTACGGTGGGCAGAAAATGTTAGCGATCAATAACGTGGAATTGATTTCAGACCGCCCGCTCGAAGTGAATCTACGGGAGATTCGGGAAGTGAAACGCGCGTGGCCCGATCGCGCGGTAATTGTTTCAGCAATGGTGGAATCCAAGCCGGAAACCTGGCACGACATTATCCGGAAAATCCAGGATACCGGTGCGGATGGCATCGAATTGAATTACGGCTGCCCGCACGGTATGAGCGAACGCGGGATGGGTAGCGCGGTGGGCCAGGTTCCGGAGTATTGCGAGCAAATCACGCGCTGGGTGATGGAGGTGGCGAAAATTCCCGTCATCGTGAAACTTACGCCCAATATTTCCGACATCGTGATGCCAGCTCGCGCGGCGGTTGCGGCGCGGGCCAGCGCCATTTCGCTGATCAATACGATTAACTCGATTATCGGCATCGACCTGGACACGCTGGAGATCACGCCAAATATCGGCGGCAAGGGTGGCCACGGTGGCTATGCCGGACCAGCGGTGAAACCCATTGCGTTGAATATGCTTGCGGCGCTCGGAAGAGATTCCGTGGTGAGTTCTTCGAAGTTGCCGATTTCCGGAATGGGTGGGATTTCCACTTGGCAGGACGCAGCGGAATTTCTGCTGCTGGGTGCAAGCAGCCTGCAAGTGTGCACAGCCGTGATGCATTACGGATTTCGCATCGTCGAGGATTTGTGCGACGGCTTGTCCAATTGGATGGACGAAAAAGGGTTTGCTGCAATTTCCAACGTGGTTGGAAAAAGCATCCATCGCGTTTCCGATTTCAACAATTTTGATCTGTCGTTTCGCGCGGTGGCGCGCATCGACGAGAAGAAATGCATCCGCTGCAATCTCTGTTACGTCGCGTGCAATGACACGGCACACCAATGCATTGACCTGATTGCCAAAGACGGCAGCGTGGTCCAGCCTTATTCGCATGATGTTCGCGTGAATGGCAAGAAAGAGGCCATTGACACACGCCCCAGCGTTCATGTGCGCGAGGAGGATTGTGTGGGCTGCCGGCTCTGCTATAACGTTTGCCCAGTGGAAGACTGTATCCAAATGATCGAAGAGCCGTCCGGACGGCCGCCGGTGACGTGGAAGGAAATTTCCGACTCGCAACGCGGCGTGACCGAAGATTGGGAGAAAATGAAGGAATATCGCGAGAAAATGGGGATTCAGATTCACTAAAGTCTTGTGGCGCGTGTTGCGGGAGTGAACAATGGCTTTACTGATTCGAAACTGCGAGATTGTAAACGCGGGCTCGCGCCAGACGGCGGATATTTTTGTCGAGAATGAAACCATTACGCGCATCGGCAAGAATCTAGACGCGCCACTCAACACGGAAATCATAGAGGCTACCGGGAAACTCGTCTTTCCGGGCTTCATCGATCCTCACGTGCACATTTATCTTCCCTTCATGGCCACATTTGCCAAGGACACGCACGAAACCGGGAGCATCGCGGCGTTGGTCGGCGGCACCACGACGTACATCGAGATGTGCTGTCCAAATCGCAACGATGATGCACTCGAGGGTTACGAGCTTTGGAAATCGAAAGCAGTGGGAAAGAGCGCCTGCGACTATGCCTTCCATATGTCGGTCACGAAGTTTGCAAAAGAGACGGAGTCGCAATTGAAGCAAATTGTTGCGGACGGCACCGCTTCCTTCAAGATTTTCCTGGCATACAAGAATTTTTTCGGTGTCGATGACGGCGAAATGTATCAGACGCTTGAGCTGGCCAAACGGCTGGGCGTGATTGTGACCGCGCACTGCGAAAACGCGGAGCTTGTAGCGCGCCTGCAACAGAAATTGCTCGCCGAGGGCAAAAGCGGCCCCGAATGGCACGAGCCCAGTCGGCCCGAATCGGTGGAAGCGGAAGGCACCGGGCGATTCGCGACGTTTCTGGAAAATACAGGAGCGACCGGCTACGTTGTGCACTTGTCCTGCGAGAAAGCGCTCAACGTTGCACTGGCTGCAAAAGCGCGAGGGGTGAAAATTTTCATCGAAACAGTGCTGCCCCATTTTCTGCTGGACAAAAGTTTCGCCGAACGCCCAGGTGTGGAAGGCATGAAGCACGTCATGTCACCGCCTTTGCGTGCGAAGCACAACCAGGCCGAGCTCTGGAAGGCGCTGGCTGCTGGTTCCATCGACACGGTGGGCACCGACCATTGCCCCTTCGACACGGAGCAGAAACTCCTCGGCAAAGATTCTTTCGTCAACATTCCCAACGGTATTCCGGGCATCGAAGATCGCGTCAATCTTCTTTATACGCATGGCGTAAAGCGAGGACGGTTGGATCTCGATCGCTTCGTCGACGCCGCCAGCACGCGCGCCGCGAAGCTGTTTGGACTTTTCCCATGCAAAGGCACTATTGCCGTAGGCAGTGATGCGGACATCGTCGTGTATGACACCAACTACCGCGGAGCGCTTTCCGTCAAAACACATCACACCAACAACGATTATCATGGGTTCGAAGGCATGGAGATCGAAGGGCGTCCGTCGGTAGTTACCGTGCGCGGCAAAGTGCAGGTTCGCGACGGTAAATTCGTAGGAGAACGCGGCCGCGGAAAACTGCTGAAACGCGAACCAAGCCATTTCTAAAAGAGATTCTATGAGCCTGAATCCGAAACGCACTGTAGTGGAATTAAAAGAACTTCGCGCCCTCACAGCGGACGAAAACGGAGCGCAACGCGTGGCCTGGACGGACATGTGGCTGAAGGCGCGCGCGTGGTTCGCTTCGAAAATCAAGGATTTGCCGGTTGAGCATCATTTCGACGCAGCGGGGAATAACTGGATAACGCTACCGGGGGCAAGCGAAAAGACTTTAATCCTGGGCGGTCATCTCGATTCCGTACCGAATGGCGGCTGGCTCGATGGCGCGCTGGACGTCATGGCCGGACTGGAAATTCTGCGCCGCATCAACACCGAATATTCCGGCCGTCCGCCAGTCACCGTTCGGATTGTCGATTGGGCCGACGAAGAAGGAGCGCGCTTTGGCCGCAGCCTGCTAGGCTCTTCGGCGTTCGCCGGAATGCATTCCATTGAAGCCGATCGCGGGCGCACCGATCGCGATGGCGTGAAACTGGAAGATGCGCTGCAGCGCTGCGGAGTGGAAATCAGCAGGTTCCCAGACGCCACGAAAGAGCAGACGAACGCCGCGGCTTATCTCGAATTGCACATCGAACAGGGGCCGGTGTTGGAGCACATGGAATTGCCTCTCGGCGTCGTTCTTGGCACAAAAGGAGTGGAGCGCCACATCATTAATTTTCACGGCCAAGAAGCGCATTCCGGCTCGACACCTATGAATGCCCGCAGAGATGCGCTGGCAGCTGCGGCAAAGCTGGCACTGGAAATTCGCAACATCGCCAAGAAACACGAAGACGCGGTGTGCACCATGGGCAGCGTGAAAACGTATCCGGGAATTGTCACGGCGGTGGTGGGCCGGTGTGAAGTGACGCTGGACCAGCGCGACCTGAACGCGGAAGTCCTGGCGCAAATGTATCGCGAAGCACAGGAAGCGAGCCACCGGTTTGCAGCGGAAGAAAACTGCACCGTGGAATGGTCCCGCCTATGGAGTATCGAGCCAGTGCCATTCCATCCACACTTGTTGGATCTTTGCGACCAATCCATTCGCGAAATCGCAGGCACTTCGCACCGCATGCCCTCCGGCCCTCTGCACGACGCGGCGGAGGTCTCGCGCTCGGGAATACCTACTGTTATGATGTTCGTGCAATCGCTGAAGGGCATAAGCCATAATAAAATCGAAGATACCCGGGAAGAGCACCTCGAACTGTCCGTCGCGGCGCTCGACCGGCTGGCCTCCAAAACGATGGCCTGGATTCAGAAGCAGCCCTGAAGTTCGAGAGTAGTTTTCGAGGAAGGACGCACAGCGTATGGATTCCCATTCCCGCAAGGTTGTACAAGAAAACCGCGATTACACCCTGTTTTCGTGGGCAGTCCAGGGAGCATCTGCGCCAATCCACATGAAGCGCGGCCGAGGCGTATGGTTTTGGGATGGCGACGACAATCGCTGGTTGGACTTCAGCTCACAGCTCATCAATCTGAACGTCGGGCACCAGCATCCGAAAATGCTGGAAGCCATCAAAAAGCAGGTCGATGAATTGTGCTTTGCGGGACCAAGCTTCGCCACGGAGCCTCGTGGCCTGCTTGGCAAGAAACTCGCCGAGGTCACGGGCCTCGCGAAAGCGTTCTTCACGCTGGGCGGCTCTGAGGCCAATGAAAATGCCATGAAAATGGCCAAGCTGTTCACTGGCCGCGAGAAAATCATCACGCGCTATCGTTCGTATCACGGGGCGACGATGGGCTCGATGACCGCTTCGGGTGATCCGCGGCGCTGGCCGGTTGAGCCGGGCGTCCCCGGAATCGTGCGTGTGTTTGATCCTTACTGCTACCGCTGTCCGTTCGGCCAAAAAGTGGAAACATGCCATCGCGAGTGCGTTTCGCACATTGAAGAAGTCATTCAGATGGAGGGTCCGAACACAATTGCCGCAGTTATGACCGAAGGCATCACGGGTTCGAATGGCTTGCTTGTTCCGCCGGACGATTACTATCCAAAGCTGCGAACACTGTGCGATAAATACGGCATCTTGATGATTGATGACGAAGTGATGAGCGGATTCGGCCGCACGGGAAAATGGCTGGCCACACAGCATTATGGCATTCGTCCGGACATCGTGACCTGTGCCAAGGGTCTGACCAGCGGCTACCTGCCTCTCGGCGCCGTAATTGTTTCCGATGCGATCGCGAATTATTTCGAGACGCACATGTTGTGGGGCGGGCTCACCTACAGTGGCCATCCTGTTTGTTGCGCCGCGGCGGTAGCCAACCTCAACTTGTATGAAGAAGAACAGATTTTCGCCAACGTCGAGCGGCAAGGGCGTTATCTCGCCTCGCGCCTGGAAGCCATGAAGCAGAAATACCGTTGCGTGGGAGACGTGCGCTACAAGGGCCTTTTCAGCGTGATCGAACTCGTGAAAGACAAGTCCACGCGCGAGCCATTGGCGCCGTTCAACGGCACCAGCCCGGAAATGGGCAAGCTCGCCGGTCACTTGAGGAGCAAACACCTGTATGCCTTCAACCGCTTTAACATGCTGTGGGTTTGCCCGCCGCTGATTATCAACGAGGCGGAACTCGCTCAGGGGCTAGACACGATTGAAGAAGCGCTGGCTCTCGTGGACGCGATGCTCTCATCAGCGAGCGAATTTCAGCCCGCGGAAATGCTGGCGCGCAAATAGCGCGGGCCTTCGCACGTTTTTCACTGAAAACGGCCGACGCTACCAGGAATAGGGATAGCCCGCGGCCAACGCTTTCTCGAGCTCGGCGTCATAACCATAAATGTCGTCGAAGAAGCGAACTTGATTTTCCTCGTTCACCGTTGCGGTGCCATAGACGATCAGCACCGGGATGCGAGTGGTCAGGTTGACCTGAATGTTCTCCTTGTCACCGTTCATCGTGGCTTTCACGCGATCTAAATCCCAGCCGGGATTGTTGCGCAGTACCCAGGCAACGAGGTTGGCCGGCTGCTCCACACGAATGCATCCGTGACTGAAATCCCGGACGTCTTGCGAGAACAATTCCGGCACGTCTGTTCCATGCAGATAAACATTGTCCGAGTTCGGAAAGATAATTTTTACAAGACCGAGAGAATTTGTCGGCCCGGGCTTCTGCCGTACCATCAGGCGAAGAGATTTTATTCCTTCGAGAACCTCGGGGCTGACTGCATTTTCGGTCACGACCTCGCCTTTCGCCGTGACCACCTGAAAATCGTGCTTGGCGATGTAATTTGGATCTTTCTGAATATGCGGGACGATTTCGCCACGCTGAATGCTCGGAGTCACTTCCCAATAAGGCCGGAAGATGACGTATTGAATTTCCTTCTGAAAAATCGGCGATTTGTGGCCGTAGGCCTTCCCAATGATGACGTTCTTATAGAACGCGACCGTGCCATCCGGATTCATGGCCCGCAACCGATACTCAGGAAGGTTCACGACCACGGGCGGCTGCGAGAAGGAGTGCGGAAGCCAGCGCCACCGCTCTAGCGTCAGCTTGATCTGGCGAATGCGCGCGGGGCCTGGAGTATTAAGTTCATTGATCGTGCGAGCATCCAGATTCCCGGTAGGGCTCTCGCCATGGCGATCCTGGTAATGCTTCACTCCATCCACAAACGCGCCGTCGTAGATCGTTGCGTTCGGATCCAACTGTTTGCCAGCAGGAATGTCGCCGATAATTTGAAGCAATCGCCCCAGCCGCGGCAGGTCGGGGTATGGCTGGCCGGGGCGCACGGTCTTCGTCACTGTTTGCAACGTCCCCCCGTCGTCTTTCTTCGCCATTTCCTCATACACCGGCAAGAGCGCCAGCAGTTTTCTGTAGCCTAAAAACGGCGGCTCGGTGTTCTGGATTTCCGCGGCGGGATCGCCGCCATTCACCACCTTGGTTTGAAGAAAATCCCCCAAATTTATCTGTTGTGCGTCCACGTCCAGTTGAAACTTGAAGTCTTTGGGATTCACGCGGCCAGCGTGCACAGCGCGGACGTAGCGCATCGCGCAAATGGTAAGCGCGGTGTCGAAGGTGACCAAATCCTGTTCGGAGGGATTTTGACTGAGCTTCGAAACGCGGTCGGGCCATTTTGGGCCGTCATAATCTTCCGGCTCGAGTCCTTTGCTGTTGGCACTCTCCAGCAGTCCAATCACCGCGATACCCTGCGGACTGATGTGGCCGTTCTGCACCCACGCTAGGGTGTAACCGTTGCTGTCGTAGAATTTAGCGAACTCGCTCTTATATGGCGTAAAGTCCGGCCATCGCAGATCAGGATTGCGGGCGGAATCCGCGATGGCGTGAAGCTCCGAAATGCCGGTTGCGGTCAACGTGTAACCCGCGGGAACATTGGGCTGCTGTTTCACAGAAGCGGAAGCGGGCTTGGAATCCTTGCAAGCCGCGATGGTTCCAATGGCGGCGAGGCCGCATAGAACAATCACCGTAAGCCGATGCCAATGGATGTAACCCCTCATGGCGAACCTCCCCGGAGTGCGCTTCGATTGAAGTTTTCAGAAAGATTCCAGAGAAACGCCGTCCGCGAGGACGTGGCCTGGAAGATTGAAAATATCACGGTTCGAAATATCTTCCGAGTCAATTTTCATTGTTTGTCAATTTTCATGGTTGGGCCAGAGTTACAGGCATCAGCGAAAGCACACCTGGAGCCAATTTTAATTTGCTGGTAAACTCGCTGTCTCGCTGTGGCGGCCAATCGTTCCCCGCAGCGAACCCCGCCCGGGAAAGGATCGAGCGATGAGCGCTGTACATTCAGATGCTTTAGCCTTCTTCGGGGCGACGGGCGATCTGGCCTACAAACAAATTTTCCCCTCACTGCAAGCCATGGTAAAGAGGGGGCATCTCAACGTTCCCGTAATTGGCGTGGCGAAAGCGGGATGGAATCTGGATCAGCTGAAAGCCAGGGCCGGAGATAGCCTGGAAAAGCATGGCGGCGTGGATGCTGCGGCGTGGGAAAAGCTTTCGGGATTGCTGCACTACGTCGACGGCGATTACAAAGACCCGGCTACATTTCAAAAGCTGCGCCAGGAATTGGGAAACGCCAACCATCCGGCGCATTACATGGCCATTCCACCGGTGCTGTTCGGCACGGTAGTCGAACAACTGGTGAAGTCGGGTTGCGCGAAGGGCGGACGGATCATCGTGGAAAAACCGTTCGGCGACGACTTGGCCTCCGCGCAGGCACTCAACAAGATTCTCTTGAGCTCTTTTGATGAGCAGGACATTTTTCGCATCGATCATTTTCTGGGCAAGCGGCCGGTGAACAATTTAATGGTTTTCCGTTTTGCGAATACGTTTGTCGAGCCCTTCTGGAATCGCCACTATATCGAAAGTGTGCAGCTCACCATGGCCGAGAATTTTGGAGTGCAGGGCCGCGGCGCGTTTTATGACGAAACCGGCGCCATCCGCGATGTGATCCAGAATCACCTTTTCCAGATTCTGTCCAACCTGGCGATGGAAGCTCCGGTGCGCACGGACAGCGAAACGGTTCGCGACGAAAAAGTGAAAGTCTTGAAGGCCATGCCTGCGATCAAGGAAGCGGATATCGTGCGCGGGCAATTCCGCGGCTATCTTGCGGAGCCGGGAGTGGCCAAGGATTCGAAAATGGAAACGTTTGCGGCGCTGCGAGTGGAAGTGGATTCCTGGCGCTGGAAAGGTGTTCCTTTTTATATTCGCGCCGGCAAAAACTTACCGGTTACGTGCACGGAGGTAATGGCCAAATTCCGGTATCCTCCCACGGTGATTCAGAGCAGTAAATTGACGCAAAACCATTTGCGTTTCCGGGTCAGCCCGGATGTCGACATTGCTTTGGGCATGACGGTGATGGCGCCCGGCGAACAAATGATGGGTGAGCCCGTGGAAATGCTGGCCCATCATCAGATCAAACCTGGCGAGATGGAGCCGTACGAAATCCTGCTCGGTGATGCCATGGCGGGTGACGCGACGCTCTTTGCCAGGCAGGACTATGTCGAGGAAGCGTGGCGCATTGTCGATCCCGTCCTGAAAGCGGCTACGCCCGTTTATGAATATGAGCCGAACACCTGGGGACCAAAGGCAGTTGCAGAGCACGTCGTGCCGCCCGGCGGATGGGACAATCCTGTGATTGCCAGTCCCGCGACCGCCGCGAAAGCCAGCTCTTTCAAGTAATCGCAGCCGGAAAATCGTCGCTGACCTCCGGCCAGGCGTGGTCGCACTGAAAACAAGATGAACGATTCCTCGGCAATCTCCCTGAGCGCCGGAGATCTTCGCGCTATGTTTTGGCCAGATGCCGGAATGCTCTGCGTTTCGCTGAATTTTCGCGGAGCGGAACAGCTTCGACGCATCGACGACCTGGAATCGGCGCAACGAAAAGGAAGCACCGCCGGAATTCCGTTTCTGTATCCGTGGGCGAATCGCCTTGCGGGCCTGCATTACCGCGCGGCGGGGCAGGATGTGGACCTCGATCCGGATTCTCCACTGCTGCATTTCGATGATCGCGGCCTGCCGATGCATGGCGTGCCGTGGGGCGAGCTCCATTGGCAAATTCTCGAAGCGAAGAGCGATTCAGTGCTGGCTCAGCTGGATTGGAAGCGCCCGGAGATGGTTGAGCTCTTCCCTTTTCCTCATCGGGTGCAGATGGCCGCAAACGTCACTTCGGATTTGCTCACCTTGCAAACCATCGTCTTTGCAGATGCGGGATCCGCTGTACCGATCAGTTTCGGCTTTCACCCCTACTTTGGAATCTCTGGACTCCCGCGCGCGCAGTGGCGATTGGAATTGCCGGGCATGCGTAAGCTTCTGCTGGATGCGCGCGGAATTCCGACGGGTGCCGAGGAGTTGTTCGGGCCTGTCGATGCACCGCTCGGCGACACAAGCTATGACCATGGCTTTGCTTTGTCCAGTGAGCGATCGTCCTTTTCGATTTCCGGCGCCAAGCACAACATCACGGTGACTTTTCTTGAGGGCTTCGCGTACGTGCAGGTATTTGCTCCTAAGGACAAGGATTTTGTGGCGTTGGAGCCGATGACCGCCCCGACAAGCGCGCTCACAACCGGCAAAGGCTTGCGCGTTGCTGAACCTGGCCACGAGTTTCGGGCATCGTTCCGCATCAAAATGGGAGCGGCCACGTAGCGCAGTATTGGACAAAACAGCATGAACATTTATCAGACTCGCGAAGGTACCCGGCTGCAAATGAACCGCCAGCACGAAGGCCACTGGAATCGCTGGGGCCCGTATCTGGCAGAGCGCGCCTGGGGCACAGTTCGCGAAGACTACAGCAAGGATGGCGACGCCTGGAGGTATTTTCCCCACGACCACGCGCGCTCGCGCGCCTATCGCTGGAATGAAGACGGCATTGCCGGCATCTGCGACCGTCACCAATATTTGTGCTTTGCGCTCGCGCTATGGAATACGCGCGATGCGATCCTGAAAGAGCGCATGTTCGGGCTCAATGCGCACGAAGGCAATCATGGCGAGGATGTGAAGGAGTATTACTTCTACCTCGACAACACGCCGACGCATTCGTACATGAAGTGCGTCTACAAATATCCTCACGCGGCCTATCCCTATGAACAACTGCGGGAAGAAAACCGGCGCCGCGACAAAAATGACCGGGAATACGAGCTAGCGGACACAGGCATTTTTGATCAGGGGCGCTATTTCGATGTCGAGGTGGAGTACGCGAAAATCGCCCCCGAAGACATTTTGATTTGCATCAATGTCTCGAATCGTGGGCCGGAGGCTGCCTCCCTGCACGTTCTTCCAACGCTATGGTTTCGGAACACATGGACGTGGGGACGCGACGACACTCATCCTCTTCTTTCTTTTCCGGCGCAGTCTTCATTCAAGGATGCAAATGTGCGGTCGATTCTCGCCAAGCACTGGGAGCTCGGCGAATATATGCTGTATTGTGCCGGCGCGAGCGAATTTCTTTTCACGGAGAATGAAACAAACAACGAGCGGCTCTTTAATTATCCTTCTCACTCACCTTATGTGAAGGACGCATTTCATTCCTATGTCATCAGCGGCAACCGGAATGCGGTGAACCCCGCGCAAACCGGAACCAAAGCGGCTTGCCATTACCAACTTAGCGTTCCTCCTGGCAAGACAATTTCGCTTCAGTTACGGCTCGCTGCTGTGCTCGACAACCGTCCTCACGAAGATCCTTTCGCCGATTTCGATGCCAGCATCCGCCTGCGTCAGCAAGAGGCCGAGGAGTTCTACGGCACTGTGCTGCCATCCGGCCTGTCGGCGGACGCGAAATTGATCGTTCGCCAGGCTTTTGCAGGCCTACTTTGGTCCAAACAGTATTATCACTACGTCGTTACTGACTGGTTGCAAGGCGATCCCACAGCGCCTCCGCCGCCGCCCGAACGGCTGCAAGGCCGCAACCGCGATTGGACGCACTTTTTTACGCGAGACGTGCTTTCCATGCCGGACAAATGGGAATTCCCGTGGTTTGCATCCTGGGATTTGGGTTTTCACTGCGTCGCGCTCGCCTATGTCGACCCGCAATTCGCCAAGGATCAAATTTTACTAATGCTGCGGGAGTGGTACACGCATCCAAACGGCCAAATTCCCGCGTACGAATGGGATTTTGGAGATGTGAATCCGCCGGTTCTGTCGATGGCGGCGCAAGCTGTGTTTGAAATCGAGCGCCATCAATACGGCGTTGCGGACTACGTGTTCCTGGAGCGGGTGTTTCAAAAAATGCTGCTGAATTTCACCTGGTGGGTAAATCGCAAAGACGCGCTGGGGAAAAATATTTTCCAGGGCGGCTTTCTCGGCATGGACAACATTGGCGCCTTCGACCGCGACAATTTGCCGCCCGGCTACCTGCTCGGCCAGGCCGACGGCACAAGTTGGATGGCCGCGTTCGCCAAGAACATGCTGTCCATCGCGCTCATTCTCGCAAAACGCGATCCTGTCTACGAGGATCTTGCCAGCAAATTTTGGGAACACTACATTTACATCGCGTATTCCATGAATAATCCTCACGACTCATCCACGTCCCTTTGGGATGAGCAGGACGGATTCTTCTACGACTATCTTTACTCCGAGAGGAACAAGAGATTCCCGGTGCGCGCCCGGACCATGGTGGGATTTGTGCCTCTGTTTGGGGGCACCACGGTTCCGGCAGATACGTTCGATCGCTATCCCGATTTCCAGCGCCGGCGCCGGTGGTTCATGGGGCATCGACCCGATCTGGTGGCGAGCATTCTGCCGGGAGTCACCCCCGGCGCGAACAACAATCTTCTTCTCGGATTTGTTCGCGAGGATCAATTGCGGCGAATATTGACGTACATGCTGGATGAGAAAGAGTTTTTTTCACCCAATGGCGTGCGCGCTGTTTCGCGATTTCATCTCGAGCACCCGCTGATCCTTCACCTCGGCGGCCAGGAATATCGCCTGGACTATGAGCCGGGAGAATCCACGACCGAGCTATTTGGAGGGAATTCAAATTGGCGTGGGCCGGTGTGGCTGCCGGTGAATCAACTGATCCTTCTGGCACTGCGGCAATACCATTTGTATTACGGCGACACCTTCAAGATCGAGTGCCCAACCGGATCGGGAAAACAGATGACCCTGGGTGAAGTTGCCCACGAGCTTGCCATGCGGCTGGCACGCCTATTTCTGCGGGATAAAGACGGCAACCGCGCGGTTTTTGGCGGCAATTCCCTTTTTAACAACGATCCACACTGGCGCGACCTGATCCCCTTCAATGAATATTTTCACGGCGACACGGGACGCGGCTGCGGCGCCAGCCATCAGACCGGCTGGACCGGGCTGATAGCACAAATCCTAATCGATATCCGCGAACTTTCTGACGGGAAACCTGTAATTTCAGAAGAAAACAACTTCTGATTTCAGAAATATCCGGCGACTGCTGCCTTATTTTGTTGGATTGCTGCCTGTGTGCCCGTGATCTCCTGATGTTCGTTCAGCATTCCGTCTGGAATCACTACCACCACCCACGGCGTGCCGGGAGCGATGATTTTGCCGGTTCTGCTCAAGTCCACATCGTGGCCGGGACGCAATTCGATTTTCTGTGTTCCCTGTTCTCCCAATTCCAGATTGCTGGCTCTGATTTCCAGCGTGTGAGAGCCGCTACCTTCCGCGTGCACGCGTAACTTAACCTGGTTACCCTGTGTAGTGTCAGTGGAAGCCTGAAAATCAAACGCTTCGTTCTTCTGCAAATCAAGATGGTAGGTTCCGCCGGAAAGTGCAATCAGCGTCGTATGCACACTGCCGCGGCGAACCGCATATTTTCCCTGCGGCAATTGCGCACGGAATTTACCATCCGCGGAATTCACGGCCACCTGACTGATGCGGCCCGTCTTTTCGTCGCGAAACTCGATGGGTTCGCGCGAATTTGCGTCAACTTGTCCTTCGACGACCGGCGCGCCGTGCAAGTCTTGCATTAGCCAGATCCACTCGCCTACCGGCTGCGTCCACACTTCCTTGTACGTCCAGCAAATCTGATTTGGCCAATAGGGCACATCGTTATATTCCCTGGTTTCGATCCCGACGGGCAGTGCGCCAACCATCTGCCCCGAGCGCACGCTGTACAGTGGCGTCCAGTCGTAACCTTCGCCATACATGATGCTCGCGGAGAATGGATTGCGACCGAGCAGCCACTCTGCTTGTTTTTGCGCCAGGTCTTCCGCGTCCAGATCGCCACGCAATTGCCCCGCAGCCGATAGCGCCTTGGCTTCCGAGAGCAGCACGCTGGAATTTCCCCGAAAATCAAACCAAACCGGAAATCTGCGCAAATAAAATTCGCCTCCGAGAGGAACGCCGCGATGAACCTGTTCTACATACGCATCGCGATCCGCGGCACGCAACGGCGTCCAATCCTTCGCTTGCGGAATCAGCCGCGCTTCGCTCTCTTTATATACCGCCGCAGGAAGCACTCCATACGGCTCGTCGACCTTTGCCGCCACCTGCTGGTAATACTTTGAGTGCAGGACAATCGCCGAATACCACTTCATCCAATCCGCGTGATTGGGAAATGTTTCGCACAGGTGAGCCAAATCAACGATTGGCTGTTCCTCCTGGCCAATATGAAAACGATGAAACAGATTTTCGCGCTTGGGACTGGTGTAAAAGTAACCGGTCATCGGGATGGTCCACGGCTGCAGCGTCTGCTCCTGCGACGCAAGGATGAGATTGGCAAGCTGAAAGGCCTTTTCGGCATATTTCTGGTCGCCGGTAGCACGGTACAAATCGATTGAAGCGATGGCGCCAAACGAAATTCTTTCCAGCTCGTCCTGAGCGCCGTAGACCTCCGACAAAGGTGCTGCAGTTTTCAGGCCTTCGACCGCGTAGTTCCAATCTTGCTCAGCGGTGTGAAGGCTGCGAATCGCCAGTTCGGGATTGCTTTCTTTCAAGACGCGCGCCGCCAGCGCTTCCACCGCGGCGACACGAAAGTTCCATTGGGGATTGTTCACCGCTTGCCCAAAGCGATCGTCGGCATCACCGATAATTCCGTTGGTCCAGTAGCTGATGAGCTGGCCGGTGGTGCGGTAACCATCGCCGAAGTTAGTCTTGAGCACCCAACGCAATCCCCATGTTCCTTCTTCGATTAGGCGATCGCGCAATTGCGGATCGATGTCCTGCTCGTGGAGTCGCTCCGAGAGCGAAAATAGCGCGTAGGCCATCCCCGGCGTATTGCCTGTCGCGCTCAAATCGCCCGCATCGTGATATCCGCCGTTCACGATAATGCGTTTATCGCCGTGGATGCTGTAATCGTCGGTGTGGCAGATGGCGTGGATGCCGGGAATCACAGTTCCGCATCGTTCGCTATACATGAAATTGATCGCTTTCCAGATGCTCTCTCGCCACGCTTCCGGCCCGATCTCAAAGGAACGAGTCGCGGCGTCGCCCGCGCGCAAGGTATAGGTTCCCGGCGTCTGTAGTTCAGAGAAATCCAGCACCGCATAATCGCCGAGCGGCACCTTTTCCTGTTTCACAGCTTTGGTCAAAACGACGTTGCCAGTGGCCTGGTCGATTACGGAAAACTCATGGGCGTTCAACCCGCTGACAATCGCGGTTTTTGTGGCGCCTGTGGTGTAGCCTGCATGGCTGAATGCGATTTTTCCTGACGCGACGTCCCAGCCCTCTACGTGGTCCGGATCGACGGTCTGTAGTTCCAGCTGATCGATGTACAAAATCGTCTGATCGCCCGGGTCTGGCAGCATTTTCGGCAGGCTATACGCGAATTCCAGCTCTGTCACTTTGTCCCGGGATAGCGGAGTGATTTCCCAGACGACGTGATTCCATTCATGATTTTTCAAAATGATGGATTCGTGGCGTCCTTCGTTGTAATGGTCAGGAAGGATGTGCGCGCCTTGGTTGTGCAAGACCAGCGACGCGGAAATTGCCGGCGCGCCGATCACGTCGGGATACACCCAGATGGAAATGCGGTTGTAGTGGCTCCAATCCTCCGAGGGAAATTTGCGGGTGGCGATCAGATCTTCCCATTCGCCGGCGCCTCCGACTTTCCCGATGTTCTGGATCGAACGAATACGCAGCGAATGCTTTCCGTCTTTCACGGGAGAATCCGCGAGCGCCATGTCGCCGTCGCCCTGGAACGACCATGTGGACATGTCTTCCATGGAATCCAGCACGCGTGAATCCAGCACCTTTTTCTTGAGCCAGCGCGCTTCGGCGCCGTCCTCAAAAACAGCTTGCATTGGCATCTTTGGAGGCGCGTCCTGCGCAGTGAGCGACTTGGCGGGGCAGCCAAGCAGAATCGCCAAGCCCAGCCCGGCGCCTACCGTTCGACTATGCAACGTGCACTTCATGAGCATCTCCGGCCACACAGTGTATCTGCAGCGTACTTCCTAATCACTCATTCCAAAGTATTATAGACCCAACTTCCGGCAGGAATCTGTGCGATCAGCTGCTGGCCGCGGAATGGATCGCACTTGTAACGACCGCCGCGCGTTTGGAATCTCACTCTTCAGGAGAAGCAATGGACTATGCCAATCTCGGCAAGACTGGTCTTAAGGTTTCACGGATTTGTCTAGGCTGCATGACGTATGGCGCGCCCCCCACCGGAGAAACCAAGGGCGGCAGGCATGCCTGGGCTCTGAACGAGGAACAAACCCAGCCGTTCCTGTGCCAGGCGCTTGATCTTGGAATCAATTTTTTCGACACCGCCAACGTGTACTCCAGCGGGGCCAGCGAGGAAGTTCTCGGGCGCTTCCTGAAGGCCAATGGAACGCGTGAAGCTGTGGTGGTCGCCACGAAAGTGTTTGGTGTGATGCGAGACGAACCCAACGGCCGTGGCCTCTCGCGCAAAGCCATCTTTTGCGAATTCGAGCACAGCCTCCGCCGCTTGCAGACAGATTATGTCGACCTCTATCAGACTCATCGTTGGGACTACGAAACTCCTGTCGAGGAAACGCTCGAAGCGCTGCACGATTTTGTGAAATCCGGGGAGGTCCGCTATATCGGCGCATCTTCGATGTACGTGTGGCAGTTTGCGAAGGCGCTTTACCTTGCGGACTTGCATGGTTGGATGCGATTCGTTTCCATGCAGAATCACTACAACCTGCTCTATCGCGAAGAAGAGCGCGAGATGTTGCCACTTTGCCATGCGGAGGGCGTCGGCATAATCCCGTGGAGCCCGCTCGCGCGCGGTCGCCTGTCTCGTCCATGGCAGGTGGAACCAACCAAGCGATTCGAAACCGATCAGTTCGGCAAGACTCTTTATGCGCAGACCGAAGCCGCGGACCGTCATGTGATCGATCGTTCGGAAGAGCTCGCCGAAAAGCGTGACGTTGCGCGCGCAACTGGCACTGGCATGGATGCTTTCAAAGCCGGCGATCACCGCTCCGATTGTGAGCGCCACAAAATCGCATCACTTGCGGGACGCAGTGGCGTCGCTATCACTGCAGTTGACCCCAGAGGAAATCAGCGCACTCGAGCAACCGTACACGCCGCATCCTGTACTGGTTTCAGCTGAAGCGTTACGAAAACCGAATTTGGAAGCATTTACACCGTTGTCGACTCAATGTAATTATTTTAGTTAGTGGCTGTTTCGAGCGCACGCATGGGTGTATTTCTTCAATGCAGCCCGGCGCCTGTACGATCGACAATGAGCGTAAGGAGTAAGACCCCTGATCACACGAATTGCAGCGACGTTCCTGATTTGCGCTTCGCCGCTCTTCTGCCAGAGCAACACGGGCGAATTGCGCCTGAGGGTGAGCGATCCCGCGGGCCTTGGCGTGAAAACCGCGGTGCAAATCTCGAGTGACGCCAACCAGTATAGAAACACTTTGACAACCAGCGAGCAGGGGGAACTGGATGTATTGCGGCTGCGCTATGGAATCTATCAGCTGGAAATCAAGCCTGCGGGCTTTGCGGACGTAACGGAATCGGTGGAGATTCGTTCCTCGATCCCAACGAACTATGCGATCCAGTTGCAGCTTCCGTCTGTGGTGCAATCGGTATCGGTCAATGCCGTCGACACGCTGATCAATCCGGAACAAGCCGGGTCGGTCAACCAAATTGGTTCCAACACGATTCAGAATCGCATCAGTTCCCTGCCTGGGCGCTCGCTGCAGGATCTGGTCAATTCGCAACCTGGCTGGCTGTATGAGGGAAATGCCGTTCTGCACCCGCGCGGTTCCGAATATCAGACCCAATTTGTAGTCGACGGCATTCCGCTGACCGATAATCGCTCTCCAAGTTTTGGGCCGGAGATTGAAGCCGATGACGTGCAATCGATGGCCATCTACACGGCGGGAATTCCCGCGGAGTATGGCAGAAAAATGGGCGGAGTAGTGGAAGTGAACACGCTGGAAGACGCGCAATCCGGATTCCATGGCCAGGCTGTGCTTTCCGGCGGAAGCTTTGCGTCGGCGGGAGCGTTCGCGGCCGGCCAGTACGTTTGGGGAAAGAATACGTTTGGAGCGAGCGCCAGCGGCAGCATGACGGATCATTATTTGAATTCGGTGGTGCCTGAGAATTACTCGAACACCGGCACACTCGGCGATTTTTCCGTGCATTACCAGCGAGACCTGACAACGAAAGATCGCCTGAGCCTGAGCGTACGGCATGAACTTGCGCGATACGATATTCCGAACGAACTGGTGCAGCAAGCGGCGGGGCAGAGGCAAAACGCGGACAATTTTGAAACCATGGGAACCCTCTCTTACCAGCACACATTTTCCAGTAACGCCGTGGCAGATTTTCAAGGGATGGTACGCGACAACGCGAATAATTTCTATTCGAACGCGAACTCCACGCCGATTATCGTTTCCCAACACAACTGGTTTCGCGAGGGGTATTTCAAGGGCTCTGCCACGATCAGCCACGGCCACAACGAATGGAAAGTTGGCATGGAATCCGACAACACATTTTTGAACGAGAATTTTAGTTACATTATTACCGACGCAACGCAATTCGAGCCAAACACTCCTGCCACATTTCAGTTTGCGGCAAACCGGCCGGACCTGGAACAGTCTGCCTTCGTGCAGGATCTGATCCGCTTCGGCAATTGGGCGGTGAATGCAGGCTTGCGGTGGGATCATTATCAACTGCTGTTGAACAGGCAAGCGGTGGATCCGCGGTTCGCAGTTTCGCGCTACTTCCCTTCTGCCTCCTTGGTGCTGCATTTCTCCTACGACCGCGTGTTTCAAACACCGTCGTTCGAAAATCTTTTGTTATCGAGTTCCACGGCCGCCACATCGCTGAATCCCGTCTCTCTTCAATTGCCGGTCGAGCCGTCCGAAGGAAATTATTACGAGGCGGGGCTGACCAAGACTGTGTTTCAGAAATTCCGTGTGGACGCGAACTATTTTCGCCGGTTGCTCAATAACTACGCGGATGACGACCAGATCGAGAACACCACGATCAGCTTTCCGATTGCGTTTCGAAAGGCCGTGATCTACGGAGCGGAAGCAAAAATCGATTTGCCGGACTGGAATGGCTTTTCCGGATTCGTCAGCTATTCCTATACGGTCGGCAACGCATGGTTCCCGGTCACCGGAGGATTGTTCCTTGGGGTCGACACGGTGCTTCCGACGGCCGGCCACTTCCCCGATTCGCAGGACCAGCGAAACACGCTGCGCGGTCGCATACGTTATCAAGTGGCGCGACGCGTATGGATCGCGGGCGGGGTTCAATACGACAGCGGCCTGCCCTTCGACTTCGAGGGTACCTATGCCGAGGCGCTCGCCGAATACGGACAGCAAGTTGTGAATCGAATCAATTTTCAGCGCGGCCGGATTTATCCTTCCTTCCAGGTCAACGCCTCGGCCGGCGCCGACATTTACAAATCCGAGCACATGAACATGCGGCTGCAAATCGACGGAGAAAATCTGAACAATACCCTCAACGTGATCGATTTTGGCGGCCTCTTCTCCGGCAATGCCATCGGCCCATCACGCAGTGTAGCTGTGCGCCTCTCAACCACTTTTTGAGCGCAAATCGGCCCGCGCCGCTTTTTTCAGCAATATGCGGGTAGCCACGTCAGTGAGCGGGATGGCCAACAGCGGATGGTCGTCCACGCGGAGAATCTGGCTTCCGTTGTATTCGATCATTGATCTTCCGGGCAGCCAACCCACAGCTCCCCTTCGCCACCGGCTATCGAGTAAACGACGTCTTGCGCAAGCCCAGCGCTCGTCACGTCTCCGTTCGTTTCGCCGGCCAACCACTGTAATCCACCTTCGTAACCTGCGAACCAGACGCGGCCACTCTGGTCGACATACACGGGCCCGCCGCTTTCCGAGGTCAGTCCGCTGACGGAATACGTGACGAACGCGCTGTCGCGCGGCCGATCGATTCCTTGAGGACCTCCGAGCCAAACATTCTTCTCAATCTTCAAAAAGGGCGGTGACCGGCCCGTTCGTGCGCGGATTCCCAGCGTCCAGCGCGACTCCCTCCGGACTCAACCGGAGGGAGTCAAGTTACCGGCACGACTAAGCGGGCATGTGAAATCAATTTTGATTCTCGCTGACATGAACGGAAATGTCTCCAAGAGCATTTTCGGAATCGATGTGCATTTCGACTGGCCGTGAGCCCGACACCTTCGACTGCGCGCGAACCTTGGTCGAATGGATGCTAGAAGACGGTCTTGGTGCAGCGTTGGGATTGCAGTTGCACAAGATGGTGTTGGACCCGGCTATGCGCGGCGTTTAGTGCCTACTCGCAAAAAACGCGAACTTTCTTCCCGCCGCTCTCATCCACTTGTACATTCAGTTCTTTCAAGACATTTTCCAGTTCCTGGCCCTTGAGCCGCGAAAGGCTGCCAATGTCGACGCCGTTCGCGTAAAGCTTGTCTTGTACATTCTGGGGCAGCAGGAAGTGCAAGCCGGCCGACGCCCGAATAAAACTCAAGGGAATGCGCACGTTCACGTTGTCACTGCTTCCCGGCTTCTCCACTTCCACTCTTAAGTAGCGTAGCGGTTTGCTGTCGCTCGATTTGGCTTCGTAAGACACAGCCGGACCTCTTGCGCTTTCCGCACCTGCCAGGGTATCCAGCTTGTTCAGCAGTTTTTCCGCTTCCTCGGTAGTAATTTTGCCCGTAGCGAGCAGTTCGAGTACTTTCTTGCGTTCGGCCGACATGGTGACGCTCCTTTCGAGTTCAGTGCAGCTTGGTCCTAGAAAAGCTTGTTGAGCGCTTCTTCCACGCTGATCTCACCACGAGCGATTTGCTCCAGTACGTACAGATTCGGCGAGGGCGCCTCAAAATCGCGGTCCAGCGCGGCGGCGATGGCGTTCAAGCGGTTTTTCACGGTCGGATAACTGATGTTGAAGATGCTCTCCATCTTCTTGATGGTTCCGTGATGCCGAATGAATGCAATCACAAATGATTGGTCTTCAGGTGACAGTCGGGCCAGCGGGGAGAGTTCGAATTCACCTTCGACGTGGACACCGCAACCCTGACACGAGAGCCTGGCGAGTTTGAGCGGTTGCGAGCAGGAGGGGCATTTGGCTTGAGAAATATCCATGGGCTACCTCGCATTAATTAATATAGTCAACTATTAGATTAACGTTTGCAAGTAGAATGTTAATAAAGTTAAGGCGTGGCCAACCGTTCGCGCAGAAAAACAAGTGGATTTTAGTACGAACATGTAAGGTAATGCGACCCAAAAAACCAAAAGGCCGCCGTTTTCAGATTATGAGAGGATCAAAACGCACGAACGAAGAATTTGACGCGAGGTGGGAACACGATGTTGCCGAAGTACGCGATCTTGGGCGGCGCGGTTAGGTTATTTTTTCTTGAGCATTTTCGGCCTGTTGCTGCTTCAAGCTTCTGCAGGAGCGATTTACCAGAAAATTGAATATACCCAGGATCGGCGGATGAACCCGCCGCCTGGCCAGCTAGCCGAAGTTCGTCACGGAACGGCCGAATTCTGCGATTTTTGATGACGAGAACGGCGGAAGCCTTGTCTTTACAATCGGGGTGTTCAGAAAATCGATGTAGTGCAGACCTACCCTCTTGAAGCCATCTATGGCGGATGACAAACTCGGCCAGGATGTTTCTGCGGCCGCATCAGCGTAGCAAGGATGGCAAGGATCACACCTATTGGTCTCTGGTGGAAACGGTGCGGACGGCCAACGGTCCGCGCCAGAGAACGCTCTGCTATTTGGGTGAGCTGAACGGATCGGCCCAGGCACGGTGGCTGAAGAGCGTCGAGGTGTTCAACGAGCAGGGCGAAGCCCAGCAATTGAAATTATTCCCTTCGCATGTCGAGGTGCCGGACGATGATCCGCAGGTGGCGCGCGTCTTAGTGAATCGCGTCCGTCTGGAGAGGACCCGACAGTTCGGCGCCTGTTTCCTGGGCTGGGAGTTGTGGAAGCATCTGGAGCTGGATCGTTTCTTTGAGCAAGCCGTGGATGACGATCCGGCAGACGTAGCCTGGTCGCGCGTGGCTGCGGTGCTGACGATCAATCGGCTTTGTGCACCAGGCAGCGAGTTGGCCGTGGAGGAGCGCTGGTATCCAGCGACGGCGTTGGATGATCTGCTGGAGATCGAAGAAGGCAAGATCAACGACACGCGCCTGTACCGCTGTCTCGACCGCATTCTCCCCCACAAGACGAAGCTGGAACAGCATCTCAAACAGCGTTACGGGGAGTTATTTGGAGCCGAGTTCGATGTGTTGCTTTACGATCTGACCAGCACCTACGTGGAAGGAGCGGCGGAGAAGAATCCGATGATGATCCGCGGTTACTCGCGCGATCATCGCCCGGACTGCGAACAGATGGTGATCGCGCTGATCGTCAACAGCGAAGGATTTCCATTCAGCTATGAGACGTTCGACGGCAATCGCGCCGACGTCTCGACCATGGAGACCATTCTGCGCATGGTGGAGCGCAAATATGGCAAAGCGCGAAGGATCTGGGTGTTCGATCGAGGCATCGTGAGCGAGGAGAATCTGGCAGCGATCGGCAAGCGCGGCGGACAATATTTGGTGGGCACGCCGCGCCGCCAGATGAAGCGGTTTGAAGCCGATTTGCTCAAGGAGGACTGGACCCAGGTGCGCCCGGATGTGGAGGTGAAGCGGGTCGCGATTCCCCAAGGAAACGAGACCTACATCCTGTGTCGCACGACTGGCCGCAAAGAGAAAGAGAGGGCCATCCGGAAGCGTTTTTCCACGCGGATGGAGGAGGCTTTGAAGCGCCTGCAAACGACTATTGCGGAGGGCCGGCTGAAGGACCGCAACAAAATGGAGCGCCGGCTGGGAAAAATTCAGGCTCGGCATTCGCAAGTAAACGATCTGTTCGAAGTCACCTTGCGTGACACGCCCGCAGGTGTACGTCTGGTTTGGGAGATGAAAGCCGAACGAAAGGTCTGGCGGGACTTGCGGGAGGGCGCCTACCTGTTGCGCACCAATCTACAGGCGGACTCGGCCGAGGAGATGTGGTCCAAGTACATGCAACTGACCGAAGCCGAGGCCTCGTTTCGCGCGCTGAAGAGCGAGCTTTCTATCCGACCTTTGTTCCATCAGAAGGAGCCGCGGGTCAAGGCTCATGTGCTGGTGGCTTTTCTCGGGTATGCCTTGTGGGTGACCCTCAAGCATCTGCTGAAGCGTCGGCCGGCCATCATTCCCTGGCCCTCGGACAGCGGAGTCGACAACACTCCGCCGATCTCGCCCAAGAAGGCTTTGGCTCTGCTGTCCACAGTGCAGAGCGCCGACATCGTCCTTCCCACGACGGATGGGCGCGAGATCCGACTGCGCCGGATCACGGAACCTACGGCCGAACAGAAATCCCTGCTTCACCAACTTGGACTCAGCCCGCCGGAACGGTTGAAATCCCTTTCAAAATGTAGTGCAGACTCGGCGATCGCCTGAACTGATTCTGAAAGGGTTAGGCGGTTTCCCGACCGCTCCGTGACGAACTTCGGCTAGTCGATGTTGGCGGCTACCGGATGCACATCGATTGCATTGGAAAGGGTTCGCCAACGGTTGTTCTTGATTCTGGGCTGTCAGATTCGTCCCTCTCTTGGTACAAGGTTCAGCCGGAGGTTGCGCAATTTACTCGCGTCTGTTCGTATGATCGCGCGGGGCTTGGATGGAGTGAGCCGAGCCCGAATCCCCGAAACAGTGGAGTATTTGCGGAAGAACTCCATACGCTTTTGCACAACGCCAAGATTGACGGCCCTTTTGTCTTGGTGGGCCATTCCATGGGCGGCTACGACGTGCGGATTTTTGCCAGCCGCTTTCCGTCAAAAGTAGTTGGAATGGTGCTGGTGGACTCGGCTCACCCAGATCTCGCGAATCGACTTCCTGAACTAAGATCAGGCCTAGCTATGTGGCGTCGGCAACTAAAACGTCAGGAATTGCTTATGTCGTTCGGCATCCCCCGCCTGATGGGATGCCTTGATGCTGGCTTCGCCCTGGTCGGAACCCATACGAAAAGCCGAGAAAATCCGTTTCGTAGATGGCATTCAACACCTCGACCGTCGCACGCTGGACGATTTTGTCTTCCAGCGCCGTAACTCCGAGCGCTCTTTGCCGCCCGTCGGCCTTAGGGATATACACTCTACGCACCGGCTTCGCCCGGTACGCTCCTCGCTTCAGCCTGTCGGCAAGGTCCTGGAGATTCCTCTCCAGTTCCTCACCGTAGTGCCGCCACGTTTCCCCGTCCACGCCTGGCGCGGCTTCCTTCTTCAATCGGAAGTAAGCCATGCGCATCGTTTCCAGGTTATAGATGTGGTGCAGAAGCGCCGTGAACCGCAACTTCCTATCTTTCTTTGCTGCTTGACGTACCCGCTCCAGCGCACTGGGCGCGTCCGTCCGGCTCGGTGTCCGGGACGCGTTTTGCTGTGGCAGGTTCCCTTTGGCCAGTCCTCTTCCCTCCATCCCCTCCGCCACTGGTTGCCCGGCGTTGTTCGGAGACTTCTCAGGTGTCGCGTCGGAGGAGGCGCGCCGAAGCGCTAGCCTCCGTCCGCCGCTCAAACTGCACGGACGGTTTTCCCGTATGCAGCTTTCACGAAGACGCGACACTACGAAATGCTAAAGAAGGAATTAACCCCACCAAGTTCACAAGCTCATACTCACCGTACAGCGTGGCCGTAGGCAGTTGCGTCCAACCGCCATTACGCCAACGCTTAAATCGATGCGACCAGATCCGCCGCACGATCCATCGGTCGAGTTGATTGAAGAGCTTTCGGACGTGGGCTCGCTTGTAATATTCGCCCCATCCCCGCAGAAGTGGGTTAAGTTCTGCAATCAGCTCCTTGGTATGCAAAGGCACCCTCCGCTTAGTTCGTTGCCGCACCTGGTCCTGAAAACGTTGGATCGACTTTTCACGCGGGTACGCATACAGCGCACCGGAGCGTGCCTGGCTACGAATCTTGCTCGCGGGTAACTGCAGTTTCTTCCCGCGCTTGATCTTGTAACCAAGAAACTCGAAGCCATGCTGGACGTGAACGATCCGCGTCTTCTGCGGATGTAACTCCACTCCCAGCTGTTTCAGGATTCGGCGAGCCGCGTCCACTGCAGAACGTGCTTCCGCTGCCGATTTACAGGTGACCACCCAGTCATCGGCATACCTCGTCAGCTGATATCCTCTCCGCCTCATCTCCCGATCAAACGGCGTCAGGAGTATGTTGCTGAGCACTGGCGAAACCACTCCTCCTTGGGGAGTGCCGCGCTCGGTCGGAAAGAGTTGCCCTTTCCCGTAGCTTCCCGCTTTGAGCATCGCTTGGATAAGGCGAAGCACTCGGCCATCTGCTACTCGTTGGGCAACCAGCGTGAGAAGTTTTTCGTGATCCACAGATCCGAAAAAGTCTCGGAGATCTGCGTCCACGATCCACTCCGACCCGCTTTGAATCTCCTGAACAACACGCTGCTCAGCACACACTACAGGGCTGTCCGACTTCCTAGTTCCGTTCGTCATCGGCGTACGTCCTTAGACTTCCCGATGCGTCCCATGGCAACTGCGGCCTTGGGCGGACTTGGGATCTCCCGGTTCCCGCGCGAGGTGTCTCCGTACGTGCACGGGGTCTTTGACCGCGCGGGACTCTGGCACACCTCGCGATATCCGCGCACCCGATGGGGCCTTCCGCTTTCTCCTACAGCGTCGGCGTCCCGGAGGAAATCTCTTACGCGGCTGAATACCCGGCCCGCACGTTCCCCTGTCAACGCTTCGACGCCGCCCTTGCGCGCGGCTCCGCATGACTCAGGGCCGATGTGGGTCGCTACTTCACATTCGTATCACTTTTGCATTCACTACAACCTCGCCGGTTTAACCGACGCACAGGAGAGAATGTATGAACTCAACCAAAAAGACAGCAAGCAAGACACTTTCGAGAAACCAGAACCGACGCCCGACAAACCACGCTGCCCGCTATCGGGCCGATTGCGTGTTTCGCCATGATTTCCCAACACCGATGCGGCTTAATATCGCATCACACGAAGGTAGAGAAAAATCAGGCCACCCTCACGCCACTTCGGTAAACACATACTCATGCTGCCCATCACGAATCGTGAGAGTTCTTTTAGCGGCTCTCCCTCCCACCACAAACTCGAACCCTCCGTTCGTCGGATCGATCGTAATAAACGAAATAGTCCCGTCGTCATTCTTCCGCGATGCCACAGCGCTTTTCCATTCCCCAAAATCAAACACCGTCGCGCCATTCTCGCTCAACACATCAATCTCACCCAACTCCTTGCACATATATTTCTTCGCCAGCTTCGCCACCTGATCTGGCGACGCTGGCATCACCAGCCGTTCGCGTTCCTTGGCCAGTTGCGCCTTGTATCTCGCCGCTTGCGCCGCGACGTCTCCTTCCGCTTCCGGCTTCCCGTCGAAAACCACCTCCAGCAATCGCCGCGAGAACGGCCCCAGCAGCATTCCTCCCGTATCCGAGTTCGTCAGAATCGCCGCGCCAATCTGCGAATCCGGCAGCAAGTACCAGTTGCTCTTGAATCCCGCCATGCTCCCGCCGTGACTCACTACCGCCACGCCATATTTCCGGCTCACTTCTAGCCCCATCCCGTACGTCGCGTCTTCGCCCAACGGCACTTGCGGCGCTCGCCGCATCAGCAAATTCTCCATCGACACCAGTTGCTTCCCATCCGGCAGCCTTCCTTTATCCATCTCCAACTGCACGTACTTGATCAAATCTCCCGATGACGTCCACACTCCTCCCGCCGGCCGTGCCGGATAGATCGAGTAATTGAACGCCATGCTCGCCACGCTCGGCTTCCCGTCCACGTCGTCCCCGTGCGGCGTCGCATGATTGCTCGCCAGCGCCTGCACATAATCAAACGTCGTCACGTTCATCTTCAGCGGATTGAATACCATCGTCTGCATCGCCTTGTCGTACGCCGCTCCCAGTTCTAGGCTCGGATACACGATGTGACCGCCAATGTATCCCGCCGCCGTCGCCATCAGGTTGCTGTATTGAAACACTTCTCCAAACTTGCTCGTCGGCTGCATTGTCCCCAACAGAGCCAGCTCCGATTCCGGCGTGGCATTCTTGAACTCGAACAGCCACTCCAGATCCTGTCGCGGCAATCCCGTGCATGCGCAAATCAGATTTTTCACCAGCACTTTCTTCGTTGTGTCCGCATCGCCCAGCTTGAATGGCGGATACGCCTCCACCACCGGTTCGTCCCAACGCAATTTCCCCTGGTCCACCAATTCCGCCAGCAGCAGCGTCGTCATCCCCTTTGTATTCGAGGCCGCCATGAACAGCGTGTTCTCGTCCACCCTCTCCGGCTTTCCTAGTTCCCGCTCGCCGAATCCGCCTTGGAATACCACCTTGTCGTGATCGATCAGCGCCAGCCCCACTCCCGGAATACCCAGCAGCTTCATCGAGTTCTGCACGAAATCCGTCAGCTGCGCGATCCGCGCCGCATCTAGCGGATGTGCTTGCCGTCCCGCGAACGATTCACGTTGATACCCCTTCGGCCGCAAGCTTCCATAAATTAGTTGGAGCGGCGCGCTTCGCTTCTCCACGGTCGGATCCGTTCCGTCAATCAGGAACACCGTCCACGTCGTCCCCGCTCGCAATGCAATCGCCTGAATCACCGCTCGCTCATTCGGCGAAGTCTCGTAATCAAACACCTGCCGCTCGTCCCAACCCTCCCGCGCCGGCCTTGGTGTGACGATCTTCACCGGATGCGTCTGCCCGCCTTTGTACGCCGCCCACGCTGCCTTCACTGCGGCCGCCGCGTCCGGCGCCTGCGCATCAAAAATCGCCACGTGCGTGTCCGTTTCCGGCGGCGTCAACACGACCACATCTTTTCCAGTCTCCAGCGACCAACCTGCCGGCACTGTGAACGTCGCCCCTCCCGATGACACCTTCGCCGTGTCCGCCGATACTACCTCCACAGTGGAAAGCGCTTCCTGCCCGCGCGCCGCTCCTACGCCCATCCATCCCAACGCCGCCAGAACCCACACCATCACCACCAGGAATCTGCCATTCCCGCTTCCTTTTCCGCGCTTTTCCATGGAATCTACCTCAAAGTCAGACCTGCTTCGAGCCACCCACTTTACACGCCGACCGCCGCGAAGTAAATCTGGGGTGCCCCATGTGCCCCATGTGCAGCGACAATTTTCGACAATCACAAACCTCATGGCATAAATAAACAAAAAATTTCGAGGCGGCCCTGCCACGGTTGCCCACACAAATAGGAGCGTCCGCCCACGCCTCGCTTATCGGTGCCGTATCGACACAGGTGCGGATCGCTTGCGATTGACTGTTTGTCCGATCGTCTGGCGTACGTGTGTACGATCGGGGAGAGATGTGATGGCACCGCCTACCTTTCACAAATTAGACAAAGAGGTGCTCCTAAAGATGCTCTCGGGCCTCGCCTTGTCATCGAAGAACAAACGGGCGGCGACTGAGGCTGAACCACCAGAAAAGAAAGACCGAGTCAAATCCTCGCTGCAAGAAAGGTGTCACGAGAACCAGGACACGTGAATCGTGGACACTGCCCATCGCATGGGCTGCGCCTGTTTCCCGCGCTGCATGAGACTGTCCTAACGTGCAAGACTTTCGGGGGTGTGCGAGCAACTCGTCAGCTTGCCCTCGGCATTCCACAGATTGATGGAGGGAGAAAAACAAAAAGAGGCCGATGCAACGCGGCCTCTTTTTGAACTCTGAAACTTATTAAGTCTTGATTGCTACCTCATCTTGTCGACGAGGGTGGCGTGTCTTGCCGCTTTAGCATACTTGACAGTGATGGCCTTCCTCGTTGAGGAGCCATCGTTCGTGGCCTTATTACCGGCTATGTTGGCCTTCTTGGTAGTCTTTAAGGTGCTGATTAAACTCTTCTTTCGGATTGACATTGTTTTTCTACTCCTAGCTAAATTTCTGTCCTGCAGCAGACGCTGAGTTCCGGGGCACGAATCACGCCAAATTCAAGGCTGCTCTCAGCGTGGCCACTCTTATTGAAAGCAATATGGTTAGTACGAAGGTACTACTTGCCAATTAGCCCACTTGGGGTTGAAATTTAACCATCGATAAGAAATTAACCACCGAGGATCAATTTTTGACTGCACTCGGATTCGGGAATGATAAGCAATGGTCCGTTTTCGCTCGGCTGGAAGCGGCTCGCGGCGGAGAGGGAAGACGGCAATTCTGCGGCCAAATACGCCAAGTTGGCGTGGCAGAAGGTAAACCCTCCGGGGACCTCCATGGCGTCATTCCGAACAGCCACACGGAACCCAGCCAGGTCTACTTGTATCGCTGACAACCACTGTCACCTTTCGTGTAAGCAGGTCAAATAAAAGAGGTTGGATGGATCTACGGCAAGTGGCCGTATCGTAGGCAGCCATGATAAAGACGCATCCGTCTTTGTGGTTCGTTGGCCGGTAGTCCGGAAACCGATCCGCGGCGATGAAATTTCGCAGGGAAAGAGAAACTAATTTCTTCGGATGGTGTTGGGGCCTACAGCACAGCTGGCCGCCCACGGCAGGGAGTCGTGTGACGGCTGAAGTTTCTTGAGCGGAATCATGAGTTTCGGTAAGGCCAAAATTGCTGGACTCGCCTGTGGACGGCAGCAGTCCGAGATGAAATCCATCCTGGCCGGTACGTGGCCACCGCTCAAGCCGCTGCCCGTATTCAAGTATGAAACCGCTGCGTATCGCGCCAGGATTGATTTCGACAAGCTGCGCGGAGAGTGGGTGTGGCGAAAAACTTCCTTTCCGTCCAACATGGTTCAGGAACTGCGCGGCGGGTTGAGGGAAATCACCATGGCATTGCCCAATGGCGAAACGGAAATGTTTGTCGATTGTTCGGAACAGGCGGAACGGGAGTTGGAGAAGGACACGAATCGCCGCCTTCAGGCCATTCATGATTGGAGAGAGAATTCCGAGAGCGGTGCACGCTATTTTGAACTACGGGGGTATCTCACGGAGAGCCAGCGAGCCGAAATTGACGACAGCCTCCGACTGTCTCTTACAGCGCGGCAACTTCAATTCAACGCGAAGAACGTTGCATATGTTTTTGACGCTCTTTCGAGGGCAGGCGGCAGGTTCGCGACGCTGATTGAATTCGCAAAAAGGAATAAGGCGAAGCTTGATATTGCCCCTACCGTACAAGCGGAAAGAACTACGCCCGAAGCCGAACCAGCGATTGACCACGGCAATTTTCCCCCCGATGTCAGTTTTCGCGAGTCTGCTCCCGTCCTTAGTGACAACATCCCGTTTGTGGGGGATCAGGAAGCCACAGAGGCTTGTGCAGACGAGCTCTCTGCCCTGTCAATCAAGAATGTTTTGCCGGAGCAAGAGCCATCCTTTTTGACAGATCGGGTGGAACACACTGCGTCTCAAGAATTTGAGATCGAGGCCCCTGAGATTTTGGATGAGGATTCTGCGTCTCTCGTTGAGCAGCCTTACCTGGAAGACAACCACTCTCCTGCTCTGAGCGATTTTGCGCCAGAGGCTCGAATGGACAGATCGTCCGAGGATAGCACCGGGGGTTCGTCCCTGCGTTTGCGCAGGCTTGAAATATCCGCATTTCAGGTCACGGCATTTGCATTACTGTTTTTATTCGCGGTGGCCGCTCTAACCATTGGACTGACACTGGAACGAGGCTCGCTCGTAAGACGACTGCTGGGAGCGTCGAACGCAACGAGCGCTATGGATGCGAAGTCACCGACACCGCTTGAGCAAGCGGACGAATCGGCTTCGCAAACTCCTGCTGCTCTGCCGGCAAGTTCGAATGAGTCCACGCGAGCAAGCAAGCTCGACGCCGGTGCCAAGACAATAGGATCTAAAGCAACTGCGAAGCCCGAAGTCACTTCTGAGCAGGGTGGCGCGATCGGGCCGATTGTAAGCAATGCGTCGCCTCGAGCGATATCCAATGCAGCAGCTTCACTTAAGGCGGTTGTCCCGAGGAGCAGTGCGCCGAGAAATCCCGCCCCGTACGGGTCAACCCAAACGGCAGGCACAGCGCCGCACCTCTCAAGACCTTCCACAATCCTCGTCAATGTCCCGATCCGTGGAAGTCGACCGTTCCGGGTGAGTTTCCCGGAAAAAGCGGTCGCCGCGACGTTTTCCTTGGCGATAACCTCGCAGCTTTCCGCTCTCCTTCTTCCTGAACTCCGCCCTATCGAAGCTGATAAACCCTCTAAACACAGCGTCTTAAGTTATTGCGCATAGACGGCGGAGGGTTTCGTTTCCGTTACGCCAGTTTTTAAACTGCGTCTCGACGACAGCGACGACCTCCTCCAGTACAGGAAAATATCGGTTGTGCAAGCATTGACGGCGCGTCAGCTTCCAGACCCGTTCAATCGGATTCAGTTCGGGGCTGTAGGGCGGCAAGTAATCCAGCACAAAGTCCTCAACGTGTGACGCTCTCCATTCTTTGTGAAGCCGCGCGTGATGGTATCTGGCATTGTCCGTGATGACCACCACGCGGCGCCCCGTTCGAATACTGGTGCGCCGTAGCCCTTTCAGAAAGGCAAAGAAGGTCACCGTGTTAAATTTACCCGTTTCCCTAGAAAACTGAAACTTTCCATCCCGCAACCGTACGGCACCGAAGTATCCCACACTGCGCCGTGTCGGATGATGCAGCAGCACGGGGTCCTTGGTTTCCGGGGGCACCCACATGCGACAACGCGAGCCGTGCTGCTGGAAGTGTACTTCGTCCGTAGCCCAGAGGTCGACCGCAGCATCTTCCATCAGCCCTTGGAGTTTTTTTTATGCACCTTCTGCCGTTCGGGATCGGCTTGCGCAATCGCGGGACGAGGCTTGCGTAGCCGAAAACCCAACCGCCGAAACAGACGCTGGCATTGCCGTACGCCCAAGTCGATCCCGTACTCCCGCTCGATCCAGGCCGCCAGCGTCTTGCCGTCCCATAGATTTCCGCTCAAGCCTAGCTCTCGCGGCATCCGCCGAAGAGCGGCGTTGATTCCTCGAAGATGCTTCTCGCTCAGGCGTCTCGGCCGCCCCGACCGTTCCCCCTCACGCAAGGCGGCTAGGCCTTTCTCCTCGAACCCGCGAATCCAATACTCGACGGTTCTCGGTGCGTCTCCTAACAGCGCCGCCACTTCCGGACACGTCATACCATGAGCCACCAGCAGCACGCCGTGAAGCCGATGGTCATAGCGTGATTCCTCGGTTCGTCGAATTTCATCTTGTAATCCCAGAATGATGGTTGCGGAGTCCGCAATCGTTAGTGGTTTCATTCCACTAGAAGAACATACATCGATCTAATGCGCAATTACTTATGACGTCGTGTTTAGATTAGAAGCTGGCCAGCTGGTCTCCTTCGTTTTGCCCCGTTATCCAAAGCCGGGAGATCTATATGGAGGAGCTGAGGTAATAAGGGTCCGTGCCACGGTCGGACCATTTGGCCAAGTGCGGGACGTAAAGTTCTTGAGTGGCTTGAACTCCCTGCTTCCTGCCACAATACGAGCCATTCGCCGATGGCGTTACAGGCCCACTCTTTTGGACAAAAGGCCGATCCAAGCTCAAGAGGACCTCACCATCGAATTCCGGTAAACGCATTATCGTACAAGTGGGTACCGAATTTAAGGGATGTCGGACAAAGGGACGGTCGCACGGTCGTTCTTTTTGCTCGGCGTAATGATTTATCGCGATTCAGGTGTGACATGGATCGGAATGCGCTGGCTGCCCGGATTTTGAAGATCGATGGAATTTTGTTATTGGAGTGGCTGCCATTCATTCCACTGCTCCCCCCTGGGCCGAATCTAACCGGAGCGTTTTGCATAAGATCTTCAACGGCCACTGTTGCCCCACCAATCAATCCCCATGTCCTCCACACCTCAACACCCCCAAATACGCACTCCACGGCCCCACAGCGTCCCGATAGGGGTGCGCCAATATCCTCGATATCTGGTGCAAATGCGTCAAATCATGAACGGCCCAAGTCGCTAACAACTCCGACAACGTCACGACTCCCAACGCAGGATGCCGTCCCCGCCGTGCCAACTCCTCTTCTCCCAGGCGCATTCTGTTTAACTCCTCCAGGTTCCACGCCCGCAACTGCGCAAATTCATCCAGCAATTTTTCCAACGATTTCCCTTCACTTTCGTGTAAGTGCCCCAATCGATCAAATGGCACAAACGTTTCGCTCTCCCCGAACTCCAGCACCATCCGCGCCCGTGGCATCCAGTCCGTGCGTTCCCCGTGTATCAAATGGGCCACCACGTCGCGCGTACTCCACGTATTTCCACCTTCACTCCCCAAGGTCCAAGCCTCCGGCAATCCTCGCAAAAGCACATCTAATGCCCCAGGCATCCGCTCCAAAAGCTTCACACTCCACTCCAACTTATGTTCCATCACAATCCTCACTAAACAAGAAAAATCGCCTGCGTCCACAATTTTACTCTCGGTCAGGGCGTAGAACGACGTCCTCCGTCGCCACCGCCTTTCCCAGCCCGCCTGGTCAGTGTAATGAATCACCTCCGAACAAAGTGATTTGCCTCAGACGGCTTTACGCGAGTGCGCTCTCGATGCGCTGATTGCCCCAGACCGTCGGCTTTAATAGCTGATGCCGCCCGTTCTAGCAACTCGGCTCAAGAGCTTTTGGCGTCGAAACACAATCGTCAAAACGATCTCGGCCTCCTATTTGCAAATTGAAACCTGCGGCCGTTCTCAGCGAACAAACTGCCGGGAAAAGAAACTTCGCCCGTTGCTCACGTCGTTGGGAATTCCAATCGCAGGCTTTCATGCGTTCCGACACCGGGTCGCTACTACCTTGATTGATAGGGGTGCCAGCATCACCACCGTGGGAGCACAACTACGTCACAGTGATCCTAGAATCACGCTTGGACCGCATGCGCACGTGGTTCCTCAATCTCAGCGAGATGCTGTTGAAGGGCTTGCGAGCGCGATCAGCGAAGGCCGATTGCTGACTAAGGATTGATTGCTGATGCAGCAAAGAAAAAGGCTTTTGTTTGTTGAGGATTGGTAGGGGCGGTGGGGTCGCGTCGGTGCCTGAACCTATTTCTTTCGCCCCCGTCATCAACTCGTGCCGCCCTTCCGCCTGCGAATACAATGCCTAATCATCCTTCCGTCATGCGTGAGGGCAATTCAGAACGTCCGCAAAGTGAACGAAATATTGTATTCTCTGTCGAAATGGTAATCCGCTGGGCCAATTGCGGCTGGGGGCACATTACGACGAAGCTCATCCTGATAGCATCTTTGTTTCTTTGCGCTGGAAACGCGTACGCCCAGTCAGTCGAGAGGGAACCTATCACAGTTGTCGAGCTTGGTGGAGCGGGTAGCTGGAACGTCAAAAATGGCGGTTCAGCCTTCGGCCCCACTGCTGCGGTTGAAGTTACTCCGATAGAAAACTGGCTGGAACTTGAGGCGGGAGTTACACCTCTTTTCGCACGTCAGTCGACGGAATGGGGCGTCGACCTTTTGTTCAAAAAGCCTTGGACGCTCTCGAAAAAAGCGGAGTTCATGCTGGGCGTTGGACCGGAATGGGTGCATTCGACGAAATACGGCATCACAACGAACTCTGTCAGCGGTGAAGTGGTGGCGGATTTTATGTTCTGGCCGTCCGCGAAGCATAGATTCGGCTGGTATCTCGAACCGAGCTATGAATACAACTTCGGGCGCGGACACGAGCAATCGCTGGGTATAAGCGGCGGCCTATTGATAGCCATCCCATGAGGCTTTTGGAGAAAAGATGGGACTAAAAGGAAGTAGTGGACTGGCAACGGTGACCTGGACAGGAACGTGAATCGTCGTCAGCCCCACCAACCGTCAATAGAGCCTAATCGTATAGAAACTCGGAGGCAAGTCGCCTAGAAGACGGTTGATCCTCGTGCTATAAATTCGAGATGCCCAAACCCGTTGTGCAGTGGCTACTGTTCAAGTGCATACATTTCCGCTATCCCCGACGTGAGTATTTGTTATAGAGTCTCGCCAGAATCCCTTTTTTGTTATTGTCCGCCCACACAAGAGAACCCACGTTCGTTTGGTTCGAAAATAAGTGTCAGTCCTTCAGGGAGACAAGGAGAAAGTGAATATGGTACCTCTAATTATTCAGCTGATTAGCGGCGCGGTTGGTGGAAATATTGCAGGAGCCATTCTGAAGAATTTCAACCTTGGGCCGATTGGCAACTCGATTGCCGGGCTTGTCGGCGGTGGACTCGGCGGCCATTTGTTGAGCATGTTGACATCGGGCGGGGCGGCCTCGGCAATGTCGGCGGCGGCGGGCTCCGGATTGAACATGTCTTCGATTTTGTCCAGCGTGGGTGGTGGAGGTGTTGGCGGGGCCATCGTGATGGCGATTGTTGGGCTGATTAAAGCGCAGATGACCAAGTCCAACTGAGTTTGAGGGTTTCGGTTATCTGGCCAATGCCTGACCATTCCGCTGCACCTCTCGCGGCGTGCGCCAATATTTGTAATCAAGGTACTTGCAGCCGGGATGGTTGCACGGGCTGCGGAGCGCCAGTTGATTTTTGACTGCGACACGCTCTATGTGGTGCATGACTATGCCGTGGCCACACTTGGAGCACGGTCGCTTATCGGGTTTTGGGGGGCATAAGAAGATTTTAGCAGTTCGTGCCGCCCTTCCGCCTGATCGCTTTGCAATTTGCCATCGACAAAGCATATCGCTAGACTGACCGCCCCTTTTCCTCTACGAGTTCAACGTCGAGATCAGCCGTGCAACCCAAACCTTCACTTGCCCCACGCGGGACACCGCGTCGAGAGTTCGTCCGCATGGGAGGTTCGCCTCTGTGGCTGAGCCACGTGACCGAATGTTTGCAATGCTGGAAATTCTTTCGATTGAAGTGGCCGTCGGGTGCGGAGAACTTCGAGGAGACGATGTGGTGCATCTGGAATGCCCGAGTTGCCTATTCGAATTCTCCAAAACAGGTGACAAACTGTGGGGGTGGGACTTTGCGGGAATGGTGTTGGCAGGTCGCGTGACACGAGTGGAAGAGATCAAGGCGCATTGACGCGCCGACGGAGATTCAACTTTGCGTGAAGAAGTTGAACAGCGCCGCGTTCCAGCCTACAGGTCTATCAGAAAAATTCGGACAATCGGAATAGTTCCACGGGCGCTCAGCGATTGTTCGTTCATAACTCGTGCCACGAGCCACATTTTTCCGTTCATCTGATACTGGCTTCCGATTGTTGGGATTGGTGTCGACTCCTCCAAATCAGTTTCAGTTACGTCTGTACTTGCATCGCCGTTGAAGCGATAAATGATTTGCCTGGCCATAAACACCTCAGATCAGGCGCCGCCAATGTTCAGGGGACAGGTAGGAACGCCGATTATCCCACAACCCTACATCAGGCCTATTTAGCCACCTCAGCAGTGCATTCGGACGGTGCAGCGCCAGAAAAAATAAATTTTGTCTGTCGCCGTTACAGATTCGCTTGGCGGTTTAACGGGCGCACCGTTGATGTTGCAATTTGCCGGGATACCGTTATTACCCGTTGCTGATAGGCACGTGACCCTTGCGGGCCTCAATAACTGCATTTGGACCGGATGCATTTTGCCATCTTTATCTGTGGTTGAGGTGATTGTCTGCGACGATGAAGCATGCTTGCTGCACCCAAAAAACAGGAGCAGTGAAATTGTGAGCAGGAATAAAGGTCGCATGGTTTTTCTCGTCAGCAAGTTTCTTCTCTCGTGGGTCAAAACGCCATAATGGATATCCTGTTAATGCAATATTCACAATTCAAGTCCAGCATCATCTTTTGGCAGCATGGCTGACATGGAGGTAGCTGGGATGAAACGATTGGTTCCTATTCCCGCCGAGAGCGCTAAACATCTGAAAAAAGAGAAGCTGGCGGAATTAGGCTACCAATTCGTCTCGGTCAAACTCAAAGACGGACGATTCTTTGAACAGGCCGTCGCGAGCGAGGGTTGCATCATCCAAGTGAAGGGTCATAAAGATATTCCGTTCACAGAACCCGAAGTGGAATCAGTCGAAGTCAGCAACAAGCCTGCGAAGCGCCCAAGGCAATGACAGTAGTGACAAAAGGAAATCGTTAATGTTGGCATTTTTTCTTCTCACCTCGGCAGGCGGAAATCTCGTATGAAATGCCCGAGTAGTAGTTCACCTTTAGTTCACCACTTTTCCAGACGGCGTGCATGGTCAGAACATGGAAGCTCTGCGAGAATTGCCCTCATCCGAATGTAGGTAGTGAATTCGGATAGGAGGGCGATATTATGATGGACACCACAGTGGCTATGTCGGTGAAGCAAAACACAACTGGATGCAATTTTGCCGGGCGTAGTTCCGTTGGGAGGCTGATATTGAGAATGGGATTGGGAGGGCTGGCGCTGCTTTTGTGGCAGGCCTCGCCGATGAGGGCGCAAGAATGCTGCCCGGATCAACCGACGCAAGCCGAGCTGGCGAGTTTTGAGAATGCGTCGAAGAAGCCCGCGAAAATGGATGCGACGAAAATGCAGCAAGGCAATTCTGCTGCGAGTGTGAAGATCAGCGTTGCGACGGATGCTAACGCGGCTGGCAATGAGAAATCGAAGGTGCACGCGAAGCCGCCAGCAATCAAGGAGACGGTACAAGGAGTAGGAACCACCATTCCAACTACAGGCAAGTCGCCCCAGAAAGTGGAAGCGGTCAGCGATGGGAAAATTCAGAAAAAGGCGGACAGCTAGTTCCGCTCTCGTCTGCGGGCCACCAGATGGTGTTAAGCTGAAGCTCCCCGGCCTAGACGAGAATTCATTACTGGTGACACCGTGATACAAGTTGTTGTCTTACGTAAGATTTTCGACACCAAGCCGCAGCAATTCATGTTGGTCATGAAAGACGCGCTGAGAGTCCAAAATACTGAGTTTGGAGCGGAACGCGAAATCCGTTGCAAGCTGCTGGCGGGTGGCATACCTCAGCCTGACATTGATAAGCTTTTCGAAGCGGCTAAGTCCACGCCTCATCCCAGCTCTGCAGCAGGAAGGCTTGCAAGTTAGGGATTTCGCCATTGTCATCATTTCGTGCCGCCCTTCCGCGTTTGGAACACCGGCCAGAATGGCTCCGTTTTTCGCCGGCGTCGACAATGCGGAGACGCATCGGATGGATTCGAGAGGGCACGGCTGATTCTAGCATCGGTGGTTGCATGAGCCGTGCAAACAGGTACTCCGCCACACTGTATACAAGCGGAGGAGCCACCAATGTCTGGGAGTTTTCAGTGGCAGGCAGTGCCCCGCATCAGGTGACCAACTTTACCTCTGGCAGAATATTTGATTTTGACTGGGCGCGGGACGGAAAGACGCTGTTCCTTGGCTAAAGGCGACGTAACGCAAGACGTCGTTCTCATTAGCAAGGTTCACTGAACATAAGCAACTTTATCCGGCTGAGTGCGACTCGCAACATAGCGACTTCTCGTTCACGCACCGTCGCACGTGCCAGCAAGAGGTTGGCGACGTTGTTGCACGCAATCAGCGGGAGCAGAAAGACGGCCGCAAGCAATGTGTAGAGGGTGTTTTTAAAATTGCCGACAAGGCTGTCCTGCGCATCGATTGGCACTCAACCGTGAAATGTTCTGGGAACATTCCACGAGAACTTTCTTTCTGCAAACGGTGAGCGATCGCATTGAGTTCGGCGCCAGCAGCCTGCGCGCTTACTCCAGGTTTGAGACGCCCGACCAGACGTCCTTCGGCCTGTTCAGTCTTCATGGGTTCCAAAGGCTCGCGCCAGAGGCGTTGAATCGTGCCGGCATGATCCCTACAAGAATTCTTGGAGTGTCGCGCAAGATAAAGGTTTTTCCGAGAATTGTCGGATCGCCACCAAATTCCCGCTGCCAGAGTCGGTAGTTCATTACAAACACGGGCGCAGCACCGGGGCGCCCATCTTCCTTGGAGATCGTGCGGCCCAGCAGGGTGGTATGCCCAAATAGTCGAAAGTGTTCGTTGTTACAGCCGCACCGCTCGGCAAAATGCGCGTGAATTTGCCATCATCATAGAAGAGCCGGCCCACCGTGCCGTGCGCAATCATGTCTTCGAAGACATGATTCTCCTCGCGAAAGGCGCGGAATTCATCAGCCGAGAAGTAGGCGTGGCCTTTCGATTCGCCAGCGCTCGCTGTGGTGAGAATCTCAAATACAACAGACCGATTGAAATCTTTGTAAGGAAGAGCGTGGAAAAACACATTGTAGACGAGACTGAAGATGACCATGCAAGCCCCGATACCAAGAGCCAAAGCAGAGATCGACTCTGGCCACTGAAACTCGCCAAGACAACGGCGCGTCGCATCAGCCAATTGAGGAGCGACGAAAAGAAGGCTTTTGGGCCGCTCCAGAAGCAGTAGCGCCTAGCGCACGATTACCGACCTGCCCAAAAACCTCAGGGCGTGATTGCCTGTAACTCTTTCATCATAGGAGGGGGAAGGTTATGGTTTTCGACTGCCCAGAATCACTTGTTTTTGGGCAATTGCTGTTGAGAGCGGGGGCAGTTGGGTATTGGCTATAGACAAGCGTAAGTTTCGGGCTGCTTGTCGAATTTCTGCTTGCAACCGGAACAGCAGAAGTAGAAGGAGCTTCCGCGAAACACTGATTTGTATTTTGCTGCGCCTACATCCACCATCATTCCGCAAATCGGATCTTTGGTTTCCTGCTTCCGGGCAAGCGGCTGCGCCTTTGCCTTTGACGCGACGGACCTCGTTCCATTCACTTGGATTATCTCGGCAAGGATGCTGACGGCGATTTCCTCCGGCGAGGCGGCACGGATGTCGAGGCCGGCGGGAGCGCGGACTTGGTGCAGCCTGTCAGCGGGCATTCCTTCCTCCTTGAAGGCGTCCAGGATTTTGCTCGCTTTGGGTTTGCTGGCGACAAAGGCCACATAATCCGCATTTGTGCGAAGAGCTTTTTCCAACGCCTCCTCGTCTCCTTCTCCCTGCGTGGATACGACCATGAAGGTTTGCGGCGTGATTTTGAGCTGGCTTAAATCCAGATCGGCTTGCACCAAGTCGCTATCTGGAAAACTCTCGCGGTCTGCTTCTGGAGCGACAACGGAAACCGCATAATTAATTGCCTTGGCGAGCTTCGCCAATGTTTTTGCGACAGGAGAGCGGCCGAGGATAAGAATGTGCGGCTTGGGCAGGACTGGTTCGATGAAGATGTCCAATGTGCCTCCACTGTGGCAGGTCGTGGTGTAATCCACGATGCCTTCTTCAGGAGATGAGAAAGGACTGATGCGAATCAAACGGGGTTGACCATCTGCCAGGGCTTTCAAAGCTTCTTTGATCACAACCGGTTGCGAACAGCCGCCGCCAATCCAGCCCCACATTTTGCCGTCCGGAAAAATGATCGCTTTGTTGCCGGGCTTGCCGGAGATGGGCGCTTCATAACGCACGACAACGGCGACGGCGAAGCATTGGCCGCTGGTCACGAGCTCATCGGCTTTACTCAGGAACTGATCGAACATTCCGAATCACCTTTTCTCGAAACTAAAGATATCTTTCCAACGCTAACAGGCTTTCCAAATTATGGGCCGGAGCAAACACATCGACGTGGGGAAGAGCGGCGCTCATACCGCGGGTAACCGGCGCATACTCCTCCAGTCCTAGGAGCGGATTCAGCCAAATGATGTCGCGCGCCCGGCGCCGGATGTCGCGGAGTTCCGCAGCCAGCCTCTCGGGTTCGCCCGTGTCCCATCCATCACTCAAAATGATGAACGTCGTGCTCTTTGAAAGCAATTTTCTTGCCTGCTGACGATTAAACTCCTTCAGAGAATCGCCAATTTTAGTGCCCCCCGCCCATCCGGCGGCCCTTTGTGATAGTCCGCGCAATGCGTCCGGTAAATCCTGCGTGCGAAGCAGATCGGTGATCTCCAGAACACTTGTGCTGAACAGAAACGTATTCACATGTTTGAAGGATTTTTGCAGGGCGAAGGCGAATCTCACAAGAAACAAACTGTAGGAGTTCATGGAGCCGCTGATATCGAGGAAAATCACTAGTTTTTGTTTTTGTGGTTTTTTCGCCCGATATGATAGAGAGATAGGTTCGCCGCCGCGGGAAATGCTCCGCCGGATGGTTCTGCGCATGTCGACTTGTTCGGCGAGATTCCTGATCCTCCGTCTTCGCGAAAGCCTCCGGCTCATTTTGCGGAACAGGCGCATGGAGATTTGCTCGAGCTCAATCAGATCGTCCTGCGGCACGCCTGCCAAGTCTACTTTCTGCAACCGCTGTTGGGCACTTGCGCCAGAGACCGCCTTTCCCTCACGATCCCCCTGGGAAGAGTCACTGGTGGACAACGCCATTAAAGCTTGCGGGCTAGCTGCCGGCCGGTAAGTGCTGAATTTGGGATCCTTGGCTTCGTTCGAATCAGCACCCGAGGCGTTCTGCGATGCGTTGCAGAACAGTTCGAAGATCTGATTAAACAGGTCCCATTCCTCTTTCGAAGAAGTCAGGACAGCACGAAGAGCGAAGGCGAACGTTTGCTGGTCCGAAAATTCCATTGTCCTGGCGACTTCGAGAGCCAGCAGAGTCTGCTGCAAGCCGTTTGGCAATCCATTTTCTCTGGCGAAACGGCAGAATGCCGTGATGGTGGCGGCCGAGCGGTAATATGCGGGCTGTGGCATGGACTCCTTCCGTTCGCGGCGGCTACGAGAGCATTTTCTCGATGCCCGCGGCGCGGAGTTTGGCGATGTCTTCCATTGATTTCGCCACGCAACCGATGGTTTCTTCAGCCGACTGAACATCCAGGTGATGACTTCCCAACGCCATTGCGGATTGCGCGCAATCAAGCGTTTCCGTCACACCTGGAGGCTTTGCAAGATCCAGTTGCCGCACGGACTGAATGAAACGCACGACTTGGCCGCCGAGATCTTCCTCGATACCGGGCAAGCGGGCTCGAACAATCTTCATTTCCTTTTCATAGCTGGGATAGTCGATCCAATGGTAGAGGCAGCGACGTTTCAACGCATCACTCAATTCCCGGGTACGGTTGGAGGTGAGAATGACGTAGGGAAGGTGTTTGGCCCTTATGGTTCCCATCTCCGGCACCGTAATTTGGAAATCGGATAGCAACTCAAGGAGGAATGCTTCGAATGCTTCGTCCGCGCGGTCAATTTCGTCGATCAGAAGTACGGGTGAAGCGTCTTCGACGAGAATGGACTGCAACAATGGGCGCTGGAGAAGGAATTCCCTACTGAAAATATGCTTTTCCTTCTCTTCGACAGTGCGCTCAAATTTTTCCTCGATCTTGATGGCCAGTAACTGCTTCTGGTAATTCCATTCGTAAACGGCGGAGTTCACGTCCAGTCCCTCGTAGCACTGCAGACGTATCAAACGGGTGCCCAGCATGGCCGCGAGCACTTTGGCCACTTCCGTCTTGCCCAATCCGGCGTGGCCTTCGATCAGCAGAGGTTTCCCTAGTTTAGTGACCAGAAAAATGGCGGTGGCCAGGGCGCGGTCCGTGACATATCCCAACTGCTCGAAGCGCAGGATAAGGTTATCTACATCTTTGATTTGCTTGTCCTGCGGAGAGGTTGGAGATGTCGCCATTGTTAAGTCGAATTCAAATGATATTAGAAATCAATGGTCAGCTATCGCGGCGAAAAACGCCTTTTGCCGTTTGCCAAGCCAAAGAAGTTGCAATGATGGGTTTAGCAGCGAGATCTGCAGGTGACTCCCCAGCATCCTCAGGCTGCGAAAGCCGAGCCTGAAAGTTCTTGGTGAATTCGCCAAACATAATATTGGAAACTTCACTGATCACCCGTGAACCCATCTGCGCCAGGATGCCGACTACGGTTAATTCAGAGATGCTGGTAACTTCGGTCCCGCCGTCGGTGAGCGCGCGAAGTCTTCCGGTCATCCTCATGGAAGCGCTGCCGCGCCCCCGCACGTCCTGGCCTTTCCCGAGGATCTCGATTTCATGGTTCTGCGGGTCTAGGCGGACGATCTGTACTTCACCCCGGTAATCGGTCACGCTTGGTCCAACTTTTACGCTGATCGCACCTTTGAAGTTTTTGTCATCAACCTGTTCAGTGATCTGTGCGCCAGGCACGCAGCCCGCAACCTTTCGCGGATCGCTCAGGAAGCTCCAGACCTTTTCCACAGATTCCTTCACCTGAAAGATTTTTTCGATCTGCATTGCCACGGCCTTAACTCACCACTCCTTTCTCCTTCAATACATTCCACACTTTCCAGGGAGTGATAGGCATATCAATATGTGTCACACCCAAAGGCGACAGAGCGTCCACAACCGCGTTCACAAAAGCAGCCGGGGAGCCCACGTTGGGAGATTCACCTACCCCCTTGGCCCCAAAGGGATGGTGCGGGGATGGCGTGCACGTGCTGCCCGTTTCCCAATGCGGAGTCTCGACTGCCGTCGGGATCAGGTAGTCCATAAAAGTGCCACCCTGCACGTTACCGCTTTCGTCGTAATCAATCAGCTGCATGAAGGCGATAGCCAGACCTTCCGTGAGGCCGCCATGAATCTGGCCTTGGACGATCATGGGATTGATGACGTTGCCGCAATCGTCCACGGCCACAAAGCGCCGGACCTTCACTTCTCCCGTGCCTTTGTCGATGTCGACCACGCAAATGTAAGTTCCAAACGGAAAAGTGAGATTCGGCGGATCGTAATAATTCACGGCTTCGAGCCCCGCTTCGAGGCCTTCGGGGATATTAGTGTATGCGGCAAACGCGATTTCCTGGATGGTCTTGAATTTACTCGGAGCGCCCTTTACGAAGAACTTGCCCGTCTCCCATTCCAAATCCGCTTCGCTACACTCCAGTAGGTGAGCAGCAATCTTTTTTGCCTTGTCGCGAATCTTGCGCGCGGCCATGGCTGTGGCCGCCCCAGAGGTGGGAGTGCTACGACTGGCGTAAGTTCCAAGCCCGTAGGGCGCGGTGTCTGTGTCTCCTTCTTCTACTATTACATCGGAAGCGGGAATGCCCAGCTCCTGAGCGACGATTTGTGCGTAGGTCGTTTCATGGCCTTGTCCCTGGCTCTTGGTTCCCATGCGGCAGATAGCTTTTCCCGTGGGATGGACGCGAATTTCCGCGCTATCAAACATCTTGATTCCCGCAATGTCAAACGTGTGTGCCGGACCCGCACCGACCGCTTCCGTGAAGCTGGAGATGCCGATGCCCATGAACTCGCCCTTTTTGCGTTTCTCTTCCTGCTCTTTTCTCAGTTGGGCGTAACCCACCATTTCAAGGGCCTTATTCATAGCCCCTTCGTAGTTTCCGCTGTCGTAGGTCCAGCCCAACGGTGTCTTGTAGGGAAATTGGTCAGGCTGGATAAAATTCCTGCGGCGAAATTCGGCCGGATCGATCTTCAACTGGTTGGCCAGGATGTCGACCACTCGCTCGATCAGGTAAGCCGCTTCCGTGATGCGGAACGAGCAGCGGTAAGCGATTCCGCCCGGTGCTTTGTTGGTGTACACTCCGTCCACTTCGCAGAACGAAGCGCCAAAGTCATAAGAACCAGTGCACATACTGAACAATCCAGCGGGAAATTTGGTGGGTTGCGCCGCAGCGTTGAACGCTCCGTGGTCGGCCAGCGTTTTCACGCGCAGGGCTTTCACCTTGCCGTTCTGATCGGCGGCAATTTCCGCCGTCATGTGGTAGTCGCGGGCAAAACCGGTGGACTGGAGATTCTCTGAGCGCGTCTCAATCCACTTCACCGGTACCCCGAGTGTGAGGGAAGCGACAACTGCGCAGACGTAACCGGGATAGATGGGGACTTTATTGCCAAACCCGCCGCCAATGTCCGGAGAGACTACGCGGATATTTTGTTCTGGGATGCCACCCACGAGCGCGAAGAGCGTGCGGTGAGCGTGTGGCGCTTGCGATGTGAGATAAACCGTCAGCTTTTCTGTGGCTTTGTTGAAGTCCGCAACGCAGCCGCAAGTTTCGAGCGGCGCAGGGTGGCATCGCTGAGAGATGGCGTGGACGCTGGCCTTTACCGCAGCGTTTTGGAACACTTTGTCGGTGGCCGTTTTATCGCCGACTTCCCAATGGAAAATGTGATTGGACTTTTCTTCACGATCCTCGCGAAGGATGGGAGAACTTGGGTCTGTGGCTTTATGAGGGTCCACCAGGACGGGAAGTTCCTCGTATTCCACTTCCACCAGTTCCGCGGCGTCGGCAGCGGTGTATTGATCCTGGGCGACCACGAATGCGACTTCCTGCGCCTGAAAGAGCACCTTGCCAGTCGCCAGCACCATTTGCTTATCGAAGAAGAGCGTCGGCATCCAGGCGAGGTTTGCCTTGGCAAGGTCTTCGCCCGTAATAATCGCTAGAACGCCAGGAAGTTGTTTCGCCTTCTCCGTGTTGATGGATTTCAGCCGAGCGTGTGCGTACGGGCTGCGCACCATGTGGCCATAGACCATGCCCGGAAGCCGCACGTCGTCCACATAATTGCCCTTGCCTTGAATGAATCTCGAATCTTCCTTGCGCTTGATCGAATGACCCATTCCGCCAATTTCAGGAGATGTTTTCGCAATCACTTTGCCCCTCCTTGCGCCATCTTGCCGGCGGCGTACTGAACCGCCTTCACAATGTTTTGGTAGCCGGTGCAGCGGCACAAATTACCGGAGATTCCCCACCGAATGTCGGTCTCCGTGGGCTGTGCATTCTTTTTCAGTAACGCGTAGCTCGACATCAGCATGCCCGGCGTGCAGAAGCCGCATTGCAAACCATGTTCTTGTTTGAAGCCCTCTTGCAGAGGGTGAAGACTTCCGTTGCTTAATAGTCCCTCCACCGTAAGAAGCTCCGTTCCGTCCGCCTGCACTGCAAATACCGTGCACGACTTCACGGACTTTCCGTCCAGAAGGACCGTGCAAGCGCCGCAGTTGCTGGTGTCGCAACCGACGTGCGTGCCGGTCAACCCTAGCGCATCCCGGATAAAGTGAACGAGTAGAAGCCTCGGTTCTACGTCGGCTTCCCGCTGTTGGCCGTTGATATTGACGCGTACTGTTTGTTTCTTTGCCATTTCGATTCTCCCGATCGCTTCAGACTTCTACTTGCCACCAGCACGCTCAACAGCACGCGATAGCGACCGCTTCGCTAGCTCTTTGACCAAACCCCTCTTGTATTCCACTGGGCCCCGCAAATCGGAACTGGGCTCCGCCTCGTCAGCGGCAAGCTGCGCCGCGTGATTGATGTTGGCTTCATCCGGCTTTTTGCCGCGCAAGAATGCTTCGGCCCTTTGGGCCTTCACCGGGGTCGGCCCCACATTTGTTAGGCCGATACCCACTTTCTCGCAGACGCCCTTGTCATCCAAACTCAGTTGAACCGCTACGGCAGCTGTCGCAAAGTCTCCAACCTTGCGCTCCAGCTTGAGGTAGGCACCTCCACTTCGTGGAGGCGGTGCCGGTATGCGAATTTCGGTGAGAATTTCTTCGTGTTGAAGTGCAGTGGTAAATAAAGTCACGAAGAAATTCTCAATCGGAATAACTCGCTCGCCTTTTGGTCCAGTTGCCACTATCTGCGCGCCGAGAGCCACCATCGTGGCTGGATGGTCATTGGCAGGATCGCCGTGAGCCAGGTTGCCGCCGACTGTGGCCAAGTTGCGCACTTGCGGATCGGCAATGACGTGTGCGGTGTCCAAGAGGATCGGATACTTGGAGCGAGCCACAGATGAAACTTCCAGTTCCGCTTCCCGCGTCAACCCGCCGATCTTCAAATAACTTCCCTCTTCCTTCACATACGACAGTCCTGCAATACGATTGATGTCAATCAGAAAGCCCGGCCGGGCCAACCGGAGCTTCATCATGGGAATTAGGCTCTGCCCACCGCTTAGAATTTTCGCTTCGTCACCGTGCTGTTGCAGCATGGCCACCGCTTCCGGAATCGTTTTTGGCCGTAGGTATTCAAAGGATGGGGGGATCATTCTCGCCTCTCAGCTCAAGTAGGATGTAGTTTGAGAAAACGCTGGTTCGCAAGCGAACAAGAGATTTGTGACCCTGGTAATGCCTTTGCCCGTTCCAGATGAGTCCGTTACACGTGTTGAACCGTTCATAACCCAAGCGCATCATGGAGCCCGATTGTGTTTGAAGGGCGGTTGTCCGCTCTAACTTCCTGACGATTGCCCTTCTTCCCCGCTACACAGCGAAGACCGAATCAATCCTCGCCCTTGCGTGACTACTCCCCTAAAATCACCCTCACCGCGTTGTCGCGGCAATCGGGAGTTCCATTCTCTCGATCTCAGGGAAAAACCGGCGCGCTGCATTGGGGATTCCCCGATACCCAAAGAACCAGCTCCCAACGAAGCTTATAGTCCTCCGAATCTGTCTTTGTCCAGTTTGAAATTTGTCAACTCGTCGTCTCAGCTTGAGCAAGGGGTTTGACAGCCGTTTACTGCGTTGCATTCTTGTTCGTGCTTTGGCGCAGTCGCCAGTCGTCGATGGCCATGCGAATCGCGTCCGGAGCAAGGTTGCTGCACAGCATCTTGTATTCCGGAATGCCTCCCAAACTCTCGGCTACGCTTTGTTTGGTTATTTCGTAAGCTTCGATGACACTCTTGCCCAGAACCATTTCTGTGGCAATCGAGGAGCAGGCGATAGCCACGGCACATCCCATACACTTAAATCTCACATCTTGAATAACGTCATCCTCAATTCGGAGCGTAATTAGGACCGTGTCGCTATCCACCGGGCTGCGGACGATAGCTTTGCCGGAAGGGTTTTCCAGGCTGCCCACGTTACGCGGGTTGGCAAAATGCTCCCGAATCTGCTCGCTATACATTGCTACTCCCTGGGCCGGCATGAAAAACAGGGTATATGATAGGGTGTTGTCTATGTCTGCCGAATTTTACTCCAAGGTGGCTGAACTCGCGGCACAGAGGAAATACTTCGCCGTGGCTACCATCGTGCGAGTGGAGGGCTCCTCTTCGGCGAAGCCTGGTTCCAAAGCCATCATCGACGAGCAGGGGAAGATCGCCCTGGGATGGGTCGGGGGCGGCTGCGCGGAGAGCGCCGTCAGAAACGAAGCCTTGAAATGCATCGACCTGGGCAAGCCCGAGCTGATTAGTCTGGATATGACCGATGAGTTGCTCGGAGTGGGAATGCCCTGCGGCGGCAAAATGGATGTCTATATCGAGCCCGTTCTTCCGCAGCCCGAGTTGTTGATCGTCGGGCACGGCCGGATCGCGGAGGTGCTGGCAAAGATTGCCGCGTTGATGAATTTTTCCGTCACCGTCAACGATCCCGCCGCCGACCGCGCCTCTTATCCCGAAGCCACGGGTCTTGTAACAGAGGATTTCGATCTCACCCAGACTCCCATCAATTCCAGAACGTTCGTAGTCATCGCAACGCTGCACAAGCAGGATCACCTGTGGCTGCAAAAGGCTTTGGAATGCAATGCTGGATACATTTCTCTTATCGCCAGCCGCCATCGTTCTCGGCTCGTGCTCGATTATCTTCTTGCGACGGGGATGTCCGCGGAAAAGATCGAAAGGGTTTGGGCGCCGGCAGGACTCGATCTCGGCGCCTCCACGCCGGAGGAAATCGCGCTAAGCATCGTGAGTCAAATGGTGGCGTTACGCCGCGGCGGGAGCGTCAAAACCCGCAAAGAATCCGAGTCGGCCACCAAGAGCTTCCCCACAGACAAGGTAATTCAGCAGTGCGATAGCGATAGGATTCGCTGACGCTTTCTGCCGATTTCCCCTTTTTTTTGAAATTAAGCTTACCCCGCGAGTGACACGCCTTCCGGACTGCGCCGGTTTTCTGCCACGATCTCCGCCAAGATGCTCAAAGCGATTTCTTCCGGCCCTTCCGCGCCGATGTTGAGTCCAGCAGGCGCCCGCACACTTGCTAGTCGTTCTGCAGACTCGCCCCGCAGTACCAGGCTGCGGCGAATTTCTTGCGCTCGTTTCTTGTTCGCCACCAGCGCGATGTAGCTGCAATTCACGTGCAAAGCTTGTTCCACGGCTTCTTCGTCAAATTTTCCTCGGCTGGCCACCACCACGTACCGCGCAGAGGCTGAAGGCAGGTGTGAAAAATCCAGGGAATTCAGCAATCTGTCCGCATCGCGCACATCGGAGGGTTTCGCCAGGGGATCCACAACAGTCACAGTAAAATTCAGCAACTTCCCCAATTTTACCAGAGCGATCGCCACCGGCTCTCTGCCAACGATGATGAGCTCGCGTCCCATTGGGGGCTCCGCTAATCCAGGAGTTTCTCGTCCCCCCCGGTTTGCAGTCTCGATCAGGACATTCTCACTCACCTCTCCTTTGCCGAAATTGTGCAGCAGCTGAAGATCATCTTTGCTGTCCATGTCGAGCAGAATTCCGATGTCTTCCACCGGGAATTTGACGATCCCTTCCAGGTGATTCCCGAATATGGCCCGGCAGCCGATGTCTCCCGTGAGCGACATGACTTCGGAGAAAACAGAGCGATCCAAAAGAACGGGATTGCCCCGGAAGCCCTTATACGTTGGGATCACAATCTGAGCGCCGGATCGCGTGTAATGATCCATCAGCAGGTCGAGTGTCCCGGGGCGAACGAACGGCTGGTCCGCTAGAACGATCAGCGCAGCGTCCACGCCAGAGGGCAATGCAGCAAGTCCCGTACGCAATGAAGTTCCCATTCCTTGCTGATAGGATTCGTTGATCACTACCGCCAGATTCCCGATAGAAATCCGCTCCTTGATCTTTTCAGCTTCGTGCCCAAGCACAAGCACGATGTCCTTCGCCCGAGAGCTGCTCACGTTTTCCAAAACCTGGCCGAGAAGTGTGTTCTCTCCTAGCCGCAGGAGCTGCTTCGCTTCTCCCATTCGCGAAGACATTCCCGCCGCAAGAACTACCGCCCCGAATCGCGCATTGCTTCGTGCTTCCATGAACACCTCCGAGCAGCCAGCCATTCAGAGTCTACACAGCCCAGGAGATCTAGTGTAAGAGTAAGGCCTGCCTTCGGGGATGGCGTATGTGGTGCCGTGAAGCTCAGCCTGCCGCTCTGCCATTTCCAGCAGCCTCTGCGAGCGAAACTACTTGTTGAGCCCGCCCAAAAGCATCTGATTTTGGGCAACCGAATCCCACCAAAATGGATGTGTGAAATCAACTACTTAGGCAACCAAACGGAGCAGAGTCTTTGGGCAGGTTGCTGGCATGACCGAGGGCAGGCCCACTTGGTTGAGGTGGAGGCCGGCCGTTTAACTCATCCCCAAACTCGTCGCGCTGTTTCCGAGACGAGTTCCAGTTTGGCCCACTGACAGTCCTCGGTGAGGAGGTTTCCTTCCGCCGTCGAAGCAAAACCACACTGGGGGCTAAGTGCCAGATTTTCGATGGCTACATATTTCGACGCTTCTTCGATTCGCCTTGCGAGCACATCCGGATCCTCCATGCACGCAACTTTTGTGCTAATGAGCCCCAGCACCACCGTTCTGCCCTCAGGCACAAAACGCAGGGGCTCGAACGTGCCAGATCGCTCGTCGTCGTATTCGAGCAGGAACCGGTCAACTGCCAACGTCCCGAACAATTTCTCCGCTATCGAGTCGTAGCCACCTTCGGCGTACCAATGGCTGCGGTTGTTTCCTCGACATAGATGAATGCCCAGTGTCACGCCGTCGTTCCGCCCTGCCTGGAAGCATGCGTTGTCCGCGCGTATCGCTTCATCGAGCGCGGCGGCCGGATCGACTTTTAGTTCCGTCTTGATCCAGGTCCGCCACTTGGGATCCATGTAGTAGCTGTAGCGGGGCGCATCGATCTGAATGTATGTGACGCCGCCTGAAGAAAGCTCCCTCATCTCGCTTTTCATAATCTCCACAATGTCCCACAGCAGTTCGGAATGATCTCTGTATATTTTGTCTGTGATGCCACTCTTAAAAGAAATAGCGGGAAATTGCGTCGCACTTGGTAACGTCACCTTGATTGGCAACGGGCTATTAGCTTTCAAGAACGGCAATTCGCAGCCTGTAAGTGGCTGCAGTTGACGGAGTTTGGCTGTAACGATCCCAGTCACGCTGCTTACGGGAGCGATGGCGGTTTGTCCTGCTTGCCAGCCTCGCCCAACAGCATTACTCAAGTCGAACCCTTCGACCGCGTCCGTGAAATCGCTCATGAAATTTCGCCGTCGGAACTCGCCATCCGTGGCAGCTTCAAATCCGAGCTCTTTCTGTTTGGCAAGAACGCGCAGGATATGTTGATCCTCTATCTCTCGCAGCAGCTCCGGACTTGAGCTTTGCCTTGCTTCGAGCAATTGAGGAGGACGGAGAAAACTGCCGATGTGATCTGCTCTGAAGAAAGCGGCCATACTTTTCGTCTTCTCCTGGTGCCGGCGGATACCACAATCGTTTTGCAATTTATCACGAGCAATAGTCATGGCGTGAGGTAGCATTCCTAGACCAATCCGTCCCACCGACTTTACCGCAAGAGCGTTTGGACGTAGCCGCCCGGCGGCGGACGCGTCGCGCGGGATGAACGGAGCGGTGGTCGTCTTAGAGCCAAGACTAAGTCTGGGTGAAACCAACTTCTACCTGCATCTCTCCAAACGTCACTTGAACACTATCGCCAGTGATTTCGATTGTTAGGGAGTCTGCGCGCCCTGAGTGTCGACGTAAACCGCGTAGAGGGACTGACTCGCGGCCATGAACAGGCGGTTTCTCTTCGCGCCACCGAAACAGAGATTGGCGCACGTTTCCGGAAGATGAATTTTGCCGATCAGTTTGCCGTCTGGTGCGAACACGTGCACTCCGTTATAGCCTTCTCCACCCCATCCCGCCGCGGACCACACGTTGCCGTCCACATCGCATCGGATGCCATCCGATAAACCGGGCGACATATCCACAAACATTCGCCCATTTTTCAATCGCACGCCATCCTCCACGTCATACACACGAATCGGGTGCGGGTCGCTCGGGTGCTTCGGTTCTCCCGTGTCCACGATGTACAGTTTTTTCTCGTCGAGAGAGAAACACAGCCCATTGGGTTTATCCATGTCGTTCGCAACCACCGTCGCCTTGCCCGTTTTCGGGTCCAACCTGTACACGTTGGTCGGTAGCTCGAACAGAGCTTTGTGGCCTTCATAGTCCGACATGATGCCGTAGCCCGGGTCGGTGAACCAGATAGCTCCGTCGGAGTGTACCGCCAGGTCATTCGGCGCATTCAGCATCTTGTCTTGAAACCGGTCCATTAGCACCGTGATCGTGCCGTCGTATTCGGTCCGCGTTACCCGGCGAGAGTCGTGCTCGCAAGTCAGCAGCCTTCCCTGTCTGTCCCGGTAGTTGCCGTTGCTATAGTTCGAGGGGCTCCGGAAAACGCTCACCTCTCCTGTGTCCTCTAGCCACCGCAGCATCCGATTGTTAGGGATGTCGCTGAACAGAAGATACCGCCCGTCCGCGAACCACACTGGCCCTTCCGCCCACCGTGTGCCCGTGTATAAGCGCTCGACCGCGGCGTTGACGACTCTGTATTTTACGAACCGCGGATCTACCACTTCCACCGCTGGGTCAGGATACCCCACTGGACTCTTTCGTTCTTGCTCCCTGGCAGGTGCCAGAGGTTTGAATGCCAGCGCAGTCGCTGCCGCGGCCGAAACGTTTATGAAAGTGCGTCTCTCCATCATTCTCCCTCGGCGTTAAGCTCCGCTCTGACGCACTGTATCACGCACCGTACAGTCGGCGCATAACCCTCGCCGTTAATTCGGCCTATGTGGATGTCGTCGTATCAGTGTCTTGCGGTACTCGGGACCTTGAACTTCAGAAGCAAGTCTGCATCTCGGTGATCACGAAAGAACTCCATGCGATCGGGAGCATGTAAAGGTCTCCACGGCCAAAGTGAGGAGGGGCAGAGGCGGACTGGCGACAAACACCAGGCGATGTGGCCATGCGAGTGCTGCTGTGCGGCGAAGGCATCCAAACTGGTGAACAGTTCCTCGCTCCGCTGGGAGTGCGCCGACGCTGGACAATCACGGTTTGTAATTGCTCATGCCCGGGCCGGTCTTGTCGTAGACGTCAAAGAACTCGTCAGGAATGATGGTGGCAATGCCGCTTGCTAGCGTCTCGACCAAGTCCTTCTCAAGTACTTTGCTCCGGACCTTCCAGCCCGAAGGGAGTTTCATGAACTGGCTTGCCCCGCCGGCAAGGAATTCCTCGTAGGTGTGCTGCGGTTTGAGACCCACTGAAACCCGTTCAGGATCCATGTATTGCCCGCGGCATCGTCGAGCAGCACCACTTTCGAACCCTTGTTCCAACCCAGACTGCTCTTCCGCGCGATGGTCATGGGCTTATAGGGCGTGGATTCCACGCCTCCGGTGTTGTCGCCCATATTCAGTTGAACGCCCCAGATGGCCGCCATGCCGTTGAAGTCCCTCTCCACTCCGGTGTAGATCTCCGACCAATCGGGCAACCAGAGTTTCGGTCCGTTCAACGATCCGCCGAGGACGCCATAATCCTTCTTTATCTTGGCGGAGTCGAGGCCTTCGACCAGCGTTTGCGGAGCGGTGTCTCTCGACGCGGGAATCCCATTGGGCGTGAACATGGTGTTGTAACAGGCGGCGACTCTATTCCCCGTCTTCGCGTCGCGGTAGGCAAGGAAGATCCTCTCCTCCTTGATTCATTCTCGGTTTACGCCGATGAGCGCCGCATACGGCTGAGTACCCACCAAAACGTTATTCGCGGCCGAGTGCGGCTTGCTTCATCCCCTCGGCCCCCACTGGTTCGCGTCGCCGCCGACGAAACCGTAGAAGTAGTCGAAGCTCATTCCGGTCGGCCACTGGGTGAACGGCCGGACCTGGCTGGCTTGGTAGGTGGGCGTGTTGTGGTCCTTTCCGAACCAGCTCGTCGCGTAGCCGTTGTCGCGCAGGATGCGGCCGATCGTCGCGCTGTCCGTGCCGATGATGCTGTCGTAGCCGGGAAGCCAGTGGCCTGTTCGGCAATCACGCCGAACCCGACCGAGCGATGGTTGCGCCCGGTGATCAGCGCGGCGTGTGTCGGCGAGCACAGCGCCGTGGAGAATATCCGGTTATACCGCAGTCCGTTTTGCGCGATGTCAAGAACCCGTGGGCGACAGATTCAGAAGATGCCGCGCACGGAAAAAGCCTCCCACTAACCTGTCTTCACCGAGGACCCGCCGCAGCTCCGTGAAGCCAAAAAAGGGGATCAGTACCACGAACAACAACACCGTTAGCGACAAAACTCCCTTCCAAGATCCTCCAGCGAAAACAGCGATGCTTTCGCCAAACGGCTCGCCATGATATACGCCCACAGCTGCTTCTTCCACAATTTTGAAACAAGCAAGCAGAAGGGTATACACGAACGACTTCAGTAAGGTTGGATAAATGAGCGGCGCGTCCCGGAACTGGTCGGCCAAACGTAGTTCCTGGCCAATGAGTATGACCTTGCCAAGCGCCAATGCGTTGATCAGGGCTAATCCCTGTGGCACGATTTCAATTTGATGCTGGGCGAGAATCACGGCCTTGTAGGCCGCAAACAAGGAGAACACAACAAATAGGTAAAGAGAGATTATGAGGTACTCTCCCATTCCGTGAAAGACTCTTTGCTTCAAAGTCCGCCTGATTTCGCTCACGGTGTCTTCTCCTCGGAACCGTCTTTGGGAATCGTTTGATTATAAGGCGACAGATGTCACTATTTCCCCCTCCGGTGCTATAAAAGGCCTGTGCTGCCCCGCATCCACCCAATGCGCCTGAGTCCGTCCAATATGCACAGTTCGAGTAACATTGCGCCATCGGCTAGAACTTGGTTAACGCGCAGGGCACGATTTAGCCCTCGACCGCAACAGCCAAGTCCACACGATGATCACGGCCAACGCTGCAACAATCAACTCAGCCCAGATGAAGGTAACGTAGTCAACGAGTGCACCGACTGGCGGAACGCCCGGCTGAATATTGCGAAGCGCGGGCAATCCGAAAATCAGTGAAATAGAAACTGAGAGAGGTAGTAGGTCCGTCTTCTCTAGTGTCATGGCTGCCCTTACGGCCATCGCCAGCAAGCTCATCGACAAGACTGTCATCATTAACATGACAATCAGCGAGACCGAAATCACATTAATCGCTCGTGCGAGATGCAGCGCGATCCCCATGGGTTCTTGGGCGTTGCCCCGCGATACGTTTCCTTTGAATTGGATCCCTGGTATAGAAGCCGATATTGAGGTAGAAAGTGCGACCGGGGTGTTACGCAGCAACGCACTGGAGCTGACCACAAATTCATCAGTTTGGTGTGTGAATTCAGGAATACCTACGGGTACCCTCGGCGCTTTCGGCTGCTCATTTCGTGCGGGCGTGGTCATCAGAAGCCACATAGTTGTCTCATAGCTATCCAACGGGTATTTATTCACATCACCGTTAAGAGGAAAGACTATCTCGATCCGGTTCAATCGCTTTTCCTTAGGGAAATCGAACTCTTGCTGTCCACGGACGTTGTTGATGAGTAGCTTCAGATCAGCGGCGGGAGTGACATCGTCCTTGGCTACGTTTCCAGCAAGACGAAAGCCAAGTTGCGCAGTTAGCTCGTGTGTTGATGGGCTGGCGTTTGTGACCAGGATAGAAATAAACACGCGATCAGCTACACTGATCTCGTCTCGAAGTAATAGTGATCGCCGAGTGCTCTCGGTCAGTCCGCGAAGCACTACAGCAACATAGATTGCCAGTACAAGGATAATTATGAAGATCCAGAATTTGGTGCGCCTGTTCTGCATGGAATGTCAACGACTCCCTTTTTCGATTTGCGGACTAGAAGCACGAGTCTCAAAAATCCGAAATATTCGCAGGCGGAAGGGCGGCGCGAGTTGATGACGAGGGCGAAATAGCTCGCTGAAATGCCCTTTGGTCCGTCCTTGGATGGCTGTCAGCGGAGTCCAGACCCTGGTGCGATCTCCTTCACTTCTGACCGAACGAAAATAGCCTGTTACTTTTGACAATTCGGATGCACCACGATTGGTCGCGCGATCCTTACTACGGCCATGAGATGGAGCGCGCTTTTGAAAGACCTGGTTAAAACACGATGAACCAGGCCTGCATATTCGTCCTAGCAGTTTTCACGTTTGCTCCCGGCGCGTTTGGTCAAAACGGCCACATAATCAAAACAGAGTAAAGAGTTCGTTTGTATTGGGGCAGGACTCCCCCTCTGGTGCGGTCTCCGCTGCCATTCAAGACCCATTGACAGGCAATGCGATACACACATTGAATTATTCAGGAATAGAGGTAAGTTCCCGGATCGGATTCGAGGGCGTCGGCCCGGACGGAGTAGGCACTTTCCTTAACTACACGACAGCCATCGTCAACACCACAGACTCACCATTGTCAGTGCGATACGGCGGAATCAGTGTAGATGGACATGTGGCTTCACCTCTTGGGGTTGTGCTGCCGGGCAAGAAGCTCAGTAAGAAAGAAACCTTCCAGAGTATAGTGGCCGTCTAGTAACGAGCTAGGTCGAAAGGTTGGATGCCCGAAGAAGTTCTCAGAAGCGCGTCAACGCGGAGGCTCAACAGGGACGACGTAGCCTTTGCCTTTAACCAACTGATCGATCTCGTCGAGAGTTTTCGAAGAGGCCCTTGGCTTACGCCAATTCCTGTCAGAACGGGCTTCAGGAGGCATGCAATGAAAGCGAACGAGCTTTGTCTGAGTGGGGCTCTTATTTTGATCGCAACCTTAGCGCCCGTCAGAACTTTGGGGCAATCACAAAACTCCACTGATGAGATTCGAGAATTGCGAAAGGTCGTCGAAGAGATGAGGGCACAGATGAGCGAGATGCAGACGGAAATTAATCAACTAAAAGGTGCGAAACCAGCGGCATCCGCTCAGCCCGCTATCGCTCCTCCAGCCCCTACGACTCCGCAACAGGGCACGATCGAAGCCGCACAACTTCCGCAGGAGAGCACACTATCACCGCAAATTGGGGAAGCCACCGCAGAATACCAGGAATTTGATGAGGACACGGCGGCAACCCCGCGGTTCGATAACCTGCCGCTGGACCCGAAGTATAAAGGCTTCTTTAAATTGCCTGGAACACAGACTATTCTGAAGATCGGCGGCTTCTTCAAGACAGACTTTATCTATGATTTGAAACCCGCTGGGAACAATTTTATGTTCATTCCTTCCTCTTTTCCCATTCCTCAAGTGCCAGGCGTGTACGATACTAACATTTCCATCCGGGCGACACGGCTAAGCCTAGACTTCAGGATCCCAAGTAGCGCGCTAGGCGAGGTGCGCCTGTACTTGGAAGGTGACATGTTTGGAACGAACGCGACCACACCTCGGCTACGCCATGCTTACGCTCAAGTGAGTAACTTGCTCATCGGCCAGACCTGGACAAACTTCATGGATCCGGACGCAATTGCTGACAGTTTGGATTTTCGGGGACCGAATGGAATGGTTCTTCTGTTGAATCCACAGATTCGTTACGGATTTGCTCTGGGTTCGAGAACCACATTCTATCTTGCAGTTGAAAGGCCCAGTTCGGACGTTTTCTTTCAGACGCCTCAATTTGTTGCCCAACCGAACGCGCCAGGTCCCGACGGGACAATTCGCCTCCTCCGGGAATTCGAGCGAGGTCACCTCCAGGTAGCCGGATTGTTTCGTTCCATCGCTGCATATCTTCCCGATTCGAGAGCAAGCTCAGTCTTTGGCTGGGGAGTGAACACTTCCCTTGGCCTGAGCACCTTCGGAAGGGACAATTTGATTATTGCGGTTGCGTCCGGACGCGGAATTTCACGTTATATCCAGGACACATCCGGACTGGGCGTTGATGCGGAGCCGGCCTCAGGGACCAATCTTCATTTGGAAGCGACGCCTGCGGTCGGAATCGAGGCAGACTATCAACACTATTGGTTGCAGAAACTGCGGTCCAATGCGATCTACTCGTACGCAGACGTGGTCAATACCGATTTGGCTGCACCTACGACGTACAACCACGCTAGCTACACGGGCGCCAACCTGATCTGGAATCCCTATGGTTCGCTCAATGTCGGCGCAGAGTTCCTGTACGGCTGGACGATGCTGCAAAACGGTCAAAAAGCAAATGCTCCACGCATCCAGTTCAGTGCGAAGTACAGCTTCGTGAAGGTGGACCAGAGCCAGAAATAACCGCTACGCACATCGTGGCGCTATGGTGCAAAGTAGCGGTCGCTGAATTAGGAAACGCAAGGATTCCAGGACGAGCGGCAAGCGAATTCCCTCCGCGTACCTGCGGGAAGCAAAGGTAGCCGAAGTGCTGGTGTGTGTCGAGCCGCAAGAAGAGCTGATCGGAAAATCGGACAGTGACAAACAACGTGAGTAAATTGAGATCATGCGAGCAAAGAAAGACTAAAAATGCGTCAGGGGTACGGCACTTTCAGAGGAGGTTCGGTAAGAGGAACGTCCACTGTGATCGGAAAATGATCCGACAATGAATCGTCAGGAGCCTCATTTACTTCTTGAAGTGTTTGGGCAAAATGCGGGGCGAACTTGTAGCTTCCTCCTGGCTTAGAAGAGTCGGTCGCGTACCCTTTCACGATAAACCAGTCGAGTTTGTATTCTCCGACCAGGTGGCCATAGGTCTTGGCTAGTGCGAAGGTGTACCGAAAGCCTTTGGAGGCGCGTTGGTTCGAATCACTGAGCGTTCCGCCCCGGTCTTCCGCACTTCGATTCGCTTCGCCGCGAAAGTCGAAGGTGTGGCCATCCTCGAAATGAAAGTCATTGAGATCGCCGAAAAGCTTCGCCTCTTTCTTGCGGGCGAAAAAAGGAACATCAAAACCTGTAGGATCGTTCTTATTCCGCATGTAGTTCACAGGCATAAGCAGGATGGTAGGAGCCCCGGTTGACCATTTGATAGCACTGGTCACCCACTTGTCGGGATCTTTCAATCGGTTCGTAACTACTTTCGATACGGAAGTGGGCGATGTATCTGAGCCGGATGTATTGAAGTCCCCGGCAAGAATCACCGGATTTTTCTCAGCGCGTATCCATCCGAGGATTTCAGTCATTTGCTTTCTACGGCATTCTGGTTTGCACTTCGTCTCCAGGTGCGGTGCAACCACGGTCACAGCTCCCGTGGGAGATTCCGGCACCGCTAGTTCTACGATGAGTGTCGTTCGGCCGCCTCGGCGAACCTCGCGCGTGATTCTCTCCATGAAGGCAAGATTGGCGCCCATTCGTTTGCCTGATTCCAGCTTGGAGATTTCCTTCTTTTCACCCAGGAACCAGTCGTAGCAAACGGGGAGGGACCGGATGGTCGCCTTGCGGATAGGGTACCGGCTGAGAACTGCGGTTCCATGCAAACCAAGGTAGCGGCCCTTGTCGGGCTCGAAGGACTTCTGTATGTCCGCTTCCGCTGTTTTGTCCTCCATCTTCACTTTCTCGAGGCCGAGATTCAGCGGATCGAGCTCGAGGAACTCAACGGCGTAAGCGTAATTCATATTGAGTGCCTTGGCGAGATCGCGGGCGACGTTCCGATAATCCGTTCTGGTAACTCCATTGTCCACTTCGTTTAGGATGAACAGATCGGTGGGTTTAAGGATGTCCAGTTGATTCTTTACCACCTTAAGCGCTTCGGGGCTGAGTGGCTTGGATTCCGGGCCCTTCTTTTCTTCGATGTACTTTTCAAACTGATCCGGCTCAGTGAGACTGATCCGGATCCCGTCAAACTCAATTCCCCGTTCGATATTCCACATCGTGGCTCGGATGAAGGGACCCAGAGTTTCAGAAAGAGGGCGATTCGGCTTTGCACCGCCATAAAATGCTTCATTGCTGAGAAATGGGGTGTGAAGAAGCTGATCCAGACGAGCAGCAAGCTCTGCACTCGCTTCGTCGGTTTTCTCTAACTCGACCAATTCGTCGAATGTTAGCAACGCGGGCGTCGACAGGCGGACGTACTCCTCTTTATCAGCGGGTATTTGGGCTAGGATGCCCGCGCACACTAAAAGAAACATCAAGCTGGCTGTCCATCCAAGCGGGTGGGCAAACCTGGAGCGCACAGTCTTTCGCACCGGCCTCCCGACTTCCACTTTCAATCGCTCTCGAGCGCAGCGTAAATTCATGTATGCACCATTTTGACTGGAACTCTTGAGCTGTGAAAACGCTAACGAAAGGAATTTGAGCTGCACGATCATACAGCAAGTTTTCAGAAGTCGTTGGACCTTTCGCACGAAATCAGATTTCGCAGGCGATTCCAACTCCTCAGATGCACTTAGGAAACATTTACTGGACTTCCGGAATTCCCACCGCTACACTCCGGCAATTGCTTGCTCCAATTTCGCATCCGAAAACTGGAGGTTCCAATTTCGGAATCCGGGCCACGCTTAAACTCGAAACCCTGCAGGAGGAGATCGATGAAAAATTGTAAGCAACTCCGCGGAATGCTGATTGTGTTCTGTTTGCTGATCTCTAACCTCGGGTCCTCCTTTCCGCAAGAAAAGGCGACTCCTGGGGCTGTTCAAGTTCATGTGGTAATCACGGCTGAAGCACAGCGGGAGGAGAGTGAACTTCCGGCTGTGCGACAGGACGACGTAAAGGTGAAGCAAAGCAAGACTTTCCTGCAAGTGACACAACTGATTCCGGCTCGCGGAGATACCGCCGCCCTTCAGTTATTCATTCTGATCGACGACACGCTCGATTCGCACGTCGGAAACAATCTCAACGACATTAAGGAATTCATAAGCGCTCAACCCGCGACGACATTGATCGGTATTGGTTACATGTCGAACGCGACAGTCAATATTGTCCAAAATTTCACACCCGATCACGTGCTCGCCGTTAAGGCGGTGCGATTGCCTCGTGGGAATACATCGACCATGGATAGTCCGTACTTGTCACTCATTAGCCTCGTAAAGGGGTGGCCGCAGCAAAACGTCCGGCGCGAGGTCCTTATGGTGACCGATGGAATCGATCGGCTTCGGGGGGAAAAACCAACAGCTTCTCAGTTGGGGCCGAGTTTCGGGCCGGTCTATCACAGCATGCCTACCATGAGTCCCGACGTGAACTCGGCTAGCGAAATCAGCCAGCGCTATAACGTCATCGTTCACTCACTCTACGCGATCGGTGTTGGTCGAGCAGCGCGAAGTTCTTGGGACCTGCAGATCGGTCTCTCCGGACTTTCCAAACTGGCGGACGAAACCGGCGGAGAATGTTTTTCGCTAGGCACCTCAAATGCGGTCAGCTTTAAGCCTTACCTGGAGCGATTGCAGAAGATTTTCGACAGCCAATACTTTCTGGTCTTCCTGGCTACACCGGGGAAGAAGCCCGGTCTCCAACGGGTAAGGATAACGACTGAACTGCCGAATGTGGAGATAGCTGCTCCCGACAACGTTTGGGTTTCCACTGGAAAGTAAATCATTAGTGCAAATCGGCGCGAAAGGTGCCGTTCTCGGGGCCAAACAATTTCCGATTGAGACGGCATTGCGGAACAGGTTGGCAAGAAATGACAGACACAGGGTTACTTCCGCGGATCACGGTGGGAGAAAGCACATTTCAAGAACGAGGGGAAGGCTATGAAAAGAACATCGTGCGAGTCAGTGGATAACCTAGCTGTGGACCGCCGCAGATTTCTTGGCGCGGCTCTCGGTGCCTGTGTCATTAGTCCACTTGGCTCTTCGTCTGTGCAACTTGCCGCAAGCATGAGCGGGTCGCTGACAAAAGAGCAACGGGACAGCATGGCACCGTCGCAGGTTATTGACGAATTGAAGAGGGGGAACGAGCGATTCCGTGCCGGCAAGATGGCTCCTCGGGATTATTTAGCTGAAAAACGCTCAAGTGCCGCCGGCCAGTATCCTGCGGCGGTGATCCTTGGATGCGTCGACTCGCGAGTGCCTGCGGAAATCATTTTCGACGTTGGGATCGGCGACACGTTCAATGGGCGCGTGGCCGGCAATGTTGTCAACGATGACCTGCTCGGGAGCATGGAGTTTGCATGTGCTGTTTCGGGAGCAAAGCTGGTCTTAGTCCTGGGACATACGGCTTGCGGTGCGATAAAAGGCGCAATCGATGACGTGGTATTAGGTAATCTCACGGGATTGTTGGCGAGGATCAAACCGGCCATTCCGGGAACCAAGTTTGAAGGCGAGAAGTCCAGCAAGAATCCGGCTTACGTCGACGCCGTAGCCCGAGCTAATGTCACACTAGCACTCGAAAACATTCGGCTGCGAAGCCCGGTATTGGCGGATCTGGAGAAGAAAGGGTCGATCCAGATCACCGGCGCAATGTATGATGTCGGCACCGGCGTGGTGGGCTTCGTCGGTTAACTGGTTTGGCAGTTCAAAGCGAACCACAGATTGGGTTTTCACTGGAACCTACGGGCATTTGCTGATCTTCAGTCCGTTATCCTCAATTCCTCCCGGGTTTCATGCGTCTGATCTCGACTGGAGAATTATCCAATGAAAATCTCACGTTTAGCCTTAGAACTCATAATTTTTGGTGCCATTGCCCAGCCCGGCTGGTCGCAGGATGCCTTAAATCGTACGGTGCTCCCGATTCCCGAACCGCAACCTCCGGTGTTCACGGAACTCGATGCCCGCAACGTCAAAGCGCCACCGCTTTTCAAAGTCACAGCGCCGAAAGGCGCTCCGAATGTTGTGATCGTGCTCCTAGATGACATGGGTTTTGGACAGTCCAGCGCCTTTGGCGGACCCATCCACATGCCCACGCTCGACATGCTGGCGGCCCAGGGCCTCCGCTACAACAACTTTCACACCACAGCGCTCTGTTCGCCGACACGCAACGCACTACTTACCGGCCGCAATCACCACGTCGCGAACGCGGGTGCCATCACAGAGCTCGCAACCTCCTTCCCCGGCAACACCGGCATTCGTCCGCTAAGCGTGGCGCCACTGGCGGAAATGCTGCGTCTCAACGGCTATAGCACTGCGGCATTCGGCAAGTATCACGAGACGCCGGCCTGGGAGGTTTCCGTCTCCGGGCCGTTCGACCGCTGGCCGACACATTCCGGCTTCGACAAGTTCTACGGATTCATTGGCGGTGAAACGAATCAGTGGGCGCCTGCGCTCTTTGACGGCACCACTCGTGTCGAAGTGCCCCACGACCCCAATTACCACTTCACCGTGGACATGACCAATCAAGCGATCAACTGGATGCAGGCGCAGCATGCTTTAACGCCGGACAAACCGTTCTTCGTTTACTTCGCGCCCGGTGCCGTTCACGGACCACATCATGTGTTCAAGGAATATATTGAGCGCTACAAAGGAAAGTTCGATCAAGGATGGGACCAGCTGAACCAGGAAACTTACGCACGCCAGAAGCAGATGGGCGTCATTCCCGAAAATGCAGACTTGACCCCACGCCCTAAAGAGATTCCCTCCTGGGATTCTCAAACACCAGACGAGAAAAAGCTCGAAGCGCGGCAGATGGAAACCTACGCCGGATTTGGCGAGCACACGGATGAGCAGATTGGGCGCCTGGTGGACGCACTGAATGAGATGGGAGTGATGGACAACACTCTGTTCATCTACATTGTCGGCGACAACGGCGCCAGCGCGGAAGGTGGTCCGTTAGGAGCCTACAACGAGATCATGGCTCTTAACGGCATCATCGAGGGTTCGGCGACTAACATGCTCTCGCACTTGGACGAGTGGGGCGGCCCGAGTACCTTCCCCCATTACGCGATTGGCTGGGCCTGGGCTGGGGACACTCCTTTCCAATGGACCAAGCAGATCGCCTCGCACTACGGCGGGACTACCAACGGAATGGTCATCCATTGGCCTGCGCGCATCAAGGACAACGGGCAGATCCGCTCACAGTTCACCTACGTGACCGATATTGCGCCGACGGTGCTGGAAGCGGCGGCCCTGCCGTTTCCCAAGACCGTGAATGGGACAGTACAGCGGCCGTTTGATGGAACTTCGATGATCTATACCTTCGACGACGCCAAGGCCAAGGAGACGCACAGCACGCAGTACTTCGAGATGTTTGGCAACCGGGGCATTTATCATGACGGATGGATCGCAGCTACGCGCCACTCCATCCCATGGATTCAGACGCAGAATCCTCCGCTCACCCAGGACGTATGGGAACTCTACAACATAACAGCAGATTTCAGCGCAGCCCACGACCTTGCGGCGAAGGACCCCGTGAAGCTGAAAGAGATGCAAGACCTCTTTATGAAGGAGGCGGTCCGAAATCACGTGCTACCCATCGACGACCGCCGCTCGGAGCGATTCAATCCTGCGCTCGCGGGACGGCCGGACCTCATGGGCACGCGCACGACGTTGACCGTGTATCCGGGGATGGTGGGGATGATGGAGAACGCCTTCCTCAACGTGAAGAACCGCCATTACACGATCACTGCGCTGGTGGAACTGCACGACAGCAGCACCAATGGCGTGATTATCGCGCAAGGCGGGAGGTTCGGCGGCTGGACGCTGTACATGAAAGACGGCAAGGTCCATCACGAATACAACTTCTTTGGATTGGAGAGAACGAACATCGCGGATGCCTCGGCACTTTCCGCCGGCAAACACACGATCAAGTACGAGTTCATTCCCGATGCCGCGAAGCCAGGAACAGGCGGCAAGTGCATCCTCTTCGTGGACGGCAAACAAGTGGCGGAAGGACACATTCCCAAAACCGTGCCCTTCATCTTCTCGGGAGACGAGGGAGCGGACGTGGGAATGGACGCCGAAACCACGGTGTCCGACGACTACAAGCAAGAGGACAACAAGTTCACGGGAGCGATCGTGAAAGTGACGATTGATGTGCTCCCGTCCAAGCTGAGTGCCGCTGATCAAAAGGCCACCGCGGACACAGAAGACGCCGCCGACCTGGCAGTAGACTGACCGTACGCCGATCTTGCAGCTGACGCCCGGTGCCCGGCTTCAGTAACCCGTGTCGCTAGCCGACGCAGGCTAGTCAGGTCCCAATCCGCTTTGCGTGCAAAAAAAGAAAGGATATTCAGCCACGATGAAAACGGCCGGTTGAATGACATTTGTTCAGTTCCTGACTGCCTTCGCTCTCGATTCGATTGTGGCCACCGCATTACCCGCACAGGAGTATGTGTGGTGAGAAACCCCTGCTATCATTTGCTAGATGCTGACTCGCCGTCGATTCAAGTCGTGCTCTGTGTTTGTTATTCTCGGACTGATTTTTGGGACATGCTGCCCACCCAGTTGTTCCGGTTACTCCGTTCTGACGCATGAAGCGATTATCGACGCCGCGTGGAAGGAGAGCATCGTCCCAGTGCTCTTGAAACGGTTCCCCAACGCGACACCGGAGGAACTGCTTGAGGCCCATGCGTATGCGTACGGGGGCGCAATTATTCAGGACATGGGCTACTACCCTTTCGGCAACGCGTTCTTTAGTGATCTAACGCACTATGTCCGAAGTGGGGACTTTGTTCTCGCCTTGATTGAAGAATCCAGGGATCTGAACGAATACGCATTTGCGCTGGGGGCACTCGCACACTATGCCGCTGACAACTCGGGTCATCCGATTGCAACCAATCCGGCCGTAGCGATGACGTATCCGCAACTGGCCAAGAAGTACGGACCGGTGGTGACGTATGAGGACAAGCCCTCCGCGCACATGAAGGTAGAGTTCGGTTTCGATGTGGATCAGGTTGCCAAGGGGCACTATGCGCCTAAGGCCTACCACGACTTTATCGGTTTTGAGGTTTCGAAAGCGCTCCTGGAAAGAGCATTCGCAAGAACATACTCGCTCGAAATGTCGAGCGTCTTTTTCCGCGTCGATCTGGCAATTGGTAGCTATCGGCACGCTGTTTCCACCGTCATTCCGCGCACCACCAAGGTGGCATGGCACCTCAAGAGGCGAGAAATCCAGCACGGCGATCCGAGTGAGACCAAAACAAAATTCGTTTACAATATTTCAAACTCCGGGTACCGCAAGGAATGGGGTGACGTTTACGAGAAGCCCGATTTTTTCGCGCGGTTCAAAGCGTTCACTTTGTACCTTGTGCCGCGAATCGGTCCATTCAGCGCCCTCGGATATCATCCGCCCACTCCGGCCATAGAGCAGATCTATATGCATAGTTTCAACGAGACTCTGGACCACTATCGATTGTTGCTGGTTGCGCAACAGGAGGGCACGCTGCGTTTGCCGAACGACAACCTCGATACGGGTGGACTAACCGGCCCAGCTGTCTACAGACTTACTGATGAAACTTATGCGACCTTGCTGGGCAAGACGAGCGGTAAACCTGTCTCGGACGCTTTGCGTCGGGACATGCTTGCCTATTACGCCGACCTCGGGAAGGGATTCGCAACCAAGAAAGATCCAGAAGCTTGGCAAAAAGTACTCCGTGAATTGGATAGGTTGAAAGCCATGCCGACTGCTGGTGTGCCCAAGGATTGAATTGGGTTTCAGAACACTGTGCGAGACTCCAACCATTGCGGACCACAACGAACATGTTGGCAGAACTATAGAGAAGCCGATAACTCCGCTTACTCTAAACTATCGGTTGAGGCAGCGCTGAGCCAACTCAAGCGCCGTACTCGGAAAAAGTCGCAGTTACGGGCCAGAACGTCAGCTGGATTATCGCAGAAGTGTTTCTTCGTCCAAGTTCAGTCAGCAGAATCAGCAATTAGATTTGGTAGGCGGTTGCAACGCCGTGTAATAGGGGGGTCGTGTTCGATCCCCACCGCCCCTACCAAACCACTTTTGTTTTCTGCTACTTGCAACCGCGATTTCTAACAAAACCTGCCTTTCGAACAATTGACCCTAGTTTACGAGTCTTGACGAGCGATTCTGCAACGCTTCGCGGTGCTGCCTGTCTACGGCGTGCGTGTAAAGCTCGAGGGTGGTCCGCGAATCGCTGTGAGGCATTTGCTTCTGAACAACCGCCACGCTCACACCGTCCGCAACCAGAGCGCTGCTTACCCCGTGCCGCGTTGCATGGAATCCCCCGCGAGGGATTCCCAGCTTCTTGAGCAAGGGATGCAGTTTCTTGGCCAGAAGTTTCGGTTTTGAATCGGACAACCACAGGACTGTTCACTATACGTTCGAGGTAAACCGAAAGATTTTTTCGGGCAGCCAAGAAGGCGGAGTAGACGGGAAAGCGACCACGCCGTCTGCGAAACACGCGGTGTTTTATCTGCCAGAAGACCCAAACACTTCTTGCATCGGCGACCCGACGCCTATACTCTGGAATGAAGTGATTTCAATTTCTTTGGTGATTTTCATTCTCGTTCCCGTGGCATTGCTCGGAGTTCGAATGCGGTCGCCTGGATTCCGAAGATGGCTGCGCGGCGGTGCACTGCTCCCGAGTAGGGAAACCGGTTAGAGTACTGGAAACAACCTTTCCGATTCCGCGACTTCTCAGGGACTTGTAGCGCTCGCACCCGACGAATAGACTTCGTAGTCCGAACGAGCGGATACATTTCCGACAGTGAGGTCGCAATGACGAATAAACAAATCATCAAAATCTCGTTGCTGGCCACTGGATTTGCATTAGTCTTTGCCATTGCAAGTGTGCTCGTTCGTGTGCGCGCCCAAGTGGCCAGCGTCCGTCCATTCGTAGCCTTCATGGTCGAAGAGGTGGCTCCACGCAAAGACCAGCCCCCCACGCCTTTAACGCGCCTCCAAACGATTGCAGTTAGGTCGGACGGTTCAATATCTAGAGTCAGCAGAATGGAAGCACGATTGCCAATCCGGTTCTTATATTTGAGGGAAGTCATTGACGCAACGACCAAGACGCATGCGGGTGTCGAGGATTACACTCGCACGGTCGTGAAGGACAAGTATGACGACATTCAAGTGCTCAAACCCGGCGTTTGTGACGGCACGCCTGCTGGCAAAATAAATGAGTTCACCGTCGTGTATTCAGAGGAGGCCGTCGGCCCAGCGGATGAAGTTCAAGTCATTCACAAAGAGTGGAAGGCACCGCAATTGGGTTGTTATCCACTGGTACAAGAGTGGGTTGGCAAAAATCATGGTCTCGGGATGGACACGAAGCAGACATTAGCCAGTATCAAGCTCGGTGAACCTGACCCGTGGTATTTCAGCGTGCCAGCGGACTATACCGTACGAACAACCGACGAGATTACCGGATTGATAAGACCTCTTTTGAGGCAATAGGCGTGTGTGGGTACGTGGCCGATCCTTACCCGAACCTTACTGGTAACGCGACTTGAACCAGCGGAGAATCGCCGAGTCTTGCATCGACCAAACTTCATTGGCGCTTGTACCTCTGGCTACGTACTCATATAGCAGGATATTATGAGCTCTCTTTGCTTGATGCGCGTTGGTCTTATAGCCGCGAGCTTTTTCATGTTCACGTCGTCTCCACTGGCCGCGCAGACATCTTGGAAAGCACAACGTTGTCGTCGATTGGCAACTTCAGCCGAACCCGCAGGACCAGTGGCGGTCATTGACGACGTGGTGTTAGATGGTGCAACCGATGTTGCCGAACCTATTTGGAAACGCATCGTCTCTCAAATGAAGGGAAAAACATTTTCTGGCGATGCGTGGGGCGATGAATTGCGGGATGTTTATCTCCTTGGTGCACTACAGAATCAGGGATACCTCAAGGCGGAGGTAGTTGTCGACACTGAACCCGTTTCCTCTAGCCCTGCGTTGCAGCAGGTTGTGGTTCACGCACGCGTCAGAGGTGGCCCTCAATACAGGTTGGCGAGCGTTCAATTTGTCAGCTATGAAAAGCAGATTGCATTCTCTGCAAAAGAGCTACGGCCTCTTATCCCTCTACGTGACGAGGACGTTTTTAACGTAGAGAAGATCAGGGAGGGTTTGGAGGCGCTGACGAGGTATTACGGCTCCCATGGATATATCGACTTTGTAGCGGCTCCCAGGACTGACTTCGATGAGATGCACCAACAAATTACGTTGGTCCTCTCGCTGGAGGAGGGGTTTCAATGGCGGGTGGGAAATATTGAAATCGTGGGCCTGAACCCGGCGCTGGAAAGCGAACTTCGCTTAAAAATCGAGACGGGAGACATCCTTAATTCCCAATGCATCGATGATTTCTATCGGGACCACAAATCAGAATTGCCGGGAGAAGTTCGGCCCGAAGATACTCAGTTCCACTTCAATGTCAAAGAACGCACGGCGGACGCATTGTTTGACTTCCGTAGCTGCTCTCAGGTGAAAAACTAACTGACTTTCAGCTTCTTAGTCCGAACAACGGAATAATCGAAGACCTAGAGAGTACTGGGAACAAGATGTCCGGTTACGTTGCGTGTCGAACTGGCTGGGGACCAACTGCCAAAACATTCAGAAAAACGATCATGCGGCTGGGGAAATGAGCTCGAAACGGGACGGGATACAGGGAATCTTGAGTACGTTGCGGTCCCCCGCAACCAATTGTTAGTTGATATGAAACAGCTTAGAGGATGTCCGGATTTTTTAGGTCTCCGGGCTCCGAGCGGATGAGACCGTGGCGGCGAATAGGACCGCAAACTTTCTTTCTTCGGGTCATTTGAGATTCCAAGCTTGGTGTGTAGAGGAAGGGTTTACAGTGTGCCTGAGAATCTAATCGTTCCACAACTCCCAAAATGTTTTCACCGTGCAGGCTTTCTATTTGATAATGACCGTGTGCTCTCGCCGAAAAAGAAAAGCCCCGGTAGAGAGTCCGACCCTTTATATGCCAGTTTGGCAGTCGGGCCCCGTAGCTTCCTACGGGATGTTGCTGGCTGCAATACAGCGAAAAGGGTATACGGTCCTCGCGCTCGCGCTGCAAGTGTCGGAGAGCCATCAATTTCTCGGATACGAAGTAACCCCAAATCCTTTACAGCAAGCGCCTGATTCTGCGCTACCACAGGCATCCGTAAAATCGTGCCGTGAGTCTGCTGGGGGCCACCGAAGTAAGCCTCCGAGGGTGAATAATTCAATAATTCGGTGGTTTCCGGCATTAATGCCAAACATTTGGTACTTTTGACCCCGTCTTGTTTAGTACAGAGCAAGGTAGGATTGATTCCGTCAACCTAATTTGGCCCACTTTGATCACCCCCATTGGCCCACTCCCTGGGTAAATCAACTCCCGCATCCCGGTCGGAGCGAAGCCCTGCGGCGCCCGTAGGGCGGCGCGTTTAGGGCATAGCGTAGACCGGGATGCGGGAAAAGTTCTAGAAGCGTGGCGTCAGCGTCTCCCAGGAACGACGATCTCCAACTCGGTCGACCCGTAGCATCCCCGTTTTCCGAGGAGCTCGCTGCCCGTTGCCTCATCCCTTGCCGCCTTTCTTCTTATTCAGGGTTCTGCGGAAACGATACGACTCCGTCCCGGTCTCGATGATGTGCGCCTGGTCGGTCAACCGGTCGAGCATGGCCTTGCACAACCTGGCATTCGGGAACATTGTGGTCCACTCCGAGAACGGCAGATTCGTTGTCACGATCACCGCCGCCCTCTCGGCCCGTCCAGCAATGATCTGGAACAACAGCTCGGCGGCGGCCTCCGGCATCGCCACATACGCCATCTCGTCGATCACGATCAACTCATAGCGCATCCACCGGTTGGTCACGCGATTCAGTTCGCTCTTGTTCTTGGCTTCCGTCAGTTCGTTCACCAACTGCGCCGCCGTTGTGAACCGCACCCGTTTTCTTTGACGACAAGCCGCTATCGCTAGCCCCGTCGCCATGTGGGTCTTACCCGTTCCGGTTTCCCCAAGAAAAATAACTGGCTCGCTTCGACTCAAGTAGCCGCCCTCTGCCAGATTCCGAATCTGTGCGGCCGGAAGATGTGGCGCATCGGAGAAGGCAAAGTCCTCCAATGTTTTCACCTTGGGGAAATGGGCATCGGTTATCCGCCGTGCTACCCCATGCTGATAGCGATCTTCCACTTCCGCTCCGAGCAGCGCTTCCAGATAACTCAAGTGCCCCTGCTTCTGCTTGGCTGCTTCTTCGGCCATCGACAGAAACTGCCCTCCCACGGTCGCCAGCCTCAGGTCTTTGGCATACTGCCGAATCGTCGCCTGTTGCACGGGAACCGTCGCGGCGCTCATTGAATCACCCCGCTCCCGGAATAGTTCTCCAGCAACTGGTCGTAGTTCCTGGTGGTCGGTTGTGGCCGGTCATACACTCGCAAGGCCCCGACCTCGACTGCTTCACGCGGCTCTCGTTTCCCGTTTCGTTCCGCCTCCAGGAGCAGGCGCACGGCTTGCACATCGAAACAACTCATCTCCAGAGCCTTTTCGATTGACACTTGCAGCCGCGGGTAGCCGTGCTGCCGGCCCAGCAAAAGCACCTCGATCATGGCGCGTGTTCCAGGCTGCTGGCCCCTTCGTTGCTTCAGCATCTCCCAGTAGCGATCGAAACTGGCCGGCCAACGTCCTTGCGCCCGCCACTGCTCGAGCGGTGTTGAACCAGCGAACGCTCCGGGCTTCTTGGTCAGCGCCTCCAGGTAGTGCTCCAGGTTGAGTACTTTCTGCTGGCGGTTGAAGCACCGTTCATGCCGCGCCACACATTCTCCCTGATGCCATATCTCCACGTAGGACGAATGCACCTTGGCCTGCACTTCCACTCCGACGGGAAGAGGAGCCGAGTAGAAGTTGGTAAGCACCTTCACGCAGCCGCTGGCGTTTACGTGCGGAAAGTGGACCGCAGCGAGGTCGAAACCTTCCTCGGGCAGCGTGCGCAGATGTTCCCGTTCAAGGTTCATCCCCATGCCGACCGTCTGCGTCCGCCCGTTGATCATCCGCTGCTCGTCGCCCTTAGAAGCCTCAAGCAGCAGGAGGTTCAGTTCCTCCCAGCTGTCGACCTTCGGTACGGGCACCAGGTGATTCCGGCGAAAGTAACCGCCTTCTCCCTCCACGCCACCTTTTTCGTGCCCTTCTCCTGGTGTGCAGAACTCCGACTCGAAGCCCCAATGCGATCGGAAGGCGATGAATCGCGTGGTCTCCTCTCGCTGGTGTCCTCGCAAAATCTTCTTCACGGCACTCGCGAGGTTGTCATAACGACAGAGAGCAAATACCCCGCCAAAATAGGTAAACGCCCATTCGTGCGCTTCCAGAAACGCTTGCTGACTTGCGTGTGGGAAGGCGCAATGGAACGCTCCTCCGCTGGCCATGCTCCTCAGGCAGAACACATAGGCCAGCTGTCTCTCTCCACCGATATCCGCGAAGGCTTCATACCAGTCCACCTGCGCTTCCGTGCCCCACGAATAAGACTGGGGAATGAACGTCTCGTGCCCGATGAGTTGTAACTGAATCTTCCGCTCGCGCACATAGCGACGAATTGATGACTCGGCGATGCTGACTTCCGGAAGTTCCTTGCGGATCCGGCACCAGATCCGATGTGCGGTGTGTCGCTGCTTTCTTGGTGCCTTTTGATCGCTCTGCAGAATCGCTTCGATGAAAGTTGTCGCTGCTTCCAATTTCGGCTTCGGTCGAGTGTTGATCTTTCGCTCCCTCGGAACCGCGTCAGCCAGTGCTTCCCGCACCATGCGCCGATGAATCCCGAGCTTCCTCGCCACCCCTTGGATGGTCCCCGCGCCATGGTTGTATTCCCGCCGAATCTGCTCAAATAGTTCCACTTTGGCTCTCCTGTTCAACCGGGTCTCCTTGGGGGCTCGCGAGCCCAAAACGAGATCCACGGTATATGGTTTTCAGTAGGTGGGCCAATTTAGATGATCGTAGGTGGGCCAAAACAGAGTATCGAAATCAAGGATGTCTATGGCTGTCCTCAAGATGGTCAAAATAATGATCGATAGCGTCGACCACGACCCGGCACCGAAGCTGATCGCGCTGGAAAGGACGCCTCACGATAATCCGCAAAATACCAAAATACTTACGGGGCGTCTCGCGACTCTCGAGGCGCAAAAGGATCTCGCCTTCTCGACTGACTTGCCCAAGAACGCCACATGCAGCGGCGGCCTCACGTTAACGAACCGCAGTTCCGAACACCTGTTCATTCAACTTCCTGGCTCACTCGCCCAAGTGAACGGAATCGTGGGGCGAGTCTATGGCCGAGAAAAATGACATTCTGGACGAACTTTTCAGATTGATGCAACTACAAATGCAGGCGAGAGAATGCGGTATTACGGCCGGACAAGCGGGAGAATACGAAAAACGTGCAGAGCGAATTGATCAGCTACTCAACCACTTAATCGGGCCAAAGAGTCGTGTCGTACCCCGCTGATCAGCACGCGGCTTAAGTTCATCTTGCAATTGGGTTTTGTAAGGGATTTCAGCTGCTTGGATTGATTTGGTCATGGGCGCACGGAGCAGTAGGGTTTGGGGACTGACGACACCGTAATCTTCGAGTGCTCGATCATGCCGGGTTTGCAGCCTTCAGACGCTAGCACGCTTTCGAACTGCTTGTGGAACATCTTGGTGATGCAATATGCATCCTAAAAGTATAGACTCGTGAAGTCCGCGCGATCCTCGCAGCCTCAACCCTAACGGCTGCAAGGAGGGTAGCAATATGGCGCGCTTTGTCCTTCGTGGTTCGATCCTCAAAACGATTTTGATTACTGTTTCCGGTATGCTGGCCTCCGCCTGGGTTCAGACTCCAGTAGCGTTAGCACAACACGGCGGCCACGTTGGCGGAGGAGGGACAGGGGCGCACGTAATTGCCCCGCCGATTTCACACGCACCGATTTCGCGGCCTCCGGCTTCAGCCGCTTCGCCTGTGGGAGCATTCCGTGCCGGTAGTTTGATCTTTCGTCCGCGGCCGATTCGCCCGTTCCCCCCGGTTTTCCCCGTTAATGGTTCCCCTTTTTTCTTTGGTGGACCATTGTGGTGGTATTGGGCGAACTGGAGCTACAATCCGTGTTGGTGGACGAGCTGCTATCTCTTTTGGAATTGGGGACTCGGCTACAACGCTTTGCCTTTATATGAGTATGGAAATTATGTCCCCCCTCAGACATACGAGTATCCCCCGTACGTGTATGGGGATAACAGACGCGACCTACCGCAGCTCTATCTGAAAGATGGCACAGTTTATGTCGTGACCGATTACTGGCTCGTGGACAACCAGCTTCATTTCACGATGATTGAGGATGGCGGTACAAAATCCGTTGAGCACGTGATTGGGTTTGACGAGCTGGACTTGCAAACAACCATCGATGTGAATACACAGCGCGGATTCCGATTCGTGTTGCGCAACGAACCCGTGGAGCAGTATTTGCGAGATCATCCGGATGAGACACCACCAGTTGGGTCACCTCCCAAGAACTATTGAGAATCACATAATATAGTGACATTCTAACTATTCTATGCTATCGTTTGTGCATGGGAAACCCTAAAGGAGTACGGCGCGACTTCACAGCACTAGAGGAGCGGCGTCTGCGGGCGGCAGGCTTGCTCGAGAAGGGCGTCAGTCAATCGCAAGTGGCTCGACAAGTCGGTGTACATCGTCAGTCAGTTAGTCGCTGGGCGCAGCAACTGGAAAAGGACGGCCGAACGGGGCTTGCGCAAGCCGGTCGAGCCGGACGGAAGCCACGCTTGAGCGCTGAGGATCTAGAACGGATCGAACGCGCTCTGAAGCGCGGACCGGAAGCGTTTGGCTATGACACTGGCTTGTGGACCTCGGCGCGAGTGGCGGATTTGATTGAAAAGGAATGTGGGATTGACTATCACCCTGGACATGTCTGGCGCCTATTGCGGCAACTCGGCTGGAGTTGCCAACGTCCGACCGGACGAGCTCTGGAACGCGACGAAAAAGCCATTGCCCAGTGGAAGCGAAAACGCTGGCCGGAGATAAAAAAAAAGCCCAAAAACAAGGGTTCGTGATCGTTTTCGTCGACGAAAGCGGACTGAGCCAGAGACCGCATCGTTGCCGAACTTGGGCACCGCGAGGACAAACTCCCGTGCTGCAGTATCACTTCAATTGGAAAACTTTGTCGGCCATGGCCGGTGTAACGTGGTGGAACTTTTACTTCCGGTTGTTCCCGGGCTCGATTCGCAGCCCGCAGGTCGTGCAGTTTCTGAAACATCTCCTGCGTCATCTCGACTGCAAGCTGTTGGTAGTTTGGGACGGATCCCGCACGCATCGAAGCCGTTTGGTCTGGGACTTTGTCCGGGAACAGAAAGGACGACTCTGGCTCGAATTTCTTCCCGCCTACGCCCCGGAATTAAATCCGGTCGAGTATCTCTGGTCACACTGGAAACAACACGAACTGCCAAACTTCTGCCCGCAAACCTTCTGGCAGTTGAGCCATTATGCCCGCAAGGCTCTTCGCCGCATGCGTCGACGAACTACCCTGGTCACTGGCTTCTGGGTACAAGCGGAATTATTCTAGTCACTATATTATGTGATCCTCAATAGGCAACGCCCAGGCGCAGTAGCAGGCGGGCGCGGTGGAAGCGGCAAAGCCAGCGGCCAATTTCCCGTACCTCATCAACGGACAATATGGCAAACAAAATCGGACTACCACTCATCCTGCTCCAGAATCTGCTTCCGATCTTGGAGGGAGTATATGTTCATGCGAAAGCACCCACGACTACGCCGCTCTCGCCGGGACCATATCGCGCTCTGATTGACACCGGTGCAAGCGATTCTTGGGTTAAGCCACATATCGGGGACTCATTGCAGCGACATTCACTAGAAGGGTAAGTATGTCGTATATCTTGGTGACGAAGCCGAAAAAGTAGCGGGCACCGACGTGAAGTCCGGCTTTATGAAAGGACTGACGGGAAAACGCGTTAGGGGATGGGCACAGCTTCATGCGCAACTGCCGGCAATCGAGATTCTGTTACTTTCAGGCGAATCCGGTTCATTGGACGTCGACCTAGTGATTGGTATGGATCTCATCTGTAGCTTCGTTCAGTGTGGGCTCGTCGTCAGGGGCAGCAAGAGCAGCCGATGTTGGTGATTGAGTTCTAGAAGGTGCAAGTTGCCCTCGAATTGGCCAAGTAAAGTAAGGCAGTGTCCAATTGTGAGACGCAGCGTCCATCAGGCGTCCAAGACCGGCCATTCTGTGCGGGGATTTCTGTAACTTAGCCGCGTAAGGGCAATTGAATCATCGAGATTTATGGAGCGGGCGATATTTCTTGGGCAGGGGGCGACGTCGCCCCCTGCCCAAGATTCCCCGTCTCCCAAGGAGACAGGCAGGAAACGTAAGCTACAGCAAGTGTGCCCAAGAAAACTGTCTCACTGAAGGGGTGCACCCCAGGGTTTTGCGCCCAACTCTTCTGATCGAAGCGCGTTTCGGTTGGCCACTCGTACAGCCACGCCAAGCGAATACCGTTCATGAAGCCGAAGGGCCTAATGAAGATGAGTATGAGTACGTCGTACGCCTGCCGCGAGCGCAATCTGGCGACTCGGTTTCGGTCCAGCGCCAATAGGAAAGGACGAACCGGATGTCCGCTAAACGGCGACTGAAAGAGGCGCCGGCAATCGGCGAAAAGCTGCTGACACTCCGTGAGGCTGCGGGTGTCTTACGAATGAACCCAAGAATCTTGCGGGCCTATCTGCGGCGTGGCGAGGTCGAGGGGAGAGTGATCGGTGGGAAGTATAGGTTCCGCAAGATTGATCTTGACCGTTTCTTTGCAGACGCGCCCCGTAATTGGGATTTCAAGGTCAATGATGAACACGGGAATTAAATTAGATGGTAGAACAGCGAATAAGTCAGATTCGGAGATGCGGCGGGCGTTTCTACGGCATTCGGATAAATTGCGAACAGGTTCCCGTTCTTCCGGCTTGGGTCGTGCGCTGGGTGTGGGAGACCCTCGGCATAGTTCGTACCTCCTTGTGTGGAACAGCAGCCGGGATGGTCGAGTGGAAGAGGCGGTACGAGTAGCACGTTTTGTCCCCGAGACAAAACTCCAGGAAGCCGACGCAGTAGAGACCCGACGAACGGATGGGAGCACCGTGGCAATCTATTTTGTTTGGCGGAGACAGCCTCGCGGGGGCCGTACGTTGCTTTTGCGATGCTGGAGATGCGAAAGGCCGAGGAGGGCGTTGTACGGCGCGAAAGTTAGTGATAACGGGCGTTATTATGTACCTCGGAAGGCCGATTGGGAATGCCGCACGTGCTCGCAGTTGCGCTACTCCTCCGAAGGCGGCTATCTTCGCCCGAGCAAGCAATACCGCGCGTTCGGAAACTTCCCTCGCCCTGACCTCTGGCTCCCCTACGTGTTTACCTCACCTCAAAAAGCTGTGGAAGCGGGCTTATGCGCTTACCGGGGGTTGAACACAGACAAATCTGAACCGTAGGACAGTTTCCGAAAACTGAGAACTGCTAACCTCAAATCAGGTGCAAAACAAATGGGAGCATCTGGATTCGGCAGCGGCGATCATCTCTCCCAACGGGGGGGCTACAAGGTCATGGCCACTCGATCGAGCTGAAACTGTTTCGATAGCGTACTAGCCTTCACAAGTCTTACGATTCACGGCCATCATTTTATTTCCGTTTGACTTGCGAATTGCCGAAGAACATAATGCCGACCGTTTTTGTTCTCGAGGTGGAGTCGCAATTTCGCAGCTAGTTGTCCGATCCGACATCTAACGAAGCCTTTATGAATCAGGACGAGCGTAACGACGCTTGCCATGCCTGAAGAAGATCCCACGCTCGAAGCACGCGAGCATGCAACACGCGAATTCAACCCGCCGCCACGCACATACGCCAATGCGCCTAAAACATCCATTCATCCAAACTTTCCGTCACCTAGGATCCGCCCCGGTTCATTCCGATTTCAACGCGAAGGGAGACTCGCTCAATGTCCGGTTATCGAATGTCGTCCATTCTCGCAATGGTTGTTTTCTTGTGTTCACTTTCGACTTGCGTTGCTCTAGCTGCTCCTCCATCGGACTGCACACCGATGGCGGTTAGTCGGGTCACCCATGTCGTGGACGAGGGTGCGCTAACACCGCTCGCGGGAAGTGTTCATCCGATGGCGCGAGCCGAGTTCGACCAAGGGAAGGTCGATGACAGCTTGCCTCTGGAGCACATCGTCATGGTCTTCAATCGGACTCCGGAGCAGGAACTGGCCCTGCAGACGCGCATCGACCAGATGCACAATCCCAACTCATCCCTGTTCCAGCAGTGGCTCAGCGGTACCCAAATGGGAAACTGCTACGGCGTGACGGACGCGGATGTCGCCGCGGTAAGCGCGTGGCTGCAAAAGCACGGATTCGAGATCGACTCCGTTCCCGACTCCAGGATCATGGTGATTTTCAGTGGAAACGCCGGTCAAGTGGCGGAAGCCTTCCACACCGAGATTCACAACCTACAGGTGCACGACGAGAAGCACATCGCCAATATGAGTGTGCCGCAGGTTCCCGCAGCGCTGGCGCCCGTGATCGCCGGTATACATTCGTTGCACGATTTTTTCCCGAAACCGATGTTGCACAAGGTGGCTGTTCAAACGATGGATCCGAACACCGGCAAGCTCGTCGTCAAGGCCAATCCAAATGTGGCGTCACTGCTCAAGCCAGTAAAAGGAAATAATCCCAACCCTCTGGTTACCTACACCGATAATCCGTTTTGTGCGCCAACCGACTGCGAATGGCTGGGACCACGGGATTTCTACACCATCTACAATGAAAAACCCATGCTGACTAGCAATTTCTGCGGAGGTTGGGCATGCGACGGCTCAGGCCAAACCATCGCCGTGCTCGAGGAAACCGACGTTTGCGCCGGGCAAAGCGGCACAACGCCCAATGACTGCGCCGGGGCGAATGACCTTGCTTCGTTTCGCTCGCAATTCGGCTTGTCGCCGGCGAAGGTGAAATATTATTTCGGCATTCCTCATTACTGCGCCGATCCCGGCGTTCAGGGCCCCAACGGCAGCGGCGAAGAATCCGAAGCGGATATCGATCTGCAGTGGGCGGGCGCAGTGGCCCCGGGTGCAACCGTAGACTACATTGCGTGTGCGTCGACGACCACGATCGCGGGTGTGGATCTGGCCGGAATTTATGCCGTAAACAATCTCACGAACACGGTATCCTCTTTCAGTCTGAGTTATGGCGTGTGCGAACTTGGCCTGCAGGAGAACCAATCCCCAGGTTTCCAGAACAACGCCTTTTACAACCGCTTGTGGCAACAAGCCGTGGCCCAGGGCCAGACCGTGAACATCGCCGCCGGCGACAGCGGGGACGACACCTGCGAGCGCGGCTCTGAGGCCGCCAAGATAGGCTGGAATGTCAACGGAATTGCCTCGACGCCCTACGACGTCGCCGCCGGTGGAACCGATTTCACCGATAACTACACCAGCGATTTCGCGCTGGCGCCGAGCCAATACTGGAATACCAATGATGCGCCGCCGTACGAGTCCGCGCTTTCCTACATTCCCGAAGTGACCTGGAATCAGAGCTGCGGCAGCACTCTGTTCGCCAGCTACCTCAATTTTGCCTTAGGCACTAATTTCACCACCGAACAGGTCTGCAGCGGAGCTACTCCAGTAGGCACCGGTTTAACCTATGTCAACGGCGCCGGAGGCGGAGGAATCAGTTCGCTTTACAGACTGCCCACATGGCAAAGCGTCTTTGGCGTTGGGGCAGGGAACACTTCCCGCACGATGCGCAACCTGCCGGACATCTCCCTCTTTGCATCCGCCAATTTCTGGGGTCACGCCCTGCAGTTCTGTGAATCCGACATACTTACCGGAACCGGAAACGGAACGCCGTGCAATTATTCCAACCCGAACGAAGGCGGGATCATGGCCGCGGGTGGCACGTCCTTTGTGGCGCCCCAGTTCAACGGCGTGATCGCATTGATCAACCAGGCCACATACTCCCGGCAAGGGCAGCCGAATTACAAACTCTATGCGTTGGCAAGCCACGAATATGGTGTGCCCGGCTTCCCGAACAACTTCCCGTTCGTGCCGAGCACGGTCACCTGCGAATCAAATTACCTTTCAATCGCAAAATTCGGGGAGATTTTTCCTACCTGCGTCTTCTACGGCATTAACCGCACGCCCGCCATCGGCGCCAACACTTGCTCCGCGTTCAACAACAGCAACTGCGTAGTCGACGGCAACGAAATGCCCTGCGTCACCGGGGCCACCGATTGTTTTACGGCCACGTCAACGGACCCGTTCGGCTTGCTTTCGATTTCCACCTCGCGATTCGAGCCTGCGTGGTATCAGAGCGCCGGTTACAGCGATGCCGCTGGATTAGGCAGCTTTAATATCACCAATCTCGTGAAGAATTGGAACAGCTCGTCCTGGTACACTTCGTTTGGCAGTACAACCACCGTTTCCGCCAATCCGGACACGATCTCCGCGGAGGCCGAAAGCAACGCCACCACGACTCTGACAGCTACCGTCACCGCCACAGGCCGTGGGAGCGCGGCGCCACCGATGGGCACCGTCAGTTTCTTCACGCCCAAGCCGGGCTATGCAGCCTCCTCGATGAACTGTCTAGAAAACCAGCAAGCCCACATGAACTTTTTGGGAACTGCCGCGTTGGCGCCCGGCGAAGGCAATGCGAGCGCAGTGCTCTCCGTTACCTCTGCGCAGTTCGGCGGAGCCGGGACACACGCCTTAGTCGCCTGCTTCAGCGGCGACGCCGCAAACGACGCCCCGTCTCTCGACATCACCTCGGTGACGGTCAACAAGTAGCCGTCTGACATTTTTATCAAGCCATCGGCCCAAAGTTTTGAGCGCGAGGACGACGAGTGTGCTCGCCTTGCCGTAGCATAGGCTTTAAGCTTGTCCCCAGAGGCTGCAATCCCTTGGCAGATTGTCCAGCGACCCGGAATAGGTCACCTAGCTCAACATTGCTTAGAAGCTGTTGCATAACCGAGGACAAGCCCCTGAAATGAGTATGGTTGAGCTTGGTGAAATGAGGGATAAGCAGAGTCAGCAGCGCCGAAGGAGGGCCGATGGCGCGATCCGGTCCGTTGCTGACCGAAGCGCAGTGGAAGAAAATCGCGCCCTTGCTCCCCAAGCCGCGCAAACAACGCAAAGGTGGTCGTCCGTGGATCGAGAATCGCCGTGTGCTGGAAGGGATTCTTTGGATTCTGCGGAGCGGGGCTCGCTGGCAGGACCTGCCGGAGAAATTTCCGCACCCTTCGACGTGCTGGCGGCGATTGCGAGACTGGGAGGAGCGGGGCATTTGGTTGAATATCTGGCGAACGTTTCTGGGCGAGTTAAACGAGCGCCAGCAATTGAAATGGAGCGAATCGTTTTTGGACGGCAGTTTTGCTCCGGCGAAAAAAGGGGCTGCGGAGTCGGAAAAACCAAGCGGGGCAAGGGGACGAAGTGGCTGGTGGTGGTCGACGGCCGCGGCCTTCCTGTGGGAAACTACCTTCACTCTGCATCCCCGGCGGAAGTCAAACTCGCGGAGACGACGCTCGCGACGATCCGAGTAGGACGGAACCATCACTCGGGCCGTCCGCGGCAAAAGCCGATGCGCGTGATTGCCGACAAAGCCTACGACAGCGATCCCCTGCGGGAACGCTTGCGGCAGCGCGGTATCGAACTGATCTGCCCGCACAAGAGGAATCGCGTTCGGCCGGCAACGCAAGACGGACGAGCCTTGCGACGTTACAAGCGTCGATGGATCGTGGAACGCACCAATGCCTGGCTGGGAAACTTCCGACGCTTGGTCGTGCGCTACGATCGTTCGCTCACGATCTATGGCGCTTTTTTTCATATCGCCTGCTTCATGATCGTCTTACGGAGGGTTGTGCAATAGCTTCTAGTTGAAGTTGTATGGTTTTCTCCTGAACAGTGAGGCCTGCTTCGTAATGTTATTCGGTGTCAGACCGAGTGATCTCGTGGGCAGGAGTTCAGGCGACCTCAAGCCACGGACGATTACCAGCATTTACCCGGATCGGTGTCATCTTCCCACGGAGGCGTAGAACGCCCGTCTTGACACATTTCTTCGCAGGCCAATGCATCTCTGAGGTGATTCGATACTTTATTTCGCTTCTGTTCGGGTCAACATACAGCGTGGAGCCCCCGTCTGCTTCAGGGTGCGCAAAGGTGGCACTGCAGTGGTCCATCAAGTGACAAAGGGTTTTGTCTGATACGACAGACCGATGTAGCAATCTCGTCTCCCCAGGCAATCAACGCCGAATCAGAATAACAGCAAGGGCGCTAGCACCTAGCCTGCATTATTCGTGAAAAGTGATTGAGCGGAGTTTTTTTGTGAGCGCGGGACAATCTGCGGCTAATGGCAGAGATAAGTTGAACTGGAAGACTGATTCTAAGGTTGTTAGCGGAGTTGAAGTTCAGATTTTGAAGCGAACCGAGACACCCCGACCAGCAGGCCGACGTGTATGAAGTTCCTGTCGCGGAGATTCTGGATTATCCGCTTTGTGCGCCCAAGCTCAAGGCGAGACGATGAAAGCTATCGCGGTACGGAAATGCTTGCGGCAAGTGCAGCACGATGCGACGCACTGTGACGATGACTTGGACTCCGAGTTTTAGAAAATGCTCTCGCAAGGTCGAGACTTGCACCCGGGCGTGGCGGGTCGAAGACAAGTGAAGTCGCATCTCCTGCATCAGGACATACGCCGCCGCTGTCAGCAGCACACGGAATGTGTTCGCCAAAAAGTTCGAGCAACTGGTGCGGCCGATTTGCATGCCGTCGTGCAGTTCTTTGATCCGGTTTTCGACATCGCCCCGCTGACAGTAAGTCTTCTCATAAATCCACTGCGGACTCTGTTTTAGGTTGGTGACCACGAAACGTGGGTTGTCCTTCGGTTCCTTGTTCACAGTGCGCACCACCTCGGCTTTGTAGATGACCCGTCGTTTCCAGGGCCAAGTTTTTTTGGTAGCGTATCGGCACTCGCCATAGACATGCTCGGTTTGGCCGGAGATCTCCGACGCACGACGAGCCCGCTTCATGGCCGCCTCCGCCTTACGCTTCAATACCGCATTGGCGGCCATGTTCACGAGGTATTCCACTTTCGGCTCGCAATCCAGGAAATCCAGAACTTCCGGGGACGCGAAGCCGCCGTCGAGTCGCACCCGGAGTTTCGTTTTGGGAAAGGCATCGCTCAGCCGTGCAAGCAGACGGCGCAGAATCCCGAGCGCACCGAGCGAGCCAGTCGCATTCCCACGCCGCAACACCGCCGCCACCAAGTACTGCTCCGCCTCCTCATTGAAGGTGAGAAAACAAACCATCGGCAAGTAACAGTAGCTATCGTAGTGGCGATTGAAAAAAGTGAACTGTTGCTGGCCGTGCGTGGGGTCGTCAGTGGGATCCATATCGATGGTGATGCGACGGGCGCGACCATGTAGACGCTGGCGATGGCGTTCAATGACTCGGTCCGCAACTGCTTCTGTCATGCGCAACAGTTCCTTGCGATTCGGAGTATTTTCAAAACGCGACAGCGTCGGTTGCGAAGCCAGGTCTTCGCCGGCGACAGGATCCCGACCGACCAGCAGCTTGTGGATCGGATCGCTAGCCAGTCGTGCTGCATCGTTGGCGTCTTCATATCCCAAGGCGATGGCCATGACTCGCTGCGTAATCAACTCACGCAACTCATGCTGTACCTTCCCGGGTTGCCGGTCATCTTTCAGACAGGCCGCCAATGCCGAAGTCAGGCCAAAGCGCCGCTCGGCAGCCTGGAGAAGAATCGCTCCACCATCGGAACTGCCCTGTCGTTGATCAAATTTCGCGACCACTGGTCGATCAAAAATATCCGGAAAAAGGAGACAGTCTGTTGTGGTATGTTCGGTCAAGCGAAGGCCTCACTTTTGGTCTCAAATCTGCCTAGACAACGGATTTGTACCATAGCGAGGCCTTTCGTGCTTCTGAAATCATGAATTTTCCAGGCTAGGGTGATGCTTAGGTCTTCTCGCCCTCCTGTTTCTTTGCTCCGACGATACCTGTGAAAGGCAGCGCCGACCGTTTCGGCACATCCATTCTTCTCTGCTACACGCGTTAGGCGTAGATCTCAAGGTCCAGCAGGAGCTGTTGCGACACGCGGATATTCGCACGACGATGAATATCTACACGCACGCGGTTCCCGCCGCTTTGAGAGAAGCAAACAGCAAAGTTGTTCGTTTGGTGCTACCAGCGCAAGGAGCGGGAGCTTAATGCTCCCTTAAGCTCCCTCGCAAATCTGCAACTCGCTGTTAGAAAAGGAGAAGTTGGTAGGGGCGGTGGGGATCGAAAACAACAACGTTAGGAATTTCAAGGACTTACGAGGAATGCCGGGGAACACTAAGTCATTGGAAAGGAACGATGGGGAACGCAAAGGAATTCTTATTGCTCCCTCAAAGCTCCCTCGCTTTTCGCCAGTCCCATGGAATTCCCTCTCCTCCTACCGCGAAGATAGCGTCGGTTTCGGGCCCCAAATTTCGCGGCACGGATGGCAAACCGGCTCTTTATCTCGACAATCGGGCAGATATTTTTCGTGGCTCAAACAAACAGCAGCACGCCTGCCTTGGGCGGAGGACACTCGACTCCAACAACTCCGTCCATTACTTCTAACTACTAACATTTCCAACGAATCGGGGAATCTGCTTTTCGCTCAAAGATAACTCGAATGGATTGAAAACGTTTGGTAGTGGCACGATGTACTGAAATGTGGCTCGGCATGCATGGAATCCCCTGAATTTTCACCATAGCGAACAAAGGACGAAACGCTTGTGAATGTCCTGGATCCACTCCTGTCTGGCAAGTGTCAATAAAGGATTCAGGACCGCTGAGCGCAGATTCCTTGAAGAGTCGTTGGTTCAAATCAGGCCGCTCACTTCCGCAAACCCTGCAACCATCCGAATTTGTGATTTTCATTGCTAAGGATATCGAGAATTCTTCTCCAACTCCGAGTTCAACGCTTATCCGCCGGCAGATAATTTCCGGTTTGCCGTAATCCGTCGAGAACCGACGCCAAGCGGAGAGATCGCTTCCTACTAGCGAACTCACCAGGCGTTGGCGGCGTTTCCGACGTATCGGTGATACAACATAACCTGAAGCGGCCCCTACTGGAGCTATGAAATGAAACGGATTGCAGAAGCGTCACCGCGTTTCAAGGCCAGGATCGCAGGCGCCGTTTTCGTGCTCGGCTTACTATCGGCGGTATTCGGTGAGTTCTTCGTTCGCAGGCTGGAAATCGCGGCCGATCTCGTCGCGGTCTCGAGCATGGTCGCCGTGACGCTGCTCCTTTATGGCATCTTCAAGCCGGTGAACAGGGGCCTCTCTTTGCTCGCGGCATCCTTCAACCTTGTGGGACTCACCTTTGGGGCTCTTCGATGGAATCCTCGGGGCGTCGATATTCCCGTCGTATTTGACGGGTTCTATTGCCTCCTGATCGGCTACCTCATTTTCAGGTCGACCTTTCTGCCTCGAACTTTTGGCGCGCTGCTAGCGTGTGCCGGTTTCGGCTGGCTCACCTTTCTGTCGCAACCGCTTGCACGCTATCTGTCCCCTTACAATCTCGCCCTCGGCATCCTCGGGCAAGGATCGATAATGCTGTGGCTCCTCATGTTGGGTGTAAACGAACAACGATGGAAGGAGCAGGCCAGCCCAACGGTTGGGTGACGAAGCACTCAAAGTGATCTACTGCTGGTTGTATTGAGTTCTGGCCGACTCTCGGGTGGTCGCTATCCGGAAGTAATCGCGAACCTATGACCTTGCACGCTGCCTATGCTGCGAGCCGGATCAGTCCCACTTGTTGATGTTTGGCTACCTGATGAAGGTCTGCCACACAGGGAACTCGACCGCTGTAACGGTCGGGTTCCCATTTCCCACCACGGTGAGCAAACTACCAGATGATTGAAGATGAGGGGTGTGCGCCTGCGGCGCAGATGCTGATATGTTTTTATATTTCCGGCGAGCGTTCAAAAAAATACGGATTCAGATGATCGACGACAGGCGACGAGAAACACAGCAGCAATGATTTCGGAAACGTCGCCATCGCCGGCCGAAACGCCGCAAGAATCTGACTTGCCGGATTGCTCGAGTCTCCATCCATCCAAAATCCGATCTCGTCGCAAAGCGCCGCCACAATCGAGTAGCCGCGCACCGCCCGGAACGATGACGTGTGTATCGCTATTTCAATCCCATTGTCAGTAGTGTCCCAACGTTTTGCCTCTTGCCTTGCGTAAATTATTGATGAGAAACGCATAAGCGGGAAATTCTCTTGGTCTCGATTTGAACTTGGAATGCGGGTTCTGCGACCCTGCGAAGCATAACTTCGTGGGGGGCAGCGATGAACCGAGGCAAGCTGGTGTTTGCGCAGCTGATGCAATATCTTCCGTTGACCACCTTCCGTCGTTGCGTCACCCGCTATCGAGGCGCGTTCAAAGTGAAGTCCTTCTCGTGCCTGGATCAATTCCTGTGCATGGCGTTCGCTCAGTTGACCTTTCGGGAGAGCCTTCGAGACATCGAAGTATGTCTGCGCGCACAAAGTTCCAAGCTCTATCATCTCGGGATTCGTTCGGCGGTGGCTCGTAATACGCTGGCCAATGCCAACGCTGTGCGCGACTGGCGCATCTATGCCGATTTTGCGCAGAGCCTGATCGGCATCGCCCGGCCGTTGTATGCGCAAGAGTCCTTCGGCGTCGATCTGCAAGAAACCGTCTACGCGCTCGACACCACGACGATCGATCTGTGTCTGTCGGTATTTCCGTGGGCGGTGTTCCGCACGGCCAAGGCAGCCATCAAGTTGCATACCCTGCTCGATCTGCGCGGCAACATTCCCACCTTCATTCACATCAGTGATGGCAAGGTGCATGAGGTCAACATCCTCGACCAACTGCTGCCCGAGCCCGGCGCCTTCTACATCATGGATCGTGGTTTCCTCGACTTCGCGCGCCTCTATCGCTTTCACGAAGCCGGCAGCTTCTTCGTGACCCGCGGTAAGTCGAACCTCAAGGTCCAACGCCGCTACTCGCATCCGGTTGATCGCACGACGGGGTTGATCTGTGACCAAAGTGTCGTCCTTACTGGCTTCTACTCGCACCAAGGCTGCGAGGCACCGCTGCGCCGCATCCGCTTCAAAGACCCCGAAACCGCCAAGACCCTCATCTTTCTGACCAACAACTTTGTCTTGCCAGCATTTACGATCGCCGAACTATACCGCTGCCGTTGGCAAGTAGAGCTCTTCTTCAAATGGATCAAGCAGCATCTGCGAATCAAAGCGTTCTTCGGAACTTCGGAGAACGCGGTCAGGTCACAAATCTGGATCGCGGTCTCCGCCTACGTTCTGGTCGCCATCGTCAAAAAGCGATTGCATCTCTCGGCCAGCCTGTATGAAATCCTACAGATCCTCAGCCTGACCATGTTCGAGAAAATCCCGTTGGATCAACTACTTGCACAAACGATGAGCGACGAAATTCAACCCGTTTCCGATAACCAATTGATTTTGTTCGCATAACGTTGGGACACTACTGTCCCATTGTCCAAACTGATCACGTCCGACGTTCTATTCACGATCATCTTTTTCAGCATGGAAATCGATTCGAAGAATCCATCGATATAGTTCCGCAGCACCTGCGCTTGACGCCGATCGGATGCCAATAACATCACGACGCCAACTTCACCCGCTGCTAAGTACGGCTGCCAGTTCACAAACGTCGCCAGATATGTCGCAACGAATGCTGAGATTCGCGACTTCCCACTTCGCCTTCCACAAATAAGCCAGCCTTCGTTGAACGCAGATGCCGGAACTGCCGTTCTCCCTGTGTGCTTTCCCCACGTCACCGCCTGCTCTGCCGCCATCGGCAAGCCGAATAATCCCGCCAACATCGCTTTCCAGGGCTCCCACGACTTCCCGTTGAAGAACGGCCCGAATAATGCCAGATCGCTCATCGCCTGCAGGATGCTGATCGGTTTCATCACCTGTTACCCGTTCGCCGGCCAGAAACCCCGCCACCGACCGATTCTGCCCTCATGTTTGCCTTTTTAAATCGCTTCGCAGTTGCTTCGCGGTTCGCTGCTTTCACCTTTGCGTGCTCCTTTGCGTGCTTCATCGCTTTGTCCAGATTCTTGTTGAATCTTTCCCACAGCTGGATCGCTTTGATCTGCTCCAGATTCCCCGCTTCCATCAACTGCGCGAACTGTGCTTCCTCCTGGTCCGTCCAACCTTTCCCGGTCCGTTCGTTGATCCACATTCGGCTTCTCCTCCGGTGCTTCGTCATATTCAAAATCAATCGGTCGATCCGCGGGCTCGTCGATCATGTCTTCGTTCGTCGTGCCGACTTCCGCTTGCTTGCGTTCTAGGTATTCATGCAATGAAGGGACCGGCCGCTCTTTGCGATCCAGACCGAGCATGGTCATGTAGCGCGCGAGCGAATCCGCGAGGGCCGTGCGCTCTCTCACAACTGGCCACAACTGCTTTTTCTTTCGCTGTACCAGGTAATCGAGATTCAAAATGTAGTTGTCGATCGACTGAACCATCAGGTGCGTGCGTACGGCGAGGTCTACGATCACTCGTTGCTGTTGCGTCACTGCTTCAGGACCACCCAGATCGGCAATCAAGTCGTCGCGGAATTGATCGAGAGCATGCGCGACGCGACTGCGCCCGTCGATCACGTGATTACCAAACTTCGCCAGAGCATGCTTAGCCGCCCAGTAACCGGGCTGTGTGGTCATTCCACGCGGTTTTTTGCGCCTGTTACTGTCATCGGGCGAGTAAACCTCCTGTCAAGACGGCCCCGCAACCCGATGCGCGCAAGGTGGAACCATCTGAAAACAAGCGACTTGAGTGCCGCCATAGCTTCGCGTGTAGACGAAAATGTCACGGGGTGCAAAATTGTGCGCCGGGGAAACACGCCCCGGGAGAATTCGCCCCCTGCCATCCTCGCAAGAAGGGCAAGCAGCCTTAGACAGCATAGAACGACAATGTCGCGACACCGTCGGACATATGACGCGACAAGCGACAAAACCCATATATATAGGTCTGTATCGCCTACTACGCTTATCGCTAGTAGGCGAACACACTGCGACCCTTTTGGGGATGCCCTCGACATGGGCGTGTCGACTCATTTCATCCGTCCCAAGGCGTCCGCGCGGTAGCGCTGCGCGGTGCGCTCCGTGACCGTGACAGGAGGCTCCAGGTTGGCAAACCGGGCCACGATTTCCTTGCCGGTGATCCCCGGATCTTCTTTCACCCAAGCAGCCACGCGGCTTTGATTGCTCTGTGCTACAGGTTCGCCCCAGTTGAGTTCATTCTCAACAACTGGCTACGCCGCAAGAACCGTCCTGAAAATGACCCAATAGAAGAGCTGGTGCGGCTCGAACTCAAGCGCTCTCGAGAGTTTCTGCCGGCCTTCGCTGATATAGACCAAACCACCTTGAAAATCGTCGAACTCATAAATTCCACGGCGCAAAAGTGGAATCCTGGTCAAAGACGCAGTGCCTCCCAGGTGGGTCACAATGACTGGAAAGTGGTTTGGCAAAACGTAGGGTGGTCAGAGGAACCCGAGGGTATGCTCGTCCTAGATAAGTGCCTCCTTCTCAAGGAAGAGGGGCTTCTCGACAGGATTCGGCAGTGCGCGAAACCTGGTTGCGGTGAGTGGTTCTTCGCAAAATTCGACCACCAAATCGCCCACGCTGACGCGTGTCGTATCGCGATGCTGTCGGCCGATGAAACGCGCAAAGAGATGCGCCGACAGTACATGCCGATGGGCTGACTACCGCCAGCGTGACGGAATACATGAGCAGTTTGCGGAAGCCGCAGCCGAAGCGGAAGGGCCACAGGTCGAAGTCACTGGCGAACAGCACAATTAAGCACAGGTTGCAAATTCTCGGGTCCGCTTTCGAGCTGGAGAATGCCGCCCGGGAGGAAGCAAAGCTCGATCCCCTCATCGTTCCCCGCTTTCCTAGGCTCGCCGAAGGCAACGTCAGAAGCGGTTTCCTCAGTCGCGCGCAGTTTGACATTCTCCGCTCTCACTTGCCCGAAGATCTCAAAGATTTCGCTCTGTTCGCCTATCTCGTCGGCTGGCGTAAGTCTGCGATCGCCACACTCGAATGGTTTGACGTGCGCGATGGAAACATTTATCTCCGCGGAATCAACTCCAAAAACGGGAAGCCTTATTTCGTTCCAATCGTGGGCGAGCTCGTAGAACTGATCGAACGCCGGAAGGATGTCAGGTCTATTAAGGCCGTTTCCGGCTTGTCGTTATCTTCGCTCGTGTTCCATCGTGGCGGTGAGCCCGTCCTGGAGTTTAGAAAATCATGGGCGTCTGCCTGCACGAAAGCCGATTGCGCCGGGCGCCTCTTCCATGACCTCCGGCGAAGTGTTGCGAGAAATCTCATTCGCAGCGGTGTCAACAAAGACGTAGCCCGTCAGGTTGGCGGTTGGAAGACGGATTCAATGTTCTCGCGCTACAACGTGACCGCCGAGGAAGATCTGCGCGACGCGATGCAGAAAGTTACACAATACAACGAAGCCGAAAGCAAGAAGATCGCCTCGATCGCGAGGTAAACATCGAACATGACCGTCTTCCCACCGACGAAGGCAACAGGCTTCCATTTCTACAAATACAAAAGCGCTGAACAGATCGACCGGCTCAAATCCATTGTGCTCGATCATGAGCTGTACCTGCCAAGTCCCGCGCAATTGAATGACCCTGCTGATTGCAGACCCAAACTCGCGCCGATGACCGAGGACGAGATGGTGACCTTTTTAAGAAATGATTACATCCGGCGCAATCCGGTTATCGCGCTTGACCTTCTAGAAAAACAAGAAACGACGATTCGCGAACGGATTCAAACGCCGGGCCTAGACTGGTTTTTGCGAGAAGCAACAAAAATTCTCAACGCGCAAATGAATGGTTTTCGCGTCTATTCCCTGTCCAAGCGCTTCAACAACTTGAGCCTCTGGGCAAACTACGCTGCGAATCACGCGGGCTATTGTCTCGAGTTTGCGAATGAAGGCCCTTTGTTCGGGGAGCACACTTTCGAGGTGATTTACGCAGAATCCGCTCCGCCGTTCAGTCTCGTTGACGGGGGAAAAAGAGACGCGAGATTCCTCGTATACAAGAAACCCGAGTGGAGTAACGAAGAAGACGTGCGACTGATTCGCGCACGGGGCTCAGGGCCCAAAGTAGGAATCGATCCCCGATGGCTGACACGTGTAATCCTTGGCAAGGACATGTCACCCAGTCACCAGCAGCAAATTCGCGAGTGGATCAAAAAACGACAACCCGAACTCACTGTCGTCCAGGCGTACTTCGATGAGTTGCATGTAGAGCTTCGCATAAAAGACTGACTGGACTTTGCTACATTCCTTACTACAGTACTCGATAAAGAAAAAGGGCTTCCCAGCAAATACCGGGAAGCCCTTCGATTTTCAGAATTTATTGGTAGGGGCGGTGGGGATCGAACCCACGACCTTCGGCTTAAAAGGCCGCTGCTCTACCACTGAGCTACGCCCCTAAAGTGGTTATTGTACAATAATTTGCGAGGTAGTTGTCTCCGATCCGTTTTTGCTGGTGGCAGTTGTGGTGGCAGTTGCCTCTAGCAGTGCCACTACTGCGTGCAGCTTATTCGGACCAGACGCGCGTACCGTCGTGTCATCGTCAAGCTCTTGTGCCCCAATACATCTGCAATATCTTCGAGCGGATTGCCCTAAGTGAGAGTCGTGGGATACTCACCCTGGCCTTTTTGCTATCCCCGAATGTTTTCAAAGACATCGAGGAAAACCGCATGGATACTGGCTATTTCTACGATCTCGCCTGTTTCAACCCTTTCTACTATTTCAACCGTTTGGGTTCAATTTCGAGCTCAAACAGACAGCAAAGACACCAAGCTGCATGGGACCAAGGAAACGGCGGGCCAATGCGCCTGAGTCCGTCCGTGCCATTACCCATCTATAAGAAGGTCAGTACCTTAATTATCGAAAAAGGAGAGTCTGCGTATAGATTCGTTCACAAAGTACGGTGTATTGGGGATACAACCTCCGGCGTTTTCAGCCCTACACTTCGGGGGTGAAGAACTCCACAACACAAGGTCGAGATGAAGGCGATTCTTATCGAGTGCTAGCCCAAGCAGTGGGGAACGTTAATGATGCTAAGGCAGTCGAGATTGAAGTGCACACCGCTCCTAAGAAGCCACCCATGACTGTTGGCGCTTACAAACTACGACAAAGGCTAGGGCAAATGGTTGACAAGGTCAGCGGTCTGCCACATTTCAAGAACCAGCAATCGTTTAAAGACGAATAGGAGCTAACAGATGTCATCAAAAAACCAGCATAGACATACCAAGGATGAAGCTCTTCTTGTCACAGTAGCGGAATCAATAGGAACTACCCTTGGCACGATCGCCGCCAAGGCAAGCGCAATGCCGGATGTTTTGTCTCACGCCGGTTTTGTGCAGACGGCAGAACGGGAAGGCAAGAAACTCGTTCGGAAAAGCAAGACCGTCGCAAGAAAGCTTCAGAAGGCTGCATCGAGGAATGTTAGCAACAAGTTCACGGCGGCTGGACGACGCAAGTTGCGCCGCGCAAGTACTGCCGCAAGGCGCGTGGCTCGCACAGTCTCTGTCAAAAAGAAAACCGCAGGACGTACAAGGCACAAGATAAATCGTTGATCAAAAGCTCAATGTGTGTTTCAGATCTGCGCTAGTAGATCCCTCGCGCTAATCGGCAAAGCATGGCGGTTACTCCCACTTCTATGATACGTCTTTGTCAAAAGGACAAAAGTCCTTCTGACGCGCTGCGGAGGAGCGGGGGTGTAAAGAACCGTTCGAGGATACTTATCTGCATATCGGATTCGCTCCGGTTTTTAAAGATAGATAAACCCAATTTAGCAATGCCTTTTCCGGTTCGGCGATCGGATATTTTGCGTAACGAGTTTGCTTCTCAACAAATCCCCAGTAAAGCCGTCTTGAGATTGTTCGAAACGTGACTGAGAATTCAGATGTCCGGAATTCCTTCGGCGCGCCTATGGTTACACACGTCAATGCCACAGGACTTTGGTGCTGACACCCCAGTGATTGAGAGCGGATTCCAGCAAAATCGGCATAGCCAATGATGTAGCTCGCAATGATGTTTGACGATTAGCGCCCGGCTAAACGGACAACAGCCGGCTGAAAAACGAGCGATACCGCCGCAGAGCAAGGCGGAGATCCTCTGTTGATACGTTTTCGCCTTTATCCCATTGCGATTCAAGCCGAGCGCGTTCCTCGGCGAAGATTTCTGCGAGACGCTTCATCGTGCTGGCTACAAGATTGTCGGCTTGCTCGACCGCTCCGCGCGGCTCATCGACGAAACCGACTTGCACGGCGTCCCAGCGGCCGCGAAGATCGTTTGCTTCGCTGCTCGGAAAAAGTGGCGTGGATTCTTGCTCCCTAGCCGGAGCAACGGCCGCCCCCGCCGCACCTGTCGCGACGACTCGTTTTTCTATTCTAATTGGCTCGCGCTCGATCACAGCGTCGTGGGGATGTCTCACGGATTGCGCCACCGCTTTCTCTCGTGAATCGTCTTGGATCCGCTCGTGCTCGCTCAACCTTGGATGAGATTCCTTGATACCAGCCAGATCCGAGGTGCTAAGTCTCTGATCTGCATCAGTCTCCGCGAAAACACTCGGTTCATTTAGGATTGGTTCGTCTTTTCTTACTTCGTCATTCATGATGCCTCCAATTAATGTTCAGTTAGCGTATGGAATCGTTAAACTCGCGCTGCGCGTGCGTCGTTTGTGGGACTGGTAACGCCGGGCTCCTCGGCCAACTCCTCAAATGACGTACGGTAATAAATCATGGCCTGCCTCATATCTTCTGTGCTGGCGCGCCCTTGCGAATGCCTTAGGGAAATATCGTGACCTTTGCGATAGTTTTCGACTATGGTCGGGTGGTCTACAGAGAGATCAGCGGCACGCTGCGCGAAATCACTGACGGGGTAGCCGCGAGCGCTCATCAATTGTTGAATCAATTGATCCGCTTCAGATAGCGCTGCCTTGGGGTCATCCACAAATCGGCCTTGAATTCGCCTCCAAGCAGCAACAAAGTCCGCGCGCGCACCCGCAGAGAGTGGAACTATTTTGAAATGATCGACACGATGCGCAAGTTTCTCAAGCTTGGTCTCTGCCATCGTAGCGCTGCCCGTCTCTTGAACGGCACGGTCGTATTCGGGGCCGAATCGCGCCTTCAGTTTTTGGCTCCGCTGCGCTTTGACAATGAGAGCAATAACGACAACCGCCGCAACAGCGACAACGATCAAAACGGCTAAGGTGGAATTGCTCATCGGTGCCTCCTGAAACCTTGATACCGCATCAATCCTGTAACCGACAATCCGCGCATCCTTGTAGCGACGGGAATGGGCATATGTATATTGAGGGCCAGTTTGGATTGGACCATATTTAGAAGTGCCCACGAACAGTTCTCTGACGCGCATTCAAAAAAAACCGATGGCGCACACGGAATGCGTTTCTGCGAGCAGCGCAATAATAAAGACCACCACTTGGCAGCACCGATTTCGCGGCCTCCGGCGTCAGCCGTTCCGCCTGTGGGGGCGTTCCGTGCCGGCAGCTTGATATTTCGTCCGCGGCCGATTGGCCCCTTTCCTCCGGTGCAGTGTGACCCGCAACCATGCCAACGCTGACAACGCCTGAGTGCAGGAAGAATTTTTCGCAATCAGCGGAAGAAGGACCGCGCACGTTGCCTTCGATAACGCGAGGCGGGGCGGGGCATGATTTATAAAGGAGCGACGATGAGAAAGGCAGTTGCCGCAATCGGTCTGATGCTAGCGCTCGGGATTGGGACTTCCCCAAACCGCATCCTTACCATCAAGAAGTGTCACAGAGACAAGGCAAAATCGGTGATACATCCGACACCGACCTCTGGCGGCACTACTTGCTGCATGCCGCATGGAACATGGGTACCCCAGTGTCCAAAATAGACTTGCGTTATCGGGAGATCATCACTGCCAGGAAGTTCCGTGCGGAGTTTGACGTGTCGGGCACGATGATGCCTCCCTTCACGGTCTCCTTCTCTTCGATTCTCTTGACGAGGATTCGATCATGAAGCGGTGCAACTCTGACTGCCATTGCTTGTTAACCTCCTTGATGACATTTTTGAAAGTCGAAAGTCAGAACGATTTTCGCGCCAGATGATTTACGTGGCGCTTGCCGCGTACAACCTGCACGAGTATGAGGGCTGATTGACCGCTTCGCTCGGGGCAACATCGGTCAATGGATTACACTCCACCGGACGTATCCTCGATCCTGTCTGTAGCACTCGCCTCGCTTCGCTAACTTGTCTGCGACTGGATCGGATGTGCAACCGTTGGCCCGCAAAATCGTCACTGAGACGAAATCGAATCACGCAATCTTTTGCCAGCATCGCTTCCCACCTCTACGCAGAAAATTTTTTGGAGGGCCAAAGGAGGCGCCAAAGGACTTGCTAGCACTCTCCGTTAGCGAGTGCCAATTTTACAAAAACCATTTCTCTTGTCAAGTCTGATCTCTATTCTCCTGTTCGTAACCCATTGTAACAAAGAGCATTACATCCATTCCAAACGCGTCGAGCAGTCGCTCGTCGAGTTTAGGGATTCACCGCCCTCATGGGATAAACCTGCAGCACCTTACGAGCCTCGTAAGGATTGAAAAGAAAGATGCGATCGAAAACTCCACAATCGTTATTAAGCGCGAGGCCGACTTTTAATCCGAACGCCGCAAAGTCAAAGACGGAGGTCTCAGGAACCACGTCCGCCAGGAGAGCTTGCTCATCGTAGCGGCAGACCAAATGAAGTTCGTCGAGCTTATGCCGCCCGTGGAGATTACGATCTTCATAGTCCGCGATCTTCGCCAACATCCGATCCACCACGGCTCCGAGTACCCACGACGGAGCGGAGGCCGCACCGGAACTCTCAAACTTGATCCAATTCTGTCCGACCGGTAGATTCGCCAGTTCCCGTCGCGGAAATATCCACACACTGTCGAGATAGTCAGCAACTGTCGGAAATCCAGCAAAGTTTTGCACCGAGGCTCCATACGGTCGCTCCCAGTCAGGATCGCTGAGGCCGTCCTCCCGGGCGAGAAATTCATATAACTCCTCCCGGAACGACGACGCATCTTGCGGGGATACTTGTGGACGTTTTGGGTGCAGCCAGACCCATCCGATTCGGTCCGGCCTTACATGATTAGTGCTTTCGAGGATCTGAAGATAGCTGTCTTCGAAGGACTGCCGTGCCTCGCGCCACGTGGCTTGCTCGGGGCGATTCCAGCTCGCCAGCTCGACGCCTATTTTCTTGCCCGATCGAGTGGCACACAAGATGTCCGGCGGATCGGGTCCGTCGACGGCGCTGCCAATGTGATCGCCGGCAAATCCTGGCTCGGCAGCAAGAAAACTTCTCCAGAACTGTCTCTCGTTGTCCGTCAACATACGTTACGTTTCTCTATCGCCTTCAGCTTACAAGAGCGGAACAGTTCGAACGGAATGAAAGGGTCATCATGCGCCGTGAGGATCAGTGTTCACACGCGAATCTGGCCGACCACACGCGAAAAAGCAGAGCGATCGCCGCGTCGGTCTGGATGAAATTCTCGTAATGCTCGATGGCCGAATTGAGCCCTCGGCCCGTGGCGCTCACTATGCCCATCGTGGCCGTTTCCCTGATTCCGAACGGCTGTCCGATGGCAAACACTACATCCCCCACTTTCAAATCCGAAGAATCGCCCAGCCGCAGCGTTGGCAATCCGACGGTCCTCGCGGGATAACATTCCTACAACGGCGTTCCTTCCACCGCTGGCAACGGTTTACGCATCACAGCACCGCGTCTCGGCTCGTCGACATAAGGGGCTGGTGCGCGGCCAGCCCCTATGCTATCCGACGACGGCTTGCCCTCGCGTATTACTTGGATGTCGCAATGGCTGCCGCAGGACCCTCCACGCGAACCTTAATCTGCTTCGGCTTGGCTTCCTCGCGCTTCGGAACCGTCAGCGTCAATACCCCATTTTTATAGTCGGCCTGAATCGCTTCGACGTTCACAGTATTCGCCAGCGAGAAACTGCGACTGAACGAACCATACGCGCGTTCCACACGCAAATAGTTGTCCTCGCTCACCTGCTTCTCAAACTTCCGCTCGCCCCGAATCGTCAGAATGTTGTTCTCAACGCGAATATCCAGTTCTTCCGGCTTGATGTCCGGAAGGTCCGCCTTCACGACTAAGGAATGCTCGGTCTCGAATATGTCTACCGCTGGCGCCCAAGCCGTCAAGTTCGCTTCATCTGTGCCACGTTCAAACGTTTCGTTGAACAGGCGGTTGATCTGTTCTTGGAGACTGGAAGCGCCGCGAAAAGGTTGAAACTGGGTGAGAGTGGTTCTCATGGGATAACCTCCATTGGTGATATCAACGATGTTATAAAATCTGACTGTAGCTGTGTCAAGTACTATTTTGGCCTATTTTGAGGCGATAAGCTGGAATCTGACCGTCGATGTCGTAGGTGCACTCGCAGCCCTCCAGTGCTTTGCGCCCAAGAGGGAGAAACGTGGCGGCGGCACCATCCTGCTCACCGGGAGCTGGAAGCCCAAGTCCGTTACGCCGCTCACCAGTTCGAAGACGTTTACGAAAGATGGCGCCGAGGAGGGATCGAAGATAGCGAAATCACCAAAAGTTTGGAGCAAGGTCGACCACCCGAGAAAGGCGTTTTTCGAGCAGTGGTATGCGGCTCATCGCTAAGCGTGTTTACGGCCCCGCGCGGCAAAAGCGCGGAAAGCTGTCAGGCGAACAACAGCAGAGACGATCTATCTCAGATTTCCGGCAGCAGATCTATCGAGATTTCCGGAGCCTGACGAACGAACTGCCATGAATTCAAAGAGATTGAAACGACGAGAAACAGCATCCGACGCGGCGCAAAGGATGCTTCGGAAACGAAGGACGGTTCCGAAGCGACGATTCGTTTGGATTTGCGGCTAGATTTCTGGTGGCCGCAATTTGAAACACCAAAGAAAGAAGGACATAACCGGCGACGGAGCGTCGGAAGGGAGCGAGCGAAAAACAAAATTTTGGGCGGTAGCGACCCCACTTTGAGCGGCTTTTCAGCCACCCAACGCCAAGGGCGCCGGGGGTCGCTACCGCCCAAATTGTTCAGCAGACTTCCTCGCTCCGTCGCCGGCAGAGTTGCAGAAAAAGCAGCCTGGAATTCCGAATCACGCAAGCCAGAGGAGAACAACATATGGCTCTAATTCCGAAGGTCGAACCTAAGCAAGAAAAGAAAGTAGTCTCTGCACGTCTCGACGAGGAAGCGCACACCATGCTTCAGCGTTATGCGGCGTTCCTTGGAGGCGCGACGCACGAGTACATCATCGGCGAATCCCTGAAGCGTCTCTGCCGGAGGGACAAAGAGTTCAACGAGTGGCTTGAGAAAAACCATGCGGGCTCGACTGCAATTTCTGACGCGCCTCAATCAACGGACCCAACTCCCAAGAACACAGCGAGGACAACGCCAACGGCAGCATGATTCAACGCGTCCTCAACTCGAAAAACTTCCTCGCCATGTTGCTGGCGATGCTGACAGGCACTCTCTTGTATTTCAAGATGCCGTGACCGTGGCCTTGGTGCCTCAGAATTGGAATGAATACTTCCTTCGGTTAGTCGCAGTCAAGGACCCCTGGACGTATGCGGGCCTGAAGGCCGTCCTATCATGTGATGCTGTTCACCACACCCTACATTGTGTATTCCTTTCTGTTCTCTGCGTTGTACATCTTTAGGTTGCGGCCTCGTCGACCCGGAAAGGCGCAGCCCTTGCCACCTTATCTCCTTGTAGAAACGCGAACCGGGTTGAGTCTGGTTCTAGGCGAGATTCACAATCCACGTCTCCCGATCCCCGCCGAGAAACCGAGTTGGCTCGTCATCCCAGAACGCGGGTTGTTTACCGGCACCATCATCATCGGGGCTGTCGGTAGCGGCAAGACCAGTTGCTGTATGTATCCGTTCACCGATCAATTGCTGGGCTATCGGGCAGCAGATCCCGAAGCCAAGCCAAGCGGGCTCGTGCTTGAGGTTAAAGGGGACTTCTGCCACAAGGTGAGGGAGATTCTGAAGCAAAGAGGCCGAGAGGACGATTACATGGAAATCAGTCTTGATTCCGAATGGGCCTACAACCCTCTCCATAACGACCTGGACGGCTACGCGCTGGCCTACGGAATCGCATCCTTATTAAACAACCTATTCGGCAAGGGCAAGGAACCGTTCTGGCAGCAGGCCTACACGAACCTCATCAAGTTCATCATCATCCTGCATAAGGTTGGTTTTGGCTACGTAACCCTCTTTGATGTCTATGAGTCGGCCATCTCGTCGGAAATCCTTCTAAGAAAGATCGAAGAGGCCGAACAGAACGTCCTCGGGAAATGCTTCCTCGGTGTTTCGCGCGAACTGTTCCAACAACATGCCCCAGAGCTTGCAGCGATCGGCTTCGAAGCCGATGAGACGGGCCAGAGCTATCGCGTGACAGAGTCTTCGCAAGCAAGAGAAGCTCTTCAGAAGCTAGGCGTCGAGCCAAGTATTCAGTACGACCGTCGGCCTAGCAGCGTCGACCAGGATAGAAGGGAGCAGCTGGAGGCCGTCAAGCGCTGGTACAACGGTGATTGGAAAAACTTGGACAAGAAGTGTTAGCGCCGGTTTAAAGGGATCCACTTTCGCCGTCTTGCGCTGAGCCATTTGTCTGAAGGGCTGCCTTGGGGCACACTCACACGCTGACTGTGCATGAAGCGAGCAGTCTCAGTTCCGAGTTTATTTCCCGCCAGATCACGCTGTCAGCTCACTGGCGTTCCTCCCGCGCCGTCAGCAGGATCGTGATTCGTAGAATGTTGGTTGTGTTCGGTGTGCCATCTTGACCGACTCGATGGCCGAGTGCAATTTTTCTGCCCGCTGATCCTTCCCGACACGCAGCAGTAGTGGTCTGGCGTGATCTGTTGAGATATGGGAAAGTCACGCAGGCGTGGACTCGGCGGCTGGAGTGGTCTTGCATGAGGAACACTACACAGCTCCGGCATTCCTTCCGCGAGAGCAAGAGAGAGTGTGGCGCTGGAGTTGAACATGGAAAGCCAAAAACGGAAATTAGTTAAACTCCTGACGAGAATTTAAATCGAAGCGCGGCGGCGTGCAAGATTTAGAAACTAATTTAGTCACAATGGAATGACCGGCTCCGATTCGCAGTCGTGGGTTATGCTGCGAATCGGAAGAAAAGCAGTACAGAGCCACAAGCGAAGGGAGCCGGTCGATGAAAAGAATAAAATTTGTTGGTCTGGATGTCCATGCCGAGACGATTGCGGTGGCGGTAGCTGAGCAGGACGGCGGGGAGGTGAGAACTCTGGGTGTCATTCCGAATCGGGAGGAGTCGGTTCGGAAGCTGATCAAGAAACTGGGACCTGTGGAGCAACTGCGTTTTTGTTATGAAGCGGGCCCAACGGGGTAGGTCTTGTACTGGCAGTTGACGGCCCAGGGAGCGAAGTGCGAAGTGGTGGCGCCCACGCTGGTACCGGTGAAAGCGGGAGAGCGGGTGAAGACCGATCGGCGGGATGCGCTGAAGCTGGCGCGGAATTATCGGGCCGGAGAGTTGACCGCGGTGTGGGTACCGGATGCGGCCCATGAGGCCTTGCGAGATCTGGTACGAGCCCGGGAGGCGGCTAAGAAAGACCAATTGCGGGCGAAACACCGCCTGAGCAAGTTCCTGTTGCGGCATGGGCGGCGGCCGGCGAGCGGTGTGAAGGCCTGGACGCTGAGCTACCTGGCGTGGGTGAAAAAGGAAGTGCACTTCGAGCAGCCGGCGCAAGAAGCCACCTTACTGGATTATTTGCATGAGGTGGAGCACGCGGAGACCCGCATCGCACGACTGGACCAGGCGATCGAAGAAGCGGTGAAGTCGACAACAGCGAAGATGCGTGCGGTGATCGAGGGATTGCAAGCCCTGCGGGGGTTGGCTCAAGTCGCGGCGGTGACGATCGTGGCGGAGCTGGGAGAAATATCACGATTCAGCGAGCCACGGCAGTTGATGGGCTACGGCGGGATCGTCGCGAGCGAACATTCCAGTGGAGAAAGTACCCGGCGAGGGGGCATCACCAAGACGGGAAATGCGCACTTACGGCGCGTGGTGGTAGAGGCCGCCTGGGCGTATCGCCACCGGCCAAACGTGGGTGGAGCTTTACGCAAACGGCAAGAGGTGGTCAGCGAAGAAGTGCGAGAGATCGCCTGGAAAGCACAACACCGCTTGCATACGCGCTATCGGAAGCGGACGGCACGGGGCAAGGAAAAAGGGAAGGTGGTGACCGCGATCGGACGCGAGCTATTGGGTTTTATCTGGGCCATTGGGGTAAAAGTAGAGGCAGCACAGAAGCAGCCCGAACGGCGGGCGGCATGAGGTAAGTTTTTTGTGCAGCAAGAATTTCCAGGAGGCAGCGTGGGTAGCGGTCGAGAGGCGCATGGAAAGGAGAATCCTCGAAAACACTATGCGGTAGGTCTGTGGACCGAACCCGCGTTGCTAGTCCGAGGCAGCTCCCGACGGATCACGATTATGCGGTTTCGACCCGCGAATATCAGAGTGATCAACCGTCGCAATAGCCGCCTCGACCGCGACTTGCGCTGCCTCGCAAGGAAGGATCACAGGGGAAGAGAGGAAGAAAAAGAAAGAAAAACAGGAGATTGCACTTGACAGGTCATTCCATATCAGAGTTCTTACTGCGTCCTTACCAGCGGGCTCTGGTGGATCACTGGCCCCGGCCAAAACCGGCGAGAATGGCTTCGTTTTTCACTGGCGCTGACAAAGAAGCTTCAAACATCCAGCATCGAAGTCATCTCCGTTTTCCTTTCACTGTTTGATGACAATCCTCGCGTGAAACGGACCTTCTGCCCACCTGTTGAACTCTACAGGGGAACGCCAACGCTGGCGTCTGGCCGGAAGCCGCTTCCGCCAATTGCAACCCTGCTAGAGCAAGGCAAGATCATCGCGCTCAATTTTCCGGCAAGCATGAACCCAGGGTTGGCACGGGCTATCGGCGTAATGCTGAAGATGGACTTTCAGCGGGTGGTCTTGAATCGAATCCCCAGTATTGCAGTGCAGCGAGACAAGCTGTGGCGACCCATCGTCTTTATATGCGACGAATACCAACACTTCGCCACCGTCGGGGGGGATGAGCCCAGTGGTGATGGGAAGTTCTTTTCGCTCTCCAGACAGGCGAGGTGTGTCCCGGTCGTCGCAACGCAAAGTATTAGCTCATTGAAGACGACGCTCCCAGGAGAGACATGGCGAACATTGCTGCAAACCTTTCGAACAAAAATCTTCCTGTCGCTGTCGGATGACTTCTCGGCCAAGATTGCCAGTGAACTATGCGGCCAGGACGAGAAGTGGCGGGTAAACTACAACATCTCAGAAAGCGGGCACGATTCCAGGGTCAGCTATCTCACGGGCAAACCATTGGCCGACAAGTCCCACATCAGCACATCCAAAACCTACACCCAACAACGAGACTACAGATTCGATATGAAGACGTTCACGGAATTGAAGAACGCGCAGTCCGTCGCCTTGGCTTATGACGGGCTCGATCCGTTGCCACCGATGTTTTGCTATTTGAAGCCCTATTTCAACGACGTGAACAAATCCTACTTTCCCCAGCTCGCCGACGGACAACTCTGATGAATGGATTCGAACTGATTTCGATACTCTGTTTTGGCCCACCTACGATCATCTAAATTGGCCCACCTACTGAAAACCATATACCGTGGATCTCGTTTTGGGCTCGCGAGCCCCCAAGGAGACCCGGTTGAACAGGAGAGCCAAAGTGGAACTATTTGAGCAGATTCGGCGGGAATACAACCATGGCGCGGGGACCATCCAAGGGGTGGCGAGGAAGCTCGGGATTCATCGGCGCATGGTGCGGGAAGCACTGGCTGACGCGGTTCCGAGGGAGCGAAAGATCAACACTCGACCGAAGCCGAAATTGGAAGCAGCGACAACTTTCATCGAAGCGATTCTGCAGAGCGATCAAAAGGCACCAAGAAAGCAGCGACACACCGCACATCGGATCTGGTGCCGGATCCGCAAGGAACTTCCGGAAGTCAGCATCGCCGAGTCATCAATTCGTCGCTATGTGCGCGAGCGGAAGATTCAGTTACAACTCATCGGGCACGAGACGTTCATTCCCCAGTCTTATTCGTGGGGCACGGAAGCGCAGGTGGACTGGTATGAAGCCTTCGCGGATATCGGTGGAGAGAGACAGCTGGCCTATGTGTTCTGCCTGAGGAGCATGGCCAGCGGAGGAGCGTTCCATTGCGCCTTCCCACACGCAAGTCAGCAAGCGTTTCTGGAAGCGCACGAATGGGCGTTTACCTATTTTGGCGGGGTATTTGCTCTCTGTCGTTATGACAACCTCGCGAGTGCCGTGAAGAAGATTTTGCGAGGACACCAGCGAGAGGAGACCACGCGATTCATCGCCTTCCGATCGCATTGGGGCTTCGAGTCGGAGTTCTGCACACCAGGAGAAGGGCACGAAAAAGGTGGCGTGGAGGGAGAAGGCGGTTACTTTCGCCGGAATCACCTGGTGCCCGTACCGAAGGTCGACAGCTGGGAGGAACTGAACCTCCTGCTGCTTGAGGCTTCTAAGGGCGACGAGCAGCGGATGATCAACGGGCGGACGCAGACGGTCGGCATGGGGATGAACCTTGAACGGGAACATCTGCGCACGCTGCCCGAGGAAGGTTTCGACCTCGCTGCGGTCCACTTTCCGCACGTAAACGCCAGCGGCTGCGTGAAGGTGCTTACCAACTTCTACTCGGCTCCTCTTCCCGTCGGAGTGGAAGTGCAGGCCAAGGTGCATTCGTCCTACGTGGAGATATGGCATCAGGGAGAATGTGTGGCGCGGCATGAACGGTGCTTCAACCGCCAGCAGAAAGTACTCAACCTGGAGCACTACCTGGAGGCGCTGACCAAGAAGCCCGGAGCGTTCGCTGGTTCAACACCGCTCGAGCAGTGGCGGGCGCAAGGACGTTGGCCGGCCAGTTTCGATCGCTACTGGGAGATGCTGAAGCAACGAAGGGGCCAGCAGCCTGGAACACGCGCCATGATCGAGGTGCTTTTGCTGGGCCGGCAGCACGGCTACCCGCGGCTGCAAGTGTCAATCGAAAAGGCTCTGGAGATGAGTTGTTTCGATGTGCAAGCCGTGCGCCTGCTCCTGGAGGCGGAACGAAACGGGAAACGAGAGCCGCGTGAAGCAGTCGAGGTCGGGGCCTTGCGAGTGTATGACCGGCCACAACCGACCACCAGGAACTACGACCAGTTGCTGGAGAACTATTCCGGGAGCGGGGTGATTCAATGAGCGCCGCGACGGTTCCCGTGCAACAGGCGACGATTCGGCAGTATGCCAAAGACCTGAGGCTGGCGACCGTGGGAGGGCAGTTTCTGTCGATGGCCGAAGAAGCAGCCAAGCAGAAGCAGGGGCACTTGAGTTATCTGGAAGCGCTGCTCGGAGCGGAAGTGGAAGATCGCTATCAGCATGGGGTAGCACGGCGGATAACCGATGCCCATTTCCCCAAGGTGAAAACATTGGAGGACTTTGCCTTCTCCGATGCGCCACATCTTCCGGCCGCACAGATTCGGAATCTGGCAGAGGGCGGCTACTTGAGTCGAAGCGAGCCAGTTATTTTTCTTGGGGAAACCGGAACGGGTAAGACCCACATGGCGACGGGGCTAGCGATAGCGGCTTGTCGTCAAAGAAAACGGGTGCGGTTCACAACGGCGGCGCAGTTGGTGAACGAACTGACGGAAGCCAAGAACAAGAGCGAACTGAATCGCGTGACCAACCGGTGGATGCGCTATGAGTTGATCGTGATCGACGAGATGGCGTATGTGGCGATGCCGGAGGCCGCCGCCGAGCTGTTGTTCCAGATCATTGCTGGACGGGCCGAGAGGGCGGCGGTGATCGTGACAACGAATCTGCCGTTCTCGGAGTGGACCACAATGTTCCCGAATGCCAGGTTGTGCAAGGCCATGCTCGACCGGTTGACCGACCAGGCGCACATCATCGAGACCGGGACGGAGTCGTATCGTTTCCGCAGAACCCTGAATAAGAAGAAAGGCGGCAAGGGATGAGGCAACGGGCAGCGAGCTCCTCGGAAAACGGGGATGCTACGGGTCGACCGAGTTGGAGATCGTCGTTCCTGGGAGACGCTGACGCCACGCTTCTAGAACTTTTCCCGCATCCCGGTCTACGCTATGCCCTAAACGCGCCGCCCTACGGGCGCCGCAGGGCTTCGCTCCGACCGGGATGCGGGAGTTGATTTACCCAGGGAGTGGGCCAATGGGGGTGATCAAAGTGGGCCAAATTAGGTTGACGGAATCACGAACTTATCCTTCCGTTCCTTCGGCCCATCCAGCACCTCATCCTGGACCCAGACATCAGCGAAATCATGGTCAACGGCCCGGAGCGGATCTTCATTGAAAAGGCCGGGTACCTTCAAGCAGTTTCTGAGGTGAAACTCACTCCCGAATCGCTCATCGTTGCGGTCAAGAACATCGCCAGGCGTCTCTAGGCGACGACATTTCAGAAGCGAAGCCCATTCTTGATTCACGCCTCCCAGATGGGAGCCGTGTTGCCGCCGTGATCCCCCTTGCAGTCTCCACGGTGTTGCTCTGACGATACGAAAGTTCAATTCTAACAAATTCAAGATGAACGACCTCATTGAACGAGGAACTGTCACCGCGGACCTCGCCAAGCAGTTGAGTGCATTCGTGGTGCAGCGCAAGAACATACTCATCTGTGGCGGCACGGGGAGTGGGAAGACCACGCTGGCTAATATATTGATGGAATTCATCGACGACCAAGAACGCATTGTGTTGATTGAGGACACGGCAGAAATCCAGATTCACAAAGAGAATGTGCTTCGATTCGAAGCGCGCGGAGCACAGAACGGTTTACCCGCTGTGACTATCCGCGATCTTCTGAAAGCAACTCTGCGACATCGGCCAGATCGGATTATTGTGGGCGAGATTCGGGGCGGCGAGGCGTTCGACCTTCTGCAGCTCCTTAACACGGGGCACAGTGGAACGATCTCAACCGTGCATGCCAACTCTGCGGCTCAGGGAATCTCGCGCTTCACAACTTGTGTATTGCAGAGCGGCATCGAACTGCCATACCCGGCCATCAAGACAAACATTGCAGAGTCACTCGATATCATGATTCAGATTGAACGCCGACCTGGGTGCCGCTTTGTGTCCGAGGTCTTGGAAATTCAGGAATACAAGCCGGAATACGACCAGTATGGCCTGGTTCACACCTATAAGCACGTCGGAAGCCCAAGCAAGGCATGCACGAGGAGGCGATAGCATGATAGCTCATGGCTCGGAACGGTGAATCGTACAAGCGTTGAGAAACAAACTCCAATGCAAGTGTCTGACCGCGACAGGGATCTGGCACAACGGCCTGCCCTACAACCCGAAAACTCTATGATCTAAAACGGACACAATCGTGCTTGTATATTTACATACAACAACATACTATTGTACGTAACGATGCAACCTAAGAATCGCACCCACGGCGTCCTCATTGCGGATGTGGTCGAATCTCGCTCTCACTCGCACCTCCGTTCCTCTCTCAACGAGAAGCTTCGGGCCGCCAGCATTGCGCAATTGGATGACAAACTCATCCGAGTGCCTTATGCAGTCACTGCGGGAGATGAATTTCAGACAATAGCACCCCGCGTGGACTCTATCCCCAAGTTGGTTCTAGACCTCAGAAGGCGCCTGCAGCCCCTTCAGTTGCGAATCGGAATTGGAATCGGCACAATCCAGGGGCCCATACGTCCTCCTGTAAATCGCGTTGCCGGTCAAGCCTTCGAATTCGCACGCGCCGCCATCAACGAAATTAAGGAAACAAGGAAATATCCGACACTGACCGCTTTTCGTTCACATGACCCCGAGCTCGACGAAATTGCCAACTTGGTCTACGGCCTCCATGACACCCTCCTTCGACAAATTACTGCGAAGCAATGGGAGACCATCGCCACCTACCTAATTAAGAATCGTGTAGACTACACAGCCAAAGCCTTGTCCATTGATATTTCTACTGCCTCACGGAATCTGAAGCGAGGATACTTTTGGCAAATCGAACACACAACGGTGGTCATGGAAAACGTCCTCAGGCGCGCCTTCCCATGATTGCACCGCAATGTACAATATTGTTTTATTGCACGAAATGATACATCCAACCTACAACCTCTTTCTGGCGCTATACCTAGCCCATCTCCTCACCGATTTCGTTTTTCAGACTACTCGTATTGTCTCCAAAAAACATCGGGGCGAATGGCGCGGCTACCTCATTCATGGAATTACGCACTACGTCGCAGTCCTGATGATCGTCGCGCTCGCCGTCCCACGCCTACTCCCGACTCTGTCTTTTCAGTTGCTTGCCGTTTCTCTTTCACTTGTTCATCTACTCGTGGACTGGGCCAAGGTTTCTTTGACCAAATCTCATCGGATACCCGACAATGCCCTCACGTTCGTAGTCGATCAGGCAATCCATCTCGTCACTGTCATCGGAGCTGTTTTTCTCCTTGTTCATCCGTCGCTCCAAACGTTTGTCTTGTGGTTCAATCGAATCCGATTCCTCCAGGAAAGCATTCTCCTAGTGAGCGTCGTATATGTCCTTGTGATCTTTGGCGGCGGCTATTTCATTCGCGTGCTTATTGGCCCTCTTTGGAAGGAAGAAGAGGGCCAAACAAAAAAGGAACACGACGAGGTGATTAACGCAGGCCTGTATATCGGCTGGCTGGAACGATTTCTTGTATTGACCGCATTGTTCCTACAATCTCCCGCGACCGTTGGCTTCATTCTGGCTGCCAAATCGATCGCGCGCTATCCCGAACTCAAGTCCGTTCGCTTCGCGGAATATTTTCTGATTGGCACACTTCTCAGTGTCACAATCGCTATCAGCGGGGCCATCATTTTGCTGAAGGCACTCTACGGAACTGTCACCCTCGGGAAATAGGCATCACAATCGCCTTCTTGCATTTGCTAGCCCGCACTAACTGCCGATTTCAGAATTATCAAGCTGCTGCGTCCCATGCCCCGCAATATAAGAAATTAATGCGCAGGCTTACCCACCGTTAGAAGAAACCTCCGACTGCACGTGCACATCTAGCTAATCAGCGTGACGATGGACCGAGACTGGGTGCCGTCCGGGAGATAGGTGTACGCGGTTGCTATGAGTTGACCTTCACCCGCAAGCTTCACGGCGATCAGAAGCACAACGAAATTCGCTCCTACGTTGGGGTGTGCTTCGCCAATATTCTGCGCGCCGAAAATGGTATTCCGCGCCACAACGGCTGTCCCCTCTAAGTTATCCCCTCCTCTCCGAGCGCCAAGACATTCTCCCGCCAGAACCGCGCCGCGGCGATGGTGGAATCACTCGGTGGCGATGACACATGGGCTAAAGAACAGGCCGCGAAGAAGAAAAGACTACCGCACGGTAGTTGAGATCATGAAATATTGGACGGACAAGCGCGACGGCCGGGCGGCACAAGCCATCAATCTAGGCTGCGGGAAGGATCTGAACATCCATCTCCAGCTTGACCCGCCGACACCGAACATAGTGACGCCGGAAAAGCCCGCGCTCTGACAACTGGCCTGACGCGTTTTTTCGCTAGTTGACCGAGTGGTTTCTTAGTACGGCTGTGCCGGTGGTTTCGCCTTTGCAGCTTCCATCTTGCTCTTCAGTTCGGTCTGTTGCTCAGGTGTCAGCACCTCGTTCAGCTTTTGCAACAGTCATAGGCGAATGCCATCACGTCTTCTCGGTACACCTTGTCGTACAGAGCATAGAAGCGAAATTTGGGCGATCCCTTCGCTTTGTCGTGCAACGCCGTCTGCAACTTTTGAACACTTGGTGGAGTTGTTAGGCTCATCGCCAATCCCTCGGTGGAGCGAACCAGTTCTCGGGCGGTTTTTACTCCCGCTGTGGACCACCACCTTTCACGGCGCACCCGGTTACGCGACGCGACGCAATATAAAAGGGTGCCCCTTTTGGAGTAAGGTTTGAGCGTTGGACTCAACCTCTCCGGAAAGGAGCACCCTATATATGGATAGCGCGAAGTATATCGGGATGGATGTTCACAAGGAAGCGATCTCCATCGCAGTTCTAAATTCCCCTGGCAAGCTGGTGATGGAATGCATCATCGAAACCAAGGCGGCCACGATTCTTCAGTTTTTCGAAGGGCTACGCGGAAGCTTGCACGTCACCTTTGAAGAAGGGACCTGGGCGACGTGGTTATATGATCTGCTGAAGCCGCACGTTGCAAAGCTCGTGGTATGTAATCCCCGCCGGAATGCTCTTTTAAAAGAAGGCAGCAAGAGTGATCGCATCGATGCTCGGAAGCTCGCCGAATTATTGCGCTCAAATCTTCTTCGTCCGGTTTATCACGGGGAGCATGGCGTACGAGCGTTGAAGGAGCTGGCGCGCAGTTACCTGACGGTCACGAAGGACCTCGTACGGGTCATGAGTCGAGTGAAGGCGATCTACCGCAGCTGGGGGATTGCCTGCGCGGGGAAGCAGGTCTATGGAACGCGCCATCGCTCGGAGTGGCTCGGCAAGTTCGAAGTGGCCGGTGTGCGCCGCCGCGCGGAGTTCTACTACCAACAACTGGACGCACTGCGGCCGCTGCGACAACAAGTACGGCAAGAGTTGCTCGCTGATGCCAAAAAACATGACGCATGGAAATTGTTACGCGGGATCCCCTCGATCGGCCCGATCCGGGCGGCACTCATCATTGCGATCCTGCAGACACCACACCGTTTTCGTGCCAAGCGACCGCTGTGGACGTATATCGGTTTTGGGATTGACACCCACAGCAGTGCCGAGTCCCGCTATGTCGGTGGGAAGCTACAGCGCTCGAAGAAACCGGTTTCGATTCGCGGGCTGAATCGCAATCACAATCACGACCTGAAGAACTTGTTCAAGAGTGCGGCGACCATTGCTGCGGTCAAACCCGGACCGTTCCGAGAATTTTACGATGCGCTGGTGGCCAAGGGGATCAAGCCGGAGATGGCGCGCCTGACGCTGGCACGCAAGATCGCCGCGATCACTTTGACCGTCTGGAAGAAAGGGGTGAGCTTCGACGCCAAATATTTGAAACCACAAACAGCTTGAGTGTTTCTGGCAATCCGTTCCATCCCTGGGATCCATTCTGGCGGTGGTCCGTTGGGTTCTTGAGACACTCGGGATAGAGGGTGAGTCTCAGCTGATTTGTTAGGCGCTGTGTGCTTCGGGCACTAGTCTCTCACGCGACCCTACTGAGTCCCGCGTAATATAAAGTCATTCTGACCACAATGAAGATTGCTTCCAGAATGCGGTGATCAGCCGCGGACGGCGGCGCATGCGACGTAGCGTTCGTCGCGCTGCTTCGCTCAGGTGCCAGTAGTCCTGGGGGCAGACATTGGGTAGCTCGTGCTGCTTCCAGTAACCCCAGATGTACTCGACCGGGTTTAGTTCCGGAGCGTAGGGCGGAAGATAGGCAGTGGAAATCCAACCTTGCAAACCGGCAATGTAGTCCTGCACCAGCCGGCTGCGATGGCCGGGCAGGCGATCCCACACGATCAGTAACGGCTGATCCAGGTGACGCACCAAGGCCTTCAGAAAGTCCACGACCTGTTCCTTCTTGATGGTCCCGGCATAGATTCGAAAGTAGAAGTTCCACAAGGTGAGGCCAGCAGCGACCGACAGACTCTTCCAATTGAAGTTGTATTGCAAGATGGGAGTCTGTCCACGAGGAGCCCAAGTGCGACAACGATGCGGTCGCTGACTCAGTCCGCTTTCATCGATGAAGACGAGGATACGCCCTTCCCGGTGCGCTTTTTTTTTAGTTCCGGCCAGACCTTCTTCTTCCAATTGAGGATCTGCTTTTCATTGCGTTCTCGTGCTCGCCCCTCCGGTCGCTGGGGGCTCCAGCCTAGACCAACCAGAATTTTCCAGACATGGCCTTCGTGATAGCGAACGTTAAATTCCTGCTCGATCAAATGAGCTACACGGGGACAGGTCCACAACGGGGTCTCATAGCCGAGCCGCTCCGGACCTGCGACCAGGTGCTTCTCTAACTGCTGCCGCTGCTTCTCACTCAAGCGCGGCATGCGCCCAGCGCGCCCCGCTTTGCGAAGTGCGGACTTACCTTCGGTGCGATAGTCATGCACCCAACGAGCTACCGTCTGCCGGACAACGCGGAGTTGCCGAGCAATCTCGGCTTGACTCAGTCCGCGCTCCAACATCTGAATGGCTTGAAAGCGTCGTTTCTCTAAGGCTTCAAAATCGCGGGGTACTCCAGCAGCGTTTCCCATATCCAGTTAGACGCAGGATACTGGAAAAAGGTTCGCTATATTATGCGGGATTCAATAGGCCCCCTCGCACCACCCGAAAAAGCTATGGGCCACGAGTCCCCGATAGAACCATGGTGAGCAACTAACCAAGGAACTGCTTTGCTGGTTTCAAAACAAACTGGCCTCGTCGCGAAGAAGCGATGAAAACCGCTGGGAGAGGAACCCAAACATGCTACACAACTGTGCGTAGCAAACCGAGCTCATGGAGCGGAGAGTTAGAACAAATCCTGCTCAATCGTGCGGGCTGGAAAGTGAGAAAAAATCCGGCCACAGGAGAAGTTTTTTTCTTGACATTCCCTCTCTCCAGAACATATCAGGACCTTGCGTAGTGATCTAGTGAAAACTTCACCGAACGGTGCCGTGATCGTGTCGGGTGCGGCATTAGCAGACATCAAACGCAGATATTCTCATTAGGTGTAGGTCAATTCCGGCTCAAATGCCGCTCGTTGCCCCGCTATGGACAACCCAGCTCGACGTCATTAACCTCATACCTATGCGCCCGCCCTTCTAGCCCGCACACTTGGGAGGGGACATGAGAAACATAAAAGCCTTTGTCTCGATCGTCGCTCTGGCGAACCTCGTGATTACGGTCTTGCACCTTTATCTGGCCGGAGAGCTGAATCCCACATTAACGCTAGCGAGTTCGGTGCGCATCGGTGCCATCGCCGGCGCGCTTACGCTGGCAGGAGTGGGACTGGTATGGACGCGGCGAAAGAGGATCGGGGCGTTCGCCTTGATTGTTGTGTTCGCGATTGGGCTGGTGATCGGTAGCCTCGAGCACTTTGTCGTCGCCGGCCCGAACAACGTGTTCGACGCCGGGTATAGCGGCTGGGCAATACTGTTCGACGTCAGCGTGGCGCTTCTTGTGGCTCTGGAGATCATGGGCCTGTGGAGCGCTGGACGCATTCTCGTTGCGCGCTCGTAATGAGCTTCGCGGGGCGCTTTACGGGGCCTTCGGCCTCGCGAATTCGGAGGCTATAAATCGGTGAAGGCATCGAAGCACACACAGGGCTTTTCGACAACCAGTCTCCCCTGGCGAGCGATTTTAGCTCTTTGTTATCACTGCAAGTTGGGTTCGAGCTGAGTGTTGCGTCGACCCGTTGAGACTACCGAACAAATCAGCAGTTGAGCTGATCTGGATTGCGGTTGCTCACGATTTCTCGCGACTGGGAAGAAATTGCGACGTCCGCGACGAATCGATCCATAGCGCGAGGGTCGCGGAACAGGCGTAAAGCTGCTTTTTGTGCGTGTTTGGAAATTGTCTCCCTAAGAATTGGAAGGCTTTGATACCGGTAACCGGTATGCAATGAGCCAAAACCAGAAATCAGAACGCTCAACGGCGTCGTAGCGTCCGAGGTCTCCCTCAATAATCAATCGATCCTCGGCAACCGTACCCGGCCGGCCCATGTGCTGCCGGATCACTTGGAGTTTGCCTTCGTCGGGCCACGGCGTTTCGGGCCCGATTCCCTCTTTCTCCGCGAAACGCACGATCCGCCGTACGGTGTTCCGGTCCGCACCGGTTGATCGTGCTATCGCTCGAATCTTCTCCCGGCCAACCACCGCCGGATGATCTGATCAATGTCCATCCTCCTCACCTCCCGGTATGCCTACCTCTACAAATTGGCCTTCAATGATATCGGGACTAAACAACGGCGAGATCCGAACAGTATTAATGTGAAAGCGCTGACGTCCATACAGTAAACACCTTAGAATCATCTCGTGCGGCCCTTCGGCCTGCGAATATTTCGGATTTCTGATCTTCAGCCAACCGATGCTGTTGCTTTTATAGATGCCCCGTTTCCGCTTCGCAACGATTCCTTCCAAACGTTGACCGGGCTTTTATTTTGCGAGTCACTCGGTGACCCGGGCGGCGTCCCGAAATGGAAGGTCTGACCTCATGCCCGTCATAGGCGCAGTGACCGCAAGCGCATGCTGTTGTGAACGAGTTCTTCATGCCAGGTTCTGGTACGCCAGGTTGCAATGCCGCTGAAAGAAATTACCTGGTATCGTGACGTCGTTCTGAATTCGACACAACACTCTGGAAACTTCAACTGATTGATTTTGCAGGCTAACTTCTCCACTAAGCGCTGTGGAACCGGAAGTGCATACAAACCGGATAGCATCCCAACGGATGCCGATGAGACGTCGATTGAAGGAGGCCACGATGGAGTCCACGTTCCATATCTTCAAAGTAACTCCGGACGGCCCTTTGACACAGATGTGCACGATGAAGTGTCCACGCTGCGGAAGCGCAGCTTCCAAGGAGAAGCCCGAAGAACATTTTAAGTGCGAACGTTGCGGCTGGAAATTGTGATTCACTTCGCGACACACTCTCAACGCGTCTGAGCCTTGGCCAACGCGCATTTGCCTTCCCCCGGCTGCACTCGGTCTTCGATTTCAGTACCGTCTTGAATGTGCCACCGCCCGTGAGACCGCGGAATTCGCCATCGCACCCGCGAATCGGTGGCTGCCTTCAGCAGTAACGTTGCTGCCCGCGAAATCCTTCGGCCTTAGCTCGGATGATAGCCTCGATTATGCCTACCTCGCTTTTGCCTAGGGTAGGGAGGGATATTCGGGGCGAATTGACAATCATACGTGAGGCCAAGAAATGGCCAATTTTGGGGAGCCTTCAGATGAATTTGACCGGAATCGGCAAGCAGGAAAGAGCTCGTCGAGAGCAGATTCTTGCCGAGACCGCGTTATCACTCTGCAGGGTAGCGAGATTATAGATTCCTCAAGTTCAGGAGACGCGATGGAAAATCAACGTATGACGCTAGCAGAGCAAGCCGTGCTTCTGTGGCCGCTGTTGGCGCTGGCCGCTCGCACTCAACAGATTCTGAGTTATGCTGCTGTCGAAGGCTATACCGGAATCGCAAGACACGAACTTAATTGCGCCCTTGGACTCATACACGACTGCTGTAACCGGCGCGGGTGGCCACTTCTAAATACCCTTGTCGTCAGCCAACAATCAGGAATGCCTGGAACGGGTTTTCCAGCGGACCTGAGTTCTTTAGAAATAAAAGTTGAGCAAGGAAAGGTGTTTCTGTTCGATTGGTCAGGGCACGACAAACCACGGCTCCACGATTTTCAGGTTGCGTGAAGTCATCCTCGCGGCACAGCGTACTTCAGAGGCGGGAGCTGAATTTCAGAGAATTCCCGACAATCCCGGTGTCGGGGGCTCCGCGCCCTGGGGAGCGGGTATGCCATGCAAGGGGACACGGTCAAAGCCAATGGCGGCTTATCAGGATTTTCTCACTCTCTGGAAAGACGCCGACGCTGACATTCCCATTCTCATCGCCACGAAAGCAGAATATGCGAAGTTGCAGTAGCTGATCGTCAAGGAAATGAACGGTGCTTAAACTATTTCGCCCTCGTCATCAACTCGTGCCGCCGCTTCCGCCTGCGAATACTTCGGATTTTCCGGATCGTCGAACAGCTTCGCGATGCGCAGGCGCATTGGATGGATGCGGGGGAGCACATCCTATTTTATAGCACCGGGGACAAGAGGTGTGCGACGCTCACTTTTTGTGCCACAGAACTGCGCACGTTTCCGCAACCTCATTCGGATCTGGCATGTCGAATTCGACCTCTACCTCTGCGCCTAAATACTCGGGCACTCCAATGATTAGCTTGCGGACCGGAGGATTTGTTCCTTCCTTGTGCGGCAGGCCCGTAAAGCAGATTGTCAAACTCCACAGATTGAAAGAAGGCACCACTCCCATCGGTGCTTTGAGTCCAATTGGCACTTTGTACTTTGCCTTCATCCAAGCGTAGGGAGACGGGCACGCCACCAACGTGAAAGTCCAACACTCCATCGATTGACAAATAGCCGGAAAGAAATTTTCCATGCGCGTGACCAAAACTAAAGTTTCCGGCTTGGCATCTAGCTACCAGCATCGGAGCGACCGGGTTTTTGGCGCGTGAGGTGCGGAGGAATGAGGTACTTCCCTTCCAACACAAATTGGCTGTATTCGAGTTTGCGAAGAGGGTCTGATTTCTCTTCTCGATGCCAGGAGTTTGTTGAAGTTTGGGTCGTTGCCGCCGGAGTCGTCGCTGACTCCTGAGCACGGCAGGCAGCGTCGCAAAACACAACAAAACAGAAGAGAAGTAAGGAAAAACGAAGTGTGAGGCGCATGGGGCCTCTTCGAAATGCACTTATCCAAATACTAACACGCCGGGTGTAGAATCTGGGCCATGAAGCCTATCATTCTGCTTTCCTTTTTGTGCTTGGCTAACGTGGCTCAGGCGCAGACTGCGCGGGAATACTTCAACGAACTCAAGGCCGCGAATGCATTAAATCGGTACAGCGATGAGTATGTTTGCTTCCGCGACGATGATGTTCCGACCTTTGTGGTCATCGCCAGGGTGAGCAAAATTATTGAGCACATGAAGAAGGCGGGGATCACTCCTGGGAAGGATATATTGGAAGCAAAGGATGACATGTTTCTCCAGACCTACTACAAGGGAGTTGCGAGCGGTGGAGGGGAACTCTATCAGCAGGTGCCGAAAACAGACTCCGAATACGACATTGAGTTTATGAAACCCTTGCACGGACGAATCATCTATTCAATCAACTGGCTCACAGGACGCTATCGCTACCTGCTGTACGACCTGGACGACAGTAATACGCTTCCCACGCTAGAAAGTTCCGGGAAGTGCGAACTCATTCACCCGAACGTTCCCTAACTTCAGAACTCCTGACATGGGTTGTCGGTAACCTGTCCGCTTTTTGCTTCAAGACAGGAGGGTGCGACCACATAACGCATTTGAAGCCGGGTGCCCGGGAATAACGTGTTCGTCTTGTTGAGTGTCTCGCAAAGGGCTTCGAGGACACGCGACCGATGTGGCGAACTGAGTGGGGCTAGCGTTATCCGAAGTTGGTCCTCCGCGGGCTCGATGTCCGCGGTATCCTGCAGCGCCATCTGAATGAAAGTGCGCCCTTCATCTTCAACGCGGCTGTAATGGGGGCGAATCAGCTCAACCAGATCGCTCTCCGTCTGGTATGCGACCATTTTCAATACGTTGGTTAGGTGTTTGCGTTCGGTAGAAAGTTTCACCATCTCCTGGCCCTTTTGGGCATCCGCAACTGTCACGCGAGCAGGAAGAGAGTCACGCCGAGCCTTGAGTTTCTTGATGTGGTTTGTAGCCTTGTCAATCTCCATGCGAATTTTCTCTTCGGCAATCTCAAAATCAGGGTCTGTGGATGTACTTCCATGGATGTAATCGATTGCCGTTGCACCATAGCTTTCCCGTAGTTTCCTAAGATGAACGCGTGCAGCGTAAACCTCTTGCATGGCCGCTTTCCGTGCCGGGTTGGGGATGGAACGTGTGGGGTCGTCCGGTTCGACTTGATAATCCGCGAGAGCATCGATCAGATACTCCTCCCATAGGTATTTGAAGAAATTCTCCTGGCGCCAGCGCTCGAACATGCGGTGAGCAACAACAATGGCGCGCAGGTCCCAGCGGCTCGTCACGATCGGCGTCTGATGGCCGGTCTCAGTCAGGCGAGTCAGCTGACGTAATCGCAGCTTTCCTTTTAGGAAGCGCACGGGCTGGTCATGAAGGAGGTATTCCACCGGCCGACCGTCCAACTTGGCCTTGTGCCGAGTGAACCTCTTTTCGGCGATGTGGCGGGTGCGCCCCTTACGATAGGTCAAAATGTCAAAGCCCATGGCCAGCAGTTCCCGAAACAGTTTGGGACTCCAGCCGCCGCGGTCAAAGACAACGGTGGAGTGCCGGCGCGGCCCCAGGAGTTCACGCACTTCGCGTAGCACAGGTGTAAGCATTCGAGTCATGGCGGCGTTCGCATCGGCGATGACAACAAACAAGGGATCGCCGCGTTGATCGTTGACCCAATAGTCAGTGGTAGCGGGCGCGGCGAGATGCATGCGCGTCACATAGGCCTTCGGGACCTTGTGTTTGCCGTGGTAGGCCCGAACGTGGCCGTCAATATAGAGGAACCCGAGCACCTTCCCACGCTTGGCGATGCGTTGCCGAGCGACCTCACGACCGAGTCGATAACTGCCCTTTAAAGAAGCGAGACGCGCGAGTTTGCGGCGCAGCGTCTTCATTTCCGGCATGCGATCCAGACGACAATGCGACCCAGTTCCCCGGGTGGATACTCTTTGAGAGTCTCCGGCCGAGGGATCCTCAGAAGTGCCAAGAGAACATAGGCAACCAGAGTCGTTCGCAGTCCGTAGAAAGCAGGGCCGAGGCTGCCGTAAATTTTCTCGGCCGTCGAGAGCAGGCCACTGGCAACGAGCGCGGGAATGGCTAACAGCACACCTGCTCTTGGCAGACTTCGTGTCGGAGCAAACACCGGGAGGGCATCGTCGAGTAGTCCAATGGCGGCCAGGAGACGATCCATGGACCGATCGAGAGGGTTGGTGTCAAAACTTTTCGCCGTCGAACCGGTTTGCCGTTGTGGCATCTTGTCGGGAGGCTGTTCCGCGGCGGAAGGTGGAGTCTCGATCAACTTACTTGCGGAAACCGGGGCCTGCTTGGCTTGCGAATCAGCTTTTGGCAAAAAGGGGAGATTTGGTTCCGGATCAGATTTCCAGCCGAGCCGACGGAGACTCTTGCGGACCGTTTTTTCGCTGAGGCCAAGCCGGCCGGCAATCCATCGATTACTCATCCCCTTGGCTTTGAGGCGGAGAATAGTTTGGTTTCGCTCATGGTTTTTCTTGCGCCCGGAAGGACTGCCTGCGGGTCGTCCTTCCGGGCGCGCCAGCGCGCTCAGTCCACCAGCCTTGAGGCGCTCTTGATAGCGGCGAAGCGTTCGGGCCGAGTAGCCGAAGCAGCCTGCGATATCGTTCTGATCCGCGTATCCCGTTTCGAAAAGCGCAACCATGGTGTAAGCCTCGGCAGTGCGATCTTCGATGGGATAGTGGGAAAAGATGATGCCATGGACGAAAACTACTCGCTGTTGTTCCTCGGTCTGGACACAAACGCGATCGTTAACGAAGACGGTACCGGGAGTTGGAGTAGGGCGGGCAAAAACTCCTTTTGACGTGGCGACGGGCTCATAGTTTCTTAGCATGTCCTATCCTCAATCAAATCGAAAAGCGGACAGGTTTAGGTCCGCACCCCGCCAAGGGAAAATCAAGCCAGTGGCAGCTTCCAGGATGTGCCAGGAGAGAAGTCGAGCGCCTTCGGTCGAGGAAATGTAGCAGCCAAAATCGTACGATTCCGCCTGCGGATTTGGAAAAAGCGGACAGGTTTAGGTCCGCACCCAGGAAAGCGAATAACCAAGCAGGTTGCAGTTCCGAGGGATCAGCAAAAGAAAACTCTAGGCACTCTTCGTTCAGATTTCCGTGGAATCGGGAACCCTGGAATCTACAATTGCAGACTCAAAAAGCGGACAGGTTTAGGTCCGCACCCCACTCTCGAAAAACCTCAATTCTGGCCGCTTATTAGGGGTATGTCAGGAGTTCTGAACTTACCGCCTCGACGACTCCTTAGTATGCCGCCTTTTCCATTCCTTGCGTGCTTCCTGCAACTGAATACCGAACACTTCACGCGGCGGTCTGCCTAGATTTGCTTGCGGCGTGAAGCGGGGCTACAACATCTCCATCAAAGTCTTTCTCAAGTTCAACGTCAGTTGCTCCACGCCTTGGTGCTCCAATTCTAGCTTGGTTTTTGTCTCACCCAACGGCATAGCCTGGGCGACTTGCCAGATTCGATCATGGTGTTCGCGGAGCAGCATCACATCAATAAGGAGTCTCTGACGCAATTCATCGGAAGTGGAGTTCATATACACCTCGTGGCGTTAACGTCGCCGTCGAGGAAGAGAGCAAAAGTGGTCTTCAAGGATGGCAGGAGCCGTTGACAGGGCCGGGATGGGCGGCTATCCCGGCGTCTGCCATACGAAAATATGATGATTATCGTATAGATGCAAGCGCTGAGACGATGTGGTTGTCCAGAATGCACAACCTATTTCCTCGTCATCAACTCGTGCCGCGCCATGGTATGAATTCGAGATGCCCAAATCTGTTGAGCAGTGGCTACTGTTCAAGTACATCGATGGCGAGATTACGTTTCTGTCGAAGCCATTCAAAACGAAACAACTCGCGGAGAGGGAGCGCTTGAAATACCCTGAGCGAGAAGGCAAGCAAATTGGTGTCGGCGTGATCAATATTGGTGCGCACAGGTGATTCGAGCAACAAGAAGCGCGAGGATGCTGGACTCCCACTTGTCCGCAATTACGGACGATTCCAGAAACTCTCCCCAGTGTGCACTCGATACCCGTAGTCTTGTTTCCGTTCCGTTCACGTAGGAGCGTATTTAAGGCGTTATGCGCGCCCGGCTCATCACCAATAGAAATACAGGGAATACCTGGTAGCGCGGTGTGGGCGCACATAGGCACGCTAGTGTGCAGGCGCGGCGTTCTCCAGCCCGAGGCTGTCATTGGTGGAGGTTCCTTTCATGCGCGTCCTCATTGCAGATGACCAAGAGTTCATTCGTCGTGGCTTGCGCGCGGTCCTGTCCGAAGAGAAGGATATTGAAGTTTGCGCTGAAGCTATTGACGGCAGAGATGCACTCGTCAAATCATTGGAACTTAGACCTGATATCGTAATCATGGACATCATCATGCCCCGGATGGACGGGATCAAGGCGACACGATTGATTCGTAAGGTGTTGCCGCAAACGAAAATCTTGAATCTCAGCCAATACGACATTCCTCAGGTGGTGAACGAAGTAAAAAAAGCGGGTGCCGCCGCTTTCGTTTCAAAGTTATTGGTTTGGGATAAGCTCGTCCTGTCGCTCAGAAGAGTGCAATTCGGAGAAACGTTCTTTTCCTAAGTCCTAAGGATAATGCCCAGTGGGGTCCGGCGCAGTTCCGCCAACTCGAAACGAGCTAGCGGGACTGTTTGGAGTGCATGAAGACAAAAAGGGCCGCTGCTAGCCCCCGGCTTACTGCCTCGACGACTCCTTAGTATGCCGCCTTCTCCACTCTTTGCGTGCTTCCTGCAATTGCACCACGAAGACTTCTCTAGGCTAGGCTAGTTTCTGTCGCGAAACCGCTATTTTGGCAAAAAATTTAACTGGGCAATAGAGATTTCAGGGATTTAGCGCGCCCGGGCAGACGTGCGCAGACCATTTGCGGTCATGGATTTCGGGATCGAATGGAAGAGTGCGCGTAAGAAAGATGCGTCGGCCTCGCGAAGAGAAAGCGGAAAGATCGTGTTACGCGGCTCTTCGTCTGCGAGACGATCGTTTCGATAGCATTGCCGCAATTCTCATCAGGTTATTGGCAAGCACGGCGGCACCTACCAATAGCTCAAAGCGCTGGCGCCCTTCCGCAAGACAACGCTTCATGCCACGACCGCGGAACAGCACGGAGATGCGCCCTTCGATGCCGGCGCGAAAGCGCTGGCCTTCTTTGAAAGCAGGACTCTTCTCATACGTTTTGCGCTTCGCCGTTTTCTTCCCGCCACGCTGCGGGATGCACACCACCTTGACGCCCTTTTTCTTGCAGGATTTCACATTCGTCTCACTAAAGAAGCCTCGATCCGAACTATACAACTCGGGAGCGCGTCCGAAGTTTTCCTTGTGACGTTCCAGGGAAGGTTCCACCTGCTGATCGTCGCCAGGATTTCCCTGCAGCACTGCATACTGCGTAATCAATCCTTGGGCACTTTCCGCGAGAAAGACTTTGTGGCCGAACTCCACCGGTGTTAGCACTTTGCCGCGCTTGATCAGATCGGTATGAGTTTCAAAGATGGAATAGATCTTTTCGGCAGTGGGAAGTTGCTCCCCCTGGAGCACACGCCGGCAGGCTTGCTCAATCACATGGTTTCCCAGCCCACCATAGTGGTCGATCTCCTTCCGGAGTTCACCGATGGCCAGGTCGGAGATCACATCCTTGCCGCGCGCTCTCCGAGTCTGCTGCAACACCTTTCGTGCGCTGTTGACTACCTCTTCGGTTATTCCGATCAGTTGGCGATATTTCTCCACTTGCCTCTGGGACCGTTCCTTTGCTGTCATTCGCTGGATTTCTTGCATCCGACGGCGTGCCGCGCGAGTGCGATTGCGGAACCCCTGAATACGCTGTTGCACCGCTGCGTTCAAGCGCAGGACCAAGCGTGTGACCACGCGTACGACATCCCATAACAACGTGCTGTCGGTCGGGTGATGAATGTCGGTTTGTACAACCGATCCAACTACATAATGCGTATGATGTCGAGACCGTAGCGATCTATTACCGGTGGCATCCCCTCTTCGGATTGGCTCTACCTGTTCGTATGCGGCGAAAGGACCGCGCCAGCCAACTTATCTATTGCGAGTCAGGCGGCAAAATATATCCCATTCCGAGTTGGATGTTGCATCCTGAGTGTTCGCAACTCTTGCTCGGCCCTCCGCTGATTTCTGCTGAAGCACTCGGTGAACTTCACGATCTGCTCAGGAGTTTGCCCACTCGTGGCGATTGCGATAAAGCTTCCGTGAATTCATCTCCCAAGGAGGGCGTAGATGAAACGATCGGCAAAATCACTCTACCCGCAAATGAACCTCCCACTCCTCAGCGTACCTGCGACGGCAGCTGCCGACGAGCAGCAAAACGAATTGACCATCGCTCTGATGGAACTACTCATCAGCGCAGCGAAAGAAGAAAACGAGCGAGCAGGAAACGGAGGAGAGGATGAATCCAAAACTCACGCCTGAACGACTTCATCGAAAAGCCACCGTTTACATTCGCCAGTCCAGACCCAGTCAAGTAATTCACAACCAGGAAAGCACACGCCTGCAACGTAGCCTCGCCGATCGGGCACGCACGTTGGGTTTCCAGCAAATCATGGTCGTCGACGACGATCTGGGGCGCACGGGTTCGGGTTTGGTCGATCGTCCTGGATTCCAACGCTTGGTTGCGGAAGTATGTAGCGGCGAAGTAGGTGCCGTATTCTGTGTTGAGGCGTCGCGTTTAGCGCGCAATGGTCGCGACTGGCATCACCTGATTGAGTTGTGTGGAATGGTTGGTGCTGTGGTGGTAGACCTTGATGGTATTTACGATCCTACTCTAACCAATGATCGGTTGCTCCTGGGCATGAAAGGCACAATCAGCGAATTCGAGTTAAATCTCTTTCGCCAACGGTCGATGGAAGCCATTCGTCAGAAAGCCGCGCGTGGCGAACTGCAGATTCAGATCCCCGTTGGTTTCTGTTGGGCACCGAGTGGAAAACTGGAAAAGGATCCTGACCAGCGCGTGCAGCAGGCTATTGAACTGGTTTTTCGTAAATTCGTCGAGTTGGGCAGCATGCGCCAAGTTCTACTATGGTTTCGACAAGAAAACATTTGCCTGCCAGCATTTCCGCATGAGACTGGCGGGCGCAAGATGGTTTGGAAATTGCCCTCCTACGCCACACTGCACTCGATCCTCTCCAAGCCAGTCTACGCAGGCGCCTACGCCTACGGCAAAACCGAGACACGCACCAAGATTGTAGAGGGCCGTGCACGTAAATCTGCAGGCCACCGCAAGCCACAAAGCGAATGGAGAGTCTTGATCAAGGAGCATCATCCCGGGTACCTTTCCTGGGACGAGTATGAGAGAAATCAGTCGATGATTGCTGCCAATGCCCATATGCACTCTGGTGGAGAGCCGAAGGCTGGCCGTGGCGGTGGAGCTTTGGTTTCCGGTCTTCTGCGTTGCCGACGTTGCGGAAGAATGATGCAGGTTTTTTATCCGGGCACACTCGTTCGTTACGTGTGCAATGCGGGCCGCAGCCGGTATGGTGAGGGGACGTGCATTTCCTTTGGCGGCTTGCGAGTGGATGCGGCCGTGTCGAAACAGGTGCTAGAGGCAGTCAGCGGAAATGCGATTCAGGCCGCCTTAGACGCCGCGGACCAAATGCAGCAGAAGCAACACGACCTGCGCACAGCTATTGGGTTGGAGCTCGAGCAAGCTCGCTACGAAGCACGCTTGGCAGCTCGGCGATACGAATCCGTTGATCCCGATCAGCGGTTGGTTGCCGCAGAACTGGAAGCTCGCTGGAATACCGCTCTGCAGAAAGTGAAGGAGCTTGAAAGTAAATTGCATGCGTTCGACCGGGAAAGTCAATCTGTACCGGTGCCGAATAAACAGACACTTCTGAGTTTGGCGCAAGATCTGCCGGCCATTTGGAACTCGCCTTCGACCGACATGCGACTGAAGCAACGGATCGTGCGGATCCTGATCCGCGAGATCATCGCCGATGTGGACGAGAAAAGCAGAGAGGTTGTTTTGCTGATTCATTGGGCGGGCGGTCGCCATTCAGAACTCCGCGCGAAAAAGTTTGAGACAGGTAGGAGCCGACGGTGCACGGACCCGGAAGCGATCGAGGTCCTTCGGCAGATGGCTGGGAAATTTAGTGATCAGCAGATCGCCGCGACGATGAATCGGCTCAGGCTGCGAACGGGAGTGGGCAACTCCTGGAACATGATGCGCGTGCGCTCAGCACGCAGTTATTACCAACTGCCGGCTTTCCGTGAGGATGATGATCACGCCAACGAAGCCAAGGAAGTGACCGTTAAGGTAGCAGCGCAGCGACTTAACGTAAGCCAATGGATGGTACGGCGCATGATCGAAGAAAAGATATTGCCTGCGCGTCAAGTTGTTGTTTGTGCACCGTGGCAGATTCCAGTCGAAGCATTAGATTCAGAAGAGATCCATAAAGAGGCCATGAATATCAGGAATCGAGTGCGAGTTCCGCGAAGCCAGAGCAGCGAAGGGCAGCAATCAATGTTTTCAGGGAGATAGCGAGGTATAGCACAATGTCGCAACATCGACCGTAGTGTCCACGCGAAGTTTCTGGCCATCTTCCAGGCCCACATCCACGGCCGCTTGTACCACCAGTTCATTGACGGCCTGCAGCGTCTCGGGAGTCAGTCGGTTAAAGGCGCGGTTGAAGGCATCGTGCTTGGGCACCGGTTGGCAGTAAAAATCCGTGAACTGCCGCAGGGTGTAGCCGTCGGTGATCCGCTCGCGCAGTTCGCGATAATTCCAGTTCTTGACACGCATGAGGATCAGGGAACGCAGAACCTGTGGAGGTGTTAATCCACCACGACCAGTACCGGGATTTTTCAGGCCTCGTTCCAGATCGCGTCGTACGGTCTCGATCATCTCTTCATGATCGTCCAGAAAATCGGAGATGCTCTGTAGCAGTGGTTCCAGCAAGATGCCCTGTTGTAGCAACTCCCAATCGGCGAAACTGATCTGCGGCTTCGCAGCTCTGGGCACCTTTCAGTCCTCCTTTTTTCCCGAAGCCTGGTCCCTCTCTCCCTTCAAAGCTTGGAGGTTTCGCGACGCGGCCTGGTACAGCAGTTCCTGCAGAGCACGCCCGTTGTCTAACCAGCGCTGAACTTGGGGAACTAACTCCTCGGGCACGTATAGGGAAAAGCGCTGTCCTTGGTGGCGGCCATAGAGGACATAACTGGGATGCTTCTCCCCGGAAAGACAAGCGGGGCAATTCGGGCGAATGCAGGGACTGCGGCGAAAACTGAGAGAGCCGAGGGCGGCGGGCCACAGCTTAGCGGACTGCTGTTGCAACCAGATTTGCACGTCCGCAAGGGATTCGGATTTTGGCTTGGATTTGGTCGGCATGCTGTATGTATGCCACACCACATACATACATGTCAAGGGAAAAATATAAAGACGCACAAAACTCTGCTCGGGAATTCACTTGCCAGCCTGATTTCATGCGAGGATTTGAGTTTCGCGCCAGAAACTAGGCTAGGCTAGGTGAACGACCGTGATTCTCGTGTCCACAAATTCTCAGCGCAATCGTCAGGGAACAAAAATGCAGAGTTACTTTCGGTGGGCCAGCGGTTCGACTCCGTGCTTTGCAACGTGATCCTTAATTTCATTGTAACCATCAAGTCCGTACCGAATAGCTGAAAGAAAGAAAATCAGGAGATTAGTCATGAAATTCTTTGTTCCAGACCAATCTACAGAACGTGCCGAGGATATCTATAACGATTTCCGGGCACTCCACAACGCGGCTGACAAACGAATCCGAAGCATCGCCTTCTTAGACCGGGAACGACGAGCGGAAGTCCAACTCTGCGTCGGCGAGAACGAGCCGTGGTATGGCGGTAAAATCCTGCTGATTCTATTGTGCTATTCGCGAGGCTATCACATCTTCACGCGGGAGCGGGGCATTGAGAGTGGATCGCCGATCACGGTTCAAACAACGGATGCGCGCGTGGAAGAATTCGATCCATTCGACCGGCCAAGCAAACTGAGTCGCGGGGCTTAAATCTGTTCAGCCACGTTTCGGGTATTGCCTTCGCCATTCCTTGCGCGCTTCATCCAGTTGCACTTTGTAAGGATCGGGTGTTCCATTCACACGCAAGCCACACAGCTTGCGAGCGTACTTTCCGAATTTTATTAATTCTTGGTCGGACATTAAATTCAGCGTAAGTACCTACGACGAAGCCATCAACGCGACGGGAGCAGGTAAGGGAACCACTACTTCAACGAGTGTTCCCGGGTTAGTATTTTGCAACCGCAACTCTCCGCCCAACTCATCTAGAAGTTGTTTCATCCCGCGATGCCTACCCCAACGCTCCCAGGCCGGGACGTTGCGATGTGGTCTGGGATGCCTTTCCCATCGTCGCGTACCGAAACGAAGACTTGCTGTTCACCCCTCGTCAGCACAACCCTTGCGTTGTGTGCGCACCGCAAGGGCAGCGGCACGGTGCGCTCCTGAACATGCCGCGGAATTAGCCCAAAAACATATGATTTAGGGCCATTAGTTTCAGGAGCTAGCCGAAGTTCGTCACGGAACGGCCGAATTCTGCGATTTTTGATGACGAGAACGGCGGAAGCCTTGTCTTTACAATCGGGGTGTTCAGAAAATCGATGTAGTGCAGACCTACCCTCTTGAAGCCATCTATGGCGGATGACAAACTCGGCCAGGATGTTTCTGCGGCCGCATCAGCGTAGCAAGGATGGCAAGGATCACACCTATTGGTCTCTGGTGGAAACGGTGCGGACGGCCAACGGTCCGCGCCAGAGAACGCTCTGCTATTTGGGTGAGCTGAACGGATCGGCCCAGGCACGGTGGCTGAAGAGCGTCGAGGTGTTCAACGAGCAGGGCGAAGCCCAGCAATTGAAATTATTCCCTTCGCATGTCGAGGTGCCGGACGATGATCCGCAGGTGGCGCGCGTCTTAGTGAATCGCGTCCGTCTGGAGAGGACCCGACAGTTCGGCGCCTGTTTCCTGGGCTGGGAGTTGTGGAAGCATCTGGAGCTGGATCGTTTCTTTGAGCAAGCCGTGGATGACGATCCGGCAGACGTAGCCTGGTCGCGCGTGGCTGCGGTGCTGACGATCAATCGGCTTTGTGCACCAGGCAGCGAGTTGGCCGTGGAGGAGCGCTGGTATCCAGCGACGGCGTTGGATGATCTGCTGGAGATCGAAGAAGGCAAGATCAACGACACGCGCCTGTACCGCTGTCTCGACCGCATTCTCCCCCACAAGACGAAGCTGGAACAGCATCTCAAACAGCGTTACGGGGAGTTATTTGGAGCCGAGTTCGATGTGTTGCTTTACGATCTGACCAGCACCTACGTGGAAGGAGCGGCGGAGAAGAATCCGATGATGATCCGCGGTTACTCGCGCGATCATCGCCCGGACTGCGAACAGATGGTGATCGCGCTGATCGTCAACAGCGAAGGATTTCCATTCAGCTATGAGACGTTCGACGGCAATCGCGCCGACGTCTCGACCATGGAGACCATTCTGCGCATGGTGGAGCGCAAATATGGCAAAGCGCGAAGGATCTGGGTGTTCGATCGAGGCATCGTGAGCGAGGAGAATCTGGCAGCGATCGGCAAGCGCGGCGGACAATATTTGGTGGGCACGCCGCGCCGCCAGATGAAGCGGTTTGAAGCCGATTTGCTCAAGGAGGACTGGACCCAGGTGCGCCCGGATGTGGAGGTGAAGCGGGTCGCGATTCCCCAAGGAAACGAGACCTACATCCTGTGTCGCACGACTGGCCGCAAAGAGAAAGAGAGGGCCATCCGGAAGCGTTTTTCCACGCGGATGGAGGAGGCTTTGAAGCGCCTGCAAACGACTATTGCGGAGGGCCGGCTGAAGGACCGCAACAAAATGGAGCGCCGGCTGGGAAAAATTCAGGCTCGGCATTCGCAAGTAAACGATCTGTTCGAAGTCACCTTGCGTGACACGCCCGCAGGTGTACGTCTGGTTTGGGAGATGAAAGCCGAACGAAAGGTCTGGCGGGACTTGCGGGAGGGCGCCTACCTGTTGCGCACCAATCTACAGGCGGACTCGGCCGAGGAGATGTGGTCCAAGTACATGCAACTGACCGAAGCCGAGGCCTCGTTTCGCGCGCTGAAGAGCGAGCTTTCTATCCGACCTTTGTTCCATCAGAAGGAGCCGCGGGTCAAGGCTCATGTGCTGGTGGCTTTTCTCGGGTATGCCTTGTGGGTGACCCTCAAGCATCTGCTGAAGCGTCGGCCGGCCATCATTCCCTGGCCCTCGGACAGCGGAGTCGACAACACTCCGCCGATCTCGCCCAAGAAGGCTTTGGCTCTGCTGTCCACAGTGCAGAGCGCCGACATCGTCCTTCCCACGACGGATGGGCGCGAGATCCGACTGCGCCGGATCACGGAACCTACGGCCGAACAGAAATCCCTGCTTCACCAACTTGGACTCAGCCTGCCGGAACGGTTGAAATCCCTTTCAAAATGTAGTGCAGACTCGGCGATCGCCTGAACTGATTCTGAAAGGGTTAGGCGGTTTCCCGACCGCTCCGTGACGAACTTCGGCTAGAAGCATCTCATTCCGCATTGGTTACGTGATTTTCGCTGGTTTCTGGGCAGCAAGTTCAGCAATGGACAGGCGGGATCAGAAGTAGCAGCAAGTTGTCCGATTGCCAGTTTGCACGACGAAACTTCCCACATGCGGACTTTTTGGGGAGCGATCTCAAGTGTATGTCACTGTGGCAGGAGACGGTAAGACGGGCTATATCAGCTCTTCAATGAAGGAACGGGCTATATCAGGCGGCACCTTCAGGTCGCGGTGAACGAGAGGCCCTTCGTTCAACACCGGCTCGGCGCCGTGCAGGGTCGGAACGTCGGTGCGCTCGAAGAATTTCCCGATGGGAATCTCGTCACCCCAAAGCAGAGATTTCTCGATAGCCGCTTTCCAATCCGACGAGTCGTAAGCGCAGTCGTCTTCCAGCTTCTTCACACGTGGGCGGAACCACTGGTAGGTGTTATCGTGGTTATACGTAACGCAGGGGCTGAAGACATCGAGGAAAGAGAAGCCTGGATGCTCGATGCCTTGTTTAATCAGTTCGGTCAGGTGCTTTTGCTCGCCGCTGAAGCCGCGGGCCACGAAGGTTGCCCCAGCGGCCAGGGCTAGGGAAATGGGGTTGATCGGCGCTTCGATGTTTCCGAAAGGCATGCTTTTCGTCTTCATACCGACGCGGCTCGTCGGTGAGGTTTGACCTGTGGTGAGGCCGTAAATCTGGTTGTCCATGACGATGTAAAGCAGGTCTACGTTGCGCCGCATGGCGTGGACAAAATGGTTTCCTCCAATCCCGAAACCATCACCGTCACCGCCGGTTACCAGCACGGTCAGATCATGATTTGCGAGCTTGAGACCGGTGGCCACGGCGATGGCACGACCGTGGAGTGTGTGCATACCGTAGGTGTTCACATAGCCGGGGAAATTGGATGAACAACCGATGCCGCTGATGGTAACCACCGTATGTGGAGGTATCTGGAGCTGGACCAGGGCTTTTTGAACGGCGGCGAGCACGCCGAAATCGCCGCAGCCGGGGCACCAGTCGGGATCGACTTTGCCTTTCAGATCGGCTAGGGTCAGTTGACTGGCACGTTGAGCGCTGGTGGCCATCGGCGTCTCCTCCTCAGACCATAATCTCGTGCATGGGAACCGAGAGATTGGTATTCCCGGCGAGTTGTGTTTTCACGGATTCGACAAGGTGGTGTGGCATGAATGGTTCGCCGTCATACTTGCGGATGTGGCCGTTCGCGACAAAACTGGTTTCGCTGCGCAGGTAGCGGGCAAACTGGCCGCTGTAGTTGTTCTCCACGATGATGGTATGTCGCGAGTCTTTGAGAATTCCGAGAATCGCCTCGCCGTGGAGGGGCACGAGCCAGCGGATCTGAAGCTGATTGGCAGAGATTCCTTGTTCGTTGAGGATCTCGCAGGCTTCCTCAATAACGCCTTTGGTCGAGCCCCAGCCGATCAAGGTGACTTCCGCGTCGCGCGGGCCCCACAGTGCGGGAGGTGAGACGGCGGCTTCAATACCAGCCACTTTGCGCATGCGCTTTTCCATCATCGCTCGACGTTTGGTGGGGCTGGTGAACTCGTCGCTGATCAATACGCCGTCTTCTTCATGTTCGTCCGTGGCAACTGTGTGGACGTGGCCGGGAACGCCTGGGACTGCGCGCGGAGAGATACCACTCTCTGTAATCCGAAAGCGTTTGTAATCACCGTTTATGACAGGAGCGGCGGTCGCCATGTTGCGGTCGGGGCCGGTAATAAGTTCGCCACGATCGATACACGGACTGAAATCCAGATCTTCGGGATGCACGCTAAGTCTGCCTTCCGAAAGTAGCAGGTCGCACAACACGAGGCCCGGGCACTGGAAGCGGTCAACGAGGTTGAACATCTCAGGAATGAGCTTGAAGCAATCTCCAATGTCGAGCGGAGCAGCAATCGCTCGGGGATAATCGCCGAAGGCGGCTCCAAGCATCTGCCAGAGGTCACCCTGCTCCGTTTTGGTGGGAACGCCTGTCGATGGGCCGGCCCTTTGACAATTGATGACCACGACCGGAGTCTCGATCATTGCGGACATTCCCAGACCCTCGCTCATCAGCGCGAAGCCGCCACCAGACGTCGCGCACATTGCGCGGACACCGGCATGGGCCGCGCCAATCGCCATATTGATCACCCCGATCTCGTCCTCCACCTGCCGCACCATGATTCCGGCTTTACGGGCGTGCGCCGCCATCCAGTGCAGAACACCAGTCGATGGGCTCATCGGATAGGCGCAGTAGAACTTTACACCTGCTGCCGCGCCCCCCATGGCCATAGCGATATTGCCGCTCAGGATTGCGTAGCGATTCTCGGTCTTGGGAAGCGGATTTGGAAAAGCCGTGAAGTGCGCGGCAGCATAATCATAGCCAGCGCGCGCAACTCCCACGTTTTCTGAGACCACGGCATCCCCTTTTTTCTTGAATTGCTCTCTAAGGACATCCTCTAAGGCCTGAAAACCGATGCCCATCATATGGAGGCCGGCACCGATCGCGAGAGTATTCTGCGCAACCTTATTCCGTGTGATGTCGGCCAACTCCGAAACCGGAAGCGGACAAAGCTGCACGCCCTCCGTGGCGGAGGCCGGTTGAATTGTGTCGGCATTGTAGATGCATGCGGCGCCGGCGGTGAGCAGTTTGAGGTGGCGATCGATGCTGTCCTGGTTAAGTGGAATCAACAGGTCGATGCGGTCACCCATGTTGGTGACTTTGTCTTGGCCAGCACGAATGGTGAGAAAAGTGTGTCCACCGCGAATGATGGATTGATAGGCGTTGTAGGCATTCAGGTTCAGGCCACGGCGGCTGAAGATTTTTGCGAAGATGTCGCCCGGTGTGGCTACACCTTGCCCGGCCGCGCCTCCGATCCCGATAGCAAAGGTTTGCTTCATAGGACCCTCACTAATTGAGTGCCGACCGTTCCGCATTACCCCAGCGCTGCGGCCGGGCTCAAACCAACGTTCGTTTTTCCGCCGAGTGACACCTCATCCGAATGTCGAATCTCCGTCTGAATAGGTGGAGTATACACCCAATCCCTCTGAATGTACTCAAGCGCCCGCGCGTTGTCCCGCCTGCTCACGTCAGCTCACGTCGCTCACGTCGTCACGTCGCCAATCCTTGCATCGACGGAGCGCTGGACGTAAGATGCGGGGACCGACCACGTTGAAACTGCGCGCCTTTCGAGTTGCTGGGGCGCATCTCCGCCAAGACATTCGAGGAGGTCTCCGACATGCCTATCACAAAGGAATTAACCATTCGCATCGCGAATAGTCCGGGATCGCTTGCAAGAGTCTGCCGGATGCTTGCGGACGCCGGTGTAAACATCATGGCTTTTCAGTCGATTCCTTCGGAGGGCACGATTCTGGTGTGTATTGTTGCCGACAAACCGGCGACAGCGGAGTCCCTTTTAGAAAAGGAAGGAATAACGTACACGGAAGCGGAGGTAGCTCAAGTCAAACTTCCAAACAAGCCGGGCGAGTTGGCGCGTGCTGCTTCCAAGCTCGGCGAAGCAAATATCAATATTCATTATGCGTACTGCGGTGTTGAGCCAGATACGAATTTTCCCTTGATGATTTTTGGAGTGACAGAAGTGGGCCGAGCTGCAGAAATCCTGGATCGCACTGTTGTCGCTGCTGCAGGAACATAGCGCCGAAGGTCAACAGGACCCGCTGCCCTCCCTCAATTGGACGAAGAATGCCCCAAGCATGTTGTCCGAAGCGCCTCGAGCGCGCGGTCCTTTTTAGCATTGTGGACCCACGCTTCAGCAACCCCGGGGTCCATATAAACCGCGTTCGGGGAAGTAAGGAATGGTACGCAAGATTTGAAGGGAAGCTCAGATGTAGGAGATATTTTAGCTGCCCAAAAACCTCCATGTCTTTGCCCTTGCCACTCACTCATTCTAGGAGATCGAGATACACCAATCTACGCAGCCCAAAATCACATGTTTTTTGGACCGGACATGACGGGCGCAGTAATCCCGCTGGGCTAGGCTTTCATGACTGATCTCGAGCCGTCAACCCGCTGATTAAGAGACGGTCCAAAGGCAATTAAGATCGAGTGTGAGGTAGAGCTATGATCTTCATTCTCCTCACCAATACAGGCGATTTGCTTCCCCTCTCCATTGCTACCAAGTGCGATGCCCTTTCCCTCCATCATAGCCCTACGCCCTTGGGCAACTATCTGCGCCGAATGAAAGCTAAGCTCGGCCCCCGAGCTGCCACCACAGCAACAGCCCACAAAATCGCAGTGATTTTTTACACTATGGTCAAAACCAGGTCGAATATGACGAATCCATCTGGGCTACCAGAGACGCCCACAGAGAGAAGCGGTTGGAAATCAAGCTCAAGCGGCAAGCCAAACAGTTGGGCTACCAACTCGTTCCCATCGAACCCAAGGCTGCATAGCGAACTGGTCCACTGCAAGAGTTCCTTGGAAGTGGACAACCTATCGTGGATTTTTTCCTAAAGGATTACACTAGAAATTCTGGAGGTTCTCATGAGCAAGAACGAAATCTCTGCTTCTTTAGCAGGAACGATCAAGCTTGGCGACGAACTCTCGGTCCACCGCCTGGGCTTCGGTGCGATGCGTCTGACGGGAGAAGGTATTTGGGGTCCACCCAAAGATCGCAAAGCGGCTCTGGCGCTTCTACGAAGCGCGGTGGAGCTGGGTGTCAACTTTATCGATACCGCGGATTCTTACGGCCCAAACGTAAGCGAGGAGTTGATTGCCGAAGCGTTATACCCCTACCCCGCCGGCGTGGTGATTGCCACGAAAGGCGGCTGGAACCGGCCTGGCCCGAACCAATGGACGCACGACGCGACGCCCTCACATCTTCGCAACGCCGTCGAAGGCAGCTTGAAGCGTCTGCGGCTTGAAAGGATCGACGTCTATCAACTGCATATTCCCGATCCCGTTGTGTCGTTCGATGACTCAATCGGCACATTGGCCCAAATGAAAGACGAAGGAAAGATTCGCCTGGTAGCTTTGTCCAATGTCACGCAAGAGCATATCGAGCGGGCGCGCCGAATCGTCCCGATCGTATCGGTGCAGAACCGCTACAGCTTCGCCGACCGCGAGTGGGACTACGTGGTGACTTATTGCGAAGGCAACGGAATTGCTTTTATTCCATGGTTCCCGCTTGGCGCAGGCAGGGTTGCCGGCGATACCCTCCAGCAAATTGCGCGCGCACGGAATGCAACGCCCATGCACGTGGCGCTTGCGTGGTTGCTGAAGCGATCCCCGCTGATGTTGCCGATCCCCGGTACATCCTCTGCGGAACATCTCGAGGAAAACATTGCGGCGGCCAGCTTGCACTTAACCGACGAAGAATTCAGCTCCCTTTCGCGCGTTCCCCAACTGGTAGCAAGGCGCTAAGAACACCGCGATCCCAGTAAACGACGAATCACAACGCGGCTCTGCCGATATACTTGACGGAAAGCGCGGGACAGAAGATCATTTCGGTGCCTTCCGCAACTCTCGGGGGTTCGCATGCGTCTTTTATGTCGTCCTGTTGAAAATTTCGCGCGGCGCTTCCGGGAGCTGCAGTGACTCGTTACAAAATCGCCGTAATTGAAGGGGACGGCATCGGACGTGAGGTGGTGCCCGAAGGTCTTCGCGTTCTAGAAGCCGCCGGGCGCCACTTCGGCATCACTTTTTCCTGGCGTCATTTTGACTGGAGTTGCGAGACGTATCTGAAAACCGGGAAGATGATGCCCGCCGATGGTCTCGAACAATTGCGCGCGTTCGACGCGGTCTATTTGGGCGCGGTCGGGTATCCCGGTGTCCCGGACCATATTTCGTTGTGGGGACTGCTGATTCCCATCCGGCGCGCATTTCAGCAATATGTCAACTTGCGCCCGGTTCGCTTGCTACAAGGCATCGAGTCCCCAGTCAAAGGGTTTCCACCCGGCCAAATCGACTTCTGCATCGTCCGCGAAAATAATGAGGGCGAATATTCCGAAGTGGGTGGCCGCATGAACTACAACACGGATCAGGAGATGGCGCTGCAGGAAACCGTGTTTACGCGGCGCGGGTGCGATCGCATCATGCGCTACGCGTTCGAGCTGTCACGAACGCGAAAACACCATGTCACGTCAGCCACCAAATCGAACGGAATTATTCACACAATGCCGTTCTGGGATGAACGCTTTTCCGCAATGGCTCTAAATTTTCCCGACGTCCGCACCGACCAATACCACATTGATATTCTGACCGCCCACTTTGTTTGCCATCCAGGCTGGTTTGATGTGGTCGTCGGGTCGAATCTATTTGGAGACATCCTGTCCGACCTCGGCGCCGCGGTTGTTGGCTCCATCGGCCTGGCGCCTTCGGCGAACCTCAATCCCGAACGAGAATTTCCCTCCATGTTCGAGCCCGTGCACGGTTCCGCGCCGGACATTGCTGGAAAAGGAATCGCCAATCCTATCGCGCAAATCTGGTCGGGCGCGATGATGTTGCAGCATCTGGGTGAACCAAAGGCAGCGCGCGCCGTGGAAGAAGCGTTCACAGCCGTGCTGGCGAAGTCTGACGCCTTGACACCGGATCTGGGAGGTACGGCGAGCACTCGCGACGTCGGTGACGCGGTCGCGCAAGAAATATCGGTGGTGGCAAAACCGTAATGGCCGGGTCTCCCGCGTTGGCCATTGAACTCAGTGCCCGACGCCGGATCGCCATTCGCATACTTCCCTTTCTCTGGTTCCTCTACGTAGTTGCTTTCCTGGATCGCGTCAACGTTGCTTACGCTGCTCTGGAAATGTCTCACGATTTGAGATTCAGCGACCGTGTGTTCGGTCTGGGCGCGGGAATTTTCTTCGTTGGCTACGTTCTGCTGGAAATTCCCGGAGCGCTGATCGTCGAGCGGTGGAGCGCGCGACTGTGGATCACGCGCATCATGATTACTTGGGGAATCATCACCGTGTTCGTGGGCTTTGTGCACACGGCGCATCAGTTTTACCTGGCGCGATTTCTGCTGGGAGCCGCTGAGGCCGGCTTTTTTCCCGGCGTCATCGTCTATTTGACGCATTGGTTCACGCGCCGCGACCTGGCAAAAGCGGTCGCGTCGTTCATGGCTGCGATCCCACTCGCAAACTTACTGGGCTCCCCGCTCGCGGGCAGGGTTTTGCGGGTTCATTGGTACGGACTGCAAGGCTGGCGCTGGTTATTTATTCTCGAAGGAATTCCAGCTGTGGTTTTGCGGCCTGATCACGTACTTCTATCTCACGGACAGGCCCGGGCAGGCCGCTTGGCTGCCGGAGAAAGAACGCGAGTGGATTACGTGCGAATTGGAAGAGGAACGGAAGCACAAGGTGGCGGTGCGCTCGTACACGATCGGGCAGGCGCTGCGGCAGCGAAATATAATCTTGCTCACATTGGTCTATTTCACGGGCAACACCGGCTTCTACGGCTTCACCATGTGGTTCCCCACCATACTGAAGCGCGCGTCCGGCTTAGCCACCGGCACCGTCACGCTGCTGGTGACAATTCCCTATCTCGTCGCACTGACCGCAACGTTGCTGAACAGCTGGCATTCCGACCGGACGCAAGAGCGCCGCTGGCACGTCGCGGGCCCTCTATTCATCGGCGCAGTCGGCTTGTGGTTGGCCCTCGCTTCCGGCTCCCACTTTTGGACGCAGCTGGCATTTTTCAGTATTTTTGCCGCATGCGTCCACGCGTTTCAGCCCTGCTTCTGGGCCCTTCCGACCCTAATGCTTGGTGAGTCTGCAGCCGCGGCCTCCATCGGGTTGATTAATGCACTTGGAAATCTCGGCGGCTTCGTCGGGCCGTCGATCATGGGATACATGGTTGGTTTTACTGGGTCGTTCACGTCCGGATTAATTTGGCTCCTGGCGAATCTTGTGGCGGGTGGAATTCTGGTTGTGCTGCTTCGCGGGTTTCGGCTGCAAAAAAATTGAACGTGTGCCGGTATGGAATTCCATCTCCGAGGTTAGAGTGAAATCTCGATCGGCTTGCCCTCAAATGTCACGCTCTGCGTTTCATGTCCCAACTTGACGTTGATCGCCCGTCGCTCCGGCGGACGCATGCGCGACCCGGACGCCAGTTGTAGATGGAGCTTTCGTGCCGTTTCGTTCCAGGCCATTTGAATGCCCATCCATTCGCCCTTGCGATAATTGAAGGAACTGCCGTCGTCTTCATAAAGCAAGAATGACGCGTCGGCACCGGGATAAACCGATAGGGACAGCGGTTCGTCTGCTTTCTCGGAAGCGTATTGCTTCACCGGACCGAGCGGTAGAAGTGATCCTGCGCGCACATAAATTGGAATCGTTTCCAGGTCCACGGTCCGTTCAATCTGCCGGCCACCATCCACGCGTTCGCCCGTCCAGAAGTCGTACCAACCGCCGCGCGGGAGATAGATCTGGCGCGTCGCTGCACCTTTCTCCACGACGGGAGCGACAAGCAAGTTCCTGCCCCACATATACTCGTCGCCGCGCACAACCGCCTTCGGATCGTCGGGAAAATGCAGCCACAAAGCGCGCATGATCGGCATCCCGGTCGTGGCACACTCTCGAACCGCGCTGTATATATACGGCAGCATGCGATAACGCAACTCCAGATATTTGCGGCAAATCATTTCCACGCGGGCATCGTGCAACTGGCTGGCATCGGGAACGGCCGCGCCCTTGTAATTATTTATTTCTGTTGGCCCGGGATCTCCGGTGTTCCATCCCCAAGGCAATCGCAGTTTCCATGCGCGTCCGTGGCAGCGAAATAGTGGGCAAAACGCGCCAAACTGGAACCAACGCAGATAAAGCTCGGCCGTGAATTCCGGTGTCGGAACAAAACCGCCGATGTCCGTGCCCCAGTAAGGAATTCCGGTCAGCCCGGTATTCAGCGCAATCGGAACTTGCGTCTTCAAGGTTTCCCACGTGGAAAAAACATCACCCGACCAGAGAAAGGAAGCATATCGTTGCATGCCGGCATAGCCATTGCGATGCAACGCGTAAGGCCGCTCATTCGGCCGGTCGATCTGAGGCCCTTCCCAGTACATCCGATTCCTGACCAACCGCGACGGGATATCCAGCGGGTCGCCCTCGTCCGGCCACCAACCGTCCACCCCCAGTGCAAAATCCTTGCGATGCGCAGTCCCAGTAGCAACTTGCTTCCGTTTCGTCGAACCGCGAAAGCTCGCACGGATCGTGCACGGTCCCACGAAGTTTGTCCGACAGAATCACCACGTGCATCACGGGATGGAAATGTTCTTTGCGCATCTCAGCGAGCATTTCTTTGGGATCGGGAAACACGCGCGAATTCCAGTCAAACGAGCCGTTTTCCGTATTCCACCCCGAGGGACAAAATCCGGTGCTCAGATAGATGAGCGCGTCACACGGCAGTTTTTTCTCACGGAAGGTTTTCGCTATACCGAGTATCTCCTCGCGGCTGGCCAATGTGCGATGAGATTGCTGGTAGCCGAAACTCCACAGCGGAGGCATCTCGGCATGACCAGTGATTCGCGTGTATTCCGACAAAATCACCGCCGGATCGGGCGAACTGACGAAAAACAGATCGAGAGGAAGCGCGGTGTCCGCACTTGCAGGTTGAAACTTTGCTTCCGGTCCGCTGAAATCGAACGTCCCGAATGGATTGTGAATGAACATCGCCCATCCGGAAGTACCGATGATCCACGGAATCCCGACACGAGCGCCGTGAGTGGCAAGCTTATAGCCGCCTTGTCCATTGCGCATCGGGTCCACGGAGCCGCGGCGATCGAATTGCGGTCCACCCTCGCCGAGACCAAGTAGCGGCGAATTGCCGCTAAGAAAAGAAAGCGCGCCGATGCTATCGTCCCACCCGAGTTGCTGAATAATCGTGCCAGCTTCGTTCATTATGCTGACTTTCACCGGGTGGAAAGAGATCTTAAGCCGGGCATCCCCTGCAGCAATCGTTTGCTCAGAATCCCTGCGCAACTTGGTAACCGGAGCGCCCCAGGATTCCTGAGCCAATGACCCGTTAGAGGTTATCGACCCAAGTGATCCACCGGTACCGATCGCGAAAAGCGTCAGGCGGAAGGTGTGAGAGCTGACAGGGGCAATTTGTATCTCAACCGGCCGCCCGCCCGCGTCTTCACCCTCCTCGATTGCACGCAGCTTCGGTCGAACAATTATGGCGGTAGAGGCGGCAGCCAAGCCCTTCAGTACATCTCGGCGGTTCCACCGTGGACTCATCGCTCTTTTCCTTTCAAGCTGCGGTTCAGAATGCGTTCTGGCGCAGCAGTCTCCCCGGCGAGAGCCCTTTAATGGTTTTGCCCTCGCTTCTTCCGGACCAATCGGCACAACGCTGCCCGGACCGAGGGATTGTATCGGAACGCACAAATGGAGTAAACGTTTTCTGCCCGCTTGTGTATAATTTCCCTTTGCGTTTGTTTTGTCCGATCCGGACCGGGAGGAACCTGATTGCGGTGGCGCATCGCCATTCTCATCAGTGCCGCGATTGCCATCAGCTATCTGGATCGCCAGACCCTTCCCGTGGCGATCAAAGCAATCAGCCGAGACATTCCGCTCACCAATGAACAGTTCTCCACGCTGCAGTCCGCCTTCCTGTTCGCTTATGCATTCATGTATGCGGGCGGCGGCAAACTTGTGGACCTTCTGGGAACGCGGCTTGGCCTTACGGTGATTATGCTTTTCTGGTCGTTTGCCTGTGCCAGCCACGCGCTCGCCACCGGATTCGCCATGCTGGCCGTCAGCCGGTTTCTGCTCGGCATGGGCGAAGGCGGAGGCTTCCCTGCCGCCACCCGAGCCGTCTCCGAGTGGTTTCCCACCCAGGAACGCGCCACGGCGATGGGCATCATCAACGCGGGCACCGCGGTGGGAGCCGTGCTGGCGCCTCCTCTGATCGCGATTATTCTCGGCTTCACGAATTGGCGTTGGATCTTCTTGCTCACCGGTGTAATCGGTCTAGTGTGGGTTGCGTGGTGGAGACGATCGTATTTTGCTCCGACAGAAAATCCAGATCACCCAGTAGTCGATTCGAGCGCGAAGAGGGCTGCAGCCGCGGACGCTGCGATGCGTTTCCCCTGGACGCACCTTTTTCGCATCCGCGAAACCTGGGGATTAGTCACCGCCAAGTTTCTGAGCGACGCGGCATGGTTTTTTTACCTCTTCTGGCTCCCCAAATATCTTTACGACGCGCGCGGTTTTGACATTAAATCCGTCGGGCTATTTGCCTGGATGCCCCATGCCGCTGCGGGAGTGGGCTGTCTCCTGGGCGGCACATTCTCGAGCTATCTGGTGCGCAGGCATTTTTCTGTGGGACTCTCACGCAAAATCGCACTGGGCGCGAGCGCTATGGTCATGCCGTTTGTCATCCTGGTGCCGCATGTTACCGTGACATGGGCCATGGTGATCTTCTGCGTGGCGTATTTTGGGCAACAGTCCTGGTCGACGCTGGTGATGGTGTTGCCGACTGATCTTTTTCCGCTAACTATTGTCGGATCGGTCGCCGGCCTTGTCGGTTTTGGAGGAGCGATGGGCGGGATTGTCTTCGGGCAACTGGTCGGTTACTTGTTGGATCACGGTTTTGGATACGGCACGGTATTTCGCATCGCAGGCACACTACACATCGTGGCGTTTCTAATTATTCTCGCAGCCGTTCCCGTTGTTTTGCCTTTGAAGCTGAAAGCGAATTTGAATTACGGGGTAGCTCGATGAAGATCACCGAAATCCGCACGCGCGTGTTGCGTTGGCGCGGCAAAACGGTTCCACTGCCTCCCCACTTTTGCACCAACCCCATGGATCTGCTGGAACTGCCTGAGGCGTCCATGCAGACCTTCACATTTCATGGCTGGATGGTGGTCGAAGTGTTCACGGATGACGGCCACGTGGGCTTGGGCAATGCTGCTCTCGCGCCTCAAGCCACAAAACAAGTCATCGATCTCTATTTAAAACCGCTGTTGATCGGTCAAGATCCATGGGATATCGAGCGCCTGTGGCAGCACATGTATCGCAAGACCATGGCGTTTGGTCGCAAGGGCATCGGCATGGCGGCGACCAGCGCGCTGGATATTGCGCTGTGGGATCTGCTCGGCAAATCCGCAAAGCAGCCCGTTTTTCGTTTGCTCGGCGGCCGCAGCAAAGCGCGCATTCCCGTTTACGCCTCTCGCCTTTACGCTACCGAACTAGGCGAACTCGGCGCGGAAGCCAAGCGCTACAAAGACCAAGGCTACCAGGCCATGAAATTGCGCTTCGGTTGGGGACCCCCCGATGGCCCACGCGGCATGCAGCGCAACATCGAACTCGTTCGAACCGTGCGCGAAACCATTGGTGACGAGGTCGACCTCATGGCCGACGCGTACATGGGTTGGACTCTCGATTACGCCAAGAGAATGCTGCCGCTGCTCGAGCCCTTTCATCTGCGCTGGCTGGAAGAGCCGGTGATCCCGGACGACATCCACGGTTATGCGGAGCTGAAATCCCAAGGGCGTATTCCGATCGCCGGCGGTGAACATGAATTCACGCTGTTTGGATTTCGTGACCTGCTCGAAGCTCGTGCGCTGGATTACATCCAGTTCGATACGAATCGAGTCGGTGGCATCACGCAAGCACGCAAGATCGCGGCTCTCGCGGAAGCTTACTCTGTCCCGGTAATTCCTCACGCCGGTCAGATGCACAACTATCACATCGTGATGGCCAGTTTTAACTCTCCGATGGCGGAATATTTCCCGATCGTTGACGTGGAAGTGGGCAATGAATTGTTCTGGTACATTTTCGACGGTGAACCTCGCGCGAACGGCGGCTACATCAACCTCGATGACAATATGCCGGGCCTTGGATTGACCATCAACGAAGCCGGATTGGACAAATTCGAGGTATTCGAATAATCCTTCACGACCGATCATGCGATGACACGACTCATTCAAATCAAAAATGGCAATATGCGCCGGGTAGCGCTGGTGGAAGAGCCGAACGTACGTTTCCTCGATGGTGGCTCTTCTATTTACGAACTCGCACAGATTGCGATTGACCAAGAGAAGAAGCTCAGTGAAGTTGCGCGCCAAAGAGCGCAACACAATACACACGACTACGGCGCGATCTACAACGGCCGCTCGGAATGGCGGCTGCTTCCGGCGATTGATCATCCGGAAGAACCCGCTCGCTGCCTCGTTTCCGGCACCGGGCTCACGCATGTGGGTAGCGCTCGCGGCCGCCAGTCCATGCACGCTACAGGGACCGAAGCGCTCACCGACAGCATGAAGATATTTCGCTGGGGAGTAGAAGGAGGACGCCCGGGAGCCGGTCGCATCGGAACTCCTCCCGAGTGGTTTCATAAAGGCACCGGCAGCACATTGCGCGCGCATGGTGAACCGCTCGACGTCCCGCCCTACGCCGATGATGGCGGCGAAGAAGCGGAGATTGCCGGTGTCTATATCATCGCCCGCGATGGCCGTCCGTATCGCATCGGCATGGCCGTCGGTAATGAATTCTCAGACCACGAGTTCGAAAAGAAAAATTATCTTTATTTAGCAGCCTCGAAGCTTCGCACCTGCGCACTCGGCCCGGAAATCGTGCTGGATTGTGAATTCAACTCTATTCCCGTCACGGCCACGATCCTGCGCGAAGGGGCAGTGCTATGGACCAAAACCTTTCGCACCGGCGAATCTGAAATGTGCCACAGCCTGCAAAACATTGAGCATCATCATTTCAAATTTGAGGCGCACCGCCGGCCCGAAGATATCCACGTGCATTTCTTTGGCACCGACTGCCTGAGCTTCAGCGACCACATCCGTTTGCAGGATGGCGATATCATGCAAGTGGACGCAAAAGGCTTCGGGCGCGCTCTCATGAACCCCGTCCGTGTAGACAAATCCGCAGCAGGGCTTATGCACGTCACTCCTTTATCGTGAGCAAACTATGGCAAAACCTTCTGTCGCAATTCTCGGCCTCGGCATTATGGGCTCTGGCATGGCCATGCGCCTGCTCTCGGCAAACTTCCCCTTGGCCGTTTACAACCGCAGCCGCGAAAAAGCGCAACCGTTGGAAGCCGCGGGAGCTTTCGTTGCCGCTACTCCACGCGAAGCCGCTTCCCGCGCACAAATCATCATCAGCATGGTGGCAGATGATAACGCCTCCCGCGATGTTTGGCTTGGTGAATCGGGCGCGCTCAGGGGTACCTCTGCAAATTCGATCGTGATCGAGTCCAGCACAGTAAGCGTCGCCTGGGTCAAGACGCTCGCCGCAAAGGCCGCGGAACGTGACTGCCATTTCCTGGATGCGCCCGTAACGGGAACGAAGCCTCACGCCGCATCGGGCGAGTTGCTTTTCCTGGTTGGCGGCAGCGCAGACGTAATCTATCTTGCACGGCCGGTGCTTGCCGTGCTCGGCCGCGACGTGATTCATCTCGGCCCGATCGGCAGCGGTGCGCTGATGAAACTGGTGAATAATTTTCTCTGCGGAGTGCAGGCTGCATCCTTCGCTGAGGCGTTGGCCCTTGTTGATGCTGGCGGCTTGGATCGCGCAAAGGCCATATCCATTCTTATCGCGGGCGCTCCCGGAAGTGGCATCGTAAAAAGAGTTGCAGAGCGCGTCACGTCGAATGAATTCACTCCGGCTTTTGCACTTCGATGGATGGCCAAGGATCTGACCTATGCTGTTGAGGGAGCGTCTGGCGCAGGGGTTTCTCTGCCCCTCGCCACTGCCGCATTGGGAGTATTTCGACAGGCAATTACCGCAGGTCATGGCGATGAGGATTTCGCCGCAGTCACAAAATTGCCGCCCGCGCAAAGGAAGTCTTAATTATGGGAATTTTGTTGCTTGGACAATCTCTGATTGGTTTCAGCCGTGGCGCGGAGAACGGCGATTCGTTTCGAGCTGTGAATCCAGCAACTCGACATGAATTAGATCCGCCTTTCTTTTCGGCCAGCCAGAAGGATTTAGATAACGCGGTAGCACTGGCGGAAGGCGCATTTGCGTCCTATGGCTCGCTAGCGGCCGCGGACCGTGCCGCGTTTCTTCGCGCTATCGCCGTTGAGATGGAAGCGACCGCCACCGAAATCATCGCGCGGGCTCACGAAGAAACAGCGCTGCCGGTCGCTCGCTTGCAAGGCGAACTGGGGCGAACCTGTAGCCAACTGCGACTCTTCGCCTCCGTGGTCGAAGAAGGATCGTGGGTATCCGCGCGAATCGATCGCAGCGATCCTGCACGTAAACCATCGCCAAAGCCGGGAATCCGGTCCCTGCTGAAACCTCTCGGACCCGTTGCCATTTTCGGCGCCAGCAATTTTCCGCTCGCGTTTTCCGTAGCCGGAGGAGACACCGCATCTGCCTTGGCCGCTGGCAATCCGGTAATAGTGAAAGCGAACCCGGCGCATCCGGGCACCAGTGAATTGGCCGGCAACGCTGTCGTGCGAGCCGTTCGCACCTGCAAACTGCCGGAAGGAACCTTTTCACTTCTGTTTGATTCTGGTTTCTCCGTCGGCGCCGATCTCGTGAAACATCCGGGAATTCGCGCTGTAGGATTCACCGGCTCGTTGAAAGGTGGCCGAGTATTGTTCGATCTTGCCTGCGCCCGGCCAACCCCAATTCCCTTTTATGGTGAATTGGGAAGTTGCAATCCCGTTTTCATTTTGCCGGGAGCGATACGCGCCCGCGGTCCGCAGATAGCCCGCCAACTCTTCGAATCTTTCACGCTGGGTGGTGGTCAGTTCTGCACGAAACCGGGCATTGTTTTTGTGCCCCCACAGGAGTCCATCGCTGAATTTTCCACTGCGCTCGACGCCGCCGTCGCACAATCGCAGAATTTTGTACTACTCACTCCCCGCATTGGCGCGGAATTTAATAATGCAATTCGTGGCCGTGAACACACGGCCCACGTTCGCGTCGCGTCTCGGTCCAGCACTCCGCCGGCTGCTTCTGGAGTAATGGTTCAACCGATCCTGTTTGACACCTGCGCAGAGTCATTCCTCGCGAATCACGATCTGGAAAAGGAAATTTTCGGGCCGACAACTTTGCTCGTTCACTACCGCCAAAGGAAAGAATTTCTGGATGCAGCCAACGCTCTGGAAGGACATCTGACCGTCACGGTCCATGCCGAAGAAGAAGACTTGAAGGAATTTCCCGCACTCCTCTCGATCTTGGAGAAAAAGGCAGGGCGGCTTATCTTTAACGGCTTCCCAACGGGAGTGGAAGTCTGCCATGCGATGGTTCACAGCGGACCGTATCCGGCCAGCACAGATTCGCGCGCGACCTCCGTGGGCTCACTCGCCATCCTGAGATTTGCCAGACCCGTGGCTTATCAAGATTTCCCTAACGCGACCCTTCCGCCAGAACTTCAGGACGCGAACCCGCTCGGCATTTGGAGACTTGTGGATGGCAAACTGACCAAGGATTCGGTTTGAGATGAGTTTGACCAAAAGCGATGCCCATGAGCTTTCCTCAACGCGACGAAAACTTCTGGCGCGAAGGAAGTTATCCTTAGCGCTAGTGTTGCTGCTGCTTGTAGTCTCGGGGCAGTCCGCGGTGCGCGCGCAGGATCGAGTCGCAGTTCGAGTCGACGCTTCGGAAAAGATTGCCCCATTTAGACCCATCTACGCTTTTTTTGGGTATGACGAGCCGAACTACACCTATTCGGACAACGGCAGCAAACTCGTCGGCGAACTAGCGGCGCTGACAGACGCCTCTGTTTCGTTGCGAACGCACTTCCTTCTTGCGACAGGAGATGGAACGCCTGGTTTGAAATGGGGATCGACCAACGCTTACACCGAAGACGCCAATGGCAACGCCGTGTATGACTGGACCGTGGTCGACCGCATTTTCGATACTTATCTTCAGGCTCACGCAAAGCCCTTCGTGGAAATTGGATTCATGCCCGAGGCCCTCTCTTCTAAGCAGAATCCATATCATTCGCCTTGGATTCCGGGCGCACCAAACAAAGACTATGCAGCTGGCTGGGCTTATCCGCCGAAAGATTATGGCAGATGGGGCGAGCTCGTGTACCAGTGGGCCCAACATTGCGCGCAAAAATATGGCAAGGAGCGAGCCGAATCCTGGTATTGGGAAGTTTGGAATGAACCAAACATTTTTTACTGGCAAGGAACGCAGGAAGAATACTTCAAGCTATACGATTATGCCGTCGCCGCCGTCAAGCGCGCACTTCCAAACGCGCGTGTCGGAGGTCCTGCGTCCACGGGCCCTGCAAGCGAGAAGGCGGCCGATTTCCTCAAGAACTTCCTCACTCATTGTGCAGGCGGAACGAATTACGCAACCGGAGCCAAGGGCGCTCCGCTTGATTTCGTCAGCTATCATGCCAAGGGCAGCCCGCAGACGATCGACGGTCACGTGCGCATGGGCATCGCGCGAAATCTTCAGGATGTCGATAGCGGATTGAAAATCGTTTACAGCTTTTCTAAATTCCGCAACCTGCCTGTAATTTTGAGCGAGTCCGATCCGGAAGGATGCGCCGCCTGCTCCGCCAGGCTTTACCCGCAAAATGCATATCGCAACGGACCTCTTTATGCGTCCTACACCGCCACTGCGTTGAAAGGCATCCTTGAGCTAAGCGCCAAAAACCACATTGACGTGGAAGGAATGCTCACATGGGCGTTCCAATTCGAGGGGCAACCCTACTTCGATGGCCTTCGAACTCTTGCGACCAACGGCGTAGACAAACCCGTTCTCAACCTGTTCCGTATGGCGGGACTCCTGCGGGGCGACCGCGTTGCAGCGACAAGCAGCGCTGCGATTCCGCTTGAAACCATCATCACTAATGGCGTGCGCGAAAGTCCGGATGTAGACGTTCTGGCTACACGCGACGATCACGGTTTCTCAATTCTGATTTGGAATTATCACGATGACGACGTCGCCGGCCAGGACGCGATAATCACGCTTTCCGTTCGAGGCCTGCCTTCCGCCGTTCAACGCCTCTTGCTGACCCATTACCGCATCGATGCCAGCCACAGTAATGCTTACTCCGCGTGGAAAAGCATGGGATCTCCGCAGCACCCAACGCCCGGCCAACAACAACGACTGGAAACGGAAGGCCAGCTTCAACTATTAAATTCTCCAAGCTGGATATGGAATCAGTTAGGAGCTGCATCGACCGAATTCGAGCTACCGAGGCAAGCCGTCTCACTGATCCGCCTGGAGTGGTGAGAGTTGTCACCAGCACGTCGCGCTGCTTAGAATGTTGGCATCGCATAGGTAATGATCCTTAAGCAGTGAAACGCTATGCACAGCTAAGGACAATCACGGTGGTTCGTACTTAACACAAGAGGCCGAAGCGGAACTGTTGAATGCACCACGCATTTTAGAACCATCTCTCGGAAAGATCTGGTCCGCGAGGACGGCGAAACAAGACTCTTTTCTCGTCTCTATGTGCCACCTGTCAAACAAGGGGAAAAATCTCCGACTCACTCGTGAACCGGCCGCTTGCGCTTCCATTCGTGCTCGCGGCGCAGCAACGATTGGTGTTTTTTGATCTGCAATTCAATTTCACTGAAGGCCTTCTTGCAACCAGCCAAAACATTTCTTCCATTTCCGGTGGCGCGCAACGTACCGGTCGGGAGCGAAAGGGTTAGCGCCAACGACTGTTCCTCCGTTCGCTGATTCTTCGAGAAAACGCCTTTAATCTGCACCAGGTCCGGCTGGTAAGTTCTCAACAGCCGTCCCAACTTGTCCAAACGACGCGTAACTTCCAATGCTACAGCTTGTTGCGAATCGACGTGCCTATAGCTGATTGAGACGTTCATGGTTGCACCTGTAGGGCTGAAGCAAAATGAGGCAGGGGCGCGACGCAGTGATTCTGCACCGCATGACAATTCGAGCCTAGCACTCTGGCCAACCCAGCGCAATGCCGTGCGCGTTGACAGTCACCTTGGGAGTCCTTACTCTAAAGCTCGCCTGCGACTGACAACTCTCGCAAGCCTTCCATTCGTGATGAAGAAGTCCACAAGCGCAAAAAGTCGCACCGAAGGCCGCCTGCGCATCGGGCCAGCCGGCTGGTCCTACAGCGATTGGGGCGGCTATGTCTACCCTTCGCGGCGGCCCAAGGGTTTTCATGAGGCCACGTACCTCGCCGAATTTTTCGACACCATCGAAATCAACACTTCGTTCTATCAGCCGTTGCGACCGGACCACGCCGCACTCTGGCTGGAGCGCGTAGCCGCCAATCCATCTTTCATTTTCACGGCAAAACTTTGGCAAAAATTCACGCACGACCCTTCCGCCGCGGTCGAGGACGAGCGCGACGTCCGCGCCGGTTTCGATGTCCTGCGAAAAGCGGAAAAGCTCGGCGCGTTACTCCTGCAGTTCCCTTTTTCGTTTCATCGTAGTTCGGAAACCGTCGCTTATCTCACGGCAGCTCTCACTCGCTTTGCCGATTACCCGCTCGTCGTCGAGTTGCGCCACTCCTCATGGCAAGTTCCGGACACGCTGGCGCTTCTCCGCGACCATCAGGCCGGCTTCTGCAATATCGATCAACCGATTATCGGGCGCTCCCTCGAGCCTTCCGCGAACGCCACATCACAAGTCGGCTATGTTCGCCTTCACGGCCGCCGTTACGACACCTGGTTCGACGACAATCCGGCCACACCGGCACACGAACGTTACAACTATCTTTACTCGGAAGAGGAACTTGATCCTTGGGCAGCGCGCATCCAAACTGTGCGCGAGCACACCCAGGACACCTACGTGATCACCAATAATCACTATCAGGGCAAGGCCGTCGTCAACGCCCTGCAACTCCTCAGCATTTTAAAGGGAACAAAGGTGAAAGTGCCGGAGCCACTTCGCCAACACTACCCGCAGCTTGACCTGATCGCCGACGCCATGCCCGCGGCGCCAACACTTTTTCCCATGCGCTCACTACCACCGGCAAAAAAATAAGAAAGGGATCTACTTCTTGAAGAGGTTCTCGAACGCCTGGCGCGCATCCAATGGCCGCCCGGGGGTTGGCGGCTCCACAGGAACCTGAGCGGGCTGCATGTAAGAAGTGGGGGCCGTATCTTTCTCCACGGTCGTTCGGAACTCGTAAAACGTGCAATCGTTTTTCGTGTCCTTCGGCGAAATCCTTGCAGGTATAGGTTGCGTACACTCGAATTGCGCGCCGGTGTCAAAGAAGCGGCACTGCTTGCAACAATGCAGTTCGAAATTGCACTTTGGACATTTCCCGCCAGGATCAAAACCAGCTACGAGGACCGCGCCGCAGTTTGAACAACGCGCGCGTGTTACCGTCCCCACCATCCTCGGCGTGCGCGGGCCGAGGTGGTCCGTCGCTCCTCGAGGGCCGCCCTGCGGCGGCTTGCGATCTCTGTCTTTTTTTTCGTGCCTTTCTTGTTTCTCGGCATCACGATAGCCGCGGTGACCGTACTTGCGATCCACAAACGCCTCCGTCCGTCAGCCGCTCCGGACTGTAACTACAACTCGTTAACGACTGTTTTTAAACGTATCTATTCCCGATATGTATCCGATCGGAACGCTACAACCGCCAGCACACCAGTCTTCCCTTTTGAAGTTATTCTCTGGAATGCTGCTTAGCGAGAGCAGAAGATGGGACATCTACGTTTGTAATCCTCTGGGAGTCCGAAGTCAAGCCAGGAAGTGAAGAATGCCTTCAAAGAGCCTATGGACCCGATGGCCAGTGGGTACAGGTCTTCAAACGCGATCCCCATTCCCGGGGCACGCAACTCCAGCGGGATCCCGCCCGCTCTCTCTTTTACATCACTATCGACATCTGGGATTCCAAGAATGCCTAGCAACACTTCCTCGACGCGAATCGGGCTTCCCCTGTAGAACTCGACCGTCCACCACAGATTTTCCCGGTTCCGCCCCAAACTAAACAAACATACCCACCAACCCATCGGGCTTCAGGTCGGGTTGAAGAATCGTTTTCGGTGTGCCCGCTACCCGCAACACAGCCTCCGCAGCCAAATAGCCGCTTCGCACTGCACCTTCCATGGTGGCTGGCCAACCGGTGTCCGTCCAATCCCCGGCAAGAAACAATCGACTCACCAAGGTCTGTTGCTTTGGACGCCAGCGGTCCACTCCAGGTTGCGGAGAAAATGTGGCTGCCGCCTCTTTTATTACTGTGGCCTTCACCAGTTTTGCCTCCCGGGCTGCCGGCAGCGCCTGGCGCACTTCCGCCAGGCAAAGATCGATTATCTCCTGGCGTGGCTTCTGCAGCAGATCATAAGATGCGCTGATGACCAGTTGCAGATACTGGCCTTTTGCCGTGCCGTCGCCGTTGCTCCTCGCATACAACGCCGTCTTGTTGAAGATCCACTGTGTCGTCGTATCCAACAGGGTCACAAAGGGCTCGCGCATAACTTCGCGGTCAAACCAGAAATGCACGCCGGTGATGGGAGAGGCCTTGATGTTCTCCAAATGCGCCAGCGACGGCTCCTGCTGCTTCGCCTCGTCCGGCAGCAAACTCGCCAAAGCGTCGTGAGGAATGGCGAACACGTAAGCGTCTGCCGTCTCTTGCCGCCCGCCATCAAACTCAACGCCGCTAATCCCGCCAACCTGAAAGCGAATCGCGCGTACTGGCATTCTTAAACTGACTTCGCCTCCACGTCGCTCAATTTCCAGCTTGCAGCCGTCATATAACTCCGCTAGGGGCACTGCCGGAACGCCCATCCGGTAGCCCGTCCGGTTCGACAGAAAACCTTTCCAAAACACATCCACGCCAAACCTGGCGTCGGTCTTATCCAACTCCTCGTCGAGAGCGCTCACCAGCACCACGCGCCAGAATCGCTCAATCGCGCCCGCCGTCTGCTTCCTCTTGCGCAGCCACTCCAACATCGAGATGCCGCCGGGTGTATCGAGATCGGTGGTATGGCCTTTGCCACGCAAAATCTCGAGCATCGCCCTCGCAATCGACCGCTTATCCGCTTGGCTCAGTGGCGCAAACGTCAAAAACGATCCGGTCATGTGCAGCGGTGCTGGCAACAAACCCGCCTGCATGGTGCCCTGCCGTCCTTGAGGATCCTGGAACAAGAGCCGGTCAAAATATTTGATCTTGTCCTGCGCCCCGACGCGGCGGTAGAAGTCTTCCAGGTTTGTGCAGCAACCGAGCGTCACGTGCTGACAATTGTCCACCTGCTCGCCGTCTGGCAAAACATACGATGTGGCCCGGCCGCCAAGAAAGGGCCGCTGTTCGAACAAGCGCACACGCCAGCCGGCTTCAGCCAGCGATACTCCCGCCGACAGCCCCGCGAGCCCGCCGCCGATCACGATCACGTTTGGCAAGGATATTCTCTTTCGTGTGGCGCCCGAACCGCGCCTTGGCTACCAACTTCAGCTTCTCCGCTTTCGTCAGCCGAACGCGCCCGCCGAAAACGGCAAAATCCGTGGATTCAATGCGCGCCAGCAGCGCACTATAGGTATGCACCAAAAGCCACAAAGTCGCGCGGCTGTCTTCATCAACCATTCCGAGCAATTGCGCGCCGTCTTCGTACAGCTTCCACGCGCGGTCCGCCTCAAACCTCAACAATTCCCGTATACCCAGGCTGGCCTCGCCCCGGCCGAGATCCTCGCGAGTTACCCGGTAATGCGTCAGGTCCTCCTCCGGTAGATAAACACGGCCGAGCCCATAATCTTCTTGCACATCGCGAACAATGTTGGTCAGCTGAAACGCCAGACCCAGCTTCTCGGCCAGCTCCAGCGCCCGGAAATCGTGGAAACCGAAAATGTGCGTGCACGTCAGCCCAACCGTTCCCGCCACCCGATAGCAGTATTCCCTCAGCCGTTCGAAGGACGGATAAGTCTGAATCGTCAGATCCATTTCCGCGCCCGAAATCAGGTCGTGCAGATAGCGCGTCGGCATCTTGTAGCGTTCAATCGTATCCACCAACGCGGGCAGAATCTCTGCCGCACCCTTCAAGCCGGTAAACGGTGACGCCATTGCCGCGGAGCCTTCCACCACTTGATCCTGCTTGGTGATTACCTGGTCGAGCGCCCCGCGCCACTTTGCCAGGCTCCGTTGCTTCGCCGCAAGGTCCACTCCCTCATCGGACACATCGTCGATCAGGCGCATGAACGCGTAGAGCGCCACGATGCCATCGCGCTTCGGTTTGGGCAGCAGAAAAAATGCAGGGTAAAAGCTGCTGTGCGCTTCGCGAGCCAGCCGGTGACATTCGTCGTACGACTCCGGCACGCTAGGCATCTCTGCCTCCTTCGCGTCCGGAGCGCTGTGGTGACTCGGCGCTTGCGTAATCGGCGTGGGGGCCGCTCCCCACACATGCGCCACCAGGGCACGTCCCAGCAGCCGCACTTGCTTCCCTTTACTTACTTCCGGCCGCCGGTTCAGCGTATCGTAGCCGATCGACTCGATCGCGTCCAACACCGCCATGCCGCCCTTGCTGAACATGGCCAGATCCACGCTCAACTTGCCCTCAACCATTTTCGAGAGTGGCATCCCCTTTTCGAAAAGCCCGCGTGTGTACTCGATCAATTCCTTCATCAACGCCACATAGCGGTGATCGAACTTTTTCTCGACGATGTCCCTCTCACTGACCCCTTGTGCGGCCGCGCGGTCCAAAGGAATATAGATTCTTCCTTTCTCCAGATCGCGCGAAACGTCTTGCCAGAAGTTCGCCAGTTGTAGCGCGGTGCACGTCGCATCCGACAGCCGCTGGCGCTCTTCGTCTCTGTACCCGGAAAGATACAGAACCAGCCGCCCCACTGGATTTGCCGAATACATGCAATAGTCCAGAACGGCTTCCCACGTCGGATAACGCTTCACGACCTGGTCCTGCCGGAACGCCTTCAGCAAATCAGCGAACGGCGGCTTCGGAACATCCTTGGCAATCACCGTCTCGCGCAGCGCCACGAACACTGGATGCGATGGCCGGCTTTCGTAACACGCGTCCAATTCTGTTTCCCACCAGCCGAGAAGTTCGAGCGCGCGTTCCTTTGCGGGAATCTCGTCGCCCAGATCGTCCGCCCAGCGGCAGTAGGCGTACACATTATAAAAATGCTGGTGAAGCTCCTTCGGCAGCAGCCAGGAAACTACATTGAAATTTTCGTAGTGATGCGTCGCCAGCCACTTCGTATATTGCTGCGCCGCCGCGGGGTTACACCCGTTCTCCGGCAACTTCTCCAACAGCGATAGCTCGCCTGGACGCAACATTACTCGGAAGCTTCCTCTTTCGTGGATTTGCACCAAGTTGGGCCAGTTGAAGATCCGCTTGTCACCCGGCTCCAGCCACGTATCGCTTCTACGGCCGCACGGCCAGTTTGATCTCTCCGCTGCGCGCTTTCATACGCTCGAACGCCTGCGGCAGATCTTCCAATCGAATCTCTTCGGTTACGAACTCTTCGGCGGAAACGTCGCCACGCCGCACCGCCTCCAGGGCCTCGCGGATAAACCGCGGCGTATGGTGGAACGGGGAAATCATCTTGATCTCGGAATAGTGAATGGTCGCAGGCTCGATCTCGATGCGCGTCCCCGACGGCAACCCGCTGAAGAAGTTCACAACGCCGCCGCGACGCACCATTTTCAACGCCTGCTGCCACGTAGCAGGATTGCCCGCCGCTTCGACCACCGAATCCGGTCCGCGATGCTCTTCCGTCAATTCCCGCACAGCCGCAACCACGTCCGGAACTTCCGCCACGTTAATGGTCACGGACGCTCCCAGCTTGCGCGCCACCGCCAGCGGACCTTCCCGCCGCGCCAGCGCAATCACGCGCACTCCCCGCCGGGAGAGCATGCGCACGTATTTCAATCCGATGGGGCCGCAGCCAATCACCGCGGACGTGTCGCCAGTCCGCACTTCCATCTCGTGAATTCCCCGCAGCACGCACGCCAACGGTTCCACAAACGCCGCGCTGTGGTCGTCAACCGAATGCGGCACTTCCAGCATATTTTCCCGGACGATTCGTCCCGGAATCCTCATGTACTCGGCATAAGCCCCGTTATTGAAGAGCAGGTCGTCGCAAAGGTTTTCCTGGCCGCGCCGGCAATGGTAACAACGGAAGCAGGGCGCCGAATTCGCCGCAATCACCCGCGTGCCCAACCGCCATTTCGCGTCGACGCGCTTTCCCATGGCCACAATTTCGCCGACCACTTCATGGCCGAACACCGCGGGCGGCTGAATCATCTTGGCGTGGTAGCCGCGCTTCCAGACTTTCAGGTCCGTGCCGTCGGTCAGCGCCAGCCGCACACGCAGCAGAACTTCATCCGCCGCCAGCGAAGGCACTTCAATCTGCTCGATGCGCAGATCTTCGCTGCCATACAGCACCGCGGCGGTCATTTTCGATGGGACGGCAATCCGTGCGGGCGCAAGAATCTCTTCCAGTCCTGGCTCCGTCTTCTTTGTGGACGCTGCTCTCATGAGTGCGTTATCAGAATCTTCAGCGATTCTTCGGTCGGCCTATTGGCCAGTTCCAGCCCTTCCTGGATTCTAGCTAATGGGAACCGGTGCGTGACAATATCCATCACCGGCAGTTTCTTCTCCAGCACCAGTGCCGCCGCACTCTGTTGGATGTCCACGGCCGCACTGTAGCTGCCCAGGATTTCCTTCTCGTCGATCCCTACGGCAGCTGCTGGAAACTCTATCCTTGTCACAGGGTCGTTCGCAGCGAATAACAGGACTCTACCCCCCGGTCTTGCCGCCGCCAACGCTTCCACCACCACCGATGGATGCGCAACCGCGACCAGAACCGCATCTGCCCCGCGCCCCCCCGTCCGGGCCCGTATTTCATCCACCAGCTTACCACCGATAGGGTCAAATGACTCTATGGCACAAAGTCTCAGGCTGGTTGCCCTCCGGGTGGCCATTGGATCACTCGTATAGATGCGCGCCCCGGTGGTTTGGGTAACCATTAGTAATTGCAATCCGATGGGGCCACACCCGATGATCAAGGCCGTCTCGCCTGCCACCACGCGAGCCTTTTCGACGGCCTTTACAATGGTGTTTATAGGTTCGATAAATGTGGCTTCCTCAAAGCTCACGTTGTCCGGCAAGGCCACGATTCCTCGCTCCGCCACCCAAGGCATGGCCTTTACATATTCCCCAAATCCCCCGCCGTTGGGCGTGAATCCGCCGGTCAACCCTGTGGTCTTGTACTGCTTGCACTGCGAAAACTGCCGGTTCTTGCAGTAGAAGCAATCGACACACGGGATATGGTGAAAGCTCATCACCCGGTCGCCCAGCCTCCACTTGCTAACTCCCCGCCCGATCGCCACGACCGTGCCTGACAGCTCGTGACCCAGAATTTGCGGCGGCTCCACGTAACGCTGAAAAATTTTCTTGATGTCCGTCCCGCAAATTCCGCAAGCCGCCACCTTGATGAGAACTTCCCCGTCGCCCACTTCCGGCACCGGCACTTCCTCTACGCGCACCACACCCTTGTCGCGATACACCCCCGCCCGCATCGTGTTCGGTATCGGCCCCAAAATCCTCGGCCCTTCCACGACTGCCCCTGTTCCGCTCATTGCGCCGCTACCTCTCTTGGCAAACGCGGGCCGGCCGTCACAACCCTCTGAATATATCGATCCAAGAAATCACCTAATCGTTCAGCGGCCATCCGGCTCTGTTGTCCGAACCGAATCAGCCGCGGAACGGCAGATGGATGCTTAGCAACTTCCCCAAGAACGCGAGGGATGCTCACTTCACCAGACACGTTTACGACTCGATTGAAATTTAAGGGCAGATCTTCCTCGACTGAATCACTAATACCGCGAATAGCGACGACTCGCGCGCCGAATGCCGCCGCTTCGTGCAACACCTCTCCACTTTCCATTTCGACGACATCGTAACTTCGACCAAGCTCGCGCTTTTCATCGGCAGAGATAACCACGTGATCCGCGGAATAGAACGAGTCTACCTCCCGTCCCCCGGATTCAATCGCTATCCGCAGCAAACTCTCCTCGCACACGACGGTCTTCCCCCCCTGAAGAGCGTAAACTCTCTTTGCCACGAGGATTTCTCCTGGACGGTAATCCGGGCGGAGTGCTCCTGCAAGTCCGCTCGAAATACAAATATCAACGTCTCCCTCCCAAATTCTCTTGGTTGTCTCAAGCCAGGCGCTCCTCCCGCCGATTCCCGTAAGCAAAACGTCGACTTCGGCTTCCCCAATCTGTGCCGTAAATACCGTGCAATTCCGATCAGAGCTTGCGACAAAATTGCGAATACGCCGCCAAGGCGCAAATTCCGCTTCCACCGCAAATGTCACGAGCACGCGCATCCAAGCTTTCCTCACCTCAATCACTTCCCTGGCTTCGTTTGCTTCCTAGGGCCGCCTATGCTGCCAGATTCATCTTCTTCACTCTTCCCGCCTTCACATATCCATTCGCTCGGTACCACCGCACCGCGCGCTCCAGCGCTGCCGCGACCGGCCCCGGCTGAAATCCCAATTCCCTTTGCGCGCGAGAACAATCCACAAACATTTTGTGTTGCGCAATCCTCACACCTTCCACCGGGATCTGCGGCTCTTTGCCGATCAGCCGCGAAAACGCGCTCTCCACATACGCTACACCCAACGCCACTCCATGCGGGATTTTCACACCTGGCGCTCGCAAACCGGTAATCCCCGCCAGCACATCCAACAAACCTTTCAGTGTCAGATTCTCCGCGCCCAGCAAATATCGTTCGCCAATCTTTCCCCGCTCGGACACCAGCAAATGTCCCGCCGCGCACTGTTCCACGCCCACAAAATTCAAGCCCGTCTCCACATATCCCGGCATCTTCCCATTGAGAAAGTCCAGAATAATTTTCCCGGTCGGCGTCGGCTTCCAATCCCACGGCCCCACGGGAGTCGTCGGCATCGTCACAATCGCCGGAAACCCCGCACGCGCCGCTTGCAACACTTGCTGCTCCGCCATCCACTTGGAGCGCTTGTAGTGCCCGATCATCTCTTCCAGCTTCGCGTCCGTGGATTCGTTCGGCAACTCCGGCCGGTCTACAGCGATCGTCGCCACCGTGCTCGTATAAACCAATTGCTCGATCCCCGCGCTCTTCGCCGCGGCCAGCAAATTTTTCGTTCCGCCGACATTCGAATCGTAAATTTCCTGCGGATTTTTGGCCCACAGCCGGTAATCGGCCGCCACATGAAACACGCGTTTCATGCCGCTCATGGCTCGTTCCAATGAAGCTGCGTCCCGCAAATCTCCCGTCACATATTCCAGAGACAAATCGCTGATCGCGCGATTATTGCTCGAGGGTCGCATCAATACGCGCACGGAATCTCCGCGCGCCACGAGTTGCCGCGTCACATGGCTGCCCAAAAATCCCGCTGCGCCGGTGACCAGCGTCGTCATGCCTTGCGCTTCCCTTCTCGCTTCTCGCCTAAGCTTCCGCCCAGTTGCCAGGCCAGCATTTTCCAAAGGTCCCCTGCCTTCGGATTCATTCCGAGCAACGCGGCCGTCTCATACCCCGCGTGGCACTGGCAGTTTTCGCATCGCGGATTCAACCCGCGCCCGTAATTTTCCCACACCGTCTCTTCCAGCAATTTCTTGTAGCTGTCGGCGTAACCGGTGTTCAGAAAGCCGCACGGGCCGACCCAGCCCCGCGGTCCAACCACTGGGCCGCCCCACACGCTGCAATCCAGTTCGCGTTCGCCACGCAAATATTCCAGGTAAATCGGGGAAATCATCAGGTTATAGTCGCCCAACTGCTCACTCGCTTCGCGAAACCGTTGATGCATCTGCTCATGAAACTTCGCGCTGCCCTCACGGCACATCTTTTCTTGCGGATAATGTGGCGTCAGCAAATATCCATCCACATGCATGGCGTGCAGCCGCCCATACAATTCCGCTACATCGCCCATTTCCGTGTCCGGAAAAATCGTGGTGGTCACCACCACAAAAAATCCCGCATTCTTCGCGGCCTTCACGCCATCCAGCGCTTCCACAAACAGCCCCGTGCGGTTCGCGCGCGCGTCGTGCACCGCTCGTGTTCCTTCCATCTTCACATTCCAGAAAAAATTGGTGTACGGCGGGATCATGTGCAGCCGCCGCCGGATCAGCATCCCGTCCGTGCACAAGAACAGGTGACGCCCGCGCTCCAGGATTGCCCGCGTCAGCGCGGCGATCTCCGGATACTCCAGCGGTTCGCCTCCGCAAATTGAAACAATCGGCGCGCGGCACTCTTCGAGAGCCGCCAGGCACTGCTCGACTGTGAGCATCGGCAACTGTCCAGCCGATCTTCCATTGCCATTTCCTCCGCTGTACACGGAAAGAGCGCCGCCCAATGGGTCGAGCGTCAACATTACGGGAAACTTCCGCTCGCCGCGCAGTCTTCTACCCGCCACGTTTTTCAAGGAATCGAAAACCAGTCCGATGGGGTACCGCATCTGGTGCTTAGGAAGCGCGCCGTTCGCGCGCGGAATACAAGCCACTGCGCAACCGGAAATCACCCGGATTGAACTTCGCCGCGCAGTATTCGGCAGCCCGGCGCTCCTGATTGCGATAACGAGCCAGCGCATACACCGGGAAGGAATTCTTATACAGGTGATATTTCAGATAGAACACGCCGGGAAATCCAGTTCCCGTAAAATCGTCTTCACTCCACGATCCGTTCGCGTGCTGCTGTCCGATCAGGTAAGCCGCGGCGCGCGTAATCGCCGGATCGTTCGGATCCGCGCCGGCCAGCAAGCCAATCAATCCCCAAGCCGTTTGCGACGGCGTGCTGGTGCCCTGCCCCTTGCTGGATACCACTTCGTAACTGTTCAGCGATTCCCCAAAGCTGCCGTCCGCCTTCTGCACTTCGCGCAGCCAATTTACCGCACGCACGCAATAATCCTGCGCCGTCATCGAAACCGTTTCGAGCGCGCGCAATACGCCGCTCGTGCCGTAGACGTAATTCACGCCCCAGCGCCCGAACCACGATCCGTCCTTGCTCTGATCCTGTGTCAGAAATTCCACGACCTTGCGCACCACCGGATGATCCGCGGGCCAGCCAAACCGCCCCAGGCACTCCAGCACGCGCGCAGTCACGTCCGCCGTCGAAGGATCGATCATCGCGTTGTGATCCGCGAACGGAATGTTGCAGAGCAATTGACGGTCGTTATCGCGGTCAAACGCGCCCCAGCCGCCGTCGCGGTTCTGCATACTCAGCAGCCACTGAATCCCCCGTCGCATCGCGCCTTCCATGCGCTCCTCGTCTGGAAACTTCACGCGCTGCAAAGCCATCAACACAAACGCGGTGTCATCCACATCGGGATAAAAATCATTGCGAAACTCAAACGCCCAACCACCCGGCTCGGCATCCTTGTTCTTAATCTGCCAATCGCCACCGCCCAGAATCTGCTTGGACAACAACCAGTCCGCGGCCTTCACCAGCGCCGGATGATCCGCCGGCAATCCCGCTTCTTCCAGCGACACCATCGCGATGCACGTGTCCCACACAGGCGAAACACACGGTTGCAAGCGAATCGTGTCGCCGTCTTCAATCTCAAAGCGCGCAAATTCCTTGATCTCGCGAAATGTCAGCGGATCCTCGGGACCATGCCCCAGCGCGATCAGCGCGAAAATCGAATTCATCATCGAAGGATAAATCGCAGCCAGTCCCTCGGTGCGTTCCAGATGCTCCACCATCCACTGCTTCGCTTCGCGGATAGCTTTCTGCCGCAGCGGTTTCCAAGGCAATTTTTCATACAGCTTGAATCCACGGTCCAGCGCCAGGAACAAATTCTTCCAGGATAAAATCTGCTTGCTCCAGTTGAACGCCGCGGTCTTTTGCGACGGGTCCTTGAACAACTCGTCCACGCGCGCATGCTCCGGCAAGCGAAATTCCGGCCGCAGCGAAGACAGGATCGCCATCGGAATCACAATTCCGCGCGTCCAGGACGACATTTCATAAATGTTGAAGTAGAACCAGTTCGGCAGGAGCATTAGTTCGGGGGGAATCGCGGGCACAAGCTCCCAGCCCACGGCTCCCACCAGCGCCAGGTAAAACCGCACGTAGGAATTAGTGTGCTCTAATCCGCCAAGACGATGAATCGTTTCCCGCGCCGTCACCATGTGCGGCGCATCCGGCGGATCGCCCGCCAGCTTCAGCGCAAAGTATGCTTTTGTCGTTGCGTTCAGTTCGGAAGGGCCGCCGGGATAGATGGGCCAGCCGCCAGTGTCCAGCTGTTTGCGGCGAACATAATTTGCGAGTTTGGCGATGCGTTCGGGCTCCGCCTGCCCGAGAACGTGCAGGTAGTAAATATAATCCGATTCGAGGGTAGTATCCGCTTCAAGTTCGCCGAGCCAATATCCTTCTTCCGACTGCACAGACAGCAGATATTCCGCGCCATTTTTTACCGCGGTTTCAACGCGTTCCGCCCAATCTTCCTGGCGCCACGGAGCTGGCGCGGGCGCTACCGGCAGCTGCTCTCCGACTCGGACAAACGACGCCATTCCTGCTCCCCTTAAGAAAAGCAAAAAATACGGTCCGGCTTACCTACACCCCAACCCGTCACGTGAAAAATATAGCTTAACTTGCGTATTGCGTTACACTTCCGTATGAAGTGCGAACCATGCGAGCTGGGGTACCCCCAGTACTTATTCATTATCGCCGCACCCCCAAAGAGGGTCAACGGTTAAGATGCCGAATCTGTAACCAAGCGTTGTCGGGCACCCTTACAGCGCGGAACCCGGTGGCCCTTGCAAAGTTCGATGCACAAGCTCCCACAATGGTTCGGGCAATTTCTCCCCTTCCCGCTGCCTCACCGACGGCTTTTCCCGCAGCAACCGCTCCGGCAATTTCATCCACAAGGGAGCCGGTGGCGCATCTTCGCCCACTTCTCCTCGCAGCACGACCGCGTGGGCGCGATCGAGCGCTAGTTGTGCGGACTCCTTGAAGTCCTCCTTTAAAGGATCGATCACCGCGAAATAAAGCGATGGCTTCACGAATTGCAGCAAGGAGTTGCTTTCGACGATCATTGCCGCGTTCGTCAGATCAGAATGCGAAATCCCCTCGGCTTCACTTTCCGAGCCGTTCCCCACTCGCCACGCGCCATTCGCCAAATCCCCAAGCGCCTGCCGCAGCAGTGGCAAACCTTCCGCCAAGTACCCCTGTTTGGTCCGCAACCAGAAGGACCGCTTCGCCCCCGCCGCCAGAAACCGCGAACTGTCCGTGCCGGTATCTGCCCGCGTCTCCCAATCGAGCGCGCAAACATGATCTGCGGGCGCGCAGTCGCAATTTTCGCCATTTTGCGCGCACACGCCGTAGCCGTATTGCGTGATTTTCCCGGCGATCCATTCCGTTCGCGGAAATGCGCGGATCACGTCGCAAACGAGTTGTGTCTTCCCGATGCTGCGCGTGTGGCCCCCCACCACGATCAGCCTCCACAGCGCTTTTTCTCTTACGATCTCGGCCGTCATTTCTGCTCCGCCTCTTCCAGCTTTTTGATTCGCTCGCCCAACTCCGGCAATCGCGCAAACCAAGCATACGCTTCCTTGAACTTGTCGAGCGGCCGCGCCGGCGTGCCCCAAACCGTTTGCCCGCTGCGAATCGTCTTGCCGGTGGGAATGCCCGCCTGAGCTCCGGCAATCGATCGATCTTCGAGAGTGCAGTGATCGGCAATGCCCACTTGGCCGCCGCACACCACATGATGTCCGAGCTTGCTCGATCCCGAAATGCCGGTCTGCGCCGCGATCACCGTGTACGCGCCGATTTGCACGTTATGTCCAACGTGAACCAGGTTGTCGATCTTCACTCCTGTCGCAATGCGCGTGTCGTCGAGCGAACCCCGGTCAATGGTCGCATTGGCCCCAATCTCCACGTCATCCCCAATCTCCACAATCCCTGCCTGCGGAAATTTCCAATACGCCTCGCCATCGAACGCGTAACCAAACCCGTCCGTACCGATCACCGTCCCGGAGTGAATCTCCGTCAAATTTCCGATGCGCATGCCAGGATAAAGCGTCACGCGCGGATGAATGCGGCAATTTTCGCCAATCCAGCAACCTGCTCCGATCACGCCATGCGCGCCGATCTGCGTCCCGTCGCCGATATGCACGTCGTCCCCAATGACCGCATAGGGCCCGATGCCAACGCATTCGCCGATGCGCATTTGCGGCGGCACGATGGCCGTCGGATGCACACCAGTGGCTATCGGCGCGGGCTGCAGCAAAAGCGCCGCGGCCTTCGCGAACGCCACTTTCGGCTTCGTGCTCTTCAAAATTGTTTTGCCCGGCAATGAAACTCCTTCACCAGCCACCACGCACAAGGCCGCCGAGCCCGTGGCGCGCTCCGCATGTTTCGCCGCCTCCACATAAATCAGATGCTGCAATCCCGCCCGTTCCGGCGCTGCGACGCCAACCAATTCCAGATTGCCGTCGCCCTCGACGGTTGCCCCGACTTTGTCAGCCACCTGCTTCGCCGTCAGACTCATCGCCAAACTCCTCTTCTCACTGTCTTCTCTATGGCCACCAGGATGAAAATCGCTCGTTACGACAGGAATTTGTACAGCGGCGCTTCGCCCTTCGGCCGGGCCTTCCACCGTGCGTGAATCCACACCCACTGTTCCGGATATTTGCGGACGATGGCCTCGATCACTTTGGTAAAGCGCTGCGTATTCTCCAGAATGTCGCGCTCCGTGTCGCCGGTCCGAATCAATTCTACAGGCGGCTCAAAGCGCAGCCGGTATTTCTGCAAATTTTCATCCCAGAACGCGTAACCCGGTACCACCGCCGCGTCCGTGTGCAGCGCCACTCGCGCAATTCCGGTTGTCGTGCAAGCAGGAACACCAAAGAAATCCACGAACACGCCTTCACCCGGCATCGTATTCTGGTCCGCCAAGATTCCGACGGTCCCCCCATCCTTCAGCACCCGCAACATGGTTCGCGCCGCTTCATTCTTATAGATAGGCTTGTTTCCGGATAGTCCCCGGTAGAGGTTCACCAGTGAGTCCAGCGCCTCGTTGTCCAGCGGGCGCGCCATGTAGTGCAACGGAAATCCATACAACGCGTGGGCGTAGGAAGAAAGCTCCCACGCGCCGATATGCCCGGTCAGGTACACCACACCTTTGCCGTGGCTCTTCCCTGCCAGAAAGTTTTCGTGCCCGTCCAGCACCACCACATCCTCAATATTTTTTGCCGAATATTTCGGCAGCCGCGCGAATTCCGCCGCCATCCATCCCAGATTCTGCGTCATCTGTTTCATCACCAAGGTCCGCTGTGCGTCTGTCCAATCGGGAAATGCCAACTTCAGATTGAACTCCGCCGTCTTCCGCAATTTCGGGAACAAAATCAGCAGCAGCCGCGTCGCCATCGCGGCAACCCCTCTGGCCAGCGGGCGCGGCAAAATTCCCAGCGTCTTCACAAATGTCCACGCCACCGCATAGTGCAGCCGTTCAATCATTTTGGAGTGCGGAAATCCATACCACTTTTGCAATCGCAGCTCCTATTCATTCAATACGATTCGCAATAACCTGTCTTACATGGGCCATCCCGAGCGAGGGACTCGAAATCGCCCACATCCACCATTCCAAGATACACTGACAATGCTAGACTCTTGCCTCCGTGACGCAAACTGACAACGCCACAACCGATACGCTCGCGAAATCTCCCGTGGCCCGACTCGCCTCGGTCCTCCTGATCCTAGCCACACTGTACATCTGCTATTTTCACAATCTCGGCGCCATCGGCCTTGTCGGTCCCGATGAGCCGCGATACGCCTGGATAGCTCGCAGCATGGCGGAGAGTGGCGATTGGGTCACGCCGCGTCTCTACGGCCAGCCCTGGTTTGAAAAACCCGTCCTCTATTATTGGGGCGCCGCGCTCAGCTTCAAACTTTTTGGTGTCAGCGAAGTCGCCGCACGTCTCCCGAGTGCGACCGCCGCACTTCTAGCGACGCTTGCGATGGCGTGGCTTGCCTGGCGCGTCTACGCCGCAGAAACCGCGCGCTGGCTCCTCCTTGTTCTCCCCACAACTGTAGGCATGATCGGTTTTTCCCACGCCGCCGCCACAGACATGCCTTTCGCTGGCATGCTCACGATCGCCATGGTTTTTGCAGCCCGCCTGCTTGGCCTGGTCCCCAAATCCTCTAACTCATTCACTTCCTCAACCTCCTTCAACTCCTGTCTCTTCGGTTTCTTTCTGGGCCTCGCGGTTCTCGCCAAAGGCCCCGCGGCGCTCGTTCTCTCGGGCGGCGCTGTTCTTCTCTGGGCAGCTTCCACGAAGCGCTTGCGCGACGCCTTCCGCTGTCTTCATCCTCTCGCCATTGCCAGTTTCTGCCTCACCGCGCTCCCCTGGTACATCCTCTGCGCCCATCGCAATCCCGATTTCTTCCGCATCTTCATCATCGAACACAACTTCAAGCGCTACCTAACCCCCGAATTCCAGCATATCCAGCCGTTCTGGTTTTACATCCCCATCTTGCTCATCGCGTTTGCCCCTTGGATATCGTTATTGTTGTGGTCTGGATGGCAGGGGTTGAGAAACGTAAGAGAAGCGCGCATGATCCCTCCATTTCCATTTTTCTTGCTGACTTGGGCAGCGTTCTGTCTGGCCTTTTTCTCAACATCTCAATCGAAACTTCCCGGTTACATTCTTCCGGCGATCCCGCCTATTGGCCTGCTGATTGCCAGAGCTAACGTTGTATGGATTAGTCGCACCGGCCGAGCATTTCGGTGGCTTCAGTGCGGCGTCGGCGCGGCAGTCATTCTTGCCGCCGTAATCGTCTGGTCTATTCCCTTCACCACCTCAAGGGATACCGCACATGCAGCGGCCGCTGCGGGGTGGGTTTTGACGCTTTTCGGGATTGCCAATCTGATCTTGGCCATTCCCCCGAGAAAAATGTTCGCGGGCTTCCTTAGCTCATCAATGTGCGTAATTCCTATATTGGTGTTAATAGGATTCTTCCGGCCACTCGCCGCGGATTTCCTGCCCCGTGATCCTTCCGGCAAATCACTTGCCGTGGAGCTCGAAAAGTATGAGTCCTTATTTCAGGCCTTGGACAAGAAAGTCTACGTCGGAAGAATGAGAAGGGGCCAGGAATTCAGTCTTAGTTTTTATCTTCACCGCGAAATCGAATCTTGGGAGTCGGTCCGTCCGGACGATAGTTTTGTAGTCTTGCCAACAAGCCAGGGGCCTGATTGCGGCCCACCCATAACGCCGCCCTGGACATGTTCACGAAAAGGCTTTGACCTTGGTTCGACAGGATGGTCCCTTTACCGCGTCCACAGCCAAAGTCCCTCCCTAAATCCAAAATGAATGTGTTTGGTAAGCCAGATTTCGGTTACTGAACCGGCTTGGCAGCCTTAGCGGGCTTAGTGGGAACGACAGCGGCGGGCACAGCGCTAACCGGCAGCCGCGTTAGGAAAAACGTCACCACACGGTTTTCGTACGTGCGCTTCTCTTCGTCAGGTAAATTCACAAAATTTCCGTGAGCAATGATGGCCTGTTCCCGCGGTTCCGGCGCCTTCAAAAACATATCCCGCGTGATCGAGCCGAGCTCCGGATCGTCCGTCGCTTGGATAAACAGTGTCGGCACATCCGTCAGCGTTTTCAGCCTCGAAGAAAGCGGCGGATCATCCTTGTATCCATAATTCAGCCACTCAAACGTGGTCTGCGCCGATTTCACCATCAACGGGAATCCGCCCACCCCCGTCTTTTCCACGCCAATCTTCACCATCTGCTTCGGGCGATCGTACACCGAATCCAGCACTAGCGCGCGCACACGCGGATCTTTCTCCGCTTCCCGCAAAGCCGCATACGCGCCCAAGTTGTAGCCCCACAAGCCGAATCGCGTGGGATCGACGTCGTTGCGTCTGGCGATGACGTCGATGGCCGCGCGTACCTCATCTGCTTCGCGGTAACCGAACGTGGTGATTCCGGCATTCGCCCCGTGGGCCGCGAAGTCAAACACAAACACGTTGTACTGGTGATCTTGTAACGCGGAAACCAGCGTCAGCAATTCGCCGCGGCTGGACTGGTAACCATGGCACAGAATAATCGTGGGAGCGCCGCGCAGCCCGGGGAAGAACCACCCTTTGCGATCCGCAGGCGTCAACCCGCTGACCGTAAAATCCACCTCATCCGGCCGCCCCGGGAAGCTGGCCATATTGATCTCAGAACTGGTGCGCTGGGGCTCGATAATCCAATAGGTCAGTACGCCCGCGACCGCTGCCGTCGCCAGGGCGACAAAAATGATTAGCGTCAGGACAATCACCAGCAGCTTGGTATACCAACGCCTCGGATAACGTAGCTCATCTACTATGGACATGGGTTTTGGGCTCTGATTCCAGCTGTTTGGCCGTGCTCCCCGCGACGGTCCCTGAACTCCTCCTCAGCTGGAACTCCCTTCAAGGCTACCATGTGGGTTTACCATGGCTTACAGGCTTCTCCGTGTCATGTGCCCGATTTATATCTGCCTTTTTGGGAATTTGGCAGAGGCCGGCGGGAATCGGCTATGATGGCATTGGCATCAAAACCCGTAACACCCGATCTATGAACATCATCGACCTTCGCCAAGCGACTGTTCGGCAGATCGAGCCACTCCTCCATGAGGAAGCCAACCATTGGCGCGATGAGCTCCATTGGGACTACCGCAGCGCGTTGGAATTGATTAAGCGTTTCTTAGACGCTCATGCCCTGTCCGGCTGCGTGGCTCTCGATGGCGGCTCCGCCGTCGGCTACTCCTTCTATGTCCTCGAGGATCACAAGGGGCTGATCGGCGGAATGTATGTCTCGCCCAAGCAGAACCAGGGGCCGATTGGCCGCCGGCTGCTCGAAGAAATGCTTTACAGCATGCGCGCCCTGCCGCAAATGCAGCGCATCGAAGCGCAACTTATGCCCTTTGGTGGACCGGTGGACGAGGCCCTGCGCGCGCAGGGATTCCGCCTCTACACCCGCCAATTCATGCTGCTCGATTTGGAGAAGCAGTCCGATCGCGCGCCCAGCATCAATTCCGGTTTGCGCGTAGATCGCTGGAATGACCGCTACTTTGAGCCCTGTGCCAAGCTGATCTATCTGGCATACGCCAACCACATTGACGGCGATATCAACGACCAATACCGCTCGCGTAATGGCGCGCTGAAATTTCTCAAGAACATCATCCTGCTACCCGGTTGCGGGCAGTTTCAACCCAGCGCATCGTTTGTGTTGCGGCATCCCGGCAGCGATGAACTTGTCGGCGCGGTGTTGACGAGCGAAGTTGCCGATGGTGTCGGCCACACCACGCAAATCTGCGTTCAACCCGGCTTCCAAGGCCATGGGCTGGGTCGCATGCTGATGCGCACGGCGGCCGATGCGCTGCGCAGCATGCACTTCAAGGAGTTGTCGCTCACAGTAACCGCAGAGAATCGCACAGCTGTGCGGCTCTACGAACGACTCGGCTTCACCATCATCAAATCCTTTACGGCCGGCGTCTGGCCGCGCTAGGCACCCAACAAATTCCCTATTCCGTACCCAGCCTTTTCTTCTGGGCCGCCTCAAATTCATCTCCGGGGAGCCACGCGGGAGCGGTTGCGGCGCTCGCCGCTTTCTGGCCAAGCGCGTAGCCAAATTCTGCCATCCGTGCATCCCCGCGAAAGTCCATATCAGCCGTATAAACATCCGTCGGCTGGTGATAGCGATGTTCGACATACTCTTTCGCTTCCGCCAACCCCCACGAGGTGTCATGCCCTTGGTATTTCATTCCCTCGCTAACCGAGAACGCTGGAATCCCGACGCGGCCGAGACTGAAATGATCGGAGCGGTAATAATGGCCGGCCTCGGGACGCGAATCCGGACGGATCGTCAGGTTGAATTCCTTTGCGGTTTCTTCCACAACGGGATAAAAAGTCGTGCGTTCCGCACCGACAACTTCGACTTCCTCGGGAATCCCAATCGGCGGTAAGTCATCGTAATTCAAATCGAGAATCGGCTGCGCGGGCAGCTGTGCCGTGTGTTTGCCAAGATATTCAGAGCCAAGCAGACCTTGCTCCTCGGCGGTAACCGCCGCGAGCAGAATCGAACGCGCAGGCGCAGGCTTGGTGCCAGCCCAAACGCGGCCAAGCTCAAGCAAAATTCCGCAGCCCGTCGCATTATCCGCTGCGCCGTGAAAAATATTCGCGCCCGCGGGCTTCGTCTTGTCGATTCCGAAATGATCGTAGTGGGCGGTGTAAAGAATCGCTTCCCTTCTTTTCGCCGGATCGGAGCCTCGCACCATAGCCAGCACATTGCGCGATGTGAATGGATGAACCGAACTGACAATGTGCGCCTTCAGGTTTACCGGCAACGGGATCGGCTTGAAATCGCGCGATTGCGCTTGCTGAAATAACTTGTCCAGGTCGAGTCCGCCCGTGCCGACTAGCCTCCGCGCCACGTCCTGCTGAATCCAAGAAGCCGCCGCCAGCTTCGGCGTGCCATCCAGCTGCAAGAACGATTTTTCTCCGCCCCACGAATTGCGCACCACCGTCCAGGGATAGCTCGCTAGATCTTCGCGATGAATGATGAGCGTCGCAATCGCTCCACGCCGCGCGGTTTCTTCAAACTTGTAGGGCCAGCGTCCGTAGTATGTGAGGGTTTTGCCTTTGAAAAACTTCGGATCATCGGAAATGGGCTGGTTGACGAACAGCAGCGCCACCTTACCCTTGAGGTCGTAGCCCTTGTAATCGTTCCACTGATATTCCGGCGCGGAGATCCCATAGCCAACAAAAACAATCGGCGCATCGATCTCTGCCGATTCCGTCTGCCTCTCGTTCGTAGTTACGTAATCGTCGAGCGCTTTCAATTCCACCGGCGCGCCAGAACTGGGAACGAACGCAAACGTAGTGTCTGGCAGCGTCTTCATCCCCACCATCGGCACCTTCTGGAAATAAGTTCCATTTTCCCCGGCAGGTTTCAGCCCGTAGCTCTTGAACTGCGCGGCTATATATTCCGCAGCCAGATCGCCGCCCTTCTGGTTCATGCCGCGTCCTTCGAGCTCGTCGCTGCTCAAATACTTCACGTGCGCGCGAATCTTTTCAGAGTCAACTTTGGGCGTGTTCGCCTTTCCGGCAAACACCGCGGTGGCAAAAATAATTGTCGTAGCTGCGATCCAGAGTCTGCGCATGCCGGCTCCCTGAGGGAATGAAGGATACGAGCAAAACTGTAACACGATTCCAAACTGCCACGCTGGATCCGCAGCACGTTCTCTCCACCTACGGAAAAGTGATCACGTCGCGGGAAAGAGGCATGCTGTGCGAAAGCCGCTTCGCAATTTTCTTTCCCATCGGCAGCGGCGTCCCTTTGATCGAAAACTCCTCAATGTCATCCAGATTTGCCGACGTCCGGTTTCCGAGCACCATGCTTTCAAACACGAAAGGCAGGGACGTCACATCAAGCGTCGACGGCCGATCGCTAATTTGAAAATGTAAATGAGGACCGGTGGTGTTCCCGCTATTCCCCAGTAGCCCGAGGTGGTCCCCGGCCTTTACGCGATCACCGACGTGCACAGTCACACTATGCGGCGCGAGGTGAGCGTACATCGCATAGCGCCCGCCGCCGAGGTCCAGAATCACGTGATTGCCTGCAATTTCAGGTATCGTCAGATTCGTAGGCGCCACGCCGGGCGGCTGATCGGGCAAGTCTCGCATCGCCTCAACCACTGTGCCGGGCGCGACCGCCAGCACTTCCGCTCCGTAGCATAGCCACTGCTCGGGAGTTTTCCCGTCGCCTCGAAATGCTTTTCCTTGTGCGTCTACCTTGATCCAATCAATCGCAAACTGCTCCGATGGATCAAGCGTCCCGTTCATGGGATTGGTTACGAATCGATGCGGTCCGATTTCCACGCAGCATCCGTTTGCATCCACCCATCCTTCGCCTTTGAACGGTGGAGCGAGAACAATCGCCGCCTGCGAACTGATCTTCAACGGCGGGCTCACCACGGTAGATTCTGGCAAGTGCTTATTCTCTGGCTGGACAACGTGGACGCGCAGCGCGATGGTGCATGGCACGTCGTTTCCGTCACCATAAGTCACGTCGAAAAACATCACTCCTGTCTCGCCACCCGCAATCTTCGAAGAGTAAGCCGCCTTATCCATGCTCGGCGGCAACGAGGACAGCTTCACCAAGCCCGTCACATCTTCATCCTTGATGGAAATAACGCGGTCTCTCCCCGTCGTCTTATTATTTCGCGACGGATCGACCACTTCCACTGACTGAATCGTCGCAGGAAGCTTCCACGAATTTGTGAACTGCATCGCAAACGCCAGGTGCGTAAGCCCATCCGACCCCTTCACCGCATACACGCCTGAGCCAACCACATGCCAAACCAGCGGCCCAATCTCCAGCGGATATCGCTGCCCTTCGCCACTAATCATCGGTTGAAAATAGTCAAGCGCATTGCCACATCGATCCTGGCCCAGTGCCAAGTGATTCATGCCCAGGCCGGCCCCAACCAACACCAGTACACGCAAGATGGCTCTCATCGAAGTCCCTCATTTAAATTTAGGATCGCGCGGGCGGTAACCGCATGGAGAAATGTAGCATGATAGGTGAAATGAGCGGCGGGACCTGCGAATTATCAATTCTTGACAAGTTCGTCGTAGGGAGGCACATCGAAGTTGGCACGGACCACTCCAACGTTACCTGTATAAAGATTTTTGGCCACGATCGCTAGTTGATAGATTCCAAGTGCCAAGGGTATGTCAATGTGAACGTTCAGCCCGAGCCGGTCGTGCGCAGATCCTCCCGCGGTCAGCTCAGCAGTTTCCGCTACCCAGCCCGATGGCTCGGTAACTCGCACAAACAATGTATAGGAGGCCGCAGGAGTGGCATTCGCATTCTGAGAATGCCCTTCCGGCGGCAGTGTGATGTCCAGGCGGGCCAAAGTCGTCACATGGGTAGCTGGAAGAAATTCAAACTGGTGACGGAAGCGCACTCGGTCTCGGACGACCTGCGCAACGACGATCGCTTCCAGATCCTTGAACTGAGGCCTGGAAGCCGGCGCCGGACGCTCGTGGATCTCAGTCTTCTCCGCGCTTTGCGCCGCAGCCAATTGCCCAAGAATCCCTGTGGCACGATGCACTTCGGCGTGAGCGAGTGACTCTGAGTCCCTCTCCGGAAACACCAAGCGGTAATCGCCGGTGCCAGTTGAGTCCCAAAATTCAATATCCACGTCCTCCCCGGCCCCTTCGATATACCTGTAGTGCCATTTTTCCGTGGGAAACCGATAAGCTTCCAGGCCTTCGCTACGAGGTTTCTCTGTCTTTTCTCCCGCCTTATGTACTTCAATAGAAGCGGGCGGGCCAAAAATTATATAGAGTCGCCCGCGGTCGGTTTTCCAGCCGGCCATCTCGCCACCGTATTTTTCATTGGCGAAAGCAATGCGTCGGTAATGCTCCGCCTTGAAATCATCCGGAAGGGAAGACCGCCGATTCCAAAATTGCTCAACGAACTGGTTCCGCTCTTCGTCGGTATTGAGATGGAGAAAAGCGCAACGCTCATCTGGGGTAATAATAAAGACTGCGTCTTCGTTTAGCCAGAAGCGCGCGGCCTCAGGCAGTCTCTTTATCACAGCGCGTCCTCCACCCGGCTGGTTGAAGCAACGATGTGCCTTCGGTGCAGCAGTGGCAATGGACTGCACATCTTGTGCAAGAACCGGCCCTCGCCAAGCGTCGCCAACAAAAGGACAACACCGCCGATGCTTGCTCGATATCGTTGCATGACCACCCCGCTTCTCAATAAGGATTCGCGGCCGAGCGGTTAGGTTGTCCGGCATGAGACACGCTTTCACGAAGACGGTTCAGCAGGCTGGGTCGTTTGCAATTGTTGCTACGGAGTCTTGAGTGCGGCAGTCGTATCCGAGATCAGCCGTAACAACCCGCGCATGTCGAATCCATGGCTATGCGTCAATCCTAGCCGCACGATGACGAGGCCTTGCGAAGGGATGATCACCACGCGTTGCCCCAGGTTCCCGGAGCCATAAAACGCATCCTCAGGCATGGCCGCTTCGATGCGATCCGCGGCGTCTCCATGCGCGCCGTGATTGGTCCAGAACCCTGCGCCGTAATCCTGATTAAGCGTGGGCGCCGCGGAATAATTCACCCAACCTTCTGGCAAAACTCTGCGTCCATTCACCACGCCATCGTTCAAATAAAGTTCGCCGAAACGCGCCCAATCGCGCGCGGAAGCGAACACATAGATCGAACCCACGGGCGTGCCGACGGAATCAAACTCAATGGTCGCTGTGGTGATGCCCAACCATTCAAACAATTCTTTGCGCGCAAACTCCCTCACATCCTCGGCGCGGCCACCGACCGCATCGCGAATGATGCGCGATAAAATCAGCGTGTTACCGCTGGTGTATTCCCATTGTGTGCCAGGAGCGGCCTTGGTTCCCACGCGAATACCGCGTCCCGCACGGTGTATGAACCAAGCGCATCCTCCGAGCAACACCACACCACCAAAAACCAAAATTGCTGATCGGGATTGTCGAGTCATTTCAGCCCCACGTCACCACAGGCGAAGCCATAAGTCGACCGTTCACAGTCCAAGCATGATACGCGTCGACACCACGATTAGTTCCGTCCCAATGTCGTGGCCGAACTTCAGATCGGCCAGAAAAAGTTCTCCAAACGATCCCGTCGCCTATTTGGGGAGATCAGGGCAAACGAATTCCCCGTCCACAGCCGTAAGCGTAATGTCACGAGTCTCCGCGCTTCGAATCATCTTCTGGTGTAAGTGCAAAGTCGCACCGCTGGCTTCTCCAATCGTGGCGGTGAACACTTGTTGTTGATCCTCATCAACACGCAGCGTATCCGGATGCGCCTTATCGACCGACCAAACCGCGATTCGACGTCTCAACGCAGGAAGTCTCCAGCAAAGTACCATTCGAAAGAAAAATATAAATGGCGCCAGACGGCGGACCATAAGGTGGATTGGAAACGCGCCATATGCGATTGAGCAGTGGTGCGAAGGAAGCTTTGGAATCGCCAGCAGCATTTTGTCCAGCGGCACCGGAATCCGCGACCGCCGGAATTCTGCCGGTAGTGCCAGTCTTCGAGCAAGCCGCGACACACACCGCAAGTATGCAAAGGACACTCAACGAACCGCGAGACACCCGCACTCCCCCTTCGGCCTGCGGAAAATCGTGCCGCCCTTCATCACGAAAGCCACACGCGTCAGCGCGCCGATATCGTTCACCGGATTGCCAGGCACGGCAATAATGTCCGCCAAATATCCGGGCTTCAGCGCCCCAATCTCATTCTGCCAGCCTAGAAGCTTTGCCCCGTTGAGCAGTCCGGCCTGTAACGCCTCGAGCGGCTTCATCCCGTATTCGACCATCAACACGTATTCGCGCGCCTGTGTGCCATGCGGAAAAGGCCCCACGTCCGATCCAACCGCCATGGGCACGCCGGCGGCAAGCTGCTTGTGAAACTCCTGAACGTGAAGGTCGAGCATCTCATGCTCGCGCGTCGCCATCTCAGGTGTGGCGGCATGCTCCGCGAAATATTCGGCGATGGCAAACGTGGGCACGGCAAAAATTTGTTTTTGCTTCATCAGCCGCATGGTCTCATCACTCAGCTGATACGCATGGTCGATCGAAGCAACACCGGCTTTGGCCGCGTAAAGCGTGCCCGGCTCGCCAGTAGCATGAACCGCCACGCGCTTTCCGGTGCGCGCGGTTTCCAGAATGGCCACGCCAAGTTCGGCTTCGGTGTATTGATAGGACGTAATGAGCCGTCCGTCGCGCACCGAATCTGGACCCGTTTCGTACATCTTGATGAAGTCCGCGCCTTCTTTCACCTGCTCGCGAATGGCGCTGACCAATTGTTCGGGCGAATTGGCGTAGGTCGCGTTGGAGAGTACATGCTGGTCCGGGTTAAAGTGAATCGCGTCTTCGTGGCCGCCAAGAATATCGATCGCATTTCCGCTGATGCGCAGGCGCGGTCCGGGAATCGAGCCATCATTAATTGCATTGCGTACCGCCGTATCGGCAGAGCCCGCGCCTTCCGTGCCCATGTCGCGCTCGGCCGTGAACCCGGCCATCAGATCTTCGCGCGCCGCCAACGTGGCAGTGATCGTGCGCTGCGGTACCGATTCCTCCACCGTTTGCAGATCCTCGGCGCCGGGATGCAGAAACAGGTGAACGTGCGCGTCAATGAGCCCGGGCAAAAGCGTCATATCGCCAAGATCAACCATCTGCGCCGCGGCCGGATGCTTCACCATCGTCCCAACTTCAACGATCCGTTCTCCCTGCACCAGCACCTCGCCCGGCGCAACGATCTTCCCCGTCTCGACGTCGAGCAAACGGGCGGCATGCAGGACGACGGAAGAACTTTGACCCGGAGTTGACTGTGCAAGGGCGGAAACGGGAACGACCAGCAGAACTAGCGCAATCGAGGGCAGGCGGAACACAAAAGCGCGCTTCGGCATGGCGGGAATCATATCACGGCCGCGCAAGCTCCCGTCAGTTCGCAAATCTTCCAGGCCTGCACGCAACCTTAAAGCACACAGCCCCATCGCACTGGGTGAAATTTTCGTGAAATCGGCCGAAGGCGAGAGTCAGGTAGAACGTGTGACGGAGGAACAATGGTCAGGAAAACACGAAGAGAGTTTTTGGGGGAAACCTCTTTGCACGTGGCGGCGGGGGTGCTGGGCGTTGGCGCGACCGCAACCATCGCCGTGGGGAGCGAGCAAGATCAACAGGCTCCGGCGCAGCAAGAGCCGGCGGGCGCGCCACCGGCCTTTGGCACCGGGCCCGCCGTGGGACCGGAAGTAACTCCAGAAACTTTCGCCGAGGCGGAAAAGCTCGTGCAAGTGAAAATGAAGGAAGCCGACCTCGCCCAGATCGCCTCCAGCTGGCGTGGAAACATGGCCTCGCTTTACGAGCGCCGCATGGGTCCGCGCAAAATCTCGCTCGAGCCAACACTCGCTCCGTTCTCCCGATACCAAAGCCTGATGCCCGGCCAAAAAGTGGTAGCCACCAGAAACCAATTCGTCCGCAGCAAAAGCGATCCGGGACCATTACCCACCAACGAGGAAGACATAGCGTTCGCTCCGGTAACCAAGCTGTCGCGATGGATCGAACACAAAAAATTATCCTCGGAGCGCCTGACGCAAATTTATTTGAGGCGTATCGAGCAGTACAACCCAGAGCTGCGTTGCGTAATTACCTTGACGCGCGAGCTGGCGCTGCAACAAGCCAGGGAAGCGGATGCGGAAATTGCGGCGGGACGCTATCGCGGGCCGCTCCACGGCATTCCCTGGGGCGGAAAAGATCTCTTGGACACGGCCGGAATCCCGACAACCTATGGCGCTGAGCCGTATCGGAACCGGATTCCCGCTCAGGACGCCGCAGTGGTGAAACGCCTGAATGACGCAGGAGCGGTCTTGATCGCAAAACTAAGCCTCGGAGCGCTGGCGCTCAACGACATTTGGTTCGGCGGCCAAACCATGAATCCGTGGCTGCTCGAAGAGGGTGCGTCCGGCTCCAGCGCTGGTCCGGGAGCGGCGACAGCGGCCGGCCTGGTGGGCTTCTCCATCGGCAGCGAAACCGGCGGCAGCATAGTTGCTCCCAGCATGCGTTGCGGCGTCACGGGATTGCGTCCCACGTATGGCCGCGTGCCTCGCACGGGCGCGATGACGTTGTGCTGGTCACTCGACAAACTTGGCGCGATGACCCGCGGCGTGGAAGATTCGCTCCTGGTATTGAACGCGATCTCTGGCCCCGATCCCGGCGATGTCTCGAGCGTTCCGTGCACGCTGGATTTTGACGCGAACGCTAGCGTGAAGGGTCTGCGCGTAGGCTATTTCCCCGCGTGGATGAAGCAAGCGCCCGCAACGAACGTGGATCGAAAAGCGCTTGAGACTGTCAAAAAAGTGGGCATGGAACCCGTGGAAGTAGAAATACCGGATTGGCCGTACGGCTCGCTGAATCTGATTTTGTTTGCAGAAGGCGCGGCCTCATTCGAAGAGCTCACGCTGAACGGCGGACTCAGCCAATTGCGCGAGCAAACCTACGATGCGTGGCCCAACATTTTTCGGCAGGCGCGATTCTTGTCCGCAGTGGATTTCGTACAGAGCGACCGGTTCCGCCGCAAGGTATGCGAAGAAATGGCGCGCGTTTTCGACAGAGTTGACTTGCTGCTCGTTCCCTCCCTGCGCGACGATATTTTGACCATCACCAACAATACCGGCCACCCCTCTCTTACCATGCGCGCGGGATTCGTGGAAGTGGCCGAGGCTCGCAGCGATTGGGCTCCTGACCCTTCACGGCCGTTGCCGAAGTTTTCACCGCCAAGGCGCGTGCCCCACGGCGTCACGTTGATCGGCAGATTATTCGACGAAGGAACCTTGGGCCGCGCGGGTATGGCGCTGGAAAACGCATTCGGCGTCGTGCAGGAACGCCCGATAGGTTTTTAAAATCAAGCCGATTTTTCCAACGCTTCCGCCATGTCACGCAATTTGAGAACCGTGTTCCAGTTCCGCCCTGTGGACGGTGTACTTAGCGCCTTGTTAATGGCCGGCCAGGGAAGCTTACTTCTCCCCATTCCGTTCGGGAAATAAATGTAAAGTTCGCTTCCACGCGCGTGTAATTCCTCGCCCCGCATATCGAGTTTCGAAAGACTGTCGCGCGCAGCCTTCCCCGGATCGCTCGCAAGAAAAGCCACCAGCAGCTTCGCAGGCTCAATACCAATCCTTCCGGCGAACGGATTCTTTGCAATGACGCGGCCCATTTCAGCGGCAGTACGCAGAATAACGCCAGGCTCGAAACCTACCTTCGCGAGAATAGCGCCGCTGATCCGCCGCGAGAGACCATCCAGGTTTTTCTCCTTCGAAACAAACACCACGTTGCCGCTCTGCACGTAGGTTTGCACGCACTCGAGCTTAAGTAACTCGCACAATGATCGCAGTGCCTCCATCTTGATCTGGTTGTGACCGGGGAGGTTAACGGCTCGCAGCATGCAGATAATCGCGGGCATATCGCCGTAAGTATAGCCCCGGATGGCAAGACTGGGACTGCCGCCGTCTCGAGCTCTTAGCCGAAACGGCCGTTCACTAGCCCACCGACCCGAGGCGCGTCTATACTTTCAAGGTCAGCTGCGAGAAGGGTCTGCGTAGCAGGGGAGCCGAGATGAACCTTTCTGAAAACTTTTCGAAATTTGTGCTGGGCAGTGCCGCAATTCTCGCGCTGGCAGGTGCCCTTGCCGTTGTTCGCGCGCAGGAAACCGCAACCGCAGACACGCATGGCATCCAACCCGCCAACATGGATCGCTCCGTGAAGCCGGGCGACGATTTTTATCTCTACGCAAACGGCGCATGGATCAAGCGCACGGAAATTCCACCCGACCGCTCCCGCATCGGCGTATTTACGAAGCTCGACGAAGTCAGCACCAAACGCACCGCCGCGCTCATCGAGGAAGCCTCCAAGGCCAACGCCACCCCCGGCACCGACACCAGAAAAATTGCGGATCTCTATAACTCCTACATGGACGAAGCGGGAATTGATGCAAAGGGTTTGTCCCCGCTGAAGCCGCATCTTGAAGCCGTCGCGCAGATCAGCGACAAGCGCGAACTCGCCTTGGCCCTGGGAAAAACGTTGCGCGCCGACGTCGACGCTCTTAACAACACGAATTTCCACACGCCAAATCTTTTCGGCCTGTGGGTAGCTCCGGGCTTCAACGACTCCGAACACTACGCGGCCTATCTTCTGCAAGGCGGCCTGCAACTTCCTAACCGCGATTATTACCTGGCGGACAGCGAACACATGAAGCAACTCCGAACCGCCTACGAAATTCATGTTTCAACGATGCTCAAACTCGCCGGCTTCACAGACACAGACGCGCGCGCCAAGCGCATTGTGGAACTGGAATACGCCATTGCCGAGAAACACCTTAGCCTGGCGGATAACGAAGACATTCACAAAGCTAACAACACCTGGACGCAGTCCGATTTCTCTACGAAGGCCCCGGGCATGGATTGGTCCCAATATTTTCGTGGCGCAGGACTAAGCAATCAGGCCAGCTTCATCGTGTGGCAACCGACGGCGTTCACGGGCGAATCTGCACTGGTAGCTTCCGAGCCGCTCGAAGCATGGAAAGATTGGCTGGCCTACCACGCCATTGAGGGGGCGGCAGGCGTGCTTCCGAAGGCGTTCGCGGACGAGCAATTCGCGTTTTTTGGAAAAACCATGACCGGCGCGCAACAGCAAAGTCCCCGCTGGCAACGCGGAGTTCGGGTAGTGAACCTATTCCTGGGCGACGATGTCGGCAAAATTTATGCGCAGCGCTATTTCCCACCGGAAGCCAAAGCCCGGGCCGAGGCGATGGTCGCGAATTTGATCGCCGCGTTCCGCAAGCGGATCGACGCTCTAACCTGGATGGATCCGGCAACGAAAGCAGAAGCGCAAGCGAAGCTGACAACTCTCTACGTGGGCGTCGGGTACCCGGAAACGTGGAAAGACTATTCCGGCTACGAAGTGAAAGCCGACGACATTTTCGGAAATCTCTGGCGCGGCCGCATGTTCGACTATCAAATGGATGTGGCGCGGTTGGGTAAGCCAGTAAACCGTCACGAGTGGACCATGACGCCCCAGACCGTGAACGCCGTGAATCTACCTTTGTACAATGCGTTGAGTTTCCCTGCAGCCATTCTTCAGCCGCCGTTTTTCGACGCAAAGGCGCCGGACGCAACAAACTATGGCGCGATTGGATCGGTCATCGGCCACGAAATCAGCCATACGTTTGACACCGAAGGCAGCGCATTCGATTCGAAAGGCCGCGTGCGCAATTGGTGGACCGATGCGGATCTGAAACATTTTGAAGAGGCAACGGCGCGGCTAGCGGCTCAGTATGACACCTACAAACCCTTCCCCGATCTGTCCGTGAACGGCAAACAAACGCTTGCGGAAAACATCGCCGACGTCGCCGGTATCTCCGCCGCGTACGATGGTTTCCACGCCGCGCTTGCTGGCAAATCAGCCCCAGAGCAGGATGGATTCAACGGCGATCAACAATTTTTCATTGCCTTCGCGCAAAACTGGGGATCCAAATCGCGGGAGCCTGCATTGCGCCAGCAAGTGGCCACCGATCCGCACGCCCCTGCACAATATCGCGCCGACACCGTGCGCAACATTGACGCGTGGTACGGCGCCTTCGACGTTAAGCCGGGAGAAACCCTGTACCTGGCTCCGTCCGACCGCGTCCGCATCTGGTAAGTTTTTGGAGTGCGTCGGCCAGCCGCCGCACTCCGAACTTACTTCTTCACCGCGCGATCCTTCAGCAGGTTCTTGAGCTCAGACATGAACTCCTGCACATCCTTGAAGTCCATATACACGCTCGCGAATCGCACATACGCCACCTTGTCCAGCTTCTTCAGCCGGTGCATAATCATCTCGCCGATTTCCGTGGTGGTCAGTTCCCTTTCCGTCGCTTCGTGCACCACGCCTTCGATTTCGTCGACGATCGATTCCAGCTTCGGCGTCGGTACAGGCCGCTTTTCGCACGCTTTCAACAAACCTTGAAGAATCTTCTGTCGTTCAAAACGTTCCCGCCGCCCATCTTTTTTGATCACCATGTACGGAATTTCGTCGATGCGTTCGTAGGTGGTAAAGCGCCGGGAACATTTCAGGCATTCGCGACGCCGGCGAATCGTGTCGCCGGTGCGGCCTTCGCGAGAGTCGATTACCTTGTCATCCAGATGCGCACAAAAAGGACACTTCACTCTGGGGATTCTCCTGTTACTTACGGAAGAGAATAGCAGATTCCTGATGGTGGATGTTTGTGTGATGCGGTTGAACCGGCAAAAGCGCTGGCGATCCACCGCACTCCAAATTGACTAGGTGCGATTCGGCGGATGATCCAGAATTTCGGCGTCGATTTCTTCGTTTTCGTGTTCCTGCATACGGCGCAATTCGCCTAGCGATAATCCTTCGCGCAGCAACAGCGGCACGCCGGCCAAAGAGCACGACGCAAACGTAATCAGCCACAACACCATGGCTGCCGCCACCGCCGCTTCCTTTCCCACTCCGTACAAACGCGTGAACGCCACAATCGACAGCGCCTGCGAACCCCCGCCCACCCCCGGCAATTGCACCGCCGATCCCACCAGCGTGAACACCAGAACCAGCATCGAGTCGGAAAATGTCAGCGTTCCCAACCGCCCGCCGAAACTTTTTATGATCAAGAAATAGCAGAACACTACAAGGAACCAGTGGAGCAGCGACAAAAACACGGCCGCCAACACATCGCCCCAAGTGCGTATCGTCTGCACGCCACGGGAAAAGCCAATAAGGATGCGCGCCACTTTCGCCCGCCAGCCGTGCGCCGTGAGCCAGCCTTCCATCCGGCGTTCCAGAACCGCCGAACCATGCAGCCGCAAATAAACAAGCCCGGCAATTGCCACGGTCGCGCCAATGGAAAATGCAGTGCCCGCCGTGCGCGCGGCTTTTTCAAATCCCGAAGCGGTCCCTTGCGCCGTAAGATGCCCGGAAGATTCAAACACCAGCAATCCCACCGCGGCCAACACTGCGGTCGAAGCGGCATCGAGAATGCGCTCCAGCGCATAAATACCAAATGTATCGGCAATCGGAATTTTGTCTTTGCGCGCAATCAGCAGTGGCCTCACGGGTTCCGCAGGACGGCCAAGCAGAAAAATCGCGCTGAACCCCGCCAAGTTCATCGCATAAATATTCCAAAACTTCGCGGGTCCCACGTGCGCCTGGAACCGTTGCCAGCGCAAAGAGCGCACCGCATAGCACGCATAGATGACGATCAATGCGAGGAAAAGGTAAACATAATTCGCGCTGCGAATCGCGTCCCACAACTTGGCGCCGCTGAATTGGCTAAGGTGCAACAGGCCGCGCGATCGATACAACAAAAACCCCACAACGAGCGCGGCAATACCAGCTAGCCACCACTTCCTCGACTGAAAGGACATATAAAAGCAGCGTAGCCAGATTCTCCGGAAGATGCAAACGCCCGGTTGCACGCCCCCAATGCGTCCATCGGTCTCCTGGGTGCGACACTCTGGGCGCCGTGCGCGAAGGGTGGGTCGGGTTTGTTTTTGGTCGTTGCTCGTCTCGCCGTTGTCGGGCCCGCCTTCCGAGACGGTCCGTCTTCTCCCCGTCGAACCAAATCGTCGAACCAATCGCACGTGATCGCGTGCCCAACAAATGCGCGGGCTTACTACGAAAACCTTCGTCGCTTTTCTTCCCCCACACGTCCTCAGGTAAGCAATTCAATCGCAATGGCTTGTACCTGTACGCGGACAAAGGTAAGATGCCGGTCAGGTGGTCGGTTGGGGTCGCCTGTGCAGGGGAACATTTGCGAGGCAATTTACGTTCCATTAGATGACAGGCCGAGTAGCTCTAGTAAAGAGTTATGCCTGAGCAGGTTACTGGAGAATGGGGCTAAGAAAGCTTGGAGCAGGATGCCCAACTGGTCCAGCGTTGCCTCCAGGGCGATGGCTCGGCCTGGGAGGAACTTGTGCGCCGCCACTCGCGCCGCATTTTCAATGTGTGCTACCGCTTCGTCGGCAACCGCACCGAAGCCGAGGATATTTCCCAGGAAGTTTTCCTGCGGGTATACCGGACTCTCGGCAGTTACCGCTCGGCACACGGAGGATTTGCCACGTGGATGACCAGCGTCACAAGAAATTTGCTGATCGACCATTACCGCCGCACCAAGCGCGACCGGCAAACCGACTCTCTCGACGATGCGATGCCCGTCGTGGAGAACAAGGAATCAGCGGCGCGGCGGCCGGATCAGCAGGCGCTGTTGAACGAATTAAGCGGACAAGTACAATCGGCCCTGACACGGCTTTCGCCGGAATTGCGCGAGGCGGTTATTTTGCGGGACTTGCAACAACTGGACTATGCGGAAATCCAACAAGTGCTCGAGGTGCCGGAAGGCACGGTAAAGTCTCGCATCAATCGCGGGCGCATCGAGCTGGCAAAGATTTTGCAGCAAATGGGCGTGAGGCCGTCATGACGACGCGCCTAAATACAAAGGGTTTTGTAATTCTAGGGACAGAGGAAACTCTATCCGTGGGGGTCGAACGATGACCTGGACATGCGACCAAATTGAAGCACAGTTGAGCGACTATCTCGAAGGGTTGTTGCAGGCTCCCGAGCGCGCGGCCTTTGAAGCCCACGCAAATACCTGCCCGGAGTGCGCCCCACTGTTGGCTGAAGTTCGTAGCCTCATGAACGAATTGCATTCCATGGAAGAAGTGGAAGCGTCTCCCCAGTTGGTGTACTCGATCCTGGACAAGACCCTGGGCCCGCGCGAAACAGTAAGCGGTTGGCAGGCTTTCCGGAAATTCTTGGCGGGCTTTGCAACACCGAAATTCACCTATGGCGTCGCTAGCGTGATGGCCACCTTGATCATCGTGTTGAGCGCTTCGGGAATTTCTCTGCGCAAGCCGAAGCTGGCGGATTTACATCCTGTCAATGTGTACCGCAACATAGATCGCCGCTTTCATCTCGCCAAGGCCGGCACTGTGAAGTACGTCAGCGACTTGCGCGTCGTCTACGAGATTCAGTCTCGCCTGCGCCAGGACCAGAACGAATTGCAGGTTGCGCCGGAAGATAATACGCCGAAGGCTCCGCCGGAAAAGCAGAATGACGACCACACCCGCGTGCAACCAAAGCAGCAGAATCGCGCCAATGAGCTTGCCCATCAGGTCGAAATGCTGGCGGCGGAAGGTCCCATGGTGTTTGAGAGGAGCATTCGATGAAATGTGCGGTGCATCCAGATGTGGAGGCATCGGGTTATTGCCGGAACTGCGGGAAGCCGCTGTGTCCGGCATGCGTAAGGCAGGTGCGTGATGTTTTCTATTGCGAAGATTGCTTGGCGAAGGTCGTCGGATTGCCGTCGACGCCGCCCGCGAGCACAGCGGCGCCGGTTGTCTCCGCCGAAGGCGTAATCACGCCGCAAGTGCCGCCCGTCGGTGTGCCTGCTCCCGGTGCTACTTCCTCGGGGCAGCCGGTACTCGCTTTCCTCCTTGGATTGATTCCCGGTCTGGGCGCCATCTACAACGGGGAATACAACAAAGCGCTTCTGCACATCGTGATTTTCGCGGGCATCATTCTCGGAATCAGCTTGGATTTGGGAGACGGCGCGGAAGCCGTTTTGATCTGCGCGCTGGTAGTGTTCCCCTTCTACATGGCGATCGACGCCGTGCGCACCCTGAAATCCAAGCAAACTGGCGCGACCTATCAGGATCCGGTCGAGAACTGGACCAAGCAACGTTCTTTCGGCCCGATTTTACTGATTGGCCTCGGCGCGCTTTTTCTTCTGAAAAATTTTGGGGTGTTCGATTTTTTTCGCATGCGCGAGCTGATTTTCCCCTTGATCCTGATCGGGCTTGGCGTGTTGCTGCTCAGAAATCGCGTGGGCGGGCAGAGTTGAGGAAAGGAATCGTATGAGCGGGCAAACACGATGCCGGTGCCAAAGCTGCACGATCCGCGGAATGATGGGTCCCGCGATTCTCATTACCCTGGGCATACTTTTCCTGCTGCATCAGGTGCGTGGCGGACGCTTTGATTTCGGCAATACCTGGCCGGTGATCCTGATGGTGATCGGCGTGTTACTGCTGGCGTCTTCCTTGGCCCCGCGCGAGGGCCACATGGAACCTCCGCCGCCCATCGCGCCGCAGCCGCCGCCCCCAGCGATGCCGCCCACTGTTCCTCCACAAACTCCGTACAGCGGTCAGGGGCAATAAGAAAATCATGGCGGGCACCCGGTCGCGCAGCAGCGGTCTCTTCTCCGGTTTGGTGCTAATCTCGGTAGGAATCCTACTTCTGCTGCACAACTACGGACATTTGAATTTGAGTGTGTTTTTCACGCGCTGGTGGCCGCTGCTCATCGTGTTCTGGGGCGTAGTGAAACTGTATGAGCGCACCGCGGGACAACGCTTCGGCGGGGGGAGCGGCGGAATCACCGGCAATGAAATCCTGCTTGTCCTGGGCATGCTGGTGCTGATGGGCATTGTCGTCGCCGTGGATGTAGGCAAAGAAAAACTCGGTGGCCTGGTGGAAGTCCCCGGTGACAATTTCGAGTACGACGTGGACGTCACGCCGAAGACGATTCCCGCAAACGCCCCCGTCAGCGTGCGCAACGTCCGCGGCGATATTACCGTGCGAGCCTCGGACGACAACCAGATCGAAGTTTCCGCCAAGAAAAATGTGCGCGCGTGGAGCGACAACGACGCCGAACGCATCGCCAAGCCCGTTGCTATCGAGATCAGCCAGAATGGTGACAGCTTCGAGGTGCATCCGACTGGCTACGATACGTCCGATGCGCGAATCAGCGTGGACCTCGATGTCGCCGTGCCGAAAAAATCGCCGCTCACCGTGAAAACCGATAAAGGCGATGTGACGGTCTCGGACTTCGCCTCCGACGTCAATGTCAACGACCAGAACGGAGATGTGGACGTCCGCGGAACCACTGGCGCGGTCCTGACAGAGATGCGCAAAGGCGACGTGAAAATTAACGACACCACCGGCGACGTGAAAATCTCCGGCAAGGGTGGCGAAATCGAAGTGAACGACACTTCAGGCAGTCTGACAGTGGAAGGCGATTTCTACGGCCCCGTGCGCGCGGACAAAGTCACCAAAGGCGTGCGCATGGTCTCACCGCGCACCGATCTCACCGCCTCCGCCCTGGCGGGTCATATGGAAGCCGGTAGCGGTAACCTGGACTTGATCGATGTTCCGGGAATTGTCAACCTGCGCACCCGCGATACCGAAGTGAACGTGGAGAATCCCGGCGGCAAAGTGAACATCGATAATCGCAACGCGCAAACCACGGTCCGCTTCACATCCGCGCCAAAAGACGATGTCACCATCACCAATTCGTCTTCGGGAATTTCTCTCTCGATTCCGGGCAGTTCCAGCTTTGAAGTGGTTGCCGATTGCCGCAATTGCGATATTGAATCCGAATTTTCCGGCCTCGACCAAACTAAATCCGAATCGGGCGATTCGCACCTGGCGGGCAAATACGGCTCCGGTAAAGGTCCCAAGATCACGCTCAAAACCAGCTACGGCAACATCGAACTGCGCCGAACCTCCATCGAACCAAGGCCCATGCCCACACCGAAGCCCATGCCGATGCCCAAGCCCTTCTCTGTGCCTGCGCCACCTAACCCGCCCGTGCCGCCTGCGACAGAGCAATAAAGGGCAACTGTTGGCACACTGCAATCACAAATCAGTAAGCAGACTCAGGATTTAAGCGTTTGCTCACGCGGGGTCGGCGCCAACCGCAACGGTGCTTTCTCCGCCGTACTTACCAAGAACATCAATCTCGGCTGCATGTCGAACATGCGCGCCACCAGCGCATCCGGCATTTGCTGCAGGCGCGTGTTGAACACAGTGATCGAATCGTTGTAGAACTCCCGGCGATCCGCAATCTGGCTTTCCAGTTCAGAGATGCGCTTCTGGATCTCCAGAAATGATGTGTTAGCTTGCAGCGTCGGATAATTTTCCGCTACCGCCAGCACTTTTCCCATATAGGCGGACACACTCTCGCTGGCTTGCACTTTTTGATCGAGCGTGGCGGCTGATCCGTAGCGCGTCCTCGCCTCGATGAGTGTTTGCAGCGTTTCGCGTTCGTACTGCATATAGCCCTTGCAAACATCGACCAGCCGCGGCAGCTCATCGTGCCGTTGCTTTAACAGCACATCGATGTTCGCCCACGATTTATCGATATCGTTGCGCATCGCCACCAGACCGTTGTAAACCAAACCCAGATAAAGCAGCGCGCCCGCCACTGCGAACAAGATCATCAGAGAAGGAATCAAACCCATACGCGTGCCTCCACGCGACTAAACAATCCACCGAACATAGAGCATTAAAAGGTATAGACACAGCAGGGCTACCACCGGCCCGCCCCAGATATACGCCACCGACTTCCACGCTAGCGTGCCCACCAATTCCCTTTGGCTGTGCCCGGAAATCGCGAAAGGTTCGTTGCGCTCGCCCTTGCCGATGGCTACGCTCGGATGCGGATCAAAATCGCCAAACGCGGATTTATCCAAGGAAGGCGTCGCAGCTTTGGAATCGGCATTCGTCGCAAGAGCTACGCCGCCTCGCGCCAGCAAGTCCTCATGCGGCGCTTGTAATTGACGAGCAGCGGTCTGCACCTGTACGCCAGGAACACGACTCCGCACTTTGGCGATCGTGGAGGCAGCTCCAACCGGTATGTCCGCGGCCAGGGTGCCGCCGAACGAAAGGTCACTCGCTACTCCGGGAAACTGGATCGATACGTTCGCCGACGCGCTCGTCTGCGCTGGCGCAAAACCGGGATTCCGCTGCGCATTTTCTCCCAAAGTCCCAAACACAAACTGCGGCATGCCCTGCGGGATAATGCGTTCCTCCAGCTTCAATTTCTCGTACGGAACGAGGCCACGCTTCACGAGGAAATTTTGCAAATGGGGCGGCAAAAGATCGCGAGTGCGAAAAAACGAAGCACTGATTTCGTCCGAAAAACTTCGGTGCACATCGAGCTCCGCGCCTTTCGGATCGATCAGAACTCGCCCGCTGCTGTCTTCCAGATAAAATGGCACGAACAAGCTTTCGTCGAGCACCGATTTCCACGAATGTTCTTTCCCGGTATCCGCCCATTGCCAAGCTTGCACGCGATAGTAATAACAAGGCTCGCCGGTAACCGGCGCGGTAAGCACATGAGGGCCGACAGGCGTTCCCATAACTTCCACCAGTCCAACCGAGGCGCTGTGAATCCGCGAAAGTGGCGTATTCAGAATCATTCGCTTGAACCGCAGCATGCGAAAGCCCTGATAGAAAGCGATAGTGCCGCCAACAAGCCCTATCAGGCAGACCAGCAGGAACCAAAAGCTCAGCGAGTTCGCGTTGTGCAGCAAGCAGAGGAATGGCGACAACATGAGAATCACGATCCTGAACCGATTCGGGTCGACTTAGGCTCAGTGTATAACGCGAGAAGATACGGTTGGAGGAAGCGTCAATCGTGGTTGGCTTAGTAGCAACGGGCGGTTATGCGGCTACGCCGGTTTCATTCGCCAGTCGTCGAAGCTCTTGGAAAAAGGTGGGATAGGAAACACCCGCGCAATCCGAATCAAGAATCCGTGTTTCGCCCGATGCTGCCAGTCCCGCCACCGCGAACGCCATCGCGATCCGGTGATCGCCGCGTGGATCAATTTCCGTGCCATGTAACTGCCCGGCGGCGCGTCCTTCGACGTGCAAGCCATCGGGACGTTCCTCGACTGTCGCGCCCATGCGCTTCAGATTTTCCGCCAGCGCGGCGATGCGATCGCTTTCCTTTACGCGCAATTCCCCGGCGTCGCGTATCTCAATTCCCTGTTCCGTATACGGCCCCAGCGCCGCAAGCATCGGCAATTCGTCAATCAACAGCGGCACCAGATCGCCGGAAATAAGTCCACCCTTCAATTGCGCGCCCTTGATCGAAAGATCTCCGATCAGTTCGCCCTGCTTCGTCTCGAGATTCACGACCGTCACCGCCGCGCCCATGTGCGTGAACAAATCAAGGATGGCGGAGCGCGTGGGATTCAGCCCAACATTTGCAATGTACAAATTCGACTCCGGCAGCAGCGACGCCGCAGCAATAAAAAACACCGCCGAAGAAAGATCGCCCGGAATATCCGCCGAAATGGGCCGCAGCGCCGGATTCCCGTTGGCTCCGAACGCCAATCCCTGAATTGAGACTGTACGACCTTGTTTGCGTATGGGCGCATCAAACTCAAGGAGCGCCAATTCCGTGTGATCGCGGGTGGCCGCGGGTTCCGTAACCGAAGTTTCGCCTTCGGCGTACAGCCCCGCGAGCAGCACCGCGGATTTCACCTGCGCACTGGCCATGGGCATTTGATACTGAATGGCGCGCAGTTTGCCGCCGCGAATTTCCAGTGGCGGAAAATTTTCGTCGCGCCCGCGAATGTCCGCGCCCATTTCGCGCAGCGGGGTCATCACGCGCTTCATCGGCCGCTTTTGCAGCGACGAATCGCCGGTAATCTTTGTCGTGAACGATTGCCCGCTGAGTATTCCAGAGAGCAAGCGGATGGTCGTGCCGGAATTTTCCGCGTCCAGCGTGCGCCACGAACTTTTCAACCCGCGCAGGCCGTGCCCGGTGATCTGCACAGTCGTGCCGTTGGCTTTCACGCCAGCGCCGAGCGACTTCATGCAGCCAAGCGTGCTGTGGCAATCGCGCGCCGCCGCGAAATTGTGCAGTTCGCTCGTGCCATTCGCCAAGGCCGACAACATAGCGTAACGGTGCGAAATAGATTTGTCGCCGGGCAGTTCGAGCGCCCCGGAAAGTGCTTTGCTGGGCTGAATGGTTTCCGATTTCACGATGGTTTCCAGTTTAGCATGCACCATTCTGCTCGCGGCGCTCGTGACCGAGCGCTCGCCGGCCCGGTCCGAGTCCAGAAAACTTCCCTGTACTGCTGGCCAGTTTTCCATGGGGAACTGATCGGCAATTCCTGCGTAAGTTATCTAGAGCGCAGTCCGTATCATGAAATGGAAGGCCCGAAGTATAACGCAGGGCGATTCTGTGAGCCCTGCTGGCCCCGAGAATCGAGGGGCGGCCTTTTTGACGAACGCAACACGAGGAACGAAACGAGGATGAATGTTCGCCCGTAAGACGTTACGACAATTCTTCGCCAATGCCGCGATCGGCATTGCAGCCCTGTTTCTGGTGGGAGTATTGCTCGCCGCAATTCCCAACCATCACGCGCCGGACGTGGCGTTGACCAATGTAGCGCTGACAAATCCACAGCCTGCGCAAGATTCGCAAAGTGGCGCCGATCACGCCAGCACGCCCGGAATGACCATGGACGCCGACGACGCCTCCGTCGGTGAACACAACGCCATGGTCGACATGCAGCACATGCACTCCGGCGACACGCCGCACATGCACATGACCAAGTCGCGCCCCGCAACCGCCGAAGATCAGAAGCGGGCCAACGAAATCGTCGAAGAACTTCGCGCCGGCATCGAGAAGTACAAGGATTACCGCGTGGCCTTAGACGACGGATACAAAATCTTCATGCCTAATGTGCCGCAGCCGGAATATCACTTCACGAATTACGAAAACGGCTTTCTGGAAGCGTTCACCTTCAATCCCGCCCGCCCCACTTCCCTGCTCTACAGAAAAACTTCCAGCGGGTATGAACTGGTCGGCGCCATGTACACCATGCCCAAGCGCGCCACCGAAGAACAGTTGAACGAACGCGTGCCGCTAAGCGTGGCCACCTGGCACCTGCATACGAATTTGTGCATGCCCCCGAAAGGCGATCGCCGCCATGCCGACTGGATGAAATTCGGCCTGCGCGGCTCCATCACCACGGAAACCGCCTGCCACGCCGCCGGCGGCACTTTCTACCCCGTCATCTTCGGTTGGATGGTCCACGTCTACCCCTACGAAGAGAGCACCGCCAAAATCTTCGCGATGCATCACCACGAATAAGAGAGTCAACAGTTATTCGTCTCTAGTTTGGACAGCCGCTCAGCTTTCTTTCAGCTTCAGCCGGTGCTTGTTCTCTTCCAGGAATTCACGCAAGTCGTTGGACACATCGAGCAACCGGATCCACTGCTCGTAATACAGCGTCACCGGGAAGCGTCCCAGGCCATACACGCTGACGCCACCTTTTTCTCCCACGCGAAACTCCAGTGTGCCCTTCTTAGGCCGCTCGGCTTTCTTCTCGAGCTCGGCAATTCTGGCCAACAATTCTTCTTTGGTTGGTTCGGACATGGCGAATCTCCTGTGCCCAACATCCTCGCACAGTCCCGACGTTGCGCGCTACTTCCCGGGTGCCCCACTCTGAGCGCCTTTCGCGAAAGGTGGGTCTTGGGGTTCTCTTCCATGCTAAATGGCCCCGCTCACAACCTTGCCGGGTTCCAGGACCTCTAAGACCAAGGGGCTAGGACGGTCTGACGGGAGGTTCAATTGCCGTCTCGTGCGCCGCCCGGTATCATGCTCCCTTCTTGTGGGGGTTACGTCTATCTGGCTATGGGCCAATACTTTCAACGCTTCACCGTCGTTTCACTCGCCGCCATCGTCTTGGGCGCGTTTTCTCCGCCAGCCGAGGCTCAGCAATCCACCGAAATCATCCCCCTCGAGCAAATCCGCGCAGGGATGCAGGGCTACGCGTACACCATCTTCGCCGGCAATCAAGTAGAAAAATTCGATCTGCAAGTGTTGGGCGTGATGCCCAATTTCCTCGGGCCAAAGCAATCCATCATCCTCGTCGAACTGAAAGGCCCGAAGGTCGAATATACGGGCGTAGTGGCGGGTATGAGCGGCAGCCCGGTATATCTCGAAGGCAAACTCGCAGGCGCGCTTTCGCTGAAATTGGGAATTTTCACTAAAGAAGCCATCGCCGGCGTAACGCCCATTGAAGACGTCCTGCGTCCACCGGTGCCCAATGCCGGAACCCAAGCCGCGCCGCAACAATTTGAGTTGCCCAAAGATGCCGTAGCGCAAAATACTTTACCCACCGGCTCGACGCTGCAACCGATTGAAACACCATTGGTCTTTTCCGGTTTCCAATCGGCAACCCTGCAGCAATTTGCCGGACAGCTGCACAGTTACGGGTTAGTGGCCACGCAAGGCGGCACCTCAGCAGACCAAAAGGACGACCCGCACGCGCACCTGTCGCCCGGTGACATGGCAGGAATGGTTCTCGTACGCGGCGATATGTCCATCAACTCCGCGTGCACCGTCACCGCCGTACAGGGCGACCGCGTATTTTTGTGCGGCCATCCCTTCCTGAACCTCGGCGACATCCAGATGCCCATGGCGCGCAGCGAAGTGGTGACCACCCTCTCCTCTTCCCTGGCTTCCACCAAAATCGTCAACATGGGCGGCACCATCGGCACCATCACTAGCGATCACCTGACCGCCGTCACCGGAAAACTGGGTGCGCCGCCCGAAATGATTCCGCTGGACCTTACCTTCATCACCGGTTCCAGCGAAAAGAAACTCCATTTCGAAATGGTGAATCATCCCAAGCTCACGCCGCTTCTGGTCGCCATGACCACCTTCAATGGCGTCACGCAAAATTCCTTTTACGGCGAAGGCACCACGCTGCACCTCACCGGCGAAATCCAGCTCAAAGGCCACGTGCCGGTAAAACTGGAAAACACCTTCGCGCCATCGGATTCTCTATTGCCAGACGCGCTGCCCATCGCGCTGATCGTGCAAAGTGTCTTTGGCCGCCTGTTCACCAACAACTACGAAATCCCTGACGTCGAGCACGTGTCCTTGCGCGTGGAGAGCCTGCCGGGAAGAAATTCCTACACCATCGAAAGCGCCTGGCTCGAAAAGGGTGAAGCTTCGCCGGGCGAGAATCTGAAAGTACGCGTTCTCCTTCGTCCGTATCGCGGCGCACCTCAGATTGAAGAAACCACAGTGCACGTCCCCGATCAGATTGTCCCGGGAACCACCTTGCACGTGCAGGTCAGTGATGCGGACTGGATGAACCGCGCCTCTCGTGGTTTCAATTTCGCCGGCATGCCCGGCAGCACTTCGAGCCCTGAAGGCCTGGACCAGTTGATTGGAGTCATCAATCGCGAGCGCCACAACGATCGCCTGTACGTCGGCGTTTTCGTTCCCGCACCCACCATGGTCTGGGACGATAAGGAATTGCCCAACGTGCCGCTCTCCACAATCAGCATCGTGGACGGCCGCCCGGCGCCAGGCAGCGTGCAAGTTCTGCGCGAATCTTTGGCCAGCGAAGCGTCCGTTGTGCTCGGTGGCCCTGTGTCGGGACTTATTTCGCTCAATTTACAAATCCGGTGACCCTGTCTATGTCGAATTTGCGCAAAAATCGTTCTCAACACCAAAATCAAAATCACTTGCCATTCCGAGCGAAGTCCGCGGAGCGAGGAACCTGCTTTCGTTGGCGCAAAAAGACGTGGCAACGAGTTGCGCTCGTGGTCCTGCTCTTTGGCGTTGTCGCCACTTCCGCCATCGCCGATCACACCCGCCGCTGGAGGCAGTCGACCTACGAAGAATTTCTGAAAGGCAACGCGAAGGGCGTGGCCGTGCGCAGCGATGGGCACTTGGAACTTGCCCCGAAATTCACGCTGGTTGCCGATGCGGACGCATCCTATCTGTGGTCCCTAAAGACCGACGCCACCGGACGGTTATATGCCGGAGGCGGCTCACCCGCCAAGGTGTTCCGCGTCGATGCCGACGGAAAGCTCAAAACCATCTTCGAATCCAGCGATCTTCTGGCCCAGTGCGTCGCGTTTGACGCCAAGGGCGCGCTCTACGTGGGCACCTCCCCGGACGGCAAGGTCTACAAAGTTTCCGCAAATGGCGAAAAAACTGTCTTCTTCGAAGCGAAAACGAAATACATCTGGGACCTGGCTTTTGGCCCCGACGGCAACCTCTACATCGCTACCGGAGATAAAGGACAAATTTATGCGGTGTCCCCCGACGGCAAGGGCGACCTTTATTACGCCAGCGACGAAGCCCACATCAAGGTCCTCGCCTTTGATGGCAAGGGCAGTCTGATCGCGGGCACCGAACCAAACGGCCGCGTCCTGCGCATCGGCAATCCGGCCGGAAAAGGCGCCAAAAAAACCGCCGACGGATTCGTAGTCTACGAAACTTCCAAACGTGAAATCACTTCCCTGGCGGTCGGTGCAGATGGAAGCATCTACGTGTCGGCGATCGGCGAAAAGCCTCGCGCGAACACCCCGGGCCAAACAACCATCATTACCTCGCCGCAGGGCACCACCACGATCAGCAACGCGGGCGCGCAGGGCGCAGCGATTTCCGCTCCCTTCGTAGCGTTTCCCTCCGCGATTTCCAGCAGCATTTACAAAATCGCCTCCGACGGCGTGCCGGAGGAGCTCTGGACGTCCCGTGATGAGGTCGTCTACGCCCTCGGGCTTAACTCCGACGGACGCCTTCTCGCCGGTACCGGAAACAATGGCTCGCTGCTGGTGATCGACGGCCATGGCGTGTACGCGCAATTGGCAAAGGCCGGCTCCGCGCAAATCACCGGAATTTCCAAAGCAGCAAATGGCAAGGTGTACCTCTGCACAGCGAACCCCGGAAAACTATTTTCACTGGGACCGGAATACGAAGCCGAAGGCACCTTCGAATCGCAATCCTTCGACGCCAAACTATTCTCGCAGTGGGGCCGCATTGAGTGGTGGGGACCGCCGGCAACCACCAAGAACGCCAAAGAGAGCAAAGAACCTAGGCTGGAATTTTATGTGCGAAGCGGAAACACGGAAGATCCGGGCAAAGAATGGTCGCCCTGGGCTGGGCCGTACACTTCAAGCGATACGCCGGTACAAGCTCCCGCCGCGCGATTCCTGCAGTGGAAAGCCGTAATCCATGACGGCCGCCCCGGAGACGGCATCGACTGGGTCAACGTGGCCTACCAACCCAAAAATGTAGCCCCGATCATCGACGGAATTGCCATGCAGGATCCGGGAGTGCGAGCGCAAGCGCCCCTCGGCGTAATCGGTCAGCCCGGCAACGTCTCGCTGAAGCAACCGCCTGCGCCCAATCCCAACCCCGGCATGGTCGTCATCAGCAACAACCCAGCCCCTGGATCGAAATTCGAAGTTCAGCCGCAAGGAACTCTGCAGAAGGGCTATCAGTCTGTGCTGTGGTCCGCGCACGACGATAACGAAGACGATCTGAAATATTCCGTCTATTTTCGCGGAGAAAACCAGCAAGAGTGGCTGTTGCTCAAAGACAATCTCGATCAGAAATTCTATTCCTGGGACACCACGTCCATGCCCGACGGCGCTTACTATTTGAAGATTGTCGCTAGCGACGCTCCTTCCAATCCGCCGGAAGTGGCGCTGCAGGCCGAACGCGAAAGCGAACGCTTCGAAGTGGACAACTCCACTCCCTCCATCAGCAAAATCGAATCCAGCGCAACGGGCATGAACGCGGACCGCTCCAAAGGCGTCTCTTACGATTTCCAGTTCACCGCGAGCCATCCAACCAACAGCATTGAGAAAGCGCAATACAGTGTCGACGGCGGCGAGTGGATTCTGGCCAGGCCCGTCAACGGCATCAGCGATTACAAGACCGAGACCTACTCCTTCACCGTCCGTGGATTCATGCCGGGCGAACACACCATCGCAGTCCGTGCCTACGATCGCTTCGAAAACGTAGGGTCCGCCAAAACCACTATCCAAATTCCCACCAACTGAATTATGGAGTGCGGGAGTCCATCTCCCGCCTTCTGCCAAACCTACACGCACATCAAAATGACGCGCGGCAGCCCTGCTGACGCCATCTCCAACCCAATACGACCCCATCCCGTGATTCCGAACGGGGTCCGCCGAGTGAGGAATCCCTCCGGAACTCTACCCAACTCCATCCGGGCAATTATCTTTTCCCAGGAAATTGGTACTACAGCTTAGGCGCGCCGGGCACCGGTGGCTGCGGCACGCGTACCGTCGGTTCAGCGGGCGCCTTCTTCGGCTCAATATACATCTCGATTTCCGCCCCAAAACCCATCCTGCCATCGCTGTAGGCGTCCGGCTTGGCATGCACCAGCCGCGCCCGGCAGTGCGTCTCATCCGCCTTGCCGCCCGTCACTTCACTCGGCATCACCAGCGTGGCCTCAATCGGCATTCCTACCTGCAGCGGTGCCGAAGTGACAAAAAAGAACCCACCACGGGACAGATTCGTGGTTTCCGCGAAGTGTTCAGCAGGTCCAGAAGCCAGCCCTACGGGCCGAAAGCGTAAGGGGACACGGATACGAAAGCGCTCGAGCTGTCGACGTTCCGAATTGGCCAATGTACATCTCCGTGCCGGGCGCACCCGGGGACAAACCCGGAAAGCTTCTTGGGACACTAGGTTAGCAGAGGCGCGCGCAGCGTCAAGACCCAGGGTTGGTAGTGCACGAGAGGGGGTACGCCCAGTATCCGTCAAGATCGATTGTCCCTCCATTGGCAGAAGAGAACTTACTGATGACCCTCCTCTCCCCGTTTTTGGTGGCGTCTAACCCTACCCGATTCAGCAAAGAATGGCATAAGCATTGCGCATAGATTCTGCCTTAAGTACAGTAATGCCTGCCGGAGACGCACTGCGGTCGGCCGGCTCGAGGTCCCCCGTAGCTCTCCTGCCCCCGCCAATCGAGCGCTAACGCCAAAAGCGTTTTTCTGCGATTCTATGTGGTGGCGACCCGGAGGTGGACGAGCGGCTACGTGAGCTAACGCCCTCGGGGAATGGAGGTCCAGTCCATGTTTCTCGATTATTACCAACTCCAGGGGCAGCCGTTTGGCGCGCTGGCCAGCCCGTCGCAACTCTACCCCAGCCAGACGTACTGCGAAGCTCTGGAGAGCCTGAGCGAAACGATTCTGGGTGATCGAGGAAACCTGGTGCTGCTCGGCGAATCCGGCATGGGCAAGACCACGCTACTTTTTCAGGTGCTCGAAGGTCTCCGCGAAACTGGCCGCGCCGCGTTCTTATTTCAGAGGCACTCCGCTTCCCGCGACATCCTGCAATTCCTCCTCAGTGGCATGGGAGTGGATTCCTCCTCCATGGATCTCGCGTTGATGCGCACCAAGCTGAACCAGCTCTGGTTCGCTGAAATGTTGGCGGGCCGGCGATTTGTCCTGATCTTCGATGACGCGCAGGAACTGGACGACGAAGTGCTCGAAACGCTGCAGTTTATTTCCAAGTTTGAAACTCCGAACACCAAGCTTTTGCAACTCCTCTTGTGCGGCCAGCCGGGCTTCCTCGAGAAGCTGCAACAGGAAAATCTGGCGCAGTTCCGCAAGCGCATCATGCAATTCGAGGCTCTGGAAAATTTCACGCCGATGGAAACCGTCGGCTACATCCGGCATCGGCTCAAGGTCGCAGGCTATCACGGCGATCCCATTTTTGATCCGGAGGCTTTAGCCTTGATTGCCGACCGCAGCCAGGGCATTCCCCGAAATATTAATAAGATTTGTTCGCGAGCCATGCTGGAAGCCTATGCCCGCGGCCTGCGCTGCGCATCGGCGGAAATCGTGGAAAAAGCAGAGCGCAATTTGCACGTCCTCCGTGGATCTGGAATTGCGGGCGTCGAAGCGGCCGTCGACGAACTGGCTGAAGAACATGAACGGCGCGCGGCTTTACACATGGCCCACCAGGCGCCCACCAAACCTGGATTGCCTCGCTCCGGCGTCCGGGCCGGCGCCATCGTCGCCGTGCTTCTTTCAGCCGGCTTGGCTCTTCCCCACGGCATGCTCAAAGGTATGACGCAGATGATGCGCGGCCAAAGCAGCGCCACGGTCTCCACTCCGATTGACGCGCTGCGCCAGCCCACTCCGCAATCGCTCTCGAACTCGGTCCTCGCGGCAACTCCGGCGAATCTCCCTCCCGCGTGGCCTGCCGCGAAGCGCAGCTTGGACACCGACGCATCGCGCAACGAAATCGCGCGAGTCTCGCCCGACTCTACTGTCAGCCAGAACAGCCAGGATTCCCTCACACGCGAACTCGGCCTCAAGATCAATCGCATCGTCATCGATCCCGGCCATGGCGGCTTTGACACGGGCGCCAAAGGGCCGCACGGCTTGCTCGAAAAAGATCTTTGCCTGGACGTAGCTCTTCGCCTCGGCCAAATGATCGAAGAAAATATCCCGGGCGCTGAAGTCGTCTACACCCGCAAAGACGACAGCTACGTTCCTCTCGAAGAGCGCACCAATATCGCCAACAGCGCCGATGCCGATCTGTTCATCTCCATCCACGCGAATTCCAGCGATGCCAGCGAAGTGCGCGGCGTTGAAACCTACTATCTGAGCCTGGCCACTTCCAAGGAAGCCAAGGAACTGGCCATCCGCGAAAACTCCCTTACGCAATCCTCGCTGCACGATCTTCCGGACCTGGTTCAGAAGATCACGCGAAGCGAAAAGAACGCGGAATCGAAGCAGCTTGCCGAAGAAATTCAGGGCATGCTCTCAGAGCGCCTCCAGATGGTCAGCCGTCACGAAAAAAATCGCGGCGTGAAGCAAGCGCCCTTCATCGTTCTAGCCGGCGCCAACATGCCCGCGGTCCTGTCCGAGATTTCTTTCGTAAGCAACGCCAGCGATGAAACCTTGCTGCTCGAAGGTGGCCAACGCCAGCGCATCGCCGAAGGCCTCTTCCGCGGTATCGCCGGCTATCTCGATGGGCTGCATGGCCAACCGCAAATCCGACAAAAGCTCGTCACGGAAAATCGCGGCAACAGCGTAGCGGGGCTTGACCGCTCCCTAGTCGAAGCCGGGCGCAATCCCCTGCAACAGGCGGAAAAACTTCGCTGATCCAGGGCATCTACAGGAAGTTTTTTCGCAACACCGGGCCCATGGCTCGCGTCTCACTGCTGTTGGCCCATGGCACCACTCGCCCGCTCGTATTTCGAAGCTTTTCTCCTGGCCCAACCTGTGCCAAAGTACAGGCCAACCTTACGCAACGTTGTGGAGTCAAACTTGACGGGGAGAAAGGGACGAAGCCGTAAACTAAGACACGTGCACCTAGATTGGATAGCCGCTTACGACCGTCCGCCGTGCCCTTGCGCCCAATTCTTCCTCCGCGCAAAAGGCATGCTCTTATGCATTTGTCTCAGTGCACTTGTTTTCTCGATTCCTTCACAGGCCCAGTCTCAGCAGTCCGCTCCCGTCAGCGGCACTCTCAGCTTGGGTTCGGCAACTACCGCTTGCGGCATCACGTCGCAATCGGATCAGCAAACGCCCGGAAGCGTCAGTGGCGCCGTCGTGGACCCGGACGGAAATGGGCTGACTGGCGCGCAGGTCGCTTTGGTCCGCGCGGATCGGTCTTCCAGCCAGGAAGCGCTCGCGCAGGACGATGGGCAGTTCTCCTTCACCAACGTGCCTCCCGGACCTTTTCATCTCACCGTAAATGCCACGGGATTCGCCGCGCAATCCATCGCCGGAAACCTCGGCTCCGGTGAGAGCTGCGTCGTCCCCCGCGTCACCCTCGCCGTCGCCACCAACGTCACCGAAGTGCACGTCGAACTCTCGCCCATCGAATTGGCGCAAGAGCAACTGGAGGATCAGGAAAAGCAGCGCTTGTTCGGCGTCATCCCGAATTTCTACGTCAGTTACGCGCCTCATGCCATGTCGCTGACTCCCAAGCAAAAATTCCAGCTCGCCTGGAAATCCACCATCGATCCGGTCTCCTTCGGAGTAACGGGCGTGGTCGCGGGCGTCGAGCAAGCTACGGACACCTTAAGCGGATACGGTCAGGGCGCGCAAGGCTACGGAAAACGTTATGGCGCTGCATACGCCGATCTTGTCACCGGCACCTTTATCGGCGGCGCTATTTTCCCTTCGCTGCTCAAGCAGGATCCCCGCTATTTCTACAAGGGAACCGGAAGCGTGCGTTCCCGAGTGCTGTATGCGATCTCCATGTCGGTCATCTGTAGAGGCGACAACGGCCATTGGCAGCCTAACTATTCCGGCATCATGGGAAGCCTGGCCTCGGGTGGCATCTCCAACCTCTATTATCCCTCTACAGATCGCAGCGACGCCGCGGTCACTTTCGAAAACATGGTCATCGGCATTGGCGAAACCGCCGCCGTCAATCTCCTCCAGGAATTCGTGATGCGCAAATTCACTCCCAACATTCCCAACTACGATCCTCCAACCACGCCGTAAGCTGTATCTCTCGAACTCCCCAAACTCTGTCTTCCTTTCGGACCAAGGATCTCAAGTTCAAAATCTTGCCAACCCCATCCGTCGGCACCCCTCGCGTGCCCTGCAACATTGCTCCTCCTAGAAAACTCGCGTTAGACTCAATTCATGGCCACCGCGAACCCGGCAAGCAACCCTGGCAGTTCCCCCATCGAATGGAAAACGATTGTCGAAGCGCACGAACGAATCCGCCCGCGCATTCACCGTACTACCGTGCTCACCAGCGAATCGCTCGATCATCTCTCCGGCGCTCAGTTATTTTTCAAATGTGAAAATCTGCAAAAAACCGGATCGTTCAAGATTCGCGGCGCCACCAACGCCATTTTTTCTTTGACCGAAGAAGAAGCGCTCCGCGGTGTAGTCACACATTCCAGCGGCAATCATGCGGCGGCCGTGGCCTGTGCGGCGGCTTGGCGCGGAACCACCGCCGCGATCGTCATGCCGAACAATGCGCCGCGTGTAAAATGCCGCGCGGTGGAAAGCTATGGCGGCAAAATCACTTTTTGCGAACCGGTGGTCACGGCTCGCGTCGAAACGGCCGCGCGCATCCAGGCGGAAACCGGCGCCATGATGATTCATCCCTATGACGACGACCGCATCATCGCCGGCCAGGCCACTGCCGCCAAAGAATTGGCGGAAGATGTTCCCGAACTCGACGCAGTCCTGACTCCTGTGAGCGGCGGCGGCCTGCTCAGCGGCACCTGCCTGGGAGCGAAGGGAACGCAAATCACAGTGCGCGTTTACGGCGGCGAACCGGAACGCGCCGATGATGCGTATCGTTCTTGGAAGACCGGGAAGCTGCAATCGCTTGAATCGAGCGACACCATCGCCGATGGCCTGCGCGCCTCGCTCGCGCCGCGCACTTTTGTCATACTGCAAAAACATCTCGACGGAATCCTGCTCGTCAGCGAAGAAGAAATCGTCTCCGCCATGAAACTCATCTGGGAACGCATGAAGATCGTCATCGAGCCTTCAAGCGCCGTGGCCCTGGCGCCTTTGCTGCGCCCCGGCGGACTGCGCGAACTCGCTCTGGCGGATCGTGGCTCGCAGGGCAAACCAAGGATCGGAATTATTTTGTCCGGCGGTAACGTGGAATTGAAGTGGTAAGCTCCCGCCGGTAGCGCGCCAAAAATCCGGAACGTATGAGCAACAGAGTTAAGTAGCCGGCGCATCCATGATTTGTCACGAAACCGGGCGGTGTGTAGACTTGGTGAGGCGAAATTTCCTCGTAAAGGATTGGCAAAGGAAGTATGGTTGGCCTGGGGCGCCCCAGCAACGCGTCATGATCCGGCCTGTGCGCTTATAGGCGTCTAGGGGTGGAAAGAGTTGCCTTCTCTGCGAAAGAGCATTCTGCCTGGAATTCTCTCCTTAGCTTCGGCCTTCATCGGCCCCGCTCTTTGTGCCCAAACTTCCAGCCCGCAGTCGGCCTCCGCGGGCGAGCAGGGCTGGGTTCGCGTTCCAAACACGCATCATCCGTTGGCGGTGGATGCCAACGCCGTGGGACGCGTCGAAAGCGGCCACGCATTGCAGCGCATGGTGCTGGTATTGTCTCCATCGGAAGCGCAGGAAACCGCGCTCAAGCAACTCATCAGCGATCAGCACACGCGAAATTCTCCGAACTATCACCACTGGCTGACTCCGGCGCAATTTGGTGCGCAATTCGGAGCGGCGGATGCCGATGTGCAAGCTGCCGCGGCATGGTTGCAAAGCGCGGGATTTTCCGTCGAACGCATAGCCGGAAGCAAACGCTGGGTGGAATTCAGTGGCACTGCTTCGCAGGTGGAAAACGCCTTTCAAACCGTCATGCAGTATTACCGCGTCAACGGAAAAACTTTTCTCGCCAACTCTACCGACTTGGCCGTGCCCGCGGAATTGAGCGGTGTCACGCGCGGCATTCTCTCGCTCAATAATTTTGGCAGGACTTCGCCCATCCACGAAGTCTATGGCGCGGCGGGACGAACGGCCGACGGCGTCAAAACAAAGTTGACGCCTAATCTGACCGCCGCTGGATCCACCAACACCTACTATGTGGCGCCGGGAGATTTTGCTGCGATTTACAACACCAATGGCTTGCTGAACGCCGGCGTCGACGGCACCGGCATATCCATCGCTGTCACCGCACAATCACAAATCGAACTTACCGATGTACAGACGTTCCGCCAGATTTTCGGCCTCAAGTCTAACGATCCGAACTTCTTGCTGAGTGGACCTGATCCCGGCGTAGCCAATCAGCTGGACTCCGAAGAAGCCCTCCTCGATGTGGAATGGGCGGGCGCTGTGGCTCCGGGCGCGACCATCAATCTCGTCGTCGCCGGCAGCACCGATACCACCAGTGGCGTGGACCTCGCCGCCGCCTACGCCATCGATAACCAAGTCTCGCCGATTCTTACCTACACCTACGGCACGTGCGAACAAGCCCTCGGTTCCGTAGGCAACGCTTTTTACAATGCGCTCTGGCAACAAGCTGCCGCCGAAGGCATTACAGTAGTCGTGGCCTCCGGAGACAACGGCGCCGCAGGATGCGACAATCCGACGGCTGGAATGCCCGCCACACAAGGGCTCGCCGTGAACGGCGTTGCCGCAACCCCGTTCAACATCGCCGTCGGCGGAACAGAATTCGCCGACGTCTCACAACCCGCAACGTTCTGGAGCGCCACAAATTCCGCGAACTACTCTTCCGCGATTGGCTACATTCCTGAAACCGCGTGGAACGAAAGCTGCGATCCTTCCCAAACCGCCAGCGCCACCAATTGCGTCCTCGGCAATTCCAATTTCAGCTTGCTCTCGAGCGCAGGCGGAGCCAGCACAATTTACCCCAAGCCCTCATGGCAAACGGGCACGGGCGTCCCTCCGGACAGCGCGCGAGATGTGCCGGACGTCGCCCTCGCCGCAGCTGCGGGACACGACGAAGCGGTGTACTGCACCAGCCTCGGCGGCACTCCCTGCCAGATCAATGCCCAACAAGAAGTAGTGGGACTGACGCTGGTCGGCGGTACTTCGTTATCCACCCCCGCAATGGCGGGTATTCTCGCGCTGATCGAACAAAAAAATGGCGCGTTACAGGGCCAGGTCAATTACGTTTTGTATCCGCTCGCGCAAACACAGGGCAACAGTTGCAACTCCTCCGCGCAAACGAATCCAGCCGCGCAAACTTCCTGCATATTTTATGACGTAACCGTTGGCAACAACGAAGTCCCCTGCGCGGGCGCGTCGCCGGGATGCTCTTCCACGCAGACCGGCATGAACGGCTTCACCACCGGACAAACCGCCGGTCCCGGCTACGACCTGGTCACCGGCTTGGGCTCCGTAAACGCCACCAACCTCGCCATGGCCTGGAAAAATTCTACGCTCGTGCCTTCGCAAACTGTCGTGGCAGCCTCAAGCACAGCCTTTGTCCACGGCACCGCCGTCACTCTCAACGGCACCGTTGCGCCCACTTCCGGCAGCGGCTCGCCCACCGGCTCTGTCTCCATCAAGACGGATCTTTACGGAGATTCTCCGCAAACACTTGCATTGACCTCGGGCGCGTTCTCGGGCAGCGTCAGCGATCTTCCCGGCGGCCAGTACAACATGCGCGCTTACTACGCCGGCGATGCCACGTTTGCATCGAGCGAGTCCGCGCCAGTAGCTCTCAACATCACGCCGGAAAACAGCACAACCACCGTTACCATCAACGGCGTGCAGAATGGCTCCGCCGCCTACGGTGCGCCTCTGCAACTAAAAGTGATCACCGCGGGAGTTTCCAGCCAGGGCGTCGCCACCGGCACGGTCACCATTCAGGACGGCGCAAACGTTGTTGGCACCTCAAGTCTCGCCTCGGACGGCACAGCTTATCTTTTGACCGGTGGCGGCGCCTCATATGCCTTTGCACCGGGAGGGCACTCCGTCACCGCCGTATATTCCGGAGACAACAGCTTCGATGCCAGCACTTCCGCGGCGCTGCCCTTCACCGTCGCCAAAGGAACGCCCTTCGTTGTGGTCGGGGTAAACACTTCCACTCTGACAACCAGCCAAACTTTGGGAGTCCATGCAGTCGTCGCCGGCCAAGGCACAGCAGCAGCAACAGGTTCGATCCAATTTACAGTTGACGGCAACGCATCCGGCGCGCCGGTCACGTTGCAGACCGGCGGATATTTCGGCACGCAAGCGCAAGCGTCCGCGCTGATCTCCAATCTGTCGCAAGGCACCCACATGATTGCCGCCGCTTACAATGCAGCAGCCGATCCGAATTACAACAGCGTTGCCAGTGGCGATCCTGCGAACGAATTGACGCAGATGGTAACCGTCGGTCCAGCTACAGGAAACAAAACCACCACAACCCTCGCAATGAACACCGCGCCGGCAAATCTCGGCAATACCGGCGTATTCACCGTAACCGTCAGCCCTACAACCGCATCCGGAACGGTCACGCTGTGGGACGCCGTCGGCCCGCGCACCGCCGCCACCACGATCGCCAGCGGCACCGCCACCGTGCAATTTGCTTGGCCGCAAGCAGGAAGCACATCCCTCTACGCCGTCTATTCGGGCGATGCCTCGAACGCAGGATCGGCCAGCGCTCCGGTTTCTTTCACCGTGCAAAAGGGACTGCCGCAGGTTGCGCTGACGGTGCAAAGCAGCGTCTCCGCTGCCGAACAAGTTTCACTGGACGCGACCGTCACCGGCATTCCCGCAAATCCACAAATTCCGTATCCCGTGGGCGTCATTCAGTTCTGGGATTCCGTGAACGGTGCCCCAGCACAACCAATCACATCGCAGTCCCTCACATTCGGCTCCGGCGGCGTCAGCGTCTCCGCAGCCCGCGTGAAATTGTCCGCCGGCCTTCACAGCTTGTCCGTGCGCTACCTCGGCGACACAAATTGGCAAGCCGCCAATTCCGCCGCCACCCAGGTGGCCTCCTCAACATTCACCCTCAGCGTATCTCCCAATCCGATCGCTTTTGCTGGCGGCACTCCCGGCAGCGGCACCGTCACCATCACACCCAGCGGTGGCTTTTCCGGAAATGTCACCTTGTCCTGCGCCACCGGCGGAACAAATGTTCCCGCGGGCTATTCCTGCGCGTTCGGGCAATCCAGCGTCCCGGTTAATAATGCCGTCGCATCTACCTCGATAACTTTTACTCCCTCAACCACCGCATCCGCCGCGGTCAAATCCGCAAACGCCACGAAACCCTACGGCAGCCTCTGGGGCGCGGGCTTGTTGGTCTTCGCCATTTTTGCTTTGGGCGGCGCCGGCACAAAGAATGCCCGAAACTTTTTGCTCGCGTGCGGGTTACTGCTATCTGTAATCGGCCTTGGGTTGGGTTGCGGTGGAGGCAGCGGCGGTGGCGGCGGGGGTCCTGTAACAACCACCACCACGATTGTCTCCAACAATATTCATGCGGGTTTCGGTACGCCTGTCACCTTTACCGTGACCGTGAAGCCGAACGGCGCCGTGACTCCCACCGGGCAGGTTCAGCTCTATGACAATGGTCAAACTCTGGGAAGTGCTGTGCCCGTGAGTGCGGGAATCGCCACGTTTTTAGCGACTTCCCTGCCTGTGGGCGTACACAACCTTACCGCCTCTTACTTGGGAGATGCGCATACGCAGGCATCCACTTCCGCGCCCTTAGCCCAAATCATAGCCGGTCCCGTGAGTCTGCAAATTTCAGGCACCGGCGGCGGAGTAACGCAAACGCTAAATTTTGCAATCAACGTGATTTGAGTGCTTCATTTTCGAGAGTATATTGGAAACGCCCCAACCAATGGGGGAGTAAACCACTTCCCTCTCGGTTGCATCTGAGAAGTCAGGACCGTCACCGCGTCATGGGGGCCGGAGACGCGGTTCCTGCCGGGTTAATCAGTGTTCCGAACGAAAGAATGCTTGGCAATTACGAGGTCAAAATGAACAGAGCAACGCAACTCTGGCGGGTTATGTTGTGCGGCATACTCTTGTCTGCGTGGAGCGCAGGTGTGTGGGCGCAAGCGCAAAAGTCTGCGGTACCGGCGCGCGTCGTGGAAACCGTCGACGACACAAAAACTGTCACGTTAACTGGCAACGTGCATCCGCTCGCACGCGCCGCCTTCGATCAGGGCGCGCTCCCAGATTCTCAACCGATGACTCGCATGCTGCTGCTCCTCGAACGCAGTTCCACCCAGGAACAATCGTTGAAGCAGCTGATCGATGCGCAGCAAACCAAAAATTCCGGCAGCTATCACGCATGGCTCACTCCCGAACAATTTGGCCAGCAGTTTGGTCCCGCGGATTCAGACGTCCAGGCAGTCACGGACTGGCTGACCCGCTCTGGATTCCAGGTCGCTAACGTCGCCAAGGGAAAAGGCGTCATCGAGTTCAGCGGAAATGTGGGGCAGGTCCGCACCGCATTCCACACACAGATTCACAAGTTTGTCGTCAACGGCGAAGAGCATTTCGCCAACGTTTCCGATCCCGCGATTCCCGAAGCGCTCGCGCCCGTGGTTGCGGGCGTTGCTGCGCTCCATAATTTCCAGAAGTATCCGTCCATCGTGAAAAGCGGAACCTACCGCCGCTACAAAGGCTCGAACCAATTGCAACCGCTCTTCACCTTCGGCAATCCCGCGCTGTACGCCATCGGCCCCGGAGACTTTGCCAAGATCTATAACATCCCTTCCGGTGCCACCGGCGCGGGACAATCCATCGCGGTCATTGCGCAGACCAATATCAACACTCAGGACGTTGTCGATTTCCGTACGATGTTCGGACTTTCAAACGCCAGCGGCTACGTTTGCACTGCGCCGGCCACTCCCGCAGGGTGTCAATTTACCGTTGTCCTCAACGGTCCCGACCCTGGCATCGTCGGCCCCGGCACTCCCACCGACGACGAAATCGAATCGGACCTGGACTCGCAATGGGCGGGCGCCGTTGCGCCGGGCGCAAATATTAATCTGATCGTATCGGAAACAACTCTATCCAATCCAACGCAAGTTTCGCAGGGTGTCGATCTGTCCGCTTTGTACGCCGTCGACAACAACATCTCGCCGGTCATCAGCGACAGTTACGGCAGCTGCGAAGCAGCTCTGGGCACAGCAGGAAACCAATTCTATAACTCGCTGTGGCAACAGGCCGCCGCACAGGGCATCACCGTCGCTGTAGCCGCTGGCGATGACGGCTCGGCTGGCTGCGATCCAATTCAATCGATCGATCCCGATGCTGCAACCCAGGGCATCGCGGTTAACGGCCTCGCGTCCACGCCATACAACGTCGCCGTCGGCGGAACCGACTTCGATCCCAGCACCACCGACAACGCCACCTATTGGAATACCACCAGCGACACCGTCAACTCCGCTCTCGGCTATATTCCGGAAATTACTTGGGACAATTCCGCCTGCGCCCTCGCTTATCCCGCCCCCTGCGGCAGTGTCGACACCAGCAGCTACGCCGCGGATATAAGTGGCGGCAGTGGAGGACCCAGCAACTGCATCACGTCCACCACAAACAGCAGCACTGGCGTGACCACCTGCACGAAGACCAACAATGTTTACGGTTATCCCAAGCCATCTTTTCAGACGGCTCTCACTCCCGCCGATGCCGTCCGCGACATTCCGGACGTTGCTTTCTTTGCCAGCAACGGTGGCCCACTCGCGAACGGCACCGATGTCACCTACGTCATCTGCCAATCCGATACCAACCCGCAAGGCTCCACAACGCCCACGGGTGCTTCTTGCAACCTGAACACACCTTATGCAGACTTCACGCTTGTCGGCGGTACGTCCGCTTCAACCCCGGCCTTCGCGGCCGTCATGGCATTGGTGAACCAGTCCACCGGCCAGCGCCAAGGCAACGCCAACTACGTGCTGTACAGTCTCGCTTCGGCGGACACAAATTACGCGAGCGGAGCGTGCGTCACGTCGAACGCTGGCACGCCGCAACTGCCCAACGCCGCTTGCGTGTTCCACGACATCAATAAGGGCAACAACGCCATGGCTTGCGATTCCGGCACTGCGAACTGCAGCAACCAGACGGCCTTCGGCAGTGGTCAGTATGGCGTGTTGGTCTGCAACTCCGCGACAAACTCGAATACGCCAGCGTGGCAGACCTGCCCGGCAGTCGATGACGGCGTTCCCGCGTTTCAATCCACCACGAAGTACGATCTGGCCACCGGCCTCGGCTCCATCAACGTCGCGAACCTGCTGACCAAGTGGACCTCCGCGATCCGCACCGCAACTACGACCACACTGATTAGCCCAACCGGCGGCTCGCCATCCGGGACGAAGTTCACCGCGACCGTGACGGTTTCTCCCGCTCCCGCGAGTGGCGAGGCTGTTTCCTTAATCGCCTTGGGTAGCGGCGGTAACGTGCTCGGCTCTTATGGTCCTTTCGCGCTCAGCGGTGGCAGTGTATCGGTGAGCACGAATCTCTTGCCCCCCGGCACCACCAGTGTCGAGGGGAGCTACGGTGGCGATGCCACACTTGCCGCCAGCACTTCCTCTCCGGTCACGCTCTCGAGCGCCGTTGCCGGGGCCAATATGGCAAGCACACTCACTGTGTACTTCGTCTCCCTTACTACGGGCGGCATTAGCACTAGCGCACAAAACTTTGCGTACGGTTCAACGGGGTACATCCTACGCATCGTCGTGACCGGCCCCAATTCCAGCGCCGGCTGCAGCTTCGCGTATCCAGCCACGAAGCCAGCGATTCCCTGCCCCACCGGCACCATTTCACTCTTCGACAATGGCACACCGTTGGCCGACTTCAAGAATAACGTTTCCACTCTGAATAACCAGGGCTTCGCCGAAGATCAGCCCATCAACGTGAACGCCGGTGCTCACAAAATTACGGCGACATATTCCGGAGACGGCAACTACGCAGCCACGTCCACTAGCAACTCGCTCTCCATCACGATCACGCAGGTGTCCACGCAAACGGCAGTCGCCAGCAGCCTTTCCTCCATTACCTCCGGCTCCAGTGTGGTTCTCACCGCCGTGGTCAGCACCACCAGCGGTGGCAACCCACCGACCGGCACGGTCACATTCACCAGCAGCACCGGCGGAACTCTCGGCGCACCGACCTGCACAGGCACCGCGGCAACATCCACCACAGGTGCTTACTGCACCGCGACCCTGACCACCACAATTTCCGCGCTGTATCCGCCGCCCGCAGGCGAGCCAGGCGCGCCTAACTTCCCGCGCATACCCACACTGATCGCGTTGCTAAGCATGATTCTGTTCGCGCTCGGAATGCGCTGGATTCCTCAAACGCGCCGTCGCGCTTACGCTTACCTCGGCCTCATCGCCATCGCGCTCATGGTCGGCGTGGTCGCCGGTTGCGGCGGCGGTGGCGGCGGTGGTGGCGGCGGCGGAAGCACCCGCACGATCACCGCAGCCTATGCCGGTGACACCAACTACACCAAGTCCAGCGGCACCACCACCATCACCGTCCAGTAACGAAGCCGCCAACTAAAACCGAAAAAGGGCGCCTCAATCCACCGTGGCGCCCTTTTTACTTTTGGACTACGGCAGCTCGCCGCCGCTGTGGCGGTCGCCAAATCGTATAGTCGTGATTCCCGATTCCATCAAAAAAAACTGCACCGCCTTGAAGAGGGTATTGGGTTGTTAAACACATCGCGCGCTATGCCGTCAAAGGAGAAGGCCGACCAGCGTCATGACTAAAGATGACATCCAGCTACTCTACGAATTCGACCGCTGGGCGAACAATAGGGTTTTGCACGCGCTCTCCTCTCTCAGCGTTGAGGAGTTCACGCGTGATTTGGGCGGCAGCTTCCGTTCCGTGCGCGGCAGGCTCGTGCACATCGTCGGCTGCGAGTGGGTTTGGCTAGCGTATTGGGAGGAACCGTCCCCCAGCTCCGCCTTCCTCACAGATTTGTGGACGCGGCCCAATGCCCTATCTGATGGGAATGCGTTTCCTGACCTCGCTGCAGTCGAGTTAAAGTGGGCGGAAGTCGAGCGAGAACAAGTCGACTTTGTGAATCACGCGACAGACGAATCCTTGCGAAGGATGCTGCCTGTTCGCGAAACACAAATCAGTCTGGCACACCTCATGCAACATTTGGCGAACCATTCCACATACTATCGCGGTCAAGTCGCGCTCATAATGCGGCAGCTTGCCGCTAAGCCGCTCGCTACGGACTTCGCCATGTTTCTGATGGAGGGCCGCCGCGGAAGAGCCGAAGCACAGTAGTCTACCCAAGGGTCTTGGGATACTCCTTCTTGCTTGGGCTAATCTTTCAGATGCGAACCGAATTTGCGCGCGCTTGGCCTTTTCCTTCTCCCAACGCTTTGCCTTAGCCCACCTCGCACCACCCCTAAAAGTAACCCCCACATGACGTACCGCCCTAGACACTACGATTCCCATTCTGCTATGCTCCGGTCAACTTGTTAGTTGGTTCTAGGTCAAACAAAATTCCTGCAAGCCGGAAGGGCCATGAACGCTATATGGGGTAGTGTGAGTAAGCCTTGTCTGTTGCTTTCCCTCCTTTTCCTTTCAACCGCAAATTCAGCCTCAGCGCAAACCGCCGCGCGGATAGTCGCTCCAGTAGATAACGGCCAACGCATCACCCTCACCGGCAACACTCACCCCCTAGCCCGCGCCGAATTCGACCGCGGCGCCGTGGACAACAGCTTGCCCATGACGCGAATCCTGCTGCTCCTCAAACGCGGCGACGATCAAGAAGCTGCGCTGCAAACTTTCATGGAGCAGCAACAGGAGAAAAGCTCTCCCAACTATCACGTCTGGCTGACTCCCGCGCAGTTTGGCGCGCAGTACGGTCCTGCCGACTCCGATGTGCAGGCCGTCACACAGTGGCTCACCAGTCAGGGTTTCACGGTCGGAAAAGTCTACAGCGGCAAAACCGTAATCGAATTTTCCGGAAGCGCCGCGCAGGTCCAGGCGGCATTCTCCACCCCTATCCACAATTACCAGGTCAACGGCAAATCCTATGTCGCCAACTCCACTGATCCGCAAATCCCAGCCGCCCTCGCGCCCGTAGTCGCCGGCATAGTCTCCCTTAACAATTTTCCCCGGCAGGCCCACGTCCGCCTCGCCGGCCAAGCCCGCAAAATCGCAGGCCAGCCCGGCCTCGAACCACTGTTCACGTTCCCGGTTCCTGGCCAGAGCTTCAATTTGTACGCGTTGGCTCCCGCTGATTTTGCCACCATTTACAATTCGCAAAGCCTCATCACCTCCGAAAATAACGGCACGGGCCAAACGATTGCGATCGTAGGCGAAACGGACATTAATGTCGCGGATGTGCAAGCATTTCGTCAGTTGTTTGGCTTGTCCGCAAACTTCAGCTCCACAAATGTGATCCTCAATGGCGAAGATCCCGGTGTGACTTCCACCGATGAAGAACTGGAAGCGGATCTGGATGTGCAATGGTCTGGGGCCGTCGCGCCAGGAGCGACGGTGGATTATGTCGTCTCCGAATCGACTCCGTCTTCACAGGGAATCGATCTTTCGGCGCTATACATCATCGAGTACAACCTCGCCGGAGTAATGAGCGAAAGCTACGGAGCTTGCGAGAGCGGGCTCGGCACCGGCGGAAATGCTTTCTACAATTCGCTCTGGGAACAAGCTGCAGCGCAAGGCATCACAGTGATCTTGTCGGCTGGCGATGGCGGCTCGGCCGGATGCGACGACTTTAACACCGCAACGGTGGCGCAAGCCGGACTGGCGGTCAGTGGTATGGCGTCCACTCCATTCAACGTAGCCCTGGGTGGCACTGATTTTGACGAAATCAATAAGTGGAGCACGTATTGGAGCGCTACAAATAACGCCACCACCGGCCTGTCCGCCCTCGGCTATATCCCGGAAATTCCCTGGAACCAATCCTGCGCACAGATTAGCCTTAGCGGTTGCGGCGCAAATGTACAGACTGACCTGCTGAATATCGTCGCCGGAAGCGGCGGAGCCAGTAGCACCTACGGCAAACCCACTTGGCAAATGGGCGTCACGGGAATGCCCAATGACAGTCATCGCGACCTGCCAGACCTGTCTCTGTTCGCAAGCCCAGGCTTTGATGGCAGCGGTTACATCGTCTGCGCTGGCACCGGCGTCACCACCGGTCCTTCGGCGTGCAATTTAACGCCAGGTATCTATAACTTCGCGGTCGTAGGTGGCACCTCCGCCGCGGCACCGGCGTTCGCGGGCGTCATGGCCTTGGTGAACCAGTATCAGGCCGCGCATAGCGGCTCCGCTCGGCAAGGCAATGCCAACTACACGTTGTATCCGTTGGCCAAAAAATCCGGATCAAGCTGCACTTCCGGCGCAACCGAAGCGTCCACCTGCATCTTCAATGATGTCACTCACGGAAACAGCTATTTCACGACCGAATTTGGCGGCAGCGTGGGAACGAACAGTGTTCCGTGCCAGGGTGGTTCCACAAATTGCAGCGTCGCCGTTGCCGGCACAAACGGCGTGCTTGTTCAACCTACCAGCGCGTCCACCGAAGCGTACACCGTGGGCACCGGCTACGACCTGGTCACGGGTCTCGGTTCAGTGAATATCAATAATCTCGCCACGATGTGGGGCACCGTTAATTCCGTTGCGACCACCACCACACTGACCCTGAGCCCCACGACCGGCATCACGCATGGCACCGCGGAAAATGTCACCGTAAACATCAACGTGACTCCCACGAGCGGCACCGCCGCGGGCGATGTTTCTCTCATCGCAACTCTGGCAGGTCCCAACGGCGCCACTGCCCAAGGCCTTGATCAGTTCACCCTCGCGAGCGGCAAAGTAACCAACGCCAAAACCAACAGCCTGCCCGGCGGAACAAATTATCAGATCTACGCCCACTACTCTGGCGACGGCACCAACGCCCCCAGCGATTCTGCCCCCGTTACCGTAACCGTCGCCAAGGAATCTAGCCAAGCCTTCATTGTCATACCGACCTACGATTCCAACGGCAATCCAACCAGCGGCAACGCCACTTCCATTACCTACGGATCCTTCTATATCCTCACCATGTACGCTACAGACCAACATGCCGTAGCCAGCACAACTGGACCGCCGACCCCAGCTTGCTTCCAAGAAAATATCCTGGCATGTCCCACGGGCACCATCTCGCTAACCGACAACGGCACACCCCTAGGCACCGGCCACGGAGGCGCCGGCATATACAGCCTCAACAGCATGGGCCACACAGAAAATGTGACCCTCAACTTGACCGGCGGAACCCACAACCTCGCCGCAACCTACAGCGGCGACAACAGCTACCAACCCAGTAATCCGGCGGCGACAACTCTGACCGTCACGCCCGCGCCTATGACTCTCACCCTCTCTCCCACTTCGAATCCAGTCACGGGTATCCCCTCTGAAACTCTTGTGAACGGCATCGCCACTGCTCCCGGTGGAGGCGTCGCTCCAACCGGCACGCTCACGGTTTATGACGGAACCACAGTTCTCGGCAGTCCCTATACTGTACCGGGCAATGCTGGGACGCCCCCTAATTTCGGCTTGGATTTCACTATTACTCTGACAACCGGGGGCACCCATACCCTCACGGCGAAGTATAGCGGCGACTCCAACTATGCCTCCGCAACGAGTGCGCCTCAAACGGTTCATGCATTCTACGCCACCAATCTGAACGTTCAAGCAAGCAGCACCACGTTTTCCTATGGAACCAGCATCACCGTGACCGCCACAGTCAGCACTGGCATAAAAACCCCGGCGATCAGCGGCCAGATTTCGTTCAACTCCTCGAGCGGTCTGGACAAGATCAGCGTCGGTGCAACTACTGAAAGCACAGATGCCAGCGGCAACGTGATACTGCAAACCACAGCGACTCTCGTGCCTCAAGCCAGTGAAGCGATAACGGCTGTTTACAGTGGAGACTCAAATTACGCGCCCGGTACACCGAACTCTGTCGATGTCACCGTCAATATTCCTGATTTCTCACTGACGCCAACGGGCGGAATTAGCGTCATACCCGTCGCGGGGCAACCAGGGTCGGGCCAGATTACGATCACTCCGTTGAGCCAAACTCCGAGCACGGTCACGTTGTCCCTGTCCCCGTTGGGAATATCGGGTTACACAATTGCACTCATTCCCCAACAGGTCAGCCTCAATGGTTCACCAGTGACAGCAACTCTGTCCCTCACGCCCACGAGCAGTAGTACTCCGTCAAATGCTCTCAGGGCTCGCATCAAACACGCGGGTATCCTTGCGGTGAAACCAGACAATTGGTGGTTGCTAAGCTTGGTAACGGGATTGGCCGCATTTATTTTGCTCGGCATTCCTGGTCGACGCAAAAGATTGCGGAGTGTACTTGGATTGACTGCCGTCTCGCTTCTGTTTTTCACGCTTGGCTGTGGAGGTGGAGGAGGAAGCTCAGGGGGAGGTGGCGGAGGTAGCGGCGGTGGTGGCCAGGGGCCGCAACCAACCACTATCGCGGTCACAACTTCGAACGCAAAGGTTGCGGCAAATGCCTTATTTACAATTACCGCGACGATCACCGCGAGCAAGCCACTCACAGGCACCGTGACCTTTTACAATTTCGGAACCGCGATCGCCGGCGGTTTCCCGGTTACCGACGGTCAGGCGCAGATAGGGTCAGGGTACATTAACAGTCCAGGCCTCTATCAGATAACCGCCTCCTATAGTGGAGACCCGAACAACAACGCCTCAACATCCTCGCCGGTCACACAGGTGATTACCGGAACGATGCCAGCGACCATTCAAGCAGCGACGGGTGGCGACGTTCACTTTCTGCAAGCCACGATTGGTGTGCAATAGGGCCAACTCCGCAGCCAAACCGCTAGCGACCTAAGTCAGCTAGTGGCACCCAGACGGGTGGCCGCGCCTCAACCACAAAGACGATGTTACGGGTGCCCGACGCTCGGGTGTTCGCGCGTGGGTCTTGGGTTATGCTTTCTTGCTCCTGGCCAAACTCTTCCCTCAGCTTGTAGCCGCAGGCGGAAAGAAAATATTCCAGAACTGCGGCGAAGGCACCGTAAACTCCACCGGGATCAACGACCCTTCCGGGTTCATCTGCGGAGGCCGCACCACATGAGCCTCCACTTTCTTCTGTGTCTTGGGGTTCTCCAGCGAAAGCTTCGTCCCCTGCGATAGTCCTTCCGGCAGAATGATCATCGCCCCGCTGGCGCTAACAGTATGCGTAAAGCCGTGAAGCGGGTTCGCCTTCCCCGGCAAATGCACCAGGATCGGCATCCTCAGCAGCACTCGTTGCGCGCGCCGCCGTTCTTCATTCGTTTGCGGACGAACAGTATTCGCGCTGCGCTTCACTTGCGCAGTCGGTGACGCAGCCGCCGCTGGCGGGTTTGCTTTCGTCAGTGGTGTCACAGTTCCAGCCCCCAGAAGTCCATGTCAGGCGCAATCAATTCCAGGCCGTACTCCCAGCCCTCCGGCTGCTCATTCCCTCTCCACACCACCACGGCGGCATTGCTAGCCCCAGTGGCCAGATTCGTCAGCGCCATCCGCTGTTCCAACTCCAGCGAATCGGACAGCACCACCATGCAGCCGTACGGATTCACAATGCGCGTGCAAACCTCAATCTTGTGCCGCTTTCCGGCGTCACCTTCCCACTCCAGCCGCACCTGCACACGCGAATTCATGCGCCTTCCCCGGCGCTTTTCGCTGTACTTACCCCCTACTTCCTTCAATTCGCGCAAGTTAACAGCCATCTTTGCCTCTAGCAGGTCATGCTAAAGTGAGTAGGAATCTCGGTCAATGGTACGAAGATGGCACACCTGCGAAAGAAGTAGCTGGCCCAAGGGACAGGAGAACCGCGCCATTTGAAGAATCTAATCGTTAACGCCGATGACCTCGGCTGGACCGAGGGCGTCAACCGCGGCATTGCGGAAGCGCACCGCAAGGGCCTGGTGACCAGCACTTCCCTGCTGGCCAATGGCCGCGCCTTTGATTCGGCCCTGGAAGTGGCGCACGCCAATCCCGAACTCGGCGTCGGCGTTCACCTGAACCTCAGCGATGGCCGTCCCACAGCCAAACCGGAAGACGTGCGCGGATTGCTCAACTCCGCGGGCGAACTGGAAGGCAGTCCCGAAAGCCTGCTCCTCCGCATCGCCAGCCGCGGCCTGGAACCCATCGAAGTCGAGCGCGAGTGGGACGCTCAGATTCAAAAGATTCGCAACGCTGGCATCGCCCCGACTCATCTCGACGGCCACAAACACGTCCAGATGCTTCCGGGGCTATTTGAGGTCGCCCTTCGCCTGGCGAAAAAGCATCACATCCGCGCGATCCGCGTTTCCCATGAGGAATCGAAGCTGCGGGCCGTCTTATCCTCGGGCGGCGAGCAGAATGCCGGCGTGCTATGGAAACAGGGTGTGCAGGCGCGTGGCCTGAAACTGCTGGCGCGGGACGCCCGCGAAATGGCTGACCATGCCGGCGTGGTGACGACCAATTATTTTTGCGGCATCGCGCAAACCGGCGTTTTGACCCGCGAAGGCGTGGAAAACTTGCTGAGAAATCTGCCCGAAGGCGCCACCGAACTGATGTGCCACCCGGGTTACGCCGACGAAGATCTGAAGCGTTCCGCCACCCGCCTCCAGCAATCGCGCCAGACCGAGGTGGAAATTCTGACCGATCCCGGCATCAGAAAACTTGTCGCCACGCAGGGTATTCGCCTGATAAGCTATCAGTTGATGGGGGAATTGGCCTGAAGCTGCGGCTGGGGACGCGCCCGGGGCCAACATCCTGCAGCTCCCCAAAGGGTCAGCGGCTCCAGCGAATTCGCAGGCGAGCCACAGCGGAAAGCATCAGAAAGGCGCGGAATACTGCGTATGCGAAGCGATACACCCATACACTATTCCATCGTTGTTCCGTTTTACAACGAGCAGGAAAACATCCCAACGTTGTATATGAAAATCACGGAAGTGATGGACTCAATCGGCGAGCCTTATGAAATGGTCTTCGTCGACGACGGCAGCAAAGACAATTCCTACCGCGTTCTCTCCGATATTTACGAACACGACCGGCGCGTCAACATCGTCCGCCTGCGCCGCAATTTCGGCCAGACCGCTGCCCTGAAGGCGGCGTTTGATTTTGCGCGTGGCGATGTTGTGATTTCGATGGACGGCGACTTGCAGCACGATCCCGAAGAAATTCCGCGCTTCCTGGAAAAAATTGAAGAAGGCTTCGATCTGGTCAGCGGCTGGCGCGCGAATCGCCGCGATCACTGGTTGATGCGCCGTTTGCCGAGCCGCGTGGCTAACTGGATGATGGCTAAACTTTCCGGAATCGAGCTGCACGATTTTGGCACAACGTTTAAAGCCTATCGCAAGGAAATCCTGCAGGAAATTCAGCTTTACGGCGAACTGCATCGCTTCATTCCCGCACTGGCCAGTTCCACCGGCGCGCGCATTGCGGAAGTGCCCATCTCCAATCCCGATCGCAAAAATGGCAAATCCAATTACGGAATCGGCCGAACCATCCGCGTATTTTTCGACTTGATGATGGTGAAGTTCCTGCTCGATTATTCAACGCGCCCGCTGCAATTTTTTGGCATGCTGGGTTTGGCGGGTACGGGCACAGGGCTTCTGGTTGGTGGCTTCCTCGTTGCCAAGAAGGTCTTCTTCCACATTGACGTGATTGCCGAACACGGACCGCTCATGCTGCTGGCCACCGTGCTTTTCCTGAGCGGCATTCAATTCATCTCTATGGGCCTGCTAGGCGAAATCAGTTCACGCACCTACTACGAATCCCAGAACAAGCCGATCTACGCGTTGCGCGAAGTCAAAAGCCATCGCAAAGAACTCGGCGACTCCGCCGAGCCCGCTCGTCCCAGCGGCAGCTCCGAACGCTAATTTGGATTATTAGCCCGTCATTCCGAACGAAGTCCGCGAAGTGAGGACCGCCGCCTTTTCCGCGCCTTTTGCCGAAACAACCTCTCTTGGCTCATTGCGTCTTGGGTTCCAACGTATTCCCGTTGGCGGCCCAAGCACTCCACCGCCTTACTCCCCCAATCCGCGATACTCCCCGCGGTGATAAACCAGCGGCTTGCCTTCTTTCAATTCCAGACTCTCCACTTCGGCAACAAAGATCGTGTGGTCCCCGGACATATATTGCGCCACCACGTTGCACCCCAGATGCGCCAGCGCATCTGCCAAGAGCGGAATCCCTGACGCTGTCCACCGGAATCGCACTCCCAGTCGCTCTTCCTCGGCGACGTCCTGATGCGGCTTGGCGAACAGTTCGGAGATCTGCCGCTGCGTATCGCGCAAGATATTCACACCGAATCGCCGCTGTGCCTTCACACAGCTCAACATGTGCGCACCCTGATACACGCAAACGAGAATCAAGAGCGGATCAAGGGAAACGGAAGTGAAGGAGTTGGCCGTCATTCCATGAACCTGTCCCGGTTCACGTTCGGCGGTGATCACGGTGATGCCGGTCGGAAAACTGCCCATCACCCGGCGAAAAAATTCCGGAGAAACTAATTTCGTAGACATATAAGGCGTACATCAAGATTATCACAGCCAGTGCAGCCGCAGGAATCCAGCGGCCTTCACTTCACAACATACAAAAAAATAAAGTTGTCATCCTGAGGAGCGCCTTCCGCGACGAACGATCCCACCGATTCGCGCACGGCCGCGTCCTACCAAACCACCCGCGCTGCCTACTTGTGCGGCTTATCCTCACTCTTCGGCGCCTTCGCAGGCTCCTTATACGCCTTGGCATGCTCCGCCTGCTGCTTCTGTTTCAAGTTCTGCTGTTGTTGGTCGTGCTTCTGTTCGAGCTGCTCCAGTTGCTGCTGTTGTTTCTGCTGCACCTGCGCTTGTTGGTCCGCCTTGCTGCTCTGCTGCTCCTGCGTCTGTTTTTGCTGCAGCTTCTGATATTCCTGATCCTGCTTCTGTTGCAACTGTTGAATCTGCTGCTGGTGTTTCTGTTCGAGTTGCGGATTCACGCTCGCGCTTGCCGGCCGCGACGTCGGCGGACGGTCCGTGTACGCATGCGTGTTCGTGTTATTCGGCTGGCCGTTGTTGCCGGGCCGGCTCGTATTCAACGGACCAGGCTCGCTGTTCCCGCGCGCACCAGTATTCACGTGTGGCGTTCCAGGACTCGCCGGCGGCGCCACTTTCACTTGCGTCATCACAGCCTGAGATTGCGCAGGCTGCATCTGCCTCGCTTGCGCCATGGAAAGCGGCCTGCCTTCATTCTTCTCGATGGCTGCCTGCCGCGCCGCAAATGAAGGTGCTGGCGGTGGCGGCGGCGTCTTTGCAACAACCGCACGGTTTTGCATTGCTGCGGGCGGATGATAATTGCTGGCCGCACCTGCACCCAGGACCGCCTGCTTAGGCGGCACAATCGCCGGTCCGCGCACTGCGGCCGGAGCCGTCGCCACTTCGTGCGCATCCACTGCGACCAAATTTCTGCCTACCGGCTGCGCAGAGGTAAACGCATGCGGAGACGTCGCGGTCACCGCGCCCGGCACGCCTTGGTTGACGTAGTGCACGTTATTCACGGTCACATTCTTATTCACCACCGTGGTGTTGTAATAGTTGTTGATCACCGTCTGGTTCACGGTGGTATTGGAAATGTTCACGTTGTTCACGTACACGCGGCTCACCGGATACGACGGCACAAAAACTTCGCGCGGGCCCAGCGGAAACCAGCCCACATTCACTCCCGCCGCAAATCCTCCCGCGGCAAATCCGACTCCCGCCACAAAGTGCGGTCCGCCAACCCAAGCCACCAATGCTGGCGCATACACAGGCCGAACGTAGGCTACCGCGACCACCGGTGGCGGGCACGGCACCCAGCCCCACGCGCCGCCCACGAAAACCCAACGGCCATAGTGAAATGGTGCGAATCCCCACGCCGCATCATCCACCCACGTCCAGCCCCACGGCGAAATCCAAACCCAATGTCCGAATCGGTATGGCGCCCAGCCCACCACGCTCACATGCGGAAACCACACCGAGCCATAATTCGGCACCGGACGCCAGCCTCCGTAGTCGTCCAGGTCCTCGTAGCCAATCACATCGTCGGAAACATAGCGCTTCGCTACGGAATGATCCTCGCGCAAGTCCCGCTCGTCGCACCAGGAATCGAAACTGTCGCCATCCGGCAACGGCTCGATATCCGCATTCACCGTATCCGTTCCGGTGAAAATTCCTTGTTGCCCGGGATGTACCGTATAGGACGAGCCACCGCCGGTAACATCGCCATCGCCGTCACGTACATTGATAATCGTGGTGTCGCCTGCTTCGTTCACATTGATCCGATAACGACCGGGACCAAGAATCGAAAACGCAAGGTTGGGTGTATCAACTTCCACAGCTTCTTCCTGCGCCATGCGTCGCACGCGAACGCTGATGGTACCCTCGGTCAGGCGAATCTGCATGATGTGATCGTCCAGATTCAGAAAAGAGAATCCGCTCTGGTCGCCCAGACGGATCGATGCGGAGCCCACATGAAGTTCGGCGCGGCTATTCGCGTCGGTCCACAATTTGTCGCCGGTGGTAATCGGGCGATTCAACTCCGCGCCCACCCAGTCGTCCGTGCCTGCGGGACTGAAAGACACTTGACCATCCGTAAAGCTGAGGCGCGCCACCCGCGACGGTGGATCATCGCCGTCGGCTGCCGCCCGGCCCGGTGCAAGCATTGCCAGAGCCAACAGGGCAGTGAACACTGTCAGCCCGTACTGTGTACGTATTCTCATTTTCCTTGATCTCTCCTGGAAAACTCTCGCCGCGTCACAACAGGAATCCGAAACTGGATGTGCGAACTACGTGGGAGAATTTCGCGGTGCTCGGACAAAAATGATTTCCCTGCTGCAACGCCCCGGCTGGTTCGGGAACCCTGACCTGTTTGCCCGCCTTCCTCATATGTAACACGGCGGAAGCAAAAGAGTTGTGACAACTGAATTTCAAGGTCGCCAAAGAGCAACGTCGAGGAAATAATAAAAAAGCCCGCTTCAATTCGACTGGAGCGGGCTTGAGTTTATCTAGTCAGAATCAAATTAGTGGTGTCCACCACCGCCGCCTGCGTGGCCACCGCCTCCACCGCCGTGGTAGCCGCCACCACCTCCACCGTGGGAACCGCCTCCGCCGCTAGGGGCGGAGCTGTGTGGTGCCGAGTAGGAACGTGGCGCCGAACCGTACGATCGTGGCGCGGAGTAGCCGCGGCTGCCGTTGTATGCCGGCGGATTATACGAACGCCCGCCATTATAAGACGACGGCGGACGATTCGCGGAACCGCCACGGTAAGCGCCTGTGTTGCTGCTGCCCGAACCTGCGTAAGGCGGACGATTCGCGGAATAGCTGCGGGTGCCGTTCATTGCGCCGTTCGGTGAAGTCGCCGGACGATTCGAGCTGCCGAAGCCTTGCGGAGCCCGTCCGGAATCCGTGGTGCGTCCTTGGGCGCTCCACGAGCGCATGGAATTTGCTGCCGTACTAGATCGCGCGCCCGGTTGCGTCGCGTACGGCGGACGGCTGGAAGAAAGTTCAGTTTGACGGCTGGCGCTCAAGCCGCTCGATGTGTTCGACATTGAATGCGCCATGGTCGTCGTGCCGCCGCGCGCCATTGAACCGCTGTTCATGGAGCGCGCTGGCGAATTTGAAGCGGCCGCTGCCGGAGTGCTGCGCGCCATCACGCTGCGATTCGCAACGCTCGAAGAAGGAGTGGCAACGTGCCCGCCCATATTCGCCGCGCCAAGTGAGCTTGCGCGGGTGGGAGAAGCGTGAATGCCGTTGCTCACTTGCGCTCCCCGCAAAGACGCTTCCGTCAAATGTTGCGAGCTGCGATTGATGGCTTGGCCATTCACGAACGCGCTGCGCGAAGCTGTTGTCACCGCGTGCGTGTTATGCGCGTAGGCATAATTGAAGTTGTGGTATCCGCCCGGTCCACCATTGAAATTGTGGAAGTAGGCGTTGTGAACGTTGATGCCGCGGTAGTATCCCCAGCCGCAGTGATACCACGGGTGGAACGGCTCGCCCCAACCCAGTGGGAACCAGCCAAATCCAAATCCGAAGCCAAATCCAAATCCGCCCAACCACCCCACAAATGCCGGTCCATAAAAGGGAGACGCGTAGATCGGCCCAGGCGCCCATCCCCAGTAACCGCCAAAATAGTGCCAACGGCCGTAGTGATATGGCGCGAATCCCCAAGGCTCGTAACCGACCCATGTCCATCCCCAGGGAGCTACATAGGACCAATTTCCGTCGCTATACGGAGCCCAGTCCGGGCTGACATTATTAGGAACCCAAACGTTTCCGTATGTGTCGTCTTGTTTCCACGTTCCGTAGTCGTCGAGGTCGCTGTAGCCAACCGTGTCACGATTCACATATTTCGCCGACGCGGAATTGTCTTCGCCCAAATCTCGCTGCTGCGCCCACTGATCGAACTGATCTGGCGCGGCCGCAGGTCCCGTGGAAACCTTCACGTTTCCGTCGACTCCGGTCACATCCACGCGTTCGCCGGCCTTCACCGAATACACTTGCCCGGAAGCGGCAATTTCGCCCGCGCCGCGAATCGCGGTCACGCTCGTGAAATCACCATTCTCATTCACATCAACGCGAAACGCCCCGGCTTCCTTCACCGTGAACGCCAGGTTCGGCGTATCAACTTCGTAGTTTTCGCCCTGGCGAATTTCGCGCACGCGGAAATTCATCTTTCCTTCGGGCAGCCGAATCTGTGTTACGTTTTGATCCAGGTTAAGAAAGGAAAGCGCCGTCATCCCGCCAAGGTGAATGGCAATCTGTCCGGCCTGCAATTCTGCTCGCGAGTCTTTATCGACCCATACTTTGTCGCCAATCGTCACCGGCCGGTTTCTTTGCGCCGTGCCCCAGTCGCCCGTGCCGCCGGGCTGCAACGATACGGAACCATCCACTAAGCTGATGCGCGCCACGCGCGAAGGAGGATTCTGAGACTCATCCGCAGTAATGTTGTCGTCCACCGCCGGCATGTCCGTCGCGTTTGGATCGGTCTGCATTTGCCCCTGCGGTTGTGCCGCCTCGGGCTGATCCACCCGTTGCGGTTGATCCTGAGCACGAAGCGCCAGTGCTAGTAAGAAAAGGAGGGCGGCAAACCCGGAAACGACTGCGCCTGCTTTGGAGCCTGTTTGTACGTTCATAGCCATTTCCCCTGAAGAGCCCCACTGCGACGTCGGGCCCGGGAAGCCACTCGCAAGTATGCCTGCAATTGGCCTCCTATGGGTAGAACACAACAATGGGAAAGAAGTTGCCATAGAGTTGTCGCACCATTTTGACACCGCTAGTACTAGTACGGAACCTATCTGTCCCCATTCTGGCCTATAGGACAGCACCTTTATTTATTCTCAGTACGTAGACTTCCTTCTTGTGGGCCTTGCTGCCCTTTGGGAGAATCGCACAATATGAAAAGAGCACTTCTCAGTCTTGGGTTCGCGGTCTTGGCCGCGACTTTCACGAGTTCCATTTCGGCTCAGGTTTGGCGTCAAGCCGGCCCCCCGGGCGGGACCGTTATTTCCCTTACCGCTGACCCGAGCAATACCAGTCGCCTCTTCCTGGGTACTTCCGACGGTCACGTTTTCACTTCCAGTGACGAAGGTTCTCACTGGCAGATGATCAGCCGCATCGGCACGGGCCAGGACGATGTGATCACGCACATCATCATTGACCCGCGCGACGGCAATCGCCTCTATGCCAGCAGCTGGACGCTCTATTCCGGCGGCGGCGGCGTGTACCGCAGCGACGACGGCGGCCACACCTGGAACATCATCGGCCTGGCGCACGAAACCGTTCGCGCGCTGACGCAATCCCCCACGGATCCCAAGCTGCTCCTCGCAGGTTCCCTCACCGGCGTGTACCGCTCGCAGGATGAAGGCGCAAGCTGGACCAAAATTACTCCGGACAATCATCCGGACCTCAACCGCTTTGACTCTCTGGCCTTCGATCCGAAGGACAACAGCGTCATTTACGCCGGAACGTACCACTTGCCCTGGAAGACTACCGACGGCGGCAAGAACTGGTTCCCGGTCGTGAAGGGCATGATCGACGACTCCGACGTGATGAACATCATCGTTGATCCCGCGAATTCCGAAAACGTCCACGCGGTCGCCTGCTCCGGTATTTATCACAGCACAGACGCCGGCACCGATTGGGTGAAGTACAAGAGCATTCCCAACGTTTTCCGCCGCACGCAACTCATTCGCATGGATCCCACCGATCCCAACACCTTGTATGCCGGCACCACCAGCGGTTTGTGGAAGACCACCAACGAAAAAGATTTCCGCCGCATTACTCCTGGCGACTGGATCATCAACGCGATGATCGTCGACAAGAATAATCCCAAGAAGCTGATCATCGGCACCGAACGCGAAGGCGTGCAGATCAGCAACGATGGCGGCGAATCCTTCACCTCTGCGAACAACGGCTTCCACCACATGCACATTGAAGACGTGGCGGTCGACCGCGAGCATCCGGGCCGCGCGCTCGTCGTGCTCACCTTTGACACCAACGCGTTCATCGCCACCAACGACGGCGGCAATTCCTGGGTTACTCTCGGCGCTGGACTGAAGCGCACCGAACTGCGTCACGTTTACGCCACGCCCAACGGCTGGTGGGCTTCGCTCACCAACGGTGGTTGGTCCAAGTACGACGAAACCACCAAAAAGTGGATGCGCGCCGGACTCTACGTTCCAGACGCCACAGCCGCTTCTGCTGCCGCAAAAACCACTTCGAAATCCAAGCGCGCTCCGACTCCGGTAGCCAAGAAGCCGGTGCCGACGCTTTCCGCATTCCTCGTCAACGATATGGCGTTTGGTAATGATGCGTGGTACGCCGCGACAACCGGCGGCTTGCTCATTTCGAGCGACGAAGGCAAAACCTGGAAGGTCGACGGCAAGGATCCTCTGGTCCATAAGCTGGCGCAATCCGTGGAAGTTTCCGCGGATGGCAATCAGATTTGGGCCATTGCCGAGCACAACCTGCTCTTCTCCGCCGACAAGGGTGCAACCTGGGACGCTCAGGAACTTTCCTTCGCCAACGCCGGCAATCTTCGCATTCACCGCGTCGACGATTCCGCACTGTTCATCACCACGAACATGGGACTCTACGGCACGCACGATGGCGGCAAGACCTGGATTCGTCAGGATGTTCGCGAACTTTCCTTCCAGTCTGTGGCCGGAAACAGTACTGCGCTGGTTGCGGCTCTGCAACGGCACGGAATGGTAGCTTCCTTCGACAACGGCAAAACCTGGCAAAAGCTGGATGATCCGTTGTCGCAATCGTACTTCCCGGCGATCTGGACGCGCCACGATGGTTCGATCGTCGCCGTTTCCGCCACGGAAGGATTGCTCAGCCTGGACCCAAACGCTAAGTCCGCTGCCAGCGCCGCTTCCGGCACGGGCATGCGCTAGTCAAAAGCGTTACCCTTAACCAATTACCGGGCGCTGCGGCAATCGCAGCGCCCTTTTTCTTTCCTTCCGTTTTTCTTTCCTTCCGTCTTTCTTTCCTGTGAAGTGGCCGAACTTTAGATCGGCCTTCCCTTCTTCCGATTTTCCATTTTCTAACTTCAATTCTTCGACCACGGCGGCACGACGCCCGTCATGCGCGCATACGCCACCAACTGCCCCATATGCTCATTCGCATGAACAATAATGCGCAAGTACATCCCATCAACGGTTGCGTCGCGATCGACTATGTGCACTTTGCGCTGCAGGCCCGCCGGCGTTTCTGCCAGATGCGCCTGTTTCACCGCGTCTAGCGAGCGCTTCAGCCACGCAATCACTTCCGTCTTCGACGTGACTTTTGTATCCGCGCCTTCTTTCAAGTCCGCGGGCATCTTCGGGCCGGTCACGCTCAACAAATAAAAATTCGCTTCCACAATGTGCATGTACACTTCGCTGGTGGAACGCACTCCCGGCGCAGGCCGCCACGTGAATTTCTCCGCCGGCGTAGCCTCCGCCAGCGCCACCAACTGCTCCGACACATGCAGCCATTCCCCGTCATACCCTTCCCAAATCCCCGCCGGCATCTTCTGCGCAAACGCCGGCGCCGCCAGCACTAGCGCCAAACAAATTGCCGCCAAAATTGTTTTCATGTGTCCTCCGCTCGCCGGACAGTATAGACCGCTTCGTATGTGGCGGAGTGATAACGTGTCCCGTGGCTCGCATTCCCCTTCTCTTTAGGGGGTCGGAGCTTCAGCTCCGACATCTCACAGCACCTCCAAAACACCAAGAAAACGTCGCCGCTTCTCTTCGGGGTGTTTTGACATTATGTTAGATGGGAATGAGAAACGCATGTCCTCTGTTGTCTATGGCTCAGGCGGTGAGACGGATTTTTTGGCAAGGCACGAGTAGCTTGGGTGGTTGAATTCGCGGCTGAGGCTAAGTTCATCTCGGAAGGGATTCGCCAAATTGGAACACTTGGCTTACCATTTCCTCATGAGCTAAGTCTGAAGCTCAGTTGCGTTGACCTTCGCTCGCAAAACCGCTACTGTCTCCCCGTCACTCCCATACTGGAGGCACGCCTGTTTTGTCCGAAGGTCCGCTGAAAACCAAGAAATGGCCCACAGAGTTCATCGCTCATGGCTCGCTGCAGTTTCTTATTCGAAACTCCCTGTGGAATATGGCGGTCGCAATAACTTCTATGTCGCATCATACTGTGGTGAAACTGGAGGAATGCCCGAATGAACGCTAAAGATGGTAAAGACGAAGTATCACGCCGTAGCTTTATCCGAAATGCCGCGGTCACCGGCGCGGCTGTATCGATTGTTCCGCGTCATGTGCTGGGAAGGGGGTTTACTCCGCCCAGCGACAAGTTCAACGTTGCGTGCGTTGGGGTTGGCGGAATGGGTCGCAGCAACCTGATCAATTTGGCCAGCCAGAATATCGTCGCTCTTTGCGATGTGGATTGGGGCTACACAGACAAGAATCTTTCGAGGCTGGATACGGACATTTCCAACTTGCAGGCGCACATCGACCATCCGGATGCCGCTCCCGCGACGGGCAAGCCTGCTCCTAAAATCGACCCGGAAAAATCGAAAGAGCGGCTGGACAATATTCTTCACCTGAAGAATGACTTGATCCCCAAGGCCAAGCGCTACAGCGATTACCGAAAAATGCTGGATCAGCAGAAGGACATCGATGGTGTGGTGATTGCGACGCCGGATCACATGCACGCGACGATCGCGCTCGCTTGCATGGATGTCGGCAAACACGTGTATGTGCAGAAGCCGCTGTGCTGGTCGGTGGACGAAGCGCGGCGGCTGTCGAAGCGCGCAGCGGAAACAAAGCTGGCTACCCAGATGGGCAACCAGGGGCGGTCTCTCGATGACACGCGGACGGCGGTGGAATACATATGGTCCGGAGCGATTGGCGAGGTGCGCGAAATTCAGGTGTGGACCGATCGGCCGGTGGGATTCTGGCCGCAGGGAGTGCCAAGGCCCAAGGCTGCCGTGGAACCTTTAGATACGCTGAAGTGGGATCAGTCCGGAGTGGACGCGCGGTTGGCGGCGGCGATGGCGGGAAATTATCCCGTTCCGGAAACGCTGTCGTGGGATTTGTTCCTTGGCGTGGGCCCGGAGGTTCCGTATCACCCGATCTATCATCCGTTCAACTGGCGCGGATGGACGGATTGGGGATGTGGAGCGATTGGGGATATGGGCGCGCATTTGCTGGATGTTTCGATGTGGGCGTTGAACCTTGGTTTGCCGACGTCCATCGAAACGGTATCGACTCCGTTCAACGGCGCTTCGTATCCGAGCGGCGAACTGATTTTCTATGAGTTCCCGGCACGCGGTTCCATGCCACCGGTGAAGCTGACCTGGTATGACGGCGGGTTGATGCCGCAGAAACCGGAAGAACTGGGAGACGAGGAGTTGATCAAGGAAGGCGGCGCGATCATTGTGGGGAGCAAGGGCAAGCTGATGCACAACACGTATGGCGCACATCCGCGGCTGCTTCCGCAATCGTTGCAGGAGTCCGCTGGCAAACCGCCAGAGAAACTGACGCGCATCCCGGGTGAAGCGCATGAGATGAACTGGGTAGATGCGGCTAAAGGAAAAGGCGAGACCGATTCGCCCTTTTCGTATGCGGCCAAACTTACCGAGGTAATGTTGCTCGGCGTGGTGGCGCTGCGAGCGGGGCGGAAGATCAATTATGACGGCGCGAACATGCGCATCACGAACGTACCGGACGCCAACCAATATTTGACCCGACAGTACCGGCAGGGTTGGTAGCCCAGGCGCTTAAAGCTCCCGCAAGAGGTTTTGCGAAAGGCCCTTTCTTCTCCGCCATACGAGGGGATGGGCTTTTCGTTTTGTGGATGGTGCCGGCGCAGTGTTCTTCTGCTCGGCGCTTTTGCGAGGTGATGCTTCTTGGGAAGACTACTTCTGCGCGATGCCGTGGGTGAGTTCGGTCACCGGTTGGGCCGCGACTGCGGGAAGTGTGGGCTTGGCGGCGAAGGCTATGCGAAGGCTCGCGACCATGTCCATCACGAGTTCGCGGATGCGTGGATCGCGCGTGATGGATTCATGGCCGGCGCCGGCTACCCTGATATCGGCCACCATTTTCGTGTAATTGGGATCTTCGCACTTCACGCTCTTGGTGGTCATGAACATGAGCACATCGCTTGCGTGAAAGATCGCCGCTGACTTCACATTTCGCGGAATAGTGTGATCGGTGATTCCGACACTATCGACCTGGATGGTTAGTTCCACGGGAATTTCGCGACTGCGCAAGTCTCGTGCCACGCTCAGCATTGCCCATCCGCCCATGCTGTGGCCAACGAGTATCACTTTGGGAGCTTGCTGCAATTCTTCAGGCGTCAGCGGCCCGCCATGGGACGGGAAATAATGCAGGAGCCAATCGCGTCCATCGGTCCAGGAGTAGGGAGAAAATGATTTCGCGCAGACATCAGAATATTCCTTGCTTTGCAAGATGTCGCGAATCTGAACTACGCCGGAGCGCTTGTTGCCAGAGGTTTCCAGCGCGCCCACAAAGCCCAGATAAATGATGCGGCAGCTTGAGGGTTTCTGGAGGGAGGCGATGTTTGCGGAAGCAGGTGAGCCCGGATTTGTAAAGGACTGCTGAGCGTTGGCGATGGGTGCGCCATGAGGCGAAGCCATCAGGGCCGCTAATAAGGCAGTCCGCTGAACAATCCGGCATGAAAAACTGCCTGTAAAGGTAACTTTCACTGTTTTATGTTCGATTAAGCTTGCAGCAACGTTAACCTGCACGCAGACCTTCGGTCAAGTTGTTCGTGCGTCAAAGAAAAAGAAATAAACCTAATCGACACCTCGCGCGGTCGCGCTTGCCCGGGTTTGTTAGCGAAAAGCAAGCGGAGCGAAAACTAAAACAGACCGGGGGTGTCGAACGGGAGGCCGACATAGTTTTCGGCGAGCGTAGTGGAGGCGGCGCGGGAACCGGTGACGTAATCGAGTTCGGCGAGATGAATGTGGTGGGAGAAGCTGTCTTCGTTGGGGAACCGGTGGAGCATGGCGGTCATCCACGAGGAGAAACGCTGGCATTTCCAGACCCGGCGCAGGCACCGCTCTGTATACTGGCGAAGCGCTTCCCTATCTCCGCGTTGATAGAACTCCACCAAGCCACGCGTCAGGACACGGACATCGGTGACGGCAAGATTTAATCCCTTTGCGCCTGTCGGAGGAACGATGTGCGCCGCATCGCCGAGAAGAAATAGTTTTCCAAATTGCATGGGCGCAGCAACGAAGCTACGCATGGGCGTAATTCCCTTTTGAAAAATCGGGCCGTCTTTCAGTTCGAACCCTTCGCGCGTGGCCATTCTTGTCCGGAGTTCGTCCCAGATTCGATCGTCGGGCCAGTTCGCTACGTCTTCGTCCGGCGCGCACTGCAAATAGAGGCGGGAAATTTCGGGTGAACGCATGCTGAGCAGCGAAAATCCGCGCTCGTGATAGGTGTAAATCAGTTCGTGCGAAGCGGGAGGAACGTGGGCAAGGATTCCGAGCCAGGCGAACGGGTAATGGCGCTCGTGGATTTGCAATTGATGTTCCGGGAGTGCTGACCGGCAGATGCCGTGAAAGCCGTCACAACCGGCGATAAAGTCACAGATAATCTCGTGACTTTGACCATCGTGCTGATAGTGGATTTTTGGCGCGGTATCGCAATTCTCGATGCGCATCGCTTCCGCTTCGAAGAAAAGGGGAGCCTGGTAGGAGAGGCGCGCGACGATCAAGTCTTTCAAGACCTCCTGTTGCGCGTACACGGTGATGGATTTGCCGACCAGATCTTGAAAATCGATGCGATGGCCTTTCCCATCGAAACGCAATTCGACTCCTTGATGTTCCAGGCCTTCTCGCTTCAGCCGGTCGCCTACTCCGGATTGGCACAAAATATCCACGGTGCCTTGTTCCAAAACTCCAGCACGGACGCGGGTTTCGACGTATTCGCGCGAGTGGCGCTCGAGGACGACCGCTTCGACACCTTGCAAGTGCAGCAGGTGAGCGAGGGTCAATCCCGCGGGGCCGGCCCCGATGATTCCAACTTGTGTGCGTGTTGTGGCCATGGTCGGTGAGTTCAGGGCTACGGGTCAGGAGAACTTCTCGATCACTTCTTTGGGGATGGCGTGGCCTTTTGGTTGCGACGGATCGCCCGAGCGGACCGTCCAAACGCGTTTTTCGATTCCTTCGACGGCCAGGGTTTCGCCGCGGAAAAGTTTGTGTTGCAGGGCGAAGCTGCTGCGGCCCCATTCTGTGACACGGGAATCCACGTGGACGACATCGCCAAACGAGGAAGGCACGAAGAACTTGCAACTGGCCTGGACCAGCGGAATGCCGGCGATTTTGAAGTAACGAAGCATTTCCGCCTTTTTCATTCCTAAAGCTCGGTGAAACAGCGCATTGGTACAGGCGTCGAAATATTCAAAATAGCGGGGAAAGAAAACAATCCCGAACGGATCGCAATCTCCCCATTCAATCTGGATTTCGGTTCGGTGGATGAGCATAGTTGATGTGCGGAGCGGGCCGGGCAACCTTCGGCGAGTCTACCGTAGACGGCGGCGCATTGCATGGGATTTAGGTCTCGAGTGTGTTTACGGTAGACTTAAACGAGGACAACCTCATACCCCATGATTAATGCTTACATCTGTGATGCGATTCGGACGCCGTTTGGCCGGTATGGCGGCGCGCTTTCGAGCGTGAGAACCGACGATCTTGCCGCGATTCCGATCAAGACTTTGGTGGAGGGTAATCCGCCGGTCGATTGGAACGCGCTCGACGACGTGATTTACGGTTGCGCAAATCAGGCTGGCGAAGATAACCGCAACGTGGCGCGCATGGCGTTGCTGCTCGCAGGGCTGCCAAAGGAAATTTCAGGTAGCACAGTGAACCGGTTGTGCGGATCGAGCTTAGATGCGCTGGCGGTGGCTGCGCGCGGCATCAAGAGCGGCGAACTGGACCTGGTGATTGCCGGCGGAGTGGAAGGCATGACTCGCGCGCCGTTTGTGATGGGCAAAGCGGACAGCGCCTTTTCACGCGGGATGAAACTCGAAGATACGACCATTGGTTGGCGGCTTGTGAATCCGGCGATGAAGGCAAAGTATGGAACCGACGCGATGCCGGAGACCGCGGAAATCGTGGCGGAAGAATATAAGGTGGCGCGCATTGATCAGGATGCGTTTGCGTTGCGCAGCCAGCAACGCGCCGCGGCAGCGATACAAGCGGGGCGGCTGGCGGAAGAAATTGTTGCTGTGAGCATTCCGCAGAAGAAGGGTGAAGTTGTTCGTGTGACTGTCGATGAGCAGCCGCGACCGGATTCGACGCTGGAGGGGCTGGCGAAATTGAAAGGCGTGGTGAAGCCGGACGGAACTGTGACGGCGGGCAACGCTTCCGGCGTGAATGACGGTGCTTGCGCGTTGTTGCTGGCATCGGATCAAGCGGTGAAGAAATTTGGGCTGACGCCGAAAGCGCGCGTGGTCGCTGCCGCGACGGCGGGGGTAGCTCCACGAATCATGGGCATGGGGCCGGTGCCGGCTAGCCGCAAAGTTTTGGCGAAGGCGGGCATGACGATTGCGCAGATGGATGTGATTGAGTTGAACGAGGCGTTTGCGGCACAGGCGCTTGCGGTGCTTCGCGAACTGGGCTTGGCGGACGACGCTGCGCACGTAAATCCCAATGGCGGCGCGATTGCGATTGGTCATCCGCTTGGCGCGAGCGGCGCGAGGCTTGCCACAACTGCGACTTATCAACTAATGCGCACGAAGGGCCACTATGCGTTGTGCACGATGTGCATTGGCGTTGGCCAGGGAATTTCCGTGATTCTGGAACGCGTTTAGCCGAGGAGCGCAGCGTGAATCCACTACCGGGATACAGAAAACCGGCGCCGGGAACGCAGCCGGAGTATCTCCATCCTGCTTATGCTTCTTCGGTGAAACGGGCGCCTACGCACCCGTTGGTCACTCTTCCTGATTCCCTTTCCGAAATCACCGGGCCGATTTTTCGCAGAGAAGTTTTGTCCGCGAAGTCCTTCGACCTTACGCAGCAGCACAAAGGCGCACCACTCGGTGAACGCATTGTTGTGAGCGGACGTGTGCTTGATGAAGATGGACGGCCGGTGCGCGATTCGCTGGTGGAGATTTGGCAAGCCAACGCGGCAGGCCGCTATTTGCACAAGTGGGATCAGCATGACGCGCCGCTCGACCCGAACTTCACGGGCGTGGGGCAGGCGTTCACGGACGAACATGGGCACTATCGTTTCGTTACGATTCGGCCGGGGGCTTATCCATGGCGAAACCATCCGAATGCTTGGCGGCCGCAGCATATTCACTTTTCATTGTTCGGGCCAGCGTTTGCGACGAGGCTGGTGACGCAAATGTACTTTCCCGGGGATCCGCTGCTGGAGTTCGATCCGATCTTCCATAGCGTGGCGGAGGAAGCTGCGCGGAATCTGCTGATTTCGCGATTCGATTGGGCAACGACCACGCCTGAAATTGCTTTGGGATTCCGATTCGATATTATTTTGCGGGGACGCAACGCTACGCCGATGGAGAATCGATGAGCGGCCGGAGTACGCCTTCGCAGACGGTCGGACCGTTTTTCCGTATTGGCTTTGCGTGGCTGGAACGCCCGGATTTGACGGAAGGCACAGCGGGCGAAGCAAAAGTCAGCATTCGCGGGCGCGTGCTGGATGGAGATGAAAAACCAGTGCCGGATGCGGTGCTGGAGATTTGGCAAGCGGACGCGGATGGCCGGTACGCGCATGGGGAAGATGCGATCGAGGGGATGGCGACGGGCAAGTTTTGCGGATTTGGGCGCGTGCCGGTGAACGATCGGGGCGAGTTTTTCTTCACGACGATTAAACCTGGGGGCGTTCGAGGACGCGACGGCACGCTTCAGGCACCGCATCTGGCGGTGTCCGTGTTTATGCGCGGGCTGCTGAAGAGATTGATTACGAGGATTTATTTTCCGGGTGATCCCGCGAACGATACGGATGACGTGCTTTCGCTGGTGCCGGTTGCCCGGCGCGGTACTTTAATCGCACGCGCCGAGAGTGAGCCGGGAAAAACCCTGGTGTGGAATGTACAATTGCAGGGCGATCATGAGACGGTTTTCTTTGATTGCTGAGCCGCGGAGTTCCTCGGGCAAATGACCCTCTACGACGAACTTTTTTCTTACGCTGCGATGGAAACGGTGCTTTCCGACGAATCGCACGTGAAGGGGATGCTGCAATTTGAGGCAGCGCTGGCGATTGCGGAAGCCCGCACGGGGGTAATCTCGGAAGGCGCAGCGCAGAAAATTGCCGAGCAGTGCGGGTCGGTGAAATTTGATCTGGCGGCGATCGCGAAAGAAGCGGCGCTCGCCGGAAACGTGGCCATCCCGCTGATCAAAATGCTGACGGAAGCGGTTGCGCGGCAAAACAAGGATGCGGCGCGCTTTGTGCATTGGGGCGCGACGAGCCAGGACGCAATCGATACGGGTTTTGTGCTGCAGATACGGGATGCGTTGGCGCTGGTGGAAAAAGATTTGCTCGGGCTGAGCGAGACGTTGGTGCAGCTGGCGAATAAGTACCACGCAACGGTGGTGGTGGCGCGCACTTGGATGCAGCAGGCGCTGCCAACGACGTTTGGATTTGTTGTTGCTGGCTGGCTTGATGCTTTGGTCCGCCAACGACGGCGGCTGAGCGAGATCCGGCCACGCATTTTGTCGCTGCAGTTTGGTGGAGCTGTGGGTACATTGGCGGCGTTGCACGGCGACGGGCCGGAAATTGCGCGTGCGCTGGCCGGTGAACTGCGTTTGACTTTGCCTGTGGCGCCCTGGCACGCGCATCGCGACCGCATGGCGGAGGTTGCTGCATTTTTTGGCGTTCTTACAGGGACGCTTGGGAAAATTGCGCGGGATATTTCGTTGCATTCGCAGACTGATGTAGCGGAATTGTTCGAACCTGCGGGCGAGGGGCGGGGCGGTTCATCGACCATGCCGCACAAACGGAACCCGGTGACGTGCTCGGTGGTGTTGGCGGCAACTGCGCGCGTGCCGGGACTGGTCGCCACGTTGCTTTCGACCATGCCGCAGGAATTGCAGCGCGGGCTGGGAGGCTGGCAAGCCGAATGGGAAACTTTGCCGCAGATTGTGCGCCTTGCGGGTGGGGCGCTGCATCATCTGGCGGAGATGATGCCGGGACTTCAGGTAGACGCGGGTAGAATGCAACGGAATCTTGAGGAGACAAAGGGATTGATTTTCGCGGAGGCTGTGACCATGGCGCTGGCCGATCGCATGGGCAGAATGCCCGCGCATCTGTTGATGGAAGGCGCTTGCAAGAAGGCGCTTGCGGAAGACCGGCCATTGCAGGAGATCTTGCGCGATGAGCCTGGACTGCGCGGGCATCTGACGCCGGCCGATCTGGAGAGCTTGTTCGATATGCGAAATTATTTGGGCAGCGCGGAGGAATTCGTGGAACGCGTTACTACGCAAGCCCGAGAATTCCCGCCTGTCCGCTGAAAAAAGGATTCGTCATGCCATTTGCCAATTTGCCTGACGTGACACTTCATTACGAGATCTCTGGAGCAGAGCATCTGCCGGTGCTGGTGTTTTCGAATGGGCTAGGCACTACGATGCGCATGTGGGAGCCGCAGGTTAATGCGTTTTCGAAGCATTTTCGCGTGCTTCGCTGCGACACGCGCGGGCACGGGCAATCCAGAGTTACTCCCGGCCCGTATACGATCGAGCAATTGAGCTGGGACGTCGTTGGGTTGTTGGGTGCTTTGCAAATCGAGCGGGCCAATTTTTGCGGGTTGTCCATGGGTGGCTTGATCGGCATGTTTCTGGGAACGAACGTGGGCGACCGATTCCACAAGATTGTGCTCTGCGACACCGCCGCAAGAATCGGCACGAACGATTCCTGGAATACGCGCATTCAGGCGGTGCAAAGCGGTGGCATGAAGGCGATTTCTGCTGGAGTGATCGAGCGCTGGCTCACAGCGAGCTTTCGCACTTCCCATCCGGAGGAGACACAGGCGATCCAGGCAATGTTGGAGGCTGCAAATCCAGAGGGATATATTGCGTGCTGCGCCGCGCTCCGCGACGCGGACCTGCGAAGCGCGATCCGTACAATTCGCAATCCTTGTTTGGCGCTTACCGGCACGCATGACACGACTTCTCCTCCCGAGGAAGCACACTTTCTCGAGAGGTCGATTCCCGGGGCCGCGTATGCCGAAATTTCGGCCGCTCATTTGTCGAATGTCGAGGCTGGCGATGAATTTAACCGCCATGTTCTGCCATTCCTGCTGGCGTAAAGGAGATTGCGATGGATGAACCGAAGCGTCATGCGAAAGGTATGAAGGTGCGGCGTGCGGTGCTGGGCGACGCCCATGTGGATCGCGCACGGGAGCAGGAAAACAGCTTCACCGCGCCTTTTCAAGACCTGATTACGCGTTACGCTTGGGGAGAAATCTGGACGCGACCCGGGCTGCCACGCAAAACGCGAAGCATGATTACGATTGCGATGATGGTGGCGATGAATCGTCCGGAGGAGTTGCGGCTGCATTTGCGCGCGGCAGCGGCGAATGGAGTGACTCGCAGAGAGATTCAGGAAGTTTTATTGCAGACCGCGATTTATTGCGGGGTGCCGGCGGCGAACAATGCGTTTCACCTGGCGGAAGAAGTATTCAAGGAATCGGCGAAGTAACTGAGGCATCAGACGAGGACGGGAGGGGCCGCAAGAACTTCCGTCACCCAGCGCACCGAGCGCACGTACAAGTCGGAAAGGCACTCTTCATGAGCTCCTTCGCTGCTCAGGATGACATTTCTGTTTTTTTCGACGAGGTTAAAGCCGTGCTCCGACGCGTTCTAGTCGTTGAAGACGTTAGCGCGGAGCGTGTAGGAGCTTAGGACTCTCATGTAGTTTCCGCGGTCGAAAGCGGAGGGATCGGGTACGGCTTCGTGGCTCATGCTTCCGCACATCTGTTGGACGGAGTGGTATTCATGTTCATCGAGCCAACGGTCCAATTCCGTCAAGACATGCGCGGCGTGATGCACACCATTGCGCAGCAGCGCCGAAGTCATAAACGCGACCTTTGCACCAGCCAGGATGGATTTGATCAGGTCGCGCGAACTATGAACGCCACCGGTGATTCCCAGGTCGGCGCGGACATGGCCGCAGAGGATGGCTGTCCAGTGCAGGCGGAGAAGCAACTCTTCGGGACGGCTTAACGAGAGATTGGGCGATATTTCCATATGCTCGATGTCGAAATCGGGCTGGTAGAAGCGGTTGAACAGAACGATTCCGTCGACATGAGCTTCATCGAGGCGCACACCGATATTGGCCGGCGCGCTGAAAAAAGGAGAAAGCTTTACAGCAAGCGGGATGCGAATATTGCGTTTGAGCTGGCGCACCAGGTCAATGTATTCCTGTTCTACTTCGCTACCGCTGATTGAGGGATCGGTGACGATAGAATAAATATTCAGCTCGATGGCGTCGGCACCAGCCTGCTCCATCAGGCGAGCGTATTCGAGCCACCCACCTTTCGACACGCCATTCAAGCTGGCGATAACCGGAATACGGACGCTTTCTTTCGCTTCGCGGATCAATTCCAGATAGCCATCGGGGCCAAGGTTATAGCTTTGCAAATCCGGGAAGAAATTTGCGGATTCCGGAAAGCTATCAGAGCCGCGGTCAAGATCGGAATCCACGCTGAGGCTATCCAGCTGGAGTTGCTCTTCGAACAGCGAGGGCAGCACTACGGCCCCAAGGTTTTGATCTTCGAGGCGCTTGATGTTGTCGACCGACTCGCTGAGGGGCGAAGCGGAGGCGAGCAAAGGCGATTTAAGCTGCAAACCAAGATACTTCGTAGAAAGATCGCTCATTCCTCTTCCCCTCCCTTTTTCACTGGCTGCGGATCGGTTTCCGTCATTTCCGGGGCGATGTGAGGCGATTCCGAGCGGCCGGCCATGGCAGCACGGTTCGAGTACACGCGCCACTGGCGTTCGACATCATCCTGCGCGGCTTTCAGCAATTCGCGCGCGGCTTCAGGATTGCTGCGAACCAACATCGTGTAGCGCGCTTCCTGATAGGCGTATTGCTTCAAGGTGATGCTGGGCGCCTTGGAATCGAGAAGGAAAGGATTTTTGCCTTCGAGGCGAAGCGCGGGGTTGTAGCGCATCAACGGCCAGTAACCGCTGAGCACGGCCTTTTTCTGCTGGTCCAGACCGAGGACCATGTCATATCCGTGCGCAATGCAATGACTGTACGCGATGATGAGCGAAGGTCCATCGTGCGCTTCCGCTTCGAGGAACGCCTTTATCGTATGCGTGTCGCTGGAGCCCATAGCTACGCGCGCAACGTATACATAGCCGTAGCTGACTGCCTCCATCGCCAGATCTTTCTTGCCGGTGTGCTTGCCGCCAGTGGCAAATTTGGCGACAGCGGCACGAGGCGTCGCTTTGGACATTTGCCCGCCAGTGTTGGAATAGACTTCGGTGTCGAGCACAAGGACGTTGACGTTACGCCCGGAACCGAGCACGTGATCGAGGCCGCCGAAGCCGATGTCGTAAGCCCAGCCGTCTCCGCCGAGGAGCCAAACGCTTTTTTTCACGAGCGAATCCGCGACCGATTGCAAGGCCGCGGACTCCGGAAGAGCCAGTGCTGACAACTTCTTTTTCAGCTCGACTACGCGACGGCGCTGCTCTTCGATTCCCTGTTCTTTCGACTGATCGGCTCGAAGCAAGCCTTTGACGAGTTCGTCGCCGAGTTGACCGCTCAAGCGGACGAGCAAATCCTGCGCATATTGATGCTGCTGATCTACGGCCAGGCGCATGCCGAGACCGAATTCGGCGTTGTCTTCGAACAAGGAGTTCGACCAGGTTGGTCCGCGACCGTCTTTGTTCTTTGTGTAAGGCGTTGTGGGAAGATTGCCGCCGTAGATCGAAGAGCAGCCGGTAGCATTGGCGATCATGAGCCGGTCCCCGAAAAGCTGGGTCAGAAGTTTGATGTATGGTGTTTCGCCGCAACCCGCGCAGGCGCCGGAGAACTCGAAGAGCGGCTCGAGCAGCTGCGAGTCCTTTACTTGCGAGTGGGAAATGCGGTTGCGATCGAATTCGGGGAGCCCGAGGAAGTATTCCCAATTCACGCTTTCGGGCTGGTGCAGCGGGGCTTGCGGCTCCATATTGATGGCTTTGTGTTTTACTTCGGTTTTGCTCTTCGCGGGGCAAATCTCGACGCACAATTTGCAGCCAGTGCAATCCTCAGGAGCAACCTGGAGCGAGTAACGCATGGATTCGAACTCGCGCCAGCGGGGTTTGGCGGACTTGAAAGTTTCCGGCTTGTCGCTGAGCAACGAAGAGTCATAGACCTTTGCACGAATCACGGCGTGAGGGCAGACCAGCACGCATTTGCCGCACTGGATGCAGAGATCCTCGTCCCAAACGGGAATTTCCCTCGCGATATTCCGCTTTTCCCACATGGCGGTGCCAGTGGGAAATGTTCCATCGATAGTCATGGCGCTGACGGGAAGCGAATCGCCGTTCCCGGTGATGATGGTGCCGAGAACGCTGCGAACAAATTCGGGGGCGTGCGAAGCGACGGCGGGGAACATTTCGCATGTGGCGGTGATTTTGTCCGGGACGCGCACTTCGTGCAGATGCGCGAGGGCCTGATCTACGGCCGAGTAATTTCTCTGGACAACAGCTTCGCCACGCTTGCCGTAAGTCTCGGCGATGGCTTTTTTAATGGCGGCAATGGCTTCGTCGCGCGGTAACACGCCGCTGATGGCAAAGAAGCAGGTCTGCATGATGGTGTTGATGCGGCTACCCATGCCGGCCGCGCGCGCGACGGTGTAACCGTCGATGACGAAGAAGCGCAATTTCTTTTTGAGGATGGTTTCCTGCACTTGCTTCGGGACGTGCTGCCAGATTTCGTCGGGGCCAAAGGGCGCGTTCACCAAGAACGTGGCGCCGGGTTCGGCGGCCGACAAAACATCGATGCGATCCAGAAATTGGAACTGGTGGCAGGCGACGAAATTCGCTTTGGTGACCAGGTATGTGGAACGAATCGGGTCGGGGCCGAAGCGGAGGTGGGAAACGGTGACGGCGCCGGCCTTCTTCGAATCGTAAACGAAATAACCCTGCGCGAAATTATTGGTTCCCTTGCCGATGATCTTGATGGAGTTTTTGTTGGCGCCGACTGTGCCGTCCGAGCCGAGCCCGTAGAACAGGGCACGAACGGTGCGGGGATCTTCGGTCGAGAAATCGGGATCGTAGGTGAGGCTGGTGTGCGTTACGTCATCGACGATGCCGACCGTGAAATGATTTTTCGGTTCGGGCTTCTTCAGCTCATCGAATACGGCTTTCACCATTGCGGGTGTGAATTCTTTTGAGGATAGGCCGTACCTTCCGCCGATGATGCGCGGTATGCCTGCGGCTGGATTCGCCGAATAGCGTTCCATGTAAGCTGTCAGGACATCCTGGTAGAGGGGCTCGCCCAGGGCACCTGGTTCCTTCGTACGATCGAGGACGGCGATGGATTTGACGCTGGACGGAATCGCTTTCAGGAAAACGCCGGCGGCAAAGGGCCGGAACAAGCGCACTTTCAACAGGCCAACTTTTTCTCCTTTTTTTTGCAGCGCCTCTACCGCTTCTTCCGTCGCGCCCACACCGGAGCCCATCAGGATGATCAATCGTTCGGCATCCGGCCGGCCGTAGTAATCGAAGAGTTGGTATTTGCGGCCGGTGTGCATGGCGAAACGATCCATCACGTCCTGCACAATCGTTGGGCAGCCGCGGTAGTAGGGATTGCACGCTTCGCGCGCCTGGAAAAATACGTCGGGATTTTGCGCGGTGCCGCGAAGGATGGGGCGGTCAGGAGTCATCGCGCGTTCGCGATGTTGCCGAACAAATTTGTCGTCGATGAGCGCGCGAAGATCGTCGTCGCTCAGCGGATCGATCATGTTCACTTCATGAGAGGTGCGGAAGCCATCGAAGAAATGTAGGAAGGGTATGCGCGATTCGAGAGTGGCGGCCTGCGCGATACAGGCGAAGTCACTGGCTTCCTGAACGGAGTTGGAGGCCAACATCGCAAATCCAGTGGCGCGCGTCGACATCACGTCGCTGTGATCGCCGAAGATGGACAGGGCGTGAGTGGCCAGGGTGCGCGCGGCGACGTGAATTACCGCAGCGGTCAATTCGCCGGCGATCTTGTACATGTTGGGAATCATCAGAAGCAAACCCTGCGATGCGGTGAACGTTGTGCCGAGGGCGCCAGCCTGCAGCGCGCCATGGAGCGCACCCGCAGCGCCGCCTTCGCTCTGCATCTCGATAACGTCGGGAATAGCTCCCCAAATATTTTGTTGGCGTTCCGAATTCCACTGATCCGACCACTCGCCCATCGGGGATGAAGGAGTGATGGGATAAATCACAATCACTTCATTGAGGCGGTAAGCGACTGCGGCGGCGGCTTCGTTGCCGTCGACAATTGACATCTTTCTGGCCATTGGGATCTCCGTCGTGCGAGTAACCTGATAAGAAAATGGTAGGCGGCTGCGGAGATGAAAGCAACGGAAAGGTGCGAAAAATAAGGGTAAACGCACACCTGTGACGCAGGTCACTGCGTGTTGGTCATTCGATCAGGCGGATTCTTCCCACTCGGGATCGGCAGGCGGCAAGCGATCCGTGTCTCGCGCGAAGGTGGTGTACAAAGTTGGCAGCAGATAAATGCTGAGGAGCAACGCAGCCAAAAGTCCGCCGACAATTACGATGGCGAACGGCCGCTGAGAATCGGAACCGATGCCGCGCGACATTGCCGCCGGAAGTAAACCGAGAATGGCGACAAGCATGGTCATCATGATCGGGCGCAAGCGGAGAACGGCGCCTTGCACTGCGGCGTCTTCGATAGAACTGCCGGCCGCGCGCAAGTGATTGATGTATTCCACCATGATGACTCCGGTCTGCACGGAAACGCCGAACAGTGCAAGGAAGCCGACGCCGGAGGAGACGCTGAAATGTTCGCCGGTAATCCACAGTGCGAGGAAACCGCCGAGGGGAGCCATGGCCACATTCGCTAATACGAGCAAGGCCCACTTGGGCGAACTGAACATGACGTAGAGGATCACGTAAATAATCAGAATGGTGATGGGCAGCACGAACATCAATCGGCGCTCGGAACGCTGCTGACTGGCGTATTCGCCGGCCCAATCGAGGGTGTAGCCTTCCGGGAGCTTCACTTGCGAGCGCACTTTGGCCATGGCTTCTTCCACGGTGCTGCCCAGGTCGCGGCCGCGCACGCTGTATTTGATGGCGACGTAGCGTGAGTTGGCTTCGCGATAAATTTCGGACGCGCCGTCGATGGTTTCCACGCGCGTGACTTGTGATAAACCGACTCGCTGTCCGTTGGGAGTGACAATGCGAATATTTCCGATGGCCTCTTTTGTGTCCCGGTATGGCGCCTGGTAGCGCACGACAAGATCGAAAACCTGTTCGCCGCGGAGGACCTGTGTGACGGCCTTGCCGCCGACAGCGGTCTCAACCGCATCCTGGACATCCGAGGCGTTCAAGCCATAGCGGGCCAGCGCGAGCCGATCGATGACGAGATTCAGATTCGGCTGACCAAGCACGCGGAATACACCCAAGTCCTCAATGCCGCGCACGTTTTTCATGATGTTGGTAATTTCTTCGGCTTTGGCTTCGAGAGTGCGCAGATCGCTGCCGTAAATCTTGACGGCGAGTTCACCTTTGACACCGCTGACGGCTTCTTCGACGTTGTCTGAGATAGGTTGAGAAAAATTCCACAATACGCCCGGCATTTTGCTTACTTCCTTGTCCATGGAAGCGATCAGGGCTTCTTTGTCTTCACGGAAGACAGGACGCCATTTGTCTTTCGGCCAAAGATCGACAAAGTATTCCGTGTTGAAAAAGCCGGTCGTGTCCGTCCCGTCGTCTGGGCGGCCCACCTGAGAGACCACCTGCTTTACTTCCGGGAAGGATGCGAAGATCAACCGTGCCTGATCCATGACGCGTGTTCCTTCGGTGAGTCCGGTGCTGGGCGCCAGCGTGCCGCGAGCCCAGATCGCTCCTTCGTCCAGATGCGGCAAGAATTCCGAACCGATGACGTTGCTGTAGAGAATCACCGCGGCGAGCAGCGGGGCGAAGGCACCCAACGTGAGAGTGATGCGCCGGTGCCCAATCGCCCAGCGAAGCGAGATGCGGTAGCGATCGCGCAAGAAATTCATCAGCGGGTTGCGCCACTCCTTGACTCCCTTGCGGAATAAGACGCCGGCCAGCACAGGAGCAATGGTCATCGAAAAAACCAACGCGCCCAGCAGCGCAAAGGCGACCGTCCAGGCCATCGGCCGGAACAGTTTGCCCTCGACGCTTTGCAGCGTATAAATGGGCATGTATGCCGTGATGATGATCGCGATGGCGTAAAAGACCGGGCGCTGAATTTCGTGGGCGGCGTCGCGGATTCGTTCCAATGGAGTTTTTTGCGCGGCGCTTGGCAAACCAAAATGGCGCACGATATTTTCAATAACGACGACGGCGCCGTCGACCACCATCCCAAAGTCCAGTGCGCCCAACGAAAGCAAGTTAGCGGGAATCTTGTTCAAATCCAGACAAATCGAAGCGAACAACAGGGAAAACGGGATGGTTAAAGCGACGATGAGCGCGCCGCGGACATTGCCGAGAAAGAAAAACAGAATGATAGAGACGAATAAGACGCCTTCACCGAGGTTATGAAGCACCGTGTGCGTCGTATAGTGCACCAGTTCGCTGCGATCGAGAAACGGAACGACCTTCACGCCCGGTGGCAGAATATGTTCGTTCAGTTCCTTGACCTTGGCGTGAATTCCTTCGAGGGTGCTCTCCGACTCGGCGCCTTTTTGCAGGAGCACAATGCCTTCGACAACGTCGTCGTCATCGACGATTGTGCCGTCTTCTCGCCGAACTGATTTGCCGATCTTTCCCAGGCGGATTTTGGGCCCCTGCGTGACAGTGGCAATATCCTTGACGTGAATTGCCGTGCCGTTTTGCGTTTTCAGCGGCGTCTGCTCGATTTCCTGAACGCTGGTGAAAAGTCCCACCTCGCGCACGTTGATCTGCTGCGAACCAGACTCGATAAAGCTGCCGCCAGCGTTGACGTTATTTGCGGCGATCTGCTGCTCTACCTGCGGAAGGCTGATGCCGTACGAAACCAGTTTGTTGGGATCCACCTTCACCTGATATTCGCGGGTGGTTCCGCCAAAACTGGAAACGTCCACGACCCCGGGCACGGATTTAAATTGTTTTTCCAAAACCCAATCTTCGAGGGCCTTCAATTCCATCAAGTCATATTTCGGATTGGTGCTTTTCAGCGTGTACCAATAAATCTGCCCAACGGGGCTCCAGTCAGATCCCATCTGCGGCGTCAAACCGGTCGGCAGAGTCACCATCGACAGGCGTTCCAAAACTTTCTCGCGATTCCAATCGTCGATGGAAGAATCATCAAAGATCAGCATGACGCTGGAGAGGCCAAACAAGGAGACAGAGCGAAGATGCGCGAGATGCGGCAGGCCGTTCATCTGAATTTCGATAGGGATGGTGACCTGTTGTTCGACTTCTTCGGCGGCGCGGCCCGGCCATTGCGTAATGACCTGGACATAGTTATTGGCGACGTCGGGATAAGCTTCGACAGGCAAGTTATGAAACGAGACGCCTCCCCACATCAGGAGAAGCACGGCAATAGCGAGAACGATAAAGCGATTGTCGAGAGCAAAGTCGACGATAGCGCGAATCATCGGGGAATCCTTATGGTTGGACGACGCGTCATCGGCTTCTATTGCTCCACCGTGCTTTGCATGACTAATGCGTTGCTTACCACTTCTTGTCCTGGCTGAATGCCTTGCAGCACTGCCTGCATTTTGTTGGGAAGCATGCTGCCGGCTTTGACTTCGAGGCGACGGAACTTGTTCCCACCCGCCGGAACGTAAATCCAATCCCGGTCATGTAAGTGCAAAATGGCGGAAGCCGGCACGGCGGCATATTGCACCTTTTTTTGTCCATGGAAAGTGGCGGTGACGAACATGCCTACACGCATCAACATGTCCGGATTGGCCACCTGAATCCGCACTTTGGCGGTGCGCAGGTTAGGATCGAGGATCGGCCCGATATTGCTGATTCTTCCGGTGTATGTTTTGTCCGGGTAGGCAACCAGGGTAATGTCCGCGTTTTCGCCGACGTGGACATTCGCCAAATCGTTTTCATAGACGTCGCAAAGAATCCACACGCTGGAAAGATCCGAGATGGTGAAAGGATTGGCACCAGAGAGCCCCTGAACTCCTGCGGCGTTGGTGACTTGTTGATCGGTGATGACGCCGGAGACAGGCGCTTTGATTTCCACGACGCCGCTCGGGTGATCCTTATCAACACCGAGCACGCGGAGATGCTCGAGCGTGGTTTCGACGTCCACCTTGGCTTTATCTTCGGTGTCTTGCGCCAACTGCAGGTTGCTAAGCGAAATTGCGCCTTTTTCATACAACAACTGCGAACGCTCCAATTGTTTGTTGGCCAGCATTTCATCGGCAATGGCTTTGCGGTAATCCGAAAAGGCTCCGGCGATATCTGGGCTTTGCACGAGCAATAGAACTTGGCCTTTCTTGACGGTGTCGCCCAGGCGCGCGCGGATTTCCACCACGCGTCCTGTGGCCAGCGAAATCACAGGGACGGTGCGGCTGATATCGGGATTTACCGTGCCGGTGACGCTGAGAGTAGGCGCGGCAGAATAATCGGTGGCTTTGACCAGCGGAAACTGTTCCGGATGGTCGACGGTGAGCAAGTTGACATCCTGTTCCTTTTCTACTTTTGCCGCAGGAGGCGCGCCGGCGTTGCCAACGTCTTCGGATTTACCTCCACACGAGGAAAAAGAAACGCCGAGAATCGAGATGCATGTCAGGTGCAGAGCCAGTCTGCTTCTCATTGAAGGACCTCGCGTCCCACGGCAAGATTCAACTGGCCTGCCGCGATCAGGTAAGAACCGATTAGGTTCAGATAATTCAGCTCGGTGTCCCGGTATTCCTTCTCAGCGTCGAGGAAATCGATCAAGGCGGCACCGCCGTGCTCGTAGGAAAATTTCATGGTGTCCCGTACGCGCGCAGCCTCATCCAGGTATTTGGCCTTATAGGGCTGCAGCAAAATCAAATTGCTATTGACCATGGCGTAGGCCGAATCCACGTCGCTGAACACCTGAGTCTGGGTGGCATCCAGGAGTTTCTGATTGCGGTCAACGTCCAGTTGCGTGCGGAGCTTTTCGCCCTGGTTGCGATCGAATACGCGCAGAGGGATACTCACGCTTGCGCCGATATAAAGATCGATGGGAGGGTTCCTTCCCACATCGAACCCTAAGGTCGGATCTGTGGAACCGTTGGCGACGGCGAGTTTGTGGTCGGTCTTGGCTTTATCAACAGCTTGCGCGGCCGCCTTCAGGTCCGGGCGGTTGTCTAGCGCGATTTGGCGGAATTGGTCGAGAGGCGGGAGCTGGTCGCTGAACTCGTACAAACCAAGGACGTCGAACTGGTCGACGGGGGTTTTATCATTCAAAAGCATCAATAGCTGAATCTTCGCGGTTCGCAGATTGACTTCCGCGGTTTGCAAATCCGATTCGAACTGGCTGCGTTGAAGTTCCAGGCGATCAAAGTCGATTCTGGCGATGTCTCCAGCGTCGAGGCGATCCTTGCTGATTTTCAATTCGTGGTCCCAATATTCCAAGTTGTCCTTGGCCACTCGCAGGGTAGCTTTGGCCTGCAATATCCCGACAAATGCGCTGCGCAAATTGAAAATCAGGTTCCTCTGCAAGTCCGATTGGCTGGAAACGGCAATGCCTGTGGCTTTCTGGGCACTCTCAAGGCGTAGTTCGCGCTTGTGTTCGCGTTCATGCAAATAGTTGACGGTGGCGGATGGCAAGAAGTAGGCGAATGGTCCGTGCGCGGGACCTCCGGGAAATGGATCTATCTGATCGCCCAGAAGGGTGAGCGTGGGGTTGGGACGCAGGTAAGCGGAGATTTCGTTGGCCTTTGATTCCTCGATACCGATTTGACCGGCGCTGAGCGTCGGATTATTGGCTTCGAAATGTTGTTTCACTTCATCCCATGTCAGAGCCTTTTGCGCTTGAGCTGGAGAACTGGCTCCCCACGCCAGCACACTGGCCAGGCATACACCCCGAATAAAACGCCACATGACTCTACCCTCACATCAATTGAACGTTGGTGAATGCGGACACTCGGTGGTGTCAGTATTCCATCCGGTTTAGAGGATTAGCGCAGCTACGGCGCCGGCCCCGTCAAATCTGCCCCGGCGACAATAGTCGCCCCGGCCTAAAGAATGTATAACAGTGCGATAAATGATTGGTTACGAAAATGTCGTCGAGACAGGGGGAGAGCGACCGAAGCGCGGCAGCCCATCTTTTCGGAGGACCGACTGGTCTTGGGGGTGGGCGCCGCCGCCAGCAAACCGGGTCATGGATATAGGAATCCTTGACCAGTGCCTCGTCGAGCGAAGGGCGAGCCGAAGCAAGCGTGACTCGATCTCTCTGCGGACCCGACAAAGTCTCCAGGACTACACCAGGCACATTTTCGAGAGTGGCCAAATTCGCGCACGGGGCTGCGGCGAAATTCCCATGGCCATCATTTAAGAACACCTCGACAAAGCTCGAATCGAGGTTGGAGGTGACTACGAGATCGAGGTTGTCGTCTCCGTTCACATCGCGGGCGGCAACTCTAAGGCCACCCATCGGCCCACTTACGCCAATCGCCGATTCCACTCCGGCGCTCAACTTCACATGAATGGAATAATTGCTATTGGCTGACCGAGGATTTTGCGATTCGACCTGTGCCAAATCCGGAATACGGTCACCGTCCAAGTCGGCAAACACAAAACGCGCACCAATATGACGAGACGGCCAAACGTTGGGCGACAAATGGTAGAAGCCACTATGGGCCAATGGAAAAATGACGGCGGCGAACAAGCAAACTAGCCCAATTGGGAACGGAAGCCCAAATTTTGCGGGGTTGCTGTTCGTCATAGCGTTCGTCAAGGTCCGATGCGCTTTACATTTCACGGAAGAAGGTGAGCTATGACAGGATACACGGCCCGTGGACGCAGGCAAAGTGCAGGGGTGTGACGTAGATCACATAAGGTTGTGACGGGTGGCGCGGCAGTTGTGTGCAGCACCACCTACGCTCTATGTGCGGCCTCTGAATTCTTGGCTTTTCTTGCGCTTTGCTTGTTACGGCGAGCCCCTGTGGACCGCCCGTATGGCTGGTGTAAGTAACTTAGAATGAATGTGTTAGGCGAGCTCTTCGCCAGGTCAAGAGAGCTAGATCGGGAGCAACTACGATGTCCAGCACCCCTCAAACCGGCAGCACTTCCGTGGACGCTGGCGTTGCAGCGAAACAGGTTTATGCAGCAGCCGGGACCTGTCTAGTCGTCGGTCTCGCTATCGGCTATTTCTTCCTGGGCAGCCATGCTAGTCCGAGCGTCGCGCGGTCTAACTCCGCTGCCAGTGCACCGAATGCTGCCGTTACATACAACGGCGTTCACCCTCAATTGACGATCGAGCAGATGAAGCAGATGGCGGATGTCCAGGTTTCCGGCCTGATCGAAAGGTCCAAAGCCGAACCGAACAACGCCGGTTTGCTGGTGCAGATCGCTAGAATTTACCAGGCTTCGCACCAATTTCAGGAAGCGGTGGGCTATTTTGAGAAGGCGCTGAGCATTGATCCGAAGAACGTGTCGGCTCGTACAGAGATGGCCTCTTGTCTTTATTATTCCGGAGACGCGGACGGTGCGGTGGCCCAATTGAATCGGGTGCTGAAGTCCAACCCCAAGGACGCAAATGCGCTCTTCAATATTGGCATGATCAAATATCGGGGGAAAAAGGATCCGGCGGGAGCGGTGGCGGCCTGGCAGCAACTTCTGAAGACGAATCCGAATCTGGACCGTAAGCCGGTGGTGGAACAGATGATTGCGGAAGCAAAAGCCACTGCGGAAACCAAGAATTAACGCGCCAGGATGCACGGAAGGAGCGACACAACGTGAGCGAACTTAAGACAACCACGAGCAATTCCTGGAGCGGCACGCAGGTCGCGGCACTTGCTGTGTTTTCGCTGTCACTGGGCATTAGTGGTGGATGGTTGATACGCAGATCTTTCGCCGCGCAAGAACCGGCGAGCGTGGGAATGGCGCCAGCGTCCGCACCGAGCGGAGTATCCGGCCAGATGGCAGCGGCGAACTTCAATTCTGTGCCCGCGGCGCTTTCTACCGCGGAATTGAAGCAGGCTGCGGATGCGCAGGCGGCGCCACTGCTCGAACGACTGAAAGCCGATCCAAAGAATGCGGCGCTGCTGGCGCAGGTGGGCAACCTTTATTACGACGCAAAGCAATATCCGGCCGCAATTGTTTATTATGAGCGATCGCTCGAGTCGCAGCCGTCGGACACATCGGTGGGAACCGATCTTGGCACAGCGTATTGGTACACCGGGGATGCGGATGGAGCCATCGCGCAGTTCACAAAGGTGCTGGCCATCGCGCCCACCAAGCCCGACACACTTTTCAATCTTGGTATTGTAAAGTGGCAGGGTAAGAAGGACGAGCAGGGAGCGATCGCTGCTTGGCAGAAATTGCTGGACGCGAATCCGAATTACGAAAACAGGGAGAAAGTTTTGCAGTTGATCGCGCAGGCGCAGAACCCGTGAGGCGGTTCGTTTTGCGTTAGCTGCATCGTTGCTTTGAAGTGCGCGCGAGAGACCTATGAGTGATCGCCCGACAAAAGCCATCATTGTGGGTGCGGGACCCGCCGGGCTTACGGCGGCCTATGAGCTGGTCAAAGCGGGCCAACGGGTGGTCGTACTGGAAAGCGATCCTGAATATGTTGGGGGAATTTCACGCACGGTAAACTACCGCGGGTATCGCTTCGATATCGGCGGCCATCGCTTTTTTTCCAAGTCGCATGAAGTAGAAGATCTTTGGACGGAAATTCTGGGCGCGGATATGTTGCAGCGGCCGCGGTCGTCGAAGATTTATTATGGGGGACAGTTTTACGCTTATCCGCTGAAACCGCTTGAAGCGCTGTCGAAACTTGGGATCGTTGAATCTTGCCTTTGCGTTTTTTCGTTCGTGGCAGCGCAGATTCATCCCACGCGGAATCCAAAGTCGTTCGAAGACTGGGTGGTGAACCAGTTTGGGCGGAGGCTGTTCAATATTTTCTTCAAGACGTACACCGAGAAAGTTTGGGGAATGAGCTGCAAGGAAATTTCCGCGGATTGGGCAGCGCAACGGATCAAGGGGCTGTCGCTGGGCTCGGCGATCAAGAACGCGCTGTTGCCGCAGAGCGGAACGAAGGATCGGGCGCAGGTGGTGAAGACGCTGATCGACACATTTCGCTATCCGCGGTTAGGGCCAGGAATGATGTGGGAAGCTTGCGCGGGAAAACTGCGAGGCATGGGCGGCGAAGTGCTGTTGGGGCGAAGGGTGAGCGGTTGCCGCTTCGATGCGGAGACGATGTCCTGGACCGTGACCGCGCGCACGGCCGACGGGGGAGTGGAGGAATATCGGGGCGAGCATGTGATTTCGTCGATGCCGGTGCGGCAACTGGCGGCGGAACTGGAGCCACGGCTTCCGGATGCGGCGCTGCGGTCGGCGGAATCCTTGCGCTTCCGGGATTTTGTAACCGTGGGTTTGATTTTGCGCGAGCGGAACCGGTTCAACGACAACTGGATTTATATTCACGATCCTAACGTGAAGGTTGGGCGCGTCCAGAACTACAAGTCGTGGTCGCCAGAAATGGTTCCGGACCCGGATTACTGTTGTTATGGGTTGGAATATTTTTGTTTTGAGGGCGACGGTTTGTGGAGCGCCCGCGACGAGGACCTAATAGCACTGGCTAAGAAAGAGTTGGAACAGGTGCAGCTGGCGGCTGCGGCGGATGTTGTCGATGGATGCGTGATCCGGCAGCCCAAGGCTTATCCCGTGTACGACGACGATTACAAGAAACATGTGGAAGCAGTTCGGCAGGCGCTTGAGGCGCATTGCCCCCATCTTCATCTTGTGGGACGCAACGGCATGCACAAGTACAACAATCAGGATCACGCCATGATGACGGCGATGCTTGCGGCGCGAAACATTCTGGCCGGGGAACAAAAATATAACGTGTGGGCCGTGAATGAAGACGGGGAGTATCACGAAGCCGGCGAAGCCGGCGCGAATTCCGCAACTGCTGAATTGAAAAGCGTGGCAGCGACTTCTGTTTCAGCCGGCTCATGAACTTCTTTCGCACTCGCTGGGCCCAGCTTGCGGCGCTGATTGCCTTGCTCGGCAGTATCGGGATTTATTCCCTCCGCGAAAAATATTGCGTTACGGATTTTGATACGTGGTGGCACCTGAAGGTCGGCGACTGGATTATCCGGAATTCCGCGCTTCCGCATACAGGCATTTTGTCGCGCACTGCCGCAGACCGCGCATGGGTGGCTTACAGTTGGGGCTACGAGGTACTGCTTTCGCTGGCTTACTCCTGGCTTGGGCTGGTGGGCATCGGGGCTGTGGGAACGATACTGACAGTGGGCGTTGCGTTTTCGATTTATTGGATGTTGCGGCGAATCTCCGGGAGGTTCTGGCTTCCGTGTGTGCTCACGGGAATCACTTGCGCGGCATTTTTGTTCAGCGGAGCGCCCCGGCCGGTTTTCTGCTCTTACATTCTTTACTGCGTCACCCTTGCACTGCTGTTCGAGGCGCAGCGAACGGCGCGTGTGCAATCGCTTTATTGGTTGCCATTCGTTTTCGTGCTTTGGGCGAACCTGCATATTCAATTTATATATGGGCTGTTTGCGGTGGGGTTGTTTGTTACCGTCCATCTCTCGCACCAGATTCTAGCGAAATTTGGATTTTCTCCCGATTTCCTGACGCGCTCTTCTCTTCCCGGGAAACCGCTTGCCGTGATTTTTGCGCTTTGCGTTTTGGGCACTTTCCTTGGACCGAATTCCTATCATCCTTATCTGGTTGTGCTGGCTTATAGCAAGGCGAAATTCACGTATCGCGTCATCGTGGAGCTGCAGCCGCTGCCTTTTCGTTTGCTGGGCAATTTCATTGAGCTTTTTCTAGGGGCTGCGGGTTTTTACGCGATAGGTTGGCAGAAGAAGCTAGATCCTTTCAAGCTGGCGCTTCTCGTGGTTGCGAGTATTGTGTCTTTTCGTACCATGCGGGATGCTTGGTTTATTTGCTTTACGGCCGCCGCGTGCATTGCGGACTTGCCGACTTCCGAAACTGCAACGCCAATCCGCGATTCGTGGCGCGAACTGGCCGCTGTGGCGGGCGCGGTCGTTCTTTTGTTGTTCGCTGGCGCGTGGTTTACGGATTTCAGTGCGCGAGGGCTTGACCGAGCTATCAGCGCGAATTATCCGGTGAACGCCGTCAATTTCCTTCGGCACAATTCATTTTCGGCCCCGATTTATAACAATCTGAATTGGGGCGGCTTTTTGATGTGGTATCTGCCGGAGTTGCCGGTGGCCATCGATGGGCGCAACGATCTTTACGGCGACCAACTGGACGAGCTTTTCTACAACTCACAATCCGCGTTTCCAAGCTACAAGACGGACCCGTTTTTGGATGAGGCTCGGGTGGTGTTGCTGGATTCCCGGCTACCACTGGCAAAGATCCTAACGATCGACCCACGCTTCCGGCTGGTGTATCACGATGACATCGCGACGGTTTATCAGCGTCAGTGAGCGGCGAATGCTGCGGCGCCGGTTCGTTTGAAAATGAAATAGGTCTGACGGACGTAGACTCCGCGGCGGTAGAGCTGGTAGCCGTCTGAGAAATGCACCATCTGGTAGCCGACGGAAGCGAGACCATCGATAACGTGCATATCGAGGATGCGCTGCGGATCTTCGTCAAAAATTACGATGTAGCCCGGGGAAACTTGCGCGATTTCTCCTAAATCCAGATTCTTGCCGTAGAGCGGCAAGCCATGATGAAAATAAGCTGTGGGAATATTCGAAAAAATGTTGCGGTCAAAGTATGCCTGGATTCCGGCAACACCGTAGGAAAAACCGAATATTGGTCGATTGTCCGCGTTTTCGGATTTAAGGAACTTCGCAGCATCTTCTGCACCGCTATAGGGATAAAGATATTCGTGATGTATGGCAACAGCCGAATCCCAAATCTGGATTACACCGAAGAGCAGTAACAGCAAAACCATTCCTTGTGTGGCGCGGCGTTCGAACACGTTGAAACGAGCGCGTTCTTGCGGAGTGGGCCAGGCAATCCAAAGCCCTGCGAGGGCGGCGACCGTTACGGTTCCCTGGTGATGCGCGTAACCATGGACTGCGACATACAACGCGATGAGAGCAACGACGGGCATCGCGTACACCAGGAATTTACGGCGCATGGCGCAGTAGGCTCCCGCAAGGATGGCGAACAACACCGACGGAAGCGTGAAATCCAGAAACGCTCCAGAAAATACCGCTTCTAACTTCATGGGTACGGTCACCACATTGGCCTTCAGCAGGGCGGCTTGCTGCGTTACTCCGTTTTGCGCGGCAAATTCCTGGACGTCTGGCGCGGGTTTCAAAATTGCAAAAAGAAAGACGAACGTCAATGCGAAGACGGCGGCACAGATCGCATAGCGTTTCTTTACGTCCGCGTTTAGTTCGCGCCACGACTTTCGGGCTTCGAGCAAATAGGCCAGCGCCAAACATCCCGCAAAAATCGCGCCGTGCACTGTGAGCAGAGCCAGAAGAACCAGCACCAGGGTGATGCGTTCGGGATGGCGGAGATCCTTGAACAGAATCGCGGCGCAAAAGGCCAGGAGCGGCAGAAGCGTATACGGCCGCGCAATTACCGCGTATTGATAAACGATCACGTAGCCGAACACCAGCAACCAGCGGATGAACCTCGGGAACGGAGCTTTGAAGAGCAACACGGCCGCGCCAGCGGTGGCGAAAAACGCTCCGATGTAGCCGATGGCGCCGTAACCGGCATGAAACACGTGCTGAGCGACCCACAAAATCGTGTGCCAGAGCGCCGGGGTGCCTTCATAGCGCATCTCGTGGAACCAGATGGTTTTGAGGGTCAGATCACGCGCGATCAGCCATGCCTGCGCTTCGTCGGCCCATTTTTCGTGATACGGAAGGATCAAGAGGACTACGACGCTGTAGGCGAGCAACACGAGGCCGTCGCCGATCTTCCAGCAATTCGGCGTTGGCTGATTCCTGGTCATTACTGCTGCTCCGTCGGACACTAGACGCGCGGCTCCTTATTCTTTCCGATCCTGCAGAAGCACGATGGAAATTTCGTCTTCGTAAGCAACCTGGAAACCGGGCAGATCTCGCAACGCTTCTCCCATCACTCCTGGCTTTTCAAAGAGCAGCGTGCGGGCCAATCGCATTGGCGGAAACGCTTGATACGGCATGTCTGCCTTCATGGCCTTGAAGTAGTTGGTCTCTTCCTGCTCGGGATAGAGACCGCGACGCGAGTCGATCGCCACTGGATATTCCGGCAAATACCACGTAAGAAAGCCTCCCCAGGCATAGGAGTTAAACAGCGGCGGCGGCAATTGGTGCTGGCGAATGAAATCGCTGGCGCGCACGGGATAGCGTGTGGCGATCTTTGCCAGAAGCATTTCACGTTGGTGGGGTATACGAAGAGCGAAGGCCGAGCATACCAGCACGAGGGACGCTGCGACGGGGATTAGCGTTTGGCGTTTCGATAGCGGAGTTTGCTCGGCTGACGACTCTGCATTTCTTTGCGGGAAGGCGCGGCCGATGCAGTCTACGGCTGCGAGCGCCAGCAGCCAATTGTCTCGTTGCGAGTGGAAGGCCATCGCGGAGCAGCCGATCAGGAGGCCGAACCGAAATAAATCGCGGGAGCGACGTATGCCAAAGAACAAGAATGCCGTCATGGCGAGCAACATCAACACGTAATCCTGGGGCTGATGGAAGGTCATGGAGGCATAGCCGGGCAAATAGCCGTTCACGGCGCTCGTCTGAAAGACGAAGAAATCAGCGTAGGCTTGATATCCAGAGGGATTCAGCAGACTGGCCAACACGCAGACAATTCCCACGACCCCAGCGGAACGAAGCGGAATCCCGGCACACGGTTTCTCGAACCAGTGCCAGTTCCCTGCCCTGCCCAACCGCTCGAAGGTCAGCGCGAAGAAAAATAAAACATACAAGGCGATGCCGTAAATGAAGCCGATGTCCAGATTGGCCCAGAAGAAAAACAGCACGGGAAGAAAATACAATCGCCGAAGACTCCCGGAATTTTGCAGATCCAGAAGGAGAAACAACTCAATCCCAAACAAGATCACCGAGACACAACCCGCGTCAGGACCCATACCCGCGAGAACGTACTGCGCGATTGCAGACAGAACCACGGCACTCCAGAAATTCCGCCAGCCTCCGGCCAGGAAAAATGTGATACCGGCAAGCGCCACGCGAAACAACATCAGCAACGCCGGGACAGCGCGCAAACCCCACAGGCGGTACGCAAGCGCCAGCAGAAGGTCGTAGCCCCAGTTGAGGTCGCGCCACGGAGTTTTGTCCGCTTGGGAGAAGAGTCCAAATTCCGGCCAGCTTCGGTTCTGTAGTATCCAGCTTCCCAGCTTCAAATGTCCCCAAATTTCCGGATACGCCAAAGAATGAAGACCGCCGCTTTCCCAAATCGCGGCAACACTGAGGAGCAACACGATGACCACTGCCCGGGGCGCGCTTCCCCTGAACAGACCACGAGCATTGCTGGCAGAATCTCCCTTTTGCATATTCAGAGTTTCGACTTACTCAGAAATTGTCGCTCAAACGCAGGTCACCGCCGACATCCTAATGCTTTTTGGGCATTCGCAGCGACGATGCGGCAGAACTCATTGTTACCGTGCCGTCGGCGTTGTGGGCGGCGTTGTGGCACGTCAGCGTGCAGGTGTTCGACGCTCGCGTGTAGGAAATGGGCGCTGTCTGATTTTGCCCGACGACACTGATATCGAAATTCACGAGCCGCTCGCCAGAAATTGATGGGTTGACCGCGCCCATGCCATGCGAAGTGTGGCAGACGGAGCAGGAGAAGCCGTACTGAGAAACGTGGAGGCTGTGTTGCGTCCAGCTGGCATTGGCCTTGATGTTATTCAGATCGTGGCATTTCGCGCACATCGCGTACGGCCCTTGCGGGCTGACATCGGGCGTTGGAAACGTGTTCGTGACCGTGCCACCGGGTGTGGCGGCCTGGCTGAACTGATAATTCCGTTCCAGAATGTGCGGATAGATCGAACCGTGCGGCCCGTTTGACCCGGTGCCGCCAAATTCGCGGTTATCGTCGCTGGCATGGCAATCGGTGCAGAAGATCTGTGTGCCCATGAGCCGCGCGGAGGCGGTGCCATTCTGATTCAGCATATTCGCAAGCAAGCTCGGCTGCGGCAACGCGCTGCTGCGGGGATGCGCCACCGGATGACTTGAAGTGGCATTCGAGCTGAATTGCGGCACAAGGTTCAACGGGTCGGCGGCGAAAACGAGCCGCGTGGGCAGGTACCCGTACTTGATCAAAACTTGTTTGCCGACGCTGGTGCCATGGCAGCGGAAGCAGCTTTCATACTGGTTGACGGCCGGGCTGACCACGGTAACGCCGTCGATGGCGCTCACTCCCGTGACGTTTGTCTGCGGCGGACGAATCGTAGGCGGCAAGGAGAAAGTAGCCATTTGATTCGCAGCGTGCGCGTTGTGGCAGTCCACGCAGGTGGCGTGGCGATTGTTATTGAGCACGGCGGCTTCCGCTTCATCGTGGACGTTGGCGCCCGCGGGCAAGAGATGGGAAACCTTGGAGAATTCAGCGTAAACATTTGGAGCCGCGGGAGAAATGTTTGCTCCACCGCCATGGCAGGTGATGCAGTCTTGTGTGCTGGGATCGACGCCGGGCGCGGCGGGTGTTGCCAAGCGCACCAGCCGCGAGGGGCCGTCGGCGTTGTGTTGCGTGTGGCAGGAAGTGCACGCGTTGACGGCGACGGTGGGGTAAGAACCGACATTGGCGGTGCTCGCCACTTGATTCGTCGCGATCGCATGGATACTGATAGTCCAGCCAGTTAACAAATTGGTTTGTCCGGTCATGATGCGATTGGGGTCATGGCAGGCCAGGCACATTTGTCCGTTGGAACTATCGCGAACCAGAAATTTTTGCGCCACGCGATCGATGCCTTGCACGTGGGCGTTGTGGCAGCTGATGCATTCGACGTTGCCAGAAATCAGCTGGACTGCACCGGTAGGATCCGCGGTCACACCCTGGGCGACAAGCGAGGCGGCCATATCTGGCGCATCTTTGAGAGGCATCACCAGGCTGAAGGGGTGCGAGCCACTCAGATTTGTGCCCAGCACATCCATATTGTTCATGGTGCCGGTGACAGGAATTTTCCCGTAGACAGCAGTTTGGCCCACGGCGACTGTGCCGTCATGACAACTTAAGCAAAGGCTGCTGGACTTTCCCAAGGTAGGTTGTGTTCCCTGCTGCTTGAAGGTGCTGCTGGTGTAGAGCGTGTAGGACTGGCTGGAAAGTGTCTGGTTCCACAGGGGCGTGACGCCGCCGATACCGCTGTGCGGTGCGTGGCAGAAGGTGCAGCCGAGTCCGCCTTGCGCGGCGACGGAAGAGCCACTTCCGGGTGACATATTGTGCATTCCCAGAACGTCTCCCTGAATTGGTGGAGCGGTTGTCTGGGCCTGCGCGGTCGGACAGCGCGATAGCAAGATGAGTGCGAGGAGGATCAGCGCGCGTTTCACGGCGTCCTCCCTGTCGCTGCTTTCGTGGCGAAATAGTGGTAGACCTGCACGCGCCCGTTGAACGAATCCACAATGTAAATGCGGTCCTGGGCGTCGATGGTTAAACCGGTCGGCAGTTGAAATGCGCCCGGCTTCGTGCCGCGTTTGCCGAAGTAATAGAGGAGTTGGCCTTGGCGATTAAATACCTGAACGACGGCCCATAGTCCGTCGACTACGTAGAGATGCCCCTCGGAGTCGAAGCCTACGCCTTTCGGACGGAACATGCCGCCCACATCGTCGCCAAGTTTGCCGATCGCGTATTGAAACTCGCCATTTTTGTCCAGGACCTGCACGCGGAAGTTCATGGCATCCACCACCGCGAGGTTTTCGCCGTACAAGCGCAACTCGGTCGGATAGTTGAACTCGCCGTTGCCAGTGCCGAGTTTGCCGATTTTCTTCAGCACACTGCCTTGCATGTCCATCAGGAAGATCTGATTGCGCAGCGTATCGGTGACGTAAATCCGCTGCGCCGCGGAATCCACGGCAATTCCCGTGGGCCGTTTAAAGAATCCTTCGCCATATTTCAGGCTGCCAATGGTTCTTTCGAATTTGCCGTTTGGATCGAACACGAAAATCTTGCCAGAGTCTGAATCGGTGACGTAGATCTTGTCCTGTGCGTCCACGGTGACGCATTGCGGGGAAACCAGCGGATTCTTGTCCTTGTCGTAGCGGGAGAGGAATTTGTACTTTTCCTTCGTAAAATCAAAAATGTGTACGCCGTGCGCGCCCGGATCGGTAATGATGATGCGTCCCTTGGAATCCGTGACGATGCTGTACGGGCGCACCGTGTTTTTGTAATCGGGCGCGCCGATCATCACATCAACGACTTTGGTCCAGAAGCCGCGCTTGGGCTTCACGTCGTGCTCGTTGCTGAAGCTGCGCTCGTAGCTGAGCTTGCGGCCGCCGTCCATCAACAAGTCCGGCATCTCGATTTTGGTTGACTCTTTATTTTTGTCGCCGGCCGCGCGGACAGGCAACGCAACGAAACTCAGCACGACGCCGGCGAGGCACACGACCAGAGTCCTGCCGACGAGCTTCGTTCTGCTGTGAGCGCTCAGAAGAAGTTGAACCATCGCTGTACACCGATAAAGTACGAATACGTATGGGCCGCAGGGGTTCCCGAAGCACTGATGCCCTGCAGGAAGTTGGTATAGCCGCCCAGGATACTGATCCTTCTCAGCCGATATTGAAACTGGCCATAAAAAATGTTGGTCTTGTTGTTGGAAAAAACTTCGCCGCTCAGCGTGTCGCTGACCGCGTGTGAATAGGTGCCGGAAATCGACAGCCGCGGCAGCGGCATGATCGTGACCGAGCCTCCGTAGCTGGTGCCATTGTAGACAATCAGCCCTTCCGGCAGCAATCCGGGGGTCGGAGGAATGGGCTGAATGCCCGTGCTGGTGAGGACAGCCGTGCCATTCGCTTTCGTGTAGTTGGCACTGAGGGCGATCTGGCGTAGAGCGAGCGACGTGGAATAGCTTTCGCTGTTATTGTCGCTCCCGGGCTGGTTGGTCAGACCGTTGTGACTGCCATTGAATGCTCCGGTCCATTGCTTGCCGCGCCCGAGCCTACGGTGCACGTTAGCGGAATAGTTGTAATAAGAGGTGGTGTAGGTGACCAACAGGGTTTGCACGTTTTGCGCGTAGCTGAAGTTTCCGGAAGTTTCCCAGCCGGCAAAATTGTGGAAGGCGCTGAGATTCAGGATGTAGCCCAAGGCATTGTTCGAAAATTGGTTGGTGCTTTCAATCACCGTGGCGGAAACCGTGAAGGTATCTAGAATGCGCTTGTTATAGCCGACCGTGCCACTGAAATAGGTGCCGTTATAGGTCTTGCCGAAATATGTCTGGTCGAAATAGGTGATCTGGGCCTGGCTGAAGAGATTGGGAGTAATCAGATAACTTGCCCCGGAGCTTAACGTGTTTGACCGCGATTGAGAATTTTCCGGTAGCAGCGCGATCCCGCCGCCATTGCCGGCGAGACTCTGATAGAAGTAGCCATTGAGATTGTCAGTGAAGCTCTGGTCCGCGAAAAGCGTCAGCTTGGCGGTGGGGTGAAAGTTCAAGAGCGCCGTTTCCGTGTCAGTGGTGAAATTTGTGGTGGAATTGCCCTGGTAAACTTGGCCGAAATCACCGTCGTAGGTAGAACGGTTAAAACTCAAAGCGATGGAACCGTTCACCGGGAGTTTATGGAATCCGTTGACGCTGAAACTGTTGCCGTTGAAGTCCGACGTGTCCGTGGCCGGCTCTCCACTTAGAAATGTCGGGATATTTGCGCTGTAATTCAGGTGCTGATAGCTCGCGTTCAGGGTCCAGCCAGCCAAGCGATAAGACGTTCTGAGGTTCAGCGTTCGCGTGCTCGAGTTGGATTCCTCGTTCGTTCCGTAGACGTTTCCGGTGCCGCTTCCTTGTGAATAGCTGACCGAAAACGTGGGCCAGTCCGGGAGCAGGGCGCTCCAGCCGACGCCAAAACCCTGGCCCGTGCCGATGGTGGTGAAATTGGGAGCGCCGGCGACTCCGTAATTCCCGGTGTTGTTATACGCGTAGTGATAATTCACGAATGCAGGGAAACGGCTTCCGCTAAAAAGGTTCGTCGTGGCGTCCACGCCGCTGGCATCGGTGAGGGAGGAAAAAGTGGAGTTGGTGCTGGATCGATTGTAGTAAGGCGTGACCGCGAAATTCATGAAATTCGGATTGTAATAATCACCGCTAAGCTGTGCATCCGCGCCAAAATTCACGCCGTGGTCGGAGGAAATCAGGTTGCCGTAGTCACCCGCGTAGCCGGCGGTGATATTGCCATTCATGCGCATGGTGACATCGTCGCCGACTTGTACCTGTGCCAGTGTTGCTTTCGCGATCAGCAACAGGAGGAAGCAAACGGCGAATCTAAGAGTTCCTTTCACGCTGAATGGCCCATCCCACGGCCAGTGAGTGTTCCGTGTTCGAACGACTCAAATCTTGTGATTGCACAACCTGTGCCAAGTGGCAGCTGTCACAGAACTTTTTCATCCCTTTTCTTTCTCTGCACTTACGCTTGTTCTGGCATTGCGCCATGACATTGCAGCTGGTAGCACTGCGACATCTCACCCACCGAAGTGCTTAATTCCTCAACGATCGGTGTTGCGTACTCTCTCAAAAAACACGCGTAGTTTTGCTGCAATTTCCGACGGGGAATCTTCTCCGCGCCGCGCGGTTTCATTTCACTTTTCTGGGGACAATCGCGAGATTGCCGCTCTACAGCACTTCCACTTTTGCTTTGGCGCGCAGCCGTTTATCCAGTCCCTCGCGCAGACCTTCGTACTTGGCCTTTTGCAATTCCGTGCGGAGCCCGGCTTTCACTTCATCGAAGCTTTGCGTTCTGGCGAGAGGATGGGCGTTCAAGCGGATGATGGTGTACGCCTGTTCGATTTGGATCAGGTCGCTTACCTGCCCGGGCTTCATCGCCATTAGCGCCTTCACAACTTGCGGCGGCAATTTATCTTTGGGCACGGCTTTGTGGTCGCCCATGTTCACGCGGAAATCGTCCTCGGAAACTTTTTCCGCCAGCAGCCCAAATTCTTCGTACGTTTTCGTGGCTTTGGCCTGGACGAGAGTGTCGTTCGCGCGCTTCAATTCTTCCTTCGCCTGGCTGGCGCTGGGATTCTGGGGCGGGAGGAAAGAGATGGACTGAAACACAATGGATTCCGGAACCTGGAAGCGCGCCTGATTTTTTTCGTAGTAGGCGCGAATTTCAGCCTGGGTCATGGCCGATCTTTGCTCGACGTCGCTCTTCAGCACCTGTTCGATGAGCAGCGAGCGCTTGATCTTGTCCTTTACGGCCAGCTCGGAACCGCCCAATTCCTCGTTCAAATACTGTTGATACTCCTGGGGAGAGTGAAACTTTCTTTTGAAATCTGTTTCGGACTGCTTCAGTTCCTCTGCGGGCACAACCAGCTTGCGCCGCTGCGCTTCCTGGTAAACCAGCTCTTCGAAAATGATCATTTCTAGCGCCCCTTGGCGGATAGAGGCTTCCTGCGCTTTGGGGAATCCATTGTGCTGGCGGGCGTACGGGAAGATCTCGAGCATCTCTCGCAGCAGGTCGCGATCGGTCAAAACGGCGCCGTTCACTCGGGCGACGGGCTTGTCGCTGATCTGAAATGAGGAGTGCGGGGATACTGAGGAGGGAGCGGGTTGCTTTGCGGTGGCCGTGGGAGCGTGAGAGGAAACTTGCGCGCTGGCGTTTGCCGCGGCTGCTAGTAGTAGAGCGAAAACTACCAGGGACTTCATGGACTGCCTCCAGACTCTTCTAAGAAAAAAGGGGAGAGAGAATTTCTCTCTCCCCCGGGAACAATCGTTCTACTGGAATTGCGTGGTGATGCTGTTGGTGTTGTTGCCCTCGTTCGATTCGCCGAAGTGGCACTGGCGGCAGAACTGGGTCGAGGACGGAGCCTGGGTGCCCGTGTTGTTGACGAGCAGCGGGTTGTAGGGGCCGTTGATGAAGAAGAAGGTCGCATAGTACTTGCCGCCGCCATCGTTCATGATCTGGCTCTTGGCCGAAGACGTGTAGACGGTCATAACGTGCTGGTTGTGGCAGGTGGTGCAGACGACGTAGGGCTTACCTGCGGCGCTAACGCCATAGGGGTTGCTGTAGGCACCGGGCGCCAGCGCTGGCCAGCCGTAGTTGGCAACGAACTGGGCGAAGGGCGTACCCGCGGTCACGGTGAAGGCATTATTCGCCCACACGAGGCCGTTGGTGGTGGTGCTGATGGTGGCATTCTGTCCCACCGGGTGATCGTTGTTGTAGTTGCCGGCGGTGGTGCCATCGTTGCCGAGCAAAGTCGGAATCGGTTGAGTGCCGTAGGCGGTTTGGTTAGACAGCAAACCGATCTTCTGTTCGTACGATGAGCCGGTCATCATGTTGTGCTGTGTGACGTTGCCGTCGTGGCAGCTGAGGCAAAGGAGAATGCCGCCGACTTCCGACCCGCCACCCGTGATGGTGCTCGGCAGAACTTCGACGTACCTTCCGCTATCGCCAAACGCCAGGGACTTGCCGTAGAGAGGGCTGGCATCCTGTCCCCACAACGCGTAGTTACCGGCATCGACTCCTCCGCCGTGGCCCGAACCAAACGAGCCGCTGTGCGGTGAATGGCATCCTGCGCAGCCGCGGCCGTTGTTGTTGTGTGCGCCGAGGACGTCGACAGAAGATGACCAGTTCTGACCCATCGCCAATCCGGCGGTGGCCAAGGCAAACAGTGCTACTAAAATCGCTCTCTTCATATAAGTGTAAAACCTCCGTTGGTCTTGCAAGACGCTACTTCCACTCCGTCCAGCCGGGATTGAGCGCCCCCAGCATGCGGTGTCTCAAAGTGCACCCCGGTTGCCGAACGGAAACTGGGTTTTGGCGGCCCTGAGAACAATGCAAGGCACTGAAAGTAAATGAGTTAGGACATAATACCAGACCATCGTGGTCTGATATACGCTTTGGTTTTTGCGTGATATGGCCCAGGAATGATGCGAAATCACACAGGCGAGCGCTGCGAAAATGAACGGGCGAGCAGGCTAGGGGTCACATAATGGTTGCGCTTGGATTGGCAATCGTGCAGAGGAATTGAACTTCGACCGAGGATGTTTTGCCAATGAAGATTGTGACAGGAGTTGTTCCAAGTTGGAACATAGGTGCGTTTGAACTGCGGCATGGTTCTCAGTGCAGTGGTAAAGAAACGGCCCGCCTCGGAAAGATGGCCCTACGCGAGCGTCAGTTTTGCTTTGGCGGAGTGGGGATTTGTTGAACTTCCGGCGGATTCGGCGAAGACTTCCTCTCCGCGGCCGCTTTCTCTCGCTCTGCTGCGCGTTTCTGGTGCTCGGCGTCGGCTTCGGCATCGGTGACATACTGAAACTGCTGAGCGCGTCCGGGAAAAATCTCGGTCGTGAATACGCGATCCCACTTGTCGATGGCGATGGCCACCAAACCCTGAAACTGGCCAGGCAACAATCCGTGTCCACCGATGGCGATCAGCAATTGCCGTTCTTTGTTGAAGACCTGAACGCGATCCTGCATGCCGTCGGCTACCCAGATGTGTCCGTCGCTATCAATGGCGACGCCTTTCGGCCTGGAGAAATAGCCAGGGCCATCGCCGTTCTTGCCGAAGGTGCTGATGAATAATCCGTCCGCGTCAAAAATCTCGATGCGATCGTTCATGGTGTCGGCGACGTACAGATTGCCTTCCGCATCCACGGCGACGCCGGCTGGCTTGGAAAAGTCACCAGGAGTGGTTAATTCATGGTTGTGGCCTGTCCTGCCAATTTTGCGGAGCAACTTGTAGGTGTCAGCGTCGTAGACCAGAACCTGATCCAACGCGATATCGGCAACATACAAGAACCTGTTCTTGGTGTCGATAGCCATGCCGCCAGGCTCGACCATGCCATCGGTGATGACATCTTCGGCCTTGTGGTCCTTGTTGAAGACCAAAATGTGGCGCAAGCCGGGGTCGGAGACGAACAGGCGATCGCTATCGTCCATTGCCAGCCCGATAATCCGCGCGAAGTGGGCGTGAACGCCGTTCTTGATCAACTCCACGTTCCTGGCTTCATCTGTGCTGAAGATAAAGATGGCCCCGACTTTTTGATCGGCCACATATAAGTGACGCGTGGAGTCCACAGCGATCCCGTACGGCTGGATCAACTGGAAAGGCATGCTGAAAACCTCATCGTTCGATTGCGTGCCGGCGAGGCGGTCCATCCACTTGTTTTTTTTCTGGACATTGCCCTGAAGGTTGCGCTGTTGCTGGTCCGCGGAATACCAGTTTGTATATTTGATGCGGGCGACGGCGGGCGGATTGGGCCACACGATAAACGAATAATCGATGGGTTTTACAGCGGCGGTGTCGTCTTTTTTCTTCTTTTTGCTGGACTGCGCCGCGAGGGGATACGTGGCCAGCATGGTCAGTCCTGCGAGTACAGCCAGCGTTCGACGGAGCCTACGGAATTCTTTTGTGCTTCTTTGCATCGCAGCTTCTCCTGAACCCTTGGTCTTACCGTTTGGTCAAATCCTTGTGACACGAGGCGCAAAACTGCGTATTGTTTTCCTGATCGTTGGCCAGCAAGTCAGAGTGCGCGGAAGCGTGCGGCTGGTGGCACGTCAGGCAGTTCAATTTTTCGCGGACCTTGGTGACGTCCTTTGGATCCATCACGTCGGAAACGGGGTGACCCATGATGGGATGGCCTTTGCCGTACTGAATCGGGATCACCACCACTTTGTTCTTTTTGAAGTAGTCGTCCGGCAAGGTCACCGTGCCGTTGAAAATCTTCACGATACCCGCGGTTTTGTCTTCCTGAGGCGAAGCACCTGGGCCGTGGCACTCCAGGCACAAAGCGTTTCCGTCGGCGCGGAGAAGTTTGTCTCGCTGGCCGCCGTGTGGTTCGTGGCAGGTGGCACAGCCCTGCACAAATGCGGGTTGGTGGTGGACCGGCTTTTTCGCCAGATCCGCGATGTCTGCATGGCAGCCCAGGCAGATTTCTGTGGGGTTCGTTTTCGGAAGTCCGGGATATTTGCTGGCATGTGGATTGTGGCAATCGGTGCAATCGCCCGCCGCGCCGGGATGTTGCACCTTTGCCGTGTCAATCTGCTTGGCTTTGTCGTCGTGGCAGGTGACGCAGAGCGACTTCGCATCCGCCTGGGTCAGCACGACTTTCCCATCTTTTGCCGGGGCGTGGCAAACTTCGCATTGTTTGTCCGCAAAAGGAGGATGCGTGAACCGCGCCATCAGCTTGGGCAAGGCGGATTGGTGCGGGTTGTGGCACTGAACGCAATTGGCAGTGGCGAACGGCTGGTTCTGGTGCGCCTTCTGCAAGCCCTCGTCTTTCACGTCGTGGCAATCGATGCACAGCGCCGGGGGGCTCTTGGTGAGGTGGAAATCAAACTCAGGATTGCCCGGCTCGCCGGTTTTGTGGGTAACGTGGCAGGTGTCGCAGCCCATGTCCAGAGCGGCGTGACGGCTGCCCTTCTCGGGGACGTTTAGCCCCGTGTTGTGGCAGCTCAAGCAAAGGTTGTCTTTCTGGTCGCCGGTGGCGGGCTTCAGCAGTTGGTTCTTGTTGTCTGATTCATGGGGATCATGGCACTTCAAGCAGTCCCGCACAGACGGAGGATGGACCGTGCCCTGGAGTTCGGCGGCGTTTTTGTCCTTATGACAGGTCAGGCACAGGCCGTAGGGCGTTGCCGTGACCAGCTTCACCCGAGTGACGTCTTTATTCACGCGGACTTCGTGGCAACTTGTGCAGCCCATGGAAATGGCCGTATGCACGAATTTCCCTTTGGCCTTATCCGCATGGCATTCCAGGCACTTTACCGAATCTGTATTTTTGTCAAGGGGAACCGGATGAATGTCCGCGTGAACTTTAACTACGAGGAGGAGGATCGCGGCGGCAAGGCCCAGGCCAATTCCGATTTGTCTTTTGGACCGAGCCGGGCCATCAAACATTGTTCATCCCCCACAGGCAAACAGCGCGCGGCGCGGGGACGGTGTTCGTCTGTAGGGAGCTTGTCTTGTTTCCTTCCGGATTTCTTTCGCCTGCCAGTACCAGTGCGGTGGTCAGCGCCACGGCAAATATCAGCAGCATGACTAAAAATGCGATCCGGTGGGAGCGACCCCTGGTTTTCACCGTTATACCCATAATTCCTGCTAGCCTCAGTGATTGGGTTCGGTTGAGATTCTGATCGGGCGTGCTAACCGTAACCCTAAAATACGCTGTTGCTAAATGCACCTGCTGTGCCGAAAGAGGCTCGGACACGAAAATTCGCGACGGGGTGGGCAACTCATGCCCCTGGAAAGACTTAGGGAGCGGCGAACGTGTGACGGCGGACACATGGCCAACCGTCGGGTGGACGCGCTTTGGGTGATATGGCCCAAATGTGATGCAAAATCACACAGAGCGGCAGCCGCGTTCGCCTGCCGGGCTGTTTTCCTGTAAACTATTACGTGCTGGGCGATTGTTTTCTCGCCTCTGGCTTTGCCGTTTGGAGGATTGCTTGTTGAAGACCGTCGCCGCAAGCTTGGTTGTTTCGGGACTGGTATTGCTGGCCGCCGTCAGCTTCAGCGCTCCTCGAGTAGCGGCCGATTCCTCTGCCTCTTCCACGCAGGAACACCATCTACGGCTTTACCATACACATACCGGCGAGCGCATTGACATTGTTTACCGGCGCGGCGATCAGTATTTGCCGGGAGCGCAAGCGCAGCTGGATCATTTTTTGCGCGATCATCGAACGGGCGACGTAAAGCATTACGATCCGCATGTGTTCGACATTTTGTCTGACCTGGCCGCAGCTGTGGGCCATCCAAACGCGGAGATCGATATTATTTGCGGCTACCGCACGCCGTCGAGCAACGAATTCCTTCGCGCGCGGTCGGCAGGCGTGGCGAAGAACAGCCAGCACATGCAGGCGCATGCAATTGACATACGCATTCCCGGAGTCGATACGCTGACTTTGCGCAATGCGGCGCTGGCGCTCGGCCGCGGCGGCGTGGGATATTATCCGCGCTCCGAATTTGTGCACGTGGATACGGGCCGCGTGCGCACGTGGTGTTACGGCTGTTCTTCTTCCAGTTCTCAGGCAAGTTCCCATACAAACGCAGAATAATCTTAACTGGCTGACGCGTACGCGTTGTCAAAGAGCTTGCCGAGCGCTTTGTCGTAACCATAGAGGTCGTTGAAGAAAAGGATCGTGCCGTCCTCCTCGGCGATCGCGGTGCCGTAAACAATGAGCACCGGAATGGGGTAGGTCAGGTTCACCTGCTGTTGCTGCTGCGCTTTGAAGGCAGCGTCGATGCGTTCGGCCGTCCATCCAGGATTATTTCGAAGTACCCATAGGGCCAGCGCCTTGGGATCTTCGACGCGAATACAGCCATGACTGAAGTCGCGGCGCGTCTCGCTGAACAAGGACTGCGCGGGCGTGGAGTGCAGATAAACGTTCTGATCGTTGGGGAAAATAAACTTGATGAGGCCCAGCGCGTTTTTTGGTCCCGGCTTCTGGCGCACCATTAACTTGCCCGCGCGCAGCTGCGCGAGCACGTCGTCGCTGACTACGCCGTCCGTCACTACCTGACCGGAATAGGTGGCCACTTCGAACGCGTTTTTCTGAAGATAAGCCGGATCCTTGGCGATTTTCGGGATGATTTCTCCACGCAATATGCTGGGCGGCACATTCCAGTACGGCCAGAAGATCAGATATTTCATGTCTTCTTCGAGCACCGGTGTCTGCGTGCGCATGGCGCGTCCGACCACAACGCGCATCTTGAGCGCCGGTTTGCCAGGGGCGTTATAGGCGCGGAGAACAAACTCTGGAATGTTCACGATGATGGGAGGCTGGGTGAAATTGTCTGGTAGCCAGCGCCAGCGTTCCAAGGTCAGCCGCAACGCCTCCACGCGATCGCTCATGGGGCGGTTCAGTTCCGTAATGGTTTGCGATCCCAGTTTCCCTACCGCGTCCAGGCCGTGGCGCTCCTGAAAGCGTTTCACGCCGTCGACCACTTCGCCGGAATAGCTCTGGGAATTTTCGGGCATCTGGACACTGGCCGGTAGATCGCCCAGGAACTGAAGACGTTTGGCCAATTTGGCTACGGCTTCGTAGGATTGGCTCGGAGCGATCGGCTTGGCGACTTGCGGCAAAGGATCAAGCACTTCGGCAGCGGCCATCTGCGAATACTTTTGCAGCGCGGCGAGAGTGCGCTGGTAACCGGGATATGGTGGTTCGATTGGGGCAAGAACTTCTTTCACGCTCGCCGCACCGACTACGTTTTTCCAAAGATATTCTCCAGCGTTATGCTTTTCGCGGTCCGGATCGAAGTCCTTGTGGAGGGTCTTGGGATTGACTTTTCCCAAATGCAGGTCGCTGCCGTAGCGAATGGCATCCACAGTCAGCGCCACATCGAACTTCACCAAGGCGGATTCGGAAGCGGCACCAGGGCTTTGCAGGGCTTTGAGCCGATCCTCCCAGCGCTCGCCGCCATAATCCTTTGCATCGAGTCCTTTTTGGTTGGCGTTACGCAGGATGCCGATCAACTCCAGCGCTTGACGAGTTGGTTTTCCTCCGCGGGTCCAGCCCAGGCGGTAGCCGGCCTCCTCGTAAAATTCTTTGACAGCGCCGCTCTCTTGCGAAAAATTGGGCCACCGCAAATCGGGCAATCTACCGCTGTCGAGAATCGCATGCAGTTCCTGCTGCCCCGCGGGGCTAAGCGGTTCCGGCGCTAGCGAACCTTGTGCGGGAGCGGTTGCGGTCTGTTGCGCGTTCGAAGAGACAGTGCCGCGCGAGCAGGCCATAAAGCAGAAGCCAACACACACAAGCAGTACGAACCGCTTTTCCATCGCTCATCCCTTTCTATGGCCAGGTTTTCAGGATTGTACTCGCAATACCGCGGCGCCGGATATGGCATCGTTCTTCAACGAGTTCAAGGCGCGGTTCGCTTCGTTCAAAGGAAACAGCTGCACCTGCGTTCGAATTGGAATTTCGGCGGCTAATTTCAGGAACTCTTCGCCGTCGCGGCGGGTATTGTTGGCGACGCTGCGAATCATGCGTTCCTGGTAAAGAAGATCGTAGGGGAAGGAGGGAATATCGCTCATGTGGATTCCACCCAGGATCAAACGGCCGCCTTTGCGCAGAGCTTTCAACGCGGCGGGCACAATTTCTCCCGCGGGCGCGAACACGATGGCGGCGTCGAACTGCGCCGGAGGAGCGTCGAGCGTGCCGCCCGCCCACTTCGCGCCCAGCTCCAACGCAAATTTCTGGTGCTTCCGGTCGCGCGTGGCGGCGTACACTTCGACGCCCCAATCATTGGCGATCTGGATGGCGACGTGCGCCGCGGCGCCAAATCCGTAGAATGCCAGCTTCGCTCCACGCTTGACATCGGCCATGCGCAGACAGCGATAGCCGATGATGCCAGCGCAGAGGAGGGGCGCGGCATGTTCGTCCTGGAGTCGGTCTGGAATCGGGTACACGAATGCTTCCGGCGCCACGATCCACTCGGCGTAGCCCCCGTTGACGCTGTATCCGGTAAACAACGGCGCGTCGCAGAGATTCTCTTCGCCACGCCGGCAATATTCGCAGGTACCATCGGTCTGGTGCAGCCAGGCGATGCCCACGCGCGCACCCTTGGGAAATCGCGTCGTGCCAGCGCCCAGTTCCTCAATTTTTCCAACTACTTGGTGGCCAGGGACGACTGGCGATAACTTGGGAGGAAGTTCGCCCTCGACGACGTGCAAGTCCGTGCGGCAGACGCCGCAGACCTGCACACGGACCAGCACCTGTCCCGGGCCGGGCTGCGGCTTCACTACTTCTCCATACTCGAGCGGATTATTTTGGATTTTTTCGGGCGCGCGAAGAAGACAGGCCTTCATGGTTCAACCCCAGATCGCTGTCACTTCGCGCACACCCAAAAAATAGGCGGCCAACACACGTGTTGCACGCATAATAACGCTAACTTCCCGGCGAAGAAAGGCAATTTCCAATGAATTTTGCTGACGTGGTGGTGCGATACCCAATCTGGGAGTCGCAATGGGTGCGTGGCAAATTTTCCACGGCGCGGCTTGCTTTCCGCAACGCGAAATCCTAACCTGACTTACTTATGCCGAGCCTCACCCCGCAGTTCCTGGCACTTGGCTTCATCTATTACGTCGTTTTCCTTTTCTCGACTACCTGCCACGAGGCGGCTCACGCGCTTGCTGCCAAAATCGGGGGCGACAATACCGCGGACCTTGGCGGCCAAGTTTCACTCAACCCCATCCCGCACATTCGCCGCTCACCTTATGGGATGGTGGTCTTCCCGCTGCTGAGTTTTTTCCTGCTGAACGGTGGCATGATCGGTTTTGCCAGCGCGCCGTATGATCCCAGCTGGGCGCGGCGCCATCCACATCGCGCGGCGCTGATGGCGCTGGCGGGTCCGGCGACTAATTTTTCACTTATGATTCTGGGCGCCATCGGCCTGCGCGTGGGCGCCGCCTATCACGTGATCGAGTGGGATTCCTACCGTGGACCGCACGGGTTCCTTGGCATTCTTCTGTTTGTGCTTTTCTCGCTCAATCTTCTACTTGGTGTTTTTAATCTTTTGCCGGTCCCGCCCCTCGACGGAAGTTCGGTGATTATGCTGTTGATGAGCGAAGAACGCGCACGTGGTTACCTGGATTGGATTCACACCGGGACATTTGCCATGCCGGGCATTCTGGTGAGCTTGATCATTTTTCGTTATATCTTTCCACCGGTCGAAAGCTTCGTGCAGTCCCTGCTGCTGTAGACGGTAGGCTGTACACACGCTAAGAGTTTTCGCGTCCTGCGATGGGGGACGACGATTGGCGTTGACGCTTCGACGAGAGTTGAAGGTCGCGGTGCAGACCATTCCGTCGCAGAGAAATCAGACACCCCCATTTCCGTGTGTGGATTCCCGGAGTTATGTATGCGGGGATGTTTCAGGCTGCGGCGCGTTTACTTCCGCACTTGGACGGAGAATTGGTTCTGGCGGGGGCTCGGGACTTCGCCTTCGGGCACGGTCAGCAAGGTTCCAACGGCCAGGTGCGTGTAATCGGTGATCCGTGGATTGGCGCTGGCGAGGCAGATCCATGCCGCTCCGCGGCCGAAGTGTTCTTTAGCCAGCGACCACAGCGTGTCTCCGCGGCGCACTTCGATGACCTGAGCTGAAGCTTTTGCGTGATTTGCGGCCACAGGAACCAGCACGAAACTGCCCGACTTCAGCAAGTCCGGCGAACCGCCCGCGGCATTCAACTTTCTTAACTCCGGCCAGCGCACGCCGTCTCCCAAATAAAGTTCGGCCAGCTTCCACCAACTCTGCCCCGGCTGCACTTCGATCCGCCGCTTTCCAGTGCTCATTGGTTCGGGCGAAACAGTTTTCTCCATGCCACCCACTTCATTCGACGGCCGAACGGGAACCGCGGGGCGAGCAACGAGCCCGGCCGGAGGAATGGAAGGCGCGGGAGCAAGCGGCCGCGGCTGGAAGGGAGAAATTCGCGCGCGCGGGCCGGCGACCGGCGGATAAAAGTACGGCACGAGATGGCGTTCTGGAGTCGCGCTCCGATTCAGGCCCGAAGGAAAGCCAGGTGCTATGCGCGGCACAACTTCAGGCTTCGGCTCCGCCAGCGAAGTTTCCGGATCCTTGTAGGGGAACGGCGTAAATTTCTTTTTCGCGGCCAGTTCCGCTTCACGCGCAGCCTTCTCCTGGCGATAGCGCCTGGCAATTTCGCCGAGCGATTCGGACTGTGGATTAGCATCGTTAGGTTGTTGCTGCGCATTTTGTTGCGCAGGAGCAGTTCCCTGTTGCCGCTTGCGGGCTTCGAGGCGCGCTTGATCTTCCGGACTCAGGATGGTCTTTCGCTTCAGATCTTGTTCGGTGTAAACGTGACGGGGAGAATTCTGCGCAGCGGCTTTACGCGCTTTCTCTTGGCGCGCGGCTTCCGCCACATCTTGGCCACGAACCACGATTGCGCAGAGAGAAACGCAGACGATGCCGCAGAAGATGATTGTGCGGCACACACAAGAGGGCCCCCGGGCTGGACCACTCGTTCTCATTCGCTCACACGTACCAATCGAGGAATTACCGGGGGGACTGTTCCGGTCTACATCTAACGATTGTCTCTCTACCGGGACAAGTCTGCAACTATTTTTTGCGATGGGTCCCTGCCACGGGCCGGCGCGCGAGCCGCACCGGAGGAGTGCAGGTAGCAATATTTTCCACAGCGCTGGATTCAACTGTTGACTTTGTGGCAATCACTTGTAACAATTTACGCCCTGTTCCCGTACCGCCAAAGGGAGTACCATGCGGGAACATTCAAAGCGGTCTTGGGTGAAGACGGTGAGCTCGATGCAAGTTATAACCGGCCCCTCCCGCAGGCGAACCTCCCGCATATCCATAGCTGATTCTGTGTGGGTGTATTGGGAGTCCCCTTCTGGACGTGACGTTTCCCGCGTTAAGGACTTGAGTCCTTCCGGCCTGTTCATAGAAACGCGAGCGCGCAAGCGCGAGGGCGAACTATTGAACCTGCACTTTCTCGTACAGGAAGGACAGATCCGGGCGGAAGCCGTGGTACGCCACGCTACCGCGGGTCGCGGATTGGGAATGAAAATTAGTTCCGTTCCGTCGCAGGATGCTCCCCAGCTGCACCGGCTGCTGACGCGTCTGCGTGAGGCCCCAAAATTGCCCCCGGCGCCCCCTAAACCCGCAGGGTCGTAGGTCATTTTTTATGCGCAGTACCATTGACACCTCCGAAGCACGGGACTAAGGTTTTGTTTGGCTCCCTCCCTCGGTAGCAATCCTTCCAGCGAGGTTTCTAATGTCCGCTCAAACGATCGAACAACCAACGACGCTCTCCCGTAAATTCGAAGAGCGGTGGGTGAGCATGCGCTCTCATAAACGTGCGATCGCCAGTCTCCGCTTCCTGCTTGAATGGGAAGACGGAGACAAGCGCCGTTGCGCCAATGCCGTCACCGTCGACGTGAGTCATTCAGGGTGTATGGCCGTGGTCGGGGCCGATCTCCCTCTGCGCCACAAAGTGCGGGTTGTACTCCCGGAAACGGGCCGAATCGCCCAGGGCGAAGTGGTGTGGCGCGGTCACGAAGCCTGGGACGTGGGCATCGCGCTCACCGAACCGGACGCCTCCTTCTGGGGCGTCAAAATCTAGCTACTCGCTTTTGCGATTGGATTGCCGTGAGGGCTTGGTACAGGCCCCGGTCAGGTTCTTCTATCTACGCCGCGCCCGCCGCTTCGCGCGAACATCCTGCTCCAGGTATTTGTCCAGATGCTCTTGTACTTCCCGCAAAGGCGCTTCGTCTCTTTCCAGCCGGCTGATGAGCAGCGCACCTTCGAGTGAGGCGATCACCACGCGGGCTAGTTTTTCCGCATCCACACCAGGCTCGATTTCCCTGCGCTCTATTCCTTCTGCGGCGATTTTGGCGAGCCGGTCGGTCCAGCCTCGTAAAGCTTTCCGGGCCTTGCCCCGGAGCGCGGGGTTGCCGTCGTCGGATTCCACGGCCGTGTTCATCAGTGGGCATCCACCGGGGACGAGCCCGGCGCGCATTTCTACGAAATTCTCGATCATCTTTTTCAGGCGGTCAACATGGTTTTCGACCGCATCTACGCCATCCAGCCTTCCGCGGACGGCTTTTCCCCAGGAATAGTCAAACGCTTCTTCCGCAAGCTCCTGCTTGCCGGCGAAATGGCGGTAGATGCCGCCCTTCTGTAAGCCTGTAGCGTCCATCAAATCGGAAAGAGAGGTTCCCTCATAGCCCTTTTGGTTAAAGAGTGGCGCGGCTTTGGTGACGATATCACGGCGGGTTTGTTCGCCTTTGGTCATAAGACCTCCCTGGAACATGAGACTGACTGGTCTTTTTCAGGGATATAGCATTTTCTTTATGCGACCGTTCGGTTTCTTTTGCATCCAATCTCGAGAGGCGCCATGGCTGAGACCGCTTTCTTCCCCGCCACCAACTCTTGGATCATTGCATCACGGTCACGCTCCTGACGTTAATGGAGTTACTGGACACGGCGATCGCCAGCGTAGCGCAAACCGGCAACGTCGTCGGAGAATCACCAAAAGTGTTCATGGAACTTCGAATATTCGCCGATTAAAGGGGGATAGGATGAAAACCGCAATACGGAATGTAGGCCTGATTGCCACAGGTGTAATTCTATTTTGCGTGGGAATCGTGCGTAGATGGGATGTGGCCCAACCGCGAACCGCGAGCCAAGTGACGTCGGACGAGGCCGAGGAGACGGTGCAGGTTAAAATGGCGCGCGCTCTTTCGGCAGCGCCGGACGATATCGCCAAAGGCGCAAAGGTTGTGGATAAAGACGTGTCGGGAAAAGTGATTGTGCTTCGCGAGGGCACGAATGACTTCACTTGCATGCCCGGCAATCTTAAGGTGGTGGGCCAACCGCCGATGTGCCTGGACGCCGCTTCCAGGCAATGGTTCGCGGATTTCAGCGCGCATAAGCCGAAGCCAACCAATACCGTGCCGGGCATCACGTACATGCTGGCGGGCGCAACGCAGCGCAGCGACTCCGACCCTTACGACAAGACCAGCCCGGCGATTACTGTCGGACCGCACTGGATGATCATGTGGCCGTTCGATCCAAAGACAACGGGGTTGCCGGCGACGCACAAGCCGACGGGCGCGTACATCATGTGGGCTGAGTCACCCTACGCACATTTGCACGTGATGGGACAACCGTAACGATGCACGGAGGGTGGACGGGCCCTTCGTTTTTATTGGGCCGCGGCGGATGACTTGCCACCCGCACCGGTGTCCGCAGTGAACAGGGTGACTTCGACGCGACGGTTCTGCTGGCGTTCGTCGCGCGTTTTTTGTTCGTTCAAAGGCTTGTCTTTGCCCAGTCCGACAATCTGGATGCGGTAGACCGGGATGTTGTGCTGTGCAACAAGATAGGTTTGCACGGCTTCTGCGCGGCGACGGCTGAGAGCCAGGTTGTACTCTGCCGAGCCGGTCTTGTCCGTGAAGCCCTGAATGGCGATGAAGTAGCGTTTTACGCTGCCGAGCGAACCGCTGGCCATCTGATCGATCTGCTGTTTGGCGTCATCGGAAAGCACGGACGAATTCACTTTGAAAAGCACAGTGACCGGCGAGGCGGCTTTGTAGTCGTCCAGGTCGGCGATGCGATCATTCAGCTCAGAGTGCAGTTGATCGCGCACCTGGTCTGCTTTCTTCGAAGCAGCATCGGCACGGCCGATTGCGTCGGTTGCCCGGGAATCGGCTGACGTGGCTTTTTCATCCGCGGCGCTGATGCGCGGCTCGGCCTCGTCCAGTTGTTTTTGCGTCTTTTGCTCGTTCTGGTCTACCTGGTTGACTTTGGCATTCACAGGGTCAACGGTCTGCGCCACGTATTTCTTGGTAGCGCATCCGCCCAGGAACACCAGACTGAAGGCTAAACAAATTCCAATCGGCCGATTCATCGTGTCTCCCTCACAAGTTGAATGGGCTGGGAGCGATTCGAGTTTGGCGGGCGGGGTTACCGAGGCTGGGAGGATGACGGCAACCAAATTGCCAAGAGCAATCAGGTGCCCCACCCCTAGAAACAGCTTATTCGTTTTCTTGTTTTTCCGCCACAGTTTCTTGGGCGAGCAACGGGCCCACGTTGATGAGGAATGATCGTCACGGCTGCTTGGATATTTCCGCTTGCTGGAACTCGAGCCGTTCGATCCTGCGGCGAATGCGTGACTGATCTGGCGTTTTCGCCAACGCGGCTTTGCATTGTTCGATTGCCGTCGGGTAGTCGCCTTTCGCCTCGTAGGCAATGCTGCGCAGCAGAAGAAAATCGACGGCGGCATCCGCCGGCTGAGGTTCCGCGTTTAGGACGGCAAGGGCTTCATCTGGATAGCCAATTTCCAACAATGTTCTGCTCATATGCATTCGGCTTTCCTTGGGCTGTTCGCTTGCCTGACTCCAATGCTCGTACTCCGCGGTCGCGCTTTCTCTCTGTTCAGGATTTACCCATTTCTGGAACTGGGGGCTTGAGCCGAGTTCGGCATAATTTCCGTTGCCGATTTCGGTTTCGACCCACAACGGGTTCTCTGAAAAAGCCACGGTGAGGTATTGCACCGCGAGCAGTGGTTCTTCGATGATTTCGGCGACGCGTGCCGCCCGGATCCACACGCGTGGCCAGTTGGAGGCGCGACCCACTGCCGCAATCAGCAAGGATCGGGCTGGTTCGAGTTGTCCTTTGCGAGCCAGGATGTTGGCTTCAATCACTTGTTGGCGCGCGAGTTGCATGTCCAGCAGCGCTTTGAGTTCGACAACAGGATCGTTCGAATGATCGACACGCAAATCGATATCGATCGGCCAACCGTCGGGCGTGCATACAAGAAGTGCGGCGGATTCCCGGCCGGTTGTCTGGCCGCCCGCCAAATCACCCGCGAGCAGCGCCGCCATCAATCTTTCTGCCAGGGTTGCCTGCGTTGTCTGGAATGCTAGTTCCATAGCGTCGATGACCTTGGCACCTACAAGCCCGTTCCCCTGGATCGTAAAGCCTGGACCGGAGCGCACCCCAGCCCACGCCGCGCGCTGCGCTTCGACCCCGGTGTAAGCAGCGGTTCGCCCGTCGATGCTGACAAGCGCAACTTGCCGTGCTTCCGGACCTTCGCCATCGAAATTGCCATCTTCCGCCAACAATTGCTTTAGTGCTTCTTCGGGACTGATACCTTGGGCAAGCAGCGCGAGCCCGCGGGGCCCATAGTGCGGATTGGTTTCGAATTGGGAGACGAGAGCACCGACTCCCGCCTGCGCAAAAGGCACGCTCGCTCCTACCGCGAGGTTGTTCGTTTGCACGGCCACGCCACACTCGCGTGTTTTCGCGTCACACGCGGCAATCGAATAAGTCGCTTGCGCGGGACCTGTAGCCAGCAGGAATAGGCTTACCGAAACTATCCATACACTGGCGATTCGTCGCTTGGACATTGTTCCCCCTGCCGTGTCCTACGACGCGCAAACGGAAAAGGTTCCCTGGTTTGGGTGAATTGCGGGTGCGCGCGGGCTACTGCGGATACTGCTTGATGACGGTGACGCGCTCTCCGGTGAAGTGGATAAACACTGTTCTGTCGGGCGGGTGGCCGTAGATCCAATCTTCGGTGTCGTTCCCTTGGGGGTCGCGCTCGCGGACCTTGCGGTCGGGTTTGCCGACGGCGGCCACCACTTCGTCACGGTCCATGCCCAAGACCGCGCGTCGATCGGTAATGGCTTTTTTCATCTCCGGCGGCAAGGTATCGATCCAGTGGACCGACGCCGATTTCTCTTTGGAGAAATCCAGAAACGGAGCGAGCAGCCCTTTAAGGTCATCCGCGCTGAGGTCCGGAACGTTCTTGGTGAACTGCAGATAAATGGTTCCCCCACGGCCCTGCTGAAATCCCGGGGGACCCTGATCCTGGCCATCGGTTGTCGTTGTCGTCGTGGGAGGAGGCGTGCCGCCCATCCCAAATTGAATATGATCCATCCAGTTCTTCTTCGGGCGGCCGCCGCCGTTGACGTCGACGATGATGACGTGCTCGTGGAATTCCAGCTTGGTGATCTGGACGGGATCGCCGGTGTTGACGGCAGCGCCATGCATACCGATGGCGCGATTCAGCGACTGTTCGTCGAGCGGTTTATCCGCGTAAAGCGTGATGCCTTCCTTGCCGCCGGGCAGCGGCTTCCGGGCCTTCGCGAATTCACCCGAAACATAGCGGATCAAAGAAAGCTTGGACGTTTCCTGCAAGGTATCGCTCTTCGAGGGCTGCGACGGCGCAGGATTTCCTTGCTTCTGCGAATCTCCAATAGTGATCGACGGGTAAAGCGGGATGCGATCTTCGGACGTGAATGCATTGCCCTTGACCGAACTTGCGGCGGGCGACGGCAGAGCGTGCGGCACGTCCGGTAGGTCGGCGTAGACGCAGAAAAGCAAGCTCAGCGGAATGGCAAATCGGAAGAACATAAGCTGCCAAGGCGGCTCTATCCCCGAGCCACTACTATTTTATGATGCCAGAAGCGAGTTGAGTAGCGCTCAATTTCTGAAAAAATTACTGGGCCACCACCTGGACCCCCTGCCGGTCAATATGCATCGGCAATAGCTGGCCCCCCGCTTCGACCACGGTTTTTTCGACGCGCTCGCGGGCTTCCGGCTCGATCAGCAGCACCACGCAGCCTCCACCACCGGCACCGCAAACCTTGCCCGCCAGGGCACCCTTGCGGCGCGTGTTTTCGATGATGCGATCGATAATCTTGGTGGATATAGTCGGCAGATTGCGCCGGCGGAACTGCCACTCCGTATGCATCAAGTGTCCGGTTTCCGCCCAATTCCCCGCCACCAGCGCGTCGCGCATTTTTTGCGCAATCTGCGAAATCTTCTCCAAATTACTGACGACACTCTTTTTATTATCGATATGGGCCTTGAACACGCCCCAATTATTGATGGCCGATTGCCGCGGATTGCCGGTGTAGCACACCACCAGGCGGCGTTCCAGTTCGTCAAGGTTCACGTTAATTTCAATGCGTCGTTCACCGCCGGGAATCAACTCAATCGCCGCCGCGCCACCGAACGCCGGGGGATAGTGATCCTGCATTCCGGTGGGAATGTGAATGACGATAGCTTCGGCGTCGCGGCTGATATGAACCCAATCGACTTTGCTGCGGCCAGCACCGGTGAAGCGATCGAGCGCGGCACAGATCGCCACTGCCATGGCGCTTGATCCGCCAATGCCCGCGCCCGCGGGGGCTTCGGAATTCGTGGTGAGGGAAAATCCGCCGGTCGGATGAAAGAATTTGACGATCTCGGCGAGGAGCGGCAAGCGATAGCGCTTGACTTTGAACAGGTGGTCCGACGACGTGAACGATTCCGAGCGATTGGTGTCGAGCGACACGAGCTTGATCCGGTCATCGCCAACCGGGTGCGTTTCCACCACGCAGGAAGCATAGCGGGAAATGGCGGCGTTCACAGTGACCGCGCCGGGATGGAACAGGTATAACGGCCAAATATCGAGGGTGCCCCCGGCAAGGTCTACCCTCGTTGGTGCTTTCGATTCGATGCGCATAGTTGTCCTAGAAGTGATGTGAACGAGCAGGTTCTGGTGCGAATTCTACTACGCGCTGCCGGAAATCACCCGGTTACGTGTGAGGACGTGGGCTCCGTTTTCCTTGCGAACGGCCTGTGCAGGATTGGGCTCAAAACAGCGTCGGCAGCGCGCTTCGTACGCATCGCTGGCGCCGACGACGATCAGATCTTCGTTTTCCACGAGGCGCTGCGTGTGCACCGCGGGGTTGCCGCAGCGTACGCAGATGGCCAGCAGCTTGGTGATTTCTTCCGCTACCGCCAGCAGGCGCGGCATGGGTTCGAAGGGGCGCCCGCGAAAATCGGTGTCCAGACCCGCGACGATGACGCGTTTGCCGAGATTGGCGAGCTTGGTGCACACATCCAGAACTTCCTCGCCCAGGAATTGCGCTTCATCGATGCCGACAACTTCCGTGCGCGGCTGCAATTTCTCCAGGATTTCGGAGGCTTTGGTGACATTGTCAGAAGGTATGCCCAAACCGGAGTGCGAGACGATTTCATTCGCCGCAAATCGCGAGTCGATAGCCGGCTTGAAAATCTGCACGCGCTGGCGTGCAATTTCCGCGCGACGCAACCTGCGAATCAGTTCCTCGCTCTTGCCGGAAAACATCGGGCCGACCACGACTTCGATCCAACCCATGTTGCCCTTCACGATATCCACGATGCACTCCTCCGTTACGTCTGCTTTATCTTTAGGAAACCGCTTCTTTTTCGTTCTACTTTACTTTACAGAATACACCGTCCCAGAAGGGTTTCCCATCAGCCGCCAGACGCGGCGGCTTTTCGGTACATTTTTGCGTTGTAGAAGGGAGCGAAGGCCGCGATGGCAGCCAAGCGGAACGATTCCTGGCGCGAAATGAGGTTTAGTGACAGGACTCCCCATGCGCCTTGGCCGTCGCGGATTCCGACTTCTCCGGCAAAGCGATCGATGGCCGCCGATAGCTCTGTGCCGCGTGAAAGGACTTCCTCGGCGAGCGCTTCCGGCAATTCGATACTGCCGGAGCAACCGAAATGGCCGGTGTTGCCGTCGCTCGAGTACGCCCAACTTTCGAGGAACACTCTCTTCCGGCCGTTTGCCACGACAACGTCAAGGCCGCCTTCGAGCCCGACGAAGTAGCTTGCTTTGGCTAGCATGCTTTGTTGCAGTGCCTCGACACGCTGGCGGGCGCCCTGCATGAGTTCGTCGCGGGAAGCGGGAGTGTGGCTGACGCCGCTCTCTACTTCGTAGCCTTCGACTTCCAGTGTGATTCCTTCTTCGAACAAGGGTGCGATCGCCGACGCCGCTTCCTTCACCGCATTCAGTTTTGGACGCCGCGTGCTGCCCACGGCGATCAGGCAACGCTTCATGGACGGGAAAATCCTCTGCGCGGATTCTAGCGGGAAATTGCGCCGTTGGTGAGCGTGATTCTTGTGAGCCTGAGGAAAATTTGTGGAGATGCGAGCTTTAGCGAAAATCGTGAATAGCAGCGATGCGAGCGGTGCTCTCCTTTATTCCGGCTTCGATGCCTATGGTGGTATAGAGGTCTCGCGCCTCTTCCCAGAGCGTTCTCGATTGTTCCCATCGCAACACGGCCAGGCTGCGAATGGCATTTGCTAAGTCCAGAGGTGAGCGGTCCTGGTGCTTGCGATAAAGACTCAATGCCTCAAGGTAGCAATTCTCCGCCAAGTCCGAGTGGCCCTGCTCGTGATAGACATCGCCAAGATGCCTGACGGTATGGGCAAGAAACAATGGTTCTTCCAGTTGGCGGAGTATTGCCACGGATTCCTCATAACACCTTTGTGCTGTCGCGCCATCCCGGCGTCGCGCCGATTCCCCTGTTTTCCGGAGTTCCCGCGCCCGGTCAAGCTGGTTGGTGGAATTCGTGTCCCATGCCATGTTGATCTCCTGTACTCCCCAACGGGATATTTTGGACGCGTCGCTCGGCTGCCAATAACCTTCGCTCTGACAGCTAGTTTTCAGGCCTCTAAACTCGCAGGTATAGTCGTCAATCCTAAGCCGAAAACGGCGTCTCTCCAAAGGCGAGGACCGACGCCGCAGCCATGTTGTGCGATAGAGAATAAAACCACATCGACGAAATGGTTCGCTTTTGACGTACCATCCTGCCATGGCGATTTCATTCGAAGAAGCGCTGCTAAGCGTTTGGCGCCAGTCCCTCGTGGAAGACAAGAAAACCGTTACGGTCGGAGATGCGAGTTTTCCGGTTCGGGCGACTGCGAAGAGAGGGCTCAAGCAGATTGACTTTCAATTCGAGGGCAGGGATTTGCGGGGACTCGAACAGAATCCAGATACGAAATCGCGATGGGCGGCGATGGCCAGGAACGGCGCGAAAGTGATGCAATTTCTGGAAGCCGGAGGATATATCGCGGTTGTTTCCGACCGGAAGGTGCACTTGTATCCGTTGAAGACGTGATCTGTGGGAGGCGGTTCGTCGGGTGAATTTGGTATAGGCGGATGGGAGGCGAAATGATAGATTCGCCGCTTCCGAACCCGGGGATTTTCAACTGTGAATGCAGGAAGGAAAACGCCATGAGCGAGAAAACTAGAACCTGCGCCCATCCGCCGTGCAATTGTCCGGTGAAGGCCGGGGATACGTATTGCAGTGCCCAGTGCGCGGCCATGGAGAAGACCCCCGATTTGGCCTGCGAGTGCCACCACCCCGGCTGCAAGGGAAATATCGGTACTTAAACTGCCAGACGATCCTTCCGAGACACAGGCTCGCGCGCTCCCGAATTATGTTTTCGAAGGCCGTACTCGTGTGCAAAAACCGTCTGCACAATCGCAATTTATGGTTGATGGCTGAGGCTTGCTTCGTAGGCGGCTTTTGCGATGCGGGCGATTTCGGCTGCGCGGGCAGCTTCGTCAGCTTTGGAGTCGGTGACGAAGATCGCGATGGCCAAGCGGCGACCGTCGGGGATCGTGATCAGTCCGATGTCGTTGGTAGCGTAGGTTACGCCGTTGGCCGTGTCGGAGCTGCCGGTTTTGTGCACCACGACCGTGCCCGCTGGAAGCTGGCCTTTGATTCGATTTGGACCAGTAGGAGATGCCTCCATCCAGTCCAGCAGTTCCTTGGTGTGGCCTCCGTTGAGAGGTGGTTTGTCGTTGAGTAGCCCGAGCAGTTCGACAGCGCCGGCGGGTTCAAACCAGTTGCGATATTGCGCGGTCACATCGCGAGCAAGGCCGTGTTCACCGTCTTCGAGGTGAAAGCCTTCGACGCCGATTGAGTGGATGTAAGCGTCGACAATTTGTGGGCCACCGATGACGCGAAGGACCAGATCCGCGGCGGCGTTGTCGCTGAACGTAACGACCAGGCGAAGAAGTTCGCGCAGCGGGACGTCAACCTGTGCATCGGGATATTTGTCCTGAAGCGGGCTATGGGTGTGGGGAAGGATGCGGTCGCTCGGGAGAAAGCGGATGGGTTGATCCAGCGAGAATTTTCCTTCTTCGATCAGATGAAACGCGGTGATCGCGAGCGGCAGCTTGAACACCGATTGCATCGGCGGATGTGCGTGGGGATCGAGATCGCAGTTTAGTGTAGAGTGCGGCAGCGAGCACGCCACGGAGACCTTGCCGTGAGCATCGGCGGCAATAACTTGAACTTGCTGCTGAAGAGGTGATTGCGCGGAAACGGTAGAGGTGAAGAAAAGAAAGGTCAGGGCGAGACGCATGCCCGAATTATATCGTGCGACCGGTTGAGTACAATTAAGGCGATTCGGGAAGGGGAGAATGGAGCGGCCTATGAGAATCGAACTCACGCCTGAACCTTGGCAAGGTTCCGTACTACCATTATACTAAGGCCGCTCCGGCCATTTATTTTTATAGCACGCTTACGCAGGAAAACCAAACCGCTTTGCTTCCGGGTGCGGGGAATATCTCAACGTTCAGGAAACCTGCGTGACCCGCGCCGACTTGACGATGGGGGAACGGCGCTGGCGTTCCGCGAAACGATTGGCCTTGTCCTTATCTGTATACACTCGCCCGAAGGTTTCTCCATCCGCATAGTTTACGGTTACCAAAAAGTGATGATGACGCCTGCGCCGATCCTTGCCGAACTCCGATTTCTCATCCCGCACCGTCTTTCGGGGGGATTTGGACGCTGATTTTGCCACGGATTTTTCCTCAATCTCTGTACGGCTCGAGGCCGTTACTATCGCAAGAATCTTTCGTTTGCGCAAGTACAGGGGAACGGGCCGCTCGCTTCATCCACATGAATTTTGGATGAAGATTCTTACCATCAAGTTACGCGCTTCTCCCCAAGAAAGGCAACTGATAACGAAAACATAATCAAAGGTTGGTGTCCTGTCTAGTCGTTAATCTCGATATCCTCTGCCCTGCGGCCCCTCCCTTTTCTCTCACCGGGAGTATATTTCATGAAACATTTGGCGATCTTGTGCGTCTTTAACTATGACAGTTGGTTATGATTCTTACGGCGCAGAAGGACGCTACCATGATTGTTATAGAGAAGCAGCCGCCACTTCTTGAGGACCTCCGGAAGCACACACCGGAGCAGATGGCGGAGCTACGCACGCTTTTGAATATAGGCATCTACGGACGGCCCGACGTCCGGCGGCCGGGATTTTACGAAATCGATGGAACGAGCAATGTGTATTACATCTTTCGTTACCCCACGGGGCACAAGGTATTGCTGGTGGCCGCGTGGCAGAAAGAAGTCGACCCGGTTGCGGAGATGGTGGCGTATAGCTGCCCTGCCGCCTGAACTTGCCACTTCGCGAGGCTTTGCGTTTGATGATTGGCGGACCTTCCCTGGTCCGCCTTATTTTTTATCGAGCTTCAGCGAAGCTGAATTGATGCAATAGCGCATGCCGGTGGGATTCGGGCCGTCATCGAAGACGTGGCCGAGGTGCGCGCCGCAGCGGCTGCAGGTGACTTCGGTCCGCACCATCCCATGCGAGGTATCTTTCGTCTCTTCTATGACTTCAGGGTTGGCCGGATCATAAAAGCTGGGCCAGCCGCAGCCGGAATGAAACTTAGTTTCCGACCGGAACAGCTCCTGGCCGCAGCAAACGCACTTGTACGACCCTGGCGTTTCGGTGTTTTCGTACTCCCCGGTGAAAGGCGGCTCCGTTCCTTTTTGGCGGGTCACGTAGTATTGATTTGGGGTAAGGACCTTCTTCCATTCCGCATCCGTCTTCTCGATCTTGTCTGCCATATTGCCCCCCTCGGCTTCTATCTTATCTTCTAATCAGTATCAGATTCAGCGCATGGTCTTGACGTTTCACTGACGGCCCCCAATGATGATAGTGATCAGCTTTCTCTAGAATGCGGCCCCTTGTATGCCCGACCAGACCGAAATTCAATACGAACAAAAACGGCGGAGCCGGCGCGCCAAGATTGCTAAGCCTCTGCGAGTGCGCCCGTCCGAGCCTCGGGATGATCACTTCGAAGACCAACCGATCAGCATAAATGCGTCAAAAGAAGGCATTTATTTTCATACGCGGCGGAGTGGCTACTATAAGGGAATGCGCGTTTTTGTGACTTTTCCCTTCAGCTCTGCGCATGATCCGATGAACTGCGAATATGTGGCGGAAGTCGTGCGGGTTGAGACTCTCGCCAACGGCCGGTTTGGCGTGGCGCTGCACCTGAAAATGACCATGAACTACAGTTCTGGCGCGCCGCCGGGCTCGGTATCCCGCGCATAGCATTCAAAGTTCTGCTTCTAAAGATTGGAAATTTGAATTGCGTGTTCCCGCGCTGCTCGTGTATCTTCGGCTTCTCATGATCGTACGGGCGCATCGACACCACCAGCATCACCACGGCTTCCTGCCGCGCCCGCTCTGGTCTGTCTAGCGCTTACTGAAATTCAAGCTCTACTCGGCCCGCTGGCGCGAATCGTCCAGCGGCTTTTTTGTTTTTAGGAGGCTTTTGTGCAACTGGCATTTGAAAAACTTGGCGGGCTGATTCCGGGGATCGTCCAGGACCACGAGACCGGCGACGTGCTGATGCTGGGATATCTGAACGCCGAGGCGCTCGAGCAGACGCAGCTCACCGGCGAGGTCCATTTTTTCTCGCGCTCGCGCAACCAGCTCTGGAAGAAAGGCGAAACAAGCGGTCATGTTCTCCGCGTGCGCGAGGTACGCGTCGATTGCGATGCCGATGCGTTACTGCTTCTCGTCGAAGCCGTTGGACCCGGCGTTTGCCATGAAGGCTATCGAAGCTGTTTTTTCCGCTCCCTGGAATCGGACGGCACTTCGCTGGTTGTCGCCGAACGCGTCTTTGTTCCCATGGACATCTATGGCAAAAAGGATAGTCAATGAGCGTCCTCAAACTCGGGATACCCAAGGGTAGTTTGCAAGACGCGACAATCGATCTGCTGGCGCGCGCCGGTTGGAAAGTCACGATCAGCTCGCGCAGTTACGTGCCGGTCATCGACGATCCGGAAATCGATTGTTTGCTGGTGCGCGCTCAGGAAATGGCTCGCTACGTGGAAACGGGCGCGCTGGACGCGGGCATCACCGGCCACGATTGGGTGCAGGAGACCGGCGCGGATGTACTGGAGTTGGCGGAACTGGTTTATGCGAAGCAGCGGCTGGCGCGCGTGAAGTGGGTGCTGGCTGTTCCGGAAGATTCCGCGATTCGCACACCGCGCGATCTCGAGGGCAAGGTCATCGCCACGGAAGTTGTGGGCATTACGCAACAATATCTGGCGAAGCACGGCGTGAAAGCTCGTGTGGAATTTTCGTGGGGCGCCACGGAAGTGAAGGTTCCGCAACTTGCCGATGCCATAGTGGAAGTCACCGAAACGGGATCATCGCTGCGCGCCAACCGTTTGCGCATCATGGATACTGTGCTGGAATCTGCCACGGTGTTCATCATGAATCGCAAATCCGCCAACAATGCGGCCAAGCGAGAGAAAGCGGAGAACCTGATTTTGATGCTGCAGGGCGCGATCGCGGCGGCTACGCGGGTGGGCTTAATGCTGAATGTGCGCCGCGAAGATTTGGCCGCAGTGCTTTCCGTATTGCCGGCGCTGAAGAATCCGACGATTTCCGCGCTGAGCGATTCGGATTGGGTGGCGGTGAATACGATCATCGAAGAGGCGGTCGTTCGCCAGATTTTGCCGCGCTTGAAAGCGGCGAAGGCGCAGGGCATCGTGGAATATCCTTTGAACAAGATCGTGCTGTGATGCGCATCCTGAAACTTACTCCACAAACGGAAGCAAACCTGGCGAAGCTTCGCGAGGGGCAGGATCGTGCTGCGCACCGGACAGCTGCGCGTATTGTGGCGGACGTGAAACGCCGGGGTGATGCGGCGCTTGATTATTGGGCTCGCCGGCTGGATGGCGCCGACATTCGCGGGAACTTGCTGTGGGCCACTCGTGAGGAAATGAGAGCGGCGCGCAAAAGGGTCAAGCCTGAGTTTCTTCGCGCTGTCCGGCATGCCGCGGCGAATGTGCGCGGCGTGGCGGAGACGCAGTTGCCGCGCGAGTGGTCTTTGGAAGTGGAAGCGGGCGTGAACGTCGCGCAGCTTATACGGCCCATCGAGTCCATCGGTTGCTATATTCCCGGCGGACGCTTCGCGCTGTTTTCCACGATGGTGATGACCGTGGTGCCGGCGCAAGTGGCTGGCGTGAATCGCATTGTTGTGGTTTGTCCGCGCGCGAATGACGAGCTCCTCGCAGCGGCAGATTTTCTTGGCGTCACGCACTTGGCGCGCATTGGCGGGGCACAAGCCATTGCGGCACTGGCGTACGGAACAAAACGCATGGCGCCGGTGGAGAAACTTTTTGGGCCTGGCAATCGCTATGTCACTGCGGCCAAGCAGATCGTTAGCTCCGATTGCGCGATCGATCTTCCCGCTGGCCCTACGGAAGCCATTGTTCTGGCTCGGCGGGGCAATCCTCTCTGGATCGCCGCGGATTTGCTGGCTCAAGGTGAACATGCTCCGGATGCAGGCAGCTATCTCGTTACAACATCATCGCGGTTGGCAGAACAAGTGCAGCAAGAAGTGGCTGCGCAATTGAAGCTTCTGCCCGACAGCAATCCCGCGCAGACTTCTACTGAAAAGACGGGCGCTATTTTGCTGGCTCGCGACTGGGACGAGGGCATCGCGTTCGTCAATCGCTTTGCGCCGGAACATTTGTCTTTGCCGGAAAGTTCGCCGTCGTTGCTGAAGAAGATCCGTTCTTCAGGCACGATTTTTGTGGGCCATCTCAGCGCGCAGCCTTTCGGCGACTATGCCAGCGGCAGCAATCACGTTTTGCCGACCGGCGGATGGGCGCGACGGCGCGGGGGACTGAGCGCGAATGACTTCGTGAAACAGATCAGCGTGCAATCCGTGAGCCCTGCCGGATACCGGCGGCTTGCACGCGATGTGCAGATTATGGCGCGTGCCGAAGGGCTACTGGCGCACGCCAACGCGGTGGAGGTGCGGAAATGAAGGTTCGGCTTCCGGTGCGAAAGGCGATTCTTCTGCGCCGCACTTATGAGGCGCCAGCCGAAGGCCGTTCCGGCAAGATTCGACTGGATTTCAACGAGAACACCAGTGGATGCAGCGCGGCGGCACGCAAGGCCCTTGCGCGGCTCACGGCTAAACAGATCGCTACGTATCCGGAATACGAAGTTTCCACGAAAAAGCTTGCGCGCTATTTCCGCGTGGATACCGACGAGTTGCTTCTCACCAACGGTGGAGACGATGCGCTGCGAGTCTTCTTTGACACTTTCGTGGAACCCGGCACCGGCGTGCTGATTTGTGAACCGACGTTTCCGATGTATCGCTATTATGCGGAAATTGCAGGAGCGCGCGTGAAGGTGTTGCGCTATGGCGCCAACATGGAGTTTCCCTTGACCGAGGCGCTCGCGGCGCTGCGCAGGAAACCGCGGTTATTTTTCCTTGCGAATCCCAACAACCCTACTGGCACGTCGGTGCCGCCGGACGCGATTCGTAAGTTGCTTCGCGCCGCGACGGAAACGGTTGTGGTGCTCGATGAGGCTTATGCAGAATTTTCCCCGGAGTCGGCGGTGCCTTGGGTGCCGCGTTATCCGCATCTTTTTGTGGCGCGCACGTTTTCGAAGGCGGAAGGAATGGCGGGGCTGCGCCTTGGCGCGGTGATCGGCCAGCGCGATTCGCTTGCGTTTGTACGCCGGGCCATGCCGCCATATCCCGTGAATCTTGCGGCCCTGGTTGCCGGCGTGGCTGCGGTGGAGGAACGCAAAACTATCGCCAGATACGTGCGCGATGTGAAACGCCTGCGAGCGTGGTTTACCGGCGAACTTGTCAAGCGAGGTGTACGCGTTTTTCCCAGCGCCGCAAATTTCTTGCTCGCCGATTTTGGTAGGGGCGGCCCAGCATTTTTCAGGAAGCTGGCTCGTCACAATATTCTGGTGCGCGAACGCAGCCATGATCTCGGGCCCGGCTTTGCCAGAATCACGATCGGCACACAGAGCGAACTCAACAAATTGCTGAAACTTCTCGGCCCCGGCCGCCAGGATTGATTATGCCCCGCACCTCACGTGTTCAACGCAAGACCAAGGAAACACAGATCGATTTGCGCTTGAATCTCGATGGCCGAGGGAAATCCAAAATCTCGACCGGCATCGCGTTTTTTGACCACATGCTCGATTTGGTGGCGCGCCACGGCGGATTCGATCTTCTGCTGAAGGCGAAGGGCGATCTCGAAGTCGACCAACATCACACCGTCGAGGACGTGGGCATCGCGCTCGGAGAAGCCGTTAACGCAGCCCTCGGCAACAGACGGGGGATTCTCCGCGCCGGATATTTTCTGATGCCGATGGACGAAACTCTGGCCACCGCCGCGGTTGATTTTGGCGGCCGCGCGTTTTGCGTGATCAAGGCAAGATTTTCCGCGCGAACCGTTGGAGGCTTCCAGACCGAGTTGGTGGAGGATTTCTTCCAAGGCTTCGCACTGGCGGCTCGCGCGAACGTTCACCTTTGCGTGCTGTACGGGCGTTCTTCGCATCACCAGGTGGAAGCCGTGTTCAAGGCGTTTGCGCGCGCTCTGCGCTTCGCCGTTGCGAAAGACAAACGTTTGCGCAACGTCCTGCCCAGCACTAAGGAACTGCTGTGATCGCCACTCTTATCGATTACGGGGCGGGCAACGTAACTTCCGTCGTGCGCGCGCTTCGCCGGCTTGGCGCCGAAGTCCGCACCACCGATCAGCCCGAAGAACTTACCACGGCTACTTGCCTGATTCTTCCCGGCGTCGGCCACTGCGCCGCGCTGCTACATTCACTGGATGCCCACGGCCTGCGTCAGCCGCTTCTGACCGCGATTTCTCGCGGCACGCCGTTTCTTGGGATTTGCCTGGGCTTGCAGGTGCTGTATCAAAGTAGCGCCGAAGCGCCAGAGCTTTCCGGGCTCGGCCTTCTGCACGGACACGTCGATCAATTGCCATCGGATGTGAAATTACCGCACATGGGATGGAACCAGGTGCGGCCACTTCGCGATTGCCGGCTGCTCGATGAAATTCCAGTCGAAGCTTATTTTTACTTCGCGCATTCCTATGCCGCGCCTGCGGGAGGGCCGGCCACTGCGGCTACCTGCGAGCATGGCCGCGAATTCACCGCAATTCTGGAAACCGAGCGTGTTTTCGGAGTTCAATTCCATCCGGAGAAAAGCGGTGCTCCCGGCATGAAGTTGCTCGACAATTTTCTGAGGATCGCGGCATGAGCCTGGCGCACCGTATTATTCCCTGCCTCGATACGGATGGTTCGCGCGTGGTTAAGGGTGTGCATTTCGAAGGCTTGCGCGACGCAGGCGATCCCGTGGAGCTTGCCGCCCGCTACAATCACGAAGGCGCTGACGAGCTTGTGGTGCTCGACATCGCGGCCGCGCGCGACAATCGTCCTACTTTTCTCGAAACGATTCGACGTGTTGCCGAGCAACTTAACATCCCACTTTCCGCAGGCGGAGGCATTCGTTCACTCGATGACGCACGCTCCGTAGTGCGAGCCGGGGCAGACAAAGTTACGCTAAACACCGCCGCGGTCGAACGCCCCGAGCTGATCAGCGATCTTTCGCGCGAATTTGGCGCGCAGGCAGTGGTTCTGGCCATCGACGCCAAACGCGCCGGGGAAAATTGGCAGGTGCGTGTGCGCGGGGGACGTACGCCCACAACATGGAACGCGCTCGATTGGGCGCAGCGTGCAGTGGAGATGGGTGCGGGAGAAATTCTGCTGACCTCTGTCGATCGCGACGGCACACAGTCAGGTTTCGATCTTGCGCTGACTGCTGCCATCAGTCGCCACGTCGGCGTGCCCGTGATTGCTTCCGGCGGCGCGAAGCTACCGCAACATTTTTTCGAGGTGTTCACGGAAGGCGCAGCGGATGCGGCGCTGGCAGCTTCTATTTTTCACGATAGGGTGCAATCGGTCCGCGCGTTGAAATCGTTTCTGCAAGCGAATGGCGTGGAAGTGAGGCTGCCGTGCTGATTCCGTGTATCGATTTGCAGCGCGGGCAGGCTGTGCAGCTCGTTCACGGGCGCAAGCGGGAGCTCGCCGTTGCCGACGTGCTGGGCTTGCTGGAGCGCTTCTCACGTTATGAGTGGCTGCACGTCATCGATCTCGACGCTGCCATGCGCAAAGGCCACAATAATGCGCTCGTGCGGCAACTGGGCGCCGAAGCGCGCCGCAAATACAAAATGAAAGTGCGCGTGGGCGGTGGCATTCGCACCGTACGCCGCGCGGTAAGCCTTAAGAAGCTCGGTGTTCAGCAAATCATTGTCGGCAGCGCAGCGTTCCGGAAAGGCAAGCCGAATTTAAGCTTTCTCAAGAAACTGGCCGCGGGCGTCGGCAAAAAACACATACTTATCGCGCTGGATACCGCGAAGGGTCGCGTGGTCACGCATGGCTGGCGCACTGCGCTGACGATTGAACCAGCCGATGTTTTTGCGACGCTGGCGCCATACTGCGGGGGATTTCTGTGCACAGATGTGGACCGCGAGGGGACCATGAGTGGGGTGAACCTCGAATGGTTCCGCGCCCTTCGCGACGCTACAAAACTGCCTATCGTCGCGGCTGGTGGCATCACGACAACTCGTGAAATTCACGCCCTAGAAAAAATCGGCATGGACTCGGCGGTCGGTATGGCGCTGTACAAAAACCGCTTGGCGTGAGAGTGCCAGTTACGGAATAAGAAAGAGGGATTCCTCGCTGCGCGGACTCCGTTCGGGATGACGGCTTGATTTTTTTTGGCGCGTGGTTAGATGCTTTTCGCAGGAGCGCAGCTGCAGTACGATAGTGTTCCACTGCGAGGTCTTATGCTGATTACGTTCCGCCCCTGCGGCCCTAAAGATCATAAAGTGCTGCTGAAGTTGATCGTGGCGTACTACCGGTTCGACAAGATCGCTTACAACCTGCAATCGCTGAGCCGCGGCCTTGATACGCTGCTACGCAATCTTTCGCTTGGCCAGGCCTGGCTGATGGAAACGCACCGCAAACCTGTCGGGTACACACTGCTCACCTATAACTTCGATCTGGAATATGGCGGGGTGGAAGGCATGCTCACGGAAGTGTATGTGGAGAAGCCTTTTCGCAATCGCGGCGTAGGAACTCTAGGTCTGTATGAGGTGGAAGATTTTTGCCGTGAACGTGGCATTCGCAACGTAGAACTACAAGTCTTGAATCGCAATAAGCACGCGGAAAAGTTTTATCGCAAAGCCGGTTTCCACATCCTGCCGCGGAAAGTGATGCTCATGGAAGTGCGCTCGGAGGAAACACGACCGCCGCGGCGCCCTATCGCAAATACGCATCCGTAATGTATTGCTGCACCATGCGTTGCGTGTTGAAGAAAGAACCGTTGATGGCGATGGCGTGCTGCATCACGGAGAGATAGCGGTTGCGGTCTTCATAGAACATCGGCAGGATCACGCTTTCCAATTTCGAATATAAGCTCTCCGCGTCCAGCGCGTTGTCCACGACCGCTTCCGGCGAAGGATCGCGGCGGTGGGATTCACCAATCGACCAGCCGGTCACTCCCTCGATGTGCCCTTCCACCCACCAGCCATCGAGAATGCTCAGGCTCGGCACACCATTCAGCGCGGCTTTCATGCCGCTCGTGCCCGAGGCTTCGAGCGGGTATTGCGGCGTGTTCAGCCACAAATCGCCGCCGGAAGTCAGCTTGCCGCCGAGGTTGAGGTTGTAATCATCGAGAAAAACAATATTCACGGCTTTCTTCAACGCTTTTTTCGCTTTAAAGATGCGACGAATAATGTCTTTGCCGCCGCCGTCTTTCGGATGCGCTTTTCCGGCGAACACAATCTGAAAACCGCCGACGTTCTTGGCAATGCGGCGCAGGCGGTCCAGATCGCTCAGGATCAGGTCCGCGCGTTTGTAGCCGGTGGCACGGCGCGCGAAGCCGATCGTAAACGCTTCCGGATCGAGCTTCAGTCCGGTCTTTTTCCGCACCGCTTCGAGCAAATCGTGTTTCGCCAACAAGTGCGCCGCCCAAACTTCTTCGGGCGGCAATCCCAGCGCACCACGCAGACTGTAATTGTCTTCGCGCCAGGAAGGAATGTGCCGGTCAAATAAATCGCGAAAGGGCGGCGAACTCCAGGTCGCCGCGTGCACGCCGTTCGTGATGGCCTCGATCGGCACGTTAGGAAACATGCGCCGCGAAACTTCTCCGTGCAGCTTGGCCACGCCATTGACGTAATTGCTCAAGCTCAAAGCCAGGTACGTCATGTTCAGGGAAGCGCCATGCTTCGCGGCTTCCGTCAAATCGGAATAATTCTGCTCGACCTGAAGAATGCTTTTGATCAGCTCGATCGAGGCGGCATCTTTCTGATCGAAAATGCGCGTAATGTCGGGATACAAACGCGTCAGATACTCCACTGGAAATTTGTCGTGACCTGCCGGCACCGGCGTGTGTGTGGTGAAGACGCACTTGCTGCGCACCCGCTCGATGTCATCCCCTTTAATCGAGGTTCGGCCGGCGCGCTTGGCTTCTTCCTCCAGCAATTCGATGGTGAGCAGCGCCGCATGCCCTTCGTTCATGTGGTAGCGCATCAGTTCGGTATGGCCCAGCGCGCGCAGCATGCGCACTCCGCCTATGCCCAGAAGCATTTCCTGCGATAGGCGGTAGTAGGGATCGCCGCCGTAGAGCGAGCCGGTCAGTTCCCTGTCGCGCGGGTCATTGTCGGGCAGATCGGCATCCAGGAAATAAATAGGCACTTCGTAACCGCGAACGCCCTGGGCCATGTATCTCCAGGCACGCAACTCAACGCGCCGGTTCTCGAGCGTGACGGTCACCCGAGGAGCCTCTTCGATCAGGAATTTCTCCACATCCCATTCGACAGGCTCTTCGGTTTGCGAGCCGTCTTCGGACAATCTTTGCGTGAAAAATCCCTTTCGATACAGCAGCGATACCGCGACCATCGGCAGCCGAATATCCGCCGCTGCGCGAATCGTGTCGCCGGCAAGCACACCGAGGCCGCCGCTGTAACTCGGCATGGAGTTTTCCAGGGCGATTTCCATCGAAAAGTAGGCAACAAATCGTTTTGGTACGTGTGCCAGATTGGCCATCTTTTCCTGTTTCTCCGTCCCGCGCCCTGCTCAGGCCTTCTACTGTGTTTCCAATGTCTCCGTGAACTTCATATTGTCCGGGAACATCCCTCCTCAAGCAAGGGAAGTCGCCCAACTGTGTGTTTTTCTGTGCCACTCGCACGTGCGCCAGGCGCTTCCGCTATAATCCTGATTTATGTCCATGCTCCTCGACGGAATCCAGGTCGTCGAACTCACGGAAGCCCTTGCCGGCCCTTATTGCGCCATGATGCTGGGCGATTTTGGCGCGCAGGTCATCAAGGTGGAACGGCCAGGCGTGGGAGATCAGTCGCGTACCTGGGGGCCTCCGTTTATAGGAACAGAGTCTGCGTATTTCCTGGCGACCAATCGCAACAAACGGTCTATCACCCTGAACTATAACGATCCCACCGGCGCCGAGGTGCTGCACCGCCTGGTGGCCAAAGCTGATGTTTTTATATGCAACCAACCTTCCCTTGCTTCTCTGCAGCGGCGCGGCATCGATCCCGGCACGCTTCGCGCCAAGCATCCCCGGCTGATTTATTGCGCGATCAGCGGCTACGGGCACACGGGACCAAGAGCCAGCCAACCAGGGTACGACATCCTGGCACAAGCCGAAGCGGGCGTGATGAGCTTCACTGGCGATGCTGATGGCGCCCCGATGCGTTTCCCGGTCGCGATTGCGGACATGACTACCGGGATGTATGCAGCCATGGGGATTCTTGCGGCGTTATATGCGCGGGAACGCTCGGGCAAAGGTGATTTTCTGGATTTGGCTCTATTTGACTCGCAGCTGACGTGGTTGATCAATATTGGGAGTAATTTTTTAAACGCCGGAGAATCTCCATCGCGTTGGGGAAACGCGCATGGAAGCATCGTGCCGTACCAATTGTTCCAGGGCGGGGACGGACGGTCGTTTGTGCTGGCCGTGGGTACGAATGCCCTGTGGCTGCGCTTGTTGCAGGTTCTGAACCTCGAAGAGGACCTCGCGTCGGATCGGCGCTTCGCGACAAATGCGGATCGCACACACCATCGCGATGTGCTGGTTCCGCTGCTCCAGAAACAGTTTGCTTTGCTTCCTACAGCGACGTGGGTCAGCCGGTTGATGGCCGCGAATATTCCGGCCGCACCGATTCAAACGGTCGGCGAAGCGCTCTCCGATCCGCAAACGCTTTCGCGCGCGCTGGTGGTTGAGATGGAACACCCGACGCTGAAAACTGTTCGGAGCATCGCCAACCCCATCCGGCTCGAAAATCAACCGGCGGTGTATCGATTTCCCCCGCCGTTGCTCGGCGAACACAATCGCCAGATTCTTGGCGAGCTTGGCTTTCCGGATGCCGAACTGGAACATGCACTCCAAACTGGTTGTTCGTCACGCAAGACATCGGGTTAGACTTTCACGGTTGTCCACAGTCGTAAAGTACAAGCAACCTATCGGAACTCTAATCGTTGCCCGCATTGTGTTCTCAATGGCCAGCGGCCTTGCTCTGCCGGCTTTGTGAGGCCTTGCCCATGATTTCGCGGTCTGGCGGAGAATCTTTCATCTTCTCCTGGCGGGCCGGCCGCTCCCCTATCCAATCGAAAAGGCCTCCGGCTCAACAAAGAAGATTTCCATCTGTTTCTGTTACGCCCACGTTCGACAACCAAATCGTACGCTTTCCTGCATCGTGACCTGCATCGTGATTGTGCCGGGTTCGCAGCACCAATCATCCTGCGCCGTTTCGGCATATTGAATTGATTGTCGACCTATTGACGGAAAAGCTCGCAGGTGAAGGGCAACTCGAGGAACGGTACGAGTTCATCGAGAGCGATTCGGTGCCGTCGCGTGAGGGAGGTCGTTGAGCTTTAGCGCAGGCGCACGGCGTACAACGAAGTGCGCGCGGCGATGTACAAAGTCTTGCGGTCTGCGCCGCCGAAAACGAGTTGCGCGGGCCGCTCGGGAACGTCGATCGTATCAATTAGTTTACCGACAGGACTAAAAACATAGATTTGACCCGCGGCGATATACACGTTGCCGGCACTATCTTCGGCGACGCTCTCCCCGCCAACATCCACGAATAGTTTAACGTTTATCAGCCCGCCATCCTGATTTACGGTGGCTTTATAGGTCATTTGAGCGTCTTCATCGGAGACGTAAAAGGTTTGCCCGACGGAAACAGGCGCCAATCCGAATGCGCGCAGAACGTCGTGAATTTTCGATCCGTAATAGAGCTTGCCAGTGACGAAATCTTCGCCTGCCGGAAGGAATGTGCTGCCATCTGGAGAGACGAATTGGTAAGGCCTCTCTTGCGTCACGGCTTCAGGGAAATCATTTTCGTTGCGCCAGTAATCCACAGGCAGCACCGCCGTCATGCCCGGACGGGGTTGCCTCGGTTGCGGCTTCAAGAGCGTCAACTGATCGAAGTCCTTGCCGGGTTTGAACGCGTAGACCGTGCCATTGCCCTCGTAGGAGACCACCATGAGGTTGCCGGACTTGTCAAAGGCAAGTTGCACGGGATCGAGGGGATTGTCGCGGACGATGGAAAGTTGACGAGATGCCGCGGACCAGCGATAAATCATCTGCCAACGAGCGTCGACGAAATAGAAATCACCCGAGTGCTCCACGGCTCCACCGGAAATATTGAAAAAGCCGCCAACCAGTTTTTCAACTTTGGCGTCGGCGGCCAGCACCGGTGATGGCTCCGCGGTGCGAGTTTGCGGCGCGTTCCCGGAGAGCGTGAGCCACGCAAATTCCCGCTGGCGCAATTCGAAATTGTGCGTTTGATCAAAGAGCGCGTTGTCGAACGAGGCTTTGCTGTCGCTGTAGCAGTGCACATTGCGGAAGCGAATATCTTTTGAGTCCATTACGCGGATAGCATAAGGGTAGGGCTGGCGGCTGCCGACCACACGGTACAGGTGCAGGTTCGCAATGGAAATGTCGCTGGAATTGCGAATTTCCAAAGGCAGGGCAAATCCTCCCTCGCCCCACTCTTCTTCCGTCTGAAGCGCGTAGATCTGCCAGTGCGAAGCATCGTGCAAGACAATTTCGTTACGAACGTGATGTTCGCTGGACAACTCATAGACGCGCCCGCTAGTAGAGGTGTTCGAAATGTACATTCCGGCTTGCGCAAACGTGCTGGGAGTCCAGATGTCCACGAACGTTCCTCCACCGCCATCGGTGATCCACAAACTGGGATATTGGCTATCCCAACGGCGAAGGATGTTGGCATCCGCCGTATGCGTGTTGTTATAAATCTGCTCCCAGACCATCCGGTTCTGTTCTGGCGTTGCGCCAGGATTCACGGTTCCATGTCCGCCAAGAAATCGTACATCGTCTACCATGGAGTCGGCGCCTGCCATCCATTTCAGTGCGACAGCGCGAGGATTGATGCCGTTGGTATACAACCCGATGCCGGTGACGATGTTACTGCCACCTTTTGGCGCTTCGAGCATCGGCTTGGGGCTTCCCAGGCCTTGAAATGCAGGCGTGCCGTCGTCCAGCAGGATGCGCGTTACGCTGGGATGCAACCCGATCAGAACGGTGTCGGGTTTGAGCTGGATCGTGTCGGTGACGCGATATTGCCCGGAGGGAAAATAAATTGTCTGATGCTCCGCAATTGCCTTTTGCAAAACCGCAGTGTCGTCCGCGGACCCATCGCCGACCGCACCGAGGCTGCGGATATTGACCCAGGTGTTTATCGGGGGAAGATCGCGAATGTCAGATTTCACTGGCGGCGGAAGCGCGGTCAGTGGCGCGGCGTCGAAGACATCCCGGATCGATGCGCTCGCGCCGAGGTCATCATAATGCAAGCCATGCGAGAAAGTTTTTACCGCATACATTTCCGCTGGCCCGGCAACTTGTTTGCCGCTTTCACGGAATGAAGCAAAAACGGGAACCTTGTGGCAGATCACATTTTCCATATTGATTTCCGTGCGCCGGCCATTTTCGGCGCTGATAGTGATGGCAGGGCCAGCGATGTTCTCCAGACGAGCATCTTTCATCCAAAACTCATCGGAATATCCGGGATCGATGGAAATCGCTGTCGGAACATTTTTGAATTGAGGACGGATCAACGTTAAGCCCGCTTCGTGCTCGCGAATTGCGGCTTCGGCTTGACCTTCAAACGTACTGTCGATGATCGTGTACTGCCATCCTGGGGAAGGCTTGCGAGTCCAGACGCCATATTTGCCGCCAAAAAAATGCAAATCCACGGCAACGTTGCCGCCATCGTGAATTCCCGCTAGCGCCGATCCCAGATGAAAATCTATGTGGGCCAGATAACAGTGTTGGGCGTAGCGTCCACGGATTCCAACGGCGCCGGGATTGCCGCCCTGAATTTCGATGTCGACATTACTCATTGCGGAGTAAAACGTTCCAGGGCTGGCGTCCGGGGGCCGCACGTTTGTCGCGTCGGCGGAAGCCTGCTTCGGCCGTCCGCCTGCAAAGAAAATCATGTACGAAGGGCCTTCTTGAAAGCCCGGGGTGTTCGCGCCCAAGACGAGAACCGGCCGTGCGCTGCCGTAGCCAAAAACGCGAATTCCCGGCCAGATATAAACGGTTCTTGTGATCCGGTAACGGCCCGAAGGAAGAAAAACAATGCCCTGATTGGTGGTTTCCTGCACTTTGTCGATGGCTTGCTGCAAAGCATCGGTATCGTCGCCAACGCCATCGCCATGCACCTGAAATTTATCAGCCGTGACGTAAACGGCGCGGCCATCGTCCAAGCGGCCGGTGAAGTTGGAAGTAGCCAGCGCGCTCCCACAACAAAACAGAAGGATCGCTAACACGCCAAATGTTTTTGTCATGGTCGTAGTTTGTGATTTCCCGAACTATTTTGCACGAAAAACTTGCGGCGGCGTCAATGCTTTTCGGAACGCACAACAGGTTGAAGCTTGGCCTTTTGCTCGACTCATACGACAATGCTCCACGCTTCCCACCACCTGTCGGTCATTGCCATGACCGCTCACGCTGCCTTGGCCCGGCCGGACCACATCACCAAGCCGTTCCGGATCGATGACCTGACGGAACTTCTGGCCCGCTATGCTCCGAGGTCGCCCGCCGAAAAGGCGTTGTAGGGTCAGCTACCGAGAGGAGGGCTGAAGCCGTAGCACATAAGCAGGCCAAAGTGGCTGGTTAGGCATGGTTGCCAGTACGCGACGCAGTGATATGTGTCACGGCAAGGCGTGGCCGGAGAGTATGTAATGACGTTGTACTGCGCTCAGCCCCACCCGTCGGCTCCATGGCGGCATTACGTCATGCCCATCCAATTCGCAATTCCGATCAGGAGGATTAAATCATGGGTACACTTACGCACACTCCTCCGGCCCTTAAAGAGACCGGGGAGTACATCAAGGAAGTTCTAGCAATCGCACGAGCGAAGAATCCCGCAGAACCCGAATTTCTTCAGGCTGTGCAGGAAGTCCTCGATACCCTCGGCCCCGCAATCAGCAGACATCCTGAATATCAAAAAGCACGTTTACTTGAAAGGTTCATCGAGCCGGAGCGCGTGTTGATGTTCCGCGTGCCGTGGATTGACGATGCGGGCCAGGTGCAGGTGAATCGTGGATTCCGCATTGAGATGAACAGCGCCATCGGGCCCTACAAGGGAGGCTTGCGGTTCCATCCTTCCGTGAACCTGGGAATCTTGAAGTTCCTGGCGTTCGAACAGGTGTTGAAGAATTCGCTGACCACGTTGCCCATGGGCGGCGGCAAGGGCGGATCGGACTTCGATCCCAAGGGAAAGAGCGACAACGAAGTGATGAAGTTCTGCCAGAGCTTCATGAGCGAACTGTATCGCCACATCGGCGCGGACACGGACGTACCCGCGGGCGACATCGGAGTGGGCGGACGTGAAATCGGATATTTGTTCGGAGAGTACAAGCGGCTGGCGAATTGCTTTACGGGCGTGCTGACAGGCAAAGGCCTGAATTGGGGAGGCTCGCTGATCCGGCCGGAAGCGACGGGCTATGGCTGCGTGTACTTTGCGAACGAAATGCTGAAGACAAAGAAGCAGACATTTGAAGGCAAACTGTGCCTGGTGAGCGGAAGCGGCAACGTATCGCAATACACGATCGAAAAACTGCTGCAGCTTGGCGCGAAAGTGATCGCGATTTCGGATTCCAACGGCGTTATCCACGATCCGGAAGGAATCAACCGCGAGAAGCTGGCGTGGGTTCTGGAGCTGAAGAACGCGCGGCGCGGGCGCATCAAGGAGTACGCGGACAAGTTCAAGACGGCGAAGTATATTCCGGTCGATCCACGGCTGGATTACAATCCGCTTTGGACGATCAAGGCGGATTGCGCGTTCCCGAGCGCGACGCAGAATGAAATCAACGTGAAAGACGCAGCAACGTTGGTGATGAACGGGTGCAAGCTGGTGGCGGAAGGCGCGAACATGCCCAGCACGCTCGATGCGACCAAACTGTTCCTGGAAGCGAAGATCCTCTACGGGCCGGCGAAGGCGGCGAATGCCGGTGGAGTGGCCACGAGTGGATTGGAAATGTGCCAGAACAGCATGAGGCTGGCGTGGACGCGCGAAGAAGTGGACGATCGTTTGCACAAGATCATGATCGCAATCCACAAGAACGCGTTCGAGACGGCGGAAAAGTACGATCATCCTGGAAACCTGGTGTATGGCGCAAACATCGCCGGGTTTATCAAGGTGGCGGACGCGATGCTCGATCAGGGCCTCGTTTAAAACACCAAGTAAGGACTACACTTGCGGCGGGGTGGGTTGAGCTCAAGCCACCCCGCCGTTTTCGTATGCAACAGGACTCATCCATGAAGCAGCAAAGCCTAGCGATTCCCTTTCCCGATGTGGAGATGCAGTTTGAAGGGTTCGACAACCTGATGCCCTACCGGGTGCAGAACATTCTGCTGGTGTCGAGCTTGTATGACTCGTTCATTCTTCGGGAAAACGGGCGGCTGAACGAATTGTTGATCAGCGAGTCGCAAGACTTGCACTTGCAGCAGATTCCCCAAATCACACACGTATCGAGTTGCCGCGGAGCGCTGGAACTCGCGAAGGCCGAGCCGCGCTTCAACCTGATCCTGACGAATCTGGCGGTCGGCGATATGAACGCAGCGCAACTGGCGCGAGAGATCAAGAACGCGGGAATGCAGGTGCCGGTGGTGGTGCTGGCGTACGACTATCGCGAGATCAAGAAATTTATCGCGAGAAATCCGGTCACGGACATCGAGAGGATTTTCCTGTGGCAGGGGACTCCCCGGGTGCTGATTGCGATCGTGAAATACATCGAGGACCTTCGCAACGTGGAGCACGACGCGTCCATGATGGGCGTGCCGGTGGTGCTGGTGGTCGAGGACAACATACGGTACTACTCCTCCTTTTTGCCGCTGATCTACACGGAGCTGATTTCGCAAACACGGCGAGTCATTGAGGAAGGCGTAAATTTGGCGCATAAGTTAATGCGCATGAGGGCGCGGCCAAAAATCCTGCTGACATCGAATTACGAAGAAGCTTATGCGCTGGCTGTGCGTTATCAGGAACACTTGCTGGGAGTAGTAAGCGACGTGGAATTTCCCCACGCGGGAGTGCTGAGCGCGGAAGCGGGCTTTGATCTGGCCCGGGGCGTGCGGGAACTGGTGCCGGATGTGCCGGTGGTTTTGCAAACCAGCCGGACAGCGTTTCGGCAACGAGCGTATGAGGAAGGCTATTCGTTCTTGCGAAAAGGGTCGCCGACGTTTCTGCGGGACCTGCGGAAAGTGCTGACGCAGCAGTTTGCTTTTGGCGATTTTGTGTTTCGCACCCCGGACCGGGTGGAAGTGGCGCGGGCCACGGACCTGAATTCACTGGAAGAATGTCTGCGTACGGTGCCGGCGGAGAGCATCGCGTATCACGGGGAGCGGAATCATTTTTCGCACTGGCTGACGGCGCGGACAGAATTTGCGTTGGCGCAAAGATTCCGGCCGCGCAAGGTGTCTGATTTTCCGACGATCGAGGATCTGCGGCGCAACTTGATCGCCTCGATCGCGGAATACCGGCGCGAGCAAAGCGATGTATTGATTGGGGACTTCAAGCCGGCAGCCTTTCAGAGTGGCGGCTCTTATTTTCTGCGGATTGGTTCAGGGTCGCTGGGTGGAAAGGCGCGCGGACTGGCGTTTGTGCGGCACCTGCTGCACACGCGCCGTTTTGCGCGGCGATTTCCGAATGTGCATATAAGCGTGCCGCCGGCGGTGGTGGTGGCGACTGACGCGTTTGACCGCTTCCTTGCAGAAAACAATTTACTGGATTTTGCAATCCATGCAACGGACGACGGAGAAATTCAGCAGCGATTCCTAGAAGCGGTTCTTCCCGCAGGATTGCTGGAGGATTTGCGGGCCTATCTGGTGGAGGCGCGCTATCCACTGGCAGTGCGTTCCTCGAGCTTGCTGGAAGACTCGCAATACCAGCCGTTCACGGGCGTGTATGAGACCTTCATGCTTGGGAATCAGCACGAAGAGGCGGGATACCGGCTGAATCAGTTGAGCGAAGCCATCAAACTTGTGTACGCGTCCACGTTCAGCAGGCACGCGAAGGCTTACGTGCGTGCGACACCATTCCGACTGGAAGAAGAAAAGATGGCGGTGATCCTGCAGCAGGTCGTGGGATCGTTTTTTGGTGCGCGATTTTATCCGGACTTTTCCGGAGTGGCACGCTCGCGAAATTTCTATCCGGTGTCGCCGATGGCATTTGAGGATGGCATCGCGGCGGTAGCGCTGGGACTGGGACGCGCGGTGGTGGATGGCGGCAAGTGCTTATTGTTTTGCCCGCGCTATCCGGCGCACCTGGTGCAATTTTCCTCGGTGGAGGATTTTCTGTCGCAATCACAGACGGATTTCTGGGCGCTTTCCGTGAATCACGCGCCGCAAGAGACTTCGCCGCCGGGACTTCGCGAAGTACGATTCAGCCTGGACGTTGCGGAAGCGGATGGGACGCTGGATGCTCTCGGGTCCACATATTCCGCTGACAACGATCGCATCACGGATGGATTGAGCCGGCCCGGGATGCGCGTGGTAACGTTCGCGCCCGTATTGAAATATGGCGTGTTTCCGCTGGCAGTGCTCCTGGATGAACTGGTGAAGGATGGGGAAAACGCGTTTGGACAGCCCGTGGAGATCGAATTTGCGGTGCGACTGGCGCGACAAACGGGAGAGAGCGCACAGTTTGGATTTTTGCAGATTCGGCCGCTGGTGTTTTCGCACGAAGCGGAGGAATCGCATATGGAGGCAGTGGAGCGCGCCAGGCTGTTGGCGCAGAGCACAAAAGTGCTCGGCAACGGTCGTGTGGGGAATCTGCTGGATGTGGTGGTCGTGGATGGGCAGAGATTTGAGCGTGGACAGAGCCAGGAAGTGGCCGGGCAAGTGGCTTATTTCAATGCAAAGCTCGCGGGGGAGAATCGGTTGTATTTGTTGGTGGGCGTGGGGCGTTGGGGATCGAATGATCCTTGGCTGGGAATTCCAGTGGAATGGGACGATATTTCCGGGGCGCGAGTGATTTTGGAAGCGGGGTTTCGAGATTTCCGTGTGACGCCATCGCAGGGCAGCCACTTTTTTCAAAACCTTTCCGCGTTTCAGGTGGGGTACTTCACAGTGAATCCCGACGTTGGCGAAGGAATGGTGGATTGGGACTGGCTAGCAGCGCAGCCTGCGGAGGAAGAGCGTGGATGCGTTCGCCATTTACGATTCGCGGAACCGGTGACAGTGCTGATGAATGGGCGCGCGGGCGCGGGAGTAATTTTGAAGCCGTCGAGTGTAAGGGAAACGTACGGCGTCAGCAGATAGAACGTTGGCGTATGCAATTTGGCCCGCTCATCACACCACATAGTTCTGTTACTTATGGCTCAAAACTCTACACTTAGAACTCGGGCGCGCGCCCAATACCGGCCAACCGTGAGTTACGTGAGGTACGCCCTTGACGACCACCCAGCCCGGGAGGAAGATGTGCCAGACCACGCTCCTGGTCGGAGGTGGTTTGTGTTTGACCCAAAGCTTACCGACCCCCATCCGGAAGAAGCAAGAACTTACCCGCAAACCGTACATTGTTCCGTGCACAACCGAGACGCGCGCATTATTGTTGCCAACTGGTCCATGAGTGAAGAGGGCTGGAGCGGCTGGCGCGTAGTCGATTGTTCGCTGTTGCCGCCGGGAACAATCCACTGCGGAATGGACTGCCTGTCTCAGGCCAAGCTGCAGGAAGAATAGCGGCCGGTTTACGCGAAGGGCCTTCGAGAAGGTCATAGGGAATTTTTTGTGTTCGCTTTGGTATGCCTGGTTTAAGGCTCAGGCGGGGCACGGCGTTTCGGCATGCGTTCCGCATCTTTGGTTTGTTGCTGTAGACCCCAGAAAGCTCTTTGACATCTAATGTGCGAGGCCAGTTCCAGGTCGAAGGAGGCCGCGCATGCCTGTTATCCGCGTCTGCAGTAATTGCGGACAGAAGAACCGCATCCCCGGCAAATTTCTGGCCAGCACCGGCCGTTGCGGAAATTGCAAAGGGCCTTTGCCACCGGTTGCGGAACCTCTCGCGGCCGACGACCCGCTGTTCGATGAAGTTATTCAAAATGCTCCTGTTCCTGTGCTCGTGGATTTCTGGCGGAGTGGTGCGGGCCGTGCCGGATTGCCGCGGCCGAAGTGGCGCGAACCGCAGCGAACCTGACTGGCAAAGCGGTCGTGTTGAAAGTAGATACGGAAAAATATCCGCAGCTAGCGGGGCGCTTCAACATACGTGGAATACCCAACTTTATCGTGTTCTTCGGTAGCCGCGTGGTGATGCAGCAAGCGGGCGTGGTGAGCCACGATCAGATGGAACAATGGTTAAGGACAGCGGCTCCTGTCCGGTCTTGAAGATCGAAATTGCACTCTCCGCTTACACGATTCGACGCGACAGTATAAGCGTGATCAAGACGAGCGCGGCTCCAAGCATGCCGAGGGCCCTGAAGTGAAGAACCATTGCGGCTCCAGTTCCAGCTCCCAAAACGAAAGCGACCCAGATTCTGCAGAGAACGCCTATTTTAGGATCCGGAATTCCTACAGGCGTGGGAGGCGATCCAGACGTGTATTTTTCAGCCTCCGTGGAGATCAGGCTGGTAAGCATTCCTGTGAGATATGTCGTGTGAACACTCACGCCGCCGGCCTGGCGAAAAGCCCCGTTTTGCAGCCCGAGTGCCAAGGAGACGAAAATGACAAATATCCCGATTCCGTGAGCGACACCTGCGGCCAGCGCAGAGGAAGCAGCAACGATCAGCATCACTTCCATCGCCATTACGGCGGGCAGTAAGGGCAGCGACGGCCAAGCCTTCAGGGAGCGCGCGACCAGCGTACTCAATACAACTCCGACGAAGAAAGTGACAATTGCTGAGAGGCTTCCAAGCGTGGCGCGCCAATCGCGACACGCTACAGCTATGGCTCCAAGCACCAAATTGCCGGTTACGTGGCCGGTGAATGTCTTTGCGAGAATGAAGCTCGCCGCATCGCCATAGCCGCCCACAAAGGCCAGGCCCAAAGAGAGCCCTGTATCGGTCTGCCGAATGTTGGAAGGCACGATTTTCCCTTGGCCGTTGTGCCGCCAAGCTCTGTGATTTATACGAAAGGCGGATAGGACGGAACCCACTGGGTCGCCGCCACTTTGCGGCGAAGTTCATCTTCGGCAAGCTTCGGCGCAACGCCACCCTTTTGTGCTTCCGCACCAACGCCCGTCGCAATTTCCGCAGCCACCCTTCGAATGTCGGTCAGGGGAGGCAGCAAGGACGCAGAGGAGTCCTTGAGTGCGGGCGAATTCTCGCCAAGTATGCGGGCCGCCGTGAGCATCATCGCTTCTGTAACGCGGCGAGCGCCAGAGGCAACGACTCCAAGGCCCATGGCAGGAAAGATGAAGACGTTGTTGCACTGCGCAATCGGAATTGTTTTACCGCCATAGCGGACTGGTGGAAACGGCGAACCAGTCGCAACCAGGGCGCGTCCCTTTGTCCACTGAATTAAATCGTCCGGTTTCGCCTCCGATTTACTGGTCGGGTTGGAAAGCGGAAAGATGATGGGGCGCTCGACCTTGCGCGCCATTTCGCGAACAATCGATTCCGAGAAAGCGCCGCCGACCGTGGAAAGTCCGATGAGGATTGTCGCATCGATCTTTCCAATCACGTCGGCAAGTCCGATTTGACCGTTCGAAGTCCGGGGCCATCCGGCCAGACGTTCCTCAGGCTGAGCATAGACGGCCTGTTCGGGGGTCAGATCTTTTCGCCCTGAGTCGAGAAGACCGTCTCTGTCGACAACCCATAAGTGACTGCGCGCTTCCTGTTCAGACAACCCTTCTTGCTTCATTGCGGCGCGCAACCCATCGGCGACTCCGATCCCGGCTGAGCCCGCTCCCAACATGACAATCTGCTGGTCCTTCAAGCTTTTTCCGGTTACTTTCACCGCTCCCAGAACGGCTCCCAAGGTGACAGCGGCAGTCCCCTGGATGTCGTCATTAAACGTCAGCAATTCGTCGTGATAGCGCTGAAGAATGGGTCGAGCGTGTGGAGTAGCAAAGTCTTCCCACTGCAAACAGGTTTCGGGCAGTTCCTGCTTTACAGCCTGAACGAACTGATCGACGAAGTCGAAGTACGCCTGCCCGGTAATCCGTTCGCGGCGCCAGCCTATGTATTCAGGGTCGGTCAGCCGCTCTTTATTATTGGTTCCCACATCCAGAACGATCGGGAGCGTACGTTGCGGGCGAATCCCGCCGATGAGCGAATATAAGGATAGTTTGCCGATGGGGATACCTAGTCCGCCGGCACCTTGGTCGCCGATGCCCAAAATGCGTTCGCCGTCGGTGACCACGATTACATCGACTTCGCGATTGGGACGATTGCGCAAGAGTTCGGGGATGCGGTCGCGCAACGGGTAGGAAATGAACAGGCCGCGCGGCCTGCGGTAGATGTGACTGAACTGCTGACACGCGCGTGCGACCACAGGCGTGTAAACAATGGGCGTCATTTCTTCGATGTGATCGAGCAAAAGCCTGTAGAACAGGACTTCGTTGGTGTCCTGCAAAGCACGCAAATAGATATGGCGCTCCAGGTCTTCGTCCTTTCGCTTATAAGCTTCGTAAGCGCGAACTGTTTGCTCCTCCAGGCTCTCGATCTGGGGCGGCAGAAGTCCGTGCAAGCCGAGTTTGCTTCGCTCTTGCTCCGTGAACGCCGTACCTTTGTTCAGTCCCTGGCAGTTGAGGAGATCCATCCCGCGCGGAATATCCAGAAGACCAGACGGCTGCATTTGCTGTTTCGTACCCATGTTCCATTCTCCTTTCCTCTTTACCTGTTTCCCATTTGATGCGATTTAGCGCCAACTGATTCAAGTAGATTGATCCTTGAAAGAACGACACTGATACCTGGCACGCGCCACCTCTTCAGCGGCTGATGGCGATGATAATCGGCACCGTCGCCACCAACGACAGCGTAGAAAGGAGCAGTGCTGAGGCTGATTCCGCCTCCATGGACTTGTATTTGGCGGCAAGCAGAACAACGATCGTCGCTAACGGAAAACTGCAGCAGACCAACGCCTCTCGCGCGAACGGGCTTTGCACATAGCCCAACGACATCGTGTTGTGAATAGGCAAAGGCAGCGGCTCATTGAAGCGCAATCCGGCGGTCGGCAAAGTGTTATTGCGGTTGATGCGCGGAGGACTCCAGTCGTACGCGAGCGTCCCATCCAGGCCCCTTGCTTCTTTCGGGTCCACGCGCCAAAGAGCCTGACTCGCCATCCAGTACAACAGGTAGTTCCCCGACCGCAGTGTCCCGGTCGTTGGTGAGAAAAATTTTCCTAGATTGTAGGAAGCGCCGAATTGATAGAAGCCGGAATATCCCTTGCGGCTCTCGACGTTATCAAAGGCGCGCATGGACGAAGCCTTTTGCCCCGGCGTAAATCCAATCTCGGAGACACTCACGGGAACTCCGTTGAACTGCGGAACCAGGCCGGTCGAGTTTTGTAAGAACGGCTGGGGCACTGCGGCCATCACCATCGATTTGACCAAGAGATTGTGCGTTGGCGCGACCCGGACCTCCATCGCGGGGGTTGACGGAGGATCGAACATCGCGAGGGTCGTAAACAAATTTCCCAACGCATAGCCCATCGGCTCGAAGATGAAAGACGCCGCGTAATGCTGCGCTCCGTAGAAGTCTTGACCCGCGAACTGCCCCACGCGGGCGGTGATGCGTTCGTCCAGCCAGCGCTTCTCGATCCACCATGAATCGAGGCGACATGTGTTCGCGCTGGACGTCCCAATGGGACTCGTCAGGAGCCCCAGATAGGTTCCGAGATTGCCGCCGCCCTGCCAGAGCGCTGTCGCGTGGAAATACAAACCCGGCTGGCCGGTCAGCGCGTAAAAGTCGATGTCGACGGTCCATCGGAATCGGTTCCAACTTGCAAAACGCTCTTTCTGCTCGCTTTTGAGATTCCAGAGAGAATCGCTGACATACTGAAAATCGAAGTTCACGCCACGCTCTTCGAAGCGAGTCCGCTCGCCGCCCCAGGTTCCAAAAAGACGGCCGTGCGGACCCTGGCCCGTTTCGTGACTGTCCGGGCCGGGAACCTGTTCCTGTTGGACCGCCTGCGGATGGGCCGGGAATGCAGATACACAAAGCCCGCAACATAGCAAAAATAAAAGCCGCAACCGCCTGGCGCGGATGGGCGGTAGGGGGCGCCGATTGCGCAAGTGCGACTGCGCAAATAGTTCCTTCGCTTCGGAATGCCAAGGAAGCGTCGCGCCGGAATCGAAAATGGACGTCGGCATATACCTTCGCCTTTCAGGAGTTCGCCTGAATCGATCTTTCACTAAAACGATGAATGATCACTTTTGGGATGATGAGGCCCAGGCTCATCGCCAAAATGATGGCGAGAGCGGTTGTGCCGTCGGCGATTGTTGCGCTTAACAGTTCCAGAGTCGTGTGCGAGCCTTCGGCGAGTTGCACCAGGCCACTGGCCATCCTGAACAGAAATACCCCGGGAATCATCGAAACTACGGAAGCGAACCCGATGGCCGCGAAGGGCATATGACAACGGCGCGAGACGGGCGTTAGGATCAGGCCAACGACGAGACAAGCCACCAAGGCGCCGATCGCCGCGCTCGCGCCAAGCTCTGCAAGCAACCACCACCTGAGAGCATGGGCCAGCATGCCAACCGCGACCGGCCATGCCAGCATAGGCAGCGGCATGGAAAAGAAAACCCCGTAGGCGGCAACAGCGATGCCAGCGGCGATCATGTCCTGCCACAGGGGTACGGCTCTGCTGAGCTGATCTACAGGCAGGGAAACGCCGAGCAGGGTGAGTCCAAGCAGCAGTCCTGTCGAGATCGCCATTACGACGAGTCCCGCATAGATCACGCGTGCGGCACCCAAATGCACACGGCCCTCGATGAGGTCCAAAGCGCCATTCAGCACGGGCGGTCCCGGAACCAGAACCATGCACGGGCAAACCGCGACAAGGCGAAGTGACGAACTCAAGTGGTAGCGAACCGCCAGAGCGCCGATAACGCCGGCGAGCAGCGACGCACAGAATGGCTGCAGGAAGATGTTGGTGCTGCGATGCGCCAAGCCGCGGCGAAGAACAGCCCCAGCACCTGCGCTGACGGATATGAGCACTGACGATGCCAGGTGCTGGACGCCGAAGATGACCGCTAAGGCCGCCGCGCCCGCCGCCGCCGCGAACGTGAACTGCCATGTCGGTGCGGGTGGCGCTTGTGAGATCGTGCGAATCGCCTCCCTCGCGGATTCGGGCGTGATCTGGCCGGCGCTGAGTTCCTCGATTACGCGCATCGCGGAAGCCACGCGACCCATGGCGACATTGCTGGGATCGGCCGCCACCGCGGAGATTACTCTGGCGTTGCTATCCTGGATTTGAAGTTGCAGCTCTCCCCAACGCGGAAGAATCTTGGTGCGTATTCCCAGAACGTTGCCCAGCCGTTCGGCCGCAGCCAAAGTCTGTTCCGTGGATTGACCGTTGACGAACAGAACTTTGGCGACGGCGAGGACAAGATCGGCACTCTCCTCGAGCGTCATACGGCCCACGGCCTAGGCAGCAGCGCTCGCCACATAGGGCTTGACCATTTTTTCCGGATCGACTACGCGATTGAATTCGGCTTCGGTTACGAAGCCGAGCTTGAGCGCGGCTTCTTTCAGCGTGATGTCGTTGTCCAACGCATAGTGCGCAATCTTCGAAGCTTTGTCGTAGCCAATCACCGGTGAGAGCGCCGTGACCAGCATAAGCGAACGCTCCACGTATTCGTTGATCTTGTTCAAGTTGGGTTTTGTTCCTTCGACCAGGAACTTGCGGAAGTTCGTGCAGCCGTCGGTCAGGATCGTGATGGAGTGGGTCACGTTGAAGATGATCAGAGGCTTATAAACGTTCATTTCCAGGTAGCCGCCGGCGCCGCCGAAGCCCACCCCCACGTCATTCGCCATCACCTGCACGGCAATCATTGTCAGTGCTTCGGCTTGGGTCGGATTTACCTTTCCCGGCATGATTGAGGAGCCTGGTTCGTTCTCTGGAATTTTCAGTTCGGCGAAGCCGGCGCGTGGTCCACAGGACATCAGCCGGATGTCGTTGGCGATCTTGTAGAGTGACACGGCCAGCGTGCGCAACGTGCCGGAAAGTTGTACCTGAGCGTCGTGAGCGCCTTGCACCGCAAACTTGTTCGGCGCGCTGACAAAAGGCAGGCTTGTGAGTTTGGCGATCTCGGCCGCGGCAGCCTCGCCGAAACCCGGCGCTGAGTTGATGCCGGTTCCCACCGCAGTGCCGCCGAGCGCCAACTGGTACACACCCTTCAGCGCCTCTTCGATGCGGTCGTGATCATCCGCGAGCATGCCCTCATAGCCGGACCATTCTTGCCCGAGTGTGAGAGGCGTAGCATCTTGCATGTGCGTGCGGCCGATCTTGACGATGTCGTTCCACTCGTCGACTTTTGTGGCGATTCGGTCGCGCAGCGCTTTCACTGCGGGGATAAGCCGCTGCTTCACGTTGACGGCCGCCGCGATATTCATTGCGGATGGAAATGAATCGTTGGACGATTGCGCCATGTTGACATGATCATTTGGGTGAACCGGCGTCTTGCTGCCGAGCGGAGTGCCAGCGAGTTGGCAGCAGCGGTTGGAGATCACTTCATTCACATTCATGTTGAATTGCGTTCCACTGCCGGTCATCCACACGTGCAGGGGGAACATGTCTTTGTGCTGACCCGCCAGGATCTCGTCGCAGACTTGAACGATCAACTTGTGGCGCTGATCATCGAGCCGCTTGCCTGCGTGGTTTGCATTGGCCGCTGCTTTCTTCAACGTGGCGTAAGCGGTAATCATCTCGCGTGGGATAAGGTCCTTGCCGATACTGAAGTGTTCAAGCGAGCGCTGGGTCTGGGCACCCCAGAGCTTGTCGGCTGGAACATCGACTTCACCTAGGCTATCGGTTTCCTTGCGAATGTCTGTCATTTTGGTTTTCCTCCTTTGCGTCAGGAACTTCGATGGTTTACGAGGGGACGAAGTTGCAATGTCAAGCCAATCGGTCCCTTCGTTGCAACTGCCAGGTTCGGCGCATGCTCCCGTATGGACGCCGATCACGAGATAGAAAGCCGCTTCGATACCACTTTCGTGTCATACAGGGATCCCACGATCGGGAAACCCCGACAATAGAGCGCCACGGTGAAAACGGGAACCTATAGCTGAATAAAACCTCGGCGCGCGGCAATGGCAACCGCTTGCGTGCGATCGCGGGCGCCAAGTTTCTCCATGATGTTCTTCATGTGGACCTTAACCGTTCCTACCGAGATAAAGAGGTTCGCTCCAATCTCCCGGTTGCCGTTTCCAACCGCCGTCTGCCGCAAGATGTCTACCTCGCGATTCGTCAGTTTTTCGTCACCGAGGTGTTCCGCAAGTTTGATAGCTATCTCTGGTGGTAAGCGCTTCCTTCCGGCATGAACGTGGCGGATCGTGTCCAGAATTCCTGATGGCGGCATACTTTTGAAGATATAAGAACGCGCTCCGGCCTCGAGGGCGCGTCCGACCGGCACATCGCCTTCAAACGTCGTCATCATAATGATCCGCGCTTCTGGAAATTGCGTTTGTATCGCGATCAATCCCTCGATCCCGCTCATGTCCGGTAGTCGGAGATCCATTACGGTCACGTCTGGCTGCAGGCTGGAAAACTGCTGAATCGCGTCACGGCAGTTCGAAGCTTGTCCAACCAGGACCATGTCGGGTTGGCTGCGAATCACGCGGGCGAGACCCTCCAAAAGCAACGGGTGGTCGTCGACGGTCATAATCCGGATGCGAGTGGATGTCGTCATATGTCCCCCTGTCACGCCAGGCGGCTTGCTTTCTCTGCAAGGCCGATTGCAGATCTCTAAGAAGCGCGCCCTGGCTGGTTCTCGTCTAAGAAAAATTCATGCGGCGATGCTGACAGGAAGGTCAATGGCGGGTCTTGGATGAATTTGCGGTGGTCGGAACGTTCTTGTGGGATTGTGGATGGCGATTACATGACCAGCGTGATTCGAGTTCCACGGAGACTTGCGGTTTAAGTTCTTTGAAAGGCAGGACTTACTACCGATTTCCAGCGGGCGTGACTCGGCGACATCCCCGTCTGGCGGCGAAAATGGCCGGCCAAGTGGCTCTGGTCGCAAAAACCGGTCGCCAAGGCGATTTGGGACAAAGGCAGTTGCGTCTCTCGCAGCATCTGCTCGACGTGATCCAGCCGGCGGCGCAGAAGATAGCTGTGCGGTGGCATCCCCACGGATTGGTGGAAGGCGCGCGCAAAATGGTCCCTCGAAAGCCCGGTCATGGCGGCGAGAGAATCGAGGCTGATTCTCCGGTCAAAATCCGTTTCGATGTAATCGCAGACGCGACGCGCGAGCGCTGGGGGTAACCCGCCACGCCTGGGTGCGGTTGCGTCGGCTATCGACAAATGGCCGAGAGTATTTATCCGTGGCCGAGAGTGAACCACTACTTCTGCCCAGCTGCGTGCCACCCTCGCTTTGCTAAGCGGTGGCGTAGCCAACACGTTCCATCTCCGGCCGCCGCCCGCACTCACGAAGTGAACGGGTATGTCCTGCTCATCATTCCTGCGAAAAAGCCCACTGTCATAGTCAAACACCGCGGACAATTGCACACCGTCAGCAAGGCATTCATCACTTAGAGCAAAGACTTCGCGGGCAATTCGATCGGCACCGAGAATACGCTGATGTTCGTCTACGGAAGAAGCAACGCGGACTGATCATCGTCTGACGGGGCAGCAGCAATCGTCCACGCGTGGCGAAAGTGCTCGCGGAACATTCGCTCCTCAATGGCTCTGGCGGAAACAACCGTCGTATCGAGAACCAATGGGAACGGCTGATTCTCCCCTTCCCGATTCACTTTCGAAACATCCAACACGGCCACCAACTGGCCGTGCGGGTCAAAAATAGGCGCGCCCGCACAACTTAATTGAGCATGCCGGCTGCGATAATGCTGGCTGCAATGCACGAGAACCGGGCGCTCGTCGGCAATGCATGTGCCAATACCGTTTGTTCCCTCGATTTGCTCGGACCAAACTCCACCCACCCAGATACCCCAGCGTTTGAACTCTTCGGCACTTGCCTCCTCGCCACGATGATGAACTGCAACGCCGTCCCTGTTGCATAGCAGAACGACGTAGGCTTGCTGGCGCACGACTGCGTAGAGCCGGTCTATCTCATCCTGGGCCTGGGTGAGAAGTTTGTCCAAGGGTTCGCGCAAGATGCTTAGTTCGCGATGGGTAACGACATGGGGTTTCGAGCCGCTCTTTGCGTCGACGTGGTGATCAACGAGGCATCTTCGCCACGAGTCAGCTACCTCTTCAAATTGGGATGGTGAATTCTCGTACCCGACGTTCGGCTCAACGCGGTCTTCCTTAGATAGACCATTGGTCAAAGGGTCGATAGGTTGTTGAGCTGCTGCGGCCATGTGGATAATCGTCCAACTGCCCATGTACGCCCAATTGATGTTCGAAGCGTTCCATCGACCTCCGGCTGGATCTACCAGACCGCCCGCCCGAGGGCTTCGAATCAATAAGGTACCTCCGCTATCCCCTCCGTTCAAGTAACGCTTCTTCCCGCTTCCCGAAATAATCGAGCCTTGCGGCGTTTAGCGCGCCAACCACAATGCATATCGAATAGCCTGAAACATCGGCCACTGGCAGTGCACCCGAAGGACGCGGTACCAATAAAGGATCGAATGCTGCTCCATGACACTGTTTTCCAAGGCCAGAGATAGCGTTCTCGATGGCTTGGTCTGACCTTCCTCGTTTGGTTTAACCGGCGGACAGAATTCGCGCATCACGAGATGGAGGGATCTTTAACTACCGGGGAGTGGTAATTTGCCTGCTCATTAGAATCGCGTTGGTGCCAGGACAAGAATGATTGAAGTGCGGATTCGCTGTTTCGTTGCGGTCTTTTGCGGTAGAAATCAACAGTCAACAGAGAGTTCTTTCATTTTGAGCGGGGGTCTTCACTCGCGCGCATACCACGAAAGTGATAGGTCTGGATTCCGAGCAATGGGGACTCTATATTCCACGGCCCTTGTTACTTTAGGCAGAACAGAACTTTCGTTCTTCGAAAATTCAGCGGGCAACTGGGCCGCGCACTCGCGGGAAAGGTTACTGTGACACCGGGTTTCGTCGGCGCATTGATTCTTGTTCTGATTTGTTTGCAGGGCTCACCGCGGAATGCACCAGCTTCCACCTCGCCGTCGGGATCAAAAGAAATCAGCAACGAATGGGTATTGAGCTGGAGCGATGAGTTTAATGGCCTCGACGGGTCGCCGCCCGATCCAGCCAAGTGGACGGTGATGGGCGGAGGTGGCGGCTGGGGAAACAATGAGTTGCAATACTACACGGCCGATTCCAGGAATGTTCGCCAAGAGGATGGAAAGCTCGTAATCGAGGCGCGGGAAGAAAATTTCCAGGGGCCAGACGGCGTTCGTCGCAGCTACACCTCCGCGCGACTCTCGACACTAGGGCATTTCAGCCAAAAATATGGCCGATTTGAAGCGCGGATCAAAGTTCCCAGCGGACAAGGAGTATGGCCGGCATTCTGGCTGGTCGGCGAGGATTTCCGCAGCGCAGGCTGGCCGGCTTGCGGCGAGATCGACATCATGGAAAATGTTGGAGAAAAACCGGCAACCATCCTTGGGAGCCTGCACGGACCCGGTTATTTTGGCGAGAATCCACTCACGACAAGTTACACACTTCCGCGAGGCCGCTTCAGTGATGCGTTACATCTCTTCGCGATTGAGTGGGAGCCGCGAGTCATTCGCTTCTACGTGGACGGAGTACTGTTTGCGACAAAAACGCCTGCCGATGTCCCTGCCGGCAATCGTTGGGTCTACGACCATCCTTTCTTCATTGTCTTGAACCTGGCGGTTGGCGGGAACTTGCCGGGCAGCCCCGACAATTCGACAGTTTTTCCGCAGCGAATGCTGGTGGACTATGTGCGCGTGTACGCACGTAAGTAAGGGCGAAGGAGTTTGAGTGCGAGGGACTTCGAGACTTGTCCGGCAGACCTCAAGATGCAAATCAGCAGGGATTACTGTAGCCTCTTTCTATTCCTCATACGGTGGCGGGAGCGCTCCAGGCCGCGTTCCTGTGTATGTCGCGTTGCATTCGAAGCGACATGAAGTGGGGGCTATCGTGTTCATGGGGTTTGGAGGCCCACTGCGTAAATGAACCGGCCTGGTCAGCACGTTTCGCGTTATTGGGAGAACGGTCGCGGGATCGCGATCGACCGAACCTTCCGAGCTTTTCTGATCGTTGCGCTCGTCCTACTTTCTGGCTGCGAAACAGAAAACAAGACTACTGGTCTCACCGGGCCGGTCATTGAATTCTCGAGAGTTCCCCGTGCGGCGGCAGGCAATGCTGACAAGCTTACTACGATTGCGGGACGCGTCTATGGCGCCGAGCCCGGGCAAGAGATCGTGCTCTACGCCAACAGTGGAGACCGCTGGTGGGTACAACCGTTCACGGATCAGTCCTTCACCCGTATTAAGCCGGATTCAACGTGGAGCAACCTGACGCACCCAGGAACAGAGTACGCTGCGCTGCTGGTTGGCCCGACGTTTCATCCCTCAACAACGACGGATATTTTACCGACTCAAGGTGTATTCGCAACCGCCATTATCCAAGGAGAATTGCCGTTCTGGCGTAAACGGTGGTTTCCTCTCGCGTGTCTCCTTGCCGGCATGTTGGTGGCGATTGGATTGTACCGGCTTCGGCTGTATCAACTGACCCGTAGAATGAATCTTCGCTTCGAAGAACGGCTTCGAGAGCGCACCCGTGTGGCGCAAGAACTCCACGACACATTGCTACAGGGGGTCATTAGCGCATCTATGCAACTCCACGTCATAGTGGATCAGCTTCCCGCCGGCTCGCCTGAGCGACCAGCACTGGCCAGGATTTTGCAGCTTATGGGAGAGGTAATTGAAGAAGGCCGGAACACTCTGCGCGGCATTCGCTCCTCCAGTGAAGTTTCCGACCAGGTGGAACAGGGATTCCTGCGAATGCGGAGGGAGCTTGGCATGGACGAAAAGATCAATTTTCGCGTCGTTGTGGAAGGTTCACCAAGGCCATTGCAAAGCCTGGTCCGGAATGAAATTTACAGCATCGGGCGTGAAGCCATGGTCAACGCGTTCCGGCATTCGGGCGCGAATAACCTCGAAGTGGAACTCGAATATACTGCGAATAAGATGACGGTGTTGGTCCGCGATAACGGCTGCGGAATCGACCCGCATTTGCTTCGGGCAGGACGAGACGAGCACTGGGGACTGTCCGGTATGCAAGAGCGGGCAAACAGAATTGGCGCGTCGTTGAGAGTCTTGAGCGCTGTCTCGGCCGGAACGGAAATTGAGTTGTGCATTCCCGGCCGCATCGCTTTTGTGCCGCAAACTTTGGATACCCGCAAAGCCTGGTTTTCCAAGCTTTACTCAAGAAAGATGAAAGTAACAAAATCTGTGGCGGGAAGCGGGCGGGACTCATGAGCGCACCAGCCGGCATTCGAATACTCAGTGTGGACGATCACCCGTTGCTGCGCGAGGGCATCGCTGCGGTCATCAATAGCCAGCCGGATATGCAGGTGATAGCGCACGCCTCCAATGCGCAGGATGCCATTCAGCTATTTCGCAAGCATCAGCCGGATGTCACGCTGATGGACTTGCGCCTTCCCGACAAGAGCGGCATCGACACGATGATCTCCATCCGGGAGGAGTCGCCTGAGGCGCGCGTCATCATACTGACGACCTTTGAGGGAGATGTTGAAGTTCAGCGCGCTTTGGAAGCCGGCGCTCGCGCTTATTTGCTGAAAAGTATGCCCCCTAAGGAATTGGTCGAAGTAATTCGGCAAGTTCACGCGGGCAAGAAACGGATTCCGCCGCAGATCGCGACGCAACTTGCGGAACACATGAGCGATGAGTCATTGACCACCCGCGAGATCGAGGTTCTTACTCAGATCGCGGAAGGCAACCGCAATCGCGACATCGGAGAAAAGCTTTTCATAACAGAGGAAACGGTGAAGGTGCATGTCAAACACATCATGGAGAAGTTGGCAGCAAGTGATCGCACACAAGCGGTTGCGATCGCGATTCGGCGCGGGATTATCCATCTGAAATAGGTCCATCCCACTCCGAGGGATACCTCGAAAGCGTTACGATAAGATACCGGAATGTCGGGAATCGCCAGCAGGTTCAATCGTCTACTGTGACGATACAGTTTTTTAGCGTCTGTTGGGAGATGCACTCTGCAAAGGCTATTCTCGGCATTTCCAGGCGGCCCTCCTGGTATTGGACTCTTGATCTTGCGGGCAGCGACCGGCGCCATATTGGCGGCTCAAGGACTGATCTGTCTGGTGTGGCATTCTCAGACGACGGTAGGATTGCTTGCCGCTGAAGTCTTGCTGGTGCTGACGGGCCTGTTCATTTTGATAGGGCTTCTAACACCAATCTTTAGTCTTCTGGCCGCCGCGGAGTGCGTGAGCGTAGCGGTTTTTGGGATTTCCCGTTCCTGGAATTTGCTTGACTCTAAACTGATCGTGCTCCAGGTCACCGCAGGCTTCATCGCTATCACCTTTCTTGGTCCTGGAGCTTTCTCTTTCGACGCCCGTTTATTTGGCTGGAAAGAAATCGTGATTCCTGCGGCACCACACAAGCCGGAAGAGTAGCTTTCGCGGTGCTGCGACGATTTCGTTTGGATTCGCCCTTTCCGAGCGGTACCAGGACGAGCGGGTCCTCCAATCGAGGTACCCCGTCCCCCCCCCTTGTGAAGTAGCGAAAAACTATCACATCCCGTGATGCCTTCCTTTTTTCGGTCTGGCAATGTGTGCGTGACAAGGCAATCCACGAAGCCTTAGATCATTCCAGTGTTAGCGATCCAGGAGGGTATGGTTTTGATCCGCATGCTATCTGAGTCAGCAAGCACCACTAACGTTTCCAACTATGAGGAGCAGTCGGACGAGCGGCTGCTGTCCAACGCAAAAGAAGGAAATGCAGCTGCCTTCGGACAACTTTGCCAGCGCCATAAGAAAAAAGTTTTCCAGGTAACGCTTCGGATTACCCGAAACCGAGAGGACGCGGAAGACGCGCTTCAGGAGTGCTTCTTGAGCGCTCTCGTGCATCTGAGGAATTTCGGCGGGAGGTCGCAGTTCGCAACCTGGCTGACGCGCATTGCCATCAATGCGGCGCTGATGAAGATCCGGCGAAATCGCAACTCCCGCGAAACCCCGCTGCAAACCGTCGATGAGTTTGGAGAGGAAAGAGAGTCTATCCATCTCGTCGACCGGTCATTGAATCCAGAAGACACTTATTCCGAGCGCGAGCGCTCCAAGCTTCTCAGGAATTTGGTTAGCACGCTCCGGCCACGAATTCGGACGGCAATCGAGATGCGTCATTTGCAGGATTGTTCCTTGAAGGAGACATCGGAGAGGCTGGGCATTTCTGAGGCGGCGACCAAGGGGCGGTTGTTCCACGCTCGATTGGCCTTACGGAAGTCCTGGCGCCTGAGAGCGAGGGGACAGGCGCGAGTTCAACGGGCGGCGTAGGGCGTTACGGGCGGCGAGCATTCTAAGTTTGAGCGGCAAATCAGAAGGAGAAAAAGATGGCGACAATTACTGCTAAAGACGGGGCGCACATTTACTACAAGGACTGGGGAAAGGGGCAGCCGATTGTATTTTCTCATGGCTGGCCGCTGAGCGCAGAGACTGGGACGGCCAGATGCTGTTCTTCGGGCAACGCGGCTATCGCGTCATCGCGCACGACCGGCGGGGGCATGGACGTTCCGATCAGACGTGGGACGGCAACGAAATGGACACGTATGCGGACGATCTGGCGGCGCTATTCGAAAAACTCGATCTGAAAGACGCCATCATGGTGGGGCACTCGACCGGTGGCGGCGAAGTCGCGCGCTATCTTGGCCGCCACCGAGCAAAGCGTGTGGCCAAAGCGGTGTTGATCAGTTCCGTGCCGCCGCTCATGCTCAAGACAGAAAAGAACGCCGCCGGCTTGCCCATGTCTGTGTTCGACGGACTTCGATCCGCGCTCGTGGCCAACCGGCCGCAGTTTTACAAGGACATTACGCTTCCGTTTTACGGATACAACCGGCCGGGCGCAAAGATCTCAGATGGCATTCGCGAACACTGGTGGTTGCAGGGAATGCTGGGCAGCGTTAAGGGTCACTATGACTGCATCAAGGCATTTTCGGAAACAGACTTCACCGAAGGCTTGAAGAAGATCGACATCCCCGTTCTTGTAATGCATGGTGACGACGATCAGATCGTACCGATCGTTGCGGCGGGACTGTTGTCGGCAAAGATCCTGAAAAACTCCACACTGAAGGTGTATCCAGGTTTTCCGCACGGGATGCCCGCAACCAATGCGGACCAGATCAACGCGGACTTACTTGCGTTCTTCAAAGGTGCTGCCACCGCCGCTTCGTCCAAGTGAGGAAGTTATTGCAGCCGGGGCCCGCTCGGCGAGCGGTTCTGCGCAGTTCCAATACGATATTTAAAGCTCCGCTCCGCTTTTTTACGGCGCAAATAAAGCGATCAAAAGCTCGCTCGGGCTCCGTTGCAAGCTCCACGAAGAAAACACTTCTCGCACCAACATCAACGGAAACGCCGAAGGCGAAGAGGGCTCGGTTAAGGAACAACTCGGCCGCCAGCCGTGGAGCGAACATCAGCTTGCGAGAGAGTTGCAAGCCGAGATGCCGGCTCATCCTCCGCCCGAGGCTGGCTGGGATCTGTCAGCAAGGTGCTCCGCAGCCCAAACCGTCGGCGGTGATTTCTACGATTTCTTCCGCTACCCCGCGAAGGCCGTTACCGCCCATGCGCTCGGCGATGCCAGCGGGAAAGGAGCCTCGGCGGCGATCTACGCGGCTCTGGTAGCAGGTATCCTCCGCTCCCTTGCGCCTCTCGAACTCCGGCCTGCCGAAATGCTGTGGAGCTTGAATCGGGCGTTGCTGAAGCGTCCGATTCGAGGGGGGTATGTATGCATGATCTACGCCACTTGGGATGAACGAGATCGCGTTTTTCGCATAGCAAACGCGGGTTTGCCGTATCCTATCTGCGTCCGGAACGGAAAGCCCTTTTCACTGAAAGCCAGTGGTCTTCCGCTCGGGCTGTTTGAATCCGCGGAATATGAGGAGCATACCGTTGAATGCGGCGCCGGCGATCTGGTGGTTTTCTATACGGATGGTGTCACCGAGGCGGTCGACCACCGCAATGAGGACTTCGGACCGGACCGACTCGAAAAAATAATTGCCAGGAATGCTCTAGAAGCCGCCGACCGTGTAGTGAATTCTATTTTCTTAGCTGTTGCTTCTCACCGCGGCGAATTGAATGCTTTCGACGATCAAACCGTGATTGCCGTCCGAACATGAACCGGGAAGGGAGGATGAGGAGATGAAACAACCAATCTCAGGGATTCACCACGTTACCGCCATCGCATCGGACCCGCAGCGGAATCTGGACTTTTATACGCAGGTCCTTGGCCTGCGGCTTGTCAAGCGTACCGTCAACTTTGACGATCCGGGAACGTATCATTTCTATTTCGCCGATGAAGTCGGCTCGCCAGGCACAATTTTGACATTTTTCCCATGGCCTGGGGCTGCTCGCGGTCGTATAGGAGTCGGGCAGGCTACGGTTACTTCTTTTGCTGTCCCCGAGCGGTCGCTGAAATATTGGGAGGAGAGACTTGTCGGAGCAGGCGTGCCCGTAGAGAAGTCAGGAAAGCGTTTAGGAGAGGAGCTGCTCACGATTGCCGATCCCGATGGCCTGAAGGTCGAGCTGATCTCCAGTCCGTGGGTAAAGCCGAGCCATGCATGGGCCGGTTCTTTCGCTCCTCCGGAGCACGCAGTCTACGGCTTCCACTCCGTTACACTTTCCGAGCAGGGCTACGAGCGCACCGCGGAAACCCTCGGCACCATGGGCTTTCGCAAAGTCAGCGAGGAGGGAAACCGTTTTCGATTCGAGGTCGGGGACGGTGGAGCAGGGGCGCGAGTGGATGTTTTGTGCGTCTCGGAAGCGCCCCAGGGCAGAATCGGAGCCGGTACGGTTCATCACGTCGCCTGGCGCGTCGCCGATGACGCATCGCAAAAATCCTGGCGGACACATCTAGCGGAGAACGAATTTGATGTCACGCCGGTTATGGACCGCTGCTACTTTCACTCCATTTATTTCCGCGAGCCGGGCGGAGTTTTGTTTGAGCTGGCCACGGATCCTCCAGGATTTGCAATCGATGAATCTGTAGAAACACTTGGCGAAGGTCTGAAGCTCCCGGTCTGGCTGGAGCGCTACCGCAACGAGATTGAAAAAGCGTTGCCTCGCATTGAATTGCATAAGCCTCGAAAGGACGATTCTCTTGGAAAGTCCACATCGTAACCAGCCCGCAGTTGTTCGAGGCGCGGCGATCGAATCGGCGAATGGAGCGATCGTTCTACTGCATGGCCGCGGGGCGTCTGCCGAAGATATTTTGGGCCTGGTGAATGAATTTCAGATGCCCGGGATTGCTTACATCGCTCCCGAGGCTAAAGGACACACCTGGTATCCTTATTCGTTTCTTGCGCCCATCGAACGGAATGAGCCCTGGCTTACCTCTGCTCTCGATTTGGTTGCTGCCATTCTGGAGAAGCTGAACAGTTCTGGAATGCCGAGAGAGAAAGTAGCGCTGATGGGATTTTCGCAAGGGGCTTGCCTGGCCACCGAATTCGCCGCAAGAAATCCCAAACGCTATGCCGGGCTTGTCGCGTTCACTGGCGGCCTGATTGGTCCCGAAGGAACCCCATTCCATTATTCCGGCGATCTCGATGGCACGCCTTGTTTTCTCGGCTCCGGCGATCCTGATCCGCACGTTCCCTGGGAACGGGTCAAGGAATCCGCATCGGCCTTGAGCGCCCTGGGCGGAAAAGTGACATTGAAACGTTATCCGGGAATGCCGCACACCATCAGCGAAGATGAAATATCGGAAGCCAAGAAACTGTTGTCAGACGCCTTTTAGTCCCACCCGATTCGACGGTCCGCATTTGTGGTTGGTTGCTGGCCGAGCACGTGGCCTTTAGAATCAAGAAGAAATGACTAAGGCTGCGATCGGTATCGACTTCGGCACCACGAACAGTTCGATTGCTCGCGTGAATGACCAGGGCGAGGTTGATCTCGCTCACTTTCCCTACATGGGCGAAATGACCGAGTCCTACCGGTCGCTTCTGTATCTCGAGCAAATGAAAGAGCGGGGCGTTAATATGCTCAAATCATGGAGCGGACCGGAAGGTATCGAGCACTATCTATCCGCAGATCACAAAGGCCGGCTGATTCAATCGCTGAAATCTTTTCTGACCAATCGCAACCTCCAGAGCACCGATGTTTTCGGCCGGAAATACACGCTCGAGGAACTGATCGCGCGAATCCTGAGAGACCTGCGTGAAAAGGCCTCCCATCAATTCGGTATTCCCATCACGAAAGCTGTAGTGGGCAGACCCGTAAGATTTGTCGGGGCCGAGAACGAGGAGCAGGATCGCTATGCCGAAAACCGTCTGCGAAACGCATTTAAGAATGCCGGATATGAGTCTGTGCATTTCGAATTTGAGCCGATCGCAGCGGCGCACTATTATGAGTCGCAACTTGATCATGATGAACTGATTCTGATTGGAGACTTCGGAGGGGGCACCAGCGATTTTTCCTTGATCAGGGTTGGTCCAGGGATTCGCCGTCAAGGTAGAAGTCCGGCCGACTTGCTTGGCAACGCGGGCGTCGGTGTGGCAGGCGATTCATTCGATGCGAAGCTAGTTCGGCATCTTATGTCACCCGCGCTGGGCGCCGGAACGGACGTGCGCTCGATGAAGAGGCTTCTTCCGGTGCCCGCCTGGATCTACGGCAAACTCGAACACTGGCATCATCTCTCTTTTCTGCGGGCCAAGGACGTGATGGACTTGCTCACTCGCATCAAGACCGATGCAGTTGAGCCACAGAAAATCGCTGCTTTAATCCATCTCATAAAAGAAGACCTTGGATATCAGTTGCACCGGTCCATTCAGGCAGTGAAGTACGATTTATCGAACGACCTGGCGGCGATGTTTCGTTTCTCGGATGGAATCGTCGATCTAACGGCCAAGGTAAAGCGCTCTTCGTTTGAAACCTGGATCTCCGAGGAGCTGAAACAGATTGAGACGTGTTTGGACTCCTTGCTTAAGACAAGCGGTGTTCATCCGAGAGAAGTAGATGCGGTGTTCCTGACCGGCGGATCGTCGTTCGTACCCGCAGTACGAAAAATCTTTGCGACCCGCTTCGGTGAGCAACGGATCAGGACTGGAAATCAGTTTACCTCCGTAGCGTGGGGACTCGCTCTCACAGCATAACGGAGCTGGCTATATTGAAAAGAAGCTTAAGCTTTGGTGAACCGGGGAGGACTCGAACCTCGAACCCGTTGTTTGCCGCGGAATAGTCTATCGTGTTGGATCGTCTAGCCTTACCGGCGTTTCCTATGCTCTGTGACACACGGTGCCGGTATCGCCGGCGGGCGAATGATGTCATTGTCAAAAATCACTTCACCCGCGCCTGCCCTAGACTATCGCTGCCCCACTGTGCGCGGTTACCTTGACGACCTTAATATCGCCCGGCGAGATGCTGGGTTTGAACATCACCAACGTCAGCGAGGATGGCATTACAATCGCATTACCCCATATTCTTTTTCATCTTCCCGGTGTACACTCCGGCTAGTTCATCCTTGAGAACCGCTTTCGCCGTGCGGATTTCGGGAAGTCCCCGCAAGTCCTAAACGGAAGGTTTTCGTCATGGTTCGGTCGGCGCGTGCAGTAGGTCTCGTCCTTGTGCTTGGCGCTACGCTCACTCCCATTCGCGTTGCAGGGCAATCCGGCTCGCCTGCTTCCATCACTGTCCTGGTTTAGACGTTTGGCAAACCCCACGCCGATTTTCCGGCCACGATCCAGATCCATTCCCCGCACCTCGACTCCGAGATCTCCAAGAGCATGGCCACAAGAGAATCCACCTTCCCTGTCTGCGGATCAGGCGAAGTCACCACCAGAAAATCGTGGAAATCCTCTGGTGTATTGACGACAAAAACGGGAATGTTGACCATGCCAGTGCGCCACTCTTCGCCCCCAGGCAGTTTGAAAAGAATCGCCAGGCTCCGAACGGTCTGCGGCGTGTCGGCGGCGTAGGGCTGCCCGCCCGCCAACGCAAACCGCCCCGCGATGGGCACATGCCCGGGGCGGAAAACCTGCGCCTTGCGGCTCAGAAACCCGGTCCAATTCACTGCTTTTCATTTGTCCTCCTTGATCTGACCTATGCGGGCAACTACGCCCAACCTGGCGCTACGACCGAAGCCAAGGGACCGACATAGGGGCTCAAATCCGCACCCCTCGAGAGCCATCCGCCCTCTGCCTCGAGCTCGTCTTGGAGAAACAAAGGCACTACTTTCGTCAGGCACCCTGCTTCCTCTTCGGTGTCAGTAAATCCTGTAACCTTCTTTTCCTCAACCCGCGGTCTCACACTTTGCACGCCGACCTCACTTCCCTTCCAGCGTTTGCCGCCAACGTGGCGCTCGTAGGCATCGTCATCGTATTTCTCGGTCGGTTGTTGATAAGCTCATATTTCAACGAACGCTCTGTGATGTCATTAAAGGCTGTTCGGCTGGAGCGCCACGTGCGCCGCAGACTCATCTGGTATTCCATTTCCGGCGGAGTTTTCATCACACTTCTCGCGATCGCGCTACGATCCGCCGGAATCAACCGGCCAGTTCCGTATTTGACGTATTCCGGATCCTATCTGATGCAGGTTTTTTTCCAGAGATTCCTCGAATGGATTCCGTGGAAGTATGCAGACAACCTCATCTCTGAACTGCTTTTGTTTTTCGTCTTGAATGTTTTGGGTTACGCCTTCGTGATTTTTCTTCTGCTCCGGATCTTCCTTCCAGATCGTTCGGGCGAACTGCCCCCCTTGACCGGCAAGAAGTAGCGGCCATTTTGGGCTGCAGAGGCGGCGTCCCTGTCGCGACCGACCGGCTCAATGTTGCGTTGAAAATGCACATGCTCACCAAGAAAGTGGAAACAACAAGGCGCAGCGTGTAGCAAGTCCCGTCGGTTGGAATCCAGAACTTCAGCGGCATTTCTCTTAACCGTGCTGGTAACACCCCTGTTGAACTCCCTGTTCGCCGGCTCTTTGGGCTTCGGCATAGCTTGTTGACGACCCCCATAGACTCCTTGGACGAGCGCGGCGGAAGTGGAGATCTGATAAGCACGGTGTTGGGCAGTTTGAAAATACTGGCTCAGCGCTGCCGTGACCACGCTGTCGAGCGAGCTAGGGCGGCCAACAACAGCGTCCTTTAAAACGGCCTCGAGTGAACTTGGAATCGTTACGGTTAACGTCGGCATAACATCACCTTGATGCAGCCCCGAAAGGGCGTCTTCGGGCCTCAAGTCATCGGCCTTGGATTGCCAATGGCATGCGAGGATGCAGTCAAATTTAAGGAAAGGCCACCCGCGTGGAGCTATTTCGGGTCCATCGTGCACCTGGGCGCTTTGCGCGACCGACACTCATTTCATACCGGACCCAGCCGCAGCAGCCAGCAGTTAGGTGAGCTTCTGAGGAGTCGCTCTCTGAGGATCCCCGGCGTTTGACCGACCTCTGCTTGAGCACTGAATAATGCCGAGGGGACCGACCGATGCTGCTTGGTATGGGGTCGGGTCTCAAGGTCGGCTCAAGACCGTTTCACCGCTTCTAGCTGCCTATCATGCTTGACCAACGCGAGGCCGAGTAGCTCAGCGCGATGGCACCCGGAAACTACCTGCCCGAATTGCTTGGCCATCATTTCTACGAACAGAGCGAAGACAGCGGGGGGAAGCTTGCGGGACTATCGAGGAATTCGAGACAACGGATCCGTCAAGTCTAGTGAGCTGGCGAGGTCGAAAAGCACTCCACCGAACAGTCCTTTCCGAGCGCTCTTCATAGCCGTTCTGCCGAAGCTCTTTATGTCACCGGTACACAACTGCCGCGTCGATACCGGCTCACGCATCGGCGAAAGCAGGTGCAGAGCGTTCAACCCATGGCGGATATCAGCATCACCTGTTTCGCACGACGACAAATCTCTTAAGGAAGAACGCACTCAAGCGGCGGAACGGGTTCTATCCTATATCGTGAACAGGTGCACAGAGAAAGATGTCACCAGCTCAGCCTTCGAATCCCCGATACAAGATCGAAATGACCGTCACGGCTTACGAGCGGAAGGGAATGTTGCCGGCACAGGGCCGCGACCCAAACGTCGTTTGAGGGAATCGGTGTTCCTGCCTTCTTCAGTTCTGCCCGAACAGCGCTGTAGGGAATAGTCGTCTCTTCATTCACATCGAGGATGCGGAATGTTGGCAGGTGCTCTGTCAGCCATTGCTCGTAGTACTGCCGGTTACGAGAATGCGAAATTCCATATCGGTATTCGCCCAATACGATCGCCGGAACGGCAATCTCGGCCGCCTTCCGGAGCAAGGGTTCGAGATCCTCGTCGCCGTCAGCAACGCCAGACAGCCCGTTCGTGTCCAAGATCATAGCCGATCCTCGGCTTCGATCTGTTCAAATTCCTCTTCGATGACGCGGTTGATTCGAGCGTTTTCCTTGCGGAGATGCCGGAGTTTCCCGAAAGCCGCCATCCATGGCTTCTCTGTTGTCGTCGCACTGGCGGCCAGCTTGTCCTTGACGGCTTGGGTCACAAACTCCCGAAAGGGAATTCCGCGCTGTGCAGCTGCCGACTTCGCGCGCCGAAAAATAGTGTCGGGAATTTCTAGAGTTGTCTTCATGGCTCATGTTCCCATATTTATGGGACATGATCAAGTGGTCGTGGTGCCTTGCTGTTACTTGGCTGAGACGTTGTTCTTCGACTGATCGCTGAGTACGTAGGAATCCTTGACTGTGTAATAAAACACTCGACTCAGGCCGACGACGCCACATACAACAGATTGAGATGGTGCTTCAGGCAGTAATGCCAAAAACCAAAGCCGAAGCATGCGCAACGGACGCGCCACAACGAGGAAGAAAGGAAGGCTGGCCTTGGACGGCTTCCAGGGGCGTCTATCGCTTCTCTGCGAGCGGGTTGCTTGCCACAGGCGGTTTTGGAACTTCGCCCGATGGTTTCTCGATCGTTACATCTTCGAACAACAGCCAAGGCACTACATAGGAAATCAACGGTCGTTCTCCTGAGGACGTGTTGAAATTGAAGGGCGAATTATTCCGGAGCGGCGTCGCCTCTGTGTAAACAATTCTTTCCTTGGAAACCGCGAGAATTTCCTTGAAATTTGCCGAGTTCAGTCCCGAAACATCGGCGTTGCGCACCAGCTGTTCGTGTCCGTCTTCATAAACGCGGTAAGCGAGAATCGCAGAGTTCCCCGAGAGCCGCCGGATCACGATGCCGTAGGTATTTCCCCGGCTCTTTGCTGATTCAACCAGCTGCTTCCTCAGCTCTTCGGCCGTGGAGGTTTTAGTCGAATTCACGAACAGATTACTGGCCTCGACACCGTGCTCACGTAGATTCCCGGTGCTTTCGGGGACCCCTCGAACGGGGGCGCGGGAAGTGAGCACCGTTTTCAGAATTCCGTCCTCGACTACCAGAGTCTGTTTCGAAGGAATGCCTTCTTCGTCGACCTTGTAGCCGCCAAGAAGCACGCTGTCGCCCGCATGAGTCGCCGTAGGATCGTCGACAACACTGAGAAAATCAGGAAGCACCCGAGAGTGTAACTTGTTGAGCAGTCCGCTCGACTGCTGCACGCGCAGAGCCTGCAATAGCTGTGGATTGCTGGCAACCAGGTTTGGTTGGGCGGGGAGGAGTTCTGCGAAGTGTCGGGCAAACACTTCGGCGGCTGCCTGATCTTCGAACAAAACCGGACCGTTGTAGCGTTCTTCCAGGGGAGCGCTCTCGAGCCGGCTAAGCGTATCTCCCATCTCGCGAATCTCGGTCAACAAGGCAGACCGCGATGGCAGGTCCGTCATAGAGTAGCCATATGCGGCGACAGAATCGTTGAGAGTCATGCCATCGGCGGCCTGCGTCGATGCGGAGGCTCGCAACGAGACGCGGGGAACCGTTCGCGTAAACGTCGTCCCTTCACTATTCATGTATCGTTCCAATCTGTTTTCGGCAAAGAATTCCACATGGGACGTTTGAATGGATGGCATCTGACGAAACGCTGCGGAGGCATCGCGGACGAGTTTCGTGGCATTCTCGAGATCCACATCGACACGCGGAGCTGTATCTGTTATCGAAACAGGTGTCGCTTTGCTGAAGTCGGGAATATTCTCCGTTCTATTTTTGTCTTGCAAGGCAGCACGTTTGCCGGAAAGATCTTCCAGCGCTTTCTTATAAGCGCCGTCGGTTGCCAACCAGATTCCGCGGCGCAATTCGTCGTAATTGTCATCGAGCGGCAGCGGTACGGTTCCTCCGAACATCTGCACTGCGACGCCGGTTCCGCCAAACGGGAGAGAAAGGAAGTTGCTGTTGTCCAGCGAATAATCGCCGACCCTTACGTTCACTGTCAGAAATCGCGTGTGGCTTTGGGAACTGGAGAGCACGCTCCCGAGTGTAGCCGACACTTCCTTCGATTCGTTGTCAATAACTCGATAGGAAATGAAGTAAGGCTTATCGAGTTGCTCCAGTTGAAGCTTCTGCATGGAGCGCTGCATCTCATCGTGCATCGCTCGGGTAACTGTGTCCTCTTGTGCCTGCGCAGCAAAACTGACCAGGAGAACACCACAAAGCAGCATTCGTCTCATACCGAGCCAGTCCTCCCTATTTATCCTCGAATGGCGCACGCAGTATCGGGGCGCGCTCCTGGGATTTCTGCTTCTTTTGAACTTCAATCTGGGAGACAAGAATTGCAGGTCCGCCGGCGGAGACCGGAACACCTCCGGATTCAGCTCCGCAGATACCGTTGAAAACTTCCTTTTCATCGTCGGCTGCAAGTATCCTGCTGAAGACCGTAAGCGGGGTACCAATCAGATCCACGCCACGAACAAGTTCTTCTCGTCCATCCGGATAGACTCGATAAACCATCACCGGAAGTACATTGAACGCGTTCGGAACCGTACGCCCCGTCATTGTGAATCCGCCTTGTATGTCTTCGAAGAACAGTCCGAACGGTTTGCCCTGTTTCTTGATTTCATCAATCAACATGGCTTTGAGCTGATCGCGTGTAATCGGCTTGGAATTGAGCACCAGCAGGTTGGATTGCCTGGCTACGGGTGTGAAACCGGGCTGCGCTCTCCCATGTCCATTCGAACTCGGAAACCCCTCGACCGGCGTCCGCGACATCAGAAAACTCTTCAGGACTCCGTCGTCTACTGCCACGACACGCCGGGCTTTCACCCCTTCGTCGTCGTAATCATAGGAGCCGACAAGGTCCGTACCCCCGTAGTGACGAAGTGTCGGATCAAAAACGACGGAGAGAAAATCAGGAAGTACCGGTTGCCCGACCATCTTCTTGAAGGTCTGACCTTCTGCCTCGCTTTTTTGCCGGTGCCCTTCGATGCGGTGACCAAAGACTTCGTGGAAAAACACAGCTGTGGCGCGGCCGGACAAAACGGCGGGCCCTGTATACGGGTCCACGACCGGGGCCTTCCTCAAAGCCTCCAGATCCGCGATCATCTTGTTCACCGCTTTTTCGACGGTCGCATCATCCGGCAGACCCTCAGGAGTAAACGAAAAGAAAGACTCATAGCGCGGAAGCTCCATTCCATCGTCCGCTTTCGAGAAGGCATAAATAAATAAGCGATAATAAGTCTGCGAAGCTTGAATCGCTGCCCCGTCGCTCGAAACAAACCAACGCGTATCCTGGTCTGCCGAGATCGTCGCCGTAGCGGCATAGAGGTTTCCGTAACGCTCGAAGGGGACCGTGTACTTGCGCACTTTTTCTTCCCAATTCGCCCTATTCACCGCCATAGGTACAATCGGCTCGATTTTTTGCTCGGCGGGCTCCTTGGAAAAATCTCCCGACTGGTCCTCCTGTTCCACTTTCACCTGACTGTTAGTGCGAACCGTCGTCAGTTCTTCCACCGCCCGCTTGTACTTTTTGTCCGTCTGGTACCAGAGAACATTGCGTATGGCAATGGGGTCGTCCTCAATCGGGATTTGAATCATCGAATATCGATTTGAGAAGTTGAGGGGGTTTCCGCGCACCTGGCGGGTATTATCAAGATCGTAGTCGCCTACGCGGAGATCGATGAGGAGCTGCCGACGCTGATTCTCATTACTATGACTCAGTGCCCCGAATGATCCCGAAACACTGGCGGAATGAGATTCGATGATCTCGTAGCTCAAAAAGTAGGGCGGAATCTGTAGTTTCTTCAATTGATCGAAGGAGTGTGAGAGTTCAGCCCTCTCCGCCTGAAGTACAGACGGATAAGAATTCTTGGACTGAGCGTGAACCCGGGAAACAACCGCGGTGAGACTCAAAACCAGCAATACAGCCGCATGTCGGACACTCATGCAGTCCTCCCGAGAGGTTGACTTCGAGTAGTCTAACTATATAGATACCCTAGCAGAAATTAAAGCTTCAGCCTTCCGGATGCGAAAGTGATGGCCAAAGGTTGCTCGAAGACCGTCCAAGGACTACTCTCTGCAGCTGATCGGCTTGTCCGGGGATTTGAGTTGCCGGACGGGAGAGGCATGACACCTCCGACGACAGGCCGACTGAAAACTACCCAGCGACTTTCTTTATTTGCGCCCGGAACTTCGCCCAACGCTTCTTCGCGGCTTTCCCCATCTTGGCTCTCGCTGCTGCTGACAGGACGCGCTTCTTCACCGTCTTTCCTTCTCGACTGGTCGAATCTCCTTAAGCTTTTGCAGTCGCCCGGATTCCATTCAATTCATGCTGTAGTTTGCCTAACTGCTTTTGGAGTTTTCCTTCTTCCCGCTTGATCGCCTTCAGAATGTTCATGGATCCCCCGAATAAAATCTATCTTAACCGGAATTAACCTGCCAGAGGAACACCAGAAGATACGTAACTCGTGGTCTCCATTCGTAGGCGAGCGACAACAAGGATCGCGGATTCATTGCCGAGCTCGGACTTTCGGTATTCCATCCAAGTTTGCCCATAGCCTGACACTCTTTGTTCATGACCAAATCTGCCATCGCGGGGACGGAGTCCTCAAGATAGTCGTGAACTGCAGACAGCCGTAAATGCAGGGCCACAGGGGGGCTAGGAGGGACGAATCTGCTCCACAGTGGAGGGACGAACGCTTGCCTCCCGTATCCTTTATATATATGCGCCACTCGCTGAATTGCGTACTGAACGTAAACGTCCTGTCCACAGTAATGTTTGGCTGCGTTCTGAAGTGTATTGGTTTGGAAGTCCGGCTGGGAGTCTGATGACTGAGCCGTAATTGGCTTAATAGGAAGTTTGAGCTGCAACAGATGCGCAAGCAAGGAAGCGGAACCATCGTCAATTGCTCGTCGCTTGGGGGTCTTGTCGGAAGTCCCGAGCGCGCCATCTATCACGCCGCGAAGCAGGGGGTACTTGAGTTCACCAAGAGGGCGGCTCTCGAATATGCTGCACGGGGCGTTCGCGTGAATGCCATATGTCCTGGTCTGATCCACACACCGAGGTCTGACCAAATGATCGCCTCCGGTAAGGCTGACGCCCTCAAGGCGATGGAGAAGAGCATCCTTATGGGAGGTCGTCGGTATAGATGATCTTTCATCAAGAATTTCGCTATGGACCCGGTCTATCGGACAGGCTGCAATTTCCGCAACTTTTTCGGCAATGTTGGGTTTAGTCCAACCATAAAGAACTACCGCAGAAAGGAAATGGGAAACGGTTCGTGAGGATCACGTTCGCACCTCAGGAACACAGGGAAGCGTGTGTCTCGACGTGCGTTCCTTTACGGCATCGGCTCTTTGGACAAAGACGAAAGCCTTTTTTCGAGTCGATCGGTTATTCAGTCGGGATAATGATTAAAACCTTCTCAAATTTCACGATCTTGCAGACGAGCTGCTGCTCGGGGTCCTAATTGTAATTGCAGCGAGTATCAGTCTTAAGGGAGAGAGGACGATATGAGCTTGGGTTCTAAATGGGGGATAGGCAAAACGCGGCAATTCATCTCAGCTTATTCAGTTATTGCCGCAATCTCGGTGGCAATCATCCTTGGCGGATGTGGAAGCGGATCCGGGAGCAATAGTGGCGGCACTGGGGTTAGCACTCCTCCTCCAGCAACCCCCGTCCAGTATTCGGCTCCCCAGGACAACGTTTTCGTTGATGCCATCAATGCCGCTAGCACCGCTACGCAATATGGCCCCGCGCTGGGAAGTTACGCAGGCGCGCGGACCTACATCACGGGCAGTGCCAGTGCCACTTCTCCCACGGTCACGAATCAAGCCCAATACGCGCAAGTCTACAAATACACGGATGGCCACATTTATGCCGTGAACCTGCTCACCTCCAACACTCCGGCCGCAGTCCAGATATCTAGCGAATCGCAAGCAACCATCGACGAGCTCTGCTCCCTCAATGGCGCCAACACCGTTCTCGGCACTACGGCGAACTATGTCGCCGTGCAGTATTACAATGACTACGCCAATCCCGCCAATTCCGTGTATTTCTATCGCCTGCCCGGCCCAAGCGGCACGTGTAATACAACCGGGGACATCATCCACATGGTGAAACTTGGAATGAGCAGTAGTGTCGCCCCCATCACCGCTCTTATGCCCACGGCCGTAATACATGACCCCACCTCGGGGGCCATTACGGGTTTCATCGTGAACGAAGGCACATCACTGACCGAGTACGATCAGAATTTCCAGAACAGAACCGTTCTCTACACACCCAGCACGACCATCAATGTCGCGTATACGTTGGCCACCTCCGGTGTATCTGCGATCGGCGGACTGTTTGTTCTGGATGGCAGCATCGTTTATGTGAACTATGCCAACAATACCGTCTCCTCTTCCCTCTTCACCGTGCCCAACTGGAGTGCGACCAGCCGTTTTCCGAGCAGCGCCAACAGCACTACTGCATACTTCTCCGTCAACACCTCGGACGAAACGCAAACGCCCGTGGTTCCTTCGAGCGAAGTCTATTCCATGCCGCTTGACGGCAGCGCCGCTCCCACTTCGCTCAGCACGGAGAGTGGCATCGTCAGCGCCGTCGCCGTTGCCGAATACGGGACCACGGTCGCATGGTCCGTTGTTCCTCCCGGCGGTAGCTACACGATCCGCACTTCCAGCGGAGGCACTACTCCTCCGGTGACCGCGGTCACAGCCGCCGGAAACTCCGGCAGCTTTGTCGTCACGGCGAATGCGATTTACTACACCGCGAGCACCTTCACCAAGACCGGCACAAACGTGGTCTATAACAACACGCAGACCGGCATTGTGGGCATGGACGGCACTGTGATCCAAACTCCGCTCACCGAATCCCGCTTTGTCGCCGAGGAACGCGACAATAACGGCAGCGACTGGACGGACATTCTCCGCGCTCGCAACCTGTCCCCCGTTACCGTCGTCTCCACCGCCAACGGTGATTCTTACACCGAAGACGGGCTTTCCGGCGCCACGCTTGAAGTCGTCAGCACCTCGTCCAACGCGGTAACCGTCACTCTCGGCACGCTTCCTTCAGGAACAACCATCATCTCGGGTAGCGGCACCCTCATTGCGACAACAGGCTACATCGATGGCCTTAACGTGAACTCGACGCCGGATCCTGCAACCCGTGATCTGATCTATATCGATACGAGCACAGCGAACAGCCTGATCCAATTAACCACGAACCTGCACTAACCCACGTCTCGCCGCTGCGGACAGGCTGGGGCGAATCAATCTGACGAATATGGGCATGCAACCCTACGGCATGGCAGTTCCTGCAGGCTATTCTGTGAAAAGCGTCCACTTGGGAAAATGAAGGAGCTCCGCTCGCTCGTGCTTCTCCACCATGAACAGGAGCGCTCGCGGAGAAAGAAACGCACCCGGGCAGACGCTGCCCTATATGGTTGATCATCGGTCCGTGTATCTCACGTGGGACTTGTCTTTGTGGGAGGGAGTTACCTCGACTTCGGATTTTAATACCTGCACAAGGTAACTGGCGAAGCCGATGCCGACAAGGATGCTCCCGAACGATTTTGGGGGCGTATAGGTCCTGACGACCGACTTTCCAAACTCGAGTCTGTAGAACTTTGTTTTATACCTTCGCGCAAAAAGCTGCTGCATCGCCTCGCGCAAATTAGCTTCCGCTTCTTCGAGCGATCCGTTACCGGCATACTCGCACGCAAAACCTCCCAGGTAGGAGCCGTCTGAATTTCGATAGACCTTGGCCATGAGCAGTCCAGCGGTTATGCGTGTCCCCGGCTTATCTGTATGTTGGACAGCGATAATTCCCTCGAGCACGGATCCATGGTGAATGTCAGGCAAGTGTGCGAGCTCGACCGCTTCAGGCGGCAGTACGGAGGTGTAAAGCATCACGTTGTAATTCTCGATGCCGGCCATGTGCAGGGCCGCGTCATACGATCCAGTTTCGGTTCCGACTTCGCTCTCTCCCCAGCCGATCACCCAGAAATATTCCTTGGGGATCCGGCAGCCAATTTCGGAGTAGCGCGTAGGGAAATGGTTTGACATGTTGAGATTGCCGGGGAAGCTTAATGGGGTTTTGGTTGGAGGTCAATCCATCAGCGCTGAAGTGTCAAAGCTCTTTAGAAATGTCCCCTTTCTTACCTCATTAGAAATGTCCCCTTTTTTTGTTTTGTACCTCTTTGTGCTTTTTTTTTCTGTTTCCCTGGAAAATTTCTCTCTAGCAAGCCCTAGGAACGATGATCCTGTTCTCGGTCGACATACGCATCCCTGTGTTTTCTGACTGGTTGGTCTGGCCCGGAGCGCAGCCCTGCGTAGCCCGCAGGGCGGAGCGTTTAGGGCGAAGCGTAGGGCCGGACCAATGACGAGCGCGGCGCGGTGGCTCCCAACTTGGAGGCTCGCTTCTGCACCTTCGGGCGGGGCGGTTCATGCCATGGATGGCTGGGCGGCGGCGTCCACTTCCGTTTCTTGACCGAAATCGGTACCCGGGTCCCCCTGCGGGCTGCTACATCGAGAACCTGCGGTTGCGCCGGCGCGGCGATTTCCCGCCAGCGTAGTTCGTGCCCCCCGTACTCGATGCTCATCCTGCCGTACCGTCCCTCGCAAACCCACACTTTGCTCCGCGCGGGCACGATGTGCCCGCTCTGCGGTTCCAGTTGGAAAAAACGATTATCGTACCGCACCACCCAATCGTCACTGACCGTGCGTTCACTCTCCAGCCGAAAGATGCGGTCCAGTTCCGCTCCTCGCGGCGCGCGACCGTGATAGTCCTCCGGCCGCGCCGCGGCCCGCGCGAAACGCTGGTTGTGTTCCGGCAAGTACTCTCGCTCCATATAAACGTTGGTTCCTTCGTAACTATAAATCCCCCTCCGTCGTAGCTTTTTTACCAAGCGATCCTGATGCGTGCCGTGCTGACGTTCCACACGCCCCTTGGCTTGCGGAGAATTCGCGGCGATCAGCGTGATCCCCAACTTCGCGCACATCCGCCCAAACTGCGTCACCGGCTCTTCTCCCCGCAACCGTTCCCTCGCGTTCGCCGGCCGCTTGTACAAATTCTTCCAATCCACATACAGGGCCATCGGCACCCCGTAGCGCTCGATCCATGCACGCAGCGCATCGGCCACCGCCCAGATCGTCTCTTGCTCCCCAAGTTGCGCCCACGTCGTGTTGGTGGCGTCATCGACCATGTCGATCAGGCATCCCTCCGGTCCGCGCTCCTCCAGCCAGGCGTGAAAGCTCCCGTCCATCTGCACCATCTCCCCAAAATGTTCCTTGCGGTCCCGTCGCCGTCGATGTCCCCGCCGTTTCCGCTCCCGGCTCCATAAACCTTCTGCCAGCATCCAGCGACGCAGCGTCTCTGCGTCCACTTGCAGACCATCCTCGGCCGCCAAGTGCTCCGCGGCGAGCGTCGGCCCAAACCGCTCCCCTACTTCACCACCGTACTTCTCCCGAACTAGCCCAAGTACCTTCTGTCGAAACTTCTTCGCGTGACCGTGATTCGAAGGCCGCCCCGCGCTGCGGTGCTGCAGCCCGGTGGCGCCTTCCTCGCGATACCGCTTCCACAGTCGCTTCGCTTGCCGGTAGCTCACCTGCAGCAGCCGCCCGGCATCCACCACCCGCAGCTGCTTGCTTCGCACCCGCGCCAGAACTTCCACCCTCCCCAACTCCCGCTTGCTCATCTTTGTCCGCCCCAAGCTGACCTCCTGAACGAGCTCAGCTTAAGGGGACATTTCTATCGAGGACAAAAGGGGACATTATCACTGAGGTTCAACATCCATCAGCGCTGAAGCTGTCAAAGCTCTTTAGAAATGTCCCCTTTCTTACCTCATTAGAAATGTCCCCTTTTTTTGTTTTGTACCTCTTTGTGCTTTTTTTTTCTGTTTCCCTGGAAAATTTCTCTCTAGCAAGCCCTAGGAACGATGATCCTGTTCTCGGTCGACATACGCATCCCTGTGTTTTCTGACTGGTTGGTCTGGCCCGGAGCGCAGCCCTGCGTAGCCCGCAGGGCGGAGCGTTTAGGGCGAAGCGTAGGGCCGGACCAATGACGAGCGCGGCGCGGTGGCTCCCAACTTGGAGGCTCGCTTCTGCACCTTCGGGCGGGGCGGTTCATGCCATGGATGGCTGGGCGGCGGCGTCCACTTCCGTTTCTTGACCGAAATCGGTACCCGGGTCCCCCTGCGGGCTGCTACATCGAGAACCTGCGGTTGCGCCGGCGCGGCGATTTCCCGCCAGCGTAGTTCGTGCCCCCCGTACTCGATGCTCATCCTGCCGTACCGTCCCTCGCAAACCCACACTTTGCTCCGCGCGGGCACGATGTGCCCGCTCTGCGGTTCCAGTTGGAAAAAACGATTATCGTACCGCACCACCCAATCGTCACTGACCGTGCGTTCACTCTCCAGCCGAAAGATGCGGTCCAGTTCCGCTCCTCGCGGCGCGCGACCGTGATAGTCCTCCGGCCGCGCCGCGGCCCGCGCGAAACGCTGGTTGTGTTCCGGCAAGTACTCTCGCTCCATATAAACGTTGGTTCCTTCGTAACTATAAATCCCCCTCCGTCGTAGCTTTTTTACCAAGCGATCCTGATGCGTGCCGTGCTGACGTTCCACACGCCCCTTGGCTTGCGGAGAATTCGCGGCGATCAGCGTGATCCCCAACTTCGCGCACATCCGCCCAAACTGCGTCACCGGCTCTTCTCCCCGCAACCGTTCCCTCGCGTTCGCCGGCCGCTTGTACAAATTCTTCCAATCCACATACAGGGCCATCGGCACCCCGTAGCGCTCGATCCATGCACGCAGCGCATCGGCCACCGCCCAGATCGTCTCTTGCTCCCCAAGTTGCGCCCACGTCGTGTTGGTGGCGTCATCGACCATGTCGATCAGGCATCCCTCCGGTCCGCGCTCCTCCAGCCAGGCGTGAAAGCTCCCGTCCATCTGCACCATCTCCCCAAAATGTTCCTTGCGGTCCCGTCGCCGTCGATGTCCCCGCCGTTTCCGCTCCCGGCTCCATAAACCTTCTGCCAGCATCCAGCGACGCAGCGTCTCTGCGTCCACTTGCAGACCATCCTCGGCCGCCAAGTGCTCCGCGGCGAGCGTCGGCCCAAACCGCTCCCCTACTTCACCACCGTACTTCTCCCGAACTAGCCCAAGTACCTTCTGTCGAAACTTCTTCGCGTGACCGTGATTCGAAGGCCGCCCCGCGCTGCGGTGCTGCAGCCCGGTGGCGCCTTCCTCGCGATACCGCTTCCACAGTCGCTTCGCTTGCCGGTAGCTCACCTGCAGCAGCCGCCCGGCATCCACCACCCGCAGCTGCTTGCTTCGCACCCGCGCCAGAACTTCCACCCTCCCCAACTCCCGCTTGCTCATCTTTGTCCGCCCCAAGCTGACCTCCTGAACGAGCTCAGCTTAAGGGGACATTTCTATCGAGGACAAAAGGGGACATTATCACTGAGGTTCAACATCCATCAGCGCTGAAGCGCGCGCTGAAGCCAGTCTTCCCAGATATTTATGCACGAATATACGACCTGCTGTCCGCGCCAGACGGACGGGTTCGTCTGGCTATTTCGTGGCGTAAGGGGGGAAGGGCCAACTCCTACAAGGTGGGGTACGCCGCACCCGCCGACCGTTAGCGTTTCCAACTTCTTGCTCGACTCTCTCGACTCGTGCAGAATGAACTGAGAATGCGAACGGATGCTCCGCCACAGAAGAGAAATCTTAGATCCTTCCTCGAAAGCGATCGACTGAACAGACTCCTGCTGCCCACAGATGACCGGTTGGTGCGAATCGCATGTTCGATCGAATCGGCAATGAAGGCCGGAAAGACGCGGGAGGTTCTCAGCGTTTCGGAAGAGTTTCTTGCCGTTGCCTCGGATTTTTACCGGGTGCGGCGATGCGCGGTCCGCGTGCTCGCCTCGAGGGCGCTTCGTGTCCGGGGATGCTGATCCGCGTCTGGATGAGAACGGACGTCCGCAAGGAAGTCACCTCCTTCGGAACATTCCTGAGCACCCTGTGCCACGAGTTTTGCCATCATCTGGATTTCCAGCGTTTTCCTGACTCCTGGCACACTCGTGGATTCTACGAGCGGACGGCTGCGCTCTATCATCATGCAAAGGGCACGCCCCCAAAAAGACTGGTCTGGGTCGCACTGCGCGGAAAGCGATGGCGCATCGACTGGCCACACACGAATGGGGCAGGACTCAAAACGGCAAACGGTGGATCCCTTGACGCGGTTTCACGGTAGCACTTCTTGGCACAGTCGGAAAAACTGAGTTTCTACGTGCCCGAGGTTCAAATCCGTTCCGAATTCTATTCGGCAACGGAGAACACTCTGACCTCCAGAAGATATCCGTGTTCCGATTTCTTGAGCGGACCGGTCACCTTCGCCTTTAAAGAGCCACCGGCAGTCTTCACTTTCTCCTGAAGCCTTACGTAGGCCTGCTGTTCGAGCAGATCCAATGGCTTTTGGGATCCCTTCGTGGCGTCCCATTGAATCTTGTCGCTCGCCTGAATGGGCTCAAGAAGTACAGGGCGTAACTCCTTGCCCTCCAGGACCAGGGTCTTTCCTTCGCGAGTCTCGAGAACACCTTCGACCGTGACTTCGACGCCGCGGAAGATATGTGTTCCGTTCGCAATGCTTGCGAACTCGGCCGGCCAGACGTCGAGATCCGGCAGCCCCTCGTGTTTCAGGTAAACGTAAGCCGTGGAATCCTGTGCATTCGGAACAGGCCGAACCAATCTGACTCCGTCTAGATGTTTCAGGGCTTCATAGGCGCCGCCCCAGCAGGCCGAGATGCCATACGGACAAGTCGGTGTGACACCGACAACAACAGGGGGATTCTTCTCTTGTGCCTGAATGTCAGCGTCCTTCTCGAGGGGACTCTTTTGTCTAAAGACTTTCAGAGCAGCAGGTGCCGTTGTCGCGGTTTCTGCGAGCGCGGTTCCGACGACGTTGGGGACCACAGCGGCGGCGACGATCTGAATCATGGCGGCGACGGAAGGAACCTTACTCTCATTCAACAGAAATAACATGTAGTGGCCCGGAGGACAGAGATTGCCGTTTGCGGGCGCGGTTACAGTTACCTTGTTCGAGCCGCGCTCGAACGTGAGAAAGTTGATGCGCTGGTTCTGGTCAAAGGAGTGGGTCACGGATGGCAGCCGGATCCAACTGATCTGGCTGATCCCGTTCGGTGCAGGGGTTTCGACATCAAATGCTTCCCCGTAACCAACCTTGGCTGGGGCTTTTGTAATAACCGGACGCGTTCCCTTGAACAGATAAGGTGGGGAAAACAGCTGGGCATCGGCGTGCGAGTTGACCGGAGGATTCGATTGGTCCACGCCGACAACCGGCGCGTATTCGCCCCCACCACCGCTGAACACACGTCCGTCGGGCAGTAGAACCGCGGTCGAATGGTAGCAGCGGTCCACCGCTTCGGGAGCCAATTGCGTCCAAGTTCCGCTCGAAGGATCCCAAAGCTCTGGCGTGTGGATCGGTTGCCCGAGAGCGAGATTGTCGAAATCGTTCCCCTGGGTGCCTCCTGTGACGAAAACAGTGCCGTCCGGCAGAAGTGTGGCGTTGTGCTGGCGGCGGCGAAAGTTCATCGCGGCGGCGACGGCCCAGGCAGGCTTCGCAGCATTCAGATCGATGATCTCCACAATGTTGGTGGGCGCTCCCCCTCCAATGAAGATGACCTTCCCGACATCGTAGAGAACCGATGGTGCATAGTCGCTGTTCCCTGCGCTGCGCATGGCCACGGGAACCCACGTGCCACGATTGTCGGATGCAAGATTCTCAAAGAAATAACTTGTAGCCAGCGATCCCGACATGAACAAGAAACCGTTTGGGGCGACATGGAAGCGAGGAAACAGCGGGAGTCCCTCGAAGTCGGTCAGGTCGTGCCACACGCCATTATCGAGAATCTGCGAAATATTGTTGATTGTATTTGCATTGAGCGGCGGTTGAAGCGGACCCGTGGGAAAACTGCCGGAACATACAAACACGCGTCCGTCGGGAAGCGTGACCGCTGTCGGATACCAACGGCCGTTGTTCATCTTTGGCCCCGCACTCCATTTGTCGGCCACGGGATCATAAAACGTGGACGTATCGAGCCCCTGACTGTCGAAGAGGTGTCCCCCGGTGACCAGCAGACGGCCATCGGCGAGGAAGGTATGACCGGAACAAAACAGATTGATCGGGTTGCCTTGGGAATCCGTGGGTTGATTGCTGGTCGGTTTCGCAGGAACGAGTGGATTCGCCGGATCCCAGAGAAACGCATGGGTCGCGTGTTGGTTGAGGGAAGGGTAATCCGGCGTAGCCGGGGGATTGCGCCGGCCCCAGAACAGAACCTTTCCCGTGGGTAACACATGCGTGTGAATCGGTACATTGGCCAAGGGGATCCTCGCCGACCACTGTCCTACGTTCACCGGGTCTGCTGCCGGAACCGCAAGATCGAACGATGCCGCTTTTTGCGCGTCGATTACGCTCGGAGCGTTATAGGTGACTGACAAGGTATAGGCCGAGTTGACCCCTGAGGCATCGGACGAGGTGAGACGAAATGCATAGAAGCCCTCGCCCTTTGTCGTGGCTCCAAGTTGGGTGCCGGCGCTCGTCTGAGCTGCTGCGAACCGCTGACTGGCAATGGCGATGCCGTCAGGCCCCAAGAGTTCGACGAGGATCGATGTGGATGCGGTCGAGCCAGCTCCGGGTTTCAGTTGGGCGCGAACAGAGGAATGCGCGGCGCACCAAACCCGGCCAGCTACGACCGGTTTGCTACCGAGCGCAGGCAGCACGTCCAGGTCCGCAGCACCTTCAAAATCTTGGGTCACGGCGTGTGCGACCACCTCGAAGCTGCGCCCGCCAAACCCTTGCCGGCTGTAACAGACGTAGCTCGAACCATTCACATTTTTCGGAATGGTGATCGTGACCGAGCCGTTCCCATCCGTCACGACATCCGGGGAGTGGCCGCTATAGTCGTGCAGCGAACCGTTCGGTCCGAATCCGGTCGCGACCGTGATCGTTCGCGCATTCGCTGGATCATTATTTAAACCTACCAGCAGATTCGGCGCCCCCAGACGCTCGAAGGCAAAAACGTTAAAGTCCTTCCAGCGCTGCAGGGTAGGCCCGAAGGCGAGCATTTCGTGAATCCAGATGAGATTGTCGATGAGGGGTTTAAGCCCGAAGCAATTCTTGTCCGTGCTGTAATCGCGGTAGTAAACGCACGGGTAGCCTTCAGAAGTCAGTATGTAGGCGTAGCCCAGCATCTTGTTGATGACAATTTTTTCTCCCGTAGTGAGGTCTGTATCGTGGTTTTCGACAAAGGTGACGGCATTCAGCGGAGAGATTCCGGCCAGGCCGACATGATCCAGATCCGCCATGTTGAAACCGCCGGGACTGTTACACATCGCGTTTAGCACGAACTTTGTCGGAAAATCGAATGCGTTTGGCCGTCCCCGCATTCCCGTTGGATTGAAGATCCAACCATCGACCAGAACACGGCTACCATCAAAGAATTCGCCGACCGCGAATTTCCCGCTCATCGATTTGCTGTTCAAGAAGGGTAAGAGGAATTCGGTCGACAATCCTTTCACGTCGTCAATGCGATAGCCTTGCACATCGAGAGCGCGTGTCAACCAGTCGGCCGCCGCAATCAGATTATCGAACACGTAATGAGGCGGTTTGGCGTTGATCGGCGCTAGCTCTCGCCCGAACGGGAAATCATCACTGGGTGGGCCGCCCAAAGCAGGATCCCGTGGAACCTGGGGAACGAAGTTCGAAGGATTTTTGGGAAAGCGACCGATATCGGGCGTTCCGTCCGCACCCAGGTAGCGAAAGACGAATGGTGTTGTGTCACCGACCCGCTGGTGTTCGACCATATCGAGATAGACGTCAAGCCCGTTGGCCCGCAGGACCGCCACAGAGCGCTGCAACTGCTCGCGGCTTCCGAACCGCGTGGTCAGCGATCCTTTTTGGTTTTTGGATCCGATGTCGTAATCATCGAATGGACCATAACCGTCAGAACCGGGCTTGTCTCCGTCGGAGGTCTTCAGTACCGGAGGAAGCCAGACGGCTGTAAATCCAGCCCGGCGAAGATCGTTTGCCTGGCCGGCAAGATGATCCCACCACCAGTCAATGCTCGTGTCCCCATCTGCGGGAGATGGAACCGCCTCGTTCGGTGGCATTTTAAAAAATCCTTGGAGAAGCACCCCCATGATATTTCCTCCTAGCTTTAGGACCCAACGTCACGGCAGAGGGCACGCCTTTTCGACCGAAACACTGCCACTGAGATTTCCGAACCGCCGGCGGGCCAGCGCCAGCACCCTACTTCCCTCCTCCGTCACCAACGGCTAAGCCTAGTTATTGCTTCACGAGTGTGGCCACAGAGATGTGCGGCCAATGAATAATGCTGCCGTTCGGGACAGGGGGAAAGTCAAGGATCACTCTTTGCACATACTGTAGTTGCAAGAAGGGATCCCCTTCGGTTGGCTTCACAGTCTCAATCCAGAATATTGCGTCCATCTGTAATGCGTTGGCATTACGCGCCACGAAAGGAATATTCAGAATGCCAGTGGATCCGTTGACAGCAGCGGTCGAGATCACGATCACGACGGTATTGGTGATGGCCTGGTTTTGAATGGCCGCCTTGAGAACAAGAGTCGGATCCTTCACGACTGCATTGAGATTTGAGCCCGTCGGTAGGCAGCACTGCGACAACTCTCGGTTCGAATATGGCGCCAGATAAGCTGGGTTCGTGACCGGGTTTTTCGCGGGGGAGTTCAGGCCAGGAATCACGGCATCCGTGAAGGGGAAGGAATTGACCGGGTCGATCGTCGGGCCTGTCGGCACCTGCGTGATGAGCGTGCTCTGAGCCAGAAGCGAATCGCCGTGCGGGATGGTCGCCTGCCTTACAACAGTCGGATCAGGCACTTTCGGGTCAGTCGTGGGAGGAATGTGAATCCAGAGTCCCGGTTCGATGTGAAGGGCGCCATGTGTCTGGCAGTCGGCGACTTCCTGAAGGTAGTGAAGGCCGTGGAGGAAGATGTCGATTTGCTCGGAGCCACGATTCGGTATGCCCCCGCCGATCCGAGAGAATTCCAGAGTCTCGAGTGTGCCGTTGATTTCCAAGAAGAACGGTTGCTTGTGACTAAAATCTGGCCGTGCGATCAAATTAAATCCGGTTCCAACCCAGCTTCCCGGTAGTTCTCCTAATGGCCCAAGTCTCGAATGTTCAAGGTCAAATGTTGTAGCAGCGCGGGAGACAGGACGCATGGTTCCCATAGATGGATCTCCTTTACACAGCGATGGGGGAAGTAAGCCTTTGGCTAAACCGGGTTAACAGCCAGCAGCGCCGGGGTGCTGCTGATGCGCCGTGGCTACTCAGTAGGCAGATAGTAGCCCTGGTCCACAAATTGTCAAGTCAATTTGAAGCTACTGCTGCATTCAACGAACCATTAGGACATGCCGGTCCAGAAGTTGCCCTCCGAAATCATAGGGTTTTCCTCGGCGCGGCTCGGCGACTCGCATCTAAGTTATTTCGGAGATATTAACGGCATTGTGTCATAAATGGGTTGACATAATTCGGACGATTGACTATCCTTCGCGTTAGTTCTCTGACTCATCTTTCATCCCGGCCCGGAAAGATGTGACACGCTTCTCGAAGAGCATGCCGCTGTCGAGAGCTAATTCTCAATCGCAACCCTGCTACGTTCCCAAAGCGACTCCAAACCTCGAACCAGGAACCGTCCCACTTTTCGGGTTGGAGCCATTTTCCCACTGAACGCTGGCATGGGCGAAGCATGTTAAAAGGAGACGAATATGTCGCTACTTCAAGTTGGTTTGGTAGACCAGACCGGACAGATCGATCCCGAACTGATGCAGAGTGCTGCGGCCGCCCTGACCATTCAAGTAACGCGGGACCTGCCGCAGTTCTGGAACATACAAGCTAACGTTTCCTATCTGCCAAACCCAGCCAAGATACCCGCTGGGGTGTGGCCCGTTTTCCTGGTGAAGGAGCTACCGCCCGGTGAGGGCGGCTTTCACCTAGATAAGCACAACCAGCCCTTCGCAAAAGTAATCGCTTCTCCGAAAAGTGATGAGTGGACCATTGATGCCAGCCACGAGACCGTTGAGATGCTCGTAGATCCGGCCGGAAATAGGCTTCAAAATTCAACGTCGATCGAGATCGAAAATGGCAACATCGAGGATGGCTCCAATGAATTTGCCTATCTTGTAGAGGCTTGCGACCCTTGCGAAGCCGACAACTTCGCTTACTCCATCCAGGGCGTCGCCGTTTCCGACTTTTTGACTCCACATTTTTATGATCCGATCGTCACGGACGGAACGCGCTATAGCTTTACCGGAGCGATCAAGGCGCCTCGGCAAGTGCTGCCCGGCGGATACATCTCGTGGGTCAACCAGGAGACTGACGAAGTCCAGCAGATCCAGTTCGTCAATCCCGCGGCTCCCCCCAAGCTCGTCAATCTCGGACCGGCCACAGGCCTGAGCCTGCGCGAGTGGGTAGACAACGCCATGCGGAAGTCCACCGGAAAAGCCACCGTCCGCACCGCGCATGGTGCCCCAAATGAGGAACTGCTCAAATACTGTAAGGAAAAGCGCGATCATCTGGAGAGAATTTCTCGGTCGAGAGCTAAGCTCTACGCCCCGCCGAAACACAGGCACGCACATACTGAGTGAACCGCGTTGGAGTGGGAGTAAACGCAGCCGCAATTCCACTCGCGCATTTGAACTCCATGACAACAGGAAGGGAGATGGTGCACGTGTGCTAGTAGCACGTGCACCAGGCTGCCCCGTGATACTCCTTAGAAAATCAGCAGCGACATTGCGACTATGAGACAGCAGTAACGAGTGGATACCTTAGAAGTTGGTCAGGCAAGTAGATCTGAACCGGTGTGTTCCTGATCGAACCCGTGAGGACTTCTCGGATTCTTGTGCCGCCTTTAAAATCGGCAGGGACGAGGCGGTCACTTTCTATCAATCAAACGTTACGCCGAGACTGCAAGGGAATGAACCGTCATACTGTAACTGGCCCGCATTTCCCTCGGCGCGCCGCAACCCTTTCCTTTTCAGCAGCGGCTTTAGAATCCCAGAGATCTGCACACGATTAAGATATTGCCCGAAGCACGTGTGTAGCCCATAACCAAAGTGCATGTAGGCGTATTCCGGTCGGTCAGTTCGGAACTCGTTCGGATTATGCACAATCCTCTCGTCAAACATGGCGGATTGTGTGGCTGCTATGACCGTCGCCCCGCGCGGAATAGTGGTCGCATGAAGCTTGTCTTTCGCCACCGTGTATTCCTCCGCCGCTATCCGAAAGACACCCGGGTTGTTTGGATTGAACCGCAATGCTTCGAACACATACCGCCCCAGCAGGGCATCATTATCTGACTGAGCGGCTTCCTGAGCCTCCCCCAACTTAGCGGGTCGTTTCAGCAATTCATCGAGGGCTTGCGCACAACATTTCGAGGTTGTCGGAATCGCCCCGATCACCAGGCCAAGCAAATTATTGCGAATGCCCACGTCGTCCATTCCAGGCACACCGGCCTTTTGCAAGGCCAGGCAACGCCCCAACACGTCGTCCGGCTGAGAGTCTTGCCTTTTGCGTTCCGCGACAACCCGGTCCAACCACGCTCTCGCCTTGACCGCCGCCCCTCGCGCCGCCGTGTCCACCGTCGGGTCGTTGTCCTGGTCGGTGAACAAATACTGAAACATTACCGTGCTCCAGGAGGCCAAATCCTCTTCCGAAGTCGGAGGACATCCGAAGTAGGTTGCGATCAATCGCATCGGTACAACGCGGCCGAGTTGCTGGACGACGTCGATGCGCCCACCCGACCCGAGAACCAAACTTTCTGCAGTCTGAGCAACGAACGGCTGAACCAACAAAGGTAAGTCTTGACGCCGTATCACTGTTCGCATGTGCGACTGGTCGCGTTCATACTCCGGCGAGTTCTGCATTCCGAGGAAAAAATTGCCGCCATCCCCGATGACTTCCATCTTGTCCTTGTACGTCACTTGAAACACGTTGTCGCGAGACAGCACTTCCTGGACATCTTCGAACCGCGTTACCAGCGCAGTGTTCTTGAAAATCAGTACCGGTTTCACTCTTCGCAGTACCGCGAATACCGGCTCCGGATTCTCGGTCAAATGTTGCTTGAGATGATCGAAAAACGACATTGCCTCGGCCTGGACGCTTGTGAGCGCCTGTAAACCTTCTTTTTCAACGCGCTCAAGGCTATTTTTTAGCTTTTCCAACCATTCCATATGGTAATTCCCTTCACCGTGGATCAACCGAATGCTCCGCGATCATTCGGAGCGCAGTTATGCTGGGAATGAAGAAGTAGTCTCCACCGCGCAGCTCCACGAACTTCGGGAGGGCTCCGCACATAAAAGGCGAATTCCGTGGATCTGCTGAGCCCTGAATCATAAACTTTCCGCGGCCTTCGTGATTGCCCATCAAAGCGTCCTTGTCATTCCCCTGCCGCGCATCGTTGCCGTATTCGATCCACTGTTGTTGCACGAACTCAAACTGCCGGAAAATGCTCGCATTCAGCGCCATGAAGACAATTCCATGCTCGCCTTCGTCTTTCCCTGGCTGATCCTCCGGAGTGTACGGCCCATAGGGCATTCCTCGTCGTGAAATACGGCGACGATTGACGAGCGCTCCGTCGAACCCGAAAGCGTCCCGTGGATTTGTGCGTCGGATGTGCGCTCCGACCGGGCAGCGCGTTCCGTCCAAATCTTTTCCATACGTGAAATTCACGTTCTGATCCGGGTTCCGCACAATTTCAGGACTGGGCTTATCCGGCGACAATTCCACGGGGGTGCCGTCGCGCCATCTGCCGATGAATTTCGAAGCGAGCTTCTCCGGACCGCCGGAATAGAGTCCACCTTTCTCCTTGAGATACTGCCGGAACGTCTTCACATTTTGGTGCAGCTTGCGATACACCATGAATGTCCCATTGCACGCTAGTAGATGCGGTAGGGGTGCCACAGGTAATTCGCCTGCCTCATCGGCGTATTCCAGCAAAAGCTCGCCCGTTGCCAGCGGCGTCCACTTTCCATCCGCGGTCAGTTTGCCTTGGCCGGGCTGCGAGTCTTTCTCCAAACCTAGAAATTCAGGATTGCCGAACCCGTCCGTGTAACCGAAATGTTCTTTGGAAGTGAACTGCCCATTGATTTCTAGCGCGGCGGCATCTTGCGACCCGATCACCGCCGCCCCACCGCTTTCCTCGAGGATCGCATGCAGTTCCGAAACCCTGCGTTCCAAATCTGGTAGTGCTCGCCCAAACACGCCCAACCATGCGTGCACTCCTTCGTGCCAGACAGGGTCCCAGTAATGAGGCGCGTTCCTGCCGGTGTCCGACAAGATCGCGGCACGTGCCTTCATGCCTTGCACGAATTCCACGGGGAAGCTCAACAACGATGCCTCCGGCAGCCCCAAGGCTGCGAGCCCCTTGTACGTAAACGCGACATTTACTGTGGCCTTCGGCTTGTTCTGTTTGTCCCATCGCTCGGCCGTCGTGACATGCTTGATAAGCCAGCCAATACATTCGCGGCTCTTTTGTTCGCCCGAGAACCTAAGAAAAAGGAAACGGGCAAAATCGAAGTTGTATCCCCGCGCCGCAAACCCCTGAATGTCTGTAACGTCCAGTTTGCTCATAGCAACTTGTCCGTGAATTCTTTCCCCTTGGTGCTGCCTGGTTTCGGCGTAGGGGCATCCCGCAGGCGCCTGGAGAAATCGACAAATGCTCTCTGCAATTCGTCCGGTGGCTTGCCCTGGTTTTTTGCGATGAACGAGGCTACCGCGCTCTGCGTTTGCAGCGCCCGCATGGTCTGCTCCACAGTTTTGTCGTTCACGTCGGCAAAATAAAAAGTGGTTTCAACCTGGCAGCGCTTCATGTAGGCAACAAATGCGGGCACATTCTCCAGGCCGGGATAACCAATGCAATGTTGCCAGATACCCTGAACCTCTTCCCTGGCTTCGGTCCCCAGCCGTTTCAGGTAAGGTTCCAGATCACCATCGAAGTTCGACTCAAAGATCAAGTATTTCGACTTTAGGTGCTCTTCGCACGACGGCATGCCGAAATACACAACATCGTCGAGCACCACGAGACGAGCCATGTGCGTGCTCGACACTTTGCCGAATGGACCCTTGCCGTCTATCGGAAGCGTTTGCAAATACATTCGAATCGCGAGACTGTGCGAAATCTCGAGATGTGGTTCGTCCTTAATGGGAGAAAGAATCGTCAGGCCGTAAATGCTTCCGCTTTGGTTTGGCACCGGTACTCCTTAGGTTCCCACCGGCGCCTGGCCGGTCTCGCCGAGGTCACGCTGGACCTTCACCAGGAACTGCTGGTAGGCTTCCGCGAACTTCACCGGCGGCATCCCATTGCTTAATTTTTCGAAGTCGTCGAACGCTGCCTGAACCCGGTGCGCCGCCTTTACATCGTTGGTTGCCGCGTGAGGGTAGGCCGTGTAGTAGTAGTCTGTCTCTACCTGTCCTCGTACGATGAAGTTCTTAAACGGCGTCACAGGCCTAGAGCCGGGGAATTTCTCGCTCCATCGCCAGATCAGATTCAACCCGCTGAACAGCACAGCGGAAAACGCGTCGATGTATTGGTTCCACGTACCATTGAAATTGCTGAAAAATAAAAGGTAGTCGTATTGCAGATCGTTGTTCGGTTGCTGCTCGCTCAACCTCGGGAAAGCGTAGCGCGGCACGATCACCCACCGTGCAAAATGGATGAAAGACAACTCAACCAGGCCGTCACCGAGTGGTTTGTAATGCCTCCAGACGAAGAAGAAAAAACGCAAGATGTACGTTTTCCACGGCTTCATCGGCGAGATGGTGTTCATCGCGTAGGCTTTGCCGTGGATGTTGGGCATTTCCGTCGTTCCCTCGGTCAACAAAGTTGGTGGATTATTGCTCAGCTAGTTATAAATAACAATGTTTAACTTCGCCTTCTACTAACCTTCGTTTCTCACGGTTTGTTTGGCAGATAGCGAACGAGGATTGGCTCGTCGGGTGTTGGCGAAACCGTTGTGCGTAGTATTGCTGTCGCATCACTTTAGAGGATGAAATCCGCAGACAAACTAGCTACACTCTGCGGTCATAAGGCTGTTCTCCTTTTTATGCAGATTTTCTCTGGACAATAGAGTTAGGCCGTGAAGCAGCAACCTTTCTATCCTTTGTGACCAAGGGCACGTGGATCGATCTAGAGAGAGGAGCTTGGCCAATCATGTTGGCAGACATTGCAAAGAAGCCGGTCCTGATCACTTTCCCTCCTAGCCTGGATAGCGAACTGGCCCGCTTTTTGATGAATCACTATGGCATCGCGCATCAGGAAGAGCCCCACGCCTTTCTTTTCTGTTTCTTTTTCACGCTCTGGCATTCAGGCACATTCGTTTTTCCGCTGCTCTACAGTGACTCCTTCAAGCTCGTCGGGCCAAGACCCATGGCGGAATATTTTGATCCGAAGAGTACGCCGAATTTGCGCTTGTTCCCTCAAGACGCCGCGGACAAGCGCCAAGTGGATAGCGACTGGACTCTATTTAATGAGACACTCGCCTTCGCGACAGCTCGTTTTGCTTATTACCACCTCCTTCCTTACCGCGATCTGATGATCCGGCCACTTAGCTTGGGAGCCCCCAGCTTTGAAGTGAAGACGGTTGAGGCAGCATACCCCGTCTACGCGGGAGCCCTCCGAATCCTGCTCGGGTTGTCGGCACAAAAAGCTCAGGCCAGCCTGGATCAGATCCGGAAGGTGTTCGACACGGTGGACGCCAGGCTCGCCGTGCAAAACAGCTTCCTTGTCGGTGATCGACTGACGTTATCGGACATTGCGTTTGCTGTAGCGGCGGCCCCCATGGTTCTACCTCCAGCGTACGGTGGCCCGATTCCGTCCTTCGACCAAATGCCTGCACTCATGCAGGCCGCGATTCATGAGATGCGCGCTCGTCCGGCAGGCGCGTTCGCGTTGCGAGTCTACGATCAGCAACGAAGTCGATCTTCTGCCGCGGTTGGCTAACGTTCTCAGACCGCAATACCCCCACCTTACCTATCCCCGGTTATCGCCCTGTCGCCTCTGCGGGGAGCGCTGGTCGGTGCGGTCCGTGTTAACTCTCCCAAGCGAGCACGGACCGCGCTTCGGGCGAGGTCGGAGGCACCGCTTCACCAGTTGATAGAACGCAATGGCAAGAGGTTCGGTGAGGCAAGCTTTAGCTCTGCTAGATATTCTTGACCGCTTGCTTCGCCCTGAGCTGGGCTTCAAACCTCAATAGTTCTGCGTCGGCCTCCAAAACGTTCGGGGTCTTTGCGATCTCCTCTTGCTCGGACAGGCTTAGTCCAAGGCGCCTTGCGGAACCGATCAAAATTCTTTTCTGTACCTCCGAAACGGGCTTCGCATTTGCGTGCATGATGGCCGTCCCGACGGCCGCAGCCCGCCTTGCCATCCCAATTTCTTCGGCTGCGGGAAGCGGAACAACCGGCCAATCTTGGCGAGGGCTCGACAACGTAAGTGCGTCACGGACGTCGGGTGCTGCCGCTTGCCGCTTTCCTAGTTTTCCGTTTGGCAGCTCGAAGCAGTTCACCACCGTGCTTAGAACACTGGTATGGTCGAACGTCCGATTTAGGATGGTCCCCTGCGGGGTATAGGCCGAAACGACGATCGCGGGAACGCGGACCCCAAGCCGGTCAAACGCAAATCCCGTACCGCCGGGTGCGCTCGGGGGAATCACCACTCCATCGGGAGAGATCGCGAATGAACATTCTTCCGAGGTCGGTGGACAGACATGATCGTAACAACCGCCATGCTCGTCAAACAGAATCAACAATAGAATCTTGTCCCAATCCGGGCTCTTACGGATGGCACAATAAATGTCATACACGAGTTTCTCGCCCTGTTCCACATTCGACCGTCCAAAGAGCTGGAATGCATGCGACTCCGGATGCATGTCGTTTTCAGGACCGTGGAAGATCGAATCAAAATAGTTCGGTTCGACAAACGAATACGCCGGCAACCCGCCGGGTTTCTGTGCATCGGCGAGAAAGTCGCTCACATGCTCAAAATGGCCGGGCTCGAGCGCAAACTGCCACACCTGTTTCTGGGTGAGGAGCACGAGACTCGTAATCGTCCAACCCCCGCAATAAACCTTCCAGGACTTACGAGCATCCGACAATAAATTGAAGATCGTAAGTGTGTCGTTCGTAAAAAGAAGTCCGTCACCTCCGTCATTATTCACATAACCTGAAGAAGTCCCCGCTTGTACGAAGGAACGATTGCAAAGCGTCTCAGTCGGAATCGACGCAAACCAGTGATCACACACTCCGTAGTAGTGGGCCAAACTCGATAGGACGGGTACTGTGGACGGCGTGAAGCAGTTCATGATGATTGCTGCATTTGTCGGATTGCCCGCGTTCTTCAACGCATAGTTGTAGAGGAAGCCCTGCATATTGCACTGCCGGGGCGGTTCGTTCTGAACGGCGTTAGCCGCCACGGTCGCCTTCTGTCCGTAGACTTGCGCGTACACGTCCTGGAAGGTTTCGCCAGGGTCGGGAAAGGGTACGGTCGGATCCGTGCCCTTTCCTACGGGAACGTCTTGTCCACTGGAGGTAGGATTGCTCAAGTTCTTCCCGTAGACACCTCCAAAGTTTGCTGGGGGTGTCAGGTTGAAAGGAGACGGATTCTCAGGGGCGTAGAGCCATCCAAGAAGGTTATCGAACGATCGATTTTCGAGCATGAGAACAACAACGTGTTCAATCCGGCTCAATTGGCTTGTTGGCATCTTTCCTCCGTACCATCGTGAACGCGAATCAGTCCAGCGGGAGTTACATACTCAGAGACTAATTGAGCGATTGCGAGAAACAACCGAGCATGAAAGTTCAGCCTGCGGTTCAGTGGCTTTACTGGTTGTTCCGACCCTCCGATAGCTTCCAGCATGCCTCCGATCCTTATTCACCGGGCAGTTTCCGTGAGCAGTCGATGGGTTTTCAAGGAGCCAGCGCCAATGAGCTGCATTTTTCACGGACCTGTTTCTCGCCTGAACAGTCTTGAGCTCGGGACAATTTAAGAGTGGTCGGGGCGAGTCGATTTGAACCACTAACCTCCTAGTCCCACCCAGTAGTGTCCCAACGTTTTGCCTCTTGCCTTGCGTAAATTATTGATGAGAAACGCATAAGCGGGAAATTCTCTTGGTCTCGATTTGAACTTGGAATGCGGGTTCTGCGACCCTGCGAAGCATAACTTCGTGGGGGGCAGCGATGAACCGAGGCAAGCTGGTGTTTGCGCAGCTGATGCAATATCTTCCGTTGACCACCTTCCGTCGTTGCGTCACCCGCTATCGAGGCGCGTTCAAAGTGAAGTCCTTCTCGTGCCTGGATCAATTCCTGTGCATGGCGTTCGCTCAGTTGACCTTTCGGGAGAGCCTTCGAGACATCGAAGTATGTCTGCGCGCACAAAGTTCCAAGCTCTATCATCTCGGGATTCGTTCGGCGGTGGCTCGTAATACGCTGGCCAATGCCAACGCTGTGCGCGACTGGCGCATCTATGCCGATTTTGCGCAGAGCCTGATCGGCATCGCCCGGCCGTTGTATGCGCAAGAGTCCTTCGGCGTCGATCTGCAAGAAACCGTCTACGCGCTCGACACCACGACGATCGATCTGTGTCTGTCGGTATTTCCGTGGGCGGTGTTCCGCACGGCCAAGGCAGCCATCAAGTTGCATACCCTGCTCGATCTGCGCGGCAACATTCCCACCTTCATTCACATCAGTGATGGCAAGGTGCATGAGGTCAACATCCTCGACCAACTGCTGCCCGAGCCCGGCGCCTTCTACATCATGGATCGTGGTTTCCTCGACTTCGCGCGCCTCTATCGCTTTCACGAAGCCGGCAGCTTCTTCGTGACCCGCGGTAAGTCGAACCTCAAGGTCCAACGCCGCTACTCGCATCCGGTTGATCGCACGACGGGGTTGATCTGTGACCAAAGTGTCGTCCTTACTGGCTTCTACTCGCACCAAGGCTGCGAGGCACCGCTGCGCCGCATCCGCTTCAAAGACCCCGAAACCGCCAAGACCCTCATCTTTCTGACCAACAACTTTGTCTTGCCAGCATTTACGATCGCCGAACTATACCGCTGCCGTTGGCAAGTAGAGCTCTTCTTCAAATGGATCAAGCAGCATCTGCGAATCAAAGCGTTCTTCGGAACTTCGGAGAACGCGGTCAGGTCACAAATCTGGATCGCGGTCTCCGCCTACGTTCTGGTCGCCATCGTCAAAAAGCGATTGCATCTCTCGGCCAGCCTGTATGAAATCCTACAGATCCTCAGCCTGACCATGTTCGAGAAAATCCCGTTGGATCAACTACTTGCACAAACGATGAGCGACGAAATTCAACCCGTTTCCGATAACCAATTGATTTTGTTCGCATAACGTTGGGACACTACTGAGTCCCACCAGGAAGTCATAATTTGAGCTCTCTGTCATGTCTTTAAGCCGACTCACTGGCTTATCGCTCGTCCCCAGCGCTGGATAACTAGGTAGTTCCTTCCATGTCGCTGGTCAACTGCCAAAACCTAGGCACCGGTCCCCATGTAATGCATAATGTGAGGGCAGTCTTGTCGACTGAGCTTTGCCGAAAGAGAAGGATCCCGCCGCCGTCACTCTTGGACGGAAGGGTGGGAGGAAGATCGCCAACCGCGGTTCAGAGTACTTCAGACAGTTGCAGGGGAAGCGTAAGAACCGCAAGGGCGGTCGCCCTCCAAAGTCCAAGCAACCCTCCTGAGAAGTTTATTTAAAACAACGAGCGCTCGCTGTAATATTTGTTCATCTTGAACCCTGTAACGACTTCCGGGCCTCCTTGTCTGCCTTCGTCCGGTGGAACTGCGGTAGAAACCTGTGTCCAGGGGAAGAGTGCCATCATCCAACTGGGAGCCTCCGATGAACTTCTGATTGCGCGTGTGCAGTCAGGGGACAATGAGGCACTCTCTCTGCTTTTTCGACGCTACGCTCGTCCGGTAAGAAGTGTTGGCCACAAGATTCTTAGGGATCGTGCCGAAGCTGATGATCTTCTCCAGGATGTATTTCTCTATATTCATAGAAAGTGCGCACTATTCGATATTTCTAAAGGCTCGGCTCGCTCGTGGATCATTCAGGTAGCTTATACCCAGTCCTTCCTGCGCAGAAGAGAGTTGAAGTGCCATGGATTCTATACTCATGGAAGTACGGAACAGCCAATCAAATGTGACTTGGCCAATGCGGAGAAGGCCGATTATGACCTCACAGTCGAAGGGTTATTCGGTCAGAAATGGATGGAAGAAGATTGTTGAAGATCTGACCGAAGACCAGTGGGAAACCTTGCGGCTCTACTTTTTTGAGGGATACACGTTCGCGGAAATCGCTGAGAAGCTTGGCCAGTCCTATGCCAACGTCAGAAATCACCACTACAGAGGTCTTGAGAAGCTCCGCAAGCACCTGGCAGAAAATGCCCCGAACAGGCGATGATCTGTGTTCCAAACTGAAATTCGAAGGGAAGTCGAGGCGCTCCTTGAATGCCTCCGCATGAGAAATTTCTTCAATTGTGACCTCGGCTATCAGCTGAAGAGCGAAGCGACACTGGCGGCCTTGACGGAAGAAACCGTCAAATCGTCGGCTATTGAAGGCGAAGAACTCAGCGCGGACAGCGTCCGATCCTCGCTCGCGCGGCGCATGGGGCTCGAAGAGGCAGGCACCCGGCCTGCGGATCGCCATGTGGAAGGCGTCGTGGAGATGATGCTCGACGCGACGCAGCGGTGCGCATTTCCACTGACGGAGGAGAGAATTTTCGGGTGGCACGCAGCGTTGTTCCCGACCGGGCGCAGTGGAATGCGCAAGATTACGACGGGAGCGGGGCGGAGCGCCCCAATGGAAGTAGTTTCTGGCCCCGAAGGAAACCAAAAGGTGCATTTCAAAGCCCCGCCAGCAGAACTGGTCGAGCCAGAAATGAAGAAATTTCTGTCCTGGTATGAGGACGGTAGCAGAACGACCGAACCGCTTATCAAGGCAGGTCTGGCTCATCTATATTTCGTGACCATCCATCCACTCGAAGACGGAAAAGGAAGGATCACACGGGCGATTACAGAGATGTCCCTAGCTCGGCTCGAAAACAGCGCGCAGCGTTTCTATAGTTTGTCGTCACAGATTCTGGACGAGCGCAAGGGCTACTACGAGATTCTAGAATCCACACAGAGAGACGGCCTGGATGTCACAGGCTGCTCTTTTGGTTTCTGGATTGCCTCGGGCGCGCAATTGCGAAAGCCAAGAATCTCACTGTTGGTGTGCTGGCGAAGAAAGCATTCTGGCGCCATCTGAAGGAAGAGTCGATCGAAGTCAGCGAACGGCAACGAAACATCATCAACATGCTGCTGGATGGCTTCGAAGGAAAACTGACCACGGAAAAGTGGAGCAAGCTTGCAAAGACCTCCGACAATACCGCATTGCGGGATATTCAGGAGCTGATTGAGAAACGCATTCTCATATTGACGAGTACCTGCGCAAGCGCCTGATGCCGGTGGAAGGCGCAATTCCTCAATTGCCCGGAATCGAGATGTACGGCAATTCGGTTCCTGCCGAAGCGGTGGGCGGCGACCTATTTGAATACATCAATTTTCAGCAACGATACGACATCGATGGTCGCATCCAGCTCGCGCTGAAACGCTCTCAGGAGTATCTAGAGAAACTGGCCGTCGGTGCATCGGCCCGCAACTCCGTTGACGACCATGCCAACTGGCTGAAGTCCCGCCCGGGCTTCAGTTCGGGAAAAGAAACGGCTTACCGGGAAGCGCGAAGCTCGGAGCAGGTGCGGGTTGCCGAAGACCTGCGTGAGCTACGCAGCACCGCCGGGGTCCTCCTGGTCGATGCCGAAGGCCACGGAATCATTGCTGCCAAAATCGCCTCGACAGTCCATGACACGTTTCAAGCGCTGATGCTTTCGGAACTCGATCACCGCGGGAAGACCACCCCGGAATTGTTCGAGAGGATAAACATAAGGCTGGCTCAATCATCCACGGCGCGCAACGCGCTCGGGCGGAGTTCAACGGATGGTGTGCAAGAGATCGCCACGATGCTGTATGGCGAAATCCGACCGTCCGGTAATTTTCGATTTGTGAATTTTGGACATCCCCCGCCACTCGTCTACTCTGCGGAATTTGGCCGATTCGTGGAATTGGACAAGAACCGAATGGTGCAGTTTCTTCCGCTCGGCTTACAAATCCCCGAAGACCATCCCGACCGGAATCGATATCTCTCTTTGGACTATCGGAAGCGACGAGCGAAATCCTCGGATATGGCCGAACTCACGCTCATGAATACAGGGGACATCTTCTTTCTTTACACCGATGGGGTTTATAGTGGCGGCAATAACGAAGAACGTAGCCGCCTTGAAGAAGTGATGCGTCGGCACCATGAACTTTCGGCGAAGGAAATCTGCAACTCCTTAGTCGATTACGCTCTCAACAGAGACGACGATTTGCGCCGGAATGGCGAGCAAGACCGCATCGACGACAAAACTGTCTTAATAATCAAACGATTCTAACAGATCACTTGCGCGAACCAATGGGAAGCACGCTATTGCTGCTGTTCGTCTTCGGAATTCTGAGAACTACCGGCGGGGAAAACGTTCGGCTACTTCGAGTGTCCTGGGTAGGACATCGCTTCCAGCGTCACTCCAGTTATACCTCCCTCGACTTCGACAGATGAATTCGGGGACCTGACCACTTGCGATTGTTTGACGCCCGTCGGACAGCCTATGGTGGACGCGAATGGCTCGATTTATTTTGATTACGAGGTCCGAACAATACCATATCCAGCCACCACGATTTCAACCACGTTGTACCTGATGCAAATCGCACCAAATGGCGCAACGAACTCCGTGCAGTTGAGTTCTTCGAGCCTGGCCAATCGAGGTTGTAAATGGTCTCGATGGGCTGCCCATAAGTCCGACACTGGTGCTTGGAGAGAACGGCGTGGCATTCGTATCGTATTCCACCAATATCACGGCGTTCAACCTGAACTCCGGGCAGATGATTTGGAACTATTCTGCCGCCCCGTCTTCCTCGCTTTTCTTGATTTCCTATAGCAACGGGGGTGGTCTCGTCGCCAAGACCACAACAGGAAGCGTTGCGAGGAAACGGCGCGACTTTCGCGGCCGTCGTGATGGCCATTTTGAGCCCTCCGAAGGTGACAGCTTCTTCGGAGGGCTTCGACTGAGAGCTAGGTTAGAGACGGATGAAGAACTAAGGAGTCACGCGGACGCTGATCGCTATGTGTTGGCCGCCATCCTCGCGGTAAGTAACGTCGGCATCCGATCCAACCTTGAGGTTACCATCCACAGTTGTATTCTTATCGATCATGAACCTCATGGTCTTCGGCGTAGCTTCCTGGAACTGGTTTCCGGGTTGGGACGCGGGATTCGACGCTAGGGTGAGGGTGAAGGAACTCTTCCCCACCGATGCGATCTTTCCAGAAACGGATTGAGCTTCTGCGGCCGTCTGTTCGTGGGTTGCATTTGGATGAGTAGACTTCGGTGCTGCGCAAACTGCCGTTGCGAGAATGAGACTGGCCAGGGACGAGAAAATTAAGCGTTTGTCGAACCTCATTATAGTAGCCTCCTCGTAATCGAGGCTGGTATGGGAAATGGTGCAGAAAGGCCTCCAAAATACATGGCCCACTTTGGAATCTCCTAACTATTGGAGAACCAGGTATTTGCAGGAAAAAAGAAGTCGCTGCTGGGTCAAGCGAAAGTACTGGCACCGGAAATACCTTCCGGTGGCCTCACCTATTTTCCTACCTCGGGCTACTAAGCGCCATATTCTCGGCTGGAATCAGTTTTGGGATGGTAATCGGCTTCGTGGGCGAACTTGGTACGGGCACAGGCACTGAGGCGTTCTCGAAAAAGGAGGGGCTCAGAGAAGCGGTTAGATCATAACTTCTTCCGTGATCGGTGACTCGGGTAATCAAAAGCTCGTAACGGAAACCCTCCGGGTGGCTCCGGCTCCTTAAGAGTGCCAGTATCCCTCTTACTTCAGAATCGGAATGCACGACGGTCTGATTCCCTGAAGTTACCGATGAAACCATTTCCCCACGAAAAAGGGTTCCATCGGCATTCACTTTGGAGTCGATCGTATCGAGCATTTTCACTTGCAGAATGGTGCCTTTGAGCAAAACATCCACAACATTTTGATTATTTGGATTCAATCGAGTCTGCACATAAAAAGTAAGGATGGTTCCCGTGCCTACCTGCAAAGGCGGAACGCCAGAACTCTGGCCGCTAGCCGTACTCAAAAACACAGAGATGAAACACAAAATTCCAACAACATAATAATGCAAGCGCCGGGGACCTTTCTCCGCTACAAAACCGCAACGCAGCTCTAATTCTAGGGGCCTGACTTGAAGGCGTCAACGTTCTATCGCCCCGGACGCCCCGGAAGAGGCCTGTTGGTTGAGATAAGTTGTCGGGTCATAGGAGGTCCCCATGACCTGACTTCGCAAAATGATGCTCGAACAACTCCAGCTTCGTAATTACGCCGGGACTACCATAGATTGCTATACCCGGGCCGTTGAAGATTTTTCCCGATACTTCGACTGTTCCCCGGATCGTTTAGGCCCTCGACACATTCGCGAATATCAAGCCGCGTTGTTTCAAAGGCGGAAGTTCTCGCCGAGCACGGTGGCACAACATCTGGCGGCTCTGCGTTTTTCTTACGTCAAAACACTCAAGAAGGCCTGGAGCATCACGGAAACGCCCCACCCGAAGAAGGCCGTTCATCTGCCGATCATCCTCAGCCAGGAAGAAGTAGCGCGACTCATCGATGCGGCTCGCCCTCCTTTGCATCGCACACTATTGATGACCCTCTGTGCCACGGGACGCCGGCGTGCCGAACTCGCACGACTGAAAGTGAGCGATGTCGACAGCCCAGCATTTGCCAAAATAGTCTTCTGCTAGTGCACGGCATTGACAGTATCCAGCCTTACGAACACTACATGCGAGTGGCGGCCTTTGGCGCCGCTTCCACAGAATATTGACCGTAGTCAACTTCTCCCTGAACAGACGAATCCGACCATCGGAGACCGTTTGCGCGAGAGGAAAGTCCGTTGGAAATGGTACTCCGGGGGACGGGATGATGCCCTAGCCGGCCATGCGGACCCGCTTTTCCAATTTCACTACCAGCCTTTCGCTTATTACAAGAATTTTGGTGATAGCACTAAGGCGCGAAAAGCACATCTGCAGGACGAGTCTAGATTCCCTGTCGATTGAAGCGGAGACAACTGCCAAATGTCACTTTCATCAAACCACTCGGACCGGATAATGAACACCCTGGGTATGCGGCGTTGCTCCGTGGTCAAGAGTGTGTCGCCAAAATCGTGGAGGCAGGATCTTAGACGATTGCGTAATCAATAATAACGTATGACGGAAAAGGGGGACGTTGGGCTCACGTTCCACCTCCAGTAGGCGACAAGTTTGGTCCCGGAACCCAGGTGCCTGCCATCGTGGTTTCTCCTTGCGCGATAAAGCATTTCATCGATCATGCGGAATACGAAACCCTTTTAAGGCTAATTGAACTTCGGTTTGGACTTGCTCCTTTGTCCCAGCGCGACGCCGAGGCGAATCCGCTGATGTCCTCGTTCGAGTTCGGAGTTCGAGCAGCGGCCGACGAGCGAGTAAGATAAGTAGGGAATTCGGGTCTTGGATTGAATTTGACAGTGTTTAGAAGGCGTTGTTTTGTGTGGACGTGGTAAGGCTGTAGGATCTCACCGCGTTTCGTATGGACTGACAGCAATCCCCCCGCGGGTGGCCCGGGACGCAGGTGCCAGCCCAGTCCGGCACTCACTTTCACTTCAACTCGCAACTCTTCGTCATGTGCATCTTCACATAGGGCTCTGCGTTCCCGCTTCTGAACCCGCTGTTGGTTTTTCCTCGGTTGGTCGCCCCCGCGTCCACGGCGGAAAATCCCCCGGCGTTTTGATTGCCTTCTTCAGCCAGGGGTAGGCGAAAGTGGTGAACAAGAGGAAGCAAGCCCCAATGAACCAGTTCATGACCGTTGCGCCTTGCCGCGTGGTTGGCGTCGGCACGGAAAGCGGCAATTGAAGTTTTGCTCCGAGATTTTCCGCCATCGCCCAACAGGCCTTCGGCAACGTCGTGAAGTTCTGATTCAACCCGCCTTCGAGCGCTTGAAGCCAGGCGCCGAAGATCATCCAGATGAACACAGATGCCAGCACTACGGAGATAAAGCGCGTGTATTTGCCGGCAAACTTCCGGCCTCGTGGATGCAAGAGCCCCGCAGTGCACACTAAAAGCAGAACGGAGAGTATCAATATGCGGACCGCCGCCTCTTTTCGTATCGGCCATTTCCAGAGATACGGCGCTGCGTTTAAGTCCACATGATCCAGTAGTGGTGGCCGAACGCGCGTGCCTAGCATTGTGAGCGCTGACGGTTCGATCACTCGCGCTGAAACACTGGTTGAAATCGGAGATTCACCACTTGCATCGATGTCAGCCTCGTAGTCGCCGGCGAGTACGCGTTGTAAATGCGTTTCAAGGTCGCCTTCGTTACGACGGAGCATGTCCGCCAGGGTTGCGATGTCGTCGCCATCGACGCCATCGCGTGTTACGAGGAGCGCCTCGACACCAACAGTAAACAGTCCCGCTCTCAACTCCTGGTAATCCATCCTTTGAAGAGAGGTCTCGATGTACATGCCGTTGTTCACGAGCAGGTTCATGGACTGTTCATCCAATCCCAGAAGGCGAATCTCGAGGTTCTTGTTGGCCAGTGTGCCGGCGATCTCTCTTGTCGGCGCAACCGACGTGCGGAAAACCGCATCCAATTGTCCAGCCCGCAGGCGCTTCTGTGCCTCCTCGAATGTCATTGCGGGGTCTGTAAACTCCAAGCTTTCCGCTTCTTTTTGAGTCTTTCCCGAGGCCTCGAGCACCAGCAACGCAGACAGGTGGCTTCCGCTGCTGATTGCCCCCATCCACACGCTGTTCGGCCGTTGCAGTCCGGCGGGAGAAGTCACATAGAGGTGAGGCCGCACTAAGATTTGCACCTTCTCAGCGAATAGTGGGGCGATCAGTTTGATGCTCGACGGCTTAGTGAATGGCCCTTCAGCAAACCATGCCAGATGTGCGGCGTCGCTTTGCACTAAGGCGAAATCGGCTTCTCCCTTCTCGAGCGCATGGATGTTGTCAACAGATCCATTTGAGGTGCGGCAGGCGATTTTCAGCCCTTTGTGCCCGGCGGCGATGGTCAGGGCTCGACCGACCTGAGCGTAATAGTCGCCTTTCGGCCCGGTCCAAAGTTTGTATCCGTCTTTGGCCTCATCCTTGGGACTCTTGGTGCACGGACCTTCTTGGGCCCGTACTATTGGCGTTCCAAGAATACCGAGGAGAACGACAAGGCATAAACACTGGTTCCGGCGCAACACGGCCTCCGGCAAAATCGACATCTTCCACTGCCTCTTGGCTAGCATCCCTGTTTCATGGCCGTGCCAGGTTACCAATTTTAGAAGAACAGTACTACCAGCCAGGGCAGGTTGCTTCTGGTCCCCGACAATGGGGCCCATGGGCAGCCAGGTCGCATGGTAGGGTTGTTGCATCTGCCCAAACCTTTAGAAACTGGGGAAGCGTCGGATACGAAACGTTACTGGTGTAATGTAGGAGGCAAAATTTGGATCGGTCTGATCGTAAGCGGGCATGCGTGTATCGGAACATGCGAGCCCGCGTGCGGAACAAGTTGGGCCCGGGCGCGCTTCCTCGGCACGCAGTCAATCCCAGAAGGCATAGAGAAAAGCCGATACCAAACAGCAGCCCCCTTTCGCACAGTGCTGATCTCCTTTCAACTCTCGATACATAGTGAGTGCGGGAAGACAAACGTTTCACGAATTTGGTGTATGTGCACATGCACAGAGAGAAACTTCCAGAGGCCTTATGATTACACTAGCCCTGGGAGCTGCTGCTTGTAGGGCTCAATATCTCAAAATCATGTCCGCCGCTTGTTTGCCGGTATCAACCGCCCCTTCCATAAATCCTTGCCAATCGGCGATGTGCTCACCGGCGAAAAACACCTTCTTGAAAGGTTTGCTCAATGCTGGCCGCAGGGTGAACCACTGACCAGGCCGGTAGAAAGCATACGCTCCTCCAGTGAAAGGGTCCTTCTGCCAGGGTTGTTGCTTGACGTCAGTAGCGACGTGATCGCTTTTGGTCTCACTCCAGGACATTCCATAAGCGTGGGCCACGTCCTCCACAATCCAGTTCTTGAGTTTCAGCTGTGGAGACGAAGCAATATCATCAGCCTTATCACCGACGGCATAACTGCAAAGAATCCCTTGGCGCCCTTTCTGTCCCTGCGTGCTATCAAAGCAAAAGTCCGAAGCCAGGCTGGTACAGACCGAAAAACCACCCTTTTTGGGCTGTGGCCAGAATCTATCGGAACAGAGGACTGCCGTTTTGGTGATGCGAGCGTATTGGAGCTGTTGGCCTGCCGCTATTTTGTCTAGGGGAGGATCGTCCCCCCAATCGATACGAGCGACACAACGCGCGGGAATGGCGCACACGCAGAAATCCGCGGTCAAAGGCCTATGCTGTTTGATGAGCACTCTGACGCGTCCCTTGGTGTGAAGAATCCTCCGAACTTCGCATTTCCTCTTGATGTTCTCGCGGCCGATTGCCTCTGCCAGAGAATGCACCAAGCGTTCATTCCCACCGAGGATCTTAAAGTCCATTTCATCGGTGTCGTCCACAGTCTGTTCCTTGGTGTTCAGGTATTCCGTTGCGGCGGTGTAGGCGGAATTCATCCGGATGGTTTCGCCAAAATCGGTGCTGTCCATCAGGTCCCGGCGGAGCAAATCCTCGCGGTCAAATCCAAGCTCGGCAAGTTTCGTCCACCAATCGAGCTTATCGAGTTGCCGGAGCTGCGGTTGCGTGTAATTAATAAAGTCTTTTTGAAATTGTTTCCAAATCTTGTGTGCCTTGCGCGACATGCACCATTGGTCCGGGGCGAGCAGGCGCGCGCGCTTTGTTTGGTTCCAAAACGAGTTCGCATATTGATGGGACTGCAGCGCAAGGTCGAATGCGCAGCACAATCGACGCATCTCCTGGTGATCGTTTCCGATCCACTCTCCGCCCAATTCGCAGTTTAACTCCGGGGCGTCGTCGAACTTGTGGGTCATCACACGGCCGCCCAGCCTGTCGCTGGCTTCCAAGACCGTTACCCGCCAATTTTTCTGCGTCAAGCGATACGCGGCAGCCAGCCCAGCCAGGCCTGCGCCGATCACAACACATTCTTTTTGTTTCATAGGCAAAACCTTTCTAGTGGAAGGCGTGCTCTTGAGTTGATTTCCCCTTGTTCCTGTAACGGAACTCTGCTTTTTCTCGTTCGCAACTGTTTGGTGGTGTGTGGTATTTTTCACACCGTAATTCTGCCGCCGCCCGTCTCCCCGCAGCACCATTCTACGCACCGTCCAACACAATCCACGCTTATTCTACGCATCATTCGACGCACTGTAAGGCCTTATATATCCATAGGATGCCTAACCATCCAAATAAAGATGGCAGTATTCGCTAATCTCGCTTCTGTGACTGGCACTTGACTAGCGGTTTTTCCTTTCGATTCCAAATCCGTCTTAACCAGGAATCGTTCCACGCTCCAACCTTCTTCTGATAAAGCACTCGTAGTAGTGTGGTGATCATAGTCGCTGCGAGCACGATGGCCATCCCCAGCATCCACACTTCGGTTTGCAAGATCAGCTTGCCGTCTTCGTGGTGAACATCCATCCGTTGATCGGCTCACCCACCTAATTGAAGTACTCCATGATTTTCACTTGAGCCACCTTAGGTACCGCCTTAATCGCCTCCTTGTCGAATGCTCCCAGTTTGCTTGGGTCGAAATCTTGCCCCGGTCCATCGCGTCCACCTGATCGCGGATGGCTGTTTTCATATCAAAATTTGCATCCACCTCGCCAGCCATTGGCGTGTACGGCTTGCCATAGGAACTGAACGGGACCAATGAGAACTTGTCTTACACCCACATGATCGAGCACCGGTCACTCGACAATCCCGCGATGCCTTTCCATCAGCGGCAGGAATTCAGACACCACAGAATGCGGAGCCACAGGAAGGAGAGATATACGCGGTCGCATATCCATGTCAGCGGAGATGAGAGCCCAAGTCGATTGAAGGTGTCAACCCGTCTGAGGAATCGCGGGGTGGCTTTCCGTTTGTTTCGTGCCAAGGGCTGGTAGCACCGCGGTACAGCCCTGTATCGCCTCTTCAATGGCCATGATGTCAGCCTCAAAACAGTAGAATCCGGCGCGGAATTCGCCGTGGCCTTCCGCTTCGGATACGCGCAGCACCCCGAAGTCGGCTTTACTGTTCTCGGTCATCGCTGGGAAGTTCACCCCGACGTAATCGGCGGATCGCAGTTCCAATAGCCTTGCGGCCTCTTCCCACGACAACACAGCCCGCAACATCCCCGGACCTTGGTTGATTGCGTGGCAAAAGTAGATGTTCGGCATGACTTCACAAGTTTGACGGAGGCAACACAGAGCTGCATATAGTACGGTCGTTTTGTGTGGCGCGATCCGCAATATCGGAGGTCTCGCCCCAGCAATGACGCTTCGGCGGATCTGGGCACCACCGGTCGCAAACGGGCTGACCGCGGCGAGTGCAACAAAGCAGCGGAGCGAACAAAGGGCTCAAAGGGGAGGGTATCCGAGAAATGCCTCAGAACGGAAGTTCCAGTCGATCGCAAGTCAGTGCGAATCATGGTGATGGTCTCCAAGGGCTGCGACGAAACGAATTTGCTTCAATCGGAATGGCCTTGGGTGTATAAAGCTGCCCATCCGGGAGGTCAAAACGGAAATCCTGACTTACTTGACACGCCAATCTGATTTCGCAAATCCGCGTTTAAGGGGTAAGCGCGCTATTCATTGGCGCTATAAGTGCAAGGAGAGATCGGCAATGTTCAAGGGCAAGGCAGAACTCGTTAACGGAGAAGGCGTCACTGTGGCGACATTCCATGAAACATGCCATGGGTACGGGACTACGGCAGTGACGGTGAGGCTCCGACCGCCATTAGCTCCGTTTACACTTCAAGGCACCGAGAGTCTCGCAATCTACGCCAAAAGCATCGGTCAGCCAGTGATATCCGTGGAGGCAAGCGATCCTGCGGGAACCGAGATTTCCGAGTTCCATGGAATAAGCACGATTGGCTGCGTGCCCGACGGCACGGAAATCGCGCTGGTAAAAAACCCTGGCGGGGATCTCTCCACCCTCCTGATTGTTCTTGGGAAAGGAACAGTTAAGCCGCAGCATTGATGGCTACGTGTCATTTGCGAACAATGCATGTCGACTTCCTGGCTGGGACCAGCGCAATCCCACACCAAGCTGTCCAGCGTGCGAGCAAAAACTGCGCGAGGGTCTCGGTCGGAGCGTCGGAGCCTTCCAGGCGAATGATTCTCGGGGAGGACGCTATCCCAGGGCTCAAAATCAAAATGTCGCCTAAATCAAAAGACACGCATTCGCGCCCAGGTAAGAAACGCATTCCCCATAGGCTTGGGCCACTTAAGAGCCCTAGCCGACGGCTCAACCCCCGCACCTGGCCTGTCGGTTAAAGCACAATTCGATCAGCAGAAGCACTGGCAAGGACACTGAGATCCTTGAAAACACGGGCGGAATAAAGAGAGGAAGAACCTGCTTGCTGCAAGATGATAGGGAGGCTCGTGGACACTTCTCGATAGATGATCCACATCTGCTGAACGGATGACTGACGATCACGCGAACAAACACATTGTGAAGCTCCGTAAAAAACTCCGCCGACACTTTCCATCATGTTTTTGCGCGTTCTCTTTCGTGAGGCTGGCGCAAAAAACAATCCAACCAACAGCCGCCGCCCGCAGCCTGGGCATCACGAGAAGACATATTCGCCGTGGGTCTTCGGTATCGTTATGCTCCTAAGGTGGCCGATGGATATGGCGGCCATGTCTTTTGGCAGGGCACGGTTTCCGCCTGACTCTCAGGATGGATTCATGGTGCATAAGAAAAGGAAGGAAGAACCGGAGAACACAGCACAAGCGAGCGCGAAGAAGGCAATGGTGAGGCCACAAACCATCAGATCAACAGTAATAGAAGATCTGAAACTAGATGTTGAACATTCTTGTTACCACGATTGTTGCCATCCAAAACGGTAGTCCAATAATTTGGCCTTGACAGCTTCGGGCCAGAATCCTAAAATCCCGCCACATAGAGCGAGCGCTCGTTTTGACAGAGCCGGGGGTGGGAGATGCCGAAGCTTTTGGACGACACCGTCGCCAAAAACAAGCTCAAGATCGAGCGCGCGGCCCTAAGACTCTTCACACGACAAGGTTTCCACGGAACCACCGTCCGGGAGATCGCCCAGGGTGCGGGCGTATCCATGGGGAAGCTCTATCTGTACTACCCGACTAAGGAAGAAATTTTCATCGACCTGGTCCATCACATGGAGCAAAGGATGGAGGTGCTCCGGCAGAAAGACCTGCTCCCATTCATGAAATCCCCGGACCCAGAGTCACTGAAGAAGCTGGGAATGGCCGTCGGCCGGATCGTTAGAGAGAATCTCGACTACTGGCGTCTGATGTATGTCGACGTCGTCGAATTCCGCCACAAGCACTTCATTCATAGCTACCATGAGATCGCAGGTGGCCTGCGCAACTATTCGACGGCCTTGTTTCAGAAGTCGCCTATCCCCTTCCCTAAAGATGTGAACCCCGGGTTTGCCTACGTCAATCTGTACCTGCAGTTTGTTACCTATTTTCTTGTCGAGGAACTCTTCGGCGCCAAACGCCATCTCGGCGTGAGTGACGAGGAAGCGATTGATCAGTTTGTCCGGCTGTATACGCGCAGCCGGAAGGTCCGATCTTCGAAACGGTAATTGAATACGACACAAGGAGAACGATGCAAATGCGAACAATCGCGATCCTACTGGCGGCTGTCAGCATTCTCTTTTTCATGACACCGCGGACTCCAGCGCAGACCGCCACCACTGGCCAAATTGTGGGTGTGGTGACGGATCCCAGCGGTGGCGTCGTCGCAGGCGCCAACGTGGCCCTCACGAGCGATGCCGGGGTGCAGCGCCAAACCGACACGGACAGCAATGGACGTTACACCTTCGCCCTTCTTGATCCTGGCACATATACCGTCGATGTGACCTCGAAAGGATTCGCCTCGGTAAACGCGGAGGCCATCACCGTCAAGATCACTGAGACCACGGTTGTGAATATTTCCCTCAAAGTAGCAACAGCAGTGGCCAGCGTTTCGGTTACCGCGGAACTACCACAGGTGCAGACGGAAAGCTCGACCAAGGGGACGGTGATCGATCAGCAGCAGCTACGCGGACTCCCGCTGCCAACGCGCAACTTCCAGCAATTACTGACTCTGACTACCGGGGCTTCGGGCTCACTCGAGAACTCCTCGGAATTAGGGCGTGGTGATGCTGCGATTTATGTCAACGGGCAGCGTGCGCTTTCGAACAATATGGTTATCAATGGTATTGACGCAAACTCTATCGGCACAGGCTCAACTCCAAATCTGGCCGTGCCGGCCATTGACTCGCTGCAGGAATTTATCGTCCAGACGAGCATGTACGACGCAACGCAAGGGCGCAACGCGGGGGGATTGGTGGCTGCGGTCACAAAATCCGGAACCGACAACTTTCATGGAGACTTATACGAATTCGTCCGCAATACCAGCCTCAATGCCAACAATTTCTTTCTGAACGAAGAAAATGTCGCGCGTCCGACGTATGACCGCAATCAATTCGGAGGGACCCTCGGCGGCCCGGTGATCAAGGACCGTGCATGGTTCTTCGTCTCCTATCAAGGTACTCGCGAAACCAATGGCACTTCCTTGACGAACTCGCTCTCCACCATGTTTCTACCAGCGTATCTGGGGTCGCAACGAGATCTTGGCTCCCTAGAAGCGCTTTCCGTTTGTTATGGCCTGGGTGGTTACATCGATCCCGTAGCGGTATCTGTTTTGCAGGCCAAGCTTCCCAACGGTCAATATATGATTCCCTCTATTCCTGGAGCCACGACCGGCGCCGGATGCACTCCCGGCAAACCAAGCGCCCCTGTCCTGGTTACAATTCCTTCCAACTCGACGTATAACGAAGACCAGTTCAACACCAATCTGGATATCAAGCTGAACGACAAGAACCGTTTTTTTGGCAAATTTTTCTATGCTGCCAACCGCACGAATCAGGCGCTGTACGATACTTTTGGCGACGGGAATCCATTGCAGGCCCCGGGTTGGCCTACGGAAGAAAATATCAATCAGGAACTGCTCTCCGTCGGTGTGACTTCTACGATCTCAAATCATACGCTGAATGAAGTGAGGTTTGGGTGGAGCACCATCTATGGTCCCGGCAAACCATCTCAACCTATCACTTCCGCGCAACTTGGAATTGAATCGCCACTTTCCAGCGAGTTCCCTGCTATGCCGACGCTATCGTTCACGAACATGTTCACACTTGGGCCATCTCCTCTGGGCGTCAACTACTCGCAGACGAAGACTTACGGCGTCGGCGACATGGTGACCTGGGTGAAAGGACGGCACACAATTCGATTCGGCGGTGAATACAAGAGGCAGGAAGTGGACGCCCCTTACTTCGACGTGTTTCCGAACGGCGAAATGTACTATCTGGGATTTAGCGGAAACGTCTTCGAAGATTTTCTGTCGGGACTTTCAGGGCTTTCCGTCATTGGTTCAGGGACCAATAGCCTCTTCAACCGGGCCAACGATTTTTCTGCGTACATCCAGGATGACTGGAAGATTACTTCGCGTCTCACGTTGAATTTGGGGCTGCGCTACGACTACTTTGGTCCCACAACGGAGACCCAGGGGCATCTGGTCGGCTTCGAACCGTCGAAGGCTACCACGATGCCGTTGGCGATTCCCGGGTTTGGCACGGATTGCCCAACGGTGTTGGGTACTTGTGGCTCGGTGGTCACTGGCGGATTCGTTCAAGCCGGCAATGGCAGCCTGCCTGGAATACCGAAGGTGGACAATGGCTTGGTTAGCCCCGACTACAAGAACTTTGGACCCAGAATAGGATTTGCCTATCAATTGACCAGCAAAGGAAACCTTGTTCTGCGCGGTGGTTACGGTGTTTTTTATGATCGGCCCAACATGAGGTTGTATAACAGCCAGCTTTTTAATATGCCTTACGAGATGCTGGCCACCGCGCTGGCTACCCCGAACGAAAATCCCTTTGTACAGGTGCCGAAACCGAGCGCGTTCCCGCTCAATCTCAGCAACACCAGCATATTTCCCTTTGGTGGATATCCGGCCGTCTTACCCGTGACGGAACTAACTTCGACAGGGCCGGTGCAGGTGGAAACTCCTGTACCAGCAACGGGAATCTATCCAGACTTGCAAGACTGGGCCACCCCTTACGTACAGACCACGAACCTGGGAGTGCAATGGAGCTTCCTGAACAACTGGATGCTGGACATTGGTTATGTTGGTTCCTTCGGCCGCAGGTTCCCGCGCTTGTTCTCGTTCAACCAGGCCGACACACCTGCTTTTGGGGGACTGTACACGGCCGGCAATTTGGGTGGACCGTTCTTTCCCGGCTTCGGCAACCTGACTGCGCCCGGGCTGGGCAGCTTCCTGATGGAGAGCAATTCTGAATCCAACTACAATTCGCTCCAGGTAACTGTGGACAAGCGAATCGCCAAGGGTCTGCAAATGCTGCTCAGCTATACGTATTCGCACTCCCTCGACGACTACTCCGGCAGCGACGTAAGCGACATAACACTGATCCCGGGCAACATGGTGGACGAGCACAACTATGCCTCTTCTGATTTTGATCGACGATATCGCTTCGTCGCCAGCTTTCTATACAGTCCAAATTTTTATCGTGGTGATTCCACCGCCGGGAAACTTCTGCTGCACTCCTGGAGTTTTTCGGGAATTGTGACGCTGCAATCCGGCATCCCGTTTTCGATTTACGGTGAGGATTCCGCATTTCAGGCAACGATGGGCGACTTGGCGTCTGGACGAACGCTGGCTTCGGCGACGAAGAGTGGCAGCGTGAACAGCCGGTTGAACGCGTATTTCGATCCAACCGCCTTCGTAGTGCCGACCGCGTATGGAGATTTTGGTCAACTGGGAAGAAACATCTTACGAGGACCGAAACAGATCAATACGGACTTCGCCATCATTAAGGCGTTTCCCGTCCGAGAAAAACAAGGTCTCGAATTCCGCGCCGAATTCTTCAACCTGTTCAATAACGTGAATTTCGACAACCCGATCAACATAGCCTCCTCGGCAAACTTTGGACAAATCGTGGCAACCTCCACGGGACCGAGAGTAATCCAGTTCGCATTCAAGTACACGTTCTAGAGGACACATGAAAAACACAGGGTTGGACGGCAAGGTCGTCGTCGTTACCGGCGCGGTCGCGGGGATCGGTCGCGCCACAGCCTTGCGCTTTGCCAACGAAGGGTGCCGCGTCGCCGCATGGGACGTCAATGATGCCGGGCAGGACGAATTGCTACGCGAACTGTCCTCAGCCGGAGGAGAGCCACTCTTCCGTAAAGTCAGTGTCTGCGACAACGCCGACGTTAATTCCGCCGTCGATGACGTTATCGCACAGTGGGGCGCCGTGGATGTGCTCATTAATAACGCGGGAATCACACGGGATTCGCAGCTCGTTAAATGGAAGGACGGCACAGTTGCCAGTACGATGAGCGAGGAAGCCTTCGATTCCGTCATGTCGGTCAACCTTAAAGGGGTCTTTCTTTGCTCGCGGGCGGTCGTACCACACATGATGTGTAAAGGCGCAGGGGTGATTCTCAACGCCTCGTCTGTGGTGGGGCTTTACGGAAATTTCGGTCAGACGAATTATGCCGCCACCAAGGCAGGAGTGATCGCGTTCGCTCGAACGTGGTCGCGTGAGTTGGCGAAATACAATATTCGGGTGAACGCCATCGCTCCCGGATTTATTGCCACCGAAATGGTGCAGAAGATGCCGGAGAAGGTCGTCCAAACCATGGTCTCGCACACGCCTCTCGGTCGTATGGGGAAACCGGAAGATATTGCGGAGGCCTACGTTTGGTTAGCCTCGGACGCAGCATCTTTTATCACAGGTGCCGTGCTCTCCGTCGATGGTGGCTTGGTATTGGGAACTTAGCATTTAGGAAGTAAAGAGGACAAATTGATGACCCGTTACGCAAACATTGTGGCCACGGCCAGGTTCGTGCCGGACAAAGAGGTAACCAATGACATGCTGCGCGAGCGGTTCCAGCACATCCCCGATTTCGTGGACAAGATGGAAGCCAGCAGTGGCATCAAGACTCGCTGGCATGCCCCGGAAAACTGGGCCACCAGCGATGTGGCTGTGCCAGCCGCCAAGCTAGCTCTTGGGCGTGCCGGCAAGAAACCCGAGGATGTTGATCTGATCATCCTTGGCACCGATTCGCCGGATTACATTACGCCTGCTACCTCGGTCGTGCTGCAGCATAAGCTGGGCGCAAAAAATGCCGGGACTTTTGATGTCGGCTGTGCCTGTGCTTCTTTCCCCACGGGTCTTTCTGCCGCTGCAGGAATTATTGCGGCCAATCCGGGCATCAAGACCGTGCTCGTTATCGGCGCGTATCTCATGCACAAGCTCACGTCGCCTGCCGACCCAATGGTCTTTTTCTATGGCGATGGAGCGGGGGCTGCTGTGCTCGAACCTGCAGCTTCACCAGGCTTTATCACGTCAACCTTCCGTGCCGATGGTTCCTACCACGACTATTGGGGAATTTATTCCGGAGGCACTTTCGAACCCGCCACCGAAGAATCCGTGAAGGCCGGGCGAACGACTTGTACGATCAAGAACCGCTATCCGCCCGAGCTGAACGAGGAGACCTGGCCAGTCATTGTGGAACGGTTGGCAAAGGACGGCGGTTTTAACGTGAGCGAGGTCGATTGTTTCATTTTTACTCAGGTGCGGAAGCCCACAATTGAACGTGTGATGGAGCGTCTTGGCGCATCCCCAGAACGCGCGCACACCATCATGGAACAGTATGGCTACACGGGATCGGCCTGCGTCGGCATGGCTCTCGATCACGCTATCGAACAGGGCAAGGTAAAATCCAAAGATTTGATCGTGCTGGTGGGTTCCGGGGTCGGCTATAACCAGGCGGGTTGCGCATTTCGTATGCCGTAGGAGTGCACCAAAGGCTGAGCTTCGTGCAAGCGCCGAGAGGAACGGATTGAAATGGCAATCAAAATTGGATTGCTGGCAGGTTGCGTCGCACTCGTTGCTCAGATTATCGTTTGCACTGTATTTTTTCTCCGCCCTATGGCGACGACATTCTGGCTGAGAAGGAACGCACTTCACCGGGCTGGCCTTCGAAAAAAAAGAGTTTCCACCACCGTGGGCGAACAAACCGTGTGGCAAGGCGGTGCTGGACCCCTTCTTGTTTTGCTTCATGGCGCCGGCGACCAAGCGGGAACCTGGTATCGAGTGGCGCCCGAACTGAAACGTCACTTTGAGTTGCTTATCCCAGACCTTGCGGGTCATGGCGAGAGCCGACCTTATGAAGGTGTGCTGAACTTGGGGACCCTGTTGGCCGCCCTCGAACAGATACTCGATTCGATTCATTGGCGAAACACACCCATAGTGATCGCAGGCAATTCGCTCGGAGCCTGGATGACGATGCTTTATGCGCAGAAATACCCTCACCGCGTGACGCGTGCCATTCTTATCGACGGCGGACCAATTAAAGGTGCATCGGAGATGGGCCTGATGCCCAAAAACCGGGAAGAAGCTCGCAGGGTCCTCGATCGAGTGTTTGATCCTTCGACGCCGCGCCGGCCAAATTTTGTTCTCGATGACCTGGTCCGTATGTCCAACTCAGGTCCGATCTCGCGGCTGCTGGCCGATGGTGAAGAGAATATTTCGAAATATCTTCTCGAGGACAAACTAGCGGGCTTCCAAATTCCTGTCGATCTCATCTGGGGCGCCTCCGATCGCCTGGTGCCTCTGGAGTATGCGAAGAAACTGCAATCCCTGCTGCCGCATTGCACGCTGACTGTGATTGAGCGCTGTGGGCACGGGCCACAGCTCGAGTGCCCTCAAGAATTGACGGGAGTGTTGTTGCGACTTCTCACCTCAGACTCGACCACGGCCGCACAGTCGGTGATGAAGCAATCTGAGGACCTCTTGTGATCACCGGCGATATTCTGGGAGAACGGGCACGTCTCAGCCCTGACGCTGTCGCCTTGATTCATGCTCCCTCACGAAGGCAGTTCACTTATGCAGAACTAGACCGGCGGGCATTGCTGTGCGCGCGCATCTGGATAGATCTGTGCTGTCTGCGCCCCGGGGATCGCGTCTGCATCCTTTCCGAAAACCGGGTGGAATATGTCGATGCGTTTTGGGCCGCCGGCAAATCAGGCATCATTCTGGTTCCGCTGGGAACGCGCAGTACCCCACACGAACTGCGCCAAGTGCTGGGCGACTGCAAACCGCGTTGCCTCATGTACTCGGCCGGCTATGAAAAGCTCGCGAAGGAACTCCTCGATCTCACGCCTGTCGAACACCCCATTCATCTCGATTCGCAGCACAACGCTCCGAACCCACTTCCCTATCAAAAAGCCCTGGACGAGGTTCGTCCATTCCCGCTCTCTACAAAACCTCAGCCCGAGGATATTTTTTGCCTGCTTTATACCAGTGGCACAACGGGGCGCCCAAAGGGCGTGATGATCCCTCACCGGCAGATTGCCTGGAACGCTTATGACACCGTCGTCTCCTGGCAATTGCGTCCGACCGATCGCGTTCAGGTCTACACGCCGATGTACCACGCAGGCGGCCTTACCGTATTCATGACGCCCCTTTTCGCGATCGGCGGCAGTATCGTCCTGCACGAATGTTTTGATCCCGCTGAACTGCTGCGGGCTTTTGCTGAATATCGCTGCAGCATACTTTTTGGTGTGCCGACGATCTTCAAGATGCTCCTGGGTGTGCCAGAATTCGCATCGCTTGATTCCAATCATCTGCGCTGGTGCTGCAGCGGAGGCGCTCCACTTCCTGTGGAACTCCTGCTTGCTTATCAAGAACGCGGGCTGATTTTTCGCCAAGGTTATGGGCTGACGGAAGCCGGAGTGAACTGCTTTGCGATGAGCGACGAGGATTCCATGCGGCAGCATGGCTCGATTGGCAAGCCCATGATGTTTGCGGAGGTGAAGCTCATCGATTCCGGAGGGAATCTGGTCGCAACAAATGAGGTTGGCGAACTTTGCCTGCGCGGTCCACATGTCAGCCTTGGCTATTGGAACAATCTGGCGGCCACGGCGGAAGTGTTCGATCAAGAAGGATGGTTCCACACCGGTGATCTGGCCCGATGCGATGAGGATGGCTTCTTCTATATTGCAGGCCGATCCAAAGACATGATCATCAGTGGAGGCGTCAATATTTATCCTGCCGAGATCGAAAAGGAATTACTGGATAATCCGGCTGTCGCGGAGGTCTCCGTGATTGGTGCGCCCGACGAGAAGTGGGGCGAAGTTCCGGTTGCCTTTGTTGCGCTTAAGTCGAAGGCGCGAATCAGCGAACCCGAACTCATCGACTTTCTTCGCCTCAGAATCAACAAAATCAAGTTGCCACGCAACGTCATTTTTGTAGACGCCCTGCCGCGCAATGTCTACGGAAAGGTTCAAAAGCTCCATCTGCGGGACCGCCTGAGAAATTTCAAGGCAGTCGACTAGAACAAGTCCTTGCCGCAATTTCTCAGCATTGACTGCATCCTGCGTTTGGGATTCCCGGGACCGGATCACCGGCCACGCGGATAGACGACCGAAGGTGTAGATGAGCATGGCGCGAATCCAACGTGCATCTTGACCGCGGCCTGAGACCTGAGCATCGGCGGGCTTCTGCCTGCACGATCTTCATGCGCAGACTCAACCTTGAATCGAAAATGCAATCGTCAAAGCGTCACGCCCGGACTCAGACGGCCCGGCAAATCTCTTCCGAAGCGCGCATCCCCGTGATGTTGCCATATTCGACAAGTCTATGGCTAGATCTTTCCGCTCAGCGTAGAATCACCAAAGTGTTCGACTACATTGTCGAAGAACTTTCCATCGGACGGAATGCCGTGACCGAAGCGAAAGATACCCGTCACGTCGGCGACTCGCTGCTCATTTCGAGGAGCTGATACGCCAGTCGATCCATGCGCGATCCCGCTGTTCGCTCGGTAGTGCTAGAGAACGATAAAAGGTGGAAGGATTTCCTCATCAAGATTCTGAAGGAAGGAATCCAACGGAAGGAATTTTACGCCCGCCTCGATCCTGACTCGGTTGCGGAAGTCATCGTCTCGTTAGTGCGTGGTCTGAGCGTCACAACCGCTGGCGGGGCGCAAGCCATGGAACGCCCTCTTCGGCAACTCCGTACGTGGCTAAACACAGCGTCTTAAGTTATTGCGCATAGACGGCGGAGGGTTTCGTTTCCGTTACGCCAGTTTTTAAACTGCGTCTCGACGACAGCGACGACCTCCTCCAGTACAGGAAAATATCGGTTGTGCAAGCATTGACGGCGCGTCAGCTTCCAGACCCGTTCAATCGGATTCAGTTCGGGGCTGTAGGGCGGCAAGTAATCCAGCACAAAGTCCTCAACGTGTGACGCTCTCCATTCTTTGTGAAGCCGCGCGTGATGGTATCTGGCATTGTCCGTGATGACCACCACGCGGCGCCCCGTTCGAATACTGGTGCGCCGTAGCCCTTTCAGAAAGGCAAAGAAGGTCACCGCGTTAAATTTACCCGTTTCCCTAGAAAACTGAAACTTTCCATCCCGCAACCGTACGGCACCGAAGTATCCCACACTGCGCCGTGTCGGATGATGCAGCAGCACGGGGTCCTTGGTTTCCGGGGGCACCCACATGCGACAACGCGAGCCGTGCTGCTGGAAGTGTACTTCGTCCGTAGCCCAGAGGTCGACCGCAGCATCTTCCATCAGCCCTTGGAGTTTTTTTTATGCACCTTCTGCCGTTCGGGATCGGCTTGCGCAATCGCGGGACGAGGCTTGCGTAGCCGAAAACCCAACCGCCGAAACAGACGCTGGCATTGCCGTACGCCCAAGTCGATCCCGTACTCCCGCTCGATCCAGGCCGCCAGCGTCTTGCCGTCCCATAGATTTCCGCTCAAGCCTAGCTCTCGCGGCATCCGCCGAAGAGCGGCGTTGATTCCTCGAAGATGCTTCTCGCTCAGGCGTCTCGGCCGCCCCGACCGTTCCCCCTCACGCAAGGCGGCTAGGCCTTTCTCCTCGAACCCGCGAATCCAATACTCGACGGTTCTCGGTGCGTCTCCTAACAGCGCCGCCACTTCCGGACACGTCATACCATGAGCCACCAGCAGCACGCCGTGAAGCCGATGGTCATAGCGTGATTCCTCGGTTCGTCGAATTTCATCTTGTAATCCCAGAATGATGGTTGCGGAGTCCGCAATCGTTAGTGGTTTCATTCCACTAGAAGAACATACATCGATCTAATGCGCAATTACTTATGACGTCGTGTTTAGAAGCAAGGTGACCGTGGCATAGTGGCTGTTCCGTCGCGGAAGGCCGCTTCTTGCGTTGTTCTCACTGAGCGAGCATGCCCCCGTCGATCACGTGCTCTGCCCCGGTAATGAACGAAGCTTCGTCGGAAGCGAGGAAAAGGACGAGGTTTGTGACCTCGGCAGGCTCTGCAACCCGCCCGAGTGCAATTATCCCTCTCGCATCGCCTCCTTTTTCGTCGGTTGCCTCCACCATCATTGGTGTTCGGATGAAACCGGGATGCACCGAGTTCACACGAATGTTCTTTGACCCATACTCGATCGCAGCAGCCTTGGTCATGCCCCGCACCGCGAACTTGCTGGCAACATAGGCAACACTCGGGTACCCATAGATGGCAGCGATGCCGGCGGCCGAGGAGATGTTGACGATCGAGCCGCCGCCAGCCTTCAGCATGGAAGGAATCGCGGCCTTCATGCCGAGAAAGACGGATGTCTGGTTGATCGCACACACCTTCAGATACTCAAGCTCGGCGACCTCGGCGGTCCTTGCGACGGGGCCAAGGACACCGGCGTTGTTTACCAATATGTTGATCGGCCCGAAGGCGGTTTCAGCCTTCTTGACAGCGTGCGTCCACTCGTCCGCCCTGGTCACATCATGACGGATAAACAGGGCATCTTCGCCCAATTCATCAGCGACTGCTGAGCCTGCCTTCTCTGTCTGATCGGTGAGTATGACCTTCGCGCCCTCCGCAACGAAGCGACGCGCGTGCGATTCTCCCATGCCACGTGCGGCGCCTGTGATCAGAGCGACCTTGTCTTGCAACCTGTTCATAATATGTGCTCCTGTTCACTCGGGCGTACGCCGACATGATCTTCCAGTCTGGCTCGAAGGCCCATCCTTGACCTTTGCTGGAGCTCGGCCGCACACCTCACTGCTCGGGGTATTGCTGTTCGAACCGTAATAGATCGTCTCTCAGGAATAAGATTCGCTCCCGCAAGGTCGGGGGCACTGTGGTGATCGGCAATATACCCTCGCCAATTGAAGAACGGTAGCTTCGGAGACACCCAAGAGTTCCGAGCTTTCTCTGAAATTCAAGCAAGCAATTTCAGTCTTAGGCACCGACCCTATCTCTCTCCCTACCTTTCCAGGCGCCTGGCTGTTTCGCCAGGCTGATTTCTTCGCAAACGGCGTGCCAAGCCACCAGAGGCTATGTTGTTGACAACACAGCATTGTTTTACGACGGGCGACGATTCTCGATGCCGCGATTCGGTCATTGCCCGCAGAGGGGCAAGCGGCCGGGAGTACCATGGGGGTGAAGGAACGGTTGTCATTTTCTGGTGAGCAGAAAGACGCATCCGCGAGCCAAATGCCGATACCAACGATTGGAAACGGGATGGTGGCTTGACAGAGAATTCAAGCCAGTCTATACTCACGATTAGGTCGGACATCCGTCCTAATTTAGTAAAATGACTTGACGCCCGTCGTAGGAGAAAACATGAACGAAAACATTCTGAGGAGAGTGCAGATCGTCTGCGCCTTGTGTGGCCCCGCCTTCGTCCTTCTCTATGGATTGAGTTGGTGCGTGCTGGGCCACAACTATCCGCCACCAGATTCGCAGTACAGCGCCCTGGATTTGGTCAACAAGTTCTATTTGAAATATCGCAGTGACATTATGCTGGGGCAGGCGCTTTCGACCTGCCTGGGCATGTTGTACCTGCCATGGACGTGCCAGCTTTCCGCACAAATGTGGGAGCGTGAAGAGAATCACATTCTCTCACTACTGCAACTAACCGGCGGATTGCTTACCGCCTGGATTCTCGTTTTTTGTCCCGCTCTCTGGGTCTGGTGCGCGGAGATGGCCGGATCGGTAGACCCTGTCCTGATCAAGAGCGTACATTTCATTGGCTGGTATCTTTATGACATGACCTACATGATTACAACGATTGAAACGATCGCCATCTGTATTTTTGCGTTTCTTGACAAACGGCAACCCGTGCTTGTGCCGCGGTGGGCGGGCGTTTTGGCTCTTTTTTCGGGGCTGTCGTTCCTGCCGCTTACGTTTCTGCCCTATTTCAAGACCGGCATTTTTGCGATCAATGGCTACTGGTCCTTCCACGTTGCGTTCATCACCTACGCTCTGTTCACGGCCATCATTGGCTTTTACATGGCACGGAGCCTGAGGAACACAAACACGCAGGCCCAGACCTAAATCACCAGGAGGTGAGCCACGGAAACTCCTGCCGACCAGGGCTGGGGAGCAATCAGGCTTCGTCTCATGCGCGCGCCAGATGCGAATGAGCCCTGACTGCAGACTGCGGAAAGGGCTCTGGTTCCCGAACGAATCCGGCGGGGGAAGAGGTCCCCGGCTTCAGTGCGAGTGAGATTGTTCCGATCACGGCGCTTATGGATCCGACACGTCTGACCGGGTTTCAGCGCCGGATGTCACGCAGCTGAGTTTGCCGACGCCGTCAACGAGAGGAACATATACTGGAGAAGGAGGTCACAAATGGCCGTAAAGCGCAGGAGGATCGCCAAGCAGAAAAAGCACACAGCGCAGAGAATTCTTTCGGCTGCGTTCACGTGCATATCAACCAAGGGTTCCGCGAGCGTGAGCTTACGCGACATCGCGGACGAAGCTGGCGTGGTCCTCAGCCAGCTGAACTATTACTATGACAACCGGGAACAGCTGTTTGCCGCCGTGCTCAGATGGATGAAAGACGATTACATTTCTAACGTGGAAGCCGCGATGGATTCCTTCGGCACCCTTAACGAGAAGGCGCGTTTCCTCATCAAGTACAATCAGGACCTGCTGAAGACCAACCAACGGCTATACAGGGCTTTTCTGGACTTTTTCGGTCTCGCGCTGTGGTCGCAATCCTTCAAAAAGGAAATGAATGGATTCTTGAATGACATCTTGCGCGTTATCGAAAAACAGATCGAGCCGCGCACGGCACCTGATACACACTCTCCCGCTGCGTTGGCAACGATGATCCTGGGAGCGACGTTTGGTATTGCGATGCAGTATCTGATGAATCCTGAACGAGAGGAGATTCTGAGAGCGTTTGACATCCTTCTGGGCGTCCTCTAAACCGACCATAGAGAGCAGAAACAGACGTGCAAACAATAACGTGGTGTGGTCGGCAATCCGGAAGCGGGAGTGTAGCGCTGTGTGAACGCTGAATAGTCTGGGCTGGGATCGCTTCCATCCAGACCGCCTGGCACGACTCGGACTTCAACCCCTGCTGTCCAATGGGAATTGGTTCTCAAGAAGCGTGTGTCTTTCTCGGCCCCGCTCGCCGCGTGCGGAACTCTACCGCCTATCGCCCTGACAGGCCACGGCTTGAATCTGTTCCTCTGCACCGGCGGTCCGTATCGTTGGTCTTCGGTTCTCTTCGGTTGGCGTTTACCGGCATGCACCCCAAATGGTTGTCGAGGGTTGGTGTCCTTGTCCTGTTGAGGCTGCGCATTTTCTTGCTGCCGTGGGCTATCCGAGACCCTTGGTTGCACCCGCACCTAAGCCAATGTACAAATCGGCGAGCCCGCATTCGGGCATTGCCCGAATTGAGGCAGTGCAATCGCGTGGGTCGTTGCGCGTTTCGCACATTTTCATGCACTTGGCGATGCCAAGGTGCTGGCAGCAAACATGCACATTCTGCGTCACGTGGTATCAGGAGCCGTCGCCATGGAGATTCCCTAGGCCGATGCCGTACACGAAGCCAGGTATTCGGCGCGAAGCGTCAAGTGCTTGTTGAGGTCGCAGTCGGCGTCTGCTCCGTACACGAGGGCGGGCGAGCCTGGCTCTCGCTCGCTTTCGGCTTACCGCCTCCTGCCGTAGCGAACGGCCAGACTTTGGACGGGGCGCACTACACTCCGGCACCACAACCTGCACGGTCCAACCCTCGGCGGGACGCGTGTTTCGGTTTTGAGAGAGCGCAAGCGTTCCCGCCGCGACAAAGGGCGCCAGGAAGGAAGAAGGTGCGCACATGGCGTCGGAGACTACGAACAGCGACAGGGTGGAACTGCAAAAAGTACAAGAGTCAGCGCCGGAAGATGCAGTTATCGAGAAAAATCCAGGTAACGATGAAATCGAACGTCTCGCGCACGAACTCTATCTTGAGCGCGGCGGAATCCATGGTCATGATGTCGATGATTGGCTTCCGGCTGACCGTGAATTAAATGAAGCAGAACTTCTGCAGCAACTAAGAATGTGGGAAAAACGTCGCCGCGAGAGCAGGCCAGCAGGGCTCTGCGTTATTTCTGAGGTCGAGCGCGAACCTCACGCTTTGCAAAAGACCGCTCCAGCCGCGCGGACTACCAGAGTGAGACCATGATAAGTTCGGCCGCCGGCTATTCAGCTAAGAATGATCGACGCATCGAGCCAGAGCTGAGGGCAAGCAAATAGAGACTTTGGAATGTCTCTTGAAAAACAGACAGCTGCATTGCGCTTCTTCATACTGACGTGCAAGTTCGGTTAGCGATGCACTTTATCGCGAGTGAGAACTAGATTCTACCCATTCGGGCGTGAATCGTGATTCGTATTGGAGATTCGCACGAAACAGCGCGACCTTTCCATCGCTCCGGGGAGGAACCATGCACAGTACGAGCCGCGAAGGACACCTATTTTCGTTCGAGCGAAGAGTGCGTCTCGGATTCGTGCTCGCAGCGATCGGGTTCGCCTTTATCGGGATGTTTTCCTATGTCAGCGCGATGCGATTCAAGGAAAGCGTCGCACGGATAAACCATATTCATCATGTCCTGAATTCCCTGCGGGAATTACTCTCCGGTTTGACAAGTGCGGAATCTAGCCAGCGGAGCTATCTCGTCACCGGCCAAGAGCAGTACCTGCTGGAATACGAACAAGCAGCGCAGCAGGTTCAGGCGCGGCTCCACGAACTTCAGGAACTCACTCCAGATAATTCAACCCAACAGAAGAATCTAGAGGCCTTGGATCCGCTGGTGGCCGAGCGTTTAAGCCGCTTGCAGGCCGGATTAGGGCTGCGGAACAAAGAAGGCTTGGACGCAGTGCAGGCGGTCCTGATGAACGGCCAAGACAAGCAGATCGAGGGCCCGATACACGCGATCATCAGCAATATGCAGAAGGAAGAAAACCGCCTCTTGCCAGAACGTGAGCAGCGGGCGGAACTCAACAGCTTAGCGACACGAGCGGCCATCGCAAGCGGAAGCGTCCTGGGGTTCAGCTTGCTGTTTGTGGCGCTATTTATTGTGGGACGGAGTTTCGCGTACGGCCGGCGAGCGGAAACAGAACTACGGCTCGCGCGAAACACGCTGGAGGAGCGCGTTCGCGAACGGACTTCTGAAGTGGTTCAGAGTGGTGCTGCCCTGCGAGCCGGCGAAGAACGCCTGGCGCGCGTCATCGATTCGGCCATGGACGCGATCATCACGGTCGACGATCGACAGCGCATCACCCTATTCAATCCCGCCGCGGAGCGAATGTTTGGGTGCCCGGCAGGGGATGCCATAGGCACGCCCTTGGAGCAATTCCTGCCGGCGCGCTTCCGGGCCGCGCACAAAGAACACTTGCGGGGCTTCGGACAGAACTCGGTAACACGGCGAACGATGGGAAGATTCAGCCCGTTGCGCGGGTTGCGGAAGAATGGGGAGGAGTTTCCAATCGAGGCATCGATTTCGCAGGTGGACGTGGGTGGGCGAAAACTGTTTACCGCCATCGTGCGGGACGTTACCGAGACAGCAAATGCGCAAGAGATCGGCAGAAAATTGGCGGCGATCGTGGAGTCGAGTGAAGATGCCATCATGAGTAAATCGCTGGATGGACTCATCACCAGCTGGAATCCCGCGGCAGAAAGACTTTTTGGATACGCGGCGAAGGAGGCGATCGGCAAGCCCATGGTCAAGCTGTTCCCTCCGGAGCAAGTGGAAGAAGAGAAGGAAATTCTTGCACGGATCGGAAGAGGAGAAGGAATCGATCATTACGAAACGCACAGGGTGGGAAAGGACGGCAAGCTGATGGAGGTTTCGGTGACCATCTCGCCGCTGCGCGACAATTCTGGAAGAGTCGTTGGGGCTTCCACGATTGCGCGAAACATCACCGAACACAAGCGCGCGGGAGAAGAACTCCGGCGGCAGGCTGGCTTACTCAACTTGGCCCCTGCCCTGGTCCGGGACATGGATGATCACATCGAGATGTGGACGCGCGGAGCAGAGCGACTCTACGGGTACTCGAAAGAAGAAGCACTGGGTCGAAGGTCTTACGAGTTGCTGAAGACCGAATTTGCGCAGGCCCTCCCGGAAATTGAGAAGGCCCTTAACAGCACCGGTGTCTGGGAAGGGGAACTCGTCCAGCAAACGCGTGGCGGAAAGCGCGTCGTGGTTGCAAGCCAATGGGTACTGCATCGCGACGCCAAGGGAAAGCCGGCCAGGGTTTTGGAAGTGAATGCCGACATCACCGCGCTTAAGCAAGCCGAGGCATTGCAGATCAGTTCGCAGAAGCTGGGAGCGCTCGGAACACTGGCAGGGGGTATTGCCCACGACTTTAACAACATTCTGTCCGCGATCAACGGAAGCGCTGCACTGGCCATCTCGCAGTTCCCGCGGGATCATCCGGTGCAAGCATGCCTGGAGGAAATCGCAAAGGCCGGGGTACGTGGCGCCGATCTCGTGAGGCGGATTTTGAGCTTCAGCAGGCCACAGGACAGGAACATAGAGGTGCAGGCACTTGAACCTGTGGTCGAAGAGGCGTTGAAGCTGGTGCGGGCCACACTGCCAGCGATGATCGAAATCCGTACGGAATTCGGTGCGGACCTGCCGAAGGCGCGCGTCGATGCCACGCAGATCTATCAAGTGATCGTAAACCTAGTGACGAATGCGGCCCACGCCGTGGGAGACAAGCCTGGGCTCGTCGTGGAAGTGAAATTGGACGCGCCGACGGTGCACGAAGACGAGATTTTGCTATACGGGCAAGTTCCCGCCGGGGACTACCTTCGGTTGTTGATCGGCGATAACGGCAGCGGCATGGACGAAGCGACAGTGAAGCGCATTTTCGATCCATTTTTCACCACGAAGCCGACCGGCAAAGGCACGGGACTGGGATTATCGGTCGTTCATGGAATCGTGACGGCGCACCACGCGGTGCTGCAGGTGTACAGTAAACCCGGGAAAGGGACAACGTTTCGGATCTATTTCCCCGCGGTGAGAGGGGCGACGACTGCGGTGCGCGTGCAAGAACGCGCCGCTCCATCCGGCCTTGGGGAACGCATCCTGTTTGTGGACGATGAAGGCGTGCTGGTGTTCGTGGGGACCATGAGCCTGGAGCAAAACGGATACAAGGTGACAGGGGCGGCTCACGGCGAAGCGGCATTAGGGGAATTGCGGAGGAATCCGAACGGATACGACGCCGTGGTCACTGACCTATCGATGCCCGGCATGTCAGGACTGCAACTCACTCACCAGATCCGCATGATTCGGCCGGATATCCCTGTAATTCTAACGTCGGGGTATATCAACCCGGAGGACCAGGCGAAAGCAGACCGGTTGGGAATCCGAGCGATTCTCTCCAAGCCCGTGAACACGAAAGAGCTTCTTGCAACGCTCGCGGTAGTCTTTCAGGAGGGCTCAGGACTACGAGGAAATTTGTCTTCCTGAGAAGACCTGGATTACGAATCGCAGGTGAATGACGGCTTGCTGGGAATGGATCCACCCCAGGTTCATGCACGAATCATGTGCAGTGCTCTCGCACTCGGAAGTTTATGCATTCACTGGAATCGTTTCCGGTAGCGCCCGGAGCCGGCAGATCAGATCTTGGAACGATCTTTTCAGTGCAACGGCCTTTTCTGGCGAGTAATTCAAGTCCGCTAGTGTGCTCAGACCGATCCGCGGCTCGCGTGGGGGTCATTTTTCTTCAGTACGAAAGATAAGGCGAACATGATGGCAGCCGCAATACCAAGCATCCAATAGGTGTCAATGTAGGCCAAAGTCGCTGCCTGCGCCTGAACGGAGGCGTAGATTCGCACAAGCGCTTGCCTCTGTGCCTCGTGCACACTTAATCCCGCATGGCTCAGTTTTTGAGCAAGGCGGTTCATTGCATCTGCCAACCTGGTGTTTCCCAGGCCCACGCTCCTGACCAGTCTGGCCTGGTAAAATTGTGACCGGCGGACGATCATGGTCGTCACAACCGATGTCATACGTCCGGCCCCTAACCGGCCGCAGGGTTGTTTGCGCTACTGTGCTCCGACGCAAACCGCCGCCCGGCCAATGCGCGTTCAACGTCTGACGTATGGTTTTCACGCGTTATCTCCGTCATACTTATGGCGAAAAGAAAGAGGCCATTTCCAGTTCACGCTCGGCCTGCAACCAGTCATCAAGGTCGTGGCCTGGCTCGCCGCCGCGTTCCAGGTAGATCGTATAGGCGAGGCCGCTGATTTCCTCGGCGATTGGTCCGCGTCCCGGAGAGAGTTCTTTCGCGCGCGGCTGGGCAGAATTTGCGGTAAGCTCGAGCTTGGTATTATTCTCGACTCTCACTGGCATGCTCGTTCCCTCCTCCCTTGCACTGTCGGAATGCGGATTTCTTCTGCGGAACTTCTCGTACAGATTCGGCGGCTATCGTGCCGCATTCGTCAGGACGGCTTGAAGTGGCGGTCGGGCCCAGTTCCGAACTCTTCTGCGCGCGCAGCCAGACAAGTGTCGCCGCCGCCACTGCGCGCGGCAGATCCAGAGCAACGGCACAGTCGTAAAGAGTGGTGTTTCGCAGGGTCTCGAGAACGAAAACGGAACGAGCCAGAGGATCGAGATCGCTGAATATCCGTCTCGGATCGACCGTCCTCAAAATGCGAATTTCTACTTCGCAGAGTCCCCCGTGTTCGCCGTGTTCACAGAACTGGCCGTCATACATCTCGGCTGCTTTCGCAATATCCTCCTTAAAGACGGCAATCGCGCTGCAGGCCGTGGCGAATTGGGCTCACTTGTCCAGCCAGTTGAAAAGCACGTTCCGGGTGCGCGCTGCGTCTTCGCACGCAGCCGCGAGCGAAGATTGAGCTGCGTCTTCTCTGCCGGTTATTGCGAAAGTCATCCAGAAAAGAAGCTCATGATGCTCACGAAAATAGCAGGTGACCTCCAGTGGCGTAGCGTACCTGCGCAGTTCCCCGTAGCTCTTCAACACAGCTTTTCTGCAGGAACCGAGCATGGACCTTGTACCTTGCCCGCAAGACGGGCTCCCTAGCGCGACCGGGCCCGCTTGTTGTAAACAGCTTGGCGGTCCCCAGCCGGCGGGTGCTTCAACTTTCTTGCATCCGCGGCAAGAGCAGGCGCTCACAAATACTACGGGAGTAATAACTCTCTGCGGCAAATTGGGCGCCTATGGCTTCCAGCCACTTCAACACTTCTTCGCCCGAAGTATCGACGTCGGTGACCTCCGTCAAATCTACGAGCAGCCTCGCCGGGGGTGCCCACGTCGTCGCCAGGGAAATGACACTCTTTGCCGAGAGTCCAACCAAGCGTCCCTCCAGGCGTAGCTTGGTGGAGTTCGCATATTGTTGCAGTCCAGCCTTAAGCATCGGGGATCTCCGGGGACTGTGCGATTTGAGTCCCCGTCGCCACGGGGCATTGGAAAGGCACGTTTCGCGCCAGTCCTCTCGTACTGCTAAGTGCTTGGAAACTTGAGAAAATGACAGAGGCACGAGTGTCGGTGCGCTGCCCCAATTCGAGCAGTGCCCTCATCCGTGCACGACAGCCTTTACGCCCACCGAACCGATTGTCGTTTCGTGGACATTGGAGTTGCCGAACTCGTAGCACCCAGACGAACGCGGTGCCACCTGCCAGCGAAAAGAGTCCCTGCACGCAAGGCGAGTCCTTCGTTCGGGTTCGAAAACGTGGTGTTAAGTTACACGCGTGTCCGAACACGAGCGCACGGCAGGTACCGACCTGACGGAAGACTTCATCGCCAGCCAGCCGAATTAGCAAGCTCTTCTCTAAGGAATGTTCGCCTAATCGCTGCGACGCACCGAAATCTGTCCTCGATGAACTCGAAGGGCGAGTGTCCAGCGGATCCTTTCTACTGTTTGAACGTCTTCTGTTGGAGATAGCGCCGCTCCGCGAGCGAACTGAGGATATCCCGCTGCTTGCTAACTACTTTCTTGCGCGGCTCTCTCGGCCTTTTGCGTGCCCGGATGAGGGCACGGCCAGGATTGCGACCGTGTCGCGGCGCCGCCATCTTCCGCTTTCTCTTTGATTTTTACCCACTTAGGAACACTACCGCACTGGTGAGAAACGTGCGTTGTATCCCCTATCGCGAGGCTGTGGAGACTCGCATAAAGGAGATTCGGATCTAAAGAATCGAACTTTGCGGCAGGACACGACCGTCCGGTTGGAAATGCTGCACGAGGAGCGGCATCTTGGGACAGAGACTCACAAACCATGTAGAACCCCGGGGAGAGGTTAGGGCTCCCGGGGAGGTTCGCACGACGGAAGACGAAACGCTCGTGGCCGCCGCCAAGAAGGGGCACACGATAGCGTTTGAAGCATTGGTTGAACGCCACAGGCGCACGATTCTTTCCGTGGCACAGAGGATTACCCGAAACCGCGAGGACGCCGAAGATGTCACACAACAGAGCTTTCAACAGGCGTTCGTCCACTTGGACGAATTTGCCGGCGATTCTTCGTTTTCCACTTGGCTAACGCGCATTGCAATCAACGAAGCCCTCATGTTGTTGCGGAAGAATCGCGGCTCTCGAGAAGTCTCGGTCGAGGACTCAAGCGGTGACGTTGCGGCTTCACGGTTTCTGGACATTCCGGACTCTGGTCCGAGTCCCGAGGGACATTATTGGCGGCTGCAACAACGGCGAATTCTCGTGCTCGCGATGGCTCAATTGAAGCCGGAGGCGCGGACGGCAATCCAGCTTCGAGATCTCGGGGACCGATCCGTCAGAGAAACGGCACAGATTCTGGGAATTTCGGCCAGCGCGGTGAAATCGCGACGCTACCACGGGCGCGCAAAACTGCGCGAAGTTTTCGAACGGCACGTGGAGTGGTCAAGAATGGTTAGAGGAGGAAGGATGGCGGCGCCGCGGGCTGGGGTGACAGCCGCTTGGTGAAGATAGAGGACAAGAAGGGATCTGAATATGCCATCGAAGAGGCTGAATCCAGTCGTAGAACCCATTCGGGGTAACGGGAAAATGCGTTTGCCGAGGAGAAACCAGGCCAAGATGAAATCGAGCGGGGAGCCCACGAAATTTATCTGAAACGCGGTGGTTTCCATGGACATGACCTCGATGATTGTCTTCAGGTGGAACGCGAGCTAAACGAAGAGAGCCCTTCAAATCGAGGCATGAAGGGCAGAAAAGGCTAACTATGGCATCGCAGAGCAAAACGCCGCTACCGACCCACTCGGGGAAGCCGTTTCGCTTGGATGTGTCTCTCCATGATCTTCTGCACAAGTCCCACGCTCCGTCCCCTGTGGCGTCGACGGGGCAAAAACCTCAAACCTCACTTGTGCTGCCCTCGCCCGTCTTCCCGCAGCATCCCGCGCTGTTGCACGACATCGAGGACACGGACATCGCCGCGCACGAAACTGTGTTACGGACCGGCAAACGGCACTGGCCCGCTTCGAAGGTCATGAAGACGATGCGGGGCTGGATGTTTCCGTACTTCAAGTCACGCATCCTGCCGGGCGAATTCCAGCCGATTATTGCCTACCTTTTCACCGAATGGAAATGCAACCTCGACTGCCACTATTGCTGGTCCTATGACAACCGCGTCAAAGGCATGACCGAAGACACGGCACGGCGGGCGATCGACTGGCTCGATTCCACTCCGTGCCGCGTGCTCGCGCCAACAGGCGGCGAGCCGCTACTCCGCCCAGATTTTGTTCACAAAGTGATCTACTACGCAGCTAAAAAAGACTTCTGGGTATACCTGGCCACAAACGCTCGGCTCCTGCGGCCAGACGTTACCGATCGCCTGGCGGACGCCGGCATAGCCACTTTCAACTTCGCGGTGGATGCCATCAAGGAAAAACCGGGACTTCCGAAAGCGTTTGAGCACGTGCGTTCGAACTTCAACTACCTCCTCCGTCGGCAATACCGCTATGGCTACACCGTTTTCTTCAACACCAACATTTGTCGCACGAACATCGAGGACGTTAAGGAACTCGCGTCGATTGCGCACGAAAACGGCATTTCTATCACGTTCCACATTAATGAGGCTCCGATGATGGAGCAGGAACACTTCAAGCATCTGCAGGAAACGACACCTACATCCGGCTGCAAGACTTTCCCATCGTTGACGAACTTCTCGACTGGCTCATCGACAAGCAGCGCCAAGGTTGGAAGATGGTTGATTCGATTCCTCGCCTCCAAGAGATGAAGGGGTTCATGCGCGGAGCTGGCAAACATTGGGGATGCCGGGCCGGGCAAAACTGGTTGATCATCCGGACCGACGGGACTCTCGCTCCTTGCTTTCCGCTGTACAACGCAGGGTACGACTGGGGCACCGCCGGTAACCCGAAATTCGATGTTGCGCAACTCTCGGAAATGAAAAAAGGTTGCGAGCCGAATTGCTTTTCAACGTTGGGGTACAACGTAGCGTACTGCTACAGCGCCACCCGAGTGATGAAGTGGCTGTGGAAGCAGAGCATGAACGGGTTTCAGGGCGTGACGGGCAGCTTCGAGTAGTTCTTGAAAGAGGGCAACGAAAAACGCGGGAGATTGATATCCATGTCCGAGGTGGATGGGCCCGTGATCTGATCCGAAACTCCGAAGGTTCTCGTGGGCTGGGGGCAGAGTGAAAAAGACGTCCCGGATTTTACGTTTGCTTGACTGGGTGGAACATCCTCCATCATCCAGTGCAACCACGCGAAAGGCCGATGTCCGTCCCGTCGCACTGCTATTGGCTTTGTGTGCCGGGTTCCCTTCCCCGACGCTAGGAGCTGAACTGGCACGGCTAACCGTAGAGGGATTCGACCGATATGTGCAGCGGACGGAAATTCGGATGCAAGGCGAATTGGCTGACCCTCAGAGTTTTCTTTATCTCGATTCCCTTCCCGAAACGCAAAGACACTCAATCTTGGCGGGTCTTCACGACGGGCACGCGTTCATCGAGCCAATGCGCGCGCGCGACAATGGAGAAGAAATCCAGGTACGCAGCGGCCTTGTTCACCACTGGCTGGCGATTGGATTCATTCCAGGCGCGACACGCGATCAGATCGTGGCGCTGGCCCAGGACTATCCCCAGCATCCAAAACTGTATGGCCCTGACATCCAGCAGGCCCGCGTGCTTGCGCATGCCGGTCAGCATTTTGGAGTCTACTACCGCTTTCACCGTCATGCCGTTGTCAACGCCGTATATAACACGGAATTTAACGTGGACTATTTCCTGACCGACGCCTCACGAGCCTACTGTTTTGCCCGGAGTGTTCGTATCGCCGAGGTGCAAAATCCCGGCAAACCGGATGAGAAGGAATTACCGGTCGAAAATGACCATGGGTATTTGTGGCGGCTGAACCTGTATACGCGCTATCTGGAAAAAGACAATGGCGTGTACATCGAGATCGAGTTTGTAGCGCTCAGCCGCAGGGTGCCTCGGGTCTTCGCGTGGCTCGTCAATCCTTATGTCCGCTCCATCCCACGTGAATACTTGACGCACTACCTACGTGCAACGCAGACAGCCCTTTTAGCAGAGGATACACACTGAGCGGAGCATTAACCCGAGGAGTTGGGTGTTAGACGAATGACAGCGAGCCTCGTTGAAAGACGGCGACTGCAAGTGACACACGGCCGCCGCTGGTAGCGGCGGTATGAGTGTTGTTTTCGATTCTGGACTTGTTTATGGAAATCAGCGACGCCTACAAAGGATTAGAGTTGATGCTGCGGCTTTATGAATTGAGACGCGAGCCGCAACTGCGGAGCGCCCGGGACTGGTATCTAGATAATTTCTATCCCGAGACTATTGACAAAATTCGGCGGAAGTGTCCTCGCGGCAGCGATGTGGAGAGGTCCATCGTAATGTTTTTGAACTATTGGGAGATGGTTGCCAGCATTCTGAATCGTGGTCTGATGGATGAGGCAATATTTTTCGAAAATAACGGTGAAATGTGGGTTGTCTGGGACCGCATCCGACAGTTCTTCCCCGCGTGGCGCTCGTTCCAGAAGAATCCCCATCTTTTCGGTAATCTTGAGGACGCGTGCAAGCGGTTTGAGGATTCTCGAGAGCAGAACGCTCCAGGTTCCAACATGATCCTCCGCCGGATGATCAACAATCAGGAGAATTCTGGCACGAAAGACGACCGACAGTAGAAAGGGTCCAAACAACTTACGGCTCTGGGCGAGAATCTGTAGAGGCCCAATAAGACAGCGGGTTTCCGGGATGGGGCGGTTCGGCTAGACTCGGAGGAATGCGCGACAACGAATTCACGAGAATCCTCGATTGGCCGGTTCAACCGAGTCTTTTGGCACGAAATCGATGAAACAGCCAAGACGTTGCGTTTATGGGTGAGGCGAAAAAGGGGCAAGCGCAAACATCCGAGTCAACAATTCGTGAATCTCAAGCCACTTCATCAATAACCCCCTTTCTCTGACTTGCCCTCTGCTTGAATCTGTTTGGCTCTGCTATTTAAACATTGTGAGGTCCTTGAAATCGAATTGCGCGCAGTCGATGCCATACGGTCGCACTTCGTCATGACGTGGATTTTGGGCGGTGGAAGTAGGCTCCGACGATCATCACCACGGCTTGTAAACCCTGCATGATTTTCATCATTGCTCTTCTCCCAAGCTTTGCAAAGTCCGGGGATGCAACGTCCTAAACGCACAAGAAGTTCACCCTTGCCAGAAACAAAGCATCTTCCTGAAACTTGCAGGGCATTCGCGGAAACTTGTACGCGAAATTAAGCTGGGCCGCCCCGTGCATGACCCTGCTCGATCAACAGGGTCGTCCCGTCTTCAACGATGCGCTGAGCCACCAACTGACATGCAAGAGGGCCGGCGGCGGTACCTGTGGCAGCGTCTTCGGCAATACTCAGAATCGGGTCGAAGAACCTGGTGTAGACGATCGAGCCCGCCGACACGGGATCGAGGCTGAAGAGATAGCATCCTGCACCGTTGACGGATCGAAGCACCGTCGCAAGACGGGCAAAATCGGGGTTGACCACTCACCCGCGCTTACGGCTTGGGAGTTGAGACGGGGGGTGATCTCGTCAGTAGAGCCGTCCATGGGGGCACCAAGAAAGCCAACGAGGTTGCGGTTTGACATACTTTGCCACACCGGGCGAAGCAGGTTGGTGTGCGTAGGGAGCTTACATCAACGGAACAAGCTGCCGTCGCGACCAGCGACGTTCTTCCAGGCGAATCGGAATGTTACGGCAAGTAGATCGATGGTCGGTCTTCAGATTGGTTGACCCCATGCGGGCAATGCCCACAGCGCGGCAACTTGCTTCGGGTGCGGTGCGTGCAAGGCGTGTCCCGCAAAGGGTATAGCGACTGTGATGTTGGCAAGCGATTTGCGAATAGACATAGGACGCGGGACGCGACAAAGTCGCGTCGTCGGCCCCGGGAAATGAGCGCAATGAGAGATGTTTCGTGCAGAGATTCATCCGCTTGCGAACGGTATGACACTTGGGTTGGAGGGAAGGTTTGTCAGTGAATGGGCAGAGCACGCGGAGTCGCTGGTGACCAAGGGTTCGCCGCCGGAAAAACTGGTCGTTGATCTTACCGAGGTGAGTTACGTCGATTCCGTCGGCGAGGAAGCACTGATCTGGTTCCACAGAATCGGTGCGACGTTTGTCGCGGAGACTTGTTACGCCAGGGATGTCTGTCAGCGACTTCATTTGCCGCTCAAAGAGGACCCAGGTAATTCCTCCTCCGAGCGGCATAACGCGGGCGGGCGTTCGGGCAGGTAGACCCGGAGGGACTTTGTTCAACGTAGTCACCATTGCGCGCGAATACGGGAGCGGGGGTGCGGAACTCGGACGATTGGTCGCGGGGAAGCTTGGCTGGGAATTATTGGATCGCCACCTTGTTGATCGCGTTGCGCGCATCGCTGGATTGGATCCGGAAACGGCGGCTAGGCTTGATGAACACGCGCACAGTTGGTGGCAGCGGGCTATTGAAGAAATGAGCTACGCAGCACCCTATCACGACTCCGACGGCTCAGCAGAATTCGACGAAGACTCCATGCGTGCCGTCACCATAGAATTGATCCGGAGAGCAGCTGACTCGAAAGGCTGCGTTATCGTTGGACGGGGTGCGCAGCTTTTTCTTCAGGGGCGAACAAACGTTTTCCATGTTCTCGCGTACGCGCCGATCGAGGAGCGCGTCCGACGGCTGCAGGTACGACATCCAAACGGAACCGATGTGCATGCGCTCATCAAGCAGGTGGACGGCCAACGCGCGAACTATATCCGCGAATACTACGCCAGGAACTGGGTTGATAAGACGCTCTATGACCTGTGCATCAATACTGCGCTTGGTCTTGAGGTTGCCGCCGAACTCATCACCCTGGCGATCGGCATCGCCAAGAAATAAGGCGTGCCTTAGGTCAGCGTCCGTACTCCTTTTTAGTAATATCGAGTCGCCGCATTTTGTTTTGCAGAGTCGTGCGCTTCAATCCGAGATGCTCGGCGGCGCCTCCTTTGCCGGAGATTTGACCTGACGCCGCTTTCAATGCATCGATAATGGCGTTGCGCTCGGTCTGCTGGAATGTCGACACAGGAGCCGCACTGCGACTGGAAGCGCTCTTAAGCTCTGCCATCGGAACATTCAATTCTTCGTTCTGAGAAAGAATGACCGCGCGTTCGATGAAATTCTCGAGCTCGCGAACATTGCCCCTCCATGGGCTGTTGGTCAAAGCGTCCATTGCTTGCTTGGGGATCGTCCTAATGACCTTCCGCATACGTCGCGATAACTTCGATGCGAAATAGTGAACCAGCAGCGGAATATCTTCGCGGCGCTCGCGAAGAGGCGGGATGTCAATCGGAAATACATTTAATCGATAGAAGAGATCTTCGCGAAACGATCCCTCGCGGATCATGGCAGAAAGGTCCCGGTGCGTGGCGGCAATCACACGCACGTTGACTCGAAGCGTGTTCGTACTGCCGAGACGCTCGAACTCCTGCTCCTGCACGGCACGCAGTAATTTCGGCTGCAATTCCAGGCTGATGTCGCCGATTTCATCGAGGAACAGCGAGCCGCGGTCCGCAAGTTCGAATCGACCACGCTTTTGCATCAAAGCGCCCGTGAAAGCCCCCTTCTCGTGACCGAACAGTTCGCTTTCCACAAGTCCCGACGGAATGGCCGCGCAGTTCAACCTCACAAACGTTCGCTCTCGCCGGGAGCTGAGATTATGGACCGCCCGCGCGATCAATTCCTTGCCGGTTCCGGTTTCGCCGCGTAATAGAACCGTCGAGTCTGTGGGGGCGACAATGGAGACTTGTTCCAGCACTTTTTGCAGAGCCCGGCTCTTTCCTACGATGTCTTCAAAGTTGGACTCAGAACGAATCTCTGATTCCAAGTACAATCGCTCATCCTCCAGCCGGTCGCGCGATGCGGTCAATCGTCCATAGGCCAGTGCGTTGTCGAGTGCCAGAGCAATCTGGCTGCTGATCTGAGCGAGCAGATCCAGGTCAGGCTGCCCAAAACTATTCTCGCGCCTACTCCCGAGCGCCATTACCCCAATCGGGCCACCGGCGGTAATCAGTGGGGCGCTTGCCAGCGTGACGATGGCCTCCGCTCTGAGCACTTCGGCGATGACGGCAGGCATTTTCGCAATGTCCAGGGCCGTGGCAACGGTTGGCGCCCGCGTTCTTAATCTGTCCAGACGTTCCTGAGAAATCTCCGCGACCGGCACATCGGCCATGAAGCCACGGCTGCCAGGGAAATCCAAGACAATGCATTTCAAACGGTTTGCTTGTTCTTCAAAAAGCCAGAAGCTCGCGAAATCGTTGGCAAAATACTTGCGGATCGATGCGGAGGCGGCACGGAAGAGCTCGTTTATCTCAAGCTTGGTTACAATGTGATTGTTAATCTCCAGCAAAAGGCCAAGCCGGTCGCGTTCACGTGTCAACTCACGTTGATACAGTTCCGCCGCGTCGGTTGCCAGCGCACTCTCCAGGGCGACAGAAACGTGTTCGGCGACCGAGCCCATCAACTCTATATCTTCGGGACGGAACTCACGTTTTTCTCGGGTCCCAAATATAAGTGCCCCGAACTTTTTCCGGGAAGTGGCAACGGGGAAAACATAGGCACTCTCCAGAGCTGCCAGATTGATCCGGGAAGCAAATTCGGGAGTTTTGATCATTTCGTACTTCGTGTCGGGAATGAATACAGGGACCTGTTCCTCAATGGCGCGTGCGACAGAGGTCCCAACATAAGGAAACTCAGTCCCAACCTCAACGCCCAGATCTTGGGCACCGTGCTCGAGCGCGCGGAGCGTCAGTGTTTGCCGGGGGCCGTCCAGCAAAAGGAGCGCGATGGATTCAAACGCCACTACGTTGGACAGCAATCCAGCAAGACTGCGCAAAACAGCGTCGACGTTCGGCTGCGACGCGGCGGCCCTCGATATTTTCAGCAGCGTATGGTATCTGCCCTCTTCTTCTGTGAAACGATGCGGGTCGCGTTCCATCATTGTTGCCAACTCCCGGCCTCGCGGTGCGAGACAAACACACTCGATGAGCCACTCCTCGTCGCCAAAGCTACCGCAGAACTTCTCCACGCAGACTATGAATTCACATCTCAATGCTCTTGCTGTATCAGCTCGATTCCGAACCGAGCGACGATCTCTTCGGGGTTAGCTAGTTCCGAAGTCATCGGGAAGTTGAGCTTTTGGCACGCTTCTCGGCCCCTTCGAGGACCCATACCTTTGATATGCCTTTGCGACGAAGGGATACAGCCACTCGCGCGCCGGTGACCTGGTTCGTGGATGATCCACACAAAACAATCTCAACGAGCGGGACACGAACCTTGGCCCTGGAGCTGGGCAGTCGGGCGGGATCCATACGAATCGCGCCCGGTATGCCGGGAATTCGACTCTGCTCCTGTTCCGCATCAAAGAGCCACAATCGAGTACCGCAACCTTTTTCCGGACGCCAGCTTTTGCCGCAGGAGGACGGGCGAAATGCTACGGACGCGAAGTTGGCCCATCATGCGAAACAGCTCTCCACACAGGTGCGCGAGGAACGGCGCGGCCACAACGGTGATTGCCATGGCGCTCACTCGACCGAACAGCGTAGAGACCCTTTGCACTCGATGGGCCCCGGATTTGATCCTACCGTTTGCTCGACTGTCTCTGGCAGGTGTTAAATCCCTACTGATCTATTTGCAACTATCTTTTCGGGTCTTGCCCCACGATCATGCAGTGCAGCACCATCATCGAACCGGGAGCTTTTTCTTCTCGAGCATCTTCAAACCGCTTACATGCGCTTTCAAGGTTTTGGAAAAGAGTCGCATCCCTCGGGGAGGAGCGCCACGTGGGGACGAGCTGCCGGATGCGATCCCACACAACTCACATCTCGCCATTGTTTTCAGAAAACATCGTCTCGTCCATCAAGCCACGATTCAGAATGTCGGCAACCATGTTCGAATAATTGAGAACCATTCTGATGTACGTCTCTGCCTCGCTGCCGTGCCGATATTTCTGTCGAATCTCAATGGAGGACGCGGGAAAAAAATTCTCCAAATACCAGCTTCGCGCCTCCCGGAGCTGTGGTTCGCGTCCGAGATCATAGAGCCGCAGATTTAGCTCTACACCTTCGTAATCTCTGTTAACTCCCACGAAACTCTCCCTGCCCGACCACGTGCACCGAGCCAAGCTGTTCTTCCACTAGCGCCGCTGCCCTTTGCTGGACAGGCACATGCAAAGCGGAACGGTTGCTCCGACATCGTCGGTACACGTGTCCACAGTCAGTGCTATTCCTAATTCGTACCCTGCCTCAAAACGTTCGTTTCTTTCAGTTCTCGATCGGTCCGAAGCCAATCGCCAAGGTCATAGCCGTGAATTCCGCCGCGGTCGAGATAGATTCCGTGGGCGCGGCGTCCGATTTCCTCGTGGCTCAATCTTGGCTCGGCGACCATACGATCCTGTGTCGGCTCTTTCTTTTCTTTGCTGTTCGGTCTCGATGCCATAACCAGCTCCTTCCTTTTGTTCTGCTCGCCCCGGATTGGCCGTCGCACTCGAGCGGGCTATCTCCAGTCCAAAAATCGGGGGCTTGCTCGCCCGAAGCCGCTATATATAAGTGGCGTTCTTCATCACCAATCTACCGGGATTCATATCAGTGACGACGCTTTCTACCGAGGTCATCCCGCGTACGGACAAAAGCGAGGAAGACCAAAACCACCAGCACGATCACAAGCAAAATCATATGGTCCATGACCGCCTCCCTCCTTCACCACTATTCATCCCTAGTCGTAAGTATCCCGACAGCTATCGAATAACGGCGGCTTCTTCGAACTCCAGGCGCGGGTTGCGCGGGAAAAGCTTGCTGTGGTCCCCGTAGCCCAGGTTGCAAAGAAGGTTCACTTTCCACTTCCCGTCCGGGAAGAATTCCGCATTGAGTTTGCCTGCGTCGAAGCCGGACATCGGTCCGCAATCGAGCCCAACGGCGCGAGCCGCCAGGATGAAGTAGGCGGCTTGCAGCGAGCTGTTTCGGAACGCGGTCTCATCAACCAAAGCTTGGTTTTCGACAAAGTAGGAGCGCATATCGAATTGTGGAAAGAGCCTCGGAAGTTTTTCATGAAATTCCGTGTCCCAGGCAACAATGACCGTGACCGGGGCAGCCATGGTCTTTTCGACATTGCCGGGGGCGAGAGCGGGCTGGAGGCGCGCTTTAGCCCCGGGGCTGATTACGAATACAAATCTCGCAGGCGAGGTATTGGCACTGGTAGGCCCAAGCTGCGCCAATTCGTAAGCCCTGCGCAGGAGTTGGACCGGCACCTGCTCGGGAAGCCAGGCCGAATGTGTGCGCGCTTGACGAAATAGCTGATCAAGGGCGTTGTCGGAGACAGGGGTTTTATGTGTAATAGGTCCTGACTTCTCGTGTGCGCTGTGCATCGTCGGTTCTCTCTTTTTAGTTGGTTCTCTTCCGTAACCGAAAGTAAAATAAGCATAGGCGAAGAACAAGAGGGCACATTCATGTCACCTGGTCACAAGCATGTTCGCAGCGAATGCCTGGCGGTGCGCGAAGTCCTGAATCGTGTTGGCGATAAATGGAGCGTGCTTGTCGTGGCGCTCCTGGGCGGCGGAAAGAAGCGCTTTAGCGAGCTGCGGCGAACGATTGAAGGCATATCACAGCGCATGCTTACGCTCACCCTGAAGGGGTTGGAGCGAGACGGCCTGATTACCAGGACCGTGTACCCCACGATCCCCCCGCGCGTGGAGTATGAATTGACGAAGCTTGGGAGCAGTTTGTTGATCCCGATTACCGGACTCGGCGATTGGGCATCACAAAACCGGGAAAGAATTCAGGCCGCCAGAGAAAAATTCGACGCGCAGAATTCCAAGCAACGCTCAGTTCGGCTTCACACGCAGAAAGGCTAGCCCGCCCCACCTCTGTGCGTCACCAAGCGCTGGGCCGCCTTTGATAAGTCCGCGAACTCGAACTCCCCGTAATGCGAGAGGGACCGTGCCCGCATGAGGGCACTGCCCGGATCAAGACAGTGGCGCTCTACCGTCACGTTCTGCCTTCGCGTTTATTTTCATCCACTTAGCTCTCCTCGGCACTGGCGCCAAACATGCATACTTGAAATTCGCTTCGCGGTAGAGGCTCCCATCAACTGAATTTCGGAGATCGCGATGTTCAAGGCTCAAATTCAGCAATCTGACAACGCCACCGAGCTTTTCCTGGGAGGCCGCTTGGTTGGTTTATGGGCCGAAAGCGTTATGTCCCTGGCGACACCGTGCTCATCCTTGTCGAGATTGCTCGTTGGCTTGACGGACGTCACCTATGTCGATGCTTCTGGAGAGGAAGTGCCCGAGTGGCTGTGGAGCATCGGCGCTGAGTTTACAGTGGAGAGTTGTTACTCCCGTGAGGTCTGCGAGCGCCTGCTTCTGCCCCTGGGACACAAAAGTCGAAGCACCGCCTAGCTTCGCACTCGTGTTCGCAGTCCGCCCCGGCCGCACCTGGGCGAATGCAAGATTCGCCCGGGTGTCCGCCGCTCGCTCGAGGTACAAGATCATGCTTCGGTTATGGGAAGTGCGCGCGGAGGCTACGCCATCGGAGATCCGTTCCTATTTTCATCAGAATCGAGATCTCTTGTTCTGGATGGCCCTGGCAATAACCGGCAGACAATAATTAGCTAATTCTTCTATTACGGTCACACGTAATGAATCGGCTCATCGGCGCAGCGTGTTTCTCAACTGGGTCGGCAAGTGGGCACAATATTCCGTAATTCGCAGTGCCGTAGCTACGATTACGCAAGATATTGCCAATTCTGTCATCCTGCATTGAGGTCAGACCTGCGAACATGCTCAACATTCAGGACTATCCGAAACGGAAATTCGTGTTTTGAGGGCCACGGAGTCGAATGTAGTGTGCACCGAACAGATTAGCGCGGATTCTCACCCCATTTGTCGACCGGAATGTCATTTTCTGCTTGACAGAATTTAAGAGCCGCCTACTATCGTTGTATGAGTAAGTCACAAAGCAAGCAGCAACTCCTACGTCGACTCCTGAAAACTGCGCAGCTCATGGTGCAGGGCGGCTTGTCGGAGACCACTCGCCGCTGTGGCAACCGGAATTGCATTTGCCACCGCGACCCCGCACAACGGCACGGCCCGCATCTCTACTTGACCTATCGTAGCGAAGGCAAGAGCTGTGCTTTGTATGTACCGCACCAACATGCCGAGCAGGTTCGCCAGGCACAGGCCGCCTGGAAAGAGTTTTGGGATGTGGCGTGTGCCTTGGCCGCAGAGAACCGTGAACAGCTGCGCGAACGCACGCAGGGACAAGAGCCGACCGCCAGGCGGAGGAAAGCCAATGGTTGAACTGCGTCATCACCAGCGGCTGGTGTGGGAGGGATGGTTTCCGGAACAAGCACAAGGATGGTGGGAAGAGTGGATGAGGCAAGCCGATCAGGTGCTGGACGATGCCGAGTTGTTGGAGCTCGTCTATGAAGCTCAGGGAAAACGGCGACCGAAAAGCCGTTGTCATGGGCGGAAGCAAACACCGGCCGAAGTAGTTTTGCGACTGGCGGTGCTCAAGCACGTGCGGAACTGGAGCTTTGAGGCCACCGAGCGGGAAGTACGGGCGAATGTGGGGTACCGGCAGTTTACGCGGATTGGAGCGGAAAAAGTTCCCGACGCCAAGACCTTGGGGCGGCTGGTGCAAGCGCTGGGTCCGGCAGTGATCCAACAGGTGCATCAGCGACTGGTTGCCATAGCCCAAGAAAAGAAGGTCGTGCGGGGACGCAGGCTTCGCCTGGATACGACGGTCGTGGAAAAAAACATTCACTACCCCACGGACAGCAGTTTGCTCGGCGATGGCGCGCGGGTGCTCACGCGCACGATGAAGAAGATCACAGAGCTGACGGGGAGAGCGGGAACGAAGTTGCGCAACCGTATGCGCACGATCGGGCATCGGTTGATGGAGATTGCACGGACCAGCCGCAGCAAGGGGCCGCAAGTTCAGGAAAAACTGAAACAGGGCTACCGAAAGCTGCTGACCACAACTCGCAAGGTAGTCAACCCAGCGAAGTGCTTCCGGAAAGAGATGGCCAGCGGTGTGAAGCGCGCTAGCGACCACGAACAGAAATTGGTTCTGCAAGCGCTGCGGAAAGATCTGGAAACCATGTTGCCGCGCGTGCAACAAGTGATCCGGCAAAGCAGGGCTCGCGTGCTGGGTGGAGACGTCCACGTAGCGGGGAAACTGGTGAGTGTATTTGAGCCGAGCACGGAAGTGATCCGAAAAGGGAAAGCGAGCAAGCCGACCGAGTTTGGAAAGATGGTTAAGATTCAAGAAGCGGAGAACCAGATCATTACTCACTATGAGGTGTTCGAGAAGCGGCCCAATGACGCGGATCTGCTGGTGCCGGCAGTGCAGAAGCATGAAGAGCAATTCGGGCGCGTTCCACAACTGGTGGCCGGTGACGCAGGGTTCTACTCTGCGGGTAACGAGGCCGAGCTGCAAGACATGGGCGTGAGGCAAATCTCGGTTCCGAACCGCTCCACGAAGAGTCCCGAACGACGACGACATCAGAAGAAACGATCCTTCCGTAGAGGCCAGAAGTGGCGAACCGGGGCAGAGGGTCGCATCAGCGTACTAAAACGGCGCCACGGACTGAATCGCTGTCGTTATCGCGGAGACGCTGGCGTGCAACGGTGGGTGGGCTTGGGCGTGATTGCAGACAATCTGATCAATAGCGGTCGATTCCTGGCAGTAACCAACAGCGGATAGAGATCGAGCGGCGAGCGGCGATCACCAAAAGGGGAAAGAGAACAGATGGAGATAAAATGGCAGCCCGGAAGCAACCCACGGGCTGGGTTCAGTATGTTGCTCCTGCCCGGCCTTCATTTTTGCGCCGGAAAGTAGCTAGGGGGTCGCCTCAGTATAGTTCCGGCGCCACCCGGTCCGGGGATAATGTCTGGTTTGCGTGGAACTCAGCACCACATGACGGCTTCCCGCAACCTTATATTGAGATGGTGAAAATCAACACGAGTGGCGGATTTTCCAAAGTCCAGCAAGTGCAGATTTGGAATGCGGCATTCGCGTTCGCTCTTCCCTCACTGGCCACGAGCGCCTGCAACGGCGAAATCGGGCTGTCGTTGGCTTACGGCGGCGGTGTGTAATCACGCCGTGGGATTCTGGGGAGACTACGTGGTCTACTCCACCACCACAGGCAACGTGACCTCGCCATTCTATGGAGATTACGTGACGATCCGGCAGAGCAACACTTCCGGCCTGAGCGCGTTTTTCGATGCCTTCGGCTATGCACTCGAGAATACAGGGCCCGGGGGGCACGGCGGGAATACCGCTAAGTCAGGTAAACGCCGACGTCCGGTATGTTGTCTTTGGCCGGAGCGGGGCCTGCAGCCAGTAAAGCGGGAGCGCCGGCATTCCTGTCTGCGACACGCACGCATTGCTCGGCTGCAAGGGCTTGGAAACCACGATGATTTTAGGTACGTTGTGTAACCTATGTCTCTGGGCTGGACCCAAAAAGTATGGTGGGACTGGGTAGACTTGAACCACCGACCTCGCCCTTATCAGTTGTCAAAAGGTCCTCTATTACAAACTGCGACAGGTCGCTATAGTGTTGAGTTTCCGCACCAGTAGAGGCGATTCTCGTTTTTGCCTCTTCGCTACCAGTTGCGATGTGGTTTTTGATCTAGGGTAGGCACAAAATAGGCCACTGGCGCGAGCCCTGCGGGATATAGGTGGAGGTTCAATGCTGAAAAGTATTGCGTTATGGGTTCTAGTGATCGCCCCACTTCTAGCCGCTATTGCGGCTCACATGCGCATTCGAGACGTTGAGAAGGGACTGGCGCTTCAACGTCTAATCCTCGAAGACATACAGAAGTCCGTGGTACGCCAAGCGCCTGCACAACATTATTATCGGTTCGAGAGAAATGGCGCATCGCTGTGGCGGTACGATGAAACAACAGGCGTGTAGTCGCCAGAAGTTCCTAGCACGGGGGTACTAACACATGATTCCAATTGAAGGTCTCTTTGAGGCGCACCTTAGCGTCCGCGATTTCGAGCGGTCGGTCGCTTTCTACGTCGAGGTCGTTGGGCTTGAGTTGGGAATTGCACAACCGGAGCGCCGTGCGGCCTTTTTTTGGGTCGGCGGGCGTGGCCGGTCAATGATGGGCATTTTTGGCGTGGGGTCTGGCACTCTCCCAAAGCAGCATCACGTGGCCTTTCAAGTAAGACTGGAGGATGTTCTTACGGCTCCGCAGAGACTGCGTTCTTTGGGCATCACTGCTCTTGGAGGCCGCGGAGAGCCGATTAACGAGCCAATCGTGTTTCCTTGGATGCCTGCGGCATCCGTATTCTTCGATGACCCGGATGGCAACGTCTTGGAATATATCTCCATGCTTCCTGACCGGGCACGGCCAGAACCGGAACCGGTGTCATGGAGCGAATGGAAGATAGCTCAGCAGAATCGTCGTGATTAAGTCACACGACGGGGAGTCCTGAGACTAAATGAGAATCGAAGTTCTTCACGTCTCGAACTGTCCAAACCATGCCGTCGCGATTGAACGGCTTCGCCAAATTCTCGCCACCGAGGGTTTTGACGCGCATATAAACGAAGTCGTGGTCAACGACGCGACTGTGGCACAGTCGCTGAGATTCCCCGGCTCACCGACCATTCGGATAAATGGCCGCGACATTGAACCCCAAGAGGGAGAGACCGCTTCCTTCGGATTGATGTGCCGCATGTTTGCGGATGGCAACGGCGCTCCATCTCATGAGAGATTGCGCGATGCCATCCGAAGAGCACGTGACTTGGAGGTCTGATGTCTGGCTGGAAGGCAATCGCCACTTCGTTGGGCGCGATAGTCTCATCGCTGCTTACGCTTGGATGTTGCCTCCAGTTGCCATTTTTGGGCGCGGCGGGGTTGGCGGGGGCTTCTGTCTTCCTGAGTGTCGCTCGTCCTTGGCTTCTAGGGCTTTCGGTTATCTTGCTCGGGGCTGGCTTTTTTCAGGTCTATCGAGGGATGAAGTGCCGAGCGCGGCAGAGCCGGGTCGCACTCGTCCTGTTGGGCTTGGCGGGGTTGCTAGTTGCCTTTCTGCTGTTCTTTCCCCAAGTGTTAGCGGGCCTGCGGGCGGACATTTCCAGCGAACAAAAAGTTCCAGCCGGGCAGCCATCTCTTTCCACTCTCACGTTAGAGAACTTCGACAAACTGCGCACAGCATTCAATGCGGCGTCAGGAGACGTGCGCGTAGTCCTGCTGCTTTCACCTACGTGACGAACATGTCTGCGGGGGGCCTCCGCAGTTCAGGACGTGCTAAAGCAAAATCCTAATCCGCGCATTCGGGTGTTTGCAGTGTGGGAACCAATTCTGCCGACTGACTATTCCAGTCCGAGCACAGGAGTCTTGGCGCGGCTCTCTGACCCGAGGGTGGCGCAGTATTGGGACAAGAACCACCTTTTTGCGGAGCAATTAGGAAGTCGGCTCAAAACCGACGAAGGCCACCCGCAGCCGAGTTGCTGCAACCGCCATGGAATTCAATGGGACGAAGTTGCGGTATACGACCAAGATGTGCATTGGGAGGACCAGCTTCCGCGTGCGGCTTTCTTGGATGGTCCAGTAGTTCACGCACTCGGTTTTGCCAACGTTGTGGCTGAGTTGCTGTCCAAGGCAAGAGATTCGGAGCCGAGGTCGCTGCTTAGTTCGATTGCGGTTTGCCATCCGCTGAGTTCCCTTGCGGACACCCTATTTTACTTCGTCGAACCGATGGGCTTCCGCGTTCCAGCGAAATGATTGCCTCTTAACCTCCGGCAGCGGCTCATTGTTCTGCGTGCATCGGGGAGGTGGCGATGCTTACCACGTTTCCTGCGGTGCCACGCAGATAGCTAACTAATCTTGGACTCGCAAATTGTGTGGGTGTCGGCATCTTCGGCAGAATCATCATGGCTGTCGAATTCCGTCCTCTTGTCCGCTGAAAGAGCCTGTTTTCCATCAGATAAGTCCAGAATGACCCTCCGGCTTCCGCTCTCCTCGTCGACCCGTCGCAAGATTGTTGGTTGAGTGGTAGACCTGTAGTTCGACAAGCTGCGCTCCGAGGATCGTGAAGGCCTGTGAAAAGTCGAGTCGATAGAGAGTCGGGTCGCCGTTGTCTTGTGGTGCCAGAGGAATGAGTTTCAGCGTCGCGGTCTCTGGAGTCAATAAGACGATTGCTGGAGCTGTTCTGCCTCAGCTGGAAATGGAGAAAGCGTTCATCCGTTAAGATAACGGAGCGAACACATGAAGAAACGACGGAAGCACTACACGCCGGAAGAGAAGGTTGCCATTCTGAGGCGGCATTTGGTGGAAGGAGTGCCGATCTCGGATTCGTGTGACGAACTGGGACTCCAGCCAACCGTGTTCTACCGCTGGCAGAAGGAGTTTTTCGAGAACGGAGCGGCGGCTTTTCAGCAAAGGGGACGCACCAACCATCAGCCTGAACAGGAACGAATCGCCTATCTGGAGCAGAAGATCCAGACGAAAGATGAGGTTTTGGCCGAACTGATGGCGGAGCATGTTGCCCTAAAAAAGAGAGTTGGGGAACTCTGACCGGGGTCTGGGTTCCGCACGATACGCGGGACCAGATCGTGGATTTCGTCCGGCGCTGGTCTGAGAAGACCGAGATCGGCGCCGGGCGGTTCATCCGGTGGCTCGACATCACAGCCAGCAAGTTCTACTGCTGGCGGGAGCGGTACGGCAAGGTGAAAGAGCATAACCGCTGGGTTCCCCGGGACTTTTGGCTGGAGGATTGGGAGAAGCAGGCGATCATTGCGTTCCACCTGAAGAATCCGCTGGAAGGCTACCGGCGGCTGACGTTCATGATGCTGGACGCCGACATCGTGGCGGTGAGTCCGGCCAGCGTGTGGCGGGTGCTGAGTCGGGCGGGACTGATGCGGAAGTGGAGCGGGAAGCCGTCGAAGAAAGGGACCGGCTTTGAACAACCGCCGCAGCCGCACCAGCATTGGCATATCGATGTTTCCTACCTGAATGTTTGCGGGACGTTCTACTACCTGTGCAGCATCCTGGACGGCTACAGCCGTTTCCTGGTTCATTGGGATCTGCGGGAGTCGATGACCGAGGCCGACATTGAGATCGTTCTGGAACGGGCCAAGGAGCGGTATCCCGGGGTTAGGCCGCGAGTAATCTCCGACAACGGGCCGCAGTTTATCGCGAAGGACTTCAAGGAGTTCATTCGGATCTCGGGCATGACGCACGTCAGGACTTCACCGTATTACCCTCAATCGAACGGCAAAATCGAACGTTGGCACAAATCACTCAAAGGGGAGTGCATCCGGCCCGGAACGCCGCTGTCGCTCGAAGATGCGCGGCGTCTGGTTAAGGGTTACGTGGAGCATTACAACAACGTTCGTCTGAACAGCGCCATCGGCTACATCACGCCAAAGGACATGCTCGCCGGGCATCAGCAGGAGATTCAGGCCGAGCGGGATCGGAAGTTGGAGGCGGCGAGGCAACAGCGGAAGAATCGCCGCCAGCGGGCAGCGTAGTACCAGTCTTCCTACACCCATTTTGTCCTTGACAGCCTGCAAACTACAGCAGGAGACTGCGAGCACTCGTTTTTGCGCCAGGGTCGGGAGGGCCGTCCCTCAATCCTCTTTGCGTAAGCCAAACCTTGGCTGCCAAAAACAGCGTACCAAATTAAGTTAGAGACCCAGTCACAGTTCTACAGCTCAGAAAATCAATCCGCAAGAAGAAGCGTACGATGCGCGAAGCTGAGGTCCAAATCGGAAATTCCGGAAAGAGGCTTCCCGCAACTTACAGCACCTCTAAGAGAGGAGAAATACCATGGAACGTTTTGGCAGAATCATCCTACTTACATTGGGCTTGGGGCTCTTTGCGATTGCCCTGTCTTTTTTCCCACGTCGTCCAGTCGTCGCCGCCCCGCCTACTCCGACCATCCCCGTAAACGTCACAAATACGCCGCTGCCGGTCACTGGCAACGTCAATGCGAGCATCACCAACGCGTCGGTGCCTGTAAGCGTTCAAAACGCCGCGCTGAACGTCAACGCCGCCATCACCAACACACCCAATGTGAACGTGGCAAATCTCCCCACAGTGCAGTTGGCGGCCGGCACGACCGTCGGGGTAACTGGAGGAACCTTCAGCTTAAGCAATACGCCAACGACACCAATTTTTACCCGGGACGTCGACAACCCAGCCCAACAACCGTTTGTGGGGACCCTTTGCGCGGGAACTCAAAACTGTAGCAGCATGGCATTCTCCGTGCCGTTGTCCATAGCTGCGACCTCCACCCCTGTCGTGCGGCTGGTGATCGAGTACTACTCGATAGAATGTTTCGGGGTGACGGCCCCGGACGTGCCCACCCTGTATTTTAATATCTTTACTGGAGGGACCGAATACATTTACTATCCCGGCCCGCTGGTGCTTTCTTCCGATGGTAATTACTATTCCAATCAACAAACGCGAATTTACGCTGACCCCGGGTCTTCTGTTCAGTTGGGTTTTTTCAACCCAGGAGGGTCCAATGCCTGCAACGTGACTGTCTCTGGTTATCTGGTGCACCAATGAAGGTAACTGAGCGTCGCCGCCCGACGGGCGCGCGCCCCAAATCTCCCTCGGATCGGTAGGCCTTGATGCTTTGAAAATCCCCGCCCCGAAGGGCGAAATACTCACTAACGGAGAGCGCCCTCTCTCCATTTCAGGCTGAACCAACACAGAGCTCGTCGTAATAGTCTCCCTGACCTTGAGCGGTTGACGCGCACTGGAGCGCCAGCAAAGCCTTCGTTCCTTCGGGACGGCGCAACGAAAACAACACCCGCACCCTCCAGTTCGCCTTGCCCTTCGCATTTTCTCCCCAGTTCGCCACCATTGCGTTGCAGGAATTTCGGAATCCCTCCGGCACGCTATCCATGAGCGTGGCAGCGGACTCGTCGGGAAGCAGTATCGGCCCGCTCCCGGTAGCTCCAGAAAGCGCCGCTTCCAGCGTCGCCCCGGCGGCTCCCTGCAACGCGACAGATTTCGGTCTTCGTGTTTTCAACACCGCTCTCCGCCCCAAAAACAGCACCAACGACAAACGCAAATCTGGGAACAGTGTATGAGGCGGGCATCCGAGAGAGTTTGCCGCAGGTCGAGGCTTTCTGCGCAGTGGTGGGTGCGCTGCTTGGTGGGACAGGAACCGCCGCTTGTGTCGCGGCGTGTGCGCTGTCGGGCACGGCCTGCTGTGACTGCGTCCTACAGCCTGCAAACATGAACGGGATTAAAGCAGAGTGTGTGCAGCCACTATCCTCATCACCTTCATAGAAAATCCTTTGAGACTTCGAGCGATAGTCTGGATTGCGGGAAGAGGCACGTTCCGACAAACTGACCCTGAGTACCCTTGCCTACAATTTGGAAAACCCTTGGAGGGGTTCCTGCTTTCTATGTTTCGCTGTCCAAGCGCGGGATGGCGATGGTACTTCTGGACTCTGGTTCCTAATGACTCGTTCCGAATGCTCTAAGGCTTCGTTGATCTTCGCACGAAGCACCACTTCCCTGAAGGCTTTGCTTTACCCTTCTACCTTAGCAATAGCTCCCTCTATTCGGGTGAGTTCGTCATCCGTGATTTCCGAAAATAGGTCGCGCTTGCTCTTCGCCAACTTGCCTTTGTTCTGTATGATCAGCCGCACAAGCATTGATGCACGCTTGTCCGGCATATCGACTATCTCCTTGGTTTCATCAAGAGCGCGATCGTACTTCTCGATGAAACCTATTTCTTCTCGGAGATCCTTGTCGATGGTTTCCGCCACGCATTGATAGAGATACTCCGCTTGCGCCGTCGCATCGAAATACGGATACAAAACTTTCGTCTCGTTCAGAACCATCAATCTCTGCGCATCGTCCATGCTGTATTCAATGAACGGCGCTATTTTGCCCGAGAACGTGTTCAGCGCTTTGTCGTACCTGGCCAGGTCGCGCAGCATTGCCGCAGAAACCGGAAAAATAACTCCCTGCGGTGTGAACCCCAGCTTTGCCAGAGTGTGGTGAATCAGAAAGCGGTGAATTCGTCCGTTACCGTCCTCGAACGGATGAATAAACACGAAGCCGAATCCTGCTAGCGCAGCAGCACAGACCGGATCCACTTCTTCCGTTTCGACGCGTGCCACCATTCGCATCCAACCATCCATGAGGGAGGAAACATCCTCCGGTTTGGGACACACGAAATGAACAATCTCGGCATAGTCCCGCCCGCTCTCTGATACGTAATTCTGCCCCGTGCGCCAATCCTTCTGTGCATAGCGTGCATCGACGATCGCATTTTGCAGCCCGACGAATGCGGTCTTGCTTGACGTATCGAACTGAGGAGCCTGCGCCAGGGCACGCAGGAACCGTTCGGTTCGTTCCGAAGTTGGTTTCTCTCCCTCGATGGCGAACGACGACTTCGTTTCTTTCGTAAATAGGTAGTGAACCGCCCGCCGCAACACGACCGGATCACAGTCTTCAACGATCTTTTTGGCTTCCGCTTGGAGATTCCGGGCCATGGCCGCGTTCAGAGTTTCCGTGCGCCGGATGGTCGGACAATAGTCTGCGTTCCCCAGTAAATTGTCGATGACTCGCTGTCTCCGTACTCGAGTGCCGGCGCTCGTTACGTGCAAAACCGGATCCAGCAACATTACGTTATTCGTCGGGGGCACATCCCGAACATCCAGTGTTTTCCTTGTCAAAAGCTCATACAGGTACCATGCCCGCCTGACATATTTCCCGATGTGTTCCGACCGCACCCACTTCCGCATTTCTTCTTCCGGGATCTTTGCAAACACGGACGCGAGCACACCGATGTCAAGCGGCTCGTACCGCATGGCAAATCGCAACTGTCCGAGGAGGTCGTTCGGGGCATACGTCATCGGATATTGTTCGAGAATTGAATCGTCCGAGATTTTTGTCCTTCGCGCTCCACGCACGGCCTCGGAACGCACTGCTGGTGCTGGCACTTGCAGTCTGAGTTCGTCGATTAATTTCGCAAGGCCAATCGGTTGGGCTTCTCGACTCAATTAACCTCCAAAATCGCTAAATGTCATGCATGGACGCTAAGAATCGTGCCTGTCAGCACAAATCCACTAAGGCTTACTACCATCAAATTCCGCTAAAGTACATCCCAAATCACTAGGACTCGCCTCACATAACACAGAATCGCTAAACTCACTTGCTTGGCAGGAGCTACCCTTCAACGCGATTGTGGAATTGCTCGACAGCGTTCGCTCCGTGCCAACATCTCTGAGACAGGTTTAGTACCTAACCGGCCAATCATCGGAAACGTGCTTGGGTCTTATTTGTTCCCGATAGCCAATTCCGAACCCTAAAATATCGGCCGGAGTTCCCGGACCGCTTTGGGTATATCCAGGACAGTCGTGCTTTCTGTCAGAGTTTTTTCCGGTGGTACAACGACGACCACCGTCATTCCGGCAGAGGTTTGTTGATGCCAGCCACGGTTCACTATGGCCAAGCGGAAAACGTCTTGCGGCAACGCCAGAATGTGTCGCTTACCAACACCACCCGGACCGCTTCGTACGAAGCGCTCCCAAACCACCGGCTCTCCCCAGCGAGGTCTGGATTAACAAGCCGATTTCCACTCCAGCATCGCTGCCTGCAGCACCTGAGGAGCAACAAAAGTGGGGATGCTGTGGGTCGACCGAGTTGCCGATCGTCGTTGCTAGGCGATCCTGGAGCGAAATTTCTAATGGAAACCGGTGACCCTAATCGAACAGTGAAAAATTCACCAAATTATGTCAGCACCTGTCTCAGGATCGTTGACGCGCGGAGTTTTTCAACGACCTGTTAGTCGGTTCCACACGACACGATTCCCTGTTTCTCAATGCACATTACGTCCGGCGGGAAACGCGACCGGAGCAGGTGCTTCTTTATTACCGGCTGTGTACATCGTCGCAACCTCGTAAATCAGTTCAAAATGCGGAAATGAAGGCCCGCCATGCTAGCGCCGAGCAGCGGCCCAACTACCGGGATGGTCGCATAACTCCAATCCCGTCTCCCCTTCCTGCAATGGGAAGAACCGCGTGAGCGATTGCGCCGACCAAGATCACGTGCGGGACTGCGCCACTCGCGCAACCTTGTATTGCCGTTCCAGGTGTTTTCGCAGACAGCGTCTCGCATGGTATGCACGTGCTTTAACAGCGGAAACCGTCAGACCGAGCCTCCGCGCGATTTCAGCACTCGTGAGCCCTTGTAATTCGCGAAGAAACACTACGGTTCGCAAGCCTTCCCGGAGATCAGAAATTGCGCGAAGGACAGCGGCACGCCGTTCCGTCTCTGCGAGAGCTTGTTCGGGCGTGAGCCCTTTATCCGCGGGCTCGAGGACGGAACACGTTTGGATGCCATCGTTGTTTCCTTGGAAGGGTATATTGGTTCGCCGCTGGCGGAGCAGCATCAAGGCTTCATTGATGGCTATGCGCGTGACCCAGGTTGCAAAGGTCGAGTGTTCGCGAAACTTGGCGAGGTTGGCTAGAGCACGTTGAAACGAACGCTGGGCTGCATCTTCGGCATCTTCTCGGTTGCGAAGTATCCGGTAGGCAGTGCGATAAATCCTCAGTCGATGATGCTCGTATAGTTCTCCGAAGGCGTTCGAGCTTCCAGCTTTTGCTTGTGCTACGAGCCATCGTTCGTCGCTGGATGCAGCTTCGGAGGCACTGCGCTGCACGCCTCCTCGTCTCTCGGTCAAAGGTGTGGCTTCTTGAACGTTCATAGCTTTTGGTCTTCCTTTCTTTCAATCTTTCAAGCGCCTATGACCACTTAGCCCTGAGTGCTTGGCCAGGTGTGGCAGCTGTAGAAGTTGGTCGCCTTCCGTGGTGTAGGCTTCGGGGGCGTACAGAACTGTTTCGAAAGTCATTGCGGATTCCTTTCTGAAAATCTTTTGTTTCACATACTGGACTGAATCGCTTGCGACGAAGCGATAACACCAGAAACGTGGAGGACAAACAATTGGACGATGGTATCGGCGACACTTTGGTAGGAGTCGGCGCGACAAGCGGCGTTCACATGCGCGCGCGATCAAGATGCATAACACACATTGTTCCGCATTGAGTCGCCCGGCAGACTGCAATGTGTACAGACCACGTTGCCGGAAACCCCGTGTGCGAGGAATGCACTTTGTAGAGGATCGCCGGGGCCTTTGCGCGTCCCAGTTCGTCGAAATACGTCATGCCCGGGGGCGTTGAGAGCGCCGACCTATTCTAAGCTACGAGTCCGGGAAGATAGTCTTGTTCGGCTCTCATACACGAACGCGAGGGCGTTTCCTTTTCCTGACTCCCGAGAGCTACAGTCACTTGCCCGTGAGAGTACATTGTTTACCCTATGGCCAGTTTACAGTACATACGGGACTTCTACGGACCCAGCAATATTCGCGAGCCTTGTGCTCTTTCCTTTTTTTCTAATGGGTACTTTGGTCTCCAGCTCAGCATAAGGCGCTTTGACACCGCCCAGCGAAGTGGGCAATTTGAGCTTCCCATCAACACGAAGTATACCTTCGGGACGGCCGTTTCGATCAAAATCGAAGACTAGAAGTGTTCGATCAGTTGGCCAACGGCAACACCAAGGGGATTTCCACTCAACCGCATTTGTGGCGACGCCCCACATCATTTACGCGCGATTCGAACTCAACTAGATTGCCCACGGGCGATCGACATTCAGCCGCCCAGTCCATGCAAACGACGCCGACGCGGTCATCTGCACCTACCATCTTCCGAAATTTGGATGAGAAACGGCGATTGACATCATGCGGACGCATCCTAATCATGGGCGGCATCCTCCAGCAGAACCCGTTCTTTGTACTGCCGGAGAAGTTTGTGCGTGAGCTTCGCGAACGGCGAGTCAGGCAGACGGCACGCACGGAGATGTAACTTGGAAGCGCCAATGGAACATCCCGCCGAGGAAATCCAGCGCCTTCAGGGCTGCATTAATGATCTGGTTAGCGTCCTCGAGTCACCAGGGCCGTTCATGGGCAACGCTGAATGATGGTCCGGGAGCAACATTTTCATTCTCTATTCCGCGTGGATCCAACGGTGTGACCGGCGCTGTGTTTGGTTCAGCCTGAAATGGAAATGAGGGCGCTTTCCGGAGCGTATGTGGCCGGGAAGTCAAAATAGAAAGGCCGTTAAAAAAATCCGATTGAGGAGGCTAGGCTAGCATGGCGGTCACCACGGAAATCGCGCCGAATATCTATCGCATCTCGATCTTTGCTCAATGGGGGAATTTCCAGTTCAACCATTTTCTGGTGAAAGACGATGAACCGCTGCTGTTCCACACCGGGCTGCGCGGAATGCACGCGGAAATTCGCGAGGCCGTCTCAAAGCTCATCAACCTTTCCGAGTTGCGCCACATCAGCTTCAGCCATTTTGAGTCAGACGAGTGCGGGTCGCTCAATGAATGGCTGGCTGCAGCGCCCAAGGCCGATGTGATCTGCAGCCAGGTTGGCGCCCTCGTGAACATGAACGACTTCATTGGCCGGGAGGCACGCGGCCTCGCTGACGGCGAGACCTTTGCGACGGGGAAGTACCGCTTTCGTTACTGCCAGACTCCCCATCTGCCCCACGGCTGGGACGTTGGCGTCCTCTTCGAAGAAACGCAGAAAACACTGCTCTGTTCGGACCTGTTCCATCATATGGGCGACGTCGAACCGCTCACCTCTGCCGATGTCGTGGGCCGCTCGCGTCAGGCGATGAAGGAATTTCAGGCGGGCATCCTTGCGGAGTATGTTCCGTACACACCACTCACCGCGCAGAACTTGAAAAAGCTCGCCGACCTAAATCCCAAAACGCTCGCCATCATGCATGGCTCTAGCTTTACAGGTGACTGCGCCCGAGCACTCGATGACCTCAATGTGATGTTCCGCGAGGTCTTCGGCGGGCAGAAGTAGAGGCGGAAATCTTTGATAAAAGGCCCATTTTTGGTGGATTGAGCGGGACGGCTCCCGAATCGTCGGCAAACAGCAAGTTACCCGCGTCACGCGGCCCAGTGCCATCGGTTTCCGGCGCTCTTCTCTTGCCGTCTCCAACTTCCGGTCCGTGTAATCGTCAACCGCACCCGCAAGCCCTGTCGAGCGCGCATGCTAGGGGGATGAAAAGCGGACAGCTCGCCAGAGGGTTCGCATATCAGCGCAGGTCCGGTGCGAATCATTCCCTCGCATCACAACCTTTGGAAATGAGCGAGTAACGGAGGAGGCGATATGACGAAGGCGCAACAGAAGACACAAGAGATGTTTGTTCGCTACTCGGACGGAGTAGAAACGATACAGCATGGCGAGGCCGAAACAGTCGAGCAAGTCGCGACGACCTTGCTGGATATTGCAAGAAAAATAGGAGAGCGGCAGCGTCATACTGTGCGTGCGGTTCACGCGAAGAGTAACGGGTTGGTGAAGGCGGAAGTTACAGTTCTGGCGGGTCTTCGCGAGGAACTGCGGCAAGGTCTATTCACCAAACCAGCGAGCTATGGCGCAGTCATTCGCTTCTCAAGCGAGCCTGGCGATGTACTGTCCGACCACATTTCCACTCCACGCGGTCTTGCTATCAAGGTCATCGGCGTGGAGGGGGAGATGCTTCCAAACCATGCAGGCCAGGTGACCCAGGACTTCATCTTTAATGATGCCAGCACATTTGCCGCGAACGTACATGACTTCCTAAAAGCGATCCGGTTGCGCGCAAAACACGCAAATGACCCTGAGTCGTTGAAGCAAGCGGTGAGCTCCGCGGCACAGACGGCGGAAGAAGCCCTCGAACTGGTTGGACAAAAATCCGCCTTCCTCACGGGCTTTGGGCACCCACCTACCCATCCACTCGGGGAGACGTATCACACTGCGGCGCCGCTGCGATTCGGCGACTACTTTGGGAAGATGCGATTAGTTCCCATATCCGATAATCTGATTGCGCTGCAAGGCAAACACGTCGACCACCCGCACTCGTGGAACTGCTTGAAGGATAGCATCGTCTCGTTCTTTCAGAGGGAAACGGCAGTATGGGAGCTTCGCGTTCAGCTTTGCACCGACCTCACGAAGATGCCTGTCGAGGATGCCTCGGTCGAATGGGACGAGATGCTCAGCCCGGCACTAACGATTGCCCGGATTACGGCGCAACCTCAGGACGCATACTCGGACGCCCGTCGGCTTTGGGTTGACGAGCAACTCAGCTTCACCCCTTGGCATAGCCTAGCTGCGCATCGTCCGCTGGGCAGCATCATGCGCGCCCGCTTCAAGGCTTACCAAGCATCCAGCCAATTTCGCCATGCCGCCGAGGGGCGCCCGACCGTGGAGCCTTGCTCTATCGAAGAACTGCCCGAATAAGCGTTCCCAACCTTACGGAGTTTCGCTCGGCGTTCCGCAACATCTTCAACCACCCAACTGCGGCTTGCCCAACGTCACAACGACCACTTGGCTAAGTCACGTTACCGGACACTTGAATTTGAGTCGATCCGGCGTGTCGATGAGCCGGGACATATACGCTCTGCTCGATTCTTCGCCTATCCCTCGCCAAAACTCTGGCCGACTGCAGAATCAATAACTTACAACAATACTCCCAATCGCTGATCTGCTATAACTCCGTGTCAAGTTCAGCCTGCTTTTTCTCTGGATCGGAGCCCTGATTCGCCTCTTCCGTAACCGCGGGAATCTTGTTTTGGAGAATCTCGTGCTCCGGCAACAACTCGCTGTGCTGAAACGCCGACATCCTCGACCGAACCTTGGCCTCTTCGATAAGCTCTTCTGGGTTGTCGTTCGACGCTTCTGGTCAGAATGGAAACAAGCCCTGATCGTCGTCAACCGGAAACTGTCGTCCGCTGGCACCGGACAGGTTTTTGTATGTACTGGAGGTTGATCTCCAGAGTTTGGGCGCAGGTTGGAAGAAGACAGACGCCGAAGGAGGTTCGCGAGCTGATCTGCCGGATGGTCGCTGAGAGCGCAACCTGGGGAGCGCCCCGGATACATGGAGAACTCCTCATGCTCGGTTTTGATCTTTCCAAGAGAACCATCTCTCGTTGGATGAAACTGACGCCGAGAGGTCGTGCCCGGGCCAAGCGCTGGCTGGCCTTCCTTCGAAACCACAGGGAAGCGATTGCGGCCATGGACTTCTTCACTGTGCCAACGATTACCTTCGGCGGGCCAAACTTCGCAGCCGCGCGACTCTTGCTTAACTGATTGAAACCAGAAGAGAGGACGTCAGAGAAAAAGCAGGACACTGAGACGACTTGCGGCATTTCGTGACGCACGCCCCAATCGTTCAATACGAATCACGACATTTCGCCGCGCGCTGTGAATTCAGGCGGCAATCCGCGGTAGTGCCGCGATTGAAGGCGGGTGGCCGACGACGCTGGAGCGAACGGTTCTTGGCATGGGTTCGTAAACGTCCGCTGGGGGGTTAAAGAGAGTTCGTGGCTTTTATCGTTCGACTTTAGTTCTGAGACTTGGTCCAGCGCCCGTCCCACTCTCTATAGAGGCCAGTAAGAAACTCATTCCAAGCGGCCGCAGGGCGGGAGCTAGGGTAAGGTTCGGGGCGAATCGGTTTTTCTGAACTCCAGACGATCTCGAATTGTCCACCTTCAACAATCTTTCCCAGTCGCACTGTCTTCCAAGTATGTTGATTCTCTGAATCTATTCGGACCGGCCCGCCGGGAGCATCGAATTTCTGCTTCCTTAGCGCTTGTCGGATGGCTGGCGTGTCTGTCGTCCCTGCTTCTTCCACCGCCTGAGCCCAAAGATGAACTCCCAAATACCCGGCTTCCATCGGATCGGCAGTCACGCGCTGGCGCCCATATCGATGACGAAACTTCTCCACAAAAAGACGGTTCTCCGGCCGGTCAAGGCTCTGAAAGTAGTTCCAGGCGGCATAATCCCCCAGAGTTTCTTTCGTCGACAGACTCAGCAATTCAATCTCGCCGATGCTGAAGTAGACAGTGGGAACTTTAGCGGGCGTAATTCCGGCCGCGCGGAGAAGGCGAGTGTAAAACAAGTTGGTGTCGCCGACGAGGGAATTGAAGATCACGTCTGGCTTATTCCTTGCGATGGTGCGAACAACCCTGGTTACCTCCGTGCTATCCGGGAGCACGTACTCTTCACCAACAATCTCGCCTCCTAACCCCTCGACCTCGTCCCGAATAATCGCATTTGCGGCCCGCGAATATACAGAATTCCACCCCACCAGAAAGAACCGTTTCTTTCGGAGGAAACCAAATGCCCACTGAACTGCGGGGACAATCTGTTGATTGGGCGCCGCGCCCGTGTAAAAGATGTTGGGACACTGCTCCATTCCTTCATATTGAGTCGGATAAACCAACAGGTGGTCTTTTTTTTCAACGATCGGTAGCACTGACTTCCGGCTCGCAGACGTCCAGCAGCCGAATATCGTGCAGACCTCTTCCTTAGCGATCAACCTTTCGGCATGGCGTGCGAAAACTGTTTCTTCCGACTGCCCATCGACTACCACGGGCAGCACCTCTCGTCCCAAAATTCCACCTCTCCCATTGATCTCTTCGATTGCGAGCAGAATGGCGTCAACTACCGGGCCCTCGGTCCAGGCCATGGTCCCGGTCAGGGAATGGAGAATCCCTACTCGCAACTCGTTTTGGGCTTTATTGGGCTTCGTTTCTGGCGGTGGGATATCTGTACGAGTACCGACTGGCGAGTAAGGAGTCTCAAGTTCAACGTGAAGCAAAAAGCGATAGCCGCGCGCCGGAACGGTTTCGATGTACCGCGGCTTTCTTGCGTCATCACCTAGCGTTGCTCGCAGTTCCCGGATATATCCGCGAAGCAACTCATCACTAACGACGGTATCCGTCCAGATGTTGTCGAGTAGTTCTTGCTTGGTCACCAGGCGTTGAGCGTTCTGCGCAAGGTAGAGCAAAACTTCAAACGTCTTGGGCCTCAAGGGGATCAAGGTGGATTCCCGCCACAGCTGCTCGTTGGCGACGTCGAGCCGAAACGGCGGGAATACAAATGTAACGTGCGAGGTCACTTGGCACCTTATCGGCTTTCAAGGCGGCCCCTATTTTACGGAAGTTCTACGAAAATTCCACGCTCCTTCTATGGCCTATGGTCTGAAGTGTGCTACGTCAATGCTCTGAGCTCATGACGAACAACAATAAGCCGCAGAGGGCCACAAAGGGACGAAAGGAAATCGCTTCGTCGCCAGAAGCTTCGATGATGCCTCCGGAGCGTGCCTTTGTCGTTCAGTTTAGCCGGTCCACTAAGTCGGAGCTCGGTTGGTTCAGGGGACGAGTAGAGCACATGATGTCTGGGCAACACGCAAGCTTTGTAAACCTTCGAGAACTGGCCACGTTCTTTCGGAGAGTTATGAATCAACAACTTTCTCGTTCGCAGAAGAAAGTAGGTAGTCCTAATGTCAGGACCTAAGAAGTTCTGGAGGCAAGTAGCTGCCTACGGCCAAATGTGTCCGTCGTTTGTGCTTTCAACTCGCCTTCTTATTTCTGACAACGAAACATGCGAAGCAAACAGGGGAAGTGGCATCGCTGTGAACGCGGTGGTAAGCCTGATTGTTTCCTGTTGGCGGCGGATATAAAATCAGATCGATTTCCGAGGTAATCGCCATGCGCGAACAGACTGCAGGGACTATTGCAGAACTGTGGCGGTATCCAGTCAAGTCGATGCTCGGAGAGCACCGAAGCCAGCTCGCAATCACCCCGCGAGGCAGCCTTGGTGATCGTGCCAAAGCATTACGGGACCTCAACACCGGGAGAATCGCGAGCGCGAAGAAGTTCCCGCGGCTCCTCGACTTTCATGCACGGTACGAAGTCGAGCCGACTTACGACACTCCGGGGCGAATTGAGATCACAACACCAGGGGGTCGGAAAGTCTACGCCGACGATCCAGAAGCATCCGCGATTATTTCGGATGCGCTTGGACACCCGGTTCGATTGGAGAACGAGCCGCGCAGTGAAGAAAGAACGGACATCAATCGTGAGACTGTGTTCGGTAACGTGCCGGTCGACAAGTTCAAGCCGGACTGGACGCCCGAGACGATGCCTGATTACTTCCAATTGATGAAGGAATCGTTCTTTGAAATAGGCGCCGTCTTTGTGGTCGCAAGTGGGTCCGTGGATCATTTGCGTAGGCTACAGGGCGGGACGGCGAAGATCGATCGGCGCCGGTTCCGTCCGAATATTTATATCGAGTCTGGGCCGACATGGAGTGGTTTCGTCGAAGACTCCTGGATCGGTGGCTCAATGGAAATCGGCGGAGCCGTAAGAATCCAGGAGTTCCAGCCAACGGTATGGTGCGTCACCTCCACACTGGCGCAGGAAGACCTGCCTCGCGATTTGAGCATTCTTCGCACAATCGCCGACCATCATCGGGGGTGTTTCGGCGCCTACGCAACTGTTTCCAAACCAGGATTGGTGCAGTTCGCAGATTCAGTCATCCTGCTGAACGAAGAAACGCTTGCGGCTGCCAGGGCGTAGTCGCTGGATCGTCAATGGTAGTGCGCGGTGTGATTGATCGCTGCAGGTTAAGTCGTGGGCCTCAAAAACTCTGCATCGCTCAAAGAATCGAGCGTCCCTGCCCGCAACCCCTTCCGGTTTTATAGGCTCCCATTGGATCGGGACATTCCACGGAAATTCCACGGGCGTTCCACGTTCCTTCTATAGCTAGTCGAAGGGCGCCTTTGTATTGTCAACGAGATTTGGCGGAGCGTGAAACAGGCTTAGGTGGGACCGTTTACACGAGTTTGAGAAATCGAAGCCGCTGGGTGGGTTTACAGGTCACCGGTTTTACCGAGATTGGAACCCTTCGATTCGGTATGAACATCCTTTATGGAGGTGAGAACGTGACCGAGTCTGTAACTTTGCAAAATGATGTTCCATTGGAAACTTCAATTCCAACGGGCGAGGCTTCATTGGAATCGATTCTTGGCACGGAGGAGTTATATCGTCGCCCGTCGCGCCCGCCGGATTACGAGAAGGAAAATCGCGCGCTCGTGGCTCTGATGAGGGCGCTCGACCATTCACCAAGCACCATTTTTCAGACGCTGGCTGACAAGATTCTGAATATAAGAGCACACGGAAGTGCGCAACCGCACGAGAATGAGTACATCCGGAAAGACGGCAGTCGCGTGCCCGTACTGGTCGGCGCCGCTTTATTAGGAGAGGGCGGGAACGAGGGTGTCGCTTTCGCCCTCGATTTGAGACAGCAAAAAAGGGCCGAGGAGGTGCGTGAGAGATTTCGCCAGGCGCAAGCGGAGTTCGAGCACATGACACGGACGATGACGATGGGGCAGGTTGCCGCATCGATCGCGCATGAAGTTAATCAGCCGCTATCCGGTATTGTCACCAATGCCAGTACGTGCCTTCGGATGCTGGATGCCGATCCTCCGAATTTGGAAGGAGCACGGGAAACCGCGAGACGGACGATTCGCGACGGCAATCGTGCTTCTGAAGTGATCACACGGCTGAGGGCGCTCTTCTGTAAGAAGAGCGCGGCATTTGAGTCGTTCGATTTGAACGAAGCGGCTAAGGAAGTGATTGCCCTCTCCGAGAGTGAGTTCGAGCGGAATAGGGTCATTCCACAGCTGGATCTTGCCGCGGGTCTGCCATCTGTATCAGGAGATCGGATTCAGATTCAGCAGGTCATTCTGAATCTGATACGGAATGGCTCGGATGCCATGAGTATCGTTAACGATCGCCCGAGGGATTTGCTGATCAAGACAGAATGCGACCAAGGTGGCGTGTGCCTGAGCGTCAAGGATTCGGGAGTGGGCATAGAATCCGAAATCGAGGAGAACCTATTTGAAGCCTTTTTCACAACAAAGGTTGACGGAATGGGGGTTGGACTCTCTGTCAGCCGCTCCATCATCGAAAGCCATCAAGGCCGCCTTTGGGCGATCCGGAATGAAGGCCCCGGCGCAACGTTTTTGTTTTCTATTCCGTGTATTACGAATACTTAAGTCGACCAAGCCTTTTCCTGATGCGGTGTTGGTTGGTGCAATCCGACCTAACGTTGTTGTCACGTGTTGCGATTCGCGACAACAGACCTGACTGAAGGCACTTATCTGTCGAGGTGGCGACTGCTCTGTTTACAGCGCGGGCAGCCGCAAACCGCTCGATAACTTTCTGCGGCATTCGTTCGCAGCGCATTCGACAGAGGCGTCCCCGTGCATTGATGGATTGGGGGCGGCGGCGCCGGGCACACCGCCAAAACGGCGGAAGTCGTGAAGCTCGGCTAGGTCGAACCACTCGTCGTCGCAATAGTCAAGAAAGCACGGAAAGCCAAGACGCTCGCTCATCTCGCGAAGTTCTTTCTCTGTTGGTGTGGAATTCACAGAAAAGAATAGCAGTCGCACGAAAACCGGACAACAGTACGAAAGTACTCAATTCTGGATTCACAACCTCATATAGGGCCTGGGGAGCCACTTGTCTTCGCATCACCATTGGCTGCATTAGATGCTGGGCTTTGTTCAAGATCAACGAGGAATGGTAAGCGTGTGAAGTCTGCCGAGAAACCCCGAGCAACAAGTGACTGTAAGCCATTGATTCGACGACATTGAAATTCCCAGATTAGCGCTGCCCAAAATCAGATGTTTTTGGGCGCGCGTGTCTGCTTTCCGAAATACACATCCGTGGAACTGATGGGAGCCCAAACCCTGCGTCGGTCAGTGTTTCAAGAGCGCGTCCAGCGAGAGTGCTCCCCTCCCGCAATGACACAGGCCAACGCCAAGGCGATAAGGCGAAGTTGGCCTCGAAGCCGTGGCCTTTGCCAGGCGCGAGCTCCCAGTTGATGAAGAAGCCATGCTGCCAGTGAACTTTGGCGACTGCGCCCACCATTACAATGATGACCGCCAGGGTTGCGGGCCGCGTAAGCAATCCTAGTGGCCTGTACCAACTGATTGTGTACCGAGATGGCGCGATGGATCGGCATATTTCCATTTCACTGTACGAGGCGATTTGTTGTAATGCCGGATGTAGCACAACAGCTTCCTCTTCAGATCCGAGACGGAAGTGAATAGCCCTCGCGCGATGACGTCGCGGTCGATCTTACTGAACCACAGCTCGACTTGATTCAACCAGGAAGAGTAGGTCGGAGTGAAGTGCAAGTGAGCTTTGGGATGCACCGCCAGGAAGTCCGTGACCGGCCTGCTCTTGTGCGCGGATTGATTGTCAGCGATCACATGGATCTCTTTGCCGCGAGGCTGATCGATCACAATGTCGGTCAGGAAGGCGACGAATTCGGCCGAGGTGTGCCGCGCGGTCGTTTTGCCGAGCACTTCGCCGGTCTTGGTGTTGAAGGCGGCATACAGCGACAAGGTGCCATGACGGAAGTATTCAAAACCATGCCGTTCGGCGCGTCCCGGGGATAGCGGTAGAACCGGATCCTTGCGATCCAGGGCCTGGATAGAGGTCTTTTCATCCACGCTGAATACCGCCGCATGCGCCGGCGGGTTCAGATACAACCCAATAATGTCGGCGGCCTTCTTCTCAAAATCCGGATCGTTCGAGGCCATGTAGCGTTCTATGCGATGCGGCTGAAGTCCGTGCTTACGCCACACCCGTGCCACCATCATGTGGCTGACCTCCAGACGCGCTCCGAGTTTGCGCGTGCTCCAGTGGGTTGCTGCACCTGGCGGTGCATGTCGTGTGGCCTCCAGAATCCGCGCTTCCAGTTCCGGGGTCAGCATGGTAGCGACTTGCCCCAAATGCCGGCTGTAGAGTCCCGCGATACGCTGCTCGGTAAATCGTCGGCTCCAACTAGCGACAAAACCCCGGCTGCAGTCGATGCGCTCAGAAACTTCATCCCAGGTATGGCCTTCGGCCAGCAGCAAGATCAGCCGTGCCCGTCGGGAATCTTCGGCCCTGCCCGTCCGGCTAGTGGCTCGCCGAGTCAATTCATTAAGCTCCGAATTTGTCAGCGTCATCGCGTCTCTCATGGACACGATTATAGTCTACAAATGGTTGTTACAGTCAACTATTGAGGATCACATAATATAGTGACTAGAATAATTCCGCTTGTACCCAGAAGCCAGTGACCAGGGTAGTTCGTCGACGCATGCGGCGAAGAGCCTTGCGGGCATAATGGCTCAACTGCCAGAAGGTTTGCGGGCAGAAGTTTGGCAGTTCGTGTTGTTTCCAGTGTGACCAGAGATACTCGACCGGATTTAATTCCGGGGCGTAGGCGGGAAGAAATTCGAGCCAGAGTCGTCCTTTCTGTTCCCGGACAAAGTCCCAGACCAAACGGCTTCGATGCGTGCGGGATCCGTCCCAAACTACCAACAGCTTGCAGTCGAGATGACGCAGGAGATGTTTCAGAAACTGCACGACCTGCGGGCTGCGAATCGAGCCCGGGAACAACCGGAAGTAAAAGTTCCACCACGTTACACCGGCCATGGCCGACAAAGTTTTCCAATTGAAGTGATACTGCAGCACGGGAGTTTGTCCTCGCGGTGCCCAAGTTCGGCAACGATGCGGTCTCTGGCTCAGTCCGCTTTCGTCGACGAAAACGATCACGAACCCTTGTTTTTGGGCTTTTTTTTTATCTCCGGCCAGCGTTTTCGCTTCCACTGGGCAATGGCTTTTTCGTCGCGTTCCAGAGCTCGTCCGGTCGGACGTTGGCAACTCCAGCCGAGTTGCCGCAATAGGCGCCAGACATGTCCAGGGTGATAGTCAATCCCACATTCCTTTTCAATCAAATCCGCCACTCGCGCCGAGGTCCACAAGCCAGTGTCATAGCCAAACGCTTCCGGTCCGCGCTTCAGAGCGCGTTCGATCCGTTCTAGAATCCTCAGCGCTCAAGCGTGGCTTCCGTCCGGCTCGACCGGCTTGCGCAAGCCCCGTTCGGCCGTCCTTTTCCAGTTGCTGCGCCCAGCGACTAACTGACTGACGATGTACACCGACTTGTCGAGCCACTTGCGATTGACTGACGCCCTTCTCGAGCAAGCCTGCCGCCCGCAGACGCCGCTCCTCTAGTGCTGTGAAGTCGCGCCGTACTCCTTTAGGGTTTCCCATGCACAAACGATAGCATAGAATAGTTAGAATGTCACTATATTATGTGATTCTCAATAGTAGTAGACCTACGCCGCCAAGGAACTCGAAGCAGCACACGGCGGCGTATGCGATGAGAATGGGGAGCCCGGTCGAAGTCAAGTAGGCCGTCGTTCCTTTAAGACCATATCCACCGAACCAGCCAAGCACCTTCTGCGCTCCGTGCGCGAAAAAGACCACGCCGAGGGCGACACGTACAAAGCTACCAGGATGGCGACGTCGCGAAAGACAATTCAGAACACGCCGTTGGCGTGTGCGGCGTTCTTTGGATCGCCAACTTCCTGCAATACGTCCCAATTCTCTGACCTTGCCTTCCGCGTTCATCTTGTCCCCAGAATTTCCGATTTGGTGAAACGGTTGTCAAAGCCAAGGGAACGCAAGTCTTCCATATGGAGCATCAGGAATGTGAGATGAATGCGGCGACCAATATGGAACTAATACGAAAGTATCGCCGATACCTTCGTCCAATTGTTTCACCGCTACGCTACTGGCTTAATCGCAACTGCGCGAAACTCGGGTCGATCTCGGATCTGATGAGCCTGCTCGCCGAGGTTCGACCCAGCGCGGTCTTTCCGGCGTTTAGTGATTGTTACGGCGAGAAACGAAGATCAGGAGGAATACATGAGCGAGACACTTAATGCAGGTAAAATCCGTCTGGTTCGGCATTCAGATGCGCATTGGCGGGTTACGTTTGATCTTCCACCTCTCAACATTTTCGGGCCAGCGAATATCCCACAGCTTGAGGAAGTTGTGTCGTCGCTCGAAACCGATGACCGCGTCAAGGTAGTGGTGTTTGACAGTGCGGTCGAAGGATTCTTCTTAACGCACTACGATTTCGTAGCCAAACCCGAAGATTCGGCAAAATTTCCTGTTGGGCCAACGGGCTTGCAACCCCTGCCTGACATGCTTGTCCGGCTAAGCCGGGCATCCGTCGTATCCATTTCCTCGATCCGTGGACGCGCCACAGGCGTCGGGAGCGAACTCGCTCTTGCAAGCGACATGCGCTTTGCCAGCCGCGAAAAGGCTGTCCTCTCGCAGTGGGAGGTCGGAGCCGGTTTGGTTCCCGGTGGCGGACCCATGGCTCGATTACCACGTTTGATCGGACGGGGAAGAGCCCTGGAAGTATTGTTGGGGGCGGATGATATCAACGGCGATCTGGCGGAGTTGTATGGCTATGTCAATCGCTCATTACCTGACGCTGAGCTCGACGCGTTCGTCGATGCTCTTGCCAAAAGAATCTCGTCTTTCGACAAACGCGCAATCGCCGAAACGAAACGTCTGGTCAACCTGAATAGTTTGCCTCCCGACAGAGAGATCGCACCCGAATGGGATGCCTTTATCGCTTCGCTCGGACGCCCTGCAGCCCAGGAGCGCATTCGGACTCTGTTCCAACGCGGCTTTCACAAACCGGGCGATGTGGAAACTCGGCTTGGATACCACGTCGGGCTGCTCGGGTTCACTGACGACGCCTCTGCTGCTCCCGGATCAGCGCGCTAATTGGGGAGAGAGCAATGAATACAAATTCGAAAGCGCAGATGGCAACCCGCCAAGTTCCTGGGCCACCCAACGCGGAGCAGCAATTGCACGAGCTTGGCATCAAGCTTCCGGCTCCGCCGTAGCCGTTCGGCATCTATGCCAAAGCGGTGCAGACCGGCAATCTGGGGGATGCTTCCCACCGAGGGCCGCGGAGCGAAATTCATCGGGCGCGTCGACGCGGAGCTAGATGTAGAAGTGGGACGCAGGACCGCTCATCTCGCGGCGCTCAATGGCCTCGCCGTGGCTCGTGAATATTTAGGATCACTCGATAAAGCGAAACGGGTCGTCCGGCTCGGCGTTTCGGTGGCCACGTCGGGGGATGTCCGCGATCAGCCGAAAGTCGCCGACGGTGCTTCGGAGTTACTGCAAGACGTCTTCGGAAAAGACAAGAACCCGAGCCGCTTGGTATGTGGCGTCGCGAGCCTTCCGCTCGGCGCCCCAGTCGCACTTGAAATTATCTTCGAGGTAATCGCGTGAAGCCGCGGCGGGCAATGCTCCCCCGCCTCGCAGTAGCGATAAGCGCTTTTGAGCAGAGAGAGGTCATTCATGTCGCACCATTACTCTGGTCCGGACTATGGCTTTCCACATGGGGACGCCCGCCTGGATCTTACTGACCTGTATGCCTTCCTTAAGCCCGGGGATGCTGGCAAGTCGATTTTGATTATGAACGTGCATCCGTCAGAAGGGGTAAACCCGCCCGGGCCTACGACAGTTGGATGGTGACGGCACAGGCCAATTGGGGTATATCTACGACACAATGTCAATAGAATCCGTGCCAAGCGCAAAGACCCAGGCCAAAAGCGAATATGCCCAAAGAATTGATCGGGTCATTGACTACCTTCGCGGGAATCTGGATCGCCCGGTGAAGCTAACTGAGCTTGCTAAGGTTGCGTGCTTCTCGGAATTTCACTTCCATCGGATTTTTAGAGCGGTTTCTGGCGAAACCCTAAAGAATTTTACGAATCGGCTTCGCCTTGAAAAGGCTGCTCGTCTTCTTCGTTATTCCGACCAAAGCCTGACCGACATAGCCTTAGATTGCGGGTTTTCGTCATCGGCCACGTTTTCACGTGCCTTCCGATCCGGCTACGACACTTCGCCAAGTCAGTTTCGAAAAAGCGGCGAGATCAAAAAGAGCAAGATCTGCAAAGAACTGTTCCCGCAAGGCGAATATGGTCTCCCCATGAGCGCGGAAGAAAAAAGAGCCGCGTTTCCAGTCAGATTGCTCGACATTCCCGAAAGGCAAGTCGCCTATATTCGGGTTACGAATGCCTTCGAACTGGACAGAGTACTTGCGGCGCTCAAGACGGTGATCGAATGGGCCAAGTCCCAGGATATTTTTTCGCAAGGGATTCTTTTCGGAATGACGGTAGACGATCCACACGTGACCCCAAAGCATCTTTATCGATATGAGGTCTGTCTTGCGTCGCCTTTTCCCTTCGAGTGCAGGGAAGGCATGTCGAAATTGAAAATGCCAGCCATGCGCTACGCCGTCATAAAGGTTTCCGGCGATATCCATAAGGTAGCTACGGCTTGGGACTACCTTTACAGAGACTGGCTTATCAACAGTGCCTACGAGCCCGAGCATGCGCCAGCACTTGAGGTTTTCCTGGACAAAGAAAGCGCGACGGATTGGTCGCAGTTTGAATTGGAACTATGCCTGCCGGTTCGGAAACGGGCAGAGATGAGGAGTTGACATGAACTTTATGATGGTCGCGCTTCCATGGACTGCTTTAATTTCGCAAGTAGATCGAAACAAGGGACAATAACCGAGTCACTGCGTAAGGGAGGAATTTATGATCAACGGAATTGGCGGCGCTTTTCTGTTTTCTAACGATACAAAGAGATTGGCAAATTGGTATCGCGAATGCCTCGGAATAGTTCCTGAGGGCGAAGATACTGAGTGCAGCTCAATCTATACATCGTTCGAATATAGGGATCTTGAAAATCCGGAGATCAAGAGAACGATAGCATGGGCAATTATGCCCACTGATCAAGACATCAAGGATAAGCCACGAACGGGTAAGATTAATTACACAGTGACGAACATCGGAGAAGTCCTCAGCCATCTTAAGAGTAAAGGCGTGGCAATCGAAAAGACCGCGGAATATCCCTACGGGAACTTTGCGTGGCTTAAAAATCCAGATGGCAATCAGATCGAGCTTTGGGAACCATCGAAGGAGTGAATGGTGATCCCTAGTTTGTGAAGCCCCAAGGGCCCTCAGAAATGGCGGCTTCCTGGCCGGCCCGAAAATCTGATGACCGCCGGGCCCCTTGCCCTCATTGCCAGGTCTTGCCGCTACAAGGAAGGGCTCTGCCAACTAGAACAGACATTGTGCCCCATTATGTCCGCACGGCAAACCGGACAAATCAAGTTGGGCGGGCGACATGGAAGGGAGAATGGTTGGGTTTCTTTTTTTGTAGCGATTATCCTAGCGTATGTAATACGCTAGGATAAAGGAGGCTAAGCTTATACTTATGCCCTACTCCCTTGCCGAATTAGAGGAGCGTCGCAACGCCATCGCTCAGCGGATCGCGGAACTCGGTGATCTTCGAGCTGGTTCCATTTCTAACACGTCGGGCCGTTGTGGCAAGCCGAACTGCCATTGCCATCGGCCCGGCCAGCCGGGTCACGGCCCGAATCTCCGGCTCACTTATAAAGTGGACGGCAAAACCTTCTCGGAGTCGTTGCCCACGTCGGCCGCTGCCCGCAAGGCCGCGCGCGAAGTGGCGGAGTTCCGGAATTTCCAGGAACTCAGTCGGGAATTTATCGAAGCCAACGCCAAAATCTGCCGCTTGCGGCCAGTGGAAGAGAGGCTGGAAACGGAGCAGGAAAAAAAACGGCGGAAGCGATCCATCAAGAGGTCGCACGCGAAGTAGATCAACTCTTGCGGGTCATTTTCCAGGGTCGGCGCAAGACTGGACGTCTCGATTTGGAAGCGATCGAGATGGCCATACGCTCGGCCATGCACCGGGCTGGCGCGGCCGCCTTGAGCGAACTGCTGGAGTTCGCGGCACCGACCAACGCCCAACGCACGGTGGCTTGTGCCTGCGGCCAGCTAGCCCGGTATCGCGAATTACGCTGCAAACCGGTGCTAACCGCCGTAGGCCCGGTGCAAGTCTGGCGTCCCTACTATTTATGTCCGCACTGTCACAGCGGCCAATTTCCTGTCGATGTCGAACTGGATATTGAGAGGACGGAATTTTCTCCCGGGGTGCGCCGCATGCAGGCCCTGGTAGGCCAGCAGGTTCCCTTTGATTCTGGCCGCGAGCAGCTGCGAGTTCTGGCTGGTTTGGAAGTGACGACCAAGTCGGTCGAGCGTACGGCAGAGACGATCGGAGGTGATATCGCTCAGCAGGAACAACAGGAGATCCAGAGAGCGGTGCAGTTAGATCTGCCCATTCCCGTTGGCCCGCCGATTCCCATCCTCTATGTACAAATGGACGGGACCGGAGTCCCCGTGGTGAAGCAAGAGACGTTGGGGCGGCAAGGCAAAATCGCGGGCCAACCCGCTCATACACGTGAAGCCAAGTTGGGATGTGTGTTCACACAAAGCACCTGGGACGAGGAAGGCTTCGCCATCCGCGATCCGGATTCCACCACCTACACCGGGGCCATCGAAACGGCGGTCGATTTTGGCAAGCGCATCTATCGGGAAGCGCTAAAACGAGGTTGGCGCTGGGCCAAGAAGAAGGTGGTGATCGGTGACGGTGCGGAATGGATTTGGAATCTGGTGGCCGAGCATTTTCCGGACGCGATTCAAATTGTCGATCTCTATCACGCGCGCCAGCACCTCTGGGAGGTGGCTCGCCAACGGTATCCCCAGGAGGAAAACAAACAGAAAGTTTGGATGAAGGTCCACCAGAAGCGTCTGCTGGACAAAGGAAAAATCGAAAAACTGGTGGGAGCGCTGCGGGCCATCGAAACCAACAATTTACAAATGGCCGAGAAGATTCGCGCGGAGGCAGACTACTTCGAAAGAAATGCAGAACGGATGCGCTATCCCAAGTTTCGCCGCCAGCACTTGTTTGTGGGCTCGGGGGTGATCGAAGCCGGATGCAAAACGGTCATTGGTTCACGTCTGAAACAATCCGGAATGTTCTGGACCGTGCGGGGAGCCAACGCGATCCTGACTCTGCGATGCTCTCATCTTAACGGTCGCTTTGAGGATTATTGGGAGGGACGCCGCGAGGCCCAGGCGGCGTGACAACCACTCCTATGTCGCCCGCCCAATCAAGTTCTAAATCTTATATGGACGATTACGTCTGTGTTGGTTCAGCCGGAAGTGGAAAGAGGGCGCCCCCCGTCAGTGAGTATTCCGCCCTTGCAAGCCCATTGTAGCTCCACCACGTCGGTCCGTCTCAACTTCCGGATAGCCGAATGCTTCATCATCTTTTAGGGCTCTCGTCCCCGAATGTGACGACACTTTTGTCTAGTGGCAACTCGTGTGTGTGGAGTTCCGCGGGCCCGTCACTCGTGCTCTTGCTGGTGTACTGATCGATGAGATAGGGCACGCCTTCACCAGCCAGCAGCTTCGACGAGGTGGTGACTTCGAAATGCAGATGCGGTTCTCGAGCATCACCGGAATCGCCGACGAGTGCCAATACCTGCCCGCGCCGCACGCGATCCCTACTTTCACGCGCAAACCTCCCGGCTGCAGATGCAGGTAATATGCGAGCTGGCCGCCATCCAGGTCGAGTGTGATTGTATTGCCCGCCACTGTTTCCAACGTAATTGGCACGGCAGGGTGGAACGCGTCGCCGTGCCCGGGGATGTTATCGGGAAGGCCGTCCCTTGCTGCAACGACGCGGCCGTCAGCAACCGCCAGCACTACTTTTCCGTGGGAGTAATAGGAGCGAGCGTTCCGGGCGTCACCAGAGAATGTCACACCGTCCTTGACCTACTCCAGTCGATCGCGATTGTCCTCGTCGTTGCTCGGCCCGTCGGATGGACGCCCCTTCCAACGGCGGCCCGAGCACATGCAGCTCCGTATGATGTGTGGAAATCACCGCCCCCTCTTCTGGAGCGTAGGACGTGGTCACGCGATGGAGCAGTCTGTCGGGAATATGTGGGCCGTGCGAACGCAACTGACATGAAGGCGATGGCGCTCTGGCCATCCGCGATAACGAGCCTATCTTTGGGGTCGGATAGCGCCTTGCCGCCTAGAGAGGCTGCAACATGGTTTCAAGTTGCGTCACCTCAAAGGTCGCAATCGGTTGGGCAGGTCCCGCATCCGCGTCGAGCACGTCAATGCGATTCAGCGAAACGGGCATTGGCATGAAGTTTGTCAAATGCACCTCGTACATCAGATAGACATGCGGTCCGCTCGGAATGCCGTGGGCTCGAACGGCACGCGCATTTCGAGCTGTAGTGGCCACGGAGGCCGATTGGCCGCCGTCTTGTTGTCAGACGGTTGATTTTGGGTCTGAGCTGCCGAGATCCTCCCCGCCACACCCATTTCCTCTCCAGCTTCTTCAACGACCATCTTCGCCACGCTTTTTTGCCTCCAGGCAGCTCTGGCCGTGGCCGTGTGAAGGGCCATGCTCCACAGCACAGCCTCGGCACATCTCAAACTCACCCCTTCCCTCAATTGAATTTGCATAGGGCCCGCGTCCGTCGCACCCACGGGCGGCCGCTTAAAGGAGAGTTTCTGGAGAGCACCGGCCACCGCTTCGTGGTGGTTGTATGACCCTGAAACTCCTTCCGAGAGCTCGCCACTCATGGTGTGGCCCAACTAATATCCAAGGCACAACCTGGCTCGACAGCTAACCGAACTTTCGCAGTTGGGCACATCTGAGCCGGTTAAGTGCCTTGGAATCAGTCGAGGTTAGGGAAAGGTCTCCACCACAAACTAGCCTCCTACCTCGATTTCGTAGCTCTGTTTTTGCCCCACCAGGCGTGGTGGCGGCTGGCTCGGCAGCTGCAATTTCAGTTTCTCGATCAACACCTTGCTGTCAACAGAAGGCTGTGTGTAGCGCGGCAGAATCAACCATCGTTGATCGACCGTAGGGATCCACACGTCAATCATTTTGATTTCCGCCAACTTCTCCAACACCGCCGTAGGCGTCAACCCTGGAGCGTGCAGCAACAGGCGCTGCTTCAGCGTCACTTGCAAGCAGTAGGCGAGAAAGGCGATCAGAATGTGCGCGTCGGCGCGATGCTCCAGTTGATGGCGGATCGGACGGATGGAGAGTTCACTTTTGAGCGACCGGAATACCGATTCAATCTGGGTCAATTGTACGTAGCGCGTCCACAGGACGCTGGGATCCCCGGCGGTAACGTTGGAGCGCAGCAAGTAGTGTCCGTCACGCCATTCCGCCTCTTGGAGTTTTTTCTTATCCACACGAAACTGAAAGGTCTCGCGCGTGATTTCCTGGTCTTCCTCGGGCATTTGCAGAAGCACGAAATGGAATGAGCGGCCCGCTTGCGATTTCGCGGCGCCCAAGCGCATCAACAACTGGTCACGTGAAGGAAGGCTGCGGCGCATAGCACGGAGCTTTTTGAGCAAGCGAGCCAGACGCTTACGGCGCATGGCGATCTCTTTGGCTCTTCTTCCTTCACTCTACGCCGGGGATGCCACGGATATGCTCCTCGATTCCGCGAAACAACGGCGCGAGTTGCTCCTGCCTGTAGTTGGAACTCCACGGATCAATGGAGACCAGATAACGGCCGCGGGTATCGAACCCGAAGTTCTGGCGCTCTAGATTGCGCAAGCTTTGCGCGAGCATCGCCGCCGCACTCAGCAGAACGATGGACACCGCGACTTGAACGATCACCAGCGTCCGCTGCGCCCAATGCCGACGCCCTCCGGCGGAGCGATTCACCACGCGCAGCGCTCCGATCGGCTGGGCGTGCGCGCCCATCCACGCAGGCGCGATGCCGAAGACCACGCCGGTAATCACCGAAACTCCCAGCGCGAAGAGCAATACAGGAAGCGAAGGCGCGGAGTGGATGGGAATCGCGGTGTCCAGCCGCGTGAAAACCAGGCGCAGGATGAGGCTGGCGCCAGCATGTGCAACGGCGATGCCCGCGAGCGCGCCTAAAAAACTCAGCGTCAGGCTTTCCGCGAGCGCCTGACGTATCAGCCGGCCGCGGGAAGCCCCGAGAGCGGCGCGAATCGACGTCTGGTGCCGATCTTTCAAGCCGCGCGCCAGCTGCAGATTGGCGATGTTGGCGCAAGCCACCAGCAGCACACAAAGAGCGGCCATCATCAACAGCCACAAACTTTCCTTGTAGTTTTCCCGCATCAGCGAAACGCCCGCGCCGCCGGGCGCGAGATGCACGGTTTGCTTGTCTAGCAGCGCGTCTTCCTGCGCGGTCATGTCCGCGCGGTGACTCGTCAGCCATTGGTGCAGTTCCACCTGGAGCTGCGCTTCTAGCGTTTTCGGATTCGTGTCGGGGTGAGCGCGCCCGATCAGCGCGAGCCAGGCCAGCCGAGGATTTCTCAGCCGGGAAGTCGCCGCGGCGATCAGCGGTTCTGTCGCGAGCGGCAGCCAGAAATCGGGCATGTCCGCGCTGGCAATCTTTGCGCCGAAAAAGCCCGACGGAGCAACGCCAACAATGGTGAAAGGATGGCCGTTTACATCGTACCTTGCACCAACCACGGACGGATCGGAGCCGTACTTTCCTTGCCAAGCCTGGAAACTGATCACCGCCACCGGCGGTGCGCCTTCCGCATCGTCCGCATCGTCGAACAAGCGCCCGTGCCACGCGGCAATGCCGAAGGTCTTGAAGAAATTGCCGGAGACGTACTCGCCGTTGCGCGGCTCGGCGGAAGCCAGCGAACCGGCGCGACGCACGCCAAGGTGCGCATTGGCATCACCGACTTGGAACGCCGCCAGGTCGTCGAACGCTGCGGTGCCGGTGCGGAAAACCTTGTAAGCCTCCCAGGAGAAAAGAGTCCAGTCGTTCAGCGGCCGGACGTCGCCCCCGCCCTGCGAGTATCCATTCGAGTAGCAGCAGATGGTCGCATCGCCAACGCGCCAGAGCTGCTCGGGGCGGGAGACCGGAAGCGACTGCAGCATCACCTGTTGCACCAACGTGAAAATCGCCGTGGTGCCGCCAATGCCGAGCGCGAGCGTGAGAATCGCGACGCTGGTGAAGCCGGGCGATTTGCGCAGTTGGCGAAGAGCGAAGCGAGAGTCGGAGAGGATGGAGCGGAGCCACTTGCCGAGGCGTTCCTCGCGGACTTGTTCTTTGAGCTGTTCGATTCCACCAAGTTGGATGCGGGCGCGGCGTTGGGCTTCGGCCTCTTTCACACCAGCACGGAGGTTTTCCTGCGTGAGCATTTCGAGGTGGGAGTACACTTCTTCGTCCAGGTCCGCGTCCACACGGTCCGACCGGAAGAGATTGCGCAGGAAGCTTCGGGCCCTCGCAAAGAGCGACATGGGGAACTCCACTCTACTCCCGTTCTATAGGGAATATATTGACTGACATATAGAGTGTCAATAGGAGATGCGGCACAAGGGCCCGGTAAGTTCTCGCCAGAAACTCCACGTGCTTTAGGCGGCGGTAGATTGGACTAGATGGAACCCAAAGTGGCGGCTTTGAGCTTGAGACGCTTTATCTCTCGGGTGCGCTGTTGAACTTCGTAGTAGCGTGATCCATTGTCGACATATTTAGTGCCGTAACGGAGCATACGATAGATCAAGCGGGCTAGCTTGGCGGCCATGGCTTTGATCGCAACTGGGGTGTCTAGTCTGGCTCTGAGTCGACGGAACTGCGCTCCAAGATAGCTCTGACTTGTTCGTAGGTTGCTGGCCGCCAGCTTTAAAGCGACGGTCACCCGATTGCTGGTCGGCAGCCGCCGTTTTCCAATGATTCTCTCTCCGCTGATGCGATTGTCGGGAGCGAGCCGCAGCCAGGAAACAAAATGGTGTTCGTCCTTCCATTTGATCATGTCCCAACCCGCCTCGCTGAGAATCGTAGTGGCGGTCATGACGTCAATACCATCGATCTGGGTTAGGTCTATGCTCGTCACGCGAAACAACTGCTGTTGCAAGTCGAACTGCGGCTGATTCCCCTTCTTCTTCTGCAGCCGATCCTTCCGCTTCTCTTCCGGCAGGGTGGCCCCTTGGCTCCGGTTCTCCATCTTCTGGAGGTACTGTTCGAGCTGCCGATCGCACACAGCCATCGGCTTTCGGTAGAACTCGAAAGCCGCTTGTTCCTGCTTGAGCACAAACAAGAGATCCTCTTGCCAGTTTCCCTCCAAGCTCCGCGCGATGTCCTGCTCACTTGCTTTAACGCGTGGATCTCGAAACGCCGCCAGCTTCTGCGGATCGCGTTCGCCCGCCAGAATAGCTTTAATGATCGCTTGCCCGGTCACTCCACTCACATCGCTCAAGACATTGGCCAACTGCATATTCATCTGTGTCAATGTCTTCTGAATCCTCTGGATGTGCCGTGCCGCCTGCACCAGATCATTGCGCTGTCGCTCTGATCGAGCTTCGTAACAATGGAGAATCTCCGGTTAGGGTAGACCGCTCTGAGATTGGAATCCTGCTTTTTAAAGCCGAGAAACCGGAAGTACCCTTCTCGGATGACGACTCGGTAGCGCTGATTTCGAGAGGCGGAATTGAGGAGGCGTCTTACATCTCGTCTGCAGGAATTGGGAATCAGAAAAGGTCCTGGCGTTACATCGTAGATACGAAAACTCAGCCTCCCCCGAGCTTTGCAATCGCACCAGGGCAATCCGTAAGAACACCGATTCGATTTAAGGTCTATCCGGGGGCAATATCAGTTCATGTTCGCGTACGGGGGCGGCGTAAGCGCCGAGAAATCGCTAGCCAGTAATGCGGTCTCCTTCGACATGAACGATGACGGCCGCGCAAAACTAGCCGACTGAGTATCAATCAGGACTGTCGCAGGACTCTCAACTCCAGATTTGCGTCGCGAAATCGGACAAGTTCCCACCCCCGTACCAACATGGACGGTTTCCGTGTTTGCTAGGACGTTGGCGCTTTGCTGAGTTAGGCGTTCGAGCCTCTTACTTCGGTGGCTGTGCGGACTGGTTTTCACTTGTCGGCGGCACGATCCCCTTCAGTCGCAGATAGGTCACCATGTTCCCATAGTGCTCATCCGTGTGCGCCGTATTGATCGAGAACAACGTCAGCTTCGCTATGTCGAAGTTGAAGAATTTCACCATCTGGCTGCCTTTTGCATCGGTCATGCTGTCGAATGCTTTGTTGCAGTACGCCACTCCATCCTTGAGCGCAGCCACGAGGTCCGCCTTTGACGTCTTCGTTTTTTCGATGTCCTTTGCGGGGTTTGCTTCACCTATGGCTTGCGAACAGAACATGTACGAAGCGTCGGCCACATGGCCAACGAGCTGGCCAAAAGTGCGAACCTCCGGTGTCGGCTTGAAGGAGTAGTTTTCTTCCGGCATTTTCTGCGCCGCACCGACGACCGCGCTGCTCACAAACGAGTAAAAACCTTTTTCGCTCGAGGTAATCGGGTTCGCGGGCGGAGCGGACGACGCCGGTGGTTTCTCCTGCCCGAGCAGAGCAACGGGAACTGCCATCAATGCAACAAACACAAAACCGAGTCTTTTGTTCATGAAAACTCCTTTCGGCGAATCGTGCCACCTTGCGGGTCATAAAGGACGTTCTTTCCGAACACCCGCAATCTACTATACGCACGAAGTGCCGAGTTGTTTCGCGTCAGACAGCCAAATCCTGGTAAGTCGTGCGGTAAAGTGACGGCTAGTACCCCTTCGTTCGCCCGGCCAACGCGACGACGAATGCTGGAATCAGGCGTGCTCCCTCGCATCCACCCAATGCGCCCGAGTCCGTCCCGATACCTACTTCGTCGATTATGCGTTTACCAGGCGCTTGCAGTGAAATGGCACGTCGAGGCAATTCCACTCGCGTCGCCGAGAATCCAACATCCAGTTTGCGCTGTCGGAGCCTCCAAGCGAGCGCGGCCATGATGTTATGCAGTTCCGGGACACGAAATACTTGTCTGATATTGCAGTCCTGTGTGACCGCTTGCCTGTTTCTTACGTCGGTGCAGGCACTTGAGTCTCAGCAGTCACATAACAGTCATGCGACTCAATCCTTCATTGAGCGACTTGAAATCGGCGGTAACCGACGCGTCCAACGCTCCACAATAAGGGCCCACATTGTATCCCGCCCCGGTGACACTTACGATTCGGAAGTCGTCCAGCGTGACGCTCGGGCCCTGCGTGACACTGGGTATTTTGACGAAGTACGCCTAAGTGTCGAAGATGACCACGCGTCGAAAGGAAAAATCGTTGTCTTTGTCGTGAAGGAAAGGCCCGTTATTCGCCGGATTGAATACCTAGGAATCAAGTCCGGCTGCGGATATGGCAGCGGCTCCAGCAACACCTTGTTTACCAAAAAATTGCCGTGTTCGCTCCGATCCCGAGTGCCAACGCCAGTATCGCGGTGATTGCAAAGCCCGGACTCCGCAGCAGCATCCTCGCTGCATACTTCACGTCCTGCGCCAAATTCTCAAAGGAACGCAGTCCTGTCATGTCGGGGACTCCTTTCGAATCTGCCTGCGTGCGCCCGTCTCCCAGTTCTTTCTGCTCGCATCTTTCCGCAGCCGCGGTATGGTCAATGAGGATAGCGAAATGACGAGTAAGGGAAATGAGTCGGCCGCCACATTTGCTCGCTGCGACAGCCATGCTACACCCAAGTGCAACCGTCTCGATGACGCATTCCATCACGATCTTTCCGGCAGCGTTCATCACCGCGATCGAGATGCTTTCCTTATGTACGTCCATACCGATATATTTAATGCTAGTCATAAAGGGTGTCCTTTCTGGAAGGGTTGAGCTGAACACTCAAAACCCTACTCCAAAAGGGGCGCCCTTTTATATTGCGTCGGGTAACCGAAAAAGTTGGTACCCGAACCCCATGCCGTGCTCAGCGAACTCACATCGGTTTGGTTTCGCCGAGACTTACTTCCATCGAATCCGAGACGTAGCCAAGCCTGGACCTGGACTGGTCGGACTCGCGATCGTGGACTACACGAATAGTGATTTCCTTTCGCTCGGGCCCGGTGATTTCGAGACGCTGTGGCGCTTTTCCTTCGATCGCTTCACGCATCTCTCGCATTGTGCGGATGGAAGCGTTCATCGCGGCTTCGAAGCAAGCGCGAACGGCAATGGCACGGGCCCAAGTATCGCCTGGCTTGAGAAGTTTGGCGTGGCAAGATCGATTGAAGTGAGCGATTAGTTGATTAGTTGCGGGGGGGAACGACTTCCTGCAAAGCGGCGAAGTACTGATCCGTGATCGGCCGTTTCTTGTTCACGCCGGCGGGATTTCGGACTTCACCCGGCTTGATCGGTTTCAAGTTCTTTAGAGATTTCTCGTTCATTCGATTCACCATTACCAAAATCATTTCCGGATTCGATTTCAGTAGAAGTCTCTTCTCCTGAAAAACCTGTTCGCGAATGGATACTTCACCAGGATTGCAGTGAGATCGTTCTTAAGATTCTCGATGAAGCGAGTGATGTCCACGCCTTCGGTCGGAGCGTGGTCTACCTCGAGTTTTAGAGAAAAAGCGAATTTCGCACTGGACTCCCCACAAAAGTCCCCACAATGAGAGAAAAAACGGAAAGGAGAGAAACGAGGTAAGTCGTTACGGGAGAATGGTGAACCGGGGAGGACTCGAACCTCCAACCCGTTGATTAAGAGTCAACTGCTCTACCATTGAGCTACCGGTCCACGGGGTAATTCGTCATTTTACATAGTTCTGAAATTTCTGTCGACACGCAGGCCCCGAAAAACTTGCCCCTTCCCTGCTTGCGCTTGATTACTTTGCCCGGAGTACCGCCGTCAGATCGCGTGCGGCTTTGCGAGCGCGTTCTAAATCTTGCGGATCGAAAGAAATCGCGGACACGCGCTGGTGACCTCCTCCGCCATATTGCTCCGCCAAACTGGCCAGGTTCTTATCCGCGGTGGCCTGATTCCATGGGTTTGTGCCCAGCGAAACCTTGGCCCGCACCGGCGAGGCGCTGACACTGACCGAATACACGCCTTCCGGATGCAAGAGATACGGAATAAACTTGTTGTACCCCTCCAGATCCAGATCGCTTACGTCAAAGAAAATCACGCCATCTTTCGATTCGATTCTCTGCCGCAAAATTTCGATCGACTTGCGATGGCGTTCCAGCAATGGGCCCAGATATTTCGCCACAACCGGCAGCTTCACCATCTCAGATAACGGCCGGTACGCTAATTCGGGGATGATCTGCGCGGGAACGCCATTTTCCGGCGCGGCTTCAATCACCAGCGCCAATTGCGTGGCCGGTTCAATCAGTTCGGTGGCGGATTCCGGCGTGGAAAACTGCGCCCCATCGATAATATCGCCCCAGTGGATCAGATCTGCCAACGGCTTTGTGTCGAAGCCGAACTGATCCTTGGTCACCGTGGCAATCAGTTTGGTGCAGGATTTGTAATCCGGCTCGTAATACATGTGCTTGCCGGGAAATCTCTTGAAGTACTCCGCATCCGCCGGACTCAGAAACGCGCTCTGGTGATGATCAAACCACCAGGTCACCTTCGGGGAATTCGAGTACTTAAAGTCGACGATGACGTTCTCGTCCCCGTCAAATAGCCCGTCTTCCCAGGGATGTTTGGCTTTGTGCGTCATCCCGCTCAGATGGACTTCCGCCTTGGCGTCGTAGCGCTCCCGGTAAAACCGGTAAAAGAGCGCAGCCGAAGCCGCTCCGTCAAAACAGCGATCGTGAAAACACAGTCGAACCGTCGTCATAGACCCGGGTAAGCTTGCCCTCCTACAGAGTGATCGAACACAAGAAGCAAAGCCAATAAAGATGTACGGGTCTCACCAGAAAGTCAAGTCGAATCCGGGCGGGGCGACAATCTGCCTGCACTAAACCCTCTCTTTTGTTGCTTGGTTGTGCCTTAGCAACCCCTCATCCCGATCCTGCCCCACAGCATCTAATTCAGTGTAACTTCAGAAGACGGCCTGACTCCTATGTTCAGGCCGGTTTAGCTCGGCGACAGGACGGAGGAACAGAGTCATGGGCAAATTTGGCGATTTGACTGAGGCGGATATCACTCCAAAATCCGTCTATCTCAATCGCCGGCAGATTCTGCGCGCCATGGGGATAGCAGGAGCCGCCGTGCTCGGGGGGAAGGTGTTCTCCCGTTTCGCGTTCCCTACAGCCGCGGTGCAAGCGGGAACCAAGCTGGATGTCACTGTTCATAGCGCCTTCAGCACCACGGAAAAGGTAAACTCCTTCGAAGACGTCACTCACTACAACAATTTCTACGAATTCGGCACCGACAAAGGCGATCCATCACGCAACGCAGGCAATTTTCACACCTCGCCCTGGACGGTTTCCGTTGAAGGCGAAGTGAAGAAGCCCGCCAAGTACAGCATGGACGACATCCTGAAGCTGGCCCCTTTGCAGGAGCGCATTTATCGCCACCGGTGTGTGGAGGGTTGGTCCATCGTCGTTCCTTGGATCGGCTATTCTCTGAGCACGATTTTGCAACTCTCCGAGCCTACGGAAAAGGCCAAGTTCGTCGCCTTCCAGTCTTACTACGACCGCAGCCAAATGCCCTGGGCCGAGCATTCCGGCATCGAACTGCCCTACGTGGAAGGGTTGCGCTTTGATGAAGCCATGAATCCGCTGACGCTTTTGTGCGTCGGCATGTACGGCGAGACGCTGCCCAACCAGGATGGTGCCCCTGTGCGACTGGTGGTTCCCTGGAAGTACGGCTACAAGAGCATCAAGTCCATAGTTAAGATTCGGTTCGTCAAGAGCATGCCTTCGACGACGTGGAATATCTACGCGCCGAACGAGTACGGTTTTTACTCCAACGTGAATCCCAACGTCGACCATCCGCGCTGGAGCCAGGCCACCGAGCGGCGCTTAGGCGAAATCCTGAGGCGCAAGACGCTGATGTTCAACGGCTACTCCGATCAAGTGGCCAGCATGTACGCTGGCATGGATCTGAAGAAGTATTACTGACGTGCGCGAATCCCTGCGTCGCCTCCTGTTAAGCAAGTGGGCCAAGGTTGCGGTGTTTTTGATTTGCCTCTCGCCGCTCGCCTATTTGGCTTGGCGCGCGTATCGCAGCGAACTCACGGCCAATCCCGTGGAATTCATTCAACACTTCACTGGCAATTGGACGTTGCGCTTTTTGTTGATCACGCTATCCGTCACTCCTCTGCGCAGGATTTTGAATCTGCCAGACCTCATTCGCTTCCGCCGCATGCTTGGTTTGTTCGCGTTTTTCTATGTATGTCTGCATTTCCTCACTTATATTGGCCCTGACCAGTCTTTCGATCTTGCTGGCATGTGGAAGGATGTGGCCAAGCGCCCGTTTATTACCGTTGGTTTTCTGGGCTTCGTGCTGCTGATTCCGCTGGCGCTGACGTCCACTAAAGGCTGGATCCGCCGGCTGGGCGGCAAGCGTTGGCAAGCGCTACACCGGCTGATTTACTTGAGCGCACTATGCGGCGTCGTGCATTACTACTGGCTGGTTAAGTCCGATCACCGGCTACCGCTTCTCTATGGCGCGATCCTTGTGGCTTTGCTGGTGTATCGTTTGGGCAATTCCCTGCTGAAGCCTCGACCCGCTGTGGCAGTTTCCACCGCGCGATAGTTCCCTGCACCTACGGAATAAACCAACCAGCATTTCCGCGCCTGCGCGCCGTCGTGTTCACTGCGCCGGCATGGAATCGCGGAGCAGGACTACGTCGGAGTCCGTGTGCTGGCGAAGCATCCCCAAGGATTTACCATCGGGAGAGAGATGAAAGGCAGTGAATTGTTCTGAGCGGAAACTGGTGATTTGGCGGCCGGGGGACCCGTCGAGAGGCTGCAGCCAGAGATTGTCGACTCCGTTATCGCGGACGTTGTAGAGGAGGGATTTCCCGTCTGGTGTATAGAGCGGACCGCTCGAAACGCGGGGATTGGGCTGGAGCAAACGAACTTGGGGTTCGGGGCCCTGGTCGAGTGGGACGAGGGCGATGCGCTGCTGGTTGGAATTCTCAGTGGTGCCGGACGAAGTGACCAGGATGGCTAACCACTTGTTATCCGGGGAGAGCCCGTTGCGGAGGTCACCGTGAATAGCATGAGGAACGATTGAGCCGGGAACGAGTTCTGGCTTGCGCGAAGCGTCGACGGGACCCCGAAGACGCCGGTCCCGCCTAGGTCCCCAAAGTAGGCCATCTTCGAATCTGGAGAGCAGGCGGGGAAGAAGTCACGCTTGCCGAACGAGAGCTGGGTGGGGTTAGCGCCGTTTGCGTCGGTGCGCCAAATGGTGATGCTTCGACCGCCGCCATGGGCAACCCACGTACAGCCCGCATATTCAAAAAAATACTTGTCCGGCGCCGGAGTCGTTCCAGGTCATCCCGGGCACATACGAGCGAACGGACTTGCCCGTAGGACCATTTGTCGTAGACCAGTATGTGTTGATGGTGCCTTCGACGTAGAAGGAAAACCGGTAATTACCACACAGGCTACCCTGTCGCGGGCGGATGTTTGGGAATCGCTCGAGAAATTATCGAAGGAAAAGTCACGCGAGATCTGTGGGCATCGACTATCGCACGAAAAACAACGGAAGGCGCTGGAGCCCTCCGTTGGTAGATAAATCTGGTTTAAGCGCGCGCGGAACGCATCTGGGCGATGCGCTCATTGAACTGCCGCGTGATGTGAGGAACGATGCCGAGTTGCCGCTCGATCAGCATCAACTGGGCGCGATGGTGCATCTCGTGTTCTTTCGTTGCCAGAAGCCGCTCGAAGCGCGACTTTACCGTTTTGCCGTCCGGCTCGCTTACGCCCTCGGCGAGAAATTCCGGCGTCAGGGTCTCGAGCCACGCCGCATATTGTTCGCCTTCGGTCTCGAGCAGGTTCACGATTTCGACTTTCGATCTGGACTTTGCTTCCTCGGCCTGGAAACGCTCCAGAAGTCCGAAAAAGTCAAAACCCGCGAGAGTCGTTAGCCCTTTTTTGTGAATTTCGTCCGCGATGCGAGTGCTGATTGCGATATGCGTCAACATGCGCCCAACCGACCGCGCGTCTGGCGCAGCAACAAATCCGTACTTGTCTTCGGGAATGTCCTTGGCAATCTGAATCGTGTTCTTCCTTACGGTACGAAACGCGTCGGCCAGTTGCTTACCGCCATAATAAGAGTTCATGGGAACACCTCCCTGGATAGCATCGGCCCAATCGGTCGGGCTGAGGCTTCGATGCCTTGCGGGCACAAGCCGTCACACGCAGTTTCGCCGTAACGAGGTCGCCACAAACCGGTGCGAGGGGTTTGGGGTTACTTACAAAACCTGTTCCGCGCCGCCACTGACAGCAGGCTCTTGAACCTTGGCCTTGTTCAGCTGGCCCAGGTTGCGCCGCAAACGGTTTTTCGCGCGGAATATGATGGTCTTGACCGTGGGAATGCGCCGATTCAGCGTTCGCGCAATGTCAGAGTAGCTCATGCACTTGTAGTAGCGCAGCTTGAGCGGAACTTTGTAGCATTCCGGCAAACGTTCTAGTTCTTCCCTCACCTGGCGATGCGCTTCGTCGAGCAGAACTTGAGAGAGCGGTGAAGGAGCTGCGGTATCCGGCACGGCGCAAAGATCATTGCCCGCAACAGCAGTGCATTTTTCGCGTTTGCGGCGGCGCAATTTATCGATGCAATGCCGTCCTGCCACCTGACATACCCACGGCCGGAACGGATGGTGCTCGTCTTTTTTCTCAAGCACGGTATGCAATTTCAAGAACACTTCCGCTGCGGCGTCTTCCGCGTCTTCGGGGCGGCGGAAAAACCGGCGGCAAACTTGCAAAACGTGCTGGTAGTGCGCAGTGTAAACCCAGTTCAGAACCTCCGGGCAGGTTTGCATGGACTGGCGCCACACATTGCAGAACCCCGCTTCTTCAAGAAGGATTGAGGGAGATTGCGTTGCCATAACTGCTCCTTTACAGGTAATTACGTGCCCGCGACCGGGCACACCACCAGCTACGGATCCCTGGTACCGAGACTCCCGGGTCCGGGGTGTACCGCCGCTATCTTTCTGAACCGGTGTCCTCCCTCGCCGGCGTTTTCCGCCCGCGCAGGCCAAACCGCCGGTGGTGAGGAGCCGAAAAATCTTTTGTGCGCGACCGCGGCTGGTCGTTTTTGACAGCCTCGCGCCTGCGAACGACCAACAGCGTCAAGTCGTCGTTCAATGAGCAGGTGTCCGCAAAATCAAGAACCGTGGCCAACAGAGAGAACAACGCTTTGCTTGCGCTGGCGCCCGAAACAACTTTGGCCGCCGCCGCCAAGCCATCGGTTTCAAATTCCTGGTCTTCCGTGTTGCGGCACTCCGTCACTCCATCGGAATAAGCGATCAGCATATCGCCCGGCTCGAGCAGCACGCGTCCGGAACGGAAGCTGGCTTTCTTCACCGCCCCTAACATGGGACCACCTTCTTCCAGACGTTCCAGAGCCTTTTTGTCTCTCAGCAGCAGCGGGGCCGGCAAGCCGGCATTGCAATAGACAAGTTCTTGCGTCTCAGGATCGATGCGCGCCAGGAACAGCGCCGTCAGCGGCGGCTGGCTTTCATCGTGACAAAGTTCGTGGTTCACTTCGGCAACGGCTTCCGACGGGTCCGCGTGCCTGCGCGCGGCGCGCTGAATCAAGCCCATTACGTGCGCCTGCCAAATTCCCGCGGACAACCCTTTGCCCGCGATATCACCCAACACCAAACCCAGCGAGCAGGGGAATTCCATCACCTTGAAAAAATCACCGGAAAGATGGCGAACGGGGAAAATTTCTCCCGCAATTTGAAACTCGCCCCAGCTGTGTTCTCGTGGTGCGCAAAGCCGGCGCTGGATCTGCGCGGCTTCGAAGATCGCTTGCTGCAACTTGGCATAATCCTGCTGCAGCGCGAGGAGGTCCGCCTCGGGCGACCTCGCTGCAGCAAGAGTTTCCTCGTTGCGCGCGGGGGTCCGCGGCAGCCGGCTGCCAATTGCGTTTCGCCGCGTATCTGTCGTGTTTTCTGTTGAGACCATCATGATCATTTCATCCTACGAATTTGTATCCGACTCCATGGACCGTTAGGAAATACCGGGGCTCTTCGGGGACCGGCTCAAGCTTTTGCCTGATGCGAACGATATGCGCGTCCACCGTTCGAGTCGTTGGGAAATTTTCGTAACCCCACACTTCGTCGAGCAAGCGGTCGCGGCTCAGCGTCTCTCCGGAATGGCAGAGAAAGTGTTTCAGCAGGTCGAACTCCTTGCCGGAAAACTCAATACGCTGTCCGCCGCGCATGACCTGATAGCTGCGCAGGTTGACCTCCACGTCCCCGAAGGCATAGCTGTCCTTATCTTGCGGCAGAGTGTGCGCGCGCCGCAGAACTGCCTTTACGCGCGCCAGGAGCTCACGAATGGAGAACGGCTTCGTCACATAATCGTCCGCGCCGAGTTCCAGCCCCACGACCTTGTCGACTTCCTGGCCTCGCGCGGTCAGCATGATGATGGGAATCGACGGGCGCTTGGACTTCAGCTGCTTGCAAACGTCAAGTCCGCTCATGCGCGGCATCATCACATCGAGAACGACCAGGTCTGGAGAATCCTTCAGCGCGCGCTCGAGCCCTTCGATTCCGTCGAGCGCGGTAATCACCTGAAAGCCTTCGTATTCGAAGTTGTCGCGCAGGCCGGCCACCATGTTCGGCTCATCCTCGACGATTAGAATTTTGCTGATGCCCATGACCTCTCCCTTGTAGCCTTCATGCCATTGCCGTCCCGGTTGGTGGTGCCGGATCCAGGGGCAGCGCAATCGTGAACTTACTGCCCTGCTCCGGCGCGCTTTCCACCTTCACGTCGCCGCCGTGGGCGCGCACGATGTGGCGTACCAGCGACAAGCCCAAACCCGAGCCCTTGATGTTGTGGACCAACGGGTCGCCGCAGCGGTAGAACTTCTCGAAAATTTTCTCCTGCTCGCTGGCTGGGATGCCGATGCCGTGGTCTCGCACTTCGAGCTTCACGCTGCCGTTGGCGCGATAGAGGCTGACGCCAATGAATTTGCGATCCTTCGAATATTTGAGCGCGTTGTTCACCAGGTTGAGCAAAGAGCGCGCGATCGCTTCGCGGTCCACGTTAATTGGCGGAATGTCTCGTGCGATATTTTCTTCCAAGGCGAAGCCGTTCTGCTCGATCTGGAAGCGGTAGGAATCCAGTGTGGAGCGCACAAGCTCGGGAAGATCAGTTTCCTTGAACTCGTATTCTTTGCGCCCGGCTTCGATGCGAGAGAAGTCGAGGATATTGTTGATCAACGCGCTCAGACGTTCGCTCTCTTCGCGAATGATGCGGAAATATTCCTGATATTTTTCCTTGGACGTGATGCGCCCGAGCTCGAGCGTTTCTGCATAGAGCCGGATCAGTGCAAGCGGCGTACGCAATTCATGGGAAACGTTGGCAACGAAATCCGATTTCACACGCGCCAGATCCATTTCGCGCGAGATGTTACGATACGTCAGGAAAATTCCGCCAAGCATTAAGACGGAGAGCGCACCTAGAACAATAAAATTGGAGCGCATGAATCTGGCGCTGATATCGGCGATGGTTGTGCCGGGATATTTAATGGACCACACCATGCCCTGGAAAATATCCGAGAACGGGCGATCCACCTCACCTTTGCCGTCGCCCCAATTGGGAGACACTACCCAAGCGGCGCTTTCGTGCGGCGCATGGATCATCATGGCTGGGGGATTGGCATCGTTCCGGAAGGCGTTGCTCTTGCTGTGCAGCACGTCCTTTATGATCTCGGGGAAGAATGTCTTCTGAAGATAATCCTGATTGAACTGGACGATACCAAGCGCTATTTCATCCTTGGGAGTACCCGCGGGGATAAAGAAGGCTTCGTTCGAATATATGTGCTGCTCTTTCTTCCATTCCCAATTCCCATAAAAAAATACCGGATCTTCACCTTCTTCCTCCATCATCCGGATGCGATCTACAAACATCGCTCCTTCCGGTTGCATCCACTGTTGAATATCGTTGAAGTCCGACTGAATAAAGGAGCAGAAATCGGCGCTACGTGGAGCGCTAGCCTGCATCCGGCTGACGTATGTGTTGGATTTCTTGTCGTAGAGGATCGCGTAATCCAGCTCGGGATGGCCGGCCAGTATCTGGTCAAGCTTCCCTTTGATATCTTTGTCTTCCGCAGTGGGAAATTCCTTGCGAATGGGTGCGAGATACTCATTGGCTCTCATCCAGCTCTTCGATTCGGCGATTTTCAGGACATGGGTAAAGTCGCGCTGATAAGCGGCTTCGATAGCCTGATCGCGCTGAAAGTGCCGGAGGTTCCAGATACTGAACGCCATGAGCGCCACTGCCGGCAGAGTGATGGCCAGCTCCAGCTTCAGGAGCATGCGCGTGCGGTCCGTCAATCGCCACTTCTTGAACATTCTTGAGTCTCTCCCACCGAATTACCACTTGCCAGCCTACGCAGACTATAAAGACCCGCAGAAGGGGATGTGTCAAGCGGTCGCAAAGGATTGTAAAAAGTTGTAAAAGCGGCGGCTCCGGATCCTTTTACCCTGCGCTGCGCCGCCGGTCCATCCACCTAACTTATCAATCACTTATCGCGAAATGGTGCTGTTCGTGAGAAGATCAAGCCACTAGATGCATCCACGGACCATCGAATCAGGTCAAGTCGCTCCTTCGCCGTTCCGCTTGTGAACCAGGAGCCCGCATGTTCCTCCAGAAATGTGACATGGACTTTGGGTCATGAAGCATATTCCAAATGTTCTCGCCGTCCTCCTCCTGTTGCTGATGGCTTTCCTTGCCGGGGGCGCAGCGCTTCGCGAGTCCATTACCATCGATGAAGTGGCTCATCTCGGCGCGGGCGTCAGCTATCTGCAGAAGCTCGATCTGCGCATGAACCAGGAACATCCGCCGCTCGCTAAGGTTGTGGCAGCCATCCCTCTGGTTTTTCGCGGCGTGCGCGCAGACTACTCTGACATTTCCTGGACCTTTAGCGGCCGTAGCGTTTTTGGTGGCTTCCTGGGCGAATGGCCATGGGGGCATGCGGTCGCTTTGCGTTGGAATGATCCTTATTCCACTGTGTTGTGGGGCCGCGTGCCGATGCTTCTGCTCACACTGGCTTTGGGTGCGTCCATCTACATTTTTGCGTCCAAATTGGGCAATCCGTGGGGCGGCGTTTTGTGCCTGGCGGCATATGTCTCCACACCCGCGTTCCTCGTTTTCGGACCCCTGGTCCTGACGGATATTCTCGTGGCCTTTTTTCGCTGCTCACGCTATGGAGTTTCGCTTCGCTGTGTCGATCGCCATCTCGGGGTGGCCTCGTGCGTTTTGGCCTGCTGTTCGGCGCCGCCATTCTCTCAAAATTTTCCGCCGGCGCACTTTTGTTCTGTTTCCTTGCTTTTCGCCTGAGTCTTCGCTTTGCTCCGGTTTCAGAAATGCCAGCAGCGCAGGCCGACCTCAAGGAATGGCGCCGCGTCCGTGCGCGTTATTTGTGGAAAGGCATTTTTCTAGCCGCCGCCACAGTTTATGCGGTGTATTTTGTTTTTTTGTGGAACCAACCGTCGGATTCGCTGTCCATCCTCGGCCATAATCCTGCCGCGTTGCTTTTGCGCCGGCTTTTGTTGCCCGCGTGGCTTTTCCTGCGTGGTCTCGGGGTGTTCGCCCTTAGCTCTACGAGGCCAACTTTTATTCTTGGCCACGCGTACAGCCACGGCGTGTGGTTTTATTTTCCTATCGTGTTTTTGCTGAAGTCCACGCTGTCTTTTTCTACTCATGCTCTTGCTCACGCTGCTGGTTGGTGTCGTAACCAGGCGCAAGCTGAAAAACGGCAGATGGATCCCGAGTGAAATGGAATTTCATTGGCGCGCAATATGGACGTGCCTGCTGGTGTTCGTCGCGTTTTGTATGCTCAGCAGGATGACCATCAGCATTCGCCACTTCACGATTCCCCTGATGCTGCTGATCCTGTTAATGGCGCCTGCACCGCGGGCGCTTACACTGCTATGGCCGCATACTTCGTGTTAGCGCTGGCGTCGGTTGCAACTATAGCCCGCGCGTATCCTTATTTCTTTCCGTTTCTGAACAGCCTCAGCTTCGGTCATCCTGCTTACGCGCTGGTCAGCGATTCGAATCTCGATTGGAATCAGTCTTTGCCCGACGTGAATCGTTTCGCAAAGGAGCGCGGGCTCTCTCGTATCTTGGTCGACGAATATGGCTACAACGACCCCACTGTTTATGTGCCACGGGCGCAATTCTGGAATTGCCAAGTGCCTTCGCCGTCTGACGCCGGTCAATGGGCCGTCGTTTCCGCCGACATGATCGAAGATAGCCACAATTGTCTGTGGCTGATGAACCTTCCCCACACCACTCTAGCCGGTGGCAGCATGTACGCGTTCGAACTTCCTCCAGTGCTGCCTGAGGCCGGTGAACCGAATGGTCCGCCACTTGCCTCCGCGCGCCGCAGCTTCGCAGGCATGAACATGGGCGACAGAGATTCCCGGCTGACTTTCCTCGACTGTGTCCGTGATCCAAATCTGCTTCAGCCTACCCTCGACGGGTTGATGGCCGAATTCAGATCCAGACGAAAAAAGAACTGACGTCCGTCGCAATTACTGCGGCTGAACGATCACGAAGTGCGTCGTACCGCCGCGATTAATGAGCAGGAGCACGGATTGATTCGTCGTTCCCGCCAACGCTTGCTGGTATTGCTCCACATTGCGGACTGGCTTGCGATTCACTTCCAGAATCACGTCGCCGCGCTGCAGTCCGGATTCCGCTGCTGCGCTCGACGGATCAACACTAGAAACAACCACGCCCGCCACAGACGGGGGCAGTTGCAGTTCGCGAGCTATATCCGCCGTCAAATTCTGCACCTGGATGCCTTTCAGCCCAGACGGCGCCGCGGCCCCGGGTTGCTCGTTGCTGGCAGTTCCCTTCTCGGGAAATTCGCCCAGCGTTACATCCATACTTTGTTCCTTGCCGTTGCGAAATATTTTCAAGTGGGCCAATGTGCCCGGGGCCATTTGGGCAACGCGGACGCTGAGCTCGTCTGGTCCGTTGACCACTTGACCATTCAATTCAAGCACGACATCTCCCCGCTGCAATCCCCCTTTCGCCGCCGGACTGTCTGGCGTGACATCGCCAATCAAAGCGCCGCCACCACGATTCAACCCAAAAGCTTTCGCCATATCTGGATCAACTCCCTGGATGCTCACCCCTAGATAGCCGCGGATCACTTTGCCGTGCTCCACAATTTGATCCATCACGTTGTGCGCCATGTTGATGGGGATGGCAAACCCAACGCCTTCATTGCCGCCTTCGCCTCCGCCCCCAGAAAGGATCGCGGTATTGATGCCGATGAGGTTTCCACGCAGGTCGACCAAAGCTCCGCCCGAGTTGCCCGGGTTGATCGCCGCATCGGTCTGAATGAAATCTTCATAGCGTTCAATCGCTTGGCCGAGACCGCGGCCGGTCGCGCTCACAATACCCATCGTCGCTGTTTCGCCAATGCCGAAAGGCTGGCCAATGGCAAAAACCACGTCACCCACTTTCAATGCGGAGGAATCTCCGAGCGTAAGAGTGGGTAGGCCGGTCGCGTCGATTTTCAGAACAGCTACGTCCGTAAGCGGATCGGTGCCAATCACCTTCGCCTTGAATTTCCGCTTATCCACCGTGAACACTTCCACGTCGGATGCCCCGGACACCACGTGATTGTTCGTCAGAATATATCCGTCGGGATTCACGATGACGCCAGAACCCAACCCGAACTCGCGTTCCGATTGCGGCCCTTGAGACATTCCGGGCGGCGGCTGGTTGCCAAAAAATTGCCGGAACATCGGATCATTGAAAAAATCCGGCGTGTTTGCCTGCGACTTCACAATTTTTGTCGACGAGATACTCACCACGGCAGGCAGCGTCGGAATGAGCACGGAGGAGAAGCCATTCTTGAAATCTGCCAGACTGACAGGGGCGGCATTCTTGGCCACCGACACAGCCACTTTTTCCGCGCCGAGCACGGAATGTCCGGGCACGCGCACTACGCCGGCGCGAAAGAATCCGCCCACCAGCAGGAAAACCAGGGCGAGCAAAAGTACGAAGTAAGGAGCCTTTCTTGTTGCGGAACCCATGTGAAACCTCCCTTTGTGAACTGGAGAGCCTTCCGCTCCCGCCGGTTCTACGCGGCGAATGCTTGCAGCACGTGCAGGTAATGAACAACATCTTCGCGGGAAAGCATGCCGACCACGCCGTTTCCCTCTACCACTGGCAACTGGTTTACGCCATCGCGTCCCATTTTTTCAAGCGCGGACCACAGAACGGCGTCCGGGCTCGTAGATGCCAGCCTTTCGAATGGCACCATCACCTGCGAGGCGTTGGTTGTGGGCCATTCGGAACGCGGCACCTTCTGTACACAAGCGAGCGTGACCAGCCCCGCCACGCCCTCCTCTCCATTCACCACGAAATAGCGCACGCCTCCTGGCAGAATGTAGTTGTCCACCAGTTTTTGCAGCGTGATGTCGCCGGAGATTTGTGGAAAGTCGCGCTGCATCGCATCGTGTACCTTGTGGTCTCCGAGCAGGCTCTTCAGAACTTCCTGTTGAAGTTGGCTGGCGGCCGCGCTCTCCAGGAACCAGCCGATGAACGCGGTCCATAAGCCGCCGATGAAATCGCCCCTAAGCGCTTTCCACACGCCGAGAAAGATCAGCAGAAAGCCAATGAAGCGTCCGGTCGTTGCCGCAATGGCGGTGGCGCGGCGATATTTTCCAGTGAAATACCACAGGACGGCGCGCAGCACCCGGCCTCCGTCCAGGGGAAACCCCGGGATAAGGTTGAACACGCCAAGGATCAGATTCAATAACGCCAGGTATTTTGCTAACGCGTAGAGCTGCGGCCACGAGTAAAGAAGCGGTTCGATTTCCCAAAAGAAAGCTGCGAGGACAAAACTGACGATCGGTCCGACAATGGCGATCCAGAATTCCGCCGGCGCGCTCGGCGGCTCGCCCCCAATCTCGGAAACTCCGCCAAAGATGAACAGCACGATGCGCGGGACGGGCATCCCATACTTCCTGGCCACGACGGCGTGCCCCAGTTCGTGAATCAACACGCTGACGAACAACATTACCGCGGTCGCTAGCCCTACAAGCCAGTATTGCGCGGCGCCCCAGCCCGCGAATTCCGCGGGATAATAACTGACCGCCAGCATCCACGTGAGCAGACCTAAAACCAGAAACCAGGAATAGTCTAGATCAACGGAGATGCCAAAGATCCGTCCAATCGGAATAGTGTGACGGAACATTTCATTTGGCCGAGACGCTCGCCGCCGCGGTCAGTAGACTCCAGCAAACATAAAAGAATTAGCAGCACGGCGCCTCTTAGGTCCATACGGAATTTCACTTACCCACATCCAATAGATGCATAGATGCACCAGGCCTGATATTTGATTCCATTTTGTTGTAGGCGAGTATATGCACGGATTTGCACGAAAGGATATCCCCCTGCGGATGATAGATAAGCCGGCATTTAGCGTTCACCGAACCTCCTACAATGTGTTTCCCGGGGCATTACCAGCTTCTCTCGTTTCCGCAGGCCGGCCCCCGATGTTTTACTCATCCAGAGACAAGTCCCAAGTCCACTGAGAGGTTTTGACAAATGAAATTTAGAATCGCGGTTATGTTGGTCTTCTCTATGGGCGCGCTTGGCCTCGCCCGTGCAGATCAAACGAAGACAGACGTAGAGGACCGCCTGCAGAGTTCCACGACCACCATCCAGCAGATCATCGATGCTCCCGACAAAGGAATTCCCGATGAAGTTCTGAAAGGTGCGAAATGTATCGCCATCGTACCCAGCATGATCAAGGGCGCGTTCATCTTTGGGGGCAAGCATGGCCGCGGCTTGTCGACCTGCCGTTTACCTGATGGGCGTTGGAGCGCTCCTGCTTTCTTCACCATTACCGGTGGCAGCTGGGGCGCGCAAATCGGCGTTGAAGATGTTCAGCTTGTGATGATGATTATGAACGACGACGGCATGCGAAGCCTCTTATCGAATAAATTTCAGGTCGGCGCCGGCGCTTCTGCCGCCGCCGGTCCCGTCGGACGCCACGCTTCTGCGGGCACCGATTGGAAGGCAAGCACAGAAATTCTGACCTACTCACGCGCGCACGGTTTGTTTGCGGGAATCGACTTGGACGGCTCCTGGATCGAGCACGATAAAGATTCGACAGTTGCCATGTACGGACAGGACTACACCACTACGGAAGTCCTGACCGGTAAGGTCCCTGTGCCCGAAGATGCACGGCAGTTCCTCGCGGAAGTGCGCAAGGCAGAAACTCGCGCGATGACAACCCAGGCCGATACCAAGTAACTCGGCGAAATTGATTTACGTCTGCTGAGCCGCCGACGCCGCCGATAGGAGATCGTTCCTGTTGGCGGCGTTGCCGCATTTGGCTGGCGCAATACTGAGTTCAGTCGTGGCCTCTGCGCCTTGCTACATCGGGTGAATCTGCAGCAAAATGTGCACGCAGCCACCCGGAGCCCTTCCTATGAGCGAGCGCAGCGTCCGCGAAGTCCTAAACTTGTACAATCCGGCCGACCCACTGGAAAAAGCGTCGACGATTCCCGCTCCGTGGTATTTCGACGCGCGCATTGCGCAACTGGAACGCGACAGCGTCTTCGCATCAAACTGGCAAGTAGTCGGACGCCTCGATCAGGTGAAGGGCCCGGGGCAGTTTTTCACCATCGATGTGGATGGAGAGCCGCTGCTTGTCGTGCGCAGTGACGATAGCCAGCTCCGCGCCTTTTACAACGTGTGCCGCCATCACGCCGCTGCGGTCGAGACGCAGTCCGCCGGCTGCGCGAAACAATTCCGCTGCCCGTATCATGGATGGACTTATGGAAATGACGGATCGCTGAAGGGCATGGTGGAGTTTGAAGGTGTGTGCAATTTTGATCGTAGGGACAACGGGCTCGTGCCCATTCGCTTGGACACCTGGGAGAATTTCGTTTTTGTGAATCTGGACGGCAAATCCGCGCCGCTCGGCGATTTCCTGGGTAAAGTTCCTTCGTTCACGGCGCCGCTGAAACTGGCGGAAAGCCTGCACTACTTCGATCGCCGCATTTACACGCTGAATTGCAATTGGAAAGTGTACGTGGACAACTATCTCGACGGCGGCTATCACGTGCCCCATGCCCACAAGGGCTTAAGCAGCGTGGTCGAGTATACGAAATACACCATTGAGAATTTCGAGCGTTCTTGTCTGCAATCGAGCCCGCTGGACGCTTCGGGCGCGACCGACTCCGCGATTGGGGCCACGCGCCAGGGCCACGCTTTTTATTTGTGGGTCTATCCCAATTTCATGATCAATGCCTATTCTGGCGTCATGGACACCAATCTGGTTCTGCCACTTGGCGTGGACAAGTGCGCCGTGATTTTCGATTACTACTTTGCGGATACGAGCGCCGCCACGCAGCAGCATCGTGACAGCATCGCCGTCAGCGAAAAAGTACAGGATGAAGACATGGCCATTTGCGACTCCGTGCAGCGCGGTCTCGCTTCGCGCGCCTATGTTGCCGGCCGCCTCTCCGTTCGCCGCGAAGCAGGAGAGCATCTCTTCCACCGCCTGCTGTATAAGGATATGACTGCCGCACTCGGACGGCTGCTGGCTGAAAAATCCTGAAACACAAAGAAAAAGGCCGACGCAATTTCTGTCGGCCTTTTTCCTCATTTTCTTGTGATGTAGGGCCCGCCTTGAGGCATGCCCTTTCTTTACTGAAATCGCTCTTACCTTAGATCTTCTCGAAGAAGTGCGCGACTTTCTTCCCGCCTTCTTCGCTATAGTAAACCGTCACTTTGCCGCTCTTGTCCGCGGCTTTGCCAATGCCCTTGGCCGCATCGGCGGTATCGTGCCCGGCCACATCAAAGGTGTGTTCGGTGCCGTCAGCGGACTTCACTACCACGGTCTTGCCATCTTTCCCCACTTTGGTGACCGTGCCGTCCACATACTTCAGTCCGTCCTTGCCAACCTTGTCGACTTCGACGGCGCTCTTCTCCGTACCTTTCGCGGTGTAATGCACCACGACTTCGGAGCCTTCCGATAGCCCTTTAAACGAATCCTTCGCGCCTGCAGCGGTTTTGTCAGCGCCCCAAACCGCGGTCTTGCCCGTAAAATGCACGGTGTGTTCCGTGCCATCTTTGGTTTTGACCACCATCGTTTTTGTGCCATCGTCCAGTTTGGTGATGGTGCCATGGACGGCGGAAGCTACATCGTCGGCAGCGCGTACGGCAAACACCAACAACGCGGCCACCATAAGAAAACGAAGCGCATTCTTCATTCCTGAAACCTCCTTTAATTCATCGAGATAGTGAACGATCTGCTGTCAAGATTAGCTCATGCTTGCAACAAATCACAGTGGAAATCACGATTTGCTTGTCGCCACCTACGCTTTCGAAACTCTTCATTTTATTTCGCGCAGAAGCCCGCTCGAAACATCGTAGACAAAGCCGCGAACCGCGATCCTATCCGGAACCCACGGGTGGCTGCGCAACTTTTCCAGTTGGTGGCGCACATTCTCGTCGATATTTTTGAACGCGTAGAAGAATGCGGGCGCAATCGCGGCGGTCCCCGTGCGGTTCTGGATCCGCGTGCGCAGATCCTGCTCCGTGGTGTGCATTAACCCGCAATCGGTATGGTTGATAATCATGAATTCTTCCGTGCCCAGCAGGTAATGCGAAATCAACAGCGACCGCAGCGAGTCGTCCGTAACGATGCCACCGGCATTACGGATGATGTGCGCGTCTGCGGCTTTCAGGCCCAGCGTGAGGATCGAGAGGCGCGTATCCATGCAGGTCAGCACCGCCAGCTTGCGCTCCGGCCGCGGCGTTAGTTTGCGCAATTCATGCGTGCGCGAGTAGATTTCGTTTGCGGCGAGTACTTCATCGATTACGCTCATGGCCGCAACAGTGTAGCGTAGCTTTCTTCCTACCGCACACCCGCTCTCTGTGGCGGGCCGAGCAGCCGTTCATTTTTGCTTTGGTTGGTCCGAGGCGTAATAACCCTCCGGCCCCTGGAGGTGGACGCCCTCGCGGGAGCATTCCACGCGGACTTCGTGATATTTGCCGTCTGGCGTGGGCGCGTCATAACTCAACTGGTATCGCGCGGAGGCCTGCTGCAGCGATTCGGTAATCGCTTGATCGATTTCGCCATGCAAATACACGCGGCCTCCGGAAATGTCCGCCAATTGCTGAAGCGTGTCTCTCGATCGTCCACGATCGGCAGGCTTTAGCCCGCCTCGCAGACTCAGGTTCATTGTATCGGTTCGCGCCAGCCGCTCCCCAAAGTGCATCAAGAACGGCGTGTAATCGATGCACTTCGCCACTCCTGGCCTGCGGCTGCATTCGTTCGGATAATCCACCCAATTCGGAGCCCCCCTGTGAGCCACACGATCGTTTTTGGGCCAGGAATTTTCATAAATCCGTTTTCCAAATCATCCAAAGCCAGGAAAGTTGCTGCGACACGGATTCCCTGGTCCTTGTAATCCTGTATCCGTAGCGCATTTACTTTTTCGATTTCTTGATCAAGCAGTGGGAGCACTTGTTGCGTCCACGGAGAGTCGGACGGTTTTTGACTGCTCGCACGGTGTCCGGGAACGGTCGTCTGCTGCGGCATGGCCAGCGCATGGACGGGCACAAGGTCACCGTGGTTGGTCAGCAGATAGAGGAAAACAGAGTTGCCCATCTCCACGGGTTGCAGAGCTTGAACAATCAGGGTGGCGGTGTTCTCACGCTCGGTGAATACGGAATTAAGCAGGTCGAACAAAATCAATGTCGTCGACGCGGCCATCCCCGGCGCGGGAGGAAGCGGCGGGAAAAAATCCGTGATCTTCTGCGGCTTTCCGTCGTCGAAGATCTGGAAATCGGCGTTGGTCAGGTCCGTGACCGGCCGGCCTTTCTCGTCGAGCGCCGTAACATTTAGAACTCGGCTATTCGCTGGCTGAGCGTTGGCTGTTGACTGAGGAGCAACGGCCGGCACCTGTGTCTGCGCCACAATCGCAGAAGCGGCCAGCGCCATCCCGCAGAACAAACAAATTCCTTTTTTCACGTTGGGGCGGATAGCTGCGCATTCCTGCTGGCCTCGAGCGCATACTATACCCGGCGGTACTTGCAATAAACTTTTATCTTTAGATTAGAGAGCGCAAGACGAACTGTAACGTGGGCATTATATCAAGCCGCTTTCCTTGGCCAGTTTGAATGCTTCGATCGCCGCGCCTCGCGCCCCGGCGGTATCCCCATTGGGGATGACGTAGATCGGGATGCCGGCCTGCTCCTCGCGCTGCGTGGGCATGCCTACGCGGATCTCTTCCATGAACCAACGCTGAAACTCGGGACTTGCTTCAATCGCGCCGCCGCCCACAATCAGCGCGTCAGGATCGAATGTGTTCACCATTTCGTCGAAGAAAAGTCCCAGCGCATGGGCCTGCACGCGAAACACTTCCCGGCTAAGCGCATCGCCTTTGTCCGCCAGCCCGCGCACCAGTTTCGCCGCCTGATGAATATCGACTTTGGCCAACTCGTGCCCCGGGTAGCGCGGAAGAAAATACGGCAGGATGGTTTTCTCGATCGCGGTAAGAGAGCAAAGCGATTCCAGATCTCCGATGCGCCCACAATTGCAGTGCGGCGCGATTCCGCTGGTTCCCGCGATGCTCTGATACGGAATCAACACGTGGCCCAATTCTCCGCCAAATCCGTTTTTCCCTTTCACCACATTGCCATCCAGGATGATGCCGCCACCGTTCCCTGTGCCGATGATAATGGAGATCGACGTTTCCTTGCTGTTCGCGCCAAAGATGGCGTAGTGCCCCCAGAGTGCCGCGGCGTTCGCGTCATTCAAATAGCACACCGGTTTTCCGATCTTGCGCGCCAACCCTTCGCGTATGTCGTAGCTCGCCCACTGCGCGTGAACGAAATTTGTCGAGCCTCGCGCGCTGAACTGTCCCGCCGCGCTCGCCGGACCCGGCGTATCCAGGCCCACCGCAACCACGTCGACAAGGTCCACACCCACTCGATCCGCAGCGATCTTCAGTCCATCCGCGATCTGCTGCAGACAAACGCCAGGCCCTTGTTTGGAAAGAGCGGGATGCTCAGAGAGACCTTCAATCAAGAACCGTTCCTGCTGGTCCAATAAGGTGTAATTAACGGCGGTCCCGCCAAGATCCACTCCGGCCACGACTGTCACGCTGGTCCTCCTTCAAATGGGAGTTTCTTGGCCCAGCCTAACAGAAACCCGCCAGCCCGGCCGTGAAATTCGCGCAATTCCCATCGACTGGATCGCGCTGCCCGTGAAGGAGTAAACGAATATATTGGTGTCTAGAAAGAACTTACCGCTCATTCATCTCGTCCCTGTTGAAGCGCCTCCCGGGCTTCACATGCTTTAGCCGACGCATCAGAGCCTCAAACTCCTGGTACTGCCTCTCCGAATGGTGAATTGTTCCAGCTATCCCCGGAAAATCGCGTTTAGGGTCTTGCGCTGAGACTTCGCAATCAGCCGCGCCTGTTCAATCAGGTTCTCGTCGGCGCTCAAAGTGATGTTCTTCATACGAAGATCGTGTACACGATTTTCGTGCTACCCGCTATAGAGCTAACCGCTCCACGCTCGAGACGCCGCCATCTCCGGAGCTTCGTTGACCCTCGCGGGCTGCTAACTTATAATTTGTGTGCAGGTTATGCCGAGATAGCCCGCCCGATTACCACAGGGTGATTCCAGAAATTTCCGGGAATGGTGATGCGGGGTAAGAATCGCAATTCGTGTATCTTGCGCGCAATGGCCGCGGTCGTTTGGCCTCGAATAATTTTTCATCTGCAAAAAGGGAGAACTTGAGATGGCGGAAGCAACGTGCCGGAAAGAATTGGACCTGGAAATTCCGGCTGAGGAAGTAACCAAAGCCACGGAAAAAGTCGCCAAGGATTTTGCCAAGATCGCGCGCGTGCCCGGCTTCCGTCCGGGAAAAGCGCCGATTTCGCTGATCAAAAAGCGCTTCGCCACCGACATCAAGGGCGAAGTGCTGCAGACACTCGTGCCAGAACACGTGGAAAAGGCCGTCGCCGAACAGAAGCTCACACCCGTTTCGCAGCCCCAGGTCGACAAGCTTGAGTACAACGAAGGCCAGCCGCTGAAATTCCGCGCCTCGTTTGAAGTGCTGCCAGAATTTGCGCTGGGCGACTACAAGAACATGGAAATTGAGATGCCCGAAATGGCCATCACCGACGAAAGCGTGGCCAACACCCTCGCGGAAATGCAGCAGCGCGCCGCAACGTTCGCGCCGGTCGAAGGCCGCGTGGTCCAAAACGACGATTTCGTCCAGGTGAAACTCCTCGGCACGCCGGAAGGCGGCGGCGAACCGCTGCAGGCCGAAAGCGTGCTCTGCCACGTGGGCGCCGAAGAGACCATGGAGCCGTTCAACGAGAATTTGCGCGGCGCCAATATCGGCGATCACAAGAATTTCGACGTAGAATATCCCGCAGACTATCCTGACGCTAAGCTCGCCGGCAAGAAATTCAGCTACAGCGTGGACGTCCTCGGCATCAAGACCAAGAAGCTTCCCGAACTGAACGACGAATTCGCTAAAGACGTGAGCGATGCCACGTCTCTCGACGAATTGAAGACCAAAGTCCGCGAAGGCCTGGAGCACGAACGCGATCATCGCCAGAAAGAACTGCAGCGCGAGAAAATCATCGCCGAACTCGTCCAGCTCCACGATTTCCCTGTGCCAGAATCGCTCGTCGAGCATCAAATGGATGTGCGACTCGAGCGCGTGGTTCGTTCGCTGGCGCAACAGGGCGTAGATCCGCGAGCGGTCAATGTCGACTGGGTTAGCCTGCGCAAACGCCAGGAAGAGCGCGCCAAGGATGACGTGAAGGCTGAATTGGTCGATCGATCGCATCGCCACGGAAGAAAACATCGACGTCACCGAGGAAGAACTGCAGCATGAACTGGAACATGCGGCTAGCCATAGTGGCGAATCCGCTGAAGTGATTCGCGCCCGTTTGACAAAGCAGGGTGCGCTCGATAGGATGAAGGCGAAGCTGCGCAGTGACAAAACTGTGGATTGGCTGGCGCAAAATGCGCGGGTCAAAACAGTCGCAGCAAGCGCTAAGTGATTCCAACCCCGGCTTTACAGGCAAACTCTCTCACATGAAAAACTTCGACGACGATCCGCAATATCGCGCCACCACTCTAGTGCCGATGGTTGTAGAACAGACCAGCCGTGGCGAGCGCGCCTACGACATTTATTCGCGCCTGCTCAAAGAGCACATCATTTTTATTGGCACGCCCATTGACGACCATGTCGCCAATCTGGCTACCGCGCAGATGCTATTCCTCCAAGCCGAAGATCCCGAAAAGGACATTCAGCTCTACATCAATTCGCCAGGCGGCTCCATCACCGCCGGTTTCGCGATTTACGACACCATGCAGTTCGTCAAGCCCGACGTGGTGACCACCTGCGTCGGCCAGGCAGCCTCGATCGCGGCCGTTCTACTCGTCGGCGGCGCGCCGAAGAAGCGCTTTTCGCTGCCGAACTCGCGCATCCTGATTCACCAGCCGTGGATGAGCGGCCTCGGCGGCCAAGCTACGGACATCGACCTTCATGCTAAGGAGATCTTGCGCATGCGCATCGACGATCAACCAAATTCTGGCGAAACATACGGTCAGCCGGTCGAGCGCATCGAAAAGGATGTCGAGCGCGATTACATCATGAATCCGGAACAAGCCAAAGGAATACGGGATGATCGATGAGATCATCTTCAAGCATCGCTAGGAATTTCTGCATTGGCTTTTTGCAATAAGCGAGACAGGTCATTCGCCAGGGTGGTTTCTCCTGATTCAAAGTTGTCCACAGCGAGTTCCTGATAGACGGCATCGCGTGCGATATTCTGTTTCGCCGGGGATAATTTCGGCCTACAATGAGGTTTCATGGCTTCAGGGGGACCGACCTTGAGGAGAGGCCTGCTCAAACCGTGAAAAAATATAGCCCAGACGAACCGCTTCGCTGTTCCTTCTGCCACAAAACGCAGGAACAGGTAGAAAAGCTGATCAGTTCGCCTTCCGACTATCCTCGCGCGTACATCTGCAACGAGTGCGTGGGCGTTTGCCAGACCATTCTGGAGGACGAAAAGCGTGAGCAAGCCGCCGCTCCGGCTCGTCGCCTGCCCCGTCCTCCCGAGATCAAACAATTTCTGGACAGCTACGTTATTGGGCAGGATCGCACCAAGAAGAAGCTCGCCGTCGCAGTCTATAACCACTACAAGCGCATTTTCCTGAACAAGCAGCCGGGCGAAGTGGAGCTGAGCAAGTCCAATATTCTGTTGATCGGCCCGACCGGCACCGGCAAAACCCTCCTGGCGCAGACGCTTTCGCGCATGCTGGATGTTCCGTTCGCCATCGTCGACGCCACCACGCTCACCGAAGCGGGTTACGTCGGCGAAGACGTCGAAAACATCATCCTCAAGCTGCTGCAAGCTGCCGATGGCGATGTTCAGAAGACCCAGCAGGGCATCATTTATATCGACGAAATCGACAAGATCGCCAAGAAGGACGAAAACCCCTCCATCACCCGCGACGTCTGCGGCGAAGGCGTGCAGCAGGCCTTGCTGAAGATTCTCGAAGGCACCATCGCCAACGTTCCTCCCCAGGGCGGTCGCAAGCATCCGCACCAGGAATTTACTCCCGTGGACACCACGAACATACTATTTCATCTGCGGCGGCGCATTCGTCGGCCTGGAAAAGATCATCGAGACGCGCGTCGGCCGCCGGTCTCTCGGTTTCCATACCGATGCCGCTCCGTCCACGCGCGCAGCGCCGCAACACCGAATTGCTCGAGCAAGTCCAGCCCAGCGACCTGATCGATACGGGCTGATCCCGGAATTTGTCGGCCGCTTGCCCGTCGCCGGCGTCATGAACGATCTCGACAAGTCCGCGCTCGTCACGAAGATTTTGACCGAGCCGAAGAACGCTTTGCTCAAGCAATATCAGCGCCTGTTCGAATTCGAAAACGTCCGCCTGCGCTTCACCGATGACGCCCTGGAGACCGTTGCCGAGTTGGCACTTCAGCGCAAAGTCGGCGCGCGCGGCTTGCGCATGATCCTCGAAGACCTCATGCTGGAACTGATGTATCACTTGCCGATGCAGCGGAAAGTGCGCGATTTCGTGGTCACCGAAGACATGGTTCGCAGCCGCGAAATCAATTGGAGTTTGCTCGAAAAAGCCGGATAGGGAGTTGCTTTGCTCGCGGCTTTGCGATTCGGCTCGCTTTCGGCCGCTGAGGGAATTTCAGGGGCCTAATGTTCAACCGAGAAAAACAGGAAATGAAGCGCGTACCCATGATGCCGGTGCGGGACATGGTCATCTTCCCGCAGCAGATGACGCCGTTCATCGTCGGCCGCGAAGCCAGCGTCCGCGCGCTCGAAGAGGCCCTGGCCGGTGACAAGAAGATTTTTCTGTCCACCCAGCATGATGCCTCGGTCGACGATCCCAAGCCCGAAGAAATCTACGCCGTCGGCACTCTCGCGAATATCGTCCAGAGCGTGAAGCTGCCCGACGGCAATATCAAGGTTCTCGTCGAAGGCGTCGAGCGCGCCCGCGCTCTCTCCATCGCACCGAAGAAGGCTTTTTCCGCGCCACCGTTCGCCTGCTGAACGCTCGCGTCGAAGTCACTCCCCGGCGTCGAGCAGACGGTCCAGAAAATCACCGGCCTCTACGAACAGTTCATCAAGCTTTCGCAAAGCCTGAACTACGACACCATGATCGCCGCCGCGCGCGTCGATGATCCGGCGCGTCTCTCCGACACCATCGCCGCTAATCTGCAGCTTCCCGTGGACGAAAAGCAGGATCTGCTCGAAACCGTCGATCCCCTCGAGCGCCTTAATCGCATCGGCGACATCCTCGAAATCGAGCTCGAAAAGCTCAACGTCGACCGCAACATCAATACCCGCGTGAAGCGCCAGATGGAGCGCGCGCAAAAAGAGTACTACCTCAACGAAAAACTCAAGGCCATTCAGAAGGAACTCGGCCGCGGCGAAAAAAACGAAATCGACGAGCTGAAGAAGAAGATCGATGCCGCCGGCATGATCAAGGAAGTCCACGAGAAGGCCATCCAGGAGCTCAAACGCCTGGAACTGATGCCGCCGATGTCCGCGGAATCCACCGTCAGCCGCAATTATCTCGACTGGCTGCTCGCCGTGCCCTGGAAAAACGATCCAAGGAAATTCGCGACATCCGGGCCGCCGAAAAAATTCTGAACGAAGAGCACTACGGCCTCGAAAAAATCAAGGACCGCATCCTCGAATTTCTCGCCGTCCGCCAGCTGGTGAAGAATCCCAAGGGCTCGATCCTGTGCTTCGTCGGCCCTCCAGGCGTTGGCAAGACTTCCTTGGCCATGTCCATCGGCCATGCCACCGGCCGCAAATTCGTCCGCGTCTCCCTCGGCGGCGTTCGCGATGAAGCCGAAATCCGCGGCCATCGCCGCACCTACATCGGCGCCCTTCCCGGCCAGATCATCCAGATGATGAAGAAGGCCGGCACGGTCAATCCGATTTTCGTCCTCGACGAAGTCGACAAGATGTCCATGGATTTCCGCGGCGATCCATCCGCCGCGCTGATGGAAGTCCTCGATCCCGAGCTGAACCACGCGTTCACCGATCATTATCTCGACGTCGAGTACGACCTCTCGAAAGTCATGTTCGTCTGCACCGCCAACGTCCTGCACACCATTCCGCAGCCTTTGCAGGACCGCATGGAAGTCCTGCGCCTTCCCGGCTACACCGAGCAGGAAAAGCTCGAGATTGCCAAGCGCTTCCTGGTCAAGCGCGCAGCGCGAAGCCACTGGCCTGACCGAGAAGAACCTCACGCTTCACCGACGAAGGCCTGCTGCACATCATCCGCCACTACACTCACGAAGCCGGCGTGCGCAGCCTCGAGCGCGAAATCCAGAATATCGCGCGCAAGATGGCGCGCAAGGTCGTCACCGAAGGCGCCGAAACCGTGACCGCCGAAATCACGCCGGCCAATGCCAAGGACTACCTGGGCGTCCTGAAATTCCGCGAAATCTGGCTCGAAAAGCACAACGAAATCGGCCTGACCACCGGCCTTGCCTGGACCGAAGTCGGCGGCTCCGTCCTCGCCACCGAAGCCACGTTCATGGAAGGCAAAGGCCGCCTCACGCTCACCGGCAAACTCGGCGACGTCATGCAGGAATCCGCGCAAGCCGCCATGAGCCTACGTTCGTTCGCGCTCCGACCAGCTTCGGCCTGCCGAAAGACTTCTACCGCAACATCGACATTCACGTGCACGTGCCCGAAGGCGCCATCCCCAAGGACGGCCCTTCCGCCGGCATTACCATCTGCACCTCCATCGTCAGCGCGCTTACCCGCAATTCCAGTCCGCTGCGACGTGGCCATGACCGGCGAAATCACCTTGCGCGGCAAGGTTCTGCCCATCGGCGGCGTCAAAGAAAAACTTCTCGCCGCCCATCGAATGGGCTTGCGTACAGTGCTCCTTCCGAAGGATAATGAGAAGGACCTGGCGGAAATCCCGCAGGAAATCCTCTCCAGCCTGACGGTACATGTCGTGGAAACCATGGATGAAGTGTTGCAGATTGCGCTTGAGCGGCCTGATCGTGCCGCTGGAACATCCGGGGTTGCGCCCGTTGCGGAACCTTTCGTCGTGGCGCCGAGAAAGACAAAAGTTTGACCAACTAAGCAGTCGTTTCAGGCACGGCCTCGTCACCCGCGAGGTCTGCTCGATGCGGTCTCAGTGCCTCGGCCGGCTGCTTCCGGTTGAAGAAGTCTGGTTTGCCCATCCTGGCGGCGTGTCGTGCCGCCAGGAAGGTACACCACCACGCAAGTCCAGTTCCGGAAGAATCACGGTCAAGTTCCATCTCACCACATCATAAAGTTAAGGACATATGAAAAGAAACAAACTTGAAGGAAACAATCAGATGAGCATCAGCCTTGCCGAGCTCAAGGAAAAGAACATCACCGACTCTGGCAAAGATCGCCAAGGAATTGAATATTCCCGGCGCCAGCGGCATGCGCAAGCAGGAGTTGATCTTCCAGATCCTCCGCGCGCAGACCGAGAAGAACGGCTTGATCTTCTCCGAAGGCGTTCTCGAGTGCCTCCCGGACGGCTTCGGCTTTCTTCGCGCCCCGGAATATAACTATCTTCCCGGCCCGGACGACATTTACGTCTCTCCCTCGCAGATCCGCAAGTTCGATCTGCGCACCGGCGACACCGTTTCCGGCCAGGTGCGTCCTCCCAAAGATGGCGAGCGCTATTTCGCATTGATCAAAGTCGAAGCCGTCAATTTCGAGGATCCCGAAGTCGCCCGCAACAAGATCTTCTTCGACAACCTGACCCCACTCTATCCCCAGGGCCGCCTGAAGATGGAAACGGTCAAGGAAAACCTGACCGGCCGCGTCCTCGATCTTCTCTGCCCTGTCGGCAAAGGCCAGCGCGGTTTGATCAACGCGCCGCCACGCACCGGTAAGACCATGATGCTGCAGTCCATCGCCAATTCCATCACCGTGAACCATCCGGAAGTCGCGCTGATCGTTCTTCTCATCGACGAACGCCCCGAAGAAGTTACCGACATGCAGCGCACCGTCAAGGGCGAAGTCATCAGCTCCACCTTCGATGAGCCGCCGCAGCGCCACATCCAAGTCGCGGAAATGGTTCTCGAAAAAGCCAAGCGCCTGGTCGAGCACAAGCGCGACGTCGTCGTGCTGCTCGACTCCATCACCCGTCTCGCTCGCGCTTACAACGCCGTCACGCCTCCTTCCGGCAAAGTGCTCTCCGGCGGTATTGACGCCAACGCCTTGCAGCGTCCGCGCCGCTTTTTCGCCGCCGCGCGCAACGTGGAAGAAGGCGGCTCGCTCACCATCATCGCCACGGCGTTGATTGACACTGGCAGCCGCATGGACGACGTCATCTTCGAAGAATTCAAGGGCACCGGTAACATGGAAATTTATTTGGACCGCCGGCTCGCCGATAAACGCGTCTTCCCGGCCATCGATATTCAGCGTTCCGGCACGCGTAAGGATGAACTGCTGCTCCCGCCCGATGAGCTCAGCCGCGTCTGGGTGTTGCGCAAGGTGCTGAGCCCGCTTTCGACCGTCGAAGCCATGGAGCTGCTCCTCAGCCGCTTGACCAAGACGAAGTCCAACACCGAATTCCTCGGCTCCATGTCAGCTCCGGCCTAGGAAAACAGCGGTTTCGTACGGCACCCTCCCTTTCCCCAGGGCGAGAATGTCTGCCTTGGTGGTACCGTATCGTGAAAATACGTCGATTGATTTCGGGCGAGGAGTGTCCGAATGCACGAACGGTTTATTGCGCGCCAGCCCATTTTTGACAAACGCCTGCAGGTGTTTGCCTACGAACTGCTGTTTCGCGGCGGTCCGGAGAATTATTTCCAGCCTTACCGGAACGCCTCCACGAGCGTCATCGCCGATTCGATCACACTGCTTGACCTGCAAACTCTCACCGGCCATGCCCGAGCTTTCGTGAATGTCGACGAACTTGCGCTGCGCCTCGGGGCCCCCAAGCTCCTACCGCCTGAGCATATCGTCGTGGAAATTTTGGAAACGGTAAATCCCACGGAGGAAATCGTGGCCATCTGCCGCGACCTCCACACCGCCGGCTACACCCTGGCGCTCGACGATTTTGTGGACCAGCCAAAAATGGCTCCCCTGGTCGAGCTGGCGCAATTTCTTAAAGTCGATTTCCGATTGCTGGACGCGGGCGGCCGGAAACATCTGGCGACGAAATATGCCGGCGGGAAAGCTTCCCTGCTCGCTGAAAAAGTGGAAACCGAACAGGAGCTGGGGGAAGCCCGCCAACTTGGCTTCTCTTATTTTCAGGGCTATTTCTTCTGTAAGCCTTCGATGATCGAGACGCGCGAGATTCCCGGAGACAAGCTGCTGCAGCTCGAACTCCTGAACGCCGTCGCCGCTCCCGAACTCGACTACGCGGCCATCGAACAATTACTGAAGCGCGAGCCTTCCCTGCTCTATCGCCTGCTGCGTTACCTGAACTCCCCTTTGCTCGGTCTTGGCTCGGAAATCCAGAGCGTTCGCCACGCGCTTTCCTTGCTTGGCGAAGATGAATTTCGACGCTGGGTGTCGGTCTTCGCGGTAGTAGCCATGAGCGCGGGCAAACCGCCGGAACTTGTGCGCACCGCCCTCACTCGCGCGTATTTTTGCGAAGATTTCTCCGGCGTCGTTGGCATGAATGCGAAAAAATCCAGCCTGTTCCTGATGGGTTTGCTGTCGATCACCGATGCCCTGCTCGACAAGCCCATTGGTGAAGTGCTTCGCTCTTTGCCCGTCGCACAGGAAGTGAAAACCGCGCTCAATGGCGGCGAAAACCGCTTCCGTGATGTTTACGACTTGCTCCTCTCGCTCGAGAGAGCCGAGTGGTCGCAGCTTTCAGGCCACGTCGAACGTCTCGGTTGCAACGAAGATACAATCCCGGGCTCTTACGAATCCGCTCTTCAGAAAGCTTCCGCTTCCGGCATGTAGCGTCCCCGATGGGCTGTGGCGGCTGGTCAACGCTTCCACAACAGGTCCAAATCGCCCAAATAATCCGAGACGCCACCCACGTTCCATTGTCACTTTTCGAATCTCCGTTTTACAAAAAGATGGGCGCACAGCTGGTCGCCGCCGCGCGCCCGGTTGTGATTCCTCCTCGGAATCGTTTTATTCCACCGCTTCCTTTTCCACGCCTGCGATGTAGTCCACTACCCGCTCGGACCAGCCATCGACGTGCGTCCAGCCATTTCCATAGCTGATGCCCGGCTTGTACGGCGCCACGTTCAACACGTACGCTTTCGCGGTCCACGCCGGCAGGATTCCGTCGTGCGACTGTTCGTCGGTGATCACGATCAGTCGGTCCAGGTTGCGCCAGTCCGCGTTTTCCTGAAGCTGCGTTAGCGCGCGCTTCAGGTAGGTCCCCGAGTGCGTCTGCGACTTCGCGATCGCGTCGCGCAGGGCGAAGCCGCGCCGCGGCGGCAATTCCACGCAAGTGTTGGAGAAGCTAGCGATCGCAAATTCCTCGCTCTTCTCCCGCAGCAGAATCGCCAGGCCCGCGGCCGCGTCCATCCGCGTGGCTTCGCCTTTGCGGGACAAGCGGTAGTCCATCGACCCGGACACGTCGACCACCAGCCCCGTCGCTCCCGGAAGCTTCTCGAGTCCGCTGATGCCCTTCAGCATCTCTTCCTCGATCGCGTCCTCAAGCTTCGGCGCGTAACGCGCCGCCGTCACAAAACGAAACGGCAGAGCGCGCGCTACGCCCGTGCTGAGCCGCTCTCGGATCAGCTTCGGAGAAACCCCGGCGGCCGCCATCAGCCGCAGGTTGCGCAGCACCGCCATGCCGGCCAGCTTGCCTTCGCCGAGCAGCCGTTCGAAGGTTTCTTTTTTGTCCTTGCGGGCAGAAAGCGAAGCCTCCCAAGTGTCTGGCGCCTCCAACTTGCCTTCCAAGAGCTGCTTCCAGAGCTCCGCTTGTTCCGCATCGCGCGGCTTGGCGTGGCACAGAAACAGCACGTCGCGCAGGGTCACCACGGAATCGCGGTCGTACTTCGCAAGCTGGTAGGCGTCGAATTTCACGAACGCCCGGGCCAGACCTCGCTTTACTCCCGCAGACAGCGGCTGCTTCATCTCTTTCCAGTAGAGCGCCACGAACTCGCCAAGTTCGTCCGCGCGCTGGATCACATGCTCGAGCGTTTCTGCCACAAGCGCACCGGCGCCCTTGCGCCGCGCCAGTTCGCGCACCACGAAGAGCGGCACGTGACGCAACTGCATCGCATCGCGTGCTTCCCGGGCCAGCGCCGCCACATCCTCCGGCTTGTTCTCGCGCACAAGCTCGGCGATCCGTGCGGCAATCCCGCTTCCCTTTTCGTAAAACGTGTCTTCCCAGAGCAGGCACGTCAGCACGGTCCGCCGCAGTTCCGCTTTTGCACTGACCTTCTGCGCCACCGCACCTTCGTGCGTCCGCACCGGAAACAACCGCTTCCACACATTCAGTTTCACCATCATCACCACTCCTCCCTTCTGCGGCTCTGCCGCTCCTTCTTACAAAACTGCTGGACGGGAACAAGCGGCCAGGGAAATTAGGTGCTCTGCTATTGAGCTTCCGGCTCACAATTGCGCCGGGTAGGAATCGAACCCACAACTTCCCGCATGTCGAGCGAAGTAACCCTGCCCTACGCCACGTCCAACCTCTTTAGCCCTGCGGCAATCTCTCACTTGCCTATTGCCTTCCTGTCATTTAATTCACTGGCCTCGGAATGCTTGTCTGAATGTGAAATTTGCCGTCCGCGTTATGGACACAGACCAAATCTCCTTCTTCGATGCGCAGCATCCCAGCCAGCCACTCGGGAATAGCGATCTTCAAAAACTCGCCTTGCACCTCGGAGATGCCACGTGAACACTCGACCAACTGCGCGCCTCCGCAATCGAGCGGAATCAACAGCATGAGTTGCCCCGCCACTTTCAACACTTGTCCCTCAAGTGAAACTTTTTCTTCCATGTTCTGGCGCTCCTTTCTCGCATTCCTTTGGCTCAAACAATACAAATTCGAACCGGGAGGAAAAAATGAGCAAGGTTGCGAGGCTGACGGCCCCGCTTCGTTTACAGTCGAAGTAGCCCTGCTCTGCACCATCCCGGTATTTCATCCGCTGGGAACCATCGGCCCGCGTTTTTGTTTCTGAGCTATTGCCCCGTAGGTGTCGGCCTTTAGCCCGGCCACCCTGAAGCAAGCGAGGATCGAACTCGCGACCTCCGCAGTTCATCGCCGCGGCGCTCTACCGAAGTAACGCGTACCTTCACCACACCGCAAACTTTTGCGGCGGGAATCATCGGCCCGGGTTTGTAACAGTGCTGTGCGATTTGAGCTACATCGACTTTTCGTCGACGACGGGATTCGAACCCGCAACCGCTTGTGCGATGTATCCCGCGCCTTCACCACGCCGCAGACTCTTCAAACCACGGAACAATTCCGGGAGGAATAACCGTTCATGGAACCGGGATTTGAACCCGAGCCTTGCGGCCTCTACCACGAAGTAGCCGTGAACTTCACCATCCCGGGACAAACTTCCCCGTAACAGTGGCCTTTGTATCGAAATGATTTAAGCGGATAGTTTTAAAGTCGCGTGTTCGAGCAGACCACGAGACCGGTTCGCCGCGTCATCTTGTTATCGTGACTTGGTTCGTCTTGTCTCATCTTCTGCTTTCCACGCTCAGTGAGGTTCTGCCACAAATTGCAGCAGAAAATTTCTGAGGTATCTGCAAAGTAAACGGAGTTCGAAATTCTGTCAAGCCCTATTTTCGAAAACCCGCATTTTCATTGGCTATTTCGAGCTAAGTGATTACTTCTCTTTATCTTAGTCCCTCTTCGCTGGGCCGCGATGCTACTGCGTTCGATTTTCGTTTTCAGGCTGGCACCCTCTCGTTCGCCAGAAACACAATCAGCCGCGCCGTCTCTTCAATGCCCATCGCTGTATTATCGATCAGCACCGCGTCCTTCGCTTTCACGAGCGGCGACACTTTTCTTTCCCTGTCGCGCTTGTCTCTTACGCGCACTTCCTGAAAAACTTCCAGCAGCGTCAGGCTCTCGCCTTTTTCTTGATGCTCTTTCCACCGTCTCTGCGCGCGAACTTCCGGTGAAGCTTCCAGAAATATTTTCAACTCTGCGCTCGGAAACACCACCGTACCGATGTCCCGCCCTTCCATCACGACTCCGCCTCCTTGCCCCGCCCGCTGTTGTTCCGAGACCAGCACTTTCCGCACGCCCGCAATCGTTGCCAACCGCGACGCCGCCTGCGCCACTTCTCCGGTGCGGACTTCCTCCGTCACTTCCCGCCCGTCCAGAAAAACGCGGTTCTTTAATCCCGCCGCTTCCTGCTCCGCCGTAGGCGCCTTCAATTCGATGTGCGTTTCGCGCGCCAGCGTTTCCAACTGCGCATCATTTTCGAGTGGAATCCCACGCTTCAGCGCCTTCAACGCCACCGCCCGGTACATCGCCCCACTATCCAGGTACAAATATCCAAGCATCGCTGCAACCCGGCGCGCCACCGTGCTCTTGCCCGATCCCGCCGGCCCATCAATCGCAATCGTCAACCGTTCCGTTATTCCCGCTCTGCCCATCACTGCCTTAACCTGCGCCCCTCGATCTGACAACTTGTTTTGACTTTTCCATTTTCTACCTTCAGAATCCCATGATGTTATATCCGCAATCCACGTAAATCGTCTCGCCCGTAATCCCCGAGCCGCCTTCAGAAAGCAAGAACGCCGCCGTGGCGCCCACTTCCGCCGGGTCCACATTGCGTTTCAGTGGCGCTCTGTCCGCATGCGCCTTCAACATCTCGCCTAGTTGCGAAACTCCGCGGGCGGCCAGCGTCTTGATCGGCCCCGCGGAAATCGCGTTCACGTGAATCGCCTTGGGTCCCAGCTCGTTCGCCAGATAGCGCACTGTCGCTTCAAGCGCCGCTTTCGCCACGCCCATCACGTTGTATTTGGGCACTACTTTTTCTGCGCCATAATATGTCATCGTCACAACGCCCCCACCTTCGGTCATCAACGGCGCCGCTGCACGAGACACCGCGATCAGCGAGTACACGCTCACATCGTGCGCGATGCGAAAACCTTCCCGCGACGTGTTCAGGAATTCGCCCTTCATGTCCTCAGTGGGCGCAAACGCCACGCTATGCACCAACCCGTGCAATACGCCATAGCGCGTCCGCAGCTTCTCAAACAAGCTCGCGATTTGGTCGTCAAAACTCACATCGCACATGAAGCCGTCGGCCCCCGGCAGGTCCGTGATCAGATCCTTGGCTTCCTGTTCCAGCCGTTCGTTTTGATAGGTAATGGCCAGCTGCCAGCCCGCCGCATGCAATTTCTGCGCAATCGCCCACGCAATGCTGCGCTTGTTCGCCAGCCCAAAAATCACTGCCGTCTTTTTTCCTTCGCTCACGGTCCCCTCGATACACTGAAATGCGATTCCCACTGTTTGATATCCGATTACGAGCTCGACCATCAATTTTCAAATTTCCATTTTCACTCTTCTAAGGCTGTTCAGATTCGATGAAACGCTTTCTCGATTTCCTTCACCGAATACCGCAGCACCACCGGCCGCCCGTGCGGACAGCTCATCGGGCAATCGGTTTTCGCTAGTGCGGCCAGCAGCCATTCCATTTTCGTCTGATCGAGCGGCATGTTCACCTTGATTGCCGCATGGCACGCCGTCGAAGCCGCAATCTTCGCTTGCAGCGTATCAATCGAAATCGCCGCGTTCTCGCGGTCCAGACCATCCAGAATTTCCATCAACAAGTGTTCCGCGTCATTGGCCGCGATTCCCGCGGGCACCGACTGGATCGCCACGCTCTTTGGCCCCATCGGCTCCACTTCAAATCCGTTCGCCGTCATTTCCTCGGCGATTTTTTCATAGATCACCAGTTGCCGCGGCGAAAGCTCCATCACCAGCGGCATCAGCATCCTCTGCGCTTCCACTTTGCCCGCGCGACGCGCCACCAGATGCTGTTCGAACAGCACGCGCTCGTGCGCCACGTGCTGGTCCACGATCCATAATCCTTCGCCGTTCACAGCCACGATAAAACTCGCGCTGACTTGCCCGAGCGGCTTTAAATCCGCAATCTGATCCGGCCGAGGCAGCATTGCCGGAGCGTCCGCCCCCACGCGCGAAAAGTTCTCTGCCCAGTTCGACTCGCGACCGGTTATGCCAGATGCTCCTCCCGGCATGGCGCCGGGACTGAAGCCGCTAGGCTCAAACGGGAATCTTTGCGGCACAGGCTGCATTGGGGCGGATGCAAGTTCAAAGCCATTGGCCGGCGCATAATCCGAGCCGACTCCCGATCCAACGCCAAGTTCTTCCATCTCTGGAATGATCGCGTGCGGCGCGCGGGAATTGGCATTAGCCTCGACGAATCCGCTGTCGAGAGACGCGGGTGGCGCTGCCGGATTCGCGGCAATATTTCCCGAAGTCGCCGCGGCCGCAAAGCTCGCAATCGGCCGCGTGCTCATCAGCGCCTGACGAATCACATCGCGCGTGAAATCATGCACAAATTGCGATCGCCGGAAGCGCACTTCAATTTTCGCTGGGTGCACGTTCACGTCCACCTCATCGTACGGCATTTCCAGAAACAATAGCGTCGCTGGAAACGCGTTCGGCGGCAGAATATTCCGGTAAGCTTCGTGAATCGCGTGCAGAATCAGCCGGTCTCGCACCAAGCGGCGGTTCACAAACACATAAATCCCATTGCGATTCAGTCTCTGCACTGCCGGCCGTGAAGTAAATCCAGTCACCGTCAGCGTCGCCGTCTCTTCCCCGGCTTCCATTTCCGTCTCGGTAATCGCCGCACGAAATGCCGCTGAAGTGGCAGGAATTTCCACTAATTCCTCGAGTGCTTGGCGCCCGAACAACTGATACACGCGGTCCGCTAATTTTTCCGCGGATGGACAATTGATAATTTTCTGCGTCGGCGTAGTAAGTATAAATTGCTTGCCAGGATTCGCCAGCGCGTAGTGCGTCACCAGCGAAGCAATATGTCCCAGCTCTGTGGTGTCTGATTTTAGAAATTTCCGCCGTGCCGGTACACAGTAAAACAGATCCGCGATGCTGATCGTCGTTCCCGGCGGCAAACCCGCGGGCTTCACTCCCACCAGCTTGCCGCCCGCAAATTCAACTCGCGTGCCCTCGGTTTCATTCGAGTCGCGCGTTTCGAGCAGCAGCCGCGAAACCGCCGCAATCGATGGCAGCGCTTCTCCGCGAAATCCCAGCGTTGCAATCGAAAGCAAATCGTCGGCCGTCCGCAGCTTGCTCGTCGCGTGCCGTTCGAACGCCAGCAGCGCGTCGTCGTGCGCCATGCCATGGCCATCGTCGATCACGCGGATCATGCGCTTCCCGCCCATCTCCGTCTCAATCCGCACGGAGCTAGCGCCCGCGTCCAGCGCATTCTCCAACAGTTCCTTTACCACCGAAGCAGGCCTCTCCACCACCTCGCCCGCCGCGATCTTATTCGCCACTGCCTCCGGCAATATCCTGATCCTGCTCATTTCCGCCTAATTTGTATTCCCAACTGATCGAGCTGCTGCTCGTCGACGTCGCTCGGCGATTCTGCCATCAAGTCCTGTGCCGCCGTGGTCTTTCCAAACGCAATCACTTCGCGAATCGACTTCTCGCCAGAAAGTAACATGGCAATCCGATCCACGCCGAGTGCAATACCGCCATGGGGAGGCGTCCCATATGTCAGCGCATCCAGGAAAAATCCGAAGCGCTTCCGCAATTGTTCTTGCGTCAATCCCAGTGCCTTGAACAAGCGTTCCTGCACGTCCTGCCTGTGGATTCGAATGCTTCCCGACCCCAGTTCATAGCCGTTCAACACTAGGTCGTATCCTTTTGACCGCACTTCCCACGGCGCGCTCTCCAGCTTTTCCAGATCTTCATCGACAATTCCCGTGAACGGGTGCTGCGCGCTCGCCCAAGTCTTATCGCTCTCGCTCCATTCAAACAGCGGAAATCCCGTCAGCCACAAAAATTTCCACTGCGTCCTGTCGATCACTCCCAGCGCTTCGCCCAACTGTAGCCGCAGTTGCCCCGCCACAAGCGCCGCCGCTTCCGTGCCCTTGATCTGCTCCTTCGCCGATACCGCAACAACCAAATCGCCCGTTTTTGCTCCGCAGGCCTCGCCAAGCTTTTTCACGTTTTTCGGGCCGATCAGCTTTTCCACCGTCGACGTCGTGCCCTCGGGCGCCAGCTTCACGAAATACGCCCCGCGCGCACCCGCCGCCTTGGCCTTCTCCGTCAATTCGTCCAACTGCTTCCGCGAATAGCTCGCCCCGCCCGGCGCTGCCAGCGCAAACACGTTCCCTTCGATCTGTAATTTCTGTTTGGCCTCGGCCGGAAAACAATCCGTCACCTCGTGCAACTCCATACCGAAGCGCAAATCCGGCTTGTCGCTGCCATATTTCCGAATCGCATCCTTATACAGCATGTGCGGAAACGGCGCACTCGCTTGAATCCCCGCCACCGCGCACACGCGCACCATCACGTTTTCAATCACATTGAAAATGTCTTCCTGTCGCGGAAATGACATCTCGAGATCCAGCTGCGTAAACTCCGGCTGCCGGTCCGCGCGTAAATCCTCGTCGCGGAAACACTTCACGACCTGGAAATAGCGGTCCAACCCGCCAATCATCAGGATCTGCTTGAAAATCTGCGGCGATTGCGGCAGCGCGTAGAATTGTCCGTGATGCACGCGGCTCGGCACCAGATAATCGCGTGCGCCCTCGGGCGTCGAACGCGTCAACATCGGCGTCTCAACTTCGATGAATCCCATTTCGTCCATCGCCTTGCGCATTTCCAGCACGATTTTGTGACGCAGTGCCAGGTTTTGATGCGGCTTCGGCCGCCGCAAATCGAGATAGCGGTAACGCAGCCGCGTTTCTTCTGCCGCGTTGATCTCTTCTTCAATTGGAAATGGCGGCGTCTTCGCGGTGTTCAAAATGTGCAGCTTCGACGCAACCAGCTCGATCTCCCCCGTAGCAAGCTCGGGATTCGGCCGCTCGCGTTTGACAACTTTTCCTTCTACCGCCACAACAAACTCGCTGCGTGCCTGTTCCGCCTTTGCGTGCGCTTCCGGTTGCGTCTCTTTGTTGAACACAACCTGCACGATGCCGGAACGGTCGCGCACATCCAGAAATAGCAAATTCCCCAGGTCGCGCCGCCGGTGCACCCAGCCCATCACTACCACATCGCGCCCGGCATCGGTCTCTCGCAACATCCCGCAATAATGTGTCCGCTTCAAATTTCCCAAAAAGTCCAGCACAGTCGTTTCCCCTCAATCTCAAATTAAAGAACCTGCCGTAACTAACCCGCGCCCTCATACACCGGCGCGCAAAACGCGCAGTGTCACGCTGAGGAGTGTCTTTTACAACCAAGGATCTCAACCTAAAGTCTATGCGCGTACCCGACGTTCTGCTTGAACGACCCGTCCGAGATCCTTCGTTTCGCTCAGGATGACAAACCCTTGCTGCTCTTCAAAAACTCCAACAATTTCGCCTCGCTATACTTCTCCTGCGAACCATCCGCCAGCGTCTTCAATGTCCACTGACCGCTCGCCACTTCATCTTCGCCCAGAATCAAAGCGTACCGAGAGCCCAAGCGATCTGCTTGCCCCAGCGCTTTCCCGAATTTCTGATCCACCGCCGGCAATTCCACCCGCAATCCCGCCTCGCGCAGTTTACGCGCCGCCGCAATCGCGGTCGCCTGCGCCTTCTCGCCCAGCCACGCGATGTACACGTCGCGTCCCTGAACCGCACCACCCTTCCCCGCTTCCTCGAGCGACAGAATCAGGCGGTCCTCGCCAATCGCAAATCCAATTCCCTTCGTCGGCGGCCCATCCAGCAGTTCCACCAATCCATCGTAGCGCCCGCCCCCGCACACTGCATTCTGCGAACCCAATCCCTGCGCGGTGATTTCAAACGTCGTACGCATGTAGTAATCTAGCCCCCGCACCAGTCTCCAATTTTCGAGAAACACCAGGCCGCGCAATTTCAACTGCCGTTTCACCTCCGCATAATGCTTCGCGCAGTCGTCGCAGAGATGATCTGCAATCCGCGGCAGCGTCGCGATGATCGCCTGCTCGTGTTCGAGCTTTGAATCCAGCACGCGCAGCGGATTCGTCTCAATGCGCCGCCGGCTGTCTTCGCCAAGCTTGTCTTTCACCTCCAGCAACGCCTCGCGCAGTTTCTCTACGTAAGCCCGCCGGCATACAAGCTTACCGTCGACAGGCGCCGCGCTGTGCCCGATCGAGTTAATCTCTAATTGCACGCTCGACAATCCCACTCGCGCAAATAGCGTCATCACCATTTCGAGGACTTCCGCGTCGATTCCCGGTGCATCCGAACCGCCGAGCACCTCTGCATCAATCTGGTAGAACTGCCGGTATCGCCCCTTCTGTGGCCGCTCCCGCCGAAACATCGGCCCAAGACAATACAGCTTCACGGGCGCCGGCAACTGGTTCATATTGTGCTCAATATAAGCTCGGCAGACCGAAGCCGTCGCCTCCGGCCGCAGGCTCACTGAGGTCTCATCGCGGTCCTCAAACGAATACATTTCTTTCGAAACAATATCCGTGTCGCCCCCCACCGCTCGCGCAAATAGTTCCGTCGGCTCAAAAATCGGTGGACGAATCTCCCCAAATCCGTAGGTAGCAAACACTTCACGCGCGGTCTGCTCCACCCGGTTCCACAACTCCGTCTTCGGTGGCAACAAATCGCGTGTACCTTTAATCGCCTGGAATTTCGCTTTATTCGCCATGCCGTCCTGGCTAATGCACAAAATTGATTTTAGGGGGTCGGAGCTTCAGCTCCAACATCAGGCAAGCCGAAAAATGCGCTTTAGCCCCTGAGGAATCCGATTCGCCACAAGTCACGAGAGCCCGCTCCAATTGATCCGCTCGCCGCGCTCTATTGCTTCTGCGCGATAAACTTCCCGATACCCCGCATAGCGCATGGCATAATCCCCGATCGACGCCAACTCTCCCGCCGACACCGGGCGCTTCACTTTTCCGGGCGAGCCCATCACCAAACTCCCCGCCGGAATCACAGTACGCTCCGTAATCAACGTCCCGGCCGCAATGATGCTGTTCGTTCCAATCACCGCGCCATTTAAAATCACGCAGCCCATGCCGACGAGCACGCGCGACTCAATCGTGCAGCCGTGCAGCGTCACCGAATGCCCCACAGTCACTTCGTCGCCCAACGTGAGCGCATACTGATCCCGCATCACGTGCAGCACGCAGCCATCCTGAATATTCGTGCGGTTCCCGATACGAATCGAGTGCACATCACCGCGCACCACGGTCATGGGCCAAACGCTCGACTCTTCACCGATCACCACGTCGCCGATAATCACGGCGGCTCGATCGATATACGCCGACGCCGCCATCTGCGGAAACTTGCCGCGATACGCTCGAATGTCCGGCTCGCGATTCACGGGCTTCTGCTTCTGTATCCCTGTAAGTGGTTGCAGGGCTTGGATATAGCCTACCCTGCCGGCTTCGCACACACGCTGCGAATATCCCAAGATAACACCCGCTTACCCGCCTGACAAGGAATGCGCCCTCGGCGTGTCCCCCTTGCGATCTAAAGCCCGTCAAGAGTTCTGCGGTACTGGTCGGCGGGTTCCAGCATAAAATCAACCGCAAGTTCGGAGGCTTATCGTTGCGTCCTCTACCCTTCTCCGGCGAACCCTATGCGCTTCTCTTCTGGACAGTATTCGCCTTCTGGATATTCATGGAGGCGAACGCCTCTCGATCAAAGCGAGCGCGCAGAAATACCAAGGCGAGCGCTCGTGATCGAGGTTCCCTTTGGTTGATCGTCATCCTCTTCTGGATTGGGCTTAGCCTGAGTTTTTCTCTCTGTTATCTGCTTCCCAAGGCCGCTATTCATGGCAATCAACCAATGCTGTTCTTCCTGGGAACCAGCTTGTTGCTCGCCGGAATCGCGTTCCGTTGGCACGCCATGTCCGTGCTCGGAAAGTTTTTCACCGTCGATGTCGCCGTTCACTCGGATCACGCGCCGGTAGACTCCGGCCCCTACCGTTACCTCCGGCACCCTTCCTATACGGGCGCGCTCATTACGCAAGCGGGGTTCGGCCTGGCACTTGGAAATTGGGCGGCGTTTTTTGCGCTGCTGCTGTTCAATCGGCGCCACCTAGAACAGCCGCAATTCCGCCAGCGCCCGGGCGCCCACAAAAATCGCCGGCCCGGTGCTGCGCGCGGGATTCACCGAAGTATTCGTCACCGGAATGCCGATCAAACGAATCAACGTCCCCGCCGCCTGACAAGGAATGCGCCATTGTTTCCTAAAAGGCGCCATTGTTAGACTGGTTTCGATGCGCCTTTCCCTAATACTTCTGCTCTTCTCGATTTCCGTCAACGCCCAAACCAGCCTTCAGCAGCAGGTCCGCAGAATCGCCGCTGATGCGCACGGCAAAGTCTCCGTCGCCTGCTTGATGCCCCACTCAATGTTCAACTGCGATCTCGATCCCCACGCACATCCACCTATGCAGTCCGTGTTTAAGCTCCCGCTCGCCCTGACGGCGCTGCATCTCGTTGAACAAGGCAGATTCCCCCTGGACCAGCCAATAAATTTTTTCCTGGGTGACCGTATCCTGCCCTACACCTACAGCCCTTTGCAGGATAAATATCCAGACGCAAACGTCGAGGTCCCTCTGCAGGAACTCCTCCGCCTCTCCACCTCTCTCAGCGACAACGTCGCGGCAGACATTGTTCTGCAAGTCGTCGGAGGTCCGTCCGCCGTGAACTCCTACATGGCCGCGATCGGAGTCAGTGGTTTTCATCTGGAAAGCAGTGAACACGCTCTCCATTACGACCCCACCGCCCAATATCGCAATTGGTTTGAGCCCGCAGGCGCCGTTCAGATGCTGCGCCTGATCAGCAACGGTTCAACGCTCACACCCGAACACACGCGACTTCTTTTGAAATGGATGCAAGATGCGCCCCATGGCGCAAACCAGCTCAAAGGTAATCTGCCTGCAAGAACAATCGTGATGCATAAGACCGGCTCTTCAGGCCCTGCGAACGGAATCACTCCCGCCACCAACGATATCGGCCTGATTACTCTTCCCGATGGACGCCGCTTGGCCATCGCCGTTTTCATAACCGATTCCGCTGTCGAAGATGCCACCCGCGACGGCGTGATCGCGCGCATCGCGAAAGCCGCCTACGACGAAGCCCTACTAGAGTAGTAAAACTGCTCGATTGCGGTTGTTCACGAGCCTATCGCCCGCTACTTCCTCTCTTCAAACAATCCGTTGTACACCAATCCGCCGAGCGCTCCGCCAATCATCGGTGCCACCCAGAACAGCCACAATTGCGCCAGCGCCCAACCGCCCACAAAAATCGCCGGCCCCGTGCTGCGCGCGGGATTCACCGAAGTATTCGTCACGGGAATGCCGATCAAATGAATCAACGTCAGCGCCAATCCAATCGCAATTCCCGCGAATCCGCCAGGGACGCGCGTGTCCGTGGCGCCGTGAATCACCAACAAAAAGAAAAACGTCAGCACCACTTCGGCGACAAAGCACGCCAGCAGCGAGTAGCCGCCGGGCGAGTGGATGCCGTAACCGTTCGACGCGAATCCTCCGGTAAGCGAAAATCCATCTTTCCCGCTGGCGATCAGGAACAGCACTCCGCTCGCAGCCAGCGCCCCCACCACTTGGGCCACGATGTATGGCAACAATTCCGACCACGGGAAGCGCTTGCCGAACGCCAGCCCCACGGAAACTGCTGGATTCAAATGGCAGCCGGAAATGTGTCCGATGGTGTAAACCATGGTCAACACTGTCAGTCCGAACGCAAACGCCACTCCTAAAAATCCAATTCCCAACTGCGGAAACGCCGCATCCAGCACCGCTGCGCCGCATCCGCCAAACACCAGCCAAAACGTGCCAAAAAACTCAGCCGCCAACTTTTTCGATAGAGGCATAGTCAAACTCCTTTTAGATTGCACACCAATTCCATTGCGGACCAATCTTTGGGCGGCCTACGAGGAACAAATTGCTTGCTCGGCGAGAGATTCTACCCAATGCGTCACGGCAACACAAGGTTACTTTGGAACCGCGCAGGTGCCCCAATTCGGCATTCTTTTGAGGCAGTCGCCAGGCAAACTCTCTTTACCTGCGTCCTGCGTAGCGCGATACTTTCTTTATGCAGACCAGCTGCGCCAAATGTGGCTCTCCCATGACGTGCCAGCCCGAAGGCGGCTGCTGGTGCTTCGAACTTCCTCACCTTCCGATGCCGCCCGATGCGCAAACCGCGGGCTGCCTCTGCCGCACTTGCTTGCTGGAAAGAATAAAAGCCGCCGAAGCAACTACCCCCGGCGGCCCACTCCATTCGATTGCTCCCGCGCCTCGCTCCTAGCCCCAGCGCTTCACCTGTGGCCACAATTTTTCGAGCGTGCCGAATTTTGGCTTCCGGCAAATATAAATATCGAAATGCTGGTATGGCATTGACAGCGGATTATCCACGGTCCCGGCATATTCGACGTTCTCATACAATTCGTGCAGTCTGTCCGGGCTGTCGTTCAGCACAATCATGCATTCACCCGTAAAACCGCGTGGTCCCCAATAATAATAGTTCTGGTGGCCGGAAATCGCCGGTGGCAGCCCCATCTTTGCGCCAAAGAAATCGATAGCGCCGGCTTGCCCATAATTCTGCCCGAAAATCGCGCAGGACTTCTGCTCCTCCGGCGGCAACTTGTGATACGCATCCGCCACCACTTGCGCCATTTCCTTCCAGCCAAACTGGTCCGCATAAATCTGCGGCAGCGGGCCCAGCTGATTGTTTTCGATGCGCGGCGGCCCGAAATGCCAGAAGCGCGAGTACGCCAGATACTGGTCTACCGTGAGCATCGGGAAATACGCAAACGGCGCAAATAGCGCCCCCGCAACAAGGAGGAGCGCGATATACGCAGGCTTGAGCAGCCGCGCGCTGCGGATCTGACCGAGCCAGCGCTCAAACGCCAATCCCCCGGCGGCGAACAGCATCGGATACGCCGGCGCGGGATAGTACATTCGCCCGTGCATCGTCAACATGCAGACCATGATCACGATCCACGTGATGCCGAGCACCCGCCAGCCCTTCCCTTCGCGGTCGCGCAACAATTCCACCAGCCCCGCGATCCATACCGGCGCCGTCAGCGGATTCAGAATCACTGCCTGCAGCACTAGGAACATCAACGGGCCTACTTCCGTGTTTCGGCCGCTTTGCTGAACGTTACGTAGCAGTTCGATGGTTGGAAAACCGCGATGAATCTCCCACATCAGGTTCGGCAAGAAAATCAGCAGCGCAATCGAACCGCCCAGCCACAGCCACGGCGACGCAAATTGGCGGCGTTGCTTCGTCAGCAGCAGCCCCACAACCAATCCAAATCCAAAGAACAGCACCGAATGCTTGTTCAACAAGCCCACGCCGCAGACCACGCCAAACAACACCCACAGCTTCGGGCTCGCCCCGTTGAAAATCTTCAAGGCAATCAGCGCCGCGCCCATCCAGAACAAAGACTCAAACACGTTCATCGTCAGCAGTGAGTCTAGCCCCAGATAAATCGGCGCCACCATCACGCACACGCACGCGAGCAGCATACCGAATCGCCGCGCGCCCAGTTCCCGCGCGATCAGCCCCGTCAGCAGTACGCGCAACCCCGCCGCCACAGCCGGCAAAAACCGCAGCGCCGTCAACGAATCCCCCAGCGTCACGCGTTCCAGCCACGTGATCACCGCGATCAACGGTGGCTGATCCACATAACCCCACGCCAAATGATGGCTGCACGCCAGGTAATACAGCTCATCCACAAAATAACCGTAACGCCCGCTCACCAGCATGTGCGCGGCAAACATCACAAAAGATAGCCCGCCCAGAAGTGCCCATTCTCCCGGACGGGCTTCTCGGGTACGTTCAACTGGTTCGGATTCGACCGGTTCGGATCCACCCATAAAAACGTCCTCACTCCACAAAACGCGTAAACATAGATAAATGTTCCGCGCATATAAATATCACATACCCGCGCAAAAATGATGTGTCCTCCTGCGGGAGGTGTAGGATCTCTGGAGATGGGCAGGGTGCACCACACGCCGATCTTGCGTGTGGGAACTTGGGGTTTCTCTCGGATTACTCAATCAGAGGTAGGATCAAGAAAAGAAACTCATCAACTATTCAATCAATCTGTACCCTCGGGCCGCCCGACGTCGCAGCCACTTCTTCTAGCCGCGCACTCACTGCTTTCGCCAAACGATACAAACTCTGCGCTGCGGGACCGTCTTCACCCTGCGCCGCCACCGGCTTACCCGTGTCGCCACCAACGCGAATCCGCGGATCGATCTCGATTTCTCCGAGTACCGGCACGCCATATTCAGTCGCCGTTTTCGCGCCTTCGCCGTGTCCAAAAATATCCACGGCCTTGCCGCAATGGGGACACGCAAAGGTGCTCATATTTTCCACTACACCCAGCACATCCACATTCACTTGCCGGAACATTTCAATTGCCTTGCGCACGTCCGCCAGCGCCACCGCCGACGGCGTCGTCACCACCACCGCACCAGTCACTTCCACGGTCTGGATCAGCGTCAACTGCACATCGCCCGTTCCCGGTGGCAAGTCAATCACCAGATAATCTAGCTCGCCCCATTCGACGCTGCGCAAAAACTGCGTAATCACGCTGTGCAGCATCGGCCCGCGCCAGATCACCGGCTTGTCTCCCGGATTCAGCAGCCCCATCGAAATCATTTTCAGGCCCTGCGCCTGCACCGGAATAATCCGCTGTTGCGGAGTAGCCATGGGCTCGGCCGTCGATCCCAGCATGATGGGCACATTCGGCCCGTACACGTCGGCGTCCAGCAACCCAACCTTATTCCCCATTTTCGATAACGCCAGCGCCAGGTTCACCGCTACCGTAGTCTTCCCCACGCCGCCTTTACCGCTGGCCACCGCCACAAGATATTTCACTCCCGGAATCGGTTGGCGCTGCGGCATCTGTCCTGGCATTGTTCCCGGTGGCATTTAGAGATTCCTTCCCTGTTCGAAAGTAACTTGGACCGCATCGCAAAAATAACGTGGATGGTCACCCGAGCCTAGCGAGGGATCTGCTTTGCTCTACGCGTTCGCCCCATGGCACTTCTTGTATTTCTTCCCCGATCCGCATGGGCAAGGATCATTCCGTCCCACTTTCGCGCCCGCGCGCACCGGCTTTGGCGCCTCCGCTTGCGCTGCTCCGGCCTGAAATTGCAAATCCTTCTGCTGCCGTTCTTGCTTGCGTTCGAGCGCCCGCGCAAAGTCCGGCAATTTCGCTGGCGCCTCTTCCGCCCGCGCCGCTGCACTCGCTACCGCCGTCGCCGTACCATGCAGTTGCCGTGGTGCTGGCGCCGCCTGCGCTGTCTCTCGAGATTGCGGAGGTGGTGCGCCCTCTGGCTGAATCTGCACGTGGAACAGGTAGCGAATCGTTTCGTTGTCGATGCGGCCCATCATGTCTTCGAACAACACGAACGCTTCCTTCTTGAACTCCACCAACGGATCTTTCTGCCCGTAACCGCGCAGCCCGATTCCTTCTTTCAAATGGTCCAGTGACAGCAAATGGTCTTTCCACTGCGTGTCGACCACGTCCAGAACGATTCGCCGCTCCAGCCATCGCAGCAAATCCGGACTGAATTGCTTTTCCTTCTCCGCGTAACGGTTCTTTACCGCTTCAACCGTCGCCCCCAACAACTCATCGTGATTCAACGCCGCCGGATCGGCACCCGCCGCCTTCGCATCGATTCCGAATTGGCTGTTCACTTCCGCCAGGAACGACGCCGTATTCCACTGCCCCGGATGCTGCTCCCTGGGACAATACGTTTCCACCAGTTCGCCCGCGACTTCCTCCGCGATGCTCATTACGTATTCGCGCTGATCTTTTCCCTCGAGCGCAGACCGGCGAATCGCATAAATGGTCTCGCGCTGCTTGTTCATCACGTCGTCGTACTCGAGCAAATGTTTGCGGGCGTCGAAGTTCTGCCCTTCCACCGATTTCTGCGCATTCTCAATGCGGCTGGAAATCAGCTTCGATTCGATCGGCACGCCCTCGGTCATGCCCAGCCGGAACATCAGCTGCTTTACCTTTTCGCCGCCGAAAATCCGCATTAAATCATCTTCGAGCGACAGGAAGAATCGAGACGATCCTGGGTCGCCCTGGCGGCCTGCGCGACCGCGCAGCTGGTTATCGATGCGCCGTGCTTCGTGCCGCTCTGTACCCAGAATGTGCAGCCCGCCGAGCGCCACCACTTCATCGTGCTCCGCCTTGCACTGTTCGGCGTACTGGTCGTACACCGGCTTCCACTGTTCCTGAGGCACTTGGAAGATTTTCCCCTCGTGCTGGAACAGCACCATCGGCAACGTGGGCTGCGCTGCATCCCCGTTGCTGTCGGCCCCAATGACAGCGGGAGCCGCCGCATACGGCATCGCCAGCTTGTTTTTCAAAAAGTGTTCGCGCGTCAACGCTTCCGGATTGCCGCCCAGCAGGATGTCCGTTCCGCGGCCGGCCATGTTCGTCGCCACGGTAACCGCGCCTTTGCGTCCCGCCTGCGCCACGATGCGTGATTCCCGTTCGTGCTGCTTGGCGTTCAACACCTGGTGCGGAATCCCCTGCTTTTTGAGCAGGTCCGCAATGGTCTCGGACTTTTCGATGGAAATCGTTCCCACCAGCACCGGTTGCCCACGCACGTTGAACTGGCGGATTCCGTGCGCCAGCGTGTTGTCTTCCTGCAGGATTCCGTTGACCACCGCTTCAAATTTTTCCCGTTCCGTGCGATAGACTACGTCGCGATTCTCGATGCGGATCAACTGCCGGTTCGTCGGCACAACCACCACATCCAACCCATAAATCTTGCCGAATTCCGTCGCTTCCGTTTCCGCGGTACCGGTCATGCCAGACAACTTCTTGTACATGCGAAAATAATTCTGGAAGGTGATCGTGGCTAGCGTCTGGTTTTCACGCTCGATCTTCACGCCTTCTTTGGCTTCTACTGCCTGGTGCAAGCCGTCCGACCAGCGTCGTCCCGGCATCTGCCTTCCGGTAAACTCGTCGACGATAATCACTTCCCCGTCTTTCACCACGTAATCCACGTCGCGCTTGTACAGCGTGTGCGCCCGCAATCCCTGGTACACATGGTGAATCGTCTCCATGTGCGCCGGATCGTACAAATTCCCCAGACTCAGCAGCCGCTCGCATTTGCTCACGCCTTCTTCGGTCAGCGTAGCCGTGCGGTGCTTTTCATCCAGCGTGTAATCGATTTCCTGAATCAGCTTGGGAATGATCTTGTCGATCTTAAAATATTTGTCCGTGGACTCTTCTGAAGGCCCGGAAATGATGAGCGGTGTGCGCGCTTCGTCGATCAGGATGGAGTCTACCTCGTCCACAATCGCGAACTGGTGGCTGCGTTGCACGCAGCTGGCCAGGTCATACTTCATGTTGTCGCGCAGGTAGTCGAATCCGAATTCGTTGTTCGTTCCGTAAGTAATATCCGCGCCGTATGCCGCGCGCCGCTGCGCATCGTCCAGGTCATGCACGATCACGCCAACCGACAGCCCCAGCCCCTTGTATAGCGGGCTCATCCACTCCGCGTCGCGCCGCGCCAGGTAATCGTTCACCGTCACCAGGTGTACGCCGCGCCCTGCCAGCGCATTCAGTGATGCCGGCAAAGTGGCTACCAGCGTTTTTCCTTCGCCCGTTTTCATTTCCGCGATTTTCCCCGAGTTCAGCACCATTCCGCCGATCAACTGCACGTCGAAATGCCGCATGTTCAGGAATCGTCGCCCGGCTTCACGCACCAGCGCAAACGCCGGCACAATCACCGGATCGAGCGCCCGCGCCAGCTCGTCCCTATATGTCGGTTCCGCGGGATCGCTGTCCTTCAGCGCTTCCTGCACCTGGGTCTTTAGCTCGGCAAAGCGTTCTTTTAACTGATCGTCGCTGAGCCCCTGCATCTCCGGTTCAAGCGCATTGATGGCAGCCACCACCGGCTGCATCTTCCTGATGTCGCGGTCGTGCTTCGTGCCGAAGAAGTGCGCGATTATTTTGTCTATGTACTTAACTAAATCCATGAACCGTCCGTCGCTTCCTGACTGTGGCGCCGTGACTTCAGCCCGGCATCGGCAGCGCCGCGCCTGCGCCCGCCGCCCTTTGCGCGCTTACACAGACCAGCACCGCAGAATAAGCCAAACATCTAATTGTAACTTGTTGGATGCGCCCCCGCCAACAATCGCCACTTGCAGTGCCCGCTTCGGTTTCCGATCGAATCGGGCATATACTGTTGGCATGGACAGCCCAAACCTTGTCGTCGCCAGTATATGCGCCAGCCGACCTGAGGCGGACTTGGCTGAAGGTGAACTCGAGTCCGCCGGCATCCCCGCGATGGTCCAGGCAGATACAGCCGGTGGAATGCGCGAACATCTTGCGTGGTCCGGTGCGGGTTTCAAGATTTTAGTGCGCGAAGAGGACTTGGTTGCAGCGCGCGACCTGCTTACACCCTCGCCAGACAGTCAGCTTAAAGAAGGCGAAGAAATCCCCGAAGACGAACATCGAGATGACCCCGGCACCTAACCATCATCTCTCCTTGACAACTTAGGAGAGCTTGCTTTACCCTCCTAATCAACTTAGGAGGCCTCTTGTCCACTCAAGCCGAACTTCTCCCCGGCACTCTCGATCTCCTGATCCTCAAGGCCGTGTCGCTCGGCTCCCTCCACGGCTACGGCATCCTTCTTCGCATCGAGCAAATCTCCCGTGGCGCGTTGCTCATCGAACAGGGCGCGCTCTATCCCGCCTTGTTTCGCCTTGTCCGCCAGGGCCTACTCAGAGCAAGTTGGGGCACGTCAGACAACAACCGACGCGCCAAGTATTACGAACTTAACTCCGCCGGCCGCAAACGCCTCCGGGAAGAACAGGACGGCTGGAACCGCCTGGTCACCGCCATGGGCTCCGCCCTCGGCGCGGAGCCGGAGGAAGCATGAAACTCCTCGAATATCTACGTTCGCTGGCCACTACACTTTTCGAGCGCGCCGATCTCGACTGCGAATTGGACGAAGAACTTCGAGCGCACATCGAGCGACAGGCTGACGACCTCGAACGATCCGGTCTGCCTCGCGCCGAAGCCGAACGCCGCGCCCGCATCGCTTTCGGCGCCTACGAAAAGGCCAAAGAAACCTGTCGCGAACAACGCGCCGGCTTCTGGCTGGAAACTCTCTGGAACGATGTGCGTTTCGCCCTCCGCATGCTGCGCAAAAATCCAGGCTTCACCGCCGTGGCCATTCTCACGCTGGCGCTGGGTATCGGCGCGAACACAGCAATTTTTCAGTTGCTCGACGCCGTCCGTCTGCGCGCGCTCCCTGTGCCCAATCCGCAAAATCTCGCCGAAGTTCGCATCGCCGGCGGCAATCACGGTTTCGGTCTCAATCAGGATCATGGCGAGTTGACCCGTCCCTTGTGGGAAGAAATTCGCGATAAACAACAGGTTTTCTCCGGAACGTTCGCCTGGAGCGTCAACCAACGCTATGTCGGGAAGGGCGCCGACCTTCGCCGCTTCAAAGGTCTTTGGGTCAGCGGCGATTTCTTCGAGGTGTTGGGCGTGCAGCCTTGGCGAGGCCGATTGCTGATGCCCCAGGACGAAGCAGCATGCCCTGTCACCCACGCCGTCGTGAGCTACGGCTACTGGCAAAACGCCCTGGGTGGCCGCGATCTCCGCGAAGGCATCAAGCTGTTCGCCAACAATGATCTCGTAGAGATCGTCGGCGTAACACCACCCAATTTCTTTGGCATGATCGTTGGCGACAACTTTGACATCGCCCTTCCCTTCTGCCAACCGAACGAACCGTTGCGCCGCGACGTATTCGAAGTCACCGTGATGGGCCGCCTGAAGCCCGGCTGGTCCGTTGCACACGCGTCAGCGCAAATGGCTGTGCTCAGCCCTGAAATTTTTGAATCCACGGTTCCACCCGATCGCGGACCAGAAGCCGAAAAAATGTATAAAGACTTTCGCCTTGCGGCTTATCGAGCGGACACCGGCGTCAGCGCCCTGCGCGAGTACGACCGGTCCCTCTGGCTCCTGCTGGGCATCACCGGGCTGGTTCTCTTGATCGCATGCGCGAATCTTGCGAATTTATTGCTCGCACGCACCAACGCCAGGCAACCAGAAATTGCCGTGCGCTTGGCCCTCGGAGCGTCGCGCAGCCGCGTGTTCCGTCAATTGCTCATGGAAAGCGCCGTGCTCGCCGCAACCGGAGCGGCGCTGGGTATCGCCATCGCACAATCCCTCGGCCGCGTCCTGGTGTGGGAAATCTCCACCGAAGGTAACCCGGTAAATCTGCAAATGGCGACGGACTGGCGTGTTTTGCTCTTCGTTACTGGCGTGACCGCTCTCACGTGCATTCTATTCGGAACCGCTCCGGCCTGGCGGGCGATGCGCACCGAACCGCTTGCCGCGATGAAGTCCGGTCAACGCACGACCGCTGGCCGTGATCGGCTCTCACTCCAGCAGTTCATGGTTGTCACGCAAATCGCGATCTCTTTGGTGTTGTTGGTCGGTGCTCTGCTCTTCGTGCGCAGCTTCCGTAACCTGATGACCTTTGATCCTGGAATGCGCGAAAGCGGTATCACTGCCGCTTTCCTGGGGTTCTGGCAATCCAACATACCCAAAGAGCGCTGGCAGGATTTCCAACGCGAATTGCTCGAAGAAGTGCAATCGACCCCGGGCGTGGTAAGCGCTGCCATCACCACGAACGTTCCGCTCTCGGGATCAAGTTGGGAACATGGCCTTCAGATTGGCTCCGAGCGTGGTACATCGAAATTCACCTGGGTGAGTCCCGACTATTTCAGCACCATGGCGATCCCGGTTATCAAAGGTCGCGGCTTCACGCGAGACGACACCGCCTCCTCGCCTCGCGTGGCGCTTGTGAACAACACGTTCGTCCAGCGATTTCTGCCTGGCGCCAACCCGATCGGCCAGACGTTTCGCACCGAGGCCGAGCCCGGCTACCCTTCTACCGTTTTCGAAATCGTCGGCGTCATCGCGGACACTCGCTATAGCAACTTGCGCAATCCAACGCCGCCGATGGCCTTCGTACCCATCGCGCAATCGCCCAATCCTGGTCCGTGGGCCACGCTGATGATCTATTCGAACACCTCAACCGCAACGGTGGCCGCCGCGGCAAAACTTCGCATCGCCGAAAAGCATCCGGACGTCATTGCGGAATTTTTTGATTTCGAGACGGCAATTCACGACAGCCTGATCGAGGAATGCCTGATGGCCACGCTCTCCGGTTTCTTCGGCGTGCTGGCCGGACTGCTCACCATGATCGGAGTCTACGGCGTGATTTCTTACATGGTCGCCACGCGTCGCAACGAGATCGGCATTCGCATGGCTCTGGGCGCTAGCCGGTCAAACGTCGTGGTTGTCGTCCTTCGCCAAATGGCCGTTGCACTCGGCCTCGGCATTGGGATTGGAGCTTTTCTCGCGCTCGTGGCCACGCGCGGAGCCGGAGCGCTGCTCTACGGCTTGCAACCCAATGACCCACTCACTTTCGAGGCAGCAATTGCGCTCTTGATTCTGATCGCGCTCGCCGGAAGCTTGATACCCGCCCGCAGAGCGGCCGCGGTCGATCCAATGGTCGCGCTGCGCTATGAATAAACGCTAGGCGTGTCACCTTAGGCTGTCACTTAGGGATGAACGTCGCGAAATTCAAAGGAACTCACGCAAGCTCTCTTCTAGCGCCCCACACACTTCATCTAGTTGGGAATCCGTGATGGAGTTAAAAAATGGAAGTGCCAGCGTGCGACCGGCCAGCGATTCTGTAAACGTGAGCGGCATAGGAACGGGCACATCGTCATAGGCCGGTTGCTGGTGAATCGGCGCAAAGTATCGTCCAGTTTCAATGCCCCGTGACGCCAGTCTGCGAATCAACTCTTCGCGCTGCTTGGCCGTTGTTGCTTGCGGCAGCCGCACCACGTAAACAAACCAACTGATACGCCCACCGGGAATTTCCTGCAACGGTAATTGTAGCGCCGGAAATTTCCGGAGCCGCCGGTGATAGCCGAGCGCAACGGATTCGCGCTGACGCAGAATTGATTTGACGCGCTTCAGTTGTTCCATACCCAGCGCGCAGTGCAATTCCGAAAGCCTGTAATTGTAGCCAAGCTCGTTGTGTTCGCTGTCGGTTCCACACGCGGAACGCCCATGGTTGCGTAGCGAACGAATCCGCGCGGCGATTTCCGCACTCTCTGTAACCACCATCCCGCCCTCGGCCGTAGTAATTTGCTTGTTGGGATAAAAACCAAATACGCCAGCATCACCAAATGTTCCCGTTTTTTTGCCACCTGACTCTGCGCCCAGTGCTTCGCAAGCATCCTCGATCACCAGCAGGCCGCGCCGGCGGGCAATCTCGAGGGTCGGGTTCATCTCCGCGGGCACCCCGAAAGTGTGCACCACCAGGATCGCGTGTGTACGCGGCGTAATGGCTTCCTCGATCCTGCCGGGATCCAGATTCAAAGTGTTTGGATCGATATCAATGAAAACGGGCGTGGCGCGCTCGTAGCGCAATGCATTCGCAGCGGCGATAAACGTGAAGGACGGGAGAATAACTTCGTCGCCTTCCCCGATCCCCAACGCGCGGATCGCAAGATGCAGCGCGGTAGTTCCTGAACTCACCGCTGCCGCGTGGGGCACCCCGGCATAACCCGCAAACGCTGCTTCAAACTCTTCCAGCTTTTCCCCCAGGCTTAACCGCCCGCTGCGCAGCACAGCGGCAACGGCGTCAATCTCGGCCTGCGTGATGTCGGGTAAAGAAAGCGGAATCTTCATGGACGATCGTTAGCCGCTCCGAAGAAACTTTCCTCGTTAAGCGGCACAGCGCGCTTCATCAGCAACTTCGGTCCGAGCGGCGCAGTAGACAGGACCTTGGCGATTTTTTCCGAAGCTGCCCCGTCACCATATGGGTTGCTCATACCCTGGAGCGACGCACGAAACTCCGGCCGGCACCCCGCCGCAATCGCCGCAAGAATCGCCGAAGACTCAGCCGGAGCATCAACGACATTTTTCGCTCGCTCCCGCCCTTGTTGCCGTATGCCGATATTGACCGTGGGCAGCCCAAACGAAGCCGTTTCCATGATGCCGCTGCTCGAATTGCCGACAAACACCTTCGCCTGTCCGAGCAAGCTCCAATACGTAACCGCATCCAGGTTCACAAACACGCGGCCGCTCCCGCGCGCTTCGAGAAAACCTCTCGTGCGTTCGATGAGCGCACGGCTACCCGCATCCGCGTTCGGATAACAAAACAGCAGCTGGCCGGGAACTTCGCCCAACGCGGAAAACAACGCGCCCGTTTCCTCGAGCGTGTTGTCCGCCAAGGTAACCGGGTGATAGGAAATCAGAACCGGCGGAATCTCCAGGTCGCAACCAAGTTTTTCCTCAAGCTCCCGCCGTGTCAGCAACGTAGACCGCCGCAGATGATCGAGCGAGGGCGCCCCCGCGCGATGCACACGCCACTCCTCTTCTCCCATCGCAATCACCCGCCGCCGTGCCGCAAAGGTGGACGTAAAGTGAATGTGCCCCATCTTCGTCAAAGCGTTGCGCACCGCGTCGTCGATGGCCCCTTCGCTCGTTTCGCCGCCTTCGATGTGTGCGATGGGAATGCGCAAGGCCAACGCCACCGACGCCGGCGCCAGCATCTCGTAGCGGTCAGCAATCAGTAGCAAAATATCCGGCCGTATCACCCCCAACTGCTCAGCCAGTCCCAACGCGGCGATGCCAATGGTCTTAGCCATGCCCACATCCGAGTCGGAGCTAAGCAGGCACTCGATCCGCGCGGCAATTGGGAAGCCATCTTTTTCGATCGCGCGAACCGTGCAGCCAAATTCCGGGGAAAAATGCGCCCCAAGCACAATGATCCGCAGATCGACATCCCCGCGCTCCGCCAATGTGCGCAATGGCCAGTAAAGATGGCTGTAATCCGCGCGAGAACTGGTCACTACCGCGATTTTTCTGCGTTCCTCAATCATGCGCCATCTGCCCCGCCGCAGCGCAAAGCGTGCTGCCAGGTTGATAGTCCGGCACCAACTCGCAAAGCGCGCGCAAAAGTGCGGAGATATCCCGCCGGCGGGTAATTTCCCTTAGTCGTACGAACCCCGCGTCAAGCGCTTCGGCCGACGCCCGGGGAGCGATCGCAGCATCAATCGCCGCACTCGCCGTCGGCCGGACCGTTTCGTTCGCACAGACCAAATCTTCCACCCGCTTCTCGCCGGGCCGCAACTCGGTGAATTCCGTGCGAATTGAATTCGACGCTCCACCCGCCGCATGTTGCAGAAGCAATCTTGCCAGCTCAACAATCTTCACTGGTTCAGAACGTTTCGGTACGTAGACCATTCCGCCTTCCGCAACCGCTGCCGCTACTAAGATCAGTCGCACGGTGTCCTCAATCGTCAAAAAATAACGCGCTGCATCCGGGTGAGTGATCGTCAACGGTCCGCCACGGCGGATTTGTTCCTGAAACAGCGGCACAACGCTCCCGCTCGAGCCGAGCACATTCACCAGCCGGATAGCCGCATAACGCCCGGACGCACCGCTCCAGCGAAGGACCGCCTGCTCCGCAAGATGCTTCGATGCGCCGAGAATGCTGCGAGGGTTCGCCGCCTTGTCCGTGGAAACCAGCAGCAGTTGCGGCACACCGTGCTCCGCGGCTGCCTTGGCCAAATCCCAGGTAACCAACGCATTGTTTTGCAAAGCCGCAAACGGATTCGCTTGCATCAGCGGAACATGTTTGTACGCTGCCGCGTGTAAAATCACGTCGGGCCTGTGCTCGTCGAGCAGTGCTGCGATTAACGTGCCGTCTCCCACGTCTCCAGGCACTAGCAGAAAAGGCGCGAGCCCCTTCGCGCCCGAAAGCGATCGGCCAAGTTCATACAGCGCCTGCTCGGAGTGATCGAGCAATACAGCCTGCTGCGGTTTTCCGGAAAGAATCGCTCGAGCGAGTGCGGCGCCAATGCATCCGCCTGCCCCCGTAAGCAGAATTGTTTTCCCGGATAGGTGGGCGATCCCCATTCGTCCGTCAACGGCAATCCTTGGCAGCGGCAGTTTGTCTTCCCAAGAAAAGTGGAGATTGGGATCCACGGTTTTACCCGACTCTGATTATACGGTGGCTTTGCCGGGCTTTCCTTCCGCATCGGGCGCGCAACGCGATTCAGCGCTCCACAAACGTCTTCAGCCGGCCCAATGCCTGATCCCACTGTTCCGACACTCGATCCAGATATTCCCGGATTTCCTCCATGGGCTTCGGATCAAGTTCGTACAGGCTTTCGCGTCCCGTGCGCGCGCTATGCACAATCCCTACATCTTCCAACACGCGAAGATGCTTGGTGATTGCCTGCCGCGTGAGCTTCGATCCTTCCGTGAGCTGCGAGATGGAACGAGGCCGCCCTCGGCTCAACTTCCCTACCAGCAACAGCCTCGTCTCATCGCCCAGAGCGGCAAAGATAATCGCCCGCTCCTGCCATGTGTTCGTCCCCTTCTTACCGGTTCTCCGTGACATAGTTCTCGATATTCTTCATTTGCGCTGTCCAACCGCCGTCATTGTTCCGGAGCGCCTCGTCTCGACGATTACTGGGCAGTTTATCGAAGCCTGACTCTGTGAGCACAAGCAGCGTACCGGCCGCCGTCTTCTCCAGCCGGAACTCCACGAGCGTGGACGCCTCCTTCGAATAATCCTTGTCAGGTTCAATGGCGTACGGATGCCAGGTAAACGAAAAATTCCTTTCCGGGTCCATCTTCTCGACCACCGCTTCCCACTTCACGTGCTCGTATCCGGGATGCAGGAGGTGGCCACGGGAAACCTGACCCACCACGAACGGGCCGTCCAGCTTCACGCGGAACCACTCCCCAAATTCGCGATAATCCGTCAGCGCGCGCCATACCCGCGAAACCGGCGCCTTCAACTCCATGCGCTTCTCGATCCGGTCCGTTGTCATACGCAACCTCCTGGTTGCATATTAGGATAGCGCCCCGCGAAAAACAACCTCTCGGTTGCGTTTCCTCAGTGCCGTTGCTTCGCCGTGGCTACCATTCGCCCCACTAACTCTGCAGGCGGTCCTTCTGCTTCTATTACAATCCAGGCGTCCCCGAACGTCAGAATCCGCCGGCTGCCCGCGCCCAAACCAACATAGCCACCGTCCCGGCAATAAACGCGCCACGCCCGACCATCTGCGGTCAGCAAGGTCATTCCTTCCTGATCCGCGGCAACAGCAGCCTTGCAATCGTCAATATCCCGGCCACACTTACAACCGTAACCGTAGATCCATTTATCGGCACATTGCACGACATCGCTCGTCGCAGTATTTGCTTCCGGACCTTGCCAAACGCGGATCTCATACTCGTCGTAAGCCAGCAGCGATGCATCCGGGCACGTCAACGTGATGCTATCGTCCGTGGCACTGACGTGCCAAGACGCCGGATAAGAAAAAGTGATCGGCCAATGCGAATCGTGAAAATTCTTCCATGACTCCTTGCCGTCGCACTTCGGCTGAGGAACTGCCTTCAGGCGAAACGAAATGCCGGTCTCCTCCCCTTTTGCAGTCCACGCTCCAACAAGCTCGCTCTCATTGAGCTGCCCCTTCACTTCGCCGATTTCGAAATCGCGCTGCGTGCGCGCCGTCAATTCAATCGCGCCGGGCGGACCCGCGATCCACTTGCCGCCCAGGAACACGGGCGCCCAGCTTTCAGTGTCGTAGAACACACCGACCACTCCATCTCCTCCGCGATTCAAGTACATGCGCACATGCTTTTTCCCCAGAACGCCTTCAAACCAATATTCGCCACGAGGAGCGGCCCCAAGTTCCGCTGTCTTCGGACAAATCCCGGTCTGAACTTGTTTTGGGGGCGGCGTTTGAGCCGATAGTGTGGCCATTACAAAAAGTACGAGCAGCGCCAATCGCATGACATCCAAACTATCACATGAAAACGAAAAACTACCGTCTCTACCGATTGCGAATTAAACAATTTGAACCAGATCCGGCGGGCATTCACGCAGAGATTCAATCGAAACACTTTTTTCCGACTTGTAGACGTGCGTCGCCGGTAGCATTCCGTAACTCCGGTTTCGCCCTTCGCGTTTCGCTAGATATAGCGCTTTATCCGCGAGTTCAATCACATTTTCGATCGATAGCAGCCCGACATCTTCCTTGATCCAGGGAAACGGCGCCCAGCCGATTGAGCAGGTCTTATGAATTTGCACGCCGTTCCCAACATCGAATGGCACTTTGCGGATCGTTTCTAACAGCCGGTTGCACAACAGCGACGCATTCTCGCGCTCAGTCGTGCGGCACACCAGCAGGAATTCCTCTCCGCCCCAGCGCACCAGGTCGTCCGATTTCCGCATCACGGATTCGATCCGTTTAGCCATTTCCCGCAGCAGGCGATCTCCCGCGGCGTGTCCCAAATCGTCATTCACGCGCTTAAAGCGGTCTATGTCCACCAGCAAGAAGATCAATTCTTGGCCAACCGGCGTGGCCTCGCCCGAACGGGGTGTTTTCAGGTAAGAACGTGTTGACTGCGCGAAATCCTTCGAGATGGTCTCGTAGAAATATCGGCGGTTTCGCGTTCCCGTCAGCGGGTCAGTCAGCGATTGGTCTTCGAGCTCTTTATTCTTCTGCATCAACTCCGCGTTGCGTTCCGCCACCGCCTTTTCTAGTTCCAGCCTTCGACGGTTCAACGCTCGCGTGCGCAAAGACACGTAGCCCCAAAAACAACCGAGCAGCACAAAAGCTCCGGCCACGCGAGCCCACCAGGTCTGCCATAGATACGGCAAGACTTCGAAACGGAAAGTCGCCGCTTGTGCCGGCACCATGATTCCCGGGTGGCGGCATTGCACCCAGAATTCGTAATTTCCCGGCGGCAACCCGCCATACTGCACTTCCCGCTGCTGCGTTTCCGTGGCTTGTTCTTCCAGACCCTTCAATTGGTAAACGCAAGCCACTCGTTGCGGGTCGCCCAAAATCATTGGCGCGAATTGCACCGTCAGCGATCCATCGGCGGACCGCACCTTGACCTCCTGCCGCACCTGTCTCTGTTGTCCGCCTAAAGTCACATTGGTCAACACCACGTTCATTTGTTTCTGTTTCGGCGTGTCCGCTTCCGGCCGGTATCTCGCCAATCCTCGCGATGTTGCGATGAGGTAACTTCCGTCGTGCTCCTCGCGCATTCCGGTCCACGGGCTCACGTCGTCCCACAACAGCCCGTCGGCGTGGCTCAGCGTCTGCAGCGTTCCGTTCGGCGAGTGAATCGCCAAGCCATCGGGGCCGTCAAACCACACGCGCCCTCTTTTATCGTGTCCCACAATCTGCCAATCCCATGGGTAGTTTTCAAACCGCACCTTCCCGGAATCGTCCACGACGATGCGCGTCACTTCCACCACGTCGTTGTAGGCAACCCAGGCCTCTTTATCGCTCAGCGCGGCAATGCTGGTGATTGCCTGCCCTTGCAGCCCCTCTTTCATCGTCAGCGTAAGCCAATTTTTCCCGTCGTAGCGATACACCACCGCAGTGCCCGAAAGCCACAGCGCACCTTCCGGAGAAAACTCTACGTAAAACAACTCTGCTCCCGAACTCAGAGGCAGCGGCACATCCTGCGGCTCCGCACCGGGATTTTTCGTGTCAAAACGCACCAGGTGATCACGCGTGGTCGCCCAAATTTCTCCCGTCGGCGAAGAGCGCACCGTCTGATACGGCCTGCCGCGATAGCTCGGCTGTACCGTGCTTGAAAAATCGTCCGGGTTAATTCGCACCAGCGCGCCGGTTACCGTTAGCGCCCAAATCGACCCATCGCCTGCCACCTGAATTTGCCGCACTTGGGCGCGCGCGTTTTCGCTCAGCGAAGGTACTTTCTCCCACTGCTGCTTCTGCTCGTCCCATACCGCCACGCCGCGTGCCGTGCTGACCCACAGCCTGCCGCGGCGATCCCGCTGCGTGGCCCACGTAGTGTTGTCCGGCAAGCCTTCGGCCGTGGTCCATCCGGTCCATTCGTGTACGCCGGGCAACCGGTCGAGCCCCGTGCCCGAGCCGCCAATCCACAACGTTCCTTCGCGGTCTTCCATTGCGAATTGAATATCGTTGCTCGAAATTCCCTGCTTGTCCGTAATCACCTGCCAGTGTCCATCCGCACCTTGCCAATACAATCCTGTCGAAGACGGCACCAACAACTTCCCTCTCTGATCGAGCGTTGGCTTTCCTTCGATTTCGTCCGCTGGGCCGATGGGCATTTTCTCGGGAATCAGTTTGTGGGTTTCCATATCTACCCGCTCGAGTTTGGTGACCGTCCGCAACCATAGTGTTTTTGCTGCGTCACACACGAGCGCCAACACGCGCTCTTCCGGTATCTCGATCCCACCGTCCACTTCCACGTTATTCGACCCTGGTTCCACGTGCGCCAAATGCCGTCCATAGGTAAACCAGATCGAATCGTCTTCGGCGCGCACGATTCCCGTCGCCGTTTCGCTGATGCCTTCCGCTTCCCCGAGAACAACGTTGTGCGCGGGGTCATGCGAATCAATCCGCAATACTCCGTGGTTGAACAGCAGCGCATACAAGATGCCTTTGCTGTCCACTGCAAACATTTGCGCGGCACTGGCGAGCGCCATCGCGGACGCCGGAATCGGCAGGCTCTCGAATCGCCCATCCTTGTAACAGGCAATCCCGCGGTTTCCGGCAAACCAGGGCGTGCCATCGGGCGCGATCAGCATATCTACAACATAATGGCCGATGAGCGCTTCCACTTCCGTCATCTTCTGCGCGTGCGCCCCATCGTAGCGATACAGGCCAGTCTGCGTGCCGATCCACAGGAAACCCACGCGATCCTGGCCCATAGCCGTCACCGTCACCGCGCCCAACCCAAATTGGTCGGACAATCTCTGCGCGGCAAATCGTGGATTATCGGGATAGCTAACTTTGGAAGTCTCTGTGGCAGCAGCACCCCGCACACACGCGAGAGCGCACAAGAGCAGCCAGAAGCGGATTTTCCATGCTTTGCGCACAGGTTTAGTTAGTCCACGAAGGATTTCTGGCGCACTTGGGCGGTGAGAGAAGCCAGTGCTTCGCGATCAAGTCAGGTTAAGCCATAGCCTTGTCTAGGGTAAATCCAACAAAGGTACTCTGTTGTAGTACCAGCGACTCGTTACTACTTCGGAACTCGAAGACTCTGTGTCCTTTGCCCCGCGGCGCTTCCTTGTGCTTCGGAACGCCCTGCCTTTCCCTCGGCCGCAGCTTGCGTTTCCTTGTTCCGTGCCCCTTTCACCATATTTTCCAGAAGGAATTTGCGGAACTTGGTGCGCTCTTCCATACCGATGTCCACAATCTCAAAGGACATGTCCTGCGCGCGGTAATCGCGCATCAGCGCGGTAGCCTGTAGGTTGCGCAAGCCCAGTTGCAAACGCAGCTGCACCTGCGTACCCGGAGCCAGGTGCATGTCGGTTGTGGCTAATCCGCCGCTCAGGCTGGCGGTTTTAATGTCCAGGTGGCAGTTCTGCTTCAAGTTCGTGCTCACCGCAGAAATGGATTTTTGCAGCCGCACGCGTGTATGGCGGCGATGGCGCACAAATTTCGAATTGCTGCGGCACTTCGAGCGGCGCCAGCTTCATATCGTCCTGCTCGATGCCGCTTTTCGGCAAGAATTCCTGCACCCATCGCGGATCGAGCTTTTCCAGCGCCTGCAGCGCCGCGATCCGCAGCTCCTGTGGGTGCACCCAGCCAAATATTTTGCGCGCTTCTAAGATCCGCCTCAGCGCATTCGCCGATTCCGGTGCTTTGATCCTGCCCAGCCTTCAATCGCCTTCACGCGCAAATATGCCGCGGCGCCTGCCGGCAAATCTCCATCGGCCAAAGTCAGCAGCCGTCCCAACGCCTCGCGGTCTTCCGTCATCCCCGCTTCATCGACCACCAAAGGCATGATCAGCGGGTCAACGTGATCCAGTATCTTCAGCAGGATTCGGCAGCGTTCCGGCGCGCCGCACGAAGCGATTTGCCTGACCATGCGGTCCTGCCCACGCCCGTGGAAAATCCTTAATACGCGCCGGCAAATAGACTTCCGCCGCCGTCGGATCCAGCCTTACCAGCAACCCAACCATTTCGACGGCATCTGCATGAGCCCCGCCGCGCACCGTGCTGCGCAGATATTGCAGCGCTTCTTCGCCCAGATCGTGCGCCACATTCGCAATGTTTTCGAGGTCATCGCGATACTGGCATCGGTTGAATCGTATCGACAGCTGTTCCATAGCGCTTTGCGGCAGTTGCCTCAGCACCCCTGTAAGTCCCGCCGAGATTTGACGTGCACGCAACGCTTCGTCCACAAATTCCGGCACGCGGTCTTCGATTCCCATCTTCGACCGCAACGTCTGCGCAATTCCCGGCCGTTGCGCTTCCACGCCGGCCAGCATGTTAAGCGCCTGTTCCATGGCGGGGAAACACCGTTTTGCCGCCGCTTCCTGGTCAATCTCACAAACGCCGCGCTCACCAGTGACTGCAAATCCTGATCCTGCTCCACGCTCAACCGCACGCCGACATGCCGCAATGCCTGGACCAGCAGCCGTGGATCGGCCTTCGCATACAGTTCCGCCAATTCCGAAAGCCCGGTGGCCGCGCGTTTTCGCGCATCTGGTTCTTCGCTATCCGCACAGCTCGCATAGTTCTGCAGAATGCTGATGGCTTCCGCCGCGTTTCCTTGCTCGATCAGATTAGCCACGTAGGACTGCACGTTTTTCGGCGGGATGCACCAGGCTTCCGACGACAACAACACTTCCCGCTTCGCGCTCTCCGGCACGCTGGCCCAGAATTGACGGTCCAGCAACTCCCGGTGAGACTCCACCAGCAGCCCGGCCTCTGTCATTTTGTCTTCGTGCTGTCCCAGTATTTTTCGCAGCGCTTCGATTTCTTGATTCATGCGGTCCAGCATTTGCCGCACCGCGTTTACTTTCACTTCGCCGCGTTCGAACCGTTCCAGGGCAAAGCGGATGGACAGATGCTCGGCCAGTTGCACCAGCATGTTTTGATCGAGCTTTGTGTGTTTTCCCTGCTCGGCAATTCCCGCGAGCGCCTCGCGCAACAAGTCCTGTGCGCGGCCCGGCAATTGCGACACCTGACCCTGAAATTCCACGGCCGCCGCCGCCGGATTTGTCCCGCTCCCGACTTTTCCAAAGGTCGTCAGTGCATGCAGAATGGCGTAGATTTCTTCGTCGGTCGGCTCGCCAGGTCCTTCGCTGATGGCTTTTCCACCGCCTCCGCCCTTCCCCGATCCAAATCCAGCCCCGCTTCCTATCCCGCTTCCCGTTCCGCGGCCAGTGCCTATGCCTGTTCCAATCCCAAAGCTCGTTCCGTGTCCGACTCCAGCGCCCGGGCCCACACCAGATCCTCGTCCCGTACCAGTCGCCGCTCCAGTTCCGGCGCCTGTCACCGCGGTCCCACTGCCTGCCCCAGACCCCGCCGCACCATCCCCACTTGCGCCAATTCCGTTGCCGGTCCCACCGCTTCCCGCGACACCGCTTCCAGATCCAAGACCCTCCGCTTCGCCCGTGCCTGTTCCCGTTCCGCCGGACTTCGACCCTTCCGCAGCCGCAATCAGCTCCAGCAACTTCTGCGGGTCGTTCAGCATTTTCTTAAACGCGTCTTGATCTTCGCCGAATGAAGCCGCCGCAAGCTGCGCCGCAACGCTGGCATCTTTCAAGCGCGCATCCGTGGCCACGAAGCAAACTTCGTTCACGTGGATGCCCTGGGCGCCCGCGATCGCTTCCTTCAGTTGCTGCGCCAGTTCCGCGGGCTTCGCTTTGCCCGCGGGGAACGCGTGGATCAGTTTGGCGAGCTCTCCCTGCGTTACGTTTGGTTGGAACTGGATGCTTGCCAGTCCTGCAGCACTCAGCAATTGCGCAAATTGTTTTTCCGCCGGCGATCCCTCGAGCGGCACGCCATCCAGCAGCAACTGTGCTCCCGTCGCCCCCAGCAGCAAACCACTATCCGCATTTTCCGGCACCGCCGTGCGCAACTCTTCCCAAGCAATTTCTAATTGTTCCGTCGTGCGTGTGTGCTCGTATCCGTACAGGCGGGCAAACTTCAATAAAATGTTGAGGCTTCGAACAAAGGCGCGTGCCGCGGTCGTCTTTGGATCGCTTTTCATCCCAGGTCCGTACCTTCGCTCCGTCGATGGTTCTAAAGGCTTGCTTACCAGTACACCCTTTCTAGTACGGTAGGCTTGTTGATTCGGTCTCACAATGGTACAGTCGTCCCATGTGACCGGCACGCTATCTCGCCTTCTGGACAGTACTTCCACCTGCTCTTTCGGACGGTTTTTCCCGCGCGAGTACAGGTCGGCCTTTCGTTCAATTGTGTTTAGAGAAATTATGAGTTCGAAGTTTATTTCGACATTGCCATGCGGCTTTGCCGGCGGCTGCGGTTGGTCACTTGGGCAGGTTGCGGCAATCCTCCCAACTCCATCAACAACTTTCTCAGCCGCGCTCTTTCGTCCAATTCCATATCCACAAATTCAAACGTCATCGCCTGCGGCCTTGCGCCGCGTACAATCGCTTGCGCGCGGATGTTGCGCACGCCATGGGACATTTTCAAGCTTAGCAGCGAACCCGGCGCCAGGTGACGGTCCGCCGCTCCGATCGCTCCACCCATATTGAGTTCGGCGATCATGCTCCGCATGTTTTCCCGTAAATTTGTCGTCACAGCGGGAACGTGCTTCGTCAATTTCAGCCGCGCATATCTCCGCTGGCGGATCACCGAAGCGTTTGGCTCCATATCGGCCGGTTCAAGCACCAGATCTTTGCGATCGAGGCCGCTCGAAGCAATCTTTTCCATCGCCACGGTAGGTTCGATCTTCTGCAGCGCTTGTGCCGCAGAGATTCGCAACTCGGAGTGATACGCCCATCGCCAAACCTGCTTCGCATCCAGAATTTTTTGCAAGATCGGGCTTGCCGCGCTCGCTCGCAATCTCCCCGCCGCTTCAATCGCTTTAATACGTGTGAATCCCGGCGTGTTGTCGTCTTCGAGCAACTCCACAATCCTGGGAATGCACTCGGTCCTTCCGCTCATGCCCATCTCATCGATAGCCAGCGGCCGGATCAGGGGATCGAGCGTGTCATAGAGCGCTACCAATAATCTCGCTCTCTGTTCCACAGGCGCGCTTGAAAGCTGCCGCACTGTACGGTCGTGCGAAGTACGCGGCCACTGCGCCAGCCGCACCGGCAGCGTCCTCTCCACGGTCTCTGGATCCAGTTGCGTCAACAGCCCGATCACTTCCGTAGCTTCATTGGCCGGCGCGTTTTGCAACGTGTCCGCCAGGCGTTGCACCGCATCTTCTCCCAAGCCGGAGATCAGCAAACCCAAAAGCTCGCAGTCCTCACGGAATCCGCAATTCGCGAACCGCGTCGTCACGTAATGCAACGTGGTTTTCGGCATCAGCGCCAGAATATCCAGCAAGCCATCGGGAATCTGGCCCGTCCGCATCGTATCTTCCACAAATTCCGGCACGCGCTCTTCCGCTCCAAATCTCTGACGCAGATTGTTTGTCGATCCTGGGCGCAGCGCTTCCACGCTGTCGAGCGACGCCAACGCTTGCTGCATCGCCGGATAAAACCGTTTTGAGCCGGCTTCCTGACTCATGCGCACGAACGCCGCACCCAACAAAGTCTGCAAATCCGATTCGCGCTCGACCGCCAACTGGTTTCCCAGCCTCTGGATCACGTCGATCAGCGCGCTGCCGTCGCCGCTGCCATAAAATTCCGCCAGGTCCGCCAGTCCGATCGCCGTGGTCCGCCGCGCCTCGGGCGCTTCCAAGGCCACGCAAGCCGCATACTTGGTCAGGATTTCGTTGACGGTCTTCAGTTCGCCGCGACGCAGCATCTCTTCGAGGAACGCGCGCACATTGCGCGGCGGCACGCACCAGGCCTCGTCCGAGGTCAGCACTTCCTTCTTATTTTCTTCTGGCACCTGCAGCCAGAATTCCTGGTCGAGCAACTCCGTGTAAGACTGCACGGAAATTCCCGCGTTGGCCATGGTCTCTTCTTGCTGGCCCAGAATCTTTCGCAGCGCTTCAATCTCCGCGTTCATGCGGTCGAGCAGTTGTTTGACGGCGTTCACCCGCAACTCGCCGCGCTCGTAACTGTCCAAAGCAAACCGGATCGCCACGTGTTCGGCTAACTTCAGCAGCATCGGCTTGTCCGGCTTGTCCATTGGCGCCTGGGCCGCAAGACCTGCCAAAGCTTGCTGCAACGTGTACTGCGCGCGCACTGGCATCGCCGTCAATCGGGACTGAAACGACTGCGCGTCCATCCGGGTCTCGGGATCCTTGCGCGACTTCCCCAACTGCGCGAACAATCCAATCATCGAGCGCACTTCTTCTTCCGCAACAGAATAATTTCCAGGCTCGGCAGGACCGCCGAGACCGACGCTGCCGACCATCGCTCCGCGCAACATCGCCGAAGCGCTCATCCATTTTCCCGGTTCCGTTCCTCCGCCGCCGCCGCCGGTGCCACCGCCGGCGCCAGTTCCTCCACCGGATCCGCCCATTCCTCCGCTACCGCCGGGACCGCCAAATCCTGTTCCTCCCCCGCCTCCTCCGCTACCGCCGCCACCGCCGGGACCTCCAAATCCTGTTCCTCCCCCACCTCCTCCACTACCTGGACCTCCGCCGCCCGGACCTCCACCGCTGCCGGTTCCGCCGCCACCAGGTCCACCCGTTCCTGTGCCCGCCCCACCGCCCCCGCCACCTGGGCCACCGGGGCCAGTCCCGCCTCCACCGCCTACTCCGCCGCCTGTGCCCGTACCTCCGCCACCTGGGCCGCCGGGCCCAATCCCGCCTCCACTGCCTACTCCGCCACCACCGCCTGTGCCCGTACCTCCGCCACCTGGGCCGCCGCCAAATCCAGGACCACCACCACCCGGTCCACCGCTGCCTGATCCTATGCCGCCTCCCGGCCCGCTTCCGCCACCGGAGGCTTTCCCAGCCTCCCACAAGCTTCCACTACTGTCGGTTCCGCCACTCCAGCTCGAGCCACTGCCGCTGCCGGACCCGCCGCCAGAACCGCCCGATCCAAATCCCGGGCCGCTTCCCCCGCCTCCGCCTCCGGGTGCACCGCGGCTGCTCTCCGCGGCCAGAATTAATTGCAACATCTTTTGTGGATCTTCAAATACGTCGCGGTATTTATCTCCCGCGCCGCCCAACATCTTGGCGGTCAGTTGCGCGGCAACTTTGATGCCCGCCACGGAACCATCCTCTGCCACGTAGCGAATCTCGTTAATCCGGATGCTGCTTTCCCCGGCCAGCGCGGCCTTCAGCTGTTCGGCCAACATACTGGGTTTATTGTTTCCGCTTGGAAACGCGCGCACGAATCGCGCAAAGTTACTTTGTGTAGTGTTAGGGGAAAAATGAATGCTGGCGATGCCGGAACTCATCAGCAATTGCGCGAAGCTTTTCTCCGCAGCGGCCGCGCCGAGCGGCACGCCATCGAGCACGATCTGGTTTCCAGATGCGCCCAGCAGCAGCCCCGCATCGCCGCCATAATCGAGCGCCGAGCGCAGTTCCTTCCACGCCGTCTCAAATTGTGCAGCGGTGCGCACGTGCCCAAATTCGTATAAGCGCGCAAACTTCAACAGAATGTTCAAACTGTGAACAAACGCGCGTGCCGCTTGTCGTGTATCGCCGGCCATTTCTGCGGATTTCCTCAGGTACGTCTTCCTTCTACACTAGGCCGCTCACCCCTGCAAAAACAAGTGCTCCTCGCTTCCTTGTAGCCTTGTTAGCAACCTAAGCCCAACCTGACCGCTCGGACGCCCTCAACGCCCTGCCGTTGCCTTTTCCGGCTCCCTGCGGCTTCTTTGCCTTGCTCATTTTGCCATCTCGTCAGTACAATGCAAGAAGTTGGTTCGATTCGCTGCTGTGGGATTCTCTTTTGGGGACTTCATCCTTTCCCGGCGCAAGCCCTTCTTGGCCGGTTCTCTGCCCCTGAAGACGATGCTTTCCCACGTTTCGATGATTTTCGTCATTCGCTCACCTTTTCCGAATGACGCAGCTTTAGTTGGTTCTCAGGGTTCGCGACCATGGATGATTCTTCAGCTCGCTTTAAAGCCGAGATGCCGCAAATCCCGGGGGTTTCGCCCTCGTCACGGCGGGGATCGCGATCCAACCCGCTTCTGCCGCTGATTGCCGGCGTGATTGTTCTCGGCGTTGTGTTGCTTTTGGGTGTGCGCTGGTTTGGACGCTCGCATCCGGCGCAGCCCGTCCGCGTTGACCCCACTCCCCAACTCGAAGTTCCCGCTCCTCCGCCCGATCCTGCGTCACTGCTTCCGCACGCTGATGCAGCACATCCGGTGATCGCCGATCTTGCCGAGCTTTCCAAGCCCTGGTCTTCCGCCGATTTTTTCATCCGCAATTTCACCACCGGCGAAAACGTACCGGCCACGGTCGTCCGGCTTCCGTCCGGCTCAGCTAATCTTCGGGATGGCTATTGGGCGTTTTCACGCCAGGCTCCTTACGGCAACTGCCAACTGGAATATATTCGCGATCTCGACGTCCTTCGTAAAGAGTACGACTATCATTCCGCCACGCATCCACTCGTTGGCAATCCCTGCTCTCATACGCTCTACGATCCGCTGAAAACCGTCAGCCTGCCGGGCAACATCTGGATTCGCGGTGCCATCGTCCAGGGCAGCGACGTGCGCCCCCCATTCGGTGTCGAAATCCAGGTTCACGACAAACAAATCCTAGCCATGCGCACAGAGTAGGATCCCGGTTGGTCTATGTGACCAACGCCAGTTCCTCCTGCAGCGGGGTTTCGGCCAGTCATGATCGATGGGTGACTGCGCCAAAGGCGCTACAGGTAAACTCGCCAGGTACATATAGCATCCTTGGGTTTCGCTTTTCGACCGCTCGGCGGTGCCTTGGTAGGACGGAGTCCAAAGCGAAGCCCAATGCAAGAAAACAGGGCGGCCACTTGGGCCGCCCTGTTTTTTTGCGTTTTCGCGAATTAAGTTAGAAGGTCAACTTCAGCGACAATTGCACGACGCGCACGGAAGAATCGAAATTGAGGAAGTTTCCGTACGGGCTGGTCGGCACCCACTGCATTTTAAAGGTCTGGCCGAAGAATGGTCCACCAATCGTGTTACCCGGCAGGTCGAAGTTCGGGTGGTTGAAGACGTTGAACGCCTGTGCGCCTAACCCGAAATTCATCCGCTCCTTGATCGGGAACGTCTTGAACAAAGCCATGTCCATGTCAAAGTAGTTGGGCCCACGGAACTGGTTCCGCGTCTGGTTGGGGAAGGAGCTATATGAGAAAGTCTGCTTCCCATTCGCATCCGGCCCGGTGTATTGAAATGCGTTTATGTTCGCGCAAGGATGCACGGTCGTGTTCGTGTAAGCCGCGCCGCTTCCGCACGAAAGGGCCGCGCCAGCGGCAATGATGTCTGCAGGCGCAACGCCGTTGGCAATACCATTGTTGGCCAAGCCACTCTCGGCGAATCCGTCGAGAACGGTATAAGGCAACCCGCCGCGCGCGAAGATCTTTCCGGACCACTGCCATCCACCCAATGCTGCTTTGGCAAACTTGTTTTCAAAGTGCACGGGCGGGGTGATCACATAGTCGGCGTTGAACAGGTTCCGGATGTCATAGTCTGCGTTGCCGTAGTTATTGGCTCGCAGGGTACCCGGATTCATCTGCGTCTGGATATTGGAGTTATACGCGTTGCCTCCAATAGGGAACAGTCCGCCATTGGAGACTTCGTCCAGCGCATGGGAATACGTGTAATTGAAGTGTCCCATAAACCAACTGTGGTACTGGACGCGGACGGAAGCAGTAATGCCGTTGTAATTTGCCACTGCTCCGCTCTGGACCGTAGTTACACCCGCGTAGTTCGGATAGGGTTGAGTTTGGATACTAGAAACGTTGGCGAAGATAGAGTTTGTCGAAACCGCATTCCACCAGCCGTCTTTGTAGAGGCCGTTAATCGAATGGTTCCCGACGTAGTTTAGCGAGAACGCCACGCCCTTGTTGATCTCTTGATCGACCTTCAGGTTCCATTCCTGCACTTGGGGCGAATGAATTGTGCCCTGAATGGAAGTAATGCCGATTGGAGGATTATATCCGATGATGGGATTGAGTATGTTGGAGAGCTGGTTGTAACTCTGGTTGATATTGAACGCTGCCGAAGCTGCCTTAAAGGCATTCGGACCGCTGCTCGGATTCGTTGGGTCGAAGGGCAAAATCCCAGTGGTTGCAAAATTCGAATCCAGCGGCGAAATATAGAAGAACGTCGAAGACGGCGGATTGCCGAGAAGGTTGTCTACCAACCCTGCTGCCGGATTGTCATAGAAGATTCCAACGCCGCCGCTGATCACCGTCTTGTTATTTCCCGGGAAGAACGGGAAGTGGTCGCTGGCGTTCGGGGCCCAACTGAATGCCAACCGAGGAGACACGTTGATCTCGTCGATGCCCGGATAGGCTTGGTTGAGGCCTGTTTTGAGATCGCTGCTGTACGGCACATCGCCGGCTCCGCTGTACCCCGCCTTGATGCTCGGCAGATTGTCGAAAGAAGTGCCGAAGTTCACGAAGCAGTTTCTCTGGCAGGTAGGATTGGCGTTATGCTCAAACCGCAAAGCCCCAGTCACTGTAAAGTTGGACGTTACCTTCCATGTGTCATCCACGTAGAAGCCGATTCCCCAAATGCCGATAGGCACATCGGTCGAAGCGCTGTCCTGCTGGAAGTATGCGTTGGCGACTCCATTCGCAAAAGCCTGCAATCCAGTCTCTCCGTTGCCGCCACCGAGCGAGGTCGAGGTCAAGTCGGCGAAGTAGGTCGTCGGATAGGTATAGAAGAAGTTATGGTCGCTGACGTCATAACGGCGGAAGTTCGCGCCAAACTTCAGACTATGCTTCCCGCGAGTCCACGAAAGGTCGTCGATGAATTGATACTGCGTGATGTTGCGGCCCTGGGGGAAAGCAAGAACGCTCGGATTGATGCCGGAGAAGCCAACGTCGCCACCGAACTGCACTCCACCATAGGGAAACTCTGCTTGCCATGCGGCAGTATCTTGCGCGAATTGCGCAACATAATGGCTCAGCGTGGCCGTAAAGGAATTGGCCATGTTGGCGCTGACACTGTGGCGCCAGTTTACCTGGTAGTCCCATGCCGGCTGGTTCGAATTCGCATCAAACGCAGAGCTCAACGGATCGATCGCCGTCGGCTGCAATCCATGATCCAGCTTGAAACGGAAGAACAGGTCATCCTTTGAGGTGAGTTTCTGGTCAATTCGGCCAGCAAGAATCCATTCCTTTGCGAACGAAGTGGGGGTTGAAGTGAATGTCTCGTAGCACGGCGTCCCGGGCGTAAATCCTGAGAGGACGACTCCAGCGCACTGATTGGCGGCCGTGCCGTCGGGATTGTAAACCGCTGCTGGAGTCACCTGCTTACCCGCCGACGCTTTCGCGTAAATATTGAACATATTCTGATAGGCGGGAAGTTCGTTCGGCTGGTTAGCCTGAATATTTGCCAGTACCGCCGAAGCAAACGCCGGGGTAGGAATTGTTTCCGTGTCAACGTTCGGAAGAACGAACCGCAAACCTTCGGTGTCCACAAAGAACCAGGTATGGTCTTTCCAGACCGGGCCGCCGACCGAAGCCGCCCACTGGTTGGCGTTCGAGAATGGGCGCGGGGCACCTGTAGCGTTCGAGAAAAAGTCGTTCGAGTTCATCTCCCGGCCATTCCAATACCACTGCGCGTTTCCGTGGAAAGAGTTCGTGCCGGACTTGGTCACATAGTTGATCTGGGCGCCACTCAATTGGCCATACTCACCCGAGTACGGGTTCGTTACGATTGTTGCTTCCTGCACTTCGTTCGAGCCCAAAGTGAGGTTCGTCGCCCCAGAGTTATTGATATTGAAGTACGGGTCCATGTCGTTTTCGCCGTTCACGGTATACAGGTTCGATGTGCCCGGCAGACCATTGACAGTGAAATTCCCGTAACCGCTGCCCTGCGCCACAACGACGCCCGGCGAGGTGAATGCCAGCGTGGTGATGTCACCACCCGCAGAGGGAAGCAATGAAACTTCTTCGGGCGTGTAAGAGGTAGCGGTGCCAGGTTCTGTGCTGATCAGCGGCGCCGCACCAGAGACTTCAATCGTCTCGGCCGCCTTGGAGATTTCCAATGCCATGTCGACTTCGGTCGTCTGTCCCACAGCGACCGAAACGCTTTGGATTGTCTTTGCGAAACCGGTCACGCTGGTCGACACTTCGTAGCGCCCCGGCTTCAATAGGTTGAACCGGTAGGTACCTTCGGAACTCGTCGTGGTCGAATGCTCTTCGCCCGAATCCAGACTTTTCAAGCCGATAGTCGCGTTTGCGATCACGGCGCCGGCTGGATCGGTCACTCGGCCGGCAATACTTCCTAATGTCAACGATTGGCCCGCGGCATTGCCCGCGAAAACCAATGTTAGAAGGAAAGCCACCACAACTCCCATTCTAAACAGCTTCATTCAAACCTCCTTGACGGTTGAACGCTTCCTGAAGACGAAAAAACGACGTCGCCTGCAATCAAAACCAAAAAAACTAGTCTCCGGGCTCGCCTAACTAGAACGCGCCCTGAAACGTCGGAATTTTCGTGTAAGAACCCCCACCACAGGGACGAACCAAACACTCGGTTCTCTATTGGCAATTGGCCGACCAAACTTGCACGGTTTTATTGCTTTTATTTACTTTGTGTTACAGAGAAGTACAACTATCCCCAGACTTCGCACCTATAAATTTATGTAGAAATCGACTTCACCTACCAAAAAACATATGTTGTTCGTTCTTCTTATCGTCCTATTCGCCATTAGATCACCCCGCTTTATCCCACCGGATTAAACTGACTAGCCTCGCTTCGCCACGGCCCCCCTTGGTCCCAGGGCGCAACCCTTTCACCCAGGCTTCGCGTCCCACGAATCGGGAGGATTCATGCACCGCAAAAGGTCCGCGCTTTCGGTTTTTCTCTTTATTTTGTTTCTCGTCGTGGCCTGCAACAAGCCGAATGACGATGCCATCGCCACACAGATCAAAGCCAGGATGTTTTCAGAGCCGCTGCTAAAGTCTGCTTCCGTCAACGTCGTTAGCAAGGACCGCATCGTCACGCTCACGGGAGAAGTTCCCGATCAGACCGCCCGGATTGCGGCGCAAAGCATCGCTTCGAAAACCGCTGGCGTCACGCAAGTGATCGATTCCCTCTCGATAGCTGCTCCTGCGCCTCCCCTCACGGCTGCCGAACCCGCTCCTGCTCCTGCAACCGAACCCCTGCCAGTTCTGCCGAAGGCCAAGCCCAAAAAGAAGCCGGCGGCGGAGCAGCCCTCGGAAACTGCTCCCGCAACTCCAACCGACGATCAAACTGCTTCAGCTGCAAACAATCTGCCAGACGCTCCTCTTGCGAATCCTCAGCCCGCGGTCGCGCCTGCTCCTCCTCCAACTCCGCCACCTCCTCCGCCCCCTCAGCCCATCACAGTCACGATTCCGGAGGGTTCGATTGTCACGATTCGAACCATTGACGCCATCGACTCTTCCACCAGCTCGACGGGACAGTCCTTTCGCGCTTCGCTCGATGCCCCTGTTGTCGTCAATGATCGCGTCGTGCTTCCGAGAGGCCTCAACGTCAACTTGAAACTTGTCCAAGCAGATTCAGCGGGAAAATTCAGCGGGCGCAGCGAACTCACCGTTTCCTTGGACAGGGTCACTTACCAAGGCAAAACGTATTCGCTCGAGACCAGTGACGTCCAGCAACAGGGTAGCTCTCGCGGTAAACGCTCCGTGGCAGTCATTGGCGGTAGTGCCGTTCTCGGAGCGTTGATCGGCGGCCTCGCCGGAGGCGGTAAAGGCGCGGCCATCGGTGCGGGGGTTGGCGCGGGCGGAGGCACTGCCGTTCAGGCCGCCACCCAGGGCCAGCAAGTAAAAATCCCCTCGGAAACTCGGCTTGATTTTACTCTCCACGCGGCCGTGCCGGTGACGTATCTGCCGCCCAAAACGCTTTCGCAGCCTGCCGTACCCAACACGGACCAGGCGACTCCCGCGCCCCCGGAGCAGACGCAAGCGCCGAACATGAATCAAACTCCATCATCATCGGGTGCAGACCAGAGCCAATCGCAAAATCCCTGAGATCGCTCTCCTCGTCGTAGGGGTGCAGCAGCGCTGCACCCCCTAGGCAAAGTACCCCCCTCTTTTGCTTCTTTCCTTCTTTCTTGGCATCCTCTTACGTCATGACCCAGCTAAATTCGCTATTTTCCCGGCGCCGTTTCCTGCAATCTTCCGCCGCGATTTCCTCACTGGCACTCGCCTCATCGTCTTCCGCGAGCGCGCAAACACAACTCCCTTCGTCTTTCTCCTCGTTGAAGCCACTCGGCGACCGCGTTCATCCGATTACCCCCGAGGAATTCCACGGCCGCTTGCTTCACGCTCAGGAGCTGATGGCTACGCTCGATCCAAAATTCGACGCCATCCTCCTCGGCCCGGGCACCTCGCTCTACTACTTCACGGGCATTCGCTGGGGACTCAGCGAACGCCTGCTGGCACTCGTTCTCCCGCGCACCGGACAGCCTCTTGTCATCTCTCCCGCGTTCGAGGAAGCGCGCATGCGCGAACTCATGCGCTATCCCATCGAAGTGCGGGTCTGGCAGGAAGACCAGAGCCCCACGCAGCTGATCGCCTCTGCGCTTGCTGAACGTAACCTGCGAACCGGGCGGATCGGCATCGACGAAGCCCTGCCCTTCACCTTTTACGATCACTTCCGCGCCGTCGCTCCCGGCTTCGACTGTATCTCAGCCGACCCTGTCACGATCGCGTGCCGCGCGTGCAAGTCCGCGCACGAACTTGAACTCATGCGCCTCGCTTGCGAAGCCACGTGCGACGTCTACCACCTGGTTTTTCAGAGTTTGCGCGAGGGAATGAGCGGAGAAGATATCAGCCGCATGGTTAGCGCGGGATACGCAAAAATGCATCTTCGCGGTGATGCTATGGTGCTTCTGGGCGCCGCCGCGGCGCTCCCACACGGTACGCGCGAGCCGCAAAAGTTAAAGGAGGGCGACGTTGTCCTGATGGATGACGGTTGCCTGGTCGAAGGCTATTGGTCCGATGTCACGCGCACCGGCGTCTTTGGCAAGCCCACGGAAAAGATGCAACATGTCTTCGAAACCGTCCGCCAGGCACAGGACGCCGCTCTTGCCGCCGCTCGCACCGGAAAGCTCTCTAGCTCCGTGGATGATGCGGCGCGCGCAGTGATCACTTCCGCTGGCTTCGGCCCGGACTACAAATTCTTCACGCATCGTCTGGGCCACGGCATTGGCCTCGATGGCCACGAGCATCCTTATCTCGTGCGCGCCAGCAAAACCGTCCTCGAACCCGGCATGACCTTCTCCAACGAGCCCGGCATCTACATCCCCGGCGAATTCGGCATCCGTTGCGAAGACCTGATGGTCATCGCCCCCGACGGCCCAGCGCAGCTCCTCACTCCCGGCTTCCAAGTCTCTCTGGAAAATCCTCTGGGCTAAGCACGCATTGTAGAAATATCGCGGTAAGAAAATTTGTCATCTTGAACGAAGCGAAGGATCTCAACGTAAGCAATGCAACAACGGTCGACGACGAAGCGCTCTACCTCCCCGCTTCCTCTTCCACAAACTCCACAATCCTCTCCTCCGCCCAGAACCGCTCTTCGCCCGCAAACCTCGACACAAACCCGCAATGCCCGCCGTGCTCCGTCGCCACCAGCCGCACCCGCGGATTCTCCTGCACCCGCGCCGCCAAAAACGATACATATGGCACAAATGGATCATCCTGCGCGGTAATCAACAACAGCGGCACAGCCACCTTGCCGATCACCTTCTGCGCGCTCGCCGCCTGGTAATATTCTTCAGCATCCTTATATCCAAAGCACGGCGCAGTTATCTCATCGTCAAACTCCCGCACCGTCCGGATTGGCCCAAACCCGTTGCGCGAATATCGCCCAGGAAACAGTTCGCATTTCCGGCGATAGCGCTCCATCAACCCCCGCACAAAATGCCATTGATACAAATAGTTCTGCCTCTCCCCCAACGCGTCCGCGCACCGCGACAAATCGAGAGCCGGGCATACTACCGCCACTCCGCGCAATTCGTTCGGCGCAGAATCGCCCAACTCGCCGGCCGTTTTTGTCACCAGGTTTCCGCCCATCGAATATCCGGCGAAGAAAATCTTCTCGAACCCTTCCTCGATCAACTCCATCAGCACCGCGCGATAATCGTCGCTCATTCCGCTATTATATAAGGTTGGCGTCAGCCGCTCCGTGCCGCCGCAATTCCTCTGGTTCAACCGCACCGCGTGAAATCCCCGCGCCCAGGCCTTGTCCGCAATTCCCCGCTCGTAACCAGAGTCACACGAGCCCTCTAGCCCGTGCACAATCACAATCACCGGCAAGTCCCGCCGCTTCCCCGGCTGCCAATGGCACACTCCCTTCAGTTGCGAATCCTCGTCCACGCGAAACAGTCTTTCGTCCCCTTTAGGAAGTGCAAACCTACGCCGGGCAAACGCCGCGCCAATCGTCTGTGCGTGCCCGCTCTTCAGCCACCGGTGTGGCTCAAATTTTCTTGTCTGTGTCCCCATTCCTCTACCTTATCAGTTCCCTCAACACTCGACCGAGCGAGCTTGGCCCCTAACCTGCTTTATTCACGAAGAGTGATTTCTTGATTGATTTTCTGTTTTTCTTCGGTCGTAAGACCCTACTTGACCACGCGAAAATTTCCGGGAAACCCGGAGCTTGATTCTGAAGCGTTTAGGTAAGTCGCGAGGCACAATTTTCGCTGAAAAGGTGACACCCGTATCATGGCGTGACGAGTAAAAATTTCCTGCGACGTTCCGCTGGTCGACTAGCCACTTCGCGCGCCCAAGTGCAACGCGAGGCGATGGAAACTATGGAGATAAGGAAACGACCGCGGCAAGTGCAGTACGATTCGGCGCACCGACGCAACCACTTGGGCTCCGAGTTTCAGGAAGCGCTCCCGCAACGTGGAAACTTGTGCACGCGCAGAAGCGGTGCCGGCCAGGCCGGAACGTAGTTCCTGCATCAACACGTAGGCTGCTGCGGTCATCAAGACACGCAACTGATTGGCCCAGAAGCTCGTACAACTGGTGCGTCCGATCTCCATCCCGTAATGCAGTTCCTTGATCCTGTTTTCGAGGTCTCCCCGTTGACAATAGACCTCCTCGTAGAGCCACTGTGGACTCTGCTTCATGTTGGTCACCACGAAGCGCGGATTGTCCTTGGGTTTCTTGCCCTTCGCCCGCACCACCTCCGCTTTATAAATGACCCGACGTTTCCACGGCCAACTCTTCCGAGTCCGGTACTGACATTCAGCGTAGACATGTTCGGTCCGCCCGGAGATCTTCGAATCATGACGGGCGCGTTTCATGGCCGACGCGGCTTTACGCTGCAACACCGTATTACTTGCGAAATTGACGAGGTATTCCACTTTCGGCTCGCAGTCCAAAAAATCCAAAACTTCCGGCGCCGCAAAACCACCATCCAAGCGCACCCGGATCTTGGCCTTCGGAAAAGCTTCCGTCAGCCGCTCGATCAAACGGCGCAGCAGGCCCACCGCTCCCGACGAGCCCGGCGCGTTCCCCGGACGCAATACCGCGGTGACCAGATATTGCTCCGCCTCCTGGTTGAAGGTCAGAAAACCTACCATCGGTAGGTAGCAGTAGGTGTCGTAATGCCAATTGAAAAACGCCAATTGCTGCGCACCATGCGTAGGATCGTCGGTGGGATCCAGATCCACGGTGATCAGACCAGCCCGACCGCGCAGCCGCTTGCGATGGCGTTCGATCACCGTGTCCGCCAGGGCTTCGGCCATGCGAAACAATTCTTTACGATCCACGCTATTTTCAAACCGCGAAAGGGTCGATTGCGAAGCCAAATCTTCCCCTTCCACGGGATCACGACCGACCAGGAGTTTGTGCACCGGGTCGCACGCCAGTCGGGCGGCATCGTTGGCATCTTCGTAGCCACAGGCGATGGCCATGACCCGCTGGGTGAGCAGCTCATCGATTTCGTGACGGACCTTAGCCTCTTGGCGGTCGTCTTTCAGGCAAGCTGCCAACGCCGTTATTAAACCTAACTCTCGGTCGGCGGCTTTGAGCAACACCGCTCCCCCATCGGAGCTGCCTTGCGATTGATCGAACTTGGCAATTACAGGTCGCTTAAAAATTCCCGGAAAGAGAACACACTGTGTCGTGGTATGCTCAGGCACGAAAGCCTCCGGATTGGTGTAAAGACTGCGTAGACAACAGCTTTTTACCATGAGGGAGGCTTTTTGTGTCTCTAAATTCGCGAATAATTCAGGCTAAGGAACTGGTTTTTCTGCGACCTACCCGCGTATTGTTAACACTTGCCCGGTTCCCAGCGTCTACCTTGGGAGACGCATTTCGTCTCGATGGACACAACTTGGCGGCACTCTTTGAACTGAACTCTTCCCGCTCCGGTTTCCCCGCCGTGAATGCTCCCTTGGAGCACGGCAGCCCCGACGATGTGCTCGTCTGCGCCGCGCAACAGGGCGACCGCTCGGCCTTCGGGCTTTTGTATTCCCGCTACGCCCGCATGGTGCACGGCATCGTTCTCTGCCGCGTGCCTCACGCTGATGTCGACGATCTGGTACAGGACGTTTTCCTGCAAGCCCTTCCCAGGCTCACTTCGTTGCGGGAAGTCTCCAAATTTCCAGGCTGGCTGGCCGCGATTGCCCGCAATCGCGCCACGGACTTTCACCGCCGCAGCAAACCCGCCGACGAATTTGTCGAGGAAACGACGGGCGTTGCTGCTGACCCTCCCGTTCCCTCCACTCCTCCCGCTTCTCATTCGAGCACGGAAGCGCACGCGGCTCTCGACGCTATCCTCTCTCTCCCCGAAAGCTATCGAGAGACGCTGATCTTGCGCCTCGTCGAAGGCATGACCGGTCCCGAGATCGCCGCGCGCACCGGCCTCACGCATGGCTCCGTGCGCGTCAATCTTCATCGCGGCATGCAGCAGCTCCGGGAAATTCTTGGCCGCAAGGCCACGCCGCTCACCGGGGGTGAGCTATGACCACACGCCCAAACGATCCTGAGAAAGAAATGTCCATGACCGACGATTATTTGTGGGACGGTTCCGGCACGCCCGATCCCGAAGTCCAACACCTTGAAACCATCCTCGCTGATTTTCGCCATCGAGAATGTCCGCTCATTCTTCCCGCCATCGAAAATCCGGTTGCCACGATGAAGCCCCGCGGTGTGCGGCTGCAGTCGTCCTGGCTTTCGCGCTGCGCCGCCGCTGCGGTCATTCTTATTGCGCTCAGCCTTGGCATTTTCTTTTCGCGCCGAGCCAGTTACAACGCGCCGGGCATCGGCCCCGGCTGGAACGTCGCGAGTCTCGAAGGCAACCCACAAATCGGCTTTCAATCGGTTTTGGTGAATCAATCCCCAGGCAAACTTTATGTGGGCCAAACCCTCACCACCAATTCTTCTTCCCGCGCCACACTTTCCGAAGACGATCTCGGCCAAATTCAGATCGATCCGAATTCGCGTGTTCGCCTGCTCCGGACCGATCCGAATCATAAGCACCTGAAACTCGAAGTCGGCACCATTCACGCCGCCATCTGGGCACCTCCCGGGCAGTTTGTTGTGGACACGCCGTCCGCCGTCGCCATCGATCTCGGTTGTGCGTACACGCTCAAGGTCGCGCCCGACGGCTCCGGCACCATTCGCACCACGCTCGGCTGGGTTGGCTTCCATCTCAACGGCCGCGACTCGTTTATCCCTGCGGGTGCCATGTGCTCGACGCGTCCGAAGGTCGGCCCGGGCGTTCCGTATTTTGAAGACGCCAGCGAATCGTTTCGCGAAGCTTTGCATACTTTTGACCAAGCAGAATCATCGTCGGACGCCACTTCGTCAGCCCTCTCCACGATTCTTTCTCAGGCGCGACCCCGCGATGGCCTCACGCTCTGGCATCTTCTCTCTCGCACCGGTGGTCCGGAACGCGCGCAGGTATACGCCCGCTTCGCTGCTGTCGTGCCTCCGCCTCCCGGCGTGACGCGCGAAGGCATCCTCGCCCTCGATCCGGACATGCTCGACCTCTACTGGAACGCGCTCGACCTCGGCGATATTTCTCTCTGGCGCTTCTGGGAACAATCGTCCGATCCTCACGCTACTCCGCCGCCCCAGCAAATGCTCATGAAGAAGGAAGCGCTCCTAAAGAAAACTCAATAAGCCGCGATTCTTTTCGTGGCACAGTCACTCACGACTGTGGTCCTCGGTTACTCCGCTCTTTTTTCACGCTGGAATGGAATTACGCATGTCATCCTGAGCGAACGATCTCAACGTAATTTCGACTAAAACTCACGGTCATCGCGCGTCCCGTTAACACTTCCTTCCCGCCCCGCGTCTCCTTAACGACCGCGGACCTCATCCGCAAGGAGGCAACATATGACCCGTTCCGTAAATAAATTCGCCGCAACACTTCTCTTCGCACTTCTGCTGTTCGCCACTTCCGCCGTGGCAGGCCCCCCGCTCGTCTGCCACAGCTTCGATATCGGCACCGCGAAATCTCTTCCCTGGATCAGTCACAGCTGGAATCTGACCGGCTCTGAAACCTACAACCTCAACGACCTCCTCTCGGACACCATGTCTATCCTCGACGCCGACTCCACCATCATCGTGCACATGGAAACTCTGCGCCGGGCCACGCTCTACGCCGGGAAAGATCCACTTGTCGCCAAGCGCCTGCTCGTCGCATTGGTCGCGCGCTCCAACGCCGCCGCCAACACGCCCACAGCCGCACTCGCCAGTTTCGACGCTGGCTATCTCGCGGAGACGTACAAGCAATATGAATGGATCAGCAAATCCGGCAACGATCCCGCGCGCAATGTCGACGGTTACGCGCTGATCAAGAAGGCCATCCAGCTTCGCGGGAACGATCCGCAGATGGAGTTTGCCGCAGCGCTCATCACCTTGAGCGGTCCCGCAGACGAACACGCCGACCACGCACAAAAAGCCAAGGCTGGCGCGAACGCGGACCCGCTGCTCGCCCGCAATTTGGCCACGCACTTCATGAGCCCGCAATCGGAGACCATGGCCGAAATGATTTCTCGCAACTCCAGCGAAAAGGTTGCGCGGCAATGAATCCCAGAACGAAAAAAGGAGCCGTCTCCCCGCGGCTCCTCTCGCACTTTGTAGCGTCGAGCCTCATCGCAACCGCGATTCTTTTCACGCTCACTTTTTCGCTGCACCACGCATCCGCGAAACAAATCGGTGGTGACGACCTCACCGCTCACGAATGGGGCACCTTCACTTCCATCTCCAGCCCTGATGGCCGCCCCATGGATTGGCTCACCCTCGGCGGTTCCACCAACCTGCCCTCGTTCGTCGAACATTTTCGCGATGTCAAATTCAAGGGCGGCCTGCACGGCACGGTGCGCATGGAAACTCCTGTCCTGTACTTTTATAGCCCGCGCGAAACTACTGTCTCCGTTGATGTCTCTTTTTCTCGAGGCCTTATCACGGAGTGGTACCCGCACGCCGATTCCGTCAATCCCACTCTTACTACGCGCGATTTTTCTCTCTATAACTTAAAAGCTCCTGGCGCCATCTCTTGGAACTCCGTCCACATCGATCCTCGCGCTGCATCCGATTTTCTCTCGGACAAATCCGACAATCCGTACTACGCCGCCCGGCAAACCTCGTCCGCTCCACTCTTTGTCGAGCAGTCCGGTGAGCCACAGCGCGAGAAATTTCTTTTCTATCGCGGCGTTGCTGCGTTCGCCCCTCCGCTCTCCGCCATGCTGTCCTCGGACGATTCGCTGCGTATACAAAATGGTTCCACCAAACCAATTTCCGACGTAATCCTCTTTGAGCGTCGCGGGGAAAAGCTCGGTTATCGGGTGCTCGGCCCTCTAAGCGACGAAGCGTCTCTCCCGATGCCAACTCTCGGCGGCTCACTTGATTCGCTGGCTAGTCACTTGGAAGGCGAGCTCATCGCGCAAGGGCTGTATCCCGACGAAGCGCATGCGATGCTCGAAACCTGGAAAGCTTCCTGGTTCGAAGAAGGCGCTCGCCTCATCTACATCGTCCCCCGCTCGTTCGTCGATTCCGTTCTTCCGCTCAACATCAAGCCCGCACCCACAAAAACCGTACGCGTTTTCGTTGGCCGCCTGGAACTCATCACACCCGCCACGCAACAGGCCGTCGAGTCCGCCTTCAGGACCGGCGACAGCGCAACCCTCGCAAAATATTCGCGCTTTCTAGACCCTATTCTGGTGTTCATGCTGCAGCAATCCGCCGACGAGGCTCGCCAGCAGCACCTCCTCGGCTATCTGAACTCTTTGCCCGTCGATGCTCGCTGAAGCGGGGCTCTTTGCCTGAACGTTCACTCCTGCTTCCGGCTTTGCTCAATGTAGGTGGGCGTGTATCCTTCCCATTCCCATGGCGTCACATCGTCTCCAAAGATTTTCTCCAGCAGCGGACGAAACGCCAGTTCCGCGTTATCGCTGTTGGTCAGCAGAATCATGCAACTTTGCCGCTTCTCAAAGCAGATCATGTAATTCTGCGCGCCATCGCCATGGCCTTCCTTGAAGAATGCGGGCCCATATTTGGTGTGCGTCAGCAATCCCCATCCCACGCCATACGCCAAACCCACGTCCGCCGCCGCTTTTCCTTCCTGTTCATTTGCGGCCAGCGGGAATTCGTGCATCGACCGGATCTTGATCACCGGCTTCAGCATTTTCTTCTGCGTCGATTTCTTGATGATCTTCCCGGCGAACAGCGCTGACGCGAATCGAGACATGTCCTCCGCGCTTGTCGTCATCGATCCCGCGGCCCGTGCCGGAAACCGCTTCGTCTGCGACCGAAACTTCTCGTTCAGGTCAAAGCGGTCCGCCACATTCGCTTCAAATTCCTGCCGGTATATGATCCCCGTCCGCGTCATCCCCAGCGGCCCGAAAATTGCCTCCTGCATGAGCGCATCCAACGGTTTTTTCTTTTGCTCTTCGATTACAAACTGTACCAGGTTGATGCCTTCGCCGGAATACAAAAACTGCGTCCCCGGCTTGAAATGCAAATGCATCTTTTTGTCCGGTTCGATGGCTGCAAAGTTTGCCAGTCCAGAAGTGTGCGACAGAAGCATGCGCGGCGTCACCGTCGGCCACATCGGATCCTTCACCAGTTCCGACGTCTTCTCGCGATAAGCCTCATAGTTTTCCAGTGGCAGCGGTAATTGCTGCGCGACCGGCTTGTCCAGATCGAATTCGTGGCGCTCCACCAGCTGCATCACATACGTGGCGAACACACTCTTGGTGATCGACGCTGCCCAAGTAGTGGTATCGCGCTCCATCGGCAACGGCGGTTCGCGCCGCCGCAACCCGTACGCCGCGCTCCACACCAATTTCCCTTTCACGAGTACCGCGATCTGCGCACCGGTGACGTGCGCGTCCTCGAGCGTCTTCTTCGCAAACGCGTCCGCATCAACGGTCGATATTTTCGATCCATCCAGCCGCACGATCGCCGGCTCGTTCTGGGACTGCGCAACACAAGTGGAAAAAGCGGCGAGACAGAGGGCACAACCAACCAGGATTTGGCGTCGCATCCATTCATCTTAGCGAACACGGCATGGTCGCCAAAATACAACAAAAGCCGGAGCGCCCGCCGATTTCAAGGCATTCGCTCCGGCTTATTTTATGATCCGATCCGCCGTTCACTTACTGGTGCTACCCTGAGCAGCACCACGCACCCGCGGCCTTCACCACTTGCTCCGTACTACCAGCCGCATTCGCGCTGTCCGCGTAGTAATCCTGCTCGTACCGGTCATGGTGCCTCACCCACATCATCGGATGGGCCAGGCTTTCTTCATTCCGGCCTTTCGGCGTTATGTCCAGGTAAGTATAGACACCCATCATCGGCTCGCCGCCGCGTCCATAGGTCGAATAGGTATGGAACACTTCCCCGTTTTCATTCTTGTAGAAGACGCTGATCCCCGGCCCTTCTTCGCTGGGGAAAAATTGCCGCTTGAAGTTGTAGTACATCTCCTTCTGCGCTACTTCCTCCTTCGTGAAGGAAACATGGAAATCGCGGTTGAAGTCGTTGCCAAACGACGAGGCCCACTTGAACCGCCAGCCCAGGCGCTTCTTGAACTCTTCGATTTTCGCTATCGACGCGCGCGAAACCGCCAGCAGAGTAACGTCCCGGTTGCACAGGTGCTGCGCGCTGCCGTCAATGTGATCGCCGAGAATCGAACAGCTCGGGCAGCCCTCGTTCCACCCCGGCCCGAACATGAAGTGATAGACGATTAGCTGGCTGCGGCCCTCAAACAAATCCGCCAGCGTTTTCTTCCCCTTCGGCGTATCGAATACGTACTCCTTCTCCACTTTCACGTGCGGCAGGTTACGCCGCTCCGCTGCCAGCGCGTCGCTTTGCCGCGTCAACTGCTTCTCTTTTTCGAGCAACGCTTTCCGCGCCGCCAGCCATTCTTCTCGCGATGCAACTTTCGGATTTTTCCCCGCACTTTGCGTCATGACTGCTTCTCCTTTTCTGCTGGACTTTCACTCTCTTTCCCGGCTGGACTCATTCCGCTCGCATTCGGCACTTTCACGTTTTTTCTATGCAAGATCGTTTTGGCAGCCAGCACCGTGGCGCCTCCCGTCGAAATCACTCCGGCGACGACCATCGAAAGTGTGGCAAAGCATGCAGGGCACATGGCTCCTCCTCTCACAATCCCTAGTGTTTGTGGGGTGCTTCCGCGCGTTCCCGAATGCGCTCCATCATGTATGTCCAACCCTTGTTCACGCCCATGCGGTGCTGCTCTTCTATGAAACCGAAGGCGCTGTGACGGAACTTGATCAGCGTTCCAGCCTTTTCTTCGCTGAGCCGGTACTGCACGTTAGAAACGAGCGGAGTGGACGAAAACAGCGGCCCGCACATTTCGAGCAGCGTCGGCCGCTTGATCGCCTGCACTGTCCCCCAGTAATGCCCGTTACCATCGCCCAAATCGCGATACCACCGGCCGCCGGGCCAAGGCTCCAGTTTCATCTTCAGCGATACCCCTTCGGGCGTCTCGTTGAGCGGGCCCACCTGGTCGAGCACTGCCGCGAAGGTTGCTTCCATCCCCGCCTTCACGAAAGTCTCGAGCGTTACTGTCAACGTGAAATCTTCAATCTTCTGTGCAGTTCCAGCCATGTTTCCTCCTCAAATAAATTCGGAAATTTTATTGTTTCCCGTTCTTGGCTTCGGCCTGTTCCTTGATGCGCGCCAACTGGTGCCGCCAGATGCGCTCAAACGTCTGCGTCCATTCATGCAGCGGCCGGATGGCCTCGGCGTTCGTGCGGTAGAGCATCTGCCGCCCGTCGCGCCGCGCCGCCACCAACCCCACTTCCCGCAACACACGCAGGTGCTTTGAGACCGATGGCTGCCCGAGCCGCAGGCTGGCTACGATGTCCCCCACCGGGCGCTCTTCGAAGGCCAAAAAGCTCAAAATATCGCGCCGGCGAGGCTCGGCGACGGCATTGAAAGCGTCCGATGTTGTCGCTGCTCGTGCCATAGACAAATAATATATTCCCATATAGGAATATGTCAAGGCCTTTTTTCTGCTAACCCCTTGGTAGGAATTTCCTGGTCGGCGGCGTCATAATGTTAAAAAGGATTACTTCAAGGCAGAATGTTCGCTTCCACTCTCTGGCTCATCGCGGTTGCCATCACTCTTTTTGTTCCAGCATTGCTGATCTGGGGTTGGGTCCGCTGGGCTAAGAACGAAACGCCACGCTCGCGCTCCTCGACGCTGTCGTTGGTCGGCTTTGCTTTGGCCACGGCGTCGGCGACGCTCGCGGTGTGCACTCATCTGTACGCGGTTTTCGTCAGCAGCTTTCCCGCTTACGATCCAACACTATTGAAGATCTACGCGTGCGGATGCTTGCTGTCGGTGGGCGGAATCGGTTTCGCCTTCGCCGGCACAGGGCGTCCGAATCCGGTTCGTTGGTTGGCGCCCGTTTGCGCCGTGGGCACTTTGGTTTTCTGGTTGCTCGCGATGGGCAGCGTGTAGCAGCCGCTTATTCGATCTCTCCCACCCATGCGCCAAACGGTTCGACGGCAATTTCGCTAAGCTCTATTTTTTGCGGTGCGGCAAAGGATGCCAGCAGGGTTTTCGCGCTCTTCGCCTGCGCGCCGGTCGCTGCCAGGTTTAGCTTCACTTTTTGCCGTGCGCCGCTCATGTTCAGCACCACCAAAACGTTTTGTCCCTTGTAGCTTCGCGCGTAGGACAGAACATTGGCGTCCTGCTCGTTTAATGCAACGTACTTCCCTTCGCGCAATGCCTGGTTCGTGTGCCGCAGCGACAGCAGCGTGTGGTAGTAATTCAAAATGGAGTGCGCATCCTTCTCTTCCGTTTCCACGTTGTAGCTCGGATAGCGCTCGTCGACCGGCAACCACGGCGCCACGCTGCTGAACCCCGCATTGGGGCTGTCGTTCCACTGCATCGGGGTGCGTTCGCCGTCGCGGCCTTTCTCTTTGGGCCAGCCTAGTTTGCCCATGGAATCTTTCACGTCCTCGGGGCGTTTAGGATCGTGATTCTCCATGCCGATTTCTTCGCCGTAATACATCACCGCAGTGCCACGCAGAGTTAGATACAGCGTGGCCATCATCTTCGCAATCTGATCGTTGTGCTGGCCATCTCCGTAGCGATTCACCAACCTGCGGATATCGTGATTGCTCAGCACGTACACCGGCCAGCCGCCGGAGCCGTCCACCCACGCGATTTGCCTGCGAAATGCCGCGGGCGAAAGCTGGTTCACGGTGGTGAACATGAAATCCATGGGCATGTTCACTTCGTCCCCGTTTTCGCCGTAATAAGTCTTCAACTGCGCGATGTCATTCGTCCAGGTTTCGCCGATCAGCACGGCGTTGTATTCGTCCGCAACTTTGCGCAAGCGGCGCAGCACGCCATGCAGCTCCGGCTGGTTCTTGTCGTAAATTTCGTGTTCCACCGGATCGCCGAAGGCATTTTTTTCGTTTCCCACCACCGGGTTGTCGCGGAATTTCGCGTCGACAAACATCACATCCACAGCATCCAGCCGGAATCCCGCCACACCGCGGTTCAGCCACCAGCGCGTCACATCGAACATAGCCTTTTCGACTTCCGGATTTCGCCAATTCAAGTTCGGCTGTGGCGGATAAAAATAGTGGTAATACCAATGGTTTGTAGGTGCCTCGTATTTCCACGCGGAGCCGCCGAAATTCGATGTCCAGTTATTCGGTGGCTGTCCCGGCGCTTTTCCGTCGCGCCAGATGTACCAATCTCGTTTCGGATTTGTCCGCGAACTCTTTGATTCCTGAAACCATTTGTTCTGGTCGGACGTGTATGTCAGCACGAGATCGAGCAGTACGCGGATATTTCGCTGCTTGCTTTCCTCGAGCAGCGCGTCCATGTCCTTCACGGTTCCGTAATCCGGATTCACGCCGTAATAATCCGAAATGTCGTAACCCCAATCCACTTGCGGCGAGGGATACATGGGGGCAATCCAGATCGCATCGACTCCGAGCCAGCGCAGGTAATCCAGCTTCGAGGTGATTCCAGGGATGTCACCGATGCCATCGTTGTTGCTGTCGGCAAAGCTTCGCGGATAAATCTCATAGAACACAGCGTGCTTCCACCATGGATGGCCCTCCGCATCCACCGCGGTCGTTTGCGCGCTAGCGCCCGCCACACCCAATGCCAGCCACAACACCACGATTCCGCTCAGGGTACGGATTCGCATCGCCTGCCCTCCACATACACGCAGTCCATCGTCCGCCCACTTAAAATCCAGATTTTCCTCGCCAACTATACCCTGCTTCGCCTTCGGTCTTCTTCTTTTGCGCTTGTGCTTTTCGCGTATAGTCATTTTATGAAGTCGCCGGAGGACTCGCGTCAATGTTTGTCAGCCGATTTCCCCGATCGGAAGTCGCCGCAAAAATTGCCGTCTCCCTTGGGATCGGCCTGCTTGTTGGCATCGAGCGGGAATGGTCCAACAAAGATCTAGGAGCGCGAACCTTCGCGCTGACCGCGCTGCTCGGAACCATCGCTGTTCTATTCGACCCATCCATGGCCATCGTCTGCCTGGTGCGCGTTTTTCTGATCATCATTTTCGCAAACCTGCGAAGCTTGCTGGTGGATCGCTCGTTGGAAGCGACCACCTCCGCCTCTCTATTGGTCATCTTCGTTCTCGGCGCATTGACCGGGCAGGGCCACCTGTTCACTCCGGTTGCCGCCGCCATATTAATGACCATGTTGCTTGCGTGGAAAGCCGAGCTCCGGCGTTTTGCTGGCGGCTTGCAGCCTCGGAAATTCGCAGCGCCGTTTTACTGGGACTTCTCGGTCTGGTTGTCTATCCCATTCTGCCGAACCGCTTCATTGATCCCTGGGATCTCGTCAATCCGCGCCAGGAATGGATTTCCGTTATCGCCATCGCTGGAGTCGGATTCGTAAATTATGTTCTGCTGAAAATCTATGGAACCCGCGGCGTCTACCTCAGCGGCTTTCTCGGCGGATTCGTCAACAGCAGCGCAGCGGCGGTCGAATTGGCCAAGCCTCTGGGTGCCGGGGGCACGCCATCGAGCGTGGCGGTCGCGGCCCTCTTGCTCACAATAGTTGCAATGTTCGCGCGGAATCTGTTGGTCCTGACTCTGTTCTCTCGGGCGGCGGTGCTTTCAGCTGTTGCACCATTGCTGGCCGTGACGGCGGTCGCGTTAGTGCTTGGGCAATCCTTAGAGCACCACGCGGTCAAGCGGCCGGCGCGGACTTGCGTGCGCCGTCCACAGCGGATAGCCCATGTAGAAAAGGAAACTTGGTTGCCAAGCATCGCTACCCAGAATTTCTGCAAACATCATCGCGTGCCTTGGCGGTTTGCCACCCGCCCTTTCGTGGTCAATCATTTCCACTGCTTCGTTGCACGGGCGGCCCGCCAATCCCCTGGCAGTCGCCAGTAGATGCGCGCGCTGCCAGAGGCGCCCTGTGCGCAAACAATCTTCCTGGTCGTAGCGGTCTCCGACGCCAATGATGCCGATCAGAGGTGCGCTGAGCATCAGCTTGGAGTATCCGTCTTTCGGCTGGTGTGACGCGGCCCACGCCAGCATCCACGTGGGCATGGTTTTGGCAATGGCAGTGCCAATCGGTGGCAGTCCGGACGCATCGATCGTCAGTCCGTCACGGTATCGCTGCGCTGAACTCCAGTGAATACGTATCCAATGCTCGCTGCCGGCGGCGACTGCCGGATCGCTATAGAGTTCGGCATTCGCCGCCGAACTGATTTCCGCGATCTTTTTTCGTTGCGCTTCGTCGGTGAAGCGAAACATCTTAATGTTGGCATCTTCGCCCGGCAATGTGCCAAGGGCCTCGACAAACTCGGTGGGCAGCAGTTTGTGAATGTCATAGGTTGCACGATTCGTGTGACGTCGCGGAATCGCGTTATAAAATTCGGTGGCATCGCGATTGCCTTCCGCCAGTTCCACGCGCGCCAGGAGTTTCGGCATCGGCTCGGCGGGAATTGGTTCAAGTTTTCCGGGCACCATCGCCGCCGTTGCCGCATAACCGTTGGCCCCCGCGGCATGCATCAGGTTTTCCAGCGCGCAGCCCATCCCAATATGTTCTTCGCGCAGATATGGATCGAGCGGACCGACATTTCTGCTGGTGTCGATATACAGCTCAATCCAGGAATTGCTGACTTTAAAGAGCCAAGGCTGCGTATTGTGCGGGCTGGCTGCCAGGATCGCCGCTCTGACCAACCCCAACGGGCCTTCGCCCGAATGTTCCTGCCAATCTTTCCACGGTTCATACGCGGGGCCTTGGCCAATACTGAACACGCCCTGATCGTAGGCACGCCAGACCACTCCGCCCGCGACCAGGACGGTGACAACGCCCGCGCCTCTCAGGAAAGATCTGCGCTGCATGAGCACACGATCTCTCGCCGAAGGGCCAAGAGTCAACTTACAAATGTCCGCTGGAAATCAGCCGCCCGCAATCGCGCCGATGATAAGCAGAGGTTCTTCGCCCTTGGCCACCGCCTCGGGTAGGGGTGCGTCGGACTCTTCGTGCGAAAGATCTTCCTGGCACGCAAAGAAACGCAAAAACGGACGGCGCTGGCGGGTTACGTGGTCACGAATCGTTCCCTGGAGCATCGGATACTGCGCCTCAAGTGCATCCAGTACGGAGCGCTGCGTGACCGCACCCGCGATCTCGAGTCGCACTTCGTCATGCACGCGCGCCAGCGTCCGTAAGTGTGGTGGCAGCACCACGCGAATCATGACAGAGTTTGTACCTCGATTGAGAGCACCGCCGGCAGATCGCGCACAATCGGCATCCACGTATCACCGGCGTCGGCCGATCCGTACACCTGGCCGCCGGTGGTTCCGAAATAGACACCGCATTTATCCAACTGGTCTACGGCCATGGCGTCGCGCAGCACATTCACGTAACAATTTTTTTCCGGCAGCCCCTTCGCGAGTTCTTCCCACTCGTGCCCGCCGGAGCGGCTGCGATACACACGCAATTTTCCATCGAGCGGGAAATGTTCGGAGTCGCTTTTGATTGGCACCACGTAAACGGTTTCCGGCTCGTGCGCGTGTATATCGATCACAAATCCAAAATCGGTCGGCAAGTTCCCGCTGATTTTTTCCCAGGAGTCGCCGGCATTGTCGCTGCGCATCACGTCCCAGTGCTTCTGCATGAACAACACACCCGGCCGCCTGGGATTCATCGCGATGTGATGCACGCAATGCCCCACTTCCGCGGTGGGATCGGGAATATATTTGGAGTACAGCCCTTTGTTGATGGGCTTCCAGCTTTTCCCCCCATCATCCGTTCGAAACGCGCCCGCGGCAGAAATCGCGATGAAAATCCTCTCAGGATCGCTGGGATCCACGATGATGCTGTGCAGGCACATTCCTCCCGCGCCGGGCTGCCAGCGGGGACCCGAACCGTGTTCGCGCAACCCTTTCAATTCCGCCCAGCTTTTTCCCCCGTCGGTCGTGCGAAACAGCGCGGCGTCTTCCACACCCGCGTACACGGTATCCGGATCGTTCAACGAAGGTTCCAGATGCCACACTCGCTTGAACTCCCATGGATGCGGCGTGCCGTCATACCACTGGTGTGTTCCGGCATCGCCGTCGTACGTAAATTTATTGTCCACCGGCTCCCAGGTTTTCCCTGCGTTGTTGGAGCGCTGGATCAATTGGCCAAACCATCCGCTTGTTTGCGACGCGTAGAGCCGGTCCGGATCGGCGGGCGATCCCTTCATATGATAAATTTCCCAGCCCGCGAAGTGCGGCCCCGCCACGTCCCATTTTTCCCGCCTACCATCCGACGTCAGGATGAACGCGCCTTTGCGTGTCCCTACCAAAACTCGCACTCCGCTCATTCCTTCTCTCCTTAAGGACTACGTTTAGATTCTAACCGTCTTCAAGATTTGACTGGAACCCAGACTTCCATGCCGGCCGTTCCGGCGTGTGGATTGAACTCTTCGCTATAGCGCTCAAAGAAACAGGGCTCATCGCCTGCTCCGGCAAGGCTTAGATCGCTGTGTTCCTTAAACCACTGAAAAATCGCCGTGCAGGTTTCGTTGATCTTTGAAACATGTCCGCGATGCGCAAACACAGCATACTTTTGCGACGGCAGGCTCACAACAACAAACTCAGCGGGCAGCCCTGCGCATGCGGAAACCTCCATGCCGGCAAGATAATCGACGCCTGTGTCACCGGAATTCCAGCACACGCCATAAGCGACCTGCTCGACTCGTTTAGAAATTCGGGACATGTACGGGACGAAGCGCTGCCACAGGGCAGGTATCTGGCCAATCGCATCGTGCGAAAAATCAGTTCGCAAACCTGCGATGAGTAGCGCGCGGCCGTTTTCAAATCGCGGATCTTCGAGCTTCGTCGTTTCCGATCGCTGCATCTTTGTTTCAGCCATGGGTTCTCCTCCAACAGGCCGGGTGGGGCGCAATTCTGTCAACGCGGCCAGTGTGCCACATAGCTTGCGAAATGCAAGTGAAAAGTGCTATGCTCCGGCGGTGGTGACCCCAGCTAAAAAACCGGTGTTCAAGCGGCGCTCCGGGTGCCCTTTGAATGCTTCGATCGAGATGCTCGGCGACCGCTGGTCGCTGCTGATCATTCGAGACATGATGCTGCGCGGCTCGTGCACCTTCAAGGAATTTCTGAATTCTTACGAACGGCCTGCCACCAACATCCTTGCCGACCGTCTGCGCCGCCTGGAATTCTACGGAATTATCACCACACAGCCGGATCCGAACGACGGCCGCAAACTCATTTACCTGCTCACGGCCAAAGGCCTGGACCTCGCGCCGGTCCTTACCGAGATGGTTTTGTGGGCCGCCGCTCACGAACGCACAGAGAATCAAGCGCTGGTGCGCGAGATGCAGAAAGACAAGCAAGGCTTTCTGGCCACGATCCGCCGACGCTGCGTTGCGGCGAGGTCCTCGCGGTAAGAAAGCGGTTCCAAGCAGCGATGAGATGCGAAACGACGGCGTCAACCGGCGCGGAAGCCGTTCGTGCCGATCCAGAGTGGCGTGATCGAATGCAGGTTTTCCTTGTAGGTGCGGGAAACCGGGAACTCCATACCTCCCTTGATACGCACCACACTGTCTCCGGAGCTCATGGTGAAGATTTCTTCGATGAACGCCGCGTTGAGGATCACCGAGCGGTGAACACGCACGAAGCCGTAAGCCCGTAATTTTTCCGTTACCGCGGACATGGATTCGCGCAACAAGTCCGAACCTGAGGTCCTTCGCAGTAACACGTAATTGCCCTTGGCTTCCACGGTCACGATCTCCGCAGGATCGATGAACAAAATTCTGCCCTTGGCTTTAATCGCGATGCGCGAGCGCTTCGCTAGGATTCCTGCGAGCTGAGGCAAAAAATCCAACGAAGCTGCTGAAGTTTTCTCAAACATGTAGACCACCTTCCCTTGGTAAGGCGTCGGCCAGAAGCAGAGCGGCTCCGGCAAACGCCAACGTATCGACGAAATAGTCCAACCCGCCGCCAATGTCAGAGAATTTGGCGCCCCACATCGGCAAATAAACAAACAATTCCAACAGCATGACCATCACGCCGACGCACGTTGCCGCGAGGCGCGCCTTACGGTTCACAAGGATATACGGCCCGGCGACGAGGAAAACCGCGCCCGCCAGATAGGCCCACTGCAAATGGCCTGGAATCCACGTGGGCGTGGGCTTTTCGAGCGGAACGCCGGGCACGAAGTCTGGATGGAGAAGTTGTTCTACACCGAAGAAGATCGTAGCAACGGCAATGAAAATCCGGCCAGCAGTGAAGAACGCGTTCTTCGTTTTGGCTTTCCACTCGTTGATTTGCATTCCCGCTAACGCCAGCGCGCCACCGCTGAACGACAAATCGCGCAACGCCACCGCCCACGAAATCCGATCGCTGGGCTTCGTGACTACATTGGGAATGTGCATCAGCGCCACGAACAGAAACAGCATCAGCGCCAGGAGCGAGGCCGCCAATCCTGCCTGTTTCTTCATCACAATACTCAGCGCCGCGGCAATCAGCGCTGTGCCCACAAAATAAGTCCAGAACCATGCCCCCGGAATCCCCGAAGGCACCAACTGCACTATGAATTTTGCTTCGGTGAAGTGCTGCGCGCCAAATACCGCCATGGGCACCGCAAAAAACAGCCGGCCCATGGACACGATTTTGTCCGTGCCCTTTGCCAATAACACTTCGCTTTTGACGGCTAGCGCCCCCGCCAGCGAGATGGAAGCGCCGGTAAAGTAGGGCCAAAACACTTGCGCGGGAATCGAGCCGAATATCATCACCAAATTCTTCACCGCCTTTCGCGCGCCGTCCTCGGGCGCACCCGTGAGCATCGCGCCATTAAGGACACTCACGGATGCCTTCGAGGGTTGGGCAAGTCTGGGGCAGGAAAGTGGTCTGCGGCAATATCCACTTGACGGTATTTCGATATGACCACTATAGTTTACCCATGAGAAGAGCCGCCGCGGCATTTTCGCCACTGATCGCTATCAGCCGCAAATCGGCGCGCCCGCTGCATCGCCAGATCTATGACGCGTTCCGCTCCAAGATTGTGGGGCGCACGTTAAGTTCGGGCCAGCCGATTCCCTCCACACGCGCGCTGGCGGTCGAACTCGGCATTTCGCGGATCCCGGTGCTCAACGCTTACGCGCAGCTTTTGGCCGAAGGCTATTTTGAATCGCGCGTGGGCGCAGGCACTTTCGTTTCTCGCTCCATGCCCGAGCACGCAACGCCGGCGGAACATTCACGCGCTGTACCGAGCGAACTTGATTCCGGGGCACGCCGTGTTGCCCACCCAGCATTGCTGCTTCCGCCCTACAAAAGGGAGCCATGGGTGCGGCACCACGGCGCGTTTAGCGTGAGCCAGCCAGCACTGGATGCGTTTCCATTCAAGGCCTGGGGCAACCTAGTGGCTCGCCGCAGTCGCAATCTGCTCGTGCGCGGGCTCGAGTACGGCGACCCGATGGGTCTGAAGCAACTGCGCGAAGTGATCGCCGTTTATCTGCGGACCTCGCGCGCAGTGCGCTGCGAGCCGCAACAAATCATGATCGTCAGCGGATCGCAGCAAGCGCTCGATCTTTCCGTACGCGTGTTGCTGAATTCCGGCGACCCGATCTGGATGGAAGAGCCGGGCTATTGGCTGGCGCGCCACGTTTTGGCCGCAGCGGGCTGCCGTATCATTCCCGTGCCGGTAGACACGGATGGACTCGACGTCGCCGCCGGCATCAAACTTTGCCGTTCTGCGCGAGCGGCGCTGGTGGCGCCCTCGCACCAGTATCCCCTCGGCGTAACCATGAGCGCGTCGAGACGGCTGCAGTTGCTGCATTGGGCGCGGCAGGCCGGGTCGTGGATCATCGAAGACGATTACGACAGCGAGTATCGCTTCGAGAGCAAGCCGATCGCGTCGCTGCAGGGATTGGACGACACTTCGCGCGTGATCTACATCGGAACGTTCAGTAAAGTGCTGTTCCCTTCCCTACGGGTCGGTTACCTGGTGATTCCCGCCGATCTCGTGGACCATTTCCTGGCGATGCGGCATGCGATGGATGTCAGTCCTCCATACTTGTTTCAGGCGGTGCTGGCCGATTTCATCGCCGAAGGGCATTTCTCGAGACACATTCGCCGGATGCGCGCGCTTTACGGCGAACGGCGTGATGTGTTGGTGGAGTCTCTCAAGCATGAGTTCGGCTCGCGGTTGCAGGTCATCGGCAACATGGCGGGAATTCACCTGACGGTGACTCTGCCCAAAGGATTCGACGATGTAGCGACGGCAAAGCGCGCCGCCCAACAGTCTCTGTGGCTCTGGCCGCTTTCGCCCACGTATATCAGCAAGCCTTCGCATCATGGCTGCATCCTGGGATTCGGGAGCACCACCGCTGCGGAAATACCAGGCGCGGTTCGGCATTTGCACACGATTCTCGCGGACGCAGGAGCAACGTAATTCGCCCCACGAGCGGCGCGCTGAAGCTGCGCCATTTGCGGATTTTTCGCACGCTTTACCGGCTGGACGTCCAGTGTTACCTTGCTTACCACACGGACGGCAGACAGAGTCAATCAGCCCGATGACCGCGAAGAACAAGACGCTCGTTCCCTACCTGTGCCTCGCTGTATTATTTGCGATTTCGACTGCCTACCAGGTACGCGCCACTCTTTATTCATTCCCCTACTATTTTCATGTTTCGGCAGTTGCGTGGCCTTTCTACCCGAATTACTCACACGGGGAGCCGCACCTTTCCTTTGTGATTCCATCGGCTGCCGAAGCGGGAGTGAAAGAGAACGATATCCTGGTGGCCGTGAATGGACGGCCGTTCACGGCACTCGCGGTTTTCGGCGAAGCGATGCGCCACGCCAAGCCTGGAGACACTTTGAGCGTCACTGTGCGTTCCCCGGAAGATTCCAGTACTCACAGCGCATCGATTCTGTTGCAGCCGCGCACAGCCGCCACCAACGGGTTAGCCAACGTTTCCGTACTCAGCGTGAAATTGGTGGTGCCGCTGTTCTGCCTGCTGCTTGGCGTTTGGGTCGTGGCTGCACGGCCGCTGGATATTTCGGCGTGGCTGCTTTTCCTGACGCTACAATTTTTTTCCACCGACTTCAGTGCCGGCATTGAGAGCTGGGGCCCGGTCGTGCGAGACCTAGCGGAGATTTATCGTACCGGCCTGACCACTACGTGGCCCATTTTCATGCTGCTGTTTGGCTTATATTTCCCGGAGCCTTTTCCCGGCAAGGAAACGGCTTTCTGGAAATGGGCGAAGCGCATACTGATCCCCGCCCTGCTGGTTTTCTCTCTCGCCACTGTCGTCGAATCTGTCGGCAAACTCGAGAATTTTGCCTCGGTTGCCTGGCTTGCGGAGGCACTGGAACGATTCTCGAAGGTTTCGTTTGTGTTGAGCTTCGCGGCCACGGGCTGCTTTTTTGCAGCGATCTCGGTGAAAAGTGGCGCGGCGGTCACTCCCGATGCCAAGCGGCGCCTTAACCTTCTGCAGTGGGGCACCTCCGTCAGCATGGCCCCGGCGTGCATTCTGTTCGTCACCCAGGCCATCAAGGGTGGCGAGATGGAGAAAATCTTCCCTGAATGGTTCGTTCTTTTCGCGCTGGTGCTGATGCTGCTTTTCCCGGTTACGCTCGCTTACGTGATCGTTGTGCATCGCGCCATGGACGTACGTGTCGTGCTGCGCCAGGGATTGCAATACACGTTAGCCACCAAAGGCATCCGAGTTGTGCAGATCATTCTGATTGCGATTTTGATCTCGATCGCCGTCAATTTCATGAACCGGCCGGATGTAAGTAACGCTCACAAACTGACCATCATTTCGCTTTTCTTCGCAGCCGTTTTCTCGTTGCGAAGAATTGCCCTGAAGGCTCGCGAGTGGACGGACCGGCGCTTTTTCCGAGATGCGTACAACTCTGAGCAGATCCTGTCCAGCCTCAGCGACGAGGTGCGTTCGATTGTGGAGACGCGCCCGCTGCTGGAACGCGTTACGGCAAAAATCGCAGAGTCGCTGCACGTGCCACGCGTAGCCGTGTTCCTTCCCGAAGGCGGTTTCTATCGCCCTGCGTATGCGCTTGGGTACGACGCCATTCCTCAAGCCGATTTTTCGGATTCGGCTGTCACGATTGAGCGGCTGCGCAAGGAACCCGAACCTGCGCGAGTGTACATGGACGACGAAAAATCCTGGGTGAACACGCAAGTGTCCAAGGAAGAGCGGCAAAGTTTAGAGGCGCTTGGTCCGCAATTGCTTTTGCCGCTGTCGGTCAAAGACAAACTGCTTGGCCTGGTCAGCCTTGGCGAAAAACGTTCGGAGGAGCCGTATTCCAGCAACGATTTGCGGCTGCTCAAATCCGTCGCTTCGCAGACCGCTTTGGCGCTGTCCAACGCGCAGCTTTCGGCCGTCATCGCGGAAGAAGTGGCGCGGCGCGAAAAACTGAATCGCGAAATTGAAATCGCGCGCGAGGTACAGGAACGGCTGTTTCCGCAACGATTGCCGGAAATTGCCGGGCTGCGCTACTTCGGGCAGTGCCGCACGGCGCTCGGTGTCGGCGGCGATTACTACGATTTTCTGGCGTTGCCTGACGAAAAGCTTGGCGTGGCTCTCGGCGACGTCTCCGGCAAAGGGATCGCCGCCGCTCTCACGATGGCCAGCTTGCAGGCTTCGCTGCGAGCGGACGCCATGCGCGCCGGAGACGATCTCGCGGGGCTGATCGCACGCGTCAATAATATGGTTTACGACGCTTCGACGGAAGACCGCTACGCCACTTTGTTTTACGCGCAATTTGAACCGGCTTCGCGGCGGCTTACGTATGTGAACGCAGGACACTGCCCCCCGATGCTGTTGCGCAGCACGGCCGGCGGGCACACCGTCGAGCGACTCGACAAGGCCGGGGGAACTGTCGTGGGGCTGGTTCCTGACGTTAGCTACGAGCAAGCGCAGGTGCAATTGGCCGCAGGGGACTTGTTGGTGATTTACACGGACGGGTTCAGCGAGGCGATGAGCCCGCAACTTGAGGAATGGGGCGAGAAACGACTACTGGAAGCGGTTACATCGTGCGACGGCCTGAGCGCGAAAGACGCCATCGGCAAGATTATGCAAGCAGCCGACGCCTTCGCCGCCGGTGCGCCGCAGAGTGACGATATGACGTTGGTGATTTTGCGCGTCGTATAGCTCCGACACCTTCCCTAGATGCTCTGATATGTACGATTCGCTGCTTCATGGCATCCCAGAATCGATAAGCAGGAGGAGACCATGAGACTGAGGCTCTGCGAACGGGTAGTCCTGTTCACTCTCTTGACGATGTCCTCGCCGGCGCATTCTGCGGCGCAAGCCAACACGGCGACTCCGAGCGATCGGGAGACGCCGCAGGTTCTGATCGCCAAGCTTAACCCGCAGCAGAAGCAGCAGTTTGACGAGGCGGGAAAAGCTTTCAACGGAAGACAATACGTGGACGCGTTAGCTATCTATAAGCGATTGCTCGGTGAATTGCCCGGCGACGCGATGCTGTCGAAATTCGCCAGCGAGGCAGCGCTCAACTCTGGCGACGTAGCTTTTGCACTCAGCACAATGAAACCGATCGCCCAGGCCGATCCTGACGACTGGCAAGCTGCGGCGCTCCTTACGCGTGCTTGCGCGGAGTCTGGCGAAGCGTCTTGCCGGAACGCTGGGATCGCTCACATGTTGGAACTGCATGGCCGCGGCATCACTCCCCGCAATATGCAGCAATACATTGTGGAACGGGTGAAGGTGGGCGACAACTTCCTGTTAATCCGGACCTCTCTCGAACCGTGGGGGCCTTACAAAGTATATGCGTTAGGGCAATTGACGGACCCGGAGGGCAAGATATTTCTGCGCACCACGCTGGAAAGCAATGACGCCGATCAACCTTTGTTCGCGAAGGAGCATCCCGAAGAGGCTGCAAAAGGGATGCGCAGCTTTTCCTTGGACAGCTACCAAGAGACTGGGCTCAACGGCAGCGGGCAGCGAACGCAGACCCATGCGACGTACAAATTCTTTGTCGGGCAGCCGTCTTATGAAGTTGTGCGTGAGGAGTTTGTGAAAATTGCGGCTGGAAAAGTGCCGATGCTCACGAGCAGGCCAAATTTGGTGGTTCCATAGGCTTTTGGTCTCTTACCCCTTCAACTTGACCCAATGTGGCGGCAACCCTAAAATAGAAGGTTCACCGTGAATGAATTTGTCGATCTGTTGCATTCATCTAGCGGCCCAGCGGCCACCCGCTGGGCTGCGTTGTTTGTGGGTCAGGAAGACCGGTCTAGAGGCTGGCTTCTACAAGAGCGCGCTACATCCTTCGCCACGAGGTTTCTATGATTGATGGTCCGATTCCCGAAGGGCTGACGTTTGACGATGTGTTGCTGCAGCCGGGCAAATCTTCCGTGCTTCCCACGGAGGTGGACACGACGACGTGCTTCACCCGGAAACTGCCCATCAACATTCCACTGGCATCGGCGGCGATGGACACAGTGACGGAATCGCGGCTGGCCATTGGCATCGCGCGGCAGGGCGGGATCGGGATCATTCATCGAAACATGTCTTTGGACCGGCAGGCTGAGGAAGTGGACCGCGTAAAACGATCGGAGTCCGGAATGATCGTGGACCCGGTTACGATTTCGCCGGACATCACGATCCGGCAGGCGCTGGAGATCATGACGAAGTACCGCATTTCGGGTCTGCCGGTTACGCGAGGGACGCGGCTTACTGGCATTCTGACGAACCGCGACTTGCGATTCGAGAAAAGCCATTCGCAGCTGGTGGGCCAGGTGATGACCAAGGACAATCTGGTCACCGTGCCAGTGGGGACGACGCTGGAGCAAGCCGAAAAAATTCTCCAGAAGCATCGCATCGAGAAATTGCTGGTGGTTGATCAGGACTTCAACCTGAAGGGTCTGATCACGGTTAAGGATATTCAGAAAAAATTGGAATATCCGCGTTCGGCGAAGGATGATCACGGACGGCTGCGTGTGGGCGCCGCTGTTGGAGCCACTGGCGATTTTCTGGAGCGTGCCGTGGATATGGCCAAGGTTGGCGCGGACGTTCTGGCGATCGACACAGCACACGGGCACACCGAGCGCGTGATAGAAGCGATCAAAGCGATTCGCCACCGGCTGCCGGAAATGCAGATTATTGCGGGCAACGTGGCTACATATGATGGCGCCAAGGAACTGATTTCGCTTGGGATTGATGGGTTGAAGGTTGGCATTGGCCCCGGTTCGATTTGTACGACGCGCGTAGTGACTGGCGCGGGCGTGCCGCAGCTGACCGCGGTGATGGAAGCAGCGCGCGCGGCCCAGGGCACAAACGTTCCGATTATTGCCGACGGCGGGATCAAATATTCGGGAGACATTACGAAAGCCATTGCGGCGGGTGCAAGCGCAGTGATGATCGGAAGCTTGTTCGCGGGAACGGAAGAAGCGCCTGGAGAGACGATCCTGTATCAAGGGCGCACGTTCAAGTCTTATCGCGGCATGGGTTCGACCGGGGCGATGGAAGCGGGATCCGCGGACAGGTATTCGCAAGAAGGCGCCGAGCGCGGAAAATCCGTGCCGGAAGGCGTGGAGGGCCGTGTGGCGTATAAGGGCCCGCTGTCGGGGTTGACTGATCAACTTGTGGGCGGGTTGAAGAGCGGCATGGGTTATGTGGGAGCAAGCACGCTGAAGGACCTGACGGAAAAGAGCCGGTTCATTCGCATTACCGCGGCGGGCTTGCGCGAATCGCATGTGCATGATGTGGTCATCACCAAGGAAGCGCCGAATTACCGGATGGAGTAGCTTTCGGCTTCATTCACGCAATCAAACGTTTACCAATCGTTTCCTATCGACCTGCACTTCTTTTGTTCTTCGTTTACAATGGTGATGGAAGCTAAATTGTAAATGTCCCCTACGGAACCCCGGTGCGATCCCAACCTCGCCCATCAAATTGACGACACCCGGCCTTCGGCGTCCCGACGCTTCGCGATTCCTCCATGGCTGCGCGCGTGGTGGCCAGCGCTGCTTTGGGCTGCGATCATTTCTGTGCTGTCGACGGATTCTTTCTCCTCCGAGCACACCAGCCTGATCATCGAGCCAGTTCTGCGTTGGCTGTATCCGGCGATTTCGGTGGACACGCTTGACCTGGTTCACCATTTAATCCGCAAATCCGCGCACTTTACGGAATACTTCATCTTTTTCCTGCTGCTGTATCACGGATTCCGCGCCTCTCGCCGGAATGCGCGCGCATGGAACTGGTCCTGGGCGGTCATCGCCTGGTTGATCGCCGCCTTGTATTCGTGCCTCGACGAGATTCATCAGATTTTCGTGCCTTCGCGCGGGCCTTCGGTGTGGGATTCTTTACTGGATTCGACGGGGGCGTTGTTTGCGTTGTTCGTGCTGTTTTTGTTGTATCGACGGTTGTTTGGTCCCCGGACCGAGTAAAGGTTTACTTAGAGCGGGCCTGCGCGTGGGGCCCCTTCCTTCGCAAGCAAACCACTCCCGATCCCTTTATAATGCTGCTCGATGGGCAACAGTTTTCGCGAAATGGTGGAAGGCGATGCGGTACGACTGGACCGGCAGAATCCCTATTTGCGTCTGCAGCACGTCACCGTTTTTGTGCGCGATCTGGACCGCAGCCTGAATTTTTTCGTTAACCAATTGGGCTTTTACCTGATGTTTGATGGACGGGTGCAGGCGGGACGGCCGTTCGTTGCGGTGCATCCGCCGGATGGTACGGCGAACCTGACGCTGATGATGCCCGAACCTAATACCGAACAATACAAACTGATTGGCCGGCCTACGCATATCGCGTTTATCACCGAGGACGTGCTAGCGAAGTTTCGCGACTGGAGCGCAAAAGGAGTTGTTTTTCAAAACACCCCGCGGCTTCGCCGGATGAAACATGGCGCGGCGGCGGCACAAGCGCCAGAAACGCGATCGACTGCGCCCGCGGAGCCTGCGCCCATTTGGGGCGGCGTGTTTGCGCGGTTTAAAGATCCCGACGGGAACATATTCTCGCTGGTTAGCTTCGATGAAGTGACGCGATACATCGAATCGCAGCGGCGCGCGACTACGGAGAAGCTGGAGGCAGAACGCCGCGCGGCGCAAGAACTGGAAATCGCCAAGCAGGTACAGGCGCGCCTGTTTCCCCAGACGCTTCCCGCACTGAAATCGCTGGAATTTGCCGGAGTGTGTTTGCCGGCGCGGCACGTGGGCGGGGATTATTATGATTTTTTGCAACTGGGGCAGGACCGGGTCGGGCTGATTGTGGGCGACATTTCCGGCAAAGGTATCGCGGCCGCGCTGCTGATGGCCAATCTTCAGGCGAATCTGCGAAGCCAGTGCGCAATTGCGGTCGATCAGCCGCGGCGGCTGTTGTGTTCCGTCAACCAATTGTTCTGCGACAACACCGCCGATGCGGCTTTCGCCACTTTATTTTTCGCGGAATATGATGACGCGACGCGGCGGCTGCGCTACGCCAACTGCGGGCACCTGCCGCCGCTGTTGTTGCGGGCGGATGGTTCGCTGGAGCGGCTGCGCGCTACGGCAACGATTCTGGGCGCGTTCAAGGAATGGGATTGCGAGCTGGGCGAGTGCCAGATTTCGGCGGGGGATACGCTGGCGCTGTATACCGACGGCATCACGGAATCGTTCAGCCCCGGCGGCGAGGAATTCGGAGAAGGGCGGCTGGTGAATTGCTTGGAGAGGCATTGCGCGCTTTCGTCACAAAACTTGCTGTCGGCGGTCGTCGACGAAGTGCGACGATTCAGCCCACACGAGCAGCACGATGACATCACGCTGATCATCGCGAAGTGTCTGGCTGCGTGACGGGCGCGGGGAAATCCTCGCGGTACTTTTCCATTGACGGGGGGACGACCTGGCGGTACCTTTTGTTCGTATTGAACCGATTTAATTCTGATTGAATCGCCAGTGCCCTGCGGCGCCGGCGCAAGGACCCAGCCATGAACCGATTTGCATCCGTTCGCCTATATTCTTCGCTTGTTGTGGTGCTTGCGGCGCTTGCGCCGATTGCGTTCGCGCAGTCTATCCGTGTGGACGCAACACCCGCGCACTCGACGAACACGATTCGTCCTACTGAAGCGCTGGGGGCGGGCATCGATCGTTTGCCTTTTGGCGCAGCGGACAAACTTTATGTGCCGGAGACGATCAAGCAAGTGCTGTCGGCGGGTTGGCAAACGATCACTTACCGGCAAAATACGGAACTGCACATGGAGGCTTGGCACTGGAATCCGAATGGAACGTGGAGCGATCCGGCGGGCAAAGGTTATTTCGTGGGCAACGCGATTCCCGGCGCGGAACCGATTCGCCATTCCTACGGCTACCCTCTGCCGCATCGCGGCGTGACACGCGACGACGGCACTGACACTGAGGGCTATTCGCGGCTGACGGACGGCGATCCTACTACTTACTGGAAGAGCAATCCGTATCTCGCGGAACCATACACGGGCGAATCCGATACTCTGCATCCGCAATGGGTGATTCTCGATCTTGCCAAGCCGCGCGACATTTCTGCGATGCGCATCGATTGGGCTGCGCCGTACGCGACGCACTTCGTGGTGCAGTATTTCACGGGGGAAGACGGCATTCGCAAGCCCACTTCCGGGGTGTGGCAGGCTTTTCCCGGCGGCGCGATCACGGACGGCAAAGGCGGCAACGGCGTGCTGCAACTGGCGATCGCGCCGATCACCGCGCAATACATTCGCATTTTAATGACCGCTTCGTCGAATACGTGCGACACGCACGGCTCGGCGGACAAGCGCAACTGCCTGGGCTATGCGATCCACGAAATTTATCTGGGAACGACTTCGTCCGACGGCAAGTTTCACGATCTGGTGCGCCACACTCCCGATCAGGACCAGACGATGACGTATTGCTCGTCGGTCGATCCATGGCACGAGCCCAGCGATCTGGACGAGCACGCGGGCGAACAAGTGGGGTTTGATCTTTTCTTCATGCCGGACGGCTATACGCGCGGACTGCCGACCATGATTCCCATTGCGATGATTTACAGCACACCGGAAGACGCGGCCAACGAGCTTGCCTATCTTGAGAAGCGCGGCTATCCCATTTCGCACGTGGAGATGGGCGAAGAACCCGACGGGCACTTCATGAATCCCGAGGATTATGCCTCGTTTTATATCCAATTTGCCGTGGCGATCCATCGCGTCGATCCGAAGCTCAAACTTGGCGGGCCCATTTACACGGGCGTGAATAAGGACATCGAAACCTGGCCGGACGCAAGCGGGCAAACCTCCTGGACGCGGCGCTTCGTGAATTATTTGAAATCTCACGGGAAGATTGATGAACTCGCCTTCTTCTCTTTCGAACATTATCCAAATGAGCCGGGGAAGATTCAGTGGAGCAATTTGTATGACGAGCCCAAGCTGGTGACCGGCATCATGAAAATCTGGCGCGAAGATGGGGTGCCGGACAATGTGCCGCTGCTAATTACGGAATCGAATCTTTCGTGGGTGGATTCGGAAGCGTTCCCGGACGTTTTCGGCGGGTTGTGGCTGGCGGATTATATTTGTTCGTTCCTGAATGGCGGTGGCCAGGCGGTTTATTTCTTTCACTACATGCCGGAACCGATCGGGCGAGGGATTAATAATTCTCATGGGACGTTTGCGATGTTCTCCGCGGATCGCGACTTCAAAATATTGCAACCACTCTCGCAATATTTTTCGAGCCAGCTGATTAATCTGGAGTGGGTGCAGCCGGGCAATGGCGAACACCATTTATTCGACGCGGTGAGCGATATTTCAGACGGCGCGGGCCACAAGCTGGTGACGGCGTATGCGGTGCATCGTCCGGATGGGGAATGGTCGTTGTTGATTATCAATAAGGATCAGGAAAATGCACACCGCGTGAAGATTTCTTTCGACGATGTGGCAGAAGCGGGTGCCGGATACTTTTCCGGACCAGTGACGGTGAAGACGTTTGGGAAGGCGCAGTACCAGTGGCACCCTGGGACGCTCACCGCCGATCCGGATGGGCCGATCGCGACGGCTACAATTACCGGGGATGCGAATAGTGCGGTGGAATTGCCGGCTTCGTCGATTGTTGTGCTGCGCGGAAATGTGACCTGGCCTGCGGAGGGGAATAAAGCGCGGCGGTGATGTTAGGTTCTATTTAAGGAAAAGGTCTCGGGATTTTGGGATCTTGCGAACATGGGACATGGCAGTGCGGCGCCCCTACGAAGAGCTGGCGCGCGTTGTGGATGAGTAGGGGTGTGGCGTTTTTCGAGAGTTCCGCAGGCTTAGCCTAAAATATCTTCGATTTTTTCAATAGGGCCTGGCGTATGAATGGAGATTGACGAGCTGCGTGGCAGCTTTGGGAGGAATGCTGCGGTCGGCAATGGCGGCAAAGAGGCGACCGAGGGAACGGATGAGGGCTGAAGCGGAAACAAAGTTGTTGGTGACATGTTCGGAAATATGGTTGGTGGTCCAGTCGACTTCGCGAAGGTGATGGAGTTTGCGCTCGTGATGGAGGCAGTACAGGGACTTGTAGCGGGGGGAGCAACATGAAGAAACCACCTTCCGAAGTCCGTCTACGTGTGCTTTTTGTGAAGATCTCCTGAATTTGGATTGTAAATTAGAAACGCCAGCGAGATGCGCGGGCGCACTGCTCTACATTGTCAAGTAAAATGCCCGCCGATTATTTTTGGCGCATCTGAGCGCAGGGCTATTGTGGCCCGTACTTCTTGGCTTGCTGGGTTCTGGAGTTGAAGACCTCAAACTTGCCGTCGGGCCAGGCGGTGAGTTCCAAATCGAAACCCGCATCGGTGCCCTGGGGATTGGCGATGAATTCCGTGGGGACATTGTGGGTGGCGCCGCCCTCGTCGGAGTAATGGAGCTGCCAGAGATCATCGAGGCGCGGAGACTTCTCAATGATGTTCCAGACTGAGGGGGAGCCACCCTTTTTGGCGCCGTTATCCATGATTGCTATGCGGGGAGCGATGGCGTTGACGAAGACCGGACCGTCGCTTTGTTCCCAGCCATGGTGAGAGACGACGAAGATATCGATGGGACCGATCTTGTTGCGCGGGCAGACCAGTTCCATTTCTTTATCGTGAGTGAGATCGCCTAAATCCAGGATGCGGAGCTTTCCGAAGGCGATGAAAGTACCGAGCGAACGGGCGTTTTCGGTCTGGTCGGCGGGATAGTGCTCGGCATCCTTGCAGGCGGGATTGTCCTGGCCGGCGCCCGGCAGCGGATCAGTGATCACGGCGCCATCGGCACTGAGGACGGTGGCCTCGATTCCGCGGAAGGGAAGGCTGTCACCGGGTTTGAGGGTGAGGCGCTTTACCTTTTTGCCGGTCACCAATTCCTGGTAGGCTGTCCAACCCTGAACGGTGGGCTGGTCGGTGCTTTCGCGATTGTCTCCGTGGTCGAGAACAGTGCCTACGGGGATGCGCGCGACCAACTGGGGCAGGCCGCCGACGTGGTCTTCGTGAAAGTGGGTGATCAAGACGTAGTCAATCCTGGCGATTCCGGCTCTCCTGGCGGCGGCCACGATACGATCGGCGTCGCGGCCGTTATTGCCGGGCCAGCCGGTGTCGATGAGGAGCGATTCGCCGCCGGGAGTGACGAACAGAGTGGCCTGGCCGCCTTCGACGTCGACAAAAAAGATGCGGAGAGGCTTCGCGCCATCGGGAGCAGCCCACGTTGACACGCAAGAAAGGAGGATGGTCGCGACAACGACGCAGGAAATTCTTGGCAACCGATGAATTATTGGGGCGCCGTGAGTGCGGGACATGATTGGCCCTTTCGGTGGAGGAAAACCATAAAATCATCGTTCGCGCGCTCGCGTTTCGTCAAGCGAATCCTTAGCGCGGCGATTGCGTTCACGGCTTGATTTTGCGTTATCATCCGGCGGGTGAGAACCTTGATGCCAAGATGGCGGAAGTTCAACCCAAGGACAGACTCATGAGGAAGCTGCGCAGCCAGGAATGGTATGGGCGCAAGGATCGCGACGGATTTCTGTATCGAAGCTGGATGAAAAATCAGGGCTGGCCGCCGGATTTGTTCGATGGGCGCCCGATCATCGGGATTTGCAACACGTTTTCGGAGCTGACGCCGTGCAACGCGCATTTCCGCGAGCTGGCCGAGTGGGTGAAACGCGGCGTGTGGGAGGCGGGAGGCTTTCCGCTGGAATTTCCGGTGATGTCGCTGGGCGAGACGCAACTGCGGCCGACGGCGATGCTGTTCCGCAATCTGGCGAGCATGGACGTGGAGGAATCGATTCGCGGGAATCCTATTGATGGCGTGGTGCTGCTGATGGGCTGCGACAAAACGACTCCTTCGCTGCTGATGGGCGCGGCATCCTGCGATCTGCCGACCATTGGCCTTTCCGGCGGTCCGATGCTTTCCGGAAAATTCCACGGCAAGGATCTGGGATCCGGCACGGGCGTTGTGGCAAATGACGGATGCAGGTGCGCGCGGGCAAAATGACGCAGCGAGGATTATTTTGAAGCGGAAAGCTGCATGCATCGCTCGAAGGGGCATTGCATGACGATGGGCACGGCGTCGACGATGGCCAGCATGGTGGAAGCGCTGGGAATGAGTTTGCCAGGCAACGCGGCGATCCCGGCGGTGGATGCGCGGCGGAACACGCTGGCGCAGATGACGGGGCGGCGGATTGTCGAGATGGTGCACGAGGATTTTCGGATGTCTCGGATTCTGACGCGCGAGGCGTTTGAAAATGCGATTTTTGCGAATGCGGCAATTGGCGGGTCGACGAACGCGGTGATTCATCTGATTGCGATTGCCGGGCGCGTCGGTGTGCCATTGCAGCTCGGACGATTTCGACCGCCTGGGATCCACGCTTCCCTGCCTGGTGGATATTCAACCTTCGGGAAAATACCTGATGGAAGATTTTTTCTATGCAGGCGGATTGCCGGTGGTGCTCCGGGAACTGGGAGAAGCGGGGGTGTTGCATCGCGAGGCGCTGACCGCGAATGGGGAGACGATGTGGAAGAATGTGACCGAGGCTCCCTGCTGGAACCGGGAAGTGATCCGAGAATTTGCGAAGCCGTTTAAGCCGAGTGCGGGGATTGCGGTGCTTCGCGGGAATCTTGCGCCGGACGGGGCGGTGATCAAGCCGTCGGCGGCGAGCCCGCAACTGTTGCAGCATCGCGGGCGGGCGGTGGTGTTTGAGACGATCGAGGATTATCACGCGCGCATGGACGACGAGAATCTGGACATCGACGAGAGCTGTGTGATGGTGCTGAAGAATTGCGGCCCGCGCGGATATCCGGGAATGGCGGAGGTGGGCAACATGCCGTTGCCTGCGAAATTGCTGCGCAAAGGCGTGAGCGACATGGTGCGCATTTCAGATGCGCGTATGAGCGGGACAGCGTATGGGACGGTGGTGCTGCATGTCGCGCCGGAAGCTGCGGCGGGCGGTCCGCTGGCGCTGGTCGAATCGGGAGACCGCATTGCGCTCGATGTTGCGCGACGATCGCTGCAGCTGGAGGTGGATGAGGCGACGCTGACGCGGCGGAGGACGCAGTGGAAGTCGCCGGCTTTACCGGAGCGCGGGTGGGTGCGGCTGTATACCGAACATGTGTTGCAGGCGGATAAGGGAGCGGATCTGGATTTTCTGGTGGGGAGGAGCGGGGCGGCGGTGGCGCGGGATTCGCATTGACGGGTACCCATGACCCCATTATGCCGGCCTGAAGGCGCGGCGTTACGAATAGTGGTAAATTATAGTTGATCCGGCGGCGGAGAATCTTCGAGGTATTTCCCAACATGAATGGCACGAATGTGAACGATCGCAGCGGCATGGCTGTGCTCGGCGGGTTAGTTGCGCTTGGACTGATGGTGGGCAGCTGGCTGCTGGGTGTGCAGATCAAGAATACGCGGCTCGCGGATCGCTATGTGACCGTGAAGGGCCTGGTGGAACGCAACGTGAAATCCGATCTGGCGATCTGGCCGCTAAGTTACAAGGAAACGGGCGACGACCTGACGGCGCTGTATGCAAAAACAGAGGCGGACAAGAAAGTGATTCTGGATTTTCTGCAGCAGCAGACGATCCAGCCTGGCGAGATTGAACTGGGTGTGATTCGCGTAGTGGACACGCAAGCGAATGAGTTCGGCGGAGAAAATCGCGCGCCTCACCGCTACATTGTGGAACAGCAGGTAACGGTGCGGACCACGCGCGTGGATGTGGTGGCGGCCGCGGCGCAGAAAACCATGCAACTGCTGCAGAAAGGCATTGTGCTTAGCGGAAATCCGGGGCAAAGCCTGGCGTACAAATTTACAGGGCTGAATTCCATCAAGCCGGACATGATTACGGAGGCTACGCGTAACGCACGCGCCGCGGCGGATCGGTTTGCTTCAGATTCGGGCAGTAAAGTGGGCGCGATCCGGCAGGCGAATCAAGGCGTGTTCTCGATTCTGGCGGCGGATCAGGGAAGCGCTACGGGCGAAGGCGGCGATATGAGTTTTGGAGCGGACGCGAGTTTGATGAAGACGGTGCGCGTCGTCACCACCGTGGAATATTATTTGAATCAATGATGAGGTGGCGAGCGGCTGACAGACAAATGGAAAAGGGAAAATAGGCAGAGAAGAGAGGTTGCGCTTGCCTCTGAAGCTTGTTTCATAAATGGATCGGTGGGAAGAGACGAGTTTGCTAAGGGGCTAAGCCCACATTTTTTTGACTCTAATGTCGGAGCAAGCTTCGACCCTCTAACAGGCGTTGGTGAGACGGTTTCTGTTCTGTTTTCTCCTACCAGCGCGTTTGTGACGTCCGAGTTATCGCGCTGTCCAGCCTCCATCTATCAATAATGTTTCGCCGGTTATCAAGGACGCGGCGGGCGAGGCTAGAAACACTACTGCGCCTGCTACTTCCATGGGTTCGCCGATGCGGTGGAGGGCGGCGATACGTTCAACTGTGTCGGCGTGGGCGGCGGGATCGGCCAAATATGCTTCCGTGCCCGGCGTGTGGATGAAAGTGGGTGCGACGGCGTTTACGTTGATGTTGTGCTTGCCCCATTCGACGGCGAGGCATTTGGTGAGGTGAGCGATGGCGGCTTTGGTCATGCAATAGACGGATTCGGTGGGGAGCGCGGCGAAGCCCGCCTGGGAACTCATGTTGATTATGGCACCCTTTTTCTGGCGTATCATCACGCGGGCCGCGGCCTGACTGGTGAAGAAAGTTCCTTTCAGATTTACGGCGAGGGTGTCGTCGAAATCTTTTTCGCGAACGTTTTCGGCGAGATTTTCCGGGGCGATACCGGCATTGTTCACGAGGATGTCCAGGCGGCCGAATTGTTTCACGGTGTGATCGATAGCTTCGAAAATTTGGTCCATGTGGCTGACGTCCATCTGCAACGGGAGGACTTTTCTGCCGAGCTTGCGGATTTCGGAGGCTATGCCGGCGTCGGCGTCCACGTCTCGCAGGCCGATGGCTATGTCCGCGCCTGCGTCGGCAAGAGCCAGTGCGATTGCGCGACCGAGGCCGCGGGCTGCGCCGGTTACCAGGGCTACTTGGCCGTGCACGGTGAAGCGGGGATATTCCATTGGAGGTTCTCCGTTGGTTGTTTGAAGACGAGCTATTGTAGCGTAGGAGATTCGGCGCGCACGGGTATTAGCCATTAGCGGCGCCGGATCGGCGTTTGTTGCCCGGTCGCCCAGAGAAAAGCGATAGCATCTGGGAAACGAAACCGAATTCCTCGATGTAGCCGTACAACCCGCCGTGCAGGAGCACCAACGGAGTGCCGCCGGAGCCGTAGGTTTCGTAATAAATTTTGGCGTCTGCGACTTGCAGGTAGTGAGCGGCGGCGGCGTTCGCGCCATAGGGAATTTTCCCGGCTGGTTGTTGCGCGCGGGCTCCGGTCGACACGAGCAACGCGAAAATCGAGACAGCTACGATCGTGGTGCGATTCTTTCTCACCTGAAAATCCTCCTTGGATCGAAAGCGTCCAAGACATTTTGAAAATGTCCGGGAAGATCGCTCAGGTTTGCCAGGTGGGATCGGGTAGCTTCGTTTAGAGCAGAGCCCTTCCCCAAACGGCTGGGGAAGCCCGCATCAATCATCGCCCTGGAAACGCACCCTCTAGTTCAGGCCCCTGCGTCCAGTGCTACCCGGATTGACTGAGAAAAAAATATCGCAAGGAGGAGAGGTGTGTCAACCGGAATTGCGATCATCACACGAGAGAAAACTTCTCCAGCTGGCGAAAAGCTGTATCCATTGCGGGGATGGGCACATCTATTGGGCCATGGAATACAGACAACTTGGCTATTCAGGATTGAAAGTGCCCGTGCTTTCTTTCGGCACTGGCACGTTTGGCGGCGGAAACGAATTTTTCAAGGCGTGGGGCAGCAGCGACGTGGCGGAAGCTACGCGACTGGTGGACATTTGCCTGGAGGCGGGCGTAAATCTTTTTGACACCGCGGACATTTACTCCAACGGGATGTCGGAAGAGATCCTGGGCAAAGCGATCGCGGGGAAACGGAACCGCGTGCTGATTTCCTCGAAGGCCACGTTTCGCATGGCGGATGGCCCGAACGACCTCGGATCTTCGCGGTATCACCTGATTCAGGCGTGTGAGGATAGCTTGCGGCGGCTGGGCGTGGAGACGATCGACATTTACCACATGCATGGCTTTGACGCGCTGACGCCCGTTGAGGAAACGCTAAAGACGCTGGATACGCTTGTGCAGAGCGGGAAAGTGCGGTACATCGCATGTTCGAATTTTTCGGGCTGGCACCTGATGAAATCGCTTTCGGTTTCGGAACGCTACGGCTGGGCGCGGTACGTGGGCCATCAGGTTTACTATTCGCTGATCGGCCGGGAATATGAATGGGAATTGATGCCACTGGGCCGGGATCAGAAAGTTTCGGCGCTGGTCTGGAGCCCGCTCGGTTGGGGCCGGCTGACGGGAAAAATCCGGCGCAACGCGCCTCTGCCGGAAACGAGCAGGCTGCACAAGACCGCGGATTATGGACCACCGGTGCAAAAAGAATATTTGTACAAAGTGGTGGACGCCCTGGATGAAGTGGCGAAAGAAACGGGCAAGACAGTGCCGCAGATTGCGTTGAACTGGCTGTTGCAGCGGCCGACGGTGGCGAATGTGATTATCGGAGCGCGCGACGAACCGCAATTGCGGCTGAATCTGGGCGCGGCCGGGTGGAGTTTGACGGCGGAGCAGATTGCTAAGCTGGATGCGGCGAGTGAAGTGACGCCGATTTATCCATATTGGCATCAGAGGCAGTTTACGGAGCGGAATCCGTTGCCGGTGGCGGGGTAGGTGTTTGGGACTAAGGTCGAAGAGGGATTCATCGCACAAAACCCGTGCGATGTCGCAGAGTGCCTCACTTCGCGGACTCCGTTCGGAATGACGAGGCTTCTTTTGAGTTGGGTTGAAGAGAAGAAGAGAACCCAGCCCGCTTCGGAAAGCGGGCCCTACAAGAGCGACCCAGGAATAGGAAAGCCCGCGACAGTTTGTTGGCGCGGGCTTTGATTTTTGCGGAGGCGGGCTTAGCTTCTGGCTTCGACGGCTTCCTGGACTTTGCTCTTTTCTTTCTTTTCCTTTTTCTTGAATTCGTAGCTGACGAGTTCCAGGATGGCCACCTTTGCGCCATCGCCCACGCGGATGCCCGCGGGGATAATGCGCGTATAGCCGCCGGCGCGATCGGCAAACTTCGGCGCGATTTCGCTGAACAGCTTCTTGCGTGATCGCCGGAGTCATGATGTAAGCGGCAGCCTGGCGGCGCGATTGCAATGTGTCGCGCTTGCCTAGGGTGATCATCTTCTCCGCCACGGGCCGCGTGGCTTTGGCGCGGGTCAGCGTGGTGGTGATGCGGCCGTGTTCGAGCAGATTGGTGACGAGGTTACGCAGGGTGGCGCGGCGGTGCCACGGGTTGCGGCCTAGTTTTGATCCTGACTTCAGATGTCGCATGCTTGGTTCCTCGAGAAATTGTAAGTTAAGAATCTTCAACTATACGTTTTAAGTCAAACCGCTTCGGACTTACCATCAGAGACTCAAAACTTAGTAATGGTTGCGCCCCGGAAACGGCCCGCCTCGGAAGGCGGGCCGTACAAAGGCATTGCCCGGACACCGGCCAGTTATAGGCCGATGGTTTCTTCGGAGCTTGGCGGCGCGGTCTGGCTCGGGAGCGGCGGCCAGATGATGCGGCCGTGCTCATCGAACTTCATGCCCAGACTGAGGCCCATCTTCACCAGTATATCCTTGATCTCGTTGAGCGATTTGCGGCCGAAGTTTTTGGTCTTCAGCATTTCGTTCTCGCTCTTTTGCACGAGTTCGCGGATGGTCTGGATGTTGGCGTTCTTCAGGCAGTTGTAGCTGCGCACGGAAAGCTCGAGTTCTTCCACGGAGCGATCCAGGTGCTCGAGGCGCGGATCGTGCACGGTGTCTGTGGGCACTTCCACGTTCTCGACGGGCTCTTCGAAGTTGATGAAGATGCTCATGTGGTCCTTGACGAGCTTGGCGGCGAGGCCGACGGCATCGGACGGCGTGATCGCGCCATTGGTCCACACTTCGAGCATCAGCTTTTCGTAGTCGGTCATCTGCCCCAAACGAGCGGACTCGACGGCGAAGTTGACCTTGCGCACCGGCGAGTGGACGCTGTCCACCGGGATGTAGCCGATGGGCAGGTCTTCGTCATAGTTGCGGTCCGCGGCCACATAGCCACGGCCGTTCTTGACGCGCATCTCGATACGCAGCTTGCCGCCTTCGCTGACCGTGGCGATATAGACGCTCTTATCGAGAACCGCGAAGTCGGCGTCTTCCTCGATCGTGCGCGCTGGTGACCACGCCCGGCTGCTCGACGTTGAGATAGATGGTCTTCGGCAGGTCGTTGTTCAGCTTGATCGGGACCTGCTTGAGATTCAGGATGATGTCCGTGGCATCTTCGACGACGCCCGGGATCGAGGAAAATTCGTGCAGCACCCCTTCGATTTTGACCGCGGTGATTGCCGCTCCCTCGATGGAGCTGAGCAGCGCGCGACGCAGGGCGTTCCCCACCGTCGTGCCCCAGCCGCGTTCGAACGGCTGAGCGGAAAACCGCCCGTACTTCTCTGTCAGCGATTCAAATTCGGTGCAAGACGCTTCGGTTTCTGAAATCCCTTCCACATCGTGTTCCTTCCTTCTGGGCTGCCCAAAACAGCCCGCAAAACCTGCTGAGTAGTGGCCGCTCTTCAGACTGGCCGAGTCTAAAGACTGGCCACTACAAAAACGAAACAACTACTTGGAGTAGAGTTCGACGATCAGTTGCTCGTTGATAGGCGGCGTCTGCACGTCTTCGCGCTTCGGCAACGCCACAACTCTGGCCTTGAACTGATCGCGTTCCTGCTCGAGCCATGGCACCGTGCTCTGGCTCTGGGCGACGTTGCGCGCTTCAAGAACCATGGCGTTCTGGTGCATCTTTTCCTTGATGGCGATGTCTTCGCCGACGTTCACTTGGTACGACGGAATGTTGACCTTCTTCCCGTTGACCCGCACGTGGCCGTGCAGCACGAGCTGCCGCGCCTGGGACCGCGAGGACGCCAGGCCGGCGCGCCAGACAACGTTGTCCAGGCGGCGCTCGAGCATGATGATCAGGTTTTCACCGGTGGGACCCTTGGAGCGCTCCGCCTTCTCGAAATAATTGCGGAACTGGCGTTCCAACAGCCCGTAGGTGCGCTTTACTTTCTGTTTCTCGCGCAGTTGCAGGCCGTAGCCGGCAACTTTTGCGCGCCGCGACTGCCCGTGCTGTCCCGGCACAAAGTTGCGCTTCTCAATCGCGCACTTCTCCGTGAAGCACCGCAGGCCTTTTAGAAATAGCTTCTGCCCTTCCCGGCGGCACAGGCGGCAGACTGCATCTCGATGTCTTGCCAACTTCGATTCTCCCTTCGCGAATACTTTCTAAGTTCCTAGTCTTAAGTTCCAAGTTTTGAGTTCAGAACTAAGACCTTCTAAACTTTCTGTGTCCCCAAATCCTGCGACGGCCTCGGCCTGAAGACTCGGCGCCTAGGCAACGCTCAGACACGCCGGCGCTTGGGCGGGCGGCAGCCGTTGTGCGGAATCGGCGTGACGTCGCGAATCACCACGATGTGCAGGCCGGCGGCGGCCAGGGCGCGCACGGCAGACTCGCGGCCGGAGCCTGGACCCTTGACGCGGACTTCCACGCTCTTCATGCCGAACTGGTCGCGGGCGGCGCTGGCGGCAGCCAGCGAGGCCTGCTGCGCGGCGTAGGGCGTGCCCTTGCGCGAACCCTTGAAACCGATCGCGCCCGCGGAGGAATTGCAAATCACGCGGCCATCGGGATCGGTGATGGTGATCTGCGTGTTGTTGAAGGACGCGGAGACGTGCACGAGACCGTGCGGGAACCGTGCGGCGTTCCTGCTTCTTCTTGAATTCCTTCTTCTTTTTTGATGCCGCGGCCGGTTTCGCCTGGTGCTGCCTGCGTCCGGGCCGGCGTTCTGCTTGCTCTTTAGCCACGTTTCACTCCATCTGGTTCCAAGTTAAGCCGCCTACAGTTGTAAGTAACCCGTGTTTCAGCTGCTCGCCGGCTCTACAGTAGACCGAGCCCCTACATTAGCCCTTCTTGCCCTTGACCTGCTTCTTGCCGGCGACGGCGCCGCGACGCGGACCCTTGCGGGTGCGCGCGTTGGTGTGCGTACGCTGACCGCGAACCGGAAGATTGCGGCGGTGGCGGATGCCGCGATAAGCCTGGATTTCAATCAGGCGGCGGATGTTCATCTGGATCTCTTTGCGGAGATCGCCTTCGACGCGGCCTTCCTGTTCGATGGCCGTGGCGGAGGCGGTTCACTTCGTCTTCGGTCAGGTCGCGAACTTTCTTGGTGAAGTCCACATTGGCCTTTTCGGCAAGCTCTTCGCGCGAACCTGTCCGATGCCGTAGATCGAGGTCAACCCAACCCAAAGCCGCTTCTGCGGCGGAAGATCAACACCTGCGATACGTGCCATGGTTCTCTCTCGCTCCCTTTATCCCTGACGCTGCTTGTGCTTCGGATTGATGCAGATTACCCGAACCACGCCACGGCGATGGATCACTTTGCATTTATCACAAATTTTTTCACGCTTGCCCGTACTTTCATACTCGCTTCTCCTCAGTTCTGGCAGCTAACCGCAAAGACCCTTGTAGTCCAGACTGCACCCCTACAAACTTGCTACTTGTAGCGATATACGATGCGGCCGCGGGTGAGATCGTAGGGGGAAAGTTCCACCGCTACTTTGTCTCCCGCCAGAATCCGGATGAAGTTCTTGCGCATTTTGCCGGAAACGTGGGCCAACACCTTATGCTTGTTCTCCAACTCCACACGGAACATCGCGTTGGGCAATGGCTCGAGAACCGTGGCCATCACTTCAATGGCGTCCTCCTTGGGATTGCCGGAGTCGCCCTTGTCGTTCTTCTTTTTGTCTTCAAACGGCTGCTTCGCCATATGCTCCTGTGTTGACTGCAAGTTCCGAGTAATCAGTTTTAGGTTACAAGTAATCCGCTCTTACTTAGCACTTAAAACTTACAACTTAGAACTTTCCTCACCAGCTGGGCCCGGTCATTTCCCTCGGCCGGGTCAAAATCCACGGACCGTTGGCGGTGACAGCTACGGTGTGCTCGAAATGCGCCGAAGGACTGCCATCGGCGGTTTCCGCCACCCATTCGCCGCGCATCTGCACATCGGGCCGGCCCGCATTCACCATCGGTTCGACGGCGATGACCATACCTTCCTGCAAACGAGCGCCGCGCCCGGGCTCGCCGTAGTTCGGAAGATTGGGTTCATCGTGCATCCTGGTTCCGATGCCGTGTCCCACAAACTCCCGCACTACCGAAAAGCCATGCTGCTCGACCCAACTCTGCACCGCGTATCCGACATCGCCCAGGCGATTTCCCGGACGCATCTTGTCAATCGCGCGGTCCAGCGATTCGCGGGTCACATCCAGCAGCTTCTGCAACTCCGGCCGGATCTTTCCCACGGGCACGGTAACCGCCGAATCGCGCGTAGTAACCGTCGACTTCCATGCCAAAGTCGATCGAGACGATGTCGCCTTCGCGCAGTTTGCGCTTGGGCGACGGTATCCCGTGAACGATCTCGCTGTTCACCGAAGTGCAAAGCACGCAGGGATACCCACGGTATCCTTTGAACGCCGGCTTTCCGCGACCTTTGGCGATCAGCCTGACGGCGATCTCCTCCAGATCCATGGTCGTCAGCCCCGGCCGCAACCTGCGCCCGAAGCGCGTTCAAAACCTCATGCACCGCCTGCCCCGCGCGGTACATCTTTTCCAGCTCAGCGGCGCTGCGTAATTGAATCGCCATCTCTTTCAACGCGCTCCGCTTATGCTTGCCACGGCCTGCTCAATCTCCTGCTCTACTTCTTGCACGCTCTTGCTTGCATCGACTTCATGCAAAGCGCCGAGGCGGCGGTAGTAGCTCACCAGCGGCGCGGTTTGCTTCTCATACGCGTGCAGCCGCTGGATGATGACTTCCTCGCGATCGTCCGGCCGCTGAATCAATTCGCCGCCGTCGTTATCGCAAATCCCTTCCACTTTCGGCGGGCGGTCGTAAATATTATAAATCTCGCCGCCTACCTTGCAGGTTCTCCGGCCCGTCAAGCGCCTGAGCAACAGCGCTTTGCCGATGACCATGTGAATCACGAACGGCTGCTTGAATCCCTGCCTCTTCAGCATTTCACCCAGATACTTCGCCTGGGCGACCGTCCGCGGAAAACCGTCAAACACAAAACCGTGACTGCAATCCGGCTGCTCGATCCGCTGCGCGACCATCTCAACACCAGCGAATCGGGCACCAACTCGCCGCGCTCCATGATCGGCTTGGCTTTCAAGCCGAGCGGCGTGCCCTTGGCGATATGCTCGCGAAGCATATCCCCCGTCGAGAGGTGCGGCGCACCGTACTTGGCCGCCAGCACCTTCGCCTGGGTTCCTTTCCCGGAACCCGGAGGTCCAAGAAAAATTACGGCGCGGTCGAGTTTTGCAACAGGACGCTGTTCCAGCGCCACGTTGTCGTCTCCCTTAGTCTAGCGACGGCCGCGCACTCTTCCCTTACGCGCAAAACCTTCGTAATTGCGCATGACGAGTTGTGCCTCTAACTGCTGCACGGTATCCATCGCCACGCCCACCACGATCAGGAGCGAAGTGCCACCGAAATAAAACGTCACACCCAGACCATGCAAAATCGCATTCGGCAAATGCCGGTCAAACCAGTCACCGCCCAGCCATACGGGTAAGTGGTTCAAAGCAATACCCGCAATCATCCATTCCGGCAAAATGCAGACGATCGCCAGGTAGATGGCACCGATGAACGTCAAACGCTTCAGAATGATGCTGACATATTCAGAGGTGCTGCGCCCGGGACGAATGCCAGGAATGAACCCGCCGTTCTTGCGCATGTTGTCCGCGAGCTCCGTGGGATTGAAGACAATGCCCACATAAAAGAACGCGAAGATGACAATCATGGCGATGTACAGCAGGGTGTAGAGTGGCTCACCCCACTTCAACTTGTCCGCAATGCCCTTGACGAAGGGCCAACGAGTGCCGAGACACCAGAGCCGCGGTGGCGGGAAACGCCAGCAGCGAGCTTGCGAAAATTGGCGGAATCACGCCGCCGGAATTGACGCGCAGCGGAAGATACGTTGCCTGGCCACCCATGACGCGGCGGCCGACCACGCGCTTGGCGTACTGCACCGGGATGCGCCGTTGCGCTGCCTTCGACGAACACGATGAAGGCCACGACAGCGACCATCAACGCGAGAAGGAGGAGGACAGCCATGGGGGTAAATGCGCCCCAAGCCTGAGTCTTCACTTTTTCATACAGGTCGCCGATGGCGCGGGGCAAACCGACGACGATGCCGACGAAGATGATGAGCGACATACCGTTGCCGATGCCGCGTTCGCTGATCTGTTCGCCAAGCCACATGATGAAGGCCGAACCGGTGGTGAGCGTCAGCACGGTCATCAGCCAGAAAGCCGGACCGGGATGATAGACCAGCGACTGGCCGCCAATGTTGCGCGCGGACAAAGTGGTGGCGATCGTGGAGGCCTGAATGATGCTGAGGACGATCGTCAAGTAGCGCGTGTATTGCGTAATTTTTTGCCGGCCGAGTTCGCCTTCTTTTTGCAGCCGCTCCAGGTACGGGAAGACCACCTGCATCAACTGCAGGATGATGGATGCGGTGATGTACGGCATAATGCCCAAGGCAAAAATGGTCATCTGGCGGAAGGTGCCGCCGGTGAACAAATCGAAAATGCCCAGCATGGAGCCGGAGGCGGTCTGCTTGAAGATGTCTTCGAGCAGGGCGGTGTTGATGCCGGGCGTGGGAATATGCGCACCGAGGCGATAGACCGCGAGCAACGCCAGGGTAAAGAACAGGCGATTGCGCAGGTCTTCGATCCGGAAGAGATTCGTAAATGCTTGCCAGAAACGATTCATTGCATTTCCCCGATACGACTACGCTACAACTTCAAAAGTGCCGCCCGCCTTGGTGATCTTGTCCTTCGCCGTGGCGCTGAACGCGTGGGCGTGGACCGTGAGCCTGGTCTTCAATTCGCCATCGCCCAAAACCTTGATGGGATCCGTGGCGCGGCGAATGAAACCGTGGGCGCGCAACAGCTCCGGCGTCACCGTTTCTCCCGCGGGGAATACGTTTAATTCCTCGAGGTTGACGACGGAAAATTTCACGCCGAAGGGATTGTGAAAGCCGCGTTTCGGAATGCGGCGATGCAAGGGCATCTGTCCGCCTTCAAAGCCGCGGCGGCGCGAATAACCACGCCGGGATTTCTGGCCCTTGTTACCGGAGCCGGCCGTTTTGCCGAGCTTGGAGCCGATACCGCGGCCGACACGCACTTTCTTCTGGCGCGAGCCCTTGGCCGGTCCGAGCGTCGAGAGCGAATAGGTGTTGTATTCTTTCTTCTTGGTCTTATCTGCCATCGCTTACTCCACCACTTTCACGAGATGCCGCACCTTGTGAATCATGCCACGGGTTTCCGGCGTATCTTGACGCTCTACCACCTGATGCATGCGGCGAAGCCCCAGGCCGCGAATGGTGGCGCGCATATCGTCGGTGCAGCCGATGAAGCTCACTACCCACTTGACCTTGATTGTGCCGGCGCTCTTCGCGCCCTTTTGCTCTGCTGCCATGATTATTCCCCTGCCGCCCTTTCACCGGGTTCCGGCTTTGGCGCCGCCGGCGCTTTCGGCGGACGGCCAGTCATTTCCTCGACGGTTTTGGAGCGCGTTTCGGCCACTTGCGCGGCATCTTTCAATCCGAGCAGCGCAGCAAAGGTGGCTTTGATCACGTTATGCGGGTTAGACGTGCCAAGCGACTTCGTCAGCACGTTCTGGATTCCCGCCACCTGCATCACTTTGCGCACGGGACCGCCGGCAATGACGCCGGTGCCTTCGGGCGCGGGCTTCAGGAGCACTTGCGCGGAACCGTACCAGCCAGTGACCTGGTGCGGAATGGTGGAACCTTTTAGGTTCAGCTTGATCAGGTTTTTCTTGGCCTGTTCGATGCCCTTCTTGATGGCCATGGGAACTTCGCGGGCTTTGCCCATTCCGAAGCCGGCATGGCCGCGGCTGTCGCCAACGACGACGAGAGCCGAAAAGCTGAGATTTTTGCCGCCCTTCACCACCTTGGTGACGCGGTTGATGGCGATGACGTCATCCTTCAAATCCGAAGGATTCACATCCAGGAGGCGCCGTACTGAAAGACTGTCACGCAAAAGTTGCTTCGACATAAATTAGAACTGTAACCCCGCTTCCCGCGCCGCATCTGCGAGCGCCTTGACGCGGCCGTGATACTTGTACCCTCCGCGGTCGAAAACCACTTTGGAAACACCGGCTTCCTTGGCGCGATCGGCGATGGATTTGCCGACCGCTTTTGCGGAAGCGATGTTGCCGCCGCCCTTTAAATTCTTTTTCGATTCCTTGTCGACTGAGCTGGCGGAAACCAGCGTCCGCCCGCTGCGGTCGTCAATAATCTGCGCGTAGATGTGTCCGAGCGAACGGTACACGCAGAGGCGCGGGCGCTCCGGCGTGCCGGTTACGCGCTGGCGCACACGCGAGTGAACCCGGCGGCGTTGCTCGTCTTTCGACAACTTCCGAACTGGTACCGATGCCACGTTGTTTCTCCCTTAAAGTCGTAAGTAATAAGTTGTAAGTTCTCGGTACAGCCGTCCGAAACTTATTACTTAAAACTGACAACTTAAAACCCGCTAACCGCCGCAGGGCTCGAAAACTCGCCCTGAGCGGCTGGCCTGTCTAACGACCGGCCGCTAGAAAACCTTATGCCGCGCCAGCCTTGGCTCCGGCCTTGCCCGCCTTCTTCTTCAGGCGCTCGCCGGTAATGCGGATACCCTTCTGCTTGTACGGGTCGGGCGGACGCAGACGAACGAAGATCCGCGGCAACCTGGCCGACTTGCGCTTTATCGGCGCCGCTGACGACGATGTGCGTCTGCTTATCGACAGAAATCTGAATCCCCTCGGGGATCGGAAACTCGATCGGGTGGGACTTGCCGAGCGCGAAGGCGACGATTTTGCCCTTCACTTCGGCGCGGTAACCGACGCCGACGATGTCGAGCTCTTTCTTGAAACCCTGGGTAACGCCGAGAACGGCGTTGGCCAGCAGGGCGCGGGCCAGCCCGTGGAGCGCGCGGTGTTCTTCGTTATCGCGAACGGCCGTGAGCACGCCGTCTTTCTGCTCCAAGCGAATCTGCCGGGGCACCAGCACGTGAAGCTTGCCCTTGGGGCCTTGCACTTCGACCTGACCGGCGTGGTGTTGATCTTCACGCCGGCAGGCACTGGAATCGGTTTGCGACCAATACGTGACATCTTCGGTTCCTTGTCTTGATCTGTGCTACTAAAATTCTCGTTCTAAGTTATAAGTCCCAAGTCTTAAGTAAGTCTCAAAACTTGCAACGCGCTGCTCGACTGCGAAACTCTTGCCCGCACTTATCGTTGAGATCCATCGTCGCAAAAAACGCTTCTCAGGATGACAACGAACTGCAAAACCGCCCTACCACTGCTCCCAACGGACCGCTTCGGAAAGCGGGCTCTACAGAACCTTCTGCGCCGGCCGGTCTAAACACCGCGCCTACGAAAACCCTACCAGACTTCGCAGAGGAGCTCGCCGCCTACGTTGGCTTTGCGGGCTGCCCGTCCGGTCATCAAGCCTTTCGGCGTGGTGAGGATGCTGATGCCAAGGCCGCCAACAACCGGCTTGATTTCCGTTGCGCCACGATAGTTGCGCTGGCCGGGACGCGAAATGCGCTTCATCCCGGAGATGACACTGCGGCGATCGGGCGTGTACTTCAGGAAGATGCGCAGGGTCTTGCGGGCCTTGTTCTCCTCAACCATTTTGTAGGTGGAGATGTAGCCCTCTTCCTTGAGGATGCGGGCAATCTCCGTCTTCAGCTTGGAGACCGGAATGTCCACGCGCTGGTGCTTGGCCGCGGCGGCGTTGCGCACGCGGGTCAAGAAATCGGCAATGGGATCGGTCTGCATAATTGTTCTCTAGCTCCTACCAGCTGGCTTTCACGACGCCGGGGATTTCTCCCTTGAGCGCCATGCCGCGGAAACAGATGCGGCACATCTGGAACTTGCGAATGTAACCACGAGCGCGCCCGCAAACACGGCAACGATTGCGCACACGAACCTTGAACTTGGGTTTCTTGAGGGTCTTGGCGATTTTAGCGGTGCGTGCCATTTATTGTGCTGCTCCTTTTTCGCGCAACGGAACGCCGAGGCCCTTGAGAAGTTCTCGGCCTTCTTCGTCGTTGCGGGCGGACGTGGTCAAGGTGATGTTCATGCCCTTGATCTTGTCCACGCGGGTGTAATCGATTTCCGGAAACACGAGCTGATCTTTCAGGCCCAGGGTGTAATTGCCACGGCCATCGAAGGCGTTCGATGGCAAACCGCGAAAATCGCGGACGCGCGGCAGAACCACGTTGCACAGGCGATCGAGGAATTCGTACATCTTTTCGCCGCGCAAGGTGACCGCGCAACCGATGGGCATGCCTTTGCGAATCTTGAAATTCGCGATGGACTTCTTGGCGCGGGTGATCATAGCCTTCTGGCCGGTAATCTGGCCGAGCTCCACGGCCGCTGTGTCCAGCAACTTGGCGTTCTGGCTGGCTTCGCCAAGGCCGATGTTGACGGTAATCTTCTTCAACTTGGGTACGGCCAAGCTGTTGGTCCAGTTGAAGCGCTTCATCAGCGCCGGAATTGTTTGCTTGCTATATGATTCGTGCAATCGACTCTTCATGCCTGTTCTATTCCTTCCAATCCCTTACTTGTCGAGCGTGGTCCCGCAGCGCTTGCACACGCGGACCTTGCTGCCATCCGGCAGCACATTGTGACCGATGCGCGCGTGCTTGTTGCAATTGCTGCACACGATCAAAACGTTGGAAACGTTGATGGGGGCTTCGCGTTCCACGATGCCGCCCTTGATATTTTTCGCCGGGTTCGGCCGGGTGTGGCGCTTGATCAGGTGAGCGTGCTCGACGATCACCGTGTTCTTGCGCGGATTGACGCTAAGCACGCGCCCGCTCTTGCCCGCGGACTTGCCGCTCATGACGCGAACGGTATCGCCCTTGCGAACGCCGATGACGTGACGCTTCAATTCTTTCTGTGGCATGACTACCAAACCTCCGGAGCCAGCGAAACGATCTTGGTAAATTTCTTTTCGCGCAGTTCGCGGGCGACCGGCCCGAACACGCGGGTGCCCACGGGCTCGCCGGCATCGTTGATGAGCACTGCGGCGTTATCGTCGAAACGGATGTACGTGCCATCCTTGCGGCGCGCTTCCTTGCGCATCCGCACGATGACGCACTTCACGACTTTGCCTTCTTTGATCTGGCTGTCCGGCGTGGCTTCCTTCACCGAAGCGGTGACGATGTCGCCGAGACCGGCCTTCAATCCCGCATCGCCGCCGATCGGCAGGATGCACATGAGCTTGCGCGCTCCGGAATTGTCGGCCACCGTCAGCCAGGTTCGCATCTGAATCATAATTCGCTCCCCTGTCCCTTCTTACTTGGCCGACGCTTTATGCGTCAGCACTTCCTTCAAGCGCCAGCGCTTGAGACGCGAAAGCGGACGCGAGGACACGATGCGTACCGTATCGCCCTGCTTGGCTTCGCGCTTTTCGTCGTGCGCATAGAACTTTTTCGAAATGCGGATGACGCGGCGATACTTGGGATGCTGCACTAGCCGCTGCACTTCAACCACAATCGTTTTTTCCATCTTGGCGCTGGTAACCTTGCCGATGAGCTCTTGCCGCTCACCGCGCTCGGCCTGCGGCGCCGCCTGCGTTTCCGTTGTCATTACGCCTTCCCTGCCTTCACCGGCTTACCGCCGGCAGTCAATTCCTGCGCGCGAATCAGAGTTTTCACACGCGCGAGATCTTTTTTCGCTTCGCGGAGGCGCTTCAACGCTTCCGCTTGTCCAGTGCTCAACTGAAAACGCAGCCGGAAAATCTGTTCAGTCAGATCTTTTTCCCGCGCCGCGAGTTCGGTGGTGCCTTCTTCACGAATCTTTTCTATGCGCCGGGCCATGGTTTAGAGACCTCCGGTGCGGCTGACGAATTTCGTGGGGATCGGCAGCTTGTGCGACGCCAGCCCGAGAGCTTGCCGCGCGGTCGCTTCATCGATGCCCGCCATTTCAAACATGATGCGCCCGGGCTTGACGACCGCGACCCACTTTTCCGGAGCGCCTTTGCCCTTGCCCATGCGGGTTTCCGCGGGCTTTTTGGTGTACGGCTTATCCGGGAAAATGCGGATCCAGAGCTTGCCACCGCGCTTGATGAAGCGGGTAATGGCCACGCGCGATGCCTCAATCTGGCGGTCGGTGATCCAGGCATTCTCCATGGCCTTCAGTCCATATTCCCCGAATGCCAAACTTCCTCCGCGCCAGGCCTTGCCTTTGCGTCGGCCGCGCTGTTGCTTTCTGTACTTCACTTTCTTCGGCATCAACATCGTTTTGTTCTCGCTTCTGCTCGTTCTTAGTTTTAAGTTTTCAGTTTTAAGTAATGCTTCTCGGCTTTCCGACTTAAAACTTGATACTTCCTACGTATAACTTTCCTAGACTGCCGCGGCCGCGGGACGATCGTCTTCCCGCTTGACGCGCTTCGGAACGTTTTCACCCTGGTAAATCCAGCACTTCACGCCGATCACGCCGTAAGTGGTTTGCGCTTCCGCGGTGCCGTAATCGATGTCCGCGCGCAGCGTTTGCAGCGGCAGGCGGCCCTGCAGATACCATTCTTTGCGGGCGATTTCCGCTCCGTTCAAGCGGCCGGCAACGCGCACCTTGATACCCTTGCAGCCAAAACGCAGCGCCGAATCCACGGCTTTACGCATGGCGCGGCGAAAGGCCACGCGCTTTTCAAGCTGCAGCGCAATCGATTCCGCCACCAGCGTGGCGTCCAGTTCCGGGCGGTGCACTTCCTGAATGTCGATGTGCACTTCGCGCTTGGTACGCTTTGAAACTTCCTGCTTGAGCTTGTCGATTTCCGCGCCCTTGCGCCCGATGATGATGCCGGGACGCGCGGTGGCGATGCGCACGACGAGCTTGTTGGCGGCGCGCTCGATATCGATGGAGCTGACGCCAGCGCTCTTGAGGCGCTCTTTCAGTTCTTTGCGGAGTTTCACGTCTTCATGGAGCAGATCCGCATATTCGCGGTCGGCATACCAGCGAGACTTCCAGGGCTTGTTGTAGCCGAGGCGAAACCCGTACGGATGTGTTTTCTGTCCCATAGTCTGTCCTTGTGCGGCCCTCACTCGGCCGACTACTTCTTCCCCTTCTTACCTGGAGCCTGCTTGCCGGTCAAAGCCTTGCGAACGCGGCGCGCCGTGCCACGAACGCCCTTCTGGGCTTCCGCTTCGGCAATGTTGGCGGCAACGCGTTCCGCCGCAGCCACATGATGCTCGGCAACGCCCACCCAGATATGCGCGGTGCGCTTCTGGTAACGGAAGGCGCGACCCATCGGCGCGGGACGCAACCGCTTCCAGCGAGCACCTTCGTTGACGAAACACTTGTTCACAAAGAGCTGATCGACGTCGAGCGGCGAGCCGGAATCTTCGGCCTTGCGCTCGGCGTTGGCGATGGCGCTGCGCAACACTTTTTCAATATGCTTCGCGGCACGCTTCGGCGTGTACCGCAGCGACTGCAAAGCATCCTGAGCTTTCCGGCCGCGAATCAAATCGATCACCAGACGGGCTTTTTGCGGGCGACATGCGCACATGGCGCGCAATCGCGTGAGCTTCAATCGAACTTGGTTGTGTTTGTACGTCAGCCATTTCTTATGCCTTCGGCGCGGGCGCCCCTGCTGCTGGCGCGGCACCGCCTCCTGCGGGAGCTGCTCCGGCGGCCTTCTCAAGAGCTGCCTTTACGGCGTGGCCCTTGAACGAGCGGGTCGGCGCGAACTCTCCGAGCTTGTGCCCAATCATCTGCTCAGTCACGTACACGGGAATAAACTTCTTTCCGTTGTGGACTGCGATGGTGTGACCGATCATGTCCGGCACGATCGTCGACCGCCGCGACCACGTCTTCAGAACTTTCTTTTCGTTGCGCGCGTTCAGCCCATCGACCTTGACGCGCAGGTGGCCATCGACAAAAGGCCCCTTCTTCGTTGAGCGTGCCATGCTTTTTTATTCCTCCACGCGGCGCAAACGGCCCCACTGGGCATGCCGCATCTTTTTAAACCCACGCACCGGACCAGGCACACGGTGTGATTTCGGACAGAACGGGCAGACAAAGCGAGTGCCAAGCGCGTTCGGTATACGTTCCACAATCACCGCCCAGCCGGGCTTGCACAGCTTGTACAGCACCGGTTCGGGCGGCACGACTACTTTGGCCGCCGGCTTCGCGACCGGCTTCACCGCCGCTGGCCGCTTTGTGCGCTTCACCGGGCGTGCCCGGCGTCCGCTGGAACGTGTTGTTCGTGTCGCTCGCATGGTTTACACCAATTATGAGTCTTCAGTTTTAAGTTCGAAGTAAAACCCCTCGGAACTTAGGACCGCCACCGAAAACTCCGCTTCTTGCCTGCTACTGCTGACTCTCAGTCGTCAGTTCCTGGCAACTGCCGCGAACTTACAACTGAGAAAAAAACGTTTACTTCCGGCGCTCCACGATCATGCGATCGGTGCGCTTGTTCCCGCGCGTCTTCTTGCCAAGCGTGGGGAAAGCCCACGGGGTTTGCGGGTGATTGCCCTTGACGCGGCCTTCACCACCACCGTGCGGGTGATCGACCGGGTTCATAGCCACGCCGCGAACTGTCGGCTTTTTGCCGCGCCAGCGCGTGCGGCCTGCCTTGCCATAGGTTTCATTTTCGTGGTCGAGATTGCCGATTTGTCCCACGGTGGCTTTGCAATCGACGGAGAACTTGCGAACTTCACCCGAAGGCAGTTTCACCAGGGCGAAATCGCCTTCCTTGCTGAGCAGCTGCGCAGAAGCGCCGGCAGTTCGAACGGCCTGGCCGCCGCGGCCGGGATAGAGCTCCAGGTTGTGCACCATGGTGCCCGGGGGAATGTGGCGGATCTTCAGGCAATTGCCGGGAAGAATGTCCGCGCTTTCACCGGTCGAGACCGTAGCGCCAACTTCCAGGCCCACGGGGTGCAGGATGTAGCGCTTTTCGCCATCGGCATAGTGAAGCAGCGCGATGTTGGAGCTGCGATTGGGGTCGTACTCGATCGCGGCCACCTTGGCAGAAACGCCGTCTTTGTCGCGGCGGAAGTCGACCACGCGATACTGCTTCTTGTGGCCGCCACCGCGGTGCCAAATGACGATCTCGCCCTGATTGTTGCGGCCGCCGGAGCGCTTTTTCGGCTCGAGCAAGCTTTTTTCCGGCGTCTGCTTGGTGATCTCGCTCTTATCGAGCACGGTCATGAATCGCCGCGACGCCGTATATGGATTAAAACTCTTGAGTCCCATCTCTGCCTCTTACCTTCTAAATCTTCCGCCAACTTCGCGGTGCAACTGTAACCAGCCCAGGTCTTACAAATTCTCCGAATACTCGATCATCTTCTCGCCTTCGGCGAGCTTGACGTACGCCTTCTTCCAATCGCGGCGGTAGCCTTCGTTCTGGCCGCGCCGGCGCATCTTGCCGTGAAAATTGGCGGTGCGAACACCGTCCACTTTCACTTTGAAGATCTGCTGCACCGCTTCCTTGATCTCCGTCTTGGTAGCGGCCGCGGCCACTTCAAAAACCACGGTGTGCTGCAATTCCTTCACGCCGAGTCCCTTTTCGGTGATGATGGGGCGGCGAATAATCTGATAGTGCGGGGCTGCCATGGCTTACTCCTTGCCCTTCTTGGCGGCCGGTTTTTCTTCGGCGCTGCCGTTTTCTTGGCCGCGGGCTTGGCGGCTGCCTTCTGCGCGGCTTCCTTCTTGGGAGCGGGCGCCGGAGCAATGGTTTCAACCTGCGGCGCTGTCGAAGGATCGTGATTCGGATCCAGCGTGCGGATCAAACGGGCGGCAGCATCCTTGGAAACCACCACGCGATCGTGACGCAACACGTCGTAAGGCTGAAGAACGTTGGAAGCCGAGAGCTTCACGCCGTCGAGGTTGCGGCTGGCGAGCTCGAGGTTGCGATTTTCGCCGTAAGCCACGAGCAACGCGGTCTTATCCGCATTGAGCTTGTCGAGCGCCACACGCAAGGTTTTGGTCTTGTGCGTGTCGAGAGACCAGGTATCGACGACTGTGAGCTTCTGCTCCGCGAGCTTGGCCGAGAGCGCCGAGCGCAGCGCGCCGAGCACCATCTTTTTCGGCAACGCGTACGCGTAGGAGCGCGGCTTCGGTCCGTGGACCGTTCCGCCATGGCGCCACAGCGGCGAGCGGATAGAACCGACACGCGCGCGGCCGGTGCCCTTCTGCCGCCAAAGCTTGCGGCCAGCGCCGCTGACTTCACTCTTGTCCTTGGTCTTGGCCGAGCCGCGGCGCAATCCCGCGAGGTACCAGCGCGAAGCTTCGTGCAGGAGATGCGCATTGATCTCCGCGCCGAAAACCGCGTCCGCCAGTTCGACCTGACCGACTTTCTTGCCATCCAGGTTGACTACATCCACGACCGGCATATCTTTTCTCGCTCTCGTCTTTCTTTCGAAACTCGCTTAAATAAGTGACTCGCCTACTTCGACCGCTTGGGCGCTGATTTCTTGGCCTTGTGGATGAAAATGTACGTTCCACTGGGGCCTGGAACCGAACCGCGAACCAATAGCAGGTTCTCGTCCGTATCCACCTTGATCACCTTCAAATTCTTTGCGGTGACATTGGCATTGCCCATGTGTCCCGGGAAATGCTGGTTCTTCCACACACGCGACGGAAACGAACTGCCGCCAATGCCGCCGGGCGCGCGATGGAACATGGAACCGTGAGTTGCGTCGCCGCCGGCATAGTGCCACCGCTTGACGCCGCCCGCAAAGCCACGGCCCTTGCTGACGCCGGAAACATCGACGAGCTCGCCGGGCTTGAAATTCTCAACCAGAACGCGATCGCCAACCTTGGTTTCGTCCTTCGATTCCGGCAAGCGCACTTCGCGCAGAATCTTCATCGGCGCAACGTTAGACTTCTTGAAGTGCCCGGTCATGGCCTTGTTCACGCGCTGCGGCTTGACGAATTCGACCAGGCCGAGTTGCGCGGCGTCGTAGCCGTCTTTTTCCTTGGTCCGGCGCTGCACAACGACGCAGGGACCCGCTTGCAGAACGGTAACCCCAACGAGGTTGCCGTCTTCGGCGAAGATTTGCGTCATGCCCAGCTTGATTCCGATAATTCCTTCGACTGCCATGTTCCTTTTTCTCTCTCTCGCAGCTTGCCTCAGGGGTATTGGCTGCGTGGATCAGTAATTTCTACTTGCCGCTACTAAACCTTGCTTGCCTTATCCTGAGTGATCCTTCGTCGCAAAACACGCTCCTCAGGATGACGATCCTCATCGCATCGTCACTTCGCCGCGTGGCCGAAAGCCTTGATTTCCACGTCCACGCCCGGAGGAAGATCGAGCTTCATCAGCGCGTCTACGGTGTCCGGAGTGGGTTCGAGGATATCGATCAGTCGCTTGTGCGTGCGCATTTCAAACTGTTCGCGAGACTTCTTGTCCACGTGCGGCGAACGCAGCACGGTCCAGCGGTTGATAGTCGTGGGAAGAGGAATCGGGCCGGCAACATCTGCGCCGGTACGCTTCGCAGTTTCCACGATTTCGCGCGTGGATTGATCGAGAATCCGATGATCGTAAGCCTTCAAACGAATGCGAATTTTGTCACCTTGTCTCATAGGATTACTCGATGATCTCCGTGACGGCACCGGCGCCGACGGTGTGGCCGCCTTCGCGGATAGCGAAGCGCAAACCCTTCTCGAGAGCCACCGGAGTGATCAGCGTGACTTCGCAGCTCACGTTGTCGCCCGGCATCACCATCTCGACGCCCTGCGGCAACTTCATGTCCCCGGTAACGTCCGTGGTGCGGAAGTAAAACTGCGGACGGTAACCGGTGAAGAACGGCGTGTGACGGCCGCCTTCTTCCTTGGTCAACACGTACGCTTCGGCTTTGAACTTCGTGTGCGGCGTGATCGAACCCGGCTTGCAAACGACCTGGCCGCGCTCCACATCTTCTTTTTCCGTGCCGCGCAGGAGCAAACCAACGTTGTCTCCCGCAATGCCCTCATCGAGCAGCTTGCGGAACATTTCAACGCCGGTAACAACTTTCTTCTGCGTTTCGCGGAAGCCTACGATTTCAATTTCTTCGCCGACCTTCACCTTGCCGCGTTCGACGCGGCCGGTGACTACCGTGCCGCGGCCGGAAATCGAGAAAATATCTTCGATGGGCATGGCGAACGGACGGTCGATATCACGCACCGGCAATGGCACGTTCGCGTCCACCGCAGCCATCAGTTCCAAAATCTTCTGTTCCCACTTTTCATCGCCGTTCAGCGCCTGCAGGGCCGAACCGCGAATCACGGGAACGCTGTCGCCGGGGAACTGGTAGCTCTTTAGCAGTTCGCGAACTTCGAGTTCGACGAGTTCGAGCAGTTCCGGATCTTCCACCATGTCGCACTTGTTCAGGAACACGACGATGTATGGCACGCCGACCTGACGAGCCAGAAGAATATGCTCGCGGGTCTGCGGCATCGGTCCGTCGGTGGCGGCAACGACAAGAATCGCGCCATCCATCTGCGCCGCGCCGGTGATCATGTTCTTGATGTAGTCGGCATGGCCCGGGCAGTCCATGTGCGCGTAGTGGCGGTTGGCGGTTTCATACTCCACGTGCGAAACCGCAATGGTGATGCCGCGCTCGCGCTCTTCCGGAGCGTTGTCAATCGAATCAAACGCGCGGAACGCTACCTTGGGGTTGTGTTTCGACAACACCTTGGTGATCGCCGCCGTCAGCGTGGTCTTGCCGTGATCGATGTGACCGATGGTCCCAATGTTCACGTGTGGCTTACTGCGCTCAAATTTCTCTTTCGCCATTGCCTCTTCTGCTCCTCAAATCCATAATCGTAAAAAACCAAAAATCTTTTACTTCTCGCCGCGATGCTTCTTGATGACTTCCTCGGCAAGCGCCGCGGGCAATTCCGCATAATGCGAAAAATGCATGGTGAAGGTGGCGCGACCCTGGGTGCGGCTGCGCAAATCCGTAGCGTAACCAAACATCTGCGCCAGGGGAACTTCGACGCGGATCACATTGCTGCCAGCGCGGTTTTCCGTGCCCTGAATCGCGGAACGGCGCGAGTTCAAGTCGCCAAACACCTGGGCCATATATTCTTCCGGAACGACCACTTCCACTTTCATGATGGGTTCGAGAAGAACGGCTTTGGCACGTGCGCACGCTTCCTTGAAGGCCATGGAGCCCGCGATTTTAAAGGCCATTTCGTTGCTGTCGACGTCATGGTAGCTGCCGTCGATGAGCACCACGGCAACATCCACCATCGTGAATCCGGCCAGAATGCCGTTGTCCAGCGCTTCGCGGATGCCGGCTTCGATCGGCGGAATAAATTCGCGCGGAATCGAGCCTCCGATAATCTTGTCGATGAAAAGGAAACGGTGTTCCTTGTCGAACTTCCACTTGCCCGGAGTACCGCCGGTAACGGACTTGGCGAGAACATCCAGATCGTCCGTGGAAAGTTCCTTCATGTTTTCATGATCGGCGCTTGGCAGCGGATGCAATTCAATCTTGCAATGGCCGTATTGACCTTTACCGCCGGTTTGCTTGATATATTTGCCTTCGGCCATCGACTTCTTGCGAATGGTTTCGCGATAGGCGACCTGCGGACGGCCGACATTCGCCTGCACGTTATATTCGCGCAGCATGCGGTCAACGATGATTTCAAGATGCAGCTCGCCCATGCCGGAGATCAGTGTCTGGCCGGTATCAGGCTCGGTGGAAACGCGGAACGTGGGATCTTCCTGCGCCAGGCGCTGGAGAGCGACGCCGAGTTTATCCTGGTCCGCCTTCGTTTTCGGTTCGATAGCGACCGAGATAACGGGCGTGGGAAACTCGATGGATTCGAGAATGATGGGCTTGTTTTCGTCGCAAAGGGTGTCGCCGGTGTTGACGTTCTTCAATCCGACGCACGCGCAAATATCGCCTGCGCAAACTTCGTCAATTTCCTCGCGCTTATTGGCATGCATCTGCAACAGGCGCGAAATCCGTTCGCGGGAACCCTTCGCAGCGTTTAATACGTAGCTTCCGGATTTCAGAACGCCGGAATACACGCGGATGTAGGTCACGTGACCTACAAACGGGTCCGACATGATTTTGAATGCCAGCGCGGCAAACGGCTGATCGTCAGCGGCACGGCGAAGAATGGGCTCGTCATTTTCCGGATTGATGCCTTCGACCGGGGGAACATCGATCGGAGACGGCAGATAATCGACCACGGCGTCCAGCAACGGCTGAATACCCTTGTTCTTGAAGGCGGAGCCCGCCAGCACAGGAACGATCTTCAGTGCCAGCGTGGACTTGCGGATGGACTTGCGCATTTCGTTGACGGACAAGGAGCCTTCCGTGAGGTACTTGTCGAGGACGGAGTCGTCATGCTCGGCGATGTATTCGACGGTCTTGTTGCGGTGTTCGTCGTAGAAGGCCTTGTCAATCGCGGAACCCTTCAACGCCGCAGCCACATCGGGACGGCTAGCAACGAAAGCCGGATCCCAAAGTTTGGCGACATCAAAAATTTCGAACTTGGCGCCGAGAGTTTCCTCGAGCCATACGATGACTTTTTCTTCGATGAAATCAATGATGCCGATGAAATTATCTTCGCGGCCGAGGGGAAACTGCAGCGGCACGGGATGAGCGCCGAGGCGCTGGCGAATGGTGCGGATGACGTGATCGAAATCTGCGCCCATGCGGTCCATTTTGTTGACAAAGCAGATGCGCGGCACGCGGTACTTGTCCGCCTGGCGCCATACGGTTTCCGATTGCGGCTGCACGCCGGCGACGGAGTCGAAAACGCAGACCGCACCGTCCAACACGCGCAGGGAACGCTCGACTTCCACGGTGAAATCCACGTGACCGGGAGTGTCGATAATATTGACGCGATACTTTTTGTCGAACCGGGTCCAACTGGCGGTGGTGGCGGCGCTGGTGATGGTGATTCCGCGCTCGCGCTCCTGCTCCATCCAGTCCATGGTGGCAGTGCCTTCATCCACCGAACCGATCTTATAAGTCACACCCGTGTAATACAGGATGCGCTCGGTCGACGTGGTTTTACCGGCGTCGATGTGCGCCATGATTCCGATGTTGCGAGTATCTTCGAGTTTGAATACGCGACTCATTGGTCCTTGAACAGCCCTTTTCTCCCCTGTACGTGTTGCAACTGCTTCACTCACGGCAACCTCGAAATCAGTTTCAAGTCTTAAGTTCTCAGTTCTAAGTAAAACCTTTGCACTAACCGCTTAAAACTCGCCACTTAAAACGTATCCGTCGAAAACTCTTACCAGCGGTAGTGGGCGAAAGCTTTGTTGGCTTCGGCCATGCGGTGCACATCTTCCTTCTTCTTGATGGCGCCGCCGCGCGAATTGGCCGCGTCGATGAGCTCGTCGGCAAGCTTGTCGACCATGGTTCTACCCGCGCGTTCCCGCGAATACTGCAAGAGCCAGCGAATTGCCAGGGATTGCCTGCGAAAGGGATTCACTTCCACGGGCACCTGGTAGTTGGCGCCGCCTACGCGCCGGGTCTTAACTTCAAGAATGGGCTTCAAGTTCTCGATGGCCTTCTTGAAAATCTTGAGCGCGTCGTCGTTGGTCTTCTTGGCGACCTGATCCATGGCGCCGTAGAAGACACGCTGCGCAGTGCTCTTCTTGCCTTCCCACATCATCGAGCAAATGAACTTCTCGACGATCGCTTCACCGTAAACCGGGTCGGTCGCTTGAACACGCCGGCTGACTAATCCTTTACGAGGCATTGCTTCTCCTGAAAGTTCTCAGTTTCAAGTATTAAGTTTTAAGTTCGAAACCCAGCCAACTCGATGCTCGCACTTAAGACCTAGAACTTATTGCTTGCTTCGACTTCCTTACTTCGCTGCGGCCCCTGCTTTGGGGCGCTTGGCACCGTACTTGGAGCGGCCCTGCTTGCGGTTTTCCACGCCAGCCGCATCCAGGGTGCCGCGAACAATGTGATAGCGAACCCCGGGGAGATCCTTCACGCGGCCGCCGCGCACGAGCACGATGGAGTGCTCCTGCAGGTTGTGGCCGATGCCCGGGATATACGTGGTGACCTCGACGGCGTTGGTCAAACGCACGCGCGCGACCTTGCGCAGCGCCGAGTTCGGCTTCTTCGGGGTCTGTGTGTACACGCGAATACACACACCGCGCTTTTCGGGGCAGCCCATCAGAGCAGGCGACTTGGTCTTTGAGAGAACCCCTTCTCTTCCCATGCGTACAAGTTGCGAAAACGTCGGCACAGTCGTTCCTCGTTTCGAAAAGTACTTAGTCTTAAGTTTCTAGTCAAGTAATTGCTTCTGACTTCCTACTCAGGACTAATGACTAAAGACTTCTCTGCGCGCACACATTTTGCGAACTCTCGCACGGCGCGCAGACAAAAACGCGAGAGCACACACTAACGCTGAAAGGTACTGCGAATCCGGAGAGAACCAGCAAGAGACTCCGTGCACAATCCAAGAGACAGACTTACGACTCCCGGTGTCGAATCGGAGAGGCTTACTCGGCTTTTCGGGGCTGGCGCCCCATTCCGGCCGCTCTTCCGTCCCATTCCGTCGATCTTTGTTCTGGGACCGAAGACTTTCCTTCCAACCAGCCTACCCCCACTAAGCGGAAGGCCGTACTACGCGGGGAAAACCCCCTGACAAAACACAAAGTATAAAGAAGTTAAGGCATGCTGTCAAACTTCTTTCGATACAAGGCAGTGGAAAACTTTGTGGAAAAACTGCAAATGGCATCCAGACTGCCTGCAGGGGCGAATTGGAGCTCCCTGTCTGGGTACGGCCGTCATCGTAACTGCCTTAGATACAATAACATAACTTAATTTGCGGTGTCCATGCCCAGGTTGCCGAAGGTCCACAGGTTAAATGACTTCAGCATGTCGTAATCGCCCTTTTCCCGCAGCATTTTTGCGGTGCGTTCGGTCGGCCAGGGGGTGGCAAAGCGCTCCGGGCGGTCGGCGATCCAAAAGGCGGTCAAAGCCATGATGGTGGCGTCTTGCGTGAGCACGTCCGGCTTCACTTGTTCGAGCGCGTCCGCGGCGGAGTGGTGAGTGTACTTGTAGTCGGGGGAATCCTGGTCCAGATTGATGCCGGGAAGCCCGGCGAGAATGAACGGGCCGGTGTCTGTGCCGAACTCGCGCTTGTCGCTGACAGCGATTTCTCGAATGTTGTCAAGGGAATCGGCGAAGGCTTTCATGGAATCGATCAGATCGTTGCGGCCGCCAAGTTGGAATTCCTTAATCGGTCCTTGGCCATCATCGAGGACGACGCACGCAACGTGATTTTTCATTTCAGCGGCGTGTTGTTTCACGTAGGCTAGCGAGCCGAGCAGCCCCTGTTCTTCGCCAGTGAACAGCACGAAGCGAATGGTGCGGCGCGGGCGCTGGCCGCTTTTCAAGATTGCTTCCGCGGCGGCAAGAACGGCGGTGGCACCGGTGCCGTTGTCTGTAGCGCCTTCACTTAAATCCCAGGAATCGAGATGAGCGCCGACGACCACGATTTCTTCCGGATGTTCGCGGCCGAGGATATCGCCGACGACGTTGGCGGATTCGACGGGACCGCCGGTGAACGTGTTTTGCACATTGATGCGCACTTTCACCGTTTTCCCAGAGTCCAGGAATCGTTCGAGTTGGCCTTCGTCTTCCATGGTCATGTCGACGACAGGAATGTCGAAATCCTCAGCAAAACCGAGGATTCCGGTGTGGGTCAGGTGCATTCCTTCGGCTTTGAAACCGCCCTGGCCACCGATGACGGCGACGGCGCCCGCTTTGCGAAGAGCTTTCAGGAAATCGCCGTACTGAGCGAACAGCATCCAGAAGTTTTTGCGTGGCACGCCTTCGGGCTTCATCAGCACGATTTTTCCGCGGAAGCGCGAGATGTTGGCGAGCTCCGTATCCATATCGAAGAAATTCGCGGTCACAACTTCGGCTTCAGAGCCCGCTTCGGGCGTGGAACCGGTCCAGCCCATGGCGTCAACCGCCAGCGTGCGGTGCAGGGGTTCAAGCAATTCGGCCGAAGCGGTGCCTCGCGTCCAACCCTTCCACATCGACCATTTTTCTTGGTGGACATTGACGAGGCCCATCGAGGTCATTTTGGCGGCGCCCCAGTGGATGGCTCTCTCGGCTGAGGGCGATCCGGTGACGCGGGCGCCCACGTCGTCACTGAGTTCGGTGAGGTAGGCGTAGGCATGGGAGTCGTAGAAACCTTCACCGGCAACGCTAGTCAGGGCAGGCTTGGTGCCGTCTTCCTCCGGCCCTTTTGGCTTGACGGAGTCTTTGGCCTGCGCGCTACCGCCCGCCAGTGCCAGTGCAAACACGACGCCCAGGAACCGATTGTTCATGCCCGCTCCCCTGTCCGGATAATGGAGAAATCGCAAACGGTGATTTTACCATGCTGTTAGACGCAATTGGCGAAGCATTGGTTCGCGGTGGTTGATCCGTTGGCGATAGGACTGCGCATTGCCGGAGACCTGTCCGTAGTGGAGCGTTGGCCCACGCGCGGAAGAATTCAAAGGATTCCTGGGTAGTCCATCCGGTGGCGTCGCGGGAGGCGACTTGGGCAAAGGCTTCGTGAGCAGAGAACTTGTCGTGAAACGTGGCGGCCATAAGTGCAAATCGATTCGCGGTCAGGTTCGCAGTACCGTAAAGGCGCGAGAGATTGAAGTAGCCGTCGCGAAGTTCTTGGTAGGAAGCGTGCGAGAGCCCTTCCATGGACTCCTGGCAGTAGCAGGCAAGCGAACTCATGATCTGGAAGTACATGATGGAATTATCGGGTGACGGCAGTTGCGCCGAGGTTTGTTCCGCGAACGCTTGGATGTCGCCTTTTTCGCCGTACCACTGGGGTAAGAGGTAAACCGCATAATTGCGGTAGTAATGATAATAGCCGGGTTCGAAGGCAATGGTCTGGCCGAGCAATTCGCGGGCCTCGGCTTTGCTCCAACCTTCGTGATGAGCGACGCCCTGCATCGCGTAATACCAGCAGGGATCACGTTCCGTCAGGGTTGCAGCTTCGAGAAGCGTTTGCTTGGCGAGGGCTGTTCGTTCGTTGAAAAGCCGCCATTGGGAATTTGACACGGTATCGGCGTAGCCAGTGCCACGGGCAAAGTGGCCATAGCTGATGTAAAACTCGGCGAGGGAAAGACGGGCCGCAGCGGATTTCGGATACGCCGCGATCCATTTATTCAGCATAGCCAACTGATCCTGGAAATCGGAGTCCTTCAGCGCGTTGGGGGAGGACGGGAATGACGCGGCGGCAAAGAATTCGTGATTGCTACAGAAACCGCCGAGGAGGCGGGTCTTTTGCGAGCGATTCTGGCAATTTTCTCAAGCTCGGCGAAGTTTCCTTGAACCAGGAGGTTGCTGATATGGGCGGTGTAGAGGCCGTCGGACTCGTCTGGTTTTGAGGTGTCGCCAGGGGAGAGGAGTCCTGCATGGTCACTGCCATAGTTGTGGATGGTTTTCATGACGACGTCCATCGGAACGTCGGGATAGAACGCTGGGCATGCCCACAGGACGTCACGAGGAAGACCATGGAGAGAAGGCAAACGACATTGGTGGTTCGGGATAAACCCTTGGAACGTTGCAGAAGCATGCGCAAATGATATCGAGACAGCTACGGTGACGGACTGCTGCGGCGAAGAAGAAACTTCAAGGGTATTGCGGCGGTTTGGGTGCCGCGGTTTTTATTTTCAGGGGCAAGGTTGAGGATTTCTGTTGATGCTTGCTCCGAAACGTCAGGACACACGCGGCTTTACGGTATGAGGGGGTCGCGCCTACACTTCCAACGTGACACTTTTGAGGCGAGCTGTAATTTTTTGCGCAATTTTGAGCTGGTTTGCCTGCGGCTTGGCGGGCGGGCAGGCGCAGGAACCTGCGAGCAAACCGGCTGCAAAGGTACCAGCAGAAAAATCGGTGCCGAAGGATAAAGATCAGAACCCGGATAAGCCGCAACTTCCCTTTCAAATACAGCTGCTAGAAACGCAGATGCGTTTTGAGGCTAACGGGGATTCGCGCAAGGAAGTCCACACGATCGTCAAAATCATCAATATTCTGGGCGCGAAGGAGTTCGCGCGGATTTCGTTCGATTACGACCGGGCGTTCCAGCAGGTTGAAATTCCGATGGTGCGTGTGAACCACGCGAATGGCGGCACTTCCGAAGTGTTGCCGAGCGCAGTGACGGACACGCCGAATGTAGCGGTAGAGCAATTTCCCGTGTATCAGGATGTGCGCGTGAAATCCGTGCGGATACTTGGGCTGCAGGAAGGCGATACCGTGGAGTATCGCGTGATCACGACAACGACGAACCATCCGCTGGCGCCGGATTTTTGGCTGGAACATACGTTTGATCGCTCCGGGCAGGTGCTCGAGGAGCATTACGAACTCGATCTGCCCACTTCGCGGAAAGTGGAACCGCGAATCAATTCCGATGCGCCGCCTACGTCGAAGGAAAATACGGGAGCGGGAGAAACGGCGTTTACGATTTACCGGTGGAGGCGCACATATTCGCCGCCAAAGGATGGCGCGACGAGCGAAGAAGCTAATCCAGATGCGGCGACGGCGGCGGACGTAGCCGTTTCGACGTTCACGTGGGACAGACTGTCTTCGCGGTTGGCAGAGATGCTATTCCCCGGAGCGCGGCCGATGCAGGGAATCCATACTCATGAAGGAGAGATGAAGGAGCTGGCACGGAGGCCGGAAGTCGCGGCTGCGGTGGGAGAAAAAGCGCTTTCGCTGACGCGCGAAGCGAAGAGCGACGCGGAGCGGATGAAGGCTCTTTACGAATTTGTGGCAACACAGGTCAACACGGTGGATCTGCCCCTCGGCACCACGGGATTTCGTTCGCGGGCTCCCGCGGATATCCTGATTTCGGGTTATGCGACCGGGGAAGACAAATATGTGTTGTTTTCGGCGCTCGCTGAGGCAGAGGGTTTGCGCGCTGATGCGTTGTTGACGGGATTTTGTGACAAGAAAGCGCTGGCCGCTCCATTAGCTTTCAAACACCTGGTGATTCTTGCTTCGACGAAGGAACGGCAATACTGGCTGGACCCGGCAGTGGAGGTGGCTCCGTTCGGAGTGATTTCGCCGACGGAGGCGAAGTGCGCGTTTTTACTGCGACGCGATTTTTCCTTGATGAGTGCGGCGGCCGGGCAGGAATGGGTGGCTCTGCCGACGGCGTTGCCGTTTGCCGCGTTTCAGAAGGTGAGCGTGGATGCGGCGATCGCGGAGGATGGGCAGCTGACGGCAAAGGTGAAATATGTTTTGCGCGGGGAAAATGAATTGTTGCTGCGCGTGGCGTTTCACCAGGCGCCGAAAGACAAGTGGAAGGATATTGCCAACCTGCTGGCGATTTCGGATGGCTTTCGCGGGCAGGTAACACGGGCAGAAGCTTCCGATCCGTTGTCGACGGAGGATGCATTCACGGTGGAATACGATTTGACGCAACTGAAATTCGTGGACTGGTCGAAAAAACCAGTGCGCATTCCCGCGCTGTTGCCGCAAATCGGTTTGCCCGATATGCCACAGCCATCGGCGCAGAGCAACGGGGCGCCGAAGATCGTGCTGGGTACGCCACTGGACGTGCAGACATCCATGACGCTGAAGTTGCCGGAGGGAATTACGGTGCAGACCCCGGCGGGGTCGGCGGTGGCACGGGATTATGCGACGTACACTTCGAAATATTCGAGCACACTGAATACGGTGGTGGCGTCGCGGCGGATTGATTTTTTGAAGCGCGAGATTTTGGGTGACCGGGCTATGGATTACAACGCGTTTTCGCGGGTGGTGCAGAATGACCAGGCGCAGCGGTTGATATTGATTGCGCCGGCGGGGTTGCAAACGCCAAAAGCGGTTGAAGCGCCTGCAAAACCTTGAGAAAGAGTTTGCTCAGGGGCTGAAGCCCGGATTCTCTTGCGTTTAATGTCAGAGCTGAAGTTCCGACCCCCGAACAACCCTAGCGGATTTCCATTACTTCTTTTTCTTTGGTGGCGCAGAGATCTTCGACTTTTTTGGTTTCCGCGTGGGAGAGCTTGTCTAGCTCGTCGAGGGCGCGCTTCTGTTCATCCTGGCTGATCTTTTTGTCTTTTTCGAGTTTGTCGATGGCTTCTTTCAGGTCGCGGCGAATGTTGCGAATCGCGGTGCGGTGATTTTCGAGCGCTTTGTGAATGTGCTTGACGAGTTCCTTGCGGCGCTCTTCCGTGGGCGAAGGAATGGGGATGCGAACGACTTTTCCGTCGTTGGTGGGATTGAGGCCGAGATCGGACGAACGGATGGCTTTGTCGATGATGGCGACGGCGGTGGGATCCCAAGGAGAAATGACCAGCATGCCGGGGTCGGGAATGGTGACGCTGCCGAGTTGGTTCACGGGCATGGGCGTGCCGTGATAATCGACGCGCACCTGATCGAGAATGGCGGCGTTGGCGCGGCCGGTGCGAACGGAAGTCAACTCCTTGCGAAAATCCTCGACGGCCTTTTCCATGCGAGTTTTTGCAGCAGTTTGCGCTTCTTTGGTGGTGCTTATCGTAGTCATCGTGTCGATCCTCGGATTCTGAGTTTTAAGTTTTCAGTTCTAAGTTTTAAGTAAGACATGGGGACCTGTCTCATTTCGTCCCTGGAATAGGCCGGAGCAAACGCGATTCAGAACTTATTCCTTAAAACTTTGAAACTGCAAACTGGTACGAACTGCCGCGAGGCTCCCAAGACTTGCCCTGCGTTACCGGGTCGGCCTAAAGACCGGCACCTAGGAAACCTCGCTCGGCAGGACCGTTGAGCCGACGCGTTCCCCAAGAACCGCGCGGCGAATGTTGCCGGGCTTGTGCATATTGAAAATCACGATGGGCATGCCATTGTCCATGCACAAAGAAATGGCAGTGGAATCCATGACTTTCAGGTTTTGATGCAACACTTCGCGGTAGGTAATCTCCGCGAAAAATTTGGCGTCGCTGACTTTTTCGGGGTCGGCGTCGTAGATGCCGTCGACGCGGGTGGCCTTCAGAATCACGTCAGCCTTGATTTCCATGGCGCGGAGTGCGGCGGCGGTGTCCGTGGAGAAATAAGGATTGCCGGTACCCGCGGCGAAAATGACCACGCGGCCTTTTTCCAGATGGCGCGTGGCGCGGCGGCGAATAAACGGTTCGCAAACCTGATGCATTTCGATGGCGCTTTGCACGCGGGTATGCACGCCGACTTTTTCGAGGGCGTCCTGGAGTGCAAGGGCATTCAGAACCGTAGCGAGCATGCCCATGTAATCGCCGGTGGCGCGATCGATCTCAAAGCCTTTTTGTCGGGCACCGCGAAAAATATTGCCGCCGCCGACCATGATGGCAATCTGCACGCCAAGCTTGTGAACGTCTCGCAATTCCTTGGCGATGGAATAAATGGTCTGGCCATCGATGCCGTAGCCCTGCGGTCCCTGCAGCGATTCTCCGGAAACTTTCAGCAAGAGGCGGTGATAGGCCGGGCGTTTTTTCTCTTTCTTCGTCGATGCTTTCGCTTTCGGTGACATGTCTCTCCGTTGGCTCTGGGGGAAACCTTGGAGATTGTAGCAAACAATGGGGAGGATGGTGTGTGGCGTGGAGAACATCGACTACTTGTGGGCCTGTTTTTGCCTTAACAAGTTCGACAGAATGAGCTTGGCGCAGGCAAATGATCTGGTGTGTTAAGGAAAATGAAAAATGAAATTCCCTGTTGAGTTGAAAGCGATGGAAGGGCAGAACAGCTTTATAACTGGTTTGGATACTGGCCTAATTTTCACGACGCGGAAGTGATTAGCTTGCACCTAAATCGTGCGGGTTCGTTTTTCCTGATTCTTCAGACTTGGGAAATGACCAAGGAAGTGGATGAGGGTGGTTATTATGTTTTGGCAAAGCACGTGGTTGTCGAATTTGTGATGCAGGACGTTGTGGGTCTAAATGTGAACGGCTTTAATCATCAGAATGTGATTTTCGGTCTTCTGATTGAAAGGACAGGGGAGAGTTTTCGATTGACACTCGACAGATGCCAAGGCGTCAGTGGAACGATTGAGGCGAGGGAAATTTCAATCCGCCTGACTCCCGGCAAACCGTAGCGCGCGTTGCAATCGATGCGGCTGGAGAAATGGCCCGCTTCGGAAAGCGGGCCCTACAACGGCAGGATAGTCAAGACCCACCCCTCGCAGAGAGCGCTCTGAGTGGGGCCCCCGGGAAAATTTCTGGGACTGCGTTTCCGATTTGTGCGGGCCGCAGGTTATTGGTTGGAGCGGTAGATTACGTTTTGGGGACCGTCTACGATTTTGAAATCGGAGGGGACGGTGAAGAGGGACGCGTCAGGCTCGGCGCGCACGACGTTGGTCAGCTTGAAGGTTTGCTCGCCCATGCGCGGGTCGATGCGTTTGCTGTAGACGATGGTCTTGAGGTCGGGCGACGTCCAGACTTCGGTGACGATGCTGATGGGCTTATTGTTGCCGATTTGCCCTTCGGGAATAGTGCGAGTGGTACGCACTCCGCTGACCGTGAGACCTTCCATGGTTTCGGTTCCGAGATCTTCCACGCTCACTTGGGACTGCTCATCCGCCAGGTCTTTCTGCAGGATGATGCTCGGCGGGGGCATCGGCGGCGGTGCACCTCCCGGAGCGACGCCCATGCGCGAAACGAACACTCGCGTGGTGCCCGGTCCGCCCGAAGGCCCTGCTGCGCCATTCAAGGGCATGGACATTTTCTGAGCGGTCTTGTCGGTCAAGTTCAATGTGTACGATGTTTGCGCCACAGGATCCATGATAAACACTAGGTGCGGCGCGTCAGCCGCAGACATAACGCCAATCGTTGGCAGCGCGGCGTCCTGGCGCGTGCGGCCCAGGGAGTCGCGAGCCGTGCTTCCCGTGTTGCTTTGAACGATGTGCGTGCCGTCGGCCAGGGTTTGCATCGATTCGTTGGTGATCGTGGCGGAATAGGGCGCGCCTGTGACCGGCGTACTTCTACTCATTGCCGCCGCGGTGACTACACCGGAGGCCGCGCCTTGATAGACCATATTTGTGTTCACTGTGTCCTGCGCAAATGCCCTGGAGCACGCCGACAAAATTAACGCGAGTATCGCGAGTATGTATTTCATGGTTGAACTGGTCTCCTTTCAAATCCGATCATCCGCGGCCGCAGCTGGATTTGTTGCGCTGAACCATCCGCAGCGATGCTCACGTCGGCGCTGAAGCTGATGCCTTCGGGAACAGCGCCGGGGGGAAACATCGATTCGACGGGAAGACTGATCTGGATGGCAGGCTCGGCCGGCGGCAAGCTCGCGCCTTGCGTTGGCGCTGGCGATGACGCGCGTCGCTGATGAATCGTCTTGCCTGGCGCCGGCACTGACGCTTTTCCCAGAAGTGCAGCGGGCGGAGCCGCCTGCGCCGAAGAAGGCGACGCAAGAAGCGGCTCCACGCGCGTGTGGTGGAAAAACAGAAACAGCGCGGCGGCGGTGGCAAGAGCTGTGGCGACCGACAGCGCGGGCATCCAACGTGGCAGCCGAGGTACGGACTTTGACGCTAGTACCGCATCGCGGTACGCGCTGAAGGCGCTGCTCGCTTGCTGAAATGCACCGAGTTGGCACTGGCATTCGGCACACGCCTGGCTGTGCTGTCGCACTTGAGCCATCTCGTCGTTCTGAAGCTCGTGATCGAGCCAGGCCATTAATTTTCCGGAAAGTTCACACATTGCATTTCTCCGCTAATTTCCTGATCGCGCGCATTACGGTTTCACCTACAGTGGACGTGGAAATTCCCAAGACATCACCGATTTCGCGATAGCACAATCCTTCGGCGCGCAGCAACAGGCATTCCCGCTCGGAGTCCGTCAATTCGCGGATGGCCTTGCCGAGTTGACGGAGCTTTTCCTTCTCGGCAAGCATGCGCTCCGGCGTCGTCTGGTCCGGCCTGGCGTCCATCTCAACGTCCAGCGGATCGCCGAAACGGCGGGCGTAGCTGGTCTGCCGATTTCGCGCCTGGTTGTGGGCCACGCGGAAAACCCAGCTGCGAATATTTTTCTGCGACCCGCCTGTGGCCAGGTGCTGATGCAACCTGAGAAACGCGTCCTGCACGGTATCCTGAGCCTCATCCATCGAGAGTCCAAGACAAACTAGGTAGCGAAGCAGAGGTTTGCGCAATTCGCGATACAGAGCGGTAACCTCACAGCCGTCACCTGCAAGGCGCGGGAGCGGCAAGGCTATCGGTATGGAATCGCCGCTCATAAGGTCTCGTGGCTCGTGCCCCTATGGATAGAACAAGTGGGAGGCGTGATTTTCCGGGTTGGGGATAAAAAAAGGGGCGGCACAGCGGAAAGAGTATAGGCGGGGAGGGTGCGTGGGAAGAGGGATTGCGAGGATGAGGAGGCGCGGGCGCGTCGCGTTGAGGAAGAGCCGAGGGATTCCTCACTCCGCGGACACCATTCGGAATGATGTGGGCTTTTTCCTTCGGGAAGGGGGCCCTACACGGCAGACGCAGGAGCCCACATGCAGAGCAAGCATGTGGGGCACCCGGCTTTTCTACTTGAGCCGGAGAGCGGCCTTATTTTTTCTCGAAAAAAAAACGCCCCGAGAGGCCGGGGCGTTTTTGGATGCTGATGCGTGGCTTCGGCGCGCTGAAGTGTTTAGGCGCTTTCCGGAGCCGGGGTTGGTTCGGACTCGGGGGCCGCGGAGGCGGCGCTGGCTTCGCCTACCTTGAAGCGGGCGAAGCGGCGGATGGTGATGTTTTCGCCGAGTTTGGCGATGGCAGCGTTGATCATTTCGCCGATCGTCTGGGTCTCGTCCTTGATGTAGTGCTGTTCGTAGAGGCAGGTTTCCTCGTAGAACTTTTCCATCTTGCCCTGGACGATTTTCTGAATGACCTGTTCGGGTTTGCCGGTGGCGCGGGCCTGCGCCATGTAGATTTCGCGCTCGCGGTCGAGCATTTCTGACGTGACATCCTCGCGGCGGACATAGCGGGGATCGACGGCGGCAATGTGCATCGCCAGATCGTGAGAAAGCTGCTGGAAGGCTTCGGTGCGCGCCACGAAATCGCTTTCGCAATTGATTTCGACGATTACCCCGATCTTTCCGCCGGCATGAATATAGTGGCCGATCAGACCTTCAGTGGCTTCACGCGTGGCTTTCTTTGCCGCGGCGGCCTGGCCCTTCTTGCGGAGGATGTCGATGGCCTTTTCGATGTCGCCTTCGGCCTCGACGAGGGCAGCGCGGCAATCACTAAAGCCGGCATTGGTGCGCTCTCTGAGTTCCTTCACGAGCTTAGCGGGAATTTCCATGACTGGTTTACTTGTACTCATCCTTTTTATTTGCAGTTCTAAGTTGTAAGTTCTAAGTTTTAAGAACGACCTTTCGAACTTATTACCTGAAGCCTATAACTTGGAACTTCCTCTCTGCTAAATGCCCGCTAGTGGCGGGCGGTAAAAAATTAGAGATGCCACGGGCCCGAAGACTCGCCGTGCGGGGGCCCGGCCTAAAGACCGGCCACTACGAAAGCTGGGTCGCTTGAAGCGGCACGCCTTAGTGGACGGGCTCGGCGACGGTTAGCGCTTTTCCTCGTCGGGAGGAACGGTGGTTTCGGCGGCTTCGATGAAAGCTTCGGAGCCGTCAACGAAATCGCCTTCTTGTTTCTCGTATTGCTCGTAAGCGCTGGTGTCGACGTAGTCGGGGTTGGCTTCCAGAGCCTGATCGGCGGCGACTTTCTGGTCGACGACCTGCGATTGCTCGTAGATGGTGCGGCCTTCGGCGACGGAATCGGCGATCTTCGTGGTAAACAGGCGAATGGCGCGGAGTGCGTCATCGTTGCCCGGAATAATCCAGTTCACCATGTCGGGATCGCAGTTGGTATCGACGACGCTGACGACCGGAATGCCCATGCGGCGGGCTTCCTTGACGGCAATTTCCTCGGCGTTCGAATCGATGACGAAGAGCGCGTCCGGCAATTGCGCCATGTTCTCGATACCGGCAAGGTTCTGATGCAGATGCTTCATTTCGCGGTCCAGGCGTGCACGCTCTTTCTTGGAGAGCTGCTCCATGCGGCCGTCTTCGGTCATGGCCTTCAGGAGTTTCAGGCGCTTGATGGACTTTTGAAGCGTGGCCCAATTGGTCAGCGTGCCGCCGAGCCAGCGGTGATTCACGTAATATGCTCCGGCGCGCTTCGCTTCTTCGGCGATCGCTTCCTGGGCCTGACGCTTGGTGCCGACAAACAAAACGGTTCGACCGTGACTGGAGATTTCGCTGACGAAGCGGCTGGCTTCGCGGAACATCTTCAGTGTTTTCTGCAGGTCGATGATGTGAATGCCATTGCGCTCCCCGAAGATATATTCCTTCATCTTGGGATTCCAACGGCGCGTCTGGTGACCGAAATGAACACCGGCCTCCAGCAGCTCCTTCATGGTGATTTCTACTGCCACTTTTCCTCCTTAGTAGATTGCTGCTTGTTCGCGGTCGCAAACCCAAGAGTGCCGGCCTAAAGGCACGGCGCTCCAGGAGAAGGAACCTACGCAGCAGCCTTCTTGCCGGCTTCTTGCCGGCCATGATCTTGGCGGCTGACTTTCGCCGCGCCGCCAGAGCTCATAAAATCTTGCCAAAGTACGTTCGGTTGAGATCCTTCGTCGCAGACTACGCTCCTCAGGATGACAACTCGCTGAGGCGGCATACTCCCCGGGAGGACAATTCCCATGGAGTGCGCTGCTCGGATGACAACCCAGACCACACCGCGCGGTTAGCGCTTGGTGAACTGGAAGCGCTTGCGCGCGCCCTTCTGGCCGTACTTCTTGCGTTCCTTCATGCGGGAATCGCGAGTAAGAAAACCATTCTTGCGCAGCGCGGGACGCAACTCCGGGTTAAAGCGGCTGATGGCGCGAGACAGTCCCATGCGCACCGCTCCGGACTGCCCGCCGACGCCGCCACCCTTGGCGGTGCAAACCACGTCGACCTGGTCCACCAGGCTCGTGAACTTCAGCGGCTCGGTGGCGTCATGCTCCCAGGCATGATTCGGGAAATATTCCTTGGTGGTGCGGCCGTTGACAGTGAACTTGCCGCTGCCGGCGCGCAGAAAAACGCGCGCGATGGATTCCTTGCGGCGGCCCGTGCCGTGGAACCATGTTTTGTTGCCAAATGCTGGCGTGCTTCCAGTACTCAAAGATCCTCCTCCAAAAATCGAACCCAAAAACCGCTACAAAAATCGACAAAATGACGAAACGAGTCCGCTGCTTTCTTGAACTTCGCGCTCGGAAGGCTCCCTGCTAAGGCACCACTTAGAAAGGAACGGCCAACGTGCGGAAACTCTCGTGCAAACTACAAACCCGGCGACGCCGGGGAACTCTTAAAGCGAGACGTGCTGCGGCTTTTGTCCCGTGTGACGGGCTAGGCCGGCGGCATCGCGATACACTCGCAACTTCTTGGCACGGCGAGCACGCAGCTTGTTCTTCGGCAGCATGCCGACGATGGCTTCGCGAACCATCCATTCGGGCTTAGCTTCGCGAACGCGCTTGGCCGGAACCGCTTTCAAACCGCCGGGGTATCCACTGTGGGAGTAGTACACTTTCTGCTCCAACTTGTTCCCGGTCATCTTAATCTTGTCGGCGTTGATCACGACGACGTGGTCGCCGGAATCCAGATAGGGAGTAAAGCTGGCCTTGTCTTTGCCGATCAGGATGCGAGCGGCTTTGGTCGCCAAGCGGCCAAGAGCCTTGTCCGTTGCATCCAAAACGAACCACTGCGCTCCCAATTTGAGGGCTTCTGCTTCTTCACCTTTGGCTACGTACGTCCTCATTGCAATCAGTCACACCTTTCCCTGTAAAGACAAAATCTAAGTTTAGTGGGTGCCGGAGGCTTTGTCAACGAAGTGGTTTAAAGCAGGTTTGAAGCACTGATGACCCGGGACGCACATAAAACCACCGGGTCGCTTCAGAAGGCGGGCCCTACCGAGAGTTGGCCCTAGATGCCGGCCTGACAGCGCAGCGCTACGGTGTGGTGGTTCGCTTAGGAGACGCGCTTGACTCCGTTCGGAATGACGGTTTGTTTTTTTTCGGCAACGGAGGCTCGGGTGTTAGAGGATGTTGACGGCACGGGCGGCTAGTAGGGCGATTATGGTTAGGGAGATTAAGGATTGGAGCATAGTGCCAAGTTTGGCCCAGCGGGAAAGGACGGCGGTGTCCGTTGGGGAGAAGGCGGTGCTGGTGTTGAAGGCGAGGAAGAGGTAGTCGATGAAGTGTGGCGTCCAGGAGGGATCTGGATTATCCCTGAGAGCCATTTGCGGGAAAAGAAATGAAGTGTGAGCGAGGCCACCGGGACGTTCGCGGACGAGCGGGCCACCGCCATCGAGCTTCCAGTACCACAACGCGAAAATAAGAATGTTGGCGACCCAAAGCGCGCCCGCTGAACGCAGCAGCGACTTCGGAGATTCGAGATGCTGCGGAATGCCCCGGACCAGATGAATGAGCGCGGCAATCATCGCGATGGTGATGATGGCGTTGGCGGTGAAGGTGAGAATGCGGGTGACGCGATAATCTCCGCGGCGAGTGGAGATCACCAACGGAATCATTAAGAACAGCATGATGGCCAGCAACGACCAGCTTGGCCCGAGGGAAAGAGGTTCGGGCAGCGCCAGGTACACGCCGCCTGCGGCCAACATGGCAATGAAGGCGGGCCAGCGTGGTTCGCGACGGATTTGGGAGCTCATCAGTGTGGAGCGAATGTGCGCGGATAGTCTAATACAGGCGGGCAACGGGAGGGGACGAGACTTCATTTTCGCGTGATTCGCGGGCCGTGAGCAAACTCTGAGAAGGTTTGCGGCGCCGGATTCGCCAGAACACGGAGCGCAGGAAATTCGTTGCCTGATTCGCGTGGGTTTCATTAAGATAGCCGCAGTTGGCAGGCGGCCTTTAGGTCCTCGAAACCATCCGCAAGCACCGCCTGCAGCAAGGAGCCCGTATGTTGTTCTCCCGGATTACACGTATAGGTTTGTCTCTTGTGGCCGCCGCGTGGATGTGCGCGCCGTTACGAGGCCAAGAGGCAGCGCCCACGCCCGCCGCTGCAGCCGAAGGCCCCAAGAGGCTTGTGACGATCATGAATTTTGACTATGGAACCGTGAAGACCTACGTGGCACAAATTTTCGGTTCCGATCAGGACATCGGCAAAGGCATTTCCGACATGCTGGTGGATAAACTTTTGAAAGACGGCAAATACCGGTTAGTGGAACGTTCGGCGCTGGACAAAATCCTGGCGGAACAGAATTTTTCGAACAGCGACCGCGCGGACTCCAACACCGCGGCGAAAATCGGCAAAGTTTTGGGCGTCGATGCGATCATCATCGGTTCCATCACGCAGTTTGGCCGCGATGACCAACACACGAACGTCGGCGGAGGCGGATATGGCCTGGGCCGCTTCGGGCTGGGCGGCGTGGGAACGAGTAAGGCGAAGGCTGTGGTGGGAATCACGGCGCGCGTAATCAATGTTTCCACGGGAGAAATCCTGGCATCGGTGCAAGGAATGGGCGAATCGACGCGCTCGAGCACTTCGCTGATTGGTGGAGGCGGCGGGTGGACGGGCGGCGGAGGTGGCGGCCTGGACATGGGCAGCAGCAACTTCGCCAACACGATTCTCGGCGAAGCGACCCATAAGGCCGTGGACGATGTCGGCGCAAAGCTCGACGATGAAGCGGCAAAAATTCCGGAACGTACGCTGGCGATTTCCGGGCTGGTTGCGGATGCCACCGGTAACACGCTGATCATTAACGTGGGCAAGAAAGCAGGGGTGAAGGTTGGCGACAAGCTTTCGATCATGCGGCAAGTGCGCGTGGTGAAAGATCCGGCGACGGGCAAGGTGATCAAGTCCGTGGAGGACAAAGTCGGCGACGCCACCGTGACCGAAGTGGACGACGATTCGGCGACCGCAACATTTGCCGGCGCGGGGGCGCCGAAGGTCGGAGACGCCGTCAAGAACTGAAGCGATTCGATTTCCAAATCGCTTGAGATGTGGTGACCGTTTACGCTGAGATCCTTCGTCGCAAAAACGCTCCTCAGGAGGACGGGAGCGTGTGAGGGCGATTGCAGGGACCACAAATGATACTTTGTCAATTGCAGAACTTCCGCCAGCCCGCCACCGTTCGCGCGGGCTGGTTGTATTTTGGGCCATGCTTTTGATGTATCCTCGCAGGACGCGGCGCAGACCGCTGGAGGATCTATGACAGAATTTAACGTTGGCCAGCACATTGGCGACTACGAAATCCTCTCCATTCTGGGCATGGGCGGCATGGGCAAGGTTTATAAGGTCCGCAACGTGATCTCTGACCGCGTTGAAGCGATGAAGATCCTGCTGCCAGATTTGACGGGCAACCAGAGCCTGGCGGATCGTTTTTTGCGGGAGATCCGGCTGCTGGCGACGCTCGATCATGCAAATATTGCGGCGCTGCGCACGGCGCTGACGTACGAAAATCAATTGGCGATGATCATGGAATTCGTGGAAGGGGAAACGCTGGCGAATCGCGCGGCGCGCGCGCCACTTTCGACCGCCGACGCGGTGAATTACGCCGACCAGGTGCTTTCGGCGCTGAGCTACGCGCACAAGCAGAACATTATTCACCGCGATATCAAGCCGGCAAACATGATGCTGACGCCGCAGGGAGTGGTGAAGCTGATGGACTTTGGCATCGCGCGTTCGTCAACGGACGGCTCCTTGACCACGACGGGAACCACGCTCGGCTCGCTGAACTATATGCCGCCGGAACAAGTGCGCGGCGAATCGGCCGACGCGCGGTCGGACATTTATTCGTTTGGCGTGTCGCTGTACGAAATGCTGACGGGCAAACTGCCGTTTCAGGGCGACTCGCAATATTCGCTGATGACCGCGCACCTGAACCAAATACCGGCGGAACCGATCACGCTGCGCGAAGATTTGCCGGCGGGATTGAACGAAATCATCATGATGGCGATTGCCAAGGATCCGGCGAACCGTTTTCAAACCGCGGATGCGTTTCGCGCGGCGTTGAGCAGTGTGGAAGTGAGCCATTTGCCGGCGTCGAGTACGACGTCTGTGACGCCGACGCCCAAGCCGTCTGGCGCTACGACACTGGTCGAAACGTCGCGTACGCCACGTATTCTCATGACGCCAGCGCCGCCGCCCGCGCCGGCACGCATTGCCACGCCCGCGCCGGCTACGATTCCGGTAGCTCCGCCGACGACGCCTGCCGGTCAGATGCCGCCGGCGGCGGTTGCGCCGCCGAGTTCGAGCCGGAGTTTGTGGCTGGCGATCGGCGTGGTGCTGGGCATTGGCGTACTGATTGCCGCGGCTGTGACGATACCGCGGCACTTCGGCACGCATGCGGATCCGAAGAAAGCAATGTTCCCGAGTGACGCGAAGAGCACCGCGACGGCCGACAATTTATCGCCGACGACTTCGAGTGACTCGGCGGGCACGCCATCGAAGCCACTGGTTTCGATCCAGAGCGATCAAGGCAGCTTGAAGATAGATGCGAACGGCAACGTTTCGGTGGACAGCCCGAAAGGCAGCATGCACGTGGACGCGCAGACGGGGGCGGTCAGCATGTCCGACAAACCGGCCGCGCAGGTCAATAAGGCCGCGTCGGGCAGGAGCCCGATCCCTCCTCCCGCGCATGTGGATGCGGCTCCGGCTGTGCCGGAACCTCCGCCGGGACCTTCACCGGAAGAAATTGCGAAAGCGGAAGACGAAGCGGACAAGTTGAACGTGCGCGCGCAAACGGCAACGCAAAGCGTGGAGACGCTGCGGAAACAGCAGATGGCCTCGGGCTACAATCTCCGCGCGGACATTGCGTCATCTGAAGAACGCATGCAACTTTACATGAGCAAGGGCAACAGCGCGCTGAAGGCTCAGGATTTACAGAACGCGCAGAAATATTTCGACATGGCGGAAAAGGAATTGTCGAAAATCGAAAAGTTTTTGGGGCATTGAGCGAGACGATCGTAAATGGGCTTCCGTAGCTATTCCGAGGATGCCGGTAGGATGCGCTCGGCGGAAGAAGTTGAGGTCAGCGTTAGAGTACAAGGTTGAGTGGGTGAGAGACACGCGAGCGTGGCGACCCGGGCAATCTTCTGGAGCGAGGAGTCAGGAAAAGATTGCGGCAGTACAGTAGAACGAATCGCGTCAGCGGATTTTGCGAGTCCACCATCGGATCCAATCACCGCCATATCAATTACATCCGAGGCGGGACCGATCAGCAAAAGGTATTGAGCGATACCCTGGGCCTGGGCAGCATTTTCGATTTTGACTACGCGAAGTGAGCCCAGCCGCTCGTGGGCCGAAGCCGTCAAATTTTCCTGTAATGGGGAACCGCTCCGCAGGGTTGCCAGTTGTTTGCCGGCGTCCTTCTCATCTTCAGTCAACTCGCGTTGCGGCGAGAGATTCTTGACGACTTCGGAATAGATTTCAATCGCCTCTTCCCGTCGTCCTTGCGCTGCGTAGACATGGGCGAGGTGGGTACCGATCGTTGAATCGCCGCGCATCTGCCAAGCAGCGAAAATGTATTTTTCCGCGATAGGATAGTCGCCTTGTTGAAACTTGACCCAACCGAGGGTATCCCAATACATGCTAAGTCTCTGCGCCAATGTGGCAAGCCGAAGAGGCGGAGTCTGCAGGGTAACTTGATTTGACTCAATCTGAACCTCGTTGATCGCCTGTCGTGACCATTTTTCGGCGGCGGCCAAGGAAGACTTGCGTTGTGCCAGTTGGTATGCCGCGCTGTTTAGGACGGTGTCTGTAGGATCAAGGTCAATGGCGCTTTGAAGTGTTGCAGCGGCCTTAGCATCCTGATGAGTGTCCAGGTAGGCGAGCCCAAGGGTGTAATAGGCCGCTTGGTATTTCGGAAAAATCCGCACCGCACGTTCGAGATGCGGCACCGCCCGGTCAGCTTCGTGCAAGGCGACGTAAGCCGTGCCGAGACGGGTTTGAGCATCACCATCGCCCGGTGCGTTCTCAAGTCTCTTTTCGAGCAGGCCAACCTCTTCTGAGTATTTCTTCTCGATGTAAAGCACCCACGCAATATTCAAATACGCGAGATGGTCGTCGGGGGAAAGACTCAGGTATTTGCGGAAGGCAGCTTCGGCATTAGCATAATCGCGAATGAACATGTACGATCTGCCCAGTTCGCGCCACGCGTCCGGATACTTTGGATCGATTTTCAGGGCAGCATTGAAACTATTGACAGCATTCGCGTAATTCTCAAGCTTCGCTTCCGATTGACCTTGCTTGAAGAGATCCTCGGCCTCGGGAACAGCCGAATGAGCAGGTGAAGTCATGCCGGAGTTCGCGGTTGAGGGCTGGCTAATCTTTTTGGTGACCTCTATTTTGGGCGGCTCGCCCTTCAGCGTACCCATGACATTATTCTTGAACTCCAGATCATCTTTGGCGTGAAGCGGGGAGACAATGGCGGATCGCAGACTTAGACGCCAGTCAGCGTGAAGGGTTTTCCCATCCCAGGCAACGTTTGATTGGTAATCACCAAAGTCGCTGGCGAGATGGTTAGCGATGGGCTTTTCCGAGCCGGTCAGGTTTACGTCGGGAACTGTCACCGTAACATTCAGAGAATATTCTTTAGGACCTGCCAGATCGCCGGCCGGAGTGAGAAAATCATCGGTAGAATTGTTTGCCGGCCATCCTATTTCACTGGCCTTCGCCAAAAGAGCGGCATCCGCGCCGCTGACAAGCGCACCGGGAGAGGTTGCCTGCAAATTCACATAGTCGAGTTTGCCGACGAAATGGAATTGGCCGCGCAAGGGTTTGCTAATATCACCGACTTCCTCCAATCGAAAATCAGTGAAGGCGGATTGACCGTAAGTGGTTTTGTTTCCGTTGGTCATGGCCTCGAGGACAAAGGCAGAATACTGAGCCGGTGGAAGAATGCTGTTAAGCAAGCGCAGGAGAACTTCCAAATCACCGCGGATTGAGAATTTGACGATGGCGTCCAGGTTGCCGTCTTTGTTGACGGTTCCGCTGACATCCAGCTGGGCCAGTGTTGGGATCACCAGGTCTTTCGGCGTCTGGAGGATTGCAGGGCCGGCTCCTGTGGACACAACCAAGGCCCTTTGCGAACGCAACTGTGGCATCAGGTAGCCAAAAGCCCCTACGCCCGTTGTGGGATCGAGCCAAATCTGTTTTCCTGCCACCGATGCAAGAGCGATGACATGATCGAACGCTTGAGGTGTAGGAACATCAAGATCGAATTCGCTGGATGCATTCACGAGCGCGGCGTTGATCGGAATTCCCTCGGCGGCAAAAAAGGCCTCCAGCAGAGTGATCTTGTCCTTGCAATCCCCGTAATTGTTCGCGAGCACATCGGCCGCGGGATGCGCTTGATACCGGCCAACACCGAAGGAAAGGCTGACATAGCGGATATTACGGGCTACCCATTCGTACAGCGCCTGGGCCTTCTCTGTATCGTTGTTCTTGCCGCGCACGATCTCATCGGCCTGCGAGCGAACCACTGGGGTGGGCGTGCTGCGATCGCGATCAAGCTCGGCGTACCACTTCCCTACCTCGTTCCACTGCTGGAAGGTGGAAAATGCGACGTGCGGCGGCAATCCGGGGCGCGTTCCTTCAAGCAATTGCCGAACGTTAATCTGGAAATTCTTCAACATTTGGACAGGCTTGGGGACAGTCAGATTCGAGGTCTTCCAGAGATAAATGCGGCGATCGCCGTCATCCTTTACTTTCGGAGTTACGCCCGGCAGGCCTTTCATTTTCAGTGGCCGATTCCGTGGGACATCTAATTCGACTTGTTCGTCCAAACAAATCGATCTAGAGACGAGATAATTGGAATGCCAGAATTGACCGGGCACAAGTGGCTTGGATTTCAGGACAACGTCATATTCAATGGTGTCGCCAACGGATAAGCCCGCAACGGTGACGTGCTTTTGGCGCGCGTCGGAATAAACAGGAGCCGTTTGAGCGACAGGAGCGCTGAGATCCTGGACGTTTTCAGGACCAGTCATGATGCTCGATCCATCCGGCTTCAAAACACGAACGTTGCGGATCTCCACGGTTTCGTTATCAGCGTTGTAGCTGAAGACAAGTTGGCCTGCATACGCGATCCCAGCGCTTGTCTGAACGCGGATGCGGGCGCGAGTCTCCTGGAACCCGTTACCATTATTCTCGTAACGCATCGCCGTATGCGACGATTCGTAAACAACTGGCTCTTGTGAGAAATCGGGGAGGGCCGGGGCTGCCGCCGAGTCAGAAGTGCGGCCTAGAACGACAGTCGGCGCTTGTCGGGCCCAAAGAACTGGTGACGCAAAGAACGATGCAGCCAATAATGCGGTGGTTATTTTCAAGGGTTCTGCCAGAGAAATGATAACCGAAAACAGTTTTCCTACCATAGTCTGGACCATCGCTGCGGGCCACACTGAAGACAGGTTAAGGCTTTCTGGAAAAGTGAAATTGACAGTAGAGCGCAAGAGTTTCAGACTACGTGGCGTGCGAATCATCATATTTTGGATGCTGGCGTGTGCTGTGGCGCCTTCGATGAGCCGGGCGCAGGCGCCCGTGTTTGTGATTGCGCCGGGGGAGAGCTGGATCAAGTTTCATGTGAAGGCTTCGACCAACATCGCGGGAAAATTTGATAAGTGGGATGCCAGCTTGACGTTTACGTCGCCGGAGGAAGGTACGGGATCGTTGAAAATCACGATTCAGGCAGACAGCGTGGACACCGGAAGCGGGCTGAAGAATGGGAAGCTGAAGGGTAAGGATTTTTTTGACGTGGAGCAAAATCCTGTGATCACGTTTGTGTCCACGAAGTTTGTGAAGACCGGGCACAATACGTATGAAGTAGATGGGGACTTCACGATTCGCGGCGTCTCGAATCCGGAGAAGCTAACGCTGACGGCAGTGGGCAAAGGGACGGATTTGGAAGCGATCAAGGGAACGATGGTGTTCAACCGCAAGGATTACGGAATGAACAAAGCGATTCCGTTTATCAAGATTGCGGATCATGTGGACGTGAGTTTTCATTTGAACGGGAAACGTGTCGGCGGGCCACCGCTGGTCAGCCAGTAGGGTAATCCTCAGGACCATCCAAGAAGCTAATGTACGGTAATTGTGAGTTTGTTTGTGGGCGCTCGTGCGCACTGATGTAAACGTGTGTTCTGCGCAGGCTGAAGCCTATGCTACGGGTGGGTTGTAGTGTGGCGTGGGTTGGGGAAGAATGGGAAGCGCTAAACCGGATGGCGATGATGAACATTCGAGGTTGGTTGTGGTGTGTTTCTGCGTGCGCTGGACTGTTTTTTTGTGGAGGGGGCCGCGTTTGGGGACAGGAGGCGCGTCACGATGGAGGTGTGGTGTGGCAAATCGGGGAGTTCGATCAAACCTCGCGGGAATTTGGGCACGATTTTGATTTCGACAGTGCCAGCCTGAAGCCGGTCTTCACGGTGGGCAAGAGCAAAACGGCGGAGTGGCCGGCGTCGCAGACGACATCCGTGAACGGATTTGCGGGAAAGCAGCCGGTGCCGTACACGATTCTGTTTGAACTGGGGAAACCGGAAGCGGGAAATTACCGGCTGACGATTGCGGCACTGCTGGTGAATCCGGCGGTTCCGGATTTGCTCGTGACCATCAATGGACATACGGGGCGTTACTTTTTCAACCGCAAGATCAGTTATTACGCCGGAGACGACCGCGTGGATTCGCCGATTTATGGAGGGGACACGCTGCAGATCGATTTTCCTGGCAAATTTTTGAAGACCGGGGAAAACAGCGTAGTGCTGACGGCGGTGGAGGACGCGGAGAATCCCGAGACGCAGGCGTCATTGATCTATGACGCGTTGCGGCTGACGAAAGAACCGGGCTCGAAGCTGGAGCCTGCCGCGGCGGTGAAGCCGACGGTGTTTTTTCGCCAGAAGGACGGGCGAACGGTTGAGATTGTGGATGTGACTGTCACATCCGCGGATAAGCTGCACGGAAAAGTGGAGCTTGCGATTGGCAAGGAGCGCTTGCAAGCGGACGTGAACGGCGCGACCGATTTTGGGCAGGAGCGACTGGAGTTCGAAGTGCCGGAATTTTCCGGGACTATTGCCGCGAGTGTGGCGATTCATGCGCAGGGACGCACTTTCCATTCGAATGCGACCATCGGCCCGGAACGCAAATGGACGATTTATTTTGTGCCGCACGCGCACCTGGATATCGGCTACACGGATTACCAGGCGAAAGTGGCGGAATTGCAGAGCCGCAACATCGATAAGCTGCTGCAATTTTTGCCAGCAAATCCAGGGATGCGCTTCAGTCTGGACGGATCGTGGGTGGCGCAGAATTATTTCGCGACGCGGGATGAAGAGGCGAAGAAGAGGTTTCTGCAATACGTAAACCAAGGCAAGATCGGCGTGCCGGCGCAATACGCAAACCTGCTGACCGGTTATGCGGGCCTGGAAGAATTGATCCGGTCGCTTTCCTACACGCACGAGTTGCACAGGAAAGACGGCATACCGTTTGATTACGCAAATCTCACGGACGTGCCGAGCATTACGTGGTCGTATCCTTCTGTGCTGCGCGCGGCAGGAATCAAGTATTTCGCGGAAGCGACGAACATCGATCGCGGGCCGATTGTGCTGATCGGAAAGTGGAACGAGAAATCGCCATTCTGGCGCGAAGGCCCGGACGGCGCGAAAGTTCTGATGGCTCACACGCGGCAATATTCGCAGCTATGGTTCGTATGCGACTTGCCTCCCGGGGCAGGCAATTGCCGGCAGGGGCTTCCCGCGTTCCTGCAACAGTTTTCGGCGCCGGAGTATAAGCCGGACGCGGTGCTGATGTACGGCAGCCAACTGGAAAATACGGATGCGCGGTTGAGCGAGCCAGAGTTTGTCGCCAAGTGGAATGCGGCGTACGCGTATCCGAAATTTATTCTGAGCACGTTCCCGGATTATTTCCGGCACATCGAGCAGCACTACGGTTCGCAGCTTGCGACGGTGAAGGGAGATGGAGGACCTTACTGGGAGGATGGCGCAGGATCAGATGCGAAGAACACGGCGATAGACCGTAACAGCCAGTCTCGCGCGGTGGCGGCGGAAGAAATGGCAACGGTATCCCGGTATCTGAATCCCTCGCTGGGTATACCGACAGACTTGCTGGACCGCATCTGGAAGAATCTTCTCTTATACGCGGAGCACACGTGGGATTCATGGGATTCGGTATACCGGCCGGACTCGCAGGAATCCGTGGGGCAACTGGCGACGAAGGATGAGTATGCGGCGGAGAGCCAGCAAGCGGTGAACACACTGGCGAAGGCTTCGTTGAGCCAGATTGCCAACCAGATTCACATGCCGTCATCGTCCCTGATGGTGTTCAATTCGTTGAGTTGGGCGCGCAGTGGGTTGGTGGAAATGGATTTGGGTAAGGACGCGATCATCACGGAATATCCCGGGAAGACTGCGGTGGCATTTGAGATTTTGAGCGAAGAGCCGGGCTACCGGCACGTGCGGTTTTTGGCGAAGGATGTGCCGGCGATGGGGTTTAAGTGCTACGCGCTGGAAACGCGGCAGGAAACCGGGACTGGCGTACCGGCACGAAAGACAGCGGCCATTGCGGCGGGGGATGTGGTCGAGAACGCGTATTACCGCGTGCAGGTGGATGCGGCGAGCGGCGCGGTGAAAAGTATTTTCGACAAGCAACTGAATCGCGAATTGGTGGATCGAAACAGCCCGTATCGCTTTAACCAGTATTTGTATGTGGAAGGCGGCGGGACGCCGGCCACGCAAATTGTTTATATGCGGAAATCGCTGCCCCTGGCACAACTGAAGGTTACGCCTTCGAATGGCGGGCGAATTGTGGGACTGAAAAAAACGCCATTCGGACAGATTCTGACCGTGGAGGCGCAGGGAGTGCACACGCCGTTGCTGCGCACGGAAATTCTTTTATATGACGGGGAGAAGAAGATCGAATTCATGAACCACATTACAAAGGAACCGGTGCGCGAAAAAGAAGCGGTTTACTTTGCGTTCCCCGTGGCCACGCCGAAGCCGTCATTTCAATACGAAATACAAAATGGCTGGGTGGATCCGAGCAAGGACATGCTGAAGGGAGCGGGACTGGAGTGGTTCACGGTTGGACATTGGGTGAAAGCTTCCGGCGCGGACTGGGATGTGGCGATTGTGCCGGTGGACGCGCCGCTGGTGACGCTGGGCGACATCAACCGAGGCGTATGGCCGGAAACATTTACGCCGAAACGTTCGACGATTTTTTCTTATGTGTACAACAATTATTGGCACACAAATTATCGAGCGGAACAGGGGGGAGAAGCGACGTTTCGTTACGTGATGACCAGCGCCACGGCGCTTGCCCCGCAGGATTTGGCGCAATTGGGGCGCGCGGCGATGACTCCGCTCGAGAAGGATGAAGTGATCGATCAAGACAAAGTGGGCGACCCGGAACGGCCATTGGAACCGGGCACGGTGAGTTTTCTGCAGGTGGATGGCTCGGGAGTGGTGGCGGAAAACTGGAAAGCGGCTGAGGATGGAAACGGCACGGTGTTGCGGTTACTGGAAACGGCAGGAGCGGAAAGCACGGTGACGGTGCGTTTTCCATTGCTGAAGTTGCAGCACGCGTGGTTGTGCACGGCAATGGAGGAGGATATTCGAGAGATTCGGGCAGGAGGATCGTCGGTGGAAATTACGTTGAAGCCGCATGAAATCGTGACGCTGCGGATTTTGGGAAATTTTCGGGGGAAGCTGTAGTGGTCGCGGGGGCGCTTCGAATTGGAGTTTGTGGTGTTTTTGTACGTTGACCAATCGTTAGGGATGGCAGCTGTGGACGAGGATGGCAGTATCCGTGAAAATTCGGGTTGGCCGGTCTGAAGACCGGCACCTGCGTGAGGATTTGTGAAAACCAAGGTGTCGGGGTTGTTGATTCTTGTGGCGTTGCTTTGCGTTGCGGTGCAGGCACAGACGCGTAAGGTGATTATCGATCAAGATGCGCGTGGGCCGGCGACGACCGACCAGCAATCGATACTACTGCTGTTGCAATCGCCACAGGTGGAAGCGCTGGGGATTACGGTGGTGAGCGGCGACCAATGGCGAGACGAGGAAATAGCACACACGCTGCGCATGCTGGAACTGACGGGCCATTCGAACATCAAGGTGTATCCGGGCGCAGTGTTTCCGCTGATCAACAGCAAGGAAGAAATCGCGCGCTGGGAGAAGCTTTATGGAAAGGTAGCCTACCAGGGCGCATGGAACGAACACAGAATACATTCCGCCACAGGCTCGACGCCGACGGGGGCCTGGAATGCAGGCGCTTATCACGACCCGTTTGTTGTTCCTAACCCGTTGCCGGAGGGAAATCCATCGCTGAAGGCGGAGACCGAAGACGCGGCACACTTTCTGATCCGCATGGTGCACCAGTATCCGCATGAAGTCACGATTTACGCAGGCGGCCCGCTGACGAACCTGGCGCAGGCGATCAGCATCGATCCGAAAGTTCCGGAGCTGGCGCAAGAGCTGGTGGTGATGGGCGGGAGCATCGTGCCTATTGAGCCGATGAGCTGGGCGCAATCCAACCGGCGCGAGTTTAATTTCTGGTTCGATCCGGAAGCGGTGCACATTGTTTTGCGCGCGCCGTGGAAAAGGATTACGGTGACGACCGTGGATATTTCTGTGAAAACGCACATGACCAAGGCGATGATCGAGCAAATCGCAAAAGCGGGCACGCCGGCGGCGAATTACATCGGGCAATGGGCGGACGAAGAATATTTATGGGATGAGCTGGCCGCGGCGGCGTGGCTGGACCCCAGCATCATCACGAAAGAAGAGACGTTATACATGGACATAGACATCTCGCATACGGCGGGATATGGGAACACTCTGGTGTGGGAGCCGGGAAACCAGCCGGGGCTCGGAGAACAACTGGTGCACGTGCAGGCGGAGTTGGACGTGCAGAAATTCAACAAGATGGTGATCGACCTGCTTTCGCGGCCGCCAAAATAACTGGCAGCGCAACTCGACGATTGGTGAATTTGCGCAGGAAGGTGCGTCTAGACTCGCTTTGCTGCGTAAAAGCGAGCCTGTACGGACGTGACCGTTTTCTTAACCCGTTTGGATTCAAGGTCCGTTTGCCTCCCCGTTCTTTGTCGCCGTGGACATGCGCCTGCAAATTCATTTTACGGGGGAGTCCGGCCAGCGGAATCGCCGGACGAAGGAGGGCCCATGGTCAACCTGATATTTGCAGGGATATTGGTGCTGCTGATCGGCAGCATGGCATTCGGCATGGTACTGGCGTTTCGAACGTACTGGCGGTATCGGGGGCAGAGGCTGGTTACTTGCCCGGAGACGCAGCAAGCCGCGGCGGTACATGTGGATGCGGGAACAGCCACGCGAGCGATATTGATCGGGGAGAAGGAGGTGCGGCTAGACCAGTGTTCACGATGGCCGGAAAAACGGAATTGCGGACAGGATTGTTTGAGCGAGGTGAACGCCGATCCGGCGAAGTGTCTGGTGTGGAATGTTGTGGCCGAGTGGTACAAGGGAAAGTCTTGCACCTATTGCCACAAACCGTTTGTGGAAATGCACTGGCATGACCGGCATCCTGGGGTGCTTTCACCCGAACATATTGCGACGCAATGGAACGAAGTTCCGCCGGAAAAATTGCCGGAGATTTTCCAGACGCATTTGCCGATCTGCTGGAATTGCTATATCGCGGAGACCTACCGCCGGTTGTATCCGGATCGCATCGTGAACCGGAATTGGGAACGCGGAGCCGGCGGCGAGTACGTTCCTAAAGAAGAGGAAGAACTCACGGAAGAGAAACGCGCCGGACGCTGATTCGTCTACATTGAATCACGTTTCGTTTTCCTGGCCCGATGAAAGAGCGAAGTCTCAGAACAGGTAGTTCCCTGCCCTGACGCTTTCCAGAAACCGCCCTGTGCCGAATTCCCCGGCGAAATGGTAGAGTCTATTCCCTGTCGGAGAGGGACGATGGATACACAGGAACCGGAAAAGCTGGGGACGCCACAAAAGGCGCTGTTAATCAACTTGAATGCCGCGGTGTTCGGCTCGTTCGCGGAGATTGGAGCGGGTCAGGAAGTGGCGCGGTGGTTTTTGCGCGTGGGCGGGGCTTCCGGCACGGTTGCCAAAACCATTTCGGCGTATGACAAGGAAGTGAGCGACGACTTGTACGGCTCCGGCACGCGCTACGTCAGCAAGCCGCGGCTGCAGGCCATGATGGAGAGCGAATGGGAGCAGTTACTAGGGCAATTGGCAGTGACGCGCGGGGCAACGACCAGATTTTTCTCGTTTGTGGATACGATTTCCGCGAGAAATTTTTCCGGAACCAACGATTGCCATGGGTGGATGGGACTGCGTTTTCTGCAACAGTCGGGCGGCAGGCCGAGCGACGTGATCCTGCACGTGAATCTGCGGGATCCCAGCAACGTGCAACAGCAGGAAGCCGTCGGAATTCTCGGCGTCAATTTGCTGTATGCATCGCAGCACGATATGAAAGGTCCGCAGTCGTTCCTAGCAGGCTTGCTGGAAGACCTGAGCCTGGAGCGTGTCGAGCTCGATTGCGTGGAGTTGAAGGGACCGGCATTTGAAGGCTGGGATTGCGCGGAGTTGCATGTCCGTCTGGTCACAGAAGGGCACGCCGAAGCGGTGGCGTTTCCCGCGGAGGGCGATCCGCTTCCTCCAAATGAATTGTTGTACAAACGCGCGTTGGTGCTGGCGCCGGGACGCTTCGGCGTCCTGGAACATCTGCCAGCGGAGTTGCTGCGGGTCACACTGGAAGAATTGCCGGCCGAAGAGCTGAAAGAGAGCAAAGGAGCGTTGGGATTGTTTTGTCTGTCGTCCGCGCTGCCGGGAGCGCCAGGAGTGGCGAGTTTGCCGGTCTCGGAAATTGTGAAAATTGTTGATGACCTGCGGAAGACGGGCTATGGCGTGATGCTGTTCCCCTCGCGGGAACTGTATACGATGAGCGCGTTCCTGACCCGCTACACGAAGTTACGGATTCATTTTGCGATTGGATTGTCGGTTCTGGTGCGCGTGTTGGAGGATCGCTACAAGAATTTGCCGGGCAGCCTGCTGGAAGGAATCGCGCGGCTGTTCACGCAAAATGTGCGACTGGTGGTGCATCCAATGAAGGTGCAAGAAGTGGAAGAATGGGTGAAGCACTCGGGGACGACGGGATGGAAGTGGAAGAGCACGAAAGGAATGGTACATGCGGACGATTTGCATCCAGCGGAGCCGCTGGATTATTTGTACCGGTATTTGTTGAGCGAGTTTTGGATTTTGCCTAGCCGCAGGGCAGTGCGGTAGAGGCGAGACGGCGCACGATTCGTGCTTGTGGCTTAGGTTGAGATCGTTCGTCGCAAAAAGACGCTCCTCAGGATGATAGCGTGATCGAACGATAGGCTCCCGCTTACGTCAAAGGCAGATGTCGGCTCGAGGAATTTGCGTTAGTGGCAGAATTCGCAGGCGCGCCCTACTGTGCCCAGGCCTAGCAGTTCGATCTGGGGCGAGAGATAGCCGTGCTTGGTTGGTTCCTCAGTCATGAGCGCGGTGCTGAGATATTTCTTGTTGTCGTCGCAGAAAACGGTGGCGACCACGGCGTTGGCGCCAAGTTTTTCCTGCGCTTGCACGGCAGCCAAAAAATTGCAGCCCGAAGAAATGCCGACGGCGAGTCCAAGCGTGGTGGCCAGCCGTTGCGCCATCTGAATGGCATCGCCATCGGAAACCGCGATGATTTCGTTTAGCTCCTTGAGGCGAATAATTTCCGGAATGAATTCATCCGAGATGCCCTGAATCCGGTGATTTCCGACTTTGCAGCCGGTTGTGAGGGTAGGCGATTCGGCGGGCTCTACCGGGTGAATGCGAATGGACGGATCCTGCTTGCGAAGATATTTTCCGACGCCCATCACGGTGCCGCCGGTGCCTACGCCCGCAACGAAAGCCTGGGGACGTTTTCCAACAGAGAGAAGCTGGGACCAAAGTTCGGGGGCTGTAGTTTCTTCATGGGCTTCGCAATTGGCGGGATTGGAAAACTGCCGCGGCAGAAAAACGTCGTTGCGCGAGGCGGCAAATTCTTCGCTCATGCGGATGCTGCCGAGAAAGCCGCCGTCACCCTTGCTGACGGAGACAACTTCGGCGCCATAGCTGCGAATCAAGTGGGCGCGCTCCGGGCTCATCCAATCGGGCATGAAAATTTTCACGGGGTGACCGAGCATGCGGCCGATGGCAGCGAAGGATATGCCAGTGTTGCCGCTGGTGGCTTCGGCAATGGTGTAGCCGGGTGCGATTTTCCCATCGCCGTAGGCTTTTTCCAGGATCCGAACGGCCATGCGGTCTTTGATGCTGCCGGTCAGATTCAAATACTCGGACTTGGCGAACAGCAGGCGATGCGTGCCGTTGTAGCGGAAATGAATGGAGATCAACGGCGTGTTGCCAACGAGCCGGGTGAGGGCTTTGAATTTGGAAGTGGGTAGATCGAGTGTTGTGGTCATGATAGATCCTTCGTGTCCTTTGTGGCATGTTTGGGCGATTTGGGCAAGGGCACGGCGCACATTCGGGCCCCCCCGGGGTACAGACTCCGACGGTTGGCTTGGCGCTTGCCAGATGGTTTGGTGGAGGCGCTTTATCGTGGCAACCCAGATGCCGGCCGAAAGCCACGGCGCCATATTATTGGGCGGAGACGGCGAGAATGTACCAGGCGCCATGGGGGAGCCACTGTTCCTGCCAACGCCAGTCATTGTCCGCACCGGTTTGTTTGTAAGTGAGGTTGTAATCGATTCCATCTTCGTCCATAAAGCCGGCGGTGATGCCGTTGGAAATTCCGCCAGGCGCGTTGGTAAATTCCCAGGAATCGAAGAAAAGATATTGCGGGTTGTTGCGGCCGACGCCATTCATCATGGAAGAGTCAAACGGATTCAGGCCGAGAATCCAGTTGAGCTGGCTGGTGGCGAAGGCGCGCAGCTGCTTTTGAAATTCGGGATCGTCGGGAAATTGACGCGCGGCAAGCCTGGCGGCGGTGGCGAGAGAGGCGAGGCGCGCGTTTTCGCCTTGCCACCAGGGCGCGACTTCGGTGTTGTGCGGGAAGAAGAATGTTGTGTGGCGATTGCCGTCCTTGTCTTGCGTGAGCTGGCGCGCGTAGGCGAAGGGATTGTTGACTTCGTGATTGATGGTGAGCTGGAAGGCGAGCGACCTCTTCACGGCGCTGCGAACCTTTTGCTGAACTTCGGGGCTGGCGATCTGCGCGTAGTAGAGAAGGCTGACGACGGGAAAGCCGGCGTCGGAAGCGTGGAAAAAGGGGCGAGTAGCATCGTCGGCGCGCCAGTAATTGGAGTAACCACCGTTGGTAATCAGGCGAGTCATCAGGCTGTGGGCGCGCTTATCCGCGGCGGCCTTATACACTTCCTTTTTTGTGACTCGATATAGTTCGGTGGCAGCCACCAGGGCGCAGTAATCGTCAACGATATTTTCCTTGCCGTCGTTGGTTAGCTTCGGATTGTTCTTCTCCAGAAAATCGAAAGAGTCTTCAGCCGCTTTGAGGTAATCGGAGCTTTTATATTCGCCGGAGAACGGATACGTGCTGGCGATGGCCAGAGCGGCAATTGCGACGCCACCACCGGAGCGATAGCTGACCTCGTACTCAAGGTCGTTGTTGGCTTCTTCGACGATGCCGCGGGGAGACTGATCGCTGGATTGATAGATTCCAAACTTTTTCATTTCACCGGCCACTTTGCGGAGCTCGGGAACCTGCTTCGGGCCGCCGGTGGAAATGGAACGGTAGAACGATCCATTGGGAACTTTCACGCGGACAAGATAATCGGCGCCGAACATGGCTTCGTCCAGCATGCGGTCCTGGTAGCGAATCATTTCCGGTACGGCGCGTGCGGTCAATAGCTCGGAACTCTTGCAGAAGCTGTAAACGACGAATGGAATTTGCTGCGGATTGAAATAGGTGGAAAAGGAAAGATGCGAGAGGTGCTTGCCGTAATCGCCGGTGGCGTCCCACCAGCCGCCGTGGGCGTCCAGCGTGCCGGTTTTCTTGCCGTCGAAGTGGAGATGGCGGTCGGCTTCATCCATTCTGCCGGAGCTACGTTCTTCCTTGAAGAAGTAGACGGCGTCGGAGAGCGTGTTGCGTTCAAGGACAAAAGGTTGAATCAGGAACGGATATGACTGAACCGTATGATCGCCGGAAGCGCAGGCGAGATAGTATGTGCCTTCGGTGGAGAAGGAATCGAAGTCGATGGTCCAGAAATCCCAGTCGCGCCATTTTTTGACTGGTCCGGCGTGTTGTGCGGGTATATCCAGAACTTTGCTATGGTCGCGGGCATCGTTCAGGGTGCAGGCGGCGAAGTTGTCTTGGGCAGTGCCGACAATGACGGCGTGCTTCGGGCCAGTGGTGTTGTAGCCGACCTGATTGGTGAGAATTTTTGCTTCGCCGGCGCGAGAGGCGGGAAGAAATAAGAGCGCAGAAGCGGCACATAAAACGATTCTGGAGAACAAAGGCATGGGGCCCTCGAATCAATGTTGAATTGCCAGCGCCTCAAGGATAACGCAAATGCAGCAGGGCGGTTGTGATGGCGGGCACTTGGACCCTAATTAAAACGTTTCAGGAAGATATCTCAAGAAGAGAAGGGACTTTTATTGACAGGGTTGCGCGAGGCTACCTACAATGGCGCCGGGTTTCCTACCATGTGCCATTGCCGTTGTCCTCGCGATGTAGTTTGCCTCTTGAGTCTTTTGGTTTCCTTTTCCCTATTCGCACCGAAACTCTTTGCCCAGAATTTTTCCGAGATTCAGCCCAGCCCGCAACAAGTGGAGTGGCAGGACCTGGAAATTGGCGCGATATTTCACTTCGGCACCAACACATTTCTGGACCGGGAATGGGGAGATGGCACGACAGATCCCAGCGTCTTCAATCCGGGCAGCCTGGACGCGGAACAATGGATTGAAGCGGTGAAGGCGGCGGGGGCGAAGTACGTGATTCTGGTGGCCAAGCATCATGATGGGTTCTGCCTGTGGCCAAGCGAACTGACGAATTACAGCGTGAAGAGCAGTCCGTGGGAGGGCGGAAAAGGCGATCTGGTGAAACAGGTGGCGGAGGCCGCGCGCAAAAACGGATTGAAGTTTGGAATTTATCTGTCGCCATGGGACCGGCACGATCCGCGTTATTCCGATGCGACGGAGTATGACAAATATTATTTCGGGCAGTTAGACGAACTGAGTTCCGGCTACGGCGAGTTGGTGGAATTCTGGATGGATGGGGCCGGGAGCGCCGGGCACACCTATGATTTTGACCGCATCGTGCAGGAATTGCGGATGTGGCAACCGAACACGATGGTGTTCGCGGATGTGGCGCTTTATAAGTACGCGGATTTACGTTGGGTGGGAAACGAAGAAGGGCGGGTTCCATACGAAAACTGGAACGTGGTGGACCGCAGCGGCTATCTGCGCTGGCGGCCGGTGGAGGCAGATACACCGCTGCGAAAGTTGCACTGGTTCTGGCATCCGAAAGACGAAGCAAGCTTGAAAAGCCTGGCGGAGCTGGTCGACGACTATGACCAAACGGTGGGAAGAGGCGCGCAACTGATGTTGGGGGTTGCGCCGGACCGGAGCGGGCGCGTGCCGGATGCGGATGTGGCACGGCTGAAAGAGTTTGGCGACACGATCGAGAAACGGTATAGCCAAAACCTGGTGAAGGATAAGGAACGGTCACCGGGACCGTTTTCAGAAGCGCTGGACGGCAATCCGGAAACGTTTTGGTCCGCGCCGGAGGGCACACACACGACGGTGATTGAGGTGAATTTCAAAGAGCCGGTGACGTTCGATTGCGCGTTGACGATGGAATGGCTGAACGAGGGGCAACACGTGCAGAAGTACGCGATTGAAGTGATGGACGGCGGAGAATGGAAGCGCGTGGCGGAAGGCCAGGCCATCGGCCACAAAAAGATCGATCATTTCGCGCCGGTAACAGCAAAACGCGTGCGGCTGAACTTGTTGGCGACTACAACTACAGCACACATCCGGGAATTCCAGCTTTACAACACGCGAGCGTCACGATACAAGTAGGTATCAAATTATAAAGTCGTCTTTCGGCCAAGTTGCCCAGGAACAGAAAAATCACGTAGCTCTGCTCTATCGTAGCAGCAGGTTACCGCCCATGACGTTAGCGGACAAGCGCCGCAGCCGGCGCATCCGGATAGGCCAGCCGATCAAGATACGCGCGTCCGATCCTAAAGACGCAGGCGTTGAAGAAGTCAACATCACGAGAAACGTGTCTCGCGATGGCATCTATTTCGTTAGCCCCATCCGCACGTACACCGAAGGCATGCGGCTGTATGTGACCATTCCGCATCACAACCCGCGCGATCCGAAAGACCGCGAGTACCTGGGACAAGTGGTGCGAGTAGACCGGCTGGCCGAAGAGCAATACGGCGTGGCGATCCAGTTCCTGGCGGAAGTGAAGCCAAAGTAGAGAACGTTCAAGAGTTCGCAGGCAGCGCGACGACTCGCGTGCGAAGTTTGTCGAATTGCAATGAACCGAGACCGCGGTCGGCAGCCATTTTCAGATAAGGCAGCGCGGGCGGGTCGAGATTCCAGTAAGCCTTGGCCACATAGGCATCGAGGGCCACTGGATCGGTGCCGGCAACCAGTGTTTTTTTCAGCAGTACATCCTCGAGATTGCCACCCGTAGGACCGTTGCGCAGCAGGCGATCAGGATGTAATACTTCGTGGCCTGCCAGGATTTGTAGCGATTTGATTCAATGAGCTGCTTCCCGCGCTTGGATTCAGATTTCCAGCTGCCGAAGAAATGATTGAGCGTCCCAGGGGGCAGACCCAACCACAGAAAAAACGCCCGAAGCAAAATGTAGGAATCAGGACGACCAAGCTCCAAAGAAGGCCGTGGTACAGGGCGCGACTTGCGAGCGCATTCGAAATGGCGAACAGGGGATCGATTTGAAAGAAGAATGAGACAGGAGAATTGAGACGCAGGTCATCCAGGGAGGAGGAGGGCGTAGCGCGGAAGTCCGTGCGCGGAATGAGAAAAAAAAGAACAACAGAAGAAGGCCAATCTGAGAGGCAGTGCGGAGGCGGGTTGCGGAAGGAAACTCACAGCGCCATTGTGACAAGCCGCGGGCACAAGCGGATGTGACGAGAGTCACCTGCGTTGGCGCTTTGGGAATGGCCCGAAGCGGCGAATCGGCGGTTTCCGGTACAATGCGCTGAGTGGCCCTGGGTTGGCATGTAAAGACCTGCGCTGACCAGGGACAGGGGAATCCGTGATACATCGTTACGTTTTTCACAATGAAGAATTGCGGCCGGTCGAGAAGACCCGGTGGTCGCCGGGACAAGCGGGGCTGATTTGCGGCTGGGGACTGTTCACCACGGTGCGCATCGTGCGCGGGGAAGCGTTCGCGTATGAGCGGCACTGGCGCAGGCTGGAGAAGGACGCGACGCTGACGCGGCTACCGCTGACGTATACAGGCGCAAAAGTGCGGGTGATGCTGCAGGATGTGATCCGGGCGAATCATGTGAAAGAAGGATGCGCGCGAATTTATCTGGTGTGGAACACCGTGGGCAGCTGGAAAAGCGACGAAAAAATGCCGGAAGTCGACCTGGTGATTACCAGCTCGGACTTACCGCAATATCCGGAGAATGTGCGGCTTACGGTGCGCGCGCAAGGGAGACATGCAGCGTCACCTTTGGCCGGAGTAAAGACAATCTCATGGCTCGACAGCGTTTGGGCCGTGGGAGAGGCAAAGCGCGAGGGATTTGACGAAGTGATCCTGCTGAACGAACGCGGCGAAGTGAGCGAGTGCACGGCGGCAAACATTTTTGCGGTGAAGGGCGAGAAGGTGATCACGCCACCTCTCAGCTCCGGATGCCTGGAGGGCGTGACTCGCGGCGTGTTGATGGAAATCGCGAGCGAAGCAAGCGCTACGGTGGTGGAACAAACCATGCAACTGGAAGATTTATACGGCGCGGATGAAGTGTTTGTGACCTCGACGAACCGCAACGTGATTGGCGTGAAAGAAATCGCCGGGCATATTATCGCGGACGGAAACATCGGGCCGACCACCAAGAAGCTGGACGAAGCGTTTGATTCCTATATCAACGATTATGTGGAACGGCGCCTGGCCACCAGCCGCTACCAGGCTTAACGAAGCGCTTCCGGCGTCACTTATTCACCGGTGCCAGATTTTCGAGCGGCGGAATCGAACTCACCGCCGTAAACACCCGTTCCGGGAAAGATCGCTTCTTTTCGAACGCTTCCACGAACATTTCAATGGCCTGCCCCGTGTTTGGCGGGGTTAAGATCGTGGCGGTCAGCAGCCCGCTGCGCACCCAGGACTGACCTGTTTTCGGCACTCCATCGCAACCGAGATACGGAATCGCCAACCAGCGCTCGCGTTCCATCTCATTGGTCAATTCCTGAAAACCCTTGCGCGCTCCAATAGCCATCGCATCGTTTTGCGACAAGACCAGATCGATGACCGCCTTCTTGGAGGTAGACAGGCTGAGCCAGGAGCGAATTGCTTTCATGGAGCTTTCCTCGGTCCACTGGCCGCGGAGGACGGTGATGTGAATGTTGGCCGGAATTTTTTCGCGCAGCCCCATTTCCCGTTCTTTGGCGACACTGTTTTGTGAGGAACCTGCAATGTATAGGATCGATCCACCCCGCGGAAGAATCGCGGCGCACTGGCGTGCCTCGATGCGGCCCACTTCTATTTGATCGGAGCTGACGCCAAAAATAGGAACTTTGCTGGTGCGCCGGATTTCGGAAATGTAGGGAGCGTCGCGATTCACCAGCGCCCATCCGATTCCCGAATCCACCGCCGCGCGGGCCACTTGCGGTAACGCGGTGGCGCCAACCGGCTCGAGAACGATGGCGTGCGGCCGTTCTTTCTCCGGCACTTGAATCGCTCTCAGAAGCTGTGTGCTCTGGGTGATGGCGTCATTGTCCGCAAACAGGATTTGCGCCTCGACGCCCAATCGGTGAGCCGTGACCTGAGCGGAATTGGCCTGTTCGAGCTGATAATCGTTGTCGTTCGTAATCAGAGAGACGAGAAATTTAAGATTTCGCATGAACTGACGTACCTCGGGCGTTTGGACACTCCGGCGATTATAGGGCGCAATCGACGGGACACAGGGATTTTTTGAGGTAAAGCGCTTAAGGCGGCACTGGTAGCGATTGGCAGAGAGCGATACATCCGGTGACCAAAACATAGTCAGTCGTGGGATGCGGCGGGAAGAGGCGCTCGAGTCTGGTTCGAGCCAGCGCCCAGGGTGGCTCGGAGCAGAACCGGCGCCAAAACCGTCGTGACCATCACCAGAAGGACGATGGCGGAAAAAAGTCCTTCATCGACCACGCCAATTCCTCTGCCAATTCCTGCGAAGATCAGGCCCACCTCGCCGCGCGGCATCATGCCGAAACCAACCGCCAGGCGATTCATGGTGGGAGGACAGCCCCAGCCCGCGGCGACCTTGCCGACAATGGCTACGATCGTGAGGGCGAGGCCAGCGATCAGAACATCTTTGCTGGCCATGGTTTCCAACTTGACCTGAATCCCCATCCACACAAAAAATAGCGGCACTACGAGCGATTCGAGGGGCGAAAGCAATTCGTGCAGCGATGTACCCTCGACTTCCCTGTCGAAAAAGCTGTTGAGCACCATGCCTGCCGCGAACGCGCCGACGATGGTGGCGAGCTGGGCGACGTTGGCGAGCCACGCCAGAAGGAGCGCGAAGCTTACGCCAAAAAGAAGTTTCAGGTTGCTGACTCCGAAATTGGCAAGGCGCCGGACGAGCTTGGGGGTTAGCCAGATGCCGATGCCGAGGGAAGCGACGAGGAACAACGCGGCTTTGCCGGTGGTGGTGGCGATGGAAACGACGCTGATGGTTCCGGTGAGAGCGAGGCCGCTGACGACAGCGAGGACGATGAGGCAGAGAACATCATCGATCACGGCAGCACCGAGGATGATGCGCGCTTCTTCGGTGGTCTCGCGGCCAATGTCGCGCAGGACGCGGGCGGTGATGCCGACGCTGGTGGCGGTGAGGATGCCACCGACGAACAGGTCGCTGGCCAAAGCATTGTTTGGATGAAGCAGCTTCATCACGCCCATCCCCATTGCCATCGGGAGGACAATGCCGAGAACGGCCACATAGGAGGCATATTTTCCGACGCGCTTCATTTCCACCAGGCTGATTTCCAGACCCACCATAAAAAGAAGAACCAGAATCGCCAGCCGGGAGATGATGTCGATGAAGCTGTAAACCGAGATGAAGGATTGGCCTTGTGGACCGGAAAGCAGTTGCGCGACATAGTCTGTGTGCGGGCCCGGTGGAAGAATTTTCAGAGTGGCTTCCCCGATGGTGTACTGGCTGGTGAGGGCGAGGGAGGCGATGCGCGAAAGGTTGTCGCCTTCGCGAAGCACAGTGAGCGTAGGATTGCCGAAGTAGTAGCCAAGGTTTCCGGCGAGCAGTCCGACGAGCAGTTCACCCAAAACGGCGGGCTGCTTGATCCATTTCATCAGGAAACCGCCTAGCGCGGCGCCAAGCGTGATGAAAATGGAAGCAATCAGGATGGGGACGATTGGATCGGCGTGCGAGATACCTTCGTTCGCCGTTAAAACGGATAACACAGCCAACAACGCCATTCGCAAAGCTCCTGGGAATCCATAGGGCGCTGCGCCGGAGGAGACAGCCGGGGTATTGTGGCGGGGATAGGGGCACTTCGCAAGGGGTAAGGCATTTAGCGGTTGGCGTGCTACAATTCGCCGTTTGGCGGGGAAGGCAGGGCCTAACGAGCATGACGGAAACGCTGGCACAAGCTGAAGCAGTGCTGGAGGTAATCTCACCGGACGGTGCGCGGAAGTACGTCCGCGTAACGCAGACGCCGTTCCTGATCGGGCGCGGGGCGGAAACGGGTAACCATCTGCAACTGACGGACCGGCGCATCTCGCGCAACTGCGGAGCGATCGTCACCGAAGCGAACCGTTACTACCTGGAAGATCGCGGGCAACGGCGTGGCATCTTCGTAAACGGCGAAAAAGTCGAGAGCCGGGCGCTGGCCGACGGCGACGTGATCACATTTGGGTTGGAAGATTCTTACCAGGTGATTTTTCGGGCTGCGAGCGGCACTTCCGACGAGTCCATTCCCCAGTTGTTGACCCGGATCGATCACATGACCAGTTCCGAGTCGACGGGCGGTGGGCTGCGCAAGCTGAACCTGCTGCTCGAAGCAACTTCCCTGCTGCACTCGCAACTGCCGTTGGACTCGGTGCTTGCGAAGATGATCGATCACGCGGTGGCGGTGACCGACGCGGATCGCGGGCTGCTGGAAGAAGCGGTGGAGAGTGTGACTTCGGCGAGCCCATCGGAACGCTTGCGTGTGCGGTTGGCGCGGCGCAGCGGCGGGCAGCGGTTGCCTCCCGAGAGCATGACACCGAGCCAAACGGCAATTCAGTTGGCGATGAAGAAGCAACTGCCGGTGATCACCGAAGATATCGAGCAGGCGGAAATGAACCTGCAGGCCGCAGCGAGCATCGTTGCGCAAGGATTGCGCGCGGTGGTGGTGATCCCGCTATACGCCACTTCGCGGGCGAGCAGCGAATCGGCTACCAACGTTACGCGGGGCGAATTTCTGGGCGTGTTGTACCTGGATTCGAAGCGGCCGACGGCATTTTCCAAGCTGGACCGTCAGATTCTGGATGCGCTGGCGGCCGACGCGGCCAGCATTTTGGACAATGCGCGCTTGGTCGAACGCGAGCGCGAACGGCAGAGACTGGAGCAGGAAATCGGCATCGCGCGGGACATTCAGCAGGCGCTGCTACCCAAGAATTTCCGGGATTTTCCGCACCTTGCCGTGGTCGGTGTGAATTTTCCTTGCTTGTCGGTGGGGGGAGACTACTTTGACGTTTTCCCGCTGGATGACCGGCGCACGGCGTTTCTTCTCGCCGACGTGAGCGGAAAAGGGTTGGGCGCGGCGCTGCTGACCACGATGTTGCAGGGCGCGCTTTCCGGCATGACGCTGGGAACGGACCCGGCGAGGGTTTTCAATCACGTGAATCGCTTTTTGTGCGATCACGCGGAAGTGGGCCGTTATGCCACGATGTTCTTCGGAATCCTGCACGATTCGGGGAAATTGGAATACATCAACGCGGGCCATCCTTCTCCGATCCTGATTCGGGCGGCGACGGCGGAGGAAGCGTTTACGGAAGGTTCTTTCCCGGTTGGACTGGTGCCGGAAGCGGAATTTTCCACGACAACATTGCAATTGGAGCCGAACGATACGCTGGTGCTGTATAGCGACGGCGTGACGGAAGCGATGGACCCGGACGAGCAGCTCTACGGCAACGGAAGATTGCGCGCGGTGCTGCTGGGAAAGAACGAAATGCCGCTGGATGAAATCCAGAAGACCGTGCTGGAATCCGTCGAAAACTTCGCTCGGGGAGCGCGGCAGGCGGACGACCTGACCATCCTGCTGGTACGATTCCGCGCGGTGGGAACCTTGGTGACGGAAACAGACGTGTCAGGGGCGGGAAAGGCAGCGGGAAGTAGCTAGGCGTTTCATATATTTCAGCCTGACGGAGAGAAACAGTTGGGCGCGCTGAGAAAAGTCAGCGCGCCCTTTTTTTGTGTGAGCTCCTTATGGCGTGCAGGCAGGGGCCGGCACGCTAACCGGGGAGTAGTTGAGCGGAGCGAGTTTTTGCGCTTGCAGAAGTTTGTTGAGAGCGGGGAGAGTTTCGCTCGACAATTTCTGGCTGGCGGCCACGCTTTTGCCATAGGCATCGCATGAGATTTGATACAGTTTGCCGACAGCCGGGGTCGGCGCGATGTCCGCCGCCTGAACCATTTCCAAATAGCGGCCAGCGTCCCGATTGATTGTGCCGAAACCCGGCGCCATTTCCGTACCGGCCACCAGCGCATCCGCTTGCCTCTGCGCATCGGCGACGGCATCGGTTAGTTCTTTGGCAGCTGCGGCCGGAAGTGCTTTCTTGCGGTCGGCGATCTGTTCCGCGAGCGGGTCAACGCCATGGAATGCCTTCGCGGAAGCTTCCATCAGATCGCAAAGTTTGCGAGAAAGATCGAACTGGGCCGCATAGTCCGCGGCGGAAATATGAACGCGCGGGTCGGGATCAACGCGCAATTGCTGGCGATAGGACTTCCCTGCGACGGTTAGAACGAGGGTGTAGGTGCCGGGAGAAACGAAGGGGCCCGGCGGCTGGAAACGCGGAGTTTCGCCGGGGACGGCATGATCCGGAAGCGTGTATTCGGTGTAGTCGAGGCGTTCACCGAAAAATCCAAACGGCAACGCGGTTGGGTGTGGATAGCGAAGATCCCAGACAAAACGATTGATGCCGGCCGTGGTGGGCAAACCTGCGGGCGGATAGAACCAATATTCCGGCGCGTTGGCAGGTGGCAGCGATTCCTGTTGCGGGATGCTAGAAAAATGAATGACGCGATTCCCTTTTTCGTCCAGAACATCTAGGGAAATCTCGCCCCTGGGCGGGGCATTGAAGAAATAGTAGAGCAGCGCGCCGTCTGGAGGATTTTGCGAAGTAGGCATGTCTCGCTGCAGCGGCGTGTCGGGATGATTGTCCCAGTGGAGGCGCAGGGCAGTTTGCGGGGTGAAAAAATGGACCGGGGATTTTTGCAGATCGTTGTTTAACTGGCGCAACGGGGAAATGTCATCGAGGATCCAGAGGCCACGGCCAAACGTGGCAGCAACCAGATCATCGCCGTGAATGTCGAGGTCGCGTACGGAGCTAGTGGGCAGGCCGAGCTGTAGCGATTGCCAGTGATCGCCACAATCGAAGGAAACGTACACGCCGGTCTCGGTTCCGGCGAACAGCATGCCCCTGCGCACGGGATCTTCGTGAACCACGCGGGCGATCCCGGCCTCTGGCAGGCCGGTGACGATTTTTTCCCAGGTTTTTCCTCCGTCGTGGGTGCGGAAGAAATAAGGATGCGTGTCGCGGCGCGCGAACACGGCGGCAAACGCCAGGTCGGGATCGTGGGGAGACGGATCGATGGAATTGACGGTGGCACGCTCGGGCAGGCCCGTGGGAGAAACGTTGGACCAGTTGGCGCCATCGTCGTGCGTAACCTGGATCATGCCGGTGGACGTGCCTACCCAGACGAGGTTGCGATCGAGCGGAGATGGAGCGATGGCTTGAATGAAGCCGCGATTGGCGGCGGCTTGCGCATCGTCTTCATCGTCGTCGTCGGCAAAGAATCCCGAATCTTCCAAATCGTCTTTCGAAGGAATGTGGCCGGCCGCGTCTGACTTAGGTGGCACGGAAGTGGCTGCGGGCTTCACGGTAAGGTCCGGGCTGATTTCTTTCCAGCTGAGTCCGTCGTCTGTGGATTTCAACAGAAACTGCGAAGCGTAATAGAGTGTGCGCGGATCGTGCGGGGAATAGAGGATGGGTGTTTCCCAACTGGCACGATAATTTGGCGGCGCGATAAAGAGTGTAGCGATCTGGCCGGTCTTGCGATCCATGCGAATGATGTTGCCGTACCAGCCGAGCGAAAAAACATAATCGGGGTTCGACGGATCGGGAGCGACGAAACTGCTCTCAAAGGAGCCGCTGGAAAACCAGTCGCGATAGGTGATCATGCCGAAGTCGGTGCGATCGGGAACGACGATGGAACCGGAATCCTGCTGCGCGGCGTACAGACGATACGGAAAGCCCTTGTCGGTGGAGACGCGATAAAACTGGCCGGTGGGCTGGTTGAGCCAATCGCTCCAGGTCTTGCCACAATCGTAGGTAATCACCACGCCCTGATCCGTGCCTTCGACGATGTGATTGGAATCCTGGGGATCGATCCAGAGAACGTGATCGTCTTCGCCGCTGGGAGTTCCCTTCCAAGAAGCAAACGTGCGGCCACCGTCTTCGGAGCGATACGTTGAGGTCTGCATCACGTAGACTACGTCTGGATTGTTCGAGTCTGAAAACACGCGGCCAAAATAATTGGAGCCGAGGATGCGCGGATCTGTGGTGATTTTCTGCCACGTCGCACCGGCATCATCGGAACGAAACAGTCCCTGATCCATCAGCGCGAAAATGCGTTTTCCGCCGGTGCCGGGCGCGACAGAAAGGCCCACGCGCTGGCGGTGCACCGAGGGAAGGCCCTGATCGCCCATGGGCACCCATGTTTCGCCCGAATCGGTGGAGCGAAGCAGTTGCGTGTCTACCCCTTCGGCGGGCTTTTCGCCAGGAGCCGGCGGAATGTGTCGAATGGTCGCAACGATGGTGCGGGAATTATTGGGATCGAAATCGAGTTCGGTGGGGCTGGTGTGATCGTCTTTGTAGAAAACCTTGCGCCAGGTTTTGCCGCCATCCGAGGATTTGAAAATTCCACGCGCTGCGCTCGGCGTGAAGTTACCCGCAACCGCGACGTAGACGAGATTCGCGTCGTGGGGGTCGACAAGGATCGAAGGGATGACGGGAGAATCGCCGAAGCCGAGGTTGGTCCAAGTGGCGCCCGCATCGCTGGACTTCCAGACACCGTTGCCGTCGGTCTGCTCGCCGGTGGCGACGTATATTACGTTGGGATCCGAAGGGGCTACGACGAGATCGCCGATGGAGGCCACGTGTGCTTGATCGAAAATGGGGACCCAGGTTCTGCCCGCGTTGATGGATTTCCAAACGCCGCCGCCGGGGGTGCCCATGTAGTATGTTGTGTTGCTTCCGGCGATGCCGGACACCGCGGTGACGCGGCCGCCGCGATGCGGGCCGATGAGGCGCCAGTTAAGTCCATGGAGGAGTTCCGGAGAAACTTGTTGGGCGCTTAGAGCCGGTAGAAGCGTTGCCGAAAGCAAAATCAGGAATGTGAGACCGAAGCGCAGGGTAAGGGTGGGTCTGGGTTGACTCATGCAATCTCCTTCGGAGATGGGCAGTTTAACATGTACGGAGCGAAATTTCTGGGAGGCAAAATTGGCGGAGGAGGCGAGATGAATGTTGCAGAGGTGTTTCAATTCATGAATCGCGAGCGGCTGGCGGTGTTGGCCACGGCGCGCGAGGATGGGCGTCCGGAATCGGCGCTGATGGGATTCGCAGTGACGCCGGAATTGGAGATTGTGTTCGACACGGTGAAGAGTTCGCGGAAATATCCGATCTTGAAGAAAAATCCTGCGGTGGCTTGGGTGATTGGCTGTGCGACCGAGGTAACGGTGCAGTACGAGGGCGTGGCGCAAGAGTTGGAAGGCGAGGAACTGGTTAAATACAAGAAGCCTTACTTTTCCGCATTTCCGGATGGGCCGGCGCGAGAGGGTTGGCCGGGAATTACCTACTTTGTGGTGCGCCCGAAGTGGGTGCGATATTGCGATTATGATCCGGGGAAGCGGCGGATTGAGGAGATGGAGTTTTAGCAGGGGATTCTCGGCGCGTGCTATGGCTAGGACCGTGAAAGCGGTGGCTCGCCACAGCGGTCGAGAGCCACCGCACTCCAAAGTTAGAGTTCGCGCAGGGCTACGGAGACTGGTTGAACGGCGGCGCGAATGGCGGGCAGCAACCCACCTAGAACACCCATCACCAGAGCGAACAGAACACCCATCACCAGAAGATCGAAAGTGATTTTGAAGGCGAAGGCTACGTTGGAGAAGGTCTGGAAATTCATCGTGCTGGTGGTGAGGCCGTTGAGCGGCAAAACCGCCAGGCAACCGATGATCCCGCCAAGGAACGAAATCAGAAGCGCCTCGAACAAAAATGACAGGATGACATTCCACGTAGAGAAGCCCACGGCGCGCATGGTGGCGATTTCACGGCCGCGTTCGGCAACGGCGGAGTACATTGTGTTGAGCGCGCCGAAAATCGCGCCAATGGCCATGATGGCGGCAACGAGTCCGCCGAGAACGGTTATGAGCCTGGTCATGGTGGTGGACTGCTTGGCGTAGTAATCAATTTCGCGATAGACATCCACGTTCATGCGGGGATCCGAAGTGACCGCGTCCTTGAATTCCTGATAGGCAGCGGGCGAGGCGAGATGAACCGTGGCGGACTGAAAAATATTGGCGGGGCGCTTCAGCACTTGATTGAAGATCTGGGAGTCGCACCACACTTCGGAGTCGAACGCGGAACCGCCTGCGTCAAAGACGCCTACGACGTCCCAATGGCCGCCGGCAAAATCAATCTTGTTGCCCACCGTGAGTCCCTGATAGGTCTTCGAAGCGTTCTTGCCGACGACGAGTTCATTCAAGCCGGGTTGAAACATGCGGCCTTGCACGATCTTGACGAACTTGCGGACTTCCAACACATTGGGCGAAACGCCGCGCACTTGCACGTTGGCATCGGTGCCGGTGGAGATCAAGGGAACGGGGATCACACCCACTACATCCTGGGTGACGATGGGAGCGCCTGAAGGATCGCGCGCAATGCCGGGCGCATCCTGAAGAACTTTAATGGAATCGAGCGTGATGCCGCCCATCATTTCCGAGGACGAACCCGCGCGCATGACGAGAGCGTTGCCCGGAGAGCCGGACGCAATAAGTGTGGCTTTGAAGCCGCGAGCCAGCGAAAGCATAGCCACAAACACGCCGACGGTGCCGGCGATGCCGAGAATGGCGACGATGGTGGACGTCCAGCGCGCGCGAATGCTGCGGAAATTGTAAGAAATGGGAACGGAACCGAGAAATGGAGCGAGCAATCCGGCGAGGATCCCGAAGAGCACTACGAGGATGAGCACCAGTGCGGCGATGGCCGCGATCGTTATGAAAAAGAAAAATACAAGTTTTCCGGCCATGTCAGACTCTCCGCAGCGCGTTCACGATGCGCAAGTGCATCGCACTTAAGCCAGGCAGCAATCCACTGAGAATGCCAGTGAAGACAGCGACCACCAGGCCAAAAACAAGCATGGGTGGAGCAAGGACAATGCTGGGCAGCAGACCATTGAGCGCTTTCGCAAGGGCCGGAACAGCAAGCACGGCAAAGAGCATACCGAGCGCGCCTCCGATCAAAGCAATGGTCAAAGCTTCAGCGAGAACAAAAAAGAGAACGGAACGATCCGAATAGCCGATGGCTTTGAACACGGCAAGTTCGGCGGTGCGTTCGCGAACAGAAATGGCCATGGTGTTACCGGTGACGAGAAGCAAAGTGAAGAACACCACTGTGCCGATGCTGACAATCAGCGTCTGAATGTTGCCGAATTGTTTCACCCAACTGGCGGCGAAAGCGGACTCAGTTTGCGTTTTGGTTTCGTAAGGCGAGTTCGCGAACTCGTCATCGATGGCCTTCGCGATGCGCGGAGAGTCATCGGGATTGTCTACGCGAAGAACGTACCAACCGATTTGGCCCTTCACAGCTTCCGGAACTTTTTCTTCGAAATAGTCCCACTGGAACCAGAACTGGGTTTCGTCGTCCTGAGGGCGTTTACCGTGATAAATCCCGACGAGATTGAATTCCCAGGCGCCGCCACCGTAGAGGGTGGTTTTGATCGGGATGCGATCGCCGATCTTCCAGTGGAAGCGGTCCGCCAGTTGTTGGCCTGCGATGGCGCCCTGACGGTCATTCAAAAAAGCCTTCCATTGATCGTCGGGAACCATAAGTTCGGGAAAAACCTGGCGCTGATATGCCGGGTCGATCACGAATTGGGGGAAGAAGTTTTTTTCCTCGATATAGGTGCCACCAAACCAGTTGTTATGAGTGACGGCTTTGACGCCGGGAATGCGCAGAATTTTGTCACGATACGAAAGAGGGATGGTGTTGATGATTGAAGTGCGATTGATGACCACCAGGCGATCCGCGCCGGCAACATCCGCTCCACGGTTGAAGGCATCCTTCACCACGGCCAGAAAGACAAACAGGAAAAGGGCTACGGCGAAGGAGCCAATAGTGAGTAGCAGTCGAATCTTCTTACGAGTGAGATTCGCCCAGATGATGCGCGCGAATTTCATACAACACCTCCGGCGGGCACGCTGTGAGGAAACTTCGAACCTTCGACGAGAACGCCCTTGTCCAAGTGCAGGGTGGTCTGGGCGCGCGCGGCGACCACGGGATCGTGAGTGACCATCAGCACGGTCTTGTGGTGCGAACCGACGAGTTCCTCGAGCAAGGCCATAATTTCATCGGCGCTTTTGCGGTCCAGGTCGCCGGTGGGCTCGTCGCAGAGTAAAAAGGTGGGGTCAGACACGATGGCGCGGGCGATGGTGACCCGCTGTTCCTGACCGCCGGAGAGCTGGCGGGGAAAGTGGTTCATGCGATCCGAGAGGCCGACGATGGACAGAGCGGTTTCCACGTGTGAGCGGCGCTCGGCCTTTGACAGTTTTGTGAGCAAAAGAGGCAACTCAACGTTCTGGAACGCGGTGAGAACGGGAATCAGGTTGTACATCTGGAAGATGAAGCCGACATGGCGGGCGCGCCAATCCGTCAATTTGCCGGAAGACATATGGGTGATCTCATCGCCGGCAACGGTGATGCTACCGCGCGTGGGAACGTCCAGACCGCCGAGAAGATTCAGTAACGTGGTTTTGCCCGAACCGCTGGGACCCATGAATGCCACGAATTCTCCCGCGGTCACATCCAGATTGAGTCCCTGGAGGACGTGGATTTCTTCACCGCCGCGGCGATAGGTCTTATCGAGGTCACGAACCTGGATCAGACCGGACTGACCGTTACTGCCGTCGACTTTGACCATTGAGAGTGCTCCTATTTTTGGATCTGGACCGATTGACCGTCGCTCAAAGTATCCGGGCCGTTGATCACGACGGTAGCTCCGGGCAGAATGCCCGCGAGAATTTCGACGTCCGAGCCGCGGGCTTCGCCGGTGGTAACGGCACGGCGCTCGATGGTGTCGCCCTTGAGGACAAAAACATACTTTGATGAATTGTCCTGGCGGATGGCCTTTTGCGGCACAAGAGCCACCGGGGGATTTTTGTCCTGTTTGGCGCCCGGCTTCGCTTCGTTCTCCAGAAAGGTGACCTTGACGCCCATATCCGGCAGGATGCGCGGATCTTTTGCCGGGTCATAAAGCTTCTTGTGATCGGGTTCTGTGACGGAGATGCGCACTTTTACAGTGGCCTTCTGCCGATCGGCCGTGGGGATTACCGTGCGGACCTTCGCGGGAATAGTCCAGTCGGGGTAAGCGTCGAGCACAGCGTTGACGGCTTGGTCGTCATGCACTCTGGCGATATACGCTTCACTGACATCCACTTCAAATTCGTTGGAGTGAAGATCGACGATAGTCGCGATGCCTGTGCGCGTGAAACCGCCGCCGGCGGAAATGGGCGAGACCATTTCGCCGACTTGCGCGTCTTTCGAAACCACGATTCCGGCGAACGGCGCGCGGATGGTGCAGTTGTCCACGGCCTGCTGCTGCTCGCGGATGCGCGCGTCGGCGGCGACCACTTGTTGCTTGCGCCAATGCGATTTTCGCGCGTAAGCTGTCGGCGGTCATGACCGCGGAGTCCAATGCCTCCTGCGTCGACACGCCTTCCTTGACGAGCTGCTGCGTGCGGTGCAACTCAATTTCCGCGTTTTTCAGCTGGACCTGATAGTCCAAAATGGCGGCTTGGGAAGAGTCGCGATCGGCTTTCGCGGAGTCCAGGGCGCGGCGAGCATCGGAATCATCCAAAGTGGCCAGGAGCTGCCCTTCGGTCACGCGGGTACCTTCGTCAAAGAAGACACCGGTGACCCGACCGGTAATCTTGGCGGCGATGGTGGCGCGACGGCGAGGGGTGACGTAGCCACTGGCATTGAGTACGCCGGCAGGGCCGGTGGCAGGCTTGGTGGCGGCGGCAACTTCGACCTCTGCTTTGCGGTTGCGATAGGCAAATGCGGCGCCACCCACAAGGCCCGCGACAATGACAGCCAAAGCAATCCAAATCCAGCGCCGACTGCGGCGCGTGTTGGTGCGCTTGGTGTCGGAAATGCGCAACGAAGACAAATCGGGCTTTAGGGCTTTAGGTGGCGTCGCCATGCGGCGGCTACTCCTCGGTGGTTCACAACTGTGCCTGGTTTAGATACGCATCCACACTGCTAAAAATATCGATTCTGGAGAGGGTGGATTCGGTACATGGCCATTTTACCGGAGAAGTCGGGCTATGGGAGAAAAATGGTGTAAGGGGACTGCATGCGCGAGCCGCCGTCAGAGAAGCGGGCCAGGTCGATTGTGAAGATACGGTTACAAGACAGGGTAGGGTCCGGGCAGGTCACGCACAAGGAGCCAGAGTGCCTGTAGGTCAAGGCGAACAAATGAATAAAGGGAAGGTATCAGGAGGTAGGCTTTTTATCGACGATGCGGGTGGCCGGATTAGAAGATTGACGTAAGGTATTTCGCAGGCTGTTCACGGCCGACTGTGCACGATGAACCTGCTGGCGGATCAGTTCCCCATTCGCGCGATCCTCGGGAGTAAGGGTAGGGATGTCCGTCAGCAGTTCGGAGTAGCCAAAGATGGCCGTGAGTGGATTGCTGATTTCATGCGCGGCGCCCGCGGCCAGGCGTCCGAGGGCCACGAGCTTTTCCGAATGCGTGACCTGCTGCTGAACGGCGCTGAGATTTTCGATGGAATCGCGGGTGAGTTGCACCGACTGGCGCAACTCGAGCGCAAGCAAATTGAACTTCCAGTAGACCAGCGCGCCCAGCAGGGCCATGGCGCCAAAGACTAGGCGCAGGCGGAACATGGCGACACCGGCGGGAATGCCCCTTGCGAAAAGTCCGAGCAGCGCGATGACCGGCAAGGAAATCATGCCCAGCATGGCGAAGCGGGCAGTCCAGACGCTTTGGATCAGTTCGCGGTTGGGCCGGCTGTCAGGCCGCGGCTCTAACGTTGGCGCAAAGGCCGCGATCGGTACCAGCAGATAAATCGCGCAGAAGAAGGGCGTGTCGTAAAAGCTTCCTGAGTAATACTTGCCTGAATCGATGGCCACACTCAGCATGAAATTTCCCGCTCCGATGCAGGCAAAGACCACGAGCAACTGCAAATAAAATCTACGCCACGGGCCGGCATTGCGCACGGCCAGGATCGCTAGTGCAAGAACGATCACAATGTGCTGGCTTAGCGCCAGAAAGTAGTACGACGGATTGTAGTTCGTGAAATCCCCGCGGCCAATCTGCCACGGCAAACTGAAATAGGCATACAACAAGAGCCACCAGAGGCTTAACAGAATCAGGTCCAGAAAGCGTATGCGCAGATTGCGTCCCGCCGAGAGCGAGTGCGGACGAAGCGCCAGGGCCGAGAGGAAGAATACGTGCGCCAAAATAAACAGCGAATCGCCGGGGACCGGGCTCGTGGGCACAGTTAACCGGCGCCAGTCAAAGTAAAACCAATACACTTCCGAGCCAAACATCACCGCCAAACCGACCGCGAACAACTTCCAGAAGAGAGGAAGAATTCCCGCAGGCCCGCGGAAATTTTCGCGCGCCGCCAGGAAGGCCAGAATCAGAAACGCACATGAGTTGGCGTCGCCATACATGGTGAGCGCAAACGAAGGCTTGGCCACAGCGGCAACCACCAACTGCGCCAAAAATATGGCCGTGGCAAGGGCAATATAAAGTTTTTGGCGCGGAGAAAGATTCAAGACACACCATCCGCGAGCAGACTACCGGCTTCGTGCGTGGTCTCCGCCGCAGTTTCCAGCGCAAACGGAATTCGAATGGTGAAAATGGCGCCGCCTTCGGGGCGATTGCGACAGGAAATGTCGCCATCGTGCTGTTGAATGATGCCGTAGCAGGTGCTGAGTCCCAAGCCAGTCCCCTTACCCACCTGCTTGGTGGTGTAAAACGGCTCGAAAACGCGTTGCGGCTCCTTAAGGCCAGGCCCGGAATCGGCGAATTCGATAAGCAGTTGTGAGCCTGACGAGCGCAGCTTGATATTGAAGGTTCCTCCGCCTGCTTCTTCGAGTGCATCCATGGTGTTGGAGATCAGTTCCAGGAAAACATGAAGCAGTTGACCGGAATCCGCGTGGACCTGCGTACAGTCGCCCTCCTGCGACAATTCGACGCGCACGGCCGGCAGCTTGGCAATGCGGCTAAGGTGCAGCGCGCTTTCCAAGAGCGGCTTGATGTCCAGTGGAGCGAGGCGCATCGGAGTTTCCTGCGCGAAGTGCAGCATATTGTCGACAAGGCCATCGGTGCGCCGCGCATACTGGCCAATTTTTCCAGCCATATTCTGTACCCGAAAATCCGCCCCAGGCGGCGAGGTGATGCGAGAAACCGCTTCGAGAATGGATGCCATGCACAGCTTGATCTGCTTAGCCACTTCCGCGACCAATTCGCCCAGCGATGCCAATTTTTCGCTTTGCGTCAGATGGTTCCTGAAACGCTCGATGCTGCCATAATTTTCCGAAAGACGCTGCAGCGATTGAAACAGTCCGGTGGCTAAAATGTCTTGCTTAACGGAAAGCAGGAGGGTGAGCACGAGAATCGTCAGAAGCGTGATGGCCAGGCGAAAGGTACGCAACTGTGGCGGAGCGGAAGTGGTGAACAGCAGCCAGATCCCGATTACCGGAGTGGACAGGGCCACCAGCATCGCGAGATGCTCGGACAAAAATGTGGCCGGACTTAGCGAAGCATCCGTTAAGTTCGGAGCCGGCGGAAGCTGCTCTTGCTCTGGCGTGCCGCCCGCCAAAGTGAAACAGAGAAACGCAGCCAGCGACGCGATGAGCGGAACGTCATAGAGACTGCCGGTGTAATAGTGCCCCAAATCGATGGACACATTGATGAGATTGGAAGCGAGCCCGTAGCAGACCGCGGCAAAAAAGTAGAACCGGTAGAGAGGTCGCCAATGGTTGCGCGCACCCAAGACCGCAATGCCAGTGGCGATCACAAGAGTTTGATTGCTAAGCGCGTCGGCCACATTGAAGTAGAAGTTGTAGCTGGCCTGTGCGCCCGGCAGCAGACGGTAGGCGAGAACTCCAAAAACGAATAGATAAAGCGCGTAGACCATCAGGACGAACACGTCGAGCAAGCCGAACACGCGAAATTGCCCGTCGTTCTCTCGATCCGGTGCAATGGCGATCGCCGCCGTGAAGGGCACCACTTTCAGGAACAGGAGAATGTCGACCAATGGAAGGTCCGGCACGGGCTTGGCAAAGACCACTTCGTATGTCGCCCAAATCGCGTTGCTGACCGTCCACTGCAAAGCACCCGCGAAGACCAAAAACCAGAAGATACGCGCCCGTGAATGACTGCGCAGGAAATTGCGAAAGGCGAATGAGGTTGCGGCCGCGACAAAGAGTACCTGCAGCGAATCTCCAAATGCATTGAGTCCGAATCCTTCGGGCACGAACAATGCCGCAAGCACAGATGCCAGCAGCGCCGCGAATCCAAAATACAATCCAAATCGCAGCTCCCTGGAAACCGGGGCCGGAGACGCAGCTCGAGGTTGTGCGAACTGGAATTCTTCTGCCATAGGAACATGCGTGGACCCAGAACCGGGAAGCCGTTCTCCGCCTCGAGAACGAGCAGGCCGAACGACGGAATCCACGCGCTTCCCTATTTTTGGGCATGTGGATGGTTCTGGCGCAGGAAATCTAGGGAGTGTGCCGCAGCCGGAACTGGCACTTTGGTACAGTGCTGGGCTTCCTTTCCGTGGCGTTTTCACGGGAGTGTCTGGTGCCCTTGCAAAAACGGCAAAATGTGGGCCAACTTGGACATATCGCGGACACGCTCGCCGCAGAACGCTTTACCACGTTAATCCAAAGAGGTTTCCATGGGATATCCAACACCGAGTGAGCTGTACGCGGCGAAGCTAACGATACCGGCAAAAGCGGTGGAGTCGATTAAAAGTGGCAGCACCTTGTGCCTGGCGCTGGCAGTCGGGATGCCGCAGGGGCTGGCGAAAGCGGTGGCGGACCGCATTCTGGCGGACGATTTGACAGATTTGAATCTGTATTACCAGCACTCCATGAAGTACGGCGAAGAGACGCTGATCTGCCCCGAAGTTCTCTATAAGGTGAATTCCCGCTGCTTTTTCATGGGCGATGCGGATCGCAAGATGGTGGCTTACGGCATCAAGGAAGGAAAGAAGAATCTCAGTTATGTGCCGATCAATTTCTCGAACATACCGCGTGTGCTGACGGAACACATCCACGTGAACACCTTCGTGATCACGGTGTCACCGATGGACAAATCCGGCCACTTCAGCCTGGGAACGAATAACGATTACGCCTCGATCGTGCTGCGCCACTGCGACCGCGTAATCGTGGAGGTGAACCGCAACATGCCCCGGGTGTTCGGCGATTCGTTGGTGCACGTTTCCGAAGTCGACGCCATCGTCGAAAACGATGTACCACTGGTGCAAATTCCGTATCACGAGCCGGATCCGGACTCGATGAAGATCGGCAAATGCATCGCCGAACAGATTCCAGACGGTGCCACCTTGCAGTTGGGCATCGGCAATCTGCCGAACGCGGTGGCCAAGTATCTGACAAACCACAATGACATGGGCATCCACTCGGAGCTGTTCAGCCATGCATTCGTGCACCTGACAAAAAGTGGGGTGGTCAACGGACGAAAGAAAACGCTGCACCCGCGCAAGCATGTGTTCACCTTCGCGATGGGCGATGACGAAGTGTATGAGTTTATCAACGACAATCCGGCGATGGAGAGCTACGCGTCTTCGTACGTGAATGACATCCATATCATCAAGCAGCACGACTACATGATGAGCGTGAACACCGCGATCGAAGTCGACCTGTATGGCCAGGTGAACGCCGAGTTCATTAATGGGCACCAATACAGCGGGTCGGGCGGGCAGTTTGACTTCGTCAAAGGCGCATCTTTCTCCAAAGGTGGAAAATCCTTCATCGGCTTGAAATCCGCGGCTAAGAAAGGGACCATTTCCGGGATCGTTCCGCGGGTGCAGATGGCAACGGACACGCGCATGGACGTGGAATACATCGTGACGGAGTATGGCTGCGTCAATTTGCGCGGAAAATCGACGCGCGAACGTGCCTTGGAGCTGATCAGCATCGCGCATCCGAACTTCCGGGATGAGCTGATGGCCTATGCCAAGTCCATCGTTTTGATTTAGAACCAAGATTATGTTACAGCGATGTCAAAGGTGTGCCCTTCCCTAGAAGCTATTGCACAACCCTCCGTAAGACGATCATGAAGCAGGCGATATGAAAAAAAGCGCCATAGATCGTGAGCGAACGATCGTAGCGCACGACCAAGCGTCGGAAGTTTCCCAGCCAGGCATTGGTGCGTTCCACGATCCATCGACGCTTGTAACGTCGCAAGGCTCGTCCGTCTTGCGTTGCCGGCCGAACGCGATTCCTCTTGTGCGGGCAGATCAGTTCGATACCGCGCTGCCGCAAGCGTTCCCGCAGGGGATCGCTGTCGTAGGCTTTGTCGGCAATCACGCGCATCGGCTTTTGCCGCGGACGGCCCGAGTGATGGTTCCGTCCTACTCGGATCGTCGCGAGCGTCGTCTCCGCGAGTTTGACTTCCGCCGGGGATGCAGAGTGAAGGTAGTTTCCCAGAGGAAGACCGCGGCCGTCGACCACCACCATCCACTTCGTCCCCTTGCCCCGCTTGGTTTTTCCGACTCCGCAGCCCCTTTTTTCGCCGGAGCAAAACTGCCGTCCAAAAACGATTCGCTCCATTTCAATTGCTGGCGCTCGTTTAACTCGCCCAGAAACGTTCGCCAGATATTCAACCAAATGCCCCGCTCCTCCCAGTCTCGCAATCGCCGCCAGCACGTCGAAGGGTGCGGAAATTTCTCCGGCAGGTCCTGCCAGCGAGCCCCGCTCCGCAGAATCCAAAGAATCCCTTCCAGCACACGGCGATTCTCGATCCACGGACGACCACCTTTGCGTTGTTTGCGCGGCTTGGGGAGCAAGGGCGCGATTTTCTTCCACTGCGCTTCGGTCAGCAACGGACCGGATCGCGCCATCGGCCCTCCTTCGGCGCTGCTGACTCTGCTTATCCCTCATTTCACCAAGCTCAACCATACTCATTTCAGGGGCTTGTCCTCGGTTATGCAACAGCTTCTAACTTTTTTTGATCCCATTTGTCCCTTGGCCGCATCAATAAACTTGACAGAAATGCGTCGGCAGGAATAAAAAGGGGTCCGCACGGCTGTTTGCATAAGTGTTCCCTGGGGAGGCTCATGGAAGCGTCACGCCGGGATTTTCTGAAGCTTACAGCGGTTGGCGGCGCAGCTGCCGCGGTCTTTGGATTCGACCTGCAGCCCGCCTACGCCGAACTTAGAGTTCTGAAGATTGCCCGCGCCAACGAGACGCGGTCCACATGTCCTTATTGTGCGGTGGGTTGCGGGACGATCATCTACACGATCGGAGACCGCGCGAAGAATGTTACACCGCAGGTAGTTCATGTCGACGGCGATCCGGATCATCCCACCAACCGCGGCACGCTGTGTCCGAAGGGCTCCTCGCTCGAACAGGAGATCCTGAATGAGCGCAGACTTGTGAAGCCGCAAGTGCGCCGGCCGGGCGGCACGGAATGGGAGGACATTTCCTGGGACGATGCGCTGACGGAAATTGCGGCAGAGGATCAAGAAAACGCGCGACGAGACTTTCGTCGAGAAGGATGCGACGGGACACACCGTCAACCGGCTGGAATCGATTGCCTGGATCGGCGGCTGCACGGACACGAACGAGTTCAACTTCCTGGTCGTCAAGGCGATGCGCGCCCTGGGGGTCGTGCATATAGAAAATCAGGCCAGGGTTTGACACGGCCCCACGGTCTCAAGTTTGGGACCAACATTCGGACGCGGGGCAATGACCAACGGCTGGGTCGATATCAAGAATACCGACATGATGCTGATCATGGGCGGGAATCCGGCGGAGAATCATCCCTGCGGCTTCAAGTGGGCGATTGAAGCAAAGCGCAACCGCAACGCGAAGATGATCTCCGTTGACCCGCGTTTTACGCGCACGTCGTCGGTGGCCGATCTTTTCTGCCAGATTCGCGCGGGCTCGGACATCGCCTTCCTCGGCGGCGTGATCACTACGCGATTGAAAACAACCGCATCGCCAAAGATTACCTGATCAACTACACTAACGCCGCGTTCATCGTTAAGAGCGACTTCAAGCTGCCTGCCGACACGGACGGCGTGTTCTCCGGTTTCGACGCGCAAGACCAAAGTTACGATAAGCGCCAGCTGGAATTATGCGGGGCGGAGGAGCCCGCGAAGAGCGGCGCATCCGCAGCGGGCGCACCGCCCGCTCCTGCTGCCCGAGAAAGTCGATTACGACCTGACCCTGCAGAATCCCAATTGCGTGTTCCAGCTGTTGAAGAAACATTATTCGCGCTACACGCCGGAGATGGTCGAACGCATCACGGGGATTCCCAAGGAACAATTCCTCAAAGCCGCCGACCTGTACACTTCGATTCGCAAAGACGGCGATATGAAGAAGGTTGGGACGGTTATTTACGCCGTCGGATGGACGCAACACAGCTTCGGCACGCAGATCATTCGCACCGCGGCGATGCTGCAACTTCTGCTGGGCAACGTGGGTCGCGCGGGCGGCGGCGTCAACGCGCTTCGCGGGCACTCCAACATTCAGGGCGCCACGGACATGGCGGGCATTGTTCGACAATTTGCCGGGATATTTGAAGGTGCCGACGCCCGCGGACACTTCCTTCGAGGCCTGGATAAAGCGCATCGACACCCATTGCCTCGAAACCCGCGCCGTGGGATTCTTTCAATTATTACAGCAACACGCCGAAATTCGCGGTCAGCTCTCATGAAGGCGATGTACGGCGACGCGGCCACCAAGCAGAACGACTGGGCGTTCGACTATCTGCCCAAAGTGGATCGCGACTATTCGTGGGTGCAGATGTGGGACGACATGTACAACGGGCAACGTGAAAGGCATGTTGGCCTTTGGGATGAACGGCGTAGCTATCGGGCCGGATTCCAAGAAAAACATTGACGCGCTGAAAAAAGCGGATTGGCTGGTGGTCGGGGAAATTTATCCGGACGAGACCAGCGAGTTCTGGCGGTCGCCTCGCGTGATCCACCAAGGCGAAATGAAAGAGATTCAGACGACGGTCTACCGCCTGCCGTGCGCGGGTTTCGCCGAGAAAGACGGTTCGCTTCACGAATTCCGCGCGCTGGCTGCTTTGGAAGAACGCGGCCGTTCCGACGCCGGGAGACTGCCGTCTGGACCAGGCCATCGTTGCGCAGATTTTCCTGAAGGTGCGCGATCTGTATAAGAAGGATGGCGGCAAGTTCCCCGACCCGATCGTGAATCTGACTTGGGGTTATACCGATCCTCAGAACCCGTCGCTCGCCGAAGTCTTGAAAGAAATCAACGGCAAGGCGCTTGCCGATCTGGAAGATCCGGCCACGAAGCGCAGATCAAGCGCGGGCAGCAACTTCCTGGCTTTGCGTGGTTGAAGGACGACGGCACGACGGCGTGCGGTAATTGGATTTACTCGCGGCGCGTATCACCGAAGCGGGGAACCAGACTGCGCGGCGCGATCCGTCCGATCCCTCCGACATGGGCGTGCATCCTGGCTGGGGCTGGTCCTGGCCGGCCAATCGCCGCGTGTTGTACAATCGCGCGTCTTGCGACGTGGACGGAAAGCCATGGGATCCATTCCCGGCGCCAAGTCTGGTGGAACGAGGACTTGCAGAAGTGGGTCGGCAACGACGTGCCGGATTTCAAGGTCGATTCCAAGCCGAAGGATCACATGGGCCCGTTCATCATGAATCCGGAAGGCGTGGGGCGGATCTTTGGCCCGCTGGGAGCCTTTGCCGACGGGCCGTTCCCGGAATTCTACGAACCGATTGAAAGTCCGAGTGCAAAATTTGTTGCATCCGCAGCAGACGCACAATCCGGTGGTGGAGGGCTTCAAGACGCCTGACGACAAATACGGCACCGTGAAAGATGGTTTCCGGTGATATGCACGACGTATCCGCCTGACCGAGCACTATCACTACTGGACGAAGAACAATCCCATGAACGTGCAGCTTGTGCCAGAGCCGTTCATCGAGATCGCCGCGGAGATGGCCGACGAAATGGGCATCCGTGGCGGAGAAGCGTGAAGGTTTCCAGCGCGCGCGGCGAATATATCGCTAAAGCCATGGTGACCAAGCGCATCAAGCCGATGATGATCGACGGTAAGAAAATCTATCAGATCGGCATTCCGATTCATTGGGGATATCGCGGCATTGCCGAAGATGAAGGCAAGACTTCGCGGATGCTGGTGAACGCACTGACGCCGACGATCATCGATCCCAACGCGCACACGCCGGAATTCAAGGGCTTCCTCGTGAAAGTGGAGAAAGGTCTAGGGTTCGCGCATGAGCCAAGCCACATTACGCATTCAGAAAATGTCCGGTCACGCCGGCAGCGTGCCCGGGCGACGACGCGCAGCGCGAATTCACCGTTTGTAAGCTGATCGACACGACCACCTGCATCGGCTGCAAGGCTTGCGAAGTGGCATGCATGGAGTGGAACGATTTGCCGTTTGGCGAGACGGTTTTTGACAATACCTACCAGACGATGCCGGAGACGCGCTGGAATTATTGGAACCTGATTCTCTTCAACGAGCATGAGAAGGAAGACGGTTCGCTGATGTGGTTGATGCGCAAGAACCAGTGCATGCATTGCGCGGAGCCCGGCTGCCTGGCGGCTTGTCCCGCCGACGGCGCCATCGTGCAATACACGAATGGGGTGGTGGATTTCCAGCAGGATCATTGCATCGGTTGCGGTTACTGCATTACCGGATGTCCTTTCAACATTCCGAAGATGAATCCGAAGACGAATCGCGTGTTCAAATGCACGCTGTGCGCGGATCGCGTCAGCGAAAGCCTGGAGCCGGCGTGCATCAAGTCTTGCCCCACGGGCTGCCTGCACTTTGGTTCGAAAGACGACATGAAAGATCTGGCCGAGAAGCGCGCCAAACAATTGAAAGATGACTATGGCTTTGCGAATGCCGGGGTTTACGACCCTCCGGGAGTCGGCGGCACCGGCGTAATTTATGTACTGCATGACGCGACGCAACCTGAACTGTACGGCGGCCTGCCAAGCAATCCGAAGATTCCGCTTTCGGTGAAACTCTGGAAGCAGCCGCTGAAGTGGCTCGGCAATCTGGCCATCGCGGGCGGGCTGATTGGATTGTTCGTGCACTACCTACGCTTCGGACCCAAAGCGCGTGAAGAAGAAGACATTCGCCCGTTCGGAGGGGAGCAATGACGACGCACCCGGAACAGCTTACTCCTCACGGGCACGTGTTGCGCTACACGTTGAAGGAACGCCTGACGCACTGGTTGGCCGCAGGCTCGTATTTATATTTGCTGGCAACGGGATTGGCGTTCTGGTCGCCGTGGTTGTTCTGGCTGGCGTGGGTGCTGGGCGGGGGACAAATTTCGCGGATGCTGCATCCATGGGTGGGCCTCATTTTCGTGGCCGCAGTCACCGACATGTTCGCGATGTGGTGGCGGCAGATGGAATTTACGGCCGTGGACCGCGCGTGGTGGAAGTCACTGCACTATTACATCACCAACCAGGATGAAAAAATGCCGCCGGCGGGCCGCTACAATGCCGGGCAGAAACTGCTGTTCTGGTCCTTTTTCTTCGCGGGTTGGATTTTGCTGCTCAGCGGATTGGTGCTGTGGTTCAGCGACAGGCTTCCTTGGAGTTGGCGCTGGTTGCGCTATGCCGCCGTGCTGATTCACCCCATCGCGGCGCTGGTGACCATTGCAAATTTCATGATTCATATTTACATGGGCGTGTTTGCAGAACGGGGCGCGTTCGGCTCCGTGATTCGCGGAGACGTTTCCCTGGCCTTTGCAAAACGGTACCATCCGGGCTGGTATGAGGAAATTGTCGGCTCGTCCGAACCGCCTAAATGACTCTTCTCGTCACCGGGAAATTCAATTATCGTTCCCGCATCGCGCGCGCTGCTTTGCTTGGCGAACGCTTTTCTTTTGCGCAGCAGATTCTTGGCTTCTACGGCCGGGTGGCACAATTCCAAAAAGAGTTTTGTGAGCAACTGCCGAAGCTCTGGGGAAAGATGTCGGTTGCGCCAGCGGGTGGCAATCTTCGTTCGGAATTGAATCTAGATATATTGTTCGAACCCTTCGGTAGATTTCTTTCCGTGATCGAATCGAATGGCCCGGCTCCGCTTGCAGCGGGTTCGCGACAATTGCGTTTGCGGGGAGAGACTGCGTGGGCGAATGCGCTCACGGACTTTTGGAAGACGGGAATGCTGGAACCAGCCACCAGCGAACTGCTGACGGAATTCCTGGCACGCGCGTTTTTGCAACCGTATGCCGAGTTTGTGACCGGAGCACAATTGCCGCCGGTTTTGACTATGACCGTTTGCCGCTGTCCGCGCTGTAATTCCCTGCCGCTGCTCGGAGTGCTGCGGCGGGAAGGGGATGGTGGAAAGCGATTTTTGCAATGTTCCTTCTGCTCGCAGGAATGGGATTTTCGCAGGATTCTCTGTGCCTATTGTGGCGAAGAACAGGAAAAGAAACTTGCGGTGTATATTGCCGAGCAGTTCCCGCAAGTGCGGGTGGAGTGCTGCGACACCTGCAAGCATTTTCTGCGCACCATCGATCTCACCAAAGATGGCAACGCCGTTCCGCTCGTAGATGATCTGGCGGCGATCCCGCTCAGCTTGTGGGCGCAGGAAAACGGATATAGCAGGATTCAGGGCAATCTTTTGGGAACGTGAAGGGCGTGTTCAGCGTTTGCCGGAGAGGCTGATCCAGGCGCGGTGAAGCAATTCGCCGAGTGTCTCTGGCGTTCTGGCGGAATTGTCGGCTGCTTCCGTCGAGGATTGATTCAACAGCGGCGCGAAAGATTGCGTCTGCGCGCGTGTTGAGTGATATTCCTGACTCGTGCCATACATGATTCGCGCGAGGCTGAGGTTCGTCATGGCTTGCTCCTCGCTTCCACCTGGAAGCTGCAATACATTCGTTGATTGTGCGCCTGCGCAGCGGGATTGGAGCGGCGACGCGACCGGAAGTAGCTAGTCTGATACCTGTCCCGACGGGTAGGTCTGGTAAGATGCGGGTTTACAGGAGGAATCTTCGAAATGGCGGAACAGAATTTTTCCAATCATGTGCGATGGGTGCCGGCGTATCACTTTTTTGTGCTGCCGGTATTTGTTTTGAATTTTGGATGGTCCATCTTCCGCTTGATCCGTCCCGGATTCAGTTGGGACGGCGTGATCCATCTGCTGACGGCGGCGGCACTGTTTGTGTTTGCAATTAATGCGCGTGTGTTCGCGCTTGCCGTGCAGGATCGGGTGATACGCATGGAAGAGCGCCAGCGCCTGGCGAGGCTGCTGCCGGAGGATCTGCAGCCGCGCATCGGTGAATTCACGAAAAGTCAGTTGGTGGCGTTGCGCTTTGCAAGCGATGAAGAGCTGCCAGGATTGGCGCACAAAGTGTTGAACGATAAAGTGGCGGACACTAAGGCCATCAAGCAACTGGTGAAGAACTGGCGCGCGGATTATATGCGGGCGTGAGCTTGCTTCGCCATTGCTCACACCATCCACTAAAAAATACTTTGCACTACTCCGCCTTCGGCGCGGACGGCGGCTCCATTGATGAGGGCTGCTTGATTGCTGGCGACGAAGGCCACAATCGTGGCTACTTCTTCTGGAGTTTCGAAACGTTTCAGAAGCGAACTGGGCCTCGCCTTGGTGAAAAATATTTTTTCCATCTCTCCGGGACTCAGCCCCTGTTGCCTCGCGACCTCACGTAGAAAATTCCCCGCTCCGTCCGAAGCGGTCGGGCCTACCAGGATCGAATTCGAGGTCACGCCGGTTTCCGCCACGGAACGAGCAATGCCATTGGCGACCGCGACCTGCGCGGTTTTGGTCATACCGTAGTGGACCATTTCCATCGGAATCTGCTGTGCCGATTCGCTGGAAATAAAAATGATGCGGCCCCAGTTCCGTTTGAGCATATAGGGAAGGTAGTGGCGGCTGAGGCGAACGCCGCTGAGAACATTCACTTCGAAGAAGCGCTGCCAGTCCGCATCGGGGATTTCCAGAAACGGCTTCACCTCGAAAATGCCGAGATTGTTGATGAGCACATCCGCCACGGGCACTGCCTGAACAAATTGCTCGACGCCCGCGGCAGTACCTAGATCGGCGGCCACGCCGGTGAACTCCGCGCCGCGGTTGCGCATGCGCAATTTTTCCAACGCCCCATCCACGCGCGCCTGCGTCCTGCCGTTGATGACCACCCGCGCGCCTTCTTCCGCAAGCGTGGCGGCAATGGCCAATCCGATACCTGCGGTCGAACCCGTGACCACGGCCAATTTCCCCGAAAGGCCCAAATTCATTGCGAACGCTCCTTGAACAATTTTCTACCGGTCGTCAGGACGCACTCTTCGTTTTGGCAATACCTGCGGAGTAATATTCCATCTCCGCGATCTCCTCTGCGTTGAGGCGAAAATCCCCGGCACGCATGACGCTGGCGGCCTGATTCGCCGTGCGCGCCCCGACAATCGCGCCAGTGATTCGCGGATTACGCAAGGTCCAGGCGATAGCCACTTCGCCGGGAGTGCGTCCATAGCGCGCGCCAATTTCTCCCAGCCGCTCGACCAGCTCCAGATTCTTCGAGAGCTTCGGCTCTTGAAATTCCGGGTTGCGTTTGCGGAAATCATCGGCCGGCAGAGCCGCGGCGCGTTCGCGCGTCATTCCTCCGGTCAACATGCCGGAAAACATGGGCGAATAAACGATCACGCCAATGTTGCGCTGTTCGCAATACGGCAAAACATCTTCCTCAATCTGGCGGCGCAGGATGGAATAGGGCGGCTGCAAGGAAGTGACCGGGGCAATCTTTTCGGCGCGCTTCAATTGCGGGACGTCAAAATTGGACACGCCTATCCAGCGTACTTTTCCTTCCTTTTGTAGTGCGCTCAGAGTCTGCCAAGCTTCCTCGAGCCTAGGCCCGTTGTCCGTGGGTGGCCAGTGGATCTGATAAAGATCGATAGTTTCCGTTTGTAGACGCAACAGGCTGTCTTCGCATTCTCTGCGAATGGAACTGGCGCTATGGTCGGGAGAAATTTTGCGCGTGGCGTCCCAACGCAACACGCATTTGGTGAAAATGTACGGACGCGGCCCATTCCATTTCTTCAATGCCCGCGCCACCACTTCTTCGGAGTGGCCAAGGCCATAGACCGCGGCGGTGTCAATCCAATTCACGCCAAGTTCCAAGGCTTTGTGAATCGCGCCAATCGAATCCTGGTCATCCTGCGGTCCCCAGGAATACTCCCAGCCTCCGCCGCCGGTGGCCCACGCGCCAAAGCCTACCGGGGTGATGTGCAGATCGGAATCTCCGAGTTTGCGGGTCTTCATAGGTCTCTCTGAGATGGACGAAGTCGCCCGCGGAGAGCACGGCGTGGGGCGCACTCATAAGATGAAACGGGCCAAGCAAAGGTTAAGACAGAATCATTGTGCCGTAAAGGCGCCGTCAAGAGAAACTGTTTCGCCTCGGCATCCTCGGCATCGGGATTCGTCAACACGAGCTGCTGGGGACCGGCGGCGACCGCCGGAGTGGTGAGACCAAGCATATTCACGCCGGTTACCGACTCCGACGCGAATTTTCCGCCCAGCATGGCGGTGATGCCACTCTGAAAACCGCTGCCGCGCACGGTGACCACGCTTCCTCCCGCAGCGGAACCCGACAAGGGCGACAAGGTGCCGATGCCGAGCGAAATGTTGGCGAGCGGCACGATACTCAGGCCGCTGGTTGTGACTGCAAAGAGCCGCTGGCCATTTTCGTCTGTGGTGAGGAAGCCGCCGTGCATGCTGTCCACATCGGTGTTGAGCATGGCGAACGCTTCGGGGAGATAAAGTCGCATGCTCAGCTGACCGCTTTGCGCGTCGCGAATATCGATGCCGCAGCGGGTTCCCGCCGCGGGTGAGGAATGCCTGCGCATTTAATCGAAAACGTCGACGTGGTTGGTGACGGAAAGATAAAGGTGCTGACGTTAAGTTAATAAATATGGAAGATACGGCAAATTAAGAAAGAAACGGCGCCCCGAACGAACCGGGGCGCCGTGTTGGGAGAACAGACTACGCGTCAATCAAACTTAAACGGTCAAACTTAGATGGTCTTGGGGCCGACGCCGGCGGGCGAAGCGGCACGCGCGAACGCACCTGCTCCGGTTTCCTTTTCGGCGCTCTTGTCGATCTCGATCGAACCCTTGAAGTACGCGCCGTCTTCGATCATGATGCGGGCGGTCGTGAGATCGCCGTTGACGGAGCCATCCTTCTTGATTTCGATGCGGTCCTTGGCACGCAAATTCCCTTTCACGTTGCCGTAAACCACGACTTCCCGGGCAATTACATCCGCGGTCAACTTAGCCGTGGCGCCGACGGTTAGTTTGCGCTCGTCCAGTTGAACCAATCCTTCCACCGAGCCCTCGATCACTAAATCTTCATTCCCGGAGATTTCACCTTTCACGTGCAAACTGGGACCGAGCCGAGCCGTGGAACGGTCAGCGGTTGCTCCCAACGGACGCATAGCATCTGTACTCATTGCGGTAGTTCCCTCCCAAGTTGCCGCAGCTGGCTTTGGCGGCGGATTGACTGGAAAATTTTTCGATTCCGGCTGCGCTGGTTGAGGCGTATCCGGTTTTTTATTCCCCCACATCGGTCCTCCCAAGGGACAGCATACCCCACGCAGATTTCCGGCCCGGGGTAAGCAAACAATAGTCCGTGGGAAAGCATGTATCAAACACAATAATTCATTTTCTCACCTGAAAGTAACTAGACTCAAGAACAGGGTACGGACTGTACCAAGGGGTGGAGAAACACAAGCGAAACCGAGAATGGGGTCATGCTTGTTCCATTTTGGTTAGATTTGACTAAATGCGGCTAAATCGGGACGGATGGGCGCCAGTCTTCCACGAGCAAGCCGGGAACGCGCGCGAATTCCTTCTTATTGCTGGTGACCAAGCTAGGCCGTTCGCCTCCTTGAGGGACGACCCACGCTTCCAGCAGATAGTTGGCCGCTTCGCCAAATAACTTGAGCCGGCGAATGAGGCTAGTTGGCGGGTGCCGGATTCGACTCGGCCTGCCGTAAGGCAGCGGCACGATCGAGCGCAGCTTTGCGCCATTGCGCGTCGGCGGGTTTACCGGCAAAGTCCGCGGCAGCCTGCTCGTATTTCACACGCGCTTCCTGTGACCGGCCCGCAGCTTCCAGTGCCCAGGCATAGAGAGAATGGACCTCTCCCCGCGCCACTACGTGAGGTTCAGCGGCGGCGAACTCTCCGACCGCCAGAGCCGCTTGCTGGTAATTCAGGTACCACCAACCGCGCGACGCTCTCCGTTCCGCGGCAATTTCCGGCAAGTCGAAATCACCGTGATAGACGAGGATGCTTCCGGCAACAACATCGTCCGGTGGACGCTGCAGAAAATATAGGTACGGGTACAAATCGTAGTCGATGAGTGTATTGCTCACAAAAACAGTGCCGGACAATTTCTCCGGCAGTATTGGCGGTAGCCCCGGATCCACCGCTTCCACGTAGCTAGGCCCGGCCAGCAGGCGGCACGGCATGCCGTCCATGGTGGGTTTGCGTGCGCCAAACCACGCAATCCAACAGTCGGAAATTCCCCGCGCGGCAATGTAGTCGTTCACACGATAGAGCGCCTGCCCCCAATCCACGTTGGAGTCGCCCAGATACTTATATAGATTTTGTGGTCCGCCCCACGCTTCGTTGGCATAGGCCATTTCGTTGGGATAACTGCGCGCATACGATCCTGCCTGGAACGCAAGAAGCGCGACCGAGAGGGCTGCTGCAATTCTGGAGCGCCCCGCGTAGTGGGCAATCGTAGAAGCAGCAAGCACGATCAGGAAGGGGTAAACGGGCAAAATATGGCGCACGCCGAGATTGATCTTGCTGCTCATGGCAGAGGCCAGAAACACGGCGATGGGAATGGTCACGACTACAATTTCGCGCTTGTGCTTTCGCCATTGCGACGGCGAAGCCACGGCAAGAATGACCAGGAAAAGAATCGTAAGCGGCGTCTTCACGAGGACGGTGACTGGGAAGTAGTACCATACGCCGGTGTCGTGGCGTTTTCCGAAAATGTATGAGGGCCGAGTGCTGTTTTGAATCACATAAAGAAGACCGGCAACATAGGATTCGGGCAACAGGTGGAAACGTGTCATGCCCAGGATCGTGCGGCCGAGCAGCGTCAGCGACTCTCCGTTGTTTTGCAGTGTCGCCTGGATCTCAAATGCCTGCGTGCGCCCGGGCAGCGCGGAGTAGCGGAATTGATAGGTGCCCCAGAGAACGAAGAGCGCAATCAAGCAGGCCGCGAACCAGCCTAGCAAAAGGCGCGACAGTGAAGAACGCGGCGAATCCGAACGCGTAAGCCAGTAGTAAGCCAAAAATTGAAGAAGCAGGATGATGGGGACGAAGACGGCTGTGTGTTTGGAAGCGAGCGCCAGGCTTAACGTCAAGCCAAGCAACAGCAATCGCCATGTAGCCGGGCTGCGCAAATAGCGGTCGGCACAAAACACCGCTGCAAACGTGGTTGCCGCGACCGCGATATCCGTTGTTACCAGCGGGCCGTGCGCGGTCAAGTTGGGTTCGAAGACCGTCAAGATCACCGCGCACCCGGCCGCGAGTGGTCCGAACCACGCACGCGCCGCAAAGAATATCGTGACCAGCAGGAAAATCGGAAAGACCATCGCCGCTGTGCGTGCTTTTGCCAGAATTTCGTCGGCGGCGGGGCCATTCATCAGGCGGTAACCCGCGCCGATCAACTGCATATTATTGGTTACCGCGGTGCCACACGGGGAACTGTACACGTCGAATTGCCAGCGCCAGAGCGGCATCGCGGTGACGAGCTTCAGGAGCGGTGGATGCTCCGGATTGATCGCGTAATCCCCGCATTCCCAATAGCGATGACCGGCGGCAATGTGCATACCCTCGTCAAAAGTGGCGGAGTTTGCACGCGTGTAGTGCAACAGCAGGAGCGGGTAAACAATGAGCGAAAGCGCGAAAGCGACCCAGGCAAAAGCGTGGTGCCAACTGCGATCCCGGTCGACAACGGCTTCCCCGGTGGGCATGTGCATAACTCTTCCCAAGGGCTGATTCCTGCACTGGTAAAGACGCTCGAATGGCGGGATTTGTCAGCGCAACCATTCAGATGAGTTTCTGACTACGCCGGCGCGTAACACTAGGAGGAAGGCTTGTCCGGTACCGGCTCGCGGGCTAGAAAATCGATGGCGAAACGTTGGGAATAGGACGCTAACAGGGTTTTGATGCGTTCGGAGGAGGACGACTTCAGAATAAATCCGGCGTGGTGATACTTCTTGATGCGATCGACAATTTCGGGGTCGTTGTAGGACGAAGTGTCCGGCTCCTGCTGGCGCGCCAGGGAGACAATTACGCCGGCATAATCCTCGCGTGCTTGCGGCAATTGGTAGGGCATCTTCCCCGCGGTCAACTCCAGGTGCGCCCATTCGCGCCACAAATTAATTCCCGTAGCCATTTCCATCATGTTGGAAATGTAGGCACCGCCGACACGAGCGGCCACTTCGAGGAAGTAAATGCGGTTGTCACTGTGCGCTTTCAGAAATTCCGCGTGGGTCACGCCGCGCACCAGGCCTAAACCTTGGATGAGCTTCAGATTGATTTCCTTCAGCGCCAGCGTGTCGGCCGAATCGCGCGCCATGGTGCGCGTGGTGAACACGCCGCCCTGGTGCGAAACGTCCAGCGGCGGCGCGCCATAGGTGTGGGCTTCGGCGAAAAGCACGGCGCGTTCAGAGACTACTCCGTCCACATGGAACACGCTGCCGGGAATGAATTGTTCCAGCAAATATTCGGATTGACGGTCACCCAATTGATCAAGCCACGGCCAGAGTTCTTCCGGCGATTGAATTTTTCGCATGCCGATGCCGGAAGCCTGCGAGCGCGGCTTCAGCAGCCAAGGGCCGGGTACATAGCCCATGAACTCGCGCAGGTCGTCATAGTTGAGCACATGAATAAATTCCGGTACGAGGATGCCGGATTCACGGGCTTGCGCGCGCATGGCCAGCTTGTCGCGAAAATAACGAATGGTGGTCAGCCCGATTCCGGGAAGCCGCAGGTGCTCGCGCAGCGCCGCGACATGTTCCATATCGAATTCGTCTAGGGCGACGACGCGATCGATATGGCGCGTTCGCGCTGCATAGCTGACCGCGTGAATCAAGTCGGCGAGCGGGAGTTCGTCCGGCATGAAAAACATTTCATCGATCACATCGCGCGGCCAATCGGCGTTGCGGAGTTTTTCCACCGTGAGCAACAGCACCGTGCAGCCTAGGTTCTTGCAGGTACGCAGGAATTCCTGCCCTTTTTCGTAGGAAGAAACGCAGAGAATCGTGATGGGTCTCGCCGCAGCCATTGCTTCACCAGGCGCGGATTATATACGGGTTTAGCGCCCGGGAAATAGGAATTGCAGGAAGGGGCCGACGCGCTGGGCCCAGGCGGCTTCGTTGTGCTCGGCGCCTTCGGCGCGTTCGTAGTGCAGATTCTGATCGAGTTGCCAACCTTTGCCGATCAAGATGTCGCGGAAGCGCTCCACGTCGTCCACGATGCGCGGACCTTCGCGCGTGCCGATGTCCAGCCAGATACGTGGAAGCGGCTTCACCGAATGTGGTCGAGGCAAACCGCAAAATCACGCGTTCGTTCCACCAGACGGATGGCGAAAGCGCGGCGATCTTCCCAAAGATTCGCGGCTGCCGCAGGCCAAGATATAAAGACACCAGCCCGCCGAGCGACGAACCTCCGATCCCCGTGTTCTCCGCTCCACCCTGCACGCGATATTGGTTGTGGACGAACGGCCGCACTTCCTCCAGCAGAAATTTCGCGTAACGGTTCGCGCGGCCACCTCCGAGTTTGGGCGCACGCGTCGGCGTGTATTCGCCCAGCCGCTGCTTGCCGGCATTGTAAATGCCCACGATGATGAGCGGCTCGACGCGGCCTTCCTGAATCCACTGGTCTGCGGTTTGCCCGACGTGCCAGTCCATCCCGGGAATAAAGGAGGTGGTGCCATCGAAAAGATTCTGTCCGTCGTGAAGATAAAGGACGGGAAAACGCCGCAGGGGCTGCGCGTCGTAGCCGGGAGGAAGTAGACGATCAGATCGCGCTGGTTACGCAAGAATCGCGAAGGAAACTGCTCATGCTTGACGAGATTTGGCGAGCTCACGGAGCGATAATGACCAGAAGATCTTTGGCTTCCACGTGTTGCCCCGGCGTGACCAGCAGTTTGCTGATTTTGCCGCTGATCGGCGCATAAATGTTGGATTGCATCTTCATGGCTTCCAGTGTGAGCAGTTTAGCACCGCGCTCGACGGGATGGTTAGGCTGCACGGCAATGCTGCTGATCAAGCCGGCGGTGGGCGCGCCGACATGGCCGGGATTGGCGGCATCGGCCTTCGGATGGCTGCGTTCGACCACGCGCAAGGAGCGGTCGCGGACGTTGACTTCGCGCGGCTGGCCGTTCAATTCGAAGAATAGAGTGCGCGTGCCGTCGGGATGCGCATCGCTGATGGTCAGGAATTTAACGATCAGGGTCTTGCCGGATTCGATGTCGACGGTGATCTCTTCGCCGGCCTTCAAGCCGTAGAAGAACGCGGGCGTCGGCAGCACGCTGACATCGGAATAAGCCTGGCGGAAATGCGTCGAATTTCAGGAACACGTCGGGATAGAGCAGATAGCTGAGCAGATCGTCGCGCCGCACGGGTGCGCCGACTTTCTTTTCCAGTTCCGCTTTGGCTTCGTCGAAGTTCACCGGAGGCAGGCTGGCGCCGGGCCGCCCTTTCAGTGGGGCCTGGCCACGCAAAATGATGTTCTGCAATTTCTTCGGCCAGCCGCCCGGAGGGACGCCGAGCGCGCCGGAAAACATTTCGACGACGGAGTTGGGCAGCGAGACATCGTGATCTTCGTCGAGCTTCAGCAGATCCGCGGGCTTGCATTTCGTTGGCCATCAGAAACAGCGCCATGTCGCCGACGACTTTGCTCGATGGCGTAACTTTCACGATGTCGCCGAAGAGCTGGTTCACTTCGGCGTAGGTTTTTTCCACTTCGCGCCAGCGATGGCCGAGCCCCATGGCGGCCGCTTGTTCGCGCAGATTCGTGAATTGGCCGCCGGGAATTTCGTGCTCGTAGAGACGCGCGGAGCCAGCTTTCGGTCCGGAATCGAACGGCAGCATAGTAGCCGCGCACAACTTCCCAGAAATCGGAGCACTCGTTGAGCGCGTCGATATCGAGCTCGCGTGTCGCGCGGCGTGTTGGCGCAGGGCTTCGACGATGGAATTGAGATTGGGCTGGCTGGTGCCGCCGCTCATGGAGGCGATCGCGGCGTCGGCGACATCCACGCCCGCGTCCGCGGCTTTCAGGAGCGAAGCGGCGTTGATGCCGCTGGTGTCGTGCGTGTGAAAGTGAATGGGGATGGCGATCTCCTCGCGCAAGGCTTTCACCAGCTCGAACGCAGCGTAGGGCCTGCAGAGGCCGGCCATATCTTTGATCGCGAGGAAATGCGCGCCGAGCTTTTCGAGCTGCTTGGCCAGTTGCACGTAATATTTCAGCGAATATTTGGGGCGTCGCTTGTCGAACAGATCGCCGGTGTAGCAGATGGCGGGCTCGCAGACGGCGCCGGTTTCCAGGACCGCGTCGATCGAGACGCGCATGTTGTCGATGGAGTTCAGGGAATCGAAAATGCGGAAAATGTCGATGCCCTGCTCGCAAGCTTCGCGCACGAAATCGACGATCACGTTGTCTGGATAGGAGGTGTAGCCGACGGCGTTCGCGCCGCGCAGCAGCATCTGGAAACAAATATTGGGGACGCGCTCGCGCGAAGTTCGCGCAGACGCTGCCAGGGATCTTCGTGGAGGAAGCGCATGGAGGTGTCAAACGTGGCGCCGCCCCACATTTCCAGGCTGAACAGATTCGGCAGGCGCCGCGCAACGGCGCCGGCAGTGGCCAGCAGGTCGTAAGTGCGAACGCGCGTGGCCATCAGCGATTGGTGCGCGTCGCGGAAAGTCGTGTCGGTCATCAAGCAGGCGCTTTTCTTTTCGCGCCCAGGCTGCGAATTTCATTGGCCCGAGTTTTTGCAAAAGCTCGCGCGTGCCCGCGGGCGGCGCGATGCCGGGTACGGCAGGCGACGGCGGCTTTTTCGATGCGATGCGGGGAGATTCTTGCCCTTCACTTCGGGATTGCCGTTCAGGATCACGTCGCCGAGATAGGAAAGCAGTTTCGTGGCGCGGTCGGCGCGGCCGCGGAAGCGAAACAGTTCCGGCGAATCGTCGAGAAACGAAGTGGTGACTTCGCTGGCGCGGAAACGCGGATGGTTGACCACGTTTTCGAGGAACGGGAATGTTGGTTTTCACGCCGCGGATGCGGAATTCGCGCAGCGCGCGGTCCATGCGCTGGCAAGCTTCGGGCAGGTTCTTGCCCCAGGCGGTGACTTTCACCAGCAGCGAATCGTAGTAGGCGGCAAGCACCGCGCCGGCATACGCGGTGCCGCCATCGAGGCGAATGCCAAATCCGGCGGGCGAGCGATAGGTGGAAATGCGCCCGTAATCGGGCGCGAAATTCTTTTCCGGGTCTTCGGTGGTGACGCGGCACTGCAACGCGGCGCCGTAGAGCGGGATTTTTTCCTGCTTCGGCAGCGAAAGCGGCTCTTCGTGCAGCTTGTGCCCTTGCGCGACGAGAATTTGCGCGCGCACCAGGTCGATGCCGGTGACCATTTCCGTGACGGTGTGTTCCACCTGAATGCGCGGGTTGACTTCGATGAAATACCATTTCTCCGCGTCGACGTCGTACAGGAATTCGACGGTGCCGGCATTGCGATAGCCGGCATGGCGCGCGATCTTCAACGCCGCGTCGCAAATCTCCGAGCGCACGCGATCGGGAAGATTCGCAGCGGGCGCGACTTCGACCACTTTCTGATGGCGGCGCTGCACGGAGCAATCGCGTTCGTACAGATGCAGCAGGTTGCCGTGCTCGTCGGCGAGAATTTGCACTTCGATATGGCGCGCGCGCGGAAGATATTTTTCCAGAAAGACGGAGGCATCGCCAAAGGCAGATTTCGCTTCGCCCTGCGCTTCCTCGAGCCTTGCGGCCAGCTGCGCGGGATCGTGAACCACGCGCATGCCGCGTCCGCCGCCACCCATCGCCGCTTTCACGATTACGGGAAACCCGATTTCCGCAGCGATTTTCTGCGCTTCTTCCGGCGACGAAACTGGGTCTTCGGTTCCCGGCAATACGGGAACGCCGGCCGAAGCAGCTAGACGGCGGGCCGCGGTCTTGTCTCCCAGCAATTCCAGAAGTTCGGGCGTCGGACCGACAAAGGCGATGCCAGCCTTGGCGCAAGCACGCGCGAGAGCCGGATTTTCTGACAGAAACCCGTATCCCGGATGGATGGCGTCGACATCTTGCGCTTTCGCGATGGCGATGATTCCGGCGATGTCGAGATAAGCCTCGACCGGCCCTTTGCCCGCGCCGACCTGATATGCCTCGTCGGCTTTGAAGCGATGCAGCGCCAGGCGATCTTCCTGCGAATAGATGGCGACGGTGCGCAGGCCAAGTTCATTCGCCGCGCGGAAGATGCGAATGGCGATTTCACTTCGGTTGGCAGCCAGGAGTTTGCGAATCGGTCTGATTTTTCTTCATGCGCAGGCGTCAGTCCATCTCCAAAGGGCAATCCAAAATTCTACATGGTTTCGCGAGAAAAACCATGCAGACGCCTCAAGCCACGGCTACTCGAAAGAAGTAAAATCTCGCACCTATGCACCGACCTGCGGAACAGGCTTATGGTTGGATCAAACGAAGGCTATTGCCATCGGCGTCCTTAACGTACCTCTCTCGGGTTTCCCAGGTCTGATAGACCGGGCCGGCAGCGATGCAAACGTTTTTGGACGCAAACTCCGCGTGCAGGGCGTCCACGTCGTCGGTGAAGAGGTTGGCAACGCCGCCGAAAACGCTGTCACCAGAAAATGAGGAAAGATTCAGGCACACACCGTCCCTCGTCGCGCCCTTGTAGCACCGCGGTGGTCACGCCATACGCACGATGGGCGAATTCCAGGTGGAAACCGAGGCGGCCGCAACAAAATTCGACGGCCGCGGCGGTGTTGGAGATATGAAAAAGAGGGACCGCGCTTTTAAGCATTTGGCACCTGGGAGCGATGCTTGGATTAGATCAATGTTTCAAGAGCGGCGACGCAAAGCGAATCGGCACCCCGAAATTTGAACCGCCAAAACCTTTCACCACGGCAAAGGTGACACCAATCACTTCGCCTTGCCGGTTCAACAGCGGGCCGCCGGAGCCACCCGAAGTGGTTTGCGCGTCATATACAATCTTGTCTTCGAGCACGTCGCCCACATGCCCTTGCGTAACCAACGGTCGGATCAGTTTCCGCTTGGCCAGTTCTTCCATAATTAGTTTCGGGTCGCCGCCGCTGGTCTTCACGATATCGCGGACCGCGTCGTCTCCCGCGCGTGCCAGAATGGCATCGATACCCGTGGCGTAACCGAAGCTGAGCAGCGCTTCGCCGCTGACCGCCGGTTCCTTGCGGCTGTCGAGCTTCAGCACCGGGCGCTTCAAGTCGGAAAGGTCACCGTGGACGAGCGCCAAATCCGCTTCCTGCGAAATTTGCGAAATACCCACGGGAATGCCGGTGGAGGATCCAGGAAAATAGGCGGTCATTTCGGCAATCACCGGTTCTAGCCCCTGCTTCACCGCGCCGCTCAATTCGTTGTCTCCCCACCAAGGTTGCACGACGTGGTGATTTGTCAGGATTTTTCCTTCGCCGGCAATGAAGCCGCTGCCGAAAAAGTCCGCACGCACTTCCGGCGCCCGGCCCTCGGTGGTGTACACGGTATTGCCATCGCTATCTTTCAATGGCGATCCATCGCTATCGATCCCGCCATAGCGCAGGCGTTTTCCGGAATCTTTTTCGTTGAACGCCACGGAAACGTGAATCAAACAAACGCTGGGAGCATAATCGCGGATGACCGCTTCTGCCGCCTGCGAACTGTCTTCGAGCTTGGTCAAACGGCCCGTGGCCTCGTCCAGCTGGTGGCGAAGCTCGGTAACGTCGGCGCCATCGGGCGAGGAGATTTTTTTGCGCAGTTCCGCGGTCTGCTGCTGCAGCTGTTCTTTTTGCTGCAACATGTCCGCGTTGGCCGGATCCTGGCGCAGGCGCCGCGCCGATTCCAGCAACTGCTGTTCATTCTGCGCGGTATTTTCCAGCTGCGAAATCAGGGTGTACGCGCGCTTGGATTCCTTATCCGCCTTGCGAGAAAACACGAAGAAAATCCCGGCAATCACGATCGCCAGGCCCAAAAGCGCGCCGACACCGAACTTCAGGATGCGTTCGAGCGAGAACGCGTCACGTGTCATCTTTTCCGTGACCGCGAGAGCCTGGAAAGCTGTCTGCGAAACTTGATAGCTTTCCTCGGCGTTGCGCACGCGGCGCTCCAGTTCGCCGAAAGCGCGCCGTTGCCGCAATTGGGCGCGCAAGCGGGCCAACAATTCCCGGTCGTCCCACGGAATGGGAAGCACATCGTCCACACCCTGATCCAGCCACTGCGCGCGCTGGGACGAATCGCCATGGGCCAGCAAAAGTGTGCGTGGATCGCCATTGACGGAGGGGGATTGCAGCGAAGAGAGCAGAGCGGGAAGCGTGCCGTCGGGCAAGCCCATCAGCTACGACGACGATCTGGGCCATTTCTTTTTCGCGCAAGTCGACGTGGCATCTTCCGCTGAGTCCGTGGTGGTTATCGCGTAACGCTCGCCTTCCAACAAGCTGCGCAGAGATTCCCGCAAGGCCGGATCGGCGGCGACCAGCAAGAGATTTTCCAGGGCAGGAGCCAAGTCGTATCCTCCCACAGCCAACGAAACAAACTGACGCCGTTCGGGAGCCGGAAGTTTACATCAAATTGGTTAGACGTGTGCAACAAAGCGGGCGGGCACAAAAATTTTAGAGAAGCGGGCTTGTTGGCGGAGGTAGAAATTTCAGTACTTAGCGCAGAACGCCGATGACGCGGCCCTGCACTTTTACGTCGCTGGCGGGAAGAACAATCGGGGCCATCTCCGAATTCGCGGGCTGCAGGCGAATCTTGCCGGGACCTTCGCGGTAGAACCGTTTCAGAGTGGCTTCTTCGTCGGCCACTAGCGCCACCACGATATCTCCCGCATTGGCCACTTGCGTCTGTTCGCAGACGACGTAATCGCCGTCCATGATGTGATCTTCAATCATGGAGTTGCCCTTTACCTGCAAGACAAACGAGTTGCCGCCACGCGCAAAATCCCCCAACGAAATGGTTTCGCGTTCTTCGACAGCTTCCAGCGGACGGCCGGCAGCGATCCGGCCAACCAACGGCAGTTCCTGAACGCGGCGCTCGATCACCTGCTCTTTCGGCGTTTTCGGCAACTGCACAATTTCAATCGAGCGGCTCTGGTTATATCCCCGGCGAATGAAGCCCTTCTTTTCCAGCGTGGTGATGTGCTTGTGCACGGTCGCCAGCGAGGTAAGCTTCAATCCTTTGCCGATTTCTTCAAAACTCGGGGCGTACCCGTGGCGGGTTTCAAAGGAAACCAGGTAATCCAGAACTTCCTTTTGCCTCTTGGTGAGAGCCATTAAGCGCCTCCACTCGTCTGCTACCGTGTTGTAACCCCGCTGGGGCAACGGGCGTTGCGTTCGGAGCATCCCTACTCTAGGCGAAAAGAAAGCGAACGTCAAGTAGCGTTTTGGATACGCCGCCCCTCCGCTCGTACTATTCACGCCCCGCACCCTGTGCTGTCATCGTCTTGACTATGACTGCGCGTCCCCGTTCGGCCGGCGTAACGGCCGCTGCCACGTTTGCCTTGCTCGGTTGCGGCACAGCTTTCTTCATGTGGGCTTATTTTCTTCTGACGCTTCTGAACCTGCCGGCCAACACGAATGGCAAGCATCCGTATCAACTCTACCCCGTTGCATTCCTGCTGATCGCGCTGGTTCCTCCGGCGGTGATTGCGGTCGGCATTCGCACCGGAATAGGTTTATTCCAACTGCGGCCGTGGGCCCGCGTGTCCGCAATGATTTGGGCGGCTACCACACTTGTGCTGTGCCTGGCGTTGATCGCATTGCGCCCCTTTGAAACATTTTTCATTTCCGATCGTTTCATAGGGCAACTTGAATCACTCAAGCAACTGATCGCGATTGCGTTCGTGATTCTGCTTCTTCCCGTCAGCGTGTGGTGGCTGTTCTTGTTTCGCACCAAGGGCGTCAAATTGCAGTTTCAAGTGGCGGAGGCAGAAAACCGGGAGCAGCAATCTGCGATCACAAGCGAAGTGTGATTCGTTCGCCAAAACAGCCGGAAATCGGGAACGCTCGTCTGTGCTCTCCATCACATTTGTTTCGCGCTTTTCCCTGCGCTCTTCCGCTAACTTCTGTTCCTCCTTCCACTTCCCTTTTCCCCCTGTGTTATTCTTAGCGGGATAGCTCCAGGCGGTCCGGCGCGCTCGCTCCCGATCTGCACATCCCGAACCGCTACGTTCGAAGGGGCTGCTCTCCTCTTCTTACCGCCGAGGAGTTGCCGCAAGACGGGGGTTAACAAGCACTATGTCCACATTAATGGAAGTACCCGCAGGCAAAACAAAACGCGAAATTATCGAACAGGCTGTGATCCGCTTCGCCGGCGATTCTGGCGATGGCATGCAGGTGACGGGCAGCCAGTTTACGAACACGGTGGCGCTCTATGGCAATGACATCGCCACGTTTCCCGACTACCCGGCGGAAATCCGCGCCCCGGCGGGCACGGAGCCGGGAGTCAGCGGATTCCAATTGAATTTCTCTTCGGGAGAGGTGCACACGCCCGGCGATGCGGTGGATGTACTGGTGGCCATGAACCCGGCGGCGCTGAAAGTGAATATTGCCGACTTGAAGGCCAACGGCATCCTGATTATCAATTCCGACAGTTTCAAGGAAAACGATCTGCGCAAGGCGCGTCTGACCAGCAATCCGATGGAGGATCATTCGCTCGACAAGTACCGCTTGTTCCCCGTGGAATTGCAACGGCTGACGCGCGCCTCGCTGCAACATCTGGGCCTCGACGCCAAGGCCATGGATCGTTGCAAGAATTTCTTCGCGTTGGGCATGTGCTACTGGCTGTACAACCGCTCGATGGAACCGACGGTTCGCTGGATCGAGGACAAGTTCAAGAAGAAGCCGCTCTTCGTGGAAGCCAACAAGCTTGCGCTGAAGGCCGGCTATTCCTATTGCGAAGCCACGGAGGCGTTCCAGACAAGCTACGAAATTCCTCCGGCGCAGCTGAGCCCGGGCTTGTATCGCAACATCAGCGGCAATCAGGCGTTGGCGCTCGGATTTGTTACTGCGGCGCAGAAAGCCGGACTGAGACTTTTCCTGGGAAGCTATCCGATCACGCCGGCTTCGGACATTCTCCACGAACTTTCGCATTACAAAGAGTTCAACGTGCTGACGTTCCAGGCGGAAGACGAAATCGCTGCGATTACTTCGGCGATTGGCGCTTCCTATGCTGGCGCGCTAGCCCTCACGACCACTTCCGGTCCTGGCATGGCGCTGAAGACGGAGGCGCTTGGCCTTGCGGTTATGACCGAGCTTCCCCTAGTGATTTGCGATATCCAGCGCGGCGGACCTTCCACCGGTTTGCCGACCAAGACAGAGCAGGCCGACCTGCTGCAGGCGCTCTTCGGACGCAATTCGGAAGCGCCGATTCCGGTGCTCGCCGCCGCTACGCCCGGTGACTGCTTCTGGGTTGCGGTCGAAGCTTGCCGTATCGCACTGAAGTACATGGTGCCGGTGATCGTTTTGTCTGACGGCTACATTGCCAATGGCGCGGAGCCGTGGCGCATTCCGAACGTCGACGAAATCCCCGGAATTCCCGTAAAGTTTACTACCAACCCGGAGGGCTTTCAGCCTTACAGGCGCGACCCCGATACTTTGGCGCGCCCCTGGGCCGTGCCCGGTACGCGCGGGCTGGAACACCGCATCGGCGGGCTCGAAAAGCAAGACGTCACAGGAAACGTGAACTACGAACCCCTGAACCACGAAAACATGGTCCGCATCCGTGCCGCGAAGGTCGATGCCATTGTGCAGGATGTTCCCAATGTTCTGCCGAACGGCGACGCCGATGGCGACCTGCTGATCGTGTCGTGGGGTTCGACGTTTGGCTCCATCACTCAAGCGGTGACGGGCCAGCGCAACAAGGGCCACAAGATCGGCCACCTGCACCTGCGCTACCTGAATCCGCTGCCGGCCAATCTCGGCGACATCCTGAAGCGTTACAAGAAAGTTCTGGTGCCAGAGCTGAATATGGGTCAACTGCTCTGGGTCCTGCGCGCCAAATATCTCGTCAACGCCGTCGGCCTCAACAAGATTCAGGGCCGGCCTTTCAAGCAAGCCGAACTCGATCAGAAGATCGAAGAAATGTTGGGGCTCTAGGAGACCGCCATGACCACGACCGCTCTTCCACCACTCACGAAAAAAGATTTTCAGACCGACCAGGAAGTTCGCTGGTGCCCCGGTTGCGGCGACTACGCGATCCTCGCCGCCGTGCAGGCGGTCTTCCCGGAACTGGGCATTCCCCGTGAAAACTTCGTCGTCGTTTCCGGCATCGGCTGCTCCAGCCGCTTTCCGTATTACATGAACACGTATGGCTTCCACACGATTCACGGCCGCGCGCCAGCCGTGGCCACCGGCATTAAGGCTACGCATCCGGAGTTGGAAGTATGGGTGGCGACAGGTGACGGAGACGCGCTCTCTATCGGCGGCAATCACACAATGCACTTGCTGCGGCGCAATGTCGGTATCAAAGTGCTGCTGTTCAACAACCGCATTTATGGCCTGACCAAGGGACAGTATTCACCGACTTCGGAGTTTCACAAGATCACGAAATCCACCCCGTACGGGTCGCCGGATCGTCCATTCAACCCGGTTTCGCTGGCCATTGGCGCGGAAGCCACGTTCGTCGCGCGTTCTGTGGATGTTTTCCAGAGCCATCTAAAGGACACCCTCAGGGCTGCTGCTGCTCACCGAGGGTCCGCCTTCGTCGAAATTCTGCAGAATTGCAATATCTTCAACGATGGCGCCTGGTTCGCTTTGACCGAAAAAGAGGCCCGCAGCGAACAAGTGCTGCAACTCGAGCATGGCAAGCCACTCGTCTTTGGCAAGAATCGAGACAAGGGCATTCGCCGCAAACCGGATGGGGACATTGAAGTTGTCGCGCTCGGCAACGGCATATCTGAATCCGATCTGATCGTTCATGACGCGCACCACCCGCGGCCCTCCTACGCTTTCCTGCTTTCTCACATGGAAGGTCGTCCGGGCTTCCCGACTCCGATCGGCGTTTTGCGCGCTTGGGACGATTTGCCACGCTACGAAGACGTGCTCAACGAACAAATGCGAGAAGTGGTGCAGAAAAAAGGTCCCGGGGACTTGTCCAAGCTGTTGCGCGCTGGCGATACCTGGGAAGTGAAGTAGCGCTTGGCCCGATTGTTGGGATCTGCGCGACTTTGCGTCGCGACTGGTCGACTGCGTCCCAGTTCCAAGCGAAGATGGCGCGGTTTCGTGACTGCAATCACAATCGGAATTTCCCAATAAAAGTAAAACGCTTCCCATTTTTTGGTTAGCCGAAGATTGCTGTTACCCTTCAAGGCAACCGAAATATCACGTTTCCCCAGTAAATTCGCGCGTTTTCCGTTTGGACCTCAACTTGCGCACGTGAGTACGGGGGAGTTATACCAGGGTGACGGGGGTCACTCTGCTCGCACATGTCCAACGGGCCCGGCTGTCTGAAAATTTACGCGGAATTGCCACGCGCAGACTACTCGCTTTTGCGCTGATTCTAGTACCCGTCGCAGTTTGCGCTTTCTGCTTCACATCGCGCTCCGGCTTCCTTTCTATTCACACTTCGCCGCTCGCGGACTCTTTTGCGGCGTCCTCGCTGCAGCCTTTCTGGAACGATTCGGATTTTTCCACGCCTTCCCGTGCACCGATTGAAAGTCCGGTGTATTCGTACTCAGTGATTCCTGGCGGAGTGCTCAGCGCGAAAGCGCTCGAAATCGCTTTGCGCCATGATCCTGTGGCTGCCGCGCATTATGCAGACTTCCACGTGGAATCAGCGACGGCACGAATCTTGCCCGAACGCGCTGCGGAAATCGCATCGCCGCGGTCCCAGACGGCCCGATAGCGCCAATGGAACCGCCCGTGGATGTCATCGACGGTCCGGTAGTTCCGGCATGGCCGCCGCTCCCGCCTGCGATTTCCACGGATTCGATTCCCGCGGCTCCGATCTGGAGGGAAAGTGCCCCACCGCTGCTTCTTGCGTTCGACTTCCCTGCGAAACCGACCACGCCGGGCACAGTTCCGTTTTTGCCTGTGCCGCCATTCGGTCCGTGCTGCGGCGGCGCGTCAACTCCGTCGACCAGTTCCCAGCCCACACCCCGGCCCTCGCCTCTTCCTGTGCCGGTCCTGCCATCTCCTTCACCCGGGCCTTCGTCGGGTACGTTACCGCAGCCGATTTCGCCGTCCACGCCGGCGCCGACGCCCGCCCCCGAACCTTCGACAATTGTCGAACTGATCCCGGGCTTGGCTGGAATTGCGCTTTTCTTGAAGTTTCGCCGCTCCCTGAATCCCTCAATCGCCCGTCCGGATGAGCCTGCTTATCGGAAAAACAAATTTGCAACGTGACGTAAAACTTGCTTTTCCGATGAAACCAACTTTCCTGAACCACATCCAACAGATGCAGTTAGAATCGTTCTCATGGATTCGACCCCCAAATTAATACCGTCTTCCTTGCTAGGCGACGCTGATCCTGTGCCTCCCAGCTTCTACGTCGAGCAGCCCGAGCAGGCCCAAACGCTCTCTCTTCTTTATGAGATCAGCCACGAGCTCACCTCGATCCTCGACCGCGAAGAACTGCTGCGGCGCATCGCCGAACGCGTCAAGAAACTGGTCGATTACCAGGTGTTTACCGTCATGCTCTGGAACGAGGAAGAGCAGATGCTTGAGAGCGTTTTTGCCAAGCGCTTCCAGCAAGCCATCCCTTCGCGTTTCAAAATGCCGCTGAACCAGGGCATCACCGGCGCTGCGGCCGCCGAACGCCGGACAATCCGTGTAGTGGACGTGCGACTGGACCCGCGCTACCTGCAATGCGGAGACGAGGTGGAAGTGCGCTCGGAGCTGGTGGTGCCGTTGCTGCGGCAGGATCGTTTGATCGGCGTGCTGGACCTGGAAAGCACGAAACCGCACGCCTTCACCGCGGAGCACGAACGTCTGCTGAACATCCTTGGCTCATACGTCGCCGTGGCGCTGGAAAATGCGCGGCTGTTCGAAGAATCGCGGCTGAATCAGACGCGCTTGCAGGACGATCTGGAAACCGCGCGCGAAATCCAGCGGCAACTATTGCCCTCTGGCGCCCGCGAAGTTCCGGGCCTTGATCTGGCCACGGCGTACGTGCCGGCGCGCGAACTGGGTGGAGACTTTTACGATTTACTGCCGTATGGCTTGGGCCGCCTGGCTATCGTGAATGGCGACGTTTCCGGCAAAGGCACGGCCGCCGCGCTGTTTGGCTCCCTGGCCATCGGCATTTTGCGCGAACTCGTGCACGAAAGCGAAAATTCCGCCGCGGAAATGCTGCAAGAATTGAATGGACGACTGCTGGCGGCGCGCCTCGACGCGCGCTTCATCGCCATGCAGTTTGCGATTTATGACGCGGCACTGCGCGAATTGAATGTCGCGAACGCGGGCGGCACGCTGCCGCTGCTGGTGCGCAAGGGCGCGGTCACCGAAATCAACGTGACCGGTATGCCGCTGGGGCTGCTGCCGGAAGCGGAATTCGAAGAGCAAACGCTCACGCTGATTCCCGGCGACATCGTGGTGTTCGCCTCGGACGGCATCCACGAATCCATGAACAAGGATCTGGAAGAATTCGGAAGCGACCGCTTGAAAGCGCTGCTGGCTACGGTGGTGCCCGAAGATCCCGGCTACACGGTGGCGCAGCGCATCGTGAAAGCCACCGACGAACACGCGGGCATAGGGCGTCCGCCACACGACGACCGCACGCTGCTGGTTCTGCGCGTAACCGAAGACGCCGAGTCCGACTTTTCCAAACTGCCCATCATCTACTAGCGGGCTCCTGCTAAGTCGTCGGCGCTGCTCGCTCCGGCCTCCATGCGCTATCATCGGTTTTTACCGACTGTAAGGAGGAATCCGTGAATATCGATCCAGCAAACGTGGTGGCGTGGAGTTCGGATTGGCTGTGGAGTTTACCCCTGAGCGTTGCGGCCGTGGTGGTTCACGTCGTGGGGCTATATCTGATTCGCCAGAGATTCGACCGCGTGCTGGTGAGGGCGCACACGCGGAAAATGAGGATCGTGGCGCTGACGTTTATGGCCGGTACAACAGTCTCCGTCACTCTTTTGCACGGAATGGAAGCGTTTATTTGGGCCATAGGGTTTCGCTTGCTCCACGCATTGCCGGACAAGAAGTCCGCCATGCTGTATTCGCTGAGCGCCATGACCACCTTTGGCCATTCCGGTGCCACGCTGGAAAATCACTGGCAGCTTATGGGAGCGCTCGAAGCACTGAATGGATGGATTCTCTTTGGACTTTCAACCGCGTTTCTGTACGCCATGGTTCAGGATGCCTGGAGCCGGCTGGACAATCCGCTTGCGCCGAAGCCCAGCTTGGTTCGAGCTTGACGGTTACTTCGTTTTAAGGAACGTGCCCTTCTCCAGATCGTGGAAAGCGTCGCGCAATTGTTCCTGCGTGTTCATGACAATCGGCCCGTACCACGCCACCGGCTCTTCCAGCGGCTTTCCGGACACCAGCAAGAACCGGATTCCATCGTCGCCGGCTTGCACCATCACTTCATCGCCACGATCGAACAACACCAGCGAGCGATTGTCCGCTTCCGACGGCGGATTCGTGTCCGCCCAACTCACGGGCTCCGTGGGAACCGCTAGGGGATCGGACGCATTACAGAATTTCCCGGCTCCCGAAAACACGTACGCAAATGCGTGGCGCGTCGTTTCGACTGGCAACACCTTCCGCTTGCCCGGAGGGATAGAGACGTCCAGATAAATTGGATCCGCGGCGATTCCATCGGCCGGCCCTTTCGTTCCCCAAAAATTGCCGCACACCACGCGAACGTGCGTCCCGTCGTCGTCAGTCACTTCCGGAATGTCCGGTGACTTTACTTCCTGGTAGCGCGGCGGGGTCATTTTCATGGAAGACGGGAGGTTGGCCCACAATTGGAATCCGTGCATTCGCCCGGCGGGATCTCCCTTTGGCATTTCCTGGTGAATGATCCCGCTTCCGGCGGTCATCCACTGAATGTCGCCCGATGCGATGGCGCCGCGGTTTCCCAGGCTGTCGCCGTGCTCCACCGTGCCCGCCAGGACGTAGGTGATCGTTTCAATGCCGCGATGTGGATGCCACGGAAATCCCGCCAGATAGTCTTCCGGCACATCGTTGCGAAAATCGTCCAGCAACAAAAATGGATCGAAGTCCGAGGTGTTGCCGAACCCGAAAGCCCGGCGCAGATGCACACCCGCGCCTTCGCGAGTTGGCTTCGATTGAATCAAACGCTTCACGGGACGTATGGACATGGGGACCTCCGGAGTAGCAAGTCTGTCGTGGAATCATGGCAACGGTCAACAGGAGTAGATGGCGGGAAGGGTTCGAAGGATACACCGGCGTAGGGGCGTTGTTTTCGCGATCCTAGTTTCTTTTATCTTATTCTATATTATCATTAGCCAGGCTTATATATCCCGTGACAAACCAAAGCCTTTCCGTTGCCACCGCTCGGGCCAAACGTCCCCGCCGCTTCCTGCTGTTCGACCGCGCGGTGCTGGTGCTGGTCCGGCGCTTGATTGAGCCTTTCGTGCTATTGCTGGTGTTCGTGCTGCTTTGCGTGTTGATTTACATGCGCTTGGAACATCTATATTTCTCCGATGCGCTGTTCTGGGTAGCGCATCCGCACGCCATCGACTATCTCCAGGTACGTAGGACTACCAAATACTTTTCACTTCTGGTGGCTATAGGCATTTTTGCGTTCGAAATCTGGTTTGCGGAACGAATCCTGCTGACGTTTGTTGGTCACCAGGGCCGGGAGGTCTGGAAATCCATGCTGAACGAAATGAACCTCGAGCGCGTGCGCGATCACTTCATCATTTGCGGATATGGACAAGTGGGCCGCACGGTCATCGAGCAGCTCAATCGCGCGCAAATCCCTTACGTGATGATTGAAACCAACGAAGGACTTTATCGGCAATTGCTGCAAGAAGGCGTGCTGGTTCTCAATGGCGATGCCAAACGCCATACCGTCCTTCAGGAAGCAGGCATCGCACGGGCGCGCGGGCTCTGCGTGGTCATCGACAATGATGCCGACAACCTGTACATCACCATCACCGCGAAAGCCCTCAACCCCAAGTTGAAGATCATTACCCGCGCCGGCCAGGAGCGCTACGCCGAAGCCATGCGCACTTCCGGCGCCGACGAAGTGGTCATTCCGGAATTCGAAGGCGGAAAGCTCGCCGTACAGCTCATCCAGAAGTATGTCGGACCCGGCAGTTAAGACTCGAGGTGGTGTTAGTCGCTCGCGGCCTTACTTTAACGGTAAGCGCGCGGCCATGAACTCAGACTCGTGTTCCGCCGCCGGCGGATCGAGATTCGCCAGCACCGCAATGATGTAACCCGATTGCGGACAAATCTCGAGATCTCCATTCATCCCCGGCGCGCCTCCGCCGTGACCAAAACACTTCAAGCCATCTTTTTCGTGCTCGAAAAATCCGTAGGCATATTTTTCGCCTCGGTCCGTATCCACTTTGCCGGTGGTCAACAGATCCGTGTGCTTCGCGTCCAACAGCTTGTGGTCCTCGAGCGCAGTCGCAAACCGGAAAAGATCCTCAACGGTGGAATAACCGCCGCCCGCGGAACTGCCACGATAGGGCAGCGTGTTCGTATTCGGCTCCCACGGTCCGGGGCCGCGCCTCATGTAGCCGACAGAACGGTTGGGCACGGACTCGTTCTCCGGCAGCGAAGCCGTGGAAGTCATCCCTGCCGGCTTGTACACGTGGTCGCGGACGTAATCGTAGTAGCTTTGTCCGGTGACCTTTTCGATTACGACGCCGAGCAGCAGAAACCCGTAATTGCTGTATTCAAACTTGGAGCCGGGTTCAAATTTCACATCGCGCTTTTCGTAAAGCTTGACATAGTCCTGCAGCGTTTTCAGCTCCAGGCGATGCGCATCGAACTCGGGGCCAAAGAAATCTCCCGTGCCGCCGGTATGCGTCAGCAAATCGTGAATCGTCACTTTAGAAGCGAGATTCTTATTGGCGTAGTCGGTGAGGTATTTTCCGAGCGGGTCGCTCAGCTGGATCCTCCCCGCCTGCACCAGTTGCAGGATGGAGACCGCCGTGAACATCTTGTTCATCGAACCAATGCGAAATTGCGTATTCAGCTGGTTGGGGACTTTCTTTTCGCGGTCGGCCGTTCCATACGCTTGTTCGAAAATCACTTTTTCGTCTTTGGCCAGCAGAATTGCGCCGGAAAATCGGTCCGCGGCCGAATCGTTCTCCAGATTTTTCTTCAGCGCGGCAATTGCGTCCGGCTGGCTCAAGCGCGGTATGGCGAACTCTGCCGGCCTCTCAATCGCCCTCAATTCGAACCTGGAGATACGATGCGGCGGGTCGGGCTCGACTTCCACCGTCATCCGCGCCAGCTGATCGCTGACCTTCTCTTTTACGATAACGACAAAGCGCGCGGACGTGCTTTCTTCCGTCTTTTCGAACTCGAAGCCGCCGGTCATGGCGCGAAATCCGAGCAGGCCGTCGATCTGTCCCACGTCCTGCGGCCTGTTTATTTTGAGATATGTCAGGAAGGTGTCGCGGTCACCGGAATTGAACGCGGCGAGCCATGCCCTGCCTTGTTGCTCCGGCGCCGGCACAGGAGCCGCAGCTTGCGCGCAAAGCAGCCGCGCCGCGGCCAACAACATCGCGACAAGCCAAAGGGATTTTCCGAGGATTTGCCTGTTCATGGGTCGCCTCTTCCGCACTTAGACGCGCCTTCGCGAGGTTCGTCAGCTACCGAAGATTGCAGTCGAGTCGCCCACTGAGGCTACGGGGTGATCGTCCCTTCCGTCAAAACAAACAGCAAGGGATCGCCGGAATTTGGAATCGCGTAGAGAACCGTCCCATTCGTGACAAGCGGGAAATTTCCCCCGTCCAGGTTGCCCGATCCATCGGAATTCACGACAATCGAACCCAGATTCGGCACATTGGTCACTTTTCCGGTCGTTTGCGGCGTGACGGTGTAAGAACCAGTTCCCGAGAATGAAAATGCGCCGAGAAAAGATCCGTTGAGTCCGTCCACATCTTCCGCGGTGCTCGCCGCGTAACTCCCGGTAATACTGGCAACGGAGTAGCTCGGCGCGGCAGTGGTTTGCGTCACGATCACGCCGGAACTTGCTTGCGGGTCGGTACCCACCAGGAAGCCGGCGATTCCGTCGTCGGCGCTCAGGTTCGTCAGATAAGCCACCGGAGGCGATGTCTCAAATCCGGTGATGGAAACGCGCCCGGAAGCCGCTTCCACGGAGTAACTGCTGCCCGGATACTGATTGCTGAGATAGGTCCCGGCAAAGTTCGAATAGAGTGTGGCGGTCGGAATAGTGCCCGCGGAAGTAGCGTTGAGCGTACCGATCTGCGCGATGTTGCCGGTACCGGTGCCGATCGTCTGCAGCCCTTCGGACGCCAGGAGGTAGGAACCGTTGAGCGCTGCCGCATTATAGTTCACCGTTGAAACCAAGGCCCGGCCTGCAAGCAAAGGCGTGGTGCTGTTCGATTGAGCCAGATCGGTGGAGAGCAAAATCAGGTCTGATCCGTTTAGAACATAAAACGCAAAGTCAAACGTGAGCCGGCCGGTCGGCGTGGTCAGGAAATAGCTGCCGGTTCCCCGACCGGTGGTGGTATCGATGGTGCTGTTCAGCGTGCCGTATCCGCCGGTAACTTCGCCCGATGCGGTGCCGCCGGCGTTTATGTCTGCAAATCCCGCCGAAATCACGCCAGCGGTATTTGTAAACGCACCGGCCATGGCCGTCCGCACCGTGCCCGGGGCCGTGGCGGTCCATCCATCGACGCCAAACGCATAATTTGGCTGGAGTGATGCCAGCGTAAATGTGCTGGGAGCCTGCAGATGAATGAAGCCAGAGGAATTCGTTCCGCTTGTGGACGTGTCGGACTCGATGATTCTGCCCGTGTTATAAACTGTTCCGTCGTATCCGCTCAGATAGAAACTGAACTGTACATTCGAAGTCGGCACAGCCACCACTTCCGGCTTGACCGTTTTTCTGGTGCGCGCTGCGTTTGCCGGCTCCAGCCTCGCTGCCGTTGTTCCCTGTCGCCGAACACTCGCGGCCGTCGAGGCAAGTCCGGAAAACGCCAAATACAGGCAGCCTTGCGCGGAAGTACTGAACGAATACGAACTTCCCGCCAGGTTCACCTGCAGAGGTTCTGGGCCGTTGCTGAATCCATTGTAGTCCGTGGCAGCGGCGGAGATCCCACCCTGGCCATCCGGTGTGAAGCTGCCTGCGATGTCAATCGGATTGCCGCGGCCGTCGGTTCCTTTCACGAGGAAAGCGTATGGGTTCCCGGAAGTAAGCGCCGCCTCATTTCCGGCCGGCGTGCAAACCGCCGAGGCTGTTCCGGTGATCGTGATCATCAAGCTTGGAGAAACAGCGGTTGTGTTCTTTGTATCGACCACGGTGAAAACATAAGGGCCGTACGCACCCGCTGTCGTCGGCGTTCCGGTGATCGCCCCGGAGCTAGCCAACGACAGTCCCGGCGGCAATGTGCCACCGGTAGTCTCTGACCAGCTGTAAGGAGAGCTTCCACCGCTGGCCGCGAGCGACGCACCGGAATAAGCCGTACCAACATTTCCGTTGGGCAAACTCGTAGTCGTTACCGAAAGAGTGCTGGCAGCGATGGTGATGCCGAGGCTGGTGGAAGAAGCGGTCGTGCCTGCTGAATCCGTTACCACGAACACGTAGGGGCCAAAAGTGCCCGCCTGTGTCGGCGTGCCGGCAAACGTACCCGAGCTATTCAGTGTCACGCCAGGCGGCATCGGCCCGCCTGATGTTTGCGCCCAGGTAAACGGCGCCGTTCCACCAACAGCCTGCAGCGTGGAGTAGTAAGGCGTATTGACGAAGCCGTTCGGGATGGAGGTAGTGTAAACCGCCAGGCGAGCCATTCCGCCGCCACCGCAGGCCGCGCATTGCACTACAGCGAATAATACACCCAGAAAAACCGTGCAGGATTGACGACGATCCATTAAGCCTCCTCAGGCTTGGCAACGCAAAATCTCTCATTTGGCCATGGCGGCAGGTTGGTCGACTCTGTCGGGCCATGCTTGGACACAGAAAGACGACTTGCCGGCAGCCTATTTACAGGACACACGCATTGGAATGGCTTTCCTGCCCTTTGCGTTGTCCGCTGGTATGCAGCGATTTTTCCTACGGTTGCAAGAGTTCTCCGCTCTGTCCCGCTGGCGGATTCCTTCCGTAGCCCCATTTCCCGACCACACACCCATCCGCGATCAACTGGTGCGGCGAAACATTTCCGCCGAACCCAAACCCAAGCACTGGTTTCGACCGTTTATCTTACCGTTTCCCGGCGTCGTTTGCTGCCACCTGACCCTGAACTTGTCCCGCATGCTCCAGCGCTGGCAGCCACTGTTCGCGCAAGGAGGCGAACTGCGGCCAATCCTTCCTCGAAACCGGGTCCGACGGCGGCAACCCCAGCTTTTCGAAATTCAAAAATTGACCACCCTGCGAAATCCGGAAATCGAGATGCGGCCCGGTGGCCAAGCCGGTCATGCCCACCAGCCCGATGGTTCTGCCGATCTCAACGTGTTCGCCGACGTGCACCAAAATTTTCGACAGATGCATGTACATGGTTTCGTAGCCCTGAGAATGCGCAATCTTTACCATGTTTCCGTCGCCGCCCTTGCGGCCGGCAAACTCCACGCGCCCGCTGCCTATCGTCTGCACCGGCGTTCCGATGGGCGCGCCATAATCCGTTCCCAAGTGCGGCCGGTATACTTTCAGGATCGGATGAAACCGCGCTTTACTGAAGTGCGATGTGACCGGCGCGGCAAACTTCAGTGGCGACCGCAGGAACGCTTTTTGCAGCGACTTTCCATCCGCTGTGTAATACGCCGCGTGGCCCTGATCATCGTGAAACAGCAGCGCCTGATACTTCTTCCCGCCATTGTCGTATTCCGCCACCAGGATTCGCCCATAGCCCGCGGTTTCCCCATCGGTGTATTTTTTCTTTTCGAGCACGATGCGGAAGGTGTCGCCCTTTCGCGGGTCGGTATAAAAGTCCAGGTCGTAACCGAAGATCTGCGCCAGCCGCATGGCCACTTCCGCGGACTCACCCGCGTCTTCGACCGCGTTGAATAGCGAATCATCCAGCTGTCCGCTGACGACGCTCACTTCCAGGTGCGAAGGAATTTCCTTTACTTCGGCCGAAAAGCCACCCGTTGCCGGGACAATATGGAGCATGCGGTCGGGATCAATCTTGTAGTTAATCTCACGCAGTTCGCCTTCAACCGAGCGGCCCACGATCACAGGATTGCCCGCGCGCAACTGCCGCAGATTAAAGGCGCGTTGCGCCGCGACGGTGGCTTCGTCCGCTTCTTGTGAACTTAGCCCAAAACGCTCGAGAGCCATCGCGAAATTCTGGCCCGCCGGCAATTTGTTCGCGGTTGGAAGCACGATCTTCGCGCGAATGCGTTCCGCTTCCGCGCGCGCCTGGGTTACCTGATTTTGGAATTCTTTCTCGACTTCACGGCGCTGACGCAGGACGTGGCCGTCAACCGCGACTCCAATCAAAACCACAGCAACGAATGCACACAGAAATCCACGGCTCACTATTTCCCCCAGACGATTTGTCTATACGATGCTCTCGGTTCCCGGGCGAGGCACTCCCCCATTACGTATTCAGGATACCGCACGCATCTCTTTTGTCCCAAACCGTCGCTGCCATCAATGCTTGTGCCGCTGGCTGCGCTCAATGCAGCACGGTGCAGGCTTGGGAGTTTCCGCAAAGATTTGCGTCAATTCACTCACTAAAGCCTACATTCCGCAGTGTGAGAGGGTGAGTTTTCTATCGTGTCCGAATGTGACGTCACGCATAGACGTTCGGGAATATTGAAAGAAGGTCGAGGATCTGCTCTTGAATCGAGCTCAACGGGTCCGTGAAAGTCTGCACGAGCTTGCCGTCTTTGGACAGCAAGAGATGTCGAGCGCGAGAGCTGAAGACGCGAATTACTTGCTCGGTGGTCGGAGTGGACGATGGTCGATCCTCGGGGAGGATCTGGATGTGGGGAAGACCATGTTCGCGCATGGCATTTCTGAGCTGTCGCTCGATCAGGGCGCACACTAGCTGTGCAAGGAAATAGACGAACATCAGTGCCTCGATGCGCTGGTTCTTTTTGAGGAAGACGGGTGCCACCTGTAGGCCCGATTTCAAGAGCGCATGACGCCTTTCGAGTGCGGGCTGATACTTGTAGGCGCGGAGCACGGCAGAGGCGTCCAGATTCGCATTGGTCGAGAGTGGGAAGAGCCCATCCATCAGCTGCGATTTCGAGATGGCGTTCTCGTCGCGCGAGCAACTGATTCGCGGCACCAACAGCACGGATTTGCGATACATGGTGTTGGCCGAGGAGCGGCCGCGCGTACTCTGCTTGAAGCTCTCCACCTGCTGCAAAGCAATATCGACTTTGACCCAGGCCTCGACTGCGAAACGAGCAAGGATGGCATCCGCTTTCTTGCGAAGCGTTTTCTCTGTCCTGGGCTTTTTCTTTCGGGCCGGGTCAGCCAGCGCACGCAGCTGATCCATCGCCGATGCGATCTTGTCTTCCCGCTCATTCTCATCCCGACGAGCTTTCTCACTGGATCGAAACCAATACATCCGGAACCCCTCGCGCATCTGGTAAAGCCCGCTGGCCACTTCGTAGAGATCGATCCGCCCTTGCTTCCGGCTCGACCGCTTGGCCAACACCTTCTCCCAGCGAACCAAGGAAGCCTGGACCTTCTGTTGGAACTGATCGACCTCGCTTCGCGTGCGTGGCACTACGGTGATGAATCGCCCCTGGCTGCAATCAATGTTCAGTAGTGTCGCGCTCACACAGAGTTTGGAATCGGCCACGTACAAGAAATCCGAGCGGCCCAGAATGCCACGAAGCATCTGCCAATTCTCCCAATGCAGGGTGTCATCGGTGCGGTTGCCGTCGTGAGCTTTGAACAGCACGGGGATGGCGCCATCGCGCGTTACCGACAGCTCGTAGACCAGCTGTCGGAGGTCCGGACGGTGATCTTTGCTAAAGCCGCGTACCAACTGCACGGCGCGGCGCTTCTGTTTCTCGTACACTCCGGTCAGCTTGACCGACGTGGTGTCCTGGTGGATCTGGCGCAAGTCCACGGCGTAGGCTTTGACGGAGTGGAGCACCACGCAAGTCAGCAAGCTCGCGCGATCGGTATCGAAGAGGCGATCGAGGGCACGAGCCAACACGTCATCGCTGTACCTTCCGCCGTAAACTAGAACGGGATCGTACTGGGCAGCCCACTCCTGGATGGCATAAAGAGCGTTTCGCTCGATCAGGATGTTCTTGAGCAACAGCAGGATCGCCTGGGCGTAGCGAGATTGCCCCATGGCTTCGGTAAGGTGTCCCAAAAGCCCGATGCGCCCGAGGGCATGATCGAGAATGGGAATTGCGCCCAAGTCTTGCCGCCGGAGTTGAAAGGGTTGCGCTTGCATGATCCTTATTCTTAATGTATAAATACATCAGGATACGCAAATGTCAAGAACAAAAATAAAATCCAGAACAAAAATTACGATTGTTGCCGATGGTCCGATTCTTCCGGGCTCGATCTCAACGGCCAAAAGCCAATGCGGAAAGACGAACTGTGTCTGTAAGGCCCGCCCACCAAAACTCCACGGTACTTACTATCGTTGGACCGGTTTCATTGAGGGGAAACGAACTACCAAGACCATTAGCAAGGAGATGGCCGAAGAATGCGAGAAGCGCATCGAAAACTATCGCTCTCTCCAAGGCAAACTTGACCAGATTGTAGAGAAAGCACTAGCGAATGCACCCTGGAATGAGTCGTGATGCTGCTATGCTCTTGAAATCACACAGGAATTCAGCCGAAAGCCTGCCCTGTCAAAGTGCGGAATGTAGGCTAAAGGAAATGTGTGAGCCTATAAGTCCCCTGTCTTCAGTGTTGCCCACGCATAACTTTCTGGCATGCCACTTGCTTATTCCTTGCTTAGGGGAGCTGCCATGTTCACCTCCGAGGTTCATAGCGAAGTTCACGTACGCAAGCAATTCCAAGGGCCGTCGTACTCCACCTGTTTCGAATGCCATCGCAGCTTCCACGCAAAAAGCGAAGACCAACTTAGCCTGCAATTGTGCGATTCCTGCTTCGATGCCGCCCGGCATGTGGGCGAGCCGGTGGTGAACATCCACGTGAAAGTTCGCCCACACCGGGCGCATACGCTGTAATTCCTCTTTTCCGTCATTGAGGGGTGATTCCGTCCGCGCGGAGGAGTATCCACGGCCAAACCAGGGGAAAAGGAAAAGCGATCGCCTGGCGTGCATTGTCTTGTTTTACTTTCGTAGGATGGCTTACTTGCCAGAGGAGACGTTCGTTGTCGCCGCCGCTGCCTTCACGGGCTCGGCAAAATAATTCTGTTCCCGCAGACGACGGTAAATCCCGCCCGCCACTTGTGCCGCGGTGGGGCCCTTCACGCGCCGGGTATTTCCGCGCAGGAGCACGGCCAAAGCGATTTTCGGGTGCGCTTCATCCGCATAGGTGACGAACCAACCGATGCGAGACGGATTCGTGTGATCATCGCAAGTACCGGTCTTGCCCAACGGTGTCTCGTCGCCGCCCGCGTCGTAGCTCAGCCGCCCGGTGCCATACAACACAGCCGCGAGCATTCCTTCGCGAACTTCCGGCAACACGCTTGCGATATTTAGATCGCGTTTCACCTTCGGTTCAAAGTTCTGCACTTCTTCCTGGGTGTGCGGGTACTGCAAATAATAAAGTGTGCCGCCATTCGCGAACGCAACCGCGATGGCCGCAAGCTGCAACGGCGTAATCTGAATTCCTTCGCCGAAGCTGGACATTCTGGCCACGCCTCCGAGCGCGGGAGGCGCCGTCGGGAACGACCCCGGGTGTTCATCCGGCAAATTGTATCCGGACAGTTCGCCCAAGCCGAGCAGCCGGCCATAGCGGGAAACCGTGTCAAAGCCCATGCGCCGGCCGAGTTCCTCGAAGAACGCGTTGTTCGAGTGTGCCAACGCTTCCGTCAAATTCATGTACTTGCGCCGGCCCACTTTCAGCATGGTGTCATTGGTGATGACGTTTTCTTCCAGCGCGGCAATGGCAATCGTGGGCTTGATGGTGGAACAGGGAATGTATCCGTCACTGAAGGCGATCTTCTGATTCACAACGGTCAAAATCCGCCCGGTGTTGGGATCCACAGCGACCACGGAGCCGTTGTAGCGTCCCAGCGCTTCGACGGCGGCTTGCCGGACGATGGGGTCATCGTAGGTAGGGTCATCCGCGCTTACGGAATCCGCGTAGGTAGGCGCGTAACCGCGATAGCTCGACGGAGCCAGCCGCTTCTTCGATTTTGCTTTTTTCTTGGAGGTCGCGCTGACGATGGGTTTGCCGGCAGGCTCGGCAGCCGTGACAGGCATTGCGATCGATGCGATGAGCAACGCCGCGGCAACAGTTTTTCCCAGGTCCTTAATGATCATTGAGCCTCTGACCCGAAACAACCCTTGAATTCCTACACGATTTCACAGACCCGATCAGGTGTTCGAGGACTGCATTCCGTGTTCCACACTTTTTACTGCTTCATTCCACGATACTTACAACTGTCTCAAAATGCCCATCTCAACGTCACACTGAACGGACATTTTCAAACTGAGACGTAGTCTAACGATTTTGGTCCTGTGCTGACAATAGCTAAGTCGGGCCAGTACGCTTTATGTGCTTTCTTTTAAACGATTGGACGACCGTACAGCTTGCCTTGGAACCCTGTCCGCAGGTTCTAATGGACCTGCGCGGATGCTCGCGCCCTGGCTGTTGAGCCGGGGGCAAACACGTCTCAAAAGAAGAAACGGGCGGGGTCACCCTTCCCCGCCCCGCCCGCTCCCTTCCTGCGAAGAAATCCGAAGTCTTAGCGCGCCGGCCGCGCCTTGTTCTCCGTAGCTCCGGCAGCAGCCGCTGCCTTCAGTGGAGGCTTTTCTGCCGCCACATTTGTATTGGCCGCGTTTGCGTGTCCATTCGTTCCCGCAGCCGCCGGATTCTGGCCGCCTGATCCGGGAACTTCCATCTTCTTCCGCAACGCGGACTCAATTTTTTCGCGAATGTCCGTGTTCTCTTTCAGGAAGACGCGCGCGTTCTCACGTCCCTGGCCCATTCGTTCTCCGCCGAAGCTAAGCCATGTGCCGTTCTTGTCGACTACGCCCTTGTCCACACCCAGGTCGATCAAATCACCTTCGCGGGAAATGCCTTCGCCATACAGAATGTCAAACTCCGCCTCGCGGAACGGGGCCGCCACTTTGTTCTTCACCACTTTCGCGCGTGTCCGCGACCCCACTACACGATCGCCTTCCTTGATCGACTGGATGCGGCGAATATCCACGCGCATCGACGCATAAAACTTCAGCGCCCGCCCGCCGGTGGTCGTTTCCGGGTTGCCGAACATCACACCAATCTTTTCGCGGATCTGGTTGATAAAAATCAGGCAGGTTTTGGACTTGGAGACAATCGCGGTCAGCTTCCGCAGCGCTTGCGACATCAGCCGTGCTTGCAAACCCATCTGAGGATCGCCCATTTCGCCTTCGAGCTCCGCCTTCGGCACCAACGCCGCCACGGAGTCCACCACTACCACGTCTACGCCGCCCGACCGGATCAGCGTTTCCGCGATTTCCAGCGCCTGTTCGCCGTGGTCTGGCTGCGACACCAACAAGTTGTCTACATCCACGCCCAGCTTCCGCGCGTAGGAGGGATCGAGCGCATGTTCTGCATCGATAAACGCCGCTTGCCCGCCCAGCTTCTGCGCCTCGGCGATGATGTGCAGCGTCATGGTTGTCTTACCGCCCGATTCCGGGCCATAAATCTCAATCACGCGCCCACGCGGGAATCCGCCCACGCCCAGCGCCGAATCCAAAGACAAGCAACCCGACGGGATCACGTTCACCGGTACCAGCACATCTTTGCTGCCCAGCCGCATGATCGAGCCCTTGCCATAGGACTTCTCGATCTGCGAGATCGCTGCTTCCAACAACTTCGCCCGTTCATCTGTCATTTCTCACCTCGGTGGAGGAAATTAGGAATTTTGCAATCGGGCTTCGGACTCGCTCTCGAAGCAGCGCCGGGACTGCGCCGCGTCTCTTGAATATTACGATATGATCACTATTACCATGTCGCATTTAAGAAAGCCAGTCTTTTTCCCTTTTCGCTTCAAACTAAATTTTCAACGCCCGCACCCATGTTCGAGCTCATGATCGACCAGCCGCGATAACGCCGCCTGCTGCCGCCGGTCCCACTCTGCCTGCTCTTGCCAGGCCAGCCCGCGCAGGTCCCGCACTTCCAATGCGAGTCTCTCATGTTCGACGCAGCTTAGAACACTGCACCGCAAGTCGCTCACAGGGCACCTGTTGAAAACTTACGGGCCCACAATACCCAAAAGGCGAACAAAAAGCAAATACTATTTTCGCCATGTCTTCGCCCAACGGCTTCCACTTTCCCATTGTCAGGCCTCTCGTCCTATACTACTCCCCCGAATGTGGACCAACTTTTTTATCGCTGCGGCAGGGGCATCTGCCGCACTCGCTGGCCTGGCCATTGTGGCCATTTCCGTGAATATCAGCCGCATCCTGGAATTTCCGCATCTGCCGGCGCGTTCCGCAGCCACCGTTGCGCGACTAATCCTTATTTTAGTATGCAGCATGGCGGCGCTAATGCCGCAGCCGCCTCTGACACTGGGCATGGAAATCATCGCCTTTGCCGTGGCGGGTTGGTTCCTGGAACTTCGCTCCAACCGTCGCGCACTTCGCGCTCATGCCGACCTTGGCCGCCCGCGTTTCGAATCCCTGCTGGAATCAGTGGTCGGCGAGGTTCAGGTGCTTCCTTTTCTCGTCGGAGCGATTCTGCTCGTCGCCGGCCGTGCTTCCGGCTACTACTGCGTTGCAGCCGGCGTCATCGCCATCTTCATCTTCTCGACGCTCGCCGTGTGGGTCTTGCTGGTCGAAATCTTGCGCTAAACATTCCTATTTATTGGGTCCGTCGAGAATTTTGTCTAGCATCGAATCATGCCGAAGACTTCACCCGGACAGAGGCCCGAAGAATCGTTCAAAGACTGACTGAACCAAAACATCGGAAACTCTGACGCGTCTATTTTCCGTAATTGTAGAATCCTCTCCCACTCTTTCGCCCCAACCAGCCTGCGGCAACATATTTCTTCAACAGCGGGCACGCGCGATATTTTTGCTCGCCGAAGCCTTCGACGAGCACGTGCATGATATCCACGCACACATCCAGACCGATAAAATCGCCCAGTTCGAGCGGCCCCATCGGGTGATTCATCCCCAGTTTCATCACCGCGTCGACAGCTTCCGGAGTCGCCACGCCTTCCATAACCGCATACGCTGCCTCATTGATCATCGGCATCAGCACGCGATTGGATACAAAGCCGGGCGCATCGTTCACCGCGACCGGCGTCTTCCCTAACTTCTTCGCCAGTTCCATTGTCGCCGCAAACGCTTCATCGCCGGTCTGCAGTGCGCGAATCACTTCCACCAGCACCATCATCGGAACCGGATTCATGAAGTGCATGCCCACAAAGTGCTCGGGCCGCTTGGTCATGGCGGCCAGCGTGGTCACGGAAATCGAAGACGTGTTGCTCGCCAGGATCACTTCGGGGCGCAGCAAACGGTCTGCCTCGGTTAAAACCGCGCGTTTAATCTCCAGCTTTTCCGGTACCGCCTCCACCACGAAATCCACCGCCGCAATGGCGCTCATGTCGGTCACTGGCTTCAGTCGCGCTAGCACCGCAGGCTTCTCCGCTTCCGTCAACTTCCCTTTCTTCACCTCGCGATCGAGATTGTTGCCGATCGTCGCCATCCCGCGCTCGAGAAATCGCTCCTCCACATCACGCAGAATCACGCTGTAACCGGCGCGCGCAAACACATGCGCGATGCCATTCCCCATCGTCCCCGCGCCCAGCACCGCTACCGTCTTGATGGAATCCATCGTCACGCTTCATCCCCTTAGCCTGCCGTAACCTGGCCCAAGCATCTTCCTTGTTTTTTGGCCCACCGGATTATATGGCGTGGGCCACGCTTTTCGCACCGCGCGACACTCGCGTGTCTACTGACCCTTTTCCATTTAGTAGCGCCACCCACGCCACCAGCGCCGCATACTTTTCATCTTGAGACCACGGCGAGCCGAGCGGCTTTCCCAGTTGTGTGACTTGTTTCATCAGCGCCGCGCCTTCGATTCCGAGCGTTTGCGCCGCATCACGAAGCAGTTCCCGTTCCCGTACGCGCAACACGGGAAGCCCACATCGCGCGCTCGCATGGGCCAACGCGCCCCGGAACAGCTCACCATCCGCCGTGTGAATCAGTGCGTGGGACGCAAGGATGCTCTGCAGCTCAGGTAGCGGCCTGCCCGACGCGAGCAGCAGCGCGCACGCCCTCAAACGATACTCGCGTTTTGTTAACTCCGCCTGCGCGGCGCGCATCGCCCGATATGCCAATTGGCGCGCCTCCGCATTTACTCTGGAAATGAACTCGCGCCCCCGCGCAAAAGGCAACTTTTCCGCCGTGTGATACGGCTGCCTGAATTTGTAGCTGAAAGTTTTCACCAGTTCCACGCGCTCCCGCAAAAGCACCACAGGTTCGCCGGTCTCCACGCCCATGGCTACCAGCGCAGTCCAACCGGAATGGACACGCAGTCCCACCGCCGCATTTTTCATGGGAACCTCCTGGTAGGGGAACGAAGGAGCTTCAACTCTCCAAGCTGGCGACAGGATTGTCAAGCGTACAAAGCGCAGGCGACAACGCGCCCTTATTGCGGTGGCCGGCCTTCCACGATCTCGCGCACAATTTCTCGCGCGCGCGTCTCGTCCTCTGGCAGTACATACAGTTCCGCGTGCTGCCCACGCCTATCCACGCGGCAGCGAATTTCATTTTCATGGAGAGCGGCCACCAGGAAATCGCTGGGCTCGGCGGCTTCCGTCGACCACACTTTTAGGGTGGCGTCTTCGGGAAACCAATCTGTTCCTTCTGCCGTGCTCGGCGGTCCCGGAATATTGTCTTCATCGGGCGGTGTCAGGCTTTCCGGCAATTTACGAATCGAGGGTATCGGCCGATCCGGCAGCAGTTGCACTTCCTGCGCACCCACATCCATAACATCCTCTGTGCCGTATGCTTCCTTCACCACGTTTTCCGCGCGCGCGTACATCGAAAAAGGCACGCCCACCTCAAACGCCGAATAATTGCGCAGGTTAAACAAATGGTCGCGCCGGTACACCGTGTTGTGCGGAATCCCCGCTTCTTCCAGCACGCCGCACAGTTCCGCGTGCACCCTTGGATCGTCGCCCTTCCAGAACGAACAGAAGGGATCCTCGTTCGGATCGCCCGGCCCGCCGGCCACGCGATATTCGCCGTCGACGCCCGTTTGCCGCATCTCAATCGCGTGCTTCGGCAACTCCCACACCAAATCCACATCGCAATCGGCGCAATGCGTGAATCCCGGCCGATACTCCGCCCCGCATCGTGGACAAAACATTGGACCCTTCCGCAGATTCATGAACCCGCAACAAGAATGTAACCCATAAATCGTCTCTCGCTTCGACGAAGCCAAAGACGAGGCCAAAACTGTCGAAGACCGATGTCCCGAGACCGTTCGCGAACTCATCGAGAAACCCACGGCCACTAACCCCTAAACTAAAGTGCATAAAGGGTGTTACTGGCCATGTTGAGCAAATATGCCTGCCTTTACTCCCCCCATTGCGTCTTTTTCCCCACCTTGTCCGTATCCAAGATAGTATGAGCGCACAAGCATTCAGCCTAACGATTGCAGGGTCCCCGGTACTCTTCACCGGGCTCATGACTGACGAACGCCAAATCCTTGCCAACGGCCTACGCCAGCGCGATCCGGATGTTCTCGATCGCCTGATCGAGCAGCACCAGCAGCGCTTGTATCGTTATCTTCTCTTTCTCACCGGCGACCCCGCATTGTCTGAAGACCTGTTCCAGGAAACGTGGATTCGTGTGCTCGAGCGCGGCCACCAGTACAACGCGAAATCCAAATTCGAGTCCTGGCTGTTTGCCATCGCGCGCCACCTGGTCATCGACGTTTCGCGCCGCAAGAAATTCAGCAGCCTCGAGGAACTGGCCGATCCGGAATCTCATCAGCCCTTCGAGCCGCCCGACGATCACGCCACTTCCGCGCTGCAGCTTCTGGTGGCGCGTGAAGACGAGCAGTCCGTGCAGCTCTCGCTGCTGAAAATTCCCGCATACTATCGCGAAGTGCTTCTGCTCCGCTTCCACGAAGAACTCGGCCTTGAAGAGATCGCGACGGTTCTTGCCACACCGATATCGACGGTCAAGTCGCGCCTCTATCGTGGTCTTGAGGCGCTGAAATCTGCTTTGCCGGAAGGTGCCGCATGAGTGAAAACCTCCACCATCGCGCGAAACAGCTCTTTGACGAATCGCTCGTCGAAGGACTCTCATCGGGTGATCAATCCTGGCTCGATGCGCATCTTCGCGATTGCGCCGAGTGCTCCCGCGAGATCGCGCGCACCCAGCAATTGCTGCGTTCGTTCCGCAACGTCCCCGTGGCGATTCCGCTGGACCTAGCCGCGCGCGCGCAGCTGCGCGTTCGCTTGCGTGCGCAGGAATCGGCGCAAGCTTCGCCCACCAGCGCGCTGCTGTGGGTTATGACCGCCGCCAGTTGGGTGCTCGGCATTCTGAGCGCGCCGCTGGTCTGGCGTGTCTTCGCGTGGGTTGGCTCGCAACTCAACCTGCCGAAAGCGGTTCTCGAATTTGGGTTTGTGCTCTGGTGGACCGTGCCGGCACTGATCGCCGTCGCCGTCATTCTTCACCAGCGCTCTTCAAGCCACGGCTTGGCAAAGCGCACCGACGCATAGTCCACATGACAGAAGTGCGCTTTGGGCTTTAGCCACTGAGAAATTGCTTTCTGAGTACGAAAGGGAAACATGACTGACACATTTAACGAACGCCTTCGCTTGATCCGCATTCGCCGCAAGCGTGAGAGTACGCGGTTCCGCGACGAGCTCCGCATTATCCCGCGTTGGCTCGTGTGGACCTGCCTTGCGCTCTATATCATCGCACTCATCATCGGCATGTTGGTGAACCTTCATGGCTTTCAAAACAACGGACAGGTTTTCCCGGGCGACGAAAGCATGCGCAACGAGCCGGCGTTGTCGTACCTAGCCCTCGCCGGCGTCATCACCTTCGGTTCGGCGGCTTTTTCCGCAATGCTATTTATGCTCGGGTATGTCTATCGCGATGCCAAGCGCCGCGGCATGCACGCCGGCCTGTGGACCATTCTCGTCCTCATTCTTTCTTCAAGCACCTTTTTCATCGGCCTGATCATTTATCTCTTGGTCCGCGAGCCGCTGCCCTTCAACTGCCCCAAATGTGCCGCAACCGTGAATGCGCGCTTTAACTTCTGCCCCAACTGCAAATACAACCTGCACCCGGTCTGCCCGGCCTGCCAGCGCGAAGTCGCCGACGACGACAAATTCTGTCCCTATTGCGCCGCGGAACTTTCTCATACACGCAAACCGCCCGCAGACGTTGTCCCCGACAGCAATCCGCTTCCTTAGTTTCGTAACCGCAGACCCTCGGGTTCCGTCCTATCTGCGGGACCCGGGAGACAAGCTAATTCGGGGGAGGCCAGTCGTGGGCGAACGTCACCCAACATGGCAAACGCGCTATCAACGAGCCGCCTGTGTAGTGGCCCTACTTCTTCCGTGCTCAGCCTGGAGTACGATTTTCCTCTCTCCTCCTCCGCCATCCGCGACGCTTATTTTTGGGTACGCGGGAAGCCGGCATGGGAGACGATTTTCTGTGGCAATACCGTCGCACCATCTCGACGCTTCGTCTGATTGATAACCTGATAATCCGCGTCCGCATTGAAACGCCGTTTCTGCAAGTTGCCACGCATGCCGCGAAGACTCTGAATTACAACGCCCAGGACGCCGTCAAAGACTTTTACGATAAGCCCGCCGTCTTTCGCGTGTCTCTTGAGATTTGCTATATGGCTGACGCGCCCGCGTCCAATTCCGTCAAGATCACCGTGTCGCAGAACGGCAAACAAATCCTGCCGCAGTCCGATGAGCGCTCCGCCTTTTTTCCGGCCACCGACCCTTACACGCCTGCGGTTGACGTCGGTGAGTTCGTCGAAATGGAGTTCGATGCGCGAAAATTCGACCGCTCGACGCTAACAATTCAGATCGATACTCCGGACGATCAGCACGCCAAGACGGCGTTCGACCTGCAATTTCTTCGCTAGGTTCGGCAATTTCTCGTTGCTATTGATGGGCTCGCGATTCCGTGGACGCAGCCCTCAGGCGCGCTCGACGGCCAGCGCCACGGCGTTTCCTCCGCCGAGGCACAGCGCCGCGATGCCGCGTTTCAGGTTGCGCCGCTGCAATTCGTAGAGCAGTGTGACTAGGATGCGCGCGCCAGACGCTCCGATGGGATGCCCAAGAGCCACCGCGCCGCCGTTGACGTTCACTTTTTCCGGATTTAGCTTGAGCTGCCGGGTCACCGCGATGGCCGCCACGGAAAACGCTTCGTTTAATTCCACCAGGTCTACCTCCTTGTCGCGATCCCATCCCGTCTTCGCCAGTAATTTTTCCACGGCATCGACCGGCGCCATCATCACCCATTTCGGTTCCACGCCGCTCACGGCCTGCGCCACAATCCGCGCCATCAGCGGCTTCCCCAGGTTCGCCGCGACGCGTTCGCTGGTCACTACCAGAGCCGCAGCACCATCATTGGTGCCTGGCGCGTTGCCGGCGGTCACCGAGCCATCTTTCTTGAACGCCGCTTTCAGTTTCGCCAGCGCTTCCAGCGTGGTGTCCTCGCGCGGCGATTCGTCGTACTTGATCACCAGCGGCTCGCCTTTTTTCTGTGGCACTTCGATTGGCAGAATCTGGGCCTCCAGAAAGCAGGATTTACGCGCGAGGATGGCCTTCTGGTGACTCTCGAGCGCGAACTTGTCCTGCTCTTCGCGGGTGATTCCGTATTTTTCCGCCACCAGTTCTCCGGTCATGCCCATGTGAAAGTTTTCGTAGACGTCCCACAGGCCGTCGGAAATCATCGAATCGACAACTTTCTGGTCGCCGATGCGATAGCCGGTGCGCGCGTTGGGCAGCAGGTAAGGGCAGTTGGACATAGACTCCATTCCGCCTGCCACCACAATTTCGCTTTCGCCCAGCTGCACCGCCTGGGCTGCCAACGCTACCGCTTTCAGCCCGGACCCGCACACCTTATTAATGGTCATTGCGGCCACGCGCGGATCGCAGCCGCCCTTCAACGCCGCCTGCCGCGCTGGATTCTGCCCGAGCCCCGCCTGCACCACGTTTCCCATGATGGCCTCGTCGATTTGTTTGCCCTGAAGCCCGGCGCGCCGTACGGCCTCGGCAATCACTTTGCCGCCTAGCTCAGGTGCGCTGAACGGCGCCAGGCCGCCCTGAAATTTACCAATGGGCGTGCGCACAGCAGATAGAATGACGGGGGAATCCATAGAACGCACCTCCGGTAGGTTCAACATTTAATTATACAACTGCCCAGCATCGCGTTCCTGTTGGACGCATTTGTAGCGACCGTCTTCCGAGAGTCTGTGTGAGAACTGACAAAAAAGACTGCCCTCAGCGGCTAAAGCCGCATTGATTTTGCGGCAGTTTGGGCATGGCTGAAGCCATGCACTGACGAAAAACACGAGCCTTCACACAGACTCCGACGCGGGCCGTTTCCCTAGAAAATGCGCGAGCCTAACAGCACAACCAGGAGGTGATTCAACGCACTAGCTGAACGTCTGCTCGTCTTTGCTCGGCCCGTACAACGACGGTACCGGCACGCCCGCGATGCGATAAAACGCCGCGAGCTGCCCGCGATGGTGAATCATGTGGTTCATCACAAACGTCCGCAGCACGACCGCCTTAGGCATCGTAAAGGCCGTGTGCCCGCTGACGACCAGGCTCCATGGCTTCATCAGCGCTTCGTCGCTGGCGCCCGCAATTACCGCGCGCGAAGATTTCACGGTTTCGTCAAATTTCTTCAAAGCTTCCTCGCGGGATTTCATCTCCACGGGAACGAACGTGCTCGGATCCAACTCCAGTTTTTCCTGCGTAATCGTCGGCACGACCCAACCCGCCAATTCCGAAACGTGTCCGGCCAGCCTTCCGAGTGTCATGCACGTGTCGTGCGGCCGCCATTCCGCCTTATCCTCTGGAAAACGTTCCAGCATTTTGCGCGTGGTGGCCATCTCGTGATCGAACTCGGGAAGTAATGCTTGTGCGATTGCCATATTGATCTCCTGGGAGAAATTCGTAGAGGTAAATCAGACGGGCCTTGAGTGTACTACGGTTCTCCGCCCGTTGTGTTACTGCTCCCTAAGGACGAAGAAACTGTCGGTTTCGATTCACCGCCAAACGGCCTTTTTGGACCTTGCTCCCGAAAAAACCCTGGGTCACAATTCTGCCATGGCACTCGAATTCACCACTTCCCATCTTAAAGATTCCATCGACCTGTTCCGCTATTACAAGCGCCTCACCGAGCGCGCCATGGAACAGTGCCCCGACGAAGGTCTGTTCACGGCGCTAGATGGTGAATCCAACTCCATCGCGATCGTCGTCAAGCACGTTGCCGGGAACATGCGTTCGCGGTGGACCGACTTCCTGGCCAGCGACGGCGAAAAGCCCGACCGCAACCGCGACACCGAATTCGAAGAGCCCCCGAAAACCCGTGCCGAACTGCTGGCGATGTGGGAACAAGGCTGGAAGTGCCTGTTCGACGCGTTGACGCCCTTAACCGACGCGGACCAGTCTCGCACCGTACTTATTCGCACCGAGCCGCATTCGGTAACGCAAGCCATCAATCGTCAGATCGCACATTATTCCTATCATCTCGGCCAAATCACGTTCCTTGCCAAACACTTTGCGGCCAAATCGGGCAAATGGACTGCCGTCACCGTGCCGCGCAAGAAATCCGCGGAGTTCAACTCAAGAGTAGCCTCCGGCCAAGCCTCTCAGCGCTAGTCAGGTGAATCGCGAGCAACGGATACCAGAATGCGCGAAGCAGTGTTACCCTGACGTGGGAAGGTCATGACAACGCCTCGTTACAGGGGACTCGTTTTTGACGTCATTGAGGAAGAGGATGACACCTGGAATGAGCTCCGTGGCAACGTCAAAGATGCTGTGGAAGCGTTCTTCTTTGACGGACCGAAACCTCCGTCAATCCGTCTTCGCCTGGTGCGGGATGAAGCCTTTCAGTCGCAATGAGAATTCCGCGGGACCCGAGCGGCCGTGAATTGGCAAACGCACCCGGAGCTTCGGCTAGAAACCCTCAAAACAGTCCTCAAAATGGTGGCAACGCACAAGGGTGTTTCGAAGGAAGACATTCTCAAGACAATCGAATTATAAGTTTTTTCCTGGATTGCTTTTTCTACGATGCAAAAAACGCTATTCGAAATGGGTAAGCCGGAAACGGGCGGCCCGCAACTGAACGAAGCGCAACAGCGTGCCATAACCCATGGCGATGGCCCACTCCTCGTCATCGCCGGCGCGGGCACCGGCAAGACCCGCGTGATCACTGAGCGCATTCGCCACTTGCTGGAAACCGATTCTTCGCTCCTCGGTGAAAACATCCTCGGCCTCACCTTCACCAACAAGGCCGCCGGCGAAATGAAGACGCGGCTAGTCAAGGCTGTCGGCGAACGCGGCAAAGACGTCGCCCTAGCCACCTTCCACTCCTTCTGCGAAACGATCCTCAAAGAGGTCGATCCGAACCGCCTTGCGCTCGAATCCGTGGACCACTGGATTCTTCTCCGCCGCAATCTCGCGCGCCTGAAACTCGAAAAATATCGCCGCCTCGCCGAGCCCGGCCAGTTCCTGAACGATTTCATCCAGTTTTTCTCGCGCTGCCAGGACGAGCTGGTTTCCAGTCGAGACTACCAGGCGTTCGCCGACCAGCTCGCTGCCGAGTTACAAGCCGAAAAGCATCTTCTTGATGACGACACGGCCAAAGAGCGCGCCGAACAAGTCGCGCTGCAGCAGGAAATCGCCCGAGCCTATCGCGCCAGCGAAGAAATTCTGCGAGACAAACGCGCCATCGCTGTCAACGGTTCCATCGCCGAAGCCGTGGACTTGCTTAAGAGCGATCCCAAGCGTCTGCGCCAACTGCGCGAACGCTACAAACACATCCTCGTTGACGAATTTCAAGATACCAATATCGCGCAACTCGAACTGCTGCACCTCCTCAGCGATGGCTCTCGCAATATCGTGGTTGTTGGCGACAACGATCAAGCCATCTACCGCTTCCGTGGCGCGTCTTTCGGCAGCTTCAAACTTTTCCTCCAACGCTTTACCGGATGGAGCGAGGACGAGGACTCGACGCCGTACCGCGTATCGCTCACGCACAATTACCGCTCCACGCCAAACATTCTGCGCGTGGCGACTCAAGCGATTGGCATGAATGAGGTCAGCTCAGAATTTCCGAAAAAGGTTCTGCATCCCAATCGCGCCGAAGGCGAAAAAATCCGCATTGTGGAACTCGACTCCGCAGAATCCGAAGCCACCTGGGTTGCCGACGAGCTTGAGCGCCTGCACAAAGCAGGGCACCGCTGGCGGGAATTTGCCATTCTCTACCGCCAGCATGCTCACCGCGATCTGCTGGTTGAACAACTTTCGCGGCGAAAAATTCCTTTTGTGATCAGCAGGCTGTCCATCCTGGAGCATCCGCTCGTCCGTGACGTGCTCGCCTATCTGCGCCTGATCGCGTTTCCCTATGACGACATCGCTTGCGCCCGCGTGCTTTCGGCGCCGGCTTGGCATCTTGCGGCCGAAGATCTGGTGCGCTTGACGGAACGCGCCGCAAAAAAGCGGGGTACGGCCCTCTACGATGTGCTGCAAGCTCCGCAGGGAGAACTGCCGTTTGATCCTTCACCCGCTGCCTGCAAAGAGCTTCTGGAATTTCTCGCTGGTCAGCGCAAAACCATGCGCCGGCGCACCGCGCGCGAAATCCTCGGCGATTTGATCGAATGGCTGGAAGTTCCGCAGCGCGCCGGAACCCAGGGCCGCAAGTACGTGAATCAGCTTAGCCAGTTCGTCAAAGACTGGGAGCCGAAAAGCGACACGCGCAGCCTTCCCGAGTTCCTGGAATATCTCGAATTCTTCCAGCAGGCCAATGGCACCGTCAGCCTGGAAGATGAAGCTCCCGGCGACGCCGTGCAGCTGATGACTGTTCATGGCGCAAAAGGCCTGGAATTTCCTCACGTTTTTCTTCTGCGCGTCAATTCCCATGCGTTTCCTGCCAGGGACCGCGCGCCGCTGTTCGAATTTCCCGTGCGCCTGATGAAGGAAGAATTGCCGCAGGGCGATTTTCACATCCAGGAAGAGCGCCGGCTGTTTTATGTTGCGCTGACGCGGGCCGAAGAGCGCCTCACCCTCACCACCATCACGGAGAAAAAGAACCGCGTGCCCGTGTTCATCGAAGATATCGTGATGGATCCCACCGTGAAGCGCCGTGACGTTTCCGTCTCCGCGCCCAAGGTCAAACCAGCGGAACCGCCTCTGACGCCAGCACTGCAAACGGAAACGGAGTTGTTCCCGGCCGGCGAAGCTCCGCCAAAGGTTTTTGCGCGCATCGCGCAATGGGCGGAGGCTTACCACCCATCCGTGCCCGAACCACTGAAGCTAAGCAGCTCCGCCGTCGAAAATTATCGCAAATGCCCCCAGCAATACGCCTTCAGCTACCTGTGGTCTCTCAAGGAAGGCCCGCGAGCCACGCTCAGTTTCGGGAGCGTGATGCACACCACGCTCAAGCGTTTCCTGGAGCAACTGAAAAAAGGCTCGCTGCTGCCATTCGAAGAAGTCCAGCGCATCTACGAAACCGAATGGAGCAGCGCCGGTTACGAAGACGCCTACCAGGAAGCCGAATACAAAAAGGACGGCCTGGAACAGCTAAAGGTTTTTTATGCCTCGATCGTCGCCGAAGCACCGAACATCCTGGAGCAGGAAAAAGCCTTCGAACTGCCCCTGGAAAACGATGTGATTCTCGTCGGCCGCATGGATCAGGTGAATTCGCTCGGCCGCAGCGACGTGGAAATCGTGGACTACAAAACCGGCAAGCCCAAAAAAGAAACCGATGTCCGCAAGGGCCTGCAGCTAAGCATCTACGCGCTTGCCGCCAGGGAAATCTTCGAATGGAATCCGATTCGCCTGGTGTTCCACTACCTTCAGGATAATTCCACTCTGGTGACCACGCGTGACGCCAAACAGATTGCCGATGCCGAAAAAATCATTCAGGAAACTGCCGCTGACATTCGCGCCAAACATTTCCCCGCCAAGCCTGGTTTCGCATGCCGCAGTTGCGCCTACGCGCTGATCTGCCCGGCCCACGAAGAATCCCTGACCAGCGCTTCGAGCTAGGGACCTGCACCCACGGCCAATAAAAAAGGCGCCTCGACAGGATCAAAGCGCCTCGTCTTCCAAAATTCGCTCGGGCCGGGACTACTTCATCATCATTTTCTTCGGGGCTTTCTTCGCCGGTTTCTTCGCTTTCTTTGCCATGGATCGTTGCCTCCTCAAGTTTGTCGCTCGAGCGCGGAGTGCTTTACGGCGTGCAATCCCGCACTGGTAACACCCGTATACGGGCGCGCACGCTCAGTGTCAAGAAGATTTCACGATTCTCGGGTATTTTCCGGATTATTTCTGCGGCGCGAACGTTCCGCCGTAGTAGCCGTCGCGCGCCAGAACCGTCAGTCCTTCGCGCCGCACGCGCACTTCGATGGTGTGGTAATCGACCTTTTTGTCACCCCGCGGATAGTAAATCAGGGTGTACTGATTGCGCGCTTCTTCCGTGATGCGCGAGTAGAACTCGGAAAACGAGTCGGCCTTCGCTCCATAGAAGATGTCTCCCCCGGTATCATGAGCGTAGCTCACTAGCCGGCTGAACCTGCGGTCAAAGTAGGCACTGCCCGTGGCCACGCAGTACACCGTGATGTCCTGCTTTAGCAATTCCTCGCGCACCTCGTCGTACTTGTGGGTGTTGAACTTCGCGCCATTCTGGCCGTCGGAGATCAGGAGGATGATCTTGCGGCGCTTGCGGCTTTCGCGATCCTTCAGCAGCAACGCGGCATCGTAGACCGCGTCGTCCAGCGTCTTGGTGGGCTGGCCTTTGATCGCCACCAGCGACCCGTTGGCTGCTGTGTCAGGAGCTCCGGGCGCAGGGGCGTTGTTAATCGTTGGACCGTTAAAAGGATCGCCGGAAGCCGGAGCGGAGGTTTTCGAGGCGAGCACGGTGCGGCGCAATTGGGTAATCAACGCGTCCTGGTCCGCCGTGAAACCTTTGCCTTCGTGAAAGTACTGATCGAAGCGGCAGATGAAGCCTTCGTCGTCCGGGCTCATGCCTCCAACGATGGAAACCAGGCTGGGTTCCACCTGCTGCTCGTCTTTTTGCTTCAGATCGTTGTCGATCAGCACCACCATGGAAATCGGCGTGGAATCCGTGTTCAGGCGTTGGATTTGCTGTTCAATTCCGTCTTCGAACACGCGAAACTCATCTCGTTTCAGATCCGCCACCAGGTTGCCATTTCGATCTTTCACGGTCACAGGCACGACGACGATGGAGGTGGTGGTGGAAATCGTTCCCTGGTGTGGCAGCTGCTCCGGAGCCGGTGTCCCCGGTGCGGGAATCGTTGGCGCAGGACTCGCCGGGGGGGCAGGAGTGGGATTTTGACCGGGTGCGCGGCTGGCGCTGAAAAAAACGGCCGCAGCTGCACCCACGAGAGCGATTTTTCGTAGACTTTTCATAGTGATCAGGCCAAACTTTCCATGGCCAGAATGTTCGATACCACTCCGGCTGCATTAGTAAGACGCATCCCCGCGGGCTGGTCGTTGCATCGAACAACTGCACAGCCACCGGCACCGTGAAACGCAGTATCAGGACCAGGACCTGGCCAACTGAATCGGTCGAGCCAGAACTTCTCTAAGGATACCCAGAAACCGTGACATTCGGGAATGCGAAGATTCAGTTTCTCCACAGAACAGGACTGCGAGCCTTGGCGTGTGCCGCCGCCCTCTCTTTAGCCGTACCGGTGTTGCCGCAGCAGGCGCAGGAGCCGGCGCAGGCCCCAACCATTAAAGCCGAAGTAAACCTGGTCAACATTTTCGCCACCGTCCGCGACAAGAACAAGCGTATCGTCACCGACCTGAAGCAGGACAATTTCAAGGTTTTCGAGGATAACCACGAAGAGACCATCTCCTTCTTCTCCAAAGAGATGAATCTTCCCATCACGCTGGGCCTTCTTCTGGACACCTCTGGCAGCGAGCAATATATGCTCGGAGCCATCCAGGACGCCGGAGCGCGCTTCCTGCATCGCGTGCTGCGCAAGGGCGACGAAGCCATGATCATGTCCTTCGACACCGACGTCGACCTCCTCGCGGATTTCACGGATGACCGGGGCATGCTCGACCGCGCCATCAACAAGGCGCGCATCAATACGCCCGGTGGCGGCTATATTGCCGGAAACCCGGGGCCGGTCGGCGGGCAGGATATGGTCGGTACCGCCCTCTACGATGCCATTTATCTCGCCTGTGGTGAAAAGCTCAACGGAGAAGCCGGCCGTAAAGCCATCGTCGTGGTCACCGACGCGGAAGACGAAGGCAGCAAGGTGCGGCTGGAAGAAGCCATTGAAGCGGCGCAGAAGACCGACACTGTAATTCACGTGCTGTTCGTCGCGGATCGCCATTTCGGCGGCGGCCGGCCCGACGTGGCTCACAAATTGGCCGAGGAAACCGGCGGCCGCATGATCGCCGTCAATTCCGACAAGAAATTCGAAGAAGCTTTTGACCGAGATCTCCGAGGAGTTGCGCAGCCAGTACACGCTCGGTTACTACCCTAGCAACACCACCAAAGACGGCAAGTTCCGCAAAATCCGTGTCGACGTGGATAATCATGAATTTAAAGTGCTCGCGCGCAAGGGCTACTACGCTCCCAAAGCTCGCGGCTAATCCCGGTCTCAAACTATTCGACAAAGCAGCGCATTGACCCCAAGCCATGCGTTGGCTAGTATCGCTAGGCGACACTTTTCCATCTTTCAAAGCGCCCTATGATCAACGAGGTTGTCGGTCACTATCGAATCCTGCGCCCGCTAGGCAGTGGCGGCATGGGACTCGTCTATGAAGCTGAAGATACGAAACTGGGGCGCCGCGTCGCTCTGAAGTTCTTGCAGGACAGCAGCCTCAAAGATCCGTCCGCGGTGGAACGTTTCCTTCGCGAAGCACGTTCCGCCTCCGCCCTGAACCATCCCGGCATCTGCATCATCCATGCGATCGAGGAAAACGAAGGCCAAACCTTCATCGCCATGGAACTCCTCGAAGGCGAGTCGCTCGAGAAAGTTCTGTCTCGCGGGCTGATGCCTGTAGCGCGCACAATCGCTCTCGGCGTTGAGTTGGGCGACGCTCTGGATGCCGCGCACAAAAAAGGCATCGTCCATCGGGACATCAAGCCCGCGAATATCTTCATCACCGATCGCGGCAACGCCAAGATCCTGGATTTCGGCTTGGCGAAGCTGCTCGAACCCGAAGGCTCGATCGAAGGCGAGACTATTGCCCCTTCGCATGACGCTTTTCTTACCAGCCCAGGCACCACAGTCGGCACGATCGCTTATATGTCGCCCGAGCAAGCTCGTGGTGAGCCTCTCGACTCTCGCAGCGATCTGTTTTCCCTCGGCTCGGTTCTCTATCAAGCGGTCACGGGCGCGTTGCCGTTTCCCGGTTCCACCAGCGCCGTGATTTTCGGCAACATTCTTCATAGCGCGCCGGTTTCTCCCGTGCAGCTCAACGACGACGTGCCTGCCGAACTCGAACGCATCCTTAATAAGTTGCTCGAGAAAGATAAAGATCTGCGCTACCAGGTGGCCGCCGAGGTTCGCGCCGACCTTAAGCGCCTGCAGCGCGAACTGGATCCCAGCCGCTTGAGTTCCGATTCCACCGTATCCGCCGCGGCGCGATCCAGCACTACGGTGCGCCCTGCAAGCGGCGCCTCCGCCGTAGCTGGTTCTGCAACGGGCGTAGCTGAGACGAAGGCGCCTTCGGGAAGCGGCAAAGTGCTCGTGGAAGCCGCGCAAAAAAACAAGCTCGGCGCCGGGGCCCTTGCCCTCGGGTTCATCGTGCTGGCTGCCGCGGCGGCTTACGGCGTCTATACCTTCATCAAGATGGGAGAAAAGCCCAGGGCGCTTCCCTTTACAAAGTTTTCCATCGAAAACGTCACCAACAACGGGCACATCTCCCAGGTGGCCATTTCGCCCGATGGCAAATACCTTTTGCAGGCTCTGGAAGAAAATGGCGAGCAATCTCTCTGGCTCCATCACATTCCTTCCATGACCAACAAGCAAGTGTTGGCGCCGGAACGCACGCGCTATCAGGGACTTTCCTTCTCGCCTGACGGCAACTACATCTACTTCCTGCGCCGCGATGAATCGAACGAATCCGAATCGCAGCTATACAGCGCTTCCGTTCTGGGTGGCGCCCCACGCGTCATTGTGGAGGACGTCGACAGCCCCGTTTCGTTCTCGCCCGACGGCTCGCATTTCGTTTTTCTTCGCGAATTGCATGATTCGCCCAACTGGGATCTGTGGCTGGCCAAAAGCGACGGTACCATTGAGAAGGCCATCTTCCGCAACCACATATTGCTGAGTGACAGTCACGTCCCGGCATGGTCTCCCGACGGAAAAGTCATTGTCATTCCCATCGTGCAGCCAACCAAAGCGGCGCTGGGTGGGTTCATGGCCGTCGACCCGGCGAACGGGACAGATCAATTCGTCGCGATTTCGGTGGACCACATCTACCACGGGCCCGTCTGGGTGCCCGATGGAACCGCGTTAATCGCCACTGCCATGCAAGCGGACGCCGAACACCTGCAGGTACAAATGGGCTATCTGAACTATCCCGGGGGCGAATACCGTCAGATTACTTCGGACACTAACGACTACAGCAATGTGGGCATGGCGAAAGACGGCAAGACTCTTGTGGCTCTGCAGAGCAAACTCCGTTTCACGCTTGCCCTTGCTCCGGCGAGCGATCCCGATCAATTACAAGCGATCCCTCTGCAATCAGAAGTGCCCGTGTGGACCTGGAGATGGATGCCGGACGGGCGCTTGCTCGTTCCTCAGGCTGGAAGCCTGAAAGCCATCACCGCCAAAGGCGAAGAGACCACGCTTTTCTCCGACGGCAAACACCTCGCCGACCAGGTCGCGGTCTGCGGTGAAGGAAAATACATTGTTTTCCGGCAGATTGGCCGTCCCGGAGACCTGGCTTCGGCGAACTTGTCGCGCATGGATCTGAACGGAGCCAATGTCAAGCAATTGAGCAACGGCCGGAATGATCGCGAACCGCTTTGTTCGAAAACGGATAATTGGGTCTATTACGTGGACAACGCCGACAATCGTTATGTGAAGCGTATCTCTATCGATGGTGGCGCGCCGGAAACCGTCGTGAAATACGCGGTGGGCGCCTATGCTCTTTCTCCCGACGGAAAGGAAATCGTCTCGTTTGAAGTGCGCGAACTCGACCACAAATCGATGCTACGCGTGGACAACATCGAGACCCAGAAGATGGCCTACAGTGACGTCGACCCGCACGCGCTTCCAGGCAACCTGGCTTTCGCGCCCGACGGTAAGGGCGTTTACTATGTTGTTCGCGAGAAAGGTGTGGATAATCTCTGGCTGCAACCGCTCGACGGCAAACCTCACCGCCAAATCACGCACTTCAAGAAAGACAAAATCTTGCGATTTGCCTTTTCGCAAGACGGCTCACAAATCGCCATTCAGTCTGGCAACGTAGAATCCGACGCGGTCCTGCTCCACGACGAATCTAAGTAATACCTTCTCGCCCTACTGTGCCGCGCCCGCAGCCTTCGTGCCGGTATTATTCACGCGCGCATAGTAGCCGCGCCGCGCACGGACCTGGTATCCCTTGTGTTCTGGCACGTCAATTTTGATGTTGTGGTAGCGCCCATCCACCGAATGATTCGTCGGGTTGTAGGCGATGGAATATTGGTTACGCAATTCTTCGCCAATGTCCTGGAAAGACTGGTCCAAATCGTCTACGTGATACGGATAAAACGCCCGGCCACCGGTTTCGTCGGCAAGGTCCTGCAGAATTTTGTCGCCTTCGGTTAAATGATATTTGCGGTTCCCGGAGTTTGTCTTGCTCGGATCGTCCAGCGTGACCCACTGCGTGCTGGTGCTGATCGTGTAGATCACCACGCTGGTCCGCTGCGCCATCTCGATGGCTTCTGCGCGTGTGTGCGTCGACAGGTTGTCTTCGCCATCGCTGATCAGGATCATCACGCGCCGCACCACGTCTGGCTGGTCGCCGGGTGGCCGCGGCGGATGGCTGAGTTCCTTAAGGCACGCGTCAAAGATTGCGTCGTAAACCGCGGTGCCGCCGCCAGCGCGCGTCCGCAAAATGTGATCGCGCAACAGGCCGGTGTCTCCCGTGAATCCCTGGACAACCTGCGGCTCATCGTCGAAGGTCATCACAAACGCTTCGTCCTTATTCCGCCGCAGCACGCTGTATAGAAAATTGTTGGCGGCATCCTGTTCGAATTTCAGCCGATCTCGGATGCTGTTCGAAGTGTCCATGAGCATGCCGATGCGCAATGGCAAATCGCTTTGCTTGCTGAAATAACGGATGTCCTGTGGAACGTTATCGTCCAGCACCTTGAAATCCTGTTTCTCCAGGCCCGAAACCAGCTTATTTCGCCGGTCGAGCACCGTGAATAAAACGTCCACAAGGTTGACCGTCACCGGAATCGTGGTTTGGCTCTTCTGGATCGGCTGTTGGTCGGCGGGCTTTGCCGCAGGCGGCGTGGCTGGCGTCGGAGGATTCTGGGGCTGCTGCGCAAAAAAAGGCGCGGCCCCGCAGGACAGCAGGATCAACAACAAAGCGAGTGATTTGGTTCGCATGTGCTCCGATTATAAGAAGCCCTGCAGTGCAGCGTCAATTCGACCCAGGCTCTCGCCCGCGGCAGCGATCAGTTTCGCCAGGTATTCGCGCAACTCGGCCGGCAAAGGCGCGGACAATTCAATCAGCTTGCCGCTCTGGGGCTGGGCGAACCCGATCTTCGCTGCATGCAAGAAATTGCGACCTAGCGCGGGAAGTGTCGTGCGTCCAACGTGCAATTGGCCCGCGGCGCCGTACAACGTGTCGCCTACAACCGGATGGCGCAGCGCGGAAAAGTGCACGCGAATCTGATGGGTTCGCCCGGTGTGCAAGTGCAATTCGAGCAAGCTCGTCGAATCGATCTTTGCGAGCACGCGCCAATCCGTCCTTGCTGGCCGCGAATTGCGCAGCAACAGTGCGCGTGTCGCGGTCATGCGCGTGCGCCGGTTGGGATCGCGCGCAATCGCGAGCTCGATGCGCCCGCGCTCTTCTTCCAGGATTCCCTGCACCAAAGCTATGTAGATTTTCCGGATCGCGCGCTGCCGGAAAGCTTCGGAGAGTTTCGCGTGCGCGAAATCATTCTTCGCCACCAGCAGGATCCCGGAGGTTTCCTTGTCCAACCGGTGCACGATCCCCGGCCGCACTGGATGATCACTTTGCGAAAGCTGCTGCCCGCGCCCGAGAAGCGCATTCACCAGCGTGCCGTGCGAATTCCCTGCTCCCGCGTGAACGCTCATCCCCGCCGGCTTGGAGATGGCCATCACGTCGTCATCTTCATACAAGACGTCGAGCGGAATCGCTTCGGGCTCCGCCTGTAGCGGGGGCCTTTCCTGCGGCACCACGCGAATCACGTCGTTCGCATGCACTTTGTGCGAATCCTTCGCGGCTTTGCCGTTCAGAAGCACCAACCCTTCCTCAATCAATTCCTGCACCCGCGTCCGAGAAAGCTCCGGAAAATGCTGCACCACCAAGCGGTCCAAGCGCAGGCCGACCTCCTCCATCGTCACCACGAATTGCTGATGCAATGGTTCTGTCACGGAATTACCAAACTGTATTGATTGCTGCAGATTGTAGCCTGCTGTCCCGCGTGACAAACGGCAATCCCAGATACGATGCCGTCGCCGCAATGATTCGATCAGGCATGTCGGAAACAGCTAGCCGTGAAATGCTGCGCACCACTTTTGCAACCGCCCCGTCCAGGTTGTACTAACAGCGGGGAAGCCTTTGAATCCACTGTCTCCCTTAGGCCCCGGAAGGATTCTAGCAGGAGCCGGCTTCGCTCCACCAAATCAATCATCTCCACGCGTGATATGGCAGACACAAACACTGGTCGACTATTCCCCGCGGCCCTGCGAATCGACTGTAGATCGTGTGGAGAGAGAGCGGCCGGGCTATGCAAGTACCTAGTGGCCGCGTAGGTGTCGAGCACCACTCTCACGGCTCAATATCTCTTAGGAAATTCCCCGACATCCCGCGGCGGGATTCGGCAACATCCCCGGTTCGATGGATAGCAAGGTCGGCCCGAAGGCCTTCCCCGCCTTGAAGCGCAGGAGCGCTGCCATTTTCCTTTTTCAGCGACTGGACAAAGCCGAGGATGACCTTTTGCTTCTCGGGCGGCAGGTCCTGAAGCTTCTCAAGGACTTTTTGTTCAAGTGTCATGGCGCGCCTCGGTCGATCCGCCGTTCAGTATACTCTCGGCAGCCGCTTGAAGCCTATCTTTGGAACTACAACACCGAAGCAGTTAAGCCAGGTTCCCCGATCCCGCGAGCTTTCCATACCAGTAGCCGGAATCCTTGATGATTCGGCGCTGATCGCGAAAATCGACATACGTCAAACCGAACCGCTGCGCGTATCCTTCCGCCCATTCGAAATTGTCCAGCAGACTCCAATGATGGTACGCACGTACATCGGCTCCAGCCTTCATGGCGCGTCCGAGCGCGCTGATGTATCCGCGCATGAACTCGATGCGCCGCTGGTCCGGCACCCGGCCGTGAACGTCCGGCTCATCCAGATACGAGCAGCCGTTCTCGGTAATCTCCATCACCGGTTTGTTGTACTCGCGTGTGAAGCGCATCAGCAACTCGTAAAAACCGTCCGGCCACACTTCCCACGCAAAATCCGTGAGCGGGCCCTCCGTCGCATCAAACGGCGCTGCGCCAAACGCAGCTTCTCCCGGGCCCGGCGGAATGGCCGCCACAATTTGCCGCCGGTAATAGTTGATCCCCAGAAAATCCAGCGGAGCCTTGCAAAGCTCCATGTCTCCCGGCTTCACGCCCAGGATTTCGTCCAAATTCCCTGCGGCGAGCGCTTTTGGATATTCGCCCTTCAACGCCGGATTCACAAACCACACGTTGCCGATCCCATGCGCGCGATCGACGGCAGCTTTGTCTTCGGCGCTCGAAGTGGCGGGCTCGAAGTTAGAGACACTGTAGGCACTGCCCACCTGGAATTTCGCGTTGACCGCCTTGATCGCCTTGAATGCCTGGCCCTGTGCCATGTTCACAACGTGACTCGCGCGCAACGCCGCCGCCGGATCTTTCAGCGCCGGCGCATGAATGCCTCGTGCATAACCCAAGAACACGAACACCCACGGCTCATTGAAAATGCACCAATGAGAAACGTGATCGCCCAAAGCCTTGGTCACCAGTTCCGAATAATCCGTGAAGCGGCCCGCCATATCGCGATTCGGCCAGCCACCGGTATCCTGCAACGGTTGCGGCAAATCCCAGTGATACAAAGTGGCCAGCGGGCGCATGTTCACTTCGCGCAGCGTGTCTGCCAGGCGCTTGTAATAATCCAAACCCTTTGGGTTCGGTATGCCGGTGCCGTCGGCTTGGATGCGCGGCCAGGAGATCGAAAAACGGTAACTTTTCACATTCAATTTTTTCGCGATCGCTATGTCTTCCTTGTAGCGATGGTAGGAATCGCAGGCGACATCGCCTGTGTCGCCTCCCTTCACTTTCCCCACGGTGTGAGAAAAACGATCCCAGATCGATTCGCCCTTGCCGTCCACGCTCCAGGCGCCTTCGATTTGATAGGACGCCGTTGCCACGCCCCAGAGGAAACCGTTCGGGAATTGATAAGGTACAAAAACATTATGAGTATCGGCTGAGGCGGCCGGCAGGCGCGATGAACCCGGCAACGAACTTACCGCCGCAACACCAATCAAGCCGCCCAAGAAATCGCGGCGCGAAAATCCCGACGTACGAGGAGCCATGCGCACCCTCCATCTACCTAATCGATATTTTAGTGAGAATCCACGGGGTATTGCCGGGAGAATAATACATCAATTACCAGCAGCATGGCACCAATTGTAACCGCGCTGTCGGCAATGTTGAATGTCGGCCACGGATTGACGATGTGCCACGGCAGGAAGCGCAGCCACACTTGCAGGAAATCCGTGACTGCGCCATGAATGATGCGGTCGGTGACGTTGCCCGTGGCGCCCGCCAGCAACAGCGCCAACCCCGCAGCGCTCGGCGCGTTCAGATGGCGACTGGCGACCAGGAGCCACGCAATCACTCCGATAATCACCACGGAACCGACAATCAGCAGGTAGCGCATCGCCGGTGAAGAAGCGTCGGCGAAAAAACTGAAGGCGATGCCCGGATTGTGCGAACGGACTATTTCGAGAAAGCCGCGAATCACGGCGTGCGGAAAATATTCTTCCGGCCGCGAATCAATCCACGCCTTCGAAGCGCGGTCCAGAAAAACCATGGCGAGCGTGAGCCAGAGCCATCGCAAGCGCCGTGGAATGATCATAGGGAGGAGGTGGTCGAGGACGTATAGGGCGTTAATGAAGGAAAGGATCGGCGGAAGCAAAATAGGAGTGTTAGGCGCAATCTGAATCCTTCATTTCCTTTAATTCCTTCACTTCCCGTCATTTTCCGCCTCGATCTCCGCAATCGCTTCACTGCAACGCTCACAAATCGTCGGATAGCGGGGATTGTCGCCCACATGGATCGAGTAATTCCAGCAACGCTCGCACTTCTTACCGTCCGCGCGCTGCACCGTGACTTCCAAGCTTGGCACCATTTCCGATTTAAACTCCCCGGAGCCTGCGTTGATCAATTCCACCTGCGACACAATAAACAGCCCTGGCAACTGCGGAAGGTAATGCTTCAATTTGGCCTTCAGCTCCAGGTCCGCATTCAGAAGCACCTTCGCTTCCAAACCGGAATTGATCATCTTCTTTTCATTGCGCGCGATCTCCAGAGCTTTCAGCACTTCGCTGCGCACGCGTCCCAACAATTCCCAGGTGTCCACCTTTGCGGGCGCGATTCCCGTCCGCAATTCGGCTTCGTCCGGGAACAGCGTCATGTGCACGCTGTCCGGCTCGCCCGCCTTCTTCGGAAAATATTTCCAGATCTCTTCGCCCGTGAACACCAGTATGGGAGTCGCCAGCCGGATCAGGGCGCTCGTGATTTTCCAGACCGCCATTTGCGCGGACCGCCGCGACTTGCTATGTGGCGCCTTAGTGTACAGACGATCCTTCAGCACGTCGTAGTAAAACGCGCTCAGATCCACGACGCAAAAATCGTGGATGGCGTGGTAGATCGCGGTGGAAATCGTAGGACGAGTACCATTCGCGGCAGCGCTTCACCAGGTCTGCCGTGCGCTCCAGCATCCACTGATCCATTTCCTCCAGTTGCGTCGTTCGGCAACGCATCTTTGGCCGGATCAAAATCGTTCAGGTTCCCCAAGCGCAAAGCGAAAGGTGTTGCGAATCTTCCGGTATGCCTCGCTGAGCTGCGTCATCACGCGCTCGCTCATCTTCACGTCGGCTTGATATTCCTGCGAACGCCACCCACAGCCGCAGCAGGTCCGCGCCCCACTTGTCGCAAATTTCCGTCGGCAATACCACGTTACCGAGCGACTTCGACATCGGCCGGCCCTGTTCGTCGAGCGTCCAGCCGTGCGTCACTACTCCTCGGTACGGCGCTTTATCCCGGACGCCGATGGCAATCAGCAGCGAACTATGGAACCATCCGCGATACTGGTCCGGCCCTTCCAGATACACGTCCGCGGGCCATTCCTCCCCCTTCGAGAACAGCCAGATGCGATGAGCCGGAATCAAACCACACATCCAGAATGTCGTTTTCCTTGCGCCATTTCGCGCCGCCGCAACGGCATTTCGTTCCTGGCGGCAACAATTCTTCCGCGGAGTGCTTGTACCAGGCGTCCGCGCCTTCTTTTTCAAACCACTTCACCACGTTGCGCAGCGCGGCAAAATCTTCCAGCCGGGTCCCGCACGCATCGCAATAAAACACAATGATCGGCGTGCCCCAGAACCGCTGCCGCGAGACGCACCAGTCCGGGCGCTTCTCGATCATTTCGTACATGCGATCCTGGCCCCACGCCGGCAACCACTTCACGGTGGGAATCTGCGCCAGGGCTTCCTGCCGGAATGTTTCCGTCGCGTCCTTCTTCGGTTGATCCATCTTGATGAACCACTGCTCCGTCGCCCGAAAGATCACCGGGTTGTGGCAGCGCCAACAATGCGGATAGCTGTGCTTGTAAGGATGGTTCGCCAGCAACGCCCCACGACCGGCCAACAGCTCGACCATGATCGGATTCGCCGTGAACACATCTTTGCCTTTGTATTCCGGCAAGCCTTCCAGATACACGCCGCGATCATCGATCGGCGCATAAATCTCCAGACCATACTTTTGTCCGGTGACAAAGTCGTCCGCACCATGGCCCGGCGCCGTATGCACGATGCCACTGCCCTGATCGAGCGTCACGTACTCCGCCAAAACACCCGGCACCTGAATCGGCAGAAAGGGATGCTGAAACTTCATGCCCTCAAATTCCTGCCCCTTGAACCGCGCCAATTCCTCGGCTTGCTTGATGTCGCAATCCGCCTGCAAAGCCGCCACGCGATCCGCCGCCAGCAGTAGCTTCCCTTTTTCGGTCTCGACCACCACATATTCAAAATCCGGATGGAACGCCAGCGCGCGGTTGTGCGGAATCGTCCAAGGCGTGGTTGTCCAGATCACCGCGGAAACATCGGAGCCAATCTTCTCGGCTGCGCCCGTGCCGCCTCCCACCACCTTGAAGGTCACCCAGATCGACGGGCTGGTGTGGTCTTCATATTCGACTTCGGCTTCCGCCAAAGCCGTGTTGTCGTAAATGCACCAGTAGACAGGCTTGCGCCCGCGGTACACGTAGCCCTTTTCCACGAAATCCAGAAATGCGCTGGCAATGGTCGCTTCGTATTCATGGCTCATGGTCAAGTAGGGATGGTCCCAGCGGCCGAAAACGCCAAGACGCTTGAAGTCGCGCTTGTGTTGCTCCACATATTTCGTCGCGTAGTCGCGGCAACGCTGGCGGAATTCCGCCGGCGGCACTTTTCCCTTGCCGCCCAATTCCTTTTCCACCTGAGTTTCAATCGGCAAACCGTGGCAATCCCATCCGGGCACGTAAGGCGCGTAATGGCCTGCCATGCTTTTGGACTTGACGATCATGTCTTTCAGAATTTTGTTCAGCCCGGTGCCCAGGTGAATCGTGCCGGTGGGGTACGGCGGTCCATCGTGCAGTACAAACAATGGCTTGCCTTCGCGCGCCTGCAGGATGCGCTCGTACAATTTCGATTCCTGCCAGGCCTCAAGCTGTTTCGGCTCATTCTGTGGCAGGCTTGCCTTCATCGGAAAGTCCGTCTTCGGCAAGTTCAGCGTCTTCTTCAGTTCCAGCGGTTCGCCCATAACGATAGCTTGTGTATCCCTTCTAACGCCGCCACTCCCCTGGGGGACCGGCCAAAGGTCGCACGCCTCTGTTGTACGTCGGGAAATTGCGGAAAGCAGTGTAACCACGTATGTTACAATACTTGTTGAAGCTGTGTCAGCCGTGAGGGTCGCGCAACCTTTCCCAGCCGGCGCGAATCATAACGGCAGGTGCGAACATTTAGCGGCCAGACCGCGTCTAAATGACAGAGGGACAAAGGTGCCAGGATTCATTAACCTCCTTCCCGACGAACTAAGTAAGCCCAAGCGCACAGGGCCGGAAGAAGTCATTCCTGTGCCTAACTCCGCGTTGCCCGATTTCGGCACGCCGGAGATCCTCATTCCCGACAATTTCTGGTCCAACCTCAAGCAATTTTTGTTTGAGCGTCCAGTGAAGGTCATCGAGCGCGCTGACGTTCCCTTCACGAAGAACTCTTTCGGTTCGGGAATGAAGGAAAATCTCAAGTTCTTCTTGTCCGCTCCCGCTGCTCCCAAGGGAATCGTGAACAAGCGCCTGGAAGTTGACTGGGGCGGTGCTTTTGGCGGATTCGGCGAGCGCATCAAGGACTTTTTCAATCCTCCGAAGCCCGCTGCGCTTCCTCCCGGAATCAAAGCCGTCAAGGTCAAGGATATTTGGTCCAAGGATGAGAATTTTGGCTGGACCCAGGCGATCGCGTTCGCAGTGCATGCCGGCATCATCGCTCTTTTGGTCGTGCCGTTCGTCCTGTTTACTCCACACACCAAAGCGGTGAACAAACAGGTTACTGTAACGCCTCTCGATATTTCTCCGTACATCGCGAAATTGCCGGCGGGTGCGGACAAGGCTGGTGGCGGTGGTGGTGGCGGTGATCGTTCTCCGCTTCCTCCAACGAAGGGCAAAGCACCACGCTTCAGCATGACGCAGTTCACTCCGCCAACCGCGGTCATCAAGAATCCGAATCCGAAATTGGCCATGGATCCGACGCTGCTCGGTCCTCCGGACCTAAAAGTGGCTAACCCGAATCTCTCTAACTTCGGCGATCCGATGGCTGCTGCCGTAAACATGTCCAACGGCTCGGGCGGTGGCGGCGGCATCGGCACGGGCGAAGGTGGCGGTATCGGCAGCGGTAGCGGTGGCGGTCTTGGTCCTGGCGAAGGCGGCGGCACTGGCGGCGGCGCGTTCCACGCTGGCGTGAACGGCATCGGCATGCCGAGCTGCTACTACATGCCCAATCCTCCGTACTCCGAAGAAGCGCGCAAGGCTAAATATTCCGGCATCGTGCTCGTCGAAGCGGTCGTGAACACCGATGGCCATCTCTCTAACATGCGCCTGATTCGCAGCCCCGGCTTGGGCCTCGACGAAAACACCTTGACCACAATGAAGACGTGGCGCTGCAAGCCCGTAACCGGACCCGGTGGCAAACCCATCCCGGTCATCGTCCCGTTTGAAGTGAATTTCCGCTTGTACTAATTAACTATCCAACTTGCCATCACCTTTGTAGCGCTGGCCTTCTGAGGCGGGCCGTTTCCTATAAAAACATTCCGGAAACCGCCTGAATCGTCGTAGGCAACCTCCACTGTTTACCTGCGTTCTCACTGACCAGGCATTGGAGGGCGCGTCGTGAGCATTCTTCCTCTTGGCTCTTTCCGCGAATCGCGAGCGGACTCTTGGCTTCGTCGTGTTTCGGAAAATCTCCGCCTCGCCATCCGCCCCATAAAGCTTCAACCCACCTCCGCAAACAGGGCACCCCTGCACTTTGAATCGATCGCGCTGTCCGCGCGACGCGGCCGCGGCCAAACATTTCCCGCTGGAATCCATATCGCCATTTTGCTTGGCCTTATTTTCGCCGTCGCATCGGCGCCCATTCGTGGCCCTCTTCCCCGTCCCACTTCTTTGGACTTTGCAAAAAACTTGCTAGCTTATGTTCCACCGCCGCCGGATTCCTCCGGGCGTCCCTCGCTCGGCAGCGATGGCAGTGGCGGCGAAAACGAAAATAAGCCGGCGCGCTTCGGCAATCTTGCTCCCAGCTCCTCCATGCCTCTCGTGCCGCCGCGGCTCAATCGAAACGCCGATTCCGTTTTGCCTGCTCCACCAGCTGTGTTTGATCCAAATGCTCCGACCAGTGTGACCACGGTGACGAATCTCGGATTGCCCTGGATGAGGTCAGACACGGATTCGGCCGGCCCGGGACGCGGCCACGGATTCGGCACCGGCGACGGAAACACCATGGGTGATGGCAACGGCAATGGCGCGGGCGCCAGTGATGGTGACGGATCGTACGCCAACGTCGCTTCTCCGGTGACTTGTTTGTATTGTCCCGAACCCGGTTACAGCGAGGAGGCGCGCAAGGCCAAGCTGCAGGTGCTCGTTGGTCCCGATGGCAAGGCTACGCGCATTCGCATTCTTCAAGGCCTAGGCATGGGACTCGATGAACGCGCCATCGAGGCGGTGCACACCTGGCGTTTTTCTCCCGGCCGCGACGCCGCTAAAAACCCCGTCCCTGCCTGGGTCACCATAGAAACCCGCTTCCAACTCTTCTAAACACAGCGTCTTAAGTTATTGCGCATAGACGGCGGAGGGTTTCGTTTCCGTTACGCCAGTTTTTAAACTGCGTCTCGACGACAGCGACGACCTCCTCCAGTACAGGAAAATATCGGTTGTGCAAGCATTGACGGCGCGTCAGCTTCCAGACCCGTTCAATCGGATTCAGTTCGGGGCTGTAGGGCGGCAAGTAATCCAGCACAAAGTCCTCAACGTGTGACGCTCTCCATTCTTTGTGAAGCCGCGCGTGATGGTATCTGGCATTGTCCGTGATGACCACCACGCGGCGCCCCGTTCGAATACTGGTGCGCCGTAGCCCTTTCAGAAAGGCAAAGAAGGTCACCGCGTTAAATTTACCCGTTTCCCTAGAAAACTGAAACTTTCCATCCCGCAACCGTACGGCACCGAAGTATCCCACACTGCGCCGTGTCGGATGATGCAGCAGCACGGGGTCCTTGGTTTCCGGGGGCACCCACATGCGACAACGCGAGCCGTGCTGCTGGAAGTGTACTTCGTCCGTAGCCCAGAGGTCGACCGCAGCATCTTCCATCAGCCCTTGGAGTTTTTTTTATGCACCTTCTGCCGTTCGGGATCGGCTTGCGCAATCGCGGGACGAGGCTTGCGTAGCCGAAAACCCAACCGCCGAAACAGACGCTGGCATTGCCGTACGCCCAAGTCGATCCCGTACTCCCGCTCGATCCAGGCCGCCAGCGTCTTGCCGTCCCATAGATTTCCGCTCAAGCCTAGCTCTCGCGGCATCCGCCGAAGAGCGGCGTTGATTCCTCGAAGATGCTTCTCGCTCAGGCGTCTCGGCCGCCCCGACCGTTCCCCCTCACGCAAGGCGGCTAGGCCTTTCTCCTCGAACCCGCGAATCCAATACTCGACGGTTCTCGGTGCGTCTCCTAACAGCGCCGCCACTTCCGGACACGTCATACCATGAGCCACCAGCAGCACGCCGTGAAGCCGATGGTCATAGCGTGATTCCTCGGTTCGTCGAATTTCATCTTGTAATCCCAGAATGATGGTTGCGGAGTCCGCAATCGTTAGTGGTTTCATTCCACTAGAAGAACATACATCGATCTAATGCGCAATTACTTATGACGTCGTGTTTAATTCCGTTTTCTTGGCTTATCCTGAGCGGTTTTTGCAAAGCATGGATCTTGCGCCTTGCTGCGATTTGCATCCTCGGACTAGGCGGATTGGACAACCCGCATTTGTTTCCCGGGGCCGCGCAAAATCAATCTGCTACGATGAGGCACATGCGAAATTTTCGACGCATTCTTCTGGCTCTCGCATCTTTTATTTATTTCCCCACGTACCTTGCAGCTCAGGCCTCCACCGGTTCGCTCGATCTCACCGCTCAAGTCACTCCGACAGGCGCGCAAGCCGAACCTGTCCGCCAATTTAATCTTTACATCCTCACGCGCAGCTACGCCGACGTGATTCAGGAAGTCTCCGGACAGGATATTCTGCCGACACGCGAGGAGTTCATCGACAAGCTCACAGTGTCTCCAGAATTGAAAGCTTGGTTGAAGGCTCACAAAACCCTTGACCTTACCACCACCGACCTCGACAAGTCGCTCACCACCGACGACATCATGAAAACCCCGGAGTTTTTCGCCGCTTATGAGCGCTCGAACTCCGGCGGTGTGACCAAAGGCTTTCCTCTTCCGAAATACCGCGACTCCGACAAAACCGCGAATCCCGACAAGTACGCAAGACAAAAAGAGGAATTCCTCAGCGACACCAAGAAATTCATTGAAACTCATCCCGGCAGCGTCCAGGGCATCGAACTCGAACTCACCGGCGTCAATCCCAAAGTCGCCTGGGATAACTTGCATGCGCTTCACGCGGCTCGTCTGGCGCAAGCTGCACCGGACGCCGCCCAGGTGAAATATCTCGCGGCAAAAGTGCAAACTGATCTCGACGGCCGAGCTTCCATCTCCGGCCTTCCTCCTGGCAATTACTGGGTTAGTAGCCTGGGCGTGGAGGCCATTTCGGGTGACCGCAGACTGATGTGGGACGTCCCGATAACGATCCAAGCCGGCAAAACGCTTCGCCTGAGTCTGAGCAATCTCAACGCCAGCAATAACCTCAAACCCGCTGACACGCCGTAACCGATCATGGAAATCGCCAACCCCGTGCCGTTTCGCAACCGGTTAGGGCATCCCACCGACTTACGCTAATATCTCTGCCAGCATGGGCACTCCGCTCCTCTGGGTTGGCTTTAATTTATTCGTCCTTATCGCCCTAGCCCTGGACCTCGGCCTCTTTCATCGCAAGGCCCACAAAATCAAAATTCGTGAAGCGGCTTTCTGGAGCGCGGTGTGGATCGGCCTGGCCACGGCTTTTGGCTGTTTCGTATGGCACTGGCACGGGTCGCAGCGCGGCCTGGAATATTTCACCGGCTATGTCATCGAAAAAGCGCTCAGCATCGACAATCTATTCGTTTTCCTGGTCATCTTCCGGACCTTCCAAGTCGATGAGAAAGTGCAGCATCGCGTCCTAGAATGGGGCATCCTGGGCGCGCTGGTCATGCGCGGCATCATGATCGCCGCCGGCGCGGCGCTGATCTCCCGCTTTCAATGGATCCTCCCGGTCTTCGGCTTGTTTCTCGTCTACACCGGGCTGCATATGATGTGGAAGCATGGCAAACAGGTCCATTACGAACGCAATCCCATTTTGCGTCTTGCGAGCAGCCACCTTCGTGTAACCAAGGAGTATCACGGCACCAGCTTTTTCGTTCGCCGCGCCGGCCAGCTTTTCGCGACACCCCTGCTTTTAGTGCTGCTCGTCGTGGAAATCAGCGACGTTACCTTCGCCGTGGATTCCATTCCGGCTATCTTCGGAATCACGCGCGACCCGTTCATCGTATTTACTTCCAACGTGTTCGCGATTCTCGGCCTACGCTCCCTGTATTTCCTTCTTTCCGATTTGCTGCAGTATTTGCGCTACCTCGGCTATGGCCTGGCTGTGGTTTTGATTTTCATCGGCGTGAAGATGGTCGCCGAACCGTGGTTGCACATCTCGGTGCACGTCTCTCTTGCTGTTGTTGGAGGGATCCTGCTTCTCGCCACGCTTTTATCGTTGTGCGCCGGCCCGGCGAAAGATTCGGGCGCGATCCAGCCTTAACACGCGTTGAGGAGGAACGCTGTTTACAACGCAGCGCCGCGGCTCGTTTGAAACTTCACGGTTGTTGCTTCGGCCGGCGCCAGCGCTGCGCTCAGAAACTGCCACGCCCGAACCACTTCGGCCACCGTCCATGCCTGCGCGATTGCCCCTGCCGGCGCAAACGGAGGATCGCCATCGTAGATTTCCGCGAGCGTGCCGAGTCCTGCGCTAGAAATGCTTCTTCCCAACGGCTCAAGAAAACTCTGTGCCAGCGCGGCATCCTTATAGACGCGATAATGCGCGAGCGCGAAGGGACCTAGCAGCCATCCCCACACGGTTCCTTGGTGGTAGGCGGAATCGCGTTCCCGGGGCCCTCCGGCGGACCGGCCCTTGTAACCCGGCTCGAACGGTCCCAGGCTGCGCAATCCGTGCGACGTCAGCAATTGCGCCGCAACGATATCCACTACGGCTTTCTGCTGCTCCGGCGTGAGCGGGCAAGCCGGCAGCGATAGCGCAAAAATCTGATTCGGCCGCAGCGAGCCGTCCTTATCTCCCAATGGCGTGTCGATCACGTCAAAGCAACAGTTCCGCTCCGCGTTCCAGAATTTCTGGAAGCTACGCGTGGCCTTCTCCCCTAGTCGGTCGTAACCTTCGCCCGGCCGCACCAGCAAGCGAGCGAATCCCGCCATCGTATCGAGCGCATTGATCCACAGCGCGTTGATCTCCACCGCTTTCCCGGTCCGCGGCGTCACCACCCAATTTCCCACCTTCGCATCCATCCACGTGAGCTGCACGTCGGCGGTTCCCGCGGACAGAAGCGCATCGGAAGGATCCACTTTGATGTTGTATCGCGTGCCACGCACGTGTGCGTCGATTATGCCTGCCAACACTGGGAACAACCGCTGCAGAATCTCCAGATCCTGCGTAGCCTCAAAATATTGCCGCAGCGCCTCAAACAGCCAGAGCGTCGCGTCTACGGTGTTGTAACCCGGCGCACTTCCTTCGTCCGGGAAATTATTTGGAAGCATTCCCTGATCAACGTAGCGCACCAAGGAAAGAAGAATTTTTCGTGTGATTTCCGGACGTCCCATCACCAGCGTCAGCCCGGGCAGCGCAATCATCGTGTCGCGGCCCCAGTCGCTGAACCACGGATAACCCGCGATGATGCTTCGCCCATCCGCCTCATCCGGCAATATACGCTTCACCAGGAACTGGTCCGCGGCCAATACTAATTGCCAAAGCCAGCTCGGCTCTTCTTCGGCGGGATTGCCGCAAATCTGCCCGTGGTGCGCCTGCCATTTTTGAAACAGATTCAGCTCGTGCGCGGACTGCGATATAAGCGCATCTTCGCCATAGAGAGAGGCATTCTCCTCCGTGCTCAAAACGATGGTCACGCTTTCGCCGGTACGCATCTGGCAATGAAACTGCCCCGCAAACAGCCGGTCCTCGTCGTCATCGAGCCCGCGTTTCAGCTCCATCGGGAGAAAATAATCCCGGTACCATTCCTCGCGCGCGCCCCACGTCCCCTCCGCACTTCTCAGATAAAACGGCGACGCGCCCTCGAAGGCGACCACACGCAAGCCATGTTCGACCGGCTCTGTCCGCGTCTGCCAATTCGTGGCCCTCGTTGTCAAATGAAAATCGCGGTAGTTCACTAGTGCTTTTGCGTCCACATCGACAACCGGACCGCCGCGCACCAAGCTGTACCGAATGTATGTGGTGTTCTCGCCCTGTTTCATCCACACACGCTTTTCGAACAGCGCATCTTCCAGCGCGTATCGCCAAACGGGCTTCGAACCTTCTAGGTGAAAACTTTCAATCTGAAGATAGCCGCTCGGCGAAATAAATCCGCTCTTCCATCGATTTGTCGCGAGAGAAAAACTCGTGCCACGATAACGAACAGTTTCGTCCAGGGCATTTACCAGCACCGTGCGCTTCACCGGCGGCTGCAGCGCGGCCACCAGCAGTCCGTGGTACCGGCGCGTGGTTGTTCCCGCCACGGTGCCGCTGGCATAGCCGCCCAGCCCGTTGGTGACCAACCACTCCCGCGCTTCCGCGATTTCCAGCTCGCCGCAGATTTCCCTGCCGAACTGCACTTCCGCAAGCAGGGACATAGTCACTCTCCGCTTTGTTCCAGCAGTTTGGCCACCAGACCAGTCCAACCGGTTTGGTGGCTGGCGCCAAGGCCCGCGCCATTGTCGCCATGAAAGTATTCGTAGAAGAGGATCAAATCACGCCAGTGTGGATCCTTGTTGAACAAATCATTGTTGCCACTAAACGGCCGCCGGCCATTCTGGTCTCGCAAGAACAGCCGCGTCAATCTCCGCGAAATCTCCGTGGACACCTGCCAAAGGTCCACTTCCTTGCCAGAATACGTCGGGCATTCCACCTTGAAATCTTCGCCATAATAATGATGAAACTTCTGTAGCGACTCGATCAGCAGGTAATTCAGGGGAAACCACACCGGCCCTCGCCAGTTCGAATTCCCTCCAAAAATTCCTGATGACGATTCCGCCGGCTCATAGTCCACCCGGCTGTTATGGCCGTTCACCTGCACCTCGTAGGGATGATCCAGATGGTAGCGAGAGAGAGCGCGTATCCCGTGCGGTGAGAAAAATTCCGCCTCGTCCAACATCCGTTTCAACATGCGCTTCAGTTGCTTACGATTGGCGAGCGACAATTGGCGCCGCACTCCCCGCGGGGACCGTTGCGTCATTTCAATGTGTTCCGGCACGTCCGCATGATTGTCAATGAACCACTGCATGCGCCGTCTTGAACCCCGGCAAGCGGTCGACCACTTCCGGCTCCAGCGTCTCCACCGCAAATAATGGGATAAGCCCGACCATCGAGCGTATTTTCATGAAATGGTCGTCGCCATTCGGCAGATGCAACAAGTCGTAATAGAAGCCGTCTCCGTCGTCCCACAGCGACCGGCCATCCGTGCCGATGTCGTTCATGGCGTGCGCGATGTGCACAAAATGTTCGAAGAACTTGCTGGCCACGTCTTCGTACGCCATATCGTCCTTGGCCAGTTCGAGCGCTATCGCCAGCATATTCAGACAATACATGCCCATCCAGCTGGTGCCGTCCGATTGCTCCAGATGGCCGCCGGTCGGCAGCGGCGCCGAACGGTCAAACACACCGATGTTGTCGAGACCGAGAAAGCCGCCCTGGAAAATGTTGTGGCCTTCGGGGTCTTTGCGGTTCACCCACCACGTGAAATTGAGCAGCAGCTTGTGAAACACGCGCTCGAGAAATTCGCGGTCCGCCACCCCGCGGATTCGCCGGTCGATCTTGTAGACTCTCCAGGCCGCCCACGCGTGCACCGGCGGATTCACATCACCAAACGCCCATTCGTATGCCGGAAGCTGCCCGTTCGGGTGCATGTACCATTCGCGCAGCAGCAGAACCAGTTGCTCCTTCGCGAAATCGGAATCGGCAATCGCCAGCGGGATGCAGTGAAATGCCAGGTCCCACGCCGCATACCACGGGTATTCCCATTTATCCGGCATCGACAACACGTCATCGTTGTACAGGTGCGCCCAATCCTTGTTTCGTCCCTTCAACCGCCCCGCCGGCGGCGCAGGGCCCGCGGGATCGCCCTCCAGCCACGTTTCCACGTCGTAATGATAAAACTGTTTCGACCACAACATTCCGGCATAAGCTTGGCGCATGACCATGCGCGCGTCTGAAGAAAGATGCCGGGGAATTCGCGACTCCCAAAATTCGTCGGCTTCTTTCATCCGTTGGCTGAACACGCCATCGAACCCTTCTCCAAAGTTTCCCGGCGCCAGCGCCCCCGCGCTCGGAGTGTGTTGCCCCGCGGCTCCGCTCATCCCAATCCACGGCAGTTCCGGGTCCATACTTCCCAGTGGATCCAGGTCTGTCAGCCTCAATCGCATGCTCGCGGCTTCCCCGGGTGCCAGGCGAAACATGGAATACGCCGCCATCTTAGTCCCCGTCAGCTTCGGATTCACCGCCAGTTTATTTTCGTGAACCAGATATTCGTGAAAAGCATCTTTTACGTAGGGCACTCGTTCGCGGTAGTTGAATAGCTTCACGTAATTCGTTTCATTTTCCGTGAACAGCAGCTCCGGCCGGCCCGCGGCCAGCAGCCACCGTTTGCCATACTGCCAATGCTCGACCTCTGCGCAAACCCCTCCCGGTAAATCCGCGGCCCTTCGCGCCACTGGCCGCCGCAAGTCCTTTCCCCAGGACCAGGTGTTGCGAAACCATAGTGTGGGCAAAAGATGCAGAACGGCCGCTTCCGGCCCGCGGTTGTATGCCGTAATTTTGATCAAAATATCTTCCCAATCGCTCTTGGCGTATTCGATGAACACATCGAAATAGCGGCTTTCCTGGAACACCCCGGTATCCAGGAGCTCATACTCCGGCTCGCTGCGCCCTCGCTTCCGGTTTTCTTCCAGCAATTGCCGGTAGGGAAACTCCGCCTGCGGGTATTTGTACAGCATGCGCATGTAGCTGTGCGTTGGCGTCGAATCCAGGTAGAAATACTGCTCCTTCACGTCCTCGCCATGATTGCCCTGATTGCCCGTCAGCCCGAACAATCGCTCCTTCAGAATGGGGTCGCGCCCGTTCCACATCCCCAGGGCAAAGCAGATCATTTGATGGCGATCGCTGATGCCGCCAATTCCGTCCTCTCCCCAGCGGTAGGTTCGCGCATGAGCGTGTTCGAAGGGAAAATATTCCCACGCCGTCCCGTTGGCACTGTAATCCTCGCGTACCGTTCCCCACTGCCGCTCCGACAGATACGGTCCCCATCGCTTCCAATGCTTCTTGCGCTGCCTGGACTCTTCCAGGCGTAGATCTTCAGTTTTGATAGCTCTCGGCATGGCTGGGACCTTGGCCCAAATAGGCATACATATTCGCATCATTCTGGATTCCAGAACCAGCGGCATCTGCGGGTGGCTTCCCGCAGGGCGCTTTCCGGCATTGCTTTGTTTATCACTACATTACTAATAAGAGTAAAGCTACTTTGACAACGTCCCCTATTCAAGTACCGTTCCCACGTTCAGAGGCATCCTGGGGAGTCCTACGACTAAGATTGGGTGTGTGGATACCTCGCCCGCTGATGCAACTTTGCCGCCCTTATCAGTCAAGGTAACTGTCGTTCGAACCTTGCCTCTGCATGTCGATTTTGTTTGTTCCACGCTGAGGAGGCGTCATGAATAGAAAGACCAGTGGATTGACACTAGTGGCGGTTTCGCTAGTGTGCATTCAGTTCGTGAAGTTCTTCAACCTTCCCTAGGTAAGGAAGGTTCCAGAAAAAACCAGCAACGTCTGGGCTCCTTCCTCATGAGGGGGCCCGGAGAAAAGCAAATAAAAAAGGGTGGCGCAAGCCACCCTTTTTTATTTGCGCTCGATAGGAGAGAGCGGGTCTCGTTGGCGCCGCAGGTAGGGAAAAGCCTGGCAGGGGGTTCGATCCGCTCAGCGTTTCTTAGTTCTTGTTGATCCGCCGTTCCTCACTCTCCGTACGGCACCCAAATGTTCTTCACCTGGTAGGCATGCTCCAGGTACCACGGCCCTTCGCCTTCACCGGCATCAAAGAAATCAATCTCGCGACCTTCATTCGTCCACACCTGCTTGAGGTTACCCGTCGACAGCGCTTTCGCTGTCGCACACGCCTCGGCATCTCCGTGGCACCAGATCGCATCCAGGTCGTCATGCTCGGCTAACACCTTCAGCAATTCGCTCACGCGTCCCGTCACCAGATTCACCACGCCTCCGGGCAGATCGCTCGTCTCGAGCACCTGGTAAAGTTCGCCGGCAATCAGCGGGTAACGTTCTGAAGGCACCGCCACCACCGCATTTCCCGCCGCAATCAACGGCAGCACCAGCGAGAAAAATCCCAGCAGCGGCGTCGCCGCTGGACAAATCACGCCCACCGTTCCCACGGGCTCATTCATCGCGATCGAAATGTTCCGGAACGGCGGATTGTGCACCGCGCCGTCGAACTTGTCGGTCCATCCCGCATAAGAAAACAGCCGCTCCACGCTTAATTTCACTTCCAACGCGGCCTGCTTTTTTCCCACCGCTCCCGCCAGGCGCGCGGTAATCTCCGCCGAGCGCTGCGACAAATTTTCCGCAATGTAATAAAGCACCTGCGCGCGATTGTGCGCCGTGGTTCGCGCCCACGATTCCGCCTTCCGCGCCGCTTCCACCGCGTTTCGAATGTCCTTGCGATTGCCGAGCGGTGATTCGCCCAGCAGCTTTCCGTTCTTCGCGCGAACTTCGACGCTATAGCCCGAATCCGGCCGAGCCTGCTTTCCGCCGATATAAAGTTTCACGGTGCGGTCCACCGAGGGATTTGCCACTTCCACTTCTTCCCCGCGCTTCGCCGAGCCGCCATTGCCGAGAGCCGGCGCCTTACGGAACCACGTTGGCTCTAGATATTCGCGCAGCCCTTCCTTGCCTCCCTCGCGCCCGTACCCGCTCTCGCGATAGCCGCCAAATCCGCATGCCGCGTCAAACAAATTCGTGCTGTTCACCCACACCACGCCCGCCTTGATTTGCGCCGCAATCTGGAGTGCCACGTTGATGCTCTCGCTCCACACGCTCGCCGCTAGTCCGTACACCGTGTTATTCGCCAGCTCCACGGCTTCCTTCGGAGTGCGAAACGTCATTGCCGCCAGCACCGGCCCAAAAATCTCCTGCTGCGCCACAATCGATGTCGGGTGCACATTGCTTAGCAGCGTTGGCTTGTAATACAACCCCCGCCCCGGCAGCACCACTTCGGGCTGCCAGCACGTCGCGCCTTCCGCAATGCCCTGCTTCACCAAGCGGTCAATGCGCTCCAGTTGCACGCGCGCCACGATCGCTCCGATATCGATGGCCTTGTCGAGGGGCGAGCCAATTCGTAGCGTGCTCATCCGCGCCTGCAATTTTTCGATCAATTTTTCCGTAACGCTTTCCTGAACCAGCAAACGCGAACCGGCGCAACACACCTGTCCCTGGTTAAACCAGATTCCGTCCACCAACCCTTCTACCGCTCCATCGAGATCCGCATCTTCAAAAATCACGAACGGAGACTTTCCGCCGAGCTCCAGTGAAAGCTTCTTGTGCGTCGCCGCCGTCGCCCTGCGAATCGCGCGGCCCACTTCCGTCGATCCCGTGAACGCAATCTTGTCCACGTCAGGGTGTTTCACCAGCGCTTCGCCCGTCGATCCATCGCCGGTGACGATATTGACCACGCCCTTGGGCAGGCCCACCTCGTTGCAAATTTCCGCGAACGCCAGCGCCGTCAGCGGCGTGTATTCCGCCGGCTTCAGCACCACCGTGTTTCCTGTCGCTAGCGCCGGCGCAATCTTCCACGCCAGCATCAGCAACGGAAAATTCCACGGAATGATCTGGCCGACCACGCCGCAAGCCTCATAGCCCGGGAATTCCCGTTCCACCAGTTGCGCCCAACCGGCGTGGTAATAAAAGTGTCTTGCCACCAAGGGAATATCGATATCGCGGCTCTCGCGGATGGGCTTGCCGTTGTCGATCGTCTCCAGCACTGCCAGCCGGCGCGAATGTTTCTGCACTTGCCGTGCCAGCGCGTACAACAATTTCGCCCGCTCGTGCCCGGTCAACGCCTGCCAACCCTTCAGCGCGCCGCGCGCCGCCTTCACCGCCGCATTCACGTCCGCGGGGCTTCCCTGCGCTATTTCCGCAATGCGCTCGCCGGTCGACGGATCGCCCGTCTCAAAATACTCGCCCTCGGCTGGAGACTTCCACGCTCCACCAATAAAATGTCCAAACTTCCGCTTGTGCCGGTCGAGCCATTGCAGCGACTCTTTCGCATCCTCCGGCGCCGGCCCGTAATCCATCGTTCTGAATTTTTCAACGACGCTCATCTCGTCTCATCCGCTCCAATCGCCATAAAAAATAAAACCGTCATTTCGAACGAAGTCCGCGAAGTGAGAATCCCTCTTCGATTCCAACCTCTCCGCAAATTTCTCTCGCCTCGAGCCTACCTCACCCGCCCGCTGCCTTAGCCGTCATCCTCTCCCGCCATTCCGCCATTCGCTTCACCATGAACTTCAAGCGCTCGCGGCCCCACTTCGAACCCATAATCACGGTCTCGACGTCATGGAATACCTTGGCGTCAGCCATCTTTTCTCGCAACTCCGGCAAAAATGGATACACTTTCGCGAAGATCGCAAACATTTCCCCACTGAATGCCGGCCGCAAGAACAAATCCTCATGCAGCACGCCTTCCAGCACAAACGAGGCTGCAATTCCCCAGTAGCTCTGCACCTGGCGTAGCCAATTATTTTCCGGCGCCCCGGTCGCAAATGCCACCTTCAGGAAATCGTCCACGTTGTTTGGCCAGAATTCGGTCATCCACCAATGGCGCGCCTTGCGCAACTCGGCCTCGCGCCGCAAATCGTAAAGCTGCAGAATCAGTTGGGCGTCTCGCGCTGTAGCTTTTTTTCCCATCTCGTCACCCGTCCGCAACGAATAGCGTTTCCAATTCGATTCTTCGCCGTCACTAGCCACGAATCTCGCCGCTGCTTCTAGGCCACTGGATGGCGGTATTCCGCCGAATATCTGCCCGTGACGTGGAATTCCAATTGCCGCTCGATATCGCCCAGCATGCTGCTCGCTCCCAGCCGGAACAGATGCGGCTCCAGCCAGCTGTTTCCCAACTCCTCTTTCATCAGCATCAGCCATTCCACGGACTGCTTTGCGGTGCGAATTCCGCCGGCCGGCTTGAAGCCCACCGCCATCCCGGTTTCTTCCGCATATTCCCGGATCGCCCGCGTCATCACCAAACCCACAGGCAGCGTCGCGTTCACGGTCTCTTTCCCCGTTGACGTCTTAATGAAGTCCGCGCCCGCCATCATCGCCACCAAGCTGGCCTTGGCCACGTTTCGCAGGGTCATCAGGTCGCCCGTTCCCAGAATCACTTTCAAATGCGCTGGCCCGCACGCATCCTTGAACGCTACTATTTCGTCGTACAGCCGGTGCCATTGCGCGCCAAATACGTGCGCCCGCGTAATCACGATATCGATTTCCTGCGCGCCCGCCTCTACTGACCTGCGAATCTCCGCCAGCCGTTCCTCAAACGGATTCAGTCCTGCCGGAAATCCCGTGGACACCGCCGCCACATGAATTTTCGTGCCTTCCAGCGCCCGCCGCGCCGTCTCCACAAACAAGTGGTACACGCACACCGCGCCCACTTGAATCTGCAACTCCTCAACCCCGAGTTTCTCCACAATTTCTTGCTGGATTGGCTGTCGCGCCTTGGCGCAGAGCCGTCTCACTCGCTCGTCGGTATCGTCTCCGGACAACGTTGTTAAGTCCATGCATGTAATTGCGCGCAGCAGCCACGCGATCTGCCAGTCTTTTTTCACAGTGCGCCGCGTCACCAGCGTCGCCGCGCGCCGTTCCACCGCGCTCGTGTTCACGCGCACGTTCTCCACCCAATCCAGATTCAACGACGTTCCGCGATTGCTTGCCAGCCGACTCCCGCCCATCACCGCAATCGTGTCTTGCGGCGCGTGTTCCCGCGCCTCCGCAATCCGATTCCCATGGCGGTCCGTAATCTCCAATCGTGGCCTAATTTCCCCGCTCATAATCCTTCTCCCAACTCTTGTAGGGCCGCCTTCTGAGGAGGGCGGTCACGCGCCGCTAAGCAGAGCAAAAGCATATCACTCCGCTACATCCTCCAGCGAGCAGTCAACATGTTTTGAAATTTAGCGCGTGCCGCTTGTTTTCGCGGACTCCAGCAGCGCGTAACCCGCCACTTTCTTCAGCGCCTCGCGCTTTTCTTTGGACGCGAGCAACGTGCGAACCTTTATGATCACCTTTAGCAGCAAAGGCGCCTTCACCGGCCTCTTCAGCCTTTTACCCTCCTCGTTGAAATAGCGCATCTCTTTTACTGCCCAGCCGCGCTCGCGGAAAAACCCAAACCAGTCGGCGGGCTTAAATTTGAAGGGTGCGTTCTTGGTCTTCCGCGATATCCCACCCCTCTCCCGAAACTTGATTGCATCCGGCGAAAGGTATTCCGTAATCCAGTAGCGCACATGCGATAGCACTTTCAGGTCATCCGCCAGCGCGCCGACTTCTTCCACACTCAAATACGGAATCACGCCTTCGGTGAGGGTCAGCAGTTTCTTACCACGCGCATCGACGTCCGCCAGCAACTTCCGGCGCTCGGCTGGATTGGCCAGATCCACCTGCACGCGCTCCAACGTGCAGCGCGGCGTCTCATTGCGCAGGCGACTTTCCTTGTACTCAATCATTCGCGGATAGTCGGCCTCAATCCACAGAAACGACTTGCAAAGATCCATCCGGTAAGGCCGCGTATCCAGACCCGCGCCAAGATTCACGACTGCCTCGACTCCATCCGCTATGGCCATGCGGATGTACTCGTCAATGATGCGTGTGCGGATTGCAATCACCCAACTCGTCATGAATCGCATAGGCATCGCCTCCGCAATTTTCTTCCCCTGCTCCCCTGCCAGCAGGCTCGCCAAGGGATCCTGAAACAGCGCATCCGGCCGCAGCGTTTCCACAGCGCGGTAATACGCTACCCAAAACGCCGTATCCGAAACGTTCTCGATCAAGCCATCAGCCATATGCGACCTCTCTCAGTTCGATGCCGAATGCCCCATCTTCCGGCGCAACCCGAATCGCACACACAGAGCCTCTCTCCGAAACCTTTACGTCCTCAACCTCTTTTACCTCCTCAACTTCCTTAGCCTCAACGGCCCCGCCCTTTGCGCCGATACGGTCGCAGCAACATTTCCAGATCATGCCGCAACCACGCGCCAAGCGCCCCTTCGCGAAAAACCGCCCAATCCAGCATCGATCCCCTGGTTACCTGCTGCATGCACCGCGCCAGCCCGGCCGTATCACACTTCACCAATTCCCCCGCGGCCACCGCCTCGTCCAAGAGCTTGCGCGTTTCCTCCCGCATGCCCTTGAACAACGCTAGCGTTACGCCGCGGAAATCCGGATCGGTCAGATCGTTCTGCAGGTATGCCAAGGTGTTCGCCATTGCTTCCGGCGTCGCGGCAAATCCGCTGCATTCCACATACAGCTCCACCAGCGTTTTCAGAGGCGATTTGTATTTCCCCCGAGCCGCCGAAAATTGCGCGGCTACATCGGGAGTGCCGCTCTTGCAAGTGGCCAGCAGCAAATTGCGTTTGCTGCCAAACCGCTGAATCAGCGTTGCGGGCACCACACCGGCTTCCTTCGCCACATCCGCCAGGGTCAACTGCGCGGGACCGCGCCGCTGCATAACGCGCGCGGTGGCCGAAAATAACTGCACATCGGATGTTTCTCGTGGACGCGGAGACATAAACCGCCTTCCCTCTCGCCGCTGCCGGCATATTCAAGCATTCAGAATAACTGAATGATCATTCACTTTCCACTTGACATTAATGAACGCGTGTTTATTATCAAGCATCTCCTTCCGGAAGGTGCCTGACCATGGCTACTCGTTCTCCTTACCGGCCCCCTAACCTCAAGAACCGTATCGCCCTCGTCGCCGGCGCCACGCGCGGCGCCGGTCGCGGCATCGCCATCTCTCTCGGTGAAGCCGGCGCCACGGTCTACTGTACCGGACGGAGCACCCGGCGCCATGGCGCCACTCCCGGCCGCCCGGAGACCATTGAGGAAACCGCGGAACTTGTCACCGCCGCGGGTGGACTGGGCATTCCCCTCCGCGTCGATCACAGCGAACCGGCCCAGGTCAAAAAACTTGTCGCCACCATCAAAAAGCGCCACAAAGGCCTAGACATTCTCGTCAACGATATCTGGGGCGGCGACGCACTCACGGAATTTCCCAAGCCGTTCTGGAAAGTGAACCTTGCGAAAGGCTTGCAGATGCTCAAGCAAGCTTTCCACACCCACATCATCACGGCGCACTTCGCCGTGCCACTGATGCTGGGCCGCAAGCGCCCGATCATCTTCGAAATCACGGACGGCGACGCGTTCTACTATCGCGGCAACATTTTTTACGACCACGTCAAGACTTCCGTGATCCGCTTGGCATTTGCCATGGGCCGCGAACTGCGCAGGCGCAATGTCGTCTCCGTTGCTGTAACTCCCGGTTTTTTGCGTTCTGAAGCCGTCCTTCAGCATTTCGGAGTTACCGAATCAAATTGGAAGTCCGTGGGAAAACGAAAAAATCCCAATACAAATTCCAACGACCAGAACGACGCGCCCGAGGATTTCATGGTGTCCGAATCGCCCCGCTACGTCGGTCGCGCTATCGTTGCGCTGGCCAACGATCCCAAGGCAAAAGAAAAAACCGGCCGCGTTTACAGTTCGTGGGCCCTGGCTCGCGAATACGGATTCACCGACCTGGACGGCACGCGTCCCGACTGGGGCAAATACGCCGTCAAAAAATATGGCAAATACAAAATTTGCGACGATCTTTTCTACTCTTACTGGTACCCCGGCTTGTTCGATCTGGTCTTTCCGGACTGGTTTTGAACCGGTGTCCCTCTTCGGGACATCACCGCCATCCGAACAAAACTCTTTTGCACATCACTAACACGGCCTACGAGCCCGTAGTTTTTCGAGAATGGCCTCAGCCTTTCTCTTTTTCCCTCGGAACCTCTTTTCGCTTTGAAATCGTATGGTTTTCGATTTCCAAACTGTCGCGAGCAACGCCATCGGTGAATACCTCCTCTCGCTGGGATACAACGTCCTGTCCGCAGAAAACGGCTCTGTGGCCCTCGGCCTTTCCGCCCCTTGCAAAGGCAACGTCGATCTAATCCTCGCGGATTTTATTCTCCCCGGCCGGCGTGACCGGGAAGTTGCCGCAAAAGTGCTCGGGATTCATCCCAATGCCTGCGTCCTTCTGATGTGCCGATCGCGATCTGACCGCAGGAGATGAACTGCTCAAATGCCACTTCGTCTAGAAACCTTTGGATCTGCGCCTCCTCGCGCAGCAAATTCGTATCTCCCTGACCCAGCCTGTTGAGTGCATTCGATAACCTTGCCGAAGTTTTCGAGCGCTGCGAACCGGCGTTCGGATATATAATGGCCGCCGCTTTCGAAAGCCGGGATTTCTCGATCCAGACAAGCGGAATCATCGCGACTCTGCTGTTTCTTCCGTGTCTGCACGTATGTTTGCCTGGTCTGCCGAAACGCAATCGTGAAACCGCCCCAAAAACCCAATGAGGTGTTCGTCGTGCATCAGCTCAAAACCGCTTTGGTCTTCGCTCTTTCCTGCACCGTGATTTTCAGTGCCTGCCCTCCCGCGCCTTTGCAAGCTTTTCCCGCCCCGGCCTCGGCCGCTGCTTACGCTTCCCCCTGGCCCAAGGTTTTCGATCGCAATGGAGCGCACATCGTCGTCTACCAGCCACAAGTCAAAAGCTGGCGCAACTATCGCTCCTTGATTGCAGATACGGCCATTTCCATCACGCAGCCCAATGCCAAGCCCATCCTCGGCGTTATCTCATGGCATGCCGACACCATCACCAACGTCAACGCGCGCACCGTCTTCGTCGGCAACATTGTTGTTGTCAGCTCGCGCTTCCCTTTTCTCGATGCCACTCAGGAAGCCGCCATGCAGCAACGCGTCCGCCAGGTCTATCCCACGATGACATTTAACATCAGCTTGGATCGCATGCTTGCTATGGTAGAAACGGTCAATGTTCCCGTTCAGACCATCGCTGCCAACACACAGCCGCCTCCGATTTTTGTCAGCAACTCACCCGCGATTCTCCTCCTCGTCGAAGGCAAGCCTGTGCTCGCGCCCATTGCGGGCACCAAGTTGCAATATGTTGTGAACACCAACTGGGATCTCTTCTCTGACGGCTCCAGCTATTTCCTGTTGAATGGCAAAACCTGGCTGAAAGCGAAAGAACTCGGCGGACCATGGGCCGTCACCACCAAGCTGCCGCCGGAAATGTCCAGGCTTCCCACCGGCCAGAATTGGGACGACGTCCTGAAAGCAATTCCGCCTCCGCCGGGAGCGGCCGCCGCTCCCAAAGTCATCTTCACGGACAAACCCGGCGAGTTGATTCTTTTCAAGGGTACTCCGGCCTACGCAACAATTCCCGGGACCGCGCTTGAATACGCCGCCAATACGGAATCAAATGTGTTTCTCCATAGGCCGGACAATCAGATTTACGTACTTCTTTCCGGCCGGTGGTTCCGCGCCGCCACGTTGCAAGGCCCGTGGACTTTCGCCGGTAACGATCTCCCCGCAGATTTTTCCCGGCTGCCCAGAAAAGAATCGTATTCGGTGGTTCTTGCTTCCGTCCCGGGGACGCAGGAAGCCAGTGACGCAGTTCTGCTCTCGCAGGTTCCCACCACCGCGATCGTGAATCGTGCGCAAGCGGAAGCTCAAGCAAAAGTGACGTATGCCGGCGAACCGCAATTCGTGCCCATCGAAAGCACTGCGATGTTTTATGCCGTGAACACTGCGAACAAAATTATTCGCGTCAACAATCTTTACTACCTCTGTTACCAGGGCATTTGGTTTTTTGCCCCATCGCCTAATGGCCCGTGGAAGACCGCCGATTCGATCCCCGCCGTGATTTACACCATTCCGCCCAGTTCACCTGTCTACAACGTTACCTACGTAATCGTCACCAATCCGGCTCCCACGACGGTCGAAATGAGTTACTCGAGCGGCTATCTCGGCGTATTCGTCATGGGCATGGCCGTCGGCGCCACGATCGTTTATGGTACCGGCTATTATTACCCGCCATACGTGTATTGGGGACCGCGCCCGATCTACTATCCCTATCCTTGCACCTACGGCGTCGCTGCGGTCTATAACCCTTACACCGGGGGTTATGCTGTGGGACGCGCCGTTTATGGACCGTATGGTTCCGCAGGAAGCGCCGCGTGGTACAACCCAGCGACGGGGATGTACGGCCATGCGGTCACCAGACAGAATGCCTATGGTGGCCACACGTACGCTTCCGGCTACAATCCCTGGACTGGAACTTCATTCGCCACTTCGCAGGGCCACAATCAATACAGTTCGTGGGGCACCACTGTGGTCACGAACGGCAACAACTGGGCTGAAGCGCAGCACGGCTCAAACGCCAACGGCAGCGCGGGTTCGTTCCAAACGTCGAAGGGCAGCGCTGGCGCGGGATTCTCCGGCGCTAATGGCAACAGCGGCTTCATCGCCAAGGACGCCAACAATAACAATGTCTATGCGGGTGCTGACGGCAACGTCTACAAAAAAGATTCCAGCGGAAATTGGAGCAAGTGGGACAACGGCAGTTGGACTCCCGTCGATCCTTCGACGGCTGCGTCTCAGACCAGGGCCAATTCGCAGAACCTCGGCGGCTCCAAACAATCGCCCGGTTCCACCAACACGCCTGGCAGCGCGAACCGCGGCAGACCCGATTCCAGCCAGCGTGGCCAAGGTGAGGCAGGCCAATCGCCGTCTACAACTACTCCTACGCCGAATCGTCCTCCAGCCGCGGCGCCAGGCTCGTCAGACACGATGGGTCAACTCCAAAATGACGCCAACTCCCGCGCCCGTGGCGACCAACTGGAACAAAACAACAACCGTGGCGCAGGCACTGCTCGCGGATCCGGCGGCGCCAACCGCCGGCGCCCCTAAAATTCCACGTGGCATAGGCACTCCTGCCGAGAGTAATCGAAGATGCCGGCCTGAAGGCACGGCGCTACAAAACGCAAGAGCACTAGGCTATAGGCTAGGCCAATAGCCGAATAAACGTCACCCCGAACGAACGCCGCGAAGCATCAAATTCTGCCCCGCCGCGGGGGTTCCATGCAATGGATCCCGTTTCGATCCCGCCACCACACGTGCGCCTGCGCAGATCTCCTCCCCCTCCGCGGCTGAATAAAACTCCTCCACAAACGTCCACAAATAAGCCGCCGCATATGCCCTCCAAGGCCGCCAGCCTAACGAACGACGCTCCAATTCCCGCGAACTCCCGAGCCCCAACGCACGCACAAGTCTCAAATCCGCGGACGGAAACGCATCCGGCTCACGCAACGCGCACATCGCCACATATTGCACCGCGGGCGCCGTCATCCCCGGAATCGCAGCCAATCGCTTCAGAAGCGCATCGCCATCCAGAATTTTCTCGAAGCTGATTTGCCCGTCCCGCACAGCACGCGCCAGCAACTGAATCGCCTCGGCCGCCGCCGCAGGCAATCCCAAACTTCTCAGATCGGCATTCGCCAAAATCTCAGCTGTCGGAAATACATGCGTAAGTCCATCACCAAACCAAACCGGCTGCCCGAGCGCTTGCGCCATCCGCCCTGCCAGCACCGCCGCTCTCCTGCTGTCGCGTTGCGCATCGAGCATGGCTCGCACCGTAAACTCAAACCCATTCCAGCATCCCGGCGCTCGCAGGCCGGGATTGGATTTGATTCGCGCACTGAAAACCGGATCGGATCCTAAAATCCGCGCTATCGCCGGCCAATCCGCATCCAGATCGAACATCGCCCGGATGCGCTCAATCACAAGAAACAGCGCTCGCGGTTCCGCGATCTGTACGCGCACCGAAAGCGCATCCTCACCTTCAGTGCGCGAAACATCCAAATATCCGACATTCCTATGAGCGCTGATCGTTCGCCGGTAGCTGCCGTCGTTCACCACATCTACTCCCGGCGTCGCCCAATGCGCCAGAAACGCCAGCGTCCGCTGCCAGTCGTATGGCGCGCGAAAACTCAAATGGAACGAATATTGATTTTCCGGCTGCCCTTGCTTTTTTCGAGCCAGTGCTCGAATCTGGGTCGGCGTCCGGTGATACACCTTGCGAATCGCGGCGTTGAAGCGCCGCACGGAGCCAAATCCCGCAGCCAGCGCGATCTGCGTCATCGGCAGGCGGGTCTCGTCGATGAGCTTCTTCGTAAAGTGCAACCGCCGCGTCTGCGCAACCGCGCTGGGTGTCGCGCCCAGGTGTCGCAGGAACAGGCGTCGGAGGTGCCGCGAGCCGACGCCCAGGTGCGCGGCCAACGCTTCCACGCCGCCGTCCTCCAGCCCTGTCTCGCAGATCAACCGCAGCGCGCGAGACACCGTGTTCTTCGTCCCCGCCCAGGCCGGTGTTCCCGGGGAGCATTCCGGCCGACAACGTAAACAGGGACGAAAGCCCGCCTCTGCCGCCGCGGCCGCCGTCGGAAAGTAACGAACATTTTTCTCCTGGGAAGTGCGCGCGCGGCAGATCGGCCGGCAATAGATGTGGGTCGTAAGCACGCCGATGAAAAACTTGCCGTCAAACCGCGCATCGCGTGCCAGACGCGCCCGCGAACACACCCGCCAATCCAGTGTCATCGCGTCATCATAAGGAGTGCGCCCGCGCATACCAGACGTTTTCGGACCTTCATTCTAACTCCACGAAACATAACTCCGGCACCCCGAACGAAATCCGCGATGTAAAGAATCGCCGTTCGATACGCGTCTTACCTCGAACCAGCGCCCGGCAACTCCAGGTCCGCAAACGTCCAGCCCTCCCCTTCGAATCGTTCTACAGTCTCAACGGATCTCGGAGTAATCGCCTGCTCAACGAACGCCAATTCTTCGATGATCCCTGCTCAACAGGAAGCCGCCGCTCTTGTTGCGTGAACCCGTCACTCACATCGCGCAACGACCCGGACGAGGGCAGTACACCCCCTGCCCTCGTTTTGTTGATACACCAAACGGAGGCGGAATGAACACTATGTCGCACCGTTGGAAATTCGCTGTCGTCATCGCACTCTTCGCGGCCTTGTTCGTTGGACGTGCTCAATCCAATGACGGTGACGCAAAAACCGTCGCTGCCCTGGACGCACAATATCAGGCTGCGGTGAAAATAAACGACGCAAATACCATGGATCGCATTCTGGCTGACGATTTCGTGCTCGTCACCGGCTCTGGCAAAACTTATAGCAAAGCTGACCTGATCGCCGACGCGCGCAGCGGCAATTCAATTTACGAAAACAACGACGAGTTGGAGAAGAAAGTGCGCGTCTGGGGCGATACCGCCGTTGTCACCGTCAAATTATGGGAAAAAGGCACGGACAATGGCAAGCCCTTCGACCATCTGTTCTGGTTCAGCGACACCTACGTTCGCACACCGTCAGGCTGGCGCTACGTTTTCGGCCAGTCTTCTCTTCCGCTGCCCAAAGCCCCAAACACCCAGTAACAACTATTTGCCCACAGCTGCCTTCGCTCCTGGGGTCGCGCGAGTCAACAGCTCCACATATTCCTTATAGAATTTCACCTTGTCCAGATCGTCCTGAACCTCGACCAGAATTTCCCCGATGCCTGGCTGGCTTCCCGGTTTCCAAACAAGCGTGCTGCCGTAGCCCGCCCCATGATCGGTATTCACGTCCATGTACAGCTTCCGCGATTTTGTGATGATGGTGGGATCGAGCCAGGCCACAGCCGCAAGCTCATCCCACAGATAATTGGCGTGCGCGTATTTCGCCACGTATTGCGCGGCAGGGGTGGGACTCTTCCGGATCTGCTCAATAAGGTCTTTGTCCATGCGGGTCTTCACCGAAATATCCACCGTGGTGATAGTCACGTGCGGCCAGTGCGCGTGCAGGACCGCGCTCGACGCTTCCGGATCCATCCAGAAATTGAACTCATGAGAAGGCGACAGTGCAAACTCCGGATCGTCTGTGCACGGATTAATGCTCCCGCCCATCACGATCAATTCCTTACTCAGCTCCGGGAATTGCGGATCGAGCGCAATGGCCATGGCCAGGTCGGTCATCGGTCCCGCCGCGTAGATCGTCACTTCATGGGGATACTGCCTCACCATGCGCACCAGAAAATTCGCCGCCGTCTCCGTAGACGCCTTGATCGTGGGCTTCCCTTCCAGCATCTCCGGCACGTCGTAAGGACCATGAACCTTGCCACCAGGCCCGAAGTTCCACGCGCCCTGATACACCAGCTTTCCATGCATCGTTTCCCACTTCGCGATGTACTCTTTGCGGTTCACCAGGGGAAACACCGCGCCTGGCACCACCGGAATATCCGGCCGGCCGACAATTTCGATCAGCCGCAGTGTGTGCTGCACTTCTTCGTCGCGCCACGCGTCTCCCGTCAGCACCGTAATTCCCAATACGTCCGTGTCGGGAGAATTCACCAGCGCCAGGATCGACTGCATGTCCGTGCCACCCGGTCCCGCGGCATCCTGATCGATGATTACCCTGCGTTTTCCCTGCCCCCGTGCCCCCATGCAGCAAACACCAAACAACACCCCCAAAACGCACACTCGATAACGCCAGTTCATAGCAGTTCCTTCCCTTTGGGTTCGAATCTAAAAATTCGTAATCCTAAACTTAATACATAATCGTCTGCGTTAAATGGTGCGGCCACGTCGTCGTGTGAAAGTGCGTCCAGAACCGCGCATCGATCTGCGGAATGATCACCTGCAAATTCGCAGGTCGCCGCTTATTGATCTCTTCCGTAAGCACGGCGGTCGCGTAAATGCAATGCGCGCGAATCTCAATCTCCCGCCGCGAATCACGCGGAATCAGTTCATGCGAATTAATGGCCTTCTCCAGTTTCTCGGAATAGCTGGTGATGCCGTGCAGCCGCAAAGCTAGCGGAACGATGTAATCCGCGAACGCCGTCATCTTCTGCGGATCATCCAGGCGGAACTTCCCCTGCTCATGCAGCGTGGCATACAGCATCCAGACTCCAAGCTGCGCCAGTTTATAGAACTTGATCTCATGCCCGTCCAGCATGCTCACATCGTTGAAACGCGGAAATTCCTTCACCAACCGGTCGATCAACCCGTTCCCGTTGTCATACAGTTTTGCCGAGCACGATTTCACGAAGTTGTAGAACCGCCCCTCGTAGTTTTCCGCCAGGACCGCGCCAACCTGATGCAATACTTCCAGTTTTTCATCCAGCATGGGCATTTCGATGTTGCCCTCGAATACTTTGTTCAGGTCCGCGCGCGTCATCTTCGCCAGGTAGCCGCCGTCCAGAAATGGCACGCCATTGTCGACCGCGCGTTTGATGCACGCGAATTCCGCATCCGAATCCGACCAGTGCTGCCCTGCGTAATCCACCTGGAATCTTTCATGCCTCGTGAAATCCGTGAACGCCGTATCGATACTGTCCGCTACCATCACGAAATCGATGGCCTCATCCGCATCTTTCTGGCCCACGCCGAACGGCAACGTAAACTCCGGCATGGGTAATTCCTCATACGCCATCCATGACGCTACCTCCACGATTTTGTCGTAGTGCGTCTGCACAGAGCGCGAGGATTCCACCGCATAGCGCACACTGTCCAATACCGGACTTCCAATCGATTTCGGCCAATACATATAAAAGTGCCCCAAGAACAGGGATCCTCCCCTGATTAAATTTGCGAATTTAAATTATCAGGACGTTCTCGCTAGAATGATCAGCGCCAGCCCCACAACGAAACAGCCAAACATTGCCGCGATCAATCGCGAAGTGCCCACGGGCGCGGTGCGAAATTCCTTCCAGATGAACACGCCCCACAACGCCGCCACCATGGTCGCGCCCTGCCCAAGCCCATAGGAGATAGCAAATGTCGCCTTGCCCGCGGCAATGATGTTGAACGACATGCCCAGTCCCCAAATGATTCCTCCCAAAATCCCCGTGAGATGCGTGCTCAAACTCCCTTTGAAATAATCTGCAAAGGTTACCGGAGCACCCACGAACGGCCTCTTCATGATGAAGGTGTTGAGAATGAAATTGCTCAGGAAGATGCCGACGGCAAAGACAAAAACCGCCGCGTAGGGACCGAGCTTCCCGGCTTCAGGCTGCGTGAAATCCGGATACATGGCAGCGGCAACAAATCGATAAAAAAAGCCCATCGTGATTCCGCAAGCACCGGAAAGAACTAGCCCCTTGGTGCTCAGGCTCGCTGCCGTGCCGGGTATCTTGCGATAGGCAATCGCATCGAGCACGATGGCCAGCACCACCAGAAGTACCCCTCCGAACAACAACGCCGCATTTCCGCCGGGATGTTCGCGATAATTCACAACCACGCCGAGAACTAACGCGAGACCGATGCCCACCGGAAACGCCACGGACATTCCCGCGATATCGATCGCCGCCACCAGGAGAATATTCGCCAGATTAAAAATTGCGCCGCCCAATATTGCCGAGTACACGCTGCCGTGAGAAGCTTGCGCAAGATCCGCCAGGAACGGTCTCCCCACGGTTCCGTTGCTGCCCAGCGTCAAACCCAATATTACCGTCAACAGCAGCACGCCGATCGTGTAGTCCCAATAAAACAGCTCGAAGCGCCAGCCCTTCTTCGCCAACTTCTGCGTGTTCGCCCACGAACCCCAACAAAACATCGTGATCACGCAGAACACCACCGCCCACGGATAACTTTGCAAAACAAACATTGAGTCTCCTTTGAACTTTTGCCGTCAGGGCGCAGCTTCGGCCGTGCCGTAACGTCGAAAAACCATCCACGCCTCAGCCGCCGGAGAACGCTTTCCCCGAAGTTACGGCTTGCCGCCCCGACGGCTCCATTCCGTTTCAAACTCGGCGCGCTTCGGAAATGATTTCTGCGTGCCAACGCGCATCGTCGACAATCCCGCATAAAGATTCGCCCGCAGCAGCGCGTCTTTTTCCGACAAGCCTTCCGCCAGAAACACGGAAAAGCTTCCGATAAACGCGTCCCCAGCGCCCGTCGTATCTTTCGGCGTCACCGCAAACGGTGGAACCAGCTCCTCCAGGTCCTTGCCCATAATCAGAGAGCCTCGTGCGCCAAGCGTCAGAATCACTTTTCCGAAACCTTTCTGCAGCAAAGAGCCGGCGCAGCGTTTCGCCTCCTCCAGCGAATGCACGGGCAATCCCGTAATCACTTCCGCTTCGGTTTCGTTGGGAACGAAATAATCCGCGGCGATCAATTCATTGATTTCGGCGGGCAGAGCCGGCGCGGGGTTCACGATGCAACGGATGTTGTGCTTGCGCGCGAATTGCACCGTGTAATAGACCGTCTCTAGTGGAATTTCAAACTGCAAAATGATCGCATCCACGTGCCGCAGCGCGTCCGATGCCGCGTCCACATCCGCGGGCCTCAGCGTGTCGTTCGCGCCCTTCACCACAATGATACGGTTCTGCCCGTTGGGCTCGACAAAAATCGGCGCCACGCCGCTGGAGACTCCGTCGACAATGCGCACATGCGTCGCGTCGATCCCCATGGCCGTAAAATTTTTCACCGTTGCTTCGCCGAAAAGATCGTTGCCCACCTTCGCGATCATCACCACGTCCGCTCCGCAGTACCGCGCCGCCACGGCCTGGTTCGCTCCCTTCCCGCCAAAACCAAGGTCGAAGCTCTTCCCGAAGATGGTTTCTCCTGGCCGTGGGAACACGTCGCTAAACGTTGTTAAATCCGTGTTGGCGCTTCCGACCACAGCAATGCGGGGTGACCTGGACATACGTTCTCCTCTGTAAGTGGCAAGCCGCGAAAATATAACAGCGCGAGAAAATGAGCAAGTGTGGCGAGATCAGTGTGGCGAGATCAGCAAGCGGGAATGGCGTGCCTGACCGCGCGGTTCGTTGACGGCCCTATGCGCGGATGTTAGTCTCGCACTTCATCCTTGCATGCGCGCCGTCGACCTCATCCAAAAAAAACGAGATTCCGGGGAACACACCCGCGAGGAAATCAATTACCTCGTTCGCGGTTACACGGACGGCGAAATTCCCGACTACCAGATGGCCGCGTGGCTCATGGCCGTTTGGATTCGCGGCCTGACTCTCGCCGAAACCGTGTCTCTCACCGAAGCGATGCTACATTCCGGCGAGGTCGTCGATCATTCCTATCTGTCCATGAAAAAAGTGGACAAGCATTCCACCGGTGGCGTTGGGGATAACACTTCGTTGATTCTCGCGCCCATGGTTGCCGCCGGCGGCCTCGCCGTTCCTATGATCAGCGGGCGCGGTTTGGGTCACACGGGCGGCACGCTGGATAAACTCGAGGCTATCCCCGGGTTCAACACTTCGCTGACACTTGCGGATTTTCGCCGCGTCCTCCGGGAATGCGGCATGGGCCTGATCGGGCAAACCGCTGAAATTGCTCCCGCAGACAAAAAAATCTATGCGCTGCGCGACGCCACGTCCACGGTAGAAAATATCGGCCTGATCTGTGCCTCGATCATGAGCAAAAAGCTTGCCGAAGGCATTGATGCGCTTGTTCTCGACGTGAAAACCGGATCCGGCGCGTTCATGGCCAAGGAAGAAGATGCCATTCGCCTCGCCGATGTCATGGTGGACACCGCTCGCCGCACAGGAAAGATAGCCGTGGCGCTTATCACGGATATGAGCCAACCGCTTGGACGCATGGCCGGCCATTCCAACGAAGTGATCGAAGCTATCGACGTCTTGAAGGGCCACGGGCCAGACGATTTGCGCGATCTCAGCCTGGAACTCTCCGCGTGGATGTTTTATCTCGGCGAACGCACAAAGTCTGTTGACGAAGGCCGCAGCCTCGCCAAAGAAATGATGGCCTCAGGCAAAGCGTTGCAACGATTCCGCGAGTGCATCCGGCTGCAAGGCGGCGACGAACGCATCGTTGACGACACTTCCCTTCTGCCCATGGCCAAATTGCAAGCAATCGTGACCAGTCCCAAAGCCGGTTACATCACCGCTACGCGTTGCAGGCAATTCGGTGTCGCCCTGTCGCTGCTCGAAGGCGGCCGTAGTAAAAAGGAAGATCGCATCGATCATGGCGTCGGCTTGGAATTCCACAGGCGTATTGGCGACAAGGTGCAAGCGGGAGAAAAACTCGTCACAATCCAATACAATTCCAGCACAAAGCTTACGGAGGCCCGCGAACTGATCGCTTCGGCTTTTGAAATTGGCGATACTGCCGTACCATCGCCTCACTTGATCAGCCGCATTATCGGCGGCGCGTCGCGATAAGTTAGGGAGCAGGCAAGCAACAGGAAACGCACTTCAGGGCCAGGCCGAGCAGCGCTGCCGTCAATGCAGGAAGGGAGTCAGGATGGGCAGATTCACAGGTTTGCTGGGTATGGCTGTGCTGGTAGGCCTCGCCTATCTGTTTTCCACTTCGCGCAAGTCGATCAAACTTAAAACCGTTCTTTGGGGTTTGGGCTTGCAACTGGCCTTCGGTATCTTTGTGCTCAATTTCGGGCTGGGCCGCAGAATTTTTCAATTTTTGGGCGACGTCGTTAATAAGCTGCTCAGCTTCGCGTTCGTTGGCTCGCAATTTGTTTTTGGCGGGCTGGGCATGGCGCACTCCTCTTTCGGCTTCATCTTTGCGTTTCAAGTGCTCCCCACCATTATTTTTATCGCTGCCGTTTTTGCGTTTCTTTATCACGTCGGCGTGATGCAGGTTTTCATTCGCGCGTTCGCGTGGGTGATGACGCGAGTGATGGGCGCAAGCGGCGCGGAGTCCCTCGATATCGCCGCCAGCATCTTCATGGGACAAACCGAAGCGCCGCTCACCATCCGTCCGTTCCTGAACAGCCTGACGAAATCGGAACTCATGTGCGTGATGACCTGCGGCATGGCGCACGTCTCCGGCGGAATCATGGCCGCATACATCGCTTCCGGCGTGGAAGCCAAGCACCTTTTGACCGCGGTGATCATGACCGCTCCCGGCACATTGTTGATGGCGAAAATGTTGGTGCCGGAAACGGAGCAGCCGTTGACCGCGGGAAAAGTGCAAATGCCCGCGATGGAAAAGGAAGCAAATTTCCTTGGCGCCATTTCGCGCGGCACCTCCGACGGATTGCAACTGGCCATCAACGTCGGTGCCATGCTGATTTCCTTCATCGCCTTGTTGGCACTCGTGGACTATTTGATTGGCGGCACGCACAACTGGCTCGCGCTGCACCATTTCCGATTTTTCCCGGAGAGCCTGGAGCAATTCTTCGGCTGGATTTTCGCTCCCATTGCCTGGCTGATCGGCATTCCCTGGAAGGACGCTCCGGTTATCGGCAATCTTCTGGGAACGCGAATGACGATCAATGAAGTGGTGGCTTTCGCCAAGCTGGGCCAAATGAAAGATTCGCTTGACCCGCGCTCCTTCACTATTGCCACCTTCGCCCTGTGCGGCTTTGCAAATTTCAGTTCCATCGGTATTCAGATCGGTGGAATTGGCGCGCTGGCGCCTGAGCAGCGCGGGCAACTGGCCCGGTTCGGCATCCGCGCCATGCTCGCGGGTACCATGGCAAACTTGATGTCTGCCTGCATCGTGGGGATCCTTTCATGAGCATGCTGAGCACGCAAAAATCGGGACAAGAATTTTCGCGCGCCGAAGCCGCTGCCAAATATATCCAGAAGAAAAGCAAGCTGCGGCCGAAGATTGCGCTGGTTTTGGGCTCAGGGCTTGGCGCGTTCGCCGATGAATTTGCCAACGCTGTGCGCATTCCCTACGCCAAGATCGCCAATTTTCCGCAATCGACTGCCGTCGGGCACGCGGGACAGTTGGTCGTGGGCACAGTGGAAGGTGTCGACGTGGCGGGAATGCAGGGCCGCGTGCATCTTTACGAAGGCTACTCTGCGCAAGACGTGGCCTTTCCGATTCGCGTGTTTGCGCGCCTGGGCGTGAAAGCGGTGATTCTGACCAACGCCGCGGGCGGAATCAAAAAAGATTTTACGCAGGGCCGCCTGGTGGTCATCAGCGATCATATCAATCTGCAGGGTGCGAATCCGCTGATTGGCTCGAATGAGGAACAGTTCGGCCCTCGCTTCCCGGATATGAGCACCGCCTACGACAAAAAGTTTCGCGAGCTGACGCTGGCTGAAGGTCGCCTGCTCGGCATCAATCTCGACGAAGGAGTTTACGCCGCGCTCTCCGGCCCAAGTTATGAAACTCCTGCGGAAATTCGTTATTTGCGTGCCGTCGGCGCGGATCTTGTTGGCATGTCCACCGTGCCGGAAGTCATCGCGGCGCGGCATAGTGGAATTCGCGTGCTCGGCATTTCTTGCGTTACAAACGCGGCCGCCGGGATACTGGATCAGCCGCTCGATCACAATGAAGTGTTGCAAGCGGCGGAGCGCGTTAAAGGCCAGTTCATCGGCCTTCTTCGCGCTGTAATTCCCGATATTGCTTCCGCCCTATGATGGCCGCTTGCATAACCCAATCACCCGTCATTCCGAGCGAAGCGAGGAATCTCTCTTCGCTGCCACCTAAAGGGACAGATTAGGAGTGCAAACCAAATGTCCGACTATGATCCATTAATCGCAGCGGCAAAGAGCGCGTGGAAAAATGCGCATGCGCCATTCTCGCATTTCCAAGTTGGCGCCGGACTGCGCGCCGTCTCTGGGAAAATCTACGGCGGCTGCAACGTGGAAAACGCCACCTATGGCCTCACCGTGTGCGCCGAACGCGTAGCCATTTTCAAGGCGATCAGCGAAGGCGAACGGAAGTTTGACGCGATTGCTGTGGTCACGGACACGGATGCGTTGACTCCTCCCTGCGGCGCGTGCCGGCAATTGATCTGGGAATTTTGCGGCGATGTGCCGGTCGTGATGACAAACCTGAAAGGCAAAGTGGAAGTAGTTCACATGCGCGATCTGTTTCCGAAGCCGTTTGATTCATCCAATCTTTAATCCGAATTACGGAAGGAATGTCTCATGGAGAGCAAATACTTACAGTTCGTTCGAGCCGTGGCCATCCTGTGTGTGGCGATTGGATGCGCGTGCTTCTGCGTGCAAGCGCCGCTGTTGGCGCAGGCATCGTCGAAACAGGCGGTCGGCTTCGACCTGCTGGTCACACACGCGACCATCGTCACCATGGATCCCGCCCGGCGGGTCATCGAAGACGGCGTTCTCGGCGTGAATGGCGATTCCATTGCCTTTGTCGGAAGTGAGTCCGATCTTCGCGCGCAAACGATGAAAGGGCTGACCGCCAAAGAAACCGTCGATGCCAAAGGCAAGTTGATCATTCCGGGGCTTATCAATGGCCACACGCACATTCCCATGGTGCTGTTCCGGGGGCTTGTCGACGACGTCACGCTGGACGATTGGCTGCGCAAATTTATTTTCCCCGCCGAAGCGAAAAATGTGACCGAAGATTTCGTGCGCTGGGGTTCGCGGCTCGCTCTGGCGGAGATGATTCGAGGCGGCACCACCACGTTTGCGGACATGTATTACTTTGAAGACGCCGAGGCTGAAGAAACCAAAGCCGCGGGCCTGCGCGGTTTTCTCGGCGAGACCTGGATTGATTTCCCCGCTCCGGACAATAAAAGCGAAGGCGAGATGATCGCGTACACGGAAAAATATCTCAAAAAGTGGCAGGGCGACCCGCTGATTCATGCGTCCGTGGCCCCGCATTCGATTTATACATGCTCCGAAAAAACATTGAGAGACGCCGCCGCGCTCGCCCGCAAATATCACGCGCCGATCCTGATCCATGTCGCCGAAATGCAAAAAGAATTAATCGACAGCCTGGCAAAAAACGGAACAACGCCGGTACAATACCTGCGTCGCATCGAATTCCTCGGCCCGGACGTGCTCGCCGCTCACTGTATCTGGGTCGATTACACGGACATGAAGATTTTGTCGGACTACCAGGTCGGGTGCGTCCACAATCCTTCCAGCAACATGATGCTGGCCAGCGGCGTTGCCCCGGTGGTCGATGAACGCGCCGCCGGCATGCGCGTGGGTCTCGGCACCGATGGACCAGCGGGAAGCAACAATGATCTGGACATGATGGAAGAAATGGATCTGGCGTCAAAGCTGCAAAAAACGAATCGCGTTGATCCACGCGCGCTGGGAGCGAAGGGCGCGTTGGAAATGGCGACCATCGAAGGCGCCCGAGCTTTGCACATGGAACAGGAAATTGGTTCCCTTGAAACCGGCAAGAAGGCGGACTTCGCCATTCTGACCCTCGATGTGCCGAATGCCGTGCCGATGTACAACGTGTACTCGCAAATTGTGTACGCGTTGAAAGCTAGCGAAGTGGAAATCGTTGTCGTGGGCGGAAAAATACTATTGCAAGACCGGAGGCTGCTCACTGTGGATGAAGCCGCCGCCATGGCTAAGGCTAAGGATTACGCCAAACAGGTGCAGGATTCGCTGAAATAATCGCGCCGCACAATCACTCGCAATGTGTGACGAGATGCAAGTCCGTACGTGATGCGCATCACAATTCACGCCACGTAATTGTTTCGTAGTATTGCCGCGCTCCTGCTCCTCTGGCTAATTGGATGGCATAGACGTTTCGCTCCTCTCACAACGCTGCGCATTGCAGGATCTCAGTACTCGCGAAGTGTGATCGTCTCGTTGCAACCGAACTCAGAATCCCGAATGGAGTAAGTTGGTGGGCCAGGGTCTGTGCAAAACACGGAGTCGCACGTCAACTTGGGCGATAGTCGTAATCGCGATTCTTGAGTTCGTCTCCATTCATCCGCCCGCTTCTGCGCAAACGGTTCACCCAAAACGCAACGTTGCTTCTGCGGTGGCCCTTCCCGAAATTGTTTTCGTTCAAACTCCGCGGCTCGGATGGGGTCCGCTAGCCAGACGTTTTCCGCAGGGCTCTGGGATTGCCCGCTTCCATCCGTCAGCAACTCAGCGCCTGACGCGCCTCACCGAGGATTTTTTTGCCGCGGCCGATCCGCAAATGAGCTTCGACGCTACGAGAATACTTTTCTCCGCCCAAAAGACGCAAGGCGATCGCTGGCAAATCTGGGAAATGAACCTGGACGGGTCCGGCAAACACCAGATTACGCAATGCCGGCAGGACTGCTTGCGCGCCGCGTATCTCCCGGCAAACGAAATTGTTCTGACGGTGGAACAGACAACGAACGAGCAGTTGGTGTCTTATCTCGCGGTCGCAAAAACGGACGGCTCGGACTTTCATCGCGTCACGTTCGGCAACGCGCCGTTTCAACTCGAAACGGTTCTGAGGGATGGCCGCGTCATTGCTTCGGCGCCATGGCCGCTTGTCGGCACTTCAGCAAGCATCCGCCCACGCGTGTTCTATACCTTGAGGCCCGACGGCACAGCGCTCGAATCGTTCCGTTGTCAGCATCAAGAAACAACTACTCAGGCAGACGCCGCGGAACTTGCCGACGGTTCGCTGCTATTTGTGCGAAGGGGCCTAACCGGCAAAGCTGTCGCGGGCTCGTTGGTTAAAATCTCGCAGGGAGCCTTCAACGAAACGCCGTTGGGATCTCGTGAAGTGGCGTACGAATCGGCGCGCCAACTCTCCGACGACTATATAGTCGTTGCGAAGCAATCGGCAATCCCCGCGCACGCGGCATCGCGTTTTGCTCTTTACTTGTTCCACCTGAAAACCGGCACGTTGGGAGAACGTCTCCACACTGGCGCAGAGGCATCGAGCATTCAACCGGTTCCCGTGCTGCCGCGCCTGATTCCCAAGCATTACTGGAACACGCTGAATCCGGAATCAACCACCGGCAGTCTCATCTCGCTCAATAGTTACCTCTCCGCCGACGACCCACACGGCCACATCGTCAGGCCCATTGCGCAGGTGCGCGTGTTCGCTTTGGACGCAACCGATGGCCAAGAACACAACTTGGGGGAAGCGCCGGTGGAAGCCGATGGCTCGTTCTTCGTAAAAGTTCCCGCGAACCAGCCGGTTCGTTTTGCATTGCTCGATGCCAAGGGCCGGATCATCCGCGAAGAGCACGGCTGGATCTGGACACGTCCTGGCGAACAACGCGGTTGCACCGGCTGTCATGGAGACAAATCCGTCGCACCGGACAATCACTGGCCGCAAACGCTGCGTCGCTTCGATACGCCGACAACACTGGGAGAAATCGATCATGCTTCCGCAACAGCACAGGCGAAATAGCGTGCGCCGTCTGCTCCGCATGGCCGTGGTTCTGGCAGCAACCTTGCCATTGCTGCTCGATTCACCACTCGTGAATCTAAAAAATGTTCCCGGCTCGCATTCATTCCATCAAACTTTCGCGGCAAGCAAGTGGCCCACGTATGAAGATGTAACCGACAAAGCCAACCTCCATTTCCGCCATTCGTTCGGCGAGCAAAAATTGAGTTCCGTCATGGAAGCCACCGGTTCGGGCTGCGTCTGGTTTGATTACAACAATGACGGCCTGCTCGATCTTTACGTTTTAAGCGGCCGCTATCTCGAGGGCGTCACGAATCACTCCAAAGCCGACGGACTGGACGCCACAAGTCATCTTTACCGCAACAATGGCGACGGAACATTCACCGATGTGACCGCGCAAGCCGGCGTGGCCGGGAAAGGTTTCGCCATGGGCGTAACCGTGGGCGATTACGACAACGACGGCTACGACGACATCTACGTCACCAACTGGAACTCCGCGATTCTCTATCACAACAACGGCGATGGCACTTTCACGGACGTCACTGAAACCGCTGGTGTGCAGAACAATCACTTTGGCGTGGGCGCCGCATTTCTCGATTACGACCGCGACGGCCGCCTGGACTTGTTCGTCGGCAATTATCTGAAGTTCGATCCCAAGTCCAGGAAGCCGTATTACACCGCGGACGCATTCGCCGGCCCGCTCGATTACGAGGGCGAAGCCAACCGCTTGTTTCACAACAATGACGACGGCACGTTTACCGATGTCTCCGAAAAGGCCGGCATCGCCAATCCCGCCGGACGCGCCATGGGCATTACCGTGGGCGATTACGACAACGATGGCTGGCCGGACATCTACGTCGCAAACGATCAGATGGAAAGCTACCTGTACCACAACAACCACGACGGAACTTTCACCGACGTCGCGGTCGAGCAGGGCGTGGCCTACGGAACCAATGGCGATACTCCTTCCGCGATGGGCCCGGTCTTTGCGGACTATAACAACGATGGAGCGCTGGACCTCTTCGTTTCCGACATGCGCTATCACCGCCTGTTCCGCAATTCTCCGAAGGAACGTTTTTTTAACGACACCACGCTGGAATCCGGAATCGCGCAGATGAGCGGGCAATATGTCGGATGGGGCGACGCGTTTCTGGATTTCGACAACGATGGCTGGAAAGACGCGTTCATCGTCAACGGCGGCTTGCACTGGCTGGTGCCCATGGAGCCTTCGCTGCTTCGCAACAATGGCAACGGAACGTTCAGCGATGTGTCCGCGGACGCAGGTGGGGCTTTCAAGACGAAGGTTGTTGGGCGGGGTGCATGCTTTGCCGACTACGACAACGATGGATACATCGACGCTTTTATTGTGGTTCTCGGCGGCAATGGAATTTTGTTGCATGCAAAGCCCCCGGTTGGCCCGCGGAATCATTGGCTGACGCTGAAGTTGATCGGCACGGTCAGCAATCGCGACGGTTATGGCGCGCGCCTCGAAGCGGATGCCGGCGATCTCGATCAGGTTGTCGAAAATGTGCCGCAGTCCGGCTACCTCTCGCAGAACGACCCGCGGCCGCACTTCGGACTGGGGTCCCATGCAGAAGTGGATTTGCTAACGATTCACTGGCCGAGCGGAACGCTGCAGAAGTTGGAACACGTAAAAGCCGATCAGATCCTGACGATTACCGAGCCTGGACAGCGGCAGTCTCCAGCGCCCGGAGTTCGAGGCAAAGCACGATGATAGCAGCCTCCGAAGCGTGCGATCGGCGGAGCGTGCTGTTCGCTCCTGCACTGGCCGGTATCGCAATGACTTTCGTTCTCTGTGTGGCTTGGAACGTCAGCGCGCAAGTAGCCGCCTCTCCGGCCGATGCGCCGCCGCCGAACTATCTCACTCCGATTGCCGCGAAGTTCTCACCCGATGGCACGAAGTTGTATGTCGTGTGCGAAGAAGACGATTCCGTGCTGGCTGTCGATATGCGCACCCAGCGCGTAGCGAAGAAAGTGAAAGTCGGCCACAGGCCGAAAGATCTCGCCGTGTCTCCCGACGGCAAGACCCTCTATGTCTCCAACGAATGGAGCGACAGCGTCAGCGTGGTCGATACGGCAACGTTGCAAGTGCGAAAAAGTTTGCAGACGGGATGGGGTCCGAGAGGCCTGACAACCGATCGCCCTGGAAAAATTCTGTATGTGGCGAACAGTATCGGGAATGACGTGTCGGTCATCGATCTCGCCACCGGTACCGAACGCAAACGGCTCACCGCTCTTCGTTCGCCGCATTATGTGCAACTTTCACACGATGGCCGCCACGTCTGCGTGTCCAACATCTTGGCGCATCTCGAATCCGCGGACGAAGGGCCGGTTTCGGAATTGATGGTCATCGACGCGCAAACGCAAACCGTCGCCGAACGCATCCTGGTACCGGGCGCTCTCGAAATGCGGCACATCGCGGAAGCGCCCGGGCCGCAGGGGGGTTATCTGCTGATTCCGCTGATGCGCCCCAAAAATCTGAATCCGCTGATCCAGGTGGACAATGGTTGGATCCTGACGCACGGCGTGGCGATCGTGCGTCTAGGCAAGGCCGGCAGCGCGACGCAAACGCGCGCTGAAGTCACGCAGATTCTTCTAGACGATATCGACCGCTACTATGCGGGCCCGGATGGCGTCGCATTCACACCAGACGGCCGCTACGCGCTGGTGACGCACGCCGAAGCCGCCACGGTTTCCGTGATCGACACAAAATTGCTGCAGCAGCGATTACGCAGCGTATCCGCAGCAGACTTGCCGAACCGCCTGGACACCGCGCGCCAGATAGTCATTCGCCGCTTGCCAACGCAATCGAACCCGACGGACGTAGTCGTCGCGCCCGACGGGCATTCCGCCTATGTCGTCAACCGGTTGGACGACAGCCTGACGGTCGTCGATATTCCCCAATTTCGAATTCGCGCAAGAATCGATCTGGGCGGCCCCAAGCAAATCACGGCTCTTCGTCAGGGAGAGCGGCTATTCCACGATGCCAAATTCTGTTTTCAGGGCCAGTTCGCCTGTGCCACCTGCCATCCGGACAACCATATTGATGGCGTGGCGTGGAATCTGGAAACACCGCAACTGGGCCGCGACCGCGTAGCCAATCGAACGCTGAGGAATATTGCCGACACTGCCCCGTTCAAGTGGAATGGTCACAATCCAGACCTGGAAACGCAGTGTGGACCGCGGATCGCCAAGTTTTTATTCCATTCAGAAGGCTTCAACGACGCGCAGCTGGCAAATCTCGTGGCCTTCATCAAGTCGATTCCACTTTCTCCCAATCGGCATCTGGCGGCCGACGGGCAGTTCAGCTTAGCCCAGGAACGGGGCCGTGAGATTTTCTTCAGCAAGGGCTGCGACACCTGCCATCCTCCCGCGACGCATTACACCGCAAAAACAAGTTTCGACGTGGGGACCGCTGCGAAGTACGACACCTCCGGGCTCTTCGACATTCCGCAACTGGATCGCATTTACGAAAAACCGCCCTATTTGCACAACGGCGAAGCGCGTTCCCTGGAGGAAATCTGGACGCTGTATAACCCCAGCGACAAACACGGGGTTACGTCGGACATGTCCAAAGAGCAATTGAACGATCTGGTGGAATTTTTGAAGACGCTGTAGCAGCAGGATGACGGCACGCGGAGCAGAGACAATGAGCAGTGAAAAACGAATCCGGTGGCTCGTAGGCATTGCGGGAATTTTCGTTTTCCTTCTAGCCGCCCCCGCACTGGCGCAAACCCCCACGCTTTACAGCCGATGGGAAAACTTTACGACGGCTAACGGCATGCCCGACGCCAAAGTATTCAGCGTGGCCGTTGACGGCGAGCGCGTGTGGGCAGGAACCGAAAATGGCCTGGTGCTCATTGAAAATTTAAAAATTTCGAAAGTGTACACCACGGCAGATGGTTTGCCGAATCGCGTGGTCACCGGGATCGCTGTCGATCAGAAAACCGGCGATGTCTGGCTATCCACATTCGGCGGACTGAGCCAGCTCTCTGGAGGCAAGTTTCAAAACTACACCGGCATGACCACCGGCCTGGCTAACGACATCGTGTACGCGATCGCGATTCAGGATGAATTTGTGTGGGCGGCGACTACCGCTGGGGTCAGCCGTTTCAATACGCGCACCGGCGAATGGGCGATCTTCAGCGAAAAAACCGCGCCGATGCATGAGCCATGGGCTTACAGCATCGCCGTGGGCGAACAGAAAGTGTACGTGGCTGTGTGGGGCGGCGGCCTTCTGGAATACGACATCGCCGGTGGCTACTGGAAGCCTTACACCGATCCTGACGGGGAAATGGAATTGGTGCTGTTCAAAAATCAGGGATTGATCCATGACATCGTCAGCGGAGTTTCTTACAACCACGACACGAAAATGTTCTGGGCCTCCACATATTTCGGAATGAGTGGCTACGATGGCCACAACTGGTACAACTATCTTTCCACCGACAGTGGCCTGGCTTCCGATTTCATCAACGCCACACAGACGCGTGGCGACGATGTGTGGGCGTGTACCGACCAGGGACTGAGTTATCTCAATTTCAAAACCAACACCTGGGTCACCTACCGACCCAGCAAAGAAACCGGCAAAGGCGAAATTCTGATCACCACGACGGACAAGAAAGTTACGAAAATCGAAACGCCCACGTCCCTTGCGCACAACTACATCCTGAATCTGGCGTTTCAGGGCGAAGACATTTGGGTGGCCACGGCCGCGGGGCTGAGCCACGGAATCCATCAATCCTACAAGGAAGGTAAATCCAATGAGCAAGCAAGAACTCGTCGTTGAAAGCAATCTACCTCTTGAAAGCGCTCCAGTGTCCATTCGCAAAAAGGCCATCGAAGCGCCAAAAGTGTTGAACGAAGCGCATCAATATCCCAGGCCATCTTCGTTCTCGCGCGGAATGCGGCTGGATATCAACGGCGTCACCACGCTTCTGATTTCCGGCACGGCCAGCATCGATGAAAACGGCAATTCCGTTCACATCGGTGATTTTCGCTCCCAGGTTTTGCGCACGTACTGGAACATCACCGGCCTGCTGGCCGCCGAAGGCGTCACCTGGAAAGATATCGTGCGGACCAGTTGCTATCTCCGCGACATCGAACGCGACTACGCTGAATTCAACCAAATTCGCACGCAGTTCTTCCAGGAAATGGGACTGGAGATTTTGCCAGCATCCACGGGAATCCAGGCGATTCTTTGCCGGCCGGAATTGCTGGTCGAGATCGAAGCCATCGCGATGTTTCCGACCGATCGCAAGTCTTGATTCGTGGAGTTTGCGAACCGCACTTCGTCGTCGCCCTGGTTCTTCCGCTCTTTGGAAGAACCAGATAAAGGAAGAGATCCATGAGCATTGCGGGAAATGTTGGTCTGGAAGATCTGCCGAGGATTTGCCCCTTGATCAGCCGCAGAGTGCAATCGTCATCGGACACCGGCGAGACGAGAATTGTCAGCGTCGGGAAAGTTACATTTGGAGGCGCGCGGCCCGTGGTGATCGCCGGCCCCTGCGCTGTGGAAAGTTTCGAGCAAACGCTGGCGGTTGCGCGCGCTGTGAAAGAAGCGGGCGCGGGGATGCTGCGCGGCGGCGCATTCAAGCCACGCACCTCGCCGCACGATTTCCAGGGGCTTGGCATCGAAGGACTGCGCATCCTGCGCGAAGTCAGCCGCCAAACGGGCCTGCCCGTCGTCACCGAGGTGATCGACCCTCGGCTGGTGGAGACGGTCAGCGAATATGCGGACATGCTGCAGATCGGCTCGCGCAACATGCAGAATTATCCGCTGCTGATCGAAGTTGGAAAATCCGGCAAGCCTGTACTGCTGAAACGCGGCTTGGCGGCCAGTCTGTGCGAGTGGCTGGGCGCCGCGGAGTACATCGCAACAAAGGCAAACTTAGACATCGTGCTGTGCGAGCGCGGCATCAGGGCTTATCCCTGCGGCGAATATTCACGCAATGTTCTGGACTTGAATATTATTCCGGCCGTAAAAGCGGAGACGTTTCTTCCCGTGATCGTCGATCCCAGCCACGCCACCGGAGTTGCCAGTATGGTTGAGCCCGCCAGTTGCGCGGCCATTACATTTGGCGGCCACGGACTGATCGTTGAGGTCGCTTGCGACTATCCGGGAGCAGCCAAGCCTAGATGCGATGCGGCGCAGGCGATTTCTCCCGCCACGTTAAACAATATTGTCCAGTTCATCGATATGCGCGCGGGGCAAAGCGCGTTGAGGAAGGCCCATGTGGTGTAATTCAGCATGGATTTGCAGAACTCTTTCTATGGCACCTTGTTGTGCGTTCTTACTGTTCGTTGCGGCCAATGCGCGCGCACAATCCGCCGAAACCGAAACGCCGGCAACCCAGAAGCCCACAGCAACTGCTCCGCGTTATGCCAACATGCCGGAGGACGCCGTTCCGTTTGGGAAATTCACCAAGCCCTACAAAGAGTGGTATCTGACCGACGACACACTCGCATATAACGGCGCGGCTCGTGAACGCTCCACAAGCGAAATTGACGCGTCGAACACCGTGAACATCGGTTTTCTCGGCCCGATCCTGAACAATCCGGAATCCCCGTATGGGCTTGCCATGCTGCATGGCGCCCAACTCGCCATTTCGCAGGCAAACGCCAAAGGCGGATATCACGCTCCGGGTGAGTCTGCTGCGAAGCCCTACGAATTGAAAGTGCACTCCGATTCCGCGCAGTGGGGCGCATCCTCAACGGAGGCGGTGAAAATGGTGTTCGACGAACACGTCGTCGCGGTGCTCGGCTCGGTCGACGGAGCGTCCACGCACATCATGCTGCGCGAAAGCCTTAAGCTGGAATTTCCCATCATAGATACGGCGACGAGCGATCCCACGGTAACGGAAACGCGTATCCCCTGGCTGATCCATAATTTTCCCGACGATCGCCAACAGGGATACGCGCTTGCCGCAGCGGTTTTCAAAGAACGAAAGCTCAAGAGAATCGGCGTGATCCGCGCTCAGACGCGATATGCGCGAGTGGGCGTGCAAAAATTCTTCGATGAGGCCAAGCGCCTTGGCCGTGTGCCCGTCCTTGAAGTGAAATACGAACGCGGCGATCAGGATTTTTCGACACAGTTACAGATGCTGAAAAACGCCCGCGTCAATGGTGTTGTGATTTGGGGCGAGGTCCCCGAAGCGGCAAGGATTTTGACGCAAATGCGCGCCATGGGGATGAAGCAACCGGTGTTTGGCCCCAGCCGGCTGTGTTATCCGCAGATGATAGAAGCCGCCGGGCCGGCCGCGGAAGGCTTGGTAACAACGGCAGCCATCGATCCAACGCGGGACGAAGCGCCATGGCTGGAATTTCAGAAACATTATCGCGAGATGTTCCACGAAGAGCCGGATGCCTACGCAGCGTATGCTTACGACGGCATGAGTCTTCTCTTCGCCGCCTTGGCAAAAGCCGGACTGAATCGCGGAGAAATCATGGATGCGCTGCGCGACCACCAAGGACAAATAGTTGACGGCGTAGCAGGCCGCGCACGGTTTGACCATACCTTGAACAACATCGCACCGCTCACGATGGCGCGTATCGAGAACGGGACATTCGTCTACTCGCCATCCAAGGCGGCGAACGAAGTTGCGTCTAGCGAAAACACAGGGACGCATTGATGCGCCTGTGTTTCACGATCGCGGCCAGGTTTTCTCCATGGCTGCCATTATTTCCGGCACTTTTGTTTTCATGTTTGCCAGCACGAGCACAATCGGAAGCGGTGAGCGCGAAGCCGTACGCCGTGCTCGAACGGCAGAGTGTCGATTATCGCGGCCCGCTCCCCCCAACAGGAGCGGAACAAAGGGGTGGACCAGTCGTCATCGGAATAATTCTTCCGCTGAGAGGTTCTCAGGAATCGGAAGGCAAAGCGCTTCTCGCCGCGGCCCAATTGGCGATTGAGGAAGAACAGGCAAAAGGGCCGCTTGCAGATGGCGGTCGTTTGGAAATCGTAACGCGAGACGAAACCGGTCCCTGGGGTCAGGCGAGCACACAAATTTTTAAATTGGTGGAGGAAGATCGCGCCGTTGCCATCTTCACTTCAGCGAACGGAGCTTCCGCACATTTGGCGGAGCAAATCGCCAACAAACTCAGCGTCGCGATTCTCACACTTGCAAGCGACCCCTCCACCACCCAAGCCAATGTTCCGTGGATCTTCCGCCTGGGTCCGAGCGATACGGACCAGGCGCGTGCGTTCTGCCAACGCATTTACACAGAACTTCACCTGCAACAGATCTTGCTCGTCGCTCAAGTGGATCATGACGGCAGGGTCGGCGCCGCCGAATTCGAAAAAGCGGCGAAGGGACTCGGGGCCACACGACCGCAGCGTTTCGAAGTTACCGGTTCCGCAGGCAATCTGGAATCCTTCCAGGAACTTCTGCAAACAAACGCCCCCGAAGCAATCGTGCTTTGGACAGATACGCCAACCGCTGATGAATTGCTTCCGTTCATAAAAAAAATACGCCCAATGATTCCACTGTTCCTCAGCCGGAAATCTGCAGTGTTGGGCACTGTCGGAACGTTTTCAGGGGAATCCTTCACGGTTGATTCAGCCGACGCGGGCCAGGCCGCCGCGCCGAGCAAGTTCCGCGAACTCTATCGCGCGCGAACAGCAGCAAACCCCGGCTTCGCTGCCAACGAAATCTATCTGGCGGTGCACATGGTCGCCACAGCGCTACGCGCCACCGGAGCTAATCGAGTGATCCTACGCGATTATCTGGCAAACAAAGAAATCTCACGCGAACGCGAAACCGTCACGCACTTCGATCCGGCGGGCAACGATCTGCGCAAGTCCACCCTCGTCAAACTGCAAACCAACAGCCCGGCTAAGCCTTGAGCTGCCGATAGCGGCGAATCACGGCATTCGTCGAACTGTCGTGCTTCAGCGACGGTTCCGTCTTACTCTCCAACTCCGGAATGATCCGCTGCGCGAGCACTTTGCCCAATTCAACGCCCCACTGGTCGAACGAATCGATGTGCCATACCGCGCCCTGCGTGAACACCGAGTGTTCATAAAGGGCAACAAGCTTGCCCAGCGCTTCCGGCGTCAATCGCTCCAGAAGCATCGTGTTAGACGGGCGATTTCCTTCGAACACGCGATGCGGCACAAGCCAGTCCGGCGTGCCTTCCGCCTTCACCTGCGCCGGCGTTTTTCCAAATGCGAGCGCCTCGCTCTGCGCGCACACGTTGGCGACCAGCATGTCGTGGTGTCGCCCCAGCGGATTCAGCGCCTTTCCAAAAGCGATAAAGTCACAGGGGATAAGCCGCGTGCCTTGATGGATCAACTGATAAAAAGAATGCTGGCCGTTCGTGCCGGGCTCGCCCCAGAAAATCTGGCCGGTATCGTAATTGACTTTGACCCCCTCCAGCGTGACGTGCTTACCGTTGCTCTCCATAGTCAATTGCTGCAGATAAGCGGGAAAGCGCTTTAAGTATTGCTCATACGGCAGGACCGCGATGGTTTGCGCGTCAAAAAAATCCGTGTACCACAGCGCGAGCAATCCCAGCAGCACCGGCAGGTTTCGCTCCAGAGGCGCGGTGCGGAAATGTTCATCCATTTCGTGAAAGCCGTTCAGCATGGCGCGAAAATTGTCGGGACCAATGGCAAGCATGGTGGAAAGGCCAATCGCGGAGTCCATCGAATAACGGCCGCCAACCCAATCCCAAAAACCAAACATGTTGGCGGTATCGATGCCAAACTTCGAAACTTCCGCGGCGTTCGTCGAGACCGCTACGAAATGTTTCGCCACGGCTTTTTCATCGCCGCCGAGTCCCTTCAGCGCCCAATCGCGCGCCGTGTGGGCGTTGGTCATGGTTTCTAGCGTGGTGAATGTTTTAGACGAGATAATGAACAGCGTTTCGGTGGGATCGAGATCCACGACAGCTTCGGCAAAATCCGTGCCATCGACGTTAGAAACGAAGCGAAACGTCGTGCTGCGCTCGCTATAAAATCTAAGAGCCTCGTAAGCCATGACCGGCCCCAGGTCTGATCCGCCGATGCCGATATTGATCACATTGCGGATGCGTTTCCCCGTGTGGCCTTTCCACGCGCCGCTGCGGACGCGATTGGAAAATTCCGCCATCTTGTCCAGTACCGCATGGACGTCCGGCACCACGTTCTTTCCATCCACCAGGATGCTGGCATCCCGTGGCGCTCGCAGCGCCACGTGCAAGACTGCGCGATTTTCCGTTATGTTGATTTTTTCGCCGCGGAACATCGCGTCCCGGCGCTCCTGCACGCGCGATTCCCGCGCCAGATCGAGCAGCAGCTTGACGGTCTTTTCCGTAATCAGGTTCTTGGAGTAATCCAGGTAAATGCCCACCGCCTCAACGGTGAAACGCTCCGCACGCTTGGGATCGTCGGCGAAGAGCTTCTTCAAATGAGTTGCCTGAAGCAGCTTGTGGTGCGTCTTCAGTGCCGCCCACGCTTTGCGCTTGGTCAATGGCTTAACCGGCAAAGCCTTGGAGGTGCTCTTTGTGCGTGTTGCCATGGCAGGCTCCTTGTGTTCCAGATTTACCGTGGGCGTGGACTCTTGGCCGACGTCGGGCCTTTCGCAACATCAACATTCCACAGACGGAAGCCGCCAAGAAACGCGTTGAAGTTGTCTCCCGCCCGGCAACGCGGCGGAAGCACTTTCAACTTTTTCACGTTTCCCCCGCCCAGCACCACTTCATCCGGCTCCAGCGCTATCGTCAACTTCTCCACCACATCCGCCACATTCTTGCGCCACTTCTTCTTGCCGTACTTCTTCAAACCACGCAAGCCCACATAATCTTCGTACGTAGCTTTCTTGTACGGAAGATGTCCAAGCTCCATTGGTTCGACGGTACCGTCGACGACCATGGCCGTCCCCAACCCCGTGCCCAGGCCTAGGAAGAGCATCCGACCCTTTTTGTAACTTCCCAGCGCCTGCATCGCCGCATCGTTTAGGATTTTGATGCGGCAACCGAACGCACGTTCATAAGAAAATCCTACCCAACCCTTTCCCAGATTGTGCGGCTCCAGGACCGGGCGGTCGCGCATCACCGGGCCCGGGTACCCCATGGAGATGGCATCGAATTTCCAGTCCTTGGTCAGCTTCTTCACCCCTTTGACCATTTCGCCCGCGGTCAGCTTGGGGCCGGATTCGAATTTGCGAGGCGTGTCCTCGCCGCTAAGAAGCACCTTCACGTGAGTTCCGCCCACATCGATGGCAAGCACCTTCATTTTTAGCGTCTCCTTGGAACGAACTCACGCCTGTCCAGCAAGGCTATAGAAAGCCCCCAAGAGTGTACCTAAAATTGCCCCATTTCAGCCTCAGGACGGTAAAAAGTGAGGAATCGGAAGCGCGGGAACGCCAAAACGACGGGTACCCGGCCCATAGCGGAACAAATTACACACGACACCAGCTCGGCATCCCTTTGTAAACCAAATCATTGCCATTCAAAGTCTTGCACAGGGTTTCCTCAACATCCGCTTGACACCGCCAGCAATGAGAAGTAATTTTTCCTCCATGTTTTTCACTGGAATCATTGCCTGATTCCTGCCGTTGGGGTGTTTGCGGGGCGGAGAGCCTGAGTACGAACAACTGGTGCGCTTCTCCTAATTTCGGGATGGTTCCGAAACCGGGAGGGCGCTTCGTTGTTTTTCAGGCGCTTTATCTCGAAAGTCCGTTGGTCGGTTATGCCGAGAGGGGTGAGGGAATGTGTAAGCGATTCTTAATTGCCGTTGTGGCCTGTTTTGCAGTTTTGTGCTTCTGTGGACAGCTCGCCTACGGTCAGGCCGTCGGCAGCTTTCAGGGAACGGTGACAGATAAATCCGGCTCTGCGATTTCTGGAGCCAAGGTCACTGTCACGTCGCAAGAAACGGGGGCGACGCGCGAAAGCGTAACGGACGATTCCGGGCATTACACCATCAACCTGCTTCCGGCCACCATCTATACCGTGCGCGTGGAATACAAAGGTTTCCAGACAGCGGCGTCGAAGGACCTTAAGCTGCAGGTCGACGAGGCGCGTGAACTGGATTTCAGCCTCTCTCCCGCTACCGTCAGTTCCACGGTGGAAGTTTCGGCCGACGCCGTGGCCGTTGAGACCGCCAATCCAACGCTCGGCCAAGTGATCACATCGCAACAAGTGACGCAGCTGCCCTTGAACGGACGCGATTTCGTGCAACTCGCCACATTGACACCGGGCACTACGCAGGAAACCAATCCGAATAGCTTCTTCACCAGCGGCGCCAGCAGCGAAGTGGCGGCCCGCGGATCATATTCACTTTCGGTGGGCGGTTCGCGTCCAAACAGCACAGATTGGCTGCTGGATGGCGCTGATGACAATGAGTTGACGGCAGGCGGTATTGCGATTTATTCCTCGATCGATTCGATCCAGGAATTCAAGGTTTTAACTTACAACTATTCGGCCGAGTACGGAACCCGTGCGGGACCGACCGTCCTACTTACCACGAAATCCGGCTCGAATGATTTTCACGGCTCGCTGTTTGAATTCTTTCGTAACACGGATTTGGACGCTAAGAGCTTCTTCGCTACCTCAACGGAGAAGTTCAACCTGAATCAATTCGGCGGCTCCATCGGCGGACCAATCCGTAAGAATAAGACCTTCTTCTTCCTCGATGGCGAACAAAAGTATCAGCGCTACGGAATCACCTATCTGGGCTTGGTGCCCACGGAAGCCATGCGCAGCGGCAACTTCTCCGACGACCCGTTTGGCAATGCGATCCCGCTTCCCAATCCCACCTGCGTTCCTTCGACTACCAACAGCTGTGTCCCTAACGGCGCTATTGTGAATCCCAACATGGCGGGTGCTTCAACCAATCCCAGCGTCTCCCCCAACGTTTATTACCAGTGCGTTCCCGGGACGAGCACTCCAACTGCCGTGAACGCAAATGGAAGCCAAGCGCCAGGCTCCCCTTGTTACGTTATTCCTCAGGCGCTGCTTAACCCGATCGCCCAGAAAATGGTCAGCTTCTACCCGATGCCAAATCTGACTGGAAACTCCACCTCCAATTTCGTTAACGAACCGGTGCGCAGCCTGGACGAAACCAAGTTCGATGTCCGCATTGACCAGAACTTCTCGAGTTCGGACAACATGTTTGCGCGCTTCAGCTATGATCAGGCCGTATCCTACGTTCCCGGCGGTGCACCCGGGTTTGCCGAAGCCAACGCTTTCGCGAGCAATCAGGGTATCGCCAATCACGCTCGTAGCGTCGCCATTGGTGAAACACACGTTATCAGTCCCACCACGGTCAACCAGTTCACCTTCGGCTACAGCCGCATTTTCGATTACATCACTTCCACCGGAACGGGAACTTGCGAGTCCACTATCGTCGGCATACCGGGCGCGAATACTTCTTGCGGTGGGTCGAATGGAACTACCTGCGAGGGCTATAGCTGCGGTCTGACTTCTACCCAACTCAATGGTGGCTACTGGGCCCTGGGTGACCGTGGCTACGCCCCGTTCCAGGGGGGCACCAACATATTTTCCATTAACGATTCGTTTGACATGATCCGCGGCAAGCATGACATCAAGATTGGTGGCAATATCCGGGCTAATCAGATGAACGTTGGCACCGAAGGCTTTCAGGATGGCTACTGGGTGATGAGCGGTGGCTTTACAAGCGGCGGTTTCTCTAATGCCGGAAACCCTATGGCTGACTTCATGCAGGGCCTCTCGACTCTCGCCATTCACGATCAGACCTTTCCCACCGACAGCCAGTACCCTGGCGGACCTGTTACCGGTCGCCGCTGGAAGATCTATCGTCCCTTTGTCCAAGACGATTGGCGGGTGACCAAAGACCTCACGCTTAATCTCGGAGTCGCTTGGGACTTAACCACTCCGATTTCGGAGGAGCACTGGCGCCAAGCAGACTTGGTTGCGTCCACCGGCCAACTGCTGATCCCCGGCGAACCCGGAATTGGTCCCGACGCCGGGATTCAAATGAATTGGACAGCCTTTGAACCCCGTATCGGTGGCGCTTGGAAGGTGATGGGCAGCGACAAGACTGTCTTCCGCGCCGGCTATGGCATGTTCCACGATTCCGCATGGAGCATGGGTGCGCAGGGACTGTGGCAGAATCCGCCTTTCTTTGCCGAGTCCGACGTCTTCGGTGGCAGCGCACCTTACTGCGCATTTTCGACGTCGTACTGCGCGACTGTCTTGGGTCAAAGCCCGTCTGGAGTAAATATCTCGAACGGCTTCCAGATTTTCAACACCCGTCCCAACCCCGCAACATTTTCAGGTGCATTACTCTCTCAACCCACCAATTTCAAACTGGGGATGGTGCAACAGTACAACGCCAACATCCAACATGAACTGCCTGGCCAGATATTGCTCACCGTCGGCTATGCGGGATCGAAGGGCAGGCACATTCTGGTCTACGGAAATGACCTTAATACAGACAGTCCCGAAAATTGCGTCGCTGGTGGCTCTTATACGTTGGGCTGCCTGCCAAACGGCGCGCCTTATGCCCCGTTCCCCTCGACCTATCCTTACGCCTTCAACACCATCTACTGTGTTTGCGACAGTGGCCAGACCCAATACAACTCCTTGCAAATCAAGGCAGAGACTAAGTCGAGCCGCCACGGCATTTACGCTCTAATCGGCTACACCTATTCCCGCACCTATGACAATGGCTTGTCTGACGGCTTGGGTTCGGTGCTAAGCGCGCCGTACTTCCCCCTGCCGAACTGGTCGAAGTTGGACTGGGCGCTCTCGCAGATCAACTTGAATAACAGTTTCACGGCCAGCGTGATCTACGACTTGCCCTTCGGCAAAGGTAAGAAATTCGGCAGCGATTGGAACGGGTTGACAAACTCACTTCTCGGAGGATGGCAGGTTACCCTCATCGAGAAGATCACCTCCGGATTCCCAGTACCCTTGATCGACAGCAATAACCTGTCAGGCACATACTTCCAGAACGGAAACGGCGATAACTATAACCGTCCAAACTACGTGCCAGGTTGCAGCGTAGGAGCCGGGAACCACAGTGCACTCCAGTGGATCAATTCATCCTGCTTTGCGTTCCCGGCGAATGGTGCACTCGGAAATGCAAACCGCGTTCCCGCTACCGGGCCGGACTTCGTTAATACCGACTTCTCACTGATCAAGCAATTCGCGCTCCCTTGGGAAAACATGGGCCTCAACTTCAGGGCGGAATTCTTCAACCTGTTCAACCACGCGCAATTCGGCATGCCGGTCAACGACATCAACGCGCCGGGCTTTGGTGCTGTCGAATCAACAGTGAACAATCCACGTCTAATTCAGTTCGCGCTGAAGCTAACGTTCTAGACCTCAGACCTAGCTAGCTATTCGGATGCCGCCCCATCACATCTCTGGTGGGGCGGTTTTCTTTTGCGCGCTGTTTTTCCCCTCAGTGGGAATCTGGCGTGGCCGAGGGGGCAGCGAAGGCTCGGCCTCGCAGCGTGTATACAAATTGCGGAATCTCGTGGCGCTCGCGTTCCGCATCCTCATTCTTTTTTTCCGAGAGCTGCTTGAATATCGCGATTTCCTGTCGGGCTTTCTCGGTTTCGCCCGTGCGCCGGTAAATCTGCGCCAGCCGGTAATGGGCATCATCCGGGATCGCCATATTTTCGCTGGCTTTCTGCAGGGCCGCGACCGCTCCGGGAAAATCTTCGCGGTCCATCAGCAAAATGCCAAGTTGCAGGTACGCGTCGCCCAGATGCGGATCAAGCTTAAGCGCAGTCTTCAGCTCTGCTTCCGCCGCATCCGAACGATCCTGGTGCGTCCCCTGCTTGAGCAGCGCTGCGCCATAGAGATAATGCGCCATGGCCATCTCGGGATGCACGCTGGCGAAACGCTTCATGCGATCGGTCCACGCCGCCGGGACAACTTGTTCCGTGGACTGCAGCCGGCCGAGAAAAAGATAAGGAGTGGGATCGGCGGGGCTTAGATCGCAAGCCTCGAAAAATATTTGCTGCGCCTGATCCTTAGCGCGCTGCGCGTACCACGCTGCGCCCAGTCCTAACAGCATCCGGCTGGATTGCGGATATAGGCGGTGCCCCTTGGTGAACACCTCAATCGCCGGCTCAGGGGCATGATGCAAGAGCAACTCCGCGCCCCATGCAAACAAATGCGGTTCCGTGGGCTGCAGTTCCGCGGCGCGCTGAAAGTCACGCACGGCATCGACCGGATGGCCTCCGCTCTCCTCGATCTCGGCAAGCTGGGCGCGCAGGTCCGCGTTGTCTTCTTTTGCGAGCGCAGCGCGAATCGCGGCTTCTTGCGAACCAGCGGCTGCGGCAGAAGCGCTCGATGTGATGCCTTCGCGGGCCAGAGCAGCGGTTTCTTTCGACAACGCATTGCTGTTGCGAACAATGGGACCAGAGCCGTGGCCGCCGAGCGCGGTGGTATCGGTGACGCCCGCAACGGTGAAGACGGGTTCGTCCGAAAACGCCATGCCGCTGGATACGTCTTTCGCGGATGCGGCAGAGTTTTGCTTCCTCAGGAACAGCACGATGGACTTATTTTCCTGGGCGTGGAGAATAAACGGTCCCTTCACGCAGTCCTCATAACCTGGCAGCTTCGCGCGCACTGTGTAATTTCCAGCGCGCACGCCTTCAAAGCGAAATTGGCCCTGCACATCTGCCTTGGAGGTAAGCGTGTCGGCAGCATCGGCTCCCTCGAGGGTAACCGTGGCCGCGGCAACTGGATGACTTTGAGAGTCTTGCACTTTCCCAGAGACGACGGCCGTGGCAGTTTTGGCGGTGCCCTGAGCACGGAGTTGTAGAGCGGAGAACGCCAACAACGCGGCGAGAAAACCTGCACTGCGAATCGTTGTGGATGAAGATGTGCGCATGAACGCGGGAATACTCAAGACCCTGGTGAATCCTCATTCTAACGATGGATTGCGGCGCAGGCAATCAATGGCGGGGGCTGCGCGCTATTGTTCCAATTGCTTCAATTCGGCCTTTGCCTGTGCATGATCCGGATGTTGCTGCAGCAGTTGCCGCAGAACCGTCTTTGCTTTTTCCCGAGTGCCCTGGATGGCATAAACATGCGCCAGATTCAGGTACGCCTGATCGTACTCCGGCGCCACACGTATGGCTTGTTCGAAACTTTGCATCGCTTCGGCGGATTTTCCTGTATGCAAATAAAGAATGCCAAGATTGTTCAGCGCTTCCGGATAAGCGGGACGCGCGGCGATGGCCTTTTGTAGATACTCGTAGGCGTGCTCCGTATCGTTCTGCTGCGCATACACCATGCCGAGGCTATAATTCGCCTCCGGGTCATCTGGATTGATGTCCAGCGCACGCTCCAGCATGTTTGTAGCCTGCGCCCAATCCTTCTTCTGGCGGTACGCGCTGCCAAGATTCCCCAAAGCGATGGAGTGTTGCGGGTCGATCTGCAAGACGTGCTGGAAGTATTCGATCGCCGCGTCGTAATTCCCTTCGCGTGCCGCCAGAATCCCGAGGTTGTTCCATGCATTGGGCAACGTGCCCGGATAGCTGGCATGCAGCTTCAGTGCTCGCTGAAAACAATCACGCGCTTCCGCCGTTTTCTGCAGTTGCAGGTAGGCGCTGCCCAGGCCGTAGAGTGCTTCCGCGCTATTTGGGTCGTCCTTTAACGCTTGTGCAAAAAATTCCTGGGCCTGCTGGAAATAGCCGCGTTCGTAAAAGACAAAGCCAAACGAAAGATAATTGCGTTCGAACTCGTAAGTCTGGTACAGCCCTGTGAACGGCAGCGCTTTTGCCAGGCGCTCCGAATCGTTCTTTGGGATACCCTGGATGTCCTCCTCGAACTTTTCAGGAGAAAACGAGCCTTGATAAATCTTCACGATATTTCCCGCTGGATCGATGAGGAACGAAATCGGCACGCTCATGTCTCGATGGCGATCGAAGACTTGCCGGAAGAGCAGATTGTAGACAGCGATGATTTCCGGAGAAGCTTTCAGTACAGGGAACGAATACTGCTCTTTGGGCAACGACGCTTCGGTGGCATCGACATCGATCACCAGAAATTCGAAGCCTTTCCTGGCCCAACCGTCGTGCGCGCGCTCGGACTCCGTCAGTTTTTCTTGTGCGCCCGCCACCATTGCCGACCAGAATTGCAGAAGGACGGCCTTGCCACGGTGAGACGCCAGACTTTCACTGCGTCCGCCGCTGCCCGGAAGAGAAAATTCTGGAGCCAAGACCGGCGCGAGAAGCCACGATTCCACAATCTCAGGCAACACTTCCTTGGCATCTGGCGCTCCAGAAATCGCTGCTGGATTCGCGGGCTTGCGATAGGGCTCCATGCGCGTGGGAACAAGCCCCTCCTCGATCCAGATTCTGTGGTTCATAGGCAGATCCCGAAGCTTCTGCGTGACTCCACTCGGCCATTGAATCGTGGCGTGAATGGGAGCCGGCGCGCTGCCCAAGCCAAAAAAAACCTCTTTCGTGTGTTGCGCCAAAAATCCGGAACCGCAGCGAACGGTGTGAGTCTGCAGCCCAGACATCGTTTCGATGGTGATTTTGGCACCGAGGGCATCGCGGTTACTCTTCTTCCCGATGAGCCGAAAAGAAATGGCAGGCGGCAGGTCGGGCAGCACATTTTTCAGATAGCGCAGCTGCGGGCTATTCCGATTCTTCAGGACAACTTCCACCCGGCCATCCAGATCAAAGTCTCCCAATGCAAATGTGCGGCTATCTTCCACGAAATCTGTTCCGACAACTCCCGAAATGTCGGAAAAAGTTCCCTCGCGATTATTGAGATAGTGCACGTTGCGTTCGAAGCCGCTCCAGGTGCGATCCGAACGGATCAAATCGTTTATGGCGTTCCAGGCTTGTTCGTATTCGTGGCTTGGCCGGGATTCATTTGGGGAGTTCGCCACAACCTGGCGCCAGAAAAAACTGTTCAGATCGTCGCGCGTGGCCCCTGTAACCATCCCGTTGGCAATATAAATGTCGGCAAATCCGTCGTGATCAAAGTCCCAGGCATCGCTCGACCACGCCCATCGTCCCATGGTGGTTCCGGAGCGCATGCCAGAATCTTCGAAAACATTGCCTTTGTTCCGGAACAAACTGTTGCCCATCGCGTGCTGGTGATAAAGAGCGCGGGCCTCGGCCCCGGCTTGCTTCTGAAAAATGGATTGTTCAGAGACGCGAAGGCCGGCGGCCGTCCACATATTGGCAACGTACAAATCTTCGCGGCCATCATTGTCGAAGTCGGCCCACGCACCGCTCATCCCGGCGCCTACATCCTCGACTCCGGCTTCGCGCGCGACGTCGGTAAACGTGCCGTCGCCATTATTTCGATACAGGTTCTTGCGCCCGAAATCGTTCACGACGTAGAGGTCCGGCCAGTTATCGCCGTTAGAATCGCCCCATGTGCAACAAAAGCTGTAGCGCGTGTTGTTCTGGTCCAGATGAGACTCGCGAGTGACATCGCGAAACGTTCCGTCGCGATGATTGCGCATCATGAAATTGGGTGGGCCATTCTCCGCGTCAAAATAAGGCATGGGGTAACGATACTGGTCCGCGCCCTGATAGTAGGAATAAAGGCAGAAATAAATGTCCAGCCAGCCGTCGCGGTCGTAATCGGCAATAGCAGCGCCGGTGAATGTGCCCTGCGGAGGATTGGAAAACTGAAATGCGTCAGGCTGCAAACGAAACTTTCCCCCGCCTTGATTGAGGAAGAGGAGCGGGCCCGAAGCGCGAACAACAATCAAGTCTTGGCGGCCGCTGTTGTTGATGTCGGCAAATAAGGCACATGCCGTGTTTTCGAGGACTCCCACTCCGGCTGCTCCGGTCGTGTCCTCAAACGTCCCGTCACCGCGATTGCGAAACAACCGGTTGGGAAGCCCGGAGGGTTGGCAAATATATATATCGTCCATTCCGTCGCCATCCACGTCGGCAACCGCGACACCGTTGTGGCCGTAAATATCAATACCGCTGGCGCCGTCGAGAACCGTTCGCCAATAATCCGTCCCGGGAATAAACTGCGCGGCGTAAGAAGGATTCCCGGCGAAGGTGTGCGCGGCAATGTCCTGGAAGACAGGAACGGAAGAACGGCAGCGTTCTTCCTCGCGTGTCGTCCATTTCCCGAGGCGCATTTCGACGGAAGCCAGACGCTCCCAATGCAATTCCCAATACCCAATTCGCTGCTCGCGATGAAATCCGCTACCCGTGCCCAGGAATTCGAAACGAACAATAGTAGCAAACGAAACCGGGCGGGAGTTGCCGTCCGCTGTCACCGCATCCGCATGAATGCCGACCACCTGGAATTCCGCGATAAGAATTTTCGAAAAAGCAGCGAGCGAAGAACGCAACTCCGCAAGAAAAGATTCAGCCGGCAGCGTAGTTTGTGGCGCATATTGCACTTTCCAAACCTTTAGAAACGGTGATTCGCGAATACTGCGCTCCTGAGCGGGTTTCTGGGAATTGCCCACAAAGCCGGGCGCAATCGCTTTGTACAAAGTATCAGTCCCTGCAGGCGTGACCAAAAGCTCTGAAATCCACTCGCGAAAAATCGCCTCAACCTGATCCTGATATTTTTCGGTGACGAAATCGTCAGAATCCGCGGGCACTTTGCTCAGTATCGCTTCGATCCCTCTTTTTGCGCGGTATTCCGGGCGAAGCTGTAACTCGAGCGGTGCAATTGCCGTCTGTTGCGAGATAAAACGAAAGAAAGGCGAAGGAAAACCCGCCGGCAAAAAAACGAGCGGGGCTCCCTGGCAGCATTGGAGAAATCTACGGCGGCTAAGATCGGTGGGACGGCATTTCTTCCAGGACCTGCTCAGACAGATGCTCCCTGAAGTGCGGCTGCAAAAACGCCAATGTAGCATCGGGGTTGAGAGGCGTCAAGCTTGCGCCGGCCGCGACCCGAAACGCAAACATTGGCTATGATACTCTTGGAAATGATCGAGCGGCGCGCTTGAATCGACATGAATTTTCCCCAATCCTGCCGAATGAACCTGCTTTTAGTGCTTTTGCTGATTCCCAGAGGTGTCGCCGGACAGCAGGCAGCCGGCCAAAGCGCCGATTCATTGATCGTTCACCTGGGTAACGGCTACGAAGCGCTGAAACAGGAGCAATACGAAAAGGCGGAGGATGAGTTTCGCGCGGCTCTGTCCATCGACCCAAGCCTGGCGATGCGCGCGCGTTTCCCTTTAGCCGTGGCCCTCTTCGAGGAACACAAATTCCCGGAATCTCGCCAGGAATTTGAAGCCGTGCGCCAAGTTACCGGCCAGCAACCTGGAATTTCGTATTATCTCGGACGCCTGGATCTCGAAGAGCGCGACTACAAGGGCGCCATTGGGAATCTCATCAAGGCCAGCACGCGTCCTCCCTTCCCGGATACTGCCTTCTATCTCGGCCTCGCCTATCTGAAACAAGGGTCAGACGCCGACTCGGAAATATGGCTAAAAAAAGCAATCCAGGTGAATCCAGACGACTCTCGGGCGGAATACGAGCTGGCCACGCTCCTTCGTAAGCAAGGACGGCAAGAGGAAGCGAACCAGATTTTTCAGCAGGCCAAGGACGCGAAAGCTCGTAGCGACAAGCAGAGCCAGCTGAAATTCCAGTGCAATCAGGCACTCGATCGAGACCCGATCGAAGCCGCCACTCCCATCTGCGAACAACTTTACGATCCGAATGATGTCGACAAGCTCACCGCATTGGGAATTCTCTACGGTCAGCATGGCTATCTGGAAAAGGCGCTGAAACCGCTTCAAATGGCCGCCGGGTTGGCGCCGCAGTCTCCTCAGATGCAGTACAACCTGGCCTTTACTTATTTTCGGTTGAAACGTTTTGAGGATGCGCGCGGCCCACTCGAGGGCGCGGTCCAGCGCTGGCCTGATCTTTTTCCGTTAAACGCGCTTTATGGAAATGTGCTGTGGAACCTGGGTGAAATGCTGCCGGCGTACCAAGCCCTCCATCACGCCCATGAATTAAATACTCAGGACGCGAACACAACCGCGCTGCTCTACCAATGCACACTGGCATTGGCCGGCCGCTCGCAGAGCACCGGGGACAACGCGAAGGCATTGGCATATCTGCAGGAAGGCGCATCCTTGAATCCCAAGGCTCTAGAGCCGCACCAGCAAATGGCGGCGATTTATAAACATATGGGCCGGCCAGCGCAAGCAAAGGCGGAGGAAGCCAAGTGCAAAGCGCTGGGGAAGCCAGCCAAGGACTAGGACTCGGCTGAAATTTCGCTTCATTCTTCTTCAATAATTAGCTTTGACACCTGACCCCCGAGGGTATAATGCAGCCGTAATACCCGCCCCGCAGTCCTCAGTTCACAAAAGACAAACGTAGGGGGAGAACGATCTATGGCTACTTCTATTTTGGACGGGGTTCTGAGCATGGTCACCCCGGAAATGAAACAGGCCCTTGCGTCACGGCTGGGCGAGTCTCCAACGGCAGTTCAGTCGGGCTTGGGAACAGCAGTTGCCGCAACTTTGGGAGGATTAGTCAGCAAAGCCGGCGATAGCAGTTTTCTCAATCAGATTATTGGATTGGTCAGCGGCTCCTCGGGACAAAGCTTTCTCAGCAATTTGCCGAGCATTGCCTCCACAGGGGCAACCAGTGGAATGAGCGATATTGTGAGTCGCTTTTTGCCCATGGTGTTCGGCGGCCAGCAAAATCAAGTGACAAGTTTGATGACGCAACGCGCCGGCATCAGTCCGACCGCGGCCAGCAGCTTGCTCCAGACCGCGGTTCCGCTCATCCTGGGCTTCTTTGCCAAAATGCACGCTAGCGGTTCTTTGAACACCAGCTCGCTGGCGAACATGCTGACGGCAGAAGGACCCAATCTGCAGAAGTTTCTTCCCACCGGCTTCCTCAGCAATTTTTCTTCAGCCGCAGCGGGAGTCAGCAGCCGCGTGGTTGCCGCGGAACATCGCGCCGAAGAAAAAGCAAAAGGGATGAACTGGATGGCGGTTCTAGGCGTACTTGTGGCTCTGTTCGTCGTGTGGTTTGTATATCGCGCTCTCGAGGGCTCAAAGACGAGCACCACCGCCGCGGTTGCAAGCAACGTAGTCGGCAACGCCGCCAGCAACGCTGCCACCACGGCCAGCAATTCCGCGAATGCCGCCTGGGCGTCCCTTGGCTCTTTCTTCAAAACTACTTTGCCGGACGGCACGGAGCTCAACATTCCACAATACGGCGTGGAAAATAAGCTGATTGGCTTTATCCAGGACAATTCCAAGCCCGTCGATGGAAACACTTGGTTCGATTTCGATCGCCTGTTGTTTGACACCGGCAGTGCAACGCTGCAGCCAGCCTCCGACGAGCAACTGCGCAACATTGCCGCGATCATGAAGGCCTATCCCAATGTGAAGATCAAAATCGGCGGCTATACGGACAATACCGGCGACCAGGCGGCCAACCAGAAGCTGTCCGAGGATCGCGCCAACAACGTGATGGCTGAACTCGAAAAGCTGGGCGTTGCACCAGATCGACTGGAAGCACAAGGCTACGGCGCGGATCATCCCGTTGCCGACAACAGTACGGAAGAAGGTAAGCAGAAGAATCGCCGTATCTCGCTTCGCGTGACGGCGAAGTAATATTCGGCGAAACTACCCGCGAATCATGCAAAACCCCACGCCTGCAGAATCGGCGTGGGGTTTTTGTTTCCGCGGTTCGCTGGTTGGGTGCGACCGCGAAATCAGGTAGTGACCGCAGACAAGCGCCGCAAAACGGAAGGCTCACCGGGAGTCACTTCTTCGTCGTTGTCGTCGTTTCCGGGCGGGAGTTCAAGGTACACAAGAAACACGCAGTCCGGACCAGCGCAAAAATCCTCCCGCAAGAGCCGGTGGACAACGATCTGCTACCATGCGTGATTCACGAGCTGCTGGGAGACCAGGTGCCAAACTACCGCGATGAATACGGCTTCCGCCCTGGCCTCGCACAGCCCGAGTAGCAATCAAACCCGATTGTGTTGTGAACTATTTGGCTGGGAGGCCTGGACTCGAACCAGGATAGCCAGAATCCAGAGTCTGGAGTCCTACCAATTGGACGACCTCCCAGCCGATGGGAGACTGCAGGAAGTAGCAGAAGCAAGGAAAGGATTCCCACCCGCACTTCAACCTTTCTAGAGTAAACGGGACTCCGCCCTCCGTCAACTTGCGCCGGCCCTTTGGCGATCCGCGCGGCATCCTTCTAACGCAAAAAAGCGCTAAATGCTATGAAAGTTGAGGGTTGCAGGATCACTGCCGCCATGGTATTTTCCCCCGTTCCGATTGCCGCCGGGCAGCAATTCGGATCACAGAATCGCAGCTTGGACCTGACCCTAGTTTGAAAAAATGTGGCCCTGAACGTATCGTTGCCAGGCATAAAAATCTCTAACGCTAGAGGAAACCTTGATTAAGTTGGGCAATTGCATGCTTTTTTCCGGCAATCGAGTCCGCCCGTCCCTGCTACTCGGCGCATGTCTTCTGATCCCCGGTGCGGCTTTGGCGCAAGCGCCGGCAGGCGCCGGCACAGGAACCACGTCGGCCCCGGATTCGCCCCAGCCCAAGGCGGCCGGCAGCTCAAATCCTGCCATGGACACAACCACCCGCTTCGTCGGCTACATGACCAACCGGTCGATCGTCTTTCCAGATATCGCCACCAGCGAGGGTCCGATGACCGCGGGCGAAAAATTCCGACTGTTCGTGAACCAGAGCCTTTCCCCTCCTTATGTTCTGGCAGCGGGAATCAGTGCCGCCTACAACCAAGCCAGGAATAGTCCTCCCGCCTATGGGCAGGGTTGGAACGCTTATGGAAACCGGTACGGTGAATCCATCGCGCGGGCTGCCTCCAACGCCTTTTTCGGTAATTTTGTATTTGCGTCGATGCTGCACCAAGACCCGCGGTTTTATCCGCAAAACCGCCCCAGCTTTTGGGGCAGCGTAAAGTATTCGGCGCAACGCGTTTTCGTTACCCGCACCGATTCTGGAAGAGACACGTTCAACAGCTCCGGCATTTTGGGCACCGCCGCAGCAGAGGGTTTGGCCAACGCGTATCTCCCGGTCTCCGAACAAACGGCCGCGAAGAATCTCGAGCGGGTCGGGACCGACCTGGCTTGGAGATTCGCCGGGAACATGTTCAAGAATTATTGGCCGACAATCTTTCACGATATGGGATTGAACCGGCTGAAAGTGATTCCCGATCCAAGCTCGCAAGGGATGCAAACAACGGCGCCGAAAAGTTAAGCGATCTGCGCAAGCGTACTTCGAACCGGATTCACTATTCCCTTTCCAGGTGTTTCCGAGCGACCTCTAATTCCTTCAGTTCCTGAGGCGTCAATTTTGGATACTCGAGGTCCATGCGATCCAGAGTGTCCACGATCGTGGCCACTACCAGAAGCCGGCTGAACCACTTGTTGTCGGCCGGCACGATAACCCATGGGGCTTGTCCGGTGGCCGTGTTGCGAATCATCTTTTCGTACGCATCCTGGTAGTCGTTCCAGTATTCGCGTTCGTGCAAATCGGCCGCCGAAAACTTCCAGTATTTATCTTTGTTGTTCAAGCGCTCGAGAAAGCGCCGCTTTTGCTCTTTCTTAGAAAGATGAAGAAAGAATTTGCAGACGGCGATTCCGTTGCGCGTCAGGTAGCGTTCGAAAGCGCAGATGTCCTCAAAGCGGCCTCTCCAGAAGTGGTCTCCTTGCAGGGAACCCGGCAAGCGTTCTCTTTCGAGATACTCCGGATGAACACGGACCACCAACACTTCTTCATAGTAGGAGCGATTGAAAATGCCGATTTTCCCGCGTGGCGGCATGCAGCGATTCGTCCGCCAGAGAAAATCATGCGCCAGCTCCTCGGTCGAAGGAGACTTGAAGGAGTGGACATCCACGCCCTGGGGATTCACGCCGGACATTACGTGTTTGATGGTGCTGTCTTTTCCGGCCGCGTCCATCGCTTGAAACACCAGCAATAATCCCCATTGGCCTTGCGCGTAGAGCACTTGCTGAAGATCGGCAAGCAGGGATACGCCCTGCTCCAGCCATTTCTTGGCCTCCGGCTTGTCTTCGGAATTGAGATGGTGCGTATCGTCCGGGCGATAATCTTTGAGGCGAAATTCTTTTCCCGAGGTGACCACGTACGGCTGGATGAATTTGTGGACGTTTTTCAACTTGGGCTTTGCCATTATCGCTCCTGGTAAAAATTGGCTTTCTCGCGGAGAAAGACGAAGGCGGAAACCGTGCGAGGCCAGTCGAGGCGCAGCCCGCATGATGACATCGAAATCGCGCTGGACACAAGATGGACCAGTACCCCAGCGTCATTCTTGGTTGACGGCGTGGCGAAAAGAAATTCCGACTTTTTCCCGGCCCTGAAACGTGATACGGTGTCTCTGGTTTTAAAACCGCCAATCAAAAATCACCGGATCCTTTATGAGTGAAGTTAAGCTTCCCGCTGAGTCGATTGCTTTCGCGTGTCCAATTCGGAAGCATTGTCTCCATGCGATGTTTCTGCTGGCGGGCACAGTTGTGTTTGCCGCCGGCTGCGGAAAAGAAAATCCCGTCCAAGCCGCGCCACCGATCGTGGAGGTCGTCGAGGTCCAGCAGAAGGACGTGCCCATCGGGCGGGAATGGGTGGCCACCCTGAATGGCAAAGTGAATGCCCAGATTCGCGCGCAGGTTGCCGGCTATTTGTTGAAGCAGCTGTACACTAACGGCGCCTACGTGAAACAGGGGACGCCTCTCTTCCAGCTGGACCCGCGCACGTTCAAAGCGGCCGTCGATCAGGCGATCGGCGTGCTCGAACAAGCCAAGAGCGATTTGGCGCGCGCTCAGGCGAACCAGGTGAAAACGCAGCAGGACGTTGACCGCTATACGCCGTTGGCGAAAAACGGCGCCATAAGCCAACAGGAACTGGACGATGCCACTCAGGCCAACCTGGCGGCGCAGGCCCAAGTGGAGTCGGCCAAAGCCGCCATCGCGTCGGCGCAAGCGTCTCTAGAAACGACAAAATTGAACCTGGGATTCAGCACCATCACGTCGCCCATCGACGGTCTAGTAGGAATCGCAAATGCCCAGGTGGGCGACTTTATCAGTCCGCAGAATGTAAACCCGCTGACCACGATTTCTACCGTGAACCCGATACTCGCGAATTTCACGCCGAGCGAGCAGGAATATCTGAAGTCGATGCGGCAAATCGAAAAAGCGGGCGAGACCGACGTACAAGCGCTGGGCAGAATGGACTGGCATCTGCAGCTCACGGACGGCAGCATGTATCCACGAAAGGGCAAATTCTACGCCTTAGACCGTCAGGTGGATATCAGCACGGGCGCTATCCTCGTGCAGGTTGAGTTTGAGAATCCGCAAAGGCTCTTAAGGCCGGGGGGATTCGGAAACATTCGCGCTACGGTCGACACGATCAAGGGTGCGCTCCTGGTGCCACAGCGCGCCGTGACTGAAATCCAGGGCAAATATTTGATTGCGGTGGTGGGAGATGACAACAAAGTAACTATACGCAATGTCGCGGCCGGGGAAAAGGTTGGTTCCATGTGGGTGATCACCGAAGGCTTGAAACCCGGCGAGCGCGTCGTCGCGGAGGGCACGCAAAAAGTCAGCGACGGTGTTCACGTAAACCCCAAGCCGTATACTGGTGCGGCAACTTCAGAAAATCCCAGCGGGAGCGCCTCGCAGTAGCCGCGGACCATGTACAAATTCTTCATTGAACGTCCCATTGTTTCCATGGTGATCTCCATCATCATGGTGATTGTCGGTGCGGTGGCCGTGTTGGGCCTGCCTACCGCGCAATTTCCGAACATTGCCGATCCGCAAGTGCAGGTAAACGCCACGTATGTCGGTGCCGACGCCCTGACGGTTGAGCAATCCGTGGCCACGCCAATCGAACAGCAGATGAGCGGCGTGGACAACATGGAGTACATGTATTCCCTGAACGCCAATAACGGCACGATGAAACTGACCGTTGATTTCAACATCCAGACGGATGCCAATACCGACCAGATTCTTGCGCAAATGCGGCAAAGCCAGGCAGCTTCACAATTGCCGGCGGCCGTGAACAATTTCGGCGTGACCGTTCAGAAATCCACAGCTGCGCCGATGATGATTTTCGATTTGTACTCGCCCGATGGCACCTATGATTCGCAATTCCTCGCGAACTACGCCTACATCAATCTTGTCGACGGCCTGACGCAGGTTCCGGGCATCGCCAGCGTTTCGGTATTTGGCGCCGGGCAGTACGCCATGCGCATCTGGATCAAGCCGGATCAACTGGCTAAAATGCAAATCACGGTGCCGGACATTTTGAACGCGGTGCAAGGTCAGAACAATGTGAATCCCGCGGGCCAAATTGGCGGCGAACCTGTTCCGCCTGGGCAAGAGTTCACCTATGCCGTGCGCGCTCAGGGCCGCCTGATATCCGAGCAGGAATTCGGACAGATTGTCGTTCGCGCGCTGCCCAATGGCTCCCTCGTCCGGCTCAAGGATGTGGCCAGAATCGAGCTGGGTGCGCAGATCTACAGCATCCTGGGCCGCTTGGATGGGAAGCCTTCCGCGGTAGTTGCCGTGTATCAACTTCCGGGATCGAACGCCATTGCCGCAGCAAAGGGCGCTACGGCTTACATGGAGAAAGCCAAGAAAAGTTTCCCGCCGGGTCTGTCTTATGTCACCGCGTTGGATACCACGCTGGCGGTAACCGAAGGCATCAAGGAAATCGAGCACACGCTGCTCGAAGCGCTTGTCCTCGTGATTCTGGTGGTGTACATCTTTTTGCAAGGGTGGAGAGCAACGCTAATCCCGCTGTTGGCGGTGCCCGTATCGCTCGTCGGCACATTCATGGTTTTCCCCTTGCTCGGCTTCTCGGTGAACACCCTTTCTTTGTTTGGGCTGGTGCTCGCGATTGGCTTGGTGGTGGACGACGCGATCGTGGTGGTCGAAGCAGTCGAACATTACATTGAGAAGGGATTAGCGCCGAAAGAAGCTGCATTGCAAGCGATGGCCGATGTAGCCGCTCCGGTAATCGGCATCGCCGTGATTCTCTCCGCCGTGTTCATTCCCACCGCGTTTATTCCCGGCATCACCGGGCGCCTGTATCAACAGTTCGCCGTAACCATCGCGGTTTCGGTGATCCTTTCTGCCTTCAACGCGCTTACGCTCAGCCCCGCACTCTCGGCGTTGTTGTTGCGCCCCAAAAAAGAAGCGCGCGGACCGCTTGGCAAGTTCTTCGGCTGGTTCAACCGCATGTTTAACGCCGCCACGAATGACTACGTGAAGGTTTGCCGTATGTTCATTCACAAGATGGCGTTCGCCGTCATTCTGCTGGCAGGTTTCGGCGTTTTGGCGGGTGTGATCGGAAGCAAGTTGCCCACCAGTTTTCTTCCGGATGAAGACCAAGGCTATGTTTTCGTTGCTCAGCAGCTGCCCGATGCGGCTTCGTTGCAACGCACGGCGGCTAGCTCCGCAAGAGTGGAAGACATCCTGATGAAGACGCCGGGCATCGACCACGTAACTTCCGTGATTGGCTTCAACATGTTGAGCGGCGTGCAAAACACCTACAGCACGTTTTTCTGGGTGACATTCAAGCCTTGGAGCGAGCGCAAAGCCGAAGACGAGCAATACATCAACATGATTCTTCATATGAACGATGTTCTCGGCAAATTGCCGGAAGGTACCACGGTTGCGTTTCCCCCTCCCGCCATTCCCGGCGTCGGCGCTTCCGGCGGCGTCACCTATGTTCTCGAAGACCTCGGCGGCCACGACGTGGAATACCTTGCAGACAATACCCAGCGATTTTTAGAAGCGGCGAGAAAGCGGCCGGAAATTTCCAGAGTCTTCACCACTCTTCTGCCTTCGGTTCCGCAGGTTTACGTCAACGTGGACCGGGACAAAGTGCTCGCCCAAGGCGTGCAATTGAAAGACGTGTACGGCACGTTGCAGGCGTTCATGGGCGGAGCGTTCATCAATTATTTCAACCGCTTCGGCCGCCAGTGGCAGGTGTATACGCAGGCCGAGGGCAGCTACCGGACGAAAGCGCAAAATCTGGGGCAGTTTTACGTGAGAAATGCTACCGGAAGCATGGTGCCACTGTCCGCGGTGACCGCCATCGAGCAGAAGAATGGACCGGAATTCACGATGCGCTACAACCTGCACCGCTGCGCGCAAATCAATGCGAGCGCGGCGCGGGGATACAGCACGGCGCAAGTGATGAAAGCCATGGAAGAAGTGCAGTCCCAAACCATGCCACCGGACATGGGCTTTGATTACATGGGCATGTCTTATCAGGAGCAAAAAGCGCAACAAGGCGTTTCGCCGTTCGCGATTTTTGGGTTGTCGGTTCTGTTTGCGTTTTTGATCCTGGCAGCGCTCTACGAAAGCTGGACTTTGCCGTTCAGCGTGCTTCTCAGCGTGCCCATCGCGGTTTTCGGCGCGTTTGCCGCACTGTTCGGGCGCCGCATCATCGACCTGCTGGTTTTCAAGCAGTACACGGGGCTGGGCCTGGAAAATAACGTGTACGCGCAGATCGGATTAGTGATGCTCATCGGCCTTGCGGCGAAAAACGCGATTCTGATCGTGGAATTTGCAAAGGCCGAGTATGAAAAGGGCCGCTCACTTTCCGACGCCGCTCTGGAAGGCGCGAAGCTGCGCTTGCGCCCCATTTTGATGACGTCGTTCGCCTTCATTCTTGGCTGCGTGCCACTGTGGCGCGCGTCGGGTTCCGGTGCGGTTTCGCGCCAGGTGATGGGCACGGCGGTGATCGGTGGAATGCTCGCGGCCAGCGCCATCGCGATTTTCATTATTCCGGCCTTGTTCTACATGATCGAACGCCTCGGCGGTGCAAAGGCGGAAGGCGTTGGCGCCGTGGAACCGGGAGCGCCGGGACTGGCTCCGCCCAGCCCGGGGCACGCGGATTGACGCCAGAAACTCGAGACGGAGAAATGATTCAGCAGCTATGCGCATAAGAAGATCCAACTCCAAGGGAGTACCGCGGGCCGGCAAGCGGCTCGAAATGCACAGTTCTCTGCTGGCGGTGTTTCTGTCTTACGGGTTGATTCTTTCTGGCTGCGCGGTGGGTCCCAATTATGTGCGTCCCAAGGTGAATGCCCCCGCCGATTTTCGTAGCGCCGAAGGCGCCGCGCAGCAAGCTTCTTACGCGGATTTACCCTGGTGGGAAGCTTTCAAGGACGACCAGTTGAAAGCGCTCATCGATACGGCGCTGGCGAATAATTATGATCTCGCAATCGCTGTATCGCGCGTGGAGCAAGCGCGTCAGCTCGCGGCTCTTGCGCATTCTCAGTACCTACCGGCTGTGAGTTATAACGTTGGTTCGAGCTATGGCAAGAACGAATTCGTGGCTTCGGTAGCCCCAGGTTCCGCCCAAGTCAAGGGAGCTTTTCTCGCCGTCGGCAGCATGGCGTGGGAAGCCGACATTTGGGGCCGCATTCGCCGCATGAATGAAGCCGCGCGGGCGCAGTATCTTTCCACGGAAGAAGCCCGGCGCGCTGTGATGTTGTCACTCGTCGGCGAAGTCGCTCAAGATTATTTCCAGTTGCTGGGGTTGGAACTGCAACTTCAGATCGCCAAAGATACCGCGGATTCGTTTGGACAGACGCTGAAGCTTTTCACGCAACGATACGAGGGCGGCGTCGCTTCCAAACTGGATACTTCCCGCGCCGAAGCGGCGGAAGCAGCCGCTGCCGCAGCCGTACCGGAATTCGAGCGTCAGATCGTGCTCCAGGAAAACCAGATCAGCGTTCTGCTCGGCAGCAATCCAGGCCCTATCCTTCATTCCGCGAAATTACTGGAGGAAATCGTTCCGCCAAACGTTCCCGTGGGACTGCCTTCGGCCCTTCTGGAACGCCGCCCGGATGTGCTTTCTGCTGAACAGCAAGTGCGAGCCGCGAATGCGCAGGTTGGCGTGGCCATCGCGAATTTCTTTCCCCAGATCGGTCTCACCACTCTTCTTGGCCAGGAAAGCACGCCGCTTTCGCACATCGCCAACAGCACTGGGAACATCTGGAGCATCGCCGCGAATCTCGCTGGTCCGATCTACACCGGCGGCGCGCTGACTGCGCAGAAGCGCCAAGCGATCGCCGCGTGGGAGCAAGCAAAGCTGCAGTATCAGGAGACCGCACTGAACGCATTCACGGATGTTGCGAACGCGCTCATTTCCAGGCAGAAGTTCGATCTGGTTCGAGAACAGCAGGCCCGTTCTGTCGATGCCTACCAGCGCTCGGTCAGCTTTTCCTTGCAGCGCTATACCGCGGGAAAGGCGAGCTATTTCGAAGTGCTCGACGCTCAGATCCAGTTGTACCCAGAACAGAACGCGCTAGCGCAGACGGAGTTGAATCGCCGCCTGGTTGTGGTGCAACTTTATCTGGCGCTTGGCGGCGGCTGGAATCTGACAGACGCCGATTGGCAGAAACACACCGTGACGCCCGTAGCTACGAATCCACCGAGTATGCATCCCTGATTTTGATTGTTCTTCCCTGCGGCTAGCGCGGGACTTTCTTCATTTTGCCGCGATCGATTGCGTACTCATCGCCGCCCCAGTGCACACGGTTGGATGCAAAGCTGGCCAGCCAAACAATGAAATGCATGGCATCGCGCAGCGGCACAAGCCACAATTTGCGCCGCACAATGTCGTCGCCAATCCCCCAAACGCCCACCGTCCACGCAAGCGTCAGTCGCAACAGAAGGTACGCGCCTAGATATGTCGCGGCAATCCATCCACTGGGCGCCACCAGCGCCGCCGCAACGGCCCACGGCAGGCCGTGTGTAACGATCAAACCGAAAAACGAAGTGGGACGCACCAGTCGTACAGTCCGCGCCCAGCGCAACTGATGCTGCCAGAAATCCTGAAAGCGCTCGGCTGGATACATCGTCGATACCGCTTCGCGCGACAGTAACACCTTGCCGCCCGCTTTATGGACGCGATTGCCGATTTCGTAGTCGTCGGCAAGATAATCCGCAAATCCCTCATATCCACCAATCTTCCCCAGCCAACTCTTGCTCGTGGCTACCGACGCGCCCAAAGCGAACGTTACACCTTCCATCCAGTCAGCCACCAAGGCACCCGCAAAAAAATCGCTCGCCGTACCCACAGCCTCAAGTTCCGCCGGCAAATTCGGTTGCGCGATGGCTCGATAAAAACAGCTGACAAGCCCGACAGACGGGTCTGAAAATGGCGCTAGCACTTCGCGCAAGTAATTGGGCCCGGCGCGCACGTCCCCGTCGCTCTGCACCAGAAAATCGTGCTGCGCATCTTTCGTCAGCAGGGCCAGATTGTTGACTTTGCGGTTTGTGCCAAGTTGCAGAGCTCCGGAGAGCAGGCGAATCCGCCGTTCGGGAAACTCGGCAATAAGTTGCTGAATGACGGGCACCGCCGGGTCGGTCATTTCATTTACGCAAAATAGAATCTCGTAGTTTTCGTAATCCAGACGGCAGAAACTGCAGAAATTCTCATACGACCCAAAATCGACTCCGCGCACGGGCTTCAATATGCTCACCGGAGGCCGGAAATCCGCAAGCACCTTTTTTCTTTCCTTGGTGAAGAAGCGAATAGCCGCCGCGATCGCCACAACATAATAAGCAAGCGGTGCAATCGCAAGCAGCAGAACGATCAGGCGCCAGATGGCGATATGCGGCATCATTTTTCGTTAGCGTACCCTGTGGCATCACCTGGACCCAAACGCGGATAAACAAAGGGAGGGGTCACGGACGGGTGTCCTAATTCCCTCCCGTAAGCAGCACCAGTGTGACCCCAACACAAACCATTACCACGCCCAACCATCGCTTTACTGAAATTTTCTCTTTTAACAGGTACTTTCCCCCAAATGTTCCGACCACGTAGTTGAACGCCGACGCCGGAATCACAACGCTGAGCGGCGCCCAGGAGAACAAGATCAACAAGGAATAAAATGACGCCCCCAAGAGCGGCACCGCAAACCAAACCCAGCCATTCCGCATGGCCTTGCCGATAAAACGCAGCAGCGCCATTGGCCGGAAGCTTTCCGGCTCTCCCACCTGCTTCATTCCGTAAGTCATGGCGATTTCGCCGCCGGTGCTGCAGCAAATAAAAAACACCAGCATCACGCCGACTTTGATCACGGCGTCACCGCCGCCCTCGGTTCGGTGGTGCTCGGATGCGTCTGACCGACCAGCAAAACACCTGTCACGATCAGGACTACCCCGATCCATCGCTGAGCATTCACAGCTTCATGGAGGATGGTGACGGCAAGCACCGTCTGCACCGCGTAGCCGAACGCGCCCGCCGGCATAACGTAGCTGTAATCGGCCCAACTCACGGCGGTCATATAGCAGAGCGTAAAACCAATCAGAAAAAAAATTCCGAGCCAGATTGTTCCGTTATAAATGGTAGAAAGTAACGCGTGCCAAATTCCCGGCCCTGAAATTTGCACCGCTCCAATTTGCAGCATGCCCCGCTTCAGCATGAGGTCGCCAGTATTGGCGCACACCACCATCAGCAAGACCATCAAGAGGGTCTTGATTCTGAGCCTGTGCTCGTAACTCATCTTTTCTGGCTTAGTCGTTCCCGCCGGCCGAAGAAGTTCCAGACACCGCCACCATGGTCTTCGGCGTGTCTCCGCCGTTTTGCACCCACTTCAGCCGTTCCGCGCGCAACTTCAGGAAATCCGTGGCCTCGTGGTACAAGCGCTTCCGTTCATGGCTGTCCCACAGCGCGTCCTTGACGATGCGCCACACGACCTTGGGACGGAAGTAATATTCATCGTAGAAGCGCGTCACACCCGCCATCATGTCCGCCTTGGACAGATGCGGAAACTCAATGTGCGGCAACTGGTGTCCGCCCTTATCCGCCAACGCTTCCACGCGCAAAAAACCTTCCTTGGACATCTGCTCGTGAAGCTCCGTGCCGGGCATGGCGTGCGCGAGCGAGACCTGGATCGTTTCGCAATCCAATTCCTTGGCAAAATCGATGGTCTTGTTGATAGTGTCCTTGGTTTCCCCAGGCAAGCCGATGATGAAGTCGCCGTGCACCTTGATGCCGACTTTCTTGCAGTTCTTCATGAACTCGCGGGCCATCTCAATGGTGGCGCCCTTTTTGATGTTCTTCAGAATCTGCGCGTCGCCAGACTCGAAGCCCACGATGAACAGGCGCGCGCCGCCATCGGCCATGGCCTTCAATTCTTCATACTTGCTGTGGCAACGGGCCGTGCAGGACCACTGGAACTTCAGCGGCTTGAACTTCCGGCTCATCTCGATGGCGCGATCCTTGCGGATATTGAAGGTATCGTCGTCGAAGAAAATTTCTTTCATCTGCGGGAAGTAGCTAAGCGCGTTCTTCACTTCCTGAACCACATTGTCCACCGAACGCACGCGCCAGGCATGCCCGGAGAGCGTCTGCGGCCACATACAGAAGGTACACAACGCCGGGCAGCCTCTCGAGCTATAGAAGGAAACGAAGGGATTCAGAAGAAACGGAACGTTGTAGCGTTCGATTTGCAAATCGCGCTTATAAATGTCCGTGGCAAACGGCAGCGCATCCAGCTCTTCGGTATGTAGCTGCGGCCGTGGGGCGTTGTGGACGATCTTTGCATCTTTCTTATAGCTGGCCCCCAGAATCTCGTTCAGCGGCTTCCCATGAGCATATTCGGCCACAGCGTGGTCAAATTCACCGCGCACGATGAAGTCGATGTCCTCGCTGGCGTTCAGCGTTTCATCCGGCCGGATATGGCCGTGCGGGCCGACGAAGGCCACCTTCATCGACGGATTGGATTCCTTGATCTTGCGCAGCAGCTTGACGTCGCTTTCGAAGCCAACCGTGGAGGTGAACAGAATCAGGAACTCATAATCCTTGGCGATCTCGACGGTTTGCTGCCAATTGATCTTGTGCGGGGAAGCATCGAGCAGCCGGCTGCCGGGGATCAGTCCCGCGGGATAGCTCAGCCAAACGGGAAACCAGTAAGACTCGATCTCGCGGGTAGCCGGCCACCGCGAACTCGCTCCGCCGTCGAAATTCTCAAAGCTCGGCGGATTCAGAAGCAATGTCTTTAATACATCAGGCATTCGTCACCCTCAGAGTGATCCAGGATTCCATCCAACACTTTTCCGGACGGCCACACAATGGCACGCGGCCCGGTCTCGCGACCGCTCAAGTCTAGATAATAGTTTACCGGAGTTGGTTGCATCCGGTCACGCCTTTCTGCCAAAAAAGCCAAAGATGCATCCAACAGCTAAATCGTGCATTAAGTGGCACTTGCGAAGACGGGCGTCGGCCTCAAATATGCTGGGCCTTTAGAATGGCGTCGGTTGAATCCGACAAGATGTTCCAGATCCGATTGATCCAATCGCGGTGCTCGGGCTTCATCAGGACGGAGCGAAGGCATGTGAGACTTGTTCGGTCCTGTTTCATCGCCCCGCCGCCAGCCACGAAAAACTTTGCCGGCAATTCCGCAACGGCCAGATGCAAATTCCGGCTCGCCGCGGCATCGAAAATCCTCCTGCTGAGTACAGACGTTTGACTGGCACTTTCGGCCCGCGGCGCAAAAATAACGATGTCCAGTTCCGGCGCGAAGCCTGTGACAAATCGATTGTCGTTTAAAATTCTCCGGTGAAAATCCAGCGCCGCTTCCCGGCAACGTTCGAGCCCTTTCGCAAACTCCCCGCCTCGCTCGAGCGGCAATAGTGCCTGGGTCGCCCACAGCGCAACGGCTGCCGCACCGGGCCGGGAACATTCCAGGCTGATCTCGCCAAGATGCAATTCCTTCGAACTAAAATAAGTGTAGGGTGAATCATGCCGATAGAGTCGTCCGGTGCTCGGATCGCGAAACAGCACGCACCCACAGCCATACGGCTGCAAACCATGCTTGTGGGGATCGATCACGATCGAGTCCGCATCTTGTAGGCGATCGAAGGCCGCGCGCGCCTCCGAAGCAAGATTTCCCGTCAATCCAAAATATCCGCCATAGGCAGCATCGCAGTGCACGCGGAATCCGTGGGTCTGGCGCAGCGCAAGAATTTCCAAGAGAGGATCGACGGAACCGGTTGCGGTCGTGCCCATGGTGACCACCACAGTTCCCACGCCACCTTTGCTTAAGCGTTTTTCGAGCGCGTCCAGATCCATTCGCGCGCGGGCATCGCATGGAATCGACTCAAACGGGAGTTTCAACACGCCGCTGATCCGGCTATGCGTGTAGTGCGCCTGCTCGCTCGCCAGAATGGTTTGTCCTGGCTTCAACTGCCCGGACACCCATAGCGCTTCCAGGTTGGCCATCGTGCCGCCGCTCGTAAGGTGTCCAAGATGCTCGTCCCAGCCGAACATTTTTGCCAGCGCCTGCACGGCTTCCTTTTCCATCGCCGAAGAAGCGCGCCCGCCATCGAGCGCATGATTATTCGGATTGATGCACTGTGCCAAGGCGTAGGCGAGGTGCGCCACAGGATGTGGCGGCTTAAGCATTTGACCGGCATAGAGCGGATGAAAATAAGGATAGTTGTCCTGCAAGCGCTCAGCGGTAGCGGTCAGCACTTCGGCGATTCGAGCGTTCGCTCGAATCGCCGTATCGGTCGCTGGGAGCGAACTAAATCCGGCATCCAGCTTTTCTGCGGCGCGCCGAAGAAGCTCTAAACTATCTTTCTCGAGCATGCGTTTTTATTCCAGCGCCTTTTCGAGCTGGCCCGCTGTGCGCAACAGTTCCAGCTGAGCTTGCTGGCGCTGAAAATTCGCGTCCAGAAACGCCATCCACTTTTCGTTTTCCTCCAGTCTGGCTCTTTCCAGTTCGCGCAAATTCGCTTTGCCCTCGCCAAATTGCGACTGCAACACCTGCAGGTTTTGCTGCGCCAACTGCAATTCCAGCCGCGCCACTTCCTTGGCCGCTTCCATTTCCTGCACTTTCTTCGAGCGTTGCCGCACTTCCGCGCTGACCTGCGTGCGTTTGCTGGCAAGATTGATTTTGGCAGCGTCCAGGCTGGCTTGGGCCAAAGCCACGTTTGCTCGCGTCTTGGAACTGAAGATCGGCACGTTAACATTGATGCCCGCGTTCAGGTTGTTGATCGTAAAATTGTTATAGATTTCCGAATAATTCCGGAAATTGTACTTTGCCAGGATGTCGTAGATCGCCACCAGCTGCAGCGTCGGCCAATAACCCTTTTTCTCGCCTTCCAGGCGGAATTCCTTCGCTTTTACGTCGGACTCCGCAAACGCCAGGCTGGTGTTTCCCTGCGAAGCAAGCGCAATCAGGTTGGCGCCTTCTTGTTCCGCGGAACCGGGCAAATCTTCTGGCGTCACTTCGAAGGCCTGGTCCGGCGCCAGTCCAAGCTGGTCGCGCAGGTACACTTCTAGTTCGTCCTGGCGCCCTTCCAGTTGCAGAATGCGCTGCACAACTTGCGCCTTGGTCAGCTGCGCCTTGGTCACTTCGGTTTGCAGCTCAAAACCTTCGCCCTGGCGCTCCTCGGTCACGTCCACAATTTTCTCCGCGCTGTCCTTTTCCTTGCGAAGCAGCTCGAGAGAGTGCCGCATTTTGACGAGTTCCAGATAGGAAGTGGCGACATGATCGATCACGTTGTTCCGCGTCTCTTCCAAGCGGAAACGTTGCGCCTTGGCTTGTTCCTGCTGTTCTCTTGCTAGGCCACGCAACGGCCCGTTGAACACCTCTTCCGTGTAGGTGAGATTGAAGATCGAAGGAGGGCGGCCGCCCGGCGTTTCCGGCAAGCCATACGTATATCCCGCGCCGGAACCGGCGTAAAGATTCGGCAGAAACTCCGCCTTCGTGAGATTCGCAGAATTATCGGCCACGCGCGACTGGATCTTTGCCAGCTGAATATCCTTGCTGTTTTGCAGCGCCAGATCGAGGCTGCGCTTCAATGTCAGGATCATCGGCGCAGACGCGTCCCCGCTATCTACCGCGCTCTGCGCCCACAACGGCGCGCAAGCTCCCGCAAGATACAGAATTGCGCATACCATACGACGCTTCCAAGGCATAAGTTCTCCTCCTGCCCTGCCCGCTACTCTGGCTTTTCTTACTCGTACCGAAGAGATTCCACGGGGTCCAGCTTCGCCGCCTGATTCGCCGGCAACCATCCGAAGAACAGCCCCGTCAAACTCGAAACCAGAAATGCCACAACCACGCTCCATCCGGCGATGGGCACACGCAGATTGCCCGGCAAAAGCTGCTGCACCCCGACGGGAATCGCCAATCCAATCAAAATTCCAATGACCGCGCCGCCACCGCTGATCAGGAAAGCTTCAATTAAAAATTGCGCCATGATTTCTTTTCTTGACGCACCAATCGCTTTTCTCACGCCGATTTCGCGGGTTCGTTCTCTCACCGTAACCAGCATGATGTTCATAATCCCCACGCCGCTGATCAACAGCGCGATGCACGCGATGACCAGCAGCATGATCGTCAGCCCGAGGGATATATTTTTTGCCGCCGCCAGAATTCCCGTAAGCGTCTGCACATTCCACTCCGCTTCGGGAGGGTGCCGGCTCCTTAAAAGCTCTCTCACCCGCCTCTCCACTACGGAAACTCCTTCCGGCGTGTCGGCGGTCGCCTGCAACGTTCCCACGTGATAGTCTCCCGTGAAATATTTAATCAACGGGAACGGGATGATCACCGTATCCTTTTGAATTTCAGACATGCCATAAGTGGAACTGCGCTCGTGAAAGACTCCGACGACCGTAAAAGTCATATCGCCGAGCCGCAGTTCTCTTCCGATCGGATTCTCCAGGCCAAACACACGGATCGCCAAATCCTGGGTGATGATAGAGACCTTGTCCCGTGTCTCCATATCGCCGGAATCAAAGTAACGGCCACGCGTGATAACCAGGTGGCGGATTGCCTGGTAGCCGTCCGTCACTCCAATCAAGGTAACTGGGCGTTCCTGTCCATTCACTACCACAATCATGGGGATGTCGGTGAGTCCGGAGCTGGCGACCACATTTGGAATAGTGGCCCTCACTGCCGAGAGATCTTCCAGCGTAAGCTCGTGGCTCAGCGGCTGCGCCTTGCCCGGCCGCTTCACCAGTTCCACCCAAACCAGATTCGATCCCACCGCTTCGATCTGCGAAATCACGAATTTCTGGCTTGTGAGCGCAACAGTCACGACGAGAACAATCGAGGCGCTACCAATAATGACACCGATGGAGGACAGAATGGCGCGCAGCTTGTTAGCACGCAATGCGTCGACGGCCACCGTCAATGTTTCCTTGAGTTGCATTCCCGGTTGCTCCGCCAGAGCGGGATTCACTGCCGGCCCAGCTGCTTGAGCCCATCCTGAGCCGGCTTGTACTTGGGATTCAGCTTCAGAGCTTCCTGATATTCACTTTTTGCCTGCGCCGTAGTTTTCTCCGCGGCGTAAAGGCGTCCCAGCCAGTAATGCGCTTCCCATGCAGCTGGATAGGTGGAGCGCATCGGCTCCGCGGCTAAATATTGTTTCAACAGCTGCTCGGCGTCGGGATATTTTTGCCCGGTCAAAATCCAGCCGACGGCGCGGTAATACTTCACACGAGGATCGTTCGGCGCCAGGGCTTCGCCCGCCGCGGCAACCTGCAGCAGCTTGTCGCCTTGCCCGCGCTGGCGAAAATAGTCGCCGATATCGAAAATGCGATCGGCGGTCTTCGGCCTGCTCTCGAGAGCCTTGGCGTATTCCACATCCGCCGCGGCGTAATCCTTCTTCACCGCCTTGCACACGCCTTGGCCAAAGTGGCCTTCGGGCGGGTCCAGAGTCATCAACTTCTCGATCAGCGCCTGTCCTTTATCTTCTCCGCCGCCAACGATCGAGGGCGCGGTGCAATCGTATTCGATCAAATCCTGCTGCGCATCGAAATTGCGTTCGTTCAGTTGCACCGCGGTTTCGAATTCCTTTTGCGTTTTACGCGCCCAGGAGTATGCGCTCAACATGCCCGCGTGGTCGGCCTTTTCCCCGTAGGCTTCGCCCAGGATCTGGTGGTAGACGGAATTTTTCGGATCGATGGCCACGGCCTTTTCGGCGGCGCTGACAGCATTGTCGTATTGCTTGGATTCCAGGTAAGCCTTGGCGAGCAGCAGTTGGATTTCCCCGTTCGTGGGTTCCTTGGCTGCGGCGAATTTCAGGAGTTCGATGGCCTGGTTATATTCGCCCTTTTCATAAGCAGTGCGCCCGGCGTCCAGCGGATTCGCTTGCGCAACGCTCGGCGTTTGCCAGACAACCAGGCAAAGCGCGGCGGCAAAAATCGTCTTATAGCCCCGCATGCTTCTCGCCTTTAATGTTAGAGTTGTCCATACTCACCACTTTCACCAGCATTCCGTCTCTCAATTCCACATCTCCCGGCAGAGCCACCACCTCATCGGTCTGCAATCCGCTTAGAACTTCAAAATTCGTGGCATCCGCAATTCCCACCTGAATCTGGCGCTTCTCCAGCGTCGCAGTCCCCACGCCACTCTTCACCACGAACACATAACGCTTGCCGTTCTCGGTTTCCACAGCGCCGCGCGGAACAGTGATGACATCCCTTCGTTCCTTAGAATTAATTCTGACGTTCACATTGGTATTGGGAAGAAGCTGCAATTTGTCGTTCTCCACGGAGCACAACAGCTCGCCCACGCTGCGCGATCCGCGCGCGACTACTTGCTTGGGAATGATTTCGGTTCTTCCCTGCCACGAGACATTGGGCAGCGCGTCCCAGGTAATTTTCACCGGCAAGTCCGGCTCCAGGCCGCCGAGATCCGGCTCATCGACGAACGCCCTCACCCTGACTTTGTGCAGATCGGCCATTTCCGCCAGCAAATCGCCGGTCTTCACGTAATCGCCCGTTTTCACCGGCAACGAATACAAAGTGCAATCGACGGGCGCTGTGATCCTTCCCTGGCGCACTTTTTCTTCGAGCGCGGCCACATCACTTTGCTCTTGCTGTACGGCCAGCGCGGCCTGCGAAGCGTCCAGATTCACCTGGTGCGCAAATTCCTGCTTCGCGGCGGCATACTTCTCCACATCGGATTTCGCTTTCGCAAGCAACAAATCATTCGTTGCGAGTTCATCCTTGGTGGCCGCGCCTTCTGCCAGCAGATGCTCGAGCGAATCGTGCTGGTGCTGCAAACGGTCCCGGTCGGCCTGGGCCTTCCCTAAATCGCCGGCGATCCGTGCCGCATCGTCAGGTTTGCCGCCAGTCTGGGCCGCCTGCAGGTTGTGTTGCGATTGCAGCAACTTCACCTTGGCAGCGGCAAGTTGCGCCGCGGCATCTTTGACATCGAGAGTAATCAGCAACTGGCCCTTCTTCATGTTCTGGCCTTCGGTGGCATAAATCTTTTCGACGAAAGTATCCGACTGCGCACGGACGATGTAAGGCGATATCGGCTCAACTTTGCCGTTGCTGCTGATCGAAGACGTTATGCTTTGCCGCACGGGCTTACTGGCCGAAATTTTCGCCACCGGCTGCCGTCCGCTGACGCGAATCAGCACAAACGCAACCACCGTCGCCAGGGCGAGGAGCAACAGCGTGCGGTTTCTTAACTTCCTATCCATAAGCTTCGTTAATCTTTCCTTCGTTGTACATAAGCGCCGCGGTCCGCTTCGGCGGAGATCGAGCGCCGGGAAAACTCTTGCGTTGAGCGCGCTTGCTGGCCGGTTTCTGGTGGCGGAGGCCTGCTAACCTAAAGTCTATCAGGAGGTTACTCCATTTCTCTACACACTTCCCGCTCGCAACTGCACTTTCTGACGCCAGGCCGGATGCGCCGGGAGGCCGCCCGCCCGGCGGACGCGGCACGCATGATAGAATGCCGCCATGAATCAGGCCTCCGACGCGCCGGCGAAGATCACAGAAAAGGATGCGGCAACGTCCCGCGGGCCCGTCCCAGGTTACGTCCACCGCGTTTGCACCCAGTGCAACAATGTCTTTCGTGTGCCCGCTGATAAGTTCGATGCAAAACAATGCCCAAAGTGCCACAAAGGATAAGTCCCCAGCGCGCACTGGTGCGATCGCTTGTTGATATTTTCCTGGCCGGCTTTGCGTACTCAAAATTAGCGGCCGGTTTCCCTGTTAGACGTTCTAACTGCGAGAGGAAGATTCCATGATTGAAGCGCGTGGTCTGGTCAAGGACTTTCAGGACAAAAAGCGCGGCAAAATTCGCGCGGTGGATCACGTTAGCTTTACCTGCAAACCGGGCCAGATTTATGGTTTGCTGGGAGCCAACGGCGCCGGAAAAACCACCACGCTCCGCATGCTTGCCACCATCCTGGAGCCCACCGAAGGCACCGCCGTCGTTTGCGGCCAGGATGTAATCGACGATCCGGAAAAGGTTCGCGCCTGCGTGGGATTTCTTTCCACCGCAACCGCGCTTTATCCCCGGCTAAGTTCCCAGGAAATGGTCGAATATTTCGGCCGACTCAACGGCCTGGACGAAGCCACGCTAAAGAAACACGTGGACGATATTTTCGCGCGTCTGGACATGAATTCTTTCCGCGACACGCGTTGCGACAAGCTCTCTACGGGAATGAAGCAGAAAACCTCCATCGCTCGCACGCTCATTCACGATCCCCACGTTATGATTTTCGATGAACCCACCAGCGGCCTGGACGTGATGACCGCCCGGACCATCATCGGGTTCATCCGCGAGTGCCGTCAGCGCGGCAAGACTGTGATTTTCTCCACACATATCATGAGCGAAGTGGAAAAACTTTGCGACGTGATCGGCATCATCCAGTCCGGCAAACTACTCGCCGAAGGCTCTCTCGCGGAACTTCGCGATCGCTATCAGGAACACGACCTGGAGGAAATCTTCGTCAAGATCGTCGCCCCGCTCTACGCCGGCCAGGAGAACAACTGACATGAATCTCCGCAACATCGCGACCGTCTACCGCAAGGAACTCCGCGAAGCGCTGCGCGACCGCCGCACGCTGATTTCCACGCTGATCGTGCCGCTGATCATTTTCCCCCTGCTCAGCGCCGGGCTGGGCGCGGCGATATCGACTTTGATTGGCAAGGCCAAGGAGGAAATCCCATCGGTGATGATTCTCGGCGGAGAAGATTCGCCGCAAATCCTGGCGGAGCTGCGCGCGTCAAGCAAGATCAAGATTGTTCCCACAGCGCCGAATTGGAAAGACCAGATCATTAACAAGGAAATTCGGGCAGCCGTCGAAATTCCTCCCGGCTTCCAGAGCGACGTGGCGCAGCAAAAACCCGTGACCGTGCTCATTCACAATTACGAGGGCGACCTGAAATCCGGCATCGCCACCGATTACATCCAGAAGGCCCTAGAAGCCTATTGCGATCGCGTTGTGCACGAGAGTCTTTCTGCGCGCAACATTCCCGATTCCATGCTGAAGCCGTTTGAGGTGAAGGAAAACAACGTGGCCCCGCTGGAAAAAGTTGGCGCCGCGGCATTCGGCGGCCTCATCGGTTACATGGTCATCCTGCTTTGCCTGGTGGGCAGCATGTATCCCGCGATCGACCTGACCGCGGGTGAAAAAGAACGCGGCACTATGGAAACCATTCTTTCCAGCCCGATCGACCGGGTGGATCTGGTCTTCGGCAAATTTTTTCTGGTGCTCACAGCCGGCCTGGTCACCGCGGCGCTTTCCGTAACGTCCATGGGCGTGTCTTTCGCCGGGCTTGAACACCTCCACGCATTTGACAGCGCGGGAGCGGATGCCGCCGCCCAGATGCAACTGCACATTCACTTCGCGACGGTCATCTCGATTTTCGTGATGGTCTTGCCAGTGGCGGTGCTCTTCGCCGCCGGCCTGATGACCGTGGCGCTTTTTGCCAAAAGTTATAAGGAAGCGCAGAGCTATATCAGCCCGCTGATGTTCGTGGTGATCATTCCCGCCGTGGCCGCCATGTTGCCGATTGACCTCACAGCCAAGCTGGCCCTCGTCCCGATCCTCAATGCCAGCTTGCTCTGCAAGGAACTGGTCACCGGCACATACCACTGGAATTTCATCGCCATTATTTTTCTGTCCACGTGCGTCTACGCCGGCGCCGCCCTCTTCCTGGCCGTAAAAATGTTCCAGCGAGAAGACGTGCTGTTCCGTTCCTGATCACTTCTGCAGCGGTTCTTGCGGAACTACTCCAAGCGGAGATTTTCGGGTTTTTCCTTCTCTTCGCGGAAGGGAACGAATCCGCGCGATTTTTCGTATCCTAAACAGAGACCCATGCGCCCGCGAATCCTTCGCATTCTTCTGGTCGTTCTTCTCGTACCCTCCCTTATTGCCATCGTGATTGGCTGGCTGGTGGCGCCTTCGTTCCTCCATCCCATACGCCGTCCGCTTACCCCCGATCTTGTCCAGCAGGCCGATGCTTCTTTCGCGCAAATCGGTGTGCGGCGGGAACCATTCGACGTTCGCGGTCCCGATGGCGTGCTTCTTCGCGGCTGGAAAGTCCGCGCCGCACATCCCAACGGTTCCTGGGTTCTGCTGTTTCATGGCGTCGCCGACAACCGCATGGGCGTGCTGGAACATGCGCTGATCCTGCTTCGCGCGGGTTACGGCGTCACACTGATGGATGCGCGCGCACATGGCGAAAGCGGCGGCGCGATGGGCACTTACGGTTGGCTGGAGCGCAACGATACGCGTAGCATCGTCGACGCGCTGGTGGCCGAGGAGCATCCGGCGCATATTTTTGCCTTGGGAGAATCCATGGGCGCGGGAATCGCACTGCAATCCGCTGCCGCCGATCCGCGCATCGAAGCAGTGGTGGCGGAATCCTCGTTTGCGAGCTTGCGAGAAGCATCCTACGACTACGCGGGGCTGCAGAAATATCCCTGGCTTGGGAAAACACTGTTCGCTCCCGGCGCGTGGGTCATGCTGTACCGCGGACAATCGCTCGCCGGGTTTTCCGCTGCCGGCGTTTCTCCCGAACAATCGGTCGCCGCACGCGCGTTTCCCGTGTTACTGATCTGCGATGCCGCCGATACCACGCTGCCGTGCCGCCATACGGAGAAAATTTACTCCGTTGCTCGTGGACCAAAAACATTGTGGGTCGTGCCACTCGCGTTTCACACCGCTGCGCTCGGTTACCAACCGGCGGAATTCCAGAGACGCGTGCTGCAGTTCTTCGCCAATCCCGCCGGCGACTCTTAGTGCACCAGGCACTACTTTCCCATACCTTCGGGGGTGCCTTTCACTTGCAACTGCAGCAAACCTTCGCTTTGCGAGCCCGCCAGTAGCGCTCCGCCTGGCATCGCCACCAGCCCTGTAAACGTACCGCGCTCCGAATCGCTGTCGACGCGTTTCCAGGAACTTCCGGCATCTTGCGAAACGTAGAGTCCGCCGTCGCCTTCGCTGGCAGCCCAAATGCCCGGCTGTCTCAGCCATTGTTCCACGCGCCCGGCTGGCAACCCTCCGGCGAGTCTGTCCCATGAACCTTGCGGGGCGCGTAACGAGAAAACGCCTTCGTTTGTGCCAAGATAGATCGCGTTGTCCTCGAACGGTGCGACATCGACGCACAAGACTCGATCCGTTGCCACGGGAAGATCGCTCCTCGTCGCAGTGCTTCCACCGTCCGAGGAAAGTTCCAATTTTCCGTCCGTTACCACGGCGATCTCAGAACCTGTCGCTGAGATCCACACCGCGGGGATTTGCGCCGCGGTGTCAAATGCTTTAAGCCTGGCGCAACTTCCAGATTCCTGGCAACGCAGCAAACCTTCGTTGGTAGAGACGATGGCGCTATTCCGCGAAAAGGCAATCGTTCCGGTTGGTTTCAACTTCACAGGCGCCGCGGGTTTTGCCGCCACCGTGGCCTTGCCTTTTGCGGCCCGTCGCACCGTAACTGGGAGGGACAACTTCCATTCCTTCCACAATTTCTTGTCTTCCTGCCAAATCCTGAGCTGCCCGTTCTCCATCCGGATCATCCAGCCCCACGGGCTTGAGAAGACCGACTGTATTTCGTCCGCGTTCAAAGTAGCGGTTTTGCCGGGTTCCGTTACGGCGTCCAACGAGAGATTCAACCAAGTTTTCGCATCATCGCGGCTCTCGAGAATTTCAGTGGCGTTTCGATTAAGCACCATCAACAAGTGCCCGGCGGTTTGGCTGCCGGCAATCAGTTGCTTGACGATGGCGTGTGTGAACCCGCGATTCGCCTCCCTGAAGTTGGCTCCAGCGTCGTCGCTCACCTGCACCCCGCGTCCTTCCGTGCCCAGCACCACGCGCTCCGGCGCGCCATTCTTGCCAGTAAGGACGACGAGGCTGTTCACAACCCATTCCTTCGACGTCGTAAGGACCCAGCTTTCCCCGCCGTCGCGCGTCACCCACAATCCCGCGGTTGTCCCGGCGTAAAACGTCTGCGGGTTTGCCCGATCCTGCACAATCACCTGGGTCCTGCGCGCGGTGTAGGGAATGCCTTGCAGCTTGGTCCAGCCCCCGCCCTGGTTTTCGCTTCGATAGATTCCGGAGCAGGCGCTCATATAGACGCGGTCCGGATTCGTGGCATCCAGGCGCAGGCTCATGATGTCGGAATCGTCGATGATTCCCGCGATGATAGGTTTCCAGTTCTTGCCCCCATCGCGCGTGAGCCAGGGCAGATGGTAGGTTCCAACATAGATGACGTTCGGGTCGCGCGGGTCTATGGCCAGCGAATCTACATTCCGCAATTCCGCGTCGCCCGGGGGCGAAATCAGCGCCCAGTTTTTGCCGCCATCCGCGGAGAGAAACACGCCGCTGCGTGTTCCCGCCACCAACTCTTGCGGCTGCGATGGCGCCACTTCGAGCGCACGCACCGCTTCGTGTTCCAGGCCCAGCAGCTTCCAACTCCGCGCGTGGTCCTCGCTTTCAAACACCCCGCCACCCGCGCCGGGCGCCTGGTACCACGCGGCGGCGTACAGCCGGTTTCCTTTATCGGGGTCGGACACAATCCGCGTGACCACTGCGTCCAGCCTACGCCCCACGCGTCCGCGCATTTCCCAGGACTGCGCGCCATCCGTGCTGGCAAACACGTGGCCGTCGCCTGTGCCGAGGTAAATCGCGTTAGTCGCACCCGCACCGCTTGATCCCAGGGACACAACCATTCCGCCTTCCGGACCGAGACGCTCCCACTGTTGTCCGCGAATGCTGCAGCTCACACTGCAAGTCAACAGCATTGCAACCAGAATCTTCAATCGCAAACGGCAGCCTCCCGCGCGCCTGTCATTACCGAACGTAAAACGGGCTCTCCGAAGCTTCCCTCGGAGAGCCCGTTGCTGTTTCGAAATTACGCCCGCGGCGAGTGTCTTCACACTCGTCGCGAACATCGCTGTTTAGTAGGTCGCCCCTTCCGGCACGAAGATGAATTCGACACGGCGGTTTTCCTTCTCCGTGCCCTTCTCCGTCGAGGCCGTGCCCACGCGTGTCGAGATACGCGAAGCATCGATGCCCTTTTCGCCCAGGTACTTTGCGGCGCCATCTGCGCGTTGCTGTGCGAGCTTCGCCGCCTTCGGTTCCTTACCGTCGGCGTAACCAACGACCACAACCTTGGCGTTTGGCTCGTTCTTCAGGCGCAGAGCCACGTCGTCTCCAACGCGCTTGCAAGCGTTGTCGAAGCGGGCTGCTCCAACCTTGTTGTAGCCGCAATCGCCGACCTTCGCTGCTTGCGGAGGAGGCGCCGGTTGCTGCACGTCCACACTAGTCGTGGCGCTGGTGCGGCCACCTTGGCCGTCGTCAGCGGTGCAAGTAATGGTGTAATTGCCAGCGGAGAGCCCGGTCGAATCAAACTGCGCCACGGGACCATTGCCGGAAATCTGACCACCCGTTGCCGAGTAGCTGTAGGTCAGCGGATCGCCATCGGGATCGCTGGCTGTGGAGTTGATCGCCACGCGTTCGCCGGCGATAATCGGGTTGCGTTCCGGCGCGCAGGAAATCACGGGCGGCCGGTTCGGACGCTTGGCGACTGCCACGTCTGCGGCGCAGGTTGCTGTGCCGCCGCGGCCATCGTCGACCTTGGCGTTAATGGTGTAAGAGCCGATCGCCAGCCCGGCGGGGCTCCAGCGCACATCGGGGCCGGTTCCATCAACCGTCCCACCGGTTGCGGTGTAGCTGTAGGAAAGCGTGTCGTTGTCCGCATCGGTCGCCGCTACGTGAATTGCCACGGGGTCGGTCGAGCCTTGATAGACCGACGTCGGCGTGGCCGAGCAGGACGCCACTGGCGGATGGTTGGGCTTTGGCGGTTCCGGTGGATAGCCCCAACGCAGGACTACGCCCGTGCCGATGCGGAAATTGTTCTGACGTCCATTGGGGCTGAGGTTCGGGCCCGTAAAGTTCGTCATGAGGTAGTCCGCTTCGAAAACGCGCCAAGCGAGGTTCTTGACGATTACCGCATCCACGCCGCCGCCGGCAGCCAACGCAAAGGAAGACTGTGAGCCGGTATTACCCGTCAGCTGGATTCCGGAGCGCGCCGCGCCAAACAGCACTTCGGCGAATGGCACGAAGTGATCGAAATGGCGGAAATTGATGCGCGGCCCGAACAAATAGCTCTGGATGCTGCCAGAGACCGACGACACTGGATAAGCGCCGGTGGAAGTCGGCGGCCCGTACAGCTGCCGCTTGAAGTAATATCCGCCGACCTCGGCATCCAGCCCCAACCATTTATTTGCGTTGTAAGTGAATGAGCCGGTCGCGCCGAAGTTGTTGAAGTTTGGAAACGAGCACGGACAGAAGTTAATGTATTGAAACAACCCGGCAAGTTCAAACTTCGGAGTCAATAAACCCCAAGCATGACGATTCCAGGGATTGTTGTCCCAATCTGAAAAAATATCCGCCGGAGCTGCGGCGGCGGCCGCTGGCATTGCAAACAGCGTGGACGATGCTGGAGCGATACCGAAATCGCTCGCTGCTGCGTTGCTGGTTGCCGTGCTATCGGTCGTTCCGTTCGTATTCGTCGCTGTGCTCGCATCTTTCTGCTGGGCACAGAGGGGCAGGGCTAACAGCGCTCCCATTGCCACAGTTGCACACCATTTGCGCATTGTCTCTTCCTCCCTAAAGTACCTAAAGAATCCCGTATATTTCACTTAACTTGTCGCTGGACCACCTGCCGTGCATGACGGAGGTCTCAGGACAACCCTCAGCGTAGTCCTTGTTCTGCTAACCTTGGGCGGTTTCCGCAAAGGACACAACTCGCTCAGCGCGAGACGGATAGAACAAGTCGCTGCGCTGCAAAGCATATTCTATAAGTTCATCAATCTGCAAGTACTTCCTCTCAAGCTTCGGGTGCCCCGCCGGGCGCTCCGGGGTGTCTCCCGTTGCACGTTGATTTTTCAACCTTCCGTTTGGCGGCGTGCGTTAAACTTGAACCATCCGTGAACTCAACGATTGCGATTGATCTTCAGTGGGCCGGCCATCCTCGTTCGATTGCCTCTGCGCTCTTGCGCTCCGAACATTACAACGCGCTCGTCGACCCGGGACCAGCTTCAACTCTGGATACGCTTCGCCAACAGCTGGAGAGAGAAGGTGTGCGCGTTGCCGATCTCAACGCCATCCTGCTGACTCATATTCATCTGGACCACGCCGCCGCGACCGGAGCGCTCGTCCGCGAGAATCCGCGCTTGAAAGTCTATGTCCATGCGCGCGGCGCGGAGCACATGGTCGACCCAACTAAGCTTTTGCGCAGCGCTCTGCGGCTCTATGGAAACAGCCTGGAGCGTTTGTTCGGCGACTTTCTGCCGGTTTCTCCGTCGAATCTTTCTGTCCTTCACGGAGGAGAGACTCTCACTCTGGGATCCCGCCAACTCCGGGTGCTTTACACTCCGGGCCATGCGTCGCATCACGTTACGTATTTCGATCTCGCGGACGGCACCGCCTTTGTGGGAGACACTGCGGGGATCTCCATCAACGGGCATCCCTTCGTTCTCCCGGCCACTCCCCCTCCCGATGTTTCCATCGAACTCTGGGACGCTTCTCTCGATGCGCTTGCCGGCCTTCACTCGGGAAAGCTGTTCCTTACCCACTTCTCGTTCTCAGAAAATCCAGAGGTTCATCTCGCGAGTTACCGAGACCGTCTCCATCGTTGGGCTGATCTTTCCGCCAATATCTTAGACCGCGGGCTCGATCAGGCCGCCTCCATGCAGGCATTTGCCGAGGAGAGCGCGACGGAGGCAGCACAATTCCTCTCGCTTGACGAACTCTCACACTACGCGTTCAATGGTGCGTTGCATCTCTCCTGGCTGGGCCTGGCTCGCTATCACCGCAAGCGCGCGGAAGAATCCGCACAGCCCGCCTCATCGTGAGCCAGCTCGCTGGAGATCGCTTTTTATCCTGTTTGGGAATCGCGAAAAATTCAGTCCGCCGATTTGTGCAGACCGAATTCCCGGTGAAGGCTACGCAGCGCAGGCACGACGGATTGTTCTTCGATCACGAACGAAATATTCGTCTCCGACGACCCTTGCGCAATAGCGATCAAGTTTACGCCTTCTTTCCCCATCGCATTGAATGTCTTGCCCGCAATCCCCGGGGTGCCGCACATGTTCTGTCCCACAACGGCCACGATGGCGATCTGCGGATCGACACGAATATGCTCCACCTTGTGGTGCGCCAGGTCCTGGGCGAATTCCTCGCGCAAAGCCTCGACGGTTCTTTGCGCGTCCGCCGAAAACACACCAAAGCAAATATCGTTCTGCGAAGACGATTGGGAAATCAGCAATACGTTGGCGCGAACCTCCGCCGTTGTCGAGAATGTCCGCCCCACAACATCGGGTAATCCCACAATCCCTGGACCGCCGACGCTGATCAACGTCACATCGCGGATGGCCGTCAGCGCCTTCACTCCGCCGCCCACTTTTTGTCCTTGCGGCGTGATCTTTGTCCCGATCTTCTCTGGCGCAAAACTATTTCGGATCCATACCGGAATGCCCGCTTCAACCACGGGCCGCAGCGTTTTCGGATGCAATACCTTCGCACCGAAATAAGCGAGCTCCGCGGCTTCGCGATAAGAAATTTCCGGTATGGTTTGCGCTTCCGTGACCAACCGCGGATCGGCGGTCAGCACACCGTCCACATCCGTCCAGATGATCACTTCATCCGCGTCGAGCGCCGCACCCAGGATTGTGGCGGAATAATCGGAACCTCCCCGTCCCAGCGTTGTGAGTTCGCCGCCGGGCGTGGCTCCCAGGAAACCCGTCACCACCGGGACAATTCCACGATCAAGCAGAGGCAGTATCCGCGCATGCGATTTCCCGCGCGTTTGCTCCATCCGAGGTTCCGCGCCGCCATGAAATTCATCGGTCACGATCAACTCCGTTGCTTCCACCGCTTCGCTGTCTAGGCCCAGTGCCTTTACGGCAGCAGAAACCAGTGGCGCCGATAACCGCTCTCCCAAACTGGAAATCGCATCCATGGTGCGGGGAGAGAGTTCCCGCAGCAGCGCAGTTCCTTCGCAGAATCGCAAGCCTTCCGCGATCACCGCGTCCAGTTTTTTGCGGATCTGCGCACTTTCGTTTTCATTCTTGATCAGACTGGCCAGCGCGGCTTCGTGCTGAGAGCGCAATGCTTCGAGCATGGTTGTCGCGCCACTGCTGTTCCCGGTTTGCGCCGTCTTCGCGGCCTCAATCAGTTTGTTCGTCACGCCACTCATGGCAGAGACGACCGCTACGCAACGCCCTTCACTAGCACCTTGCGCAATAATCTTCGCCGCGCGCGCGATACATTCGGCATTCCCGACCGACGTTCCACCAAACTTCATCACCTGCAACCGAGCACTCATCGCGCTCCATCTTTAGACAGGATTTTTGCCTAACCCAATCGTCCGCGGGTTGTCCTTCCATTCTATCGGTTGCCGCCACCTGTCGGAACGTCGGTTTCCATAAATTCAGTTTGCCGATGTGCTAAATTCAGTCTCTAGAAGACTGGTTGCAATGCTTTTGAGGGAGAAATCGCCTGCGCACGCGTGCAGTGACCAGAATTGCGGGGATTCGGCCCGGGGGGCTCTAGCGATTCAGCGCGTTGGCCATGCTCTCAAAATCCAAGCCGCCAACTTTTGAGATGTATTGGCAGGTCTGGCAGCACTGCTCATGAGATTCGAGAGTGGCGCAGGCCCGGGAATATTCATCCTGTAAGCGCTTCAATTGTACGCGGTGTCGGTTATCGGCCATCGGATCGCGTTCGGTACGGGTGCGTTGCTGTTGCCAAGCAGCCAGGAACCATTGGCAGGAATAAAGAAGACGCTGGTACTCGGGGCAAACCGCTAATCGGGGCGCAACTGCTGTCGACATAGAGTCCCCCTGGAGCGAAATGTGTTAGGTTCATAATAGCATGGCGCCAACCAGCGGAATAAGTACATTTTTTTCTACAGGCGATTCGAATAAGCAGCGATGGATAGGACGCAAAATTTCCACAGTGAGTGCTGCTTTTGCGTATTTCTTACATGGCTTCGTCTTACCGCGTCTGTATTAAACTGTGGCCGACGAGGAAGGCTCAGGCGCGCTCGAATCCGTGTCTGGCGCAGCCGGCGCTGGGGGCGGCGCAAGGTGAGTTAGGCGTGCGGCCAGTGCTTCGACCACCAGGTCCACCACTTTTTGCGCGCCCGATCCATCGGGATCCTTTTCCGGATTATATTGCGCGATATCCAGGCCAAGAAGGTTTTTCTGCTTCGTGAATTCGATGAGCGAAGCCTTAACCTCAGAATAGGAAAGGCCACCGCTGCTGGCCACATTGACGGCGGGAAATTCTTCCTGGGCGATCACGTCCATATCAAAATGCACCATAAATTCACGGGCATCGGTGTGAAGTTGCGTAAGTGCATGCTGCGCCGCAACCGTGGCGCCTTTCAGCTGAATGTCCACCGCATACATATAACGAACCGGAGAACGCGTCAGGAAGTCCTGCTCGGAGGGGTCTACTTGTTCAAGCCCGTAGATCAGAGTGTCCGGCTCACGCACCAGCGGCGGCTCTCCCCAAAAGCGCACCAATTCCGCCGATCCTCGGCCGTGAATCGCCGCCAGGGCCATGCCATCCAACCGGCCGGAAGGCGTGCTTGCGGGGGTGTTCAGGTCGGCGTGACGATCGAACCAAAGAAGGCTGATGTGCTTGTAATAACGTCGCGCGCCAGTAAGAATGCCAACGCTCTGGATGCAATCGCCCCCGAGCACAACAATCAGGCCGCCAGACTTCGCGGCCAATTCCGCGCGAGGCTTCAGATCGTTGAGGCCGGCGACAATTTCTGGAATGTTGCGCGCGCGTTTGTGTTCATCATCATCGGCAAATAGGCGCGGGGCGCAATCGCCCAGGTCCGTGACTTCGTAACCAATGGATTTGAGCTTTTCGACGAGGCCCGCGGCACGCAACCTGGCAGGCGCTTTTTCCGTGCCGGGAGCAAAACCCGCAGCACTGGAAGGCGCGCCGATCAGGACAATCTTATTCGGCTGACGGACGATTTTGACCGCCAAGGTGCGCTCCTCTAAAGCGATTTAGAATGCGCCGGGCACCGGCAACGACGCCGGGAAATCCCCTGCCCGGCAAAACAAACTCTCCCACTGCCGCGCGCGACAGCTGCCTTCAGCGGCGCGGCGCAGGAGCGATCGAAGCCAGCTCCGAAGGCAGCGTAAACCGCACGTCTTCGCGAATCAGGTCCAAATCCCGCTGGTCCGTGAACCCGAACTGCGCCAGCCGTTCGCTGACCTGCTCCACCAACACCTCTGGCGCGGAAGCTCCTGCCGTCAACCCGATGCGACGCACCCCATCCAGCCAGACCGAATCGATGTGAGCGGCTGAGTCAATCAACCGCGCTTTTACGTTCAGGCGCTCTGCCAGTTCCACCAATCGATTGCTGTTGGAGCTGTTTTGCGAACCCACAACCAGGATCAAATCCACGTCTTTGGCCACATGCTCGACGGCTTCCTGGCGGTTTTGCGTCGCGTAGCAAATATCGTCGCTGGCTGGTCCCAGAATTTTTGGGAAGCGCTGGCGCAGGCGTGCCACAATTTCTTGGGTATCGTACAGACTCAGAGTGGTCTGCGTGAGAAACGCCAGTTTCTCCGGGTCTTCAACCTCCAAAGCATCAACCGCCGCAATCGAGTCCACCACAAGCGTGCGGTCCGGGGCCTCACCCGACGTGCCAACAATTTCCTGGTGGTCCTTGTGACCGATCAGGATAATCGTGCGCTTTTCGCGCGCAAACTTTAGCGCTTCCAAGTGCACCTTGGTCACCAGTGGGCATGTCGCGTCAATCACCCGCAGTGACCGCTCTTTGGCTTCCAGGCGAACCGTCGGCGGCACGCCGTGGGCGCTGAACACGAGCACCGATCCGGACGGCACCTCGGTAATGGTTTCCACGAAAATGGCGCCGCGGCGGCGCAATTGCTCGACAACATAGGTGTTGTGAACGATCTCATGGTGCACGTAGACCGGAGCTCCATAGGCCTCCAGGGCTAACTCCACGATGTCCACAGCACGCACCACTCCGGCACAAAATCCGCGCGGGCGGACTCGAAGAAGGGTTTTTGTCTCAGTTTGAGTTTCCATCAGTTCCCTAAGCTACTGAAGTTGCAAAACTCTATCATACCAAAGTCACTCTTATCGTGCTTGCTTTCTGTAAGATCACCGAAAAGCGAAGCCTACCCTGCCTGACAGGCCAGCCCGCCGGGGCCCGAATCAGGGTAGAATACCAGCGTAAGGGATATCTTAACTCTATGGCCCTTTTCGAGAACCGGCGTAGAAGCGAGCGCGTGGTCTTGCGCATGAGCGTGCTGCTCGTAGCCGAAGACGAGGAGCGCAAGCAGATCCAAGAAAAGGCGGAGACTCAGATCGTCAATGCACATGGCGGCCTTCTTCGGATGCGCCAGCACCTGCATGTAGGACAGTCCTTCCATTTGACCAATCCTCAGAATGGCTCCGAAGTGACCTGCCGCGTGGTTCGCACGGAAGAAGAAGGCATGGAATTCTTCAGGGTAGCATTCGAATTTGACCGCCCCACTCCCGATTTCTGGCCCATTGTGTTTCCCCCGGCCGATTGGACCGCTGCAACCGTTAACTAATAGCTCGAAATGAGAGCCAACTTTTTGTCACAATTGGTGTTTCCAATTATGTGGAGGTATGTGACGTGGGGACATCGAGGGTAAGTGCTGGTTTGATGGCTGCCGTGCTTTTGGGGGGCATGCTGGCCAACGGTTGCAACGACAATGTCGAGGTATTGCGGGATCCAGATATAAAGGTCGCCAAGGGCATGACGTGGGCTTGGCGCCCATTGACACCGCCGCCGCAAGCGCAACGGGACGCGGACAGCCGTCCGGTGGTCTCGCGTGACGTGATTACGCCGGCTCCGCCGCCGCAACAACATTTGGAAAGTAACCGCGATTGGAACACGGCAACCAATCGCGATCGACTAAAGGCAGCGATTGAAAAGACGCTTAAGTCCAAGGGCCTTGTTCAAGTCAGCGACCCGGCGACCGCGGATTTCCTCGTCGATTATCACGTAGCCGTTAAAACGCAAAGGGCCACGGTCGGAACCGTCTATCCCGGCTATCCAGGACTGGCTTGCGGCCCTTACGGCTGCTGGTCAGGTTGGGGTTGGGGACAGCCGGAAGTGGAGTATCGGAAGGTAGCGTGGCACGAGGGAACATTTGTGCTAGATATCGCGCTGCGTAATCCGAGAAAGCTGGCCTACCGTGCGATCAGCCAAAAAGAGTTGAAGAACAAGCCAACGATCACGCCGTACCAGGCGGAAGAAGCGGTGAATCACCTGCTGAAGGATTTCAAGGTGAAATAACGGCGACAGCCGTTTCTTGAAAATGCAAAAGCCGGAAGCGTCGAGGAGACGGCCTTTCCCGGCTTTTTGTTTTCCTGCGCATCGGCAGGATGAAATCACCGTTGTGGCTTTGCTTCCGGCTCCGCCTGAGGTTGCTGTTGCGATTGGCCTTCTGGCGCCGGCTTAGCTTCCGTCTTCGGTTGGATGGAAATCAATTCCACCTCAAAAACCAACGTTTCGTTGGGACCGATGGGGCCACCATTCGGTGTGCCGCGCTCGCCGTAAGCAAGTGCGGGAGGAAGATACAGATCCCACTTCGAACCAACCGGCATCAACTGCAGCGCCTCCGTCCATCCCTTAATCACCTGCCCGACGGGAAATGTCGCGGGTTTGCCGCGCTTGTAGGAGCTGTCAAATTCAGTGCCGTCGATTAACGTGCCCTTGTAGTTGCAGACAACGACATCGCTGGCCATCGGCTTCGGGCCAGTGCCTTGCGTGACGACCTTGTATTGCAGGCCGCTGGGGAGCACCACTACGCCCGGCTTCGCCTTGTTGGCTGCCAAAAACGCTGTGCCTGCCGTTGAATTCTTCGCGGCGGCGGCTGCTAACGCTTCCTGCTGGTGCTTCCGCAGATCGGTCTGCAGGTTGGTCAGCACGGCTTGGGCTTCTTCGTCGGTCAGCAATGGCTTGTTGCCAGCCAGGGCGTCCCTCATCCCTCGCAGAAGAATCTCTGAACTGACGTCGACGTCATCCTTCTTCAAGCTTTCTTTCAGGCCTTTGCCGATATTCATGCCGATGGCATAACTGGCCTTTTCTTTTTGCGTTTTCAAGGTCAGCGGAACCGGAGCCTTCTTGGCGGCCGTGGCCGTGCCGGGCTTAGTGGTTGTTTGGGTTTTCGGCGTGGCAGGAGCTGTGGAGGAAGCCGCCGGTGGATTTGTTGGAGGCGTGGAAGACTGCTGAGCAAAGGCGATCCCGCAGAGCAGCGTTCCGGCCAGAGAGAGTGTCAGAGCGCGATAAATTGTTTTGCACATCTTTTTATTGTCACACCGATGCACACCCCGCGCAAATGAAGATTCGGAGTAGAAACTGGCGGGTGGCACACAAAGCGAAAAGGCTGATATCGTCTGTGGATTATGCTCCTCAATAACAAAGTGGCTTTGATTACCGGCTCCGGCCGCGGCATAGGGCGCGCGATGGCCAGGCTTTTCGCCGAGGAAGGCGCCAGCGTTTTTCTCGCAGCGCGAACAGAACCTGAATTGGCGCACACCGCCAAAGAAATCGCCGAAGCCGGAGGTAAAGTTGCCTATGTCACGGCAGATTTTTCGCGAGAGTCAGACTGCTCTGGAGTTGTAGCCGCCGCTCGCGAGAAATTCGGGCGCGTCGATATTCTCGTGAACAATGCCGGGCACTACGGTCCGGTGGTTGCAGTAGAGGAATATCCGCTGGAGGAATTCGACAAGGTGATCGCCGTGCACTTGCGCGCGGCATTCATCCTCGGCAAACTGGTTTTGCCAGAAATGTATGCGCGAAAGTCTGGAGTCATTTTGAATATTTCCAGCCTGTCGGCGAAATCGGCGTTTGGCTGGGGCTCGGCCTATGCCGCGGCCAAGGCCGGACTACTTGGACTGACGCGCGTGATGGCTGCTGAAGCTTCGCGACAGGGTGTGCGGGTGAATGCCATTTGCCCCGGACCGGTGACGGAAACGGAAATGAGCAAGAAGCTGGGAAAAACGTTGGCGGAGAAATTGGGAGTCAGCCCTGAAGAGCAGTTAAAAGGTTTCCTCAGTTTCCTGCTGCAAGGCCGCGGTCAAACCGCCATGGAGATCGCTCAGGCGGCCTTGTTTCTGTGTTCGGACATGTCGACCGCCATCGTCGGCCAATCCATAAACGTAGACGGCGGCGCTGCGTTCTTTTAGCGGACTAGGTTCTCTGCGGTGTATCGAGACCAGGGTGGTGCAATCGACATAGGTAAGCGGTCGCCGGCGTTCCTGTCACAGTCGCGGTAGGGACGCGAGTTAACCCCGCGCCCCCCGCACAGATCCGTACGGGCAGGATTACTGCATACGGCTCTTACCGCAGATACCTGGCGTTGAAGCGCATGGCAGGACGCGGGTGCAGGATCACAGCACTCGGGATCCAACGAGCGACAAGCGGACCGAAACGTTCCCAGGGCATCCGACTCTTCTGGCTCCGCCGTTGTAGCGCGCGGGACCAGTGCCAAACGACTTGGGCCCGAAAGCTCTGCAGACTATCGATGTTGCCAGGAACCGCATAGTAGTTGAAGTAGCCTTGTACCACGGACCTCAACCACTTCCCGACTTCGGCCACTGGCTCGTGCCAGCGCCGCCGAAGCTCCTCCCGTACGGCTTTGAGTTTTACGGAGAGTCGCTTACGTATAGTCTTGCGATCGACCGAAAAGCCGCCGGTCTTCCGGTTTTTCGCGCAGATATGCGGTAGAGTAGGCCCGAGGAATTTCACCTCGAGCCTCTCGCAGAACCGGACGTGAACCTCTCGGCGCATCCGGCTCCCATCAAGCAAACGTGCCGATCATACCAAGACTCCAATGTACAAAGAGCTCCGCGCGCTCCGCAGCAAGCCGTTGTAGAAACTGGCTCGCCCGGATCTTATGGTCGTTAAAGCGCTTGAACTTTCGCATCGCCCAGGCTACAAGCATCTGATTTACATGCCGCAGTAAGGGGTACAGAGCCGATGGGGCGTATCGTCCGTAGTACTCGATCCAACCCCGCAGGAGTGGATTGAGCTGCTGGGCAATATCCTGCAAAGACAGCTGTGTTTGATGACGAAGTTTCAATTCCCGAATCGTCGACCGCATGGCTTTCATCGCCGAGGAGCTAACTGCGGGATTAAAACCGCAGAATAGCGTGTTATCCCGGAAACGTCTCACCAGACGAGGCCGAAAGCAGTACCCAAGAAAGTCAAATTTGACGTTCGGATACTTGCCTTTGCGCTTCTTGTCTTTGCAATAGACGATTTTGGTTTTCGTTGGATGCATCTCCAGGCGGCACTCTGCCAGGCGAACTTGTAGCTCAGACTTAAGCGCCTGTGCTTCTTGCTCGCTACGGCAGTGCACCAGTCCATCGTCCGCATACCGACACCACGGGAGGTCCGGGTGTTTCCGCGTCATCCAGAGATCGAACGCATAGTGGAGAAAAATGTTCGCCAAGATTGGGCTGACCACACCACCCTGAGGGGTTCCGCGGTCTCGCTCAATTGTGGTTCCATCTTCCTGCATCATTGACGCTCTGAGCCATCTTTCGATGTACAGCAGCGCCCACTTACACGTCACATGTTTCCGAATGGCTCGTAGCAAAAGCTCATGGTCAATGTTGTCGAACAGGCCTTTGATGTCAAACTCTAACACCCAGTCATACTTCCAGCACCGCTGCCGCGTAACTCCTACGGCGTCGAGTGCCGATTTTCTCGGTCTGTAGCCATAGGAGTCTGCCAAAAATATGGGGTCCAGAATCGGCTCAATGACTTGTTTCACCACCATCTGCGCCACGCGATCGGCTACTGTGGGCACACCCAAAATCCTTTGTCCTCCAGACTTTTTGGGAATGGAGACGGCGCGCACCGGCGGAGGAAAGTAGCTTCCCGAGCTCATTCGGTTCCAGATCTTGTAGAGATTCCTCTTCAAGTCGGCTTCGAACTGCTCGATCGTCTGCCCGTCCACCCCGGCCGCTCCTCCATTGGATTGGACCGCTTTGTACGCTTCATACACTAGCTTCTTATCGATGTTGAACGGCTTGTCTGTCGCACGCATCGAGGTCCTCCTGTTTCCAGTTGCTTCGGTCATGCGACCACTTGACCCGACTCCTTCGCTCCAGCCCCATTACGAGCCTTCCTCGCTCTTACGAGTCGGTCCGCCCCAGTGCTCCGCATCGGTACGCTCGCCTCGCGGTTTTCGCCGCTTGGGCTTCTCCCTTCACATCGGAGCGACTGGTTCCTGCAGTTCCACGCGATAGCCTGCATCCGCTTCACGCCCTCTCTACGCCGGTCGCCGTCCGCTCAGTCATCAGGCACCCTACGGACTTGTCCCAGGTGGGATACACGCTCCTGGTTTCGACGACTCTTGATTTCTTAACGACGCGTCTTCGAAGGGTTCACTTTCGTTCGTCTCTCGGATGCTCACCTGCACGAGTTTGTTCTCGCGCTTTTCCTCCAACGCTCACCACCATGGCTCTTTACCACAGCGGCTTGTAGGCGGTTTGAGACCTGCTCCTGAAAGCCGATCCCGAGGGGCCTTCCCTCATCTATTGCGCAGCTTATTCACGGTGAATCAGTTCATGATGAACTCCTCCTCCGTGTGCTTCTGCAGCACACTGAATCCCAGAAAGTTAAATGTCTCCGGCTTGCCCTGGCCTCGCCGCTTTCGGTCTTCGGCTGCGAAACGCCCGAACTCAATCAGGCGTGTTTTGCCCGGATGTAGTTCCAGCCCGAACTTTCGCAGGCGCTCCTTCCATTCCTGGAGGAAGCGCTCGGCATCGGCGTCAAGAACATAGTCGAGGTTATCGAAAAATCCTCGAATGAAGAACATAGTTCACTTTCTTTCGCAGAAGCGCATACGACAACGCGTCCAGCGCTTGATGCTGGTTGCGTCCAGGGCGAAATCCGTACGAGAAGCCGAGAAAGTCTTCCTCGTAGATCTGGTTGAGGATGGTGACCACGGCCTGCTGAACGATCTTGTCTTCCAACGCCGCGACTCCCAGGGGGCGTTTCCGCCCGTCTTCCTTCTCTATGTACACTCTCCTCGATGGCATCGCTCGGTACGCCCCGCGATGGACCCGGCTGTGCAGATCAACAAGTCGATCTTCGTGCCCAGTCTCATACTCCTGCCACGTTACGCCGTCTACTCCCGGTGCGGCTTTTCTCTTCAATGAGTAAAAGCTTCTCCGCAGCAGATCGACTGTCAGATGGTGGAGCAAGGCGGTGAACTTCCTCTCCTTGTTTCCCCTTGCTGCTTTCCGCCCGCCCGCCAGCCCCTGTGACACGCGTTTCTCGCTCTGTGTCGGGTACGTGTTAGGTTGACAAGCGTTCTCCTTGATCAGCGGCCTTCCCTCCTCATCCTCCGCCAACGGCTTCCCGTCTTTGTTCGAACGATTCATAGGTAGTATTCCGCTGTCCGACTCCTCGGAAACGTGCACGCAGGCCGTACGGCCATGGCCTTCTCCCGCCGTCCTGCAGCGCTTGCGCGCTGCAAGCATCTCCGAGGTCTCCCGGTTCTCGTGCATGAAGTTTCTAGGCGTGTCTGGGGTCTACGACTACGCAGGACTGATCGTGGGCTCGCGCTATCGCTCACGATCATATCGCCTTCCGCCAGTCCTATGACGTCGGCGTCCTGATTGGGTGTTTTCGAAGCTCAATACCCAGCCACCTATTCCCCTGTTTACGCTTCACTAGGCGCCTTGCGGAACCTAGTGCAAAACTCGGGGCCGAGCAGGTCAATAACCCTTTCTCGTAAGACTCTTGCATTCTCTGCTTCATGCCGGTTTATCCCGGCGCACAGGACTTGCACCTCCAAGCTATCGAACATGCTCGGCATACGAAGAAAAAGGCCAGCCGCTCTCTCAGGACGGCTGGCCTTTATTAAGCGGGTTTGGGATCAGCTCCACTTTCCCAAGTTCAGATCCAAAACCCGCTTGCTCTGGCTAACAGGCAGGGAAGCAGAAATTCGATTAACGCGCCGGCTCCGAGTCCGGACGACGCAGCGGTCGCCGAGCCAGATCTTCGATCGCCCACGCGCTCCGGCGCGCGGCCAGGATGACGGGATGCTGGCTGGCTATGGCCCATGCAACTGCGGCCTCCCACGTTTTATGTAGGAAGTAGACCGTGCCCACGCACAAGGCAATAACCCCGAAGCCAAAAACAAAGATGGCAAAGGCGGCAAGCAGTTCGCGCACGGCATAAAGCTGGAAAGCGGCGAGAACGACTAAAAACAGCCACATCCATTTGCGAAGATTGTCTTTGACATTCATGTCTGGCTCAACTCCCTCTTCCTAAGGACCCTTACTTGAGTCGAGAGCCTGAGAAATCTCAAATGCTCCGGACCAAGGAGCGGGCTTGCTCGACCTGCCCTATTAGACAGGTGGGTGGGAGTAAAACCTATGGTACAGGAGCACCAAATTCAGCTTTAAACGATTGTTCTAGTACGTCTAGCAAATGGCAAAATCTACTGTAAGTCGTTTATTTTGGCAGATTAACATAGAGGTCGAGTCAACGAGAGAGACCCCAGGATTTCAGGCTACCTGCCCTGTGGAAAACTTGCCCTTAAGTACACCGTACAGGTGCGATTTCCAGCCAAAAAGAACCGCGCCGGGCCCCTTTTTGCGTCCCCCAGCGCGGTCCAATTTCCGTAGATTTCCGACTTCAGGCCTTCTTGATTAACCGGGTGATCCAAACCAGGATCACCGCGCCGATAAACGCCACGATGATCGAACCGATGATTCCCCCGCCCGGCCAGAGGTGCAACATCCCGAAGACCCAGCCGCCAACCAACCCGCCGAGAATGCCGAGGATGATGTCCACGATGACACCATAGCCGCCACCCTTCATCACCTGACCCGCCAACCAACCCGCGATTAGCCCAACAATAATCCAAGTGAGAAAACTCATCAGTGTTGCCTCCTTTTTGAGATATTGCGCCCGTGGAATTGAAGTTCAGTCAGATAAAAGCGCTACAGTTTCGCCTTTCCCCAAGTGACACGCAAGCCCGTTGAGAGCACCAGATCGTTGCCCTTCAAGCCCGGAGGCGGGTAGCTGATGTACTGGTCGCTGAACGATGTCTGCCAGCTGAGCCAGGTCTTCATCATCACAGCCAGCGAAGCGTTGAATTGCATGCGGTAATCGCCGGTATGGGAAATATTGGGGTAGAACGAAAAACGCTCCAGCAACGTCACGCGCTTGGCTACTTGAGTATCGAACTCCTCGCCTACCACGGCTTCCGCGCTGTTCAGTGTGAAGGCCGTGACAGAGAATATCGGCGGAGGAGGAGCGGTGTTCAGGTAGGAATAGCTGCCAAACTCGTCTTTGTCATAATCAAAACCGCCAAAAATGTCGAACAGGGTTTTATCATTTTTGATGACGTGATAGCCAGCGCCTCCGCCGTAGACCTGCCGCAGAACCAGGTGCTGAAGTTGGTTGGTGGCAAAGTCGGCAGTGGCGTAAACGAAGGCCCGTGGACCAACGTTCAGGTCGCCGCGAATGCCGGCTTGGAACAAGTTCGCGGTCGTCGTCGCAGGAACGCTCACCTGGTTGTCGGCGAAGATGTAGTTGGCATACAGCGTAAGTTTGTCGCGCGGCGTCTCACGAACACCTTTGCCGTCGAGCGTATAGCTGGCGGTTGACGAGTTCCCGCGCGTCAACGCCAAGCCGGTGTCGAATAGGCCGCTCCAGAAATAAGTGAATTTTGGATGCGCCATCTTCTCGGCCTCTGTGTCAAATGTTTTTTGCTCAGCGTCATTCCGAACGGCGACGATCACGTCCTTCGAAGGCGGCGCCGCCGGCGCCGGCGTAGCCCCAGCCACGACAAATTTTCCGTCCGAAGTAGTGGTGATTTTGCCGGAGAGTTTGCTGCCGTCTTTGAGCGTGAGGTTAAGATTTTGCGTGGATTCGATCCCGACGATCGCATCCCACTGAATGGTAACTTCGCCGGCAAATTCTGTCTTGATCAACAGGGTTTTGCTGTCTCCGGAAACAATGTTGCCACTCAGCCGATCTCCGTTCTTCAAGGTAATTTGGTCGGCTACCGCCGCCGACGCGAATACCATAATTGGTAACAGACACAAAAGACTCCGACGCATCTGCGTCCTCCTTACAATTTTCCATACTGTTTGGACACGAGCTGGAACTTCACGCGGGCGAACGGGAAGCGACCCCTGAAAACCACTTCATAATAGGCGGGATCATTCTAGTGAATCCCCGCACTCATCGCAACGCCGATATTCTAGACAAGGCTGCCGTCAAACCTGGCGCGCGGGGTTGACCTTTGCCGCAAGCCATCCCCTATAATGTGCAATCCAAGGGGGCGGCGTTGAAACGAACAGTGAAGATCGGTGTTTTTAGCGGATGTTTGATCCTGTGCATTTCGCTGCTGGGATGCTCCAAGCCACAGGTGGAAAGCCACAGCACAGCGACAATCGCGACGCGGCCGGCGATTGTCTTCATGACCGACTTCGGAACTGCGAACGATGCCGTGGCCATCTGCAAAGCGGTAATGATCGAAATTGTCCCCGATGCGCGCATCATGGACATCACGCATCAGGTCACGCCGTTTTCGATCGAAGAAGGCGCGCGATTTTTGAGTGGCGTAACGCCGTATTACCCAGCCGGAACTGTGTTTGTCGTCGTGATCGATCCGGGAGTCGGCACGTCACGCAAAGCTGTGATTGTCGAAACCAAGAAGGGACAATATTTCGTTCTGCCCGACAATGGCTTGATTTCTCCGGTGATCGACCGAGACGGTCTGGAGTCCGCTCGAGAAATCACCAATCCTGCCTGGATGATCGGCGATGCGGTATCCTCCACATTTCACGGACGCGACATTTTTTCTCCCGCCGGGGCGCATCTCGCCGCGGGTTGGGACTATACACTGGCTGGGCCTGAAGTTGCGCAACTCGTGCGCCTGACTCCGAAAGTTGCCACCGTCATGGATAAAGGCATCGAAGGCGAAGTGATTGCCCTCGACGATCCGTTCGGCTCCCTGATTTCCGATATTCGCGGCGACGACTTCAAAAAGCTCGGTTATGTCCTCGGCGACAAGGTGACACTGCAATTGGACAAGACGCCGTTCACACTGCCCTACGCGAAAACCTTTATGGACGTGCCCGTCGGCGCGCCGCTGTTGTACGTGGATTCGCGTGGCCGCATCGGCCTGGCACTAAACCAGGGCAATTTTTCTCAGATTCACAAGATTCTGCCGCCCGCCGCGCTGTTCATCCCCAAAAAGGGTGAGCCGCGGAAAGGCAAATGAAGAATTTCCGCGGTGGCGGGGCAGTTTTCGATTTTGCGGATCAGCCGGGAGTTACTTCGCTAAATCTTTCTGCAACGCTTTCCCCATTCGAAACCACGGTCGTTCCACCCTTTGCATGTACCTCGGCAGCGTTCTCTTTTTCGCCACCAGCTTCTGCGTCCACTCCCTCGCTTCTTCCTTCTTCCCAAGAAGTTTCAGATAGTTCGCGTAGTTGTACAGCGTCTCTGGCGTCGTCAAATATTGTGCGGCAGGCGCCAAATACCTCGCCGCCTTTTCCAATTCTCCCGTCCGAGCGTACGCGTCCCCCAGCAATCCCGTTGCGCGGTAATAGTCGAATTTCGCGTCCTTGCCGACTACATACTCCAGATCGGGGATGGCTCCCGCGTAGTCTCCCATCGCCAGTGCTGCTTTTGCCCGGAGATAAAACGCATGTGGCGAATCGCTGCGCGCTGCAATGGCCCGGTTCAGCGCCTCTCGCGCTTTCCCATACTTCTTCTGCTCAAAACACAATTCGGCTAATTCTTCCAGATTCCCCGCCGACGGATTGTCCAGTATCTGCGTTTCCAGCACGTGGATCCTCGGTCGCCTCCCGAATCCCTGGAACACTCCGCGCAGTAGTCCCAAGTCCGGAATAATCTCTACAAGCACATACACTCCGGCTCCCAGCACCCCTCCGAAAATGATGATGAAGATCCAATAGTTCCCTGGGCGCCGTTTCACGAAGTGCCACAGCGCGATTCCTTGCACGATCAATCCCCATGGATAGATGAGGAAACTGAGTCCCCCCATGCCGGCTACCTCGCGTATTCTTCTCGGGGTAACGACTTGGCCACTAGCATCCTATTTTACCTGCCCGGCGTCAATTTCAGCCTTTTCCCGTTTGAATCGAGAGTTACTGTCGGTTCGTCCATCTCAACTGGCACTCGCGCTCCACGATTTGCTTTTTTTTCAGCAGCGGCCGAAAATCGGGTGAACGCTCGGAAAAGAGGTCGCTATGCCAGAAGCCGTCATCGTTTCTTCCGTCAGAACACCCGTCGGACGCGGATACAAAGGATCTCTGCGCACCAGCAGGCCCGACGATCTGGCCGCGCTGGTCATCAAGGAAGCCCTGGCGCGCGTCCCCGGCCTGGATCCTAAGGAAATTGACGACGTGATCCTCGGTTGCGCCATGCCGGAAGGCGAGCAAGGGATGAACGTGGCGCGCATTGCCGCGTTGCGTGCGGGTTTGCCGGTGGAAACTTCGGCAATGACCGTCAATCGTTTCTGCGCGAGCGGCCTACAGGCCATCGCGCTGGCCGCCGAACGGATCCGCGGCGGGTCCGCGCAGGTGATCGTGGCTGGCGGCACGGAATCGATGTCGCTCGTGCCCATGGGCGGAAATAAAATCTCGCCGAATCCGTGGCTCGTGGAACATTATCCGGACGCGTACATCAACATGGGCCTGGGAACGGAAAATCTTGCGCGCAAATTCGGGATTACCCGAGAGCAGGCAGACCGGTTTGCTGTCGACTCCCACAAGAAAGCCGTCGCTGCCCTCGCCACTGATAAATTCAAAGACGAAACCGTTGCCGTCGAGGTCAAGATCACTTCCCTTCCCAACGGAAATGGCGCCAAAAGAAAACCCGCGCCGAAGCCCGCCACGCAATCGTTCGTATTTGACAAAGATGAAATGCCGCGTCCGGAAACCTCGATGGAAGTTCTCGGCGGATTGAAGCCGGCGTTTCACGTGAAGGGCACCGTGACGGCCGGCAACAGCTCCCCCATGAGCGATGGAGCCGCCGCGGTGGTGGTCATGAGCGACACAAAAGCCGCGCAACTTGGGCTCAAACCGCAAGCCCGTTTTGTTTCCTATGCGACCGCGGGCTGCCCGCCGGAAGAGTTCGGCATCGGTCCAGTCTACGCGATCCCCAAGGCGCTGCAGCAATCCGGGCTAACATTAAATGATTTAGCCGTCGTGGAATTAAACGAAGCTTTCGCCGCGCAATCGCTCGCCGTGATTCAACAGGCAAATCTGGATTCCCAGCGCGTCAATCCCAATGGCGGAGCCATCGCGCTCGGCCATCCCCTCGGCTGCACCGGCTCCAAGCTCACCGCCACATTGATTCGCGAACTCCAGCGCCGCAATGCCCGCTACGGCATGGTGACCATGTGCATCGGCGGCGGCATGGGCGCCGCGGGCATTTTCGAACGCCTCTAAGAACCTCACCCTCCGTTTGATTTTGCTCTTGACGCGCTTCCTCTATCGGTTCAATATGGCGGCTGACGACATGTCGTCAATGGACATATGGAACCCTTGCCCATGACCGAAGCTGTTCTGCTGATCCTCCTCAGCCTCGCTTCGCAACCCCGCCATGGCTACGCCATTCTTCGCGATACAGAAGAAATGAGCGGCGGCCGCGTCCGGCTTAGCACCGGCACGCTCTACGGCGCCTTGAGGCGTTTGCTGCAAGATGGCTGGATTGAACGCTTCCAGGAAGAAGATAATTCGCGAGGCAAGCAGGCTTATCGCCTCAGCCCCCTCGGCCGCCGAAATTTGCAGCAGGAAGTGAGCCGAATGGAGCAGCTCACCCGGGTTGCCAGCCTGCGCGTGGTCACCCGGAAGGAGACATAGTTCATGCTGTCTTTCTTCCGCCACCTGCTGAATCTGTACCCTGCTGCCTACCGCCGCGAATATGGCGAAGAAATGCTGGGCGTGATCATCGAAGTGCATTCCGAAGTGCAACAGAAAAGTTCGCTGGCGCGGGCAATTTCTTGTGCGCGCGAAGCAGGCGGATTATTGCGCGGTGCGTTGCGAGAACACGCGCGAACTATCTTTTTCCCTCAAGGTTTTCCTATTTATCCGCAAAGGAGACTCACGATGCGTTCCGAATACAAGTTTCCAAAGGCCACGGTCGGCCTGATGACCGTCATTCTGGGAGTCGTGTTGCTAGCGATTGAGAAAGCAAAAGCCATTTCGGAATCGGTCGCACCCACGAATCTAGCCGTCGGTCCCATTCAACCCATGCATTTCTCGGTCGTGTCCGCGTTGGAGTTGCTAGCCATATTGTGCGTGGGTGGGATGCTGGTGTGGGCAGTCCTGTTTGCGCTGCACCGCTCTGGCACACAGCGTTTTTCGGACCTAAATCCTTCCGCCAGCCCGCGCTCGAACAGCGGTTTCCCAGGCCGAGTCTAGGGCTTCGCCCTCCACAAACCGATAGTGTTGCCATCAATGTCGGCGAACCACGCAAACGTTCCCGTCGGGATCTCTACCGGCGGCACCAGCGTCTTGCCTCCAAGCGATTCCGCCTGCTTTAATGCCGCCGCTACATCTTCCACATCCACATAAAACGTTGTGTAGTGAAACGGTTCGTGTCCGAGCTCGGTAATGTGCCCACTCATGCCGCCGGATTCGGGCGCGATCATCGCGGCTGGACCGAACTGCTCGATCTTCCAATCGAAAAGCTTCTTGTAAAATTCCTGGGTCTTCGCGGAATTGCGGCATCCAATCTCAAAGTGCACCACCGGTCGCCCCATAACGTTCCCTCCTCGGCGCTAGAAAGCGTGTTTGCGCGAAGCAGTCTGCCACACGAACCGCAAATTTGCACGGAGCGCATGCCCTGCATGATTCATGGCCGGGGTCGCCTGAAAAACGAACTCGTCCTATTGCAGAATCGCCGCTCCTGAGGGTAAAATGCGGAACTGAACGAATTCAAACGGTTGTTTGAATTTTGACGCCGAGCCGGCCGGCAAGGAGCACACCATGGCCACCTCCGTTCTCACCAAACCCGCTGCAAAGGGCGGCAGCTTTCTTCTGGAGTCCTCTGCCCCGCAAGACATCTTCACCCCAGCCGACCTCAGCGATGACCAGAAGCTGATCGGCCAGACCGCGGAAGAATTCGTGGTCAAGGAAGTTTTGCCGGTGGCCAAAGAGCTGGAGGCCAAGAAGCCCGGCTTGATGGCGGAATTGACCCGCAAAGCCGCCGAGCTAGGCCTGATGAGCGGCGGCACTCCGGAAGAATATGGCGGCGCAGGGCTCGACAAAGTGGCAGCCACGATGCTGACCGAAAAAATCTCCATTTACGGAGGTTTCGCCACCACGCACGGCGCGCATGCCGGAATTGGCACGCTTCCCCTTGTTTATTTCGGTACGGAAGAACAAAAGAAAAAATATTTGCCGAAGCTCGCAAGCGGAGAATTCATCGGAGCATACTGCCTTTCCGAACCACAAGCCGGTAGCGATGCACAAAATCTCTTGACCCGCGCCGAGTTGAATAAAGAAGGCACGCACTACATCCTGAACGGCCAGAAAATGTGGATCACCAATGGAGGCTTTGCGGATCTCTACATCGTGTTCGCAAAAGTGGACGGCGAGAAGCTCACGGCGTTTATCGTCGAACGCTCTTTCCCCGGCTGCAAGCCCGGCAACGAAGAACACAAGATGGGTATTCACGGCAGCTCCACGACTCCAATTTTCCTCGAGAATTGCCGGGTCCCGAAAGAAAACGTGCTTCACGAAATCGGCCGCGGACATATCGTCGCATTCAACGTCCTGAATGCCGGACGTTTTACGCTTGGCGCTTCGTGCGTGGGTGGTTCCAAGCACGTGCTGATGACCGCTGCCAAATATGCCCGGGAGCGCAAGGCGTTCGGCAAGCAGATCGGCGATTTTGGCTTGATCAAGGAAAAGCTGGCGGAGATGGCCATCCGGATCTTCGCGGTCGAATCCATGATCTACCGCAGCGCCGGATATATGGAAGCAGCCATGAACGCCGCCGCCGGCTCCGGAAACAAAGCGCAAAACACCATGAAAGTGCTCGAGGAATATGCCATCGAGAGCTCCATTGCCAAGGTGTATGGCAGTGAGATGCTGGATTTTGTGGTCGACGAAGCGGTGCAGATTTTCGGTGGCTACGGCTTCCATGAGGATTACCCGGTTTGCCGCGCTTATCGCGATTCCCGCATCAATCGCATTTTCGAAGGCACAAACGAAATCAATCGTATGCTCATCATCCAGATGCTGATGAAGCGCGCCATGGGCGGACAGCTTGCGCTTATTCCCGCAGCCATGAAACTCGCCGATGAAATCCTGGCTGGGCCTTCGCTTGAAGAAGCACCGGAAGGCGTGCTCGCCGAAGAAGCGCGAACCGTCGCCAACGCGAAGAAAATTTTCCTGCAGTCCGCCGGCGGAGCGCTGCAGAAGTATCGCGAGAAGCTGGCCGACGAGCAGGAGCTCGTGGCTGCCCTGGCGAACATCGTCATGGAAATCTATGCCATGGAATCCAGCCTGCTTCGTGCGCAAAAGGCCGCAGCCACCAAGGGCGAAGCTGCGGCGGTTCTGATGATCGATGCCGCTCGCGTATTGATCGCCGACGCTGGAGAACGCGTGGACCACGAAGCCAAGCGCGCCATTGCCGCCGCGCACGAAGGCGACATGCTGACCACACAAATCGCTGTGCTAAAACGGTTTGGCAAACGCCCCGTGGTTGACACCATCGGCATTCGACGCCGGGTGGCCGCGGCGGTTCAGTCCCAAGACCGCTATCCCTTCGAAGGGCGCTAGACACCCGCGGACTTGAGGCCCGCTTCTGGTTTGTCCCACGAGATCACTTGTGGGACAGACCAACTTTGCCGCCAATAACAAGGCAGACACAGCTGTTGTCAGAACCTTTCCGCAGGATTAAAAGGCTCATACACTTATAACTATCGGGTACTAGGACCTTGAGTCTTAAGCCAATCCGTCGCTCCTTGGCCTATGTGGCCACGCTTATCGTGACCCTTCACGTCGGCTCCATCGTGTTACTCGGAACCTCCCCGGCCGGCGCTTTGATCGGAAATCTGCTCCAGATTTTCTGCAGCATGTTGGCGGCAGCTATGTCCTTCCGCGCCGCCCGCAAGTCCCCAGGCTTCCGGCAATCATTTTGGACCCTGGTCGGATTTGGCATAGGAATCTGGGGAGTGGGGGATCTCGGCTGGGCCTATTACGAAGCCCTTCTGCGCAGCGAACCGCCGGCGGGCTCGTTGATCCGTTTCCTGTTCGACACTCACGGAATGTTTTTCGTGATGGCCATCTTCTTGAATCAGGAGAAAACCGATTCCCGTGTGGAAACGGAAGAGACTCTGGATTTTATTCAGGTGGGCATTCTTTTCTTCCTCGTTTATTTTGGCACGTACTACCTGCCTTCCCTGAGCCTTTCGCAGCAAACGGCGTTCAACCGGGAAATGATCGTGGCCTTATGGCGCGACATCGGTATCATTCTTCTCGCTGTGTTGCAGTGGCGGCGCGCGCGCTTTCCCGAAGTGCGAAAGCTTTATGGAGGCCTCGCGCTTTACTACCTGATTTACGCCGTAGGTTCGCATTGCATCGACGCGTATCAGACGCAACAGGAAGTTCCGACCGGAACCTGGTATGACCTGGCGTGGTCGGTGCCCTTGCTCTACGGCGCATTTTGGGCCGCCACCTGGCAGCCGGATTCCCTCGGCGAATCGCAAGCAAGCGTCCGCAAGAAAACGCTGGCCAGTATTTTGATCACGAATAGCATGTTCGCCTTTGTGCCGCTCGCGATTCTGTTTATGGTTGCGGAATTAGGCCCAGGTTGGAAATGGTTGCGCTACAGCCTTCTAGGAGTCTCTTTCGCGTGCTATGCGCTGCGCATCGCTTTGGGCCAGTTTCGCCAGCAGCAGGACGAAGAAATGGTGCGCAGGCAGACGTTGGCCATGGACAACGCCGAGGATGGGATTGCCTTGCTGGACGAACGCGGCATGCACATCTACGCAAACACGGCCTTTGCGAGCATGTTCGGTTTCGAGGGCCGTGACCGGATCGTCGGCCAGCCGTGGCGCAACGTCTATGCGTTTCAGGAGGTCAGCAAGCTAGAGTCCGATGTACGCCGCTCGCTTGCAGAATCCGGTAAATGGTCTTCTCCCATTTCGCTGCGCCGCCCAAACGGAACCCAAATTCCAGCGGAATTGATTGTGTATCTGATGCCCGATGGCGGAACGGTCTGCACCTGCCGCGACTTATCGCAGCGGGAAGAAGCGGAGAAAGCGCGCGCGCAAGCGGAGGCGAAATATCGCACCCTGGTCGAACAGGTGAACGCGATCAGTTATATCGCCGAAATCGGAATGGACGGGCAATGGCATTACGTCAGCCCCCAGGTGCAACCGATTCTGGGTTATACGCCAGACGAATGGCTGGCCATCGCGCACCGCTGGTCCGAGTTTATCCATCCCGACGATCTTCCGATCGTGAAAGCGGCGGAAGAGTCGAGCGAAAAGGGCGAACCCTTCCAGGCGGAATATCGCGTGAAGCGCAAAGACGGCCGCGAAGTCTGGCTGAATGACACCGGCGTTGTGGTCAAGAGCGGAAATGCGCGCCCGGTGATGGAAGGAATCATCGTAGACATCACGGAACGCAAGCAGCTCGAGACGCAGCTGCAGCAGTCGCGAAAAATGGAAGCGGTGGGAAGGCTGGCCGGCGGAATCGCGCACGACTTCAACAATTTACTTACCATCATCACTGGCTACACCGATTTGGCGCTAAGCCGCCCCGCTGTGCCGCTGGACCTGCGCAATGACATCGAGCGAATTGAAAATGCTTCGGCGCGCGCTGCGGCATTAGTGCGGCAACTGCTGGCCTTCAGCCGCAAGCAAGTGCTGCAGCCGAAAACGCTGGACCTGAATGCGATTGTCGTCAACATGGACAAGCTACTGCGCCGCTTGATCGACGATCATATTGAGATGATCACTCGCGTGCAGGACAATTTGGGCAAGGTCAAAGCCGATCCCGCACAAGTTGAACAAGTGATTATGAATCTGGTCGTAAATGCTCGCGACGCGATGCCCGAAGGCGGACGACTGGTTCTGGAAACTTCCAATGTGGATCTGGATGCGGCGTACGCGTTCGATCACGTTTCCGTGAAGCCCGGTCGGTACGTGATGCTTGCAGTCTCCGACACGGGCGTGGGCATGGACGCGGGCACCATCGCTCACATCTTCGAACCTTTCTATACGACGAAAGAGAGCGGTCGCGGAACAGGACTTGGGCTTTCGACCGTGTACGGAATCGTCAAGCAGAGTGGCGGCTACATTTGGGTCTACAGCGAACCTGGAAAAGGCAGCACATTTAAAGTCTACCTGCCGCGCGTAGAGGATTTGGTCGAGCCGCCGGAAGCGAAACCCGTGCCCCTCACCGAACACCGCGGCACGGAAGTGGTATTACTCGTGGAAGATGAAGAAGCTGTTCGCGATTTGGTGCACACCATTTTGGTCGGGCAGGGCTACGAAGTGATTGTTGCACTCGATCCTCCGCATGCGGAGGCCATCGCCAGCAAGTTTCCTGGAGAAATTCATTTGCTCCTGACGGATGTCGTTATGCCTGGAACCAGCGGCCGGGAACTGGCGGCGCGAATTATGGTTGCGCGTCCGGGTATTCGTGTTCTCTACATGTCCGGCTACACGGAAAATGTGATTACCAGCGGCGGAATGCTGGAGCGAGGATTGGCCTTTCTGCAGAAACCGTTTTCGCCAGCGGTCATGGTGCAAAAAATCCGCGAGGTCCTCTCGCGCGCGACTCCCGCAACAGATAAATGAAAAAGCCATCCGAGATGGATGGCTCTTTCGGACTAGCTAGCGTTAAAAGTAAATTGCTACTTACGAAGTTTCAGCAGCGGCAAGCCGAACAGACCAGCGCCGAGTAGACAAAACGTGCTTGGCTCTGGTGTGGTGACGGCCCCCGCATAATCCAATCCGTAGGAACCGCCACCTTCCTGATACACCCTTGAACTGGATATTATTCACGCCGTTCGCGAGGTAAGGAGCAAGCTGCGCCGTGTTGAAAAGACCAGCGGTCGTAGCCAAGCAACCGATGCCCGTTGCCGCGCACTTCGAATAGGGCCTGTCAGGTTGGCTGCCTCGATCTCTGTGCCGTCTACCCAGCTCGCTGTGTCATCTGCCAATGCCGCCAGATAAGCGCTGGTTACCGGTCCATTGACAGTGAAAGTGTCTGTAAACGTGACCGCGGTTCCGTTCGCCACGGTGACAAAGCCGGCATCCGCTGCATTGCCGGTGGATGCAAAAGAAACCCAACTGGACCCGCCCATCGCAGCAGTCCAAGCAGGGTTGGTATCAATGTTCTGGGTGGGGCTCGATGTGCTGTTCGTGGTGGTCGTCGCGGAACTCACGACAGGAACGTTGTCGGCTTTCGCCACCAGCAACATGCCGCTGAATAAAAATAAGAATGTCAGTCGCTTCATCATTTTGTTATTCCCCAGTCTCTCCTTGGTCAGTTTTGTTTGGAAACTGCTGAGTGCTTTACAGTGCGATCCGGGGGCCTTTCAAGGGCCGGGACAACCCACTAAACACTTAAGAAATAGCATGTTACGGGCTACAGTGAACGTTGGAGTACGCCTCGAACGGACGGCGGTGGGAAACGCTTTTCTCGAATGCTGGAAATGATTTGCACGGTATGTCTCGGGCATAGGTTTTTGTCTAAAGTGGGATGGCCTGCACCAATTTCGTGCACCTCGGGATGCTATCCGAATTGCCGTTTTCTTATGGCTTCGCGGCCGGCGTTTCTGTCTCGTTTGGCTTTTTGACGGTCGACAACGTTTCCACGTTGAAGCGCTTGTAGTCGGAATATTTCGTGGTCACATTCACCTTAATGCCCTTCACCAGCAAGAAGCGGACGCCCACATGCACCTCAACATACGTCGGCAGCCAAACCTCGTTGTTGATGTACGCCTGCTCGAACGTGAAACTCGTCCCTTTTTGCAAGTTGGCCAGCACGCCGCCGGCGATGTGCACATCGCCCACAAAATAAGCTTCCAGGCGCACAACGTCTTTGGCCTTCTCATCGACCCAGATCACACCCGCCAATTCCTTCACCACTCGTTCTTCCAAGTTTTTCGGCTTGTACTCTGGATTTGGCTCAAAGTCGAACACCAGCACGTCTTGACCACGGAATCGCTCCCTGCGCGGATTTACGAACTGGCAAACACGTAGAAACACTTCGATCCCTGGGTCCTCATTGTCCTTGGATTCTTTACCTTCTTCTTTTTCCTTTTCTTCCTTCTCTACTTTTTTCTTCTCACGCTTCTGCTCTTCTTCCATTCGCTTCTGTGTCTTCTCGTTTTCTTTCTTCAGTTCCTCTTCACTCAACGGCTTACCGTCCTTTTTCACGAGCGTGGTGATCTCGTCGCCGTTCAAATAGAAGAATGTGTACTCGTTGATTTCTTTTTTTGTTATTTTTCCGGCCTTGTCATATTCGGTCTCTTCTTCGACCTGCGTTCCGGCGTAGTTTTCCTTGACCTTGTCGATCTCTTTCTGGTTGGCGTCGATTTCCTCGAACAGTTTTTTCAAGTCGGGAAGCTTGACCTGCGATTGCATGGGAAAATCGAAAACCCTTTCTCCGACGGTCTCGTTGCTCTCGGCACGTGTGACGTTCACCACATACACTTCCGAGCCGCGGTGAATTTCCACCTTGTAAGGCACCTTCACCCCGTTCGTTGCGCGGTAATCGTCGTAATCGATCTCCTGAGGAACGCCACCCATGCTCGCTTTTTCGGCTACGATCAGATGGCTTTGTTGATCAAAGAAAACCTCCCATTGCACGCCGGTCGGATAGGTCAGTTCAATTTCGTACGTTTCGTGGCCGTGCACGGAAGCGCTTCCTTTGAACGCGGCTCCGATTCTCTTCTTCGAAAGGCCCAGAAACCGCGAGTTGTAATACTCAGCGGCCGCTTCTACCTCCAGCGCCGGCTGGCCCAACAGCGTGGCAATCTGCCCAAAATCGCCTTGATGCCAGGCCGACTTGCCGTTATAAGCTTCGATCTCGGTCTTGCCGCCGCTTCGCAGTTCGGTGTAGTAGCGATTGGGCAATTTAACGCGAAAACTGAAGGTGCCAGACTTCTCGTCGCCTCCCGACTGCACCGCTCCATCAATGAGAAGCGTGCGGACTTTTGCCAGGTTCTTGCTCCCGCCGGTAGCTTTCACATACTGGTCGATGATTTTGGAGGGGTCCTGAGCGCGGGCCAACGGGGCGCACAATAGCGCAAATCCCGTGAGCGAGAGAAGCAGCGAATATCGTCGCATGATGATCATCTTACTGTACGCAAAAGATGCCCCTAAAGTTGCGGTGACTTGCTCAAATGTTGCAAAACTTTTCTCACCTAACCTCGAAGCAGGTAGGGAGGAAATATTTTTGAAGCTGTGGAAAGTACCAGTATTCCTAAAGCGCAATTCCTACTCTAAAATGTGTCGCATAAACTCGCAAAACAACGCGTATTTATTGGGTATTTGCTTGACACTTCCGTTGCGGACAGTCAGAATACCGCGTGTTTTGCGCTCACTCCGCTGAGCGCCAAGTGTCCCGTTTCCTGTCCTTCAACAATGGAAAGTTCTTTTTGCTCTTAACATGCTTAGCAGATCTGGGTCGTTTCGAAGGAGGCTCGATGAAATCGAGTGGTCTATATATCCGTGATGTGGCCGTCATCATTGTGTTAATATGCGTGGTTATTCTGTTCGTCCCCACAGCGAACGCGCAGACAACCTATACCTATCCCCCTTTTCCATCGAACGCGGCTGGTGGTCTGCAGACAAACGGCAACGCGCAGATTCTGTCGAATGGAAATGGGAATTTCTTGCGCGTCACTCCGAACGTCCAGGATCAAGTGGGAAGCGCCTGGTACACAAATCCTGCCGGCAGCACTTCCACGCCGCCTGTGCAGACGTTGTCGCTGGCGGGCGGATTTACCACAACGTTCACGTTTCAGCTCTCGAGCCCTTCGCAGAATAGTCTAGGATCGGCGGACGGCATCGTTTTTGTCGTTCAAAATGGCTCGTTTTCTCCTAACGGCCCGGGCGGAATTAACGCTGTGGGGCCGTCGAACGGATTGGGCGGCGAGCTTGGCTACACGGGCCTGACGAACAGCGTCGCCGTACAGTTCGATAGCTGGTACAACAGCGAATATGGCGACATCCAAGCTTCCTCCGGTCCGTCCAGTGCCGACGAGATCAGCGTACAAAGCTGCGGGCCGAATCCCAATACTTCCAACCACGCCGCGGGTTGCACCTTTGGCGTCGTCGATCTCAGCACCCTCACTTTGTGGAACGGTGGTCCCCTCTGGATCGCGGACGGCAATCCGCACACCGCGACAGTTACCTACACAGCGCCGTCAAGTACGGGCACATGTTCTCCAGGTTCTACGCTTAGCACTCCCGGTTGCGGCACCATAGCTGTCACCGTGGATCAGCAGTTGGTCCTCACCGTTCCGTTTAGTCTTTCTTACCTTGGTCTTGACGGCGCCGGCGATTCTTATCCGGGCTTTACAGCGGCTACCGGTGGAGGCGATCAGAACCAAGACATTCTAAACTGGAATTTTGCAGCGGCTGTCGTGCAAACCATCAACACGACCACTCCTCCCAATTTGCCTGCCAACTTCAGCACACCCGCCGGCACGATTGAGACGGATATCGACTTCACCACATCGACGGGAATTACGAGTCCCATTTCGAATCCAGTGCTGCTCACGATTAACAACACGCTGTCGCAAACGAGCACCTGGCCGCAATACGTCGTCGGCACTCCTTGGGCTACGTCCTTGTGCACCATCAAGGCGGGCAACAATGGAACTGATCTGTGCTCCCTGTACGTCAATGAATGCTATGACAGCACCTTGGGCCCCGGCACCGCGACCGACGCCAACTGCCCGGTCGTGACCGATCCGAGCCCCTCAAGCTTCGTAACGCTCAAAGACACATTCGATTGGGGCGGTGGCAAGGTTCAGCCTCAGCCCGGAACCACGATTTCCTTGATCGACTTTACTCCCGCGGCCGCCACGCCCAATGAACAGTGGAACCCGAGTAACACGTCTCCGAACCCGGTGTGCACCAATGTTTCCGAGAACACCGGCGCGCCCGCACAATGCGATATCTCGGACACGCTCGTAGATGTGTATGGCGATCAGACGACCACCCGCGGTTCGAAACCGAAGAGCAAGGGATGGCTGGTTAGCGTTTACAATGTGCCGATGCCGACCACTACGGTCGAGGCTTCGCCAAATCCGCAAAACCTCGCCTGCCCGCTCAAGAGCTCTGTGGTGCTTAACAATACGTCCGGCACCGTCTGGAACAATGGGGCGTGCTTGCTGGACTTCCTTGTGAATCCCGCGCAGCTTCCGGCCGGCACCACAAATACCAATGGCTTCCAGGCAGCGCCTCCGGCAACCCTGCTTTACGGTTCTGGGGCGCCTGTTGTGCAACCCGGCCCCATCCCCACCGGAGACGTGTTGGTGTCCAATCCCAATCCGGTTTGCACCGGCACTCCTTGTGCCCCTGCGACGTGGGACACGGTCCTCAACGGCACCGTGCCCCCGACCAGCCCCACGCTTTCGTTCCTGGGCAGCGATGGCACACACACGCTGCACTGGTCGGCAGGGGACACCGTCGGCATTACCGAGAAGAACATTCAGCTCTCTGCCGCGGTTGCTGGCTCGTGTCCCACGCCTGATGGACCGGTCTCCGGCACACAGTGCTACAGCACCAGCTACTTCACTGCGCAAGTCAACATTGACTCCTTGCCTCCGCAGCTGAACTCTTGCGCCAGCCCGGACGGCAACTGGCACAAAGTCAACATCACGCTGGCCTGCTCGGCGTTTGACGCCACTTCCGGAATTGGCAGCGCCAATCCGAGCATCGCGGGCTTGCCCGTACCGGCCCCCGGACCCGTCAATTTCGGCGTGTCCACCAGCATTAATCCGGGACAAGAGACCAACAACGCATTTACCGGCACGCAGCAACTTTGCGACTATGCCTCGAACTGCGCCACCTTCGGCAACATCGGCGGCAACAAGATCGATGAGAAGGCTCCCGTCATCGCCGTGACTAACCCCACGCCAGGCGAGAGCTTCGCGGCGTACGCATCGGCCCAATCCAGCGTAACGTGCACCGACGGCGGTTCAGGCGTGGCCAGCTGCAATGGCGTGGCGGAAACCGGTGGCTCCAGCGTCACCGTGACTGCCCCTCTGAACACCACGCCCAATGGAGCGGGCACCACCTCAAAGACGTTTGTCGTTTCCGGCAGCGTCGATGAAGTTGGAAACATCGCGCCTGGTTTTAGCGTCAACTACAGCGTGTCCTGCCACTTCGCCTCTGTTACGCTCAACTCGACAACGTTGACGAAGGGAATTTCCTTCGATCCGGCGGCGACGATGCTGACCGACTGTGTCTCCACAACGCAAAAGGTAATTATCGAATTGACCCTGACCGGTCCGTTCGCCAAGTCCTGCTCGGCCAGCACTCCGAACAGCACCCAATTGCTCTTCTTGCCTCTGCCTGTGACAATTCCGGCCAACACCAACAAGAGCCCCTTGAAAGGCGTCATTCTTCTGGTTCCGTCGAACGCCTGCAGCGGCGGCAACTTCACATTCACCACAAGCACCTACAGCACAAGCGGCGCGCTGCTCGACAGCGTCTCGCAAGCCGTAACCGTTAAGTAAGTTCGACCCCGAAATAACGAGGCCCTCTGCTCATTCATGAGCAGAGGGCCTCTTCCTTTTCGAGAACGCAAAATAACAAACGCAGATTCGCTCCTCCCGGGTGCCCCACTGTTCGCGCCTTCGGCAAAGGGTGGGGCTCGGGTCCTTTTGGGTTGTCTTGCCGTTGTAGCGCCGCGCCTTCAGGCCGGCATCTTCGCTTAGCTTTCCTTCGAGCGTGGCGCCCGCCGCCGCTTTAACGCTTCAATCCGAAGCCGGTCGTTCTCGCTCTCGAACTAGACTGTCGTAGCCCCCTGCGTAGCCCTTTCGTATACCGGCTTCAAATCCGCTCGCTGCAATACTTTCTCCGCGCCTTGTTCCTTCTTGATTTCCTCCAGCATGCTGGCCGACTGGCGATATTCCGCTGCGGCACCCTGTGCGTCACCCTTTTGCTTCGCCAGGTTGCCAAGCTGGTAGTGAATCAGCGCCGTCTGGAGCCGCACACCGAGTTTCTCGCTGGTGTTTAGCGCCTGGTCCAGCACTTCCTTAGCATGCGCATAATCCTTGTTGTTGACGAGCGCCGTGGCCAGATCGACGGAGCTGACGAGTGCCAGGTATTTCATCCCTTGCCGGTCCGCGTCCTCGGAAATCCCACGCAGGTCCGCAATCACAGCAGCCGAACGGCCTTCCGCGATCGCCACGCGGGCCAAATTCAATTTGGAGATGAGCACAGTCTCCGGCGCCTTCGCGCGCATCGCCATCTGCAGCGCTTGCTGATATTGCTCTTTGGCGGCCTTGGTCTCTCCGCTGTAGAACGCCAAATCTCCCTGCGTGTTGTGCACGTCGGCAATCAGCTTATCGTTCTTCAGTTCTGTCGCCAGGCTCTGCGCTTCTTCCAGGTTTTTTCCCACCTCATCGCCGCGGCCCGCGCGCGCTAACGCGTCCACATAATCGATCAGCACCTGCGCCATGATCCGGCTGCGGTCCTTTGCGGCGTGGAATCCCTGCACGGATTCATTCAAATTGCTGACCGAGGCGCCAAATCGTCCCTGATTCAGGAAAACCATGCCGATGCTGTGCTGATCGAGCGCCGTGTTGTGCGCATCATTGGCGTTGCGCCGCAATTGCAGCGCGTGCATGTAGGAGGCCATGGCCTGATCGTATTGCGCTGTCCTGGTGTACGCTTCACCCAAATCGTGCAGCGTGTCCGCAATATCGGCAGGGTTATTCAATTTTTCGCGTAACGCCAACGCTTGCTGGTAATAGGTGAGCGCGTCCTCGCTCTGCCCTTTCGCCAGGTACACACTCCCGATGTTGTTCAGGCAAACCGCCTGCAGCGAAGCGTCCCCCACGTCGCGCTGCGTCTGCAGCGATTGCTTGTACATATCGAGCGCTTTATCGTAATCGCCGCGATCTTCGTACAAGCTGCCAATGCTGATCAGCGTATTGGCCGCGTCCTTCTTGGCGCCAATCTCCGTGCGCAGCTTCAGCGATTCGTTGTAAGCAGCCAGTGCAAGCTCGGGCTTACCCAAATACATCTGCACATCGCCAATTTCCGCGTAATTTCCGGAAGCAGCGGCTTTATTGCCCAGCCGCTTGTTGATATCGAGCGATTGCTGCACGCTGCGCAATGCTTCGTCATACTTATTGAGGCCATCATATGCAACGCCGAGCGCCTGAAACACCTGCGCCTTCTGCTCATCGTTGTCCAGCTCAATCGCCAGGCTCATGGCGCGGTTGAGCGGCTCAAGCCCCGCCTGTGGCTTGCCATCCTGCACTTCCAGCCAACCCGTCTGCAGCTGCGCGGTCAGATTCCGCGGATCATTTTTCAGCACCTTGGCGTATTGCGCCCGCGCCTTATCAAATTGCCCGGTATCCAGATACAAGCTGCCGAGCGCAAACTGCACGTCTGTATCTCCCGGCAAACTCGCGGCAAGCTTCTCGTAGGTTTCGATCGCTTTCTTGTTGTCTTTCACTACCCGCGCATGATTCGCTTCGATCAAATACTTTTCCGCCAGCGGAAGCTGAGAATCCAGCTCCACTGCTTTCCGCGAGGCTTGCTCCGCCTGAGAGTCATATCCCAGCGCGGAATTCGTTTCCGCCAGCCGCGAATAAGCCAACGCAAACTCCGGATCATCCTGCACCGCGGCCTGGAACAACTTCACCGCTTCCAGATTTTTCCCCTGCCGGCGCAACTGCAATCCCTGCATGTACGCGCTCAAGGCCGCCGGAGATTTCGAAGTGGGCTGGAAGGAACTGGCCTTCAATTCCTTCTGAACATCCGGGGAGATCGCCAGGTTCTGCCGGATCAATTCCGCCAGTTGATTGACCGGCGTAGTGATATCGTTTTGGCTGCTGACGTCCAGGTTGATGGGCACATCCCGGCCCTGCTTCAAATCCCGCACTGTAGCCTGGATGTGAATCTTGTCGTTGTTCTTGAAGTACTTCCCCCAAACCATCGTATCCGCGTTGCTGAATTTCGCGATGTTTGAAAGGATAGACGGATCGAAAGCCGTCCCCGGTGTAAAGCGCAAATCAGTGAGCACCTGGTGCATGCGGTCCGGCGAAACAATCCGCAAGTGCGCGGACTGCCCAACGGCCGTCGTCAACATATCCGCCAAGTTCGATCCCCACTGATCGAGCGCAGGGTCCCCGGAGCTGTTCTGGAACGGCAATATCGCCAGCGAAACTTCCGGACCTTTAACCTCTGCCGTGCCGCCGGAAGATCCGGGATGGAACACGCCTGACTTCAGCGCCCATCCGCCGCCGAGGACCAACAAAGACAGCGCGCCAATCCCAACCCATTTCCACGGCGTGCGAGTCTTCGGAGGAGCAATCGCGGCCGGCAACGTGATCGACGCGAGTGTCGGTCGCGCGCCCTGAAACGCGTCCAGGTCATGCAGAATTTCCTGCACGCTTTGATAGCGATGCTCCAAATCGCGTTCCAAACATTTGGAGACAATGTCGCTCAGCGCCTTGGGCACCGAGGAATCCAGTTCCGCCGCAGGCACAGCGCGTTCCTGATTGCGCCGCAGCAGGCTGGCCATCGCGGTGTCGGCCTTGTACGGCGTCTTGCCCACAAGCAATTCGTAAAAGATCAGGCCAACGGCAAAAATGTCCGAACGCTGATCGAGCGTTTTCCCCATCGACTGTTCCGGGGACATATATTCGATGGTCCCCAGCAGCGCGCCGGTCTGCGTCATGCCATCGCCACCGATGGTGCGCGCCAGCCCGAAATCCATTACCAGAATCCGTCCGGTCTTCGCTTCCTGCATGATGTTCTGCGGCTTCAGGTCGCGGTGGATCACGCCCGCGCTGTGCGCTGCGTCCAGGGCCAGGCAGACCTGGCGAATGATCTCCACGGCCTTCTCGATGGGCAACTTTCCCTGGTCCGTAAGGATGCGCCGGAGGTCGTAGCCCTCCACAAACTCCATGGTGATGAACTTCACGCCATCGGCTTCGGAGATGTCGTAAATGCGGATGACATTCTTGTGCGTCACCTGGTGCGCGGTCAGCAATTCCTGCTTGAAGCGCGCCAAAATTGCGGGATTCGATGCAAGTTCCGGGCGTATCAACTTCAGCGCGACCGTTCGTTCCACTTCGCGGTCCATCGCCTTGTAAACGGAGCCCATCCCGCCTTCGCCGAGCAGCGCCAGGATTTCGTACCGCGCCCCAATCAGGTCTCCTGGTTGAAGAATCGCTTCCTTTATATAAATCCCGGACAGCGGGCGCACGCCCGTGGCAGACAGCGGGGGCAAGCTATCGGATAGGGTCGCGTCAGGATTTGCAACTCGAGTCGGGGGCTTGGCCGGTGGGGACGCAGGAGGTAACGGAACATCCGAAATCGTGGCGTCGTCGATGGGATTGAGCGCGGGGTTGCTCGCGGAGCTGTCGCCCTTGGCAGGCACACCCACACCTTGTGGGCCTCGCGTACCCGTGTTATCTCGGGCACCCTTCTTGGAATTCGGATCTTCCATGAAGCGTCGTTAACCCCAGGTGGTTTAAGCGCTAGCGCAGATACAGGTTGCCGTCCGTAGAGGCGGCTGGCTAAGTATAACGATTTGTTGGCCGGAACGCAGCAATTTGCATGGCATTGCGCGGAGGATAACCCCTTATTACTTGGCAGTTGTGCAATCAGCCCATCGACCAAGAAAAGGGACGGCCGCGTGCCCGCCCCCCCTGCCTAAGCCTGGTGTAAACGGTCTTACTGCTTTTTCTTGCCCAGCAGCCCGCCGAGTTGGTTGATCGTACTGGCAGCGCCGCCAGTCCCTGTGCCGGTCAAACCCTTCGCCAACCCTTCCACGTTCCCCGCACCGCCGGCGCAAGCGAGTTGCGATTTCAGCAAGCTCGCGGCTGCCCCGCCGACGTCCGGCACAAACTGTGGATTCGACGTGGTTCCGTGAACCTGCAACGGCACCTTAATCCCGCCACTTTTGCAATTGCTCCCGCCGCCCAGCGCCGCACCGGTCAATCCACCCAATGCGCCACCCGCTGCGGAACCCGCCACGCCTGCCAGCGAAGCGTTCACCGTGGCCACCAACTTGAAGTCCATATTGTTTTTGGAGTCGAGCGTCCCTCCGCCGACAACCGTGCCCAGCGAAGGAGCCACCAGGTCAAGATTGTCCGCGCGCAAGCCGGTCGGGGCCATGTGCACGTCGCTTGTGAACTTCTCAATGTCCAAGTCCTTGCCGGTCTTCAGGCCCGCCAGCGCCGCCACGCTGGACATTTTCTGCCCAAGGTCGAAGCCGGACAGCTTCCCATTGAACAGGCCGATGGTTCCGTCGGTCACCAGTTTGTTCGTCGGTCCAGTAATGTGCAGATTGGTGCTCAGCGTTCCCGCCGTTAGTTTGGAACCAGTGGGAAGATTGATGGCCAGCGCCGGCAAAAATGTCTCGAGATCCGTTGCAGGCAGTCCTTGGCCATTGACTTTCATGTCGACGACGAATTCATCGCCCTCGGATTTATATGTCCCGTTCAAATTGGTTTTGGCGTTGCCGATTTTCAGCGAAGACGGATTCAGCACGCCGCTGCCCGACGCCATGTCATAGTTCGTATCAAAATCAATCACCGCAGGTACGCCTGAGGGGCTGCCACCCGCAACCAGCACTGCCTTCGTCAGCGTCAATTGTCCCTTGGTCGTCATGTGGCCGCCCTGGCTCACCAGATTCGCATTGATATCGACGATTCCAGCAAGACCAAGGCTGGGATCGAGGTAGCCCGTCTTCGCCAGATCAAGCTTATCGACCGTCAATTTCACATTTTGCTCCGTGAACGCAGCATTTGTCTGGTCGACAGGTCCCACCTTGCCATCGACTTTCAAGTCACCGCCACCGGGCAAATCCATAGAAAGCGTCACGGGGAAATTGTTGCTCATGGAAACGTCCGAAGCCGTCAGGTCCACATTGTTGTAAATGCTGCGCTTTTGGGAATTGGTATTGCCCAGCGTGATCTGTCCGTCTTTAAGCGATAGTTTCTTCACGGACACGGATTGCGCCGAACTGCTGCCACTCGACGAAGAGCTCTTCGGCGCCGCCGTCGAATTACCGATCGAGGAAAAATTCCATTTGCCGCTCGGGTCCTTCAACATCACAACCTGCGGTTTCACGATCGATATTTCTGTTACGTTGAGCTCTTTCGAAAAAATCAGCGGCATCAATTCCACGCCAACTTTCACTTCTTTCGCCGTCAGAAACGGCCCGGAATTGAATTTCGGATCGTCACTAATGGCCAGATCGTCCATACCCAGCGATCCGCCCAGGATCGACAGGCTCAGATTGCCGACCGTCACCTTCCGGCCCAGGGCTTGAGAAGCCTGTTGCTCGATGGTCGGACGGAACTTGTTCACGGGAATCACGAATGGCAGCACCAATAAAATCACGATGACCACAAGGATAGCGATACCAATCCATTTCAATTTGCTTTTCATATTGGCCTCCGGGAGGCAAGGCGTAGGCGGGCGCCCCACTCTAGTGCGAGGCTGGATAATATCACACTAATTTCTTTTGGAGTGCGGACGCCTAGCTCGTCCTCCGCTGTTAGGCGAAGGGCTTCCGCTTGCCCCAACCCCAATCATACTCCCAACGATCCGCGTCAACCTGCTTGTTTCCGACGGTTCGGTGCAGTGCTTCCAAAACTGTGCGCGGCTTGCGCTTCCATCACGAAATTCTGCATCTTTTGTTCTTCACGTTCATCTAATCCTGCGAGACCAACAATCGATTGGCGGCTCTACAGCGGTCAAGGAGCGATGCAAGGAGTAATGCGATGATTCGTGCCGAAGAAATCCGGAAAGGCGATAGCCAAATTCAATTTTCACTGCAGGTTCTGGACTACAGGCAGCTGCAACCGAAACCAAGAATCGAAGCTGTCAATACCGAAGCTTCTGCCGAGGATCAAGGCCTCATCCTCTCTGGCTCCCAGGTGCTTATCGGATTCCTCTCCGCTCTCAGCGGGGTGTGCCTCTTGTTCTGGGCGTTTCTACGGCTCTGGCTTTACGAATAGCTACGAACGGGGCAGTCGCCGATGGGCGCGCAATTTTTCCGCAGCAGTTTTGTGATGAACCAAACGACGCTTGGTTTTTAGCGAAAATCGTGCGAGTCTTCTGGGGCCGTGTCCGTTAGTAACCGCGATCGGGGCGACCTTCCTATGACTCAGGATGCCGAAAAGCAAGCCGTAGCGCGTTCGAGCCTTCGCTTTGTGCATGATGGCAACATCGTTGGACTGGGCTCAGGATCGACCGCTGCTTACGCCGTGAAGTTCCTCGGCGAGAGAGTGCAAGCGGGACTCAAGATCACAGGAATTCCTACATCGAACGCGACCAAAGAACTGGCCACCAGTCTGGGAATCCCACTGACCACCCTGGATAAAATCGTGGAGATCGACGTAACCATCGACGGCGCCGACGAGGTCGACCCGCAGCTCTCTCTGATCAAAGGCGGCGGTGGCGCGTTGCTACACGAAAAAATCGTCGCGTCCGCCTCGCGAAAGCTTGTGATTATTGCCGACTCAAGCAAGCAAGTGCCGATGCTGGGAAAATTTCCAGTGCCGCTCGAAATCATCACGTTCGCGCAGGCCCTCGTCAAACGCAAAGTCGAAGCTTTGGGCGCCTCCATCAACCTCCGCATGGCAGGCGACAAGCCCTTCCTCAGCGACGAAGGCCATCACATTCTCGACTGCCACTTCGGCTCAATTCCACACGTTCCCGCCCTAGCCCGCAAGCTAAGCGATATGCCAGGCATAGTCGAGCACGGCCTCTTCGTCCAAATGGCAAACGTCATCCTAATAGCCAAAGGCGACGAAGTTCACGAGCTGCCTTAGTACCGCCGTGCCTTCAGGCCGGCATCTTGGGGTTCCTCTTCGTTGCTTAAATGGATAAAGCACAGGTTTCCTAATTTTGCGACTACGTACTAAGAGCCTCAGAAACACTGCTGTTATTGACTATTTTCTCGATTTTTGAGCGACACAAACGGATTCAAAAGCCTGGGATATTAAGCCATCGTATTAGCCACTTTTTGCGTAGCCGGGGTATGCTCTTTGGGCTTTAGGAGGTGAAAGATGAGGGAAGAAATTCGGCTGGAATTGCAGAGGAAGAGCGGGGAGAAGTTCGAGCAAGCGCGCGGGCCGGAACCGAAGTAGATCAGCGAGGAGGAGAGGCAGGCGAGGGCGGCGGAGTATGAGGAGTGATCCTGCGGGGGAATCGCTACCGGAGGTGCAGAGGAGAGACGCCAATCTTCGCTGCGTCCGTCGAAGCATACTTTCCGGCTATTCGAAGATGTTCAATGCGCGGATAGTTTGCCCGCTGGGAGGGTTTTCGCGGGAACATCGCCATCCACATCGCCACTAGGATAGCGGCCCCAATGGCCTCGATTATCGCAATGTTCGAACCGTATCGGCGGTCGATAGCGACGCATAAAGCGAGAAGGGCCAAGGATGCCACAGAAGTGGAAACCACGGCGAATGACAGAAAGTAGTGCTTCCGAGACAGGTGACTCCCTTTCATATTGGATGCCTCCTAGCGGGCCGCCAGCCGGACTTCCCTTCCATATTAATTATACCCAAAAGAAGCTACTCGTGGGCAGTCCCAAGCGCGTTGTAGACGATCAAACCGCGATCCACGGTGCCGTGCTTGCCGACACAAATGACATCAAATTCGACTCCCCGACAGTACAGATGCAGACATTTCTTCAGACCTTTACCCAAATCCGTAGTGCACATTTTCTCTCTGCCGCACGTTGGGCGCTCATAAGGCACGCCGGTGTTCTACGCCTTCGACTTGTTGTGGCTCAACGACGAGGATTTACGCAATCATCCGCTCATCGACCGGAAAGAACGTTTGCGGGAATTAATTCAGAGAAACAAGCCGGAACGAATCATTTACGCTCAACACGTCGAACGAGAGGGCAAGCTGTTGTTCGAAGAGGTGTGTAACAACGATTTGGAAGGAATCGTCGCAAAGCGGAAGCACGGAATCTATAAAATCAATAGCATCGGCTGGCTGAAAGATCAAGAATCCGAACTATTCGCAGGCTGAGGGGCGGCACGAAATGATGACGAGGGTGAAGTAGTTTGCGCACCGCTCATTTGAGACGCAGTTATTGAAGCTTCGCATATTCCGCTTTCGCCTGTTTCAGGATGGGAATGTCGGGATCGGCGCCTTTCCAAAGGCCAAGGAAATCCTGATAGTCCGCTTTGGCTTTGGCGGTGTCGCCCTGCAACACATTGGCGCGAGCCATCTGCAATCGGGCCAGAAAGGCCAGGGGCCAATTGGAAATCACCCCCCGATGCGCGATGAATTTCTGGAACTCCGCCGCCGCGTTACTCCCTTGCTTCAGTCCCAGATAAGATTGCCCTCGAATGTACACCGGGTACATCAAACCACCACCGCCAACTTGCGGCTGAGGAAACGCCAGGTCGTAATGCGCTGCCCCGCTCAGCAGCGAAATGGCTTTGTCGAGATTGCCTTGGTGAAATTCATTGCTTGCGCGTATCGAGGGTAGCCAGTAGGCGTGGATCATTGTGTTCACCGGGAACTGTTGTTCCAATTGCTTGGCCAAAGCCTCCGACTGCGCGCTATCTCCAACACGCGCATACGCTAGCGCCGCCAGAATCGTTACATCTCGGGACGAGGCGAGTGTTAGCGCCGCTTTGGTCTCCTTCCGGGCCCGCTCAGAATATCCAAGCTCGGCCTCGTGCAGAGCGCCATTAATTTGCCAGAGCGCGGCTGTCTCTTTTCGCTTGTCTCGCAGTGCCGAGTCGATCGCCCGCCGGGAATACTCGCGCGCTTGATCCAGTCGTCCGTAGCTGGCTTCCGTGTCGGACTGCGCGGATAGCATCAGGTCTTCCTCGTCGGGCCTGCTTAGAGCCCAGTCAAGTTGGCGCTTCATTTCAGCGCTGTCTCCCTCCAGGAAGGCAACCAGGTACCTGTCGTCATGGAGAAAAGCGTGCTCGAGCTTCAATCCCATCGCCTGTTCGTAGGCGCCTTTGGCTTCAGCAAGGCGATTCAGCGCGAGATAGGCTTCCATCAGATTGGAATAGTCGATCGCAGAGATGGGCGAAGTCTGGATGCTTTTACGCTCTTCTCGTTCGAGCCTTTCGTAGTCTCCCTCGATTTCCGAAATGGTCGCTAAGGCGTTGTGGACGCTAGGGTCTCGAGGGTAGGTTTGCTCCCATAGCTCCCCCGTTTCAAGACCTTGATCAAGGTCGCCGGTAACTCCCGTTTCGTAGTTCACCGTTATACTAAACCTCTCGCGTTCGCTCACACGTTCCCGTAGTTCATACGCTTTGCGGAGATTGTTGGCTGCAAGTTCGGGTTCGAACAGCACGTCGTTGTAAGCGGTGCCCAGCGAGTCGTAGGCCGTGGCAAAATTGGGGTCCAACTCAATGGCGCGCTTGAAGAAGGGAATAGCATCGTCGGGGCCTCTTTCCAACATCGCTTTAAGGCCCAGACTGTAGGCCTTCAGGGCTTCTAGAGAAGGCGTAGTCGCCGCATACAAGGGAACGTCGAACTTCTGAATGGTCGAGAGCGATTCGCCGAGACCGGAACGCAGACTTGATGCCGCATTCCCCAGCGCTTTCAACACTTCTTCTTTCTTTGCCGCTTGGACCTGCTCCTGAGCCAGCCGTTCGCCCGTTCTGCAATTTACCGCTGCCAAACCCAAAACATATTCGCTTCCCAAGGTGGAAATCGATCCCGATATCACCGCCGTGCTGTGAGTGCGCTCGCAGATTTCCTTTGCTGCCGGTTCATCGATGCGCTCTCCCGCTGCGCGGCCCATCATCCGCAGTGTGTCTTGCACCCTTTGCTCAGACAAAACATTCAGAAAGGGCGATTGTTGTAACGAGATGGTCAGCGCCTGCTTGAGCGCATCATCGAAGACGGGATCGCCCGTAGTGTTGCTGAAATCGGCAAGCACGATGGTGTCTCTTTCCGTCAGCGCGTGTGTTTTGCGGGAGTGAAACCACCAGCCGCCCAAGGCCAGTATGATGAGCAGCAATGTTGCAGCAGTGACCGCCGCCCATCGGACCCAAGGAGATTTTGGAACGCGCTGCAGCCCGGTCGCTGCTGATGGGACACCTGTGCGGCCCGACTCGGAATCTCGCTTCAGGCGCTGCAAATCCGTTCGCATATCGGCCGCGGTCTGATAGCGCAGCTTTCGATCTTTCTCTAATGCCTTCCCGATGATTTCGTCCAGCCTCGGAGGGAGTGCTTGGCTAACCTGGGACGCCGGAACTGGTGTGCGATTCAGAATCCCGTCGTGGATGACCGCAGCACTATTCCCCGGAAACGCCATCCGTCCTGTTGCTAGTTCATATAGAACCACGCCAAACGAAAACAAATCCGTCCGCGCATCCAGTTCTTCGCCTCGTGCCTGCTCCGGCGACATATAAGTCATCGTGCCCATCGTGGAGCCGGGGCTTGTAAGCAAGAAATTCTCAGTTGCCGTTGGCATCTGCGATACGCCGACGCTCATGCCAGCAGGGACAACTTTCGCCAGACCGAAATCGAGAATCTTGGCGTTGCCCAGTTTTGTGACAAAAAGATTCGCTGGCTTGATGTCTCTATGAATGATGCCTTGGACATGCGCTGCCCTCAGCGCATCGGCAATTTGAATCGCAAGTTCCAGCATCTCGTCGAACGGAAGCGGCTTGCCTGAAATGCGGTGCTTGAGCGTTTGGCCGTCGAGAAATTCCATCGCAATGAATTGCTGACCGTCTTGCTCGCCGATGTCGAAAATGGTGCAGATGTTCGGGTGATTTAACGCCGATGCTGCCTGCGCTTCACGTCGGAAACGTTCCAATGCAGCGGAATCGTGAAGCATTTCAGCAGGCAGGAATTTTAGAGCCACCGCACGATGGAGCCGGGTGTCCTCAGCTTTATAGACAACGCCCATACCACCGCCACCGAGCCTTTCGAGGATGCGGTAGTGGGAGACCGTCTGCCCGATGAGCGAGTCGGTGGCTGACATGTGCGCTCATATTAGGTTGCGATCTGAAGCAAGTCAACGAGGGGCGAACGGTGGCGAACGCTGTATGGTTGTAGCCCCGCCTTATCTCGTGACGCCATCTCTTTGGCAGAATCTCGGCAACCCTTCCTCTACCACTCTACCAGAAGGGGCAGCCATGCGAAGCGTCGGCACCAGCGAGTTCAATCTTGAAAATCTCCGTAAACACCTGCAGCGGTTGTCTGACGAGGAGCTAATTCAATTCGGAAAAGCTTGCCGGGGTATGTTGACGCCGCAAGCGAATCTGGGCAGACCGCCGCGTGAGGTATTCGTTATTCAGTCGCAGGAAGCACGGAAAGAGTGGAGAAGGCGGCATCCAAAGAATGGCTCAACAACATAAAGTTGCGACAAAATACGACGATCATCGAAGCCGATTCCTTCCTGGTGGGTGATTCGTTCGACTTCCCTGAATGCATCCAGCCGCACCCTATTTTCGCTCTTCCTGTGTCTTCGCCCCCTCGCGCTGGGAACTGCCGCGCTGGGAACTGCTATTTTGCGCAAAATGGCCACTCAGACCCCAAGCAGTTCGCCAATTAAGTCGGCTGGGCGTTGCTGCTGGATCAGGATAGGCTGACTCGATCCGACGCCAGACGATACACAGAAAAATCCAGATGCGCCGTAGATACGGGACCTCACGCTTCTGCGTTTCAGTAACAGAGATTCTGTGCAAAAAGTTCTCAAAGGATTGCGCGGGGTCTCGCCTGAACAGCAGTGCTCGTTCGCGGGACTCTTCGATTGAGGCTCTTAGTTTTGCTTCCGCCCACGCTGGAAGATTCTGGCCATCCTCTCCCATCTTCTCTTTGATTTGCTTTATCACATCCTCGACTGGTGGCGGATGTAGGACAAGTCGATTTGCCATAACACCCTCCTGTGAATCGCTCACTTGCGGGAGAGAATACCACGGGTGGCTTCTCTATGCGCCAGCGCTATACTCTACCGATGGCAAATTACAAAGTTGATTCGCCTGTGATCGTTCGCCTGAATGACGGGCGCATCGTGGAAGCGAAAATTCGTGCTGTGGTCGAACAGACGAACGGCCTACATCTGCAAGTGGATTACGGACACGATGAAACTGCGCTGATCCACGAACGGCAAGTGAGAAAAGAATAGGCGGCCAGGATGTGTCGGAACCAGAGCAACCAAAGGCAGGCACGACTTGTTTAAGAGAAAATGATGCTGATGCCTAGCAAGAGAAAGGCTTCCAACCTTCTCGGTTTGGGCATTCACCCGAAACTGATTCAAGCTATCTTGAGGCATTCCGACATCACCACGACTCTTGAACTCTACGCCATGGTGCCCGATAATGAGACCCGTGAAGCTATGGAGAAGTTCGAAGCCAAATACAGTTCGTTCGGCGCGATTAAGTTGAGCCAGAGCGAATAAGTCGATACATTAGCCACGACTCGTAAGTTACTGTGGGGCCGTTGCTTAAATGGATAAAGCACAGGTTTCCTAAACCTGCAATCCCGGTTCAAGTCCGGGCGGTCCCACCAGGTTTTCTCCGCGGAAGTCGGCCCGCATGCTCGATCTCCTTGATCGAGCCGATCAAAGACCCGCTGCTTTCGCTCGCTCTCTATCCAGCCATCCATTTCTAACACCGTCCCAGATATAAGCCGGGTGCTCCTCTGCGATGAGCAGATTTGCTTTGCGGCGCATCCTATCGATCACGCTCCGGTCTTGAAAAGGCGTCCTTGAATGAATCACTCTAATTCCAGCTAACGACGTGCTTCGCCGACGTCGGGGGACCGTATTTGGGCAGTTTTTGTGGCTTGGCTGGATTTGTGTTAATCCATTCGAATGAGCGTGCCACAACTTCTTACTGCGCAAGGGCATTCCTGGTTTGAAACAAAAATACTCTTATTCGAATGTTAGTTGCCTAAGTACCTGACTTATGTAGCCGGCGCGCCGACCAAATCCGCCCGTTGCGTCGCGGAATTAACAGTGCTTCTGCTTCAAACTTTTGTTTCTGGCAGCGGCGGGCAGCCGGGAAATGACGCCAGGGCCGCGTTTCCGATGTATTTCAGGTCTTCGATCCCGATCTTTGCGGTGTAAAAACCGTCGCAGGTCATCAGGCGGAGCTTGGCGAAAAACGCGATGCCCTGGCTGAGCGTGGGATCCTCCCGCGCATTCTTGCGATAGGCGATCAGGTTGAGCACTTCCTTTTGCTGCTCCGGAGTGCATTCAAGAAAAGTGCGCTGGTAGCGGTCGGCGCAGAAATCGTCCAGCCACATCATCCCGCCGCCCAAGATTTCCTGGTATTGTTCGTTTTCACTGCTCAGCAGATCGATGAATTCCGGCGCGCCCGCTTCCACGGCACCGCCGGACACTTCATCCTTGGGAATAATCGCATCGCAAAGGACCAACAAAGTTTGATACTGGTGCGCCGGAAAATACTTCGGCGTGTACTTCCCTGCCGACGCCGTTTTCTCTTTCTGGATCAGTTCGTGCGCCAGCTCGGCGGCCTGTGCCGGAATCATTTGCAGCACAGACCCGCCCGCCGCGCCGATGGCAAGATTGCGCAGGATGTCTCGTCTGGAAATTCCGTCAGCCATCTTTAAAGACTTCCCTTCTTCGCTTGATCCAGCAAATATTCCGACGCGCGCCAGGAAAGCGCCATAATCGTCAGCGTGGGATTCTTATCCGGATTGGTGACCAGCGGCGCGCCATCGGTGACAAACAAATTCTCCACGTCGTGGGCCTGGCAAAAACCGTTCAGCACGGAAGTTTTCGGATCGGCTCCCATGCGCGCCGTGCCCACTTCATGAATAATTTTTCCACCGGGCTGAATCCCAAACGGATACGGGCCATCCGATTCTGTGGCTGTCGTATATTGTCCGCCCGCAGCTTCCACAATCGCGCGAAACGTCTGCTGCATGTCCCTAGCCTGGCGCAGTTCGTAATCGCTCCACTTGAAGTGGAACCGTAGCACCGGAATTCCAAATTGATCGACAACTTCGGGATCGATCTCGCAGAACGAGTCGGGATTCGGAACCATTTCGCCGCGTCCGGAAAATCCGATCGTAGTTCCATAGCGTTTGCGGCAAGCGACTTTCAAGCTCGCGCCATATCCCTCAACCTCCTCGCAAAGATCTTGAAACATTCCCGCGCTGGGCATTTCGCGGCCGCCGCCCAGTTCAATGTGGTAGCCACGAGGAAAATCATTCGTGCGATCGTATTTCCACCAGGGAATATACAAATGCATGCCGCCAGTTCCGTCATGATTATGCGGCGGCATTTTTTCCAGTTGCGGGAAATAGCCTTCGCCATCGCTGCCCACGGAATCCGTCAGATTGCGCCCCACCTGCCCGGAAGAATTGGCAAGTCCATCGGGAAACAATTGCGATTTGGAATTCAGCAGCAACCGCGCCGATTCGCACGCGCTCGCTGCGACAACCACAGCGCGCGCCGCAATTCTTTTTTCCGCGTGCGTGGTTTTGTCGATATAAGAAACGCCGCTGGCTTTTCCATCCGGACCAACCAGGATTTTTCGCGCCATCGCTTGCGGAATCAGCATCAGCCGCCCAGTTTCGAGCGCAGGTGGAATCAGCACCTGGCTGGAGCTGAAATTCGAACCCGTCGCGCAGCCGCGGCCGCACTGCGCGCAGTAATGGCAGGAAGGCCGGCCATTCAATGGTTTAGTGAGAATCGCCAGCCGCGAAGGGATGCAAGCAATATTCAGGCTGTCGCAGGCTTTCTTGATGATCAGTTCGGTGCAACGCGGTTTGGGAGGCGGAAGAAAAATCCCGTTCGGGGCGCTGGATATATTTTCGTGCGAGCCGAAAACGCCGATATAGGATTCCACCTTGTCGTAATAAGGAGAAATGTCGTCATACGTGATCGGCCAATCGTCGCCGATGCCATCGCGCGTTTTGGATTTGAAATCGATGGGAGAGAAACGCAGCGCGATTCTTCCCCAATGATTTGTGCGGCCGCCCACGATGCGTGAACGGAACCACTGAAAATTAGCGCCGGGGGCAGAGGTGTACGGCTCGCCTTCGATTTTCCACGCGCCGTTGGGAGCCAGGAATTCGCCGAAATTTTCCGCCGCCTTGCCGCCAACGCCCACTCCCCTGTGCGGCAGGTCATATGGCCACAGAAACATTTTGTAATCCGTGCCCGGATTCACGGGGCCGCCGGCCTCCAACAAGGCCACGGTGAGACCGCCCTCGGTGAGAACTTTCGCCGCCATCCCGCCGCCGGCGCCAGAGCCGATCACGCACACGTCGTACGTTTTCGGCGAACGAATGACTTGGGTCACTTGGATATGCTCCGAAGGCGCTCCGCTGCAACGCAACAATTCCGGCGGCGATGGATTGAAATTTGCGTAGGTTAGCCGCCGAGTATTTCGTTGCGGACATTCTTCAGCACGTAGGCGGCGCGTTCCACGCCAACTTCGCCCGACAGGATCGGATCTTCATTTTCGATACTGAGAATGCCTTCGTAGTTGATGTCCATGTACGCCTGCAAAATGGCTTTCCACGTAGACGCGCTGTGGCCATAGCCGACGGCTCGGAAGGCATCGGAAGCCATGGGCAGGTCCTGTTTCTCAAATACAAAATTGAGCACGCCATACTTGGCCACATTTTCGGGATACAAAACCGTATCCTTCATATGCGCGTGGTAGATCATGCCCTGTTTGCCGAGGAAATGGATGACTTCGACCGGATCGCAACCCTGCCAGAACAGGTGGCTGAGGTCGCAGTTCGCGCCGATTTCCTCGCCCACTGCCTCGCGTAGCCGCAACAACGTGCGCGGATTATAGACAACAAAGTTGGGGTGCATTTCAAACGCTAAACGATGGATGCCGTGATCGCGGGCGTATTTGGCCGCATCTTTCCAGTACGGCACAACCTTTTCTTTCCACTGCCACTGCAGCATCTGGTCATATTCTTCCGGCCAGCGGTAAGTAATCCAGTTTGGCTGGGTATCGGTCGGAGAACCGCCGGGACAGCCGGCAAAACCCACGATGACCTTCACGCCGATCATTTGCGCCAGCTGTACGGTCTTGCGGAAGCTCGCGTCATCACGCGCAGCATGCTTGGGATCGGGATGAACGGGGTTACCGTGGCAACTCAGCGTGGCCACCTGAATGCCTCGGTCCTCGAACTTTTTCACCCATGCTTTGGCCTTCGCGGGATCGGCGAGAAACTCGTCGACCGGACAATGATTCGATCCCGGATAGCCGCCCGTGCCAATTTCCACGGCTTCTAGGCCGAGGCCGCTGATCTTGTCGATCATGGCGTCCAGCGAGAGATCGGCGTAGACAGGATCAAACACGCCAATGGGAATTTTCTTTTTTGCTCCGGTAGAAACTTGAGAAGAACCAGACAAGGCGTCCTCCTTGGAAAAGAAACCGCGTGTTTCCGCAAAATGCGATCCACCTGGCACAGCTGCCGCGAGTAGACCGGTGCTCGTGGCGGCTAGAAACTGCCTGCGACCAAGACCAGCGGATGAATCCGGACGATTGCTATGGCCTGCCCTCATGCGAGAACCTCCAGGACTCAATAAGAAAAGGAGCGAGTAGACGAGAAAATTATACGCCCTGCGGCGGGGTGAGGAAAGGAAACCAGAAATTACTTGCGGGGACGCAAAGCTTCAAGCCCGGGGATGGAAACCGCGTTGGTCAATGCGCGCTCTGGCTGCGCTTTTCCGTTTTGCAGGGCATCCACGAGCATCTCCATAGCTTGGCCGGTGTTTGGAGGAATAAAAATAGTGGCGGTCAGCAAGCTGCTGCGCACCCAGGATTGGCCCGTGTTCGGCAGTCCATCGCAGCCAAGAAACGGCAGCGCCAGCCAGCGGTCGCGTTCGACCTCCGACGTCAATTCCTGAAACGCCTTGCGCGCTCCGATGGCCATGGAATCGTCCTGAGCCGCAACAAGATCGGTAGTGGCCTTTTGCGAAGTGGAAAGTTTCAGCCAGGACCGCACGGCGCGTTGCGAGCTTTCTTCGGTCCACTGTCCCTTGAGCGTGATCAGGTGAATGTTGTGGGGCTTGGCTTCCTGCATACCCAAAGTGCGTTCTTTTGCAGCGGAATTTTCCGATGGTCCCTGGATATAAAGCACCGTCCCGCCCGTGGGAAGCAGCGCGGCGCACTGGCGACCCTGGATGCGGCCGATTTCCACGTGATCGGAGCTGATGGTGAACACCGGCGCCTTGGAGGCCTGGCGAAGCTCAGGAACATAATTGGCGTCGCGATTGAGAACCGCCCAGCCGATGCCCGCGTTGACGGCAGCGCGTGCGACCTGCGGCAGCGCTGTTCCGCCAACGGGCTCAAAGATGATTGCGGACGGACGATCGTTAGGCGCCGCTTGCACGGCCTTCAAAATTTGTGTGCTTTGATTGATCGCGTCGTTATCCGCGTAAAGGATCTGAAGATCAACATTGAATTTCTTCGCTGCCAACTCTGCCGCACGTGCTTGTTCAATTTGGTAATCGTTGTCGTTTGTCGTTAGTGCAACCAAAAACCGTAGCTTTCGCATGGACTCCCCGAGTTCTGCTTCTTTTTCTAACGATACACCCGGAAGAGCCGGAGTGCGCACAATCCTCTCGGCGCGTTGCGAAGCTAAAACCTGTACTGAGAAAGTACAACTTTGCGGACATAGCAAAGAAGGCAGTGTTCGTGGCGTGCTGTTTGTGGCGACCGGAACAGTCTGAGCAAAGCAGCGCAGGCAAACTATTCCAAATGGGTTAAAAGGCGCAATCCGGACTATAAGCAAAACTTCTACGCCTCATAAGTCGTTGCCACACAAGGGATTACCAATGGGACGTGGCCTTAGCCGTGGTAAGCCGCGTGCACTTGCCTACAGGGAGGCAGCGTCTATGGAGCTGCTGACGGAACCCGCCGCGTGTCATCGCAGGGGAAGTGATCGCCGTCCCCTTTGGTCCATCCCTAATTCAACGTGTGAAAGGCTAGGAGAAAGCGGTCTGCGTTCGACACACTCGGCGCGGCACCGATAAGTCAGCCGGCCTGGGAGCAACTATGAACTGGCAAGACGAATACCGGAGAAAAACCGTCAAACCGGCGGAAGCCGTGCAATGTATTCAGTCTGGCATGCGCGTATACATTCACCCGGGCTGTGCCGAGCCAGAAACGCTGGTAGAAGCACTGGTGGCGCGCGCACCGTTCGTGAAGAACGTGGAAATTCTGCACCTGATGACCACCGGACGGGCGGACTATATCGCGCCGGAGGTGGAAGGGCATTTTCGGCACAACGCCTTGTTCATCGGCGGAAATGTGCGGCAGGCCGTCAACGAGGGGCGCGCGGATTACACGCCGGTATTTTTGAGCCAAGTGGAGGAATTGTTTGAGAGCGGGCAAATGCCGATCGATGTGGCGCTGATTCAGGTTTCGCCTCCGGACGCGCATGGTTTTTGCAGTTTTGGCGTAGGCGTGGACGCCACATTGACGGCAGCCAGATTCGCCAAGTTTGTGGTTGCGCAAGTAAACGACCAGATGCCACGCACCTTTGGCGATTGCTTCCTGCATATCCAGGACATCGACGCAGTGGTCGAAGTGTCGCGGCCGCTGTGCGAATTGAAACCCATTCAGATTACCGAGGTCCATCACGCCATTGGCAAGCATGTGGCCCGACTGATCGAAGACGGCGCCACGCTGCAATTGGGAATTGGGGGAATTCCGGACGCGGTGCTGCTGGAATTGACACATCACCAGGACCTAGGCGTCCAGACGGAAATGCTGAGTGACAGCGTGATTCCGCTCATCGAGTCCGGAGTACTGAACGGAAACCGCAAGAGCATCCACCGCGGCAAGATCATTCTTTCGTTTGTTCTTGGCACGAAAGAGCTGTTCGACTACGTGAACAATAATCCGATGTTTGAATTTCATCCCAACAGGTACACCAACGATCCGTGGGTGATTGCGCAGAACGACAAAATGGTGGCGGTGAATTCGGCGCTGCAGATTGATATTACTGGGCAGGTTTGCGCGGACTCTATCGGCACTTATTTCTATAGCGGTATCGGCGGGCAAGTGGACTTTATTCGCGGGGCGTCGCATTCGAAAGGCGGCAAACCGATCATCGCTATTCCCGCTACCGCAAAGAACGGAACGATTTCGCGGATTGCGCCGATGCTCGATCCGGGGGCGGGTGTGGTGACGTCGCGCGGCGCTGTGCACTACGTGGTGACCGAATTCGGCGTCGCGTATCTGCATGGGCGCACGATTCGGCAGCGCGCCGAGGCCCTGATCCAGATCGCGCATCCGAAATTCCGCGAGGAATTGTTTGCCTATTGCGAAAAGACGCGCTGGCTGCAACGGCCCGCGCTTCAGGAGAGGTGAGCCATGGCAACGCAAGCTCGAGGCAAAGTGACCATCGACACCGAGGAGTGCAAGGGCTGCGGCATCTGCGTGGATGCTTGTCCGCCGAAGTGCCTGCTTCTGTTGGCGGAATTGAATGCGTACGCCATTCGCCCGGCGCATTACACGGGCGAGGACTGCACCGGCTGCGGCATTTGTTTTTATGTTTGCCCGGAACCGGGAGCAATCACGGTGTTCCGGTTGATGGTGGCAAAGGCGGTGAATCCGCGAATGGAGGTAAGCCATGCGGCAACTCTGTAAGGGCAATGTGGCGATTGTGAAAGGGGCGCTGCTGGCGGGTTGCAAGGCTTATTACGGCTACCCGATTACCCCGGCGAGTGAAATTGCGGAGGCTGCCGCGGAATACTTACCGCAAGTGGGCGGAACTTTTTTGCAGGCAGAGAGCGAGGTTGCCGCGATCAATATGGTTTATGGCGCGGCGTCCGCGGGACTGCGCGTGATGACTGCTTCCTCGGGTCCCGGATTGAGCCTGATGCAGGAAGGCATGTCGTATCTCGCGGGGTCCGAGCTGCCTTGCGTAGTTGTCGATGTGGTGCGCGGCGGCCCGGGCCTTGGAAATATTGCGCCGGAACAGAGCGATTACTTTGCCGTGGCAAAAGGCGGGGGACACGGAAACTACAAGAATCTTGTGCTCGCGCCTGCGTCCGTGCAGGAGATGGCGGACCTGACCATGCGGGCGTTTGAATTGGCCGATCGTTATCGTAATCCTGCAGTCGTGCTGACCGATGGCTTTATCGGACAGATGATGGAGCCTCTCGAGTTGCAGGCACGCGAAATCCAGCAACCGCAAAAACCTTGGGCGGTGCGCGGAACTGCCGACACACGTAAGAATCTTATCTCTTCCATCTTTCTGGAGCCGGATGAACTGGAAGCGCACGTCATGGAGCTGGACGCGAAATATAAAAAAGCCGCGGAACTTGAAACGCGCCATGAGCTGTACAACGCCGAAGATCCCGAAGTTCTGCTGGTCGGTTATGGAATCACTTCACGTGTGCTGCGAACCGTGGTGGATGCGGCAAGGAAAGAAGGACTTCGCGCAGGGCTCTTCCGCCCGATCACGTTGTGGCCTTTCCCCGCAGAGGCGCTGAGGAAAGCCGCGCGGCGCGCACAGATGGTGTTGGTGGTGGAAATGAGCACGGGCCAGATGGTGGAAGATGTGCGGCTGGCGCTGGACGGAAGAGTGGATGTGGAGTTCTACGGCCGAGCGGGAGGAAACGTGCCGCTGGCGGATGAAGTACGCAAGGAATTGTTTGAGCGCATGGGAATGTTGGCGGAGTGGGGCGTTTAAGCTGCACGGGACGAAACTGAGAGGTGGCATTGTGGACGAATACAAAGTGATCGAGTCTAAGTCACCCGTGTTTTACGAAAAGTACGAGCGCAAGGGTGAATTGCAGCACCAAACGCATTATTGCCCTGGCTGCGGGCACGGCGTGGTTCATAAGTTGATTGCGGAGGCCATTGCGGATATGGGCATGCAGGACCGCAGCATTTTTGTGAGCCCGGTCGGTTGCTCGGTGTTCGCCTACTATTATTTTGATATGGGCAACGTGCAGGCTGCACACGGGCGCACGCCCGCGGTGGCCACGGCGCTGAAGCGGTCGAATCCGGAGAGCATGGTAATTGCTTATCAAGGAGACGGCGACCTGGCGGCGATTGGAACCGCGGAAATTATTCATGCGGCGAATCGCGGGGAAAAAATCACGGTATTTTTCGTCAACAATGCGATTTATGGAATGACCGGCGGGCAGATGGCGCCGACGACACTTGTGGGACAACAGAGCACAACTTCGCCGTGGGGCCGCCGGCCGAGCAACGAAGGCTATCCGCTGCATATGGCGGAATTGCTTTCCACGCTCGAAGCGCCGGTGTATGTGGAGCGCGTGGCGCTGAACGACAACAAGAACATCATGAAGGCGCGACGGGCAGTGAGGAAGGCGCTCGATTTACAACGCAAAGGCGCGGGATTTACGTTCGTGGAGATTTTGTCTCCGTGCCCGACAATCTGGAAAATGACGCCACAGGAATCGCGAAAGTGGATTGAAGAAAAGATGCTGGCGGTGTTTCCACTCGGCGTATATCGCGACCGCGAGCTTGCCCCTGTAAATGATGCCGTGCCGCAGGTGACGGTAAGGAAGTTGCTGCGGCTTGAAGATACGAAGCACGAAGAAGCCGTGGGCAGCGTTGTGCCCGCTGAGGCGCATCTTGATCTACGCGTTAATATTGCCGGATTCGGTGGGCAGGGCGTTTTGTTGCTTGGGCAAATCCTCGCGGAAATGGGCATGCGCGCGGGACGAGAGGTGAGCTGGCTGCCATCGTACGGCCCAGAAATGCGCAGCGGCAGCGCGCATTGTTACGTTTGCCTGGCGAGCGAACGCGTGGGCTCTCCGCTGGCGGAGCATCCGGACGTGCTGATCGCCATGAACGAAATTTCCTTGCACAAGTTTGCGAAACACGTCGGCGCGCACGGGACAATTCTCTATAACAGCGCGAAATTGCCCGACGGCTTCCTACCGCAAGAAGCGATGATTTATTGCGTAGCGGCCGCCGAGATCGCAGACAAGCTCGGCACTACAAAAGCTACCAACATGGTTATGCTCGGGGCTTTGCTGGAATTGACGCACACGTTGCCGAAGGAAAGCGCCGTTACTCTGCTGCAAGCAAAAGTGCGCAACCGGCAACTGCTCGGAGTGGATTGCCAGGCTATCGACGCGGGGATGGCGAACCTGCGGCGACAACGGGAAGCTGCTCTGGCCAGCGCGCAGAAACACGAAAACGAATTGACGCACAGCTGTTAACGGCGGCTACTTCCACTTCCCTTCGCCTTCCACAATGGTGATGTAGCGATCCATGGGAAGATCCGTGAATCGTTCGGTCTTGCGGCCAGGCGCTGGCCATTTGATTTCCAGCCAATCTAGCCTTTCGTGTGCTCCCAGGCCCAGAACGATTCGAGGATCGTGAGAAGAAAGATAGCTTCCGCCCCCAACCTTCATGCGACTGCGTTTCAGAGCGCCTGCCTGATACATGACGCGCGCGCCGATGGCATCGGGGTTGGACTTTTTTCCAATCAGGCGCACACCTAGCCAATGATTGCCAGCCGCGGCAGTGTTCTTGAGAAGAAGAGGCGCAGCGTTGTTGACAGAAACAAGCACATCGACGGCTCCATCGTTATCGAAATCGCCGATGGCGAGCCCACGGGCACAAATTCTGTGCGTGAAAATCGGCCCGCTGGACGCGCTCACATCCCGAAAGCCCTTCGGCGTGTGTTGAAACAACATCAGAGGTTCCTCATAGGTGACCTCGCCGTGTAGAGAATTGATCAAGTCATCGGGATTGCCGTTGGCTAGAAACAAATCCAGATCGCCGTCGTTGTCGTAATCGAAGAATTTCAGGCCCCAACCGCTCATATATTTTGTAGCTTTGCCGATGCCGGTAGGTATCGCCACATCGTCGAATGTTCCGTCGTGATTGTTCTTATAGATTGCGAACATTTCGCGATCGATGTTGGCTACAAAAAGATCCATCCAGCCATCGCCATCGAAGTCGGCGGAGTCTACTCCCATGCCGGAGCGCGGGCGGCCACTGTCGCTAAAGGCGACACCGGCGGCCGTAGCTGCTTCCTGAAATGTGCCGTTGCCCTGGTTGATGAAGAGAAAATCAGCCAGCGTATCGTTGCTTACCCAAAGGTCCATCAAACCATCATTATTCACGTCGGTGGCAACGACGCCCCAAACTTTGCCGAGATGGCCAGCAATTCCGGATTCTTTGCTGACGTCGGTGAACGTGCCGTCTCCATTGTTGCGGAACAGCCAGCTGGGCATCGGCGAGTACAGCTGGGGAATGCAGTAGTGGCGATGACCATCCTCGTTGAGGCCACAAGGCTTATTCAGCTCTTTGCTGAAGTCGACGAAGCGCCCAACAAACAGGTCGAGGCGTCCATCGTTATCATAATCAAACCAAACAGCGCTGGAAGCCCAACCCGGCGCGGCAATGCCCGCTTTTTCGGTCACGTCAGTGAAAGTCCCGTCGCCATTATTGTGGTAAAGAATGCTGCGGCCGTATTGCGTGACGTATAGATCGGGAAACCCGTCGCCATCATAATCGCCAACAGCAACGCCCTGCCCAAATCCTCCGCCGGCTACCCGGGCCTTTTCGGTTACGTCAGAAAAAGTGCCGTCACGATTATTTTTGTACAAAGCGTTGCGTAATGACGGGTGGGGATTGAAGAAATCGCACTTACCGCTGTTCACCAGGTAAATGTCCATCCAACCGTCGTTATCAAAATCTAAAAATGCGCAACCTGCCCCGGTGGTTTCCGGCAGGAATTTTTCTTCGGATTTCCCGTTGGAATGCGCCCAGTGGATCCCGCTCTTACCCGCGGGAATTTGCTCGAAGGGATAGTGCGAAGAGTCGGGGAAAGCAAGTCCTCGCCAATTTGGAAAAGCCAGCGACCCCGCCGCCAACCCGGCAAGGAAATCACGCCGGCGCATGCGCCGCAAAATCTGCATTTTGTTCGAAACCTGGAATGACCTGTGATCATTTTCCCGGCTGGAACGTCAGAAATCAATGAAAAAACGACGTTATTGGGGCTTTTCGTTCGTGGCGGGGGTGTTCGCGGTCGTGGTGAGGCTGCGGTGAAGCGCGAACTCTTTTTCCGCCTCTTCCTTCTGGCCGGTGCGGATGAGAGCAGTGCCAAGAGAATAGTGAACTGTGGGATTTCCCGGCGTGAGGCGCTCGGCGATGCGTAATGGGAGGATGGCCTCCTGGTAACGCTTTACGGTGACGAGAGCAAAGCCCCAGCCGAGATACGCTTCCGCAAAATTGGAATCGAGTTTCGCGGCCGCGGAGAATTGAGCGATGGCCTCGTCCCAATTCTCTTCCCGCCTGGCCAGTTCTCCCAAGACGTAGTGAGCGGCGGCGTTCTTCGGATCGATCTCGATCTCTTTCTGGAATTCCTGCTTGGCCCGATCGGTCATCTTGGCATCTGCATCGGGACGCGAGAGCAAAGCCCTGCCCAGCAAGAAGTGCAGCCCAGTGGAGTTCGGCTCTTTTTGGATCATGTTTTCGTATTCGTGCTGGGCTTCGTCCCACTTGCCCTGCATTTCCAGCGCTTCGGCATTCAGCTTATGCGCAGCGATCGATTGTGGAGCCATACTGGCGAGATCCTGGGCAGTTCGAGTGGACAGATCAGAATAGGCGTGCACCAGAACGAAGAGCACATCTGGATCCTTAGGGAATTGCTTGCTGAGCGCACGGATAAAATCCATGGCCGAGTCGCGATTGTCTATCGTCAGAGAACAGCGCAGCCCGAGGATGCCGATTTTTTTCCTCGCCTCGGCGGGCACGTCATTACTCATACCACGTTTGAGAGCGGGAAGAGCTTCTTTGCAATGTCCTTCTTCACCCAGAGTGATGGCTTTGTCGACTGTCATTGACGAAGTCGCCTCAGCGGGGTGCGCGGTTTTGGGAGCCTGAGCGAAGAGTGGGTCTCGAACAATGAGGATGCCGGTGAAGGAAAGAAAAAGTGAGGCAATACTTGTGTTTCTGGACATTCGCTTTGTTGCCGTTATGCATCAGGCCGAGGATTTCGGTGGCAGCGTCTCCACTAAATAAAAAATGAGGCAGGCGGGGGTGTTGTACGCCTGCCTCATTATACGTTGTTCGCAGTTAGAAGTAGAGCTTCAAAGCAAACTGGATATTTCTCGCAGGTTGCGAAGCGTTGATGACGCCCGTGGTGGATGTATCCACCGTGGTGTTGGGAGCGGCTAGGTTGACGCGGTTGAACGCGTTGAGGAAGTCAGACCGGAATTGTAGCCTGAACCTTTCGGTGAGCTGGAAGTTTTTCAGCAAACCAATATCCCAGTTGTAGTATCCGGGGCCGCGCAAACCACTGAGTTGCGGAGCGCAGGTGCCAAACCCGCTAGTGTTGTTTGTATAGTTGCTCGGGTCGAACCAGAGGAAGCCGCCACCCTGAGCTGCGGATGCGGGTTGACGACCGTAAACATCGTTCTTGCCGTCGCAGTTGGGCCGGATGCCGCCGGAGAGCGTGCCCGTCGGGTCGCCAGACAAGTTATACATCGCCATCGGGAAACCAGTGTGGAGAGAAAGAATCGGGCTGACCTGCCAGCCTCCTACGACAGCGTTGGCGACTTTGTTCATGTTGGCGCCGAACTGCTTGCCCTGGCCGACTGGCAATTCGTAGACAGCGTAGGCAGTGAGGGTATTGGTCGAATCGTAGTAGCAAGGTGACCATTCCGCCCCCGGATCATAAACGTTCTGCCAGTAGGGCGAAGCGGTGTTGGATGCTCTCGCGGTTGACCAAGTGCCGTAATAGCCGGTGTTGTTGGACATGCACTTGGAGAATGTGTAGGACACTTGGCCTTGCAAGCCCTTGGCCATAGTTTTCTGGAGCACGGCCTGCAGTGCGTTGTACATCATTCTGCCGTTGGACTGTGTACCGGACACGGTACCGCCGCTCGAATCAATGATCGATGCCAACTGCGGGCCGATACCGTTCTGGAAGTACAAGCTCGGCGATGTACAAGGTGGCGTGCTGCAGGAGGTCGAGGGCTCCGCGACAAGCTGATTGTATTTGAAGGGCACCATCAGGTGATAGGCTACCTGGCCGACATACCCAACCTGGAACGTCAAGGAGTTCGAGAACTGATGTTGGATTGTCAGGTTGACCTGATCGTCGAGAGCAGGCTGCACGTTCGCATCCCAGAGACGGAAGGTTGCGTCGGTGTAGCAAGAGAGGTTCGGGCAAGAAAGTCCGGTTGCCGGTGGCGCAATAATACCCTGCGACAAATTCGTTGTCGGAAGGGCGTATGAAGTGCTACCGGTCGTGGTGTAAAGGGTCTGGAATTCGCCGCCTGCTGCTGCTCCGCCGTCGTACGGTGGATTCAAAGGCAGGCGAAGGTTGGTTCCAGTGCCCTCCAGATAGGACGAGATCGTGAAAGCACCGCGAACTACAGTCTTTCCGGCGAACCGTCCTCCCGGAGTGTAGGCGAACCCAAGGCGTGGTTGAAAGTCCTTGGCACCATACACGCCGTTGTAGAGGGCTCTGCTAGCGCCATCCTGATTGGCGTACTGAATCTCGCCAAGCCGGATGTTGTAGTTTGCTTGCTGATCGTTTTGCTCGATCCACGGCGTGTGCGCTTCATAGCGCAAGCCAAGGGTTAGAGTAAGGTGATCTGTCACGCGCCAGGTATCCTGGCCGAATCCAGAGAAGATGTTGGAGGTCTGCACCCAGTTGCCACCGCTCAGGCCGCGACCAAAGCCGCTCGGCAATCCGAGGAAGAAGTCTCCCATGCCGTTGCCGCCGACCGGAGCCGCCCCACCTGTAGTGGTAGTGGCAGACGACGCGGTAAAGTTAGGACCGAAGACGATGTTCCCCAACTCGCCGCTGTTGCCAGAGTAAAACACGGTGATGTTGTCAAACATGTATTCGCCGCCGAACTTGAAGGTGTGACGGCCACGAGTCCAAGTGATCGAGTCGTCGTACTGCCACACTTTGCTGTTGAAGCTCTGTGTGACCATGCTGTTGCCGATGTTGTTGATCGTGCCGGTGCCGGGACTCGACGGCGTACCGCCACCGAAGGTGAGGCCGAGAAGCCCGATCAATGTGCCCGGATTCGAGTTGGCAATTCCGATGGATTGTCCAAAGGCGCCAACGGAAGGATCCCAAGCTGTTCCGGTATTGAGAACGATGTGGTTCCACCCAAAGCGCATGTCGTTGACAAGCACGGGCGAGATGGCGCGAGTCCAGTCGCCCACGGTGCTCCAAATGGGGGCAGTGACTTGGCCGTTTCCAAATAGAGCCTGATTGTTTGTCGAAGGATCGATCTGGAACGCGCGCGTGAAGCGACCAGAAATCTGGTCCTTATCGGAGATTCTGTAGTCGACCTTAATGTCGCCTTGGTCTGCGTTGTATTGCGTCGAAGTTTCCTGCAAGGCGTTACTTGTCAGGTTGCTGTTGATCGTCTTTGGATAAAGCGATGAAGCGAACAAGGCAGCTGCGACCGGACTGATCATGCCGGCAGGAATCTGGTTGTTCAAGAAGGCCGGGCGGGCGGCGTTCGGCGCCGCGGAAGCTGTGCAAGGCACGCCACTGATACCGGTTCCCGGAGCACAAGGATTGTAGAGTTGGTTGGTAACCACACAGTTTGCACTGGTCGACCCCGCGGCGCAGGTGGTGCCTGCGGGAGCTGTGGAGCTAGGGGTACGATCATTGCAAATACCGCCGGAAAAGCCGGATGTGCAAAGCGCGCCGAAATTTCCAGCCTGTTCGGCAGGGGTAAACACCGAGATGGTGCTTCCGGCCGGCGGATGGTCGAAACGCTGCCCTTGATAGTCAACGAAGAAGAAAAGCTTATTCTTGTAAATCGGACCGCCAAGGGTGCCACCAAACATGTTCCAGCGGAGTGGCGCTCGAGGAATAATGCCAACAGCCGGATTGATCTTGTTTTCCCACTGATTGGCGTTCAGAACGTCGTTGCGGAAAAATTCCCAAACATCACCGTGGAAGCTGTTGGTGCCAGACTTCAGGGTGGCGCTAACGATCCCGCCCATGTAGTTACCGAATTCCGCCGGGGCATTGTTGCTGATGAGGTTAAATTCCTCGATCGCGTCCGGCGCGGGAGTGTAGCCGAGCAGGTTGTCGGAGACTTCGTTGTTGTCCATGCCGTCAAGGATGAAATTGTTCGACTGTTCGCGGTTACCGTTGATGAAGGGCCGCGCGCCGCTGTTCACATTGTCGCCGTTATTAAAACTGCTGGGATCAGGATGGATCGAACCAGGCGCAAGAAGCGTCAGTTCCACATAATTCCGGGTGGCGAGGGGCAACGCGTCGTTCGTGGCGGAGTCAATGATGGTGTCGACTTGCGTGGTCTCTGTCTTCATCAATGGCGCGGCGCCGGTGACTTCAATCGTCTGGCTGACTTGACCAACCTTCAACTGGACGTCGACGCGCGCAACCTGGTTCAGCACTAATGTGAATGTCGGGTACAAGGCAGTTTGAAAACCAGTCTTTTCAACCCGGAGGTCATAATCCCCGACGGGAAGGAGTGGAACGCGGTAGATACCAGCATCATTTGTAACCGCGCTGTATGTTTCTCCACGTGCCGCAGACTTCGCGCTAACCGTGGCTCCAGCAACAGCCGCACCGCTTGGATCGGTCACGGTTCCCGTGATCGTGGCGGTGACTTCCTGAGCGAAGGTGGCGTTCGCCCCGAACAAAACAACAACGAGCGCGAGGCAACAAACCGCCAACGCCACAGACTGCAACTTTTTCATAAAGATCCTCCCATACTACTCGTGGTCCACGAGCAGTCTCTCCCCGGCTTATTCTCGACTGAAAACAACGACAAGCACCCCAACTCAGCGACACGAGCTGATTCGTTGACATGTAGCTATATAGCACCAAGAAACACTTGTCAAGCAGAAATTCTTAATTTATAAGAGAAACACGACGCGCGCACTATAGCACCCAATGAATTCCGAGTTTGTCGAGCAAGTGGCCAGGAGGGGGTGCACCCTACCCTGGCGTAACGCGCACGAAAGAGACTGAGGTCGCGCCATGGGTGTGAACCACGGGGTCGGGTGTACCGCTACAAGCATCGATATTGTAATCGGTTCCGCACACCTCCGCGCATTGTCGAGGAAAATCCTATGCAGGTAAAAGCTCGTAACGGAGTTCCCGCTTACCAGCGGATCCAAGGGGCCGTAAGGAAAATTATAGATGCCGGAGGACTGCGTCCGGGAGATGCCGTACCCTCCGAACGCGAACTGGCCCGCATCCATGATGTGAGTTTGATGACGGCGCGACATGCGCTTGCCACTTTGGAACAGGAAGGCGTTGTCGAGCGCCGTCGCGGTGTGGGCACTTTTGTCTCTACGCCCAAAATTCACTTCAACAAGTTGATGAGCTACACGGAACAAATGAGAAGCCGGAGCCTGACGGCCGGCTCCAAAGTGCTGTTCGCCGAAATTGTAGACGACGAACCGGAAGCAACCGCGCGGCTTTCGCTTTCTCCTAAGAGCCACATATTGAAGCTCGAGCGCTTGCGGCATACTGCGGGTGAACCGTTTGCGCTGGAGACCTGCTATTTTTCGGCGAAGCAATTCGCAGGACTGCTTTCCGAACCGTTGGAACATGAATCGCTGTTTGGAATCCTGGAGCGACATTACAAAGTTGTGCTGGGCTATGCGGACGAAGAAGTGGATGCAACCGCCGCCGATCCGCGCACGGCAGAACTTCTGGGAGTGCCGAAGCGCGAACCGCTGCTGAGAATCAGGCAAGTGATCTACTCAACGAAGGGCACTGTGATCGTTTATGTGCTGGGAATGTACCGCTCCGACCGGCACAACCTGGTGATTCGCCGTTTCCGCTGATCGAGAAGCGAACCTACAATCTGCAATGAAAAAAGAGACCCAGCGCATCGGCTGGGTCCTTTTGTTACGCTAGGCGCCACGATACTGGTGCTGTTTCCGCTGGCCTCGCATGGAGGGCCGCTGTGGCAGCCGATGTGTTACGCGCAAATTGGCGGGCTTGGCGTGGCGACATTTATTACACTGCTGCTGTTCCTGCGCTCTATTCAATCTTTGTGCTGAACCTGAAGATCGTGAATGGGAAGGTCCCAGTGAAATGAAAAACAGGGACACCACGGTTCGAAAGGGTGACTTCATTGAGATTCAAGCTGATTAATGGTGGCGGTCTTCTGCGCGCGCTCTGCGGATTTCTTGTGACCGCGGCTCTCAGCGTGTCTGTTCTCGCTGGCCACGCAAATTCGCAAACGCCTCCCGCACAAGCCGGGGTCGACGTGATTCACACGATGAGCGCGGCCTTCGAGTCGCTGGTGAAGCGCGTGTCTCCGGCGGTAGTGGAAGTGCTGGTGACCGGCTACGGAACCGGGGATGAAGATGATGACGATAAAGGACCGAGCCCGTTTGGACGGGAACGCAGCCTGGGTTCGGGAGTGATCATCGACCCGGATGGATACATCGTTACGAATTACCACGTGGTCAAAGGCGCGGATCGCGTGCGCGTCGTACTGACGCCGCAAGTGGGTGAAGAATCGCAAGCGCCCGCGATGCTGAAATCCAAAGGGCAAGTATTGAATGCGCGCATCGTAGGGGCCAGCAAGACGATCGACTTGGCTGTTTTGAAAGTGGAAGCGACGGGATTGCCAACGCTGCCCTTCGCTCACTACGACCAGCTGCATAAAGGTGAGGTTGTTCTGGCATTTGGCAGCCCAGAAGGTCTGGAAAATTCGGTCACGTTTGGGCTGGTGAGTTCGGTGCTACGCCAACCCGATCCAGACGATCCGATGGTGTACATCCAGACCGACGCGGCCATTAATCCCGGGAATAGCGGCGGGCCGTTGGTGGATGTAGACGGCAATGTGGTGGGGATTGATACCTTTATATATACGAAATCGGGCGGGAATGAGGGGATCGGCTTTGCCATTCCGAGCGGCATCGCGCGCTACGCGTATGAACAGATTCGCAAGTACGGCCGCGTGCGACGGCGGACAATCGGGGCCGACCTGCAATCGTTGACGCCGGATCTGGCGGGCGGGCTGAGCTTGACGGATACGCCGGGAGTTGTGGTGGCGGATGTGGACGACGATGGTCCCGCAGCGCACGCGGGACTAAAGGTTGGGGACGTGATTGAATCCATCGACGGCATGCCGGTGGACAATGTGGCACTCTTCACGCTGAGTCTTTATTTGCGCACGACCGCGGACAAAGTGAATTTGCAGGTCGCGCGAGGCAGTAAACGCCTGAGCATTGGCGTTCCCGTGCTTGAGCCAACGCATGATCTCAGCCGGCTTGCCGATCTTTCCAACCCAACGACGGATCTGATCCCGCGGCTTGGGATTATTGGAGCAACGATTACGCGGGATATCGAGGAACTGGTCGGGCCACTGCGAATTTCGTCTGGCGTATTGGTTACGGCGACGGTCGCCAATCGGCTGGCGGTGGATTCCGGTCTGCAGGAAGGCGACGTGATCCACGCGTTTAACGGTGCCCCGATCAAGAGCATCGATGAATTGCGGACTGCTTTTGGGAAGCTGAAGCCCGGCAACCCAGTGGCGCTGCAAGTGGAGCGGGGCGGCAAGCTGACGTTTGTCACATTTGAAATGGAATAGACAGGTTGACATAGAACCTGTGGGTTGCCCCGCGATGGGCTGGGGTTTCGCGCATTTAGGCCGCCTGTTTTACCGGCCAAGTGTTATAAAATCGCCCTACGTCCCTTCCAGACTGCATTGCTGAAAAGCAGCAGTTCGGGTTTAGAAGCTCCGGAACCCAGCCATGACGCCAGACCTGATCGAGTGCACGGTTTGCCACACACCAAACCCCGTCACGGCCACAGTGTGTACTCGATGCGCCACGCCTATTACCACTGCTGATGCCACGGTCCTCGGGAACGAATTGGCGGAGGACGCCAAACTCAGCGCCCAGTCGAAAGCGGTAGTGAAGCACACGACCCAGGCCAGCGATAGCCCGCAGGATCAGGATGCGACTTTATCTGGTGACCAAAAGGCCGGAGATATGACGGATCTGAGTGCGCAGGGATGGTCGCGGCCCGTGGAGGCGGGAGGCCGGTCGGTGATGGCGGGGCGGCTTGCTCCGCATCGGATGCTCGGCAGACGTTACGAAATTATTCAATTGCTGGGTGAAGGCGGCATGGGCGCGGTCTACAAAGCGCGGGATTGCGAACTTGACCGCATGGTGGCGTTGAAGATTATTCGTCCGGAACTAGCCGTGCACGAACAAATTCTTGCCCGCTTCAAGCAGGAATTGATCCTTGCGCGCCGGATCACGCACAAAAACGTGATTCGCATTTTCGATCTGGGGGAAGCGGGCGGGCTGAAGTTCATCACCATGGAATTTGTTGAGGGCAAGGATTTGAGTTCCCTCATCAAGGAAAAAGGGCGGCTCAGTTTTGAGGAGTGTGCCGACGTCATCTACCAGACTTGTACCGCGCTCGATGCTGCGCATTCCGAAGGCGTGGTGCATCGCGACCTAAAACCCCAGAACATCATGATGGAGAAACACGGCCGCGTGATCGTGATGGATTTCGGGATTGCCCGGACAATGGAACAAGGCGGGATGACGCAAACCGGAGCGGTGATCGGCACTCCCGACTACATGTCTCCGGAACAGGTGATGGGCGAAAAAGTGGATGCGCGTTCGGACCTGTTCACGCTGGGCGTGATTTTCTTCCAGTTGCTCGTGGGCCAGCTTCCTTATAAAGCGGACACGATGCAAGGAGCGATGTTCAAGCGCACGAAAGAAATACCGCAAGCGCCGCAAGTGGTGGACTCCACGGTTCCTTCGCTGCTAAGCGACATTACGGCGAAGTGCCTGCAGCTTGATCCGCAGCTGCGCTACCAGTCCGCAGTGGAAATTCAGCATGACATCGACGCGTGGCGGGGCGGATCGACGAAGCGTTTGGAATTGCCGCTGCCGCCCATTCCGCCTGAGCGGGTGAAAACGCCGTGGTGGAAGAAGCCTGCAGTGCTGGTTCCAACGGCAGTGGTCGTGCTTGCGGGGGGCGGGGCGCTGGTGGGCGGAAAGTTCTTTTCTACGTCCACACCGAAATCGCCGAAGCCTGTTGCGCCGGTGGCTTCGCTGGCGATCTTGCCGTTCCACAATGCTTCGAGTGATGCGAAGCTGGATTGGCTGGGTTCGAGCATGGCGGAAATGCTCAGCACGGACGTGGGACAATCGGCGAGCGTGCGCATGGTTTCGGAAGATCGCGTCGAGCAAGTGCTGAAGGATTTGCGTGTCACGCCGCAGTCGCAACTGGACCCCGCAACGGTTGCCCGTGTGGCGAATCAGAGCAACGTGGATACCGTTGTGTGGGGCCATTATGCGCAATTTGGCGATCACATCCGCATTGATGCCACGGTGCAGGATTTAAAGCGCGGGACGAGTAAAACATTGAGCGCGGACGCCGCGAATGAGAAAGAAATACTCCCCGCGGTCGACGGATTGGCCGCGCAAATCCGTCAGAGCCTAGCCGTTTCTACGAGCTTGCAGAAGGAACTGCAAGCGCAGGCATTCAAACCGTCAACAGCTTCCATTGCGGCGCTTCGAGATTACGACCAGGGTTTGCAGCAGGCGCGACAAGGGAATTATGCCGACGCCGCGAAACAGTTCCAAGGCGCGTTGCAGGAAGATTCGGGCTTTGCGCTGGCGTATTCGAAGCTGTCGCAATCTTATTCGCAACTGGGCCAGGACGACGAGGCGGAACAAGCTGCGCAGAAAGCGGTTTCGCTCAGCGCACAGTTGTCTCCGCAAGAAAAGTACCTGGTGCAGGCCAATTACGATTCGATCCTGAAGGATTACCCGAAGGCGATCGATGCGTATCAGAATCTGGTGAATGTTTCGCCGGATAATTCAGACTATCTGTTCGATCTGGCCACGGCATATGAGAAGACCGCGAATTACGACAGGGCGAAAGAACTGTTTGCGCGCGTGACGGAACTCGATCCGAAGCGCATTGAAGCACTGCTGGCGCTGGGGCGCGTAAAGATCGAAAGCGGGGATACGCAAGGCGGGCTTGAAGACCTGACGAAGGCGCAATCTCTTGCGATTGAATTGGGCGATGATGCCGAGCGAGCGCAGGTTTTACAGGCTATAGGTGTGGGCTATTCTTCGATCCCGCGCTATGACGAAGCTTTGAAGAGTTTGCAGGAATCGCTGGAAATTAAAAGACGCCTGAACATGAAAAAGGGGATTGCGGAGAGCCTGGACATGATGGCCTCGATTCAGGATGTAACCGGCAAGTCAGATCAGGCGCTCAAGAATTACACCGATGCTCTTTCCATCATGCGGGACCTTGGCGACAAACAGGGAACAGGCGATGTGCTGCTGGATCTGGGCGCGTTTCAACTGGAACATGGCAAGTATGACGAATCGCTGAAGCTATCCAAGGAATCGCTGCAAATTCAGATGGACACGCATAACGAGGCGAGCCAGGGACTGGTGTTGAGCAATATTGGAAACGCGTATTTGTCCAAAGGCGATTTCGATAATGCACGGACATACTTTACGCAGTCGCTCGATGTGCGGCAGAAGTTGAAGGTGCCGGGAGATATCGCGGACACGCTCCACAATCTGGCGGAGACCTCCACGAAGACCGGACAATTCGATCAGGCGCTGGAGCAGTATTTGAAGGCGATGCAATTAAGGCGAGATTCCGGGGATCAGAAGAGCGCGGCGCTGGAGTCTTCCGGGATGGGTACGGTGTTCGCGTACCAGGGGAGGTACGGCGCCGCAGTCAGTTCGCAGCAGGATGCGCTGAAGGGGTTTCAGGAAAGCAAAGAGCAGGGATCGCAGGCGACGGACATTCTGTTGAGTTACGGCAACGCACTAGCGCTGGACGGGCGCAGTGAGGAAGCCGCGAAATATCTGACCGATGCGCTAAATTCGGCGCGCGAACAGAAAAGCCAACCGCAGATTGCCGCGGCGCTCAGCTATCAGGGCGACAACGCGTTTTATCGCGGTGATATGACGCAGGCCGCAACGCTATACTCGCAAGCGCTCCAGGCGGCTTCGAAAACCGGCGACACGCAACTGATTTTGCGCACCAAAGTGAACATGGCGAAACTCTCGATTCAGCAGGGGAAGTACGCCGCTGCCCTAACGACGCTTCGCGGTCTGGGAGAAGAGGCGGACTCGCTTGGGTTGAAATATCTTTCGATCGTGTGCCTGGTGCTCCGCGGAGAAGCAATGGTCGGCACGAAAGACTATGCGGGAGCGCAGAAGGAGCTCCGATCAGCCGCGCTGCGCAGCGAGAAGCTGGGTTTGCGCGTGCTTCAGGCGCAGGCGCACTACCAGCTGGGACGGGCGTTGCAGCTTTCCGGAGATGCGACTGCGGGCAAGGCGGAGTATGCGGAAGCACGGCGGGCCGCGGCGGAAGTGCTGAAGGAAGCGCAAACGGATGCGGTCACGAAGCGCTCGGATTTGGCTCCGATTTTCACCTTGAAATCGTAGGCAGAGTTTCTCAATGGCTGGAATAACCTCCGGTAAATTTCAAATAGACACTTAAGGTTGAGGTCCTGAGACGATCCTTATCGGAGCGCCTCAAGATGACAACTCTATTCTTGTTGCTGCTACTCGCTCCCGGTTCCTGTAAGCAGGATCCATCAGCAACACGGATTCCGTCTTCGGCAGTACACGAACAGCCATTCTCATCCTCCGAATTTGCCCCCCGCGACAACTCGATCTGGCACAACCTGGTCAGTGCCTGCGACTTTGCCGACAACTTCACGGCTGAATTTTGGGGGGACAAGGGCCGTTTGAACTTTCCTCAGGCAGAGGCGTGGGGCTGGCGTCCGGCATGCGAAGACTGGTTTTTTGTTTTTCTGGCCCGACCGTGCTTTCCGATAGGATCTTAAGGAGCAACTTCTTGTCCAATTGCCGCGTAACTTCCCTGCACGGATCGTTTTCCTGGTTCAACCTAACCTCGCCTGGTCATACGAGGTCGCCCGTCTGCGGTTCCGGGACCGCCAGTGGGCTCTCGCTTCGAGCGGTCCACGGCTTGCGTGCGGAGGAACTGCATTGCACTCGATGAGCACATGTGCCGAGAACAGGAAATTCCTTGCACATATCTGCCCTGGACGTCTCTGTTGAAAAAGCGATGCTTCCCGTTCCTCAGCCCTGCCATCCTTTAAGCTGAGGAAAGCAAGGCCCTTGGGGCGGGAATAATGCAGGTAGATTGTCCGGTGATTGGCACGCAACTCGCAAGAGACGCCTAGGGGCATTACGGGACGGATGAGGGCATGACCAAGGAGCTGGCTCAAAAGTCGAGCGGGCGCAAGCTGGATACATGGAAAGAGATTGCTGCGTTCTTTGCGCGCGATGAACGGACAGTCAAGCGCTGGGAGAAAGAGCGCGGGCTTCCGGTGCACCGGCTGCCGGGAGGACGGCGCGGGACGGTTTACGCGTTCAGCGAGGAGCTGACGGCTTGGCTGCGCTCTTCGCAGGATTTAGGAAGCCTGGAAGGCCCGATCACCCAAAAAGACTCAGGAGTGGTGCCTGCGGCTGAATCGTTGTCCGTGAAGGCTTCGACTGCTCCGCCATGGTGGCGAGGCTACGGAATCGCGCTTGCCGTGGTGGTTCTGGCGCTTTTCGGATTTGCCAGACTTCTTAAACTGCATGAGGTTCAGGGGCGCCTGCTTCCGAGCCTTTCGGTGCGCACCAGCAGCGCGACCCATAAGCAGGCCGAAGACCTCTACCTGCAGGGCCGCTACCACTGGAACAAGAGAACGCCTGCGGATTTGACGTTGGCACTGGACCTTTTCACAAAAGCGATTCAGTTGGAGCCGAACTATCCCCTGGCCTATGCAGGGAAGGCGGATTGTTACAATCTTTTAAGAGAATATACGGGCATGCCGCCCAGCCAGGCTTTTCCGCTGGCCATTGCCGCGGCCAAGAAGGCGATCGCGTTGGATGACAGCCTTGCCGAGGGTCACCGGTCGCTGGCGTTTGCATTGTTTTTCTGGGAATGGGATGTATCCGGCGCGGAACGGGAATTTCAGCGCGCCATCGATCTGAATTCCAAAGACGTAGAAGCGCATCATTGGTACGCGACCATGCTGGTGAGTCTTTCCCGCTATCCTGAAGCGATCAATGAAATTGAACAGGCACGGAAGCTCGATCCGCTATCTTCGTCCGTTGCAGCCGACCGGGCGATTATTCTTTACCACAGCGGCCGCACAGACGAGGCTATCGCGATTCTGCAGGAGTTGAAAACCGCCGACCCAGGATTTCTTTCGCCTGCGCGCTATCTTTCCAACATTTATTTTGAGCAGCGCGATTTTGAAAAGTATTTCGACGAGGCGGAGATCGCCGCGAAACTGACGGGTGACGAGCACGAGGTCGCCGTGATTCGGGTGTTGCGCAAACAGTTCGCGACTGGCGGCGAACAAGCTGTGCTGCGCAGCGTCTTGGAGGACAGACTGCTGGCCCTGCAGCGCGGTCGCGGCGATGCGCTTTCCGTGGCGGAAAGTTACGCCGATCTCGGCCGCAATCAGGAAGCGATTGAATATTTGAACAAGGCTTACGAGCGGCACGATTACCCACTGATCGAGATGGTGAATTCGAAGACGTTTGAGAAGCTGTTCAGCGAGCCTGAATACCAGGATATTGTGAAGCGTGTGTACGCGCGCGAAGGCAGCACTACCTGATCGCGATTTTTTTCACCACACTATGGGGAGTACTTTTTCATCCTGCAACCCCGACGCACTCTGTCTGCGAGACTTTCTGAACAAACATTAATTAGTCCTTGAAGTGCCGCTGGTTTGTTGATACTTTCGCGATGAAGTGCCTTGCAGCGGACTTTCGCGAGTTCTTCCAGCCGAATGTGCGACGGGCGTTTCTCTCTTCGTGATGTTCCTTGAGGGCTTCCCTTCCCTGTTCGAGCGCGAGGCGCTGACGATGCACGTGGCCGCGACACGCAGGAAGGATTCTGGATGTGTCAATTCGAGGATGTGCCGTGAACAGGTTTGCAGCGCCCTGCTTGTTTCTTGCGATGCTGTTTTGTTTCGTAGCAAACTCCTCCGAGGCGCAGGAAAAAGCGCCCCGTTTCCGCGTGATAGCCCTGGCGGAACATGGCGGAATTCACCAGCCGTTTGTGGACGCCGCGAAGATCTGGCTGGGTAAATTGGCGGCGGAGAACAATTTCACGGTCGACTATATGGAAGACACCGCCAAGATCGATGACGCGTTTCTGGCAAAATATAATTTGTTCATCCAACTGAATTATCCCCCGTATAACTGGACCGACACGGCGAAGGCTGCTTTCGTGAAATACATCGAAGAAGGAAAGGGCGGCTGGATCGGGTTTCATCACGCCACGCTGTTGGGGGAATTCGATGGCACGCAAATCTGGCCGTGGTTTCGGGATTTCATGGGAGGGATCCGGTTCAAGAACTACATTGCGACCTTTGTTACGGGCACAGTCACAATCGAGGATAAGGATCATGCGGCGATGAAGGGCGTGAAATCGCCTTTCGTGATTGAAAACGAAGAGTTTTACACGTACGACAAGTCGCCGCGCCCCAATGTGCATGTGCTTGCGAGCGTGAATGAGAACACCTATACGCCTGTGACGGAAATTAAAATGGGCGATCATCCGGTGATCTGGACGAACGAGCACGTGAAGGCGCGCAACATTTATATATTCATGGGGCACCATCCGGAACTGTTCCAGAATCCTGCGTACACGCAAATCGTTAAGAATTCTATTTTTTGGGCGGCAGGCAGATAGGAGATTTACTCTGTGAATCGAACCATGACGGTGAAGCCTTGCAGGCATCCGTGTTACGCAAGCGCAATGATTCGCAGCCTTTGCGCATGCGCATTTTTGCTGTTTTGCCTGAATTCCCGCGCGGCCGTACAGAGGCCAGCTTTCCGGGCGCTGGCTTTTTATTCCACCAATGTGGAGCCCGATCATGTGCGTACCGGCAATGAGGGATTAGCTTTCTTCCGCGAACTGGCGGCAAAGGATAATTTTAATTTTGATACCACGACCGATTGGGACAAGCTCAACGATAGCGATCTGAAACCCTATCAGGTGATTCTGTGGGTCAACGATTTTCCTCACACAGAGGCGCAGCGGGCAGCTTTTCAAAGATACATGGAGCACGGTGGCGGGTGGCTGGGACTGCATATCGCCGGGTACAACGACGAATCCACAAGGTGGCCGTGGTTCGTGGATTTTCTGGGCGGCGCGGTGTTTTACACCAACAATTGGCCGGTGCAGAAGGCAAAGATGATTGTCGATGACCGGACGCATCCGGTCACCAAGGGAATGCCAGAGAGCTACGTTGCGCCGTCAAACGAGTGGTATCAATGGAAACCGAGCCCACGGCTCAACAAGGATGTCCGCGTGCTCGTGACCCTCGATCCTTCGAACTATCCGATTGGCGTGAAGGATGTAATCACAACCGGTGACATGCCCATCGTGTGGACCAACACGAAGTATCGCATGGTGTATATGAACATGGGCCACGGCGAAAACGTATTTGGCGACACCACGCAGAACAAGCTCTTCGCCAATGCGATATTGTGGCTGGGGAAGAAAAAGTAGACGGCTGCGTCGAGGACAATCACAAATGAAAATGTTTCGAATGGCGTTGTCGTTGCTGGTTGTGGCGGTTGGCGCGCGGTGCCTGGCGCAGTCCGAGGCTCATCCGAAAAAGCATTTGCTGATTATCGGCGAAGAAAAAGGATACCGGCACGAATCCGTTTCTCACGCGATGGCCACAATCGAGAGGCTGGGGCGCGAATCCGGGTTGTGGGATACCACTATTCGAACCGACACGGAGCCGCTGACCAAGAAGAAATTGGAGTTCAACGCCAAGAATTTGAACGATTTTGACGCCGTACTGTTTTATACCGGCGGGAACCTGGAAATGAACGACGAGCAGAAAGCCGCGCTTATTTCCTTTGTGCATGACGATGGCAAAGGATTTGTCGGCGTGCACAGCGCAACCATCACTTTTACCGACTGGCCCGCGTATGGAGAAATGATTGGTGGTTATTTCGACGAGCACCCTTGGGGGACGTTTGACGCTCCGATTATCGTGGAGGATCCGAATTTTCCGGGCATGCAGCAATGGTCAAAATCCTTTGTGTGGCACGACGAAATTTACCAGGTCAAGGATTTTTCGCGGGACAAGGTGCGTGTGTTGATGCGCCTGGACGCTTCGAAACTGGATCTGAATAATCCGCGGGTTCACCGCAAGGACCATGACTTTGCTGTGACCTGGGCGAAACAATATGGCAAGGGGCGTGTCTACTACTCTACGCTTGGCCACGTGGATCAAAACTGGGATGACCCTCGGATGCAAAAAATGTATGTGGAAGCGATCAAATGGGCTATGGGGTTGGTGGACGCAGACGTGACCCCGCGACCGCTTTCGAACCAATCTGGCAGCGCTGCCTCGGACGGCACCGCACGCCCGGCGCAATGAGCGTAAAATTGAATTTGGCTGAGATTGTCGACGGCTGCGTTTGGTTTGCGAATCGCGGCGTGGGAGGTTGAAGCGAAATGTGGCGCGCAATTTTATTTTTCCTGCTGACATCCCCTGCCTGGGCGCAGACTGCCCATCCCATCTTGGCGCTCGCATCTTCCGCGCCGGATTTTGCGCTGCCCGGCGTGGACGGAAAGACACATCGCCTGAGCGACTACGCCTCCAGCCCGGTACTCGCGATTGTGTTTGCGTGCAATCACTGCCCTATCTCGCAGATGTATGAGCAGCGCATCCAGCAAATGGCGGACGATTACCGCGATAAGGGCGTTGCGGTTGTGGCCATCGAGCCGAATGACCCAAAGGCGATTCGCATCGATGAGCTAGATTCTTCCGATACCAGCGATTCGCTGGAAGAAATGAAGATTCGCGTCGCATACAAACATCTGCGCTACCCGTATCTGTACGACGGAGAAACCCAATCGGTTACACGCGCGTACGGTCCACAGGCTACGCCACACATTTTTATTTTCGATAAGGAGCGCAAGCTGCGGTACGAAGGGCGCGTCGACAACAGCTACCGCATCGAGCTGGTGAAAACGCAGGACGCGCGCGACGCCATCGACGCGCTGCTGGCCGGGCGCGAGGTGGAAGTGAAGCATACCGGCGTTTTTGGCTGCTCCACAAAATGGCAAGAGAAGGCGGCATCACGCGTAGCAGCGCTGCGAAAAATCGAAGATCAGCCGGTGACGGTGGAACTGGCTTCGGCGGACGATCTGAAGAAACTGCGCGCGAATCCGACGAAGCACATGCTGCTGGTCAGCTTTTGGGCCACCTGGTGCGGGTCCTGCATCGACGAGTTCGCTGATTTTCAGGATACGTTCTTGATGTACAAGGTGCGGGACTTTGATCTGATTACCGTGTCCGCGAACATGCCCGATGAGAAAAACAGTGTGCTGAAAATGCTACTGAAGCAACACGCCACCAGCCGCAACCTGCTGTTTGACTCCGACGATACGGCGGCGATGCAGAAAGCGTTTGATCCCACTTGGGAATCCGCGGTTCCCTACACCGTTTTGATCGATGCGGATGGAAAAGTCCTGTACAAGCGGATCGGCAGCGTGGACATTCTGGAGTTGCGCCGCACGATTCTGGCGTACTTGCCCTCTGACTACATCGGCTTCAATAAATATTGGCAGAGCGGATCGGCACCGCGCGAATCAGCAAAGGCCGGCGGCAGATAAATCTATTTCTTTAATTTTTCGAGCATCCCCTCTTTAGCCCTTTGGAGATTCTCTTCCAGCACGGCGGCTTTTTCCACGGCCTCGCGCAGAGCTTTTCGCCATTCGTCCGGAGAATATAAAGGATTGCGGTCATTGCGGCGGCCCACTTCCAAACCAAAGGTGACCCCCGCCGCAAAAATCTCCACGATTTCCGGATCGGCAATGGCCCAAGGCTCGCTTTGGCGCCCTTCGGCTTTCCAACTCGCAGTCATTCTTCCCTGCTCAGCTTTCATGTCAGCAAAGCTGCTTCGATGGCTCATTGCGCCTCCCGCTGGATGATTGCAGTGTGTGGGGAAATGCGGGGAGCGCCCACCGTCCCAAAGGACAGGTGTGCCGAATCGATTCACTTGTTGTGCACTGACGGCACTTTCCGCCAGGCAAAAATGTGACCGGGTGCTGTAAGATGTCGCCATGAAACACCAGCCCAATCGTCGTAGTTTTCTTGTAGCCAGCGGCCTGACCGCTTTGGCGTCAAAACGAGTTCTCGGCGCCAACGACACACTGCGCGTCGGAGTGATTGGCGCCGGCGGCCGCATGCGCAGCCTGCTCAATGCCGCCGACCAGGTCGCCGGCCGTTATGAGATTCTGGCGGTGAGCGATGTTTATGGACCGTACTGCGACGCGGTGAAATGGCGCTCGAACAATGTCGCGACCGCTCACGTGGATTATCGCGAGGTCCTAGAGCAACAAGTCGACGCCGTTTTCATCGCTTCTCCCGACCACTGGCACGTGCGTATGGCGGTGGACGCCGTGAAGGCCGGCAAGGATGTGTACCTTGAAAAGCCGGTCACGCACAGCATCGAGGAGGGCGACACACTCATCCGCGCGGTTCGCGGCAGCAAACAGATTTTGCAGTGCGGCATGCAGCAGCGCAGTTGGAGCCACTTTCGCGACGCCGTGGATCTGATCCAGGGAGGCAGCCTTGGGCGCGTCGTCCAAGTCCGGACGTATTGGTGGCAGAACTACAATGTTTTGCTGGCGCCCTCGCCGATAGACACGCAGGCGCTGGATTGGAAACGCTGGCTCGGCGGCTCGCCCGATCGGCCGTTCAGCGAAGAAGTTTTCTATCGTTGGCGACAGTTCTGGAACTTTGGCGGCGGCACGATGACCGATCTTTTCACGCACTGGATCGATGTGGCTCACTGGGCCACGAAGTGCGACCAGCCGCGCGAGGCGCAGATGCTGGCGGACAAGTATGTGTTTCAGAGTTGGGAGTGTCCCGACACGGTTCAGGCAGCTTTGCGCTATCCCGGATTTGACGTGGTCTTCGAAGGGATGATGGCTTCATCGATCGATGATGGCGGCCTGGAGTTTCGCGGCACGGAGGCAACACTAAAGTTAAACCGCAGCGGGTTTACGGTTCATCACGAAGGTGTGCCCACGAAAGAGAATCCAGTGATGAAGGCGGACAGCTTCCGCGACGGCACCATCGACCACATGCAAAATTTCTTCGACTGCGTCAAGGCGCGCAAGGAGCCCAACGCGCCGGTGGAAGCGGGCGTTTCCGCAGCGCGCGCCGGGCATATCGCCAACATCGCGTATCGCGGCAACGGACAAATGGCGTGGCCGCCGAAGACGTCAGCATAAACACGGGCGGGAAGCATAGCAAGTTCGTTCAACCCGCGTTGCCAGCCCCTACTTTGTAAATCCGGGTGAGATGATGCCAGGGACCTTGTTCGCAGTTGCCCGGGACTTTTTACTGCGAAGGCGCGGCACCTTTAAAATGCACTGCTGAAGTAGCGAAGTAGACCGGCCGAGGCATCACCCCAGTGTAAAGGATGGAGAAGGCGGCATCTCAGGGAACTGAAATAATCTCTGCGCGTGGAATGCTAAACTCCTGCCAATGGCAAGACGCTCTAAGTTTGACGGCCAATCGTCTCTTTTCGAGACGGCCGTCCACCCCATCAGGCCGCAGGTTCCCCCGCCAAACAAACAGGTTGATTGCCGTTTCAGTGATGCTCACATTCTGCTCGGGACTTCGGCCTTTCAAGCGGCGGGATGGTCCGGCACCTTTTATCCGGTCGGCATGAAGTCAGACGACTATCTCGGTTATTACGCTTCCAAATTCAGAACCGTAGAGATTGATTCAACGTATTACGGGACACCCGCAGCCTCCACGGTTGAGAACTGGTATCGCAGAACCCCATCGGACTTCATTTTCGCAGCCAAGATTCCGCAAGTGGTGAGTCACACGAAAATGCTTGTCGACTGCGAAGTGGAGTTTATCGAGTTCGTGGATCGAATGGATGTATTGAAGGAAAAGCTTGGGCCACTGTTACTCCAATTTCCTCAGTTCACCCAGTATGAATTCAAGACCGGAAAGGATTTCCTCGCCCGGTTGCACCCGTTCCTGAAGAGACTGCCAAGAACGCTCACTTGTAAACTTACGGTTGAGATTCGAAACAAGAATTGGCTGAATAAGGAATTCCTCGGCATGCTGCGTGAACATAACGTTGCGCTGGCCTTGACGGATACCTCGTTTATGCCGCGCCCTTGGGAACTGCAAGAGCCGCTTGATCTGGTTACGTCAGACTTCGCGTATGTTCGATGGCTCGGGAACAGAAAAGAAATCGAGACCCGTACGACAACGTGGGATAAGACAATCATTGACCGCAGTGACGATCTGAGGCAATGGGCGAAACTCTGTCGCCAGCTTGTTGCGGGCAGGAAACTCAAAAGGTTATTTCTATTTGGGAACAATCATTATCAAGGGCATGGGCCGGATACGGTGAAAACGTTTTGGCAGCTATGGAATGATGCCCAAGCGGGTGACGTATAATCGCTTTTCCTACCTCCACCCGCAAAACTCTGACGCACAACGCTCCTCTACCGGGCAAACTTTTGAATCTGAAGCGATGAGGTATAGCAGCCCCTTTCCCGGTTAGCCCGACCTTGCGCCGAACAGCAATGTGGTAACGCAGCCCCTAACAACAGTACGCAGCCATAACCTGCGTGTTTTTGTCGGTATACGGTATTGACACGCTATCATCCCACAAAGAATCTGGCGCGGACCTAATATGGCATGGCACCCCTTTACATTGCTATCGAGTTGCAAGGAGCTGTATTGCTAGCGATCGTCAGCGGCACGTTCGCACTGAGCCAGGCCGTGCACCTCTTCCGAAAGATATGCGATACAGCAACCAAACACGACGTTAACAAGGTTACCGCGGATAGTCTCGTCGTCGATGGAACGCTTTCCACGATTGATAGCTACCACCTTGGAGTTTGCAATGGCGGAACACGCCACTCGACGGCGAATGAACGCGAGGTTTGCGTTTGTCGGTAAATCGCCCACCATGGACGGATCGCAATGCTCGTTGCCCACAACCAAGCATAACCATCGAAATATTTTCGAGCCACGAGGAAGCACTAAATTGGCTTGAGACTTAGTCGGACTGCGGGCGAGCAACCTCTGCGGGGCTGCACCCGCCCTTATCGGTTGCGCCCCGCTATTCTCCTTCCTGCCGAGAATCTGACCGCCCGCAACGATCTATTGTTTTGGTGAATCGAGGGGTATAGGCTGGACGAGATGCGCTCCTTGCTGCACACATTCAAGGCATGCATGGCTACGTTCGTTTCCTTGTGGATAGGCATACTGGCGTGCTTCATGGGTTGCGCGCTGCCAACTTTGGCGGACCAGCGCCAGTCACGGCCGATGACAAACGTGGAGCATTGCTGCCATTCCACCAGCAAGTCCCCTGAAAAACCGCGCGACGGAAAATCCTCTCCAGGCCACGGGATGTCGTGCTGCCCTCTTGAGGTAACTGTCGCTGCGAAGTGGGACGCAGCCACGATGGGAGTTGCTCTTCCGCAACGCTTCATTCTGGCTTCCGATCTCGATTTGGCGACAACTTGGTTTTATTATTCGGTCGAAATTGTTTCGCCTCTCTGGCATAGCGGAAGAGACACTCTCCTCGAAACGCGGCTGCTTCGTATTTAGAAATCGTCACCAGAAGTGTTGCCCTGGGTTTAACGTCGATGGCGTTGCCGTCGGTTCACAAAAACTAAATTGATTTTTCAAAGGAGAAATCCATGAAGAAGATTAAGGCAATGGTGTTGATGGCAGTGATCGCACTCAGTCTCGCAGGAGCGACGAAGGCAGCGGACGTATCATGCTGCCCTTCCGCCGACTGTTGTGCTTCCTGCTCTGGGTGTAAGAAGTAAGCTACTTAAGTGAACGGGGAGGCGCGGGCTGATTTGGTTCGCGCCTTCTTTTTTTGCGGGAAGCAGTCGCCGAACGAATGATTAAAAGCGCCGTCACGGTCCCTGGCTGAAGCGTGCTCTCGTTTTGGGAGAAGGAGCATCTTGTGGTTGATGCAAAGAATCAGTTATCGCAACAACGGTTGATGTGCTTGGAGGTGTACCGGGGATTGATGGTAGCGGGGATGATCCTGGTGGATAACCCCGGAAGCGACGAACACGCGTGTTGGCCGATCATGCATGCAAAGTGGAACGGATGGACTCCAGCGGACTTTATCTTCCCTTCGTTTCTTTTTCTCGTGGGAATTTCAATGGTCTATTCCTTCGCGGCGCGGCGGCAGCGCGTGACCGGGCACTGGTTGAGAAACCAGAAGAATACCCGCAAGTTGATCGGGTGGATGGTACTGTTCGCCGCTATCCCGTTCTTATCTATGCTCCCAGCGATTCTTCCGTTTCGTGGGAGAACGCCGATCTGTGCGAGTATCTTGCCAGTCGTGGCTACGTCGTTGTTGGATTTATCTGAGGGTGCCGTGGTGAGCTGGAGCTGGGGAGGAATCTCGAGCCTGTTTGCCTCAGCACGAGACCCGCGCATTTATGCCCTGATGGAGATGACGGCAGCATGCGCTACTACCCTGGCCTCGTGAAAAGAGCCGGGGACGTTCATCCGGAGCGAATGACCATACCGCTTCTTTGCTTTAGGCGAAATGTGAGCCTTGAAGATCTGGAAAACGATGACGCTCCTCCAGCAGACAATGTTGGTCCAAACGTCCTCAACACCTGGATACATGGTGATCTCCTCACCGTGAATATGCTGGGCATGGCACGCCCGGAGTTTAGTTCCATGTTCCAACGCAGGGAGAGTGCGCAACGCTTTGCGGAGAATCAGGTAGCCGACTTCGCACGGGAGGACGCCAACACCAGTCATGCCTGGGTTGCGCTCTATACTCTGACTTTCTGGATGCCTACCTGACACGCGACGCTTCTGCGAAGGAGTTTCTGGAAAAAGCCCCCCGCTCAAAATGGTGTTCCGAAGCACTTTATGGGCATCAAGTTTAAGCCTCCGCAGAAACCATCTGATTCGAACAGTAGGTAACCTCTTAATTACGAACCGCAGAAGCGTGGGCCTTCCGTATGCGCGCATCGATAGACCCTTTCTGAGTGAATAGCGGCTATCTGATGCACCCGGTTTCGAGGTCTTTGAGGGAGAAGTCTGAATCGGTATCGCGTCGGCTTGTAGGAAGTGATCTCCGCACTTACCATCGATTCTGGTCGGATTACGGGCAACCTTCAGTAATCCGGTTACGGAAGGTTTGCCGACAAACTGCCCAGAATCGCCCGGACCGAGATTTGCCGAGGTATAATCGCGCAGGTTTATGCCTCTGATTTCTGGAACGCGACTAGGGCACTATGAAGTTCTCTCCCTACTTGGCGCGTGGATTGCTAAGCATTACGGCGCTACTCATTCCCCTTCGTTATTCGACCAAGATATTGAAATGCTGCTGACTGATTCCCGTTCATCGTTGTGACCGTAAACTTCTCATACTTGACTTCGGTATACCCGCCGGTGATCTCCCGTATCCACGATTCGCTGTGGTGACGGACCGTCACGCCTTCCGGGAGCGAGAAGATGCCGTACACATCGAAAGCGGCCGCGTAGCGTCGATACCGCTCAACGCTCCTCCTGTCGCTGTTCAAGAGCAAGTCACTGATATAGATAAGACCCCCGGTGCGCAACACACGGCTCACTTCCGTTAGCAATGAACGCTGGTCGCTGTCTCCCGGCATGCAGGTCAGCAGCGTGAACAGAAGCACCGCATCAAAGGATTCCTCCCGAAAAGGAAGCATACGACCGTCGGTCTGGACAAGGCGCAACGTCACGTCGGGATGCATTTCAGCGCAACGCTTCAGCATTCCTCGTGAGAAATCCGTACCCACTGTGTCGCGATACCCGCTCTCTGCCAGTTCGCCGAGCAATCGGCCATAACCACAACCGCAGTCCAAGATGTCCTTTCCTGCCAGATTCGAGGCGAGCCAATCGATTCGCAGTGGATGGTGGAATTGCTTCTCGGCAGCCACCCGGTCCCAGTAATCTCTCGGGGAGTGCAAATCCATACACCGATCTAAGCGCGCAGTGAACCCTGACAATTGCCGCCCAAACAAACCGCTCTTGTTGCCGGCGACCCCGGCGAGTTCATCCTGTCTAGTGGCCTATAGTTTACCGACTCCGAGCGAATCACGGGCTACTGTTACCTAATCTGGCAAAGGAACGGTCGCCGACAAGGACTAAGCCGCTGGCGCGGCGGACGCTACGCGTGAGGTGAACGGAGCGGTGAGGTTGCCTATCGGTTGAGATAAGTTACGGGTCACAAGGAGGTGTCCCTGTGACCCGTTTACGTCGAATGATGCTGGATGAGCTCCAGCGTCGCAACTATTCAGAGATTACCACACGCAAGTACCTTCGGGCTGTGACCGACTTCGCCAAGCATTTCGGTAAGTCCCCGGATAGACTAGGACCAAACGAACTTCGTACCTACCAGGCCTATCTGCTCAAAGAGCGCAAGCTGACACCCGGCAGCGCAGTGAATTGCGTAGCGGCGCTGCGATTCTTTTTCGTCAAGACGCTGAAGCGATATCAGTTTCGCGAATTCTTGCCCTACCCCAAGGACCGACGCCGGCTGCCGACAGTGCTCAGCCCGGAGGAAGTCTCGCGCTTGATCAATGCGGCAGGGACACTCTTTCGGCGGACACTACTGATCACTCTCTACGGCACTGGCATGCGGCGCGCAGAACTCGCTCGTCTCAAGGTCAGCGACATCGATAGCCAGCGGATGATGATCCGCGTGAATTGCGGCAAAGGAGGGCGCAGCCGTGACTTGCCGCTCAGTCCCGCATTGTTGGGCGACCGCGGGAGGGCTTGATCCCCGCGGATTTCAGCAGGCTCCGGAACATGCTGTGAACTTTCCAGTACACGAGTGGTTGCCCGTCATCCGAAACGAAGACGTGAGCGCCAGCGCTTCGCGTTTCTTGACGGTGCGTCAAGTAGCGAGCGAGCCCCGTCACCGCGGTGTCGTGCAACGGCACCAATCGGGTTTTCTGGAACTTGGTTTTGCGAATCAGCAAACCGTCTGGAGTGATGTCGGAGACCAGCAGATGCAACGCCTCAGAGACTCGCAGGCCGGTTGCTGCCAATAGGCTGATCAGGGTCGCATATGTTTTGGGCCGCAGCGAGTCGGGCGATGGAAGCCTCATGGCGGCAAGAACAAGGTCGGCAATCTCGTCGCGCGAATAAATGTGCGGGACGCGACGCGCCTTCCGATAGCCGAAGTAGTTCATCGCTGGCGATTCGTGCCTGGAGTCCTCCGCGCGAAGGTACTGAGCAAAGAGGCACACGGTCTGGTAGCGGACGTGTCGTTGCGCGACAGATCTCGCTTGGCTGGCCCAGTGAATGGCTGTTGCTGTGCGGATATGCGTTTGCTTTTGATTGGTCGCGAACCCTGCAAAGCTGCGCAGGAGATATTCGGTATTGCTGAGAGTGAAGCCGACGGCACGCCGCACGGCAAGATAGGTTTCGACAGCCGCGATCATCGAATTACCCCCGGCCACGGCTGAGCGATCTGTTTGAGTAGCGCGACATCCGCCTTGGCGTAGTAGGCGGTCATGTCGATGCTGCGGTGACGGAGGACCAGACCGGCCTGATCCAAGGGCACACCATTTCGCAACATCTCGGTGGCGGCGGTGTGACGCAGCAGGTGGGCACCCTTGGCAGGAGCTGCGATGCTGGCGCGTTTGAGCGCGTGTCTCACCACGGACGAGACACCATCTCCGGACGCAAAGGGCTGGTAAGGAGCGATGCTTCGAACAAACACGTGATCCGTATCGATGTTCGTGGGCCGCCATTCCAGATAGCGGAGCACCGCATCGCCGACATCCTGCGGAAGCGGTAGCCGTACCTGGTATCGTCCTTTCCCTATCACTTGCAGCGTGCCGCCATTCCAGTCGATGTCCGTGAGACGCAGCTGCGCTACGTCTCCGGCGCGCAATCCTAATCTCACCAACATGAGTACAATCGCCCGGTCACGAAGACGTCCGGGATCTGCACCATCACAGGCAGCGATCAGACGGTTCACTTCTTCTGCGGATAGACAGTGTGGAAGCTTGGCCAGCCGCCAGTGAGCGACAGCGGGGATCGCGAGGGCGAGATCGTCACGGGATTCACCCTGGAAGTTGAGATACCGCAAAAACGCCCGGAGGGAGGTAATCAGCTTCTGTGTGGTCGGAGCTCCACATTGGCTGGCACGTTGTAGAAGAAAGTTGCGTACGGCATGTGCAGTCCATTGACCGACATCCTCGCCGAGGGCCTGGAGCAACTCCGCGGCGCCACGAGCGTACAGCCGAAGCGTTGGCGGCTTCACCCCGCGATGCGTTGGAAACCAATCGCGGAAGGCAGTGACAAGAGCTGGATCGGCGTTCTCTTCCCGAACTGGTTCACTCGGGCAGATGCCGCAGCCCACCAGGCGTTGATGGAAAAGCTTCACTCCAAAACGCGCGTGATAGGCGATCTTTGCTCTCTGGTAGTGAGGGCACCGACAACCGCGAAGATGGCCGACAAAAGCATGAAGCGTGTTGAAATCGATGTCTGCCAGAACGCTGCCCCTCCGTTGAACGAAGTAGCCGAGATGGGCGACGGCTCGAATGTATCGAACGGCGCTGGCTAGAGCGTATCCTTCGCGTTCGAGGTCATCTGCGAACGCGTCTATGTGTGGTCCACTGATTCCACTCCGCAAGCGTCTCAGCGTCTTGGGCGCGGAGAAGTATTTTTCTAGCATAGGCTCTCCTTGTTGAGCAGTGGCCATGGCTGGCCGCATCAACGTAGCAAAGCCCCTGAAGTTATGGTGAGTCGCCACCCGCCCAACCCTGTTCGAAAAGGCCGCCCTGCGCAGGTTCTCGCGCTCCACTCCCCATTAGAAAAAACTCCCCATAATACAGGTAATGGAGAGCTCTCCATTACCTGCAGAAATCGGCACTGCCCCAAGTGCCAGGCCCAAGCACGCCAACGTTGGCTGACGGCCCGCGAACGAGAACTCCTGGCCACCAGCTACTTCCATGTGGTGTTCACTGTGCCTCATGAACTCAATGTGCTGGCCTTGGACAACGCGCGTTTGTTCTACGACCTGCTGTTCACTGCCAGTGCGCAAACCTTGCGGGAGATCGCGGCCGATCCCAAGCACTTGGGAGCAAAGATCGGCGTGATCAGCATTCTGCACACCTGGGGGCAAAACCTGTTGCTGCATCCCCACATTCACTGCGCCATTCCTGCGGGCGGAATATCGCCAGACCAACGTCGTTGGATCCGCCCTCAGTATGCTTTCTTCTTACCCGTGAAGATCCTCAGTCGCGTCTTTCGTGGGAAATTCTTGGCCGGTCTGAAATGCCTCTACCGCAGCAAAAACTATACTGCGCCGGCCCAGCAGCGGCTCTGGCCGACTCTGCGCAGTTCTCGAAACTGATCCGCCGCCTGCACCGCCATGACTGGGTGGTCTATGCCAAGCCCGCTTTCGGTGGCCCTCTTCAAGTGCTGCGCTATCTGGGTCGTTACACCCATCGTGTGGCCATTTCCAATCATCGCTTGCTGGCCTTCGAACAAGAGCGCGTCACTTTTCGCTGGAAGAATTATGCCCGCGGCGGCAAACAGGGCCAGATGACCCTGGTCGCCACGGAGTTCTTACGTCGCTTCTTTCTGCACGTGCTCCCCAAAAGATTCGTGCGCATCCGTCACTTCGGGTTTCTGGTGAATCGCTCGCGCGCTTCTAGCCTCGTGCTGTGCCGGCAACTGCTAGCCTCCAACTCCTCGGCGCCCGCAGAAACCGGAACGTGCCAAGTTCCCTCCGAGAGTTCTACCCTCTGGCACTGCCCGCGTTGCGGCGCAGCCATGATCGTGATTCAGAGGTTTACCACTGCAGAGTTATCAACATGTGCTTACTTCGATTCTTCGTAGCGCTTTCCTTAGTCGCGCCTTGCAGACGTGCTCCCACACGCCGATCCATCCGTGTGTTCCCTCCCTGTCCACACGCTCTCACGCAACTTTCCGTGCGGACTCTTGCAGGCACTTGCGGTGCTGTCGCCGATCTCTGCGGGACTTTCCCCGTTCGCCGCTGCTCTTCCAGCTCTCGACTCGGTACCAAACTGCCATTCAAATCCCATAACTCAACGCGTCCGCCGCAAACGCCAGCGGCTTCCTCCTAGTCTCCTTATCGAAAACGCCTCGGGTATATTCCTTGCCTTCCAGAGACCTGCTTGCCCGAGGCGTTTCCGATCAAGGCTAGCGACCATACACCCAGAACGCCCCAAGAGGCGGCGGATACTTTTTCGTATAGCTCGGCCGCTGAATACGAGAGGAAATTACGGTGCTCTATCTTCCAAACCTAGCGTATTGACAGGCTATCACTCAGTTACTAGACTCCCCGAATACTTAGTCGCAGATTCTGTTCCCGATCTCAACCAGACGTGCCTCATGCTGGAACGTCACCGGATCATACCTGGTCTTGCTTGGCTTCTGCTGCTCGTCGCGACCTTCGCGCAGTCACAATCGAGTGGTAAGAAGAAAGTCACCAGTCAGGCCGACCTGCCTCGCTTTAGCTATAGGCTGACCGACCGAGCTTCGGAGCTGCTGGAAGCCGATGATGCCACCTTCAATGCCTTTGCGAGCAAAGTCCGCGCCGACCTCGACACCATCTTTCGGGATTGCGTGAGTCTTCCAAGGAACTCTTGCAGTGGACACTGCGGTGCCGCAACAAGGTCCGAACGGCGCAAATGTTTTCCTCGGGTCGAAACGAAGCGCGCAGTAATCCGACCGAGTGCAGGAATTGTAGCCATTGGCACTCGTGCCAGTCGGTGCGGCGTCCCGGTACGTTCTTCATGTGGCGCGCATTCACTAAACAAGGACGGATTCCACGTTGCTCAAGAATCTCGTAGAGTGGAATCCAATACACCCCAGTGGATTCCATGGCTACGGTGGTCACCCCGCAGTGCAAGAGCCAATCGGCTAAGCGTTCGAGATCTTCGGTGAAAGTGGCAAACACCTGCACCGGATGCTCGTCTCGCCCTGGCGGCACGGCCACAAACATTTCTCGTGCGCCAACGTCAATACCGGCCGCATTGGGCTCTAAAACCGGGAGGTCCTCCAAGCACATCCCCTTGTTTCGTTTCCGGCGTTTGGGATTTGTCTTGCTCGACGACAGATGCTCTTCCTTCATCGTTGCTCGCTTTCTGAGCTACAAGCAACGGCCAAGTCGCGCTAGGGAAGATACTCTTCCAAACGGAATCAGCTAGGTGTCCCCAGCTGTTAACCACTGCTTTGTGAGGCGCACGGAACTTGGAACCACGCTATTGATCGGTGTTGTAAAGCACACCACTGCCTAAACGCCCTACTTCCGTTGCATGTTGCTCCACCAAAGAATGCAGGATTCGCTCCGTCGAGCCAAGTTCCTTTCCGCTTTGCCCCGGCCACCGGCCGGGCCCCTGCTATTGAGGCACCGACAGACAAAAGAGTCGGCAACGGACAGGTTGAACCTAAACCACCGCGTCACGCCTCGACTCCACAATTAATGTATAGTTCTGACCGATGCTTTGCGAACGCGGGGTTTTGATGGATTCCAAGCGACGCACGCTCGTCCACGTGCTGATATCGCTGATGATGTTGTTTGGATTAAACCTGGTTTTCAATGGCAACCAGGTGCGAGCCGCTCAAGCCGCGTGTGACCAGATCAAAGCCGCATGCAAGAGTGCCGGTTTCGTTCAAGGCGGCGGAGCTCGTAACGGGCTGTTGCTGGATTGCTTCCAACCTATCGTCCAAGGGACAGCGCAGCCGAGGGCCGCATCGAGAGCTCTGCCGAGGATAAACCCGCAATTGGTGGACGCATGCCGTGAAGGGAGCGACTCAGCTCCCGTCGCGGCGCCTGCGGGCGCACCGCTGGCGCCCGCCGAAGACGGTCAGACCGCCTATGATCCGAATCTGAAAGTGACCTGGCTCGCCGACGGCAATCTGGCCGGTAAGCAAACGTTCGGAGTTTCCAATATCAACAAAAGTGGCTCGATGGACTATGCGACGGCGGTGCGATGGGTCGAGGCGATGAACAAAGCCGATGGAGGCCGCGGATACCTCGGTCACAATAATTGGCAACTTCCCACGGTGCCAGTCAAAGACGAGAGCTGCGCACGTACTGGTCGGAACGGCGAATCGTTCGGGTTTCATTGTTGGGGCAGCGCGCTGGGATCCTTGTATTATCGATCGTTGGGTTTTCGCGAGCCGAACACAGTCGTTCGCATACCCGCCAATACGGTGGGCCCATTCAAGGATTTTCAGCCCTATTTATATTGGTCCGGGTCTCCGGCCGCCGATCCGAAGCAAGGATTTGTAAGCTTTTCGTTCAACAGCGGATTTCAAGGAGCCAACGTATGGCGGAATTATCTCTACGTGCTGCCGATGATCAAAGGCAAGCTGCCGGGCTCGCCGCCCGCTGCTGGCAATGGATTGCAAGCCAACCCCGGCGGACAAACCGTCTATGATCCAATTGCACAAGTCACCTGGCTAGCGGACGCCAACTTGGCGGCCAAACAAACATTCGGAGTTGCAAACATCAACCCTGATGGTGCGATGGAGCACACGGCAGCGGTAGAGTGGGTGGCTGCGATGAACAAAACCGATGGAGGCCGCGGATACCTCGGTCAAAGGGACTGGCAATTGCCAGAGACGGGGCCGCCCGATCCATCCTGCAGCATGAAAGGGACGACCGGCTTTGACTGCACGGGCAGCGCAATGGGGGAGTTGTTTTATAAACAATTGGGGCTGCACCGGGGCGAGTCCGTGATCACGGCTCCGGACGTTAAGGTCGGTCCGTTCCACGACATTCAGCCTTATCTTTACTGGGGGTGCGAAGGGGAATCGGCGATATCCGCTTGCCAGACCTCGGGGCCCGCCGAAGGGTTCGAGTGGAATTTTTCCTTTGGGAACGGCTTCCAAGGGACGAATCTCTTGGCGAACAGTTTGTACGTGATTGTCTATTACCCCGGTGCCAGGTAGCGTACCGTCGTCCCCGCCATAGAAGGTTTGGCACCACGCCACCCCAAACGCCACAGGTGCAGATTTGGAGTTACATCATTACCGCCGGCAGAGTCGTGTTTATCGCCGGCACACCGATTCTGTCATTCGTGGCTTCGATGTGGAAACCGGCAAGGAGTTGTGGGAAGCAAAGCTACCTGCCAGCGCCAACGCTACCCCGATGACTTATAGCCTGGGAGCCAATCGTGATGCTCATCATGCGCTTGCTTGCGGCGGCGTCCGTGACCGATGATCGAGTCAATTTCACACGCCGGGCATCGCCGCAGAATAACCTCGGCGCAGCTCGCGGCCCAATCCGTTTCGAGCTTGTGCAGCGGTCCGCAATCACACCAAGCCCTTTGGGCTCACAGACTGACCCACGCAAAACGGCTAAACCGTTTACATTGAAAGCCTTTTGAGTGGCGCGCCCGGGGAGATTCGAACTCCCGTCCCGGCCTCTTGCTTCGGAGTTCATCTTTCAACCGCTGGCGCATGCAGAATCAAATAGGTTAGGGTTGCGGTTGTCGGCAACCGTTGGCTTCATCGGGCAGGGTAGGTTGGTTTTTGTGCAACGCTTTGTGCAACGAACGGAGGTACCGGTGTTATCAGCGCGGACGCGCCCCTGACCAAATCAGCCTTCGTGAAGGACAATGGCTGCAAATAGTGTAATTCATTCCAACATTGTCCCTTTCCGTAGGCCGAAACAAATCTAGAACAAAACCCGGGTCACAAGGCAGCGTGCTGCTGCACTTTCCGTCGACGGTAACACCAAGCTATGGCTGAACCAGCGGAAGAGAGCTTGCTAGCTGGAGGTCGATCATCATTTGTACGCGCCGGTCGAGTTGAAAGAACATCGCCGTGCTTTTCGCTGACAGGACCTTGCGGAATATAGGAATGTATTTGAGTCGGAGTTGGACAACGGATTCATCCACCTCGACCCACCTTTTCGAGAGGGTATCGGCCTGCTCCTCCGTCATGTTCACGCTTTGCAGATTCTCTTTGATAAGGTCATATTTGGCTTTATTGATCTGCACCAGCTCATTGACATACTGCTCGTAGGTAGGCCAGAACCATTCCGCTTCGTCCGGGGCCAACTTCATATTGGCTGCGATAACTTTCTTTCGGTTGGATCGCAGGTCTGACCTCATCAATGCGATCTGTTCATCTAGGGATGATGCACTGCTGGCAACAGGCTGAGCGGCTTGCTCGGCATTCTGAGCGAACGATGCATTAGCGATCAAAAGAGATCCGCAAAAGATCAAAGCGATTGCTGCTGCATTCTTGACCACGTTGACCTCCCCAGTAAAGCACGCCAACACTGCGCTGAGCGTTCAGTGTCTCGTCATCAAATTCCGCTCGCATATCGCGATGACGCGTGTGCTACCCGCCGGCACGATCTCGTCCACGTTCGTCAGCCTTCGATGAAATATCGCCGCCAGCGGCAATGCGCTCGGTCACGAAATTGAACGAGACAGCCATGGCTGAATCCTACGTCTTCGGTCTTTTCTTGTCGATCTCGCCAAGGATGTAGGCTGCGTTTCGGATCGCCCTATCCACCGTGCTCATTCTCGGCTTTCCTCTATCTCCATCAGCTTTCGGGCGCACATCAGGGTTGCTGCAAAGAGAATCGCGTATTTTCTTTCTTCAGTCATTTGAGATTCCAAGCTTGGTGTGCAGAGGAAGGTTTCCAGTGCGCCTCAGAATCTAATCGCGACACCGTGAAAGCGCTTTCAGTGCTTCCTTGGGAAGGAAAGCGAGGAATGGATCGCGAGTATGCGCGTGAACTAGTCCGCCGGACACGCTCACATCCTGCTTCGGCTTTCCGAAGATGCGATCCCAGAAAACCGTTAACGTCTGCAGCTTAACCGGCCTGCTCCCATTCTTCAGCAAGTCGTGAACGAATGCCTGGACATCGATACCGGCCATTGCTTCAACCGCAGTTACCGGTTTGACGCCAGACAGCAAGCGCTTCGCCAGGTTGGGATTTCTGCCGGCGCCTGGACGTTTGCCCCCACGCCTAGTTTGATTCGCCTGAATCCACTTGAGGCGCAGTTTTGGGCGTCGCTGCCGGCTGATTCTGTTCCTCAACTTGCTTCGCCGCACTCCAACACTCGGACACACTCACGGACAGTGCTTGCAACCCTAGCACGCTCAATTACTTACAGCGGAACATCGGAGTAGATGGCCAGATGCTCCTGTTTTCCACACCGCTGTCCCGAAATCAGAAACGGCCATTGGCGAGGGAAAAACCGGCGCGTCGATCAGCTTGATTGCATCTAAGAATTGAGAGGAGCGAAGCATGCGCGACATGTCCATACACAGAGATTATGGCGTCGAGTGCAAAAACCCGGAATGCAATAACCGAATAGTTTTTGGTGAGTACATGACTCCACGGCGATCTGAAGAAGACCCTATTTCTCTCATCAGGTTTACGGCAAGGAAAGTTACATGCCCCAAGTGCCACAAGACTTGTCACTATGACCACAGCGATCTCCGAGAATTTCCGGCAAAATTGTCCGTATGATTGTCAATTCACGGGCAATCCGCAAATTTCCGAAGGCGATATCTGTAAGTTATTGAGAATTATGGTGCGCCCGGGGAGATTCGAACTCCCGACCTCTTGCTTCGGAGTTCATCTTTCAACCACTGGCGCACGCAGAATCAGTACTTTGGACGTGCGGTTGTCGGCAACCGTTGGCTTCATTGGGCAGGTTAGGTTGGTTTTTGTGCAACAACCTGTGCAACGAAGGGACGGTTTGAGAGGAAACGAAGGAGCAGTAAGCGGGACGCACCGGGGGACGTCATACCGACGTGCTCCTAACTCACAAACCGGAGGTGACCGCTATGCAAGCTCCCCGATCGAATTGAGTTTTACTTGTTTCAGGGCCGTCACCGCATTTCTCGAATCTGTAGAAAATAAACTCCAACCGGACGAAAAGATGGCCACAAGTTCGGGAGTTGATAAAGCGCCGAGACACACGTCTTCATCCGAGTCTAGAGTTAGCCTGCGAACGATATCTCCGTTCCTGTTCTTTGTTCAACACGTCAGGTCGCAACACTTATGCCCTCACTTTCGAGTCGCTACCTCACCCTTCTCGCAGCGCCAGCGTGCGGCTGCCCTGGCCAAGACGTTTGGATTGGCACTCATGCGCGTCTCGGAGAGAGAACGCCAAGGTCGAAATCCGCGGTAATTCTTATAACATTCTCAACCAGGTGCCGAATCAAACGATCGGTGCTCTTCGAGTCCTAACCAATGGAACGCAAAACGTTGTTCCGAATACGACATTTGCGCAATCACGAAATGCGCTCACGGGGCGCACAATCGAACTGCAGGCCGGGTTCACTTTCTAGGCCTGAATTGAGGTCGGGCAGAAATGCAACCACCCATGTCCGTAGCAACCCGTCGTAACCATCGTCGGAGAAGTCTCGTGCCTTTTCAGCACCGCTCAATATTGTCGAGCCTCGTGCGGTTCCTAATGTTCGGCGCCCTTTTAGGAGTTAATCGCCAGTCTGCCGAAGCCCAATCCACTATTCCGCAGCGCACTCCCATAACGGAAACCATCAGCATTGACGCCAACGCCCCCGCCCACGATTTCCCCCACTTCTGGGAAAAAATGTTTGGCTCAGGACGGGCGATCCTGACCCTTCGTGAGAGCTACCGCAATGACCTTCGCACCGTGAAGGAGATTACCGGGTTCGAGTATGTCCGCTTCCACGCAATTTTTCACGATGAAACGGGCATTTACGATGAAGATGAACAGGGCAAGCCCGTTTATAACTTCTCTTATATCGATCAAATCTATGACGGACTGCTTGCAAATAAAGTTCGGCCTGTGGTGGAAATCAGTTTCATGCCCAAAAAACTTTCCTCCGATCCCAACGCGATTCATCCTTTCTGGTACAGGCAAAACGTCGCTCCCCAAAGGACTGGGACAAGTGGGATCAATTAATTCAGGCTTTCGCGCGCCACCTGCTACAGCGATATGGGGAAGACGAAGTTTCGCAATGGTATTTCGAGGTATGGAACGAGCCGAATATCGATTTTTGGGCGGGTGTACCCAAACAATCGACTTATTTCGAGTTGTATGACCATACCGCGCGGGCTCTAAAGAGCGTCAGTTCAAAACTTCGCGTTGGTGGACCAGCAACTGCCGCGGCGGATTGGATTGACGTTTTCCTTGCGCACGTCGAACAAGCAAACGTCCCCGTCGATTTCGTCAGCACACACGGCTACGCCGACGATACCGTCGAAAACCTCTTCCACACGAACGAAAATATCCCCGTCGATCAGAGGGTGTGCCGGGCCGTTCAGAAGGTGCATACGCAAATTGCATCGTCCAACCAGCCAAATCTCCCTCTGCTGTGGACCGAATGGAACGTTCCTTCCTTCGGGAAATTGCTAGCACGGGACACGACTTATGTTGGAGCTGCACTCGCCGACGACATTCGTCAGTGTGACGGCCTCGTCGACATGATGTCCTTTTGGACCTTCAGTGATGTGTTCGAAGAAAGTGGGCCCAAGAAAGAACCTTTTGACGGCGGCTTTGGTCTTATTGCCATGGGAGGCATCAAAAAACCAAGTTATGTTGCCTTTAGGCTGTTGCACAACTTAGGCACGCAAAGGCTCGCGGTGCCTGCCACCGACATTTTGGCAACCCGCCGGCAGAACGGGACGCTTGTAATTGCAGCCTGGAATCTGGTCGACCCCGGTCAGCAGGGTTCAGACAAACAGCTCCACCTCAACTTCGACGGCACAGCTCAGGACGCCAGGGTCTCGATTCAGTATGCTGACAACCAGCACGGCAATACTCTAGCCGCCTATCAGGCCATCGGAAGCCCACGCTATCCCACGCCGTCGCAGGTGCAAGAGATTAATCGCACGGCCAATCTACCGCCGCCTATGTCGACTCAGCTCAAACACGGTTCGCTCGATCTCAATCTAACCCCGAACGAAGTAGTCCTCATTGAAGTTCCTTCCGGTACTTCGAATGGAGCCATCCATCGGTAGTTTCAATGCTTTTTCTTTGTTTTGGCCCAACGAATCTTTGCCGCCTTTCGCGCAATCTGGCTCCTTGCACAGCAGTGAGAGCCGCGGCCCGCATCTTGGCTCCCTTTTTCCCGCCCTTTTGCCGCCTTTGCGGCCCATCTCCTGCATGACTTTCGAAATCAGATTGGGATCCATGGGCTGGATTGTACTGGACAGACCCCAATTCTGCCAACGAACAGCCCTTGACAACATCCTGGTAAGCAAGTTGTTGTTATGCTTGCTGCGCTAGCATAAGAACGATCTCTAAACGCATGGCAAGCGGGACGCGCCGGTGGAATCAGCACCGAAAGCGCCCCTGACCAAAGCCGCCTGGTTACGAGGCAACAATGGCTGGATTGGAAGTTGTCGGGTTCCCCTTTTGGGTGCAACCCGCCCATCTCTGTTTCGTTTCCACCCCATGTCTCATACTTTTGCGCGACACGGCATCCCCCACCTTAGTACTTCCCAACTAAATCTGTTGGACCACGTGGGTCTAGCAGCTAGGTGAACGGTAGAACTTAATTATTGACATCCAAAAAGCTCATTCATATACTCAGGCCCAACAGTTAGTTAACCGATTAACTGGCGAGTTTGGTGCGACATCGCTGAATTTTGGTCAGGCGAAGGAGTCACCATGGACTCGTCCAAGTTGAGTCTTCGCTTCCTAATTACATTGGCTTCCCTCTTGGTAGTGACGCTAGCGGCTTGGGCTCAATACCGCGCTTCGATTCAAGGCGTGGTGACCGACCCGCAAGGGGCGGTGGTGTCGGGAGCCACGCTGACGCTTAGAAACTTGCAAACGAACCTGACCCTCACGGCAACGACGAACGAGAATGGGATCTACAATTTCAGCGCTCTTCCTCCTAGCCAGTATTCCCTGACCGTGGAGAAGACTGGCTTTAAGAAAAAGGTATTTGAGAATCTAGGGGTCATCCCGGAACAATCGAACGCCGTGAATATTCAGCTTGAAATTGGGCAGGTCACCGAAAGCATTACCGTGAGCGGCGATTCGACTCCACTCATCGATACGGAGACCGCTTCCCTCAACGGTGTGGTTTCTTCGAATGAGATCCAACACATGCCGTCGTTTGGCCGCGATGTCATCAAACTCGCCCAACTGGCACCGGGCGCATTCGGCGACGGGTCGCAAGGCGGAGGCGGCGGCGACAACTACAACCTGCCCGGCACGCAGAGCGGTGGGGGGCTTCCGGCGGCAACGACGGCATCTTCAAAACGGAAAACGGCGCGCAGATCATCGCCAACGGGCAGCAAACCGAGAACAACGGCATTTCCATTGACGGCATCAGCACAACCAGCGCCGTGTGGGGCGGCGCCACGGTCATCACTCCAACCGAAGACTCCGTAGATAACGTAAAAATTGTTTCCAACAGTTACGATGCCGAGTATGGCCGCTTCAGCGGCGCCCAGCTACAGATCACTTCCAAGAGCGGCACGAACGACTTCCATGGCAGTCTGTTTATCACTACCCACCAACCGAACCTCAACGCATATCAGCCCTTCAACGGCGAGGGCCTGCCCGTCACACGAGACAACAATAAATTCGAACAGTTCGGCGGCAGCGTCGGTGGCCCCGTCTGGAAGAATAAAATCTTCTTCTTTTTCGCCTATGAAGGTGTCCGCGAACCCGTCTCCAATTTGCAGGGCAACGGTTGGTACGACACTCCGGCTTTCGACGCGCTGGCGCCTGCCGGAAGTATCGCCGCGAAGTATCTTACGTTTCCCGGCAACCAGGTGGTCGGAACGCTCAATCCGAACGCCACCTGCGCGACCGCCGGCCTCACGGAAGGGGTAAACTGCAGAACGATTCCAGGCCAGGGCATCAACGTCGGTACGCCTCTGACAACTCCCCTGGGCACGCAGGATCTTACGTGGACCAGCACGAGCAGCCCAGGAATCGGCAGCGGTCTTGGTAACGTTGCGGATATCGCGAACTACAACACGATCAACCCCACGAAATTCAGCGCTGCCCAGTACAACGGCCGGCTGGACGCCGATGTTACGGTCAAGGATCATATCGGCTTTGCGATTTATTGGGTTCCCCTGACGAAAGACAACTACAACGGTAACCGCGCCTACGACATATTCCACCATTCGCAGATCAACAACGCGTTCTCCGGAATCTGGGATCACACTTTCTCTGGGGATTTTCTCAACGAGTTGCGCCTGAACGCCGCCGGATGGCGCTGGAATGAAATAACGTCCAACCCGCAGTCTCCCGTAGGATTTCCTACTGACTACATCGATCAGACCGGCAGTATTACGGTCAATTCTTTCGGGCCGAACGTCGGCAGCATTCTGGACCAGTGGACTTACGCCTCCAAGGATGTCGCCACCAAAATTTATGGACGGAACACCGTTAAGTTCGGCGGTGAATATACACGCCTCTTTTACCTGCAAGACTGTGCGGGTTGCGGTGTTCCCAGCTATCGATTCTTCAACATCTGGGACTTTCTCAACGACGCCCCGCATCAAGAAAACGGAAGCTTCGATCCGAATACAGGCATTCCGACCACGGTTCGCCAGGACCAGCGCGAAAACTTTTTGGCTTTCTTCGTCCAGGATGATTTCAAGCTTCGCCCGAACTTGACCCTGAATCTCGGCGTCCGTTGGTCCTATTTTGGCTCGCTATATGCGAAGCAGGGCAACATTTTCAACGCCGTTCCTGGGCCTGGGGCCAGCTACCTGACGGGCTTGGTCGTTCGGAAGGGCAATTCTTGGGAACCGGCGATGGGAAACTTCGGACCGCAGCTCGGTTTTGCCTGGAGTCCGACTCGCTTTCATAACCGGCTCGTGATCCGCGCCGGCTACGGTTTGAGCTACAACCAGCAACAAATTGCCATTTCGTCCAACATCGTCAACAACCCGGGGATCTCGGTTACTCCCAGTTTTGTCATGTCGACTCCCACCTCGCCGAATCCCGGAATTTTTTATGCCCTTTCCTCTAGTGCAAACGACCTTAATGGCTATCCGGCGAACCCGAATGCGATCACCACTTTTGGCTCGAACGGACTGCCCACATCGGGTTCCGTCAACGTTGAACTCTTTCCCGGCTACATACCCGGCTTCTTTCCTGGCACATTGCCGACCATGCGCACGCAGCACTACTCGGCGGATGGCGAATACGATCTGGGTCATCAGTTCGTTGCATCGTTGGGATATCAGGGAAGCATGTCCAACAACATTTTATTCAATGAGAACCCGCTTGCCGTGCCCGCAACATTGGGTTACCCGTCCAATCCTCAGATCGGCGGTGGTGATTATTGGAATCTGAACGGTTACGGCAACTACAACGCCATGCTCGCAGAACTAAAGCATCAGTTCTCGCACCAGGTCCTGGGCGATGCTCAATTCACTTGGTCGAAGTGCATGGACACAAGCTCCGGGCCCTATTTTGAACAGCCTTATCCCTACAACCTCAACCTCGATCACGGCCGCTGCGATTACAACGTCAGCAAGGCGCTCAAGATCTACGCCGTGTGGCAGCCACTCTTCTTCCACGGCAGCAACGGTTGGCTTGAGAAGATTTTCGGCGGCTGGTCGCTTAGCGGGATCTTCAATATTCATACGGGTTTCCCCTGGACTCCCGAAGTGAGCGTCGTGGGAGGTAGCCTGTATTGCGGCCAATGCGGCTATGAAACGCTGTTCCCCGCTGCGTACCTCGGCGGCGCGGGCAGCAGCACCAGTAACAGTGCATACGAGACCGTAGCGAATTCGAACTTTCCGAACGGTGGCGCCGCTTATTTCTCGACGCCGACCTACACGCCCTACAATGGCTCGGCCTCCGGGAGTGCGCTGCCGCAGTCTCCCGGTGTCCGTCGTAATTCGCTCACCCTGCCTGGATACAAGGACCTGGACCTCACCCTGGTCAAGGCCTTTGGTCTCCCCAAAGCGCCAGTGCTCGGCGAGGACGCCAAGATCGAAGTGCGGCTCGATGCCTACAATGTCTTCAACAATCTGAACTTCAACCCAAGTCAGATCTCGAACAATGTTGGCAGCTCGAACTTCGGCACGATTACGGGCGCTCTTGCGGCCCGCGTGGTGACGCTGGGGGCTCGCTTCAGCTTCTAACTAAGAAGCATCCCGCGTTACAGGCGATTCATTTAGCCTTTAACTTCAATGCTTTGATGATCGTCTCGTCGTCACCATAAGGCGTGACCGCTCCATACGTTGCCCAAACCATTGGATGCCGGCCGACAGTGTCGGCTGATCTGGTTGATCCTGCACCAGGGAGTTCGTTATGAAGAACGGGGCCCAGCCGTCACCAAGCAGTCAAAGCAAAAGCGCACGAAGAGAATGATCCGGCAACTCCGAAGCCTCGGCTATCGGATCGAAGCACCGAATCCTCAACCCAGCCAAGCACAAGCGCAGTGATTTTCGACTCTGGGTTCCTCCAGCATCATTTTTCTGAGATGGGTCACGGAACACCTCCTGTGACCCACACTTACATCCAACCCATCAAGCAACCAATGTTCGGCTACCCCACGCGCAGCGTCCGCCGCCGGGCGGCTACGTCCAAACGGCCAAACCGCCCATCTTGGTACTGGCCCGGCAGGCATGTTCGGATTCCGGTTTGCGTGTCATATTGCCACGGGGCCGAACCGCAATCTCCGAGATTCTGCTGTCGCCACTGGTAGCCGCTAAAATGAAAGCCGTGACACTGAGAATCCCAGATGGGCTCGCGGTTAGTTGCCGCAAGACGCCGCAGCGTGTGGCATGGCTCGAACGCCTGCCCGAAACGTTGCGAGACTTGGAGCACAGATGGTCCCTGACGCTTGATGCACCGTTCGACAATGAGGTCAGTTGCGCTTACGTGGCAGCAGCGGTACGAGCAGATGCAACACGCGCGATTCTGAAGATCGGCATGCCGCACATGGAAGGAGGGCACGAAATTCACGGGCTGCGCTTCTGGGACGGAGACCCCACTGTGCGACTACTAATGGCCGACGATAATCTGGGGGCTATGCTCTTAGAGCGTTGCGCGCCGGGGACGTCACTACGCGGGCTGCCGGAGCGCGACCAGGACGTCGTGATTTCAGGCTTGCTTCGCCGTCTTTGGCGCGCACCATCAGCACAGCATCCCTTTCGTCCTTTGTCTGCTTTGACAAAATATTGGAGCGACCAGACGCTGGTTCACATCGAGCAATGGCCGGATGCGGGACTGGTCCACGAAGGTCTGCGTCTCTTTGCGGAGTTGCCACGCACGCAACCCACAGAGCTTTTGTTGGCTACCGACTTGCACGCAGGCAACGTTCTCCGGGCGGAACGTCAGCCCTGGCTCGTCATCGACCCAAAGCCCTTCGTCGGAGATCCCGCCTACGACGCAACGCAGCACCTCTTTAATTGTTCTGCGAGACTACAATCGGACCCAGACTCAACGATCCGGAGCTTTGCGGAACTGCTTGGCCTCGATTACGAACGTGTTCGGCTGTGGATGTTCGCTCGCGCAGCGGCGGAGCCGCGCGACGATTGGAGTAACGGCGACCGGGTGGCATTCGCTCGGGCGATTGCTCCGTGAGCTAGACACACGAGCTAAGCCTTGACATTCGGGGCTGCCGCGATGGTCAGCAAGTGGGAAGCGACTCTCAAAGTCACAAATCGACCGGTTGGGTCCTGGTAAACGCCGAAGTGGGTCCCAGACGAAGATAATTGCATGAGCGAGCGTTCCAGTTTGGGGAAAATACTCGCGGACTTTTATCACGTTTTTATCACACCACGGCGGTTTGACGGCAAGACAGCCGTCCAGGAAGAACAGCTAAACCGTTTGCAATGGAAACTTTTGAGTGGCGCGCCCGGGGAGATTCGAACTCCCGACCTCTTGCTTCGGAGGCAAGCGCTCTATCCAGCTGAGCTACGGGCGCACGGTTAGGTGGCGACTTTGATCAGTTTAGCTTGTCTGGTGCGGGTTCGCTAGTGGCCTCTGGCGTTCGATTGGGTGAAGTGGCGATTCTTTAGCCCTTCGAGCGGTTGCGGATGTCGTGGGCTAGTTTCTCGATTTCTTCGGTTTTTTTGAGGAGATTCAGGCTCAGGACTTTGGTGGAGTCCGTCTTCTCGACTTCGTCCTTTAGTTCCTTGGCGAGCTGATAGAGCTGCTCGACCTTTTTCTTCATGTCCTTTTCGTTGTTTTCCAGGATCTTCTTGTCCAGGTCAGGCACTGTCGGCGCCTCGTTATCGGGCGACTGGCTGGAAGAAGGATTCTGAGGAGGCTGCTGTGGCGGCCTGATTACGGGACTCTGTGTTGTGATTGCCGGGATCGCTTCGCCGGCCAGACCTGAAGCGCTTGCCACCAACAGGCCTGTCAAAAAGACTCGTCGCGATTCCATGGGCCTTCTCCTCTCCTGCATGTGTCCGACAAGGCTGCGCGATGCCCCCACCAATGTTATACTCGCCTCCCGATAACACTATGTCCAGTCTTCTATCGGAAATCCCCACGCTGTCGGTCTCAAACCTGTTACACCTGCTCGGCATCGTCGTCGCCGCGATCTTGATCAACCGTATCCTTCGTATGTTTGCCGACCAGATTGTGAAACCGGCGGCGGCGCAAACACGCGCGGCGCAGGCCCGCGAACAGCAAACGCGGACGCTGGCCGATGTGACGTATAGCGCCGGCAGCAAGGTTGTCTGGTTTGTGGCGGCACTGATGGCAGCGCAAGAGTTTGGCATCAACGTTACACCGATTGTGATTCTTGCCGGGCTTGCCGCCCTGTCGATCGGGTTCGGCGCGCAAAACTTGGTGCGTGACGTGGTATCCGGCTTTTATATCGTTCTGGAGGACCAGTTTACGGTTGGTGACACCATCCAGGCGGCCGAGACAATCGGGCGAGTGGAGCATCTAACATTGCGGCGAACTGTGGTTCGGGACGGGAGGGGAGCGCTGGTGACGCTTTCTAACGGCGACCTACGGAGTGTCGGGAATCTGAGCCGCGACTGGTCGCAAGCCTATGTCGACGTTGCGATTTCGCCACAGGTTCCGCAGGAACGCGCGTTGCAGGCGCTGGACGCGGCAGCGACGGAATTGCGCAACGACGCTTCGTGGTCCCAGGCGCTGGTGGATGGGCCGCGGATACTGGGCTTGCAGTCTTACGACCAGATGGGTTCGACGGTGCGGCTGCAGGTGCGTACCGCGCCGGCGCGCCATGAAGATGTCTCGCGAGAATTGCGGCGGCGGATTCAACTTGAGTTTCAGCGGCAAGGCATTGCCCTGTCGAACGTGCAAAGAGTGGAGCTGATCAATCCTTCCGGAGCGCCCCCACCGGAAACACCTGCTCAGTCCGCGTGATGGATCGAAGGAGAATTTCTTATGTCGCAAGTGAACTACGATGAAGTAAACCTGATGCTGCGGCTGTACGATCTGCGCCGCGAGTCACGCCTGAGGGAAGCGCGGGCGTGGTTTGTGGAGCATTTTCATGCAGGCTCTCCCGAAGAGCTGATGGTGAAATATCCGCAGGGCAGCCAGGAAAACACGTACATCCGGATGGTGATCAGTTATTGGGAAATGGTGGCCAGCATCGTGAATCGCGGACTGATCAACGATGAATTGTTCTTCGAAAGCAACGGCGAGATCTGGGTGGTGTGGGACCGTATGCGTGTGATCGTGCCCACGTGGCGAGCAGCGTTCAAGAACCCCACATTGTTTGGGGGCATTGAAGAAACGTGCAAGCGGTTGGAGGCTTGGCGGGAAAAACGAGCGCCGGGTTCGACGGCGGCGATGCGGCAGATGATGGAGCAGAGCCGTACAAAGTTTAAGTGACGTTGGAACGCAGAGTTTTTTGCAGTTGGCGACGTGGCTCAGGTTCTCAGGCTGGTGGTCTCTCGTTGGGGAGCTTCACTGAAGTTCGCGTCTTTGGCTTGAGCGATTCGTACGCAATTCCGGCCTGCGCTTTCGGTGCTGTAGTGCTGCGCCGATACTCGAAAGAAGTTCATCCAAACTCTGTTCCTCAACATTGGTGGATAGGCCAATGCTGATGGCGATCGCCAGTGATTTCGTACGCGCTTGAACGGCTTTGTGTGCGATCATGGCGCGAAGATTTTCCGCGCGAGTGGGCGCGCGCTCCGGTTCGCATTTATTCAGAATGACCAAGAATTCCTCTCCACCGAAGCAGCCCACTATATCGTAGGAGCGCACGCAATGCTGCAGGCGCCTTGCGAGTTCTCTTAGGACATCGTCGCCAGTGTTGTGACCGAAGTGATCGTTGACCTCTTTGAAATGGTCGCCATCGCAGAGCATCACCACGGTATAGCGTCCAATCTCCGCGCTATCCATTATAGGATTTCCGGAAAAAGGCGATCCTGCCCTTCAGGCTGTGGCCGTTCGCTCCAGCGCAGCCAAGTCTTGGCTGGCCAGCGCATTCTTGGCACCCTGCAGGCTCGTTTGGCTGTCTTGACGATAGACCGCAAGCAACTCGCGGAGAAATGTTTGGTCGTTGTCGAACCGTTGCAACAGTTCGTGAACGTCCCACTCCGCGTGGAGTGAAGCGGCATGCTCCGATGGAACGACTTCCGTTGCTGATATGTTTTTCATGGTGACCCGATCAAATCCGTTTCTCATCGCAAGACACACCCGAGTGTTTCGGCGATGGCCAGGGACGAATGCCCCCACTCGGGAGTGGCACGCTATATACCAATTTTCCTGTGCGACGTGTTCCATCCCTCGGGAATCACTGCACTTCTGGATTTTAGTTTTGGCACAGCGGAGAAGAGTGTTTCGAAGTGGAACACGGGCCGATATTTTGTTCAGTTCAGCCAATGTCTCTTCCCTTCTGGGGGGCTGGTTTGCGCGTTCAGGTCGTGGGAAAAGGTGCGAGACTATTTCGTTAAATTGATTGCCGCATTGGCGGCCAGAATGAACGCGCTGGCAGTATCTACGACGTATTCGTTTTCGTACCAGAGAAAAGGCCAATCGCTTTTCAGTTCCGGAAAGTCTGGCTGAAGGATGGTCACTCCCGGAATGACGCCACCGGGGATGAATGTGTAGTCGGCGCGATTGTTACCGTAACCGATCAATTTCGACTGCGTGCCGATGCCGGATACATAAGAAAGATTCGATGCGGGATGGACACCGAGCAGATAATCGAGGCTGCGAAGCGTGTATTCCGTGCCGACAATGTCTGGGAACGCCTGGTGAAGAAAATACATTTGCGAGGCGAAGCCTGCCACGAGACCGGAACCACCCCACGTTCCCATGGCAATGGGAACACCATAGGGATTTTTGGCGAGGTTGTCGTCGAGCTTCGCTTTGTAAGTGATGAGCGCCGACTGGAGAGCGCTTTTAAAGTCCCCGTCCATGAACGGGATCGCGCGGGCGGCCGTGCCGCCCAAGGATCCGAATCGCTCCCGGATTGTGGGAACCATCTCCGTCAAACGCTTGCGGTAAACGTCTGTTCCTTTGGTTGCGATCAGAAGCTCGACGGCGGCCATGGTTTCTTCATCTCGCAAGTCACCGCCAGTCGTGTTGAAAGAATGGAAGAGCGCAGGCGGCTGCTTGTGTTCTTCGTTCCAGACATTCTCGGCTGTCTGCAGACACTCTTCCGCCATCTTGTCGTCAAACCCCCGGAGCACGCGGCTGGCGGCCGCGAGAGATGAAGCCGCATCGTAATTCAGCGGGGTTGTGTGCGTCGTGAAGGCCAAGCGGTCGTCCGGCACGCCGGAGTAGATGCCATCAGACTGCAATGGGGACATTTTGTCAAAATAGATTTTCCCGTCGGTTATTGAGGCGGCGTCACCGAGGTGCGTGTATTGCTCGAGCGTTGGAGCTATCACGCCGGGAATGGCGTGGCCAAATGCCTTATATTGCGCAAGCAGATACAACACGCCGTGAACGACCTGCTGGATCGCATCGGGCACGCCGTCCGGCTTGCGGATCTGCACGTAGCGTGCGCTTTCGTCGACCGTGGTGTCATCCCAATCCAGTCCAAAATTTTCGCGAGCCAACACCAGATCCGTAATGACGGGGGAGTGCGTCTGCGTGCGTAGATCAAAATCGCCGGCGTCAAACCATCCGCCAACATTGATGCTCGGAATATGCTGGCCCGGAGTGAAAGGGGAATCCGTTGAGGGCCCTTGGGAGTAGCCATCGAAGTGCGTGTAATTTATGGGCGCCTGGCGAGCGTGCTTCACTTCGCCGCGAAAAACTTCCTTGTATTTGCCATCCGGGCTGAGTTGCAGGACCCGCGCCGTGGTCGCAGCATGGAATCGCGGGTCCAGCTCCAGCACGGCTATTTTTGCGCGCCCTGGTGTGTAGCCGACCTGGTTGTAGCCAACCACCGGCGGACGCGTCCAGCCCTGGACGACTTTAAGGTGGATGTGCCAGACCGCAACTTCTCCGGTCTTGCCGGGAGGGATCAGACTGCGAAGTACAAACCAGCCGTTTTGCGCCTGATTGCGGCCGTCGAATAACTGTAGTGTCGCGCCGTCCGAGGTAATGCTCACGCGAGTCAGCGGATCTTCCGGCGAAAGAACGATTTTCTGGCCACTCGCCAACGCAACAGGTTCGATCGCTCCGTCTGAATCTTTTTTCATCGGCCCGGTGGGAAGGCGAGGAAACATTCCTGAAGAATCCTTCACGAGATACGATTTGCCGAAATAGGCGGTTGGAAGAAATTCGAGATTGAAGCCCGCCTTGCCTGCAAGCTGTTGCGGAAGAGCGCGATCGAGGAGCACGGCGACGCGGATACCGCCGTCTTCCGGCTGAACATCAATGCGGTAACTCAGGTCCTTGTCAGGATAGGCGAGCGAAGCAACCAACTCGTTCGGGGACGCGCCCCGCTTGCGCTCTTTGAACTGCGGAATCGGATCCCACTGGGCGGGCGTAGGCGACAGGCGCACATCGCCATTGGTGGCGATGCGCCGCTCGTGAAGAATGATCTCGAGCCCGCTCATCTTTTCGTCGCCGAACACGCCTTGGTAGGAATTGTGAAACAGGAAGACACTGAGGCCGTGAGTCTCCAGGGCATCCCGGGGTGTCAGTTGCAGCAGCGACGAAGGCGAAGGCGGATTGGCGCTGACTACCCACGCGACCGTCAGGATCACGACCAGCGTAACCACGCTTATCCGGAAACTTATTTTCTTCAAGGTCTCACCCTCGATGGCCCAGGTAGCGTCGCGGCAATTGGCGGAGCCTTGAGGTAGCGGCTGGCGAACATTATAAAGGTTGGCCAGTTGGGGCCGGTCGTGTGTCCTCCGCTGTGCTGGCGAAAGGCAATGTCACCCGCGATGAGTGGGGTCTCCATGGAAGGAAATTCGGTAGTGCCAAGGCTCTTCTTACCGAGGAGTTCGTAGACTGGGCCGGCGCCGACGGCTCCGAGGAACATTCCCTTGGCGTCGACCCAGCCACCCTCGACCTGCTGCGAACCGCTGCTGATGAAGACCGGGCGAGGAGCACACAGAGCGATCAGTTCGTGGGAATCGACGGGCAGGTCGGCCGGCGTCAAAGGGCCGGCGTATTTTAGGAAGTTGCCCGCCATCCAATGGTATTCACTGGTTGAGGCGAGGTTCTCCACTTGTTCGCCAAATTTGCGCCGAAATATTTTTGCGCCGCCTTCGCCTGACGAGCCGATAAAACTGATTGCGAAGCGCTGGTCGTATGCCATGGTGACAAGCGCGGCCTTGCCATAGCGGGAGAGGCCTTCTATTCCGACCTGTTTGGCATCCACCGCTTTATCTGTCTCGAAATAATCGAGGGCCTGGCTTGCGCTCCACGCCCAGGCCCGCAACGCGCCCCAATCATCAAGCTTTCGTGGCTGTCCCTTATTAACCAGCCCGATGATTCCTCCGGTCAGGCCGGCGCCATTATCTGCCTGCACGCTGGTGGGAATGAGGATGGCATAGCCCCAGCCTTTCGCTAGGACTTGCTGCTGCCACGTCGGGCCACTGCCGGCCAATGCAGCACGCTGAGCGTCCGAGAGGTGCTTTCTCAGGGCCTCCAGCGCTTCGGGGCTGAGGCCGAATTCCATCATTACCGGCACAGGGCCGCTCGCGTTCGCCGGTGTGCTCAGCGTCATTTGGATGTCGACCTGGATGAGCAGATAAGCGGAATTGTCCACGTGCCCGACAAGTTTCTTTGTGATCACGGGAATTCCGGCATTCTCTTCGGTGACCGTACTGGCGTTCTCCCATTTTACTTTTGGTGTATTCTTTGGGACGCGCCCATAAATTTCGCGATCGAAGTCTTCGACGATTTCGGGGCGCCGCCGCTTCCACCACATTTCCGGGGTGGTGACCTTTTCTCCGTCGTTCAATCGCAATGGATCCGGGGGCTTGAGATCAGGACCGACTTTCGATTCATCGAAGTTGGCAGCGTTGAGTGATTTGGGATCACTGTCGGGCCCGCGCCGCAAAGAAGTAATGTGCAACAGGTCCAGAAGCCGTTGATGATCCTGCTCAGCGGTCAAATGCACGGGGGGAGGGAAATTGGTGTCACGTGCGGGACTGAGAACCAAAGTAAACAGCAAGAGACAGGATGACCAACGTGTCGCTCGACCGTGTTGGATTGATTTCTCGGCTGACCTCATCTCTTTGCGTCTCTGGCAGCCCCAAGTCTCATATAGTCGCTACAGATAGAGGAAAGAAAAATGCGGCGTGGCGGGGGGTGATCCGCCACGCCGCGTGGGTTAACAGCTACGGGAACCGTGGCTAGAACGAAAACTTCAGAGCCAGCTGGATTTCCCGGGGGTCATAGGCATTGGTAACCGCACCGAAGTTGCTGGCGCCGAGGTTGGTGCTGACCCCGCCATTGAGGGTGTCTCCCTCCCATTGCGGATGGTTCCAGATGTTGAAGAACTCCGCGCGGAATTGCAGGTTGGTGCCGCGTTCTTCATTGAACATGAAGTTCTTGAAGAACGAGATGTTCCAGTTTTGCCGCCCTGGCCCGCGCACATAATTGCGGGGGGTATCGCCCCACAAGGTGCTTACCGACGTCGCTGCCGGCATCGTAAACGCCGCGGTATCGAACCACTCGTTGACCGTATGCGGGTTGTTCAGCGGCCCGGTGACGTCGGGACGGTTGGCGCAGTTGGGAACGACGCTGCACACGTTTTGCCCGGTCACGCCGATGTTCAGCGGTGCCCCGGTGATGGCCGTGACGATGCCCGAGACTTCCCAGCCGCCCAGCGTCGTCTTCAGCAGTTTATTGCTGCTGTTCTTCAGCAATGGAACCTGATACACAAAATTGGCAAAGAAGTTGTTGCGGATGTCGAAGGCCGACGGTCCGTAATCATACTTCCATCCCTCATAGGGGTCGGACACCGGATACAGATCACCTCCGCTACCCGAACTGTTGAACGAATCGTTCGTGTGCGAATAGGTGTAGCCCACCTGATAGGTCAGGTCGTTCTTCAGCGTGCTGCCGCGGAACGAGAACTGCACCGAGTTGTAGTCGCTGTTGGCCTCGTTCAGCGCCATCTTCACGCTGTTATAGCCGAGGTACGGCACGTTGGCATTGTAGGTCTGCGCCAGCGCGCTGCTCGTGATCATCCCCGGCAGCAGACTTTCCGGCACCAGGTTGGTCTCCGTGTAGTAGTTCTGGTGGCGGTTCTGGCTGCCCACATAGGTCACCGACAGCACTGACTTCCCGATGGAATGCTGGATGCCCATGCTGAACTGTGTGCTTCGGGGAGCTGCGTAATTATTCTGGTCCATGCCCACGATGCTGCTCACCGGGGTCGATGCCGACACCGTGCTGCCCGTCAGCACGCTGGTGCCGGGATTCGACAGCAACACGTTGGGGAAGCTCACGCCCGCTGCAAACGGAACGTTGCCCGCCATGTTGTACACGTCGTTGCCCTGCACGCGCTCGTACATGATCGCGTAGCCGCCACGGATCACCGTCTTGCCCGAGCCCGTCAAATCGTAGGCAAAGCCAAGACGCGGTCCAAAGTTCTTCCAGGCGCCGTTCACGCAGCCGGCAGGAAGTCCATTCTCCCCGCAGGTGCCGATGCCGTTCAAATACAGGGGCAGCCCCGCCAAAATCGGGTTCGGGCTGGTGCCCAATCCCGGGCTGGTGGGACTAATCGATTGATCCCCCGGATTCAGGATCGCTGCATTCGCTGGGTTATATAGGTTGGGATAGAAATTGGACATGACGTTGTTGGCTTCATAGGTGTGCGGAATGCCATCCCACCGCAGTCCCAGGTTCAAGGTCAGCCGGTTGTTCACGCGGTAGTTGTCCTGTATGTACAAGCCCACCGAAACGTTGTTCCAGTGACCGGAACTCTTGACCGCGTTCTCGTTGTAGCTGTTGGCATAGCCCAGCAGGTAGTCGGCAAAGTCATTGCCGGTGTAGAACCCGTTGAAGTTGTAGCCGCCTTGCGTGTTCTGGAACCAGTCTTGCACCTTCTTGTACAGCAGCCAGTCACCGCCAATCTTCAGCTGGTGCCGGCCCTTGGTCCAGGAAACGTCATCGCGAAGCTGGTAGCTGTTGGCCACGTTGTTCCACGGCGTCCAGTTGGCCGTGTATTGCGATCCGGTGCTCCCGCCCAACTGGATCGAGGGAATGCGGTCGTCCACGTTCGGCCCATCAAAGTAACGGTTGAACGTGTAATCGCTTGGCGCGCCAACCAGGCCAAACGGCGTGATCGCGATGCGGTTCCCGTTGTAACTGAAGGAAGCTTCGTTAACCACGTTCGGGCTGATCACATACGCCGCGTGTACGACCGCCGCGTAGGAAGGATTCCCGAAAGTGTTCCCGATGGAAGGCACGTTGTCGCCGCTCCACATCGTCGTGCCATAGTTCTGGTTGACCTGCTCGGCCACGAAATGGCCGAAGATGGTGAACTTGTCCGTGACGTTTTCATCGATGCGGACAATTTCTTCACGCACGTTCGTCGGCAAATTGTTGCCGCCCTGGAACTGTGCGCCGTTGTTCGGCGCCGGGAAGATGCCGCCATATTTCCCGCCGGCCGTCAGCAACGCCTGCGCGTTCGGGTTCAAGAGGCTCGCCGGAATCGTGTTGTTGTTGAAGGCTACTTCTTTCGTGGGATCCGGTGCGCCGTTCGTGCATCCGCTGAGCGTCTGGCCTGCCGCGGCAAACTGCGCCTGAATGGCTGCCGATACCTGGCAAACCGCTGGAGCGTGCAGTTGCGAAAGGCTATATCCGGCGGTGGAGAAATTGCCGCCATAAAAGGCTGCCTCGGGCACGGTCACGTTCAGGGTCTGCCCCTGAATCAGGCTGCGCCATTCCATGTTGTAGAAAAAAAACGTCTTGGTCTTGTTCGGGTTGTACAACTTCCCGAACGTCACCGGACCGCCCACGTTAAAGCCATAAAGGTTGTAACGGAGTTCGGCAACCTCTTGCGGCGCGGGGTTAAAGTAATTGCGCGCGTCCAGATCGTTGTTGCGGAAAAATTCCCACAACGAAAAATGGAACGCCTTGGTGCCAGACTTTACCGCCGAGCTGATCGTCCCGCCGGAAGAAAGCCCGTAATCGGCGCTGTAGTTCGAAGTGAGCGTCTGCGTCTCTGCAATGGCGTCGATCGATGGCGCGATGCTCGACGTGCCGCCCGACCCGCGATCGTAGTTCTCACCGCCGTCCAGCAGGTACAGGTTGTGCCCCGGACGGTTCCCGTTAAAGCTCACGTTGGCGTTGGCGCCCACCGACGTCGGCGCCTGGAACGACGGCATCAGGTTCGCCGCGCCCGGCGTCAAAATCACATACGTGTAAATACTTCGGCCGTTGGTCGCCAGTTCCGACATCTGCGTGCCCGTTGACAGTGAACTCACTTCGCTGCTGTCGGTCTGCACGGCGATGGCGTTCGATTCGACGGACACGGTCTCCGCCTTCGTGCCCATCTTCATCTGAAAGTCCACGCGAACGCGATCGTTCACGTTCAGCAGTACACCCTTGGACTCTTCCACCTTGAACCCGGAAGATTCCGCCTTCAAATCGTATGTGCCAATCGACAATCCCGGTGCCACGTACTGACCAACATCGTTCGTGGTCATCGTACGTACCGCCCCGGTCTTGGTGTTCGTGATCGTAACGGTCACGTTCGGTACCACGCTTCCGCTCGGGTCCGTCACCGTCCCCACAATCGTCGCCTCTTGCGCGGACGCGAAAAAGGGCAACCCTAACAGCAACAGCAAAATAAAAACTCCACGGCTAAGCCAACTTCCCTTAGCAGTGAAAATGGAACAGAAAAAAGACGAGGACGAAGAATTCATAGACATTGTCTCCACTCCCCTCGACCAGCTCAGGACACCGTTAACGTACACGCAGCATCCTCTGACTATCCTTATGTGTCAAGCGTTTTTTCGATTTCCTGAACAGAAATTACAAATACTTGACAAAACAAATACCCCACAGCGCCAACTCCGATTGCCAAGCGCCAGAGCAAGGACGGACCTATGCTGCACATTTACAAAGGATTATCGGATCATCGGGATATTGCGGTGCTGATCAGAGACAGCCGGGTGGGGAAAATACTCTACTTCCGTGTGTCTAAGGGAGAGTCATTGAAGAACTAGATGTTAAACAGCACAGAATTTGCTACTAGGAGGCGGCACTGATCGCGGCGCCAAGCTTTGCCGAGGCGTCACTCGATTTTGTATCCGTGAGCCGCATCTCTCTGAAAAGATGCAGGTTCGAAGACATGATTACACCAGGACTCAGGTGCACTGCAGGCGGAAAGTTCACTTTGTTGGTGAGGCTGTCGGCCAAAACACGCACCGCAATCTGGCCCTGGCGATAAGGCTGCTGGTAGATAGAAGCGGCAATGGTTCCTTTGCGAAAATAGGGAGCCATCTCCGCGAAAAGATCGGTAGTGATCAACTTTACCTTTCCTCCGAGGCCGCGTGCTCCGAGGGCACGACAGACCGGCAGACAGTTCACGGTGTTCACATAAATCCCAGCAAGACCAGGGATGCGCTGCAGCAGATCGAAAGTTTTTTGGAAGCTCTCGTCTTCGTCTTCGTGCCCTTCAATCACAGCGGCAATCTTTCCGCCCGGGCAGTGACGAGGGAAGGCATCGGAAAAACCGTCGGCTTTCTTGCGATGGTCTTCCGCCATCAACATTCCGGCAACCACGGCGACCTTTGAGCCCGGCGCAGCAAATTTACCCATCAACTCTCCTGCCAAACAGCCGTTCAAGTACGGCTCAACGCAAACGACGCTGGAACGCTTGCTTTCAGGCGCGTCGGTGGAGACGCAGACGACATGCGTTCCTTTTTCCTCCGCAGCATCAATGAGGGGTTTTAACTCCTTGGGGTTTCCAGCTGTAAGAATAATTCCGTCGACACCACTATTCATCAGGGCTTCAAATGCCTGGGTATCACCTTCTCCGAGAACCTGCACGGGTCGATTAATGAACTGGACGCCGAGTTGCGACGCGCGTTTTTCCTCATCAAGCACGCCGCTCCAAAGCTGGTCGTAGAAAAAACGGATTTCGCGGGGCATGCAGACACCGATGCGGGCATTCGCTCGGGCTACAGACAAGGCACGCGCCGCTAAATTCGGGGTGTAGCCGATTTGCCGGGCGATTTGCAGAATCCGCAGGCGGGTGGATTCCTTGATCCCATCGCGTCCATGAAGAGCGCGGTCTACGGTGCCAATCGACACTTCCGCCATCTCTGCGATCAAATGGATTCCACGCCGCTGTTTTCCCATCTCCTCGCGCTCCGCTTGCTTCGACGTAGGCTAGTTTCGCATCCATCCTACTCCCGGCACGGCGCGGGAGAACAAACCGAAACGACACGATTTCCGTGAACGTGCACGCATTGCGATTTCGTCAGGTTTTCCACGGCGCCGCGCCCCGGCGGTCATTTCTCGACCACATTCAGCTTGCTATCGATCAAGTCCACGGAATTGCCGCCAGCCATTATGGTGAATGTGCCGGGCTCCACCACGCGACGCATATCGCGATTCAAGAACGAAAGTTCATCGGGGCCGAGCACAAATTCCACAGTGCGAGTTTCGCCTGGTTTCAGGTTGATCCGTTGAAAGCCTCTCAGCTCTTTCACTGGACGCGTGACGGAGCTGACGTCTTGCCGGATATACAGCTGCACAACCTCATCACCGGCCAACCCGCTGGTATTGGTGACATTCACGCTGATCTTCGCTTTGCCCTGAGGGCCGATTGCTTCCGGGACGGCGCGGAGATTCGCGTATTTGAATGTGGAATAGCTCAGGCCCCATGCGAAGGGGAAAAGCGGCTTCACCGTACTGCCCAGATACTCACGTTTTGCGGATGGTTTTTGATAGTAATAGTCGGGGAGCTGGCCTACCGAACGGGGCACGGTGATGGGCAACTTGCCGCCAGGGTTGTAATCACCGAAGAGAACATCAGCGACGGCGGTGCCTCCTTCTTGCCCCAAATACCAGCCGTCCAGAATTGCAGGAACATGTTCTTCGATATAATTGATGGAGTTGGGCCGGCCGTGCTGCAGAAAAACAATAGTGGGTTTGCCGGTGGCGAGCATGGCTTTGACTAGATCGTCTTGATTGCCGAGAAGGTCCAGATTGTCGCGATCGCCTTCGTGCGTAACCGCCCAGGCTTCCCGTGAGGTCTGCTCGTTTCCGCCAAGCGCGAGAATGATGATGTCAGCTTTTTGAGCCACTTTCACGGCTTCCGCAATGCGCTGGGCATTGAGCGCAGGATCGCCCAGGACGACCTTGTCCGCGTCCCAATCCGGCTCCGTTTCCGTGATCTTGCATCCTTCGGCATAAAGAACATCCGCGGAAGATCCCACCTTATCTTTGATTCCCTGAAGCACACTGACGCCACGCCCCGGCTTGTTGCTGTAGCCACCGAGATGCACTGCGGCCGCGTTCGGGCCGATCACAGCAATGCGCTTGTACTTCCCTTTCGCGAGGGGCAGCAAATGATTGTCGTTCTTGAGGAGAATGATGGCTTCGTGTGCAGCTTTTAAGGCGAGTTCCTGATGCTCCGGGCTATTCGTGATTTTTTCGGCGTAAGCTGGATCGACGTAAGGATCATCGAACAGGCCGGCGAGAAACTTGGCTCGCAGAACGCGCGCCACAGACTGGTCGATTGCGGACTCCGCTATCTTTCCCTCCTGGACAAGCGGGGATAGGTTGGAGTAGGTGCCGATGAACGGGAGTTCGACATCGACGCCGGCTTCGAACGCCATTTTTGCTCCAGCCTCGTCGTTGGCGACAATATGATGCACGGTTCTCAACTCGGCCGGGCCAAAATAATCCGATGTGATCAACCCTCGAAATCCCCATTCCTGACGCAAGATGTCCTGCAACAAGTGACGGTTGCTGTGCGACGGTATGCCGTCAAGTTCGTTGTAAGAGGGCATGACGGCGTCGACGTGTGCTTCCTTCACAGCGGCTTCGAACGGCTTTAGAAAATATTCCCGCACGACACGCTCGGAATAATTGCCCGGCGCGACGTTGGTACCGCCTTCGGGCTGGCCGTGCACCGCAAAATGTTTCGCCGTGGCCATCACGTGAAACTTATCCACCGTTGGACCTTCACCCTGGTATCCGCGAATTGCGGCAACGCCAAGGCCCGTAACGAGGTAAGGATCCTCGCCGTAAGTTTCTTCGGTGCGTCCCCAGCGCGGGTCGCGAGCTAGATCCAGCACCGGCGCCAAGCACTGCTGTACTCCACGGGCGCGGGCCTCAGCAGCCGTCGCGGTGAAAACTTCGTGGAGGAGTCCCGGATCCCAGGTGGACGCGAGTGCAATTGCCTGCGGGTAGGAAGTTCCACCGGCGGCGACATGGCCATGAAGACACTCGTCGTGGAAAAGGACGGGTATGCCCAAGCGTGTGTTGTCCTTTACCCATTTCTGGACGGTGTTCGTAAAATCTGCCATGGCTCGTGGCCCGCGGCCGCCATCGCTTGGCCTTGAAAACTCGCCAAGCCCATCTTTTAAGATTACCGCGGCACGCTCCGCCAGAAATGCGCCCTTTTCATCCACGAAGAGCATCTGGGGGTCCTTGAAGAATGTCGAGTTCTCCCAAGCGCTCTCCAGTTGTGCCACTTTTTCCTGCAGAGTCATGCGCGATAACAAGTCCTGGACGCGTTGTTCGACCGGAAGTTTGGGGTCCTGATACGGAAGCGTGGCTTGCGCGAAGCCTTGCGGAGAAGCCAATATAGACACGGCCATTAAAAGAAGCACTGGCAAGGCGATGCGAGCAGATGCAAGGAATGGCCGGCACGGCTTCATGAAACCTCCGAAGACATCAAAAATTTGAATTCTTGCAATGCGTAAAATGCATGATAGTATAAAACATCGTTAACGTACACGGCCTTGTTTTCTTGCGCTTGGCGGTACGCTTGAGGGCGAGTCTCGGGTCCCCCCCCACTCCGCCGCGCACTTTGTTTGGTTCGTCGGTCTTCCCTGAGTGCGAGCATTCGCTCTCCAGGTTCTTGGTCGGAATTACCCGATGCGCCCACATCGGTGCGTTCGTCTTCATAAGCTGGCGCGGCGAAGGAGATTCCCATGAAAAGCAGCGATCCGTTTCAGCCTCAAGCAGAAGATAAATTTTCGTTCGGACTGTGGACTTTGGGAAACCGGGGCCGCGATCCGTTCGGGGATTTTGTGCGACCGGTTATATCACCCGTGGACATTGTGGCCATGCTTGCGGAAGTGGGCGCGTGGGGCGTGAATCTGCACGACAACGATTTGGTGCCCATCGATGCGACGCCCAGCGAGCGCGACGCGATCGTGCGGGGATTCCGCAAGGCTTGTGAGCAGAACGGCCTGGTTGTTCCGATGGCCACGGTTTCCTTGTTCTTTCATCCGATCTTTCGAGACGGCGCGTTCACCGCAAATGATCCGGAAGTGCGAGCTTTCGCATTGCAAAAAACTTTGTGCGCCATGGACCTTGGGGCCGAACTGGGCGCGAAGATTTTTGTGCTTTGGGGCGGCCGCGAGGGTGTCGAGACGGATGCCTGCCGGCGCCCGGACGAAGCCGTGAAGCGTTTGCGCGAAGCCGTTAATTATTTGTGCGAATACAATCTGGACCGCGGCTATGGTTTCCGGTTCGCGCTTGAAGCGAAGCCCAACGAACCTCGCGCGGATATCTATATGGCCACAACGGGCCACTATTTGGGCTTTATTCCGACGCTCGCTCATCCGGAAATGGTGGGAGTCAATCCGGAATTTGCTCACGAAACCATGGCCGGGTTGAATTTCCTGCACGGCGTGGCTCAGGCGTGGGAGGCGGGCAAACTGTTTCACATCGATTTGAACGATCAGATGCCGGGACGTTACGATCAGGATCTTCGCTTCGGTTCGGCAAATTTGAAGTCATCGTTCTGGCTGGTGAAATTCTTGGAGGATGTTGGATATGCGGGCCCTCGGCATTTTGACGCGCATGCGTATCGCACGGAAAACTGCAAGGGCGTGAAGGATTTTGCGCGCGGCTGCATGCGCACCTATTTGATCCTGAAGCAAAAAGCCGCGCAATGGAACGAAGACCAGGAAATACAGGCAATTCTGCGCGAAGTATCCGGCCATGAAACTCACGTGCCTGGAAACGGGAAGTTCTCGAAGGACGGAGTCCGCGCGCTGCTGGAGCATTCCTTTAACTTAGACGCCATGCTGCGGAAACCGCTCCCGTATGAGCGGTTGGATCAACTCACCGTTGATGTACTTGCCGGAGTCCGGTAGGGCGGCCGGTTTGCGAGTGTTGCCACAGCAAAAGCGAAAAAAACCCTGACAGGTCCGCGACGCGAATTTGTTAAAATTAACCCGCCAGAATATCGGCGGAGTTTGCATGGATTTTATTCACGAAGATTTTCTGCTGAGGTCGGCCGCCGCGCGTCGCTTGTACCACAAGTACGCCTCCGCGCAGCCGATTCTCGATTATCACTCGCATCTTTCGCCTCGCGATCTTGCCGAAAATCGCCGCTTCCACAATTTGTTTGAAATCTGGCTGGAGGGCGACCATTACAAGTGGCGGGCGATGCGGGCCAATGGGGTTGCGGAGCGATTCTGTACAGGAGATGCGCCGCCTTATGAAAAATACCTGGCCTGGGCGCGAACGGTTCCCGCCACTTTGCGAAATCCTCTTTATCACTGGACGCACCTGGAACTGAAACGCTACTTCGGCGTGGGAGTTTTGCTGGATGAAGATTCCGCCAAGAGCGTGTGGGACGCGGCGAAGGCGTGTCTGCAACAGGAGGATTTAAGCGCGCGCGGGATTCTGAAGAAGTTTGATGTTCGCGTGCTGTGCACGGTCGACGATCCGTGCGATGACCTGAAACATCACCAGACTATTGCGGCTTCTCGGGAGAGTTTCCGTGTTCTTCCCACATTCCGCCCGGATAAGGCGTTTCTGGTGCATTCGGCGGGTGAATTCAATGCGTGGATTGAGCGCCTGGAAGCCGCCAGCAATGTGAATATATCGACGCTGAACAATTTCCTCGAGGCTCTGACGCAGAGGCATGATTATTTCCATGCGCTGGGCGGTAGGCTTTCGGATCATGGATTGAACCGGTGCTTCGCCGTGCCATGCTGCGAGCGAGAGGCAAATGTCATCTTTGCGAACGCACGCGCGGGGAATTCCGCAAGCAAGGAGGAATCTGAACAGTTCGCAGGTTACTTGTTGCTGTTCTTCGGCCGGCTAGACGCGGGAAAAGGCTGGACCAAGCAACTGCACCTCGGTGCACTGAGGGACGTCAATTCGCGGATGCTGCATGCCGTCGGACCTGATTCAGGCTTCGATAACATGGGGGACTGGCCTCAAGCTGCGGCGCTCTGCTCGTTCCTGGATCAACTGGATCGCGAAGGGGCCCTCCCAAAGACAATCGTCTACAACGCGAATCCTGCCGACAATTACGCCATCGCCACGGCGATTGGAAGCTTTCAAGAAGGACCGATCGCCGGGAAGATTCAGTTCGGCAGCGGATGGTGGTTCCTGGACCAAAAGGAAGCGATCGAGTGGCAGCTTAATGCTCTTTCGCACACAGGACTGCTTTCCCGCTTCATCGGCATGCTGACCGATTCGCGGTCGTTTATGTCATTTCCGCGTCACGAATATTTCCGCCGCATTCTTTGCAACCTGATCGGTGAAGAAATGGAAAACGGCGAACTGCCGAATGACGAAGGGCTGCTTGGCTCACTGGTACAAAATGTTTGTTTTGCGAATGCTCAGCGCTATCTGGGGTTGGGGTTGTCTTCGGTTGAGGCTGTGGAACAATCCGCTACGTCCACTCCGTCGAAGTCCAGTTGATTTGTCCGATCTCACCAACTGTGCAGAGTGCCGTCCAATTTGCGATTGATGGGCAGATACGCCCGCTGGTAGGGATACTGAGCCGCTAGCGACTCGTCGATCTCCACGCCAAGGCCGGGCCCTTCTCCGGGTTGCATGTAGCCATTCTCGAAAGTATAGGAATGAGGGAAGACCGTGTCCGTTTCCGCCGTGTGTCGCATGTATTCCTGAATCCCGAAATTATGTGTGCTGAGATCAAAATGAAGCGCCGCGGCCATGCAGACTGGGCTTAGGTCGGTGGCACCATGCGACCCGGTGCGGACGTGATAGACTTCGGCCAAGTTGGCAATTTTTCGCAAGTGCGTGATGCCGCCGGCGTGAACCACGGATGGGCGGATATAGTCGATCAACTGTTCCTGAATCAGCATTTGGCAATCGTAGATGCTGTTGAACACTTCGCCGACCGCCAGGGGCGTGGTGGTGTGTTGGCGGATGATGCGAAAACTTTCCTGCAATTCTGCCGGGACGGGATCTTCAAGCCAGAACAGATGAGAAGGCTCCAAGTCCTTGCCTAAACGCGCGGCTTCGATCGGCGTCAGCCGGTGATGCGCATCGTGCAGCAAGTGCAGATCGGGGCCGAATTCTTTTCGCAGCCGCGCAAAGAGTCGCGGCACGAAATTCAAATAGTGTTCGGAAGACCATTGATTTTCCGGCGGGGCATCTTTTTCCGCTGGTTCGTAGTGCATTCCGCCGCGCCCAACGCCATACGTGCTGTTTAGGCCGGGGATGCCGGACTGCGCGCGGATTGCTTTGTAGCCAAGCTGCACATAGGTCGCAACAGCTTTGACCGCCTCCTCTATATCGCTCCCGCTCGCGTGGCCATAAACCAGTACTGCATCGCGCGATGCGCCGCCGAGCAACTGGTAGAGCGGCACGTTAGAAGCTTTGGCTTTGATGTCCCAAAGCGCGGTGTCTACCGCCGCGATCGCGCTCATGGTGACGGGCCCGCGCCGCCAATACGCACCTTTATAGAGATACTGCCAGGTGTCCTCAATCCTCCGTGCGTCGCGGCCTTCCAACAGCGGAAGAATGTGCTCGCTCAAATAACTCGCCACCGCAAGTTCGCGTCCATTTAGGGTGGCATCGCCGACGCCGGAAACGCCATCTTCAGTGGTGATCTTCACGGTGACGAAGTTGCGCCCCGGGCAACAGACAATCACCTTGGCATCCACAATCTTCATTGCCCATTTCTCCTTCGGCTGTGGCCGAGTCCTGGCAAGACCATCGATTAGTGCTTTGCCGTCTTCTTCACGATATGCATCTTCAGTTCTTGCCCGGTGGCGTCGAGAATGTACGCGTGTTTGCCTTCGACGGCAATTTTTGTTTCCACATTTGCTGTAATGCTCGGCGGGCGGCTATTCTTCTGGCCCGGTTTGAAGGAGTAGTCGACAAAATAAACCATGTCGTCGGTCTCAATCGTGTAGTGCATGGTGATTTTTTCGGCGCGCATTTCGCCGGTAATATCGGTTTCCGAATCATTGACAACCCTTGCGGGCTTCCAGTCTCGCGTGCTCGCCTGCGACGCTGTGGCGGCCAACAGCACCAGTAGCAAAAGCCTAAACCTTTTCATGGGGACTCCTGAGCGGAGTATACCGCCACTCGCAGGTCGACCCCGGAGCAATTCCCCCACAGTGTGCGAGAAGAAAAACGTGAAATCAGGGATTCAGCTTCGGGAAGGATGGATGGGTGCGGTTGTGCTATCTCGGACCACGATACACCCCCGCCGACCAAATATGATTAGCGAGATCTCGATAACCATTGGTCCGGTATATTTTCGCCCGGAACTTCTGCTGGCGTCTTCCTTAGTACTAATTGTTTATTCCCATCTGGGTAAGGAAATACGCGTAATCAAATGCCGCTTCATGGAGTCGATCATAGCGCCCCGATGCGCCGCCATGTCCGGCGGGACTCATATTCGTTTTCAGAATTAAGATATTGTGATCGGTTCTGAGTGCACGCATCTTGGCAACGTATTTGGCCGGCTCCCAATACATTACCTGGCTGTCATTGAAGGAAGTCCTCACGAGCATATTGGGGTAGGTCTTAGCTTCGATGTTGTCGTAAGGAGAATAGGTCAGCATGTAATCGAACGCTGGTTTTTCTTTCGGATTGCCCCATTCCTCGAACTCGGTCACGGTTAGGGGGAGAGATTCATCCAACATGGTATTCATAACATCCACGAACGGCACTCCGACTAATGCAGCGTGGAACAAATCCGGTCGCATATTGAGGACCGCACCCATCAATAAGCCCCCGGCGCTGCGTCCCTCAATCACCAAACGATCTTTGGAGCCGTATCCTTGGGCCAAAAGGTACTCGGCAGAAGCAATGAAGTCTGTGAAGGTGTTTTTCTTATGCATCATGCGGCCGTTATCGTGCCAGGTTTTTCCCATTTCGCCTCCGCCGCGAATGTGGGCCACAGCCACAACAACACCGCGATCAATCATGCTAAACAGGTTGGAATTGAATCCGATGTCGTAAGGATAGCCGTAGGATCCATATCCGGTAAGGTACAGAGGGCCAGTGCCATCAAATTTGCTGGATTTCAAATGGACAACGGAAATCGGAATCCTCTCACCGTCTGGCGCCGGGGCATAGATTCGCTCCACTTGATAACGGTTACGATCGTAACCGCCGGGAACTTCTTTCTGTTTAAGGAGCGTAGATTTGCCATCAGTCATGTCGTATTCGTAGACAGAGCCTGGGGTGATGAAGGACTGATAAGCGTAGCGGAATTTCGTGGTGTCGTACTCACGATTTATGTAGGAATAGCTGTCGTAGGCGGGCTCGGGAAATTCGATACGCTTTGCTTCACCACTGCGGAGGTCAGCGACACGGATCTGTGGCAGGCCATTCTCGCGCTCGTACAGGATGTAGTAGCCCTTGAAGAAGTCAGTGCCATCGAGCATGACGTTGGCGCGTTGCGGAATTATTTCGCGCCAACCCGCACTACCGGGATCGCCGATAGGAGCCTTCACTAGGCGAAAATTTCGCCCCGTGTCGTTTACGCGGATGTAGAAGAAGTCTCCATTATGATCGGGGTAGTACTCGATATCCTGCTTGCGAGGTTCCATCAGTTTCCAATTCGCCTTAGGATCGGAAGCAGGAATGAAGCGAGCTTCGCTGGTGGTGTGGCTCCCTATGTAGAGGATAAGGTAGGCACGACTGCGGGTTTTACCAACGTAGGTTTCAAATCGTTCGTCCTTTTCTTCGTAAATGAGATCGTCAGGGGAAGTGGAACCGAGAGTATGGCGATACAACTGATATTGACGCTTTGCGACAGGATCTTCGACGGTGTAGAAAATGGTTTTGTTGTCGTTTGCCCAAGCGACTGAGCCAACGCGCTCCGCGTGTTCCGAGAGGTTCTTGCCTGTGCGGAGATCCTTGACAGATAGCGTGTATTGGCGGAAGCCGGTGTTGTCGGTGGTGTAGGAGAGCAGGTTACCATCGTCGCTCACTTCATAGGCGCCCAAGGAGATGAACGCCTGACCCTTGCCGAGTTCGTTTAAATCGAGGACGACTTCTTCTGGTGCGTCCATGCCGCCCTTTCTGCGACAGCGGATGGGGTACTGCTTTCCTGCTTCGGTTCGGCTGTAATAGAAATAATCGCCAAATTTATAGGGAACTTCGACGTCGGTTTCCTTGATGTGGCTGAGCATTTCGTCGTACAGCTTCTTCTGAAGCGGTTCTGTAGGTTTCATGACGGCATCGGTGTAGACGTTCTCGGCTTCGAGATAGGCGCGAACATCGGGATTCTGCTTATCGCGGAGCCAATAGTAGTTGTCCACAAACTCATGGCCATTTATCTCGGTGATCTTCGGTATTTTCTTCGCTACTGGCGGCGAGGGAAGAGAAGCAGTTGTGTCCGTAGCGGACAGAACCAAGACGGAAGCAAGAACCAAAGGAGTGAGACTTAACAAGGAGAGGGATATGTTCCGGGAATAATGTTTGCTCATCGGAATCCTTCACGAAACCTAAGGTGGTCCGATTCTATACCAAGTTGCCTGCGGTAATGACACCCAAGCTGGCAAGCGCTACCGGTCGTGTTTTGTACGAATCGCGTTGCTTCCAGATCCACTCAAGGCACTTCCTCATGCGCTGAGGGTCATTAATCGGCATTGCCCGAAGTGTCAGGCAGGAGCTCGCGATCGCTGGCTCGCAGCGAGTCGCCAGGAGCTTCTCCCAGCTCGTTACGTCCATGTTGTCTTTACGCTTCCTCGTCATTTGGCTCCGTTGGTCTTACAGAACAAGAAAATCCTCTACGATCTCCTGTTTCGCACCAGTCCGGAAACCCTTCTGGAAGTCGCGCGCGATCCCCACGAGAGTGCAGGCGTAAACTACAGTCACCGGTCGCCGAAGGGCAACCGTCACATGCGGCGCTTGCTCAATCAGGCCGCTAATGCCGCAGCCAGAACCAAAGGAAGCATCTTCGAAATTGTCTATCGCCGCTCGGTCCCGCGCCTGGGACATAATCAAGCCATCGGGGCCATTGCCCATCGGCAATGTCGGCTGATCTGGTTGATCCTGCACCAGGGAGTTCGTTACGAAGAACGAGGCCCAGCCGTCACCAAGCAGTCAAAGCAAAAGCGCACTACGAGAATGATCCGGCAACTCCGGAGTCTGGGCTATCGGATCGATCCACCGAATCCTCAACGCAACCAAGCACAAGCGCAGTGATTTTCGACTCTGGACCACCGCCTTTTCACGGCGCACCAGGCTTGGCGACTACACGTCCAATTGGCAAAGACTTGTCAATACGCTTGGTGGTCTAATTACGAACATGAGATTCCCTCTAACATTCAGAGCTCTCAGTGCGCATGGAGATCAAATGTCACTGTCCTTTCTTCGGAGCAGCTGTTCCATCCGACCATGTGGACACCGGAACCATGAACTCGGTGATGGGTTCCGGCGCGCCGTTAAATTGGGGATTTAACATAACTGGCGAGCCGGACAAGTCCGCTCCCCACGACCTGGAATCTGTAAGCGGAATGTAAAACATCAAATGAGATACCCAGTGCCCGGCTTCGTCATTCAGATGCCCTTGGGGCGACATCATGAAGGACATTGCACCGGGTTCCAGTAGCGGGAGCTCTTTCGCATCGAATGCCTTGATCCCTTCGATGATCTGAGCTTTGGATAGTCCAGCGAGTACCAATTCCGTTCTTTTCAAGGTGAGAGGCAAGATCGAGTGCACTGCGGGCGGGTTAAAGCAAATCGGGCCTCGCATCTTAGGGTTCCAGAACTGAGCAAAGTCAAACGGGGACATCCACGATCGTTCCACAAGACAGACGAAACCATTTTTGCCCTTGACAGCAGTTTCGTAGCCGTGACGGCCGAGGACCAGGACTTCCGCATCCGCTGAAATCGACGGCGGTGCTGCGCTACGTGCCATCGCGATCTCAGCGTTTCGATCAGTCATAAGGTATTGATCGATGGGCGCCATATGGGGATAGGACGCCGCGCTTTCTTGAGAGCGGACAGCTGAAGATGCGCCCGCGGATACAGCCACAAGCAATGCTGCGAACAAAATTGTCTTCATAAAGCTTCTATCTTTCTTCATCGTCCCTTCTCCTTTGCAAATCCGCGTCTCCGCATCCCGTAGGTCATTCCACAGAGACCTATGCGACCGAGGCAGCGGGCGCAAGAAGAATCAAGAGAAGCAGAAGAGATCGCGCACAATAGACTCGTATCGGGGCACACGCGCCTGTGGGAAGCGTTCCCGTCTCCATCGCGATGCGACACCGCGGCATGCTACCGAATACCTGCTTCATGGCTCCCGGTGTGGTCGCCAGTTTGTGCTCCAAAAACGATTTCTCCCGCTTCATTCAAGACGCAGTACGCACTGGAGCGATCTCCCAGATCCAATCCAATGGTCAGCTGCCCTTGGAAAATGTTTTTCCCACTCGTGCGCATAGTGCTAATCTTCTGCATTGCCGGCCTCCTTTTCATTGAGCTTCGAGCACGTCGAACATTGGGAGCGTATCGCATCCCGCAGGAGACCGGCCTTCTCATCCCAATCTGGTCGAGTAGGCCCGGGAAATTTGACCCCGAGCCCCTCACAGAACCGTGCTTGACTGTCTCCAGTCACACGGCTCGTGCCACTCAGTGAAGGGTTGACCTTCCGTGCTAACCACTCGGTTCCGCCTGTTTCCAGTTGACCAGAATTAGTTAGGACGCGAGTGACCTGCCCCCTTCGCTCCACGGGAATTACTCCGCTTCTTCACTACGATGGGGCAGTCCGACCCCGAAACTACGCTTTCGTACTCTCGCCCTCGTGGTTCTTCCCCTTGTGGCTTCTCCGTTGGCATCGCAGTTTCAGGCTCCCACGTTCCGCTCAACCGCCTCTTGGCAAGCTCAGGCCACCTCTCGTGCCGGATGCCGCCCCGCCGGTAACCAGGTTTCGTCGGAGCTAATCCCGCAGTAACAAACCCCCCGCGGTTTTGACATCGTCTTTTTCGTTTCGACACTTCAGCAGTGGTTTCCTTGCGGTCCTCTTCTGCCTGTCACCTGACCTGGTCATTCCCAGACCTTTTCCTTCTGCGTTCACGACCATAACTTTTGGCTACAGCCGCCGAAGGTGGTTTGGAACCTACTCCTGTAAGTCGGTTCCCAGGGGCCTACCCTCATCAGTTAAGCAATTGCGCACTACTCAGCGTCTCCTCCTTTCGTGCTCGTGGCACACGTAAGTCGCGAAACCGGAAAGGTTCGGGCATCGCTCTTCCTGAGCGGTTAAGGATCCAAATTAGAAGCTAGAACAGGACCTTCAAGCCAAAGTAGATCGTCCGGTTGCCTCCGTTTTGTAAGAGAGGATTCGCGAATCCGAGCGTAAAATTCGGATTCCCTGCGTTCTCGATGAAGGGATTGATGCCAGTGAAATTGGGGTGGTTAAACACGTTGGTCATGGTCATGTGCCATTGCATTTTCCAGCGTTCGGTGATGTTTACGTTCTTGAACACCGAGAAATTCCCTATATTGGTACAGTATTCCCGCAAACTATTCCGCGTCGCATCACCGAACGGCGTGCCGAAGATAGCGTCCGCTTCCGCCCCGTTGGCTATGAAGCGTACTTGTCCCCGGGAGACGGGCACAACCGGAGGAGTTGTACCTGGCGAGGCGGCGTTGATCGCATTCATGGAGATGAGTGTTGTTGCGGGTGTCGAGCATCCCACACTAAACACCGCGCACGCATCCGCCGCGTAGATTCCAACCTGTTGCACGGGTGCGCTCAAGTTTCCAATGAACGGTCGCGAGGTTTCGAGCGTGCCAATGTTCGCCAGATCAAAATTCGTGTCATTCGCCACGCCGCCAGATTCCGCATTGATCTCGATTTGCGATGGCGTGAATGGCTCGCCCGAGGCAATGATGTAATTGCCAGAGATTGCCCATCCTCCCACAATGTGTCCGAGCCACCCGTGCTGCGACCTCATAAACGGCAGATCCTCCACAAACATCACCGTCCAGACGTTCGGCGTATTGAGCCCTGACAAGCTGTATTCCTGTCCGGTATAGTTCAGAACATTCTGGGCGTAAGCAATCGAATTGCCGCCGGCAAATGTGCTGAAGATTTCGCTGACGTTGTCCATCGTTTTGCTGAAGGTGTATCCCATCTTTAAGGTCAGCTGGTGCGCCAAGTTGGTAGTCCGGAACTCGAGTTGCAGCGCATTGTAGTTGGAAAAACCGGAATTGGCCGTCTCGTTGGTTATGCCGGCCGAGCAGCTCACCCGGCCCAGCGCATTGAGCACCGTGGAAATCGGGGTTGTGCACGGCGTCAGATTGGATGGAACCAGGTTCGGATAGGAGGCCGCCAACCCCGCGATGTAAGGATTCGCGTTGATGCTCTGGAACAGGTCCCAGCCATGGTTCCCCACATACCTCGCCTCAAAGGCTGAATTCGCGGTGACCTGTCGTTGCACTCCGAGTGACCACTCGTGCACCCGGTCCGGTCCGAAACTCGGCGCAATGGTTGTGCGGTTAAAGTTGCGAGGGTCAAACACTCCATAGGTGAGATCGCTCGCATACTCCGTCCGCACGTTTTCACCCGTTGGAACCGCCAGGACTCCATTCGAGGGACTAGTCAGGGTCTGCGCGAGGACCGTCGGCGCCGTCGTCGCCACCAACGAGAACGTGTTGTAGAAGGCGGGGTCGTAGGTCAACCGATAGCCGCCGCGAATCACTGTCTTATCGCCACCGAGAATCCACAACCGCGGCGACCACGCAAATCCGACGCTCGGTCCGAACAGGTCCTTCACCGATGGTTCGGAAGGCACCGTTGTCGCCGAAAGCGGCAGACTCGGAGCCCAAAATGGCTCGGAGCTTTTCTGCTGCGCTGTAGACAGTTGATTAAAGAGGTTCGCCGGCTGCCCGTAATACGTATAGGTCAACCCCAGGTTCAGCGTTAGATTGCTCCTCACCTTCCAGTCGTCTCCCACATACCAGAAGGTGTCGTACTCTTTAAACGCAAAACTCGGATTCCCCTGCGTGATGGAGACCGCTGTCGCCGCATTGGCGGCATAAGCCCCCCAGTCCGAAAACGTATACGTCCCGTTATAGTTCGGCAAAAAGATGTTCGGCGACTGCTGGTCGGTGATATTGACACCGGCCTTCAACTGATGGTGGCCTTTACTGAAGTCAAAGTTATCCTGCGCCTGGTAAGTCTTGACGATTCGGCCTTGTGGAAAAGCATCCGATACTCCGAACCCCCCGAGCGCCGAGTTGGTGAATCCGACACTCGTGATCGCGCTGCCGATATCCCCTTGTAGCGGTACCGTCCCGATAGTGTTCCCGCCAAACTGGACATTTGCGTGGCTGTAGCCGAACCGGAACTCGTTGACCATCGTGCTCGTAAAAGTGTGGCTCCATTGCCCCAACACAAAGCTCGTCTGCGACGGTACGCTGACCGGATAACCCAACGCGCCCGAGCCAAATATATTTTCGTCGTTCAGCTTCTGGTACAAATACCGTCCATAAATTAGATCCTTCGCTCCGATTTGCCAATCCATGCGGATCACGCCGTCATATTCCGTGGACCCGTTCGGCAGTATCCTTTGAATCCCGTTCAGCTGATACCCGCAGGCCGGTAACCCGGTAAGCGGGTCTGTGGCGTTGTTTACCGGAGCGTTGTCATAATACGCAGTCGTCGCCGTCCCAAACTGTGTGGGATTTCCTCCTTTTATCGCGAACGGTCCGTAGGTCGCAAGCGCCTGCACGCTCGTGCTCCCCGGAAAGCACGCCGCCAGTTGCGTCACACCCAGTGGCGTCGGTACCAGCGAACCTGTGTTGAACACACCATTCGAAGAATTGATTTGATCGTCGAATCCCGCAAATACGAAAAGTTTGTTCTTCACGATCGGACCGCCAATGGTCCCGCTCGTGAACTCCTCGTTGGAACGCGGCGGCTTGGTCAGGCCGGAAGCTATCTCTGCGTTGCTTAGGGTCGTCAGAACAGAATTTGTTTCCGTGCCACTGATCGCTCCATGCCAATCGTTTGTTCCGCTTTTCGTGTTGATGTTCACCACTGACCCGGAATTCCGGCCATATTCCGCGCCGAAGTTGCTCGTCGTAATTTGGTATTCCTCCACAAAATCCGGGTTCGACAAGAACAGTCCCGGCCCGGTCACCGAATTGTCGTTGTTATTTTGCCCGTCGATCTGCTGGTCATTGGACCGGCCGCGCAGCCCGTTCACTGAAAAACCCACGCCGTTGGTATTCGAAAACGTGTTGTCGCGCGTATTTACAACTCCAGGCACCTGAAGCGCCATGATGTCCATTCCCTCATTCTCCAGAGTCCCGGAAAATGTGAGGAGCTGCTCGCCTTGAATCGCCGTGGTCACCTGCGCTTGCGTCGATTCGACCAGCGGCGGCGCCGCCGTCACTTCCACAATCGCCGTCTGCGAGCCCACATCCAGCTTGATTTCTCCGATCGAGTATTCCTGGTTCGCCGTTACGGTCACATTATTCAGTTCCATCTTGCGGAATCCATCTTTGGTGATCGTCAGTTTGTAACTGCCGATTGGCAGGAGTACGAACCGGAAGTATCCTGTCTGATTTGTCGTGCCTTTCGTCGTCGCTCCGGTGTCGTTCGCTACCAGCCGCAGGTCAGCTTCTCCCACCGGCGCGCCGGACGGATCCATCACCGTCCCGCTGATTGAACCAGAAACCACCTGACCGCTGCTTGCTCTCACGATCATGAGGCAGCTCAGCATCGCAAGGCATATGGGTACACCCCTACTCCACTTGCTCGTAAGCTTCATAGTTCCTCCAGCGATTTGCGCTTTAGCCGTGCAACCGGGTCACTCTTGGTCAAAACCCACCCGCGCACACCCGTCCCGCCCCTTGCTCAGAGGTATTCTCCGTCTGCTAGCTGCTTCGCGACTTCTATTCCTGGTTAGTGGAGTAGTTGCACCTGAAGTTCCTACCGCGAAACATTTTTGTAAAATCTTCTGGAGGTGAGTGTCGCGGACTGCAATCGATCCGGCAGTTCTCTGCCAACTTGAAATCTTCCAAATACTTGTACGTCTCCTGGGACGAAAGGCGCACACCGTTCGGGAAAGCCCGGCGCAATCGCTTCTTCAGGTCGGAAATGGCACAGGCATCCGCGCACAAGGCCTTCCTACAATTTCTCGTACAGTTTGCCCGATTTTCCTACGTGAAATGGGACATTTGGAAATGGATGGATATCAACGTATTTTAAATTGATATCAACGTAACGCATGCTACTGCCTCTTGGCAAGATACGCGGATAGCCATATCATCTGGTTATGGCCAGCACCCGGGGCACGACCCTTGAGACGACGCACCTTATCCGCGATTCCTGTCTTTGTCTTCACGTGCAGCGAGCGGCCAGGGCGCTGGCACGGCGTTTTGATGATGCGCTGCGTCCCATCGGCCTCACGCACGGGCAATTCTCGCTACTGCTGTCCCTGAACCGTCCGAAACCACCAGGGATGACCGCTGTGGCGTCCCTTCTGGCCATGGATCGGACCACCTTGACTGCCGCTCTCAAGCCCCTGCAACGCCGCGGCCTGGTCAGGATCACTCCGGACCCGGCGGATCGCCGCGGCCGTCTGATGATCCTGACGGCAAACGGACGAGGGTTGCTGACACGGGCCGTTCCACTATGGAAAAAAACGCATGCGGCAATCGAGTTACTTCTGCGCGATGGTGATCGGCTGCGGAACGACTTGCGCGCCCTCTCCTGATCATCTGCCACCCCTAAAAAGGGAGAAGCCGGGAGGAAAATTCCCGCTGTCTTTGCTGGCGAACGGTCGGCACCGCGGACTAGCTTTGCAGATAACTCATCTGGGAAAAGTCGGGTAATCGGAAACTAGTGTGGTGTCCCAGCTAATTCTTTGCAACGGCGCACCTTGTCGAGGATGACATCAGCCGTGGCCTTCCAAACGAAAGGCTGGGGTTTGTTATTCCAGTTGGCGAGCCACGCATAGATGGCGCGTTCGAGTTCTTCAACGCTGCGGAAGGTGCCACGACGGATCATGCGTTCCGTGATCAGGGCGAAGAAGCGTTCCACCTGATTGAGCCAAGAACTGCTGGTAGGGGTGAAGTGGAAATGAAAGCGGCGGCGCTTGCGGGGTGTCAGCCACCGCTTTACAGTGGCGCTCTTGTGCGTGCTGTAGTTGTCCCAAATGATGTGCACGTCCAGGTCCGGAGGGACTTGCTTCTCCACTTGGTTGAGAAACTTTGCGAACTCTTTGCCGCGATGACGCGGCAAGCAACTGCCGATGACTTTGCCGTTCAGGATATTGAATGCCGCAAAGAGGGTGGTCGTTCCGTAGCGTTTGTAATCATGGGTTTGCCGTTCTGGCAGTCCGGGACGCAGCGGCAGGATCGGAGCGGTGCGGTCCAGAGCTTGAATCTGGCTTTTTTCGTCGACACACAGCACCAGAGCGCGTTCCGGAGGGTCCAGGTACAGACCGGCGATATCGCGCACCTTTTCCTCAAACTGCGGATCGTTGGACAGTTTGAATTTCTCGACCCGGTGGGGCTGAATATCGAAACGCTGCCAAACCCGATGCACCATCATGCGCGACACGCGCAAGTGTTTGGCGAGCGTTCGCACGGTCCACTGCGTCGCGTCCGGCGGTCTGGTTTTGAGCGTGGCATCCAAAATCTTTTTCTCCAACTCCGGTGTCAACGTCCGGCGCAGCCGGTTCCGCGTCGGCTTGGCGGTCAACGCTTGCACTCCGCCTGCGCCGAACGTGGCGCGGGCGGCGATCACCGTCGGGCGCGACAGACCGAGTTGTTTGGCGATTGAGCGATTCGACATCCCTTCGTGGGCCAGCAGAATCACCCGGCATTTCTGCGCCACTCCTTGTGGCGTTGTTCCAGAGCGGACCAACGATTCCAGTTGCCTCTTGGCCTCGACATCAACGGAAAGAGCTGCGGCGGTGGCAAACATGCCCCCATTGAAACATGGTCAGCCCATATCGTCAACACTTATACGGGACGGGACACTAGGGTGCCGGGCCCACTTCGGCGGTAATGCCGTTTTCCCAGGACCTAGCCGGTCAGCTCCGAGAAGCCGACGCCCCAGAAGGAATCACTGGGAATCTGCCGTTGTGCCTGTGATGGCGATCTCACCATTGGTCAACGACAGGCCTTATCTCCACCCGACGCGATGCAGCCACTCGACGTACTGGCGATAGAACTCTTGCGGATCTTTCACGGGCGGGTGGTACGGCGGGATACCGGGATCGCTGAATGGGGGCAGTCCCACGACGGCCCGGCGCTGATCGAGGCGCTCGGGATTGGAGTTCCTCCTGTGCGCGCGGTTGCGATCCGCAAACATCGATGCGTCGGCAGGAAGTGTAGAGGAGTTGCAGCGCATCGTAGGACAGATTCGTTCTGCGTGGCGGCAGGTGCACATCGTAGTGCGGGGAGATTCGGGATTTTGTCGTGAGGAGCTAATGGCTTGGTGTGAAGCGAACCGCGTAGAGTACTTGCTGGGACTAGCGAAAAACGAGCGTCTGAAGGCCGAGATCGTGCAGGAGATGGCGGAAGCGAAAGCGCAGTACCAAGAGACCGGACGCGCCGCCCGCTTGTTCAAAGAGTTCGTCTACCAGACGCGGGAGAGCTGGCGCTGTGCGCGACGGGTGGTGGCCAAGGCCGAGCATCTGGAAAAAGGAGAGAACCCGCGTTTTGTGGTGACCTCTCTGAGTGCAGAAGAATGGCCGGCGCAAGCGCTGTATGAAGAGCACTACTGTGGGAGAGGAGACATGGAGAATCGCATCAAGGAGCAGTTGATGCTGTTCAGTGACCGCACCAGCACGCACTATCTGCGCAGCAATCAACTGCGGCTGTACTTCTCTTCCATCGCTTACGTGTTGTTGCAGATGCTGCGGCGCCTGGGACTTGTCACTTTTGACAATGCCGTCGCACAACAGAGTGCGAGCACTATTCAGAGTCTCCTTCGGCTCTAAACCTGTTCCCTGGATCCATTTGGAGGAACGATGAATTTGACAAACTGGACTCGATCCTTCTGTCTTGGCGGGCTGTTGCTCGCGAGCATGAATGCAAATACTGCCTCCTGTGCCGAGCACCTTAGCGGGCAGGTGCTGGGCGCGGGCGTACCAATTGCCTCGTCTACAGTTGTTTTGTGGGAAGCGGGTTCCAATGCGCCCAAGAAATTGGCGGAAGCAAGAACAAACGACCAGGGCCAATTTGCAATTCGATTCGCAGATGCGCTCGGGGCTGACGCCATCTTATATCTTGTGGCGACCGGGGGAGTACCCAAGGCTCAAAAGGGAAGCGGTGACAATCCTGCGATTGCGCTTCTCACCGTGCTCGGGAATAAGCCGCCGGATAAAATAGTCATCAACGAATTCACGACGATCGCGTCGGTATGGACCAACGCTCAATTTCTCGACGGGCCAAAGCTCCGGGGAAACGTCCTTGGTCTGCGCATTGCTGCAGGCAATGTGCCCAATTTTGTGGATTTGCAAACCGGTGGCTGGGGAGGGGCGATTCAAGACCCGCTAAACGGTGGGCAGACTCCAACGATGGCCAATTTCGCGACGCTGGCCGATGTACTTGCTGGCTGTGTGACCGTGATCCGGTCGGACGCTTGCAGCAGTTTGTTCTATGCAGCTACGTCGCCAAGAGGCGAGTATCCGAAAAACACGCTGGCGGCAGCGGAAAACATCGCACGCTATCCTTGGTATCAACCTGAAAAACTTTTTGGTTTGCTGAATTACCTGTATCCAGCCCCACAGGACCACAATTTGCGCCTTGTACCCTTCATGCCTTACCTCAACTTCACACCGAGCGCTTGGGTTCTTCCGCTCAAGTTTGATGGCGGAGGATTACGCGCAGGCGGCAAAGGAATGTTCGACAGCGAGGGCAATTTTTGGGTGGCCGACAACTTCACCGTGGGTTGGCAGGGACAGGACTCGTTGTGGGAGGGCCACGCGAGCAAATTCGCGCCCAATGGCAAGCCGCTGTCGCCAATCACCACAGGTTTTACGGGTGGCGGAATGGAGGGTGGCTCGTTCGGTTTGGCCGTCGATGCCAATGACAACGCTTGGTTCTCCAACTACGGCAGTAAGTCCATAGCTGTATTCGACAAGAACGGCAAGCCGCTGTCGCCTCCGGAAGGCATCACGTTCAATGGGCGGCTCGGTCTGATGCAGGGCATCATCGCCACTCCCAGTGGAGATGTATGGGCACTGTGCATCTCGAAGAGCCAGCTTGTGTACTTTCCAAAGGGTGATATCAATCAGGGGCGGATCGTTTGCGAGGGCGACAACGCGGAACCGTGCAAGTCGCTCAAGGCGCCCTTTCACCTCGGTATCGACCAACAGGATCGGATCTGGGTGGCCAATAGCGCCATCGACCACATTACACGCTTCCCCGCCGCTGATCCAAGCAAGGCCGAGAACTTCAAGACCGGCGGATTCAACGCTAGCGGCCTTGCCATAGACAGCCAAGGCAACGTCTGGCTCACCAACCGATTTGGTAGCGGCTTACTGGGCATGGCCCATCTCGTGGACATGGGGGTACGCTTCAAGCTCTATGGTGTTACGAAGGCCTCCGACTACCTGACGAAGGTCATGTCCGAACAAAAAGGCGGCAAAGAGGGCGGAAGCGTAGTTTTGCTGAAACCGGACGGCAGCCAATTTCCGGGTAGTCCATTTTCTGGCAGCAGCCTCCCAGGTCCGTGGGCTGTGGCCGTGGATGGCAACGACAATGTCTGGGTCTCTAATTTTGCCGGTGCGTCAGGACAGCTCGCGCACCTGTGTGGCGTACGAACCGAAAACTGTCCGCCTGGAATGAAGACAGGCGATCCAATTTCGCCTCCTCTCGGCTACGTCGGTGGAGGTTTGCAGATGGAGGTTGATGTCGACGTCGATCCTGCGGGCGACGTATGGGTCACTAACAACTGGCAGGATATCGACAGTTGCGTAGGTGTACCTATAGAAGGGCTATCAACCCGGTGCGCGGGTCAGGGAGTCGTGGTCTTCTATGGTATGGCTAAGCCCGTACACGTACCGCTGATCGGACCAGCACACCAACCGTAGAGAAGTTGCTGTACGGGAATTGCGACGGCGGGACTTTGACACAAGGTTGGCAGAAGCGCAGATCCGATTGAACGGGGACCAGATGAAACGATTTTTTGACCTAACCTTCAAACCGTTTTTTCTTCTCACCGGGATTGGCACAGCTTCCGCAAGTCTCTATGCCTTTTGGCCCCGGTGGACAGCGGAAAGCGTCGGGAAATCTCGTTCGTCCCAGACTACACGATCATCCCGCAAAACCAAACGTCAAGCACTTAACGTAGTAATACTAGTCTTCGCAATTGGAAATGTTTTGCTGCCCCAGGTTGTTCATGCAGCAGCTTGGAGTTAGGTCGAGACTACGCTCTTTCAAGAGCGAGCTTTCAAGACTTAAGACCCACATGCAGGTGATCACCTGTTCGCGGTTTGGAATCCTGGCACTCCGAACTGCCACAACGCGAAACTCATCTCGTCTGTCAGCTCTTCTTCTCTCTGCGTTTTGGTTGATCCGATACCGTGCCCGGCGTCGTAGTCGACCCGCAGCAGGATCGGTTTTGCGCTGGACGATGCTGCCTGCAGGCGTGCTGCCATCTTCCCGGGCTCCCAGGAGATCACTCGAGGATCATTGAACCCGGTGGTTACCATCACCGCCGGATAAGCCACTCCATCCTTGACATGATGATACGCGCTCATTTCATAGAGTGCCTTGAATCCGTCCAATTCCTTCACTGTTCCGAACTCGGGAATGTTCGGTGGACCATTGGGCGTGAATTCAGACCGCACAACGTCCGACATCGGCACTGCATCAATTGCCACAGCGAACAGGTCTGGGCGTTCTGTAATCGCTCGTCCGATGGTGATCCCGCCGGCACTTCCTCCCTCGATGGCCAGCCGTGCTTTTGTCGTGTACTTCTGGTTGATCAGATACTCAGCGCAGGCATTGAAATCTTTCCATGTATTTGGTTTCGTTAGCAGTTTTCCCGCCAGGTGCCAGTCTTCGCCGTATTCGCCTCCTCCACGGACGTGGGCTACCGCGAATACGCCGCCGCGCTCGAACCAGGCAATAAACTTCGGATCGAAATATGGATCAAAGGTGATGCCGTAGGAACCGTAGCCTTCCAACAGTGTTGGGTTCGTTCCATCGAGCTTCAGGCCTTTCTTGTAGACGATCGAAAGAGGCACCAGCGTGCCGTCGTAGCTCTTGGCTTTTACTTCCACCGACTCCAGATCCGCAGGTTCATCGTACTTTCCCAACGGCTGCAGTTTGGTTTCGGTCACCGTCTTGCTCGTCGAATCATAAGCGTAAATTGTCCGGGCCTTTGTCCACGTGGCCAGATCCAGCAGCGTTCCCGGTATCCGCTGGTCAGTTCCGATGAGCGCGACGGACCCGTCAAACGGTAAGGGAATCCTTTGGGGTTTCCCGCCGGAATACTCCAGCCGGACTAGTCTCCCAATCCCTCCATCCAACTCCTGCACGTAGAGGGCATCGCTGGCGGCTGCAACGTTTTGGATTACGGCCTCGCTTGGAGGCACAACTACTTCCGCTTGAGCCACGTCCGGATTAGAAATCTTGGTCCTCAGGACCTTAAATCGCGACGCATGGTGATGGGAGATAAGGTACAGATCACTGCCGTGTACGTCGAACCCCGTCACATCATCGTCCACGTCGCACAACAGTTTCCACGGCACACTTGCAGCGCTCAGTGATTCCAGAGGTACGGCGTAAATCGTAGCCTCAATGCGGACGCCGTGAGCCACGATCCCCAGGGCATAAGGAGTGCCCGGCGAAGTCACCATAAACGGAATATCCGCCGGATCTAGTTTTACCGTTGACACGCCGCTGCCGAAAACCAATCGGTCCTCATTCGGATTAGTGCCGAGCACGTGCAGATAAGACCGACTGTTTAGGTACCGTTCTGTAGGGGCCGAACTCGGCGTTAACTTCTGCAGGCGGTTATACACAAACGATCGGCCGTCGGGCATCCAGCTGGGGCTCCCGAACTGGGCTCGGTCGATGACATCTCCCGTTTCTTGTCCTGTATTTGTATCGAATACTCGTAGTACGGCGTCTTCGGAGCCCGCTGCAGAGATGCCCACAGCCACGTAATGCCCGTCGAAGGAAGGTGCATAGTAGCTGATTACATAGTGAGGCCCGCCAGGCGTCGCGAACTTTGTCGGGTCCACCAACACACGCTCGGCGCTGTTCAAACCATCTTTTATGTACAGCTTTGCTACGTCTTCGGAAGCAAGCCGCTTTTGATAGAAGTACCGGTCGTTCGGCATGCGTCGGATATCAGTCACCCGCGCAGGAGCCGATTCATCCAGCGCCTTTATCTCTGCCAGCAACGCTTCGCGACCCGATATTCGCGCAAGCACGGCTCGTGTGTAGTCGTTCTGTCCCTTAAACCATGCAACAACCTCGGGATTCGATAGATCTTCCATGTAGCGATAGGGATCGCTCACTTTGACGCCAAAGTATTCGTCGGTGATAATCCGCACCGGCGCTACAGGTGGCGCGTCTTCTTTCGAGTCTGACGTTGTTGCGTCACGAACCGAAGATGGGACAATGTTCGCTGTCAGGGTTGCTAACAATCCAAAGATGGGAAGATACGCGAAGTATTTCTTCACCTAGTTGGCTCCTGCTCGAGGCGTGGGTAGCCTCTTGTGCTGTTCAGAAAACCTGCCGCGGAATCTTAGTGCAGGCTAAGGGGACCGTCAATAAATACGAAACGGGCTAGTGTGGCAGTGATTGACCACGGAAAAGTTCGTCCCAGTACCCATCCCGGACGGTGCGCCATGCACGGATCGCGCACAGTGGACGAAATCTACGCGCTGGACCTGGAACTTCCCTAATCCCCGATATCCCCATTGCATCTCCTCTATCCAGTCATGCGCAGACGTGACCGGGGGAAGTTGGCGCCGTCGGCTCGTAAAGTTGTTTGAGCTCGCTGCAGTACCGAACGGCCATGCGCATCGCTTCCGCGACACGTTCGCAGTTGAGTTATTACTTGCAGGCGTGCCAATAGAAAGAGTCTCAATCCTGCTTGGGCACCAAAGCGTGCGAATAACCGAGAAACACTACTCTCCTTGGGTGCACAGTCGCCAAGAGCAGCTTGAGAAGGATTTGAAGCGTACTTGCGAGCAAGACCCCCTGGCACTCATGGAAACGAAGGGTACGCCAGGGGTACACGGAAAAAATGGAAGGTATAACTGAAACAAACTCAAGCGGATATTCTGGAGGCGCGGGTGGGAATCGATCCCGACAGGCCTATTGATAACACGTAAGTTGCTGAAAAATAAGGACGACAAAACCGTAAGAATCGTCAAAACCGCTACACCTGGTCACGTATAGGTCACGTGGGAAAATCACTTGAGAGCGGAGGCCTTCGACGACAGTCGGGTGTGCACTCTCACCAGCACACTGTCCGGAATTCTCATTGTCGCGTAGGGGCGTTTCACGCGCGTCCCCGGCCGATCGAACGTCAGCACACCGGGTTCGTTGCGGAACAGAGATCGAATGAGATCCCGAAGCCCATCGAGAGATCTCGATCGTCGAGCGCATGATACCCCGCGCCGCCATCCTTCGCCGAAATGGTGGGGATGAGATTTACCTGCACGTCAACAACGTGGAACAGGTCTTTGCAGACCAGTTCTATGATCTTGAGCCGGGGATGCGAGTTTGGCACGGAATTAAGCACCGAGAAGGTCGGCGCTCTTTCGAAGCCGTTCACGCAGAATTCTACAGGAAACAGGGGAGATGAGAAAGAAAGCAACATTGGCGGTTAAACTACAGCCCGACGGAAGGCCTGCACTGCCCACACCGGATCCGCGCAAAGCTACCGTTTGATGGGGCCGCGACTGCTGCCGCAAGTCCCGAGCGCTTCGCCGCAAAAACTACATCTTGGTCTACACTAGCAAGACTGTTACGAGTGTCCTTACTTAGGGATTCGTAGCACTCGTAACGGTTTACTTCCGAATTGGCGACCACACGGAAATTACTTTTTAACAGGGCTCGTGGGCGCGTACGCCGATGCGTTTTATGGCCCCTTCTGGGTCAACGGTGTCAAGTTAGTCGCAGGACGACCAGGCAAAGAAATGGATGCCACAGCGGCCTTGGACCTGTATACAGCCATATCTCTCTCTGACTTCGAGCCAACAACCTGGTACGCCAAGGACGACGAGTGATGAAGGAGCGACCGGATGACGTGCCACAAATATTTGGGCTCGATGTTCGGCAATTACCTTTCCGTCTTTATCCTTCACTAGCGCCAATTCGCGGCCGTCACGTTCCGTAAATGAAACCGCGTGATATCCGAGCTTCCGCCCTACTGCAAACCGCCCAAACATGATGGGCTCGCCGGAAAGAAGTTCTTCAGTGGTGTCATGCTTTGCATGTTCAATCATTGCAAAGTAATCGTAATCGCTCGGCTCAAGTCGAAAGCCCGCCTCTTTCGCGGCGGCTTCAAGGGCGTGACGCTCGTTCTGATCGAATTGTCTCATCTGCACTCTCCCAGATTGAAAATGGTCTGCTAGCCTCTGCTACTGTTCCACTAGGCACGCTGCACGACGAGTCTAGCTGCCACCCATAATAGTTTCCAACCGGGATTTCCGATTTGGCTCAATTTCTGGCCCATCGTACTCCTCTCCTGCCCCCTCCACAACGCAATTCGCAGCAGAGCAGGCCCCAGCGAGATCGGCGGAGTCCCTACGGCTCGTTCTTGCGCGTCTCACAAGCCCCGCTTGCTGTCGCGTGATCGATTTCTCAGACACCGCTCCGACCCTTCTCCCTTAGCCGCACATTTTGCGCCCTCAGTCCGAGCACTACCAAATGTGGGCTTGGACGCCAAGGCCGTCCGAAGCCAGTCCGCACGCGGCACACAGCGAGACCTCGTTAAAAGTTTTCGCCTCCCGACGGCGTCGAGAAAACGGATCGGATCCGATCCGAACACAATCCATATGGAGAAAATCATGTCAATTCAAGAAATAGACGGCCGCAGTATGGCCAACGCTGGCTCACTGGTCCCGAACGAAACCCAGGACCATGAATTCAGCGCGGACGAGTCGCCGGAAAGCGTGCAAGGCGAATTTGAAGGGAAAGGCGAGTCCGCTGAGCGCACCCCGAAGGTGAGCAAAGCAACGCTCGGCTGGCACGTGACCAGCGGCAAAGACGGTCTCGAAGTCGCCAAGCAGCGCGCTGCTCACGTCTTAGCAAACCGCAAAGTCAGCGAAGCTCCGTTCCATCGCAAGAAGAAGTAAGTAATCACGGTGCCCTCCGTCCTGGCGTGCACCAATTTCTAAAACACACAGCGAGGGATTCCATGATCAAAGTAAATTGCTTTCGCGGTCAGGGTGTGTTTATCGAGGGTCGAGGGTACGGAACGATTCACGACTTTGTTTCGCCGACAGAAGTACGCGTTCGTTTTCGAGAAGGTTTTGACAACGTTCGGATCGACGAGCTTCTCCCAGCAGTGCTCGCACCGGACGGTGTTGCTCAGATGGTCGGTGAAGCCGATCTCGATGTTGAGCTCGAGGAAGTGGTTGAAGGTGCTAAGGAGCGCAGTACGCGAGAACTCGAGCCGCCGAAAACGTACAGCGCCGATGATCAGCTGGAGCCTGAGGAACAAATGGAGGAGGAAATCGATGAGTTTGCTTGATGCACAACGTGAGAAATTGAAGGTCAAGTCGTGGAACCAGGATGCCGGTCATGGTGTGGTTGTGGATCGCCAAGGGTTTGCATATCCCGTGACGCTCGCCCAGCTTGGGCCAGAATTTGCGATCGCAGTCCCTGTCGAAGGCGAAATCTTAGAGGGGATCGTCACCGGTCCAGGCGAAGTCTCCGACATGACCGATCCAAAAACGGAGCGCGTCCGATTTGAATCGGTTGGACCAAATCCAGAAAACGATGCATGGGCCCAAGAACTCGGACGGCGACTGATCGGCGGAAAGCCGCAGAGCTGGCCCCCAAGACCGTAACACAAACGAACATTCAACCAGCCCTCATCCGATCAAATCGGGTGGGGGCTTTTCTTATTTGTTACGGCGGTAAGCTTCGAGCGGAACGTAGGGATTCACTGTTTGGCTGGATGCAACGATTTCAGGTGACTCTACTGGCTCAGTCTTCGGCGGCTCTGCTTCTAATAAAACGGGCAAGTCGTACATTAAGAACAGTCTCATTTCAGCTACACGCCGCCGATGATGGCTGCGATGCATCAACATCAGTTCTTGTTCTTGTTGCGTGGATGATTTCATGCAGCGCCCCTTCCTTATCTTTACAGCCTACCCCAAAAACCTCGTCGACGAACTGTCCTAACGACCAGGGTTCTCATCGAGCAATTTCGTTGTGATAGACTAAGCCGCATGTTGGTCGTGCATCGTGGGCACCTACAAGCGTGCCCCCATCAAAGCCACACATATAAGAAATGCAACTGTCCGATTTGGCTGGATTGGCGCGTGAATGGTAAGCGGATCCGGAAGCCCCTGGGAACTGCGTCGTGGCAAGTAGCCCAATTAAGGGCCCGAGAGATTGAAGCAGAAGGTCTGCAGGCCAACACGGTCCCGCATACCATCAAGCAAGCTACCGATCGGTTTATTGAAGACGCCGAGAATGGCCGCGGATTGCGTGAGCCCACGATCCGGAAGTACAAGCTTCTCTTTCGTCGACTGAATGATTATTTCAACAATAAGGGTTATGTGTTCCTGAACCAGATCACCGCAGACGATCTTCGCGAATTTCGCAACACCTGGAAAATGTCGCCGCGCACAGCTGGCAAACACATCGAGCGCATGAAGACGTTCTTCAAGTTCGCTGTCGACTTCGAGTGGATCAGGACGAACCCCGCCAAGCCGATCGCTATGCCGAAGGTGGAAGACTCGGATGCCGTGCCGTTCACTGAGGAACAGGTCGAGCAGATTCTCAAGGGATGTGACCAGTACGAAGGCAACGGGAAGCGCCTCAAAGCCTTGGCAGAACTGATGCTGTGGTCAGGCCTGCGCGTGGGTGACGCGTCAACCATTACGCACGAGGCTTTCGTTAAGGACAACGCAGGCTGGAAGGTGCTGCTGCGAACAACCAAGACCGGTACGAGTGTCTCTTGCCCGATCCCCACCGACGTGGCTGAGAGCATCGTGTGCATTCCAGGCAAGCACCCATTCTGGACCGGCGAGTCGAATGCGGAGGATTGCGCGGCGACCTGGCGCAAGGCTTTCGCCCGACTGTTCAAGCAAGTGGGAGTAGAGGGCCATATCCACCAGTTCCGGCACACCTTCGCGAAGCGCCTGTTGCTCAGCGGGGCCCCCCTGGACACGGTCAGCCAGCTGCTGGGCCACAGAAAGATTGAAGTCACACAGCGCCACTACAACAAATGGGTTCCGGAGCGGCAGAAGCTCCTGGAGGATTCAGTGCGCAAACTGTGGAAAGAGACGAAAAGTACGGTCACGCACAGGTCACGTGGGAAAATTGGCCTCTCAGAACCCGCATAAACATTGGGGATTTGTTGGAGGCGCGGGTGGGAATCGAACCCACGCATAAAGGTTTTGCAGACCTCTCCCTTACCACTTGGGTACCGCGCCTCAACCTTACTAGTATAGCGGACTTAGGTAATGACTGTCAGTGCTGCCCGAGTGCCTTTTTAAACCAACGATGCCGTGTGGGTCAAATCCGGCGTTGCACAATGCGCCCCGTAACTTACTTCTTTGCCGGTTCCTCGATTTGGGCTTCGCGCAAGAATCGCGCGGATTCTTCGGGCGGCGTCGGGTTGATGTAAAAGCCAGTGCCCCATTCGAATCCCGCCACCTTGGTCAGCTTCGGAATGATTTCCATGTGCCAGTGATAGTGATCGTTGATTTCTTCCCCGATGGGCGAGGTGTGAATCATGAAGTTGAACGCCGGTCGGTCGAGAACCGCGTCCATGCGCATCAGTGTGTCTTTTAACATTTGCGCCAGGCTCACGTAAATGGAGCTCTGGTTATTTTCGTAAGCGGAGCCGTGGACTTTTGGCAATAGCCACATCTCAAAGGGAAACCGCGGGGCATACGGCGCGAGCGTGATGAAATGATCGTTTTCGCCGATTACGCGCTCTCCGGTATCACGCTCCTGGCGCACGATGTCGCAAAAGATGCAGCGTTCCTTTTCGTCGTAATAGTGCCAGCAATTGTCCACTTCTTCGCGAACGCGGCGCGGCACGATTGGAAGGGCGATGAGCTGTGAATGCGGATGCTCGACAGAGGCACCCGCCGCTTCGCCGTGATTCTTGAAAATGAGCACGTAGCGGAAGCGCTTGTCGTTCTTCAGATCCAGCATGCGATCGCGGTAAGCCCAAAGCACATCCTCGATGGACTTCTGCGGCAATTGGGCCAGGGTGGTCTGGTGTTGGGGCGTCTCGATGATCACTTCGTGCGCGCCAATGCCGTTCATTTTGTCGAACAGGCCTTCGCCTTCGCGATCGAGTTCTCCTTCGATTCCCAGCGCAGGAAATCGATTTGGCACCACGCGAATGTTCCAACCGGAGGAATTTGCGCCAGTGCCGTTGCGGCCGTAGGCGAGAATTTCCGGTGGCGTCTTGCCTTCGTTCCCGGGACAGAAGGGACAATTCCGCGGCGGCCCGGGGAAAACACTTTCTCTCAGAAAATCCATCGGGCGTTTTCCACGATCCGTGGAAATGATCACCCAACGTCCGGTAATCGGATCCTTACGCAGTTCCGGCAATGCATACCCTCCAGGCCGATGCGTCCACTTGAGTGCTAAACGCAGCCCTTACGGTATTGTATTGTACTCTTCCCCGCCCTCAATGGAAGCAAACGGAGGAATTGGAGCAGTTTCCTATTGGAAACACGGCGGTAATTGTGGGCTGAGGGCAGCTTTGTGCAAGCGCACGACCGGCGGCGGGCCGGGGGTGTTTTTGATAGCGACCACGTCGAAGCGTAAAGGACAGTTCTGGATAGGGCGGTCGTGCAGGAAGTAGTGGGCCATGCGCGCGAGAACTATTACTTTATATTGATTTAACTGTTCATAATAAATAGGGATGCGCCAGTTCTTTTTTGCAAAAAAAGCTCACGGATATGCGGGGTCATCCGGAGGCGCGGTGTTTGCGTCCATCTCAACCGATTCGTTGTGCAGGTTTTAGAGTTGCGATGCTTCGGCGCAAAAGACGCGCCTCGTATGACAATATGGCTGGTTGCTGTTGACGACGCGATGGCCGTCGTATGGCGTGCGAACTACAGCGACTTTTCGGCTTCCCGCAGAGACTCTTCCAGGATGCGAATTGCGCAGTCCGCTTGTTCTTCGTCGATGATGAGCGGCGGTGAAACGCGGATGGAGTTTTCGCCCGAATCGAGGGTGAGCAAGCCTTTGTGGAAGGCGTTGACGACCACTTTGTCGCGAAGATCCTTCGCGCGCTCCTTCGTTTGCTGGTCGCGGACAATCTCCACGCCAATCATCAATCCTTTGCCGCGTACATCGCCGACGATCTTGAACCGCTTCGGCCATTCCGCAATCTTGTTGAAAATGTAGTCGCCCATTTTCTTGGCATTGGCCATCAATCCCCCTTCAATCAGATCGAGCGTGGCGAGAGCGGCTGCGACGCAAACGGGATTACCGCCGTAGGTCGTGCCGTGCGAACCGGGCTTCCATTGCATCACGCTATCTCTGGCGATGAACGCGCTGATGGGCATGCCGCTGGCAATTCCCTTCGCGGTGAGGACGATGTCCGGCGTGATCCCCGCATGATCGTAAGCCCACATTTTTCCCGTGCGCCCCATGCCAGCCTGCACTTCGTCCAGAATCAGCATGATTCCGTACTTATTGCAGATGCGCTGCAGTTCTTGCAGGAAGGATGCCGGCGCGGGAATGAATCCGCCTTCACCCTGGATCGGTTCCACGATGATCGCGGCAATTTCTTCGGGTGCGAATAGGCGCTTGAAGATCTGCTGTTCGAGCAGATCGATGATCTCGCCACCACACACTTCGGGGCCGTGGCCCAAAGCACAACGATACGCGTACGGATAAGGAATGTGCTCCACGCCGCCGAGCAGGGTGCCGAAATTTTTGCGCTGCGTGTTCTTGGACGCAGTCAGGGAGAGCGAGCCGAGCGTGCGCCCGTGGAAGCATCCGTAGAACGCGATCAATTTGTCGCGCTTGGTGGCGTAACGCGCCAGCTTGATGGCACCTTCCACCGCTTCCGTGCCGGAGTTGCCAAAAAACACTTTCCACTGATGGGACTGCGGCATCGTCGCTACCAATCGTTCCGCCAATTGCGGCATGTGGCGATGATAAAAATCAGTTCCGGCAATGTGAATCAATTCCGCAGCCTGTTTCTGGATGGCTTCAACCACTTTCGGGTGGCAATGTCCCGTGGAGCAGACAGCGATGCCGGCACAAAAATCGAGAAATGCATTGCCGTCGGGGTCTTCGACAATGGCTCCACTGGCGCGTTCGGCAACCATCGGATAGACGCGTGAAAGCGACGGCGAAATGTATTTGGCGTCGTAGTCGATCACTTGCCTGCCTTGAGGCCCGGGGAGCGCCGTTTTGATGAGAGGCAGTTTGGTTTCCGTGGCCGTAATCATAAATCCTCCAAATCTCTTTTCTTCCTTGCGTAAATAGGAACTGCGGAGGGGCAAAGCGGAGACGATCCGAGAGCCCTCGCTCATCTCAACTTACTGTAAATAAGGTACTTAATCTACGCCAAAGAGGCTCGGTCGAAGGCTGCACGGTCGGAACTTCCGCGGGACGCGGGGACCAACGGCTATTCGATCACGCTTCAAAAAGTGGCAGCACTTCATTTGCGTTTCCAGCGAACACTACCGTCTTTCGTATCTTCCAAAATTATACCATGCTCCGCGAGCAGTTTACGGATGCGATCAGACTCCGCAAAATCTCGCTTCTGGCGGGCTACCTGTCGAGCCTCCACCAGCTGTTCGATCTCCGCGTCATCGGGTCCTCCGGAATCGCCGCCGTAACCGAGAGCCTTGAGTTTTTCGCCGTCGTTGTCTTCGAGCACCGCGAAGACTTTATCGAACATGGCCAGAAAATCCTGCGCGGCCTTCACTTCGCCCTGACGGAATTCCCCTTTGTCCATCGCAATGTTGGTCTCGCGCACAAAATCAAACATGGCTGCGAGAGCCTGGGCGGTGTTCAGGTCGTCCGACAGGCCCGCATCGAAATCGTCGGCAGCCTTGGCGATGCGCTCGGCCATAGCCTTTTGTTTCCCGGCAGGAAACTTTTCGTTCTTCAACCGCGCGGCGAAATTGCGCAGCCGTTCCACGGAGCTTGAAGCTTGTTGCAGTCCGTCAAACGTGAAATTCAGTTGCCGGCGATAGGGTACACTGGCCAGCGCAAACCGAAGCGCGGAAGGTTTGTAACCTTTGGCGAAAAGATCGCGAAGGGTGAAAAAGTTGCCCAGGGATTTGGACATCTTCTCGCCTTCGACGAGAAGGTGCTCCGCGTGCAACCAGTAACGCACGAATGGTTTCCCCGTTGCGGCTTCGCTTTGCGCAATTTCGTTTTCGTGGTGAGGGAAGGCGAGATCGATGCCGCCGGTGTGAATATCGATGGTTTCGCCCAGGAATTTCATGGCCATCGCGGAGCATTCGATGTGCCAGCCCGGGCGGCCCGGCCCAATGGGCGTTTCCCAGAAATGTTCGCCCGGCTTTGGCGCCTTCCACAAAGCGAAATCCCGGGCGCTTTCTTTTTCGTAGCGATCGTTGTCCACCCGCGCGCCCGCCTGGATTCCGCTCAGGTCAATCTTGGACAATTTGCCGTAGTCCTTGAACTTTGTGATGCGGTAGTAAATCGAACCTTCGGAATCGTAGGTATACGTCCTTTTCTGCAGCCGTTGGATCAGCTCCACCATGGAATCGATATTTTCCGTGGCGCGGATCCAATGCTCGGGCGATTCCACGCTGAGCGTTTTGCAATCCGCGAAAAACGCTTGCACATACTTTTCCGTGTATTCGCGGATTCCTACTCCGGCTGCGGCGGCGTTGGCGATGATGCGGTCGTCGACGTCGGTCAGATTCATGACGTGCGTCAACTTGAAGCCGCGCAACTTCAGGAAGCGGCGCAAAATATCCTGAAAGACAAATGTGCGGAAATTACCGATATGCGCGAAGTCGTAGACCGTCGGGCCGCAGGTGTACATGTGCACGACCCCCGGCTTCAACGGGACGAACGGTTCAACTTTTCCTGACAGGGTGTTGTGGACCTGGATTTCGTGCATGGACCTTCCGCTGTCCCCCTCGACCTGCCTGCAAATGTTCGATTGTATCTGACGATTTGCGGCGGCCGCAATGATGGTGCCGAGCTTGTTTCCTGGTCACCATAGCGTGTCATCCTGAGGCCTGGTTTTCTGGGCCGAAGGATCTCAACGTAAAGTCGGGCACTATTACTTGATCAGACGCCAATTCGTTGAGATCGTTCGTCGCAAAAGGCGCGCCTCAGGATGACGACATTTTTGGGGGCAATCACGGAGGCGTGCTTGGCATCAGCGTTTGTTGCCGCCTAGAAGCGAGCCTAAGACGCCACGGACGATTTGGCGGCCGAGTGAACTGCCCATGGCGCGGGCGGCGCTTTTTGCAAGCGCGTCGGCCAAGTTATCGCCACGACGGCCGTGGCTGCTCATTCCTGGGATGTTTTCGTACCAGGGCGGCGATGCCGGCCCCTGCCCGGGTGCCACTGTAGCCGTGCCGCTCTGGCCCGCACGCGCTCGCAGCACTTCAAAGGCAGATTCGCGGTCCACCGCATTGTCATACACGCCTGCCACCACGGAACTCTTAATCAGTTCCTGGCGCTGCTCCGGCGTGATTGGACCGATCTGGCTGTGCGGCGGACAGATCAGCGCACGCTCGACCACATCGGGTGTTCCATTCTCATCGAGAAACGAAACCAGTGCTTCGCCCACGGCCAATACGGTGATGGCCTTTCCCACGTCCAATTTTGGATTCGATCGAAATGTTTCTGCGGCCGCCTTCACGGCTTTCTGGTCCTGAGGCGTGAATGCCCGCAAAGCATGTTGCACGCGATTGCCGAGTTGGCCGAGCACAGGTTGCGGAATGTCCAACGGGTTCTGGGTAACAAAATATACGCCCACACCCTTCGAGCGGATAAGCCGCACAACTTGCAATACTTTATCCTCGATAATCCTCGGCAAGTCGCTGAAGAGCAGGTGCGCCTCATCAAAGAAAAAAACCAGTTTGGGCTTTTCCGGATCGCCCACTTCCGGCAAATGCTCGAACAGTGAAGTCAACATCCAGAGCAGAAATGTGGCGTAGAGTTTCGGCGACTGGTTGAGCTTGTCAGCCGCTAGAATATTTACAACGCCGTGGCCCTGGGCATCGGTCTGGATCAGGTCATCCAGGTTTAAGGCCGGTTCACCGAAAAATTTCTCGCCACCTTGCTGTTGAATGCCAAGCAATCCGCGTTGAATGGCCCCGATGCTAGCGGCGGAGATATTTCCATACTGTGTTTGAAAGTCTTTCGCGTGATCGCCTACGTACTGCAACATGGCTTGCAGGTCCTTCAGGTCCAGCAGCAACAGTTGATTATCGTCAGCGATTTTAAAAACCAGCGTCAATACGCCTTCCTGCGTGTCGTTCAGGTTCAGCAGACGCCCCAGAAGCAGCGGGCCCATCTCGGAAATGGTGGCGCGCACCGGATGCCCCTGCTCGCCAAACACGTCCCAGAACGTCATCGGGCATCCCGCGAACGAAAAGTCTGCGAGCTTCAGCTTCTTCACGCGCTCGGCAATTTTGGGGTTGTCCGTGCCGGGCTGGCTGATCCCGGAAAGATCGCCTTTGATGTCCGCGGCGAAAACGGGCACGCCAATGCGGCTGAACGCTTCAGCCATAACCTGGAGCGTTACGGTTTTCCCGGTACCCGTAGCGCCTGCCACCAAGCCGTGGCGGTTTGCCATCTGAGGCAATAGAAGGAGTGGCGAAGTGCCTTGCGCAATGAAAAGTGGTTCCACCATGTCGGCAAATCTCCTGGTTCAGAAAGGAGCCGATGGTGGCGGTCCGCCGGCTTTGCCCTAACGATTTTACCCCGGCTTTCTCTCGGAGCAGTAGTCGCGGAATGATAAAGTCCAAGGGGAATCCGAGAAGGGACGCGGTGAACTAAGTTTGGATACACGACGGATGAACCCCGTCTATTCGGCGCTCCACATGAAGCGCCGGTATGAGGTGTGGTTTCTGCGCTTGGGGCTGGCCGATGGCAGCGGGGCGTGGTGGTTCCGCTATTTGCTACTGAACCCGGGGCGAAATGGGTGCAGCGTGGATCCCTCAGACTTGCCGGTGCAGGTTTGGGCCTCCTGGTTTCCACGGGGAGGGAACCCACAGACCTTCATTCAGGGTTATCGGGCCGACGCGCTCGAATTGAGTGGGCGCCGCCAACTGCCCTTCCATTTCCGGATCGCGGAAAGCGGCATCGAGGAAAACACTTGCTGGGGCGAGCTTAATGTCGATGGCCATGCGATTTCCTGGCAGCTGGCGTATCGCTCGAACTTTGGGGTGGTGCTCAGTGACAAGGGCTGGATCGGCTTTTCGAAATCGCCACACTCTAACGCGCAGTTTTCTGGGGAGATCTCGTTTGACGGCGTGAAGTTTTCTGGCGACGCCCTCGGCTTCGGCGTGCAGGGCCACAACTGCGGCTACCGCCATCGCACTAATTGGCGCTGGATGCATGCGTATTTCCCGCATGCGCAAGCTGGATCGAGCACCCTTGAGGCGCTGGTTTATGACATGCCCTTCGGCTTGATCTTTGGCAAAGCCATCTGGTGGCACAATGACACGCCTACAGTTCTGAAGCGATTTCAGGAGATAGAGGTGGAGCGCGATCCGTCTCGCCTTCAATGGAAATTTACGGCTCTGGATGCGCAGGGCTTGCTGGTAGAAGCCAGCGTCGAAGCTCACGCGCCTGGCATCCACGTCGTTCCTTACCTCAAGACCGATTGCTCCGGCACCTTCCCGGTGTTGAACGCCAGCCTTGCGAATGCCGTCGTGCGTTTTGGGAAGAATAAGAGCGAGATTCTGGAGACAATAGGAGGGGCGGTTTTTGAATTGGGAGGGGCATGAGCGTGGCACAAGGTTCAAATTGGAACGCAGAACTCTACGATGACAAACACTCGTTTGTCTGGAAGATGGCGGCGGGCCTGCTAGACCTGCTGGAAACGAAGCCGGGCGAGCGCATTCTGGACCTGGGCTGCGGGACCGGTCACTTGACCGAGCAGATCGCCGACAGAGGCGCCAAGGTGGTCGGCGTTGATAAGTCCCCGGAAATGATCCAACAAGCTCGCGCGAAATTTCCTTCGTTGCAGTTTGAGGTGATGGATGCTCGCGAGATCGCCTTCGCGGAGCCGTTTGATGCGGTGTTTTCGAACGCCACCCTGCACTGGATCAAAGAACCCGAGAAAGCGGTGGCCGGGATCGCCAAGGCCTTGCGGGCTGAAGGTAGATTTGTGGCTGAATTCGGCGGCAAGGGCAATGTTGCGGGCCTGCTGGCGGCGACGGAACGGGCATGGCACGAACTCGGTCTTCCCGGGCCCGCGCCAAGTCCCTGGTATTACCCCAGCGTCGGAGAGTACTCCACCTTGCTCGAGAAACACGGTTTAGAAGTGACCCTGGCTAATCTATTCGATCGGCCGACGGCGCTAGAAGATGGCGCGCGCGGGTTACACAACTGGCTCGAGATGTTTGGTGGATCGTTCCTGGACAAGTTGCCGGCCGGCCAACGCCAAGCCGCGCTTATGGCCATTGAGCGTGAAGCTCGACCCACACTGTTCCAAGATGACCACTGGGTGATGGATTACCGCCGGCTGCGCGTGGTGGCCCGGAAGGTTCGTGGCTCGACGGCGGGGTAATTGCTCTTGTGGCGTGTGGAAAAGGACCGCTACCGCTTGAGTAGGCCTTTACAGCTATACCCTCCCATGTTACTCTTTCTTCCCGTACCGCCATCCTTGCGCCAGGCGGCTGGGCCTCTGACTGAGAACCTGCCAAACGTGTGTGGTTTCTGTCTGTTACAGACAGAAACGTCGTGCCGAAGAACCTCCCCTCGAGGAAAGGAAAGTCGTCTCTCTTCGCGCGGTATCACCCTGGTCCCTTTGTTGCCTGAATCAGCCTCAGGCAGAGTATCTGCGGTAGTGCATCGCGAAGTGGATGTTTACGACAAAAGGGGACACCTTGCTTAAGCTGCGAAAAGTGGAAATCGTAGGCTTTAAGTCGTTCTGCGAACGCACCGTAGTAACTTTCAGCGGCAACGGCACCACCTGTATCGTGGGCCCCAACGGCTGCGGGAAATCCAACGTGGTAGACGCGATCAGCTGGGTGCTCGGCGAACAGAGCCACAAGTCCCTGCGCGCGGAACGCATGGCCGACTGCATCTTCAATGGCACCGCCAAGCGGGCCCCGATGGGCCTGGCCGAGGTCACCATCACCATGGAGGACCCGGAGCTGGCGGAAGCGGCGCGGTTCGTGATTGAAGGGGTTACGTCTGCCGCGGAAACCTCCACGGAAGCTCTGGCTCTGACAGATACGCCTGAGTCTGCTGAACAGCCGATTTCGGATGAAATGAACGCCTCCTCAGAAGAAGTAACCGAAGCTGCGACCACGGATCAGGCCGAGTCCTTTTCGGAGCAATCGGCTGCGCCGGCTGAGTCTGGTTTCCTCGCCAAAAAACGCAAGAAGGCGGAAAAGGCCGCCATGGTCACCAAGCCCGGCGAAGTGGTGGTCAGCCGCCGCTTGTACCGCAGCGGACAGAGCGAATACCTCATCAATGGCCGGGTGGCTCGCCTACGCGATATTCAGGAAATGTTCATGGGCGTCGGGCTCGGGCCGGATTCTTACGCCATCATCGAGCAGGGCCGCATTGGACAGATCCTTGCTACGAAGCCCATGGAACGCCGCGCCATTATCGAAGAAGCCGCCGGCGTTACGAAATTCAAGACGAAGAAGCGGCTAAGCGAAGCCAAGCTCGAATCGTCCAAAGCGAATCTTTCGCGCGTGAACGACATCGTCGTTGAGGTGGAGAAACAGCTTGGTTCCCTGAAGCGCCAGGCTGCCAAGGCGCGCCGCTATGCGGAGATTCGCGACCAAATGCGTGGCATCGTGCGCCAAATGCTGGCGGGCAAGGCACGAGAGTTGGACGCGCGAAGCCGAGCGCGTTGGGCTGCGGCTAAATGAATTAACGGCCGCGGAAACGCAGCACGCGCAGGCGATCCACGAGCAGGAAGGCGATCAGGACCGGCTCAGCCAGCGTATCTATTCCATGGACGCGGAAATCCGGCAGAACCAGAACCTGTTGAACCAGACCGCGCTGGAAGTCGACCGCTGCGAGAATCGCATCACGTTCAATCGCACACGCAGCGCGGAGCTGTCCGGGCGCAACGAGCAGCTTGCCGTCGAACGCCAGACCGTCACCGCGCAGCAGCTGGATTGGGAATTTCGCAATGTCGCGCAGCAACAGGCCGTGGACGCTGCACGCACAGAATCGGTTAGCGTCAATATTCGAGTGGATGAGCTTGCCGCCCGCGCTGCGACACGTGCATCGCAAATCGCCGAATCCGAAACGCGCATGGAAGCTTTGCGCCGCGCTGCGTCCGAAGCCGGCGAAAGCGTTTTGCGCCTTCACGGCGAACAGAAGCAGGCGGAAGAAGCGCTGGTCCACCAGAACGACTCGCTGCAGAAGCTGGAAACGCGCGAAGCGGAACTGCTGGAATCTTCGATTCACGTCCGCGATGACGCGGAACAAGCCGCGCAAACTTTACAGGCTGCGATGGCTGAGCTGGATCGACTGCAAACGCAGGCGGCGCGACTGCAGGCTCAGCTGACCGAATTGCGCCAGAACCGGGAACGCACCTCCAAACAAGCCGATTCCCTGCGCGATTCGCTTTCCGGTATTCGCGCGCGCCATTCCACGCTGAACCGCATCCTCAACGACCATTCGTATACCGGCGAAGCGGTGCAAAAGCTTTTTGCCGCCAATGAACGGCACGGTGGCCAGGATTTTCGCGCGGTCGGAGTGCTAGCGGATTACGCGGAAGTGCAAGAGCACCACGAAGCGGCCATCGAGCAATATCTGCGCGAGGAACTGGAATATGTCGTGGTGGAGACCTACGACCATGCGCGCGCGGGCGTCAGCATGCTGCGCGAGGAAGTGGGCGGGCGCGCAACGTTCTTCGTCGATTCTCTGCGCAATCTGAAACTCGATGAATACGAGCCCATCATCCATTTCCGCGTCCGAAGACGGCGTCATCTCTCGACTCGATAAGCTCGTGGAGTTCCGCGATCCTCTCGGGCCGGCCGCGAAACAGTTTTTACCCCGCCTGCGCAACGGTTACCTGACCGAGACGGTGGCTGCGGAAAAGCTGGCTCGCGAGTATCCGCAATACGCCTTCGTCACGCCGGAAGGCACTTGCTACCAGGGCCGCATGGTTACGGGCGGCCGCCCCGATGAAGCGGGGCCGCTCGGAATGAAGCGCGAACTTCGCGCGGTCACCGCGGAACTGATTCATCTCGAGCAACGCTGCAATTCGATTCAGGCGGATCTGGAAGCTATCACAGATAGCCAGTACGCCACGGAGAAGGCGCAGGAGGAATTGACGGCACGGCAGCGCGAATCCGAACGCGCGCATTTTGCCGCGAAGCATCGCCACGAACAAACGCAGAGCGACCTTGCGCGCCTTGGTCTGGGTCTAACCGTATGCCAGAACGATCTGGCACATATCCGGAAGCAAATGGATGCCGCGCAGCAGCGCGCGCTGCTGGCGCAGATGCAGCATCAACTGGCCGCCTCCAGCCGCGCCGAAGCGGAATCGGAAACCGTGCGGCTCACCGAAGAAGTAGCGCAGCTGCGCAATGCTGTGCAAGCGGAACGAGATGAACTCGCCACCGCAAAGGCGGAACTGGCTACGATGAACGAGCGCCTGGCTTCAGCGGAGGCGATTTCTCACCGGCTGCAGGAAGAGCGCGCGGAACTGGACCGCCGCGAAGCCGCTTTGCGCCAGCAGGAAGCGTCGATCAGCGAAGAAACTACCGCAATGGCGAAACAGTCGGAAGAATTAACCGTGCAACTGGAAACTCTGCGCTTCGAAAAGGCGCGCCTGGCAGAGTTGCAGACACAGCTCGAGCAAGAATGGGATGACGCGCGGGTTCGCGTTGCGCAACTGGAAGACCATTTGCGCATGGCCCGCCAGACGCTTCAGGAAATGCGCGAAGAACGCGGCAAATTCGAAATTGAGAAAGCACGCAACGATTCCGATCGCCAGCACCTCCGCGAGACTTGCCTAACGGAGGTGAATGCGCAGCCTGAGGACCTCATCGCCTCCGAAACCGCGTTTATGAGCGGCGAAGAACTCGCCACCGCCGAGGCCAGCTACCGAGAGATGAAGCAGCGCATCGAAAATATGGGCGCGGTCAATATGATGGCCCTTGAGGAATTTAACGAGTGCGAGCAGCGCTTTACGTTCCTCACGCGCGAACGCGATGACCTGCTGCAGTCCATCGCCGACACACAGCAAGCCATTAAGGAACTGGACCAGATCACGCGCGATAAATTCGAGCAAGCGTTCGCTTCGATCAATGCAAACTTCACCACTGCGTTTCACACCATTTTTGGCGGCGGCACGGCGGAAATGCGCCTGACTGAACCAGACAGCTCCGGCGATGCCGGAATCGACATCGTTGCTTCACCTCCGGGCAAGCGCCTGCAAAACGTACTGCTGCTCTCGGGCGGCGAAAAAGCCATGACCGCACTCGCGTTGCTAATCGCGATCTTCCGTTATCAGCCTAGCCCGTTCTGCATCCTGGACGAAGTGGATGCGCCGCTCGACGAGGCCAACGTCGGGCGGTTTACGCGACTCATCGGCGATATGAGCGCGCAGACGCAATTCATCGTGGTCACGCACAATCGCAAGACCATGGAAACGGGCAGCGTTCTCTACGGCGTGACCATGCAGGAACCCGGCGTTTCGAAAATCGTCAGCGTTCGCTGGGAAGGCGAAGAAACGCCGCGTTCCAAGCAGCGCGCCGCCACCGCCGCGTAGTTCCACGTTTTCCGCGCGGAGCAGTTTCCAATGTGCGTGCATTTTTCCAATGAGAAATCGAAATACTTGCAATAAGAAATCCCACACATAACTTCCCCACGAGTCACATTGACATCGCCGTGCGGTGCGTTAGAATGCTCCACGCTTCCTCAGGGGCAAGTTCTCGTGAGCACAACTTCAGCAGCAAAAGTGATCCGCGAAACGAATTTCGCGGGTATAGCGCCCGTTGCGCGCGGCAAAGTCCGTGATATCTATGACCTGGGCGACCGCCTGCTCATCGTCGCGACCGACCGGCTGTCTGCGTTCGATGTTGTGATGCCCACACCCATTCCAGACAAAGGCCGCGTGCTGACGCAGCTCTCGCTTTTCTGGTTCAATCTGCTCGAAGACGTCATACCCAATCACGTTTTGAATGCAACGCAATTCCCTTCTCCTTTTGATCGCTACGCGGAAGACCTGGCCGGCCGCTCCATGGTCGTGCGCAAAACGCAGCCGCTTCCGATTGAATGCGTGGCGCGTGGCTATCTTTCCGGCTCCGGCTGGAAAGAATATCGCTCCACAGGAAAAGTTTGCGGAATCGCGTTGCCGCCAGGACTGAAGGAATCGGACAAACTGCCGCAACCCATTTTCACGCCGGCCACCAAAGCCACCAGCGGCCACGACGAGAACATCTCTTTCAAACGCGCCGCGGAAATGCTCGGCAGGCCTCGGGCCGAAAAGGTCCGTGACGTGACACTTGAGATTTACCGTCGAGCCGCCGCATACGCCGAGCCGCGCGGCATTGTTCTGGCCGATACCAAATTTGAATTTGGTCAACTCAACGGCGAATTGATCTGGATCGACGAAGCGCTTACCCCAGATTCTTCGCGATTCTGGCCTGCCGCAGAATACAAGCCCGGGGGCCCTCAGCCCTCTTTCGACAAACAGTTTGTCCGCGATTACCTGGAACGCATCCAGTGGCCAAAGACTCCACCCGGGCCCGACTTGCCAGCGGATGTGGTTGCAGGTACTCGCGCCAAATATCGTGAAGCCTACCGGATTCTGGTCGGCCACGAATTGGAGTAGCTGTTCGCCCGGTTCGAGGATGCTTAATCTGCTGCGGAGAGTGTCGACGTGAGAGACCAACTGGAAGGCCTGGTGTCGCAAATGGTGGAGCGAGGAATTTTATTCGATGAAGCAGTCAGCGAATTTGAGAAACGCTTCATCAAGCGGATGCTGGACCGCACGAATGGCAACCAGTCTCGGGCCGCTGAGCTTCTGGGCATTCATCGCAACACGCTGAGCCGCAAAGTGGTGCAGTACAAGCTGGATCATCGCCGCGGACGCACGCGCTGACGATTTTTGTTCTCCGCAATAAAACAACGGCCCCGGTTTCCCAGGGCCGTTTTCGATTTCGGACTGCTACTCGGATTGCGGCTTGGCTGAGTGCTTCTTCGGCGCGGGTTTCTTGCCGGGCTTCGGCAGGTCTTCTTCGTTCACCTTGGCCTTGTCCCAGTGCAGCATAAACGCAGGATCGGGGTCATAGGATTCCAGCGTTCCGGTAAAACGCACGGCGTTGCCCTTTTCGAGCTTGGCAGCGTCCGGCTGATCCGCGGTCTTGATAATCACGTCCATGTTTGGCGTGGTAGCGGCTTCAAACTCCGCGTCACTGGTCACAAACGCGTTCTTCAGCTCCACTTGGTCCGCTCCCGCCACGATGTCGATGATCTTCCCCGGCACATCGGGGAATTCCAGGCCGCAAGCGGCCGTCCAAGTCAGTTTCGCCTTGTCTCCGCCGGCTTTCAGGTCCGTCACCACGGAAGCGATGGTCATGTCTTTGCGTGCTGCATCCAGATCCGCGGCACTGTAAAGCTTATAGCTGGCCGGACGATCGGGCGAACTAGCTGCGAGCTGCAGCAATTCGTTCAGCTCGGCTTGCGTCAGCGGGTCACAGACGGTGCCGCCCTGATAAGCCGCGATCACCTTGGGCATGTAGGCCTTTACGGAGTCTGCCTGCTTCGGGGTCGCGCTCTTTGACGTCGCCGCTCTTGCAAACGCCCATAGCGCATCGAGTTGCTGTGGAGGATTCATCGCCAGGTAAGCGCGACCAATGTTGAAGTTGGAAATGAAATCATCGGGATTGCTGGCCAGGATCGTTTTGTACATCGTAATGGCGTCGGGATAATCCTTGGCAGCGAATGCTGCGGCGGCGGCCGTGCCATTAAAACTCAAAACGGCCTTTTTCTTGTCATCGTCGAATTTTGCCTGGTCGTAGCCCTGAGGCAACGGCAGGTCCGCAACGGACTTCGCGCCGTCGAGCGCAGCCTGATATGCCGCCTTCGCGGTGGCAGCATCCGGATTCGGTGTGTTGTTGTAGGCAAAGGCGCGCGCCGAATAAGCCTGGTATTTCTCGGTGGGGGTGAGCTTGCTGCCCAGCGACAGCTCCTTATCCGCGTATTCGATCACCTTCGGATAGTTCTTTTGAGCTGCGTAATTCTGGTAGTAAAGAGGATAAACGTAGTTCAGTAAGCTCGAAGCCGGATACTTCGACACGAAATCATCCAGCGCTTTCAGTTGCGCCGCCGGATTCTTCTCATTCGCCGCCGCCGTATAAGCATTGTATTCCGCCATCGTGTACGGCTGCTTGCTTGCGCCGGCATCCTGCGCCGCTACCGGGATTGTGTTCAAGCAAAACAAGCAAAGCGCGATTAGGACCGCAAGGCTTGCCATCCGTCGTGTTGCATTCATTCCGTTATCTCCTCGCTCTCACCGCTCGTGTTTAGAGCAATCCAGCAACCGCCAAGACGGTCACCAGTTCTACTACTTATCCCAGCAAAGAAGAATGGCGCTCTCAGAACCTACGAATTATAGGGGCGGCTGCCGCCCGTTCGCAAGTCACTGACTAAATCACTCACTTACTCGTTGAGTATAGGCATACCGCCATTGTTTGAATGAACCTCTTACCCTGCGCACCGATGAGGCATCCAAAGCCGGGCGGCTCCTTGGGAGTAAGATGAGTTTCGCACAAAATTCGTAGCTTCGGCGAGGAAGAAATCAAATGACCAATATAAGCAGCGCAAATACCCCGGCACACTCCGAAAAACCTTTATTCGGCCACGTGGCGCTTGTTACTGGAAGCAGCCGCGGCATTGGCAAAGCCATCGCCATAAAGTTCGCGCAACTGGGAGCCGCTGTCAGTCTGTGTGGACGCAATGCCCGTGCGCTCGAAACGACAACGCGGGAAGTTTCGGAGCTTTCCTCTCGTGTTCTGGGTATCCCGGCGAATGTTACGAAACCGGATGAAATCTCGTCACTCGTGAAGGCCACGGAAGAGAAACTGGGGCCGATCACGCTCCTCGTGAACAACGCCGGAATCGGCAATCCTGGATTTGGCTCCGTGGCGGAAAAAAGTGAAGAGGACTGGGACCTGGTTCTGGACACCAATCTAAAGAGTGTGTTTTTGGTTTCGCGCGCCGTAGCTCCGCTGATGATGCAGCGGCGCCGCGGAGACATTATTAATATGAGTTCGCTGGCGGGCAAAAATACTTTCGCCGGCGGTGGACTTTACTGCGCCTCCAAATGGGGCTTGCAGGGTTTGAGCGGGTCCATGGCGGAGGATTTGCGCGGGTTTGGAATCCGCGTCAGCGTGATCTGCCCCGGAAGCGTGGCCACGGAGTTTTCCGGGCGCGGGCCGAAGGATCCCTCCAAGATGCTTACGCCCGAAGACGTAGCCCACGCAGTAGCCATGGTGGCATTACAAGGGCCGCAAAGCTTCATCAGCGAAGTGCAGATGCGTCCGGTAACGAAGCCGTGAAGACGCAGGTGATACTTTCCTCTTGACAATAGTCGTTGCAACGACTATATTGCGAACGTGGATTCGCGCCCCATTCCCGATTGCCCCACCGCTCACCTCGGGGACCACGTCTTCGTGGCGCTCCTGAGGGCTGCGGATTCCCTTTCTCAGGAAGCGGAGCAGCTCATCAAAGCCGCCGGGCTCACCTCCGCCCAATACAATGTGCTACGCATTCTTCGTGGCGCCGAACCCGACGGCTTGCTTTGCCGCGGAATCAGCGATCGCATGATTTCGCGCGATCCTGATATGACCCGCCTGCTCGATCGTATGGAAAAGCACAAACTCATCACGCGCGAACGGCAAAAAGAGGATCGCCGTGTGATTAAAACCCGCATCACTGCGGAAGGGCTGAAGCTGTTGAAGAAGCTAGACCGGCCGGTCCACGAGCTACACAAAAATCAGTTTCGCCATATGTCCCCCGCCCACCTGAAACAATTGGCGAAGTTGTTGGCCGAAGTGCAAAAGCGTGCACCCGGCTAGCGTTTGCGGCATCCAAAGAAATATTCCGAAACGAGCAATTCAAACGAGCAAAAAGGAGAGCAACACAATGAAAGGCCATTTTCGTCACATCGCAGTGGCAGCGGCCACGGCAGCCTTATCCGCGCTTCCGGCTCTGGCCACCACCACCACTTATAAGATTGATCCAAAGCACAGCGACGCGCAGTTTGCCGTTACCCACCTGATGATTTCTACCGTGCGCGGGGAGTTTCACGGCATCAACGGAACCGTGGTTTATGACGACGTCGACCCTTCCAAGTCTTCCGTCGAGGTCACGATTGACGCGACCAGCGTGGATACTCGCGAGCCCGATCGCGACAAGGACCTCAAGAGCGATCATTTCTTCGACGTTGCCAATCATCCCACGATGACTTTCAAATCGACCAAGGTCGAAGCCGCCGGTGATGGCAAGCTTAAAGTCTCCGGCGATCTCACCATTCGCGGCAACACCAAGCCAGTCGTTCTCGATGTGACCGTCCCGAAGGCGCCCATCAAGGATCCTTGGGGGCTGCAACGCACGGCCGTTTCCGGCACGACAAAAATCAACCGCCAGGATTATGGCGTCTCCTGGAACAAGACTCTCGATTCCGGTGGCGTGGTCGTGTCTGACAACGTGGATATCACTTTGGACGTGGAAATGATTATCCCTCCACAGGCAAAGTAACTCCATTTTCGATTTGCCGCGCAAGTAAGTTGATCTGTGAGCGGTGTCCGGCCACCGCTCCTCACTTTCACCCGCCCTTGAGTCAGCTGATATGAAACTGGGAGAGAAACAATGAATAATCCTGCTGCTTCCGATCATCCAGTGCACGATTTGATCCGCCATCGCTGGAGCCCTCGCGCGTTCGCGGACAAACCAGTGCCTCGCGAAGTTTTGCGCAGCCTTTTCGAGGCCGCGCGCTGGGCGCCTTCGAGTAACAACGAACAGCCGTGGGCTTTCCTTGTTGCGACGAAGGACGATCCGGCGTATCCCACGCTGCTCAGCACGCTTGTTGAATTCAACCAGCTGTGGGCCAAGAATGCGCCGGTCCTCGCCATCGCAGTCTCCAAGCTTTCCTTCGCGCGTAATGGCCATCCTAATCGCAACGCGTTCTATGACACCGGCGCGGCGGTTGCTCACCTGACGACGGAGGCGAGTACTCGAGGGCTGTTCGTTCACCAAATGGCAGGGTTCGATCCTCAGAAGGCGAAAGAACTTTTCTCCATTCCCGCCGACTGGGAAGCCATTGCCGCCTTCGTGATCGGCTATCCCGGCGATCCGCAGTCCTTGCCGGAGACTCTTCGCGATCGCGAGCTTGCACCGCGCAGTCGCAAGCCATTGTCGGAGTTCGTTATGTCTGGCGCTTGGGGCCAGCCGGCTTCCTTCCTGAAATAAACAGCGAAAGATTCAAGCTCGCCGCATGTGCCATTGCTCCTCGAAACCCTTGTTCACCATGGATACATTTTTCTTGTGGCATGGGTGTTTCTGGAGCAGTTACGGTCTCCAATCGATAGACTTGCGCCATAACCGAGATTTTGAAGCGGATCCTGAAACTATTTCCGGCTCCGTGCATCTGGGTTCCAAGGAACTGACGGAGAAGAGTGGCCTGTTGCCCCAAGATCGCGACGTGATTGTTTACTGTACTTGACGAAACGAAGCCACCAGCGCCAGTGCGGCGCTGCTTCTTCGCCGTGAGGCATCCGCCGCATTCGCCCACTGCAAGGGCGGATTGCAAGCGTGGCGCGAACGCGCCTATCCACTCAGCACGATTTCGTCGTAGCAAGTTTGCAATACCGGGCTGGAAGTTTGCGATTTAGTGGGAGTAGGAATCATGATCGCTCACAACCCCCTTTACGGATCCGCACCAGCGGCACTACCGCATCCGGCTCTTGCCTTAGTTGAGGATGCCCATGCTGCGCAGAGGATAGAGATGACAGACAGAAGGCGGTGGAAGCCAACGGTTGATGAGGCGCCGCATGCGATCCCAGAGGACGGGGCCGTTCTGGCTGCGCCGCGACAGCGCGCGATGCCAGAGCCGTCCCCACTTGGAACCGAAAGATCCATAGCGCGTTTTGGTTCATGGGCACTCCGTAGTACCGGATGTGTCCACGCACCACCGCTTGCAACCACTTACCCAGCCCGGGGATGGGTTCATGCATGCGTCGCTGAAGCTCGGCTTTCACCTCGTTCAGCTTCGCCTGCAACCTTTTGCGTATCGTTTGCCGCAACACCGTAAACCTTCCATTACTTCTCTTCTTTACGCAGATGTGCGTAAAGCCAAGAAAGTTGAACGTCTCCGGCTTCGCTTCTCCACGCCACTGCCGTTGGTCGATCGCATACGGACCCTCAGGAGCGCAAACTAGGCGCCCCTGAGGATGACCATCGTTGGCAAAGGTGGGAGCGTCGTCTACAACCGCGGCAACACGATACCCCCCTGCGATTGATATTTGCCTTTTTTGTCCTTGTAGCTCACTTCGCAGGGTTCATCGCTTTCAAAGAACAGAACCTGGCACAAACCTTCATTGGCGTAAATCTTCGCGGGCAGGGGCGTGGTATTGCTGATTTCCAGAGTTACGAAACCTTCCCACTCCGGCTCGAAGGGCGTGACGTTCACGATAATTCCACAGCGCGCGTATGTCGATTTGCCCAGGCAGATCGTCAGCACATTCCGCGGAATCCGGAAATATTCGATCGAACGCGCCAAGGCAAACGAATTCGGCGGCACCAGGCAATATTCGCCGGTGTATTCCACCAGCGAGCGCGGATCGAAATGCTTGGGATCCACGATTGTGGTGTTCACATTCGTGAAAATCTTGAATTCGTCAGCCACGCGGATGTCATATCCGTACGAGGACACGCCATAGCTGATCACCCCTTCCCGGACTTGCCGGTCCGTGAACGGCTCGATCATTTTGTGCTCCAGCGCCATGCGGCGTATCCAGCTGTCTGGCTTGACGGACATCCATATCCTCCTGTAAAAATCGCGAAAAACGTGTACTCTCAAAAGGTTACAGTGTAGATGAGGGGCCACGTCTTGACAACCTGGGCGGTAGCCTCTAGCATCGGGCCACGGATTCCTGGAGGGTGGTGTGATCAAGCTCGACATCGTAAATGCTGTGGTCGCCAAAACAAATATCAGCCGCACGAAAGCGGAGCAGGCCGTCGAGACCGTCTTCGAATCGCTCAAAAACGCACTGGGCCGCGGCCAGCGCATCGAACTGCGCAAGTTCGGTGTCTTCAGCGTGAAGCCTCGCAAGACCGGCATCGGGCGTAATCCTCGCACCGGCGAAGAAGTCAGCATTCCTCCGGGGAAAGCCGTGCGTTTCAAGCCCGGCAAGGAACTGCAGGGCCTAGAAGACACCACCCCTGCCCCGGCCAAGTAAAACCTAGTGAATCCTCAGGAACCAGAGCAGCGCGCTCCCGCTATTCTGCAATCCCATGATTGGTCGCGGCGGCCAGATTCCGCAGCGTATTATCGCGCGGCGTGCTCGCATCCTTCCGTGCGCTCGTTGATTCTCGCCACCGGATTGTTATTTCTGACGTTGATCACTTGCTTGCTGGCGGGCGCGCACTTTGCCGCGGCGTATGCGCATAATCAGACCGTTTCACTGGACACCTTTTTTGAGACGTTTCCGCTGGCCTATCATCACCCTTCCCTGCTTCTTTCAGGGCTACCGTTCGCCGCCACGTTGCTAACGATTCTGCTGGCTCACGAGCTTGGCCATTATTTCGCTTGTCGCCATCATCATATCCACTCCACCTATCCTTTTTTTATTCCCGCTCCAACCTTGATCGGGACGTTTGGAGCGTTCATCCTGATCCGTTCTCCAATTCGCTCGTCCCTCGCGCTGTTTGACGTTGGCGCTTCCGGGCCGCTGGTCGGATTTTTGTTCGCGATTCCGGCATTGGCTTATGGAGTGCTGCATTCGAAAGTGATTCCCTCGATTGGCATGGATGGAAGCGCGGACATTATTTTTGGGGTGCCGCTGGCCTTGAAGTTGATGACGGCAATTCTCCAACCGAATGCGCAAGCCACGGATTTGCTACTGCATCCGGTGGGGCGCGCCGCGTGGGTCGGTCTTTTCGCCACGGCGCTTAATCTGCTTCCCGTCGGGCAGCTCGACGGCGGGCATATCGTGCGCTCCGTCAGCCCGCGTGCGCATCGCTGGATTTCGTTGCTGCTTCCGCTGGCTTTGATTCCGCTCGGCTTTTTTGTGTGGAAGGGATGGTATTTCTGGGCGGCGCTCCTGATCGGCTTACGCTTCTTTCGCATGGCGCCGATCTACGATCCCACCCCGCTCGATGCGGACCGCCGGTTTGGCGCGGTCATCGCGCTGGCGGTTTTTCTGCTTTGCTTCATGGCTAATCCGTTGCGGTAGGCCGCGCGTCCAGACACGCCATGGAACCCACACATAAGCTGACACGCACTCTGAGCGAACGCGATCTTCTGTATCTATTCGTCGGCTCGGTAATCGGCTCGGGTATTTTTCTTACGCCGGGTTTGATCCTGCGCGAGCTTGGCGGCTCGGTTGGCTATTCGTTGCTCGTCTGGCTGCTTGGTGGCGTTCTCTCGCTGGTCGGAGCGCTGACTTATGCGGAATTATCGGCAGCCAATCCCGAAGCGGGTGGGCTGTATTGCTACATTCGCGATGGATTCGGTCGGCTTCCTGCATTTCTTTATGGTTGGTCGCTGTTGCTTGTGATTGCCAGCGCGACCATCGCGGCGCTCGCGCATGCGTTCACCGCCTATCTTCAGGAAATTATCCCGCTCTCGCGCGCTGGGGAATTCATTGTGCCGGTTTTGATGATCGCGGTGGTTACGTTCGTCAATATTTGGGGCACGCGCAAGAGTTCCGACCTAATGAATGTCACTACGTTTATCAAGGTGGCCATTATTGTTGTTCTCGGCAGCATTCTTCTGATCCTCGGCTTCTGGCATGGCAAACGTGCTGCGGAAATTCCCGCCGCCATGGGCTCGCCAATCTCCGGCTATAGGCTGCTGTCGGCGTTCGGGTTCGCCATGATTACCGTGCTGTGGGCGTACGAAGGCTGGCAGTTCGGCACGTACAGCGCCGGCGAAGTCGAAAATCCGCAGAAAAGTTTTCCGCGCGCGTTCTTTGCCGGGTCGCTTCTTCTGGCCGGGCTGTATCTGTTTGCGGTGGGTGCTTATCTCGTGGCGCTCGGGCCGCGAGCTGCCACGGCCAGCAATACTATTGCTGCCGCTGCGGCCAAGTCGGTGCTGGGTCCTTGGACCGGCATGCTGGTCGCCGCGACGATTTTGATTTCGACGTTCAGCTCCACTAACAGCGTGATGCTCACAGCCCCGCGCGTGTTTTTCGCCATGGCCAAAGATCATCTGTTTTTCAAGAAACTCGCGGAGGTCCACTCGCGATTTGGCACGCCCGCTGCCGCGATCTTCATTCTTGGAATTTGGTCGTGCATTTTGGCGCTGCTTGGCGGCTTCGAAAAACTGATCAACGGTGCAATTTTAATCGGCTGGATTTTTTACGGACTAGGCGCGGCAGCGATTTTCCCCATCCGCGCCGCGAATCAAGGCAAGTCGATTCCCTATCGCGTCCCCGGCTATCCGGCGACTCCAATACTGTTTGTGCTGGCGGCCCTGGCAATCGTGGGCAACGCAATTTATAGCGCGCTCGAAGATCCGCGCCAGTTCACCTATCTTCTCATCGCGATAGCCATCGTGCTGCTAGGCTTGCCCGGCTACTTCTTCTGGTCCCGCCACAACCCCCGTGATGATGCGCCATCCTGAGTAGTGCGCCCTCGCCCAACGAAACCTCATCACGCTCACAGCAACGTCAACGGATCCATGTCGACTAGCAACGCCGTGCCGGGGATTTCGTTTGCTTCGCAGAACGCCAGTGCGCCGCTTAGGATTTTTGTGAGTAGCGATTTCTTGGGTGACTTTAGCAAAAACTGGTAGCGATGTTCTTTTTTCAGTCTTGCCAGCGGCGCTGATGCCGGGCCTAGAATGCGCAGGCCTTTCCCGTCATGAGGCGCAAAGTATTCCGCCAGGCGCCGCGACCATTGAATCGCGTTTTCCAGATTCGTGTGTCTCACGATTACGTTGGCGAGCGATGAGAACGGAGGATACATCATCATTCGCCGGAAATGTAACTCCCGCTCGTAGAACGACACGTAGTCCTGCCGCACTGCATCCTGCACTGCGTAATGTTCGGGGTAGTAGGTCTGAATCAGCACGCGTCCCGGCAATTCGCCACGCCCCGCACGGCCCGCCACCTGCGTTAGCAATTGGAACGTGCGCTCTGCCGCGCGAAAATCCGGCAAGCTCAGCGAGGAATCTGCTGAGATCACGCCCACTAATGTTACGCGCTGAAAATCGTGTCCTTTCGCGAGCATTTGCGTGCCCACCAGAATGTCCAGCGCGCCGCCGGCAAATGCACCCAATGTTTCCTGGTACTGCCTCTTCGTCCGCGCCGTATCGCGATCGAGTCGGGCAATACGCGCTCCGGGAAATTCCTTTCTTAAGCGTTCCTCCAGATGCTCAGAGCCTTCTCCGAAAAAGTACACGTACTTCGATTCGCACTTCGGGCAAACTTTCGGCACCGCCTGGATCGAGCCGCAATAGTGGCACTCCAGCCGGTTTCGGCTTTTGTGATATGTCATTGAAATGCTGCAATTCATGCATTGCACGGAGGCTCCGCAACTGCGACAGAGCACCGACCAGGAATAGCCACGCCGGTTGATCAGCACGAGCGCTTGCGTTTGAAACGACAAGCACTCCGAAATTCCGGCGTGCAGCGTTTGTGAAATGGGATTGGCCTTTTGCGTCTGCTGAAAATCGGTACGGAGATCCACGATTTCGACCGCGGCCAGGTTGCGGTTCTCCACGCGCGACGCCATCGTCAGCAATTCGTATTTGCCATTCACCGCGTTGTGATAAGTCTCGAGCGAAGGGGTGGCTGAACCGAGAAGTGCCAGAGCATTTTCCAGCTTCGCGCGCACAATCGCTACATCGCGCCCATGGTAGCGGGGCGTTTCCTCCTGTTTGTAGCTGTTCTCCTGCTCTTCATCAACGATCACCAGGCCGAGATTTTCCAAAGGCGCGAAAATCGCCGAGCGCGTTCCCACTACTACGCGGGCTTCTCCACTCCGCACGCGTTGCCATTCCCGTGCTCGCTCCACATCGCTGAGCGCCGAATGCAGCACCGCAACTCCTTCGAAGCGCGCGCCAAACCACGCGCGGCATTGCCGCCCGATCCACAACGTTAAGGCAATTTCCGGAACAAGGATGATCGCGGTTTTGCCACGCGCCAACGTATCTTGCACGCTGCGGAGATACACTTCGGTTTTTCCGCTGCCGGTCACGCCGTGCAGCAACTGCACGCCAAATTCGCCCAGCTCAGATCTCGCGCGTATCGCGTTGAACACGCTCTCCTGCGTTTCATTCAGCGTGTGCGCCGGCGGCGTGTAGCCCGTATCGAACGGGTCTTCCACGGGATCGATCGGTTCTTCCCAGCTTTCTAGCAATCCGTCGCGCAGCATGCGGTCGATCAGCCCGCGCGAAACTTGCGCCAACTTCAGCAATTGCGGCATGGGCAGCGGCCCGCGTTCCGTCTCCAGCAACGCGCGAATCCGCTGCTCTCTGTCGCCCAGCTTCTCCGCATCGTTCCCCTTCCATGCCACCACATTCTGCATCTTGCGCTTGCGGCCTTGCATCGTCTCCCGGATTTCCAGGTAGCCGCGTCGCAGCATGCGTTGCAATGTTTCCGGCGTGATCCCCATCTTGCCGCCTGGAGCAAACGCGAGTTCGCCCTTTTTCTCCAGGAGCTTTTGCAGAAATGGTGTCTCCGCGGCGTCAAGATCGGTCAGCGTGGTCCCTGCTTTCAGTTTTTCAGCGAGTGTGCGCCCCGCATCGGTCAGCACGATCTGTCGCTTCAGGGCGACATCGGTCGCAGGGGGAAGCATCGCGCGAAACACTTCGCCGACCGGCGCCAAATAATAGTTCGCCACCCACTGGCCCAATTCCAGAAGTTTCGGCGGGAGTGCGGGAATCAGATCCAACACTTTCTGGATTTCGCGGATTTTCGTCCCTTCCGGAACTGCCTCCGTCATCTCTACGACCACGCCGACCATTGCCTTCTTCCGGAAGGGCACCATCACGCGGCTGCCGGGCTGTAGCTGTGCGCGCATGGCGTCGGGCACGGCGTAGGTAAACGTCGTGCGCAAAGGCACCGGCAAAGCCACATTGCAATAGGATTCGGTCATCTCGTAACGATGTGTTGGTCGTGCAGTTTCATTCCGCGTGTAGTGTAGCAGCACCTTGTAGGGCCGCGCCTTCAAGCCGGCATCTGGAGTTGTGCTCTTATCGGCTTATCAACACAATTCCCGCGAAGATGGCCGCAATTCCGAGCCACTGCGCTTTCGTAATCTTCTCTCGCAAAATCGTGGCCGCGAATGCCACCGTGACCGCTCCATACAAAGAGGCGAGCACACTCACCACCGACACTTGTTCCAGGCGCATCCCATAATTATTCAAAACGTAGGCACTGGTATCTAGAATACCGATGCCCAGGATCCAGCCGTTCGCTCCCTTTTCTGGCAACGCTAGCGGCTGTCGCGCAATCAGAATCACAGCGGCGGCCAGCACCACGCTCGTCAGGCGGATGATCCACACGGTTTGCGCGCTGCCAATCAGCGGTACTGCCCGTGTTCCCAAAAGCCAGAACATCACGCCGAAAGACAGAGCGGCGAGCAGCGCCCATCCAACTCCCAAGTGCTTCTTGTTCGATGGTCTCTGTCGGTCAATCGTATGGGTGTCCGCCGGCGCATTTTCCCCTCTTGCGACAATGACCACCCCCGTCAGGATCAGCGCAAATCCCATCAGCCGCGCGAGGGTAAGGCGTTCGCCCGTGGTCGCCGCGAGCAACATCGTCAGCGCCGGGTAACTCGACGAGATGGGCGCCACGATGGACATTTTGCCAATCTCAAAGGATCGATAGAGCGCCAGCGTGCCGCAGGTGTTTAACACGCCGACCAAAATTCCCCACGCCCAGGGCCAAAATCCCGAGCCATCCGCCAGGCGTCCCCAGCCGCCCAGCCAATGCAGCGCCACGGTCAGCAACAACAAACCCGCAAGCTGCATATACAGCATAGTGCGCAACGTTCCGATTTTTCGCGTGGCAAATCGCGCCAGAAAATCCGAGCTTCCCCAGGAAAGCGCAGTCAGCAGCCCTAGAACAATGCCCATGGCGGGAAACTACGAGGACTTTTTCTTCGGCAGTTGCAGGCCGAGTTCGGCCATTACTTTTTGCAAGTCTTTCCAGACGTCGGCTTTGGCAGGTGGGTTGCGCAGCAAATAGGCTGGGTGATACGTGGCCAACAGCTTGCGCCCGCGCCACTCCTGCCATTCACCGCGATATTGCGAAATCCCGCGCGTGGTTTGCAGCAGCGTTTTGGCCGCCACCGCGCCCAGGCAAACGATCACTTTGGGATCGATTGTATCGATCTGTCGCATTAAGTAGGGCGAGCAGGTCTGCACTTCGTCCGGCTCGGGCGTGCGATTTTCTGGAGGTCGGCATTTCACTACGTTGCAGATGTACACGTCTTTTCGCTGCAGGCCCATGGCCTCAATCATCTGCGTCAAAAGTTTTCCCGCGCGTCCCACGAACGGCAAGCCCTGCGCGTCTTCATCCGCTCCCGGCCCTTCGCCGACAAACACCAGTTGAGCTTTCGCGCTGCCGTCGCCAAAGACGAGCTTGTTTCTTTTCTTATGTAGCTTGCAGCGCGTGCAGTCGCCAAGGTCCTCGCGAATCTTCAGCAGCGAATCGTCCTGCACCTTGTCGATCGTTTCGAACAAAGAGGGGCCCGATGGCGCGACCATCGGCACAATCCTCGACGCCAGCTCTGCACGGACTGGCAGCGCCACTTTGCTTTTCGGCTTGGGCAAGGAAGTCTCCTGTGAAATGGAAACAGCGGGCGACAGGCTCTGCGCTGGAACGTCACCCGCCGCGCGGTCCCGGTAGAACAAACGAATCCCCAGGTCTTCGTAATAGCGGAGGCGCTCTTCAATCTTCTGTTGCAAGGATTCCAGAATCGATTCAGGCATGATTGTTTAGTCGCCGGTTCGATGAGATGCGGGCTTGCTCTTCAACGCGCCACGAAGCCGCAGGGCTTCGTCCAGTATGCACTGCGCCACTTCGGCCTTGCTCAATTGAGGCAAAGGCCGGTCGCGTCCATCGCGCGAAAACAGCGTCACAATATTTGCGTCGCTATCAAAACCTGCGCCTTCGGCACCGACATCGTTCGCCACGATCAAGTCCGCGTTCTTCTGCGTCAACTTTTTCCGAGCGTTCTCCGCCATATGTTCGGTTTCCGCCGCAAATCCCACCACCAGCCGCTCACCTTTGTCTTTCGCCGCAGTCGCCAGAATGTCCGGGTTGGGTTCCAACCGCAGCGTCAGCGCATCTTCCTTGCGCTTAATCTTTTGCCGGGACTTCTCCGCCGGCCGGTAATCGGCCACCGCCGCCGCAAACACCGCGATGGTGCAAGCCGGAAACTTTGCCTGCACGGCGCGCTGCATCTCTTCGGTGCTGCGCACGTCCACCCGCTGCACTCCCCGCGGTGTCTCCAGCGCCGTTGGCCCGCTTACCAGTGCCACTTTCGCGCCACGGCGGGCCGCAGCCGCGGCAACGGCATAACCCATCTTCCCGGACGATCGGTTCGTCAGGAAGCGCACGGGATCAATGTCTTCGCAAGTCGGCCCGGCGGTCACGAGAACGGTTTCAGCGCCCATATCCTGCTCCGCCCGAGCCGCCTCTCGCACCGCCTTCAAAATCTCTTCCTGCTCCGCCAGGCGTCCCAGGCCGGTCATGCCGCAAGCCAAATATCCTTCGCTAGGCTCTACAATCCGCACACCGCGCGCCCGCAATGTCGCCACATTTTCCTGCGTGGCCGCATGCTGCCACATGTTTACGTTCATCGCCGGTGCGATCACCATGGGCGCAGTGGAAGCGAGATACAACGTGGTCAGAAAATCGTCCGCCACCCCACGCGCAAATTTGGCCAGGATGTCCGCCGTCGCCGGCGCCACGAGCAGCAGATCCGTTTTCTGCGCAACGGCAATATGATCGATCGCGGAATCGAGACTGCCTTCCCCGCCAGGTTGATTCGTAAATAGATCGGTGATAACCCGCTGCCCGCTGAGCGCGGCAAACGTAAGCGGCGTCATGAACTCGCGCGCCGCCCGCGTCATGACTACCTGGATGGTGTGTCCCTCGTCCTGAAGGCGGCGGACCAGTTCCGCAGATTTGTACGCGGCAATTCCGCCCGTAACCCCGAGGGTGATGCGCATAGCTGCCTCGCAGGCGCGCTACTTGCGCCGCTTGGCTTCCTTTTCCTCTTCCGTCGCGGGTACCTCGGAAAAGTCGTATTCAATGAGCCCGTGGGTGACCTCTTCGCACGCGATCCGAGTAGCTTTTTGGGTGCGCGTGTTGTCTACCATCGGGGGCGCCCCCGCCATGATCTGACGCGCTCGTCGCGCGGCCAGCACGACGTAAGCAAACTGGCTCTCGGGAGCTTTTGTTTGCACGGTCATGAGTATCTTACCCTCCAAACGATGCCAGGACTTGTTTTACGCGATCGCGGCGACGTGCGCTCGAGCAGCGCAAGGCAAGTACAATCGCCTGCGCTTCTTTTCCCGCACGGTCCACGTCATCGTTCACTACACAAAAATCGTAAAATTTCTCGCTCGCCACAATCTCGTCGTGAGCCTTCGCCAGACGCCGCGCCATCTCTTCGTTCGCGTCCTGGCCCCGGCTGCGCAGACGCCGTTCCAACTCTTCGCGCGAGGGTGGAAGTATAAAGATCGCCACCGATTCCGGCAACTTCTGCTTCACCTGCTGCGCGCCCTGTACGTCGATCTCCAGCACCAGATCCAATCCTCGGCGGCGAGACTCCTCCAGCCACTTCTTCGGTGTCCCGTACGAATACTTGCCAAAGACCTGGGCGTACTCCAGAAATTCGCCCTTGGCTACCATGGACTGGAACCCCGGCTCAGTGACGAAATCATAGCATTTTCCTGTGGCCTCAGTCGCCCGCCGGGGCCGAGTAGTACATGATATCGAGGGCATGGTCCCCGGCAGCTCCAGAATCCTTTGCACCAGCGTGCTTTTGCCGGACCCTGACGGTCCGGAAACAATCAAGATCAGCGGCTCTATTCCTGTTCCCTCGCTCATTCGATGTTCTGGACCTGTTCGCGCAATTTCTCGATGTCCGACTTGATCTCCAGAGCCAGACCCGTGATCGTCAACGCTTCGCTTTCCACGCCGGGCGTTTTCGAAAGCATGGTGTTGGCTTCACGGTGCATTTCCTGCAGCAGAAAATCCAGTTTCTTGCCGAGTTCGCCGGCGCCGTCCAACAATTTCGTGAACTGTTCCAGGTGGCTTCTCAGCCGGTCCAATTCTTCGCTGACGTCACTGCGTTCCGCTAGCAGCGCGGCCTCTTGTGCCAACCGCGCTGGCTCGATGTTCGTGCCGTTCAGCAATTCTTTCAGCCGGGCTTCCAATCGGCGCGAAAACGCCGGCCGCAGCGTGCTCACCAGCTCTCGCACTTGTCCGGCTTCGATGGAAATTTTCGCAACACGCGCGCGCAACTCGTCGGTCAGGTGCCGCCCTTCATTGCGGCGCATTTCGTCCATCTTCCCCAGCGCTTCGAGAAGATAAGTCTCTAGCGCCTTGCCTAGTTCTTCCTGTTCTTCTTCCGTTTCCGGCAAGGCCGACGCGAGTCCAGTGATCACACCTGGCAAGCGCAGCAGTGACACCGTATCCAGTTCCGCTTTGCCGCCGGTCTGTTTCTGTAGATCGGTCGCGGCGTTTACATAAGCTTTCAACAATTCCCGGTTCACGTGTACCGGTGCCGCTTCGCTGGGATCCATGCTTACGTGCACGTCCAGATGCCCGCGATGAATTCGTCCACGCACCGCCTGCCGCAGCCTGTGCTCGTACGGCTCCAGCGAATCCGGAATCCGCAGCTTCACATCCAGAAAACGGTGATTCACGCTCTTCACGCTCAGGCGCACCGTCCATCCCTTGAATTCCCCGCGGACCATCGCATACCCGGTCATCGAACGGCATTCTGCCTTGCCGGGTGACATACGGGTGGCTTCGGTTGTACTTTTCGCTGTCATCCTTCCTCGCTCGACCTCACTACTTTCGGATGCGCCAGGTCTCCCGGAGTCAGCAGATCCTCTTCCGCGAATTGCAGTTCATGCAGCCGCGCGTAGCTCCCGCCCTTGGCTAACAACTCCGCATGCGTACCGCTTTCCCGGATACGCCCATCCTCTAACACAAGAATCTTATCGGCTTTCCGCACCGTACCCAAGCGGTGGGCAATCACAAACACAGTGCGGCCGACCATCAGGTTTCCCAAAGCCTTCTGTACAAACTTTTCGGATTCAGAATCTAGTTCCGAAGTAGCCTCGTCCAGTATCAGAATTGGCGAATCTTTCAGGATCGCGCGGGCAATGGCGATGCGCTGGCGCTGGCCGCCGCTGAGGCGCGTTCCGCGCTCTCCAATCACGGTATCGTAGCCGTTCGGAAGTTCCTGGATAAATTCATGCGCCAGGGCCGCATGCGCCGCGTCCTCCACCTTCTGTTTTGGCACTGCTTCCATGCCATAACAGATGTTGTTCATCACGGTATCGTGAAACAAAATATTTTCCTGGGTGACCATGGCGATCTGATTTCGCAACGAACGCAGGTTCATCTCCCGAATGTCGGTCCCGTCGATCTTGATCTGTCCCGTTGTCACTTCATGAAAGCGAGGAATCAGGTTCACCAGCGTGGTTTTTCCCGCGCCGCTCAATCCCACAAGCGCGATCACCGATCCCTTGCCGGCCGTAAAGCTCACATGCTGCAGAATGGCGGCACTGTCGGACTCGTAAGCAAAGGTGACATCGTCAAAAGCGATGTCGCGCGAGAACCGGTCCAGAACTTTTCCGCCCTTTTGGTCGAGCACTTCTTCTTCGCGATCGAGATAGGCAAATACCTGCGTGCTCGCACCCTGTGCCGCCTGGAATTGCTGGTACACGTACCCCAGCCGCTTCAGCGGCATGTACGCGTTGAACATCACGTACAAGAACGAAATGAAACCACCCAGCGTGATCTGGTGGTGCTGAATCTGCCCGCGGGCATACCACAGCAAGAGGGGAATAATGATGGCGCTGACCATATCCATCAGTGGCGAAGTCAGTATCGCCGCGCGCACCCACCGCATGTTCTCCCGGAGCAATCGCCGCGCCACTTCGTGGAATTTCTTGACCTCGGAATCCTCCATTCCGAATGCCTTGACCACGCGATTTCCGCTCACCGTCTCTTCCAGAATCTGGCTCAAGTCACTCATTCGGGTCTGGCTGGTTTTTGCGGATTGAAGTATCTTCTTTCCGAGTTTGTTTACGGGAATGACCACGGCAGGCAGCAGCACCGTCGTGGCTAGCGCGAGTCTCCAGTCCAGAATCAGCATCGCGGCAACGAACGCCACAAAACTGAAACTCTTCATGAACAGGTCGGCAAGATAATCGCTCAAGGCGAAGCGCACACGGTCGATATCGTTGGTGGCCACGGAAATGATTCTTCCTGTTGCATTGCCCTGGAAGAAACCCATCGGCTGCTTGATTACTTTTTCGTAGAACGCGTTGCGCAGGTCGCGTGTGGCCGCCAGTCCGACGTACTGGATTTCCGTCAACCCAAGATATTCGGCGACCGCCTTGCTCACGTACAGCACCAGGAGAGTAATCGCAAAAATTGTCCAGACATTATGTATGCTCGACGGGAAGAATTTATTGAGGTAAATCACTTTCCCATTCCAGGGCAGCGTGACAAGCGGCAAGCTCGACCCGAATTTTCCTGGGTCCAATACATAATCCACCGCCGGCTTCACCATAAATCCGATGATGGCTTCGACCGCCGCCACATAGGCCACGAGCAACACACCCGCCGCCAGTCGCACACTGTATGGTTTCGTGTAGCTTAACAATCGCTTCAGATGTGCTGAAATCAGGGAACCCACCCGCCTGTCCTCTACTGGCTTTGTTCTTACCCACCTAGTACGCTATTCGCCCCTCAGCCAGCATGTCAATCAAGCATGACAGCACCTTAACTGGTTTTCAAATTCAGGCGCGGCGGCTGGGGGCCCGCGGCAGCCTGCTCACTTCGAGCGAGTTGTGTTCCAGGCCATCCTGTAATAGTGCTGTTTAGATTTGACGCGCTCAGAGGCGCTAAACAACGAAAATAGCCAATAAAACAACCATTTGCGGAGAATGCGCGCACCATCGAGGAAATAGACAGCCCTTGCATGGAACGGGCTGTAGAACTTTTTCAGATAAAGATACTTGCTTTCGTAGAAGGCCGACACCGACGCCGGCGATCTCGATTGTCCCCCGATATGGATAATCTTCGCAATGGGAACGACGAAGCACGGCACACCGCGATTCGATAGCGTGTGGGCCAGAGCGATATCCTCGTGAAAGAAGAAAAAGTCCTCGTCAAACAATGCCGGCAGCGGAATCACCGATCGCCGTATCAGGAAAAATGCGCCCATCACGCCTTCGACCCTCACGGGCTCAGTGGCTTTCGCTAATTTCTGCTTCGCCAAAGCCGCCAGAATCTTGCTGTACCAGTTGGCGTACTGCGAAAAAAGAGAGTGACGAACCAGCATGCCCTGGTCGCGCCCGTCTTCATACGTGATTCTTGGCGCGCAAATCCCGGCGTCGGGCCGTTCTTCCATAAAGCGCCAAAGTGCGATCAACGCGTCGCGGTTGAGGATCACGTCGGTGTTCGTCACGCAGACATACTTGCTGTCGGTCGCCGCCACGCCGCGATTGATCGCTCTTCCGTAGCCGATATTTCCGTTCGTTTGGATGTAATTGATGTCAGGCGAAGATTGCAGGAATTCCTGCGAGCCATCGCCGGACTGATTGTCTACAACCGTGAAGGAAAACGTGAAGGGCACATCCAGGCTGCTGAAGAAGGCGGCCAACGGCCTTATGCACGCAAGCGTGTTGTAGTTGACGGTGATAAATGCTACATCAACCGGCACAGCGGGACTCTCCTGCCCTGGATCGCGCGGGCTACTTATTTATATCCCGGTGCACCACGCGTGTGGCAAAGCCCTTCTTGCCTAGCGCGTGCTTCAACCACTCCGCCATCATCACCGAGCGGTGCTTGCCCCCGGTGCAACCAAACGCGATGGTCAGATAGCTTTTCCCCTCTTCAATGTAGTGAGGAATCAGGTAGGTCAGCAATCCCTGGATGCGCTTAAGGAATTCACCCGTTTGCGGAAACGACTGAATGTACCGCCGCACCCGCGCATCTTTGCCGGTATACTTCCTCAGTTTCGGCACAAAATGGGGATTTGGCAAAAATCGCACGTCGAACATCAGGTCCGCATCGGTCGGCACTCCGAACTTGTAGCCGAAACTGACGAGCGAAACCAGCAGCGGGCGCTTGCTTTCCAGCTTGAATCGTTCGTTGATGAAGTGGCGCAATTCGTGCACGTTGAATTGCGTGGTATCGATCACCACGTCCGCCAATTTGCGGATGGGCTCCATCAGCACTTCTTCATGGCGCAGGCTTTCGCGCACGGAATAATCTTTGCCAAGCGGATGAGGCCGGCGCGTCTCGCTGTAGCGCCGCAGCAACGCATCTTCCTGTGCCTCGATGTACACCAGGATGATCGGGTGATCGCGGCGCAAGTGCTTCAACAACCCCGGCAGCTTTGCCAGTTGCAACCCTTCTCGCGCGTCCACCAATAATGCCGCCCGCTGCAGATCACCCTCTCCCGCGGCATGCAACTCCGCAAAGATCGGAATCAATTCCACCGGCAGGTTGTCCACGCAGTGATAGCCCATGTCCTCAAATGCTTTGAGGACTGTACTCTTCCCCGATCCGGAAAGTCCGGTAAGGATGACAAGTTGTCGGCCGGGAGTACTCGCGTTTCGTGAGTTGCTCTTGGTGCGCTTCACGGTTTGGGCGGGCTCAGTTCTTGACCCGGCGCTGGTGCGTGCTCGGGATTCTCATGTCTTCCCGGTATTTTGCCACGGTGCGCCGCGTGACGTGAATTCCATTGTCTTCCAGTTTCTTGGCGATCTGCTCGTCGGTCAGCGGCTTGGCGGTATCTTCCTCGTCGATCATCTTTTTCACCAGCCGCTTCAGGGTCTGCAAGGACATACCGCCGCCCTCGGGCCCGTTCACTGCTTCGCTGAAGAACGACCGCAATTCGATCACTCCCTGCGGGGTATGCGCGTACTTGCTGGCCACCGCGCGGCTCACGGTCGAGGGATGCACGCCCACTTCTTCCGCCACTTCCTTGATCATCATGGGCTTTAGTGCGTCCGGCCCGTGGTCCAGAAATTCGCCCTGACGCGCAATGATGGACTGGCAAACCCGCAAAATCGTGTGTTTCCGCTGCTCGATGTTTTTCATCAACTGGATTGCGGCGGTGAAACGTTCCTTCACATAGTTGCGCACGTCTTTGTCCGCGGCATCCCTCACGAGCAGCCGGCGATAGGTAGGACTCAGCCGCAATTGGGGCATATCGTCTTCGTTCAGGAACACCTGCCACAGGTCGTCCACTTTCCGGAAGTACACGTCCGGCTCCACAAGCCGCGGCTCGGTCTTGTTGTAGCGAAGGCCGGGCCTTGGATCGAGTTTCTTGATCGCGTCGATGGCGTGCTTCACGATGTCCATCGGACGATTTAGCGCCCGGGCAATTTCTTTCAGCTGATTGGCCTGCACCTGCTTCAGGTGGTCGGCCACGATCTGCTGCGCCAGCGTGTTCTGCGGATCAAAAGCTTTCAGTTGCCGCAGCAGGCATTCCCGCAGGTCTCGCGCGCCAACTCCGATCGGATCGAAGTCCTGCACCACGGCGATCGCGTCTTCCAAGTCGTCTTGGGAGTACTTTCCATCCTGCGAGAGCTCTTCCACGGACGCTGTCAGATAACCGTTCTCATCAAGGTTGCCAATGATATTCTCGACGATTTCCTTCACGTTTTCCGAGCAGATGGTTTTTTTTTTTTTTTTTTTTTTTTTTTTTTTTTTTTTTTTTTTTTTTTTTTTTTTTTTTTTTTTTTTTTTTTTTTTTTTTTTTTTTTTTTTTTTTTTTTTTTTTTTTTTTTTTTTTTTTTTTTTTTTTTTTTTTTTTTTTTTTTTTTTTTTTTTTTTTTTTTTTTTTTTTTTTTTTTTTTTTTTTTTTTTTTTTTTTTTTTTTTTTTTTTTTTTTTTTTTTTTTTTTTTTTTTTTTTTTTTTTTTTTTTTTTTTTTTTTTTTTTTTTTTTTTTTTTTTTTTTTTTTTTTTTTTTTTTTTTTTTTTTTTTTTTTTTTTTTTTTTTTTTTTTTTTTTTTTTTTTTTTTTTTTTTTTTTTTTTTTTTTTTTTTTTTTTTTTTTTTTTTTTTTTTTTTTTTTTTTTTTTTTTTTTTTTTTTTTTTTTTTTTATTTCGTTTTGCGGGATTGCGTTGATGATATCTATGACTGACTGATCTGGTGTCAGCTAGGGCTTGCGTCCGAGGGTGATCAGCGTCTCGATTCTGGTGCGGGCTGCCGGTGTTCCTGCCTCGCGGAAATTGGCGTCGTGGGGCATCCAATCGGTGCCGTGATAGCCCCGCTTGTCGAGCGATTCGCAGTAGTGGTCGAAGCCCTGCCCGTGGCCCTCGTAATAGTGGACGATGTCGAGGTGGTCCGGGTAGACCTGGAAGCACCATATCGCCATCGCGTCGTGGACGCCGATGTCCCATGCAGTCTGGACGGCAAATCTGGGTTGACGGGGACGTCGGTGATGCGGCCCTGCTGCTCGGCGAGGAGCATCTCCTTGCCCGAATACGCGCCGAGAATGGCCGCCTGGAAGCTGCAGTAATATTCCTGGTCAATGAGGGCGTCGGCCGCCTCCTTGCCGAAAATACCCGTGTACTCGACGCGCTGCTGCTCGACGGCTTCCTCGGACATCGCGCCCGTGACGTTGACCGGCAGCACCTCGGAGAACCAGTCCTGGCGCGTCTGAGCCATGTCGAGCATGGACTTGGCGTGGTTGCGGCCGCGAGCGGTGGTGATGAATAGCGCCCAGCCGCCATTTTCGATCACGATCGGCGCGAGATACGCCCACGCGGCGGGGTTGCTCAACGCCCATTCGGAGAACGTGATCCGAGTAGGGCGGCGAGCCGACAGCGGCGTCATACCGATCGGAGCCTAGCACCTGCCACGTCGCTCCGTTTTTGAGCCGGATGAACATCTCCTGCTCGCTCGTGTTGGCGCGCAGCTCGTGCGGAAAGGCCTCGTCGATGCGGCGCTTGCCAGTGTGCGGGTTGACGGCCGTCCAGATCGCCTTGCGGCCCTGGCTGTACGCGGGGAGCATGTGCCAGTAGGTCGCCGGCTTGTCGATCATGCTGGACGCGGCCCAATGCAGGCACACCTCGTCCTTGCCGGCCCGGCGATGCCAGATGCAGATCGCCCGTTTGCCGTCGTGTTCGAGATAGCGCCAGACGTTCAGCTGATACGAGCGCGGGGCCCAGTTGTTCGGAATGCGGATGCGGCTCATGCGTCACCCTGGCCCTTGGCGTAATACACGCGCTCGACGATCATCGGCGCGTCCTTGGAGCCTTCCAGCAGCAGCGGGAGCAGCTTGGCCAGCCCGGTCATGAACGGCGATGGATTGTCGCGTATGGCTTGGTCGTACAGATACCCGGCGACGCCATCGCTGCCGCCGGCAGCCTGGGCGGCCTGCAGGAAGGCCTCCTTCAGGTCTCCGGTGAACTTGTTCAGGAGCCCCTTCGGCCGACCTGGGCCGGGCTTGGTGCCCTTCGCGAACTTGCCTCCGGAGCCTCGTTTGACGGCAGTTTCACCGGATTTTTTAACCGTGACCCCCGTATATCCTCTGGGCATTGTCATATTCCCCTTCTGTTCATGATGTGGCCTCCGCCGAAGTTTTCAGCCCCTCGACTGAGGTTTTCAGCGGGCGCGTCAGGCATGATGCGCCTCCGTTTTGGCTCTCAACTCGCTCACGATGATCGGGGGGCTGATCTGCCGGTGGGGCTTGTGGCCTACGACGACGGCCGGATTGCCCCGGAGGCGCGTCAGCTGCCGGAAATGCTCCACAGGGGCGCTATCTGTCAGTGCGTCGAGCTGATCAACGATGATCAAGCTGAAGGGCTCGTCGCCGGTGTCGCGCTCCAGATCGTAGCGCAGCCTCTCAACTGGCCCGCTGCAGCACCCGCAGGTGTTTAGGCGGTCGGTTATGGGCAGGTTGATGCCCCAGGCTTGCGCGACGAGGAGCACCTTGTCGGCCAGGATGGCGCTCTGCTCGTTGGACACAACGACGGCGACGAGGCCGGGCTCGTTCTCCCAGACGGGCAGGTCAGCCCGTCCAACGACGGCGCTCAAAGCCAGGGCGGCGAAGTACTCGGCGCGGTGCTCGTCGGAGCGGTTGCCGACAGTGTAGAGATGGCCAGGGCAGAGGCTCGGGCCGCTAACCTCGTATTTGAATGGCGGCGGCTTGAGCTGGCTGGTCGACAGGAGCGCGCGCTGCAGGCTCCCGCGCGGTTGCATGGGCTTGTTCATTGGTATCCTCGATGTTTGGTGAATGGCCTCCGGGGTCTGGCCCGGCGGCGCGTTGGTTGGTTCGGCGATGAGGGATAAGACGGGCAGTCGTTTCGCCGCCATGATGGGGTTGACTACTCCCCCGCCTCCGGCGCGCCTCCTGGATCGAGCGCCGTCTTACTCTGGTGAGGCGTCCTTCTCGTGCGAGACGACGGCCTTGGCGTGACCCTCATCATGTGTCTTTTCTCCGAAAGCGGATGCTCACCGTTCTGAAACCCTGACGGACAAAACGGACATTTGTCCGTTAATGTCCGGCCCTAAGTCGGGGGAGTTAACGGACAAAACGGACATCTCCCTTAAGGGATGTCCGTAATGTCCGTTCCACCGAAGGGTGCCGTGGGTTACGGCTGCCAAATGAACCGCTCCCCTTTGTGGTCGCCTGCGACAAGGGTCCTGGCGTCGACGGCGCCTTTGATCGAGCGATTGAAGGCCTTCAGTTGCCGGTCGTACAGCCTGCCTTCATCCTCGTCGGGCGCTGCCTTCTCGGCCACTCGGGCGAAGTATCGGTCTCGAATATGGCTGTCTGCGACGCCCCGCACCCTTGGCCCGTTCATGCCAAACGGTCTGATCTCCTCGCCCTTCTCGTCGAGCGCGAGGGCGACAACGTCCATGAGCAGCCGTTGCAGCCTGGGGACTGCCTTGCTCGGCCGCTTCGCGGCCTGCACGTCGGCTTCCACGACCTCGTCGACTACGAGCGTCGAGATTTCCTTGCCGTACTTGTCCGCGCCGACGACGACGCGCGACAGGTGCGCTTCAAGGCAGACGCCGTCCGCCTCGTCTTTCAACTTCTGGATTGTCAGGCTCGTCCGCCTCTCGTCTCCTGGGCGTTCGCACAGGATTTGCACATCGAGCGCGCCACCGAGGCTGGAGTGTCCGCGAGGGCGCTTCTGCGCATCCTCGCCAAGCCCAACGTGATGAAGGCCGAGCACGAGGCAGTCGAAATGCTGCGCCAGCTTATCTGCGTTGAGGACAAAGGCAGCCATCCCGGCTCCGTTCTCCTCCGCCGCTCCGATCGCCTTCGCCGTCGTGTCGACGACGATGACAGCCGGCTGCTTGATGCCCGAGCCTTCGACAGCCGCGATGAGGGCGAGAAGGTCGCCTTCGGCGGCCCCAAGGTTCGGAGCCCCCTCGATGACGGCGAAAATGTCTCGGGCGACGTTGTATTTCGCCTTGAGGGCCGCGATGCGCTTGCGCATGCCCCGCTGCCCTTCCGCCACGACGTAGACCACCCTGCCCTGTTCAACCCGCTTGCCGGCCCAGGGGAGGGCGAGGGCGACATGGATCATGACGTCCAGCGCGACGAAGGATTTGAAGCTCCGTGGTTTCCTATAAAGGAGGCCAAATCCGCGCATTGGCAGCACATCCTCGACCCGCCACTCCTCGTTCGGATCAAATTCAATGTCGTTCCAGTCCACCAACTTGAACGGGTTGGCTTGCTGCTTAGTGGCCCTCGGATCGAGGCGGACAACTTCTGCGGTCGTCTGCCGCTTGGCGAGCCTTGCGGTTTCCTTGGCGAAGTACTGGTTTCTTTCTTCGATCGGCAAGTCGTGGAAGCCGTCGGGATACGGATGGGCGTTCATGGCGGTGAAGCTTTCGTTGTCGGCGATGGCGCTGTGGAGCGCGTCCGCCGGAGGTTGAGGGGATTGCGTAGACGTCGGGGTGAGGTCAGACATCGCTGAGCTCTCCCTCGGACTTGAGGGGCAGCACGCACTCGACGTGCAGGATGCGTTGGATGACCGTTTCCCGCTGGATTGTGGCCAGCCTCAGTGTCGGAACGCCTTGGACTGCGGCGTATTCACCGACTTGGAGGCGGAGGAGCGCACTGCGGGCCGAGGGATTGCGGGCGATAACCTGCCAGCCCTCCGCGCTCTCGCGGCCAAGGCGAGCCTGGACCGAGCTCACAACCTGCCCCCGGCCGTCGGGGGACTGCTTGTATTCGGGCGGGGACGTAATCCGCCCGCAGACGAGGATCGCGATCATCGGGCCGCCTCCAACTTCATGAGGTCGCCGATGCGGCCATACGCGCCGCGCGCGCTGCCGACGCAGCGGACGATGTCGACGAGGTAGCCGTGAACGCGCGACCTATCGTCCCGACGCGCGGCCTCCCGGAGGCATATCGCGAAGCTTTCGATGAGGTCTGCGGTCGAGGCGAGTTCGTCGAACACGAGCCGCTGAGATGCAGCGGTTACCCCCTCGAGGGATGCTTGCTCGGCAATCATCGGATTGCCTCCCTGCTTCTCTGGAGGCCGCAGAGGGCGATCAGCGCGCTTTCAGCTCGGTTGTGGTCGAGCTTCCTGGCGAACAGCTCGGCCTTGGCTGGCCACAAGGCGATTGCCTTGGAGCGAGCGAGGTCCTTGGTTCCGTCCTTCCCCGGCGGGATGGAATGCGTCCGCTTCCACACCTGTGGCGTGATGAAGCCGATTGGCAGCGACAGCGCGCCGCAGACGCCCTCGATCGCTCCTCGGCACCTTCCGAACATGAAGGCGGCAGCGGAGCCGTCCGTCGGCCTGGGGCCGGTCCATTCGCAGAAAACCTGCCGTGCGTGCCAGAGCGCGAGAAGCTCGGCCAGCAGCGGCGAGTTGACGGTCGACCTGCCCTTCGTTCTGTCCGCGAGCGACGGCATGTCGGAAATTTCGACCAGATCGCCCTTGTCGGTGAGCAGGGCCAACGCGCCGGTTACGCCGGGGTCAATCCCGATGACGTGCTCGGTCATGCTGCCCTCCCGAGGAAGGCCGCAGCGGCGATGACCGCGATCGCGGGGTCGACGACCAAAACTTGCGCGAAGGTGCGGACGATGGTAAGAAAATAAGGTGCCGTTGGAGAGCGGCGCGAAGACGTAACGGGGCCAGACGCCGGGGACACAGCCCGCTATGGCTTCTTCGTTATCAAGGGGGTCATAGGTTCTTCTTTCTCTGGTTGTTGGCCGCGCCAGTGGAGAGGCTGGCTTGGCCGGTTGATTAAGCCGCGACGACGGCCCGCTTGATGAACGCGCGCAGGTCAGAGGGGCGGATTAGTTGGCGATCGCCGAGTTTGAGGCTTGGCAGCTCGCCGCTCGCGAGCTTGGCCCTCACGGTGCTGGCCCCGAGGCGCGTGATGCGCACGACGTCGTTGGTGTCGAGCAGCGGATCGAGATTGTGTTCGTTGGACTTCATGAGTTTCACTCCGGATTGAGTGTTGCCCGAAGCCGTCGAGCGCGGTCCAAAACGAAAAAACCGCATCGGAAAATCCCAGGCGCAACCCTCGCGGGCCGAGCGTGAGAAGTCCCGATGCGGTTGATGGCATCGTAGGTAGGCGGTGGGCGCTAACCGATAACGATTAGCGCTCCTACCCTAGGGATTGATGTCCCTCGTTTTTCCGTTTTCTCAACAAAATCAGGCGTTACATGGTGACGGTCTCGAAGCCTCGCGCCCTCTTGTTGCGGAAACGCGTCCAGCCCATGGAGACAAAGACCTTACCGACGCGGAGCCGCTCCCGCATTCCAAATTTGTCGAGGTTGAACTTCCACAGGAGATGCCGGCCGATTTCATTCATGAGGACCCGGTCTTCCAGGTAGGCGAAATTCCTGATGACGGTCGCCCACCCATCTTCGCGGTGGCCGTCATACGGCTTCGCTAGTCGTTGCATCCGTGGCCGGGGCGCATATACGGCGTCCGCGATGCGATCGAGGTCCTTCCGGTCAGTCTCGCTCCGGATGCGCATGTCCGCATCAAGCAGCCGATCCCAGAGTATTGGCCCCTCTGCCCACGGCTCGCTCGTTGCCGGAGCCAAGAGGCCGCACCAGCGCCGTCTTGCTGCGGCGTCATAGCAGTCCGCGCTGGCCTCCAGCGTGATCTTGTGCTGCTCCCGATCCGCCAGCCCCCAGTGACGCAGGGTGGTCGCCAGGGGCAGCTCGTTCCATAGGGAGGCGACATCCTCGAAGGCGACCTCGGCGGCGAAGTTCAGCTGGAAGGCGTGGTTGTCGGGGCGCTTGGGGACGTCCAGCCCTTTGCGGACGCTATAGCAGCCGACGCTGGTGCCCCGAGAATTAGCCGGCGTCAACAAGAGGCCAAAGATGCCCCTTGTCTTGGAGCGCCTCCAAGGGCGCTCGCAGGGCGCATAGGCCGCTATGCGCTCGTTCCAAAGCTTCCCTTTGGTCGACTTAACGACCTTCTCGGGAGCGCCGCGCATCGTGTTCGTATTGAGAGCTTCCTTCTCGCGGGCTGCGTCCGCCTTATCGTCGTCGACCAGCGGCAAATCCCTGCCATCGCCAAACGTCTGGCCGTCGGTGCCGATGGCATTCATTACGTAGTCAAGGTCGACCTCAAACCCGACCTTCCTCACCGCGTCCAGAATGGCCTCCGGCGGCAAGTCCTTCTTGTGCAGCTTGATAATTTTGTCCTGCAAGTCAGGATCATCGACATCGAAATTTGGCGTCGACATCGCCTTGCGCATAATGCGCGCCGCCAGTTCGATAAAGGGCGGAGCTGCGATCGGCGGAACCTCGGGGACTAGAGTGCCCACCTCAATATCAGCCTTGACGCCTTTGATATTGGTGGTCTTCAAGAGACGCAGGCCTACCTTGCCACGGTAGACCCGAGGCAGAGGCTTCATCAGCCAAGCCTCACGATCGTTCCACCAAGTCGGCCTCCAGGCTTTCAAGACATGGCGGCCCGCGACGTGGATTATGGTGGTGCATCCTTCGTCGTATCCCAGTCCCAAGGCATCCTGGCGCTGCTCCTCGATGTCCTTTCTGGCTTTAGCGCGGCGCGCCGGTTCCGGGGTCCATCCTTCCCTGCGCTTTCGTTTCCCTAGCGGGATCAGAGTGACTGGATGCCAGCCGGCACACCGGGGCTCGTCGATATAGGCCAGAGCTTCGCAAGCAAAAGCGACTTGCCCGCTGACTGCGGGATGGCACCGCAGAGAAATGCTGAAGGAGAATACATCGGGTTTCAGCAGCTCGGCAGCTACGAGCCCCGTAATATATGGATATTGTTGGGGTATCCAGTGGTGATCGGGCCAGCAATCTCATCGCGAGCGATAGCCTGAGGGCATGCTGGCCCTCGCGGCAGCGCAAAAGGAGTTGGTCTCCGTGATTTTGGCGTGAACAGCGCCTCCGGCGCGGCTCATAGCCGGGCTCCCATTGATGAGACTGGCGTCAAGCTTGCGCTTGCCCCCTCGAGGGTCCCTTGCGCCCTCGGCGAGGGTCGCGAAGGACCGCAGAAAGAGAGCCAATATCTTGGAAGGTGGTGCCAGATGGAAAATCGGACTTAGAAGATTGGGGGTGGCTGGACGATAGCCGTTCGAGGTTAAGGACGCGGCTGCGGTCGCGCCGACGACAGGAAGGCCGCCAGGAGCCACTCTCGGACCCGGCACAGGCGGTTCGCCCAGGTCAATAGCCCGGCGTCCTCCAGCGCCTTGATGGCCTCGTAGACAGTGCTGCGGGCGCATCCAGCCGCCTCGGCGATCTTCTCGTAGCTGGGGAAGCAGAGCCGGACTTGGCGTTGTGGAAGCCCACAGCAGGGCCTGGAGGACGGCGAAAGCCTTGGCGGTGATCTGCCCGTAGTGCTTGCCCTGCTCTGTCCTGCGCATCAGGGCGCGGGCGAGATGCACGATCCGCGCCTTGGCGTTGCGGTCGAGCGACGCTGGCCGGCCGGAGCCAAAAACCTTCTGGTGGATCCGCGTGTTCGCCCGCCTAGGAAGGCCGCTGCCGGGCAAAGATGACGCGGCCGGTGTCATTCCCTTCGGGCGCGCGCGTTTGGCGTCCACGGCCTCGTATGCGGCTTGGTATTCGGCATCCGTGATGCGCCCAGCGGCCCACTCGGCGCTGAGCTGTCTTAGGCGGTCATCGCTGCTCGACATGCGTGCGTCATCCTTCGGGATCGAAAGTCCCGGGATGAGCGCAGACAAAGCTCCGCCAGCCCTAGAAACAGGGCTGTTGACTATGGCAGCGATTTGGGGAATATCAGGGTTGCAACGCCTCTGATTTTTCCCGGTTCGCCGGACGCAATGCCCGCCGCACGGCGGGCTTTGTTGTTTCTGGGCTTCACAGCTCCATCGGGCGCACGACGCGCCAGTCTGCGGGGTAAACTGATTTGGCTAGTCTGACAAGGCGCGTTGTGGACATCGCGCGGCTTCGGCATCCCTGACGCGCAGGCGCTCATAGGGAACTGCGCGCAAAATGCTGCCACATTGACATTCAGCTCCGCCAACGCTTTTGAGGAGTTTGACCGCTCGGTGCGCCGTGAACTGCGCTACGTGCGAACAGCCGCGCGGGAGGAGTTTCTGGCGATGGTCATCGCAACCGCGAAAGTGACCCCAGCGAAGGCCGGATATGTCCTGTGGCGTGCGCAGTTGGGCCACGACTGGCGGACGGAGATGCAGGGAGAGGAGACCTTTGAAGTTGTCGCCCCCATCCTCCGGCACGAATGAAACCCCTGCCCGAGAAGGCGACGGACGGTCGCGTAAATCCGAGGGGCATCGCCTGCCTGTATCTTGCTTCGCACAAGGAGACGGCGGCGCTGGAGGTGAGGCCGTTGATAGGGTCTTATGTCTCGGTGGGCCAGTTTGAGGTGCTGCGGGACATTCGTGTAGTGGACTGCACGCTTTACATGGACCCCCCTGCTAAACGGCTACAGAAGACGCGGACGATGCCGGAGGACCCGGAGAAGACCGTTTGGTTGGACATCAACAATGCTTTCTCGAAGCCGGTCGAGCGCGGAGACGACAGCCTCGATTATGTGCCAACGCAAATCCTGGCCGAGGCGTTCAAGCGCCACGGGTTCGACGGCGTCGCCTACAAGAGCAGCTACGGCGAGGAAGGCTTCAACGTGGCGCTATTCGATATCGAGGCGGCGGGCCTCATCAACTGCGGCCTGTACCGCATAAAGGACGTGTCGATCGTGATGGAGGAGGAGGGCAACAACACCTACTTCATCGTTCCACCAACAAAGGGTGCGCACCGCAAGGATAACCCATTATCCGGCTCGGCGGAGGATGTTGCGCACCGTTGTCGCCTCCCACTTTCCCCCGCGAGCGTGGCGATGCCGCGCGCGTTCAACGCGGCGGCGATCTCGCGGAGCGACTTTGCTCCCGCGGCCTGGGCTTCTCCAATTGCCGGTCTGACCGCATCAGCGTGGGCGTCGGCCCCTGCCCTGCTGGCCGCGTGGGCGACGGCGCGGGCCTCGGATAGCCGAGGGTTGCCAGCGACTGGCCTCGGGCCTTAGCGGCGGCCAGGGCGGCCTTCGTGCGCTGAGAGATTAGGGCGCGCTCCTTCTCGGCGAGGGCCGCGTACAGGTGCAGCAAGAATGGCTCGACGTCGGGCTCTAGCTCGGCGACCAGGAACGGGGTCGGTGCGCCATCAGGCCGCTGATGAAATGAACGTCGCGCGACAGCCGATCGAGCTTGGCGACCACAACAGGCGCTTTACCCTGCCTCCGGGCCTCGACCAGCGCGGCGGCGAGCTGCGGCCGGCGATCGAGGGCGTCTGCGCCCTTGCCGTCTCGACCTCGGTGAACTCGGCGGCGACTTCGAAGCCCTCGGCCTCGGCGAACCGAGCTACAGCTGCGCGCTGCGCATCTATCCCCAGGCCAGACTTGCCCTGTTCGCGGGTGCTGACCCTGTAATAGGCGACGAGCGGTTTTGACACGGCGACGACCCTCTCCGATGCGTCACTGTGTACGGTTATACGACCGTTTAATATTTACACAAGATGGATTTTTAGAGAGGCCGATTTAATTAAGGCATATCTTCATAGCAGCCGCAGATGCGCGTGACGCCGAGCACGCCGCCGACTGGCGGCCGAGCGGGCGCAGACCCAGAAGGCGATAGCCGCCTTCTCGACCTTGGCTGATTGGCTCGACGTGCTGGCAGCCGAACGGGCGAGGCCATGGTGGCGACGCCTGGCGGGGTAGGGGTTCGGCAATGCCGACTTGGGCGATAGTGCTCACTCAGCTCGTCGCGCTGTATGGGGCAATTCTCGGCACGTACGGGGCAGTTCTCACACGCTCACTTCCGTCGCGCCGGTCCGAAGTTACGCTTCGACGCGCGTGTCGATAGGGGAACATTCATACAAATAGACGTGGCCAATTATGGCGACCGACCTACTACGCTCACGAAGATAGTCGTGCATGATTTCGAGAACCCGCGAGCCTCGCGCTGGTGGAACCGCCCCACAAGGAGGTCGCTAATCGTCCACCCGACGCTACCGTTCGAACTGCAGCCGGGAGGTGTCTGGAGCAGCGGAACGGTTATGGACCGGGGAACGAGGGAGGCTCTGTATTTCGACCTTTACCTTTACCACTCGCACAGCGCCAAGCCCATGCGGAGGCGCGTTCGGGCTTAGGTCCGCGCCACCAACGAGGTCAACGAGCTTGAACGTCGCGATCGCGAAGGCGTGTGGGGTCGAACACACGCTCGTCAACAGCCTTCGCGCCTCACTTGACGCGGCGTCAAGTGACCGCACCTACCGCAACCGTATGGCATGACCCCGGATACCCGACGTTCATCCCCGCACAAACGCTGGGTTCTTCGCCTTCAGCCATTGCCGGCTGTTTCCGCTCGAATATCGGCTGCCGGCGCGCTTCGAGACGATCCCTTCCAGGCCCATCTCGCAAGCCTTGGCGAACACGAGCGCTCCCTCGGCCACCAGAGCGTCGCTGAATAGGATGCAGTCCACGCCGGCGACGAGCGGCGACAGCGCGGCTCGCCGTTCCTCGATCGGCCGCTGACGGAAATCCTCGCCGTTGAAGTTCAAGAGATCGAACGCGACGAAGCAGGCCCGCGCTGATCCCGCCTTTGTGCGCAAGGCGGCAAAATCAGAGTGCCCGTCCGGCCGAGCCGCGACCGCCTCGCCGTCGATCAGAGCGCTTTCTGCAGCCAAGCTGCAGACCGCCTCCGCGATCCTCGGCAGTCTGTCGGTGAAATTCGTGCCGTAGCGCGACCAAAGGATCACACGGCTTCCGTCCTTGCGGGCGATGATCCGGTATCCGTCGTGCTTGACCTCGTGCAACCACCCCAAGCCAGCGGGCGGCTTGGGCACGAGGAGAGGCTGACACGGGAGAATGAAACCAGCCGGCGGGTCGCGCCGGGAACGCCCTTGAGGGGTACGCCACAACATGCCGCTGTATGTAGGGGGCGAGGGCCGGCGTTGCGACCATGCTCGCGGCTCGATGACCACGACTGAAGCATCCAGCGCTGGTTAACGATTTGGCAACCGTGGTCAGGGTGTACTGGTGTACGACTAGGCCACGACGCCGGTATGAGATTAGGCCATGACGCCATTACGCAAGGGTGAGGGTATGCGGGTAGTCTCGTTCGTCACGCAAAAGGGCGGCTCGGGCAAGAGCACGACGGCGGCGTCGATCGCCGTGGCCGCCTTCCAGCAGGGCCGCCGCGTCTTCATGCTCGAGCTGGATCGCCAAGGGACGCTGTCCGACTGGGCCGACGCCAGGCAGGCCGGGGAGGGCCCGGAGTTCGAGCGGATCGACGCCACAGCCCTCGACAAGGCGCTCGCGACGCTAAGAGAGGCGGGCTACGACCTCGCCGTCGTCGACACGCCGGGCGTGGACAGTCCCGCGACTGTGGCCGCCATGCGGGCGGCCGACCTGTGCCTCGTCCCCTGCAGGCCGACGGCGACCGATCTGCGTGGATGCCTGCCGACGGTCCAAAGCCTCATCCGGTTGGAGAAGCCCTTCGCCTTCGTCCTCAGTCAGTGCCCTCCCCGTTCGGCCAGGGTTGAGGAGACACGAGCGGGCCTCGCCGCCCTCGGCCTGATCGCCGAGCCGCCAATCGTCAGCCGAGCAGACCATCAAGACGCGATGGCGGCCGGCCTGGGCGTGACCGAGTTCAACGACGCCGGAGCGGCGGCGGCCGAGGTTCGCCGGCTGTGGGAATGGATCGACGCGAAGCTCGAGGGCAAGCGCATGGTGCGCCATGACGCCATTGTCCTTGCATAATGGGACAATGGGAAAAGAGGGAGAGACATCGTGTCAAAGCAGCGTAGGACGGTCCTGAGCGGGGTCGTGACGCCATTTTCTTCGCAGGGGCCTCAGCCTCCGGAGCCCGAGCCCTCTCCAGCCCGCCAGAGGCCGAGAACGGTCCAGCAGACCGTCTACCTGACGCCGGCAGTCCATGATCAGCTGCGCGAGCTGGCCTTCGCCGAACGGGTCAAGATGCACTCACTCCTGATGGAGGGCCTCGACCTCGTTTTTCGGGCTCGGGGCCTGAAACCATTGTCCGAGCTTACGAGGAGCCCATGACGCCATTGTGGCGCACTCCCATCACAGTGGCGGCGGCTGGCGGCCCAAGTCCGTGTACCGCGCGCCGCAAGGCTGCGAGAAGTCCCGCCGGCGTTCGCATGAGGCCAGCGCCATGAGAACGTCGGGCAGGGCGGCGTCTGGGCCGAACCGCGCCATCAGGCTATCAAGGCGATAGCTGCCAGCTCGACCGCAGCGTTCACATTCGATGCGAACGACCGCCAGGGGAAATTCGCCGAGCGAATGTGATCCTCTCCGCATTTGCTGCCGCCTCATCCCTTGCGCAAAAAAAATACCCCCGGTGCTTGGCGGGGGTAGTCTCCTTTGAGCTACCGAGCTCGCGCGAAGGGGCGCGGCTCGGCAGCAGGTTCTAGCTTGCCGCTCCTTTGTGACGTGACGACGGCGTAACGCTCACGCCGTCGGCCGCCGCTGCTGGCTGGTCAGTTCGCCAGGAGCGGGGATGCCAGATGGACCGGGCGGTTGGTGAACGTCTTCCGCTCGAAGCGCTTGCGCAGTGTCAAGACGCGCGAGGCGTGTGCGATCGCTTCGCCGCTGCGGCGCTCGTCAAGGCGACTGCGCCGCCCGAGCAGCCACCGCCTCCGTCAGAGAAGACGCCTGTGTTGGACCGGCTTGGATCGATGCGGCCTTGGGAGGCAGTGTAACCCGAGCTTGGCGGAGGAGAGAGCCGTTGGACGGGCGGCCTCGACGCAACCCCATCGTTTGCTGTCCGCCCTTCCTCTGCGCCGAGCCTCTTAACGACCCGTCAACTGTCCCGAGGTAGCCGTCTCAATGGCGCGCTGCGCGACCGTGTGGAGACAGGAGGGGGTTACACCATGCTCACGCTTGGACAGGCCGCAAGGATCGCGGGCTGCGGCAAGACCACGCTGACACGCGCGATACGCGCCGGGAGACTGAGTGCGACCCGTAACGACGATGGCTCATACGCCATAGATGCCAGTGAGTTAGCTCGCGTCTACAACGTGACACTTGAGGGTGTCCCGGCGACCGGTGACACGGTGCACCGCGATACTGGCCGAGACCCCGAACTTGAGACCCGTCTCGCACTCGCCGAGGCGGAGTTGCGGGCCATGAAGGATATGCTCGCCGAGGTCCGGCAGTCCCGCGACGATTGGAAGGCGCAGGCAGAGAGGCTGGCTTTGGCGTCCCCTATCCCCGCCCCTACACCGGCGCATGGGACCGCTCCAGCTCGCCGGCCGTGGTGGCGGAGATTGGCAGGCTAGGCCGCCAGCGTCGAGCCAAGCCCGAGACGTTCAAGGCTCCACATCAATCGGGTATACCCAGAGGCCGTGATCGTCGTGGGCCAAGTGGTGCGGCCGATCGTGCAGCATGTGGCAGCGCTGACAGAGCGCTCGCAGGTTCTTTAGCCGATTGTTGGTCGGATCGCTGTCCAGGTGCGCCGCTGCGAGCACGACGCGCGTCATCCGAAACCGAGGTGTCTCCATAAGGTCGGGCCAGCGGGCAGGCCGTCCTCGACGATCCCGCCATGTCGCCGCTTGCTCGTCGAACCAGCGCCCGTCCGGCAGGCAGCGGAGGAGGACGAGGTGCGGCCGGCCGCAACGTTGGCACCTTCCTTCGGCGCGCTCGAAGCGGACGCGGCTGCTCAGTTCGCGCCAGTGCGCGGGATAGAGCGGTCGCAGCTCAGGGCGGATTGGCATCGCTATGCCGTCTTCATGACGCCGCCCAGTTGTAGTCTACCCAGCGCTCCCGCGGACCCTCGCGCTTGATCATGGTCGCCAGCTTGGGCAAATACCTCGCAGCCTCGATGAGGTCCAGATCGACGGGGACAGGCATCTCGAGGCCTCCTGCGCACCAACACCCATTGGGCGAGCGAACGCGAAATTTGGCGCGGCGGGGTCGAAAATGCCCCGCGCGCGCATCCGCGTCTGCTTCTTAACCACCGTTCATGCGAAAGCGCCGCTCGCCGTGGCTGAAGCGCGGATCGACAAGCAGACGACGCGATCATTAGGTGCGGGCGTGCCTTTCCGTTCGGCAGGTCCGCAAGCAGGTCCCACTGTCAGACCCTCTCGAAGCGGTCTTTGGCTCGTCCTCGAGGTCCATGAACTCCATGGTCATGTCCGGCAGAGGTAGGCCGATCGTCACCTTCTCCGGCTCGCGCATCGGCGACCCGCCGATGGCGTTCAGGCCCTTCTTGGCCTTCGCGAGAACCTCGCCTGCCTAGTGCAACATAAAGGACGTTATGTTACTCTGACCGGCATGGACGACGAGTTGGAAACCAGGCACAGAAACACGGGGCGCGGCGATGCTGGAACCGCCCTCATTGTCCCTGAACATCGATCCCTCGCTGCCGGCGGCGATCAGGTCGTGCCGGCGATCGTCGCCTCGGCTGGCCCCCGTGCTTCTCGCCGCTTCCTCGAGTTCTTCGCCGTCACGATCGAGAACCCGAACACGCGGGCGGCCTATTTCCACGCTTGCCGGCGCTTCTTCGCCTGGTGCGACGCGCGCGGGCTCCGCGAGCTGGTCGATATCGAGCCGATGCATGTCGCCGGCTACCTCAAGTCTATGCGCGCGAGTTTCGAGAGGCCGACGGTTAAGCAACATCTCGCCGCCATCCGCATGCTGTTCGACTGGCTGGTCGTCGGCCAGGTGGTCGCGATCAATCCCGCGCATTCGGTGCACGGCCCCAAGCACGCCGTCAAACGCGGCAAGACGCCGGTACTCACGCCTGATGAGGCCCGCAAGCTTCTCGACAGCATCGATGTCTCGACGCTGGTCGGCCTGCGTGATCGGGCGCTGATCGCAATGATGGCCTATAGCTTCGCCCGCGTCAGCGCGGCCGTCGCCATGCGGGTCGAGGACTACTACGCCACGGGAAAACGCTGGTGGGTGCGCCTGCATGAGAAAGGCGGCAAGCGCCACGAAATGCCCTGCCACCATAACTTAGAGGCCTATCTTGACGCGTATCTGCAGGCAGCCAAGATCCTCGAGGCGAAGAAGTCCCCTCTCTTCCGCTCCGCCCGCGGCCGCACTGACGAGCTGACTGAGCTTGCGATGCATCGCGTCGATGTCTGGCGCATGATCCGCCGGCGCGCGAAAGGCGCCGGGCTTGATGCGGATATTTGCTGCCACACGTTTCGGGCGACTGGGATCACGGCTTATCTCGAAAACGGCGGGACCCTCGAAAACGCACAACTGATGGCGGCGCACGAGAGCCCGCGCACGACGAAGCTATATGACCGCACGGGCGATGAGATCACGCTCGATGAGGTCGAGCGGATCGCGATCTGATGATCGTAGCGCTGGTCGTCTAGTGAAGCTCATCTCGAAGGCCTGCCAGAGCTCCTGATTGTCCGGCGGCTCATAGTCCAGATAAAAGCTTTTCTCAATGGCGGAAAATAGAAGGGTTAGAGGACAGGCATGAACGCGTCGAATTGACTTTACAACCACACATTTCGGTGCAACGTGTTCGCCCGAAGAGGGCATTGTGTCAATAAAACCCTCCAAACGACTTCATATACTCGGTAATAGTGGTGTTATTGGCGTCTCCGTCCACGTCGGAGCCGTTGCTGTCTATGAAATCTTGTAGAGCTCCGACCCCGACCAGGTGGGCACCGGCAGTCATGCCAGACATTGACATCCGAATGCCACCGATCGTTCGGCCCACATAAGAAGAGAGGCCTAAATCTTCAATACGTTGCCAATTTCTATCGTGAAACGCCCGTACTGCAAGTTCTTGCGACCCCGGTTGATCGAGATAGGATTTAACTCCAAGCACCCCGTCAAACTTCGCCCGCTCTGTGAATGCACCGATCCAATCGTTCTTCCTTGGAGTCCGATCAGGATGGTAATATGCAGCATCCGATAACGCCCCCTCGCCCATCTGAAATAATCCAAGATAACCATACTTATTTACACATAAAGGATCGAGGCTGCTTTCTCTTTTTGCTAGCGCAATAAGGAACTTTGTGCGAGCATCCAGAACCGTTGTTTCGTCGATTGAGCCAGGTGAACAGCCAGCCACCGCACGCGTAATAGACAGTAAGCCGATTAGTAAAAATATAATAGCTAGCTTCATCTTTGTACTCCTATCGCTATTATTGTATCTTATTTGTTTTCAGCAGCCACATAAGATGATCCGTTCCAATTCCAAGCTTGGGGAGGACTTTGCGAAGCGATATGATCCGAGTAAATACCCTTAATATCTAATACATTAACCCCGTCTGGGATGTTGGTATATAAGGTCGGGTACCCAGTTGACTGTCCGCCGGAGGTCTTCTGGTATCCTATATTCTCAGCGACCTTTTGGAAGATAAGTTTCATCTCACCGTCTATCGGAGCGAATAGCTTTATCTGACAGCCGTGGGCTGAGCACGTAAGTGGATTGTCCACAAGAACAAAAGTTTCTTTTCTGCCATCACCATTCATGTCAACGTCGTACGGGTAGAAAATTGGGTCTGGATCACCGGTCTTCTTCACATCAACGTATAGTTTTGCAAAGAACGGAGAAAGTACACTGGGCAGAGGTCCGGATTTTTCAAAGGGGACGATTGAAATATCCTGAGCCATGACTCCGCTGACTGCGGTCATGGCCAGTGTGTAGGCGAATAATCTGTATTTTCTCACCGGCGCACCTACAGGGTTCGGCCAAGGTTGTCGATAAAAGCGCAGGTTACGTCGAACTGCTGGGATCAGCAACCAGTTCCAGCACGCAGGGCAGCAGAGCGTAAATCAGTGGAAATAGGTCCCGTCATACGAGCCTTTGAGCATGGAGCCCTTCATCCGCTGCGCCTTTCGGGGCTTGCCGTCATAGTGAACCTTGTAAAAGACGCAAAACTTTGGCGTCTCTCTGGTGGTCCTTCAGTCCGAGCTATCCCTACCCCTACCTTCGGGTCGGCCATCCTCTTGTGGGCCACGTACTCCTGATAAAATCTGTTATCAAGAGTAAAAGTCCAGGTAGGGGCCAAGGCCGCAAGGGGCGGAGTGACGGCGGGCACGTTGCAGATGTCTTGAATTTTGCACATAAAGCCAAATACTCTCTCCGCTTGCGCGCGGCGCTCCCAATGCCAATATCAAACGCCAGTATAGCCAAAGGAACGCGCGGTGATAACGTTACAAGAGATTGAAGCATTCATTCCCTTGCTAAAGCCTCTTTTTAATGGGCTGCGAGCAGCAAAGGATTTCTTCCGCAAAGAAAATGAAGCCTCAAAAGCGGACGGTCGCGGGGGGAGCGGTGGTGGTGGCAACATAATTGACGGTGACGGCCTGATTATAGGAGGCCGTGGCGGACGCGGAGGTCGACCAGACGGCGGACGTGGGGGAGATGGTGGAGGCGGCACAATTAAGGGTGGCCGCGGTATCATTGTGGGCGGTGATGGCGGCGAGGCCGCGCAATACGGAAGGCCGGGACTGGGCGCTCCATCTCCTTTGGAGAGATTCGGATCGGGAGACTTTGTTCTACCTGACGGTCGCAACCTGAGTGAAGTTGGACGCGGTGGCCATGGTGGCTCGCCCCCCATACAAGATGGCGGCCTATCCTATGATCTAGCCACCCTGATCCAAGGCCTACCGCGTGACATTATCTACGAAATTGATGCGACAACTCCTCACTCTACACAAGAGTGGTGGGATAGATTTCGACTACAGAAGCCATCTTTGGCCGCAGAGCTTATCGCGAAAGCAAAACCTGTTGAATAAGGGGTCCCATAAGATTCTGTTGCCAGGCCAGATGATCGGTCAGCCCGGCTGCGGACGACAAAAACTTCTCGAAGGACGGCCGTTCGGAAATTTCGCGTTCCTGGGATTGCCCACCATCGCCGCCTGTGTCTAGGTACTGATTGAAAAACGAACCGACGTCAAATTCGTCGAACGGATTGGCTTCTTTTTTCTCTGGAACTTTTTCCGTCTCGGCCTTCAGGAAGGTTTCGTCGCTGTAGTTGTCGGTCGCGGTAGGCTCTTCGCTCAGTTCCTCAAGGACAGGGTTCGCGATCATCTCTTGATTGATCATTTCGCGAAGTTCCAGACGGTTCAGCGCCAACACGCTGACCATCTGAACCAGCCCCGGCGTCAGAATCTGCTTCTGCGCCACACGGAGGTTAAGTTTGAGTCCCTGCCAAGCCATGTCTTGATTCCAGGTGCTTAGGATAGCCCTAATTCAACCGGAAGTTATCTCCCAGATATACTCGACGCACTTCGGGGTCGCTGCTTAATTCCTGCGGCGTACCCTTCGACATGATTTTCCCATGATTCACGATGTAGGCGCGATCCGTTACACTAAGTGTTTCCCGCACGTTATGATCTGTGATCAAAACGCCAATTCCCGCGCGGCTCAACTCCCGGATCAAATCCTGTAAATCCTTTACCGTCAGCGGGTCAATCCCGGAAAACGGCTCGTCCAGCAGGATGAACGACGGCTCCAGAGTCAGCGATCGCGCAATCTCCAGCCTCCGGCGCTCTCCCCCTGACAACATATATGCTTTGCTGTGCCGCACCGTTTCCAGTCCCATCTGCGCCAGCAATTCCTCCAGCCGGTCCCGCTGTTGCTCCGGCGTTAACGGCAGAGTTTCCAGCACCGCCAGCAAATTCTCCTCACTTGTCATTTGCCGGAAGACGGACGGTTCCTGAGGAAGGTAACTGATTCCGCTGCGCGCTCGCAGGTACATCGGGAGGTCCGTAATTTCTTCGCCGTTCAAAACCACACGCCCGGAATCCGGACGTGCCAATCCTACGATCATATAAAATGTGGTCGTCTTGCCGGCCCCGTTCGGGCCCAGCAATCCCACGACTTCACCCTGCGCAATTTCTAATTCGACGTTATCGACTACCTTGCGTCCCCGGTAGGACTTACTGAGATCGACGCCTTGGAGTGTCGGCATTCCGCATTCACGCGGGATCGCAACGCGGTCCCCTTTATTTCTGGACCCGGTGCCTGGTCAGCGTGCGCGGGCCGTTGCCCGAATCCACGATGATCGTATCATCCGCAATATTGAAGGTCAATTCACGTCCGGTCGTCATTCCACCGTCTTCATCATAAAGAGTTGGCGTTCCGCCGCTCAGGACGAAGCGATCATTGTCCGCAGTGTACACGCCGCGATCGGCGGTGCCGCGTTTGTCTCCCTGCACCACCTCAACCCCTCCCGTGCCGACGGCCCGGCTGATTTTCGAAGTGCCGGCGCTGCCCTCTTTGCCGTCCGGTTCGCGAGTGAAGTACAAATCCAGGATCGGACCCTTCATCCGTTCGTCTTCCGATTGCACCACCACGTTTTTTTCCAGGTGTGCGCGATTCTCCAAATCCCAATATTTCAGGGTGCCCGACGAAATGTGCCACACAGCCACTTCTGTCGCTTTGGTGGCGGTCTTGTCACTGGCGGCTTTATTGCTGGCAGCTTTGGCGTCACTGTCCTGCTTTGGAAACACCGCACGCACGTTTCCGGTGGCGTTCAGGATTCGCGTATCACGCAGGAGTTCGATCGAATCCGCTTCCAGCACCGACGGCCCCTGCCACAATCGCGCATGCCCGGTGTACAGCGCTCGGCCATTCTTCGAATTTCCCACCATGTGGTCGGCGATTACGTTGGAAGGCGAAGAGCTGAACTGGATGGTGCCTTGCTTTGTTCCAAGGTCGGTGGACCGCACGCTGCCTTCCGCCTCGATCCCTCCGGTGTCCTGGTTGAAGGTAATTTTGTTGGCCTTGGTCTCGCTGCTCTCGTCGCGCGCAACCGCTTTCCCGGTCAGAACCGTCGTCTGCGCCACTCGCGCGAACACCGCTTTCTGCGCGTCCGCGCTGCGGTCCCCCTCTTTCATATGCACATTCCCGCGCAGGGTCATTTGCGTCCAAGCGCCGCCGGCGTCGAGTTGCGCGTCTCCGTTCGTAGCGGTGGCTGTTTGTACCGGCCGTTCTTCCAGATGGCGTTCCGTCTCCACATTACCAGTGGCCACCAGATCCTTGGCTTTTCCGGCGGCCGCAAAGTCCACTGCCAATTTATCCGCGCTTAGCTTGGATTGCGATGTAGGCGTGTCGCTCCACTCCATCACGCCACGGTCCAACGTTTCCGCGTGTTGCATGGGGTTTGGCTCACCCAGCTTTCCACCCGCAAAGTTCAATTGCAAGACGTTCGTCACCAACTTTCGTCCCGTTTGCGTCTTCGGGTCTCGCTGGTTCATGTGGACATTTCCATGCAGCGTCATCAGCTTTGCTTGATTCACGCGTGGCCACATTTCCACGTGTCCCGCGTCGGCCTGCATGTCTCCGCTTTCCGATTTGCCTTGCACATTGCCTTGCACTTCGATCGTGCGGACCCAGCCTTCGGGTGCCAGGTCGGCGGTCATCAGGTCTGCGCGCAGCGTTCCTTCTCCGGTCGGCCCCTTCCCGCCGTGAGACACCACCACCGGCGCTTGATTCAAGCTGCCCGGTTCTGCAATCAATGTCTGCGCGCGATTCTCCTCATCCAACAGCACGGTCATCTGGCCGGAGCTCAGTTGCTGGGTGGCCGTGGTCGCCGTAGCTGGACCCGCCAGCACCACTTTCCTCGCTTGTTTGCCCATTTCCATGCTGGTGCCGCGTAGCACCACATCAGACGGCGGCGCATCCTGCTTCTTGCCGAGGGCCAGCGCTCCGGTCTCTCGCAGCGTTACGCGCACATCTTTTTCCAGGCGCAGCACGCCTTGTTCGGACAAATACGTCGCTCCCACACCTTCGCCATTGCCGTTGGGCATGGTGAATTGCACCGGCTGGGTTGTGTCTGCCCGGCCGGATTTGGCGTTAAATGTGACCCCGCTGGTTTCGACATGGATCAGGTTCGGCTTGGCTGCGCGATCGCTTTGCGTGCGCGCCGCGTCGGCAGCGCTTTCCAGGTCAAACTGCACGTCGCCGCTGCACTCGATTCCCCCATTGGATTTCGCGTAGCGGCAGCTGTGCGTGTGGATCACATCGTGGCGATCGCCCAGCTTGCCAAACACGGTGACCTTCACGTCTTCAAGCAGGCTGATATCTTGCCCTTTCAGATCCGTGGACTTCGACGCCTGCACGGTGAAAACGGTGCGATCCCCTTCATTTTTCGAGACCGTTAGCCCAATCGATTGCCGTTCCTTATCTTCAGTCAGAGGGGGAGGGGCCTTGGTTCGCTCCACATGCGCCACCCATTGGCGACGCAGGTAGATTCCGCTCGTGCTCAGCGCCAGCAACAAGGCGGTAAGCGCAGACCAGCGCGCATATCGCGCAGCTTCGCTTCGTTTCATGTTTTTAGTTAATCAGAATTCCCGGAAGCTGTACATCTCCCGGGCTTGCGATGGCCGTCGGTGCTTTCCGCTTGGGTTTGTTAGCGACTAGCCCGCTGCTTCGCCGGCCGCTTCTGCCGCCGTCTGCACGGGCAAAATCCCGATATTTGCCGCAGCCACATTGTCGCGATTCGTGTTCTTCACCAAATACATCGCCTCGTCGGCCAAATGCAGCAAACCCTCTTTCGTCTTGGAATCCGCTGGGTATGCGGCCAGGCCCACGCTGGGCGTAATCTGGATGTTCAATCCCTCATCCTTCAGCCAGACGCTTTCACGGATCAGTCTGTGCAAGCGTCGCGCGACGTTGATCGCGTTGTCCTTCGACGTTTGCGGCAGCAGAATCACAAATTCGTCGCCGCCGTAGCGAAACGCAAAATCGATCAGCCTGCAATTGGTTTTCAGCGCCTCGCCCATTTCCGCCAGCAAACGCGAGCCCACCAGGTGCCCGTGCGTGTCATTGACCTGTTTGAAGTGATCCAGGTCGATGAAAACGATCGAAAATTCGTAGTTGTAGCGCTGGGAACGGTAGATTTCCGTATCGAGGATAAAGCCCATGTGCCGCGCGTTATACAGTGAAGTGCAGTCGTCCTTGATGGTCAGCTCGTGGATGCGCTTCACGTGCCGCGCATTTTCCAACGCGATGGCGGCAAAGTCCGAGAGCGCTTCGAGCAGCTTCAGGTCTCGCGGATCAAATCCTTCCACGCCCACGCAGTTGATCAGTTCGATGACGCCCAGGCAGGTATCCCGGAATTTCACGGGCACAGCCACGATCGACCGCGTCTCCATTTTAGTTTTTTCGTCGACCTTGCCGAAAAAGCGGGTGTCTTTGGTCGTGTCTGGAACAATCACCACTTCGCCGTGTTGCGCCACCCAGCCGGCGATGCCCTGGCCCAGCTTGATGCGCACGTCTTTCAGGGCTTGCGAAGCTTTCCCCACCGCCAGTTCAAAATACAATTCCTGCTTGGCTTCATCGAGCAGCAGTAGAGACCAGTTGTCCGGCCGCAAAAACTCGTCAATCTTTTCCATGATCGTTCGCAGCACCTGGTCGAGCTGCAACGACGAAGTCAGCGCCTTCCCCAATTCCTGAAAGACCGCCACTTCCCCTGCTTCGCGTCGTTCCCCGGGCACGCCTGTATTTCGCCGGCGTTCCACGGTCGGAAACTGCTTGATTTCGTCAAGGCTCACGAAAGCACGTTTCTCCGCAGGATTGGAGACTCAATGGTCTCCACCGAACCCTTCAACCCAGAGAGGATACACACCAATCCTCCCAGTCCCGGCCAGTATAGGCATCTCTGAAAATGGTACGCAACCTGGACGTAGTACAGGCGTAACCTTCTCGCCAATCGGGTGGATCGCACACCGGCCGGACCGCTATCAGGGTGGTGATGCTCGGGGCTATCTTTCCTCAAAGGACCCGAAGCCTTCCAGACGATCGAGCTTGTCCAAAAACACCGGAATCTCTTCATTCCAGATTCTCCAATCATGCGCGCGAGGTGAAAGTTCCCGGTATTCATAAGGTATGCGGCGTTTGGCCAGCACTGCCAGGAACGCATGGGTATCCTCGACGTTTCCGTCTTCCCCCCCACAGACGATGAACAGCATGGGCACCTCGTCCACGGGAATTTGCGCGGCAATCTCGAAGGGATCACGGGCTTTCTGTTCTTTCGACCCGGGTTTGCCGACTAGCGCCACATATTCCTGCTGGTTTTTCCGATCCTCTTCCGTCGCGTTCGCCGGTAGTGGAGGAGGCCCTGCATGCGCGGCGGCCAGCGCTCCGCTGAAGCTACCAATTGCGGCAAACATCTCGCAATGCTCCAGCCCCAGCAGCATGGCCCCAAATCCGCCCATGGACACTCCCGCAATCGCGCGCGCGAACGGCTCCGGGATTGTACGAAAATGTTCGTCTACATATCCGATGACATCTTTCACAATATAGTCGTCGAATCGCGCTTTCGGATTGCCGACGCTATTGACGTACCAGCCACGCGAAGCGTCCGGCGTGACGATGATCACGTGGTGCTTCGCGGCGTACGCCGACAGGTTCGTTCCCCGCGCCCAATCCGTGATGTCGGCGTCGTAGCCATGCAACAGGTACAGGGTCGGATATCGGATCACCGAGGTTTCGTAATCCACCGGAAGCATCACCAGCATGGTCCGCTCATCGCCCAGCGATGCGCTGGCAAATTTCACGATCTGCACGTTCGATGGCAAAACCGTTGGCAGGTCCGTGGCGCTCGCCACGAACGACATCCCGGCACAACACAACAACAGCAACGCGGTTTTCAGTTTCACTGGAGTTCCCCCCTGGCCCGTAAGTGGCTTATCGAGCGTACACGATCCGGGTAGCGCAGGTTTGATCCTGCGCTCCTGGGTTTTTCAGGTCGCTGTATGGGTTGTCTGAGGCTTGCTATTGCGTTTTCGCCTGAGAAGCAGGCACCGCCCGCCCACTCGGGCGTCAAAGTTGTGGACCTTCCCGGTCATCTCTTCCGGCGGAAGCCAGACCACCAGCGCAACAGGGTCAATGAACGCACGATAGATAGCCTCGCGCGAAGCCTTGATAAATCTAGAATTCCGCGTGCAGGCTGAGTAAGACGCATCCGTCATGGGCGTATCGTTCGCATCGAGTCGGACGCCAGCATCATAAGCGCGGGTATATCGGCTTTCAACCGCGTTCATTTAGGGTGTTTAGAGTTTCGAGGGAAAACCACAACTTGAGGGCAAGCTGAAAAAACACGGCTGCGACAGGATTCTGTGCTGGAGCGTCCCTTGAACCAGCACCCTGCCACCATACACAAGTGCGGTCGAATCCTGTGCAGCCGTAAATTGCGCTTATCTTCGCGGCATTTCCGCGTTTCAGCAAGAGACAACTCGGGGCATTTGGGGACATTGGCCGGATTATGGCTGTTCGGCTTCCCAAGCATCGCGCCGAGGCTAAGTACCGGAGCCTGCGGAACGCAAAAAGGTTGTGCCGGCTCGCTCGTAAACCACTTGAAACCACTGCGATTTCGCGAACTACTGTTACACTGAACCAGTGCGAGCTGAGGCATGGCCAGGGGAAATTTCGGAGAACGGCTGAAGCGCGAGCGGGAATTGCGAGAGGTGACGTTGCAAGAGATAACGTCCGCCACTCGCATCGGACCCCGTTTTCTGGAAGCCCTCGAAAACGAAGATTGGGAAAAACTCCCGGGCGGAGTATTCAACCGCGGTTTCGTGCGTTCAATTGCGCGCTACCTTGGGCTGGACGAAGAAGCCTTGCTGGGAGAATATGACCTGGCGCACGGCGCGCAAGTGGCCGCCGAAGACCCTCCCGAACACAAAATAAACTCGTCGCGACGGTGGAAGCCAGCAGCGGTTATGCTTGGTGCGCTGGTGTTGCTGGCCGCGCTGATTGCCGCGGGCTTTTTCGTGTGGCGGCATTTCAGCGCGCGCCGCAGCATGATGCAGGGACCTCCCGCGAGCGCACCCCTGGTGACGCAACCCCCATTGCCGATATTAATCCCTGCCTCCGAAGTTTCTGCTCCAATGCCCGCGGCGTCAATAACGGCGCCGGCGGTCAAGCCCGCTGCAAACGGCCCGATGGACCTGCTGGTGTCCGTGATCGCGGCCACGCACCTGCTCGTTTTGGCCGACGGCACCGTCGCGTTCTACGATGAAGTACACGCAGGAGAAAATCGCCATTTCACCGCCAACGACAGTTTCGAAGTCACCGCCGCGGACTGCGGGGCGGTGTTGCTGGAATTGAACTCTCAACCACTGCCTCCCCTTGGCGTCGCCGGTTCGTCCGGTACAATTAGGTTGGGTCATGACGACCTGAGGCGGACAACCAGTGGAAACCCTAAGCCCTGAAGTTCTGGACGATTTACGCCACGGCCGCGTGCCGCGTGAGCGCAAGCTGGCAGTGTGCGGCGCCGGCGGAGCGCACATTCCTACGCCCGAACGAGTTGAAATTTTAACGGTGCTCAGCCACGATCAGGACGAAATGGTCGCCGAGCGTGCCGGCGAGGCGTTGCTGGGCACAGCGACAGAATTTTTTGTGGAGTCTCTCAAACGCGACAAAGCATTGCCTGCTCTGTTTTCGTACGCAGGCAAGAATCTGGGAAAGAATGCCGCCGTGATCGAAGCTATGCTGGCGAACCGCAATTGCGCGGGAGAGCATCTGGTGCCCCTGGTTCCTTTTCTTTCCGCCGCGCAAGTTCACACTCTGATGGATGAGCTCGACCGCGTTTCCGCGTCTCACGTGCTCGCGGCTGCGCTGGAACATTCTCCTCATCTGACCATGGAACAGAAAAACACCCTTCACGAACTGTCCAGCACCGCCGTGTCCGATGACTTGAAGCATCTCGCCGACGCCGCCGCGGAAGCCGAGCCCGATGTGCAGCGACGGCAAACGCTACTTCAGCAAATTTCGAAAATGACCGTGGCGCAACGCGTACAATTCGCGATGAAGGGCGCGTCCGAGGCGCGCCGCACGCTCATTCGCGATTCGAACAAAGTGGTGCAGCGCTCGGTGTTGCAATCTCCACGGCTCACGGAACAGGAAGTGGAATCGTTTGCCGCGATGGCAAACCTGACCGACGAAATTCTGCGCCTGATCGCCGGCAACCGCGTATTCCGGAAGAACTATGTGGTGGTTCGCAACCTGATGAACAATCCGAAGTGCCCTTTGGATCTGACGCTACATATGTTGCCGCTGCTCAACGCCGTCGATCTCAAGAAGCTTGCCAACAATAAGAATGTCCCGGAAACCTTGCGCACCTCTGCCGCTAAACTCATCCGCACGCGCGCCGACCAAAAGAAGTAGAACTTCCACTACTTCCCTTTTCACTTTTCTGCGTCGCCCGCCGCTCGCCGCCTATTGCGCGTTCGCGCCTTGTTGGAATATAGTCCTGGCCACGAACGATTCCTCCGCCTGGCATTTTCTTGAAACCGCTCCGCCTGTGCGTTTCCGCAGCGATTTCGCGCGTTCACTGCGCACGTTTTGCAAGTTCACGAGTTCGCGCCGCCCTTTCTGGAAAAGAGATTTTTATGTTCACACTTTTGTGGACTGCATTGATCGGCTTGATCGTTGGCGCCGTCGCCAAACTGCTCATGCCCGGGAAGGATCCCGGTGGATGGATCGTCACCATGCTGCTCGGACTGGCGGGATCATTTGTGGCCGAATACCTGGGAAAGATGGTCGGCTGGTATCGAGACGGACAATCGGCTGGGTTCATCATGTCGGTTCTCGGCGCTGTCCTGCTGTTGTTTTTGTACCGCCTTTTTTACTTCCAGGAAGACGGCATGACCCAGCTGGCGCCTCCATTTCGCCTTCAGGAGGAAGCACCGTGAAACCATTTTCTGTATGGCTGTTGCTCGCGGCGACCACGTTCCTTGGGTCTTGCTCTTCCAGCAACAAAGCAACAGCAAGCGCTCCGCAGCCCGCCGCTGGCGCGCCCATTTCTCTCGCAGGTATGGAATGGGTGCTCAGCGATCTCGCAGGCACTCCCGCTTTGCCCGGCGGAAAAGCCACGCTCGTGTTCCCCGAGGCCGGCCGGGTGGCGGGAAATGGTTCGTGCAACCGTTTCACGGGCGCTGTGACTATCACGGGAGATGCGGTGAAAATTGGCCCGTTGGCCTCGACACGGATGGCTTGCGTGGACGAGAGCGTCAGCAAACAGGAGGACGCTTACCTGAAAGCGTTAGGCGCCGCCACACGCTACTCCTACCAGGATCCCTATCTGCTTATATATTGCGAAGGATTCGACAAGCCGCTTCGCTTCGTCCGCGCCACGCCCAGCCAACCCTGACGTGGCCAGCCGAAGATCGGGAGTACAATGGCGGCGTTCGCTGATGCTCGCTCAATCCTTATAAGAGAGGTTTCCGTGAGACCCCGGTTCGTCGATCCGTCGCATTCATGGCCATCCTCACGCTGCTATTCCCCATTCTCGCCGTGTCGCCGGCTCGCGCTCAGACGCGCCTGGGCGACAAGGACCTCGAACAGCGCATCAAGAACATGAACTCCGACATCAAACAGTTTCGATCGATGTTCAACTCGTCGGTTTCAAAGAGCAGCATCCGGAAAACCACGCAGGAAAAAGATGCCAAGGCGCTGGTCCAACAGTTTCAGCAAGCGTCCAATTCGCTTTACCAAACATTTAAAAATGCAAAAAAATCCGATCCGTGCCTTCAGAACTGCCTGGATCTCTCCACGCACATTGACCGCCTGATGCAATCGACCCAGTTTGATTCCGCAACCGTTTCCCAATCGGCCAAGATCAAGCCGCAATTAAAGGATATTGCCATCGCTTTCCACGTACCTGGTTATTGAGCTTTATATTTTCCTTGGAGGATTTGTCATGTCATCGCGCGGACCGCTTTCCGCCTTTCTGCGAATTGTTTTATCGTTGCTACCCTTCACTCTGCTTTCTATTGTGGTGACGCACGCTCAGAATTCCACGGATCCCTGGTCCGCCGCACAGACCGTGCAATGCGCTGATTTTGCGAAGGAGCTTTCCAGCGGCAAGTCCTCGCCGACAATTTTATTCGTAGGCTTTCAGCGCCTGTATACCGCCGGCCATATCAAAGGCGCGCAATATCACGGTGGCGGTGGCCGCCCTGAAGGCGTGGCGGAGATCAAAGCCTGGGCCGCTCCGCTTGCGCGTACGACGAACCTGGTCATCTATTGTGGCTGCTGTCCCATGGAAAAGTGCCCGAACATCCGGGCCGCCTTCTCCGCGCTTCGCGACATGGGTTTCACAAACCTGCGCGTGCTGATTCTTCCGGCAAGCTTTGCCGTCGATTGGGCCGACAAAGGCCTGCCGTACGATAAGGGTCAGTAGTCGTAGCTTGCAGCTAAGTCGGCATCGCTCTCTTCACTGGCCAAGCTAACGGCATCCCGCACTCGTTTCTGATCGTCAGGGCTCGGCGGATTATTTCCCTGCGACCGGCGCAACCACCCACACGTATTCCAATATTTCGCTCCCGGTATTTCTCGCGTTGTGCTGCGTTGCCGGCGGAATATACGCCAGCATGTTGGCGTGTACGGGGACGTCAGCCTGTCCCGCAATATTCGCGATGCCACTGCCGCGCAAAATCGTGAGCGCTTCTTCGTTCTGCCCTGTCGAGTGCCAGCCAACACTCTCACCCGGCTTCAATCGGACCGATCCGCCGCGCATCCCGCTGGTCTGTGGCACACCTTTCAGCAGGGGGCAATCTCCCCCTGCGCATTCCAAAGCGAACGTCAGCAGTTCGGGTTTTGCATCATGCTCCTGTGCCGCAATGTGATATCCCAGGAACAATGCCGCCACCAGCAATCCGGTTAGCCAACTCTTTTTCATGGTTTTTCCCTGGCCCCATTCTCGTCTTAATCCTGACCGTAATCCGCTTCCAGACGGAGAACCCCCGCGATAGACTAACGTCTTCTGTGCCGCCTCGAACTGTCATCCGGCCATGAACATTGATCAATTGCGGAAAATTTGCCTGGAATTTCCCGGCGCGACCGAACAAATCCAATGGGAAGACGATTTGTTGTTTAAAGTTGGCGGCAAGATGTTTGCCGTGATTCCCCTGGAGCCGGCACGCTTGTGGCTCACCTTGAAAGCGGACCCCGAACAGTTCGCCGAGCTCACTGAGCGTCCAGGGATTATTCCCGCCCCCTATCTGGCCCGGGCGAAGTGGGTGGCCATCGAAACGGCGGATGCGCTTCCGCAGGCGGAAGTGGTGGCGCTGCTTCGCAGGTCGTACGAACTGGTTTCCGCTAAGCTGCCGCGTGCGACGCGCGCATCTTTGACCGCCAAAGGCAAAAGCATGCGGCGCAAATCTCCCAGAAAGAAGCCAGCAAAGCGAAAAACGCGCCGCTGACGGCGCGACACTCCCACAACCTGTCCTGGGGACAGGAAACCGATGGCTCACATCCCGCTCGGATGGCGCAACTATCGTCCCTTCGCCGGGTTAGATCTAATAAGCGCTGAAATGTGCTGAGCCCGTCCAGACCTTGTCGGCTGCACAGTTCGGCCTCCCTCCAAAAAACTTCAAGGAGAACTCATGACGATGAAGTCGATCGCCCGTGTCACCGCTTTCGTGTTCTTGTTCGCCCTGTTCCTCACATTGGGTTCAGGGAATACCTTCGCTCAAGGCAAGCATCCTGCCTATCTTCACGCTCTGACGGACCTCCGCGCCGCTCGCGCCCATCTGGAAGTTCACGACGGAGGCGAACTGCGCCATGAGGAGAAAGAAGCGATTCATGCTATCGATGATGCAATTGCCGAAATCAAGAAGGCGTCCATCGACGACGGCAAAGACCTGAACGACCATCCTCCGGTTGACGCTGGGCTGGACCATGCTGGACGCCTGCACCGTGCCAGGCAGCTGCTGGAGAAGGCTCATCAGGACATCGCTCACGAAGAAGACAACGGTTTTGCCCAAGGCCTGCAGCAGCGCGCCTTCGGCCATATAGACCGCGCCATCCATTCGGTCGACGACGCGATCCGACTGGTCGGATAACCAAGGTATCGCAATTGTTTCAGTGGCGTCGCGGCGCTAAACACTGCGGCGCCATCTTTCTTTGTATTGATTGTGGACAACAGCGGGAGGGAAACTACGGCTTAAGTCCGCAGCACGAACCCAACTACTTCGCCCCTGAAACGCGCCGCAGCGGCCGCGCCCCAGGCAACGGAAACGTCATCATCCAGAAATTGATTTCGGGGTTCACGAACTCCAATCCCACATGCAACTTGCCGTCGCGCTCGCGCCGAACGTGAGCTACCCGTACTTCCGCCGAGCGGCTTGTATTCTCATTCACGATCAGCAGCGGCTGTCCCGGCACCACCATTTCATCCATCGTCAGCAGCGCTCCCTGCTTATTGATCGAGCGCGTGGTCGCCCGCACACAAAACTTTTCGCCGCTATCGTTCTGTCCGTGCACAACAACAGGCAGAGCCATGGCCACACGTAGCGTTCGCCGCCGCTCCCGATATCGAAAGTGTAAAACGCCCATGGGGACCTTCTCCTCAGCTCCTGGGACCCGCCTTCTACCATTTGCCGGAATACCTACGGCAGCGCATGTCTGGCACGGGGCAAGCGCCTTGAGCCGGGGACGACTCACATGCGATCAGGTCGATCGAACATTTTGTCCGGAAGGCCTGCTCCGGACAATAGCTGAGCGGTACTAATCTACCGCCTTCGGGCCCGGTACGCTAGTACTTCTCCAATAAAATTGTGATGAATCTTGCAAGGGGCGGTGGTTAGCCACCCTGCCACCTCGTCGCCGGGGCCTTGGCCGTACGCGCGATTCAGCTGACAAGCTTTACAAAGCGGGCGCTCCAAGGCCGCTTGGCCAGGTCTACCAGCGCGAGCGTTATAGGAAGATTGAACCGCCTTGGTCCGGCGCTGCCCGGATTGATATAAAGGACACCATTTTTTTCGGCTTGTTCGGGCTGGTGTGTGTGACCACTGATGACAAAATCGAAATTGCCCCCGTCAGGGCGCAAGTCGAGCTCTCGCAAATTGTGCAACACGTACAGACTGGCTCCATCTGCCTCTACCACGGTGGTCAGGGGCATTTCCTGCGCCCAAGGCGAGGTATCCACATTGCCGCGCACCGCAAACATTGGCGCGATGCGCTTGAGTCTGGCTAAAATTTCAGGATCGCCGACGTCGCCCGCGTGCACGATCAGATCTACCCCTTGCAGCGCGCGCTCCGCCTCGGGGCGCAACAGGCCATGGGTGTCCGAGATGATTCCGATGTGCATTGGAGGCATCGCAAGCTGGCAGAAGGCGATGACGCTCAATTATCCTTATCGCGATATTCCTCGGGCACGTCATCCTCTTCGACTTCCCGAGTGCGCACCTCTCCCTGGTCCGGATCAGGAGCATTTTCCATGCCCTCGACCACTTCCGCTTCGTAGGATTGCCCCTCTTCCAACAGCTCTTCGACGCTCTCGGAGTCAACATCCGGCCTGGCGGCAATTCCTTGTGTGTCCCCAGACTGCCCTCCGGAACGCGCTCCCAGTCCACGCGGTTCGTAAGAGACAAGCTCACCGGCATTTGCGCGGCCACCGGGTTTGCGTGCTGCTGGCTTCGCCTTCGCTTTGACTGTAGCCTTCTTTTTCTTCGGCGGCTTGCTCTTGACGGCCACCTTGGCCCTCACTTTCGCCCGGCTGGATTTTGCCGGACTCTTCTTTTTGCCTGCGTTCTTCTTCTTGCCTTTGCTGGTCTTGTTTGCCATAGGATCAACCTTTCCGGCCCCAAGTTTACCACCGCCCAGTTTCCGCAATTCATTGGTCCGTGCCTCTGGAAATTATTGCGCCAGGCACTATAATGCTGGCAGATGCACGTGTTGACCGCCGCCGCGTTGCTCCACGGCCGGCGTCGCAGGGAGTCCTTCGCCCATGAACAAGAAACAGTTGCGAGTCCGCATTGAAGAGATAGGCCTCGTTCCGGTCATCAGGACTTCCTCCGAAGCGGACGCCCGTTTCGCCGTAGAAGAGGTCGCTCAGGGCGGAATCCCCATCGTCGAAGTCACCATGACCGTTCCCGGCGCCATCGACGTGATTCGCGAAATCGTCAGAAGCGTACCGAAAGTGATTATCGGCGCCGGCACTGTTCTCGACGCAATCACGGCGAGCGAATGCATGAAGGCAGGCGCTCAATTTATTAGCAATCCAGTTCTGGATATTCCCACGGTCCAGCTTGTTGGGGAGAATCCGGATGTTGCCATGATGAGCGGGGCCCTGACGCCCACGGAAATTCTGGCGGGATGGAAAGCGGGAGCTGATTTGGTGAAGATATTTCCCTGCTCCATGATTGGGGGAGACGCGTACATCCGCGCGCTTCGCCGCCCCTTCCCGGACATTCCACTGATGCCCGGTGGCGGCGTCACGCAACAAAACGCCGCGCATTATCTTCTGGCCGGCGCTTGCGCGCTGAGCGTGGGCAAAGAACTCATTCCGCGCGAGTCCATGCTCTTGCATAAGCCCGACAGGATCCGGGAACTCACCCGCCGCTTTGCCGGCATCGTGAAAAGCACGCGCGCCCGCCTGGCGGAAGCGCAAACGCAACTTGCGCAAACGATGTAACGTTCGAAAATTGCGTTGAGCTAGAACTCCACGTGCAATCGTAAGCTTGGCACGATCACTGGACCACGATCGCGGTTATATCCCGGGTCCCACACGTATTGCAGGTCGAAGGAAGGATAAACTCCTCGCCAAAGGTGCAGCGTGTAGTAGCTTTCAATAATATTTTCACGGCCATAATTCAACCGCCCGTCGCCGAGCAGAAACCCGAGCCCACCGTAACCAAGATACAAGGCGTGGTCGTGGCTGATGCCGTCGCTGACGAAGACCAATCCCATGCGGTCCGCGCTTCGGCCCCAGTGTGAACCGCTTCCTCCAAGCCCAATTTGCCAGGTCTGGTCCACTTCGGTGTAAGCGTAGGATTCGTGCTGCCCTTCGTTCCAGCCCCAGCGCCCAAACATGCCGAGCCAATCTGTGAACGGTTGCTCGAAATTCACGCCAAAGCCGTACTTCACCGTGGTTTGCAACGGATGATCGGTAATTTCCGGCGTCGGCGTGCTGCGCGTGGCAAGCCATTCGTTGATTTGCTGCATGTAATCGCCCATGTTCGCGTGGTTGACATAGGAGAGCAGCCGGACAGTACCCTGGTGCTTCCCGATCACGCGCCCGTGCAGCTCAAGTTCGATGTTCTCGGCGTGGGCCTGGGAGAGATCGGCATCCAAGTGAATCCCGTTGGCTACTTTTGGCATGAGCGCTTCGGCAAAACGAAGCACAAAATTGCGGTCGTGATATTCAACGAGGGCAGCAAAGGTGAAACCACGCGTATCGGCGGCATAGTCATACGCACCGTTGTTGTCTACCGCCCAGTTCATGAATTGAAAATTACTATCGCTACCGTAGGAATTGGCGTCGAAAAAGTCGACCAAGCTCATTTTCCCGAAGCGCACTTCCAGCCGGCGCTCCGGTAATTCCCGAAACAATGAAAATGGCCCGCGCTCCGCTACCACTTTCTTGCTACCCAAGGGAATAATTTGGTGCCACATCAATCGCGCAATATAAGGCGCTTTACTCAGGGCGGGATTTCGCACCACGTCAAGGTTGAAGAAACCCGCGACCCCCAGCGCTCTGCCGAGGCCATTGCCGCCTGTCTCCTGAACATCGCATAAGAATTCCGTCGAGTCTGTCAGCCGCAATCCCGTGAAAAGCGTTAACACCCGCGAAGTGGCGTCTTGCGCTTCGGGAGAAAGGCTATTTGGTCCCTGGTACGGAGAATGGAACGTCGGATGATATTGCGAAATAAAATTCGCTTGGCCCGAAACCCATAAACGATCCCACTCTGCATGCGGGAACATCGTGGTCAGAGGATCATCCGCTGCCGGGGCAGAATCATTCGCTTGCGCGTACACGGGAGCGCTCGTCGCGGGAGGTGTAGGTTCTTGCGCACACACGACAGCGGTGGACACAAGACCGAGCAACACGGCCAACCATAGAGGCGCGTACCGCAAACCTATCCCGCTGGTGAAAACCCGCAGTTTCATGAGCGATTGCTTGAAATTTCGAGAATGCCGGTCAATCTCCGCGTGGGAATGGCCCAAACGCCGCCAGGTTCTTCCATCGCGTCCTGGCACAACTTTTCGCCGTCCCCACGTGAAGCGGATTCCTGTTCAAAACAGCGCATCTCGCTGTCCATCCACACGGCGACCAGCCGCACACGTTCACCCCGTTCTTCGCGAATCCATCGGCAGAAGATTGAGGATGCCCGAGCAGCGGCCCTTTCTTGATGAACAGTCTGTAACATCGTCTCTCTCTTTTCTTTGTGTCTCTGGCCTTCCCTTCCGCCGCCGTTCGGTCTTACCCTAGGAGGCCGCAGGGTTTTGTTTGCAAGCGGGCCATTCTCTTGATACCATACTCCCCTAGGGTAGTCAAACTATGACGCACATTATTCGCGAAAAAGTTGAACTCGTTTCCCGCACCAAGAAAGTCATCGGCCAACTGGAATCGGTCCTTCGCGGTCTGGAAGAGGACGCCCACTGCGCGGACATCCTGCAGCGGCTGGCCGCCGCCCGCGGCGCCATTAACAGCCTGATGGGCGAACTGATGGAGGATCACATCCTGAATCACATGCCGCGCAAAACGAAATCCTCGGCAGAGGCTGCCGAAGATCTCATCGAAATTGTCCGCACGTATTTGAAGTGAGCGCGCAGTGCCGGTAGGCCGGACTCAGGGCTCGCGCTGGGCGATGCCCATGGCGTTGACGCGCGCGTGATCGATGGTCAAACCCCAATGCAGGTGCGGCCCGGTTACGCGGCCGGTGGCTCCGACCTTGCCGATTTCCTCCCCCGCTTTCACCATTTCATCAGGCTGGACGCCGATTTGGGAGAGATGCGCGTACAACGTATAAATTCCATAACCGTGATCGATGACCACGGTATTGCCCGAATAATAGAGATTCTCCGCCAGCACCACTTTGCCCGATTGCGACGCGAATACCGCCGTGCCCGTGGCGGCGGGAAAGTCCACGCCGGCGTGCGGTGAACGGGATTCCCCGTTCAAGATCCGGCGGCGCCCAAAATTTCCGCCCGTGGTTACGTCTTTCAGCGGCAATCGAAACTTGCCTTCCCACAAACGCTCTGGCGTCACCGTATCGTAGATCACCCGCATTTTCTGCTGGTCTTGTTCGGCGCGCTTTTCCTGCTCGGGATCGGGCTGCACAAATTGCTTTTCCACCGTCAGCCGCTCGGTCGGAAATTTGCCCGCATGCACGGTCACAAACACGCTGCAGGATTGCGATTCGCCACCTGGCCCAGGCCAGGAAACTTTCCATTCGTAGCGTCCGGGCGCCTTCTCGAGGTCCACGCCAAGCAAGCCGTGCCAAACGGCGGATTTTTCGTCTTCGTGCCACAGCGGAATCGCGCGGCCATCCCATTCACTGCTGAATTTCGCCACGCTCTTTGGACCGAGCACCTCGGTTTGCAGCAGCGAACCCTGCGCGGCATAGCTGGCACTTGCCTTGACGACCACCTCGCCGGGACAACTTTTGCGAATTTGCGCCATGGCTCCGGGCGCTCCAAGTGCGACGCAGAGTCCCGCAAACACGCACGGAAATAGCAGTTTTTGTAAGCAGTTATGAGTCATGGTTACTCGCTGTAGGATACCCGCTTCGCTGGCGATTGGAAAAAGGACTCAGCTAAACAGTCAATGGTGACGGCAGTCACAGAATTCGTTCGGCGCGGATTGCAAAATGGTTCCGTAATGGCCAGACGATCCTTTGCGGGGGTTTTGATCGTCGCGCTCCTCGGTTGGACCGTCAACCAACCCATTATGGGGTGTGAAGGCCAACACTCTCGGGCAGCAGTTGTGGTGCTGGCAGGAGCTTCACCTGCCTACCAACCTGAACCTTCCCCTACGCGCCACAGCTGCTGCCCACGCGAGAGCCAGCACGCCGCCGTTTCTTCGCCTCGCATCCCGATGTGCCACCGGCACTCCACTTCCGATTGCTGCTCTGTTTCCAAAGAATCACAAAGCGGATTGCCTCCTGTGGTCGTGAAGGAGTCCTCGTCGTCGCACTGTGGCCTCGCGTCTCTCTCTTTATCCCAGCCTATCGCTGCATTTCAGCGGCTAGCCACCGCGGTAGCCGTTCAGGGATCTTCGCGATTAGCCGTTCCTTCCTTTAGCGTTCTACGCCTCTGAGATCATTCCTTCCTTTTGCCCGCCAGCCAATGATGTGTCCGCGTGGGACGTGCTTCCCATTTCTACGAAAAGATAAAAACGAAAAGGATGGATTCAGGTGAACAAAATGAAAATTCGAATGATTGCGGTACTCATGATCCTCGCGTTGGCTGCATGGCTTCCGGCCATAGCACAACAGGCCGCCGCGCCGCCCGCACCCAACCAGCAAGCGCAAGCTACCGCTTCACCGGTGGATTCCGCAAAACCTCCCGCAGCATCCGCGTGCGCCTGCAGCGACAAAACGAATGACCACGACCTAGATGCGAAAGCCGCGTCTTGCTGCGCAGGCAAGGAAATGGCGTGCTGCAAGAAGGACAGCAAAACCGCCCAGTCTGCGATGAATTGTTGCTTCGGAAAAGATGGCCAACAGTGCGCCAAGAAGGATGGCAAAGGCTGCTGCGGCAAAGACGCGGTAGTATGCAACTTTGCGAACGGGAAGCACTGCTGCGCAGGCCAAAGTTGTTCGCACAACTCCTAGCACCGCTAACTGCATTTCGATGCGAAAAGGCTCCGGCGTTCTCTCCGGAGCCTTCTTTTGTGCTGAGACGGGGGTGAGCGTGAGTAGCGCAGCGCTAAATTTTCAGTCCCATCACGCGCACTAGTTTTTCTTCCAGCCGTTTCAATTCCAGTTCGCGGGCGTGTTCTTCGCGCGTGCGGTCGTTCAGCGCGTCCTTCAGAAGCTGCAGGTTCATCCGCAATTCCATTTGCCGAAGCGCCAGTCGGCCAAGCGCGTTAATTGCCTCTCGCTGATCCGCATCCAGTTCCCGCGGTTCCCGGTCCACCACGCAGAGCGTACCCAGCGCGTAGCCGTCTTCATTGATCAGCGGCGTGCCGGCATAAAATCGTATGTGCGGCTCCCCGGTCACCAGGGGATTTTCACGGAATCGCGCGTCCGCCAAAGTGTCGGGCACAACGAAAAGATCGCCCTGCTGGATCGCGTGCGCGCAAATGGAGACTTCCCGCGGCGTCTCCCCGGCCTGCACTCCAAATTTTGATTTGAACCATTGCCGGTGGTCGTCCACTAAAGACAGCATGGCCATCGGCACCTGGCAAATGTGCGCCGCCAGGATCACCAGGTCGTCAAAGGATTGTTCGGGTTCGCTGTCCAGGATGGCATAGCGATTCAGCGCAGCCACGCGCGCTGCTTCGCCAGTCGGTGACGGTGCCGCCATACGCACCTCCGTGATTCCAATCAGGGGGACACAACCTGTTCGCGCTGAATCATACTCCAGACCGCCCCGCAGCAACAGGGTTGCCCTACCAATCGCACGAATCGCCGCCTGCGCCCGTGCGCCTAAAATTTTCGCCCCAGGACCGCAAACTCCTGTTGACACTCTATAGGTCGCTCCGTATTATCCCTACAGATCATCGATAGGAGCTGCCCGTGAGTCCGGAACCCACCACTCTTCTGCAAGGAACCCTCGACCTGCTCATTCTGAAATCCCTCGTTGCCGGAGAACTTCACGGCTTGGGTATTTCCCGCAGAGTCGAGCAGATCACCTCCGGCACTTTCGTTGTGAAACCCGGCTCGCTGTTCCCCGCCCTCCATCGCATGGAAGATGAAGGCTGGATCTCCTCCTTCTGGGGAGACTCCGAAAACAATCGCCGCGCGAAATACTACCGGCTGACGAAACCCGGCCGCAAACAGTTGGAAGTGGAAACCAAGCGCTGGAGCCGTATCTCCTGGGCCATTGGCCAGGCGCTCGAAACATCCTAGAGCGGAGTTCCCCATGCCCCTCTTCGCAAAAGTCCAAAGCTTTCTGCGCAACCTCTTTTCTGCCCGAAGTGTGGACTCAGACCTCGACCAGGAAGTTCACTCTCACCTGGCGATGCTCACGGAAGAAAATCTCCGCGCAGGCATGCCGGCCGATAAAGCGCAACGCACCGCGCGCATTGAACTCGGCGGCATCGAGCAACTAAAAGAACAAGTCCGCGAACAACGCCTCGGCAACTGGCTCCAGTCTGTTTTTTCCGATTGCCGCTTCGCCTTACGCCAACTGCAAAAATCTCCTGGATTCACGTTTATCGCGGTGCTGACGTTGGCGCTGGGCATTGGCGCGAATACCGCCCTCTACACGGTGGTCGAGAGCGTCTTGCTGCGGCCGTTGTCTTATCCTCATTCGGATCGGTTGGTGTTTATCGCACCGAAGACGGACAAGGCGGAGTTCGCGACCACTTCATGGCTCAACTACCGTGACATCTGCGAACAGTCTCGCAGTTTTGCCGCTGTCGGTCTCTATGCCAACGATGTCACCGTTGTTGAAACCAAGCAAGGCTCCATAAGCGTCAACGCGCCCCGCGTGACACCGAATCTTTTCTCCATCCTCGGCGTGCAACCCTTGATGGGGCGCACCTTCACAGACGCGGAAGGCCAACCAGGTGGCGCGCCGGTGGTGCTGCTAGCCGAAGGACTTTGGCGCGAAAGCTTCGGCGCCGATCCCGGGATCATCGGGAATACTGTCAGAATGGGTGGCGTCACGCGCACTGTCGTCGGCATCATGCCGCATACGATGCGTTTTCCCGAAGAGACCGGTCCGGATATACAGAAGGCGGTTTGGCTGCCTGTGCAGCCGACGCCCGAAATGCAGAAAGAGCGGGGCTATAGCCTTTTCAGCATTGTGGGTCAACTGCGTCCGGGCGTGCGCCTGATGCAAGCGCAAGCCGAACTGTACACCATCGCGCAGCGTATCCTCCACGACGCCGGGGACACAACCAATTCCGATTTCGGTTTTCGCGCCACGCGCTATCAGGACTTACTCACTGCCTCTGTCCGACCTGTGCTTCTCGCGTTACTGGGAGCTCTTGGTCTTGTGCTGCTGATCGCCTGCGCCAACGTCGCCAATTTGCTGATCGCGCGATGTATGGGCCGCCAGCAGGAATTTGCGGTGCGCGCGACGTTGGGTGCGGGCCGTTCGCGATTGATTCGTCAATTGATTGCCGAAGGCGCGGTGCTCAGCTTGCTTGGTTGCAGCGTCGGACTGCTCCTGGCGCAGCTCGCGCTCGAAGGCCTCCACAAATTGCCGGAAGGAACGATTCCACGTGGAGAATCGATCTCGATGCACTGGACGCTGATCCTGGCAGTTGCTGTGATTGCCACGCTGACCACACTTTTTTCCTCGCTGCTGCCGGCGTTTCTGGTGGCGCGCACGAACCCGCAAACGGGCTTACAGTCCGTCTCGCGAAGCATCGGGACGCGCTCTGTGCGCGGGCGCATTGCCGGATTGCTGGTTGCGCTGGAAGTCGCACTTTCAACCGTATTATTGATCGGCACTGGCCTGCTGTTCCACACGCTTTGGAATTTGCAGCATGCACCGCTGGGATTCGCCGTCACGCGGGTGACCACCTTCACGGCGATGCCAGAGGACGCCGCCGGCTTTTCCGGCATGGCCGTTTCCGAAGACACCGCGAACGCGCCTGCTTCGGTCGGCACGTTGATCTATGCGCCGTTACTGGAGCGCATGCGCCACGTACCCGGTGTGGAGGGCGCCGCGTTGATTACCATGCCCCCTCTGTCGGGAATGGATATGAATTCGGATTTCAACATCGTCGGCCAGCCCAAAGATCCGAAGGTGAAGCCGCGAACCAGGGTGACTGCAGTGAGCGGACAGTATGCGCTCACCCTGGGTACGGCTATCGTGCGCGGACGAATGGTGGACGACGACGACGTCGCACTAGCTCCGCACGTTGTGGTGATCAACGAATCACTGGCCAAAAAATACTTTGCGAATAAAAATCCGCTGCAGCAGCAGCTCATCGTCGGCGGCAAAGAGACAGGAATGGAGAAACCGTTCACAATCGTCGGCGTTTTGAGCGATCAGGTGGATTCGAGCGTTGGTGGCGCGCCCGATCCCATGGTTTTTCTCCCCTATCAGCAAGTACCCACGACATCGCTGTTTTATCAAGCGCTTCTGCAAACGTTGGTTAGCTTTGTCGTGAAGACACACGGCGATTTGCCGGTAGCATCGGCGATGCGTTCCGTGTTCCACGAAGCGGCTCCCGGCTTCGCGCTGGACAGCTTCAAGACCATGCAGGAAGCCGTGGACGAAAGCATGTTCAGCCAGCGTCTGGGCCTGTACCTGACTGGCGCGTTCGCCGGGCTCGCCGTGCTGTTGGTGATGGCGGGGCTGTACGGCGTGTTGGCGCAATTGGTGAGCTATCGCCGCCACGAAATCGGGATCCGCATGGCGCTCGGTGCGACGCGCCAGCGTGTCGCGAGCATGATTTTGCGCCAAGGTGCAGTCCTGATCGCGCTTGGGCTCGGCGCCGGCATCGTGTTGGCGCTGGCAACCAGCCAAATGGTGAGAAGTTTCCTGTATCACGTCCAGCCGACAGATGTTCTGACGTACGTCGCCGTATCGCTCAGTTTGCTGGCCGTCGGTTTGTTCGCGTCGCTCCTGCCTGCGCGCAAAGCAGCATCCATCGAGCCGATGCAAGCTCTGCGCGAAGACTAGGCAAGCAATATACCCGGCGCGAAGCGCCAAGTTTTGGCACGCTTGCAAATTGGAGTTCACCATGCCGCTCTTCACGAAAGCCCGAAATTTCGTGCGCAACATATTCTTTTCCAGAAGTGTGGACGCAGATCTCGATCAGGAAGTTCACTCCCACCTCGAAATGCTCACCGACGAAAATCTTCGCGCAGGCATGCCGCCCAACGAAGCGCAACGCGCCGCCCGCATCGGACTAGGCGGCATCGAACAACTCAAAGAACAAGTCCGCGAACAACGCCTCGGCAACTGGCTGCGCTCGGTCCTTGCCGATTGCCGCTACGGTCTTCGTCAATTCGGTAAGAACCCTGGCTTCACAACAGTTGCCGTGCTTACTCTGGCCCTCGGCATCGGCGTCAATGCCACGATGTTCAGCCTCGTGAGCGCTTTCCTGCTGCGTCGTCCGCCGGGTCACGAACCCGAACGCGTTGCCGTGCTCTCGAGCGTTAGTCCAACTCAGGATATCCAATCCGACGCGAACCCCGTTTCTGTACCGAACTATCTTGCGTGGCGCGAAGCAAACCACTCTTTCGCGGACATGGCTGCGGCAGCGGAGTCTCTTTCTATAAATCTGACCTCCCAGGGTCAGTCGCAGGCGCTGCGTTCAGCGGCCGTTTCTTCAAATTATTTCAGCGTGCTCGGCGTTTCCCCCGAACTTGGCCGCGCGTTTTCTGACGGAGAAGATCAGGCCGGGCGCGATCGCGTCGTCATCCTGAGCCATGATCTATGGGAACGGCAGTTTGGCTCCGATGTTTCTCTCGTCGGCCGCACCATCCGACTGAACCGGGAGAATTACACCGTGATCGGCGTCATGCCTGCGAGTTTCCGCTTGCTTGGCTATACGCCGCAAGTATGGACTCCGCTGGTCATCACCGCAGAGAATCGAACCGAAGCAGCGCGCAAGGATCGTACCTTGGTTCTTTTTGCACGCCTGAAACCTCGCGTAAGCATTGAGCAGGCCAGCGCCGAACTGGCCACACTGGCGCGCCGGACACAGGAAAGTTTCCCGGACGCGGAAAAAGGCTGGGGCGCCATGGCCCGCACGCTGCCCGATTTCCTGGTCTATAACTTCGGCATTCGCACCGCCTTGGCCGTGGTGATGGCCACGGTCGGCTTTGTGTTGATGATGGCCTGCGCCAATGTGGCCGGCCTGTTGTTGGCACGCGCGGCTGGGCGCCGCAAGGAATTGGGAATTCGTATTGCTCTCGGGGCCGGCCGCTTACGCATCGTGCGGCAATTGCTGACGGAAAACCTGATGATCGCTTTCCTCGGCGGCGCTGTCGGGCTTCTGCTCGCCTACGGGGGCACGGATCTTCTTGGCCCAAGGTTGAATTTCAACGACGCAATCAGCGCCGTGCCGTTGCGCATCGACTGGAACGTTGCATTGTTCGCCGTGGCCGTTTCGCTTCTGTGCGCGGTGTTGTGCGGCATCGCCCCGGCGTTGAACGCATCGCGGACCGACATCAACACAAGCTTGAAAGACGAATCCCGCGCGGCCTCGCCGCGCCGTTCGCACAGCCGGCTTCGGACCGTAATGGTCACGGGCGAGATTGCTCTGGCTTTGATTCTAATGATCGGAACCGGCTTGCTCTTCCGTGGGATTTACCAGATTGAGCATCAAAATCTGGGCTTTCAGCCGGAAAATCTTCTCACGGCAAGCGTCACCCTTGACGATGCGCGATATAAGGACACTTCGAAGCAGCGCCTGTTCGTTCAGGACCTGATTCCACGCCTTCAGCGCATTCCAGGCGCGGAAGCCGTCGCTGTTGCTTCGGACTTGCCGGCAACTTGGCCCAGTCAAGTTCCATTGCAGATCTGGGGCCGCTCTGAAGTGCCGGGCGAGCAGCGGCTTACCGCGCTCGATACGGTCGTAACCACCGATTACTTCCGTGTCGCGGGCATTCCCCTCTTGCATGGCCGCACGTTCACGGAGACCGACAATGCGACTGCTCCTCACGTCGTCCTTGTGAACCAGGAGTTTGCCGATCGCCATCTTCACGGCCAGCAACCACTGGGGCAACAGATCCGGCTGGATGTGAGCGGTTCTACGTCAGATTGGAGCGAGATCGTTGGTGTTGTTGCCAACGTAAAAACCTATTCCGAATTAACCCGCAACGATCCCGCGGTCTATGAAGCTTTCCTGCAGCGCCCCATAAATGCGTTCTCGCTCATGCTTCGCACCAGCGCGGACCCAAACGGCGCTGCCTCCGCTCTGCGTAATTCTGTTGCCCAGGTGGACGCAGAATCTCCCGCTCGATCGCGTGATCAGCATGCCCGCTCTGATCGACCGACAGAGAGCCGGAAATCCATTATTCGTACAACTGCTAGCGTCGTTCGCCGTTCTGGCGTTGCTCTTGTCTGCCATCGGGATTTACGGGCTCGTTGCCTATTCCGTCAGCCAGCGAACGCACGAAATTGGGATACGCGTTGCCCTTGGCGCCAGGACCGCCGACGTTCTGCATATGGTTTTGCGGGAAGGTCTGAAAATGGCTGCCATAGGAATCGTTATTGGCATCGCGCTGGCGCTACCGCTGCCGAAACTCTTCGATGCCATATTTTACGGCGCGCACTTTCGCGAGCCCCGGCTCTACTTTATCGTGCCGGTCGCCATCCTTGTCGTGACCATGCTCGCGACGTACATCCCAGCGCGGCGCGCATCGCGTGTGGATCCGATGTCGGCATTGCGCCAGGAGTAGTCGGGCGCGGCGAAGGCTTGTGGGTGGCGGTCAGAGGAGGATTTTCATATGCGGCTATTTTTGAAAGCTCGGAATTTCCTCCGCAACCTCTTCTCTCCCCGCAGTGTGGATTCAGATTTGGTCCACGAAGTTCACTCGTACCGCGAAATGCTGGTCGAGGAAAATCTTCGCAAGGGCATGCAGCCAGCAGAAGCGCACCGCGCCGCACGCATCGAACTTGGCGGAATCGAGCAACTAAAAGAAGAAGTCCGCGAACAGCGCCTTGGCAACTGTCTCCATTCCATCCTCGCCGATTGCCGCTATGGTCTTCGTCAATTCTGCAAGAACCCTGGCTTTACAACCGTCACGGTGCTGACGATTGCGCTCGGTATTGGCGCAAACACCGCGCTGTTCAGCGTGATTGATGCCGTGCTTCTGCGTCCCCTGCCATTTCACGATCCTGGGTGTCTCGTCGCCGTTCGCTCCATCGACATCGCCGATCCGAGCCAGGGCGGAGAGATCTCCTATCCCGCGTTCCTGGATTGGCGAGCGCAAAGCCATTCCTTCCAAGCCATGTCGGTTTGGAACGTCACCAGCCTTACCTACACCAGCGACGATCAACCCGAAAGCGTTCGCGGCGCAATGATCTCCGCCAATCTGCTTTCCATGTTGGGCGTCGCGCCCGTCCTCGGCAGGACGTTTACGATAGACGAAGACCAGCCCGGCACCGGGCAAACTCCCGTCGTTCTCAGCTACGAATTCTGGCAAAGCCATTTCAGTGGCGATCCTGCCGTACTTGGCCGCGCGCTCACTCTGGACAACGACAAGTACACCGTCGTAGGCGTGATGCCTCCTCACTTCCAATTTCCGGTGCAGCCGGATCGCATTGAATTGTGGATTACCATCGCCCGCGACTTGAAGGGCAAGATGCCCGTAGCTGCGCAGCGCGGCGCCGCTTATCTCTATGTAATTTCGCGCCTCAAACCGAGAGTCGACATTCCTCAGGCGCAGTCCGATGTGTCGTTGGTCCAGCAAAGACTGAATCACCAATACCCTGAAAATCGCCCCCGTGGCGTGGACATTCGAACCGAGGCCGACCAGATTTCTGGCGACATGCGTCCCGTGCTCATGATTCTCCTGGGAACCGTTGGCTTTGTGTTGCTCATTGCTTGCGCGAATGTGGCCAGCCTGTTCCTGGCTCGCGCCACCGTGCGCCAGAAAGAGTTCACCGTGCGTTTGGCGCTCGGAGCCGGCCGCCCGGCGATCATCCGGCAACTTCTTGTCGAAAGCATTCTGTTGGCCCTGTGCGGCGGGGCCTTGGGCCTCTTCTTTTCCCAGTGGGCCACAACAGCGCTGGTATCGGTGTCTCCGGCAGATTTGGCGCGAATTTCCGACGTGACGCTCGATTTCCGCGTACTGGCGTTTACGTTCGTCGTTGCGCTTGCCACCGGAGTGCTCTTCGGCCTCGCTCCCGCCTTGCAAGCTTCTCGATTGGACTTGAACCGCGTGCTGGTGGCAAACGGACGCACGTTCGGCACGGCGCACGGCGGGGCCCGCCTGCGAAATGTTCTCGTGGTCTCACAATTAGCGATCGCCTTCGTTCTTTTGATTGGAGCGGGGTTGTTTTTGCGAAGTTTCCATCGATTGCAGCACGTTGATCCCGGATTTCGCCCGGACCATGTGCTCACTTTTGTTCTGGACATATCCCCGGATCGCCACCCCGGCGCGCAGCAGGCCGCGTTTATTCGCGAACTATTGCAAGCAACCAGGGCTCTACCGGGCGTGAAATCTGCCAGCGCGATTTTTGGTTTGCCGCTGAGCGATGAGAGTGTGCATACGGCACTCGAGGTCGAGCGGCATCCTGTCCCGAAGTCTCAGCGTCCTCGCGTGGTGTTTAGCTTGATCGAGTCGGACTACTTCCACGCCATGGGGATTCAGCTCATCGATGGCCGCACCTTCACTCCGGAGGATGAGCAAGACGTGGCGCCGCTCGCGATTGTGAATGAAACTTTCGTTCGACATTTGCTCCATGGAGAAAACCCTTTGGGGCAGCGCATCAAGCTGAACATTTCCTTTGGCGATAACAATGATGCGCCCATGCGCGAAATCGTCGGAGTAGTCGCGGACGTAAAATCCGCTAGCATCGGCGGAGACTCTGTGCCAGAAGTTTATGCTCCGCAGACTTCCTCCGACTTCGTGGGCGAAATGACCATCGTGGTACGCACTGCCACCGATCCTAATGCGCTCGTGCCTACGATGCGGTCCCTGGTCGCCTCCATGGACAAGGAGCTTCCCGTGCGCCAAGTAAAAACTCTCGACCAGTATGTGAGCAACTCCATTTCAGAGCAGCGATTCGAGGCGCTGCTGCTCGGTGTTTTTGCCGCGCTGGCTTTCATTTTGACCAGCATCGGGCTATACGGCGTGATCTCTTACTCCGTCGTGCAGCGCACCCGAGAAATGGGCATTCGCATTGCCCTCGGAGCGCAGCGTCAGGACATTTCCTTCATGGTTCTGCGTGCCGGCGCCTTCTTGGCGCTGATCGGCATTGCTACAGGACTGCTGGCATCGTTCTTCGCGGTGCGCCTCATTCGCGGGCTTCTCTATGGAATACAACCCGTCGATCGCGCAACCTTCATCGCCGTGCCGCTCCTGCTGATGGCTGTTGCTCTCTTGGCCAGCCACATCCCCGCGCGCCGCGCCACGCGCGTCGATCCCATGGTCGCCCTGCGTGACGAATAACAGACTCAAAATGCCGCTACGAGCGAAAATCCAAAGCGTCCTGCGCAACCTCTTCTCGTCGCCCCACGTGGACGCAGATCTCGACCAGGAAGCGCGTTCGCATTTAGAAATGCTAACCGAAGAAAACATTCGCGCTGGCATGGCGCCCAGCGAAGCGCAACGCGCCGCGCGCATCGAACTCGGCAATATCGAGCAACTGAAAGAACAAGTCCGCGGGCAACGCCTCGGCAACTGGCTCCATTCCGTCGTTTCCGATTGCCGCTTCGCCCTTCGCCAGCTCCGCAAATCGCCCGGATTCACCACTGTGGCCGTCCTGACATTAACTCTCGGTATCGGCGCAAATACCGCCATTTTCAGCCTGATCGACACTGTGCTGCTGCGTTCCCTTCCCGTTCGCGATCCTGAGCGTCTCGTCGTTTTCAGGTGGACCGCCCACAATTCGCCGAGGACGCAGGGATATTCCAGTTACATGTCATGTCCTGCGGCCCAGGTTGGAGCCTTAACACCTCGAACCGCACCAACACCCGAAAAAGGCGGCGAGCATGGCTGCTCATTTTCGTATCCAATGTTTCAGAGGTTTCGGTCGCTCAAGGACACGTTTGCAGAGACGACCGCCATGGGTGGAGTAACTCAACTGAACATGATTAACGAAGGCCACGCCACCATCGTGCGGGCCGAGCTGGTCTCAGGAGAATTCTTTGACACTGTGGGCGTTGAGGCGGGCTTGGGCCGCATGCTGCAACCTTCCGACGACACGGCCGGATCACCGCCTGCTGCTGTCCTTGGCTATGGATATTGGCAACGGACCTTCGGTGGAAATCCCAATGTACTCGGCAGAACGGTATTCCTGAACGGAATATCTGTCACGATAGTCGGCATTGCCCCTCAGCAATTCCCTAGTTTGGATCCCGGCACGGAACGCGCTATGTGGCTACCGCTTTCGCTACAGCCGACGTTGCAGATTAAGCGTCTGTTTGGGAACAGCAGCGGAACCCATCCGACAATCCAATCGGCCGACGACAACTGGTGGGTTTATATTATTGCTCGGATGGCGCCGGGCACAGCTCTGAAGCAGGCGCAAGCGGTCGCGGATGTTCTGTTCCGCAATAACGTTCTTCAACAACAGGGATCGCAAGTGCTTTTCAACATAGACGATGCGCCGCGAATCAGCTTGATGCCAGCACCTGATGCTATCGTCGAAACGCATGATCGCTACTCCACGACTCTGACGTTTTTGATGCTCTCCGTTTGCGTCGTTTTGCTTATTGCCTGCGCCAACGTTGCAGGCCTTATGCTCGCTCGTTCGGCGGCGCGACAAGGGGAATTTGCAGTGCGCGCGGCTTTAGGTGCAGGAAGGGCGCGGCTTGCGCGGCAAATGCTGACGGAAAGCCTGCTTATCTCCACGATTGGCGGGGCACTTGGCATACTGCTTGCCTATTGGACGGTTCAGGCGCTGGTACCTTTAATGTCCGCCCAAGGTTTCTGGCCTGCTCATCTAATTGTCCATTTGGATTTTCGAATTCTAGTGTTTACCGTCGCCGTTTCTTTCATAGCGGGAATGGTTCTTGGCCTCGCTCCCATCCTGCGTTCAACACGCGTGGATTTGAATACCACGCTCAAAGAAAACACAGCGGTATTTCCAAGTAGGATTTTTCGCGGGAGATGGCTGAAGCTGGGAAATACGCTGGTGATTGCGCAGGTCGCTCTATCCATTCTTGTCCTTGTCGCCGCTGGTCTCCTGGTTCGCACATTCGGTAACCTCCAGAGCATCGATCCGGGCTTCAACACCCGCAATTTGCTGTTGTTTGGAATCGATCCGACGCTCAATGGTTATACAGATGCCCAGACACTAGCGCTTTACTCCCAACTGCACGGCCGGCTCACGGCGATGCCTGGCGTGCTCTCTGTCAGTTACTCGTTCGATCCGCTGCTCAGCGGCAATCTTTGGACTACCAGCTTTCACGTGGTCGGCGGAGGGGCCGAAAGACGAGGCGAAACTGATGCGTTCTTGGTTGGCCCGAAGTTCTTTGAGACAGTCCATATTCCACTCCTGGCTGGTCGCACTTTCGCGCTCTCCGACTTCACGTCCGACACATCCGGTGTGGCTACCCCCGTGATTGTCAATCAAGCGTTTGTTCGCCAGAATTTCACGAACGAAAATCCACTTGGCCGGCATTTGCGCGGATTGAAAAGCGATGAAACCGATTCCGAGATTGTCGGAATTGTCGGCGACGCCAGGGATCAAGCCTTGCGCAGAGACGTCACCGCGACGGTGTATGTCCCGCAGAAGGAAGGCAGCACAACTTTCGAAGTTCGCAGCGTCGCTGACCCGTCTTCGCTGGTTCCGGCGATTCGCGATGCCGTGGCGCAACTCGACAGCAACCTCCCCGTCTTCGGCATCAAGACGCAATCCGAGCAAATCGAGCGATCCCTCTTTCAGGAACAACTCATTGCACGCCTATCGGGCTTTTTTGCCGGGCTCTCGCTTATTCTCTCCTGCATCGGCGTTTATGGCCTGCTCTCCTATGAAGCTGTTCGGAGCACAAGAGAAATCGGTATTCGCATGGCTCTCGGCGCACGCGGTCGCGACGTGCTCTGGTTTCTTGTATGGCAGGGGTTCGTACTCGCGACCATCGGTATAGCAATCGGCATTCTGGCCGCCTCGGGGCTGACGCGGTATCTCGAAAGTCTGCTCTACGGGGTTCGCCCAATTGATGCGCTTACGTTTGTCGTCGTTCCAGCCATTCTTATGCTAGTCGCGCTACTGGCGAGTTACATTCCCGCGCGGCGCGCGTCCCGTGTCGATCCGATTGTTGCGTTACGCTACGAATAGGAGCTTTTTCGCGTGCCGCTATTTGTGAAAATTCGAAGCTTGGTAAGGAACATCTTCTCTGGTCCTTCCATCCTCTCGGATTCCCGTCTCGCCCTTCGCCAGTTGCGCCAGTCTCCCGGGTTCACCGCGGTCGCTGTGTTGACTCTTGCCCTCGGTATTGGCGCGAACACGGCGATATTTTCGATTCTGGATCCGCTGCTTCTCCGCAAGCTTCCCGTGCACAATCCCGACGAACTCGTTTGGGTGAACTCCACCGGCACGCTGGGACCAGCGGAAGTTTCCGAGGTCGAAACGTTCTACGCTTATCGCGACAAAGCCCTTGTCTTTTCGAGCGTGCTGGCGTTTTCGCGGGTCGCGCCCTACGAGATAACGTATAACGGCCGAACGATCAGGGCCAAAGGTGAACTGGTCTCGGGGAATTATTTCGCCGCGCTCGGAGTACGCTCCTTTGCAGGTCGCGTATTCAGTGACGAGCACGGGCCCACGCCAGTGGTGATCAGCTTTGATTTCTGGAGGCGCGCCTTTGATTCTGACCCGGCCGCGATTGGCAGGATCGTTTCCTGCGGAGATCAGGCGGATGCAAGCCGGACAGGATCCTCACCGACACATTCCTACACGGTGGCCGGAGTCGCGCCGCCGGAATTCTTTGGCGCCGTGGTGGGAGAATCGCCAGATTTTTACATACCGCTCGGAGCCACGGACCTGCCGTCGCAGGATTATTGGCAGACGCATGGCGTAACAATCCTGGCACGCCTGAAACCGGGCGTGTCGATCGCGCGAGCGCAGGCAGGCCTTGACCCGCTGCTGCAGGAAGTGGAAAAGACTTCGGAGTTACCGCAGGTTGAACGCCGCGAATCTTTTGCCCACGTGCTGCTGACGCCGGCGTCGCGCGGGCTCTCGGAAGCGCGTGCGAAATTCTCGCTACCCGCCCGAATACTGATGATGGTCGTGGGGCTTTTGCTGCTGATTGCATGCGGCAACGTCGCAAACCTTTTGCTGGCGCGCGGGATGGCTCGCAACCGGGAAATCGCAATTCGCGTGGCCTTGGGCGCCGGAAGATGGCGCGTAATTCGTCAACTCCTCACCGAAAGCGCTCTGCTGGCAGTCGCGGGAGCAGCGACGGGCCTGGCCGTTGGGCAATGGATGAGCCGCATCCTCATCGCTTCACTTTCCACGTCGCAACTTCCCGTCGCGCTGGCAACGGGATTGAATGGACGATTACTGCTCTTCTCTGTGTCCGTGCTGGCGATTGCCGTGCTCGTCTGCGGACTCGCTCCCGCGCTCACGGCGACGCGCGGCGATCTTGCAGAAGGCCTCAAAGCCCAAGGGAGCGGATCGCACCGCTCAACGCCGCAGTCGCGGTTGAGCAACATTCTCATCGTGGCGCAGGTCGCGCTATCGATGTTGCTTTTGGCCGGCGCCGGCCTGCTGCTGCGCAGTCTTTTCAATCTCGAAACATTTGACGCGGGCTTCGATCGCGACAGAGTGTTGACGGTAGCGCTCCAGGGATACTCCGCTTCCCGCACCCGCGATCAGGTTGCCGAATTCTATGGCCAGGTCCTCGAACGCGTGAAAGAACTGCCCGGCGTTCATTCCGCATCCTACTCGAGCTTCGCGCCAATCAGCGGCAAAGAGGTTGGCGTCAACATTACAGTCGAAGGGCACACTCTGCGGCCCGGTGAAGTGGCTAACGAGCGCTTTGTCGGAGTCTCTCCAGGATATTTCGAAACCATGGGAATCCCTCTCCTCGCTGGCCGCGACTTCACGCCGGACGACACTCACCCGAATTCGCCATCCTATCAGTCGACGACGGTAGCAATCATCAATCGCACCATGGCCCGCCGGTTTTTCGGGGGAAGCAGCCCGGTCGGAAAGCATTTTCGCTTCGTCGAAGGAAATCACTCTCCAATCGAAATCGTCGGCGTGGTCGCAGACTCGAAGTACAACAATTTGCGTGAGAACGCTGTCGACTTTTTCTATGTTCCAGGAACGCACGGCGATCTTGAGATTCGAGCGAATATGCCTGCAAATACGTTGGCCGCGCCGCTACGCGAGATTCTTCATTCTCTCGACAGTTCTGTCACGGTCTCGAGCATCAAGACGCTTCGAGAAACCGTCGACGAATCATTGCATCCGGACCGCCTGATCGCCGCGCTCTGTGGCATTTTCAGCCTGCTCGCGCTTGTGTTGACGAGCCTGGGACTCTACGGCGTGCTGGCCTTCGATGTTGCTCGAGGCACCAGCGAAATCGGCATCCGTATGGCCCTTGGCGCACAGCCGAATGACATTTTTCGACTCATGGTCGGCCGGGGAATGCTATGGACAGCTTCAGGTTTGCTCCTCGGCATCCTCGGGGCACTCGGTGCAGGTTCCCTGCTCACGAGCCTGCTGTTTGGAGTAAAGAAAACCGATCCGCTGACATTTCTCGGTGTCTCGTTCGTTCTGTTCGCCTCGGCAATTCTTGCCTGCTATATTCCCGCGCGCCGCGCCACCCGCGTCGATCCTATGGTCGCCCTACGCTATGAATAGGAGACTCGCCGCATGCCGCTATTTGTGAAAGTCCAAAGCTTCCTGCGCAATCTGCTCTCGACTCGCCGCGTGGACAAGGACATAGAAGAGGAAGTTCAGTCTCACTTCGAAATGCTCACCGAAGAGAATATTCGCGATGGCATGTCACCCGGCGAAGCGCGGCGCGCCGCTCGCATTGAACTCGGCGGCATCGAGCAACTGCAAGAACAAGTCCGCGAACAACGCCTCGGCAACTCGCTCCATTCCATCCTCCCCGATTGCCGCTTCGCCCTCCGCCAACTCCGCAAATCCCCGTCCTTCACCGCCGTCGCCGTCCTTACCCTCGCTCTCGGCATTGGAGCTAACACCGCAGTGTTCAGCATTCTCGATGCAGTGCTGATTCGTCCATTGCCGTATCCGAAAGCTGAACGGCTCGTGAAAGCTGACGTTTATGATCTGAAGTCCGGGGATTTTTACGGCAAGACCTCCTATCCAGACTTTCTGGATTGGAGCGAACAAAATCATTTCTTCGACCATTTGGCAGCGTATGAAGACAAGACGTTCAATCTCGCTGGGACTCTCCAACGGGAACATGTAAGAGGCGCTGTCGTGTCGTCTGATTTCTTCGAGACGCTCGGCATTCCGCCATACAAAAGTCGCTCGCTTGCCAGTGCTCAGAATCAGCAAGCCGTCCTCCTGAGCTACTCGCTGTGGTCACGCTCTTTTGGGTCCGATCCAATGGCGATCAGCAGGTCGATCACTCTGGACGGCTACAGTTACGAAGTGATCGGTGTGATGCCGCCTACCTTTCAGTTTCCTGATCCGCAAACAGAACTGTGGGCTTCGATCACTGCCGTCCGTCCAGATTTGCGCGAAGAAATAACCGCGCGGGGCAATCTAGGAATATCAGTGATAGGCCGCCTTGATGCCAACGTAACTCTGTCTCAGGCGCAAGCCGGAATGGCAGTCATTGCGCAGCGCCTGGAAGAGAAGTTTCCAGCTTCCAATCGAGATCTCGGAGTGCGGCTCGTGCCATTGCAGGAAAACGTGGTGGGAAAATTCCGGCCAGCCCTACTCATTCTGATGGGATCGGCCGCTCTTGTGCTTTTGATTGCCTGCGCAAACATCGGGACTTTGCTCCTTGCCCGTGCCGCCGCGCGCCAGCCGGAGATTGCGATTCGTTCCTCTCTAGGGGCTACACGGCACAGAATCATCGCGCAATTGCTGACCGAGAGCCTGTTGTTAGCCCTCTGCTGCGGCGTTTTCGGAGCGTTTCTTGCTTTCTCGCTCATCAATGTTCTAGTGGCTTGGGCACCGAAGGAAATTCCCGGAATATCGTCCGCACGTATCAATCTGTCGGTGCTCATTTTCACCGCGTTGATCTCCGTGTTAGCCGGAATCGTCTTTGGTCTCGCGCCCGCCTGGCAGGTTTCCCGCGGAGATCTCAAGACATCCCTGAAGCAGACGGGCCGCCGCTTCGAGCAACACAAGCCCTTTACCAGAGTCATGGTCGTCACGGAAATCGCGCTGTCGCTGGTATTACTCACAGCTGCCGGCTTGTTGGCAAAAAGCCTGCTTCTCCTGAATCAAGTCGATCCTGGTTTCCGCACCGATCATCTGCTGACGGTTGAGGTCTACCGCTCCATGGCCGACGAAAGCAGAGATGCCAACTGGAGGAACTGGACTGGCTTTTATCAACAGCTACTCTCTCGCATTCAAGCACTGCCCGGAGTGGAATCCGCGGGCGCCACGCTCGCATTGCCCATTCGGGGGCGTTCGTGGAATGTCGGCTTTAAGATCGCCGGTCACGCTTACGGAAGTTTGATGGATCAGCCGCAAGCGGAGGCACGCATCGTCTCCAACAATTATTTTGACGTGATGAAAATTCCTCTGCGGAGCGGCCGGTATTTCTCCGAGTATGACAGGAAAGATTCGCCCCACGTCGCTGTCGTCAACGAAACGGTTGTGCGCCTGTATTGGCCTAACGAAAATCCCGTAGGGCGGTTTATCGAAATGCCGGCGTTTGGCGCCGGGCGTTGCCAGATCGTCGGCATCGTTGCAGACATCAGGCAGACGAATTTGAGCAATGCGCCCGCGCCTGGGATCTACATTCCTTACACACAGGAGATCATGCCGTGGCAGACACTGGTCGTTCGTACAAAGAGCGACCCGATAAGTCTTGCTGAGCCAATCAGACGCGAAGTCGCGGCGCTGGATCCTCAGCAGCCTGTAGGACGGATCGCCACGCTGGATGAGTTGATGGAAGCATCCACGGCGCAACCCAGGTTTCGCACTTTTCTTCTTGGGAGCTTTGCAATCATTGCTTTGCTGCTCTCCGCGATCGGAATTTACGGCGTCATGGCATACACAATGAGCCGGCGTACGCGGGAGATTGGCGTCCGAATAGCACTGGGTGCGCGTCGCGTAGACATCCTCAAACTGATTTTCAGCGAAAGCATGGCGCTCACACTCATCGGAGTGTTCCTGGGCCTGGCCGGAGCCTACGCAATAACGCGAGTAATGAATAGCTTACTGTTCGAAGTAACCAGCACCGATCCGCCCATGTTTGCCGTAGTCACGCTACTCCTTTGCTCCGTTGCATTCCTCGCAAGCTACATTCCCGCGCGCCGCGCCGCCCGCGTCGATCCCATGGTCGCCCTACGCTATGAATAGGAGACTTACCGCATGCCGCTATTTGTGAAAGTCCAAAGCTTCCTGCGCAATCTGCTCTCGACTCGCCGCGTGGACAAGGACATAGAAGAGGAAGTTCAGTCTCACTTCGAAATGCTCACCGAAGAGAATATTCGCGATGGCATGTCACCCGGCGAAGCGCGGCGCGCCGCTCGCATTGAACTCGGCGGCATCGAGCAACTGCAAGAACAAGTCCGCGAACAACGCCTCGGCAACTCGCTCCATTCCATCCTCTCCGATTGCCGCTTCGCCCTCCGCCAACTACGCAAATCTCCATCCTTCACAGCCGTGGCCCTTCTCACGCTAACCATCGGGATCGGCGCCAATACCGCCATTTTCAGCTTTGCTGATTTGTTCTTGAACCATCCGCTTTCGCTGCAACACTTGCATCAGTTGGTGTCTGCCGATCAGGTCCGGAGCGATGGCGAAGAATCGCCCCTGTCGCCGGCAAATTTTCGCGATCTGCGGGCGGAAACGGTGAGCCTCGAAAGTATCGCAAGCTATCAGCAGTGGACGGCGAGCCTCGTCGGAGGCAACGGGGCCGAAGAGTACAACGGCGTTCGCGCTGGCGAAGATTTCTTCGACACCCTGGAGGCACAGCCTTTTATAGGGAGAACCTTTTTGCGCGACGAACATCGCCCGGGAAACAACCGTGTCGTTGTTCTCAGCTACGCTTTCTGGCAACGCGAATTTTCCGGCGATCCTCGCGTCACGGACAAGACCGTCAGGCTCGATGGAGAGAACTACAACATCGTTGGCGTAATGCCCGCCAGTTTTCAATTTCCTCCGGGCAACCCGCAGTTTTGGACACCGCTTGCCCTCGACGACACGCAAGCCAGCGAACGCGCTCGTGGAATGCTTAGCACTGTTGGCCGCCTGAAAATCGGAACGACAATAGAACAATCGCGCGCCGAGCTAAACACACTCTGGAGCCGTCTGCAGCAGCGCTTCCCGGAAGCGAATCGCAAGTGGGAACTCTCGATCGTCAGCCTACAAGAGCGTTTAGTCGATGAGGATAGCCGTCAATTCGCTACACTTTTCCTGTGCGTTGCAGGCTTTGTCCTATTGATCGCTTGCGTCAACGTCGCTAACCTTCAACTCACTCGCGCTGCCAGCCGGGAACGAGAACTCTCCATCCGCGCCGCGGTCGGCGCAGATCGTAAACGCATCATTCGCCAACTTTTCACGGAGAGCCTGGTACTGGCAGCCATTGGTGGTGTCACGGGTTTGCTGCTCGCCTTCTGGGGCGTAGCTCTCCTGCGCGCAAACATGCCCGCTCAAGTCCGGGAAATCTGCGACGTCTCCGGCATGCGCGTGGACGTGCGAACATTTATGTTCACTCTTTTTGCCACTACGGTTTCCGGCTTTTTGTCCGGGGCGATTCCCGCGTTTCGCAGTTCGAAGGTGAATCTGCGCGATTCCTTGGAAACGGGAAGTACGCGAGTATCTGGTGGCGGCCAAGGCCTGCGCGGGATCTTCGTTATTTCCGAAGTGGTTCTCGCCGTGGTGTTGCTTATCGGAGCGGGTCTGATGGTGAAGGGATTTTATCTGCTCGCTACCCGCCAGACCGCCATGGATCCTCAAACCCTCCTCACCTTTCATCTCAATCTTTCTTCAAACCGATATGCTTCCCCGCAACAGCGCCAGGTGTTCTACACGCAACTTCTCGATCGTTTGCGTGGAATTCCAGGAGTTATGGCAACTTCGGCCGCAAGCGGCTTGCCTTACAGCTTCTATGAAAACGACCAGAAAGCTCTTACCGATGAATACCGCGGCGTACCCACCAGCGATTTGCCCACGGTTATGCAAGAATCCATCTCCGACGGCTACTTCCGCGTCCTTCGTCTTCCCGTTCTCGAAGGCCGCGCCTTTGATTCACGCGATGGAGCGGAAGCGCCGGCGGCAGGCGTCATCAGTGAAAGTATGGCGCGCCGGTTGTGGCCCGACAGGCAAGCCGTGGGCCGCCGCGTAAGGCTCCCGGAAAGCAACTCCGCTAATGACTGGATCACCGTCGTTGGTGTCGTCGGAAACATCCGCCACGAAGTGTACGACCGCTCGTTCCGCTCCATTCTTTATCGGCCCATGGCGCAACTCCCGGAATCTTCCATGGATGTCGCTCTTCGTACTTCCGCCGACCCTCATCGCCTGGCCGCCACAGTGCGTGCCACGGTCGCTGATTTGGATCCTGCTCAGCCAATTACCCTCTTTTTGACGATGTCGGAGAAAATTAACCAACAAGCGAGCGCCCTGCAATTCGTTGCCGCCTTGATGGGACTCTTTGGACTCGTCGCCATCCTGCTTTCTGCTGCCGGAATTTACGGTCTAATCGCCTACTCAGTTGCGGAACGGCGCCGCGAAATTGGCATTCGTGTGGCGCTCGGCGCGCGCCCCAGCCAGGTATTGGCCATGGTTGTGAAGTTGGCAGCGTTTCTGGTGGCAATCGGCGGCGCAATCGGTCTCACGGCAGGCTTCGTGCTTGCGCAATTCCTCTCGAGCATGCTGTACGGAGTTCAAGCCTGGGATCCCACCGTCTATGCGCTTGTGCCTCTTCTATTGATTGTCGTCGCTCTATTGGCAACTTTTCTGCCTGCTTTAAGAGCCGCCAGAGTGGATCCCATCGTCGCCCTGCGCTACGAATAAAGCTGGCACAACCTTTGGAATAACGGACCCGGGAATGTCATCATCGAAACGATACAGGCGCAGGGAATCTCCAGTGGAAGGTGATCGCATGATCGCAAAACGGAAAGTGGCGGCATTCGTCTTGCTTTGTAGCGTTCTTGCCTGGTCGACCGCGCGCGCCCAGAGGCAACCTTCGCCCACTGCACAAGACCGCGATCGCGAGCGCCGCAGCCTGGCCGTCAACATTGTCCGCGCCATCAACACCGCGGAAGCACATTACCAACAAGCTCACGGCGTCTATGCTACTTGGACCACACTCACCAGCAACGGCGACTTCACCGATAGCGGAACAAAGTGGGCTCCCGCCTCCATGCCCACCGTGAGTCATGCCATGTACGGGCCCGGCCCTGAAATCGTCCCCGGGTGGAAACTGCGCCTTACGGTTTCTAAAGATGGCTCCGCCTACGACCTCCTTCTCGAGGACGTAAACGATCCAAAGTGTGGCTATGCAGTGATCAGCGACGATCGTGGGTTGATCCGCCAAGGAAAAGCAGTCGATTGTCCGTTGTAATTCAAGCTGCAGTCGGATTTGGCTAACGACCAGGCACCCAGCAAGTTCAATCCGCCGAACTCATATGCGCCAATTCTCTTCCCCTAGTGCGATACGGGAGAACCGAAAAATATTTGTGCCTGCAAGGCTCGCAACGATACGCGGGCACAGACAGCCACCGCCATAAAAATGCGGATGCGCCGCTCACATGCTCCGCCGAGATTCGTTTGAGGTCGTGATTTCCGCAGATAGGACAGTGCGCGTGGAGCGAATCGCTCAGCGTCATCAGCCGCGCAAAGAACCGCATTTCACACTTCCGACATCGCCAGGGATACACTCCGAATATGCTGAAAACGTAGTCCGCGGCGTATTGCCGGCGCGATCGGCGCGCGTCTTTACTCTTACAGACTGGGCAGTTCATCTGGGCGCCTGACAACCTCGTGGGACGGGCAAAGAATAGGCTAATACTGTGCGGTAGGCAAGACCCATGACCACCCCGTTAGCAGGTACAATCATTACCGGTGGAAAACTCCCAATAACCGAAAGGAACCCGAATGCAGCAGTACACCGAACAGCATGCAAAATCCGGCATATCCGCCAAGTTGCCCCAGTTGGAAGCGTGGCCGAACCAGTACCCGGGCTACGTTATCACCACGCGCTATCCGGAATATACCTCCGTGTGCCCTAAGACGGGCTTGCCGGACTTCGGGACCATCACGATCCGATATAAGCCCCGAAAGTCCTGCATCGAGCTGAAATCGTTGAAGATGTACCTACTTGCTTACCGTAGCCTTGGCATCTTCTACGAAAACGCGGTCAACAAGATCCTGCAGGACATCGTCGAAGCCACTCGTCCGGAATGGTGCGTGATCAAGGGCGAATTCACGCCCCGTGGCGGCCTGAATACCACAATCGTTGCCCGCTGGCCGGAAAGAAGCCCCAAAAACCGCCGGCGCACCAAGTAACGGAAGGGCACATTCACCCTGCAACCCCATTGGACATGCAACCCCACCCGTTGGATAATTCTGGTGTCAGAAATAGGTCAAACCGGTCTTTCTGAGGAGCAAGCAACATGAGCATTTCCCCTAACGTGCCCAGCCCACACGAGTCCTATCAGTATGAAAGCTCGGGAACCCCGCGCTGGATTGCGGTGCTTTTCGGCTTGCTGATCGCCGGCGTGGCGCTGATCGTCTACGCGGGACACTCGGTGCAGACGCGCGTTGAGCAGGAACTCTCGAAGAATGAGGAGCAGAACAAGATCCTTACCGCTCAACTCGAACAGGCCAACACGCGCATTGCGGACCTCAAGGGCCAGCTTGAAGTTACCACTCAGAAAATCGGCATGACCCAGGCCGAACTGGCGGAAGCCCGAAGCCGCGCCGAATCCATCCGCAAGCAGCAGGTGGCCTCTGACCAGAAGCTGACCGACCAGATCACAGCCGCCCAGAAGGAAGACGAAGCAAAGATTGGCGCCGTTGCCACCGACGTGACCGGCGCAAAGAAGGACATTGAGGCTACGCGCACCGACCTCGAAGCCACCAAGACCAAACTCGAGCGCGCCGCCGGCGACATGGGCGTGATGAGTGGGTTGATCGCGCATAACCACGACGACCTGGAAGAACTCAAGCGCCGCGGCGACCGCAACTACTACGAGTTCACCATTCAGAAGTCCAAAACCCCTCAGCGCGTCGGTCCCGTGCAGATCGCCCTCAACAAGACCGATCAGAAGAAGTCCCGCTACACCATCACCGTTCTGGCCGACGACAAGTCCATCGAAAAGAAGGACAAGACTTCGGGAGAGCCGGTGCAGTTTTACATGAAGGGCAGCGCCCGCCTCACCCCCTATGAAATCGTGGTCTTCGATGTAAACAAGAACCAGATTACCGGATACCTCTCGGCGCCCAAGGACACTTCCGCGGCCCCGGCGAAGTAACGGCCCGGCACCCGGCCGTCGAATCGGCTTTACTACCTCCACTTTAGACCCTGTTCCCTGTTCTGGAAACTGGCGAGGGAACAGGGCTTTTTTGTTGCCACCTCCGACGCTACGATTTTAATAGCCCTAATCGACGGAGGATTGCTCGCCATGTTCCATGCCCGCCCTTTCCGCGACTTCACTCTGCTGTTTCTAGCGTTCCTGGCCTACTGTTCCTCAGCCGCTGCGCAATCGCCGGTGGACCCCGGCAATTTGCCTGGCCGCACTATGTTTTATCTTTATTGGCACGGCACTCCCTCGGGAGAGGTTCGCAAAACCAATTCCCTGTTCGCTCTCTGGGACGACCCGGAATTAGCGGCGACGCGCGACTCTTTGATTCAGTCTGTGCTGACCGATGCAACGAATCCAAGAAACAAGCTGCCCGTGAACCGCGAAGAACTAGGGCAGAACGTCACCCTGCTGGATAATCCCTTCGTGATTGGCTACGTGCGTGCGCCTGAATCTCACGTCACGGCGAAAACACCGGCTGCTACGACGGCCAAGACTACGCCCGCGCCCTCCTGGCACGGCGTCTTTTTCATCTACGATCGTTCGGGAAAAGAGGAATTGCTCTCCAAAACGGTCATGCATCTGCGCAGCGCGGAAAAAGATATTCCGAAATTGTCGGAACTGACGGTGGCCGGCGTCTCCTCCCTGAAGATCGAACGCACCAGCGGCACCACCTATTGGGCGGAGTTCGGAAAATATGCGGTGAGCGCCAACGAATTGTCGGTGTTCGAAGAAATCCTGAACATTGTGAATAGTAAGATCGGCGCCAATAAGTTGTCTCAAGCAGCTTCCTATCAGGAAGCCAGGCCGCTGCTCGACGGCGGAATTATGGAATTTTTTCTGCGCGTGCCCACCGCGGACGAAATCGTCTCCAGTTCTCCAGCTAGTTCCACGGTCCAAATCAAGCTCCTGCTCTCCGCATTGAAATTGGATTCCGTTCACTCCGTGGCCGGTCGTGTTTCGCTGCAAGGCACGAAGTCTCGTCTTACCGGAGCAGTCCTGGGCGACACCACACCCGCCGGACTCTTTGACATCTGGGCCGACGGGCAAGCTAATCCGGTTTCCATGGGCTATCTTTCGCCGGACACCGTGTATTACGGCGAATCGCAATTTAATCTGCTCGGCATCTACAACACCCTGAAGCGCGCGTTTACAACGTCAACCAGCGGGCAGGCGGCCGCCGTCAATCCTCTCGAGCAAATGGCCGCAACTCGCTTGGGCATGCCTCTGCCCGATGCATTGGGCCTTGTCACCGGCGAGTTCGCCTGGATCCAGACAAGCCCGACGCTGGACGACACCCAGAAAGTGTATCTTCTCGGCATTCGCAACAAACCGGATGCGCTGAAATTGACGCGTAGCCTAATGGGCGATCAGATCACCTCAGAGCGAGCCGAAGGCGAGGCCACGTATATGAAAATTTCTCTGCGCGGTGGTCAAAGCTCCGCGGGCCTGGCGCAGTGGAATTTCTACTACTTGGCCATGACCCCCAATTTGCTCTTCGGAGCTACCAAAAGCGACGTCTTGCACAAATATGTCGGCCAGGCGCCGGCGACTCCGGATTCGGCGCAATTGAAAAGCCTGCTCGCTGCCCGCGCGCAATTTCCCGAAAAGCTCAACGGGTTTTCCTATTTTGATTTTCAGAAGCTGGACTGGCCGGGACTGCGCGCAAAATGGGTGGCGGACGCCAATAAAGCGATGCAAACAGCAAAAAGCACCGACGCCGCGAACACGGACAGGAAAGTTGCCGATTGGCTCAGCCAGGTTGACCCCGAAGTCTTTTCGCGTCATCTCCACAGCATGAGCGGCGCATCGTGGAAAGACGCCAAGGGAGTTCACTTTGACGAGTGGCTGGACTGACCTTCGTCGCTTGTTGCAAGGCAGTTGCGGTGTTTGTGCGTGCGTTGTTTTTGCGTCGGCGCTGCAGGGAATATCCGTCGCGGCGCAAGAACAGCCCGCTTCCGCTGGCCAAAGCATTCGCGTGGACGTCGAACGCGTAAATGTCGGCGTCATCGTCACCGACTCCAAAGGTAATTTTGTGGAAGGGCTGCAGCGCGAGGATTTTCAGATTCTGGACAGCGGGAGTCTTCAACCGATCACCGATTTCGCTCCCGTCGACGCGCCTGCTCAAGTATTGCTGCTTCTCGAAGCCGGTCCGGCTGTGTATCTCCTGCAAGATTCGCACCTCTTCGTAGCGGATGCTTTACTCACCGGACTCTCGCCGGGAGACCGCGCCGCAATCGCCGTTTACAATAACGCGCCCACGCCAGCGGTGGATTACACCACCGACAAACGCGCCGTGGAAGCAGCCCTGGACACTATTCAATTCAATTTGGGCTACGGCAACCTGAACCTGGCTCAGAGCCTGACCACGGTGTTGGATTGGCTGGCGCGCATCCCAGGAAAAAAATCCATCGTTCTGATCTCTTCCGGCGTGGACACTTCTCCCGGCGCCACGATGCAATCTCTGCCTCCCCGCCTGCAAACCGGAGACGTCCGCATATTCGCAATTTCCATGAGCGGGCCTTTGCGCAATGGGAAGAAAGGTACGAAGCAGCAGATTCTTCAGACGCAGCAAGCCTTTGATCAAGCCGATGCATGGCTGAAGGCGCTGTCGGACGCCAGCGGTGGCCGCGCCTATTTTCCGCTAAACGCCAAAGCCTTTGACGAAACTTACCGGCAGATCGCGCAACTCGTGCGCCACGAATACAGCCTGGCATTTGCTCCTCCGAACGCGGATGGAGTCGTTCACCCGATCGATGTAAAGGTAATTTCTAACGCTGACAAATCGAAGGATCCTCGGGCCGAATATCGTGTGGATCACCGCAGGGCATACGTCGCGCCAAAACCGCCGCAATAGCCCGAAGATTCGCCAGCCTTACTCGAAGTCCTTCATCACCCGCGCCATGTCGCGAAGCCTCTCATCCACTCGCGCGAAAACGCTTCCCGCTTCGAACTTGCCGTCGCCATTCCGGCAGCCTGCATGTATGCCGGTAAGAAGCTCCACACCCTGTTCCACCCGCGCAATTGGCCAGATGTGGAATTTTCCGTTCGCCACGGCGTCCAGCACATCTTCACGCAGCATTAAATCGTCCACGTTGGCCAGCGGAATCATCACGCCTTGCGTGCCGGTCAGTCCCTCGATCCGGCAAGTATCGAAGAATCCCTCGATTTTCTCGTTCACTCCGCCGATCGCCTGTATGTCGCCGCGCTGGTTCATCGAGCCGGTAACCGCAATGTCTTGACGCAACGGGCAATCCGTAAGCGCGGAAATCAGCGCATAAATCTCCGTGGAGCTCGCGCTGTCGCCATCGACCCCGGAGTACGATTGCTCGAAACAAATGCTCGCCGTAAGCGAAAGCGGCTTATCCTGCGCGAACGAAGACCGCAGATAGCCAGCGATAATGTGTACGCCTTTATCGTGAAACCGCCCGCTGAGATTCGCTTCCCGCTCAATATTGATCAGCCCGGCTTTTCCAAGCCCTACGCTCGCGGTAATGCGTACGGGCTTTCCGAACGCGTACCCGCCAATTTCCAGCACGCTCAGGCCGTTCACCTGGCCCGGATGCGATCCGCTGAGGTTCACCAGCAGCGTGCCTTCCTCCATCATTTCGCGAATGCGCGTTTCAATCAGATTGTGCCGCTCGACTTTCGACGCAAGCGCCGCGCGCACGTGGGCCGCCCGCACCACATTTTCTCCGGCGGCGGCCGCAGCGTAATGCGCTTCCCGCGCCAGATCGGCAATATCTACAAACCGTGCCGTAACTTTATTTCTGCGGCCGGCTTTACGCACGCCGTGTTCCAATATCGCTGCAAACGCCCCGCGATCGAACGGAAACAGGTTCTCTTTCTCGCTGAGCGCGCGAATCCGCCCGGCATACTCTTCGATCACGCCGTCGCTCATGGCCATTTCTTCGTCGAACTCGACGCGCACCTTGAAAATTTTGCGGAAGTCTTCCTCGTACTCGTAAAGAAGCTCGTAGAGGTTGCGGTCGCCGATCAGGATCACTTTCACGTTGATTTCAATCGGTTCTGGCTTCAGCGCCGTGGTCGCGAAGGGGTAAAACGTCTCGAATGGCTGAATTTCCAACCGGTTATGGTTTAGCGTGCGTTTTAGCGCGCGCCACACGCCTTGCTCCGACAGCGCTTCAATCGAATACATGATCAGAAAGCCGCCATCCGCGCGCAGCAACGAACCCGCTCGCAGGTCCATGAAATCGCTGGTCCAGCCCCCGCGCGCATCGTACGCGCGTTGAATATTCCCGAATAAATTCGTGTACGTCGGCGTGGTTTCAAAAATCACCGGAGACGCATCTTCGTCGTTGTGCGCAAGAATCACGTTCACCCCGTAAACCCGAAACGGATCCCGCTCCGGCATTGGGCCCTTCTGCATGGCCTCAGGAGGCGCTTCCTGGCCGTGTTCGTCTTCGCCTTCGCGCTCTTTGAACGGCCCGAGGTTGTCCAGCAGGTGATGCCGCACTTCTTCCAGGAACTCCGTCACGCTCTGGCCCGGGTACTTTTCCTTCAACTCTTCAATTACCCCGTCCACCAGTACCGAAGCTGCTTCCTGCTCCAGATAACTCAGCTCGCTGGCCAATTCGCGGGACAAGGTCAGCGTCTTGCGATACACTACCGTGAATTCCTGCCGGAACTGTTCGTACTTCCGCTCGATCTCCTCCGCCACTCCCGTTTCCAGCTTGCCTTCGTGCACCATCTTCGTGATGTCTTCGATCGGCACCATCTGCCCTTCGAGCACCGGGAAAATTTCCGGGAGCGCCACGGCTCCTACTTGCATATGCCCCAGCGCAAACTGCTCGCGAGCAATCCGCCGCGTAAAATCGTCCATCAAATCTTTCTCGCGCACGGAAAATCGTTCCACGATGCGCCCTTTTTGCCGCTGAAACGGCTCGCCTTCGAACACCTGCGGAATGCGCCGCCGCAAAAAATCGATTCCTGCCTGCATGTCTTTTTTGAAATTGTTGGCGGAGCCCCGCGCCAGCGTCAGCAAGCGCGGCCGGTCCGGCACTTTGAAATTATTCACGTAGCATCGGTCAAGTGAGGGCTTCGTGACCGGGTGCAGGTCTTCAATCATTTGCGCGATGGTGCCGCCCCGGCTCGTCCCCGCCAGCCCGCACACAAAGACGTTGTAGCCAGGCGCCGAAAGTTCCACGCCCATCTTCAGCGCGCGCAGCGCTCGTTCCTGTCCCACGAAGCCTTCGCGCTTTTGCGCCTGCGCCGTGGTTTCAAAAGGTATGCGAGACAGCTCGCAACGCCAGCGCAGCTTGTCCGCGCCAAGCTCTGTCAATTTCATTTCCGCTTTATCTGTCTTGATAGCCATTCGAGGGCGTACTGTAGCATACAGCGCTGCCGGCGGCGGTGAATTTAGCCCGCAGGTAGCACTAGAAGTTACGCAGTCTCTTTCTCCAACTCTTCCTGATGATCCATGTACACGCGGAAAATTCCCAGCGCCGCTGCCACGATGGTCGGTCCAATTACCAATCCCAGCAATCCAAACACATTCAGCCCACCCAATATGCTGATGAACAGCAGCAAGTCGTTCAGCCTTGTGCGATTTCGCAAAAGCAGTGGCCTCACGATATTATCCGCCACTCCCGCCACCCCTCCGCAAATCGCCAAAACGACCAGCGCCTTTCCCCAATGCCCGGTGATCACCAGCCACACCGCCGCGGGAATCCAGATCAGAGACGAACCCACCACCGGGATGATCGAGCAAAAGGCAATGAGCACGCCCAGAAACACCGGACCTGGCACTCGCGTCAGTTCAAACGCCAATCCCCCGAGCGCTCCCTGGATGGCGGCAATCAACAGCGCCACGGCGACGCTGGCGAAAATCAGGTCGCGCGATTCATGCAGCATATCCTCCTGAATCTCGCGCTCAAACGGGATGAGATGCCGCACCGCGCGCAGTATGGCTTCGCCATCGCGAAACATGAAGAACAGTGCGAACAGGAGAATGAACAGATTCACGATAAAAGAGAACACGTTCTTCACCAGCGGCCCGATGCTGCCGGCCAAAAACGACGCCACTCTTTCCGTGCCCTGCCGCAGCCCGCCCATCAAGTCGATCCCTTGCATGGACTCGGGCAAGTGGCGCCGTAAACTGTCGAAGAAATCCTGGATCGCGCCCGTGCCATTCGCGCTCAGGTTTTCTCTCACGCCGGCGCTGGCTTCAATCGCTTCGCGCGCCGCGTACAGCATCACCGTCAGCACCGGCACGATCAGCAGAAACGTGACGCCCAGCGTGCATAAAACCGCCGCCCACGTTGGCGAAAACCGCCGTTCCAGCCGCAGATAAACCGGATAGAAAAAAATGGCCAGCACCGCCGACCACGCCAGAGGAATCAGGAACGGCGCGGTAATCAGGAAGACCAGATAGCCCAGCAACAGCAGTGCTCCATACGACAGCACCGTGGTCAATCTGTCACTCGTCGTGGTCTTTCGGTCGGCTTGCATCATACGCGTTATATAATTCATCCAGTCCAGGCGACATGGGGTCACTGCAGCACCCCGTGGAACCGCGCGATCTGCCCAGGGGAAGCCACGCATCCATGCCCTCGTCGAAAATCCCATTCAATTACGAGCAGGCGCGCCTACTTGCTGTACTTGCTTTAATCAATTTTGTCAACTTCGCCGATCGCCAAGTCTTGAATCCCCTCGTTCCGCTGCTTCGCCAGCATTTTGGCGTGACCGATACTCAGCTTGGTTCTTTACAGTGGGTGCTGCTCGTGGTTCTCGCCTTGGCCAGTATTCCTTCCGGCTATCTGGCGGACCGCTTCAACGAACCCAAAATCATTTCCGCCGGCGTGTTGTTCTGGAGCCTTGCCGCCATTGCCAGCGGTCTTGCACCAACATTTGCGTTTTTATTCGTCGCGCGCGGCCTCGTCGGCATCGGTGAAGCCGCTTACGCCCCTGCCGCGCAATCGCTCATTTCCGATTCTTTCTCGAAAGACAATCGTGCCATGGCGCAATCCATCTTCGCCTCCGGCATGATTCTCGGCGGTGTTGCGGGACTGGCCCTGGGTGGAATCATGGGCGAACGTCACGGGTGGCAGCACGCGTTTTTCATCGTGGGCATTCTTGGCGTGATTCCGGGCTTGACCGCGCTGCAACTGAAGGAACCGCCGCGGCGCCCGCGCTCCGAAGTCGTGCCCATCATGCAGTTGCTCCGCGTCCCGGCATTCGTCGCCATGATTGCCGCCGGAATTTGCATCACGTTTTCCAGCGTCTCGTTCGTCACCTGGGGCATCGACTACGCCAAAACCTACAAGGATTTCAGCACTAAGGAAGCTTCGCTTTCGCTTGCCGTGATCGCGCTCTTTTCCTCTGTCCTTGGCGCACTGGCGGCCGGATATTTCGCCGACCTCCTGCAGAAAAAAATCCCGTACGGGCGCGTGCTCGTGATTGCTTTGGCGTTTCTGGCCGCCGCTCCTTTTTTGCTGATCGCGATACAAGCCGATGAGAAATGGACGGTACTCGCGGGCTTTCTTGGTTCCATGTTTTTCATGTCGTGGTATCACGGGCCCACCACGGCCATTCTCCATGACCTCACGCCACAACGCGCGCACGCCACCGCCATCGGCGTCTATATGTTCTCGACGCAATTGCTGGGCGCGCTCGGCCCGCTGCTCATTGGAAAAATTTCAGATATGACGGATCTGCAAATCGGCCTGCAAGCCGCGACTGCCGTCATGGTTTTCGGCGCGCTCCTGTTGCTGCTGGTGATTTATTTCATCCGCCGCGACGGTCTCCACCACCCGCGCCTAGCCCAATTCCGCGCCGAAGACAAAGCAATCCCCATCCAAAATCCAAGCGATGTGTCATCCTGAGGAGCGTTCTTTGCAACAAAGGATCTCAAGTTATCGAGCAAGCGCGACGCCCTACTTAATCCCCGTCACGGCGATCAGCCGGTTCACTTCGTCGTGGTTCACATCATAAAGCGGGCGCTCATCTTCTTCTTCCAACCGCTCGCGCAGATATTCCGCCGCCACGTAACTGGCTTCCCGGTCGGTCAGGTCGCGCCCGGTTTTGTCGCGAAAATCGACAAACGCGGTGTGCGCCAGCCCGACGATGCGCCCTTCGCCATCCACGTTGAACTTCGCATCGATGGTATCGGCATGGCGTGTGGCGATGGCGTTCCAGATATGCGAAAAGCGGCAATCGTAAACGTGGCCGCTGAGTTTCGAGATGACATCAAACGCGCCGATGAATTGATGCATGGCGCCGTTGTTGGCTAGGACCGGAAGTGAAGGCACGTGTAATCCTCTTTTCGCTCTGGAAAGTCGCCTAGTTAGTGTCCAATTTCCCGCGCCCGGCTGTCAATCCGCCAGCCAGGCCAAAGACGCATTGATGTCATCCTGAGGAGAGCCTTTCGCGACGACGGATCTCAACCGACCCAGCGCACTCCTACACCGCCACCATGGGACGCTGAATCCCGGCCGCCTCCGCAGTGATATCCGTGTACTTCAACCCCGACCCCGTATTGAACAGCACCACACGATCCTGTGGTTTCAGAAACCCGGTATCCAGCAAATGATTGTAAGCCGCCGTGGCCGCGGCACCCTCGGGACACAGAAACACTCCTTCGTTTTGCGCCCAGTCCCGCAGAGAAGCGAGGATCTGCGGTTCAGGAACCGCCAAGGCAACGCCCCCCGATTCGCGCAGAATATCCATCATGATGTAATCCCCATAAGGCTTCGGCACGCGCAATCCCGCGGCAAATGTTGCAGCGTCTTTCCACATTTCGCTCACCTTTTCGTGCCGCTCGAACGCACGCACCACCGGCGCGCACCCGGCCGCTTGCACCGCAATCATGCGCGGGCGCTTTCCCGGTTTCACCCAGCCCAGTTCCTCCATCTCCTCGAAGGCCTTCCACATGCCAATCAGGCCAACGCCTCCTCCAGTGGGATAAAAAACGGCGTCCGGATATTCCCAGCCGAGCTGTTCCACAAGCTCGTAGCCCATCGTTTTCTTCCCTTCCACGCGAAATGGCTCCTTCAGCGTGGAAACATCGAACCAGCCTTCCTTGTCTTTGCGTTCGGCAACGATGCGCCCGCAATCGGAGATCAATCCATCGACCAGCGTGACATGAGCACCATACAAAACGGCCTCCACATAGTTCGCGAACGGCACATCTTTCGGCATGAAAATGTGCGCTTCGATTCCCGCCGCAGCCGCATACGCCGCAAGCGCTCCCGCGGCATTTCCCGCCGACGGCGCCGCGAGTTTCTTCAACCCATAATGTTGCGCCATGGTTACGGCCATGGCCATGCCTCGAGCTTTGAAGCTCCCCGTGGGATTCGCGCCTTCTTCCTTCAACAGTGCGTTCAGATGCCGCCGGCTTTTCAGGAATGGCGTCCAACCTTCGCCGAGCGATACGGGTAGCGCGTCGGGCAGAACGGATTTGTAGCGCCACATGCCGGCCCATGGCGGCGCGGCGGCAGTGCGTGAAATTTCTTCGCGATGTGCAAGTCCGCGCAAAGGCGTTAGGTCATAGCGAACGTAAAGCGATCCGGCGCACCGCGGGCAAACATTTTGCGGTGATTCCGGCGAGAGATGAGCTTTGCAACGCGAGCACTCAAAATGATGAATTTTGGCCATTTCTGCACGATAGCAGCGAGGCGAGGCACACGGCAAGTCATCGCGTCACAGCCATCGCAAAGGAAGCGCTGTTGCCACGCTCAGTAGACACGCTATGATGTCGCAAGCGCCTCAGCCTTACTGAATTCATCAAGGAATATTCTTTGCCCAGCGATTCCTCCAAGGCCACTGCCCTTTCCATGATCGCGGGCATATTCCTTTTTGCAGTGGGTGCGCTCCTGCTGGCATTTTTTCCGGGGTATTTGTGGATCAGCGTGCTGCGCTCGGCCGGGCTGCTTGTGCTGGTCTACGCTGGACTCCGAAAACGGTCGCTAACATATTGGATCTTTCTCTCGATGCTGGTCGGGCTGGAGATTGGCCTGGACTGGCCGCAATTCGCTGCCCACCTGCGCATTCTCAGCGACATTTTCCTCAGGCTCATCAAGCTGATCGTGGCTCCATTGATTCTCGGCACGCTGATTACGGGAATCGCCGGTCATGGCAACGTCGGCAAGGTCGGCCGGATCGGCCTGAAAAGCCTGATTTATTTCGAAGCCGTCACCACCATCGCCTTATTCCTTGGGGTAGCCGCAATTAACCTGACGCGCGCTGGAGTCGGACTGTCACTGCCCGCAATCACCACCGAGCAGGCCCCGCAAAACGTACCACCCCTGAGATGGGATGATTTTCTGCTCCACGTCTTCCCCGAAAATATCGCAAAAGCGGTGGGCGAAAACCAGATCCTGCAAGTCGCGGTGTTTGCGATTCTTTTCGGCATCGCGCTGACCCAGGTTCCGGAAAAAACGCGCCTGCCTATCCTGAATCTCGCCGAATCGCTGACGCAAACCATGTTTCGCTTCACCAATATTGTCATGTATTACGCGCCCATCGGCGTAGGCGCTGCGATGGCCTACACCGTCGGCCATCTTGGTATCCATATTCTGCTGCCGCTCGGCAAACTGGTGTTGACGGCGTACGGCGCTTTGCTCGTCTTCCTTCTTTTCGTCCTTCTGCCCATCGCTCTTCTAGCGCGCTTGCCGGTGGCGCACTTCCTGAAGGCCATTGCGGAGCCGGCTACCATTGCGTTCGCCACCAGTTCGTCCGAAGCAGCCCTGCCGCGCGCCATGGAATCGATGGAAGCTTTCGGCGTGCCTCGCGAAATCGTGGCCTTCGTGATTCCCGCGGGCTACAGCTTCAACCTGGACGGCTCCACGCTGTACCTGGCCATAGCATCGGTCTTCGTGGCGCAAGCCGCCAGAATCGCTATGACCTGGCCGCAGCAACTCTTCATGGTGTTCACCCTAATGCTCACCAGCAAAGGTGTGGCTGGCGTGCCGCGCGCGGTTCTCGTTGTGCTTCTGGCAACCGCCGGCACTCTTCGTCTCCCCACCGAGCCGATCTTTTTGATTCTGGGCGTGGATGCGCTGATCGATATGGCGCGCACTTCCGTCAACGTTACTGGCAACTGCTTGGCCAGCGCCGTCGTCGCCCGCTGGGAAGGCGAATTAGGCCAGCCAGAGGCCAGCAGCGCAGCCACCGCTCCCTAGCAAATTGGCTAACCCTCCCCAATATGTCATCCCGAGGGCGCCGCTTGCCCGAGGGATTTGCTTTCTCGTGGGGTCAGGCAAAGCAGATTCCTCGCTTCACTCGGAATGACAATGATGCGACACACTTTGGCGCGAATGCCGCCGACTACGCTAAACTTATAAGGATATGATCGCTGTCGATAACGTCACTATGCGCTTTGGCTCCCGGATCCTCTTTGAGGAGGTCACCACGACCTTCATGGCCGGGCGCCGCTACGCGATTTCCGGGCCCAACGGCGCCGGCAAGTCCACCTTCATGAAAATTCTTACCGGCGAGCAGGAACCTACGACCGGAAACATTACACGCCCAAAACGCATCGGCATTTTGCGCCAAGACCAGTTCGCCTTCGATAAGTTTCGCGTCATCGACACGGTGATCATGGGGAACGCTGCGCTCTGGAAGGCCCTGGAGGAGCGAGACGCGCTCTACGCCAAGCCGCACGACGAACTCACCAACGAAGACGGCATGCGCCTCGGCGAACTCGAGGGCATCGTTGGCGAAGAAGGCGGCTATACCGCCGAAGCTGACGCCGGAGTCCTGCTCGATGGATTAGGCATCGACGCTGTGCTGCACGAGCGCAAGATGGGCGAGCTGCAGGGCGGCCAAAAGGTGCGCGTGCTGTTGGCTCAAGCGCTCTTCGGCAATCCTTCCGCGCTGCTGCTTGACGAGCCGACCAACAACCTCGACCTCGATTCCGTGCACTGGCTGAAGGAATATCTCTGCGAATATCAGGGCGTGCTGATTGTGATCTCGCACGATCGCCACTTTCTCAATAACGTCAGCACGCATACCGCGGACATCGACTACCAAACGATCATCATGTATCCCGGCGGCTACGACGACATGGTGCTCGCGAAAACGCAAATTCGCGCGCGCATGGAAGCAGACAACGCCGTGCGCGAGAAGAAAATCGCCCAGCTGAACGACTTCATCGCCCGCTTCTCCGCGGGTACCCGTTCCGCGCAAGCCACTTCCCGCAAAAAGGAAGTCGAGCGCCTGCAAACCTCCGAACTGGCAAGATCCAACATTCAGCGCCCCTATATTCGCTTCCAGACGGAATTGCCTTCGGGCCGCGTGCCACTGGAAATAAAGCGGCTAGCGAAATCGTACGGCGATTTGAAAGTATTCGACCACTTCTCCGCCCATGTGACACGCGGGGAAAAAATCGCTTTCACGGGCCGCAACGGGGCGGGCAAAACTACCATGCTGAAGTCGCTGATCCGCAATGCGGGCAAGTTCATCGGGGATGCCGAACGCGAGTTCACCATCGATTCCGGGACGGTCGCCTGGGGCCACGAAGTTTCCGTCGGCTATTTCCCGCAGGACTTCTCCTACACGATCGACAAAAGCAAAGGCATGAACGCGCTCGATTGGCTGTGGCAATTCAAGCCGGATTCGACGCAGGAAGAGATTCGCGGTTTCCTCGGCCAGATGTTGTTCAGCGGCGAAGATGCCTTGAAGCCTACTTCGGGACTTTCCGGCGGCGAATGCGCAAGGCTGATTTTCTGCCGCTTGATGATTCAGAAGCCGAATTTCCTGGTGCTCGACGAACCGACGAACAACCTGGATTTGGAAGCCATCAACGCGCTGAATATCGCGCTGCAAAAATACGACGGAACCCTGCTGCTTGTCACCCACGACGAAGACGTGCTCGACGAAGTCGCCACGCGCATCTGGAATTTCCACGATGGCAAAGTGGAAGACTTCAAAGGCACCTACGAAGATTTCCAGCACACCGCCGCCAAAAACGCAGCGCCGCAAAAAACGACAGCGCAGAAAGCACGCTAGCCGCCGCGGATGTTGAACCTCAGTGATAATGTCCCCTTTTGTCCTCGATAGAAATGTCCCCTTAAGCTGAGCTCGTTCAGGAGGTCAGCTTGGGGCGGACAAAGATGAGCAAGCGGGAGTTGGGGAGGGTGGAAGTTCTGGCGCGGGTGCGAAGCAAGCAGCTGCGGGTGGTGGATGCCGGGCGGCTGCTGCAGGTGAGCTACCGGCAAGCGAAGCGACTGTGGAAGCGGTATCGCGAGGAAGGCGCCACCGGGCTGCAGCACCGCAGCGCGGGGCGGCCTTCGAATCACGGTCACGCGAAGAAGTTTCGACAGAAGGTACTTGGGCTAGTTCGGGAGAAGTACGGTGGTGAAGTAGGGGAGCGGTTTGGGCCGACGCTCGCCGCGGAGCACTTGGCGGCCGAGGATGGTCTGCAAGTGGACGCAGAGACGCTGCGTCGCTGGATGCTGGCAGAAGGTTTATGGAGCCGGGAGCGGAAACGGCGGGGACATCGACGGCGACGGGACCGCAAGGAACATTTTGGGGAGATGGTGCAGATGGACGGGAGCTTTCACGCCTGGCTGGAGGAGCGCGGACCGGAGGGATGCCTGATCGACATGGTCGATGACGCCACCAACACGACGTGGGCGCAACTTGGGGAGCAAGAGACGATCTGGGCGGTGGCCGATGCGCTGCGTGCATGGATCGAGCGCTACGGGGTGCCGATGGCCCTGTATGTGGATTGGAAGAATTTGTACAAGCGGCCGGCGAACGCGAGGGAACGGTTGCGGGGAGAAGAGCCGGTGACGCAGTTTGGGCGGATGTGCGCGAAGTTGGGGATCACGCTGATCGCCGCGAATTCTCCGCAAGCCAAGGGGCGTGTGGAACGTCAGCACGGCACGCATCAGGATCGCTTGGTAAAAAAGCTACGACGGAGGGGGATTTATAGTTACGAAGGAACCAACGTTTATATGGAGCGAGAGTACTTGCCGGAACACAACCAGCGTTTCGCGCGGGCCGCGGCGCGGCCGGAGGACTATCACGGTCGCGCGCCGCGAGGAGCGGAACTGGACCGCATCTTTCGGCTGGAGAGTGAACGCACGGTCAGTGACGATTGGGTGGTGCGGTACGATAATCGTTTTTTCCAACTGGAACCGCAGAGCGGGCACATCGTGCCCGCGCGGAGCAAAGTGTGGGTTTGCGAGGGACGGTACGGCAGGATGAGCATCGAGTACGGGGGGCACGAACTACGCTGGCGGGAAATCGCCGCGCCGGCGCAACCGCAGGTTCTCGATGTAGCAGCCCGCAGGGGGACCCGGGTACCGATTTCGGTCAAGAAACGGAAGTGGACGCCGCCGCCCAGCCATCCATGGCATGAACCGCCCCGCCCGAAGGTGCAGAAGCGAGCCTCCAAGTTGGGAGCCACCGCGCCGCGCTCGTCATTGGTCCGGCCCTACGCTTCGCCCTAAACGCTCCGCCCTGCGGGCTACGCAGGGCTGCGCTCCGGGCCAGACCAACCAGTCAGAAAACACAGGGATGCGTATGTCGACCGAGAACAGGATCATCGTTCCTAGGGCTTGCTAGAGAGAAATTTTCCAGGGAAACAGAAAAAAAAAGCACAAAGAGGTACAAAACAAAAAAAGGGGACATTTCTAATGAGGTAAGAAAGGGGACATTTCTAAAGAGCTTTGACACACGCTAGCCGCCGCGGATTGACTTCCGTCTGGGGCACCTCTAAGATTCTACGGCGCTCTCACCCATGCTCGGTCAGACTATCTCTCACTATCGAATCCTCGAACGGTTGGGCGGAGGCGGGATGGGCGTGGTCTACGAGGCCAAAGACACCCGCCTCGGCCGCCACGTTGCCCTGAAATTTCTCCCGCCCGAAATGGCCGGAGATCGCCAGGCTCTCGACCGCTTTCAACGTGAGGCCCGCGCTGCATCCGCCCTCAACCACCCGAATATTTGCACCATCTACGATGTCGGCGAGGCTCAGGATCAACCGTTCATCGCCATGGAATTGCTGGAAGGGCAAACGATGAAACATCGCATCAACGGCGCGCCCGTAGACGTGAACCTGGTGCTCGATGTGGGTATTCAGGTTGCCGACGCGCTTGCCGCGGCTCATGCCAAAGGCATCATTCATCGCGACATTAAGCCCGCGAACATTTTCCTCACGGCGCGCGGCCAAGCAAAGGTCCTGGATTTCGGATTGGCCAAAGTGGAGCCGATGGCGCGCAGCGGTGGTGAAACCGTGAATGAAGCCGCGCACGGCATGGGCAATACGCAAGGAGCCACACAGGCGGAACTGACCAGCCCGGGAAGTTCCATCGGCACCATTGCGTACATGAGTCCGGAGCAGGCTCGCGGCGAAGAATTATGCACGCGCACGGACCTTTTCTCGTTTGGCGTGGTGCTCTATGAATTGGTCACGGGCAAAGTACCTTTTCCCGGATTGACCACGGCGACGATCTTCGACGGCATTCTGAATAACACGCCTGCGCCGGTGGCCAAGTCCAATGCCAAAGCTCCCGCGGAATTGGACCGCATCATTATGAAGGCGCTCGAAAAGGACCGTGATTTGCGCTATCAGACCGCCGCGGAACTGCGCGGGGATCTGAAGCGTCTGAAGCGTGATCTTGATTCCTCAGGTCGCGTGGAATCCGCAACGCACAGCCACGCATCGGGAACCTTGGCGCCAAGCATCGTCGTGCCGCTGGTGGCGAAGAAGAAGAGCGTTGCGGTTCTGTACTTCGAGAACCTGAGCGGCGCGAAGGAAGATGAATACTTCCGCGACGGGATGACCGAAGACATTATCACCGAGCTTTCCAAGATCGCGCGGCTGCAGATTTTCCCACGCTCGGAAATGTTGCCCTTCCGCGATAAACCTGTGACCGCGCCGCAAGTGGGCGAAAAGCTTGGCGCGATGTACGTGCTCGAAGGCTCGATTCGCCGCGCAGGAAACCGCTTGCGCATTACCACGCAACTGGTTGAGAGCAGCACGCGCCATTCCGTTTGGGCCGAACGCTACGATCGCCAGATGGAAGACGTTTTCGCGGTGCAGGAAGAAATCTCGCTGAGCATCGCCAAGGCGCTCGAAATCACGCTTTCGCCGCAGGAAGAGAAGGTGATCGCGCGGAAGCCGACGGACAATCCTCAGGCTTATGACTTCTTCCTGCGCGGCCGTAATTATCTGCGCCAGCGGCAGTTTGAGTATTCGCTGGCCATGTACGAAGAAGCTGTAAAGCTCGACTCCAAGTTCGCCCTCGCTTATGCGGGAATGGCGCATGTTTGGGGCGGAATGCACGAATTCCGCACGCCGAATCCGGAGTTCATCGAGAAGGGTTTGGAAGCTTGCGCGATGGCCAGCAATCTTGCGCCGGATTTGCCGGAAGTGATTTCAGCGCGGGCGCGCATTCACTACGCGCAACAGCACTTTGACGACGCGATTCGCTTGTCCAAGCGCGCGATCGAGCGGCAATCGGATTCCGAAGGCGCGCACGATGTTCTAGCGCGTTCGTACTTTGCTTCCGGGCGAGACGAAGAAGCCGCGCAACTGGCGCAAAGCGCGATGGAAATTGTGGGCAACGATTACAACGCGCTGATTCCGCTGATCAATTCCCTCGAACGGCTGGGAAGAATTGCGGATGCGGAACGATTGCGAACCAGAGAACGCGAAGTGCTTGCGGAACAGTTGCAGCGTTTTCCGGATGACGTGCGTGCGCGCGTTTTATTGGCTTGTGATCTGGCGATGCTGGGCCAGCAGGATGAAGCTGTTCAGCATATTAAGATTGCGGTGGCGATGCGGCCGACCGACGCGAACATTCTTTATAACGCGGCTTGCGCTTATGGCGTGTTGCGCATGAAAAAAGAAGCGCTGGACATCTTCCGGCGCTGCGTCCATGCGGGTTATCACAACGCGGGCTGGGCTACCAAAGATCCGGACCTGGCGATTCTTCACGAAGATCCGGAATTTCTGCAGTTGGTGGCGTTTAATCAGCACGCGGCCAATCAGAAGACATCCTGAAAAAACTTTGCGTGCCTCAGGGGTTAAAAACCCCGAGTTTGCTAATCCTTTCGGCAGGGCTGAAGCTGTGCCCTGACGAAAACAAAAATCTACGGCGCGACCGGCCGCAGCGACAAGCGCGAAATACTTAGCCCGCGACGGCTGCTGGGGCGGCGGCGCTTTCGTAGTTGCGAATTGCTCCGCCAACGCCGGCGCCTGCCGAGTGGCGATGGCCCTGATCGATCAGAACTTTGTCGAGCGCCGCGAGCAGTTGCAGCACGAACGCTTTCTGGCTGCAATAGCCCATCGTGCCGAGTCGCCAGATCTGACCCTTCGTTGCGCCAATGCCACCCGGCAATTTCAATGTTGAATTCGTTCAAGAAGCTGATCGCGCACTTTCGCATCGTCGATGCCAGCGGGAATTTTCACAGCAGTCACCGTCACCAGCCGGTCTTTCGGCTTTTCCACAAACATCTGCAGGCCCATGGCTTCGAGCCCGGCGATCAGCGCGAGCTGATTGATGCGATGGCGTTCCCAGCGATTCTCCAGTCCTTCTTCGAGCAAGATGCGCATGGCTTCGCGCAGCGCATAGATCAGACGAGATCGGCGGCGTGTGATGATACAGCCGGTCCTTGCCCCAATAATTCATCGCGGTGGAAAGATCGAAATACCAGCTCTGCACTTTGCTTTTGCGATTGCGGAACACTTCTTCAGCGTGTGGGCTCACCGTGATCGGCGACATTCCCGGGGGCGCGCTGATAGCTTTCTGCGACCCGCTGAAGCAAATATCGATGCGCTGCTTGTCGACATGTAGCGGAACGGCGGCGAGCGACGCAACGGTGTCGACAACCAGCAACGCGCCGCACTCATCGGCCACTTTGCGGAACGGGTCGATATCGGTCAGCACGCCGGTGGAGGTTTCGCCCTGTGCCAAGCCAATCATTTTAATTTTGCGGCCCTTGGCCACTTTGCGTACATCTTCGGGATCGACGGGCTTGCCGAGCGGCGCTTCCACAAGATGCGCGGTCACCGGCGCGTGTTGCGCGATTATGTGCATGCGCTGCGAGAACATGCCGTTCACGCAGCAGATGGCTTCGTCGCCGGACTCGAGTGAGTTCATTACCGACGCTTCGATGCCGCCGGAGCCGGACGCCGACAGCGGAAACGTGACGCGATTTTCGGTCTGGAAGACCTGGCGCAGCAGGGTTTGCGTTTCCTCCATGCAGCCACGGAACCACGGATCGAGGTGGCCGACAATAGGCGAGGCCAGGGCGCGATACACGCGGGGATCGATGGAGCACGGCCCCGGCGTCATCATCAAGCGCATGGGGGGATTGAGTTCACCAACTGGATGGGTCATGGGAATTCCCTTTCCGGGGGTCCTTGCGGACCGTTCAGGACGTCCCGCCAAGGCAAACTCGGGGAAGCGCAAGGGCAAGGCGGGAAAGTATAGTTTGGCGCATGGGAAGGGGCAGGCGCAACGGTCAAATTGGATGGGGTGGGGGGCAGTCGGAAGACGGCGATCGTAGTTCGGAGCGGAGTAAACGCCTGGCAGAGTCTTCATCCGGGCAGTTCACGCGCGAAAATTACGGTGATCACGATGTGCCCTGGGCCTGCTTGGGCACCATCGCTTGAGTCGCACTCAACTGAACGACCGTCCAACCACCCAAACCCAACTGATCCAACTCTACGGTTAAAGCCGCCGGGTTGTTTTCTTGAATCATTTTATATTCCGTTATGTGCCAGCAGTAGTGTCCCAACGTTTTGCCTCTTGCCTTGCGTAAATTATTGATGAGAAACGCATAAGCGGGAAATTCTCTTGGTCTCGATTTGAACTTGGAATGCGGGTTCTGCGACCCTGCGAAGCATAACTTCGTGGGGGGCAGCGATGAACCGAGGCAAGCTGGTGTTTGCGCAGCTGATGCAATATCTTCCGTTGACCACCTTCCGTCGTTGCGTCACCCGCTATCGAGGCGCGTTCAAAGTGAAGTCCTTCTCGTGCCTGGATCAATTCCTGTGCATGGCGTTCGCTCAGTTGACCTTTCGGGAGAGCCTTCGAGACATCGAAGTATGTCTGCGCGCACAAAGTTCCAAGCTCTATCATCTCGGGATTCGTTCGGCGGTGGCTCGTAATATGCTGGCCAATGCCAACGCTGTGCGCGACTGGCGCATCTATGCCGATTTTGCGCAGAGCCTGATCGGCATCGCCCGGCCGTTGTATGCGCAAGAGTCCTTCGGCGTCGATCTGCAAGAAACCGTCTACGCGCTCGACACCACGACGATCGATCTGTGTCTGTCGGTATTTCCGTGGGCGGTGTTCCGCACGGCCAAGGCAGCCATCAAGTTGCATACCCTGCTCGATCTGCGCGGCAACATTCCCACCTTCATTCACATCAGTGATGGCAAGGTGCATGAGGTCAACATCCTCGACCAACTGCTGCCCGAGCCCGGCGCCTTCTACATCATGGATCGTGGTTTCCTCGACTTCGCGCGCCTCTATCGCTTTCACGAAGCCGGCAGCTTCTTCGTGACCCGCGGTAAGTCGAACCTCAAGGTCCAACGCCGCTACTCGCATCCGGTTGATCGCACGACGGGGTTGATCTGTGACCAAAGTGTCGTCCTTACTGGCTTCTACTCGCACCAAGGCTTCGAGGCACCGCTGCGCCGCATCCGCTTCAAAGACCCCGAAACCGCCAAGACCCTCATCTTTCTGACCAACAACTTTGTCTTGCCAGCATTTACGATCGCCGAACTATACCGCTGCCGTTGGCAAGTAGAGCTCTTCTTCAAATGGATCAAGCAGCATCTGCGAATCAAAGCGTTCTTCGGAACTTCGGAGAACGCGGTCAGGTCACAAATCTGGATCGCGGTCTCCGCCTACGTTCTGGTCGCCATCGTCAAAAAGCGATTGCATCTCTCGGCCAGCCTGTATGAAATCCTACAGATCCTCAGCCTGACCATGTTCGAGAAAATCCCGTTGGATCAACTACTTGCACAAACGATGAGCGACGAAATTCAACCCGTTTCCGATAACCAATTGATTTTGTTCGCATAACGTTGGGACACTACTGATGTGCCAGTGGAAGTTTCTCCCAGATGGCCAAGTTGTCGAGGCTGGCCACGCGCCCCTGCGGAAGGTTAACCTGCCTGGTTTTTGTCGGTGTAACCTGTAAATCATTTGATACGTCGTATCGGGAGTCGCCTCAAGTCCCCGCAGGTTTGATTGATATAGGCCAGTTCCTTGGTAATTTGGGAGCAAGACATGCGGCACTTTCTCAGGCACCTGCTCCTCGGTTGTTTGTCCCTTGTTTTTGCGGCGCTGACTCCCGCTCAGAAATATATTGCGCACGTTAACACTCCGCAGACATATGGCTATCAGCGCGGCGGGTCGGGACAGAGTTGGGGCGGCGGTTATCCTTCCTGGGGCGGTAGTGGTTACGGGCGCCATTGGAACGGCCGTTCCCGCTATTCCGAGTATGCCGAGCCGCAGATCAGCTATGCGCACGGCGACCCCGATCCGGTTCCCAGCACGTACATGGATTACGACAAAACTTTGGCGCTCGGCAGAGAGATGCAAGAGCAGCGGTCGGCTGCTTCCACTGAGCTTCCGCTAGGCGACGCGGCGCGAGCGCTTCGCCAGGGTTCGGGTCAGGCAACCGCCGTCGGGAAACCGCTTTCGGCAATTCAGGACCGTAACGGACAATGGGTTATCTGTCGAGATGGTGACGATCGCTGCCAGTGAGCAAGGTCATGAATCGAATACACCGTTTCTTGCTCGTTGGTTGTTTCCTTTGCCTCTTTTGCGGCACAGTTTCCGCGCAACGCTACACGGCGGTGGTATCTTCGCCGGCGCCTAATCCTGCTTATGTCGATCCTCCGACTGCGTCGTCGCCGTTTCCCGACGATGGGTCGTGGTCCCAGGGCTTGCCGTTCGACAGCGATTTGGACGGCTCGTCGGGCGATGGAGGAGGCAGCTCCGGACAAGGGGACTCCGGCAATGCCAGCTATGGCGGAGGGAATTTCGTTCCCAGTACCTACATGGATTATGAGGACGCGCTGAAATTAGGCGAGAGCCAGCTCGCCCAGCAAGGAGTTCCCGAGCCGATCGTTTCGGATGTGGTTTCCGTTGCGGATGCGGCTCGCGCAGCGCAGGGGCTGGCTGGGACGCCCGCAGATTCGACGGTGATTGTGTTGGAACAGGATAACAACGGCAAAGTGATGGAATGCAAGGGCGACGCTTCGACTTGTCATCCACTCGGTTAGCGACTCGAAGGTGAGTCCGCGTCGCGGCCGGGCATGGGTCTTGAGGACGCTGTGTCTGTTCGGTCTTCCGCATCCAAGGGCACCGGAGCCTCAAGTGCTGCTTGTAGGAGTTTTCCGCTTCCCCTTCAGTCGCCTTCCCGTGCGGCAGCCGTATTTTCTGCATGGGCCATATTCCTTCCCATGCGTTTTCAATGGCTTTTAAAAACCGTACAACACGACTTTTACAGCTATCCCCTTTTCTTCCTATGTATTACGAACCTCGTACAACAAAACAGGGGGCACCGGCGCCCACCCCTTCACCTTCGCTACACTTTCGCGTGGCATCGGGGTAAAGTGGGAAGACCGTTTCCCGTCTGGAATTGGGAGAAGCGATGAACCCTGCATGGATGATTGGCGCGGTGTTTGGGCTGATATTGGTCGGGCTGGTGGTATGGGTGCTGGTGCAGAACACGCAGGACCAGAAGAAAAATGAGGCGATCGAAGCACAGATGAACGAGCTGCGGCGGGACTTGCTGGGGCTGTCCACGTCGCAGGCGCAATCGGCGGGAAAGATGGAGACGATTGCGAACACGGTGGCTTCGCGGCTGGAGGCAGTGACCACGGCAGTGCAGCAGGGCGCGAAAGATTCGGCGGAAATTACGTCGAAAATTACCGCGCAGGCGCAGACGGCGATGTCCAACGAACTGAAAAATACGCGGGACCAGATCACCCAGATCCAGCAGCAACTGGGGCAGGTGCAGGAATCGGGACACCTGATGCACGAGGCGGCTTCGCGGTTGGAAAACATTCTGGGCGGAACGAAATCGCGCGGAAACTTCGGGGAAACCACACTGGAACGGCTGCTCGAAGATTGCCTGCCGCGCACGCAGTACACGCAGCAATATCGTTTTCGCAGCGGCGAAGCCGCCGACGCGGTGATTCACCTGCGCGACAAGAAAATCATGGCCATCGACAGCAAGTTTCCGCTGGATGCGTTTCAACGGCTGGAGACGGAAGGCGACGAGGCGCGGAAAACCTTCGTGAGCGCGGTGAAGCTGCACGCGGATTCCATTGCGAAGAAATATATCGTGCCGGACGAGGACACGCTGGACCTGGCGCTGATGTTTGTGCCGAGCGAGGCGGTGTACTACGAATTGCTACGCAGCTCGGACGGGAAGGGGCTGGCCGTGGACGCGTATTGCCGGGGGAAGAAAATTGTGCCGGTGTCGCCGAATACGCTGTACGCGCACTTGAGCGTGATCGCGATGGGCTTGCGCGGGATGCAGATTGAGGAAAATGCGAAACGGCTGAGCGCAAACTTGGCGGGGATGCGCAAGCAACTGGATACGTTCAGCGAGAGTTTTGACAAAGTGGGAACGCATTTGAAGAATGCGCAGTTGATGTATACGGAGGCCGATAAGCGGCTGGATAAGGCGTCCAACTCGTTGGACAATTTGTTGATTAGCGGCGAGGTGGGGGAGTTGGTGGACGAGCGGCAAGGGACGTTGGCGCTGCCGCCAGCGAGCGGGGCGGCGGCGAAAAAGTCGGCATGAGGTGAGCAGATGATTTCCGGGGCTCACGTGGTTGTGTATAGCAAGAATGCGGAAGCGGATCGCGCGTTTTTTCGCGATGTGTTGAGATTCAAGGCTGTCGATGCGGGACATGGCTGGCTGATTTTTGCGTTGCCGCCGGCGGAAGCTGCGTTTCATCCGGCGGAAGAGAATGGGGAGCACGAGCTTTATTTCTTGTGCGACGACTTGAAGACGGAAATGGCGGACCTGTCGCAAAAGGGCGTGGCGTGCTCAAAGGTTGAGGAGCAGCGGTGGGGCTCGATTACGAAGATGGAGTTGCCAGGCGGCGGAAAAATTGGGCTATATCAGCCGAAGCATCCTACGGCGATTGAGGAAGGCAAACCCGGGATTCCGGCGTGAAGGCGCGGCACTACTTTGGTGGGGAGAGCGGGGAGAGTAGGCGGATGGAGACGGTGAAGCTGCCGTGCTTTTTGCCTACCAGCTCGAATTTGGCGGTGTTGTCGGGGCCGCCGGTGGACGTGGCTTTGACGGCGGCGCCGCCGACGAGGTCGGCTACTTCGGGTGCGAGGTTGTGAGCTTCCAGGCTGACTCTGGCGGTGGTGCCGGTTGCGCGGACGGTTAGGATGCGATGCTCGGCGGGCGCGAGCGGGGCGTTGCTGGCCTGCAATTCCAAGCTGACAAAAACAATCGTGAAGGGCTCGGCGGATTTTTGGCCGCAGACGACTTTTACTTCCGCGGGGCCTGGATCCATGTCCGTTGGCGGAAGGATTGTGAGCGAACCGGGCGAGGCGGCGAGAACGAGTCCGGGCAAACCGGCGATAGTGACGTGATTGGTGTCGGCATCCCCGCAGAAACCGTGGCCGAGGAACTCAAAGCGGTCGGCAATGGAGGCAACGCGCGGGGCTTCGGTGACGGCTTGCGTGGTGGAAGGAACGTCTGCGGCGGAATAGATGGTGCTGGTGACACGGCCGCTGCGGCCCTGAATGGTGGCCGAGATTTTGCCGAGGGTGAGCGGCGCGACGAAAAGGGCGCGGCCGGTGGCGTCGGTGGTGACTTTATCGCCGTTGGAGAAGAGGACGGTGACGGCGGGAGTGAGGCGCCCGGCGACATCGAGTACGGCTAAGGTGGCGCGCTCGCCGCTGACCAGCTTGCGCGGCAGGAGAAGTATGCGCGCTCCGGATGCGGCCGGGGCTTGCTGAGCGGCGGAGGCGGTAGCGTGGCTGAGAAGCAGGAAGGCCAAAGCCAGCAGCGCGTGGGTTGGGCGACGCGAAGGGATGCGCACAAGAAGATTGTAGTGGAGTTTGCGACGGCGAAGAAGTGCGGCGTGGGCTCAGCGGGAACAGAACAGTGTTCTCAGTTCTAATGTCGGAGCTGAGGCTCCGACCCCCTAAGAAGGGATCTATTGCCGGCTAGTCGCCGGCTAAGCGGACTCGGCCATACTCTACGGATTCGGCCAAGCCGCGGCGGACGGGGCCGAGGACAAAGGCCGGCACATCGCGTTCGGGTTCGAGGGAGAGGCTGGAGGCTTTGCGGGGGAATTCGAGGCGACGGTCGAGGAGTAGGCCGATTTCCTTGAGGAACTCGGCGGAAAAGGCGATGTCTTCGGAACGATCGACGCCCCAGAACCAAAGCTTTTCTTCATTGCGCTGGAGGAAGCGAAGGCATTCTTCGAGTTTCTTCATGGAGCGGTCGAAGGAAGAGGCGAGGAAGAAGACGCCAAGAGTCCACGCGTGGCGAGGATATTGCGCGCGGATGCGGACGCAGTACTTGCCGGATTGATTCAACTCGATGCTGCAGCGGTAGTCATTGCGAATCTGGGTTCTGCGGACTGGCGCGGATTTGCCCATGATCGAATCCTAATCCTAAGAATGAAGAGTGGACTGGAAGAGCCTGTGCCTCGAGAGATCTCCCGCCGGAGGAGTGCAACACCTTGGAAAGTTCTCGTATGCGGAAGCCCAATCCAGACACAAATAGGCTAGCGGTTCGCGGGGAACAGGGCAAGGGCTGGTGCGTTAAAATATAACTACTTTATTTTTCTATGAATTAGGTTGGCCTAGTGGGATGCTCATGTCGCCAAAGCCGCGCAGCTTGTCTGTAGAAATCTTCAGCTTCCCTTCCTGCTTCAGGCGGTCTTCGAGGGCGATTCGGAAGGCGTCGAATGCCATATTGCGCTTGGATTGGAGCAAAGTGTCGGTGATTTTCTGCTTCTGGGCGTCAAAGTCGGCGGGATTGGGCTCAACTTTGTCGAGAAGCTGGTATGCGACCCACGAAGAACCCATGTGAACCGGGCCGCCGACGTCTCCCTGCTTGGAAGAGAAGGCAGAAATGAGAAGTTTGGCACTGCCGAGGCCAGCGATGTTGCCATTGCGCGCAAGGAGATCGGAGGTCTTGGTCTCCAAGCCGAGGGCTTTGGCGCCCTCGTCGAACTTTTCACCGGCTTTGACGCGCTTGACGAGGTCGTCGATCTTGGACTGCGCGAGCTGCTCAGACTTCGTGAGTCGAAGTTCGGCAATGATCTTGTCGCGAACCTCATCGAGAGTGCCGGGGTGAGCCGGAAGAGTCTGCTGCAGGGAGAGAACTACGTAGCCACGATCGGTGCGGACGGGAACGCTCAACTCATTGGGGCGAAGGCGGATAATCGCGTCTTTTATGTCCTGAGAATTGCCAAGTTCGAGGACAGGATCGTTGGGCGCGAGCGGGCGAGTTTGCGAGACGGTGAGATGATATTTCTGGGCCAACTCGTCGAGGGTGGTTTTGTTCGACTGGCGAATCTGGCTGGACATCTGATCGGCGATGGAATTGGACTCCTGATCGGCCTTCTGGAGGAGATAAGGAGTGCGGATGGAGTCTTTGACTTCGTCGAACGGCTTGGTGTGCGCGTTCTCTTTGTCTAGGACCTTGATGATGTGGAAGCCGTATTGCGTCTTGACCAGGTCTGAGATTTCGCCCTTTGGAGTGTTGAAAGCGGCTTTATCGAATTCCGGGACGGTCTGGCCGTGAACGAGCCAGCCCAAGTCGCCGCCCTTGGGCTTGGAGCCGGGGTCGTCGGAGTACTTTTTGGCGAGATCTTCGAAGTTGGCGCCTTTGCGAGCCTGGGCAAGGATGCTTTCGGCTTGCTTCTTAACTTCGGCAACTTCAGCATCGGTTTTGCCGACTGTCGTGAGCAAAATGTGCTCAACGTGGACGCGATCGGGGACTTCATACTGCTGGATATTTTGCTGGTAGATGACCTTGAGCTCGTCATCGGAGACGGTGGCGCTTTGGCGAAGCTGGTTAAGGTCGAGCAGGCCGTAGCGGACGACGCGCTTCTCCGGGATTTGGAACTTGCTCTTGTTCTGTTCGTAGTAGGACTTGATTTCGTTTTCGTCAGGATTGATTTTGTCGGCCAGGGTTTCTGGGTTGGCGGCAGCGTAGTCGAGTTTGACCTTCTGGTTTTCGTACTGAAATTCTTTTTGGATTTCGTCGGGGCTGACGGTGACGCCGTCGGTCAGAAGCTTGTGGAACTTTTCCTCGATCATAGAGGAGCGGATCAGCTCTTCGAAGGCGGCGACGGTCATCTGAAAGCGCTGCTGCACCTGTTGGGAATAAGCGTCATTGCCGACGAAAGTATCGCCATTGAAAGCAGTCGGAAGGATTTGGCGGATACGGTCGGCGCGTTCCTGATCGCTGACGGAAATGCCGAGGCGCTTGGCTTCGTATTCGACTTCCTTCTGGAAAACGAGTTGCTTGAGAATCTGATTGGCGTAGAGACCTTCGAGCTGGCGGGGGATGGGATTGTTCTGACGAATTTCGTTCAGGCGCTGGCTGATGTCCGAAAGGGTGATGGATTGATCGCCAACTTTGGCGACCACGTCACCGGGGGTTTGCGCGCTGTCCGGACCCTGGGGGACTAAATAGAGGAGCATGCTGAGCGCGAGCATGCCGATAATAATGCCGAAAAGAATTCGGACGCCAGTTTTCTGGTTATCAAATGCTCCAGCCATTCCAGATGTCTCCTGAGTGTGTGACCAAACTTAATATTATAAGGTATGAAAGGTAAAAGGCCCAAACGGAATGCACGACGGTTGGTTCGCGGCCGACCACCATGTTTGTTTTTCGGCCGGTTCCAGTTAGTAACGTGACCGACCTCGCGGTCCACTAGTCTGATACGGTGAACTCGATTTCTTTTTGTGGCGCCCTGTTGTTTGCCGCGTCTACCGCCTGCAAGACCAAGCGGTAAGCCCCTGGAGGCCAATCACTCACTCGAAGTATCAAGGTAAACGGAACTACGGTATTCCCCTTTTGGATGAACTCGTCGAGTGGAATTGCCCCGGTAGAGGCAACTTCCTTGTTCGTTGCTTTGTCGAAAACAACGTAGCCGGCGCCAATTTTGGGAGGATCCTGGTTCTTCAGTAAAGGTTCATACAGCTCCGAGTACAGAACAACCTTGTCTGATTTTTTGAACTGATATTTTGCGGCCGGTGTAATTTGTACTCCATTGGCGACCAGAGGAGTACGGTCTTCGAGCAGCATGGCGTCCAGTTGGCTGGAATCCTGATTGAGCTTTTGGAAATCAGTCGATAAGACCACGCCGCCGAGAGTTAGTGTGTTTCCAAGATAGGGAGCAATCTGAATCGGCGTTTCAAATTTGCCGAAATGATCGCCACCTGTGCTGAATACAACGGTGAGCTTGTAGCTGCCAGGGGCCAGGTCAAACTGATTTTGGTAGTGATAAGGCTGCTTAGTGAATGTTTTCCATTCGTCCTTTTGCAAGTTGAGTTCAAGAGTGTCGCTGAATCGGGCAGCGACTGTTCCATCTTGTTTGTAGGCAATGCCCAAGACATTGACATCGGAGTGATAGTCCCCTTTGTCCCTGTTGAAGTTGAGGGAATCGCTTGGAACGTCGATGGTCACGTTAACTCGGGCAATGTTTGGTCCGTTGTAGAAATAAGGAACTTGTATAGAACCCTGAATGGAGCCAGCAGGTGTGCCGTTCGCCTCTTTTTCCAGCTGTTTTTCCAGTGGCTTTCCTTCCAAGGGATCCGCCGGGCGAGTGTTGCAATAGCCGCTGCGTGAGCGCACGTCCGCTCCGCTACGATCGAGCTTCACTTTCAGAGTGTGGCAGGCGCCTTCTTGGGAGGACTGGGGGACATAGCCCAGAATATAGAACTCATTCAGTTCTCGAGCGATGCGATTCAAACCGTTAAGAAGGTCGTTGGTATTGTAAATGACAAAACCGCCGGTGCCCTCTGCAATGGCCCGCAACAGATACTGATTTACGTCGACCGAACCGGGAAGTTGCGGAACTATGCTGCGCGGTCGGTTCCCGGAAAAGTTGTAACGTTTGCCACCGTCTGGGGCGCCTGGAACACCACTTCCGCCCGGAGAACCACTACCGGGTTTCTGCGGATCGTGGAAACCGCGAGAGTAGCTAGCCATCACGAGTCTGGGGCGATCTTGCTGAGTTTGCCTCTGCGTTAGTACGCTCTGAGTCGCTGTTGAAGGCGCGTTTAGGGGGTCAAAAGCGCTGCCGCGCGAAACTAAAGCTGCCAACGCCCGAACGTCGAGCGAATAGACGGTGAGGTTCGCCTTATTGCAGGCGTCAATTGTCGCGGTGAGTTCAGCAAGCCGTGTGGGGTCAGACATCACCGGAAAACCCGCAGAAAAAAGAATTAATGTTTTGCGACCCGGAATGGAGCGGAGATTCATGGCCAGGGTACGAATGGAAAGAAACATGGAACGCGCACCGAGGTCGCCGGCGGAAGCTGCAAGGTTGAGCGGGCTACCCGAAACGCTTGAACTCAGCGGATTGGTTTCCATGTGAGGAGTTCGCGATATGCTGATAGCCGATTTGAGTAATTCAGAATTTGAAGTGAAATCCTGCGTAATCTGAAGAGTGCCGCCGAACTCAGCGATGGCCATCACCCGATCGTCGGCGGCATTTTGCCCGATAAAGGTTGCCGCGGCTTTGCGGGCTTGTACTTGGTCAAGACGCTGCATCGAAGCATTGTCAAAGAAGAGGATGACGTAGTGCCTCTGTGCTCGATTTTCTCCAGCAGGAACGTCCGAGCCAAACGAGAAACTGGTGATGGCTTGCTCTTTGTTGTCTTCGTAAACCTTGAAATCCTTCTGGGTCAGATCCCGAATGTAATTACCCTTTTTATCGGTCACCACGGCATCGACAAGAACAATGCGGGATTCTGTCTTGATGACAGGGGCAGAAGTGTTGGAAGCCGACTGCTCCTTGGAGGCAGGAGGTTGAGGAGATTCCTGGGCTCTTGCCATCCCTGGAACCAAGGAGGCCACGAAAAGAAGAGCAACGCATACGAAAAATGTCATAAGAGAGCCAAACTGACCATGAAAGCGCATGTTGCCTCCTCAATTTACAATTTCTAGGCCGCCGTTTTAATTCCCACGCCACGCCTTTCCGAATCCCTGGCCACACGGCGAATCATTGAGCTGCCCTTCTTGACCTGTTTCCCGTGTTAGTTCGGGATGACCACAATCGCATTACGCGCCGCCATCTGCACGCCTTCTGAATCCCTGGCCACTTGCCGCACCATATATTTGCCTGGCTTCAAATCGAAAGTGGATTTAACGACAAATCCAGTGTGACCGTACCTTGCAATCGACGAATCCAAGAGGCGCATCTTCACGAGCTTCTCACCACCCATGACGAACTTACCGTTGTCGTCAAAGATGACCGTGGCTACCGTCAAATCGTCAAAATTCCTTCCATTCACCTTGTGGAATTGCATCCTTTGCACATCAAGATGCGAGACCACACTGAGCCGCGTCGCGGTATCGTCAAATTTGAAATACTGCGTCTGCAAAGTCAGTGGGAGATCAAAAATCTCATTCTGCGAAAACACGGCATCCTGAATTTCCTGTTTGGCGATCTCACTCGGATCGTCCAACTTTTGGGGGGCAAAATAACCGCGCCTGGCCTGGATCAAGTACTTATTCTGCCCGGATAGCGTTACCTTGAGGGTGTGGTATCGCCCGTCCATCTTCTGATTTTGCGGCGAAAAACCCAACATGTAGGAAACTTCCGGCGCACTTCCCGCCTGTTTCAAACCGGCCTCGAAATCATTCGAATGGAAGAACGTGCCGCCCGTACCATAGGCTAAATCCATCAGAACGAACTGTTGGTCAGACTGCTCTTCGAGGCGGAAGCTCGTCTTCAGTCCGATAGTTGACGGGGCGTCCGAGAACGGCTGCGCAATGTCCCCTCCCGGTGCCGGTGCGTACAGTCCACGGGCGTCGAGGGTATTGATCACGATGTTTCCCCGGTTCGCAAGGTCCACAATTCCTGACGCTTCGTTCGTCAGCGTCCCCAGGGTGAATCCGGGGGATGCCAAGAGCAAGACGCGGGTGCCGGGTTTCGAAGACAACATCCGCAGCACGCTTCCGAACTGTCGATAGGTGTCGCGGTTCTCCGCTTCCCCGGCATCGAGCGCTCTTCTTGCCGCGTTTATCACCAAAGTCCTGGCGGTTTTAACGTCAATTCCAGGCGCACACCGAAGTGTTTCTTGAACGAACACTTCGAAATCCGGTGGACCGCTATGGTCGGGATCTGGTGGCCAACCTTCCTTTTCCAGCCGGTCTGCCATGTAGTAGGAAATATTGGGGCATTCGCTTGTGCTGCTGTTTAGCTGGCCTCGCGGCAGCAGTCCCAGCAGCTTCTGCTTCAGCGCTTCCTTCTGGTTGGTGAAATCGAGCGTGAATTGCCCAGATGTCGAGAAGATGCCTACGCGGTCGGCCGGGACCATGGCATCCACGAACTGCGCTGCAGCTACTCGTAGAGGGCCCGCATCTTCCATTTTCAGGTGGACATCATCAAAAGTTAGCGCGACAAAGCGTTCCGCGAGGGTCACTGAATTGCTCGCGGCGTTTTCCCCCTCGTTTTGCTGGGTTTTCTCGGCGGCCTCTTTGCGCGACTGCGCGGACTCGACGGCAAATGTGGAGATGGACTGAAGTTTGCCGTTATCGTATAACTGAAAATCTTCTTTGCTTAGACTTTCCACCGGTTTGCCGTTGTTGTCTCGCACAATCACATGGACCTGGACGAGGTTCACGCGAAGCTTGAATGTGTTGCCTGTTTCCTGCACGGACACTTCCGCCTTCGGTTCAGTCTCTGATTTTTTGGATTGGATTAGGGGGGCATCTGTCGCGGGCGGTGGTGGAGTGGGTTCCTGACTGTATAAAACGTGTGCCATCGCGATCGCGATCGCGAGGAACAATGCCCCGCTGAATTTTATATCCTTGGCCATAACTGTTTTTGCAGACAAAAGGCAATTGTGAACAGAATATATGAAACGATCGACCTTCTCCTTCTTCTCGCCAGCTTGCTAGTGTGACGTGTTGATCATCTAACAGAAGTACATAATTGTCATTATTCGCTGGTGCGAAACGGGGGTTTATAAGACTGGTGGCTTGCTGCGGAGCGATCTCCGCAATTGATCTCGCGTTTTTGCTTAAGCACAAAATATTACGGAGGAAGCCGGGTGACGATGCGGAGAGTCTACGTTAACCTGAATTTCCACAGAGCCTGAGGTGAAGGCGAAAGGGTATGGACCTGACGGGGCATTTCGGTAAAGGCCACCGGGGGAGTCAACGGATCTGGCGTCAAACTCCATCCGGTCGCCTGATATGGCATAAGTCGGCATTACGAACCAAATGATGACCCCAACCATCGCGTCTTGCGGAGAATCAATCCGCGCACCGATCCACCCTCCGAATTCATCCAAGTTTTGGCCCAAAACTCCAGCGAGAGGACACCACCAATGCCACAAAAATCAACGAAAGAATCGAACTCCTTCTGTAAGGAACTAATCTCTCTCCTAACCGAAGAGAACGCCCACGCCGGCTTCGATGCCGCCGTCAAAAACTTCCCCGCCAATCTCCACCGCGAACGCCCCCACGGTCTCGCCCACTCCGCCTACCAACTTGTCGAACATCTTCGCATCGCCCAATGGGACATCGTCGAATACGCCCTCAACCCCAATCACAAATCTCCGAGTTTCCCCGACGGCTACTGGCCGCCGTCGCCAGAACCTCCCCACGCCAAAGCCTGGGACGAATCCATCGCCTCCTTCCGCGCCGACCGCAAGAAACTAGTCGCCGCCCTGGAACAATCCGAGATACTCGCCTCGATCCGGCACGCCAACAACCAATCGCTGGCATGCAAAACCATTCTGCTGCTTGACCACAACGCCTACCACCTCGGCCAACTCATCCAGCTACGTCGCCTGCTCAACGCTTGGCCCGAGAAATAAAAAGGAACGCAGCCCGCCGCTAATACCCAGCTTGACGCCCACGCTCGCGCTAAAACCCACTTGATGTACGGTTTGTTGCACTAAAATTCCTGCAGCCTGAGGTAGGGCGCGACCCGCAAGCGCTGGCGTGGTTTCGAGGGAGCCGATGCCTTCATGAAATCACTTTGAGGTTTATCAGATGGCACTACAATACGCAAAACGGGATGTGTCCACTGGCAACCTCGACTTCACGGCAATTTGGTACTCTCTTTCTGGGTTCAACAAACTATTCTTCATCCTGTTTGGTGGTGTTTCCGTCTATACCGTTTATCTTTCGTTTCATGCGCTTTCCGTTCTGCATTCTTTGAAAAGGCGCGCGACGAGCGAGAGTCTGGGACGCATGCAACACCGGGTTGCAGTCTTGCGTAAACGCCTGGGAAATTTGCGACAGCTTCATGTGTTGACGCTCCTTTTCTTTTTCTTCTATATCTTGGTCCAAATTCCTGCCACTTTTCACATCTTTAGTATCGGGGACTTCGATAAATACCCGTTCTATGGAGTCGTTTCTGAATTCCGGTCAGATCACATATCAAAAATGCTGTTCGGTTTGACATAACCCTCCTTCGACTGTCGCCACCCCGAATAGGAGAATATGTGGAACAGTTGCAGGTGTGACTCGAGAGTGTCTTGCCCAGAGCAAGGTTTGTGTGGGCTGCGAGACTCTGGACCGCCCAGCCCTGTGGTGCTTTCATGCGGGCAAAATCGCCGGATGAAACTATTTGCCGGGTGGGTCGGGTAACGGCAGGAAGTCGTGGCTCTCGCGCATCTATGTAATAACCAGTAATTGCTCCCTGGGAACTGATCGCGACAGGTATGGGGCCTTGGCTGCTGCCAGATCCCGCACCGGGAGCGTCGAACGTGGTGATTTTACCGTCAACAGCGCGCATGAATCCGTGGTTCACGCCTTGCGCATCAATGTGATTGCCCGTTGTAATCCCCGCATCGTTGTTAGCTTCTGCCACAATGCCTTGGTCAACAGCACTCGATGAAGGTGCTGCCACAGCCATGGAGCGCGACGATCGGATCGATATTCCCCGGCAACTACTCAAGGCAGTTATTTATGGGACAGAGCACGAGCCGCCACGCTGCCGATTTATGAGGCGATAGTTTGGGGGATACCGCGGGGAGAAAAATTTCAGACCATCTCCGGCGCCGTTTCAATGGGGCTTGAATGTCTTCCCGGTCTCGAGCAGCGTCTTCAGGCGCGAAAGAATACGTGGCCATCCATCGGCGCAGGCAGCGTAGGTGGGGTCGTCGTCGGCCCACTCGTCGTGCGTCACCGTTACCTTTGTGGCTTCGGTTTCTGGCAGCAGTTCGATAGTTGCGCGTGAGGCCTTATCATTTTGGCCCATTGCGAATGTGTACTGAAAAACCCTTGGCGGCTCAAACCGAAGGACCTTCCCTCGGACGTAGGTCATGGGCTTGCCATCGGGGCCCGCGCCCACCCAGGCGAGCAAGCCACCGGCCTTAAAATCCGATTGAAGCTCAGCGCCCGAGAACAGGATGCGGTTCGACTCCTGCGACACAAAACCTTCCCACACCCTCTCCGGAGTAGCAGCAATATAGAAGATAAATTTCAGTGGCGTTTGATGGGCCATGGCAGTTAGGCCAAATATTTTTGGAGCTGATCGAGACAGCCCATCCAGCCGTGCTTGTGTTTATCGCAGGTTTCGGCGTCTGGAAATTGGCCCTGCGAGAGAATGATTTCGGTAGCGTCGCCCAGGTCGAGAAATTCCAGGCTGACGAGAGTTTCCTGGCCCGGAGGATCGGTGGACCAACGCCAGGTGAAGGCAAGTTTTTCAGGGGGCTTGATCTGCTGGTAAGTGCCGCTGAGCTTGTCGACATTGCCGCTCTTATGGTGCATCTCCAGGGTGTAGTTGCCGCCGACCTTGGGATCGAGCCGTGTGATGACGGTGGTATGGTCAGAGGTGGGGTGGAACCAGAGCGCGAATACTCTGGCGTCGATCCAGGCGCGGAAGACACGTTCGCGTGGCGCGGGGAAGGTGCGTCTTAACTCGAGCGAATTTTGCGGCTGCGACTGCGGCGTGGCCATTTGTCCTCCTCGTTTCTGACAAGTCTGACCGGCTGAGAAAACGTTCGAGAGAGTGCAGGGAGAAATCCCTTCGCTGGTGCCACACATTCGCGACAGATGAACACGTCAGATGCCGGCGTACCAGGCATAGCCGCCTTCTGGAGCCGCGGAGCCGAGGCCTTTGCCGAAGCCTTTCAGGCTGTCGGTGACTGTCATGTGAGTGAGAAATTTCACGCTCTTGTAGCCGAGTTGGCGGGGGAGCCGCAAGCGAAGCGGGCCGCCGTTGCCGACGGGAAGTTCATCGCCATTCAAGCCATAGGCGAGAAAAGTCTGCGGATGCAAGGCATCGGCCATGTCGATGCTCTCCCACCAGTCTGGATCGATCGAAAAGTACACAACGTATCTGGCTTGCGGTTGGACGCCGACAGTGTCCAAGACGTGAGAGAGAGGCACGCCGGTCCACTCGGCTATATACGACCAACCCTCTTCGCACGCCAATTGCGTGATCTGGCTGCGCGATGGGTAGCTCCTAAGTCGGGCGAGAGAAAATGCGCCAGGCTGCGCGACCATGCCGTCGACGGAGAGGCGCCAGTCTGCAAATCCGCCAGCCTGAAGGCGCTTGTACGCATCATTGAGAGGCGGCATTTCGTTCGGGACTGGACGCTTCGAAATCTGGGTCTGAGAAAATTCACGGGCCAATGAGTGCCTGGTCAGCAGCCGCTGCGAAGCGTAGGTCAGAGTTTCGCCGAGGCCATAGATTCCGCCGTGATCGGGCGGGACCAATCCATACTTTTGCGCCAGGTGCGCGGCGACGCCCAGGCCGGTTACGCCCGCCGCGGCGGCGAGTCCGGTGGTGATGAGTTTGCGGCGCGAGAGATCGCTCATGTGGGCTCCTTATCTGTATCTGCGGCGGCACGGCCGGTGATCATGGCGCGCATGCGGCTCCAGAATCCGGCAAACCAAACCATGACGATGTGGACCAGCAGGAACAAGACAAGAGCCAAGGAGACGAAGAAGTGAAGTGTGCGCGCGGATTGCTGGCCACCCAACAAAGTTACGCTCGCTGGAAACGCGGAAACAAAGGAGAGGGACATCGCCAGGCCCGTCCAGATGACCAAGGGGATCAGCACGAAAATAACGAACAAGTAGGCAAGCCGCTGCAGCACGTTATACGACCAGGCTTCTGCCGGGCTCGGCCGCTTGAAGCGCAAATGGTCTGCGATTGAGGCGGAAAGCGCGCGCCACGAAAGATCGGCTTTCCCCGGGAGCAAGTTTTTCCGGAAATGACCTGTGACGAAGGAAAAGATTAGATACAGCAAACCGGTCAATACGAGGATCCAGGCAGCTTGAAAATGAAGCGCGCGGCTCCAGCCGTTCTGGTCTGGCAACACGTAGCCATAACCGGTTGGCACAAGCGATCTTGAGGAAGGAATCGGAATTATGAATAAGGGTTGCGTCAATACATTGCCGGTTTCGCCCCAATAGAAGCGCGGGTGGGAAATCAAAACTTCAATTCCGCTAACGAGCAGAGCAATGAAACACAGGGCGGTGATCCAGTGACTGACGCGGACGAGCGCAGAATGACGGGAAGGAAGCGTCGTTGCCGGGACGACCGGAGCAGAGCTTGGGATGCAAACGGAATCGCTCATGCGGGGATGGTATCACGCAGCGCAGAAATTGCGCAGGGTGGGTGGAACCGAACGGAGGCGCACATTCGGGCTTGGCAATCATCTTGTTGTTTTCGGTGGCTCGAATTGAAGCTCTTCGCCGTCACTTTGCTGCGCGTCATCTGTGAGGACCAATTCGAGGAGAGCGCAGTTATTCGTGCCGCAAAGTTTCCATAGGATCGAGGCTTGCGGCGCGGCGAGCAGGCACGTAGCTGGTGAACACTGTGACGCTAACCAGAAGGAACGAGACAAGGATGAGATGTACGGTGTCGTGAGGCTTCACTTCGTAGAGGAACACGGAGAGCACCGGAGTGAGGAGAAATGACGCGGCAGCCCCGGTCGCAACGCCGTGAAAGACAGAATCATGTCCTGCGGTGGCACCAATCCAAGGACTTGTGCGAGTTGCGCTCCCAGCGCCAGATGCAGGGCGATTTCGTGGCTGCGCTGGCTGAGGGAATAGGACATGACGCCGTAAATCCCGACGGCCGGGGCTGACCTGCAAAAACCGGTAAATTTGTTCTTGACGATAAGCACTCACTTATATAATATACTTCTTATGCATGGAAATTTCCATCTCGATGCTGCCTTCTCGGCCTTGGCCGACCCGACTCGCCGAGCGATTCTTGCGCGTCTGGCGAAGGGAGAAGCCACCGTGATGGCGCTGACGGAGCCCTTCAAGATGACGCAACCGGCAATCTCCCAACACTTGAAGGTGCTCGAAGATGCCGGACTTGTGGTTAGTCGCATCCAGGGAACGAAGCGTCCTCGTCGCCTCGCAAAGGGCGGCATCAAAGCGATTGAGCAATGGCTTGCAATGTTGCGAACAGCCCTGGAGCGAAACTACGACCGATTGGACGAGGTTCTGGCCGATATGGAGCAACAAAAAGGAGGAGACCAGTGATGAGCAAATTGACAATGAAAACAGAAGGTGACACACACTTAGTAATCACAAGGCGCTTCGTCGCGCCTCCTGAGGCCGTATACCGGGCACACACGGACCCGAAGTTAATCCAGAAATGGTTGCTCGGTCCAGAAGGCTGGACGATGCCCGTTTGCATCAATGAAGCAAGACCAGGGGGTAAGTTCCGCTACGAGTGGGCGAACGGCAAGGGAGCCGGATTCTACGTCACCGGCGAGTATCTGGAACTCAAGCCGCACAGTAAGATTGTCCATGTCGAGCGAATGTACCTGCCAGATCCTACGCCAGATAACCATGTTGAGACGAGGTTTGACGCGGATGGCACAGGCACGTTGATGACCATGCGGATGACCCTGCCCGATGTTCAGACGCGAGCGGCCATGCTGGCGACAGGGATGGAACGCGGAATGGAAGCGAGCTACCTTCGACTGGAAGGCATGATCTAAGCGGAGCGGCGGAAGCCCGTGAGCGTCGACTGAAACCGACATATTTTAATTGGCTAATCAGGATGCGAAGACATTGGGCAGTCCGATGACCGGGAGGACGATCCGCGATGAAAAACGTCTAGAAGCTGTTGCATAACCGAGGACAAGCCCGTGAAATGACTATGGTTGAGCTTGGTGAAATGAGGGATAAGCAGAGTCAGCAGCGCCGAAGGAGGGCCGATGGCGCGATCCGGTCCGTTGCTGACCGAAGCGCAGTGGAAGAAAATCGCGCCCTTGCTCCCCAAGCCGCGCAAACAACGCAAAGGTGGTCGTCCGTGGATCGAGAATCGCCGTGTGCTGGAAGGGATTCTTTGGATTCTGCGGAGCGGGGCTCGCTGGCAGGACCTGCCGGAGAAATTTCCGCACCCTTCGACGTGCTGGCGGCGATTGCGAGACTGGGAGGAGCGGGGCATTTGGTTGAATATCTGGCGAACGTTTCTGGGCGAGTTAAACGAGCGCCAGCAATTGAAATGGAGCGAATCGTTTTTGGACGGCAGTTTTGCTCCGGCGAAAAAAGGGGCTGCGGAGTCGGAAAAACCAAGCGGGGCAAGGGGACGAAGTGGCTGGTGGTGGTCGACGGCCGCGGTCTTCCTGTGGGAAACTACCTTCACTCTGCATCCCCGGCGGAAGTCAAACTCGCGGAGACGACGCTCGCGACGATCCGAGTAGGACGGAACCATCACTCGGGCCGTCCGCGGCAAAAGCCGATGCGCGTGATTGCCGACAAAGCCTACGACAGCGATCCCCTGCGGGAACGCTTGCGGCAGCGCGGTATCGAACTGATCTGCCCGCACAAGAGGAATCGCGTTCGGCCGGCAACGCAAGACGGACGAGCCTTGCGACGTTACAAGCGTCGATGGATCGTGGAACGCACCAATGCCTGGCTGGGAAACTTCCGACGCTTGGTCGTGCGCTACGATCGTTCGCTCACGATCTATGGAGCTTTTTTTCATATCGCCTGCTTCATGATCGTCTTACGGAGGGTTGTGCAATAGCTTCTAGTCACTTTGAGAACAGTACTGCTCGCGTGTGCCTCCTTGGAGTTCAGACACGGCAATTTGCGCAAGATACCTCTACAGGCCCTGCAAAATCCGATCAAGAACGCCACAGTGTTGCAATCGGTCTCCTAAGAACAATCAACACAGCCGAAGTAGGCGAGCTTTCCAAGTACGGTGCCTGTTCATCGCGGTCGGCCCGTCAGCCGAAATTCTTCGATGGGTGGATTGCCAGATTTTACTCGGAGAACCCCACGGGACAATTCAGTGACATGCCCGAAATTTTGCCCGCATGGAGTCTACGATTGAATGTACACGCGGATGGCAAAGGTTACGATGTAAGGCTGCAAGACCTGACGGACAAGACGTGTAGGTATGCAGCCCTCACTGATGAAAGCGGCGTAATCCGACAGAGCAAAGTGATCGACTGCAATATTTAGAACCGCGCCGTCTTATCACAGAATTTTACGGCGAACAAATTCTCATCTTCATTGCAGAAGCGAACCAGCTGCGCCGACCGCGCACCTACAATCAACTGCAGCCGGCAGGTCCATTTGTCGCGAGGGTCGCGCGAATCAGCGGGCGAACAGGGTTAGGGGGACCGCGTTGGCCATGGCTTTGTAGCCGGCGAGGGAGGGGTGGAGGTGGTCGCCGCAGTCGTAGGTGGGCAAAAGGCGTTCGGGGTTTTGCGGGTCGCGCAGGACGGAGTCGAAGTCGATCGCGGCATCGAAGTGGCCGGGGCCGCGAATCCATTGGTTCACTGCTTGGCGGTCAGACTCGCTCAGCGGGCCGGGATGATAGTAGGTTGAACCGACGTAGGGAGTGATGGTGGCTCCGTAAACGCGAAGACCGTGCGCGTGGCCGCGCGCAATGATCTGCTTATAGGCAGAGAGGATGCGTTTTACGTGGGCCGCGTGTTCGGCGGGAGACACTTCGCCTTCGCGAGCCAGTCCACCGAGATCGTTCACACCTTCAAAGACGATTACCCAACGCACACCGGGGGGCGCGAGCACATCGCGGTCGAAGCGTGCCAAAGCGTTTGGGCCAAGGCCATCTGTCAGCAAGTGATTGCCACCAATGCCCTGGTTGGATACGCCGATGTTGCGCGTGTCAGGCGAGGCTTGCAGGCGTTGCGCGAGTACGTCCGTCCAGCGGTCGTTGCCGTTGGTGGTGGCGCCGTGTCCGTCTGTGATGGAATCGCCTAGTGATACCACAGCTGCCGCTCCTGGCGCAGCTTGCACATCGATCTCTGAAATCTGATACCAGTGGTCTACATGCTTTGGGTCGCTGAGGTTCGCGGTGCTTACGGCGTCTCCGTGTTGGTAGTAGGAAGTGGCGCGCGATCCCGGATGGCCCGTCTCCGTTGCTGGCGGCGAGTCGAGGTGGAACGTGACGGCGACGTCGGAGAGCGGCGCAAGTGGAAACTCAAGCGGGTCGGAAAGGAACTCCGCGCCGGGAGGAACGATGACATCAGCAGCGCCTGAGAATGTGAGCGGGAGGTCGCTGGCGGCGTCGATGGCAGGGGATGAAGGCGAAAGCGGGCGCGCGACGTGTACGGATGTGAAGTGGAGTGGCTCGGTTCCGAAGACGTTCGAGAGATGCACGCGCAGGGCGGAACCGCCGACGGACAAGTGGAAGATCTGCCGGACCGTGGCGTCGCGTAGGTCTTCGGGCGGTAAGACGTTCTGCGGTTCCGGGATCTGTTGAGAACATCCCCAACTGGCCACCCAAACTTGGTCCGGGGCTACTGACTGGGCCAGAGCGGAAAGCCACATGCAGTTCGTCACGAAACCGACGATCGCGAGAAATTTTAGTGTTTGTTTCATGGAAGAAAGCTTACCGCTTACGACGAGCGCCGCAAGTAAATCACTTTTCAAAACGAAGCCAGCATATCACTCCGCTGAATGCTCGACCTGAAGAGGCCCGAAGCAGAATCGGCGCGATGGACTGAAGGGAACTTTATCAACCGAATAGGGGCAATACTGGTGCACGGAATAGCGCCTTCGGCATGCCGCGAAGCAGAATGGATGGTATGGACATTGGGGGCAGAGTGGGCGAGACTGCGGGATTCTGCATCGAATATGTGATGTGAGGCGGCGATGGATGAATCGGGGGAGTTGAACCGGCTGGTGCGGGAGTTGAATGAGGGTCGCGGGTCGGAGCCTGCGGATGCGGGAGCGACGGCGCTGCTCGATCAGTGGCTGGAGACGCTGGTGGCGAAGGGCGGAAGCGATTTACTGCTGGTGGAGAATGCGCCGCCGTGCATGCGCGTGCAAGGGGAAATACGGAAGATCGAAGCGAATACGCTGGACGGTGCAGATATTGAGGCGGCGGTGCTGCCGGCGCTTTCGCGGCATGCGCTGGAGGTTTATCGCGAGTCTTTGATTGCAGATGCTTCCTACCGGATCGAGGGCGTGGGGCGATTCCGGATTAATCTGCACCGGGAGCGCGGGCGAGCGGCGGCGGCGATTCGTGCGTTGCCTGCGCGAGTGCCGGCACTGCAGGAATTGCATCTGCCAGCGGCGGTGGCAAACCTGGCGCATCTTCCGCGTGGGCTGGTGCTGATTGGAGGACCGGCTGGATCGGGAAAATCGACGACGCTATCGGCGTTGATTCAGGAAATCAATGCAAAGGAAGCGCGGCACATTGTGACGATTGAGGACCCGATCGAGTATGAGCACACGCATATTCGAAGCGTGATCGAGCAGGTGGAGGTGGGAACGGACGCACCGGATTTTCCGACGGCGTTGCGGGCAGCGCTGCGGCAGGCGCCGGACGTGCTCGTGGTGGGAGAGATGCGCGATCCAGAGACGATGCGGATTGCGGTGGCCGCGGCGGAAACGGGGCACCTGGTGCTGTCGACATTGCACACGACCGACGTGGCGTCGACGGTGGGACGGATTGCGGATTCGTTTCCGGTGGAACGGCAAAATTCGATCCGGCAGGAGTTGGCGATGGCGCTGGCGGCGGTGCTGACGCAGATTTTATTGCCCAGCAAACATGGCGGGCGATTGCCTGCGGCGGAATTGTTGATGGTGGGATATGGGGCAAGGCACCACATCCGGCGAAATAATTTGCAGCATTTGCATCAGGAAATACCGCTGACGAAGAGGAAGGGATCGTTCACGTTGGAGGAGTCGCTGGTGACGATGGTGAAGAATGGGGATATTGAGCGGGAAGATGCGGCGTTGTGCGCGATTCATCCGGATGATTTGGATATTTTGTTGAAGGGAGCGGCAGCGGCGGGATGAATGACGTGAAGGAGATAGAGGAGGTTTAGGAAGCAAAGGATGAAGAGAACAAGAGCGGTTGGGGGTTTAGCGGAGTGAGGATATGGCGCTTGTTTTTGGGGATTGGATTCGCAGCCCTACGGGTTGGGCTAGTGTGTGCCGTGCCTCGGGCACTGGATTGATATGAATGTTGCACCACCAAATCTTGATTAAAGTTCTTAAAAGCAAGTTAAGAGTGCCAGTGCGGAATTTTCTGTTTTTCTTTCCCTTGTTACTGACAATTCCCATGATCATGGCCCCGGGACAAACCGGACAACGTGCGGCTGAGAAACCTACGTTTTATGGGGAGGTTTTGCCGATATTGCAGGGGCATTGCCAAGTGTGTCATCGGGTTGGGGGGATTGCGCCTATGGCGTTTGAGACGTATGAGCAGACGCGGCGGTGGGCGGGGGCGATTCAGGCGGCTGCGCAGAAGCGGACGATGCCGCCGTGGTTTGCGGAACGCGGGATCGGGAAACTTTCGAATGATCCTTCGTTGAGCGACGAGCAGATTGCGGTGCTCGCGGCGTGGGCTGACGCCAATGCGCCTGCGGGAAGTCCGGCGGACGCGCCCGCGGAACGGAAATGGTCCGGGCGATGGACGATGGCGGAGCCGGACCTGGCAGTGACGATGACGGAGGGTGCGAAGATTCCGGCCGATGGCGAAGTGGATTACACGTACGAAATTGTGCCGACGAATTTCAAGGAAGGGCGGTGGGTGCAGGGATCGGAAATTTTGCCGGGCATGCCGGAGAATGTGCATCACGCGGTGGTTTACGTGCGGCCACCTGGATCGCCATGGCTGCGGCACGCGCCGCTCGGGAAACCGTTCACGGCGGGAATGTTGACGAGCGAGGACGATCGCCGGGACGCGATGTGGACGGAAAGCGACATTCTGCTGGTCTATGCGCCGGGAAGCACGCCGGACAATTGGGCGGAAGGGATGGCGAAATATGTGCCAGCCGGATCCGACCTGGTCTTTCAGATGCATTACACGACGAATGGAAAAGCGGGAACGGATGTGACACGGATCGGATTGCGGTTTGCGAAGAAGACACCGGAAAAGCGTGTGTTGACGCTGCAACTGACAAACGACCATTTTGTGATTCCGCCGGGAGTGCCGGATTATCGCGTGGAAGCCTGGGGAACGCTGCCGAATGACGCACTGCTACTGAGTTTCTTTCCGCACATGCACCTGCGGGGAAAGCGGTTTGAGTACAACATCGTGGAGAACGGAAGCATCGAGCCGCTGCTGCGTGTGAGTTACCATTTTCACTGGCAGATGAGTTACCGATTGGCGGAGCCGCTGCCATTGAAGGCCGGGACAAAGTTGCAGGCGGTGGGGTGGTTCGATAATTCGCGGGGGAATATGCATAACCCGGACCCGGATGCGGCGGTGCGATGGGGAGAGCAGACCTCAGATGAGATGATGGTGGGATTTTTCGATGTGGCCGTGGAGAAAGATTTTGATAAGGAGCGGTTTTTTCAGAGGGGCGATCGGAAATAGAAATTGGATAGGGGAAAATGGGAACAGGGGTCCGGGCGCGTAACCCCCAGAGCCCACACGCAAGTTCGGCGTGTGGCGCACCCGGCGGCCAACCGGCTCACGCGAAAATCGAAGAGGGATTTATGGCACGAAAAGCGGGCGATGGCGCAGAGTTCCTCACTTCGCGGACTCTGTTCGGAATGACGGGGCTGGGCGCTGCGTCCGGGACTGCGGAAGGCCTGGAGCAGCAAGATTCGGACAGCCTCTAGATTCTTGGGATTTTGCGGATATGGGGTGCAGGCGTGCTGCGCCCCTGCGCGAAAGGGGCTGGTCTCAGGGCCAGTGTCTGCAAAAAGAAGCGGAAACGCTATTTGTAGATTGACCAACGAGAGTTGGGGTTTCCGTGCAGGTGGGACAGGGTGTGCTAGATTGCGAAATTGGAGCATTCGCAGGGCGCACAACTGTGAGTACACAAACACCGACCGATCCACGCCGCCCCACGGCCCCGCCGGCGCCCCAACAGGTACCGAAAATACGCCATGTGGAAGTCTATTGGCACACCGTGTCGTACAAGACGGTGGGACTGCTGATCGTGTTGGTGGTGGTGATTATTATCGCAGGGATGTACGCGACGATACCGAACTGGACAGACATCGCCGAAAAAAAACTGAACAACGCGCTGGGAAATCAGGAGTCCGAAATACTGACGAGCGCGCAAACGCAGGCGAAATTCGTGAACCTGGACGGCCGGGTGCAGGTGAAGAAAGTGAATTCGGTCACCTGGGTGGATGCGGATTACCACACAACGCTGGACAAGGGAGATTTGGTGCAGACAGGATCGGATGGCGCGGCGCGCGTCACGTTCGCGGACGGCACGGAGTATACGGTTAATAAGGATACGTTGATTACCGTCGAAGAGAACACCGTCACGCGCGACCACTCGAACACCGCGGTGCGCATCAATACGGGCGCGGTGGACCTGGCGACGCCGACATGGACATTGCGAGATGCGCAGGCGGCGGTGAGCGTGGAAGACGCGACCGCGTACATGAAGCAGAACAGCCGTGCGACGGTGAAGAACGATCCGAACCACAATGAGCACGAGATCGTGGTGGCGAACGGTGGCGCGGAAGTGAAACGCGGAAACGAGACCATCGAGTTGACGCAGTGGGAGAAGGCGAGTTTCCCGTCCGGAGGGGCCACGCAGAAGTCGAACGTGCTGGCGCCTCCGGGACTGGTGGCACCGCTGAACCTGGCACCGATTATTTCGGAAACACCAAAGACGGCGACGATCCGGTTTGAGTGGCAGCCGGTGGATGAAGCCGTGAGCTATACGCTGCGGATCAGTCCGACGACGATGTTCACGAAAATGGTGAAGCAAGTACAGGTAACCGGCCCGAGCGCGGAGATAACCGGGCTGGAGGCTGGGGATTATTTCTGGAACGTGACCGCCACGGATGAGAAGAAAGAAACGAGTGAATTCAGCGAGACGTTCAAATTTTCGCTGGTGGCGCAAGGCAAGATGCAGGGCATGCTGCTGGAAATCGAAAGCACGCAGATGCACGGGCGCGTGGCGGAACTGATCGGCAAGACGGAGCCGGGGGCGGCGCTGATCGTGAATGGCCAGCCGGTCGCGAATATTTCGCCAGACGGAACGTTCCGGCACTTCACGGAACCGTTGGAACCGGGAGAACACACGCTGGTGGTGATCGGCTCAAACCGGCGCGGCGGAACTGCAACACAAAAAGTTTCCATCGTTGTGCCGAAATAGATCTGGGGAAAAGCAGGTTGTGATTTTGCGTGTGCCGCCGAATCCAGCGACAATGGTAAGTCGAACTGGCGGTGGGCAAGCGCGGAGATCCTACCGGGCAGGACCCTCTCCGCAGGGGGAAAGCAGTAATGAATAAGAATGGATACAACCTGAGGTCGGTGTTTAGTTTGTTTTCCTCCGATCTGGCAATCGATCTGGGAACGGCAAACACGCTGGTGTTTTCGCACGGCAAAGGCATCGTGGTCAACGAGCCGTCGATCGTGGCGATCAACAAGGCGAGCGGCGAAGTGGTGGCGGTGGGGCGCGAAGCGAAGGACATGCTGGGACGCACGCCGGGAAACGTGGTGGCCATCAAGCCGATGAAAGACGGAGTGATCGCAGATTTCAAGGTCACCGAAAAGATGTTGACGTATTTCATCCAAAAAGCGCACAACCGGCGCGTGCTAGTGCATCCACGCATCGTGATCGGAGTGCCAAGCGAAATTACGCCGGTCGAAAAGCGCGCGGTGCAAGATTCGGCTTACCGGGCAAGGGCGAGCGAAGTGTACCTTGTGGAGCAGGCGATGGCGGCGGCAATTGGCGCGGGATTGCCGATTGAAGAGCCGAGCGGAAACATGGTCGTGGACATCGGCGGAGGAACGACGGACATCGCGGTGATTTCGATGAGCGGCATCGTGTACTCCCGGTCGGTGCGCGTGGCCGGAAACGAGATGGACGAAGCGGTGATGCAATACCTGAAGCGGAAGTACAACCTGTTGGTTGGGGAACGCACCGCGGAACAGATCAAGATGGAAATTGGGTCGGCATATCCGCTGGAGAAGCCGCTAACGATCGAAGTGAAGGGACGGAACCTGATCGAGGGCGTGCCGCGGACGGTAACCATTGACGACAGCGAAATTCGCGAAGCGTTGAGCGAATGCGTGGCGACGATTTTGAATGCCGTACGCGTGGCGCTAGAACGCACGCCACCGGAACTCTCCGCGGACATCAGCGACCGAGGCATTGTGCTGACGGGCGGAGGCGCGCTGCTGAAGAATCTGGACAAGCGCATCCGTGAAGAAACGGGATTGCCGGTATCGATTGCGGATGATCCGCTGGCATCGGTGGTGCTGGGAACGGGAAAGATGCTGAGCGATTTTAAATTGTTGCGACAGGTTTGCATCGACTGAGGGCGTGCTAAGTTCTCAGTTCTAAGTTTTGAGTTTCGGCGGAGGAAGCGGCGGGTCGGTGCACTTGCGTAGTGATTCGGTTAGCTTAAAACAAATTGCGATTTGGGCTGATCTGTCGAGAGGAAACCCACCTTCCTGTCCGCGGGTCGTCACGAGACGCGAGTTACGGTTCAGAACATGGTAGCGATTCCATCCAAACACCGGTCGTTGACACTGCTGGCAGTAGTGCTGCTGGCGCAGATGCTCATGCTGGCGGTACAGATCAAGGTGGACTCGCGCGGACGGTTGATCCGGGTATGGGCGATTTCCGCAGCGTATCCTTTCGAACGCAGCGGGGCGTGGGGATTCGGAAAAGTGCGCGGCGTGTGGGACCATTACTTCGCGCTGCGCAATACGGCGCAAGAGAACGAGGCGCTGCGAATCGAAAACGATGCGCTGAAACTAACGATTTCGCAATTGCAAACCCGCGCGGCAGAGGCGGACCGGCTGGCAGGAATACTGGGCTTCAAGCAGACGCACGAGCAGGTGCCAATGGTGGGCGCGCGGGTGATTGCGGCGAGCGCGGGAACGGCAAGCCGAACGATTGAAGTGGATCGCGGCGAACGCGATGGAATCCGGCGGAACATGGCCGTGATTACGCCGGACGGGGCGGTCGGGAAAGTGATCGAAGTGTATCGAGACACCGCGCAAGTGCTGCTGCTGACAGACAAAGATGGCGGCGCGGGCGCGATGCTGGTGGATTCGCGGACGCAAGGAGTGGTTGGCGGAACCGGCGAACCGATGATCCAGATGAAATATGTGGCCAACGAAGACACCGTCAACGTGGGAGAAAAGATTGTAACCAGCGGGATGGACAAAATATTCCCTCGAGACATTCCGGTGGGAACCGTGGTGGAAAGCAAAGCGGGGAACACGTTCAAGCAAATCCGTGTTGAGCCAGCAGCGAGGCTGGACCGGCTGGAAGTAGTGATCGTGTTGTTGTCGCAGGAGCCGGTGGAATTTAAGAGCAGCGCGCAGAGCGCCCAGAGCGGGTCGGCCGGCAATCCATCCAGCGCGCGGAGCGCCACGCCGGCGGCGGCGGAAAAGCCATGAACGACGCGTACGAGCCGCACAGCGCCGAAACGCACATCGAGGTTCACAAGTTTTATCCGGGCGCGGTGGTGTTGATGGCCGCAGCGGCGCTGGTCTTTCAGGCCACGGCGCCGGTATATTTCCCGCGGTTGAATATTCTGGATTTGCCGCTGCTCGTGACCATTTATTTTGGATTGAGCCGGCGGAATCCGTCGACGGGATTGTTGTTGGGCATGGTGATCGGGCTGGCGCAGGATGCGCTGAGCGGGCCGACGGTGCCGCTGGGATTTTATGGAATCGGGAAGACGGTGATTGGATATCTGGCGTCGTCGATCGGGGCGCGGCTGGATACCGAACATCCCGCGGCACGGTTTGCGCTGATTTTCGGTTTTTTCGTCGTGCACCAGGGCATTCTGGTGATTGTGCGAAGAGTGCTGCTGGCACAGCCTGAGGCGTGGATTAACGCGCATCTGGCGATCGCGGCGGCGGTCAATGCGCTGCTGGGCACCGTGTTGTTTTTAGCGTTGGACCGGCTGAGACGGTCGTCGTAATCGTTTCGATCATCCCCAATCATTGCCCCAATAGTTTGAAGACGGCTAGGCAGGAAAGCCAGCGCTACGGGAGTGCGCAATTAATGGGCTAGGAGGAATTGTTTGAAGGTGGGGTAGTCGTTGGACATGGGTTCGGAGAGTTTGGGTTGGTTTAGGTGGCGGGCGAGGCGTTCAGGGAGTGGAGGGGCCTGGCCAATGGCTTTTTCCACGATGTCGGCGAATTTGGCGGGGTGGGCAGTGGCCAGAACGAGGCCCTGGGAATCTTCGGGGTGTTCTTTGCGGTAGGCTTCCCAGGCGTGGATGCCGACAGCGGTGTGCGGGTCAGAGACGTAGCGATAGCGATCCCAGACGGCATGCATTTCGTGGAGGGTTTGTTCGTCGGTGGCGCCGTGTCCCCAAATCTCCTTGCGAACCATTTCTAGGCGATTGCGGCAGAGATCGAGCAGGCGTGGAAAATTGTTGGGATTTCCGACGTCCATGGCATTTGAGTATGTGGCGACGGCGGGGCGGGGGTGGTATTGCCCGGAGAGCAGATATTCAGGCACGACGTCGTTGGCATTGGTGGCGGCGATGAAGCGCGAAACGGGAACGCCGACGCGCTTCGCGAAAATGCCTGCGGTGAGATTGCCGAAATTGCCGCTGGGAACGGCAACAACGAGCGGAACGGAAGCCACGGGCAGTTGGCGGTAAGCGGCGACGTGATAGAACATTTGCGGAAGAAGGCGGCCAACGTTGATGGAATTGGCGGAAGTGAGAAAGGCGCGCTGGTTGAGCTGGTCGTCGGAGAAGGCTTGTTTGACGAGGCGCTGGCAATCGTCGAAGGTGCCGCAGACTTCGAGGGCGGTGATGTTCTGGCCGAGCGTCGTGAACTGCTTTTCCTGAGCTTCGCTGATGCGCTTGGACGGATAAAGAATGACGACGCGAATGCCGGGAACGCCGAGAAAGCCGTGAGCAACGGCGCTGCCGGTGTCACCGGAAGTAGCGACCAGAACCGTGAGCAGGCGGGATTCACCGCGCACGAAATAGCCCATGAGACGGGCCATGAAACGCGCGCCAAAATCCTTGAAGGCCAGCGTGGGACCGTGGAAAAGTTCGAGGATGTGAAGCGCGGGAGAAAGAGAAACGAGCTTCACGGGAAAATTGATGGCTTCCGCGACGATTTGCCAGAGGACTTCTTCGGGAACATCGGGCGTAGCAAACGGGCGCACGAGACGAAAGCAGACTTCGGTAAAAGGCAGGCGGCGAAATTCCTCGAGCTCTTCGGGAGTGTGGCGGGCAATTTCCGCGGGCATGTACAAGCCGCCGTCAGGAGCCAGGCCGCGGAGGACCGCGCCACGTAGAGAGGTGAGCGGTGCTTTGCCGGCGGTGCTGCGGTATCTCATGACAAGTATTTTGAACCGAATGCAGTTGTTAATAGTGTAGTGCGACTGGGGCCCGAACGGCAGGTTGCGATGGAACTTTACGTTGTAATCCTTTGCGCATCCTTTTCGGATGAGCTGAGGATGACAGGTTTCAGGAGTTGACGAAAGCACGCGTTGCTCAAACGTAAGCCGGTCATCGGCGGCTTTCTTGCAGCGCGGCCACTTTGTCGAGGAAGGCTTGGCCGGCTTGCGCGTCGCGATTGGTGCCAGGCGGCGAAATTTCGTGCAATTGCAGTGTGGGAAGAATGATGTGACAGAGAGCTTCGTAACTTTGGCTGCGCGCCGCGATCAGAACCGGGTAGCAGCGGATAACGGTCTGCTGCGGCGTTTCGCCGGGACGCGGACGAAACGCACCTTGCCAGAGCACAGGCTTGGGATCCTGAAGATAACGACGAATGAGGAGCTGGACTTCGTCGCCGGAGGCGGCAAGATACACGACGCTCATCTGGCGGCGAAGGCGATGGAGCGTGTGATTGCCGGTGGCGATGACGCTGCCGCTGGTGTCGAGAATAAGATCGCGCTTGGGATCCCTTTCGAGACCGGAGAGAACTTCGTCGAGCACAGCGATTTCTTCGGTGAGGTACTGATTTTCGCGCTGAGGATAAGTTGGTGCGTCGGGCCAGCCCATCCAGGCCGCGACACCGTTGATGCCAGTGTAGCCGCCGGCTTTGAGGTCGGGAGCGAGGCGAGCTTCGATCTGGTCGTCGCAGCAGACGGTGGGACAGCCGAGGGCAGCGATATTCTTGGCCCAGTGGGATTTACCAGAACCAGACATACCGATGAGAGCGAGACGTAAAGGCTTGTCAGAACGAGGCGGCATAGGGAATTAAAAAGTCTAAAGGAAGAGACGCGGGCAAAGAAATAAAAAAGATATGTGTTTCGTGACGCGAGTGCTGGCTTAGCGAGACGCGGAGGGAGGAGGAATTCCTCACTGCGAAGACTCCGTTCGGAATGACGGATTTGTGTTTTTTGGAAAACTGTAAATGACGCACCGGCTCCTCGGCGCGGCTACTTTATTTGGAGGTGCTGGTAGTGATGCCAGGAAGACATGTCGGAGACGATGATACGATCGCCGGGTTGTAATCCTTGGGCGATTTGCACGCTGTCGTCGGAGGTGCGGCCGAGGGTAATATCGACGCGTGTAGCCTGGTTGCCGTCTTCGGAAAGCTTGAAGAGCGAAAGAGGCGCGCCGGCATGCGTCTGTAGAGGCCATTTGACGAACGTGGTACGGGGAATATTGTCGACATCGATGGAGCCGCTGGCAGAAAGATCGGTGCGCGCTTCCCGCGGTTGAGCGCCTGTGAATTTCAAATCGACGGTGACAGTTCCATTTTCCACGTTGGGATCAATGTGAAAAACCTTGGCGCGATAAGAATGATCCTGCAAGGTGACACGGGCGGGCTGATTCATTTCAATGTTGCTGGCCTGACCTTCGGGAATGTGAATGCGCGCCATCAGGCGGGCGGAATTGGCAACGCGGGCAAGAATCGTGCCGGGGCCGACTTGCTGGCCAAGGCCGATGGAAATTTCTTCGAGGATGCCGGTCATGCCCGCGCGAACCATCAAGGCTTGCTTTTGTTCGGTGCGCAGGCTGTAGAGGGCTTGCATCTGGGAAACCTCGGCCTGCTTGGCAGTCAACTGGGCCTCGCGGGCTTCCGCGGAAATGCCCACGCGCTCGCGTTCAATCTCAAGACGTGTGGCGAGAGAAGCGGCTTTGGCACTGGAAATTTTTGCGTTCATTTCCGTGCCGAGCTGCGCTTTCAAAAGAGCAGCATCGCGATCGGATTCGAGCTTTGCCTGGGTGGCATCGGATTCTAGCTGAGCTTCAACCGCTTTTTCATTCAGAAGCTGCGCCTGCAACTGGACGCGAAGATTGGCGAGTTCGGCTTCGGATTTTTTCATGGCGAGTTCAGCGTCAATGATCTGGCGATCGAGATCGGGATTGCTGAGCTGAAGAATGACGGTGTCTGGCTTCACGTGGGCGCCGGGCAAAAGAAAAATCTGGTCGACATGGCCGTCGGTGCCGGCGGAAAGCCAGCGAACATCCGCGGGAACGAGCGAGCCCAAGCCATCGACGCGGCAGATCATGGAGCCGGATTGGACGGTGGCGAACTGCAGCGAGGTCTTATCGACGGTGGGAGAAGCGGAACGCAGGCGAAGAACGCCAAAAGAGATGGCTAAGCACGTTCCGAGGACAAGAACCGGGAGAATAAAACGGAGAAATAGGGGACGGGACAGAAAACGGGTCACACAAACCTCCAACTGATTAAGAAATCCTGACCACGATGATTATAGGCGCCGGGGAAGAAGAGCGAAACAAAAAATGGAAGAAAAAGCTTAAATAAATCGATTTAAGCCGAAGAAGTTACCAGAAAATGGATTGCAAACGCAGAAGTTAGACCCGTACATGAGGGGCAACCTGTCCTTTGGTACGAGTTGCACGGGCAAAGGCCAGGTGCTACTTTGAGAAGACTTCACGAAGTTGGCGGCTTCGGAAGGAAAGCGGCGATTCGGGCGCTTCTCAAGGGAAAGTGGAGCGAGAAATGTGTTCCACGAGACGAAGAATTCGAAAGCATTCGCTGCCGAAAGAATTGAGAAATTGCGTGGGCGGGCCCGCTTAGCCCTGGAAAAGAGAAAGCCCCGCGCGCAGGTCCTTCGTGTCGTACTGGTTTCGCAACGATAATCGATTGCCGCAAGAACGGCTGGCGGCGGCATCCTACGTGATCGTGGGAATGATCGCGTTGCTGCTGCTGGGATTCTGGAAACTCCAACTCATCGATTCCGATAAATATGGGCAGATGGCGGAGCGCAACCGCGTGCGCTCGATTCCGATTATTGCGCCGCGTGGACGGATGCTGGACCGCGACGGGCGCGTGCTCGTGGACAACTATCCATCCTTCAGCGTGCTGTTGCTGCGAGACGACCAGGCGGAGATCGATAAGAACCTGCCGGCGATCGCCGATGGATTGGGATTGTCTCTGGACGATATTAAAGAGCAGCTGAACAACACGGAGAAGTTACCGAAATTCCAGCCCATCGTGATCAAGCCGGAAGCGACGCCAGGGGATGTGGCGTTCATCGAGTCGCATCGAGCGGACATACCGATATTGGAAATGTTGATGGTGCACCGGCGCAGATATTTGCCGGGCGGATTCATGGCGCACGCCAGCGGGTACGTAGGAGAAGTCAGCGAAAAACAGATTGAAACCAGCTTCGGAAGACTGCGCCCCGGGGACGTGGCGGGACAGAGCGGATTAGAGCGGGAATATAACGACCTGCTGGTGGGCACGGACGGAATGCGGCGCGTGATCGTGAACAGCGTCGGCAAGGAAATGGGCCATTTGGACCAGCAGGAAGCGATTCCAGGAAAACAGATTCAGTTGACGATTGATTACGACCTGCAACAAGTGGCGGAAGCGGGGCTCGGAGACAAGCGCGGAGCGGTGGTTGCGCTCGATCCGCGAACCGGAGAAATTCTGGCGTTTGCTAGCCATCCAGCACCCGATCCGAATGATTTCGCGGTGCGAATTACCAAAGAAGAATGGCAAAGATTGAATGAGGATCCGGGCAAGCCGCTCCTAAATCGCGTGACGCAAGCACAGCTGGCGCCTGGTTCCGTTTTCAAAATCATTATGGCAACGGCGATGTTGGAATCGAAGGTTCCGCCGCCGAACTTCACTGCATTCTGCCCGGGTTACGGGGTCTTTTACGGGCAGATGCACAAATGCTGGGTGTATGGGAAGAAGAGCCACGGTTTGATCGGTTTACACGAAGCGATTGTGCAATCGTGCGACGTGTTTTTTTACAACGTGGGCATGCGCATGGGTATTGGGACCATTGCGAAATACGCGAAGATGCTGGGGCTGGGGGCAAAAACCGGAGTTGATCTCCCTTCGGAGGAGCCAGGGCTAGTGCCTTCCGAAGAATGGGTACAGCGCGTGTATCACCATAAATGGTATCCAGGATCGACAATTTCGGTCGCTATTGGCCAGGGCTCTGTGATGGTGACGCCGATGCAAGTGGCTTACGTCATAGGAGGTATCGCCTCGGCGGGCGACTTCAAACAACCACACTTGCTGAAGGATGCGCAAAAGGTCGGCGAGGTGCATGTCGATCTGGCGGAAAATACGGTGGAGCAGGTTACGCAAGGAATGTACGGCGTGGTGAACGAACCCGGAGGCACGGGTAATACCGTGAAGCTGCAGGGGATTGAGTTTTGCGGGAAGTCCGGCACTGCGCAGTTGATGAGTTACAGCGCAGCGAGCCGCCTGGGCATGGGAAAAGGCAAGAATGACGGATGGTTCGTGGGATTTGCACCGCGACGCAATCCGGAAATTGTGGTTGCCGCCGTTGTTGAGGACACGGCCGAGCACGGGGGCACCGCCTCGGGGCCTGTGGTCCGCGATATTGTGAAGGCGTATTACGACAAGAAGAACAAGAAGACGCAGGGACAAGTGACAGCGGGAAATATGCCACAGCAGATGCAGAAGAGTGGAGTGAACGCGGCGGTGGTGCTGACGCCTAAGGCGGTGTTGAAGGCGCAGGAAACGGCTGAGGTTGTGCCGGCGAGTGTGAAGAAGAAGACGGAGTAGTTTTGAGTGATTTTGTGGTGGGGAATTGTACGAGGCGAGAGTTGAGCAAGAGGGATTCCTCAGTTTGCGGACTCCGTTCGGAATGACATAGCTTTTGTTGTTTATTCTTTTTGTTATTTTTTACTGTCAAGGGTGAAGATGAAGGACGCGACCGGAGCACGGGATTACGACTGGTGGCTGCTGGCCATCATGACGGCGATATGCGCGCTCGGCGTGATCGAGATTTATTCCGCGACACACGGAAGCGCGCTGACGGGAATGCACATAAAGCAAATTCGCTGGCTGGTAATTGGGTTCGTGCTGATGTTTGCGCTGTCGCGGCTGGATTATCACGTGATTATGGATCAGGCGCCATGGCTGTACATTGCGGCATTGGTGGCGCTGGTGGCGGTGCTGTTTGTGGGGCACACGCGATTTGGCGCCAAACGGTGGATTCCTGTGCTGGGGGAATTCTTTCAGGTGTCAGAATTCGTCAAATTGATTATAATCATAGTGTTGGCGCGTTTCTTTGCGGAAGTGCGCACAGACGAGCTCAGCCTGCAGGACTTGATTAAAGCAGGGCTTCTGGTAGGCTTACCACTAGCATTAATTCTGAAGCAGCCCGACCTTGGCACCGCCCTTGTATTAATGCCTATGCTGGTCGTCGGAGCGTTTCTGGCGGGGCTGCAGTGGAAACATGCTGCGGTAGTTGTAATGTTAGGAGTATTAATGCTGCCCGTCGGGTGGCATTTCCTGAAGCCGTATCAGAAAGAAAGAGTAACGTCGTTCAGGCACCCTGAGGAGGACGCCAAGGGTTCCGGCTATCAGGTGTTGCAGTCAAAGATAGCGGTGGGCTCAGGCGGATTCTGGGGGAAGGGATTCGGCAACGGCACGCAGAATCAACTGGGCTATATTCCGGTCCGGTATTCCGACTTCATCATGTCGGCATGGGCGGAAGAACAGGGATTCAAAGGAGTGCTGGTTGCCTTGGGGCTGTACATGGCGTTGTTGTTGCGTTTAGTGCAGAACGCCCAGCGGGCGAAGGATCGCGCGGGCATGTTTCTGGTCATGGGCGTAGCGGCGGCGCTAGGGTTTCACGTTTTGGTGAATGTGGCCATGGTCATCGGGGCGATGCCAGTAACAGGTATTCCATTGCCGTTGATGAGCTACGGAGGATCGGCCACATTGTTTGTATTCCTGGCGATTGGACTCGTGATGAATGTCCGGCTGCGCCGATTCGTCAACTGAACAAAAGCCAGAGCCGAGCGCATAACCTCATTTCAGGGGGGCTGCGCCGGATGGGCGGACCCATTGAAGCGGGTACGCCAGTAGAAAAAGGATTTTTAAGAGTGAGGATAGCAACGTCCGCCGTTACCCCGGGAGTCTCCCGGCAACGGACCAGCCTCGAAAGCAAGAGGTCAAGGAAGTACGAGGGCCGTAGCGCGGCCTCTCCCTCCGGCTTCGATCGCAATGCCATAACAACAAGATTGGTGTGGCCCGCGTGTCCCGATATGAATCGGGACGGCGCCTTGCCCTGGACCTCCCATGGAGAGGTTCCTGCGGCGGTGCATCCCAAGGAGTTTTCATGTCAAAAGAATTGGTTATATCGGCATCCTCGCACGAGCGCAGGGTCGCCATTTTGGAAGAAGGACAGCTAGTCGAAATCTACATTGAGCGCGAGAAGGAATTTGCGCTCGTCGGCAGCATCTACAAAGGAAAAGTAACGCGAGTCCTGCCAGGCATGCAGTCCGCATTCGTGGATATCGGCCTAGATGGAGACGCCTTCCTGTACGTCAGCGACGTTTTCGAAAATCTAGAAGATTACGATCACGGGCACGGAGAAGCGCCGGTTGCGGCAGCTCCGCTGAACCGCGGCGGCAGTGTGCCGCCGATCGAAGTGCTTCCAGGCGAGTCGCTGGGGGCTGCGGCAGGCGTACACGAGCAGATTTTGCATCTGGATGACGCGCCAGGCCACGAGGGTCATTTGGGCGAAGAGCGCCACGGCCTGGATCATGGGGAGAGCCACGGCGAAGGACACGATGAAGGAACGGGCGATGGGTCGGAAGTTTCCGAGGTAGAGGAGCGCCAGCCGGAATCGAACGCTTCGGCACCGCAGAACTTTGCTCCCAGCTACAACCCGACACGAAATTATCCGCCGCGAGTTGGCGGAGACCGCGGGCCGGGACACGATCGAGGCCAAGGGCACGACCGCGGTGGAGATCGCGGCGGCGACAGAGGCGGGGATCGTGGACGCCGAGGACGCGGACGGTGGGGACGGCGGCGCGGAGGGAGCGGCGGAGGCGGTGATCGCCGACATCCGGGCGGCGGCCGCAATTTGCCGCCTTCGAAATACGCATCGCCACAGGGCGAACGGGATTCGCGCGGTTACGACAACCGGCGGCCATCGGGGGATCGCGGTCCGGGTCCTTCGGCCCCAGTGGAACCGCGGGAAGACGACATCGTGTTGCCGGGCGAGTCTCTGGCGAAGTATCGCGGGAGACCACAACAGGAACCGGTGAAGCCGGTCGTGGAACAGGAGCCGGAGGAGCGGCAGCCGGATTACGAGCAGCAGGTGGCGCGTCCGGCATTTGGCGCGCAGCCGACGACCGGGGGACCGCGACGATTCTCGGGAAGCTTGCCGCACTGGGTGCTGGCAGATAACGAGACAGCGGCCGAAGCAGGCGGCGCGGAAGAAGCGGCCGAGGAACACGCGGTGGAAGCCGCGGGAGGGGACGCTCACGTTGCCGACGAACATCACGAGAAGCCCAGCGAAACGCAACGCAACGGGACCGCGGGACTGAGCGAAGAAGAACTCGCTGCACTCTCCGCGCGACTGGTCGAAGCGAAGCACGAAGAGACACAGGCGCGCGCGGATGCGGACACGCTTGCGGGCGGACCTGACTTCGATGAAGAAGAAGCCGAAGAGGAAGGCGAAGAAGGCCTCCACGAAGAGCACGAAGAACATCACGAACACGAACACGAAGAAGAAGGGGAAGAGCATCACGAGCAACATCACGAAGAGGTTCACGCAGAGGCGGGCCATCCGGGCGAGACCGGCGAACGCGAAGAAGGGCACACGGGTTTGAGCGAAGGGGAACGCGCCGATCTGGCACATGACGAAGCGCTGGAACACGTGGAAGCCGAAGCAGCGATGGCGTCCACGGCGGAAGGCGCGGTCAGAGAAGCGGTGGTGGAAGACGACGTGGTTCTGCTTCCGGGCGAAACACGCAGTCCACGAAGCGGCAGCGCACCTCGGGAAGAATTTGTGCGGCGGGATTCCGCGCGAATCGGAAGGGATCCGCGTTCCCGGTTCCAGAGGCCGCATCGCGGCGGACGGGACCGTGGCGGACGAGGCCGATTTGACCGGCGCGGCGGGAGCGGCGGTGGCGGTGGAGACCGCGGGCGATTCGACCGGCGCGGCGGAGGCGGTGGAGCACCACATCGCGGACACCATGGCGGGCACGCACCACAACGGCGTCCGCAACTGATTTCGGAGATGTTGAAGGCCGGACAGGAAGTGGTGGTGCAGATCGCCAAGGAACCGCTGGGCAAGAAGGGCGCGCGGATCACAAGCCACGTGGCACTGCCCGGACGCTTTCTGGTGTACATGCCGACAATCGACCACATCGGAGTTTCGCGGAAAATTGCGAGCGCGGAGAACCGTTCGCGGCTGCGGAGACTGGTGGGCGAAGCGCGCGGCAGCTATCCGGGCGGGTTCATCGTACGGACAGCGGCTGGCGGAGCGACCGACGACGAAATCCGGACGGACATCGAATTCCTGGGGAAGACCTGGAACGAGATCAAGCAGAAGAACGAAGAACGCAAGGCTCCGGCGCTGTTGCACCGCGACCTGAACTTGGTGGAACGGATCCTGCGCGATTACGTCAGCGACGATTTCACGGGGATTTGGATCGACAGCGAGGAAGAATTCGGCAAGGTGGTGGAGTTCGTCAGCCGGTTCCAGCCAAAGCTGGTGAGCAAGGTGAAGCTGTACACGAAGGAGCAGCCTATCTTTGAAGAGTTCGGGATTCAGCACGAACTCGACAAAGCGTTGCGAGCCAAGGTTTGGCTGAAGTCCGGCGGGTACATCGTCATCAACCATACCGAGGCGCTGGTGGCGATCGACGTGAATACCGGCAAGTTCGTGGGCAAAGGCTCCACGCGGCTGGAAGACACGATCGTGAAGACCAACCTCGAAGCGGTGAAGGAAATCGTGCGGCAAATCCGCCTGCGGGACCTCGGCGGGATTATCGTGGTGGACTTCATCGACATGGAAGAGCGCCGGAACCGGGAAAAGGTTCTGGGGGCACTGCAGATGGCGCTGGAGCAGGACAAGGCGCCGTCAAAGGCACTTTCGTTCAACGAGTTCGGGCTGGTGTGCATCACGCGGAAACGCACGAAACAGGCGTTGGAACGCGTGCTGTGCCAGCCGTGCCCATATTGCACGGGGTCGGGGATGGTAAAGTCGATACCAACGCTGTGCTACGAGATTCAGGCGGAAGCGCGGAAGATGGCTACGGCCGAGCATGAAGGGCCGAACCTGACGCTGCGGGTGCATCCGGAAATTGCGAAGGCGCTGAAGACGAGGGAATCGATCTTGATCGACGAGCTTGAACAGAACGCGCACAAGCACATCATTATTCAGTCGGATGCGACGCTGCATTGGGAGCAGTACGATATCTACTAGCTTTAAGTTGTAGGTTTTTAGTTTTAAGTAAGATAAGACGCCTGGGCTTTGCGGCCTGGGCGTTTTTGTTTTGGTGTGCGGTTGGCACGTTTTTTAGGTAAATAGGCGAAACATTAGTTGCGTGGGGGGCATCTTTCGTTTGGGAGGCGGCGTGGAGGGCCGGTTTTCGAGGAAGGTGTGGACGGCTGGGCAGGAGGCTGTGGCACTGCTGCTTGGCGGGATTGTGTGGGCCAGTGGCGCTTCGGTTTGTTGGGCGCAGACGGAAAGTCCGTTTGCGATACGGGTGGAGGCGCCGGAGGTCGTGGTGCCGGTGGTAGTGATCGATCGATCACACCGGGTTGCGACGGGGGCGGGTTTTGTGGAGATGGATGAGGAAGTCACCGATTTGTCGCCGGGCGATTTTCGGGTTTTCGAAGATGGGGTCGAACAACCGATAGACAATGTGGCGTTGGAGTTGCCGCGCATTCGCGACGTGCAGGATAACGTTTCGCACCATATTGAAGATTCGTTTACGCCGCGGGGAATCTGGGCGAGCCCGGATTTGTGGCCGCTGTCTGGAGCGGGACCAAACCTCTCTCCTTTGAGGACCTACCTTATTTCTTACGTGCCACCGGCGTCTTCGGGTGAGACTTGCCATCGCATTCGTGTGCAGGTGAAGCGGCGCCATGCGTTTGTGTATGCGCGAGAGGAATATTGCAATACGAGGCGCCCGCTCTCGGACCCGGTTGGAGTTACGAAACTGGGCAAGCTCATGGAGGAGTTCGCGGATGCGGGCAAGGAGGGAGAGATTCCCGTCGCGGTGCAAGCGGGCTTCTTCGATGGAGACGCCGATCGCGGGCGAATCGACGTGGCGGTGGAGTTTCCGTGGAGCGCGCTGAAACGGAAATGGGTGGGAGTGAATTTGTATGCGACGGTCGCGCTGATGGGCGTGGTGCGGGACAAAAATGGGATCGTGGTGGCGCGCTTCAGCGACATGACGAGCACTTTGCCGTGGAACTTTTATCGCGGGCCATTGCCGCCAGACCGGGATTTCCTGAGGCAGTGGGAACGCGCGGCGATACCCTCGCGCTACGAGACGCAGATGGAGTTAGCAGCGGGCACTTACAAGCTGGAGATTGTGGTGACGGACGGAGAGAAATTCGGGAGAAAGGAAGTGGCGGTGAACGTGGATGGGAAGCATGCGGGTAGCATCGGCATGGGCGATGTTATTCTTTGCAAGCGGTTCCACAATGTGCTGGAAGGGGCACAAGCCGCGGCGCGCGCGCCGAACTACGTTCCGTTGGTGAGCAATGGCGTGGAGTTTACGCCTGCGGGGGACACGCGGTTTCACGGGAACGAACGATTGGTTGGTTATTTTGAGATTTACGCGCCGTTGGCCAGGGACACGGCAGGAGCAAATTTTCAGATGAGAGTAATGGACGCGAAAACTGGGGAAGTGCGGATGGATACGGGCTGGCGCGCTGCCGGCGCGGACGCGCGGGCGATTCCGATTGCGGCTGAGATGGAGATTGATGCGTTGTCGCCGGGGGCTTATGTTTTGGAAGTTCAGGTGGCGGATGATGCGCGAACCGTGGCGGGGAAGCGGGTGAAGGGGTTTGTGGTGGAGGAGTAGTCGGAAGTCAGTAGTCGGGAGTTCGGAGTATTTGCTTTTGGTTTTCAGTAATAAGTTTTTGATTAGGCGGGAGGTCTCGACGAGCGGTCCGAGTTCTTCTGTTTATGGCACCATTTCCACTTTCACTTCCAGTCCATGCCTGCAACTGAGCGGCGATTAAGTCTTTTAATTCTGCAAGTTCTAGGGCATCGACTTCAGAGTGAAACAGAAAGAACTTTTTACGAGTCGAATATAGCCTGACGCGAAATTCCGTGCCAGGGATGTCATCGCAGAAAATATCGACGGCGAGTTGAACATTATTGCGTTTAGATAAGACGCCGAGCCGACGGCGGTGATTGGTTTTTTGAAACTGAGTTCGAAGTGCATTTCGACGATATCCTCTGCTCAATCGGTATCGCGGGAGGGCTTGGCGTCTTTGGATAGAGGGAAGACGTTGTGTTGGGGTGGGGGCATGGGGGTGTTGGGCATGCGATCTTGCCAAAGAAATTTATTGAGGATGACGTTGTCGGCGGCGTCGGCGTGGCTGAAGTCGAGGTTCGTTCCTTCCTTCCACGATTTGGTGTTCATTTCATAGAGGAGGCCGTTATCGCGATTGTGGTAATCGGCGGTGAAGGGTAGCTGCGTGCCAGGGCCACTGAAGAGCGGGGCCATAACGGCAGCACGGGAATCGTTGGCGTTCATGGGAGGCGCGCCGAGAAGGGATTCGAGAGTGCGGACCATGTTGATGGTGGTGTAGAAGGTGTGTTCAACGAAGGGATGCGGCTGAGGGAGCGGCGAATATTTGCTGACGACGAGAGCAATGCTGCGATGGGAGTCCACGTGGTCGGGGCCGTCCTGCGCGTCGTCTTCGAGGACGAGGATCGCGGTGTCGTCCCAATAGGGACTGTGGGAGATGGCGTCAACGACGCGGCCGACGGCAAGATCGTTGTCGGCAACGGAGGCTGTGGGACGCGGCTTGCCCTTTGCGCCACCGGCGGTGTGATCGTTGGGAAGGCGCAGGAGAATGAATTGTGGCAGCGCATCTTTGCCGGACCGGCGAGCGGCGAGGAGGCCGTTGAACTCGTTGAGGAATTCATCGACACGGAGCTGATCGGGATAGGAAACTTCAAAATCCGGGAATAGCGGATCGAAATGGCCGCGCAGCTCGACTTGCGAGGCAATATTTTTGGCGAGAAGGGGAATGTCCCATGGATAAGGGCTGGGACCGCCGCGAGGATCGCCGACATTCGATTCGAGGGCTTCACCTTTTTTGATTACCGCGCGCTTGCAGGCCACGCCCGCGACTTCGGGTGGATCGCTCGCGGGAGATTGGTCACCAGCGGGAGCGTTGCACCATTTCGTGACGATGAATTCTCCGTAGTGGCGATAGCTGATGCCGTGCTTGGCAAAATTCTTCCAGAGGAACCCACCCGTAGGTTCGCCGGCATAGGGCAGGTCATCGTCGGCGGAAATGCCGGCGAGGAATTCACCTTCTGAGTCGTAGGTGTGTTGGCCGCCGCGATAGCCGATGGGCCAGGTTTTCTCCACGTAATCGGAGATGGAGGCGGAGGTGGACCAAATGTGGCCGTCGCCGGAAACGTCGCCACTGTCGTAGAAATTATCGAGAATGCCAAACTGGCGCGCAAGCTTGTGCTGATTAGGTGTGATGTCTTCGCCGTACATGGCGAGATGCGGATCGCCGTTGGCTTCGGAGAGATCGCCGAACAGCTGATCGTAGGTGCGGTTTTCCTTGATGATGTAAATGACGTGATGGATCTTATTTTCCCCGGTGGCGAAGGAGATGTGGTCGACGTTGCCTTGTGCGGCGTTGGTTTTGGAAACTTGCTCGGTGTACGCGGCGAGATTTTCTTTCAGCGTGCTCAGCGGGATGCGGGCGAGCGAGCCGTTGGTCATCGCGGGATTGTAGGGGAAGCGAGGTTGGCCGTTTTCGCTAACTTTCAGTGCGACGGGATTGCGGCCGGAGCCGCGGCCTTTGGCGCTGGCGATCAGAAGATCGGTGCCGCTAGCGGCGACTACAGTGGGATACCATTCCGTAGGGATGAAACCGGCGGCGCGCATCGGCTCGCCGGAAGTGGGATGAGAGAGATCGAAAACGGCGACGGAATCGGAAATGGCATTGGCGGAAAAGAGAGTTTTCCCGTCGGTTGAGAGCGCGAGGGATTCGGGATCGCTGCCACCAAAAAGTTGGCGGGGAAGTTTGGTTGAAAGCGCGTAGAGCAGCTTCCCGGAGTTGGTTTCCAGGACATCGATTTCGTCGCGATTGGTGAGCGCGACGAAGAGGTGGGAATTATCGCGCGAAAGAAGCAACGCGGTCGGATGAGAACCGCCTTCGAGAGGAGCGGCGGGTCTGCGCAAAGGGATGAAACGGACGACAGCGCCGGTGGTGAGGTCGAGTTCGGCAACGGCGGAGGCATTCCAGAGAGAAACAAAGCCGCGCTTGCCGTCGGAGGTGATTGCGGTTGTGTATGGCAACGATGCAGGGATGCGCTTGAAGGTGGAAAGATCGAAGCGGCGTACGATTTTGCCGTCGGTAGTGCTGACGAGGAGCGCTTCGTCAGAATTGTTTGATGCGACCAGGAGGGATTCGACCCCGTCGCAGAGAGCGATGCTGAGGCCGGCGGGATAGGTCACGTCTTTAAATTCGTCTCGGCGAAGTTTCCCGTGAGGAATTTTCGCGCGCGGCGAAAGCGGGAGGAACCGCTCGGGCGTGACTTCGCCATTCTGAAAAGCGTAGACAGCAATTCCGTTGCCCGTGCTTCCCTTCCCTTTTCCCTGCGGATCGGTGAGCGACGCCATGGAGGCGTAAAGGTGCTTGCCGTCGAGGCTGAAGACCAGGCCGAGAAAATAGGTTTGCTTGGACTCGATGCCGAGGCGGCCATCGGGAAAATCGCGAATGGTGTTGGTTTCCAGATCGAGGACGGTGAGGGATTGTTTCCGGCCGGAAGTGTAGGCGCCGAAACCGCTGTGGAGGAAGACAGCGTAACGCGCATCGGGAGAGATGGCGGCAGCCGTGGGGAAATTATTGATGGGGCGAGGATTGCCGGGAAGTTCCCCGAAGATTTTGCTGTTGGGAATTTGCGTGGGCGTTTGCGCGGAGGGATTTTGCGCGCGTAGAGGGAATGCAACCAGGAAGAGGCAAACGCACGATCGCACTAAGAGGCGGCAGAATCTCATGGACGCATTATAGAGAATTTGGCTGGAGAAAAGATGAATACGCAAAGAACTGCGGCGGCTCGTTTACTGACTGGAATAGCGCGGCTCTTTCCAGGGGTCGCCGTAATGTCTCTTTGCCTAGGCTACCGCCAGAACGATTATTCTCATGCCAATTTGGCAGCAGACAATGCGGCTGTTTCGTTGAGGGGCATGGCGGCTATCTTTACTGCCAGGAGGGCACATGGCGAGTAAAGCAAAAACAGGCAGCGCTGATCTCCGTGCGGAGGCACTGCAGGACGCCGAGGAGAGATCGCGGACATACTTGCGGTCACTCCCGCATCGCAAAGTGTTTCCGAGCGAGGCCGCGGTGGCTGGGCTGGCTCATTTTCGCGAAGCGTTTCCTGAACGGCGTTGTGCTCCGGCGGATGTGGTGCGGATGCTAGATGAGTTTGGTTCGCCGGCTACGGTGACCAGCGTTGGGGGACGATATTTTGGATTTGTGATCGGTGGGACGCTGCCCGCAGCTTTGGCAGCAAGCCGGCTTGCGAATACGTGGGATCAGAACGCGGCATTCCGTGTGATGTCGCCGGTGACGGCCGAAATCGAAGAGGTAGTGCTGCGATGGGTCTGCGAGATATTCGGATTGCGGCCTGATTGCGAAGGCGGGATCGTCACGTGCGCTACGGCTGCGAATTTCACGGCACTGGCTACTGCGCGGCATGCACTGTTGGCTCGAAGCGGATGGGATGTGGCGGCGGATGGAATGTTTGGAGCGCCACCGATTGAGGTGATTGTCGGTGAGGAAGTACACGCTTCCGTTCTGAAGGCGTTGAATCTTGCGGGATTTGGGCAGAAGAGAGTGACGATCGTTCCAGCGGATGAACAGGGACGCATGAGAACGGACAAGCTGCCAAAGCTGAAGAAAAATTCACTGGTATGCGTTCAGGCTGGCAACGTGAATACCGGAGCGTTCGATCCGGCGGAAGAACTTTGCCGTTGGGCGCATGAGAGCGACGCGTGGGTGCACGTGGACGGCGCGTTTGGGCTGTGGGCCGCGGCTTCGCCGAAGTATGCGCATCTGGTGAGGGGATTCGAACTGGCGGATTCGTGGGCGACGGATGCGCATAAGTGGCCGAACGTGAATTATGACTGCGGAATCGTGCTGGTTCGCAACGCTGCTGCTTTGCATGCCACGATGACGATCAGCGCGGCTTATCTGCAGCCCGGCGCACTGCGTGAGCCAGCCAATCAGACTCCGGAGGCTTCGCGGCGGGCGCGCGCGATTGAATTGTGGGCGGGACTGAAATCGTTGGGGAAGCAGGGGCTGGCGGAACTGATTGAGCGGACCTGCGGCTATGCCAGGCGATTCGCGGAAGGATTACGTGAGGCAAGCTATGAAATTTTGAACGATGTGGTGATTAATCAGGTGTTGGTGTCGTTTGGATCCGCGGAAACTACGCGGGAAGTAATGCGGCGCGTTCAGGAAGATGGCACGTGCTGGTGCGGGGGGACGGTGTGGCAAGGAAAAACCGCGATGCGAATCAGCGTTTCCTGCTGGGCCACGATAGAAGAAGATGTGGAGCACAGCCTGGCCGCGATTCTGCGCATTGCGCGGCAAGTACGCGCCTGAAGCGTCGGTATGGGCGCAAATTCGTAGTGTGGTTGCGCTGTGCTATTCTCTCAGCATGTCCGCACGAATCCTCGATGGCCTGAAAATCCGCGATGAAATTTTTGGCGAATTGAAGGGAGAGATCACAAAACTCTCCGCGCAAGGCATCCGCCCGGGACTGGCGGCGGTGCTGGTGGGAGAAAATCCCGCGTCGCAGCTGTATGTGAAAAGCAAGATCGCCGGGTGCGAGGAATTGGGGATGGCGAGCTGGCTGCACACGCCGCTGGCCAGCGTTTCGACGGAATACCTGCTGCAGCTGATGAAGGATCTGAACGAAGATGACAATGTGGACGGCATCCTGGTGCAATTGCCGCTGCCGACGCAAATCGATTCGAAGAAAGTGTTGGAGGCGGTCGATCCCGCGAAGGACGTGGACGGATTTCACCCGGTGAGTTTGGGGAGGTTGCTGAGCAACCGGCCTGGGCTGGTGGCGTGCACGCCTGCGGGGTGCATGGAAATGCTGCGGCGATACAAGATTGAGATTGAAGGCGCGAATGCGGTGGTGCTGGGACGCAGCGACATTGTGGGGAAACCGATGGCGCTGCTGTTGATGCACACGAACGCTACGGTGACGATTTGCCATTCGAAGACGCGGGACCTGGCGGACGTGGTGCGGCGCGCGGACATTGTGGTGGTGGCGATGGGCAAAACGGGCTATGTGCAGGCGGATTGGATCAAGCCGGGCGCGGCGGTGATTGATGTGGGAACGAATCGGGTGACGGACGTGGCGGAGGCGGAGAAGCTGCTGAAGAATTTTCCGCAGAGATTGGAAAAGTTTCGCGCCAAGGGGAACGTGTTGATTGGCGATGTGCATCCGGATGCGGTCTTTACGGCGGGGGCGCTTTCGCCGGTGCCGGGCGGGGTGGGGCCGATGACGATTACGATGCTGATGAGCAACACGGTGAAGGCGGCGCGGTTGCGGCGGGGGAAGAGTTCGGTGGTGGGGCAGTAGAGATTTTCGTTGGGAGTAGAAGGAGCCCTCCGCGGCTAAAGCCCGTGGAGTTTTAGGTTGGTACGGCACGACTGAAGTCGTGCCCTCCCGAAGGACTGAATTTGCCCTGCGGATTCCATCGGGAGCGGCAAAGACGAACACAAAAACATGTTGAAAATGGGACTGACCGGCGGGATTGCTAGCGGCAAGAGCGCGGTGGCGGCGATGCTGCGGGAGATGGGTTTCGCGGTGCTCGAAGCGGATGCTGTGGCGCACAAATTGTTGGAGCCGAGCCAGGCCGCGCACGACGAAGTGTTGCGTGAATTTGGCGCAGAGTTGGCGGACGCGTCGGGGAAGATCGATCGAAAGAAATTGGGGACGATGGTGTTTGCCGATCCCGTAAAGCTTGCGAAGCTGAACGCAATTATTCACCCGCGTGTGGAAGAGGCGATTTTGCGGCAGTTTGCTGAATGGCAACGGAGCGGGGTGCGCGACGCAGGATTTGTGGAGGCGGCGCTTCTGGTGGAGGCGGGGATCGCGGCGAAGCTGGATGGGCTGGTGGTGGCGTATTGCCGGCCGGAGCAGCAGATCGAACGGTTGCGGGCGCGGGGGATGAGCGAGATCGAGGCGAAACGACGATTGGGGGCGCAGATGCCCGTGGAAGAGAAGTTGAAGCATGCGACGGAAACAATTGATTGTTCGGGGACGTTGGAAGAGACGCGGTCGCAGGTGAGAGCGTTGGCGGCGAAGGTGAGGAGGAGGGCGTTGGGGTAAGGGGATTAATGAGGGATCAGTTGCGGTGAGCGAGCGGTTGAGATCTTCGTCGCAAAAGCCCTCCTTAGGATGACGGGCGTTCATTGTTCTTGATTTAAGCCGAATTCTGAATCTTGCGATGGGGCGCGGCGGTGCCCCCATCCGGAAGTTCGGGAATTAAGCGCGTGTTAGGGTGGCGGCGCGGGCGGCTTCTAGGAGTTTGGAGGCGTTGGCGCGAATGTCGCCGTGGCCGAAGACGGCGTTGCCGGCGACGAGCAACTCCGCGCCTGCTTTTACTACATCGGTTACAGTTTCCAGATCTACTCCACCATCCACTTCAATACGGAAATCGAGTTTGCGTTCGGTGCGCATGCGAGCGAGTGCGGCAATTTTGTTCAGCGAATTGGGAATGAATTTTTGACCGCCGAAGCCGGGATTCACGCTCATGACCAGGACGTGGTGGACGAGATCGAGGACTTCGGTAAGGGTTTCGACGGGAGTCGCGGGATTGAGGACTACGCCGGGCTTGCAGCCGTGAGAAGCGATAAGGTGAAGCGTGCGATCGAGATGAATGCAGGATTCCTGATGGACGGACATCCAGTTGGCGCCGGCTTCGGCAAATTCGGGGATGAAGAAATCGGGATTTTCGATCATCAGGTGGCAATCGAAGGGGACTTTGAGTTGTTTGCGCAGAGAGCGCACGACGGGCGGGCCGATGGTGAGATTAGGGACGAAGTGGCCGTCCATGACGTCGAGATGAAGGACGGTGCCACCGCCATCGATGGCTTGCTGGGCGTCAATGACAAGTTGCGCGAAGTTGGCGGAGAGAATTGAGGGCGCAAGTTCGATGTTCATGGTTGTCCTTCCCCGAAGATGGAATTATACGATGGGCGGGGCGAACTTCCTCAGCTATTGACCTTTTTTTGGTGGTTTGTGCGGCTTCTTGGCTTTACGTTTTTTGAAGAAAAGAAGTGCGGCTTCACAACAGGGCACGACATGAATGGCGATTCCGCCCTTGTGGCATGGGCACGTGCAATCGCTCCTGCTTCTCAAGATGCAACCTCCACTTGGCGCCAGGGGATGGTGCGGTGTTGGGAACTGCTTTCGAGGGTTAATTCGAGGGATTGCATTACGTTGAGGATTTGCTGGGGAGTTATGAGTAATGGAGCTTTGTGCAGAATGGCGTCGCGGATGTTGGCATAAAATTCGCGCCAGTCGCCGGTGGAGGGAATTTTGCGGGTGGTGGTGTTTCCGTTTTCGATGAGCGTGAGTTGGCCGTAGTTTTCTGGTTCTTCTACTACCCAGGACGGGCCGGTGGGAATTTCGCCGTTGCGAAGAGTGGGCTCGAGGGGATCGAATTCGCGCTTGAGGTAACTTCCTTTTTCGCCGAGGACAACGAGGCGCGGGCGTGGCAAGGCGGACATCATGGTGGCGCGAAGAAGCACGCGGGCGCCTTGCGGGTAATGGAGAAAAATATCGAAGGCGTCGTCGGTGGGAAGGCCGGTGCGCTCGCTACGGACGTCGGCGGTGATGGCTTCAGGAGTCCCGAGAAGCGTCATGCCTTGGTCGAGCAGGTGGGGCGCGAGATCGAAGAGAATGCCGCTGCCAGGACCGGGCTTCTCGCGCCAGGCGCCGGGCTTGGGAACGGGACGGAAGCGATCGTAAGTGGATTCGAAACGGATAATGCGGCCGAGAATGTCTGCGGCGATCGTTTGGCGAAGAGCCTGGAAATCGGCGTCGAAGCGGCGATTGTGGTAGACGGTGAGGACGCGGTTCCGTTGCTTGGCAAGTTGGAGGAGTTCGGTAGCTTCGGTAACGGTCGTGGTGAATGGCTTATCGACTACGACGTGGCGGCCGGCTTCTAGACAGTATTTGGCTAGCGGGTAGTGCGTTTGGTTAGGAGTAGAAATGGCGATGAGTTGGATCGAATCGATGGCGAGGAGTTCGTCTAGAGTGCGGACGATGCGCGCGTCGGGGTAGAGTTGTGCGGCCATTTCGCCCGTACGTTCGAGGATGGCGGCTAGACGTAGGCCTTCTACGGCGCGAATGACGGGAGCGTGGAAGCAGCGGCCGCCCAGGCCAAAACCGATGAGACCGACGTCGATCATTGAGCTTATGACCTCAAGTGACAACGAAGAATCGATTCCTCAGAGGCCAAAGCCCTGTTCTGGCTGGCAGAAATGCCGGGGCTGAAGCGCCGACCCTCTAAGGACGGTCCGATGATAAGGACCTGCAAATCGATCACTTTGGAGCAGTGTATCACTGGCGCGAAGATGGATGGATTGCTCCGCGAGTGGCCGAGTTGGTTCGTGGCGCTGGGACGTTATATCCTTCTTGGCGTGGAGAAGAATTCGGGGACACGGCTGGGGCCGGCGCGGGGATTGTATCTCGGGCTTGCGGTGACGATTCTTGCGGTGCTGGTGTATGCCGCGTACATCACGGCGCAATTCGCGGGCTTGCGGAAATTGCAGAGCGAGATGGTGGACCGCAACCGGCGGGATTCGTTACAACTCTTGCGCATCCAAAACGATCTTAATTCCGTGGGGCTGGCGATGCGGGACATGCTGGACGCCAGCGAGCCTTATCCATTGATCGCGTGGACTGCGCAGTTCGACCGCATTCACGCCGATCTGGATGACGCGCTGCGGTTGGAAGCGCCACTTTCGGAGGCGACTTCCACCAGTGAGCAGCGGCATTATCTGTTCCAGGCGCTGAATCAATTCTGGGACGCCAGCGATCGTATGTTCACGCAGGCGGCGTTATGACAAAGACAACTGGCGCGCGAGCAGATTCGCGATACACTGCAACCGCGGCAGGCGGCACTGAGTTCGGCGGTTTCGCGGCTGCTGGTGCAGAATAACGAAGCGGAAGAGCTGGCCGCGGACGCATTGCGGAAATTTACGGGCGAGTGCAGCGGCAGGTTTATTTTTTCCTGGCGGGGATTTTGCTGGCGATTGTGTTGACCAGCTTGTATTTGATCCGGAACAACCGGCGGCTGTTTGCGCAGGTGGAGGAGCTTTCCGTCTCAGCGAAGCGACCTGGCGCAGAAACTGATTGCGACGCAGGAATCCACACTGCGGCATATTTCGCGCGAATTGCATGATGAGTTTGGCCAGGTGCTGACGGCGATTGGATCGCTGCTGCGCCGAACCGGACAAGCAGATACCGGCAGATTCGCCGCTGCACGCGGACCTGCAGGAAGTGCGCGAGATCGCGCAAAATACGCTGAACAATATCCGCAGCTTGTCGCAGGCGTTGCATCCGGTGTTGCTGGAGGAGGCCGGACTGGAGAGCACGCTGGACTGGTACATCCCGACGGTGGAACGGCAGAGCGGGACTTGTGCTGCACTACGAAAAGTCCGGCGAACGCGTTCGCCGTGGATACCGGAGCGCGGAGTGCAGATTTATCGCGTGCTGCAAGAGGCGCTGAACAACGTGAGCCGGCATTCCGGGAGCCAAGGAAGCGTGGGTCCGGTTGCGAGTTTCGCGGGAAGGAGTTGGAACTGGAGGTGGAAGATCACGGAAAAGGACTGCGCCGGCGAAGGCAGACGGGAATCGGGCTGGTGGCATGCGGGGGCGTGCGGAACTATTGGGCGGAGCGGTTTCGGTGGTGGACATTGGAACTGCGTACAAGCGGAAAGTGGAACGGCACGATGGTGCGATTGCGAGTACCGCGGGAGAAGGCGGAGACGCATGGCGAATAAGATCGAAGGTGTTGCTGGTGGACGACCACGCGTTGGTGCGGCGAGGGATTCCGGCGGATGCTGGAGGACGAACCGACGATTGCAGGTCGTGGGCGAGGCGAGCGACGGCATGGAAGCGGTGGAGTCGCGCGCTGAAGAACTGCGGCCGAACGTGATCGTGATGGATTGCGCGCTGCCGCGGTTTAATGGCATCGAGGCGACGCGGCAAATCCTGCGCAAAAAATCCGGAGAGCGACGATTCTGATGCTGAGCATGCACTCCGAAGACACTTTGGTCCGGCAGGCGATGGAGGCGGGCGCGAGCGGCTACATGTTGAAAAATGCGATGGATCTGGACTTGGTCAGCGCCGTCAAGACAGGTGGCGGAAGGCAAAATCGTGTTCGATCCGCAGATTGGCGGGCCGGAACACTGAAGGGCGAACGCGATCCGGCTGACGCTGCGCGAACTGGAGATTCTGCAGCATATCGTGGCGGGAAAATCGAACAAGGAGATCGCCAGCGGAGCTGAATCTGAGCGCGAATACGGTTGTCGGTGCATCGCGCGAACATCATGGATGCGCTGGGAATCCACAAGACGGCGGAGCTGGTGGTGTACGCGATCCGCAATGGCTTGGTCACTTTGCCATGAAGCGCCGGGGATTTCTGTAAGCGAGCGCTTGCGGTGCTGGAGTTGGCGGCGTGGGCTGATCCCCGGCGGATGCGCTGCGGTGCCGGCATGGACAGCCGGGCCGATCGGCTTCCGTTTGGTGGATGTCACGTCGCGGCGGGAATTCACTTTCAGCACAACAGCGGGGCGTACGGCGGCAAATTGCTGCCGGAAACGCTGGGTTCGGGCTGCGCGTTTCTGGATTACGACGCGCGACGGCTGGCAGGACATTCTGCTGGTCAATGCGATGGACTGGCCCGGTCACAAACGCCAGCGGACCACGCTGAAGCTGTATCACAACAATCGCAACGGCACGTTCGCGGACGTGACGAAGCAGGCGGGGCTGGACGTCGAGATGTATGGAATGGGCGTGGCCGTCGGGGATTACAACAACGACGGCTTTCCCGGACATTTTAATTACGTGCGTGGGGCAAAACCGGCTGTTCCGCAACACCGGCAAGGGAACTTTCGTGGACGTGACGCAGACCAGCGGGCTGCAGGGCAAGCAGGCACTTCAGCACGTCGGCGGTGTGGTTCGATTACGATCGCGACGGGTTGCTGGATCTTGTTTGTGTGCAATTACGTGCGATGGTCGCCGGAGCACGACGTGTTCTGCAGCCTGGATGGAAAGCACAAATCGTACTGCACGCCGGAGGCGTATCGCGGTGACACGTGCTGGCTGTTTCACAATCGCGGCGAATGGAACGTTTGAAGATGTGACGGCGAGCAGCGGAATGTTCGACAGCAGCTCGAAATCGCTGGGCGTGGCAATGCTCGATTACGATCAGGACGGCTGGCCGGATTTGCTGGTGGCCAACGACACGCAGCCGAACAAACTGTACCGCAACCTGCGCAACGGAAAATTCAAGGACGTGGCGGTGGAGGCGGGGCTGGCGTTCAGCACGGAAGGAAAAGCGCGCGCGGGCATGGGCGTGGACGTCGGCAGACTTTGAAAACTCCGGGCAAGCCGGGCATCGCGATCACAAATTTCGACAACGAGATGATCGGGTCTGTACCAGCCATGCGCGCGGAAAGGCTACGACGATGTGGCGGTGCAGCCGGGGCGGGTGCGGCGTCGCGAAATACGCTGGGATTCGGGTGCGCGTTTTTCGATGTGGACCTGGACGGCGTGCTGGATATGGCGGTTGCGAACGGCCACATCGACGAGACGGTGCGAAACATTCGAGGCAATGTGGGTTATGCGCAGGCGCCGCAACTTTTTCATAATCTGGGCGGCGCGACAATTTCGCGACGTGGCGAGCGAAGCGGGCGGCGGATTTGAGCAAGCCGAAAGTCGGGACGCGGACTGGCGGTAGGGCGACTTTGACCGGGACGGCGATTTGGACGTGCTGCTGACGACGAACAATGGGCCGGCGTTTCTCTATCGCAACGATGTGCAGAATGGCAATCGCAGCATTCGGTTCAAGCTGCTCGGGACGCAATCGAACCGCGATGCGATCGGAGCAGTGGTGCACAGTTTTCGCAGACGGGCAGCGCAGACACGGATGGTGACGAAGCGGGTCGAGTTATCTGTCGCAATCGGAATTGCCGGTGACGTTTGGCGTGGGGCGGCAGGAGGAAATCGAACGAGTGGTGATGGAATGGCCGAGCGGGAGGAGCGAGGAGTATAAGAAACTAAAGAGCGAAAAAACTTTCCAGATTACTGAAGGTAATGGAGTTACGGAATATTTTAACCGGTAATACTTTCACATTATTGCCAAGCCTTCGAAAGGCAACTATAAAGGTTCCACTAAGCATTGCTTCCATAGTCCGCCTACCTTCGCCGACTCAGGAAGCACCCCAACAAACTTTGCGGCCGGGCTTCGACACCCCCGGCCGCATTTTCATTGAGGAAGCTAGCTCGAGAGAAGAAGTCATACCTGGGGAAATTGGATGAACCGCTGGCGCTTCCTGAGCGTTTTGATTCTCGCGCTCACTGCTCTCTATCTGTACGCATTTCCAACCGCAACAATCAGCTATGCGGTGACGGTGCTGCTGCACACCGGACTGGGTGTGCTGCTGACGCTGGGGCTAGTGGTGTACCTTTTTCGCGGGATTGGGCGGGACCAGTGGCTGGGGCGCATCGCTTGGGTGCTGATGGCGGCGGGAGCGGTGCTGGGAGTGGCGCTGATTTATCTGGGGACTTCACACCGGATGAATGAGTGGTTGTACGCGCACATTGCGCTTTGCAGCGTGGGCGCGGTGCTGCTGGTCGCGGCATGGATGAAAGAGCACGGATGGCTGGGAGCCAGCGCGCTGCAGCGGATCATGACGTTTACGGCGGTGGTTGTGGCCGCCGCGGTAATCGCGGCGGGCGCTTGGTGGATGCGGAATGTGGCGTGGAATAACGCGTATCGCGTGAACAATCCGGCCATTTCGCCGGCGACCATGGACAACGAAGGCGACGGGCCACACGGGAAATTTTTTCCGAGCTCGGCGCAGACAACCGATGGGAAGAATATACCCGCCGAATATTTTCTGCAGTCGAAGGCATGCGAGCGATGCCACGCAGATATTTACAAGCAGTGGGAGAGTTCGTCGCATCACTTTTCATCGTTCAACAATCAGTGGTACCGGAAAAGCATTGAGTACATGCAGGAAGTCGACGGCGTAAAGCAGTCGAAGTGGTGCGCAGGCTGCCACGATCCGGCGCTGCTGTTCAGCGGATTGATGGACACCCCGATCACGCAGACGGTGAACCGGCCCGAGGCGCGGGCAGGATTGAGCTGCATGATGTGCCACAGCATCGTGAAAGTGAAGAGCTCGATGGGGCAAGGGGATTTTGTGCTGGAATATCCGAAGCTGCATGCGCTGGCAGCTAGCGAGAATCCGGTGATTCGCGGGCTCCACGATTTCATGGTGCGGCTAAATCCGGAACCGCACCGGCGGGTGTTCCTGAAGCCGTTCATGCGGGAACAGGTGCCTGAATTCTGCTCCGGCTGCCACAAAGTACACCTGGATGTGCCGGTGAACAATTACCGATGGGTGCGCGGCTTCAACGAATACGACAACTGGCAAGGCAGCGGAGTTTCCGGTAAGGGTGCGCGATCGTTTTATTACCCGCCGAATCCGATGATCTGCTCGGACTGTCATATGCCGCTGGTGCGTTCGAATGATGAAGGAAACGTCGGCGGTTACGTGCACTCGCATCGCTTCCCTGGCGCGAATACGGCAGTTCCGTTCGCGAACGAAGATGCGACGCAAATGGAGACCAGCAAGAAGTTTTTGCAAGACAAACAAGTGACTGTGGATATTTTCGCGATCTCACCAGCCGGAAGGAAAGAAGCCGAAACGAAGGGAGAGGGTTACCCGAAGCAGGAGCTGTCGACCACGTTCGCGGTGGGAGAAGAAGCGGATGTGTCTTTGCCGACAGGACCTTCTGGGGAAGCGCGGTTGTTGACGGCGCCGCTTGGACGCGTGGATGCGTCGGTGCGGCGCGGAGACGACGTGCTGGTGGACGTGGTGGTGCGGACGCGGAAGGTGGGACATTTCTTTCCCGGTGGAACGGTGGATGCGTTTGACGTTTGGCTGGAATTGCAAGCGGTGGACGACAAGGGCCAGACCATTTTCTGGAGCGGAAAGGTGGAGGACGACGGTAAAGGGCCCGTGGAGCCAGGAGCGCACTTCTACAAATCGCTGCAGATTGACGCGCACGGAAATCCGATCAACAAGCGGAACGCGTGGGCCACGCGGGCGACGGTGTATGTGCATTTGATCCCACCGGGTGCGGCGGACACGGTGCATTTCCGGATGCATGTGCCGGAGACCGCGGGACAGCACATTACGCTGCGATCCAAGCTGAATTACCGGAAGTTCCAGTGGTTCAACACAGAGTTTGCGTTCGGCGGAGTGCCGGATGCGACGAAGCCTCAGGGAGAGCACACTCCGGATTACGACGATCGCAAGTTCGCGTTTAATGGCGACCTGTCCGGCGTTTCCCGCAATAAGAAAGAGATACCCAACCTACCGATCATCGTGGTGGCCGAGGACACGAAGACGCTCAACGTTTTGCCGCATTCCGCGCCGGCGCCTGCGCCAAACGTGGAGTGGGCGAAGGAAGACTGGACGCGGTGGAACGATTACGGAATCGGATTGTTCCTGCAAGGGGATTTGAAAGGGGCGGAGCAGGCGTTCACGGAAATTACGCAAATGGCCCCGGACAACGCAGACGGGTGGACGAACGTGGGACGCGTGAGGGTGCAGGAGGGCAACACGGACGGAGCCCTGGTGGTGTTGAAGAAGGCGCTGGAGCTGAAGCCGGGACTGGCACGAGCGAATTTCTTCTATGCGCGCGTGCTGAAGGAAGAAGGAAAGTACGACGAAGCGGCCAAGGCTTTGCAGGAAGTGCTGGCGCAATATCAGCAAGACCGCGTGGTGCACGATGAACTGGGGCGCATATTTTTTCTACAGAAGCGCTATGCCGATGCGGTGAAGGAACTGCAATTAACATTGGCCATCGATCCGGAGGACCTGCAGGCGAACTACAACCTGATGCTGTGCTACACCGGATTGGGGGATGACGCGAAGGCCGAGCAATTTAAGGAGCGTTATCTTCGGTTCAAGGCGGATGAAGCATCGCAGGCGCTGACGGGCGCCTACCGGCAAACACATCCCGAGGATAATAACGAGCGGCAGGCGATCCACGAACATGTGAGCGTGACTCTCGGGACGAAACCCGCGATGAAACCGGCTGGCACAACGGCAAGTGCGAAGCGGCGGAAACCCTCCGCCGATGCCGGAAGATGAACGAATCTAGAACGCACAAATAAGAGGAACGCATACATGACCTGGATCAAAACGATTCGCATGGAAGACGACGAGCGCGTGCGCAACGCAGTGATGGAGGAACGGAAACTGTATCCGGCAGAGTATGCGACGCCGGTGCCGATTGTGGACCACGGATTCGAGAACAGCATTGTGGGGTCGCACAGCCTGTTTCCGGATGTGATGTTTCATTCGTTCAGCGCGTTTGCAGCGATGATGTCGCCGGAATTGCCGCTGAAACGGGCGCAACACGAAATGATCGCAACCATGGTTTCGGTGACAAACCGGTGTTTTTATTGAATCGAATCTCACGCAGAGTTTCTGCGTAGAGCGAGCCTAGACGATGAGATGGTGGCGGCGTTGCGCAAGGATTTCCGGACTGCGCCGATCAGCGAGCAGAACAAGGCAATGCTGGAATACGTGGTGAAATTGACGCGCGACGCGACACAGTGCAGCCCGGAAGATCACAAAAAGCTGCGGGCCGTTGGATTTGACGATCGAGGGATACTGCAGATTACGTTGATTGCATCATGGTTTAACTACATTAACCGGGTCGCCGATGCCCTGGGCGTCGGACGCGAGGAGAAGGCGGAGAATCCGTGAGAAAAGCGTCGGGGATAATGCTCGCGTGGGTGTGTGCCGCACCGCTGTTGGCACAAGCTCCGAAGACGCCTTCGAACGGATCCACCATCGCGTTTCGGGATGTCACGGAGCTGGCCGGAATTCATTTTGTTCACAATAACGGTGCGTACGGGAGGAAATATCTGCCGGAAACGATGGGGCCGGGAGTGGCATTCATCGATTATGACAATGATGGCTGGCCGGACATTTTTATTGTGAACGGAACGAACTGGCCGGGACAGCCCTCGAAGCACAGCACGCCGAAGCTGTACCACAACAATCACGATGGCACGTTTACGGACGTGACGCACAAAGCGGGCCTGGACATCGAGATTTTGGGAATGGGGGTGGCGGTCGGCGATTACGATAATGATGGATATGACGATTTGTTCGTGACCGCAATGGGGCAAAACCACCTGTTTCACAACAACGGGAATGGCACGTTTACGGACGTGACGCAGAAGGCCGGGCTGATGGGCCCGAAGGAATTCAGCACCAGCGCGGCGTGGGTGGATTACGACAAGGATGGGAAGCTGGACCTGGTGGTTGGAAATTACGTGCAGTGGTCGATTGAAGGAGACTTGTACTGCACGCTGGATGGGAAGAGCAAATCGTATTGCACGCCGGAATCGTACAAGGGGACCGCGGTGCGTTTGTGGCACAACCGGGGCGACGGCACGTTTGAAGACACGACGAAGAAGGCAGGGCTGGGTGAGCCGACTTCGAAGACGCTGGGTATTGCAGTGCTGGATTATGACAATGACGGCTGGCCGGATTTGCTACTGTCGAACGACACGCAGCCGAACAAACTGTATCGCAACAATGGAAATGGGACGTTCACGGAGAAGGCGGTGTCGGCGGGCGTGGCGTTCAGCGAAGACGGCGTGGCGCGCGCGGGGATGGGCGTGGATGCGGCAGACTATGACCGCTCCGGGGCGCCCAGCTTGATGATCACAAATTTTTCCAACCAGATGATTTCGCTGTACCACAACGAAGGAAAAGGATTATTCGTGGATCAAGCGCCGCAATCGGAGATCGGCCGAGACACGCTGCTGACGCTGGGATTTGGCTGCTTCTTTTTTGATTACGACCTGGATGGCTGGCCTGACATTTTTATTTCAAATGGGCACATTGACCGCGACATCCAGCGCGTGCAGCCTAACGTGAAGTATGCCATGCCGCCGCACGTGTTTCGGAATATGGGGAAGGGCAATTTCCAGGAGACGACGAAAAGCCTGGGGGCCGCGTTTGACTCGCCGCGTGTAGGAAGAGGCGCGGCGTATGCGGACATCAACAATGATGGGCGGCTGGATGTGCTGGTGGCCACGAATGGCGGACGCGCGTATTTGTTTGAGAATGACGCGACGGGCGACGCGGCGCAGCAGAAGAGTTTGCGGATCAAGTTAGTGGGAACGAAATCGAACCGGGATGGAATTGGGAGCGTAGTGAAATTGACAGCAGCAGGCGAAACGCAAACGGAAATGTTGCGCAGCGGATCGAGTTATTTGTCGGCTAGCGAACTAGTGTTGACATTTGGGTTGGCGCGGCATGACAAGGCAGACACGGTGGAGATTCGTTGGCCGAGCGGGCAAGTGGATCGGTTGGCCAATGTGGTGGCCGGGGAAACGATTATTGTGACCGAGGGAAAAGGGATTACGGGGAGTAGGAAGTACGGGGATCGGTGAGTGGTGGTTTTCGTCGGAGGTATTCGCAGATCGAACGTGGTTGGGCCTACGTTGAGATTCTTCGTCGCGCATAAAGCAAAAACGCGCTCCTCAGGATGACAACACGTGCGGATCGCACAGAACTTACGGTGATTGCAGGCGGTGGGCGGCGATCAGGGCTTGGCCGAGGCTTATGCCGCCGTCTCCTGCGGGAACTTCGGAGTGGAAATAGACTTCGAAGGATTTGGCGCGCAGGCCATCCAGCAGCAAACGAAATAACAGCACATTGTGGAAGCAGCCGCCGCTGAGGCAAACGCGGTTGAGTTTGCTTTGCTCGCGGATTTTTTCGGCAAGTTCGACGAAGAGCGCCGCAAGCCCAGTATGGAAGCGGCGGCTGATATCGGCAACCGGTTGCTGGCTGCGAAGATCGTGAAGCAACGCCTGGAAAAGGGAGAATGTGCCGATCTGCCAGTGCGTGCCGTCGGGAATCAGATCGAAGGGATACGCGCCATCGTCAGTGGAATCGTGGGCGGCCATTTCCAGTTCGATGGCGGCTTGCGCTTCGTAATTTACCGTGGAACGAATGCCGGTGAGCGCGGCGACGGCGTCGAACAGACGGCCGCAACTGGATGTGCGCGGCGAATGGATCTGGCGATCGATCATTTGCTGGATAACGTTGCGGCGGCGTTCATCGATGCCGCGAAGAAATGGAAGATCCAGTCTGTTGAGATCCTTGACGTAGTGCTTGACCAGATAGCTGAGCGCGACGCGCCACGGTTCGTGAATCGCGGCGGCGCCGCCGGGCAGGGGGACATATTCGAAATGCGCGGCGCGCTCGAATTCTTTGTAATCCGCAAGGAGTACTTCCCCACCCCAGACCGCGCCATCGGTGCCGTAGCCAGTGCCATCGAGAGCGATGCCGATCACTTTTCCATCGAGATGATTTTCGGCCATGCAGGAAGCGATGTGGGCGTGGTGGTGCTGGACGCCGATTAATTGCACGCCTTCCAGAGCCACGGCCCATTTGGTGGAGAAATAATCGGGATGAAGATCGTAGGCGATGGCGCCGGGATGCACTTCCAGAATGCGTTGGAAGTGTTGGACAGCTTCGCCGAAGAAGCCGTAGCTTTCCAGATTTTCCAGATCGCCGATGTGTTGGCTGAGAAATGCTTCGCTGCCGCGAAGGAGGCAGATGGTGTTTTTCAATTCGCCGCCGACGGCCAGGACCGGCGGGGATTCGTGCTCAAGGGGAACCGGCACGGGAACAAAACCGCGGGAACGGCGCAGCATTTGCAATTGGCCGGCGGCGATGCGAACGACGGAATCATCGCAGCGGCGCAGGATATTGCGATTGTGGGCGAGGTAAGCATCGGCGATACCGTGGAGGCGGCGGAAGGCTTCGGCGTTATCGATGGCGATGGGCTCTTCGCTGAGGTTGGCGCTGGTCATGACGAGCGCCTCGAATTTAGCGCCGGCAAAAAGGAGATGGTGGAGCGGGGTATACGGCAGGAAAACGCCCAGAAAATGATTGCGTGGAGCGATGCTTTCCGCGAGGCCGGAGTCGGGCTTGCGCGGAAGCAGGACGATGGGTCTCTCGATGGAGTGAAGCTGTTTGCGGGCAGCATCATCGAGTATGCAGAAGCGGTCCGCATCTTCAATACGGCGGAGCATGACGGCAAAAGGCTTTTCGACGCGGCGCTTCCGTGCGCGGAGCAACTGAACGGCGGATTCCGAACGGGCATTGCAGGCGAGATGAAATCCGCCGAGACCCTTTATGGCAACGATGCGATCTTGTTCGAGCAGACGGATGGCCTCGCGCAGCGGTTCGGCCACGTCGAGCGGCACACCATCGGACGAGCACAACAGCAATTGCGGGCCACAATCCCAGCAGGCGTTTGGTTGCGCGTGGAAACGGCGATTGGCGGGATCGTCATACTCAGCCTGGCAGGCGGCGCACATCTCGAAGGCGGACATGGAAGTGCGCGGGCGGTCGTAGGGAATATCGCGAACGATGGTGAAGCGCGGGCCGCAATTGGTGCAGTTGATAAAGGCGTAGCGGAAACGGCGGTCACGAGGATTCATCATTTCACGCAGGCAATCGGCGCACACGGCAATGTCCGGCGAGATGAGCGCTTTGGCAGGTGCGTCGAGGCGGCTCGCGAGAATGCGGAAAGCGGTTTCCGATTGCGGCTCGGCATCGCGGGCCAGAAGCGAAGTGATTTTGGCCAACGGAGGAAGTTCCGAAGGCAAGCGCTCGAGGAAACGGTCGAGGAAAATGGCGTCGCCCTGGACTTCGATGGTCACACCGGCGGAAGTATTGGCGATGAACCCGGTGAGATTGCATTCCTGAGCGAGGCGATAGACAAAAGGACGAAAACCGACACCCTGGACGATGCCGGTAATGTCGATGGCTTTGCGCGCAACGACCGCTCGTGCCGATTCCTCCATGAACGAATTATCGCAGAGTCCTCAGGAATTGATAGCTGCGGCGGGCTCTGGGATTTTGAGTTGGAGGGCGCAGTCCAGGCAGGCTTGACGGACAATTCCGCCGAACTGGACGCGGCCCGTACGAATGCCTTCTTTTAGTTCGACGGCGGCGACTTTACCGGGAATCGCGAGGCACATGCTTCGCCTGCAATGGAGCACACTTGGAAATTTGTTTCTCTTCCCACCAAATCAAAAGGTGGTCGGCGGTCGCGCGGACCTGCGGATCGGCGCCAAGACGTCGAAGTTCCGCCAAGACCACGGAAATAGCGGGCACGACCGCGGATCTCACTGCATCGGAGAGGCAGCAGCCCAGCTCCGTGGTTTTCGGGACGACGCCGACGAGCAGCACTTCGCCGGGACATTTACCGCTGAGTTCGGCAAAGAGAAGCGCTTCAACGAGCGCGGGATCGTGAAGGCTAAAACGCTGAGGGATGGAAGTGCGAACAAGTTCAGGCTTGCGGAAAAGCCGTATTCCCCCCGCGGGCGCTTTGGCGCTGACAGAATCGATCAAAATGATCGCGTCACAGTCGGCGAAGAGGAAGTGATGCCAAGACCGGGCGTGCCAAGATCGTGGAGCACGACGTTCGGCGGAAATTCATAGCGCGCTTCAAGAATTCTCACAAGGAAGGGACCGATGCCGTCGTCGCCCATCAGGATGTTGCCGACGCCGAGGACGCCGATCCGGAAGGAAGCGGTCATGAAGACCGGCTTTCTTTTTTGCGGAGAAATTCTCCGAACGCCGCGTCCTCAGAGGCAATGTGATGAAGCAGCCATTCCCGCAGTTCCTGGACGATCTGCAAACTGGGCACTTTTTCGCCGCGCACGATGGTGTCGCGAATTTCACGAACCTTTTTCATAAGTCGGGTGTGCTCTTCGAGATGAGCTTCATATCCCGGATAGCCGTGCAGGCGCATGATCAACTGTTCGGAGAGGAAGTGCATGTTTGAAAATTCGATGAACTGTTCGAGGATGTGGCGGGTGGGAGTGAATTCACCGCCCTTGGATAAAGCATGAGAAAGCGAATCGAGCAATTGCATCTGCAAATCGTGTTCGGCATCGATGGTTTTATTGCCCACTTTAAGCGGCGTGGAATCGAGAGTGTTGTGCATAAAATTCCCCCTTCAGGAAAGTCTTCACGAAACGTGAATGAGTTCTTTTCCTTCTGTATCAAACGTGCGAGGAGCCGGGAAATCTTCTTGTAGCACTTTGCATGCCCTCCCGATAGGAGAGGAGCCTGAAACTCAAAACCCGATATTGCGCCAGGAGAGCGATGCAGGAGGCAAGAGAGAACAATCTCGCAGCAGTGAATTCTCGCCCGAGGGAGACGAAAGGCATGTGGAGAACCAAATCGAACACTTGTTCCTATCTTTGTATGTCGTTGATACAAAGGATGTTAGCATAGACACACGGATGAGAGGCCCGACCATCGTTGTGTATTTCAGCGCACCTTGCGCTGTGATTTTCAACAGCGCTTGCGCGAATTTGCGCCACCGGTACGGTTAGATGGAGCTAAGGAAGTTGGCTATGCTATCGTCGGTTTCTTGAAATGTTCGCCGAGCGTACCAACTGGAAACTTATGCCTAACAAGTATGCGCGAGCGCTCGAGGAGATGCGCTCCTCCGGAGGAAGGCTGATTGACCTGACAGTTTCAAATCCCACGGAGTGCGAGCTGCGGTACGATTCGGCGGCGATTCTAGGGGCTTTTCAGAACCCGCGAGCACTGATCTATGAGCCGGAAGCGAAGGGATTGCTGGCGGCGCGGGAACAGGTGGCGCGCTATTACCGCGAGGATCACGGAGAGGAGGTGGACCCGAAAGCTCTACTGCTGACGACCAGCACGAGCGAAGCGTATTCATATGCGTTCCGGCTGCTGTGCGATCCACAGGATGAAGTGCTGGTGCCGAAGCCGAGCTATCCGCTGTTTGAATTCTTGGGGGATTTGCAGGATGTGAGGCTGGTTCCCTACTCGCTGCAGTACGCGCAGGGTTGGTTTATTGATTTTGTGTCTATTGTAGGTGCGCTGAGTCCGCGGACGCGCGCGATTTTGCTGGTGCATCCGAATAATCCGACGGGATCGTATGTGAAGCCGGAGGAACTGCCGCGGCTGAATGAAATTTGCCGGGAACGGCAGCTGGCGCTGATTGTGGATGAGGTATTTCTGGATTACGGGCTATCGCCGGGCGTTGCGCGGAAGAGCTTTGTGGCGAACCGTGAGGCGTTGACCTTTACGCTCAGCGGGCTTTCGAAGATTGCGGCGCTGCCGCAGATGAAGGTGGCGTGGTTGGCGACGACGGGGCCGGAAGAGTTGACGCGCGCGGCGCTGGAGCGGCTGGAAATTATTGCGGACACGTATTTGTCCGTGAATACGCCGACGCAGTGGGCGTTTCCGGAATTGTTTGCGCAGCGGCGGCCGCTGCAAGGGCAACTGCTGGAGCGGATTCAGACGAATTGGGAATGTCTGCAAGGTGCGATAGCTGGAAAGAGCGCGTATGAGTTGTTGCATGCGGAGGGCGGGTGGTACGCGGTGCTGCGCGTTGGCGGTGGTGGTTCGCGTAAAGACGATGAGGATTTAGCGATTGAGATTATGCAGAAGGCGCAAGTGCTGGTGCATCCCGGACATTTTTACGATTTCGCTGGTAGTGATTGTCTGGTCGTAAGCTTGATCACACGTCCTCACGATTTCCGAGACGGGATTTCCGCGATGCTGGCTAAAACGTGAACTTGGCGGCAAGTTGAACCAGGCGCGGGGCGGCGGCACTGATGATTTGGCCGAAGTGCGGGTCATTCACTTCGCCGTCTATGGATGCGGGGCCGTAGAATTGGCCGTGATTGAAAACGTTGAAGGCTTCCAGGCGGAATTCGAGGGATTTCGATTCGGTTAAGCGCAGAAGCTTGTTCAATGTCATGTCGAAATTGCTGATTCCCGGACCATAGAAGAATCGGCGGCTGGCGTTTCCCAGATGGCCAAGAGTCTCCCGACTGAACGCCGCGGTATTGAATGCGGGCTTGCCGTTTCTGGGATTGGTGTTGATATCGAGTGGGCCGCCGTTGTAGTTCGGCGTATCCAACAGATAATTGTTGATGCCGTTTCCCAAAGTACCGAGGAGCGAATTGTCGGAATCGTCGTAAAGAGTGACGGGAAGTCCGGTGCTCAAACGTGTGGTGCCGGACAGGGTCCATCCTTCGGTAACACGATTCTTGTGGCGGAAAAGCACATCGAAGGGCAGGCCGACTTGATAGCTCGCGACAAAGTTGTGCTTCATATCGAACGCGGAGATGGCGCGGGTGGCTCGAAGATTCAGGGGATTGAGTTGTTCGCCCAGATTTGAGCCTTGATCGATGGCCTTGCTGTAAGTGTATCCGAGCAGAAAATTGGAGCGCTTCCCAACGTAGCGCACATTCGTTTCCAGTGCGTTGTAATTTGAATTCGCGATGGTCTCTTGCGCGGTATCTTCTCCGTAGGCGGGTCCCAAGCCAACACGCGTTCCTTGAAACACCTGCCCCGTCCTACTGGTGATCACGGCATCTTCGGCGAACGGTCCGCAGGTGGGACTGCCGGGCGCGACTTCACTCGGTTGGCTGAGGCTGAGGCACAGCGCCTGGTTGCTGGGGTTCGTCGAAACGACAGCAAGAATATGGTGACCCTGGTTTCCCACGTAGCTCATCGTCAGCAGCATGCTTTTCGTGAGCTGGCGTTCGAACGAAAGCATGTAGTTCTCTGTGTAAGGAACACTGTTGCGATAGTAAAAGTAAGGATCGGCGCTGATGGGGATAACGCTGGGCCAATCGAAAGACGTATCTGGATTTTTGGCGGAGACATTGTGCGGCGGAAACGTTAATGGAAACGGATTGATATTCTCGGCGCCGTTTTGTGCGTTGATGAACGGTGTCGCGAATAGCGGAGGTTCCGGACTCAGATAGTTGTAGCCGAATGGCGGTACGGAATACATGACGCCGGCCGACAGCCCCGGAAAAGCGGTGTAGAAGATTCCGTAGCTCGCACGAATGCTGCTCTGGCTGCTGTCACCGAAAATTTTGCGCAGAATTCCGTGATTGAAAACGGGGGCGTAGGCGAGGCCCAAGCGCGGCGCGAAGTTGTGTCCCTTGGAGGGTGAAATCGTACTGGGAATGCCCGGATCGCCGGGGACCACAAGGCCCGGTGGCGCACCGGGATAGAGGAGGGACCGCCTGCCGGGAATAATCGTCTGAATTTGGTTGTACTTTTCCCAGAAGGGCATGATGTATTCCCAACGCAAGCCGTAGTTGAACGTCAGGTCGCGTCGTACGCGCCAGTTATCCTGCGCGAATAATCCCGCGTAGCGATTGCGCAGGTAAAACGGCTGGCCCGAAGATTGCGTGAAATTGCTGGGCACACCGATGAGGAAGTCGGCAAAGGCATTGCCCGTTTCAGTGCCGTCGATGTTGAACGTGCCGTTGAACGTGGCATTGGGATGCTCGTTGACCTGATCTAAATGAAACTGCCCGCCAAATTTCAGGGTGTGCGAGGCGATGACCTTCGAAAAAGTGTCGTTGAGATACAGCGTGTTGTTTACCTGCGTTTCATTGGTGACCGGAACACCCATGACGAACGAAGGAAACGTGATGTTCTCCACGCCTTCGAATTGCGGCGCCTGGACAAGAATGCCCGTGGGTGGCGGCGCGAAACCTTGCGATGCCAGGCTGACGCCCAGGCCACCTTTCGGTTGTCCGATTACATTGGCATAGCGGAGAAAACCGACGTGGGCTTCGTTCACGCTGCCGGAGCCGAAAGTTTTCGTGTCTCCCAGGCTGATGAGTTGGGCCTGACCGAATGTGAGCGCGTCAAAACCGGGGACGCTGGCTCCGCCCTGCTGGCCGGGATAAGGATTGTCGAGGCGGTAGTTGTCGAAGAAATAGTAAGCGGAAAGTTGGCCCCATCGGGAGTTAGCATCGACGCGGCCAGAGGCTTTATCATCGCGCACCATTTCCGGATAAGCCGAAGTGGAAAATTGATCGGTGCCGGTGTTGGGCGAGGGAATGTATTTGAGCAGATTGATCGCCGGGGTTGACCAGGCAGACTGCGGAATCACGGCGTTGGGGAAAACGCACTTCGCAGTGGTACAGCCCGGAGTGTAATAGGGCTCTCCCGAGGAAACGGGATAACCCAATTTTTGCGAAAGCAAACTGGCCAGGTAGCTTCCACTCACGTTTCCTGTCAGCGAACTGGCGACGTCGGAAAGATTTCCTGCACGGTCTTGCGTGGACGGAACCGAGATCAAGCCTGTTTCCACGCCTTCGGTTGTTCGCGTGCCTTGATAATCGCCGAAGAAATAACTTTTTTGATGCTTGATGGGACCGCCGAGCGTGACGCCAAACTGGTTCTGACGGAAGGACGCGCGGGCTGGATCGAAGTAGCCGCGTGCGTCCAGGTCCGTGTTGCGCAGAAATTCGAAGGCATTGCCGTGGAACGAATCGCTTCCGGACTTTGTAACGACTGTCACCACGCCTCCGTTGTAATTGCCATATTCCGGATCGAAATTATTCGTCAGCACTCGAAATTGATCGATGGAGTCCAGGTTCGGAACAATGGATGTGCCGCCATTCATGTGCTCTTGCACGTCGAAGCCATTCACCAGGAAACCGTTGGAGCTTTCTCGCTGGCCGTTGATCGACAAATTCCCTGGATTTAAATCACCCGATGGGGAAAGGCCACCCGTCACTCCGGCCATGATTACGGAATTCGGCAGCAACGTGGTTATCGGGATTACGCCAGGTTGAATGGAAAGCAGATCGGTAAAACTGCGGCCGTTCAAGGGAAGGGCGGTCATCTGCGATCCGGTGACGAGTTCGCCCAGATGCGTCGCCACCGTATCCACTTGCACTTCGGTAGCAGCTTCGGTAGCCGCGACAATAACCGTTTCCGATTGCTGGCCCAACGCGAGAACGACGTCGAGTTTCAGCGCGGTGTCGGTATCGATGGTCAGATTCGTTTTTTTCTGCGTTTTGAACCCAGCGGCTGCGATCGTCATGTCGTAGTGGCCAACCGGAAGTGTGGGAAACGTGTAGAAGCCCTGGCCGTCCGAACTTGCCTTGAATTCGGATTTGAGCGCGGCGTTCACCAACGTGACCTTCGCGCCGGGGACGACACCGCCGCTCGGATCCCTGAGCGTGCCGGAAAGGCTGCCATTCGCGGCCGCCCATATAGCGAGCCCGGAACACGCACAGAGCAAGAAGCCCAAAAGCCATCTACTTCGCATCGCTGTTCCTGCAGCGATTACCGGCGGCTGGGGCGTTGAATAGATGTATATACAGCCTTTCATTTGTGCGTGTGTTTTTTCGAAGAGGAATGCGCGATCGCGGGGGAACTCATCACTAGGCGTCCGTGCTGCACACCTTTTGCACTGGTCAGCAGATCGGCCAATTTTTGAATGCGGCTGGACTTGCCTTTTACCACGACGACCTCGAGGCACGTGTCATGGTCGAGGTGCGCATGGACGGTGGAGATGATCTCGGCGTGGTGGTGGTGCTGGATGTCCGCCAACCTTTCGGGAAGGAGGCGGCTGTGGTGATCGTAGATTAGTGTGACCGTGCCGACGACATCGGCATTGGGAGCAAGGACGGAGCTGGTCACCAGGTGATCGCGTATAAGGTCGCGCAGCGCTTCCGACCTGTTGGCATAGCCCTGGTTTTCGATGAAACGATCAAATTGTTGCAGCAGTTGGGCATCGATCGAAACGCCTGTGCGGCTCAAGTCAGCCATGAATGTCTCCTTGCGGCGTCGCCGAGCGGGCGGGAAGAGTCCCGCTGCATCTTGAAACGCGGGCGAGTGTAACACGAATTTCAATATCGTAATACTTACTGAACCGGGATGAGTACTTGAGTCACCTGTCTTGACCACTGATAGAATTAACTCTTGACATGTTTAGGACATGGTCCATTGCTCAGAACACGGCACGCATGATCCAGCTTCGAAATGTCCCCGAAGGTTTGCATCGGACCCTGAAAGCCCGGGATTACTTAGTCACGGAAATTCGCCGGGTTGCCGAACGGCCAACGATAGCGGAATTGAGGGCGCGGCTGGAACGTCGCACGCGGGTGACATCCCGAATGTCGGCCGCGGATGCTGTTCGCGAGGAGCGGGATGCCCGGTGACATACGACACTGTTTACATCGCTCTGGCCGAATTGCTCGATGCCCCTCTACTGACCTGTGACCGCAAAATCGCTTTAGCTTCAGGGCATCCCGACAGGGGACGCCAGTCTTCTACGCATTCGATCTTTTGTGGCTATGTGGCGAAGTTGATTGGTCGACGGCGCGGCTTCCATATTGTGCTCATGCACGTCCTTCCACCCCTGCCGCCCGACTTGCTGAAGACTGGACCATTGGCAGACGTGCACGCTGCAGAGAGGTTGGACTGGGCACAAAGGATTCTATGAAAGGGGCGGTATTTCCCCCGGGGAGATTGACTTCGCCGTTTCGGATCCGAAAGACAGCAGCTATGCTGTTAACGTAGTTCCAAAAGTCGCACGCGCTCAGCGCTGCCACACAATTGTGGTAGGACACCAGGCTCTGGCCCGTGGCTCTGCAGGACGTCGTGCAGCCGATCGACGTCGTAAAACCATTGCCGCGGTCGGCGATGAACGATCTCGGTCAAGTAGAGGAGTGCAGGCTCTCCCAGTTCCAACAGTTGCTGACGCTTTAGATAGCGCTTGCCGCGCTTGCCGGACACCGCTCCCACCATGGCCGCACGATGCGCAGCGAGTGTGGATCCTGACCGGTGTAAACGATTTCCTCAAAACCCACCGTCAAGGTACGGCTTGGGGAAACGCCACATCTCCCGCAGGGATGAAGCGCTTTGAAGAGACCGCAGAGTATTTCCGGAAGTATTCCTCAAAATACGGCATGGACTACCTGCTCATGATGGCACAGGGTTACCAGGAGTCTGGCTTAAATCAGGCTGCCAAGAGTCAGGTTGGCGCCATCGGGTCATGGAGCTCATGCCAGCCACAGGCGAAGTAATGAAAGTTGGCGACATCCACCAGGAACACGCAAACATTCAAGCCGGGGTCAAATACTTCCACTTCATGGTCGTCAAGTATTACGGCAACGAGCCTATGGATGACCTCAACAAGGTGCTCTTCACTTTCGCCGCCTACAATTGTGGCCCTGGTCGCGTGAAACAGTTGCGCACAGAAGCTGCCCAAAAGGGCTTTGATCCGAACGTCTGGCTTGGCAACGTTGAAATGATTGCTGCCGCTCGCGTCGGCACCGAGACGGTGAACTACGTCTCGAACCGCCGGTTTACGATGATTTTACTGGCGGTGTTTGCTGGCCTGGCCGTGTTGCTCGCGAGCATCGGCATTTACGGAGTTGTTTCTTATGTGGTCGGGCAGCGTACTCATGACATTGGAATTCGCATGGCGTTGCGAGCAGAGCGAGAACGTATTGCTCATGGTGTTAAGCCAGGCAGGGAAATTGGTGACGCTAGGTATAGTCATTGGCCTGCTGGCATCCCTCGAGTTGACCCGCCTCATGGCCAGCATGCTTTTCCAGGTGAGTTCCTACGATCCTCTGACCTTTTTCGGTGTGGCAGCAATCTTGTCCGTTGTGGCCCTCCTCGCTTGCTACATACCCGCTCGCCGCGCCTCTCGCGTCGATCCAATGATCGCTTTGCGTTACGAATAGAATAGAACACGGGCGGTATTTAGGATTTGATCCGAATCACTTCTACCCCAATCTTTTTCCGCACTCGTTCCGGATATTTCGAGCGCGCTTTCTCCGCGACCTGTTTCGATTTGAATGGCTTCGACAGGAAAGTGATGTCGCCATCGATGTACTTGAGCAGCAGCCACTGCACAACAAAATTGGTCATCCCGAATTTATCGCATGGGCGCTGCACGAATTGCTGAGCCGAAGATTCGACGCAGCGCTGTTAACTATTTCTCGGAGTCGCGCAGAAGAACCACGTCGGAATCGGAGTGGCCACGAATCATGCCCACCCTGCCGCCATCGAAAGACCAGTGAAAGTCAATGATACGTTCCGAGTTGAAATTGCTGATTTATTTTCCCAGCGAGCTATCGAGCGGCTGGAGCCAGAGATTGTCAGCATCCTTGTCGCGGAAAGGATAAACCACCGCTTTGCCGTCGTGTGCAAAGCGAGGCGCTCCCCGGATCGGCTGCTGCACCGCCAGGAATTTCGTGTTTCGCGGAGAATCGGTTGGTACTAACGCCAGCACCATCTTGAGACTGCTGGCAGGAGCCACGGTTGGAAAGGTCGCGAGTTTGCCGTCGGGAGATATATCAAATCCAAAAACCACGGGAAACTCTGTGACCCGCTCACTTTTGCCTCCTTCCAAAGGCACTCTGCTCAGCTTTGCGCCATTCGCTTCATCCAAGTAAAACACCCATTGCCCATCGGGCGAGCACACACCGTTCTGATCAAGTTTGCCAATGCTCAATTGCTTCAAGTTGCTCCCACCCGAATCCATATGCCAGATAGTCGATGTGCTCACCCCAGCATGGCCCGCCATAACGAACACAACAAAACGGCCATTGGCGCATGCAGAAGGTTGGAAGGCAAGGACGTCCTGCTGTAGCGAGGTTAGTGGCGTCTTACTGCGTGATTCAACATTGAAAAGGCTCAAGCTTAAATCCGGACTGATGATCATCTGCTCATCCCGTGTCCAGGAAAAGCCCGGGAATGGGAAATAGGACGCGAGTTGCTCTGTTTGACCGCTGTCCAAGGCCGATGCTGACATCACGGAAAGATCGTAGTGGTGTTGCTTGAGAACGGAGGCCAACGTATGTCCGTCGGCGGAGAGGCTAAGGTCGAAATAATCGCCAACGTCGTGGGTTACAGCTCGGACCGTCCCGCCTGGGTATGAGATTTCCACGATTCGATAGCGGAGAAAGTTGGTTTCTTTGTCCCTAAAGAGGGCAAGCATACCGTGGCCATCGGGCAGCCACGTCGGTTGACTCAAGTAGCCTACGGCTCCAAAGAAGCGACTTTGTTTGCCGGTGAGCGCATCGACCGCTTCCAAGCTGTTCAGGGCATCTCCCGATGCCTGAAGGATTACACACACGATCGTCTTTCCATCAGGCGACCAGGCCGGGTCGCCCAAGGATTGATCCATCGTACCGGTGACCAGCGTTTTCTCGTCGCCGGTTTCAAGGGAGTGAACCGCCAGACGGAACTTGCCGATCTCTGGACTGTCTGAAACGGCATAAGCAAAACTTCGACCGTCGGGAGAAAAAGTGATGTTGCTGTCCACACCGCTGGCGAGTTTTTGTGGCGTGCCACCTAGGACGGGCGCCCGAAAGACGGAACGCTGTTTCTGGCCGTTCTCCGCCCGGACAAAGTACAGATAATCTCCTTCGGGAGAGAAGCGTAGACCGAGGTACCGCAACGGCCCGGGGGGTATGACTTGCGTGCTGCTATTCGCCAACTGATACTGAAACTTCGCGGCTACGGGGATATTACGTAACCACAGGCTCTGCTGGCCGTTTTCCTCTTCGACATTCAGGATATATTTGCCATCGGGAGAGATCGCGACCAGCCCTGCTTTTCCCGTATCCGTAAGTTTGTGCACGGAACTATTCTGAAACGGCACCGGCTGCACACGGATGAGGAAATCGTGTATCCCATAGGCTGCCGCCCCGACCAGAAGAATCGCAACCACGGTAGTGATCACGGCGCCCATTTTGTGCTGACGCGCAGTGGCGGCCACGACAGACCTGTTTGTGATGCGTGCCGTCGAAGGAGCTGGTGCCGCCTCAGTTTCGCCGTTCGCAGAAGAGGCAATCACTCGTGACGTTAGGCCCGAACCGGTATCCCTATGGAGACGTTTCAAGTCGCTGCGTATGTCCGCGGCGTGCTGGTGGCGCAGGTCTCGGTCTTTCTCCAGCGCCTTATGGATGATGCGCTCGAGGTCTGCTGGTAGATCGGGATTCAGTCGAACGGGAGGTACGGGCGTCCGCTCGAGAATCGCGCTGGAAATTACACCTGAGCTATTCCCCCGAAATGGCAACTGCCCTGTTGCCATCTCGTACAGTACAATGCCAAAGGAAAACAGGTCTGTGCGCGCATCCAGGTCTTTGGCGCGAACTTGCTCGGGCGACATATAAGCAACGGTGCCCAACATGCTGCCCGGACTCGTCAGATGGTTCGGGTCAACCTCTTGCGTGTCCAGCGTTTCTGCATTGGCAGACGAGCCCGCTGCGGACCTCACCTTGGCCAATCCGAAATCCAAAATCTTGGCGTGGCCTAGTTCAGTAACGAAAATGTTCGCTGGCTTGATATCTCGATGGATGATCCCTTTCGAGTGCGCAGCATTCAGCCCGTCCGCTACGTCAATCGCCACATCAAGTAACACTTCCAGTTCCATTGGCCTCCCGGCGATCGTGTGCTTTAACGTCTTGCCTTCCAGATACTCCATGGCGATGAAGCGCCTGCCAACGTGCTCGCCAATTTCGTAGATGGTGCAAATGTTCGGGTGATTCAATGCTGACGCGGCGCGCGCTTCACGCCGGAAACGTTCAAGTGAATATGGATCTTTGGCGAGGTCATCGGGAAGGAACTTCAAAGCCACGAAGCGGCCGAGCTCGGAATCCTCGGCCTTGTACACCACGCCCATCCCGCCGCCGCCCAACTTCTCGATGATGCGGTAGTGCGAAATGGTCTGGCCGATGAGCGCGTCGTAGCCCGCCATAGTGCGGCCATCTTAGCACCGGCCACCGCGTTGCGGTGGTTGTATGAGCCGGAAACTCCTGTAGAGACCTCGATGACGCTTGAGTAGTGCAGCTACAATGCGGGGCACGACATGGCTCGGCAGAGTCGAAAATCTCTGCGCTTGTGCTTGGCTGGGTTGAGGATTCGGTGCTTCGATCCGATAGCCGAGGTTTCGGAGTTGCCGGATCATTCTCGTCGTGCGCTTTTGCTTTGATTGCTTGGTGACAGCTGGGCCCCGTTCTTCGTAGCGGACTCGCTCGTGCAGGATCAACCAGATCAGTCGACACTGTCGATGGGCAATGGCCCCGATGGCTTGGTTGTGTCCCAGGTGCGGGACCGAGCGGCGATACACGATCTCGAAGATGCTTCCTTTGGTCCTGGCTGCGGCGTTCGCAGCTTGATTGAGTAAGCGCCGCATGTGACGGTTGCACTTCGGCGACCGGTGACTGTAGTTTACGCCGGCGCTCTCGTTGTCGCCGGGGCAAGCGCCCACCTACGAGGAGAGACATTTCTCGGAGGGAAAGGTCGCTGCGGTGGGACCGACTTCGGCAATGATCTGTTGTGCTGAGTCCACTCCCAGACCGGGCACCTCCGCCAGCCGCTGGACTGCATCTTGGTGCGAAGTGAGCAGACTGGCCATCTCCTTATCCAGTTCGCCGATCTGCTCGTCGATCAATCGCAATTCCTCCAACGCCATCTTCAGCAGCCGCCGGTAGACGGCGTTCAACTCCGTACAGGCGCCCAGCGCGTCGCACAACTGTTCCGGCGTGGCGCGCAAGCGCTCATCCGCCAAAGCGGCCAGAGCCGCTGGGTTGGTTTCTCCGTCGGCCAGGGCCTTCAGCATCCGCCGGGCACTGACACCCAGCAGATCTGTGACCAGGCTGGATAATTTAATGTGGGCCTCTTCCAGAAGAGCTTCCACTTGGTTCTGCAACCGCACCCGATCGCACCTCAACTGGTACTTCTTGCGCGTTACCGTCCGCCACAAACGTTGCTCGGCATCGGGGACAAAACTCAACGTCAGTTCCTGGGCCACCAGCCGCTTCACCAGGCGTTCGGCATCGGGGAAATCCCTCTTGCGTCCACGTCGCCCGCGATTGGATAGCGCCAGAGCAAGATGCAACGTTCCCGACTTACGGCGTGCGCCTTCTCGCTTCTCGCGCATCGGCTTCCAATACCTTTCCAGTGCTCCCCAAACGGGTTTCCAGTATTGCGCCGTCGATTCCATGACTACTTCCTCGGCCTCTTGCTCGACGAGCCATGCGGCCAGCGATCGCAGTTGTTCGGGGTTACTGCCAAACATCCGCCGCTCAAATTGGTATTCACTTTCGATTTCGACGTCGGACACAACGACAGCCAGCATCTTTTTGTGGACATCAATTCCCGCTATTCTGTAGGATATAGTTCCTCCTGGCTGGGAGCGGAGAGCGTGCTGCGGTTACCTTAACCAGAGTCGCGGGCTATCGCCGCTCCCTCAGGGGAAAACAACGACGCCCAATTATCCGCTCAAACACGCACGCTCCGGATCAGACAGGGTCACAGCTTCAACTTCTCCACTGGGTACTCGACCTCGCCGCTCCGGGCCGTTGCGATCTTACCTCTAAGTGATTTTCATGGGGTTCCGCGGGCCGAAGGCCCTAAAGGACAGGGTCGAAAATCACTGCGCTTGTGATTGGCTGGGTTGAGGATTCGGTGGTTCGATCCGATAGCCGAGGTTTCGGAGTTGCCGGACCATCCTCTTCGTGCGCGCTTGCTTCGACTTTTGGCTGACAACGGGACCACGTTCTTCGTAACGGACTACGTCAATGGATGGCTCATCGGGTCGATTCTAGGCGATAGGGCGTTTTTCAACGGTAACTGACTACAGCGTGCCGCTGGCGCGTTAGCGGGAATATACCGCAACAGTGCTGAGGAAGCCGTGTACCCACTAGCAAAAAACGACTCCGCAGGAAACCCGCTCGATGGTAGCAAGCACAGCTACACGCTGACTTTTGCCAACGGGCAATATCCTCCTGTGAATGCATTCTGGTCGGTAACGATGTACGACGGCAAGACTCAGTTCCTCATCGAAAATCCGATAAATCGCTATCTTATCAACTCGCCGATGATTCCCGATATGAAGAAAAATAAGGATGGCTCCCTCACGCTTTACATACAGAAGGACGCACCGTCAGACGACAAAAAGTCAAACTGGCTTCCAGCCCCAGATGGTCCGATTTACACGGTGATGCGTCTGTACTGGCCAAAGGAAACAGCGCCATCGATACTTCCAGCGGGTTCTGGCACATGGCAGCCGCCTGCCATTCAGGTCGCGCAATAGTCTGGTTCCCGTTTTAACTCTGGTACTTTTGACGATTCCGTTCATAGTCACGTCCGACACACTACTACAGGCTAATACTAGAGGGAGACGCTGCCCAAGTCCTACGGGACGGTAGCGAAAGGCGTCTCCCTATTTTATTTTCGCGGATGAAGCGCGCCGCGAGTGGTGGACACGGTCACTGCCCAAACACATGGGGTATAATCGTCGCTCCTACCTCTACCCGCAAATCTAAAAGCGGGGAATCTCAATGACCGAAGAAAGAAAGTACGCAAACTCTCTTTGCAGCAACACTGCTGTGCGCCCGGGAGCTGGCCGAACTGGATTCAGACGTCCGGCAAAGATTTATGCCGTGAACGCGGCAATCGAGAAGGCGAAGTTCATCTTGGTCAGGATTGATGAGAAGTGGCCTCAACGGTTAGGCGCAGGCGGCACCCAAAGACCCGCCGAAAAAGCAGCAACCGGAAAAGAAAAAGTAAGCTAGTCCGAAGCTACGGCGTACGCCTGCTCACCCACCAGCCATTTGCCATCCACACGAATCGATATCTGTGTCGGCTTCGCGAAGGCTTCGACTTGAGTGTTGCCACCGAACATTCCCACGAGCGTAGGCTCGTCTTCGCTCGCGAAAAGATCGTTGGTAACGTCGACCAACTTGTCGCCAATATAAGGCGTGCGCCATCTGTCGGCGTCTTCACGACGCGAATTTCGTGCTCGGCGTAGGAAACGGTGAGTTCGTTCTGTGTCATTGGGTGGCAACACTTGTCAAACCCCACATGAAAAATCGCCAGTGTTTATGCGGGTTTCCTTAGAATAGCCTTTAGCCGTGGAGTTTTGGTAGCGATACCGGGATTCGAACCCGGGTTTCCGCCGTGAGAGGGCGGCGTCCTAGACCCCTAGACGATATCGCCAATCGTGAGCTGTTTATCGCACCCGGCGGAATGCCGGGCACAATCGACAATTTGTTATTTTCCCATGCCCGGGCAGGAGTCGCAAGCGGGTGTGTCCAAAGCAGTGTTCACTCGTCACAAAGATTTAGAGAAGGCCCGCGCTAATATCGGTGTTTGCCAGACAATCTCACAATTCCGCAGGTGGTGCCGAAGCACCCGATGGGCACACGCGCCCGGGTGTTGCTGACGTCTGTATTCGGTCCTTACTCGCGCGACGACGAATTCGGCAGCCGAGCGATCAATCCAATGGACTTGTATCACAACCAGGTGACCCGGGCGCAGGGCGCGTTCTCCCTGCGAATGTTTCACCGCTCGTGGGGCATCATGATGATCCAGGCAAACATTACCGCGCCAAGTACGCTGATGGACTTTCCCATGCGCGAGCGGTTCATGCGGGAACTTTCCTCCACGAATTACGATATTGTGGGTATTTCTTCGATCATCGTGAATGTGGGCAAAGTGCGCGAAATGTGCCGGATCGTGCGGGAGCAGTCGTCGCAATCGGTGATTGTCGTGGGCGGGCACGTCACCGCGATTCAAGGAATCGATCAAATCGTGGACGCCGACCATTATGTGCGCGGCGAAGGAATTTCCTGGATGCGGCGTTATCTGGGAGAGGACGACCGCTCGCCGATCCGGCATCCGGAAATTGTTTCCGGCCTGCAGACCCGTTCGCTAGGAATACGTCTGCCGGAGAGGCGCGGCTCCGTGGCAGCCACGGTGATTCCGTCGGTGGGCTGCCCGATGGGATGCAATTTCTGCAGGACTTCCTCATTTTTTGGCGGCAAGGGAAATTTCTATAATTTTTACGAGACCGGCGACGAGTTGTTTGAGCTGATGGATGGTTTCGAAAAGTCCATGAAAGTGCAGACCTTTTTCGTGATGGATGAGAACTTCCTGCTGCATCGCGAACGGGCCATGGCGTTGCTCGAACGAATGAAAGCGGCGGGCAAGAGTTGGGGCATGGCGGTGTTCGCTTCGGCGAATGCCATTCGCAAATATTCGATGAAGGAGTTGGTGGAGCTGGGCGTGTCCTGGATCTGGATGGGGCTGGAATCGCAAAGCTCAGGCTATGCCAAGTTGAAAGGGACGGACACGCACGAGTTGACCAGTGAATTGCGCAACCATGGAGTTCGCGTGCAAGGCTCAACGATCATCGGGCTGGAACATCACACGCCGGAAAATATTGAAGACGAAATCGAGCGCGCGGTCAGCCATGAAACGGACTTTCACCAATTCATGCTGTACACGCCGGTGCCGGGCACCCCGCTTTATTTCGAGATGAAGAAGCAAGGACGACTGCTCGACGGTATAGACCTCGCGGACATTCACGGACAGTTCCAGTTCAACTTTGAACATGCGGCGATTTCGCGGGCAGATTCGCAGAAATTTCTGAATTGGGCGTTTTTGCGGGATTTCCAGCGCAATGGCCCGAGCTTGTATCGCATGTGCAGAACCATGCTGGAAGGCTGGAAGCGGTATCGGGATTATCCGGACCCGCGAGTGCGGGAGCGCTTTGAACGCGAAATGAGCAAGCTGCGCCTCGGCTATAACGCGGCGCTGTGGGCGATGGAACGGCAATGCCGCGAGTGGGATGAAACTGTGAGCGCGCAGATCAAAGTGCTGCGCGGCGAAGTGGAGAAAGAGTGCGCGTTTGCCGCTAAGCTGAACGCGCGGGCGCTCGGGCCCCTGTTGCTGTGGACTTCGCGGCGCGAGGAGCGTCGGTTGGCGAAGGGAAAGACGTATGAGCCGCCGACGTATCTGGAGCGGGCGAACTGGGTGACCGTTTGAGGGGCGCGCGCGCGCAGCGTGCGCATGGTTGGGACGTGGTTGGTCGGTAGACTCTTAGAACTTCACCATGATGGCCATGTCGATGAAGGATTCGTCTTTGCGTAGGTCGGGGAACCAGACGCTGCTGGGTCCGCCGCCGCAGGCAGTTTCGGCTCCCGATAACGTTAACTGGCCAGAACTGGCGCCGCTGCTGCAGACAAAGTATTGCGGGAAGTTGTTGTTTCCGCCGGGCGGCGTGATCCCACCGGGACCGCTCCAGTAAGGCACGTTGGCGTGCCGATAATCATATTCCCAGCGGAACGTGATGTATTGCTTGGGCATGTAGTCGAATGTGATTGAGGAATCCCAGGCCTTGAAAGGATTGCCGGGATTCTCCGTGAAGTACGGCGAATTGGTGGCCGCGGTAACGGCGGTTTCCCCGTTGATGGGAGGAAGCAGCACAAGATAACGGCCGGGATTGTTGATCTGGCCGCCGCCGATGGTGACCGCGAATAAATCCCTGTGGAACCAGAAGCGGTTGTAGCCCATCCAGCCGGCGAAGCTCTGTTTCGGGCCTCCGCTTTTGTCGCCGTAACAGCTAACGCCCGCGCCGAATTCGCAACCAAGGTCACCGGTGAGCGAAAACGCCATCTTATCGAGTGTGTTGTCAGGCTTGTCGAAATATTTCACTTCGACGCTGTTGTCGGTGTGAATGCGGCGGCGACCCGGAGTGAACAGATCGTCTTCGCCGACGCCATAGTTATTCGAGATGATGTTGATCCAGGGCTTGGGCGTCCACTTGATCTGACCACCGACGCCGGGGGTGTGATTGGCCGAAGCGTAGGATTGCCAACCGTTGATGAACCAAGGCTCGATCTTTAAATGGGTGGTCGGGAAGATTTGCACGCGAACGCCGTTGAAGAACCAGGGCGTGTTCGAAGAGACGTAGGAAGGCTGGTAGGCCCAGTTGTCGAAATTGTAGTAACTGAACAGGCCAATGTAGGACATGAAAATGCCGGCATCGACGTTGATGCCGTGCAGTACGTCGAAGTGATACCCGCCGTAGGCTTCCGAGACGTAGCGATACGCATCCGCTAAGTCCCACTGCCCGTGGCCGGGACTAGGATCATTGCGCGGCGTAGTCACGGAATACATACCGAACTGAGTCATCAGCCGGCCGCGGACATTGTCATAGTGAAAGTCGCCGCCGACACCGAATTGTTCCAGTTGTACTTCGTACGAGCGGAAAAGTTCGCTGGAACCGCCAATCGTGTGATCGGTAGGATGGTTGAAGTCGGCGACATAGTTCGTGTCGACACGGATTTCCGGAGTGAAAAATTTCGTATCCCAATAAATGTCTTTGGTACGGGCATTGCCGTTGAGCCAGGTCCAGTCCGAATCGGAAAAGGGCTCGACGACCGCCGGTTTCGCATTGGCGGCAACGGCGGCATTGGCGGGCGCGTTTTGATCCTGCTTGGCGTTGACGCTGGAAGAAGAGCCCGGATCGGCGGGCACGGACGTAACGCCCGGCGCGCCGGCTGACGCAGCCGCCGAAGCGGCCACGGAGCTGGCGCCCGGTGTTGCGGAATTGCCCGAAGCTCCAGGCGCGTTCGTAGGTGCGGCGGCCGCGGTGGCATTCGGTCCTTTGGATTCCAGTTCGGCGACGCGCTTTTCGAGCTGTTCGATGCGTTCGAGCATCCATTGCTCGCGCTCCGTCAGGCCAGTGGCAGGGGGAGCATTTGGCTTCGTTGGGGATTTCGCGGCGGAATCGGTATCTTTATCTTTTTTACCATCGCCTGTTCCATCAGCTGAATAAACTGCCGGGCTCAGAAGGCAGAGCACCACACATGCCAGAAGCACAACACGTCCAAACAAAACGCGCATAGTTTCACCCCCGAATAACTACGGGCAACGGACTTTTTGGAGAACGGCAGTGAACAACTGCCTTTGGCGGTCCAAGCAGACTTGTACTCGTTGCCAAGAGAAGATACTGCAGAGGACATAAGAATTCTGTGAGGCCCAAATCAGCGTTCCGTAAAGCGGTGAGTTAGCGGAAAAACAGACGAAAGGAAAAACGTCATGAAAACTCCTACGCCGGCGTTTCGGCTGACGTCACACCCAGATTCCCCGGAGGACAGCGGATAGATTCACCGCTTTAGATTACGCCGGGCAAGATTCGGTTCCTTCTGGATCGACAATATCTCGCCCCACTTGAACTGCCCGTAAGTGGCTGAATACAATGGACAAGAATACGCGGGCTCAAGTCTCGCTTGACACAGAATTAGCTGACTATATACTTAATTTTGCAATAATGTGTGCCCCGAGACCTCGGCGGCCACTTGAATCATTTCCCCATGAATCAGACCGTTGGAAGCGAGGATAGATGGTCCTCCAAGCGGATAGGGTTGTCCCTGCATATCGGTAACTTTTCCGCCGGCTTCTTCGACGATCACGACTCCGGCCGCCGTGTCCCAAGGATTGAGTCCGAATTCCCAAAAGCTATCGAAGCGGCCCAGAGCGACATAGGCCAGGTCGAGCGCTGCCGAACCGTCCCGGCGGACGCCGTGAGAACGCAGAGTGAAGTCCCAGTAGAAGTGAAAGTTGGGATTTGCCTGACGATTGTGATTAGGGAAGCCGGTGCATAACAGGCTGTTTTTCAAGGCATCAATTTTCGAGCACTGGATTTTCTTGCCGTTGAAGGTAGCGCCTTCACCGCGGGCGGCGACGAACAGCTCGTTGTGAATGGGATTGTAAATCACGCCCAGGAGCAATTCATTTTTGCGCGCCAGGGCCATGGAGACGCAGAAGCACGGATACTTGTGGGCAAAGTTGGTGGTGCCATCCAGGGGATCGACGTGCCAGCGATATTCAGAATTTGTATCTTTGCCGGTGCCTTCTTCGGCGGCGACGGCGTGTTCGGGGAAATATTTCTGCAGGCGGCTGACGATGAGCGCTTCAGATCGGCAGTCGGCTTGCGTGACCAGGTCAAACTCGGTTTTGTGGGAAATGGAGGCAGGCCGCTCCACCTCTTCGCGCAGGATGGCACCTGCTTCCTGGGCAACTTCGACGGCGACTTCCAGAAAAGTTTTGAGCATTCGCGTTCCGGGGTCCTCAAACGAATTACGGAGGACCGGTGAGATAGGTCGTCCGGTGACGCGCGGTGTAGCCGGGCAGGACCTTCACTTCAATTGTACGGTAAGTGTTGGCGGGGCCGCGCGGGTTAGGATAGTAGGCCAGGCGGTATTGCGTGCGCAGTTCGCTGTTGATGCGGTCGAAGATGATGGGAAGCTCCTGAGAAGATACGGGGAAAAACATGGCGCCGCCGGTGGTGTCGGTGATGGTCTGAAGGGCGTGCTCGCCGGCGGTGTTTCGGCCATTTTCATTTTTCACGGGACGGATAACGATGGTGTAAAGCAGAATCCCGGCGCGAAGGGCGGCTTTGCGAGCAGCCTCAAAATCGGAGTGGCTGGTGGTTTCTCCCGCGTCAGTGAGCATGATGATGACGCGGCGGCGCTCGCCACGGCGCTTCTGCAATGCGTCAGAACCCAGCAGCACGGCGTCGTAGATCGAAGTGCCTGCGCCGTCGGGGATCTTGTGGACGGCTTCCTGAAGCGCGGAAATTTTATCGGAAAAGTAAGGAGGCAGCTGGCGCACCTGCTCGTCGAAGGCGAAGACGCTCAAACGATCCTCCGGACGCAAAATCTGTTGAATAAAGTGAGAAGCGGCGTCCTGCTCAGTAGCCTTTTCGATGTGCGCGCTCAGGCTGGCATCGATCATCAGGGCGATGTCCAGCGGCTGGTGGGTTTCAGCCTCAAAAATATCGATCTTTTGCGGCACGTCTTCTTCGAAAATCTGAAAAGCTTCGACGGGCAGGTTGGGTGCGGGGCGATTGTGTTGGTCCAGAACGCTGACTAGCACGGTGACAAGATTTACGTTGACCTTTACGGTGCCGCGCGACGGCGGCGGAGACGGCGGCTGTTGCGCGCTGGGCTCGTCGGTGGGGTTCACGGGACCTTCCGCGGGCGGAGTGGCGGGCGGGCTTGGCTGGGGGGAGGAAGGCTGCGCCCACGGCGGGCGATCCGGCTTGTCCTGTGGAGCGAGAAGCAGGGGCAAGGCAAGCAGGGCGAGGGCGGCGGCAAATGGCTTGTGCACCAGAAGAACCATCCGTTGGCTAAGATGCCGTCTGGGGAGCGGAAGGTGGTGCGGGCGGCAATTCCCCGCCTGCCCAGACAGCGCCGTCTTGAAAATACTCCTTTTTCCAGATGGGTACGGTGCGTTTGAGAGTATCGATAGCCACGCGGCAGGCCTCGAAGGCGGGACCGCGATGGGGAGCGCTGACGGCGATGAACACGCTGGTTTCGCCGATCTGCAGGCGCCCGAGGCGATGAACGATGGCCGCGCGATCGATGGCGAATTTCTCGTGGAGCAATTGGCCGATTTCGCGCATTTTGGCGAGGGCCATGGTTTCATAGGCTTCGTAGTCGAGATACAGGGTGCGGCGGCCGTGGGACTCGTTGCGAACGAAACCGTCGAAGGTAACGATGGCACCGTCGGGGTCGGCACGCACCTCGCGGACGATAGTGGCTGCGTCAATCGGCGAGCGAATGAGGGCGAACAGGTCATTCTCTGTGACGGTGTTTGGCATGGCTGGGTTTCAACCTCCGCTTACGGGAGGAAGAAAGGCGATCGTATCATCTTCGGCGAGTGGCGTGTCCCAGGAGGCGAATTCTTCGTTCCGGGAAGCGACGAGGGAGACGCGATATGCGGCAAGATTCGGGAAGCGGCCGGCGTAGCGGTCGAACAGTTCCGCGACGTTCGCGCCTTCGGGAATCTCCACGGCTTCCTCGCTAATTCCGGTGAGTTCGCGCAAGGGGCCGAAGAAGAGAACTTTGACGCGAAGATTGCGTAAGACGTGAGGCACAGGAAAATTGTAACCTGAGGCGGCGCGCCCTGCCAGTAAGCCCGGGGCTGGATAGGGCCTGGGCAAGGAAGAAAAAATATCATGAAGATTCTGGTTACCGGTTCCACCGGACTGGTGGGAAGCGCGTTGGTCGGCGAGTTAAAGCAGGCGGGGCATACGGTGTGCCGGCTAGTGCGGCCCGCCACGGATGGCGAAGCCCTGCGTGGAAGCGAGGGATTCGACGTGCGATGGAGTCCCGCGACCGGCGAACTGGGCGCGGCGGCCGTAGGCGCGGAGGCGGTGGTGAATCTGGCGGGCGCGTCGATTGCGGACGGGCGCTGGACACCCGAGCGGAAAAATGTGCTGCGCAGCAGCCGGGTGGATACGACGCACGCGCTGGTGAACGCGCTGGCGAGGATGGCGGCGCGGCCACGGGTGTTGGTGTCCGCGTCTGCGATTGGATTTTATGGCGACCGGGGCGAAGAACTTTTGACTGAAGACAGTGCACCGGGCCCCGATTTTCTGAGCGAGATCGCCAGGGAGTGGGAAGCGGAGGCGGAGAAGGGCGCAGCGCTAGGAATCCGCGTGGTGCGGGCACGGTTTGGCGTGATCCTGGCGAAGAATGGCGGAGCTTTGCCGGCGATGGCGCGGCCGTTTCGCTTTGGGGTGGGAGGAAGGATTGGTTCCGGGCAGCAGTGGATGAGCTGGATAAGCCTGGAAGATGTGGTGAAGATTTTGCAGCTCGCGTTAGAGGACGGAACGGTGCGCGGAGCGATGAACGTGGTGTCTCCGCAGCCGGTGCGCAATGCGGAGTTCACTTCGGCTTTGGCGAGGGCGCTGCATCGCCCAGCGCTCTTGCCGGCCCCGGCATTTGCGCTGCGGCTGGCGCTGGGAGAAATGGCAGATGCGCTGCTGTTGGCCAGCCAACGCGTCGTGCCGCGGCAATTGGACAAGCTAGGCTACAAGTTCTTGCATTCGGATTTGACGACAACCTTGGCGCACATCTATTCGTGACGGCGCATCGCCGGATTACTTCGCCGCGGTGATGGTGACGGAGATCGTGAGCACTCTCCCGCTCAGAGGGTCCGCGGCCTGTGTGGTTTGAACGGTTTCGCCATCGCGCATAGTGAAGGAAAGTTCCGTCTTTAATTGACGGATGATCGGTTCGCGGAAGTGTCCGGTGCTCGGATCGCTGGAAGTACTTGAGGGTTTCTCCATGGGCACAACGACTTCGCCTTCCACCCACGAACGTTCGAGATCGAAAGTGAGGTCAAACCGGCCGTCATCCCTGGTGAAGCCGCGCGCGTCGATATTGGTTCCAACGTCGATGTACTGCATACCGTTCTCTTTGCCGACGTAGACAGGGATGCGGCTCCCAATGCGCATCTTGGTCCATGGGGGAGGAGACGGACTGTTGTCAACGGCCTTGAGAAAAAACATATAGGGCAAATTCGCGAGTTTTTTCTCACCCTCGGTCTCGGTGAAGGTGACTTGCACTTTGAGGGTGACCGGGGCTTTCTTGCCGTCCGTCTTGGCGCTATCTTGGGCGGCCAGACGCAGAGGGACGGCGGATAGAGCGAAGAGGACTGCCAGTGCGAAACGTAGTTTTCTCATACTTTCCTCCGTCAAACTTGGTGTCGTACGTAGTTGCGCAAATTTGTTGAGACGTTTTATTTGCTACTCACTTTCGGTTGTCTCCAAAGGCTTCACTTCCAGGCTCTCAATCTGGAGCAGCGCGATTTCCGCGTGACCTTCGGCTGCTTCGGGTACAGGTTGGCCGGGCGGCGCTAGGGCCACTGCCTCTTGGCCGGGTACCTCCGCGAGGAACTTGGCATAGGCCTGGCATTCTTCAGCGGACACGATCACTTGCCGCGCGGCTGTCGAAGGCCTGGCCCGAATGACGCGAGTGGACGCCGGCGGAGAAAACACTCTTGCCGATTCGCGGAGGGGTATCGTTGAGGTTTCCGGATTCGCAGCGGTTTGCGAAGTGGGGGCGAAAATATTTTGCGGCAAATGGAATTGCTTCGCGGGGTGGCGCAAAGCGTACGCAGCGCTCACGACCAGGATCGCGACGGCAGCGACGGCAACAAAACTCCAACTTGGCATTGCTGCGTGATGGAAAACAGGGTCTTGCTCCAGCCGGGCTCGCACACGGGGAAGGAATGATGCAGGGACCGGCGCATTGGCGATCGTGCGGAGCGCGATCTCGAGGGAGCGAAACAAAGGAAGCTGTGCGGCGTGAAACTGGCTGCAGGCTTCGCAGGAGTTTTCATGCGCGGCAACCTCCGGGGTAGGGCGGGGTTCACCGGCCGCCAGCGAATCATGGATTTTCTTTCGGCATTGTTGGCAGTTCATTTCAATTTCTCCGCCAGCTGTTTTCTGGCAAAAAATAATCTCGACTTCACGGTACCCATGGGGATGCCGAGCATTTCGGCCACTTCCTCGAGCGTATAGCCCTCGATGGCAGCCAACAGCAACACCAGGCGGAACTTTTCCGGCAACTGCTCCAGCGCTTTTTCCAGGCGCGCCTGGAATGCGTTGGAGCTGGCAATTTCTTCGGCGGTTGGCGGCGCCGGCCGCAAATCCGGCATGGCCCATTGCGTCTCGCGCCGCTCGCGGCGCCTCGCCGAACGCCAACGGTCCAACGCTATGCGAAACGTAATGCGCACCAGCCATGCGCGGAAGCGAGTGGCATCGCGAAGGCGATCGAATTTCTGGTAGGCGCGCAGGAGCGCTTCCTGGGCCACGTCTTCGGCGTCCGCAGCATTGCGCAGAACGCCATGGGCAACACAGAAGGCTAGCGGGCCGCACTCCGCGAGGCGAGATTCAAACTCGCGGTGCAACCGGGATCGGGAAATTTCCCGTGCGGATTCGACCTCGAGCGTTTTTCCCGGCTGGATCAGAACCAGCTCCTGCATTCCTGAGCTCCCTATCACTCAACTAGACGGCGCGCCCGAGGTTTCGGTTCATCGGGAAATGCAATTCGATCAGATGTTAAGCGCATGCAGCAGCTCTTCGAGGTTGCTTTCATCGACCATGAGGGAAAGACCATCGGCGGTTTCGGCGGTTAAAGGGACCTCGCCTTTATCGAAGGCACGGAACAGGCGCATCTTGGCGACGGCATACTCCTCGCTGCTCGTCAGCGGCCTGCCAACGGCCTGCGCCCAGGCCTGCAGCGCGGATTGCCTCACGACGATGCGGAGAGAAAATGTGGTTTTGCGGTCGGCCGAGACGGCATAGATAAATTCGCCGGCGGGACTGCCATTATTGTGGATGCGGTTCACTTCATAAAAACAGTACTGATAGACATAGCCGTTTTCCGCGGAATAGCTCTTGATCCGGCGAACCGCGTCTGGACGAGGCATGCGCGGATTATTGGAGGGAGATGAAAGAAAGTCAATGGAAGCGGGACGCAAGAAGTCATTCCACAGTGGGAACTGGCAGGAAATAATTCAGGCGCCGACAGGCACCATCCACCCGCCACCAAAAATCAATCCTGGGCCCAATGAAGCAAGAAACACCGGCAAGCGTTGTTCCGCAGGCTGCTCGGCGGCTTGATGCAAAGCAGCATGAAGCGCCGCGCCACACATGGAGGCGCCCAGGTTCCCACGGATGCTGCCGATGGGCGGAAAATGCTTGATGGACACCCCGAGTTGCTTGGCGAGAATCGTGACCAGGCGCGGATTCGGTTGGTGCGTGGCAAACGTTCCCACATCGTCGCGGGAAATGCCGCTGCGGTGCTCCACTTCATCGATCACTTTTTCCATGCGGCTGACTGCCGCGCGGGAAAGCGCGTCTCCGTCGAATTGCACATCCAGCTTGCCTTTGCCGGATTCGCTCACCGCAATGGCTTCGGCATATTTGGAAGCGCAACCAAAGAAAAATTCACCGAGCCGGTAAGCCAGGCTTTTTGCATCGCGCGGTTTGTTGGACAAAAGAAAAGCGCTGGCGCCGTCGCCAAAGAGCCCACCAAATTCTCCATCGGCGCGTCCCGGTCCCAGCGTACGGCTGTGCACATCCGCTGTGGCGACAAGGATTTTTTTCGCGCGGCCGGAAACCAGCAGCGCCTGCGCCACAGCGAGGGTTTGCAGCAACGCAAGGCAACCGCTGCCTACATCCAGCGCATTGCAATTTTCGCGCAAGCGCAGCTTGGCGTGCAGAATCGCGGAAAGCGAAGGATACGCATGGTGCGTTTCGCTGGCCGCCAGAATCCAATCCAGATTTTCCGTGTCCTGGCCGGTCTCCTGCAAAAGCTGGCGGCAGGCCTGATGGCCCAGCGTGCCTTCATCTTCATTTTCGGCGGCGTAGGCTACGGAGACGATGCCGGCGCGGCTTTTCAATTTTCCCGCGGGCATGCCAAAGGCGTGATCCACTTCCTCGGAAGGGACAACTCGCGAGCCAAAGGCGCTGGCGGAACCGATTACGTAAACTTCGGTGACGGTCAAAGCTGGAACCTCATCCGTTCAAGACTACTCAGCGGCGCAGAAAGAGCAGTTAGTGTAGCCCATTTGAGGGACGCTCTCTATCATCCGGCAGAAAGTCCGGTTTTCCAATCGAGAAAAAAGATAGTAGTTCGAGTTTGTCAATTAGAAGTACTCGATGGCTTCCGGAGAACTTCGGAACCCATATTGTTCCGATTGCAGGCGCAAGGCGTCTTCCAATGCGGCGGCGCGGCCCTGGGAAAACAAGGAGTTGCTAGTGACATCCGCAAAACCATGCAGCTGAAGCAAGCGGTCCTCGGCATCGCGTTGCGTTTCGAAGGCCGCCCCACGTCTTAGATGCGAAGGCACGATGCCGCGCTGTACCAAAGCGGGGCAGATCAGAAGGAATCTGTGGCAATGCAGCGGATCTTCTTCGGCGCACATGATCACGACGTTCTTGGTTTGCACGAAACCAAGCAGGCGATCCAATGCTTCCTCAAAATCGGGAGCTTTGCGGCGCGCAGTGTAGTCCACCAAACCGTCGGGGAGATAATAACGGGGATCGAGAGGGCGGCCGCCAAACTGGTCACCGAAAAACTGGTAGATGATTTTCGCGGTGGCCAGCTGGGCCATGAGCGGTTCGCGATTGAATTGCGGAAAACGGAAACTTCCGGGCCGGCTGCGCACATCGCAAACCACATGGATTTCGTGTCGGATAAGCGTGCCGAGAAGGTCTGAAATTTCCTGGTTGGAATGGCCGATGGTGAATAGGGGATGCGGCAAATGGTTGGATGGGCTCATGGGCAGGGGCTGCGCAAGAAAGAATTGTAGCGCGTTGGCCGATTAGCGCAAATCAGGCTGGGCGCATGCATTCCGTTATGGCTTCGCGACGCCAGCGAGGGATTTCAGTTCGGTGACCACGCGGCCCAGTTCTTCCACCAGGGGATTGCTGCCCGCCTTGCGAAATTCATCGACCAGCGCGCGGTAATACCACAATGTGCCTTCTTTTTTCCCCTGGAATCGCTCGAACACGCTTTCTCCGCGCACCCGAAAATCGTGCAGGACTTCTCGCGTATTCGAAAGCTTGTCCGCCGCGGAGACTAACCGCACATCCTCCGATTCGCCGGCGACGCGGGCAACATAAGCGCGCTTGCGGTCCATCCATGGCGACTTTGGTTCGGTGTAGGAATCCGTGCAGCCCTCGACGATGTGCGCCACGCGCTTGCCGAATTTCCTGCGAATTTCGCGCAGGCGCTGCATTCCACCCTGGTCTTCCACGGCGTCGTGAAGCAACGCCGCAATGGCCATTTCTTCGTCGCCGCCGTATTCAATGACGATGGAAGTAACGCTCAGAAGGTGGCCGATGTACGGACGATGGGTACGTTTGCGAAATTGCCGCGCATGCAGTCGCGCCGCATAGCCGAGAGCCTGGACAAACTTCGGCGAAAAGATCCGCTGTGCAAGACGTTTTGCGATGGACTTGGCTTTCTTTAGCGGCGGCGCACTTTGCTCAGCAGCCGCAGAATTTCCATGTAAAGCCAAATGAGCGTGACCATCAGGCCGAACGCTCCATACCATTCCATGTATTTCGGGGCGCCCATGCGCGTCGCGGTTTCGATCATGTCGAAATCGAGGATCAGGTTCATGGCCGCGATCACCACGATGAACAGGCTGATGCCGATGCCCAGCGGCGAAGCGCTATAGAGAAACGACATACTGGAGTGGAAGAAAACGCGCATTGCCATATTCACCAGATAAACCAGCGCGATGCCGCCGGTTGCCGCGATCACTCCCAGCTTGAATCCGCGCGTCGCGCGAATGATGCCGAATTTATACGCCAGCAACATCACAAACATCACCGCGAACGTCAGGCTGACTGCCTGGACGGCAATGCCGGGATAAGAGCGCTCCAGTACAGCGGAAATGCCGCCGAGAAACAGTCCTTCGAGCAAGGCGTAGATCGGGGCAGTGATCGGGGACCAGTTTTGCTTGAAGACGGTGACGAGAGCGACGATGAATCCGCCGATGGCGCCGCCGATCATCCACGGATAAGCCGCTTCCGGTGTCTCAGAGTGGGCCATTCCCCAGGTCCATGCCGCGCTGATCACAACAAAAAACAGCAACAAACCCGTTTTGTTTACGGTGCCCTGAATGGTCATCGCTTGGCCGGTTATCGCCTGACCGGTGAAAGCGCTTTCTTTCAATACAGGATTATTGGAACGAATTAGATCTGCCATGACCGTATCCTCCGGCCCCTGTGGGCCTGAACCGTAAGAATATCATCTTTGAGACGTGAAAGCCTTGCGCGCGCATCGGCGGCGGGACTTTGCGGCTTCAGTAACGCTGCGAATTGGCTTCCTTGAATGCGTCCAATCTCGAAGTGATCGGAACTGACAACAAAAATGGGGGCAGTTGGGCTTACTGCGGAGGTCCGACAGGTAATCCGGCCTCTTGTTCAGGACTGCCCAGCCGATTCCGGCGGCGCAAGCGGCCCGGGCTACCTGAGGCATGGCCGTGCTCCCAACCGGTTCCGCCACAATCGCATCGGGTCGAGACTCTACCCGGTCTTGGATTGCCGTCAGAAGTTGCGTGCTCTGATTCACTGCGTCGTTATCGGCAAAGACGATTTCGACATCGCTCCCCTTGAGCTTATGCTGAGGGGTACTCCAATTGGCACAGCGGGCCGCACGAAACTGTTGGCGTAAGGTGGAACTACGGGGGGAGACACCTTGAAGAAAAAGGAACCTTTGGCCCGTCCTTCGCGTACTATTTGTCCAGGAGGGCCCCATGAAGAACCTCTTTCGTTTATTTGCAATGTCTTTGTTGTTCGTGTCGGCGGCGATCTGCCAGACCTCCCAAGAAACCACGAACCTCCCACCTCAAGGATTCGAGACGAACTTTGCCACTGGAGTGAACCTTTGTTTGCACCTGCGCGATGGGGACTTTCGCGTTATAGGCAGCGATACGGACAAACTTTCCATACACGTGCAGGGCAAGAACGTGGAGCAGGCGAAGAATATTAAGATTCAGTTGAAGCGTTCGGGCACAGCCATGGATCTCAGGCTCTCACACGTACCAAAAAAAGAGTTGCAGGTCACGATCGAAATCCCCAAATCTACAAACCTATATACCCGCATGCATGGCGGCGACCTCTCTGTAGAGGACGTTGTGGGAGACAAGGACCTTGAGCTCACTGGCGGCGATTTGACGATCCAGGTAGGAAGTCCGGAAGACTACTCTCGCGTAGATCTCTCCGTGAAGTTCGGAGACATTAGCGGCACTCGATTTGGCGATCCCAAAGGCTGGATCGGAAATTCTCTCGAGAAAGACGGCAACGGAAAATACAAGCTTCACGCCCATGTAATGGCGGGCGATCTGGTGCTCAAGTCTTGATTAACGTCAGTGCTTTACCTGAGTCCTTGGTACCGGAAGCATGTGATTCGGCTTGCGACTGTGGTGAATCATTCTTCCCGCAATGCCACCATCGGGTCCGTGCGCGAGGCGCGACGCGCCGGCACAACGCATGCCGCCAAGGCCGTAATTCCCAGCACCAGGGCGACGCCTCCCATGACCACCGGGTCCAGGGGGTACATATCGTAGAGCTGCGTAGCGATTAGTTTTCTCATTGCGACTGCGCCCGCCAGCCCGATGGCTAGCCCAATGGCCGCGAGCACCAAACATTCGCGAAGTACGAATCTCACGATCCCAGCGGGGGTGCTGCCGAGTGCTACTCGAATTCCAATTTCGCGCCTTCGCTGCGTTACCAGATATGCTAGGACTCCGTAGATACCGATTGCCGAAAGAAACAGTGCAAGGCTGGCGTAGATTGTCGCCAGCGTCATGGAGGTTCGGCGCGAGGACATCGAGAGCTCGGATCTTTCATCCATAGTCTTGATATCGAAAAGCGCCAGTTCCGGATCGATGTGCCCCACTGCTTGACGCACCGCGCGTGTCAGTGCACCGATATTGCCATCGCGATTGACTCTGACGGCGAACGTGTACATGCGCGACGGATTCTCCGCATAGGGGAAATAGTAGGCGCCAAACGGACTCCGCGCACCGGCGAGATCTTCGAGCCGGACAGAACGAACTACTCCAACAACACTGTACCAGCGCGTGTTGGCATCGGTCACGGTCGGGTGGGCCGGATTGTCGGGCTGGAACATGCGCCGCCCGATCGGATCTTCGTTTGGCCAAAAATGACGTGCCAGCTGTTCATCGACGATCACAACACCTGGCGCGCTCTCTGTGTCCCGTTCCTCGAAATAGCGTCCGCGGACCAGCCCGATCTTCATCGTTTCAAAGTAGCCCGGCGTTACGGCGAGGCGTCGCGGAGAAATCACGGATTCGCCAGGTTTGGCGACGTAGCCTTCGGCGAGAATGATACTGTCATCATATTCGCCGCCGAAGGGAATGCGCGTGGTGACGCCCGCGGAGGCCACACCCGGCACCGCACGGATCGCTTCCAACGACCGGATCACTAGCTCCAGCAATGCCGCGTCCGAAGGGTATTTGGACGACGGCACACCCGTTGAGGCAGTGAGAACGCCACGGCTCTCAAATCCCGGATCGACAGCGAGAAGGTGACGAAAGCTCGTCAGCAGCAAACCCGTGCCTACCAGAAGCACGAACGCAAATCCAACCTCTGCGCCGACCAGCGTCTGGCGCAGCCTGCGCGCCGGGAGTCCTGTCTCGCCCGTGCGCGCGCCGTTGCGAAGCATCGAGTTCACGTCGACTTTGAAGACGCTCACCAATGGCGCAAGCGCGACGAATACGCCCAGAGCCATCGCAATTCCCAGTCCAACCAGAACGACGGTCCAGCCTATATGGACTTCGTACGCCCGGGGAAAGCGGTCAAGCCCCGCCACGGAAAGCGCCGCGAGAGAACCCTTCCCCAGCAACAGACCCGCAACGCCTCCCGCGGTCGACACCAGAACGTTCTCGACAATCAACTGGCGCGCGATTCGCGCACGACTTGCGCCAATGGCGAGTCGCGTGGCGATCTCTCTTCTTCTTGCGCTCCAACGCCCCAGCGTCAGGTTGGCGATATTCAACCCTCCAATCAGCACCACCAGCAGGGCTCCGCCCCAAAGCAGGTACAGGGCGTCTTTCACGTCCCGAACGACCATCTCTTGAAGAGGTTCTACCTTGGTGTAAAAGCCCGCGTGAATCAGGAGCTCCTTGAACTGGGGAAACTGTTCCAGGTTGGCGGCGTTCAGGGCATCGAGCTGTGCTTGAACCTGAGCTACGGACGCCCCGAGTTTGAGCCGGCCGATGTTGCACCAATTGTTGTTGTGATACTCCGTTTTCTGCTCCTCGGAGAAGGCCAGTGGCACCCAAAACCGGACATCGGGATCGACGAACACGAAATTTCGCGGCATGATGCCCACGACGGTCAGCGGCGTTCCGCCGAGACGCAATTGGCGTCCGACGGCCGACGGGTCCGCCCCATACACCTGCTTCCACAACGCATAACTGAGAATCACTTTTTGGTTGGCACCGACTTCGCCTTCTCCGGCGTCAAATGCCCGGCCATAGAAAGGATAGATACCGACCAGCGGAAAGAAGGACGGTGTGACGGTCATGCCGGGAATTTGCTCGGGCACACCGTTAACGTCCATGGCCTCGTCGACCCGCCGGAACATGGCCTGCTCTTCCAACGCCGTCACTTTGCTCAGGCGGTCGAAGTAGTCGGCCGCACTACTCTCCGCCTGGTACACAACACCGGCTTCTGGATAACGATTCGACATCAGCACGATGTCGGCGGCGCGAGGACCGGGCAGCGGCCGGAGCAGGACGGAATTCACGATAGCGAATATCGCTGTGTTCGCGCCAATGCACAGCGCCACGGTGATGAACGTAACAGCGGTGAAGGTCGGAGATTTGGCCAGCGTACGGACGGCGAAACGCATGTCCCTTGCACAACCCTCCAGGAAGCTTCCGGCCCGAATGGCCCGCACCTCCTCTTTCACTTGCTGGACGCCGCCCAGTTCCAGCAGCGCCCCTCGCTGGGCCTCCGAAGGCGAAAGTCCCTGCTTCATCTTCTCCTCGGTTAGCAGCTCCACCGAAGATTGCAGCTCATCGTCCAAAGCGTGCTCCACCGTCTTCTTGCGCAGGAGATTCCGGAACAAACTAATGATTCGACCTGGCATGGCGCCTCCCGTTCGAACTCATGTAGATTCCACCGCCGCCGTCATGATCTTGACTACCTCGTTCCAATCCCGTTCCTCCACTTTGAGCTGTGACCGTCCCGCGGAGGTCAGCCGGTAATATTTGGCCCGGCGGTTGTTCTCGGACGCGCGCCACTCCGCTTCGACCCAGCCCTTCTCTTCCATGCGGTACAGCGAGGGGAAAAGCGAGCCAAAGCTCACTTGAAAGGCTCCCCTGGTGATTTGCGTGATGCGCCGGGAGACACCCACTCCGTGCGAGGGGTCTAGCGACAGCGCTTTCAAGATCAGAAGGTCCAAGGTGCCACGTAAAAGCTCAGTTTGTTTTGTAGCCATAGCGTCCTCTTATCGGTATACGATAGGAGCGGCCAAAATGTTCCAGAGAACTTCACAAATTTCCGGAATCTCCTGGAAGGTGACAACCTAGATTTTCATTTCCAAATGCTATGACAAGCCGGGAAAATGTTCGCAAAAATCTAGAGTCTATCCTTTCGAAGGCAGACCAACCCCTGGATGTCAGCATGATTCAACTAATTGCGAATCCCGAGAAGTTTGATGGATAGCAGATTCGGGTTATCGGCTTTCTCCGAATTGAATTTGAAGGCAACGCGCTCTACTTCCATAGAGGGTTATGAAATCGGCCTTTTGAAGAATGCCACCTGGGTTGACGTAACTCCCGAAATGGAAAAGCAGTCGAGCAAATTCAACATGCAATATGTACTATTTGAAGGAATTTTCAGTGCTAGTGAAAAGGGCCATATGGATGCTTTCAGTGGAAGTATTAAACACATTAACCGGGTGATGCCGTGGCCATCGCGTCGCAGTCAATGAAGTCCCGAAGTGTAGCGGAATTATTCCCAACGGGTACTACCCCGAGTGATTTGGCATTCCATCTCGCCTGAGTCCTGGTTGACGGGAAAAACCGGACAAATAGGTACTAGCCTCGTGGCGAGAGTTGTAATTTACTTCGCCAGAATTCTTAGCGAGATCGCGTCCGCCACCTGCCTCACGTATCGCCGAGGCTTAACGAAATGACGCAAAGGAAAGTCGGGGTTAATTCTTGTCCGTGGTCATCACGCCACAGGACTTCTGCATCAGGAAAAACCTCCAAGTGACTATCCCCCTCGTAGCCAAGAGACAGCGTCAACGATTTCAACAGTTCGGCGGAAACGCCTGGCGTGATTATGGTGGTTGTCCGGGTAAGATCGGTCGCAGCACGACTGTTACAGGACTTTATACACTCATACGAGCATGATTCTCTTTAACTTAGAAGCTGAGGTGTCACGGAACGAGGATTTGGTAGCGCTAACGGGAATCGAACCCGTATTTCGGCCTTGAAAGGGCCGGTACATCTGCATTTTCCTTTTTGCTTTTAGAGGTTTATTTGGAATCTGCATCAATTCTGCATCAAAAGGCTCCGGCCCGATTCCCGGCCAGCCCCCATCACTAAATCTGGATTGCCAGAAAGCCATTCTTAGGCCACGGCCCCGGCTTTTGCGGCCAGCCCCGTCAGCCCGAAGTCTTCAACCCAATTTGCGACTCTTAGGAGCAAATTCGCCCAGCGTAGTTGCGTGGTTAGACCGGCCACGAATTGAACGGCGGCTATCGAGCTAATGTTTGGAATAGTCCACAGAGGTTCGCTTGAGAAAGCTGAATTGGACCGCAGCACGCATCTCTGTTCAAGCCACTCGCCAAACGCCGGAACACTTAGCGTCCCTGCTTCTAGATTCCTGATAGCATCGAGAGTCTCATCTTTTTGGGCAGTAAGCACTAAGCCAGTTAGTCCCAAGACGAGATATGCAGCACCTAGTGCCGACCGATGGTTGCCGTCATTGAAAACATGATGGCAAACAATTGATTCTGCAATCGCGGAGGCTTTTTCGTATGGCGTTTTATAGATTTCTTCGCAAAAGGCGGTCGTCCACGGGCGAGCAATCGCAAGTTGCAGAACGTTCTCGTCCCGAATCCCCGCATTGCCCCCGTCGTCCCTAATCGTGCGGTCATGAAACTCTACAACGGCGTCGCGCAAGTCCGATAAGTAAACCAGTAGGTCCGCTTGGTAGTCACGTTCCGACGCCAACCCGCTTCACACTTAGCGAGCAAGTTCGCGCAGCAAGTCACGATTCAGGGTAGCGTATTCATTTGTGATTTCAGACATCAGCTTACGACGAATGCGGCCCTTGGCGGTCTCGACCTCGGCATCGGTGAACGAATTGTCGGCGACCAGACTCAAATCACGGACAGGGTCGGAACTGACTATCACGGGCATCACTCCCAAATTGGGATTCGGTTCCGACACCACATATGAGGGGAAGTGGGAAAACGTACTGGGTCCCCAATTATCAACCGTTATGAACCAGACTTGACTCATGTTGTTTCCTCCCAGTGTTAGGCTTCGTTTCTCCATCCAGCACGAACCACGGCCCCTTGTACGGCCTGAGCGGGGCCCGCAGGCGTCATTGTTTGAACCGCAGATAGCCTAAGCTCGCGCTCGAAGTAGTCCACTCTGCCTTCACTTTCGACCATAACAATCTTCTGCACTTCTGATACCGGCATCTGACGGCTACCGCTTGCCACTGCGGCGTGAACCACCATTCCGGGGTCGAAAATCTGTCCTAGTTGCATTTCCTGACTAAAGTCCTGAAACAAATCCCACATTAGCCCTTCGAGTACAGCGTCATCGTCGCCTATTTGGGCTCCAAGAAACTCGCGTGCTTCCGTCCGGGATATCGGATAGTCGTGTGAACCCAAGCCGCGTGTAAACGTTTCGACGATTGTTCGAATCTTCTCATCGTCCTTTCGGTGCTTGAGCAGCGTCCGCGCAAGCCGTTCTATCTGTTGACGGCTACGATAAACGTCCCCCAACGCCAAGGGGTTTATCTTCTCTGCGAGGATTCGGAAAGCCATGCCCGTAGCCTCGTCGTCTAATCGCCAATCCTCCCTGATTAGCGTTCTGTAACCGGCAACGCTTTCCACGCTGATAGGCAACGGCTGCCGTTGTCCGGGGACCGGTTCTATAACCGGGTTAAGTGGCCCCGAGATACTAGGGTCGATAGGCGTCAGGGTCGCCGCCTTACCCATGAATATCTTGTTGCTGCCAAGCGCGAACAAGGTGCCTGCGCTATGGCATTTCTCGGGAACCAAGGTTGCCACTTCGCCAGCCTCCTTGAATTCCCGCAATAGGCGGCTAAGGCCAAAAGCTGCCAGTGTATCGCCGCCCTGCGTAAACATCAGAACATCCACCTTGGTGTACTCTTTGAAGCTACTAAGGTGGTTGAAGAAAATCGGAATAAAATCCTTCGCTATCACGCCAGCGGCATTCTGGCGGTCCGAGGTTATGCAACAAAGCACCCTGGAACCACGGTGCGCCTCTATCTTCTTAATAAGCTCGATTCGCTGTTTGCGCGCCATAAGGGCAAGCAGTTTATAGCGTCAATTCCTGCCAAGTCAATGAGCACCGCCTGCCGGTCCTTGCCGTATCTGGGTCTTCCCGTCCTCCCTTATATTAACGGCAATTCGCCGAGAAACTTTGACAAAGTAATACCTCAATACGGCTCAAATGTCACCTGAACGGGCGTACAGGGAAATCATCACAAGGTCGCGACATGGTCTTGGCCACCTATATACATCAGTTAGTGTCTCCTGATTGTAAGACGTTTCAAATGACTTAAGGTTTCGGGCGGGGTCTGGCGCAATGCCACAAAGCAAAGCGCGGCAACCAACAATTAAGGTTTCTCCTCTATTCCCTTGATAAACAACTCGGGTTCATCTTCGTCCGTGACCTGGATTTCCCCAATAGAAGAGCTTTTGCGTGTGACGATATCCTGCCCCGTTAAGCCAGGCTCCCGGTCGAGCAGCTCCCGCACAAATGTCAGGGCAGGCAACTCTAGGGCGCGAGAGATAGTGGAATCAATTTCGCATCGCACGGGGTCGGTTTTCAGTTTCGCCAAAGGCTCAAGACCACTCTCTGACAGCCGGTCATACCCATCGGATAGGGTTGTGATTTGCGTTTCAGAAAGTTTACGCACGTCGAGTACGGGCATTGATTGCCAAGCTGGCTGCTTCATCTGCATCCAAGCACTGCGGGTAACAACGCGATGCCCAAAGTAAAGTAACAGACCAAGAGAACTGTTTAGCCAGAGCAGCAACGATTTTTCTTGTGACTGTGAAAGTGCTTTTGTCTGAAGGGACCACCAAGTGTTTCCGAGAATCGGCGAATCGCATCCCACAGCAAGGACTCTGTGCGTAATTGGCCAGAGTCGTTCGACAACAAGGATGCGACCTGCTCTCTCCCACAGGTGGGGTCCGTAGTCAGGCCCACGAGGCGAGTCGAGCTTAACTGAGAGATGAGCATTCGGTGTTTGTGCTATCGTGCGAACTCTGTCGGATTCATGACCCCACAAAGCTGGGAATGGCGTCCAGTCTGTGGTCGTAACGTTGAAACCTTCATGAATACGCGCTCGGTCTGGTCCCAGGTCTGCTAACGCATCCAATCTGCACAGATTGACTGGAACCAAGTCAGGCTTTCCGGGGATACGAAGCGTTCCCTCGTTCAATAATCGAAAGATGCGGAGGAGTTCCGTTTGCGCGAATAGTGCTCCGTACCAGTTGCTTGTGTCCTTAGTGGGTGGCATCGAGACCATTTCGCCCAGTTTTCCACTCGGCCCACTGATTGTTGAAGTTCCCTCACTCTCAATTTCGGCGAGATTCTTTACATGAACAATTCGGTTCGCTAGGTCGATGGCTTCATGAATGGACCGCGGATTACGCCACAAATTAATGAACGTTGTCCTTTCGGGAAGCTCTTTTGTAGAGAGTTTGCGTGCAATGAACAATAACTCGCTAAGGTCCGTATTTTCCGAAAAGTTCTGCCTACCAGCATCTTGGCTGGAAACCACAGTTTCAAGATGATACTTATTCGCAATCAATTCCCGCGTTTCCGCCCAAGCTTCTCCAGAGGCGAGGGCAGCGGGAATAACGAATGCGAGTCGTCCACCATCGTTAAGCCATCTGTCCGCAAGCGCGACAAACACGCTACCGAGACCAGCCGTTGCGCTCGCTCCGATTTCCTTAACGCGGTGTTTCAACTCCTTTTGCAGCCTACCCCGTTCGTCGGGCAGGGAGCCGAATAGTAGATTTCCCCCCACACTTCGAACGAACGGAGGATTCATAACACAAAGGTCCAGTTTGGGCAGTTCTGCCTTAGTTGCTTGCGAAGACCCAGCTCCCGTTCGAATCGTCTCGATATGAGAGTAATCAAGTGCCATTTGTGTCTTAACGGAAGAACTCGTTAGAAAATCTAGACTCCCGAGTTTTGCTACGCCGTGGTCCATTCCGAGTGGCATAACGTAAAGTCCCATGCGGACAAAAGCCACGTCCGGAGCAAGCATTGCAAGAGTCGATGCGGTGAGGTGGACCGCAGAGGGAAGCACATCGTACCCGTGGAGGACGTTCTCCATCAGAGTGCGATGAAGCGTTGACATATCCTTCGGTTCAAGTGGCAGGTCGCGGTCAGCTCGCACTCTGATGTAAGCGTCAGAGACGGCTTGAGCGGTTGCCATGAGCAGAGTTCCTGTGCCGCAGGCAAGGTCCGCAACTTTGAAACTCGCAAGTTCAGCCGGGTCGCTGAAGTCGTGCTTCCAGTGAGCAGCTAACACGAGCTTTAGAAGTAAGGTAGCCGACGAGACCGATGTGTAATAAGTACCGAGATACTTCGCATGGTGAAGGAGCCAGTGATAGATACGGCCCATCAAGTCATGTCTGAGCGCGGCTTGCTTCGAACAAATCGCAAGGGCTTCTTCTAAGACTGCGCGGCTTGCAATCTCTGAGTTGGCGTTTGCGGGAAGCTCGTTGAGCACCCGTTCGCCGAGCTGGAAGATGGGAACGTAGTTGATGTTCTCCCAAATCCAGTTCCAGTGTTTTGCAGTTGCGCCAACTATATCCTTCTGCTTTGCCAATTTTCTAAGCGACGTAACACGGCCGTCAGTCATTGCCAACTGTTCCTGAAATATGAACGCGTTAGCAAGGACGAGAGCAGAGACCTTTGCGGCGGTTTCCCTTCGCGCTTCCGCTTTCTCCGGTGATTCGCCCCGTGGCGGGACGAGCCCCAGAATCTGCGAGAGTCGGTCACAGGCTCCCCTCTGCCCCATCCACAGTTTTGCGACACCCTCCAGCCTGAGAGATAGAGACTTGGCCGTCTCCTCAACAATGTCGTCTCTAGTTAAAGCTTCTTGTGAGTGCCGGAGGGCGTCCATTAATGACGCTGGGTCGCCTTCGAACCAGTCCTCAGTTTCGTGCGTTTCTGCGACTATGCGGTATTTGAGTTGAGTGTCTCGCAGTGCCTCCAATAGTTTGGTGGTACGCACACTTCGTAGAGCGACAGGGTAAACAACCGCTGTCGCTATGTGAGCTATGCCGCTTCTAACGCGGCGGCGTGCATCTTCGAGAACAACATGTTCTGCGTTTGGATGGTCGGCAAACTTACCTTCGATTACAACTCGGAGACCGCGAAGCTCGAATAGGACATCAGGTCGATGTTTGCCGTGAACATGGATGGTTTCGGCATCTGCCGTCACGCCGAGTCGCGAAATTAGCAGGGCAAGCTGGGTGTTTATTACCTCTTCGCGGTTTCGTTGAGTAGCCATGAATTGGTTAGTATTGTGACACGAGATTGATTCAGTTGACTCGGACAAGCACCGTCAACGGCTGAAAGGTTATCAAGGCAGGTTAAGCCGGCGTTTCTCTTCCGAATTGGATACTTCGTCCAGTCAATCCAATCCCCGATAGTCCATTGGTGGCCGCTGTGCTGTTCCGCTAGGGATGCCCTTGGCGAGCCAAGTCGCGTAATCGACCCTGCTATTTCCTGCCCGTGTTCTGGGGGTTACTTTGTCGGGCCCGGCATGGTGCCGTGAAATCCCGGCAATGCGTTGCCACCCGCCTCTTTGCCCACGTGCATACAGGCCCGAGGCGTTCCCGGCTCTCCAACTTCGAGTTGGAAGGTTTCGGGCTTCTCTTCTGTGCTGACCTTCACCCCGCCGTTTGCGAGAGCGAGCCGCAAAGCCTCGCCGCCAATTGGGCCGACCGTGCGGCCATTCTTGAGGCGAACGTATGCGCCGCCAGTTCCCGGCTTAACGAAATTCGGGCCGCCCTTGGGCTCACCTAATACCTTGGTGATTGTTTCCTCCGGCGTTGCTGCGTCACTTGGAAAAATCAATGCTGACTTTGTCATCGAATTATTCTCCTGCTTGATTTACTTACTTTTAGTTCCAATTCAACGGGTGGGTCTTACATTTCTTCGCCAAGTTCAGTTCGTGCCGTAGCCTCGCCTTGGCAAAGGATTCACTTGCAATGTCCAGAGCACTCCGGGCGGCGCGAAATGCCCCACGCAATACCTCGTCCTCGTCATCAGCATCGGGGTCGTCGTGCAATGCCGCCTCGCACCGCTGGGCCATCATGCACGTCAATTCGGTTTGCTGATGCACTCTGTCCAGATGGGCGCGAAATCCCGTGAGGTTGGTTTGGCAACGAAACGCGGGGCGCACAAAAGCCGCCGCCGCTTGCCTGAGAGTCTTCACCGCGTCGATAATTCCGTGGCTGGCGTACAATTTCACGGCGCGGGCGTCAACTCCTGTTTTGTTGTAAGCCGGATACGTGACTACGGAAACGTCAATCAAATCCACGTCGAGCAAAGTACGCAGCGCGGTTTGCTTGCCGGTTTCCGGGTCCGGGCCATCGGTCCACGATTGGCCGCCAGCGGGAACAGTGAACGCAAAAGAGCATTCGTCGATATCGCCGCGTTTCACCGAGGCGTGCAAGTCACGGTGATACTGAGAATTCTTGTCAAGCTGGCAGTGGAATTTTAGGCCCTTGCCATCCTGTGATAGTTGCAAGGTGCCGGATTTCGTGCGGCCCAAAATGTTGTTTGGGTCGTGATTAAACAATGCTTTCACGTCCGCGCCCGTGCGGAGCGAGCGAGCGAAGGCCGTGGTGCCTATCTGCTCTCTGAATCCACCGAGGTCTTTCGACCAGCTATTGAAAGTTGCGGCATAGCCGACAAGGGCGAATTCGTCGCCCGCCGTTCGCAACTCCGTAATCATGCGCCGCTGGACGCCGTTCGCTTGTGCGTAATTTCTGGTGCTCATTTCGTACACTCCTCCTGTACATTTGTTCCGCGTGTTTTGGCATCGACGACGTCGCGCCAAAACTGTGTTAGAAAACTTTTTTCCTCAAGCGTAAGCCTTCGTTTGCCGATATGTTTCCGCCGCAAAATGCGGCGCAACAAACCTTGGCCATATTCCGAAAGCTGGCCGCCTCGCACCACGACGCTCTCCGCGCCCCCGGATTGTTTTTGAAAAAACAATCCGGTGTTAATAGTCCAATCTGTTTGCATAATTTTTCCCCAATATATTCGGAGGCGGCGGAGGGCCAGAGTCGTATTAAGGAGGAGTCACCAGACCCCCACGCGGCCAGCCCGCCGCCTTCCCACATTGGCCCCGCGTTCATTCGGCCACAGGTGGGTAATTCCGTTAGTTGAATCCAAACCGTTTCTGACTATCGGCCTTCGCGTCCCCCGGTTTCGTTTCATCAGCCGGAGCATTCGCAAGAGCCGCCGCGCAAACGATACAGGCCGCCGCCTGCATTGATTCGGAACCGTCAAGGACAGCCAAGTTCAAAATCTGAAAGACGGCCTCCTGAGTGGTCATGTAATCCGTCGCCCGCCCGGACGCTGGTCTAGCATGGAAGCCATTGCTTCATTTGCACTGCCATCGGAGCCACCCGGTACGCCGAAGCTTTCCGGTGCGCGTAACTGGTCATTGGATTTCCAGAGTTTTTTGTATCGCTTTACAACTTCCTCTGGGCACTCGCGGCCAAGGCCGGAGAGCCAACGCCCGCCGCCATCCCACTCTTGACGCTTGTTCACATTCTCCGGCTTGCCCTGATAAAAAATAGGCTGGCGGCCATTCACGACAAGAGAAATGGCTAGCTCATCTTTTCCATCGGCACGGTGGCGCGTGATGACATCCCAGAAAATTACCGGATTGCTGGCTGTGTACGGCTTGGGGAGATAGTCGTTTTTCGCGTCGCCTGTATCCGGCTCCAATGCCTCCGCCATGCCTTGGCGAACTAAAGCCCGAGCAATGTCGGCGCGTTCATTCGTAACGACTCCTGAAAACAGATTCTTGATTTTCATGTGATGACTTTCTCCTGTATGGTGCGAGCCCTTTAGATTTCGCGGCGGCCTAGCACATCTGGCCGTGTTGAAGGGCTTCAGGAATAGCGGGAAGTGTTACGGAGGTTTTCCAATAACTTAGCGTGCGCGGACATGGAAGGCCGCGTGACAATCTCTCGGTCCCGGTAACCCAAGAATGTATTGGGCCATCTTCAGCGTTGATTGTTGCGGCTCGCACTGGGAGATGAATAGCGCGGACGCTAAGTTTCAATATCAGAATTGGTGCATGAGAAGCGCAAGTGGGAACAAACGAACGTGGAAAGCGTTGTAAAGCCGGAGAATATGTCTTGACTTTTAAAATCGAATCAATTAATCACGCTATAACTTAGCACCATAGGAGGTACTATGTTTAAAGTAAATGGGGCTACGAAATTTGCGCTTGCAGTGTTTTTATTGTCCGCCACGGCCACAGTAGCAATTCGCGCGATGAGCAACACGCCGGGTCAAGCAGCCGCACGAACGGAATTTTCTAATAGTGCGGAGACTGTCACGCCCGCCAAAGGCTCGCCTGTCAACGCCACATCGGAAATCATCAAGGTGTATTCCAGCGGATATCAAAGGAGCGGCGCAGGGGCGAATTTCAGTGGATGGTACGAGATGTGTGCAACACCGCCCGAAGACGGTTACACAACCGAGTATGTTTACTTTAGTTTAGTAGGCGACAGGAGTTGTGGGGCGTGGTCAGAATGTCGTCCAGTCACTCAAACTCCGACGAAGGTTTGTTACGATTTCCGAATGCAAGGCCATAACGAGTGGGGACAACACTACGTGGGGCCGTTCGTGGCGCATGACGGCAATGGCGTAGGACTAAGCGAAGGGGTGCTCACCATCTATTGGTCAAAATAGAGAGTCTCGGTTCGTTCTTTTTATTCGCCTACAAATTGGCTGCCGCTTGAATCGCTCGCAAGGGGACGGACCAGTTGTTCGCATCGAGCGGGATATCGGCAGAGGTCCAAATCTGAAATGTGGATTCGTCTGTTTCGGATTTATTCTACAGCCAATTCTGTCGGGATTTGTCCGCAGCCGGGCGGCTACGTCCTAACTGGGTAACCGCCGAAGTGGGTCCCGGTACGGGAATGTTCATCTGGACAATACTTATCCCTCGCGCCCACCATTTCCAAAGAAGGCTCAATCTCTCCATTTCCCGGTAAAACTCGCGGAAATGAAATCGAATCGTTCGTCAATGTCATCACACCGGCAACTTGAGCAAATTTCTTGGTGAATTTCGAGAATGTGTGCGTATGAACTGGCAATTGGCAAGACGCCTATAGTACGACGTTTATCCCCCTCCCATACCCAATTGATAACACAAGAGTTATTATAGACATATGATAACCAGAAGCCCTGAGATAGTACCAAAATAGTCGAGTGTTACTCGCTCAGAGCCACACATGCGCCCACAAACCGGCCACAATCGCACGTGTCCATATATTTGATACACACACACGGAGGAACTACCCGAAACTGCCATGATTTGGGGCTGTTTTTCGATATTAGAACACGCGGCTAGAATGCACGGGGTGGGCCATGACAAGCCCGTGTAGAGGATTTCTGATTACCGGCCAGCGTATCTGCTTTCCGGTTATGCGTTCCTAGCTTGCTTGGCTTTCCGCTCTTGCTTTGTCATCAGCCGACGACGTTCGTTCCCAGTTCTCACAAATCATCAAAATCTTCATCTGTTTCAAGTGCTTTGTCCAGAGCCGCCGCGCTCGCATTGCCTGACTTGAATATTGGCGCATTTCCTTCGCTGCCGCATTGCGCCAAGCCCGAGCCGCCGCCCGGTAGTTTGCCATAACGTGGTTTTGGCTTTTTGTCATGGCACGGTTTGCAAACGCCACGGCAATTGTCGATGTCCACAAACTTATTCCAATCGCCCATGTGGTCTATGATGTGGTCCACGACATAAGAGCCTTCGCGCCCGCAAATCTTGCACAGTGGGTCACGTGCCAGAACGAACGGGACTATATTCTTTTTCCAGATGTTCCTTTCGTACCATTTGCGCCAAGGATTGTCATAGTATCGCTGTGAATCGCGCTCTCGGTTTGCCGCGCTGTCCTTCGTTTGATGCACCCCACAATACCGGCTCCTATTCAAAGCCACGTCTTTGCATCCGGGCTGGTCACAAGCTACTGGTGCGCGATTAGGCATTTGTCCAAGGCTCCCACCCACCGAATTTTCGCGCCCGCAATCTTAACGATGACAATTTCTCGCCGCGCACCATCGGCTCTTCCGGCTCCGGTTTCTTTTCTTCCGGTACCGGCTCGGCGGTAAACTTTTCGATTTCTTCCGCGACAACTTGTTCGCGCAATGGCTCCTGCAAGTGGAGCAAGTTTTGCCGTATTCGATTCGCTACGAATTCGAGCCAATTAGTCATCGGCGGCGCACATTCTCCGAAACGCTGCCAATTTCCAAGTGTCCGCGCTCGGCCGATGTATCGGCGGCTCTAGCGGAAAGATTTCGTGCGGACTGTCATACCGGGAACAGCCACGCCCGCCACAATTGCAATGCGACAATTCCTCAGCGCGTGCGCGAGTAGTGACAAAAGTTATCCGCTGACTGGATGAACAGCACAACGCATAGTTACCCTCCCCGCAAAGGAAGTAACCGGCAAAACGCTGACGTAGTTCGAGGTGGGTCATGTTTCCTTTTTACAGGCCAGCGGCGGCGCGGTCGCGGTCAGCGTTATAAAGAGATAAAGCGAGCTCTTCTAGCTGGCCACTCGGCGGCACACAGTCGATGGGCAGCATGTAGCCGCCGCTCAACTGTGCAAACCACTCTTGCAACTCAAGAGTCGCTTTGTAATATTCTCTGCGTTCCCGCATTTCCTTCTGGATTTCCTCGGGCGTCATTTTTTTCATTTTGTTTAGCCCTCCTTCGCATTACTAGTGAGGTATGTTAGGGCGGTCGTCGTGCTCCTCCGTCGGTGTTTCGTTGCGGCGGCAGGTCAGGGTCATGGCTGCCACAATCAGCGGTTTTATCGCATCCATGCTTTCGGCGTTCCGCACAGCATAGAAAAGGTTTTGCCACTCTTGCGTTTGTATCCAGCGGGCGGGTAGTTGCTCCAAATAATAGCGAAGGTGGCGTTTGATTGCGCCTAGGTCGCCATCCGGCCCGAGCCGCTTGTAATCCTCCAACAATTTTTCGCGTTGCTGGCGTGCCACCATGAGCATGGCCCGCTCGACCTCGTCGCCAATGATTGTTTCTGGATTCTCGGGCGTGCCCTCGATAATGTCACGCTGGGCCGGAGTCAATAACGGCCAGTCACGCGGGATGGCTCGGACCTCCCGGTAAATGCCGGCAATGCGCTCCCGCTCCTGTGCCCACGCGTCTGCTTTCTTCCGTTGCTGGTCGTCGTATACGTCTTTTCTCTTAAGTCCACGCTTTAGGTATTGTCCAAGGTTGCATGCGAAAAAAACCCAGCTATCCGTCAGCGGCTCGCCATTCTTCAGCCAAGCAGGCTCCGGGTCGCGCAAGTAGCCCCAGTACAGAGCAATCAAGAAATCTTGTTGTCCATGCCTAGCCACGAGCCCGCGCCACTCGTCCTGAACCTTTCGCAATGGCGGGCGAGGCTCCGGGATTCCCTCTTCGTTGCGGCGAAGACTTTTTGCTTTCTCGATTACGGCCTCCACCTGTGAGGCGGTGATTTGTTTGTTTGTGGAAGTAGGTGTGTGATAGTGCTTTTTAGGGCCTATTTTGAAGGCATCCGAAGTTAGAAATACTTTATTATCATCACGTTCCGACCGGTTTATGTGGGCGGGCGTGTTTTCATGTGGGCGGGCATAAATTCCAACGTTCATTTGGTCCATAAGTAGCCTCAAAAAAGCGTCCGGCCACTCGGCGGGCCGGGTATCATCGGTATACCCGGCTTTGAATTTGGAGTTGCAGCCTTTGCAAAGTGGGACCAGATTGTCAAGGAATGAGGAGCCGCCATCCGCACGCGGCTGAAGGTGCCCACGGTGTAGCGTTTCCCCGGCCTTGGGCTCTTTGAGGCATGCACAGCAACGATGACCGCACGCCTTGACAAACAAGCCCCATAGATAGTTATCGAGTTCTCTTGCGGTATCGCTCATGCGGTCTCCTTTTTGCATGGCATTATCAACAGCCGCCAGCCCTTGGAGTCAAAATCAATCATCTTTTCCGCGCTCGTCAGTGATACCTCCAAAAGCCCGTCGCCCAAATCATTAAGGAAGCTGCGAGTCATAAGCCACGTTACCGGCTCGCCTTTGCCTAGAATCTCTAGCGATTCCTGCGAAAATGGCTTACCGTCGAGCAGGCCCTCGATAAGCAAAGAATACAAACCATCCTCACAGCCGGATGGCTCGTAGGTGAATCGAACCTGAGCACCGGTATCGTTGCCTATCCTACTCAACACCCTGTTCAACATCCCGCCATTGATTTTTAGCGTGGTCGTTTTGCCAGCGGCGGCGATAACCTGCTCAACCGGCGGAAATTCGCCCTGAATCTTGAAAGTGTAGAGAGTTTCGGTTTGAGTTTCGAAGAAAAAGCCAGCCTCGGTCTCCGTAATCTTCACATTTTCGCCCGTGAGTTTTTGAATCCGTGCGAGAGCCGTACCGGGAAGGATGACAGCCGGTGCCGCACTGTATTCGTAGCCCTTTGCGGAGGCAATACCAAACCTATAGCCATCGGTGGTAAGCAGCTTCAACGCCCCATCCTCCAATTCCAGCCGAGCCAAAGGCGAGGAATACCTACCCTTGCCTCTCGGGAGAATCGGAATAATTTGCTTTGCCGCTTTTTGCAAAGGCTCAAGCGGAACTGTCGCCAGCGGCTCCGAACCATCCGGCGTATCCAGCAAACGGAATTGCTCAAGGTGTAGGCTCGAAAATTTTGTGGAAAAGAGGGCGGCCTCTAGCTTTACTCCATCCGAATCCGCCCTGATTATGAATTCTTTAGTTTCGAGAGCGTGGACGGCTTCCAAAAGTTCGTGGCGGTTGATAAGAACGGCAAACGGCTCGCTCGCCTCGACCTCTTTAAGGACCACTATTAAAGAGTTATCCTGAGAAACACGTGTCAGTTCCGCTCGGCCATTCCCTTGTACATTCAGCCGCACGAAATCAAACACGCCTATCGCTGCGCTTCTTTTGGCACCGGCATTTATCTGCCGGAGCCGCTGCCGAAATTCATTTACAGAGAAGCTTGCCGCACCCGGCTCGCCCGTGTAAGGCTCTTGTGCACGTTCTGGCGGGGGTTGTTCATCGGTGGGCGGCTTTTCCAAACGCGGCCTTCCTTCACTCCATACTGCGAGAATTTTAATAGCGACCTCTTGGGGGTTGCCCTCGAAAGCAAGCGCGTCCCATATCTCATTCGGGATAAGCATGCTATGCCTTTCCTCTTTGGCTTCGGGAGGGTTGATTAGGCGGCGCAATTCTTTAGCAGGGATATTTTCCGTGGCCGCTTTCTCAAGCCACATGCGTTTTTCGTGCTCGGGTAGCTTGGCGACGGCCAAGTAGTGGTTAAAGCGCAGGTTTTCTTTGCGCAAAGAACTAGGCACGGCCTTGAACACGTACGCGATATTGTAAAGATGCTTCCTTGAGTAATCGCCTTTGAAGATTTCCGCCGCCGCGTCATAGCATTTTTGGCCGTACTCTTCCTCTCCGGCCAAGAGCCAATCACCAATCCACTCTTGGCGGTGTGCCTCGGCTTTATGTAGCCTCGCGCCGAGAGCTTCCCACTCATCGAAGCTACGGCTTTTCGCTACTAACTGTTCGAGTAGTTCGGCTGTGAATTCAACGGTGGTGCTCATGCGGCACTCGCCTTCTGCTTTTCCATGAACGCGTCTAGGTCGGCACGGTCAAACAGGATTCGCTTACCGAGCCGCACATGAGAGCAGCCCTTCGCATACACAAGTTCATGGCGAACGAACGAAACCGAACAGCCCAAATAGGCCGCAGCGTTTCTCACGCCTAGGTATTTTTGATTGGGAGATGGAACAGCGGGAACGTAATTATTGGTACGATGGTTCGATTTCTTTGGCACAGCAAACCCCAGCTTGGCTTTAGTTCCAAGCTTGCCCCTCTTCCCTTTGGTTCGTGCTCAGAGAAGACGAGCCGGTTTTTGCTGGCCATGGTTTGTAGGGCTTAAGCCCTACTGGATACTTGCCCCACTTGCACGGTAGCTCTCAGCTTGCCGAAAGGGATTACCCGCCATTGCTAATCGCAAACCTCTAGCGGGGAAATTATGCCCGATTGATTACTAAGTTGCAAGAGTAAACTGAAGGTAGGTGCTAAGAATCTTCGCCGGAAGATAGCAGAGTGGTTGCAATCTTTGGTAGCCCGGACGGGAATCGAACCCGTAATCTTCACCTTGAAAGGGTGACGAGTTAACCTGTTACTCTACCGGGCCACTGCACTCCATCTTATCATGCGCGGGCTTGCCGCTGCACATGCTGGCCTGCTTTCACCATCGCCTCGCGGAGCCGTTTGACATCGTGAACATTGTAGCGGGAGAACATGGCGCGAGTTTTCCAGCCGCCAATTTTCATAATCGTATCTTCGGGAATACCCGCCTCTGCCATGTTCACCGCGCCGCTCACTCTCAGGTCATGGATGCGGAGCCCAGTAAACCGCCGCTTTTCATCCCGCACACCATGGCCGGTCTTGTGGCAAGCCTTCTGCCACGCCACACGGTAATTGGTGAAACAGAATACCGGCTCGTCGGCCTTGGCGAACATCTTACGGAGCATGGCTGCCACAGGCGATAGCTGGGCTCCATCTAACACGATGGTCAGCGGCTTGCGATTCTTAACGATAGGCCCCGGTAGGCTGATGACATCCCGCTTGTCATCGAGCATTGACCACGTGATTTTCTTAGCGGCTCCGATGCGGCAAGAGGTTGCATAGAGAAACCGAAAGAAAGGGTGCAAACGTTCCGGCAATTCCGCCAGAATCTTGTTAAACTCCGCGACCGCCACATATTCCCCGACTGGGTCGCTGTCCTGTGGCATCGGGAACCACGGCACCTGATACATCTCTAACTTGCCTTCCTTGCGGGCCAGATTCAGCATTGAGCGAAGAATGACAAGGTTTTTGCGAATCGTGGGGTCGCTTGCGCCCTGCTTTCTCCGCGCCGCGATAAATCGCCGCAAGCAGGCCGTGTCGATTTTCGTTACCGGCATCCCGGTAAAGTAGGCGTCAAGCCTTGGGAGCCCCGAAACCACAGCAGAGCCGTCCCGCCGCGTGTAGAGCATTCCCAGATTTTTGTTTTTGGCTTCCGCCATGTAGGCGTCCCGGATGTCATCGTACTTCAGGCCCTTAACGTTGGTGGGCTTCTTTCCCATGCCCATCTCGCCCATGCGTTTCTGTAGGAGTTTTTCCGCCTCCATTTTGCTCTCGCTCTTGGAGGACTCGCGGATTTGCTTCCCATCGGCGCGGTAAAGGATGTACCAGTAGCGCGATTCGGAGCCGTCCGGGTTCTTAAGCTTCGTGACGCAACCCGTGCCGTATTGCCGTTTTTCCTTTTCCTCGCTCACTTGGCTACCTCCTTCACAGGCTCAGTAAAAATCCACTTGCCCACGACGGTCACGCGGCGCACAAGCTCTTCCTCCACTTTCACGCCCGCCTTGGCTAGCTCTGTCAGCCGCTCCCGATGAATCTTTTCGGCATAGTGAGTATCGGCCACTGCTCCGGGCTCCTTTGCCCCGTGGAGCAATTGTATCAAAAAGGCCGAAGCGCAGAATGGTACCTTCGTACCAGCGGGAACCCGAGCCGCCACGCCCCCGAAGTCTGCATCAAATCTGTATCAAATTGTTGAAAATACTGGTCGAATCGGTACTAACAGGTGCTAACTCTTGGCGAGATATAAAGCACTTAGGAGCAGGTGCTAAGGAAAAAATGCATTGAAAGGGCCGCGTGCTAACCGTTGCACCATAGCGCCAGTGGGAGTTTCTAACGACAGTGCCACAGAGTAACTAACCACGGTGGGTTGCACCACTCCGCCACACATATTAATTGTACTACGACTCGGCGGACTCCCGCATATGACGGAGAGCCGCCGGCTGGGGCATAGATTTGGCAAGGACGTACTGCCGGTGCCGTCCTCTGATAAGGTGGACGTACATCATAATATTGCGTTTTCCGCCGGAGTCTGCCCCGCGAGCGCTTGAAAGTGATTACGCAGAGGTAGGCCTGAAGATTACCTCCAGATGTACGGACACAAAACTTCAGAGGCTAGCTGCCTTACAGGATGTGAGGCACCAGGGCCGAAACGCGCCGAGAGTAGGCTTCGTACGACTCGCCGAATTGAGCGTGCATCCATTTTTCTTCGAGTTTCAGTTTCTGCCACAGCGCGCCGAACGCGAGAGCTACAGCAATCAGGCCGCGCCATTCACCACGCGCCACTGCGCAGCCGACAATCGCGAGCAGCAGCCCCGTATAGATCGGGTGGCGGACCAAGGCATAAGGCCCGCTGGTAATGAGTTCGTGGTTTTCCTTCAAGGTAACTGCCTGGCTCCAGTTTTTTCCGAGATGACGACGCGCCCATACGGAGAAAAGCATACCGCCGGCAGTGACTGCCGCAGCGTACCAGAACCACCACGTGCCAGTCGGAAGAAACCGGTTGTTCAGCACCGCGACCGGAACGCGTGGCAGCCACAATAGAGCCAGTGCGCAGAGGACCAAAACCATCCGCACAAAACGGGATACCCCGGGTTCGCGGCGCTTGGTTTCTTTTACGTCCGTGGACATGGCCCACCAATAAGCCGTATAACCAAGCCACATTGCAGGGAACAAATAATCGTAGATGACTGCCACGAGCATTCCCGGTTATTCCGTTCTGCGTTCTGTCGAAGAGATAGTCAGGGCAACTAGCGGAAGGTTATCACTGAAACGCGCGCTTGTATCGCGGAGTGCTAAGCTTTTGCAGCGCAGACTGAACGCCTGGAAGAGAAAGGGATAAGAATGATGGAAGGTGCGGGCAAGTTTGCTGTTTACCCAAGCTTGCGGAATCGCGTTGTAGTGGTGAGCGGCGGGGCTAGCGGCATTGGCGAAGCGATCGTGGAGGCATTCGCGATGCAGCACACTCGAGTGGGTTTTCTGGACATTCAGGATGCAGCCGCCGAGGCGCTGGCCAGCCGAATCCGCTCCGCTGGTTTTCCCGAGCCGGCCTACTTTCAATGCGATCTGACGGATGTCTCTGCGATTCAGGCGACAATGCAAAAGATTCTGGAACGGTTCGAGGCCGTGGATGTTTTGGTGAACAATGCCGGCAACGACACACGCCATAAGACCGAGGAAGTTACCTCAGACTTCTGGGACAAGACCATTGCGGTAAACCTGAAACACCAGTTTTTTCTTACCCAGGCTGTGATCCCGCCCATGAAAAGGGCCGGGAGAGGTTCCATCATCAATATGAGTTCGATCGGCTGGGTGATTCCCTCCACGGGAATTCCCGTATACGTCACGGCGAAAGCCGGCGTCGTCGGGATGACGCGCACTCTGGCACATGAGCTGGGCGCAAACGGCATTCGGGTGAATTCTGTTATGCCAGGCGCTATCTTTACAGAGCGGCAAAAGCAGCTGTGGTTCACAGAGGCTTACAAAGCGGAAATTCTGGCGCGTCAGGCGTTGAAGAGAATGATCCTTCCGGAAGAGGTCGCGCGGCTGATTCTGTTTCTCGCCGCAGACGACAGCGCCGCCATTACCAACCAAAGCTACGTGATTGACGGCGGCTGGGTCTAACAAAAATGCCGGCCTTTGGAATAGAAAAAATCCGCGTAAACGGGGCCGTTTGCGTGCATACTAGTCTGTGGCTGGGGAGGGGAGATACATATCGCCGTTCATTTGCGTTTAGTTCATTCTCCGCACGCGGTGTGCCCCACACCCTGGTTCTTCTGGAAAAGGGCGCATCGCTGCCCTGTTTTCCTTGAAGAGGCATTTCCCGGCTGAAGACGTTTCGAAGCAACCGATATTCATTTAAAAGAGAATCGGTAACCGGCAGTTTTATCCGATCAAGTTGTAATTCCAGCAACGGATTTACCCGTGCCGTACATCTTATATACGGTCAGCAAAAGGCTAACACCCGTGTACGCAACTGACATTATTCAGGCTTGGGGCAAGATTCTGAGGGGTGAATATCCCTCTCTTTCTCTCGAAATCACGAAAGAATGCCCGTTGCGGTGTCCGGGGTGTTACGCGTACGAAGATGGGCATCTGGGCGGCGGGCAGACGCTGCGGGACTTGAACGATCGCAAAGGTCAGGCGCTGGTGGATGGCGTGCTTGAGGTGGTAGACCGGCTCAAGCCTCTGCACTTGTCGATTGTCGGAGGCGACCCGCTGGTGCGTTACCGCGAGTTGGAGCAGATGATTCCGCTGCTGATGGCGCGAGGAATCCACGTGCAGATCGTGACCAGCGCGTTCCGGAAAATGGATCCCACATGGCCGAAGCTGGAGCGGCTGCACGTAGCCGTGTCCATCGACGGCTTGCAACCGGAACATGACGTGCGGCGCGCGCCCGCAACCTACGAGCGCATTCTGAAAAATATCGAAGGGCAGAGAGTTACTGTGCATTGCACGATCACGGGCCAAATGATGAAGCGGCCCGGATACCTAGCGGAATTCCTGGAATTCTGGACTCCACGGGAAGAAGTGAAGAAGGTGTGGTTCAGCCTGTTCACGCCGCAGGTCGGCGATCAAATGCCGGAAATCCTGACTCCCGAGGAACGTCAACGGTCCATCGCGGAGATGGTGGAGTTGCGAAAGCGGTATCCAAAGCTGGATATGCGCGAGGCGGCAATCCGGCAGTTCGCTACGCCGCCACAGAGTCCCAACGATTGTGTTTTCGCGCTCACCACACAGACTTTGTCGGCGGATCTACAGACAAAGATTACTCCCTGCCAGTTCGGCGGAACTCCGGATTGCTCATCCTGCGGATGTTTTGCGTCGATGGGCCTGGCTGCGGTTGCCGCACATAAAATGGGAGGAATTGTCCCGATCGGGCCCATTTTCAGAGGCTCCATCAAGATCGGCCAAGCCAGGGCGAGACGCCGAGACAAGCCCGGCGGGAAATTTCCAACCGGGAATCCGTTGCCCATTCTGCAGAAGTAAATCGTTCAGAAGCAAATCGTGACGCGCACGATTGAGAGAGTCGCTGGTTATTCCTGGCGGTGTTGCCACTCTTCGTGCCAGGCCATCTGGATGGCTTCGAGTTTGCTCTCGTTGGATTTTGCGGGATCGCCGGTGAAACCGGGAAGTTCCGTGACCCATTTGTGCATGTCGGTGAAGCGGACGGTCAGCGGATCGACGTCGGGAAATTTATCCGTCAGGCCGATGGCGATGTCGTCAAGATTGTCCCAATCGAAAGTGTGCGGCATCGCAGCTCCTCAGTGGTCCAGTTCTTTCGCGTAATTCTTGTTCCACTCGGGAATTTCCACCACGATATCCGTGGTGCCGTCGGGCACGGTCTGACAGCCCAAGCGCGACTTCGGCGTGATGCCCGGCGCTTCATCGAGCTCGTCCAGTTCCGCATCCGTGGCTTCGTTGCAGGATTCCAGCCCTTCTTTCACGATGACATGGCAGGTGGAGCAGGCGCATACGCCTCCGCAGGCATGGTCCAGGCCCATCTTGAAACCTTCGGAAATATCCAGGATGCTACCGGGCAAACCATTGTGGCCGTACGGAAACTTTTCCGGATCGACCTCGACGGTTTTGCCGCTAGGAAGAAACGTGACCTTGTACTTCTGCGTTGCCTTCTTGTATTTCACTTCTTCGATGTAAGGATTGCTGCCGCCCATATGCGTCTCCCTAAACTTCCGCGAGTTTCTTGCCTTCGAGCGCGGATTGCAAAGCCGAATTCATCAGCAATTCCGCAAGGTGCTCGGTGGCGTGGTTCAAATCGTCGATTTGCTTCCGAATCAGTTTGTAGTCGTTTCCCTTCGCAGCTTCTTTCAGGCACGCAACAGACAAATCAATTTTTGCGCGTTCCGGCGCGGAAAGATTCGCCGCATTGGGATTCGCCAGCGCTTTCCCCGTGGCCGTGAGAATGGCCTCCGCTTCGGTGCGCGCTTCAATCACCTGGCGCTCGGCAAAATCCTGCTCCGCATATTCGATGGATTCTTCCAGCATGCGCTCAATGTCGTTATCGTTAAGACCGTAGCTTGGCTGGACTTCGATGGTGTGCTCGGTGCCAGTGCGAATATCCTTGGCACCCACCTGCAGGATGCCGTTGGCGTCGATCAGGAATTTCACCTCAATGCGAGGCAGCCCGGCAGGAGTTGGGGGAACGCGCAGGGTGAATCGTGCGAGCGAACGGCAATCCTTGGCCAGTTCACGCTCGCCCTGCAGCACATGAATGTCGATGCCGGTCTGGTTGTCCACGCCGGTCGTGTACAACTCCTGGGCACTGGCGGGAATGGTGGAATTGCGCGGAATTACTTTGGCGACAGCGCCGCCATAAGTTTCAATGCCGAGGGAAAGTGGCGTAACGTCCAGAAGCAGCATGTTCTGCACGCCGTGCGCGAGAATATTCGCCTGCACCGCCGCGCCGAGCGCGACCACTTCATCGGGGTTCAGTTCGGTGTGCGGTTTGCGATCGAAAAATTCCTGCACCGTGCGCCGAATGAGCGGCGTACGTGTGGTGCCGCCGACAAGGACAACTTCATCCATTTCCGTGGATTTCAGGTGGGCATCGGCAAGGGCCTGTTTCACCGGAACCATGGTGCGATCCACGACCGGCCGGATCAGCGCCTCGAATGCGCCGCGGGTGAATTCGTGGACGAACACTTTACCGTTGGGCAACGGAAAGCGCAGCGTGGCGGATTCCACATCGGACAATTTATGTTTGAGCGCGATCAGTTCTTTGCGAAGCTCCTGGGCCAATTCGCCGTGCGGAGAAAAATCAATCTGGTCGGTCTGCAGAATTTCTTCGTGGACGAACGCCTGGAGCAGATTATCGATATCGTCGCCGCCGAGGTGCGTGTCGCCGTTTGTGGACAAAACCTGATAGATGTCGCCATCGCTCGTGGAAATCAGTTTGAGGATGGAAATGTCGAAGGTCCCGCCGCCGAGGTCGTAGACCGCCACTTTGCCGCGCTGCTCTTCGTGCAGGCCATAAGCCAGCGCCGCCGCCGTGGGTTCGTTCACCAGGCGCAATACTTCCAGGCCCGCCAGCTTGCCTGCGTCTTTCGTGGCCTGGCGCTGCGCATCATTGAAATAGGCGGGAACCGTGATCACCGCGCGATCTACAGTCTCGCTGAAAAACGCTTCGGCCCAATTTTTCAGTTCGCGGAGAATAAAGGAGGAGATTTCCGGAGGCGTGAAAACCTTGTCGCCCAGCTGGACGCGAATCACATTCTTGCTCGACGGATCGATACGGAACGGAAACAGTTTCAGCTCGCTCAGAATATCCGCAGGCCCGCGACCCATCAGGCGCTTCACGGAATAGATGGTGCGCTCGGGCTGCGTGAGCAAACGGCGCCGCGCCGGTTCACCCACGATAATGCCGCCGTCAGGGTCGAGGCTGAGTATCGACGGGCACAGCGTGCTGCCAGACGGGCCAGGGATACACTTCGGCTGGCCAGTCGCCGCATCCAGATAGGCGACCAGGCTGTTGGTGGTTCCGAGATCGATTCCGACGATTCTGCCCATAGAGGTTTTCAATCTTCAGTTCTAAGTTTTAAGCAAACCTTTCTACAGCAATTCCTTTTGTACGTTGATTACTAGATTCCGGATGTAGGAGCGGCGATTCAGCAATTCGTTTAGTTTGGTTTTGGCCGCATCGCGTGGAGTTTGCTCGGACGACTCCAGAGCTTTGTCCCACTCTTGTGCCGCACCCTGCAATTGACCGTCGACTTCGGCCAGTTTCTCTTCGAAATTCTTTTCGGCGGTTTGTAGGCGCTGCCTCAGCGAAGCCGTGTCCGCCCCGGATTCCCTTGCTTCGCGCAATTCATCCAAAGATTCATTCAGCTCGAAGACTTCCTCGAGCAATTCCGGCGGAGCCTGCTGTTTCGTCTGGCCTTCCTTGCGGGCACCTTCGATGGCAAGCAAGTATTCGACACGGCCGACAGGATCGCGCAGGGCACGATATGCGTCGTTCAGCTCCGAGCTGCGCTTCAGCGAAATTTCGCGTTCCTCGGGCGTGGCGTTCACAAAATTGTCAGGGTGCAGCTTCCAGCTGAGTTGCAGGAATTTCTGTTCGAGCGCGCCCATTTCAATCCAGAGCTTGCGCGGCATTTCGAACATTGCGAAATAATCGCTCTGCTCCGCCACTTGCAGCACTTTGCCGCAAGACGAGCAGAAGTGCGTGCCGACCGTGCGCTCGTGGCAGTTCCAACACACCAGCGGACCCTTCATGATGGGAAATGAACTGGCCATAAGAACTCTCTATTGATGCCCCCAAACACAAAAAAAGTGGCTGGCGTTTGCGGTAGCCAACCACTTGTCCGACCGATTCCGTACCAGTCAGGGCACAGACCGAATCCGCGCCACCGCTACGCCGTAAATGAACTCCCGCATCCGCAATTGCGTGCGGCGTTGGGATTCTGGAAAACAAAACCCTGGCGCATGAGGGTTTCCTCGTACTCCAGGGTGGTGCCATTGAGATACAACAGGCTCTTGGGATCCACAAAAATGCGTGCGCCAAACTCTTCAAAAATCTTGTCGCGGTCACGCGCTTGGGTATCGAGCCGCATGGCGTAGGAAAGGCCGGAACACCCACCACCCTGCACGCCCACGCGGAGCCCGCCGGTTTCGGCAGAGACGCCTTCTTTAACGAGCAGCGCGATGATCTTGTTCGCCGCATGCTCCGTCAGGTGAATCACCAGACCAGCTGCTTTTTGGGCGACCTGAGTTGTGGTTTCCGTGGCCATTGCAAAAATCTCTCCGCTTTGAGGAGACAAGAAACTTTGGACAGCATCCTCCGACAGCTCAGTCCTACTGCCGGAAGACGCCACTAACGCCGCGCCAACTTCGCCTCGCAACACCCAGCCGCAAGGGCTTAGTGCGAAGACTTTTCGTGCGCGGGAACTTCTACTCCGTGCTTTTTCTTCCAATCGCCGATGGCCGCCTTGATGGCGTCTTCGGCAAGGACGGAGCAGTGAATCTTTACAGGCGGGAGCGAGAGCTCACGGACGATGTCCGTGTTCTTGATCGCCAGCGCCTCATCGACGGTCTTGCCCTTAACCCATTCCGTCGCCAAGGACGAGGAGGCAATAGCAGAGCCACAGCCAAAGGTCTTGAACTTGGCTTCTTCAATGACCCGCGTATCCGGATTGATTTTCATCTGCAGCTTCATGACGTCGCCGCACTCCGGGGCGCCGACCAGGCCGGTCCCGACATTGGGATCTTCCTTGGGCAGACTGCCAACGTTCCGCGGATTATTGTAATGATCGACTACCTTATCGCTGTATGCCATGGCCTCTCTCCTTCAATAAATCGTATGTACTTAGCCCCTCGCCGCAGCGAGCAGATTGCCAAATCCTGCATTCTTCATCGCCTTTTCCGTCAGGGCGATGTTGGTCAGAAACGCCGAACGTCCCGCGGTGAGTTCCCGCAGCGCGTCACGAACGAACTGCGCGCCGATTCCCAAAACATTCAGAAATTCCCGAACATCCTGGAGGTGATAGAACGCGCGCTCCGCCGCCGGAGCCGGTTCGTCGCCGTCCTGATACGCCTGATAGGTCACGCGGAACGGAGCGGACGTGCCCGCGATAGACCTGTGAATCCGAAGTGTTCCTTCACTTGCGATTGCGCTTGCCATTTTGCCTCTTCTCTTCATCCTGTAAGTTTACGCGGTCTGCCACTTGACTTTGGAAATATCGATGCCTTCCTTGGCCATTTCATAGAGCGGCGAAAGCTCGCGAAGCTTGGTAACAACCTGCACCATTTTATCGATCACGTAGTCGACTTCTTCCTCGGTGGTGAAACGCCCCAGGCCGAAGCGGATCGAAGTATGCGCCAGATCTTCACCTACGCCTAAAGCTTTGAGTACGTAGCTGGGCTCCAAGGTTGCCGAGGTGCACGCGGAACCGCTCGAAACCGCCACGTCATTGATTCCCATCAGGAGCGATTCGCCTTCGACGTAAGCGAAGCTCATGTTGAGGTTGTTTGGAAGCCGGTGCTCCAGCGAACCATTGATAAAGACTTCGTCCAGCTTGGCTTCCAGGCCGACCTTCAGGCGATCGCGCAATCCGCGCAACCGGACCGATTCGGCGGCCATTTCCTGCTGACAAAGTTCGCAGGCCTTGCCAAGACCGACAATGCCCGGCACATTCAACGTGCCCGAACGCATGCCGCGCTCGTGGCCTCCGCCATCGATGATCGCGGAAAGCTGCACGCGGGGATTGCGGCGGCGCACATAAAGCGCTCCCACACCCTTCGGCCCATACAGCTTGTGGGCCGAGATGGCGAGCAGGTCGATGTTGTCTTTTTGCACGTCGACCGGAATCTTGCCAACGGCTTGCACCCCGTCGACGGCGAAGATCACGCCGCGTTCTTTGGCAATCTTGCCAATTTCCGCAATCGGGTTAATCGCGCCGATCTCATTGTTGGCGTACATCACCGAAATCAGAATCGTGGTCGGCTTGATCGCCTTGCGCACATCTTCGGGATCGACCCGGCCGTCTTTGTGTACCGGTAAGTACGTCACTTCAAAGCCGTGCTTCTCCAGATTCTTGCAAGTATCGAGAACGGCTTTGTGCTCGATAGCCTCGGTAATAATGTGGTTGCCCTTCTCGCGGTACATTTCCGCGACGCCCTTAATCATCAAGTTGTCGGATTCCGTCGCACCGCTGGTGAAAATGATTTCTTTCGCGGTGGCGTTGATCAGAGACGCAACTTGCTGCCGGGCGTTCTCCACGGCTTCCTCGCCCGCCCAACCAAACGAGTGGTTGCGGCTGGCGGCATTGCCGAATTTTTCCGTGAAATAAGGTAACATGGCCTCAAGCACACGCGGATCGAGCGGCGTCGTAGCGTGATTGTCCATGTAAATCGGCAGTTTGACAGCCATCTTCTTCTCCTCTTCGGACCAGACCTCGACTAGCGGGTTACCGCCAGCCGTTCCATTCCCTTCAATTCCACGAGCGACGGTTCCTGCTTGTCTTCGCTCAAATGAGCGATCGAGACCGTGCTCAAAACTTCCAGAATGCTTTCATTGACGCGCTGCAAAGGTTCCTTCACGGAGCACCGTTCCGTCGCGTCGCAATTTCCATGGCTGGTCACGCAGGACGTGATCAGCACCGGGCCATCGATCGCTGTCAGCACGTCCAGGGCGCTAATGCGATTGGCCTGCTTCGCCAACTGGTAGCCGCCAGTGGAACCGTGCTTCGCAGCTACTAATCCATGCTTGGCTAGCTTTTGCAGCACCTTGGCCATCAATGTCGCGGAGATGCCGTATTCTTCGGCAATCTCGTTTGCGCTGCAGGAATGATCCTGGCGGCTAATGGCGAGGTGTTTCATGGCGATTAAGCCGTAGTCGGCTTTTTTTGATAGCTTGAACATATCCTCAAACTCTCGGCTCTCGGCATTTTGTTGGATGCCAATACGACTTAATTGGTCGCACTTAAACTATATTCCCCAGAACCCCCAATGTCAACCGCAAACGACTCAAAAGAGTGTGCAACCCGTTAATTTCGCCAGACTTACAATAAGACTAAACTAGTCTCATATCAACAATTTCGCTCTGAGCGGGTTCCTTGTTGAGCCGAATGGCGTATTTCTTACGCTTAATGGTAAGGGCAAGGACAATCAACCGCGGTATCCTGAGTGGCCCCACAAGCGTTTCTGCGCGAGGATAACATTGAAACTCAGGATTCTAGCCGCAATCTCTCACAGCTTGGCAGAAGAGGAATGAATGTTGTTCGAATCGGAAGTTGTGAGATAGTTTCGCGAGCTGAGGTTGTTTAGCTGATTCGTTTTCCCTTGGCATGAGAGGTTTTTCTCTCTCTGAGGCTGTTTCGGGGCACAGCTTAGCATCCGGGACATAAGCGAGAAAAAAGCTGTTCGGGGTCGTTGTTTTTCAATACTTTACCGGGACGGCGCACAACTTTTCATGGATTTGCCGGAACAGCGCGACGTAGGGGTACCCACCCGCCAGCGAAATCCATACCTTGCGCACCGTGATGCGAATCAGTGCGCCGATCTTTAGCAACTTGAGCCGAATGGTGGCGCATTGGGCCTTGGCCAACTCCGTGCCCTCCGGTCCCAGGCGCCGCAGCATCTGCAACAACACGTAAGCGATGGAAGAGAAGTACAGCCGCAGTTGATTGCTGCGCAGATAGTGCGTGCTGGTGCGGTCACTGAACAGCATCAACTGCTTTCGCGGTAGGGACGCACATTACTGCGCGCCCCCCGCACAGATCCGTGAGAGCCCGATTTAGGCACACGGCTCCCACCTCGGGTGTTTAACGTCGAAGCGCCGCTCGGGCCAAGGATGCAGTATGCGCGGTCGTGGCAGCCAGGTATCCAAGAGTCTCGGCATCTGCTTCCAGGTTCGCCGTGCGCGCTGGCTTCGTTGCATCAGCACACGCTTCCAGAGCTGCGCGATACGGACCCGAAAAACCACCAGTGCCGAATAATTCGTCGGCACGGCATGGTATGCATAGAAACCTCGAACCACCTGACCCAGCCATCTTCCCTGCTCTGGAATGGGCCGGTGTCGCCTGCGCTGCAAGTCTTTCTTCACTCTCAGGATCGTGGCCTGCATGCGATCGCGGCGGGTTCTTCGCAGAAGCTGGAAGCCACCCGTGCGTTTCTGCCCGCAGATCATCGTGAAGCCTAGAAAGTTGAAGGTCTCCGGTTTGCCCTGACCACGCTCCTTTCGATTGAGTGCTGCATAGCGCCCGAACCGAATGAGCCGTGTCTTTTCCGGATGCAACGACAGCGAGAATGCCTCCGACCGCTTCCGCATCTCCACCAGAAACCGCTTGGCATCAGACTCGTATTCGAAGCCGAGAACAGTATCATCAGCAAAGCGCACAATGATCATGCCCCCGCGGGCGTGTTGCTTTCGCCATTGCTGCGCCCAGAGATCGAACACATAGTGCAAATAGACATTCGCCAACAGGGGCGATGCTGTTGCTCCTTGAGGCGTGCCTGCCTCGCTCTCCGTGACGATCCCTTCTTCAAATACTCCCGCCTTAAGCCATTTGCGGATCAGACGAAGAATGCGCTCGTCGCCAATCCGATGCTTCAGGAAACGGAGGAGCCACGAATGACTCACCGTGTCGAAAAAGCTTCGGTAATCGGCGTCGAGAATCCAGTTCACCTTCCGTCGCTGGATGCCGACCACCAGCGCATCTAAGGCATCGTGCTGACTGCGCTTCGGCCGGAACCCATACGAGAACCCGAGGAAATCTTCCTCGTAGATCGCATTCCCGCTGAAGAATTTTATCCTCCAGCGCGGCGATACCTAACGGCCTCTGCCGCCCATCCGGCTTAGGTATATACTTCCGCCGGCTTGGCAATGCTCGGTACGCGCCCCGATGAACCCGGTCGTGCAGTCCTCGAAGATTGCTCTCCAACGCTGCCTCGTAGTCCTTCCACGTCACACCGTCCACTCCAGGTGCCGCGTTGCGCTTCAATGCGTAGAACGACAATTGGAGCATATCGATAGTGATGTGGTGGAGCAGCGCAGAGAACCGTTCCTTCTTCTTTGCCCTTGCTGTTTGACGTACGCGCTCCAGCGCCTGTGACACGCGATCCCGGCACTGCGTCCGGTACGTGCTTTGCTGGCTCACGTTCCCCTCGGCCCCCGCCCTTGGCTCCACCGACTCCGCCGCCGTTCGAATACCGGCTTTGTTCGTCAGCTTCCCAGCTACTTCGGCGAGGTCAGACTTCTTGGGCCCGTTCGTCATCGGCTTCGGCTCCTCGCCTTCCCGATGCGGGCCGGGGATGCTTCCCGACCAAACCCAAAATCTCCCGGTTCCCATACGAAGAGCGTGCACACATGCCAGGGTCTCAGACCACGCCGAACCGGGCGGAGGCTCGCGATGTCGCTTCCGCTCGTGTTGCCTTCCACGTCAAAGACCGTGTCAGCGTTCGGAACATGAACCATTTTCGCGGCTCGATGGCTGGCCTATGCGTACCCCGGACAACGCTTCGCCGTCGGCCTCACGGTCGACTGCGCATGCCTCGGGGCCACTGTGGTTCGCTACTCCTTTCAGTGCAGTGGACTTGCACCACCTACTCCTCGCCGGTTTTGCCGGCGCACCCTTGATGCGATTCTCCATGTCTCCTCTCCCACAGTAGTGCTCTTCATACAGCGCTTGCGCCGGCCATTCTTCTGCACTCAGAGAGGTCACCACAAAACGCGGGTTCTCTCCTTTTTCCAGATGCTCGGCCTTGGCCACCACCCGTCGCGCACAGCGCCAGCTCTCCCGCGTCTGGTAGACGAACTCTTTGAACAAGCGGGCGGCGCGTCCGGTCTCTTGGTACTGCGCTTTCGCTTCCGCCATCTCCTGCACGATCTCGGCCTTCAGACGCTCGTTTTTCGCTAGTCCCAGCAAGTACTCTACGCGGTTCGCTTCACACCAAGCCATTAGCTCCTCACGACAAAATCCCGAATCTCCCCGCACTACGATGTGCACCTGCCGCCACGCAGAACGAATCTGTCCTACGATGCGCTGCAACTCCTCTACACTTCCTGCCGACGCATCGATGTTTGCGGATCGCAACCGCGCGCACAAGAGGAACTCCCCGCAGAAGATGTACAACGGTAGGTAGCAATAGTGTCCGTAGTAGCCATGGAAGAAGCGCCCTTCCTGCTTCCCGTGCAGCGGATCGTCAGTCGCGTCCAGGTCCAAGATGATTTCTTTCGGCTCCTCTCCATGAGCTTGGAGAAAGACCTCCACCAGCAAGCGGTCCACGGCTCCATGATCCAGCACGATCTTTTTGTAGCGCTCCTTCCGACTGGCCGTCTCTTTGGTCAGTTCCAGCCGATTCAGGGTGCTCTTTCCTGCTAAGACTTGCCTGCGGGGATCTGCCTTCTCAACCAGTACCGCCAGCAAGGGATCGTTGCGCAACTCCTCGTGATCGTTCAGATCTTCGTATCCCAAGGCCAGACCATAGACGCGCTGAGCCACCATCTCCGTCACTTGGTGTTCGATCAGATCGGGATTCCGATAATCGGTGAAGCAGGCGGCAAACTGGCGGAGGATCCCGACCCGCTTCTCGACCTCTCGCAGGAGCAAACCACCGCCATCGCTGGTGATCGCTCCACCGTCGAACTGCGCCCGAATCTCGCGTCGCTTTTGGGGATGAAATCCGAAGACAAACTGGTTACACTCTGTGCTCATAAAGGCTGTCGCTCCTTCTTGGCAACATCTTTCTAGACAAAAGAGTTATGCCACGAAGTGACAGCCTTTTTCTATTTATTATGAGAATTTCAGGCTAGTGTTCGTTGTGTGCGCGCTTTTCTGTGCCGCCGGTTCGATAGCTCAAGACGCTGGTGTCTCTGCCAGCACACAAAGACCCCAAGGAGACGCCCCGGCCGGATTCGAACACATTCGTTCTGCTCGGCGCTGGGGATATTGCCTGGTGCGGCAATCTGACGGGAGCGGAAGCGACCGCGAAGCTTATCGATAAAATTCCCGGAACCGTGTTTGCTGCGGGCGACCTCGCCTACAACAACGGAACCTACGAGGAATTCGAAGATTGTTATCAGCCGACCTGGGGGCGCTTCAAAAATCGGACCAAACCTGCTCCCGGGGAACCATCAGTACAACGGTTCGGATGCTTCCGGCTATTTTCGATACTGGGGCACGCAGGCCGGCGATCCCGCGACCGCTTACTACAGTTTCGACCTTGGCGCGTGGCACATCATCGCTCTGAATACAAATTGCGACGTGGTGGCGCTTGGTGGCTGCGGCGAAGGGTCTCCGGAGGAACTGTGGCTGCGCCATGATCTTCTGGCGCATGCAAACTCGTGCATCATAGCCTTTGGCCACCACGCTCTGTTCAGCAGCGGCTTTTCCGCACAGCACGCGCGCCACATAGAGTTGCGGACATTCTGGCAGGACCTGCACGCGGCACACGCAGACCTTGTGTTCGCCGGCCACGAACATTCGTACGAGCGATTCGCGCCCCAAGACCCGAACGGGCAGGCCGATCCACGGAACGGCATCCGGCAAATTACTGTGGGCACGGGAGGAAAAAGCCAGCCACACGTTTTTGGGATTCGCGCAACCAAACAGCGAAGTCCGCAATGCGGACACGTTTGGTGTGCTGAAAATGACGCTCTCTCCCGGAAAATACAAATGGGAATTCGTGCCGGAAGCCGGAGACAGGTTTCAAGATTCAGGCGAAAGCACTTGCCACAAGGCCGCGACGTCAAGTCGCTGAAATCGGCGCGAGTTCGTGAAAATTTATTTCGTCGCGGTGCAAGCTCCGCCGGTGCCCGAGGCGTCAATCAACTTCTGAAACGCGGTGAGCGCTGGAATGGTGAGTTGAGATTTGTGCGCCTGTGTTTCGAAAGCTGCCAGCGCGTCGAATTGTTGCTTCTTCAGCGCGTCGGGCAGCGGCAGTCCCTGAGCGATGCGGTCCAGCGCTGTCAGAGCCAGTTCGGCGGCTTGGGAAAATGCGGCGGAAGCGGGGGCAGCGTCCTGCACGAGAATCGAGTTCTGCGCTAGCGGTTGTACTTGGCCATCGATCGCGGCCCACTGCGTAAGCTGGGCCCGCAGAGCCGTGGCTTTCGCGCCGTCCTTGCAGGAACCCGCGACGAACTGATCCACAGCCACGGAGAATTGACGAGACACTTCGCTCTCCGGATGCACCGTATCCACCATGCGATTTAGCGGCTTCAGTTGCGTTGGTTCGTCGCCACCCTGAGTGGTCTCGCGGTTGTAATCCTTCACCGGCTCCAAAGCTTCCGCCAGCGCGAGCAAGGCGTCCACCTGTGCGGCAGGCGCGGACCCAGCCATGCGGCGAACCATCTGTGGTTGATAGGAACGCTGGGTCAGGCCCAGCCACTCGAGACGCGTGTTTTCTGACTCCATGCGGAAATACAACGAAGAAACATCCGTGGTGCTTTGCGGAGACCAGTAGCGCTCGGCAATCGCCGCCGTTCGCGGCCAGATGCGCGAATCGATGTTCTCCCAGTTGACGTATTCCGACCACATCGTGGCTTCTCCGCCGAGGATGCGCTCCTTTTCCTCGGCGGTGAGATTCGCAGCGGCTCCGCCCATGGGATCGACGGCGTAGTGGCGTGCCGCGCTCCATCCCAGATCGATGTAGTAGCCGTTGGAAAGAATGCTCCGGTAACCCTGCTTGGCTGCCGCGGACAAAGAATCCGCGCCGCGCCAGGATTGAATCACAATATTTTTGGAGACGCCCGGCACAAGAATCTCATCCCAGCCTACCGGCGTCTTGCCGTGTTTAACCACGAACTCCTGAACGTGCTGGCTGAAATAGGCTTGCAGGCCCTCGTTATTCTTGATGTCGTGCGACTTCATAAATTCCTGAATCTTTGGATTGGAATCCCATTCCTTGCCGTTTACCTCGTCGCCGCCGATGTGAAAATATTGGTCGGGGAAAAGCTTAGCCATTTCCGCGATGAATTCGTTCAGGAACTTGTAAGTTTTTTCGTTGGTGGGATCCATGGCGGGATCGAAGACGCCCCACTTGCGTTCCAACTGGTACGGGCCTGCGCCGCTGGCGAGTTCCGGGTAGCCGACGAACCACGCCGTGCTGTGTCCGGGCATATCGAATTCGGGCACGACGCGAATGCCACGATCGCGCGCATAAGCGATCAGATTGCGTATTTCTTCCTGCGTGTAAAACTCGCCATCCGCACCCGCTTCCTGCAATTTCGGAAATTTGTGGCTCTCCACGCGGAAGCCTTCGTTATCTGAAAGATGCCAATGAAACACGTTTAGCTTCACCGCTTCCATGCCGTCCAAATTGCGCCGCAACACTTCGAGAGGAATGAAATGGCGGGCCACATCGATCATTAAACCGCGCCACGGGAATCGCGGCTGATCCTGAATACTGACGGCTGGAACAACGAACCCATCCGCCGTGATGGACACTAGCTGGAGAAAAGTCTGCAGACCGCGCAGCGTGCCAAGCGGATTGGCTGCGTGCAGCTTGGCCCCAGATGGTGTGACCTCCAACGTGTAGGACTCGTCTTCGCCAAGTTCCTGGACGGGCTTGCTCTCGTGGTCGGTGGTGACGACGAGCGTGGGGATGGCGGAATTGGCAGGCGCGTGACCGAAGACGATGCCCGTCTCATGGTTCAACGTGGTCATGAATCTTTGGCCTGCGCGGTCCAGGCGCGCTTCGCGATATCCCGCAAACGATAAAGTGAAGTTGCCATCAATTTTGAGGGTGCCGCTGGCGGTCTGCACTTTTGCAGGCAACGGCATCACGTTCAATTCCGCTAGTGATTGCGCGCGCGCGGAGCTGCTGACGATCAAGAGCGCGAAGAACACCAGCAGATAAGGGCAATGCTTCAGAGCTTGGTCCATGGAAACTGCCTCCGGCTACTCCTGCGAAAGTCCAGCTATTAAATCGTTACAACTCAGAACAGATGAGAGTGGCACATCCCTCTCGCAGCGTCCAACATTTTTCCGCGGGTTGTGCCGCGCCGGCGATGGCGGAGTTCCCTTTCCTTTGCTCTTTTGGGTTAGAATGTGCCGCGGAGATCCCCTCAAGTCCACCATGAAAACTTCCGTGGCAATTTATCCGGGCACATTCGATCCCGTCACCAATGGGCATCTGGACCTGATCGGGCGCGGCGAAAAAATGTTCGACCACCTGATTGTGGCCGTCCTGCGAAACGTAGAGAAAGAGCCGCTCTTTTCTCTCGCCGAACGCGTGGAGATGCTCCGGGAAGTGACCAGCCAGTGGGACGCAGTGGAAGTCGACGTGTTCGACGGTTTGCTGGTGGACTATGCGCGCAAGCGCGGAGCGGGCGTGATTCTGCGTGGCATCCGGGCCATATCGGACTACGAATACGAATTGCAGATGGCGCTGATGAACCGGAAATTGGAGCCGCGCCTCGAAACGGTCTTTATGCTGCCGGGGGAGAGCTACAGTTACTTGAGCGCGAAGCTGGTGAGGGAGATTGCGCATCTGGGTGGGCCATTGACGGGCCTGGTGCCTCCGGTCGTGGAACAGCGGCTGCGCACGAAGATTCCCTGAGATTGCCGCGCTGTGAGGCCTGCCAAATTGTCCCGCCTGATCCGCGAATCGCCGTGCTTCCACATTGAATTTCTTGGCGATTTCACTAACACTATATCGATCCCCCTTGCTCCAAGGAGAGGTTGTGGAACTAACCAATCGTATTAACCGGATACAGGTATCGCCGACCGCCGTAGTCATCAGTGCCGCGGAACAATTGAAGGCCAAAGGCGTGGACATCGCCGACTTCGGTCCCGGCGAGCCGGATTTCCCGACGCCGGAACACATTAAGAAAGCCGCGATCAAGGCGATCGAGGAAAACCGCACGAAGTACACGCCGACGGGCGGAATCATGCCGTTGCGCGAGGCGATTTGCACGTGGCACAAACGCGAATTGGCGTCCAATTACATCGCGACGGAATGCGCGGTCAGCGTTGGCGGAAAGCATGCAATTTTCAACTCGGTCAGCGTGCTAATCCAACATGGCGACGAAGTGATCGTCCCGGCGCCGTACTGGGTTAGTTATCCCGACATCATCAAGTACGCTGGCGGGACGCCGGTGATTGTGCAAACGCGGCCGGAAGACGGATTCAGCGCGAAGGCCGCGGCGATCGAAAAAGCCATCACGCCAAAGACGAAGATGGTGATGGTAAATTCGCCCAGCAATCCCACTGGAGGAGTCGTTGACGCCGAGGAATACGAACGCATCCTGGCTCTTTGCAAGAAACACAATCTCTGGCTGATGGCCGATGAATGCTATTCGCACTTCGTCTATGAGCCGCACAAGCCGTTTTCGATTGCCAGCGCGAAGGATTCCAAGGATCGCGTGATCATCGTCGGCTCGGTTTCAAAGACATTTGCGATGACCGGATGGCGCATCGGCTATACGCTCGGGCCGGAAGAGCTGATCCAGGCGATTATCAAGGTGCAGAGCCAGTCCACGTCGAATCCAACATCCATCGCGCAATACGCCGCCCTGGAGGCCATGCGCGGTTCCATGGACACCGTGCCACCGATGTTGGCGGAATATGCCAAGCGGAGAAAACGCATCGTGGAAGGGTTGCGGGAGATTCCGGGTGTCGAATGCGAATGGCCGGGCGGCGCGTTTTATGCGTTTCCGAACATTTCCGTGCATCTTCAGGGGCCACATCCACTGGCGAAAAGCTGCACCGACCTTGCGAAAGAGCTCTTGGACAAAGCGCACGTCGCGTTAGTGCCAGGCGAAGCCTTTGGAGCGCCGGGATTTCTGCGGCTGTCGTATGCCACGTCGATTGAAAGGATTGACGAGGGACTGCGGCGGCTCAACAATTTCTTCGCTCGTGTTGAAGCTGCGTCCTGATTGTGGCTGAACCTGTTCTAACACGTCTCGAGCCAATCTTTAGTCCACGCCCATGGGGAGCCCGCTCGCTTGCGCCGCTCTTCCCGAAAAAGACCAACTTGCAGGAGCCGATCGGCGAAGCGTGGCTGACCGCTCTGGAATCGCGCGTGGCGACTGGGCCGTTCGCGGGAAAATCGCTGGGCGAAAGCTGGCGGGCGATGCCTTTGGATTGGCGGGGAACCCGTTCAGGCACCTACAAGGATTTTCCCGTGCTGGCGAAGTTCCTTTTTCCAAAGGACAAGCTGTCGATTCAGGTTCATCCCGACGATGTTTTCGCCTGCAAGTACGAACAAGCTGCGGGCGGGCGTGGCAAGACGGAAATGTGGCACATTGTCTCCGCCGAGCCAGGCGCGGAATTACTGATTGGATTGAAGTCAGGGGTCACCCGGCAGGATTTTCTCGAAGGGGTGGCGCATCACACTGTCGAAGAACTTTTTCTGCGCCATCCAGTGCACGCCGGCGAAACGTATTTCGTCGAAGCGGGCACGCAACACGCCATTCTGCCGGGCATGATCGTTTGCGAAATCCAGGAATATTCGGATTTAACCTATCGCGTTTACGATTACGGCCGCGTGGATACCCATGGCAAGCTGCGGGAATTGCACCTGGAGAAGGCCATGGAGGTTACGCGATTTGATGGCGTGCGCAGCGGGAAAGTTCCGCCTTTGCCGCTGCACTCGCCCGACGCGAACAAGCATCTGCTGGCCGCTTGCGAATTTTTCGCCACAGAGCGATGGGATTGCGACCGCACCACGCCGATCGAAGGCGACCCCTCTGAATTTCAATTGATGATTATTTTGAGCGGGCAAGGCGAGCTGCACGATGCGGAGTTGTCGTATCCTTTCCTGGCCGGCCAGGCGTGGTTTGTTCCCGCCGCGTTGCCGCTGGTGTTGCTGCAACCGCAAGAGCCGACGTCGCTGTTGCGAGTGACCGTGCCGGACACGGACTCGTTGAACGGCCAATTGTTGCGGCTGGGATTTGAGCCCGACGCGATTTCGCGCGTTTTGATGGTGTAGCGTTCATGCCCGAGAAAAAACTTATCGCGCACGCTGTTATCCTCGCGGGAGGGCGCGGGACGCGTTTCTGGCCGCGCAGCCGGACACGTACCCCGAAACAACTGCTTAACATCGTCGGAAAAACCACAATGCTGGGGCAGACCGTGGCGCGTTTGCGGCCATTGATCTCCGCTGAGCGTATCTGGTCAGTGACAAACGCGGAACAGGCCGCGGCTCTTCGCAAGCAATTGCCTGCGGCGGCGCGCAAGAAAGTTCTGACGGAACCTTGCGGACGAAATACGGCGGCGGCCATTGCGTTGGCGGCCGTGAACATTCGCCACGCGGCCAAAGGCGATGCAGTGATAGCGGTGTCGCCCGCCGATCATTACATCGCGCAGCCGGAGCGCTACCGGCAAATCGTCAATGTGGCGTTGGAAGTGGCGCGCGCAGAAGGGCGCATGGTGGTGCTGGGAATTCCACCGACACGCCCGGAAACCGGATATGGCTATATCGAACGCAGCGAGCGGCCATTTCGTGCCGATGGCTTCACCGTTTATCCCGTCCGCCGCTTCACGGAAAAACCAGAGCTTGCCGTCGCCAAGGAATATCTGGCGTCCGGGATGTATCAATGGAATGCGGGAATGTTCTTCTGGCGCGTGTCGACGTTTCTGGAAGCGCTCCGCGAATTCCTTCCGAAAACGCACGAGGGGATCGAATCGCTTGCCAAGCATATCGGCAAACGCAGCTACGAATCTGAGCTCAAGAAAATCTATCCGAAGTTGGAAAACATTTCCGTGGACTATGCCATCCTGGAAAATGCCGCTGCCGCAGGCGCGAGCGTCGTAGGAGAGGCTCGCGGCGTTTTTGTGATTCCCGCGGACATTGGCTGGAGCGATATCGGCTCATGGGCCGCGGTGTACGAACTGCTCGCACAACGCCCGGGCGAAAATATTCTTGCGGGGCCGGGGGAGACATTGGATGCCGACGGCAATTTCCTGTGCAGCCCGGGCAAATTTGTCGCCGCCATCGGAGTGCATGATCTGGTGGTGGTGGAAACGCCGGACGCGCTGTTGATTTGTCCACGAGATCGCGCGCAAGACGTAGGGAAAATCGTCAAATCGCTGGAGCAGCGCAGGCTCAAGCAACTGCTTTAAATCCGCACGCGACCAAATTGGCATAATCCACGGCACGCCTGCGCGTCTTCAGCGGCCTTCGCCCTTCGCGTATACTCACAGTTGCATGCAAACGATTAAATTTGGAACAGACGGATGGCGCGGCATCTTCGGCGAAGATTTCACGGTGGAGAACGCGCGCATTGTGGCGAGCGCGATTGCGCGCTACGTGGTGCGCTCGGAAGACGCGCGCAAGGGAGTGTTGATCGGCTACGATCATCGCCTGAACTCCGATCGCGTAGCCGCAGCCATCGCGGAAGTATTCAGCGCAACGGGCACGCCGGTGTGGCTGACGGACAAGCCGTGTCCCACGCCGGCGATTTCCTTGTTGGTGCGCCAGCGCAACGCGGCCGGCGGAATTGTGGTGACCGCAAGCCACAATCCCCACTCGTGGAACGGCATGAAGTACAAAGCCAGCTACGGCAGCAGCGCGTTGCCGTCCATCGTGGCGCAGATCGAAAGCGAATTGGCGGGGATCCTTTCGAATGGCGTGCCTACATTGCCTGCGCGAAAGGAATTGATCCACTCACTGGAACCGCGCGCTCCTTACCTGGATACCATCGAAAAACTTGTCGATTGGCAGTGCCTACGCGACGCGAAATTCCAGTTCGTGGTCGATCCGATGCATGGATCGGCGGCCGGCCTGCTCCACGAGCTTTTCTCGCGTAACGGAGTTCAGTCTGAAGAGATCCGTGGCACCCGTGATCCACTGTTCGGCGGCGTCCACCCAGAACCCATCGAGCCGCATATCGACGCGCTCCGCAAAGCCGTGTTGCACGGACAGTTTGACGCGGGCTTCGCCGCCGACGGCGACGGCGACCGTATCGGGGCCATCGATCGCGACGGCACTTTCGTAAACCCGCACCAGATTTTTGCTCTTCTCGTGTGGCACCTCATCGGCACGCGCAAGCTTCCTGGCGACATTGCCAAAACTTTCTCCGTCACGAAGCTCATCGACAAGCTGGCGGCCAAATACGATCGCAAGCTTCACGAAGTGCCCATCGGCTTCAAATATATTTGCGAGCTGATGCTGGAGCAGAACATCCTGATCGGCGGCGAAGAAAGCGGCGGTATCGGCACCAACCTGTATTTGCCCGAGCGAGATGCCACAGTGTCTGCGCTATTGCTGGCGGAACTCATGGCCTGGCATGGTAAGTCCCTTGGCGAGTTGCTGGCCACGCTTCACCGGGAGTTTGGCGAATTCCACTACGGCCGCATCGATCTGGACGTCACAACCGCGCAAAAGCAAAAAGCTATCGCGCACTTCTCAAGCGAAAAACTGCAACAGTTCGAGGGATGGCCAGTGGCACGGCGAGAGAATATGGATGGCATCAAGCTGTATCTCGGCGACATCGGCTGGGTGATGGTGCGCGCTTCCGGTACCGAGAATCTGCTGCGTATTTACGCGGAAACCTCAAAAGCGGCCACCACTCAGAAGGTTCTGCGCGCAACCGTCGCGGCAATTCAGAATCTTTAGGAGGAGCGTATGCATACCATCAACATCGCTAATAAATTCGACGCCATCCAGGATTACTGGAATCCGCGGGTGGTCGGCGAACTCAACGATTTCGCCGTGAAAGCGGTTAAACTAAAGGGCGAGTTTGTCTGGCACCATCACGACGTCGAGGACGAGCTGTTTCTTGTCGTGAAGGGCACTCTGCGCATGCGTTTCCGCGACCATGATGCAACAGTCCGTGAGGGCGAGTTCATCATCGTGCCTCACGGCGTGGAGCACTTGCCGATGGCGGACGAGGAAGTCCATCTTTTGCTGCTGGAACCGAAGAACACTTTGAACACGGGAAATGTCACGAACGAAAGGACTGTTCGCCAGCTCGAGCGGATTTAACCGATTCATTCGTTCCGGCGCGAACGGCAACGGCACTGCCATGGATCATCGCTTCTACACGCTGGATGTTTTCACCACTACACGGTTCCAGGGAAATCCCCTGGCGGTCATCACCGACGGTGACGGGCTGTCGAACGATCAGATGCTGGCCATTGCGCGGGAAATGAATCTTTCGGAGACGGTCTTCGTGCAGAAGCCCACCGACGATCGCGCGCTAGCGCGGTTGCGCATCTTCACCACCAAGGAAGAATTGAAACTCGCCGGCCATCCCGTGATCGGCACATGGTTCCTGCTGGCGGAACTGGGAGTGGTACCCGCGCAGGAAGGCGGCGTACACGTTTTGCAGCAAACCGGCGCAGGCGTTTTGCCGGTGGAAATTCGCTTCAAGGACGGGCGCCCGCAGCGCGTGACCATGACGCAGAAGGAAGCTGCGTTCAAGCCGTCCAAAATCGATAAGAAAAAGCTCGCCGCCGCTTTGGGATTGGCGCCGAAGGACCTGGATCCCAAGCTCGCGCCAGAATTTGTCTCCACCGGAATTTATAATTTAATGGTGCCGCTGAAGAATCGCGGTGCGCTGGGCAAAATTCAGATGAACATGGTCGAACTGGCGCGACGGCTCGGCAAAGACGGCGCGCTGGCCTACTGTTTTACCGCTGGATCGAATCATAGCGTCTGGGCCCGGGGGATGATGCCGTGGGAATTGTACGAGGATGCCGCCACCGGTTCCGCGGCGGGATCGCTTGGCGCATTTTTGGTGAAACATGGCCGCTTGGGCGCCGGGCATACGCTGAACATTACCCAGGGCGTCGAAATGGGACGGCCGAGCCAGATCGAAGTGGAAGTCACGCAAGCTGGAAAAACGCTCACGCCAAGAGTGAGCGGCGCGGCCGTTAAAGTTTTCGAAGGCGTGATTCGCACCTGAGCAGCGCGCGGCCAAGCAGCTTTCAGTAATTATTCGACGTTGAGCGATTTGCGATAGGTGTCCAGGATGCCGTTCACAAAGCCGCCGGCTTCTTCCGACGAGAATTTCTTCGCCAAATCCACGGCTTCATTGATCACCACTTTCGCCGGAGTGTCCGTCGCGCGCATCTCGTGCATCGCCAGGCGAAGAATGGCACGATCGATGGCGGAAATTCGCTCCAGACGCCAGTTGGCTGCGTGTTTCGTGATGATTTCGTCCAGTTGCTTGGCGTCGTGCGCGGCGCCTTCGAACAATTGATTCGCGAAAGAGCGCGTCTGCGCCGCGGCTTTGGCGCTTTTCCAGAACGTAGTTTCCAGACGCCGTGGATCCTGCTCGCTCATGTCCCACTGAAAGAGCATCTGCATGGCAAATTCGCGCGATTTCGTGCGGAGGGCCACGTTATTTCCGGCGTCCCTTCGCGGGGGCGGCTGGCTTTGCGCTGGCGCGCATTTTCCGGGAAAGATGCACCATCTCCACCGCGCCCAGTCCCGCTTCGAATCCCTTGTTGCCGCCCTTCAACCCGGCGCGATCGATGGCTTGTTCCAGCGTGTCGCAGGTCAAAACGCAAAACATCACCGGGATGCCGGTGTCCATCTGCGCAAGCTGCAACCCCCGCGCGGTTTCCGAGCAGACATAATCGTAATGCGCGGTTTCTCCGCGCAGCACGCAGCCAATCGCTATAATGGCGTCATAGCGGCCGGATTGCGCTGCCTTCTTCGCGGTCAGCGGCAATTCAAACGCGCCCGGCACATGTACGACATCCACATCTGTATTACCCGCGCCGCTGCGCTCGAGAGCATCCACCGCTCCTTGCAGCAATCGTTCGGTGATGAAACTGTTGAACCGGCTGACCACGACCGCAAAGCGCAAGCCCGCCGCGTTCATTTCGCCTTTAATTTTTCCTGGTTGGAGTTTGCTGGGCATCTCTGCGCTCATTTTCCCTGAAATTGCGCCGGACGCTTTTCCAGGAACGCTTTCGTTCCCTCGCGCATATCTTCCGTGGCGCAACACAAACCGAAGAGCGTGGCCTCCAGGAACAACCCTTCTTCCAGCGGCATTTCCACTCCGCGCTCGATCGCTTCCATGCAGTATTTCACCGCCAGCGGCGCTCGTTCGATGATCTTTTTGGCCATGGCCTCTGCTGCCGGCAACAATTCGGCCGGCTCGTAAACGCGATTGACCAGCCCGATTCGCTGCGCTTCTTCCGCGGTAATCATCTCGCCCGTCAGGCAAACTTCGTGCGCGATGCCTTTTCCGCAAAGGCGAGCCATGCGCTGCGAACCCCCGTAACCCGGTAGAATTCCCAGCTTCACTTCGGGTTGCCCGAGCTTCGCGGTTTTGCTGGCCAGGCGAATCGAGCAGCACAAAGCCAGTTCGCAACCCCCGCCCAGCGCGAATCCATTGATGGCGCAGATCGAAGGCTTGCCCATGGTTTCCAGTAAATGAAAAACGCCCTGGCCGAACAGTGAAAATTCCTTGCCGTTCACAGGCGTTTGCCGGGCCAGCTCATTTATATCCGCGCCGGCCACAAAGGCTTTCTCTCCTGAGCCGGTGAGAAGCAGCACCCGGACAGCAGCATCGTCGCGCGCGTCCGTAAGCACCAACCACAGCTCTTCCACCGTTTTGCGATTCAGCGCGTTCAGCACCTTGGGGCGGTTGAAGGTGATGTACGCGATGCTGTCTTTTTTTTCGTACAGCAAATTTTCGTAGGACATTTCCGGATCCTCACAAACTCATTGGCTTCGGATTGGCCGGATCGGCGTAGTCATAAAATCCGCGGCCGCTTTTCTTGCCGTACCAGCCGGCCAGAACCATGCGTTTCAGCAACGGGGGCGCGGCGAAGCGCTTCTCCTTGAATTCATCGAACATGATCTGCGAAATGTAATACGTCGTGTCCAGTCCCACAAAATCCAGAAGCGTAAACGGCCCCATCGGATAGCCGCAACCCAGCTTCATGGAATTGTCGATGTCCACGACGGATCCCACGCCTTCTTCCAGCGCGCGAATGGCGTCCAGAAGATACGGCACCAGCAATCGGTTAACGATGAAGCCGCCGCTGTCTTGCGCGCGCACCGGAGTCTTGCCCAGTTTGGCGCTGAAACTGACCATTTCTTCGTACACCGCGGGATCGGTGGCAATCGTCCTCACCACCTCCACAAGTTTCATCACCGGAACAGGATTGAAAAAGTGCAGGCCAACAAAGCGCTGCGGTCTCTTCGTCACTGCCGCGATTTCCGTGATCGTCAAAGAAGAAGTATTGCTGGCAAAAATAGTGTTGGCGGGGCAGAGCGCGTCGAGGGCAGAAAACAATTCGCGCTTGGCGGGCAATTGCTCGACGATCGCTTCCACGACCAGGTCGCAGTCCTTCAACTCGTCAAGCAAGGTCACACCCTTCAACCGGCCGCGAATTTCATTTTTTGCAGATTCGGCAATCGCGGCTTTTTCCACCAGTCGCGCCAGATTTTTCTCGATGTTTTTCAGCCCCTTCTCCACCAATTCCGGGCTGACTTCCCGCACCACAGTCTGAAATCCCGCCTGCGCGCTCACCTGGGCAATTCCCGAGCCCATCAAACCACACCCAACGACTCCAACTTTTTGAATCGCCATCCTCAATCCTCACTTCAGAAGATCCATTCGAAACCGGCGGGAGAGTGCCACCCGTCAAAGTGTATCAAAGACGGGGAATTCGTGCGGTACGGCAGACTTCGTGGATCACCGCCGCAAAGCTGATTTTCAGTTTACGAGCGCTTCCACGATCATGGCCATTCCCTGGCCGCCGCCGATGCACGCGGTCGCCAGGCCATACTTCAAGCCCTTGCGCCGCAGTTCGTTCAACACCGTGATTACCAACCGCGTGCCGGATGCGGCCAGCGGATGTCCCAGGGCGATGGCGCCACCATTCACGTTGGTTTTTTCGCGGGACAAGCCGAGTTCCTTCTCCACGGCCAGGTACTGCGCGGCAAAGGCTTCGTTCACTTCCACGCGATCGATTTGCGACAGCGACAATCCCGCCAACTGCAAAGCCTTGCGGGTCGACGGCACCGGCCCAATTCCCATGATGCTTGGGTCCACACCCACAGCGGCCCATGACACGATTCTCCCCACAGGCTTCAGCCCGCGCTCTTTGGCAGTTTTTTCGCGTGTAACCACAACCGCCGCCGCTCCATCCACGATTCCGCTGGCGTTCCCCGCCGTGACGATTCCGTCTTTCTGGAACGATGGCGGCAATTTCGAAAGCGTCTCCATGGTGGTTTCCGGGCGCCGGTGATCATCCTCGCTGACCACAACGGACTTTTTCCCCTGTTTCACTTCCATGGGCACGATTTCTTCCTTGAACACCCCCGCTTTCGCCGCCTCGTCCGCTGTCTGCTGGCTACGAAGCGCGTAAGCGTCGGCATCCGTGCGCGTGATGCCGGTCTGCGCCGCCAGTTTTTCGGCGGTCATTGCCATCGGCAATCCGCAGTATGAATCCGTGAGTCCGACAAAAAGAAAATCCTCCAGGACGCCGCTGCCCAGTTTGAGGCCAGTGCGCGCGCCACGAATCACAAACGGAGCCTGGGTCATGTTTTCCATTCCGCCCGCCACCACCATATTGGCTTCGCCCAAAAGCAGGCGTTGCGCGGCTTGCGCGATGGCTTCAATGCCGGAGCCGCACAAACGGTTCACGGTGACAGCCGGAGTTTCTACGTTCAATCCGGCCTTCAGGCCGACGTGCCGCGCGCCATAAATCGCGTCCGAACTCGTCTGCAATACATTGCCGAACACCACATGATCGAGCTCGCCAGGATCGACTCCCGAACGCGCCACTGCACCCTTGGTCGCATGCGCTCCCAATTCAATCGCGGATACTTCGGAGAAAACACCGGTGTAACGCGCCATGGGCGTGCGCGCACCCGCAACAATCACCACATCCGTTGGAAACATGGATTCCTCGCTTCTCTAAAGCCTGGAGTTAGATGCGAAATGCCTGGGAACGTCGCGCAGACCAATCTACGGCGGCCGGATGCCGCGCACTTCAATGCTTCGCCGCCTCGGCCACAACAACTGTATCTCCGCCAAGTTTGCGCGTCTCTTCCATGGTGAATTCCGCGCGGTTGATCAGGTCGGTCACAATATCTTCGCTGTCGTAATCCTGGCGCGCCACCGCTTCGACAATTCCCGCGCTCAACGTAACCTGCGTGGAATCCCACGGCGGGCGGACTCCAGCGGCTGCGCGGCGTAATTTCTCCACCAGGTTCTGCGCGCCGGAAGTGGTGGTGTCCGGCAGAATGAACGCCAACGCCCACGACGTGTATTTTACCGCCATATCGTTCTGGCGCACCATCGGTTGCAGCGACCGCGCCAGTTGTTCCAGGAACTTTTCCAGCGGCGCTTCTCCCTGCTGGCGCAACATTTCCGAGCCGCGATCGATCTGCAGAATTGCCAGCGAAAGTGTTGTGCCTTGCGTGCGTGCGCGGTCAGCTTCGTTCAACAAGCAGCCGACATACGAACTGCGGCTCAGCAATCCAGTGCGTTCGTCGGAAACTCCCATGCGGCGAACGAGCGTGCGCAGGCGTGTGTGACTCACGCTCATCATCATCTGGTCGCCAATCGCCTGCAGAAAATAAGTCTGATTCGGCTTCCATTTATGCAGCGGTAGCCTGACCAACAATCAGCATCGCGGCCGGCGCCTGAGTTTCCTTGTCTGTCAGCGTCACACCCAACGCCGTTTCCAGCCCCAATTCCGCCAGGATCGAGCCTTCCGTGGCGTCTACCACCATGCCGCCCAGTTCATCCGGCACAGCCTTTTCCATTTGCGCAAGCAATAATACAACCTGTGAGCCGGGCGCTGGCTTCAATCCTGAAGCGCAATACTCCGCGGCCATCTCCGGCGGGCGTCCGGGCGCGCCGATCACCGCCAGCGTGCGCGCCGCCTTCATGTAGGTGCCCACCTCCGTGACGGTGGTGTTCAACATCGCGCGCGGCGTTTGCTGCCGGAAAGTTTTCTGGTTAATTTCTGAAATCTTGGTCAGGTCGCGCAGGGTGTCCGCGGTATAAGTTCCGGTGCGGCCCGTCGGCGGCGTTGGCTGCGCCTCCACCACCGGCACACTCGGGGCTTTCGAGGGCGCTTCCGGTTTCGATTGCGCCTTGGGCCACCAGTTCGCCATCTGATACAGGCCCTGCAAACGCGGATTGCGTTCTTCTTCTCCCGGAAACATGGCGGCGATTTTCTGCAGTCGGTCAATGGCTTTGGTTTGCAACGAATATTGCAGAAAAATCTCCGTCTGCACGATCAGATCTTCGAGAGCTTGCAGTTTTTTGCCTTCTTCGGTAACGGGATTTTCCGTGGCTATATCGTGGCTGGATTCGGCCTTCGGGGGCGTGGCCGGGTTTTGCGTTCCCACCGTCGTTTTGGCCATGCGCCCAGCAACTCTGCGAAGAAAGGTTTCGTCGACGCGCCCGCGCAATTTTTCCATACGTGCCTGGTTGCGGTAGTCGTAGGAATCAATATCCACCAGACGTTCCAGCACCTCGCTGGACTTGGCAAAATTTCCGGAATTAAAGTTCGCGTCGAACAACCGGATAAGCACTTCAAAATATTGCGATTCGCGGTTCAATTCGTTGTACAGCGCGGCCCAGAATTCCAGGATGGGCAGAGACTCCGGATGCTTCGCGCCCAGTTCTTCGACCTGGGTCGTAAACTCGTTTTGCTTCTTGTCGGCAAACATTCTTCGCTTCAATACCACCAGAATTTCCACGGACTTGGCATCCTGCGCCAGGTCGGCGAAGGTATCGGCCAGCCCGAACAAACGCGTGCCACCTTCATTTTTTTCGCGTAGAAGCTTTTCCAGGACGCCGCGCGCGCGATCAAGTTGTCCTGCTTGTTGCAGCGCGTCTGCAAAAGTTTCCAGGAACGGGGTATCGCTTTCGCTTGCGGCGAACGGTTCCATCAACGCGGCGGCTTCGGCGGCTTCGCCGTTTCGCAGTTTGGCCTGCGCATACAGCAGCGCGACGCTGCGTTCCTGCGGCGCGAGCGCATAGGCGCGGCCGAGCAGTCTCATCGACTCTTGTGGCGAGCCCGCCGCCGCAGCCAAAGTACCGGCGCGAAGAAAAGATCGTGCTGCCAGCGCATTTTTGCCAAGTTGCGAAGCGGTTTCCGCCACTTTCAACTGACGATTCAAATTCTCCGGCTCCAGCTGCGCCGTACGTTCCCAGCAAAACAGCGCGTCTTCCATGCGGTTTGCCTGGCTGAACAGCTCCGCTGCCTTGATGTATTGATCGATGGCTTCTTCGGGATGATTCTGTTTTTGCTGCAGGAAAGCGTAGCGCGCAATTCGTTCGGGAGGCTGTGGGGCCAGCGAATTCCTCAGGAAGCGATTGTAAATCGCCATGGCCTTGGATTCGTCGCGCGGGTCCACCAGCAACTCAAAAAGGTGGCCGTAATAAACAGCGGCGCGGTCGGGATGATCCAGGCGGGTGTAAAGATCGCCCAGCATCTGCGCGGCTTCCACGTTCTGCGGTGCTTCCTGAATCACCGCAAGATAAGCCTCGATGGCGTCCTCGAAACGGTTCTTATCGAGGAATTTCTTCGCGCGCTCCAGATTCTTGTTAACGTCTGCGGCCATCTGCCAGCTTGATCCTTGAGTGCTGCTTCATTGTTGGAATTGATTGGCTCGCGGGTGGTTCGAACCATCTCCACTATATACCGCCGCGTCAGACCCGGCCAAACCGAGTCGCAACCACGATGTGGAATCGGGCAACGGGGGAAGTTTCGGCAATTCAGTCTGGATGACGGGCGTTCTCAGAGGATTTCGGCCAGGCGGCGCACACCTTCGCGAATTTCTTCTTCGTTCATGCGGCAGTATCCGAGCATCAAGCCGACTTGCGATGGCGGCGTCAGAAAGTATCGCGATATCGACGAAACACCAACGCCACGCGCCGCGGCTTGCGTGATCAGGCTCTCTTCGGCCACGCACTTCTTGGGCCAAAGCACGACGTGCGCCCCCGCGCCGTCACCCGTGACGCTGGCGCGGTCGCCCAGATATTTGTGAATGGCTTCGAGCAATGCCCGGCGGCGCGCAGCGTTTCTGCGGCGAACGCGGCGCAAATGGCGTTCATACGCGCCCGATGAAATAAAGTCCGCAAGTGCCTGTTGTTCGAGTGTGGCGGAATGCTGATCGTTCAGCCACTTGGCCGCGGTGAAGGCACGCGTCAGAGTCTTTGGCACAATCACATAGCCGACACGAAGCGCCGGAAACACCGTGCGCGAAAATGTGCCGACATAAAGGATGCGTCCTTCGGCGTCCAGTCCCTGCAAAGATTCCAGAGGCTGGCCTTCGTAGCGAAATTCTCCGTCGTAGTCGTCCTCGACAATCAGGGAGTTCTGCCGTTTCGCCCATTCAAGCAGAGCCAAACGCCGTGCCAGCGGCAGGATGGCGCCAGTTGGAAATTGGTGTGATGGCGTGACGAAACAGACGCGCGCGTTTTTCGACAGTTTCGCCGGATTCAATCCGTCGCGATCGACCGGGACAGGGATCACCCGGACTCCGGCGGCAAGAAGAATTTCTCGCGTGCCTTGGTAGCTGGGATTTTCGATGGCCACGCGATCGCCGCGTTCCAGTAAAACCCTGACGATCAGGTCCAAAGCCTGCTGTGAACCGTTCACGATAATCACTTCGGATGGATCGCAGACCACCGCGCGAGATCGCCGAAGGTGCCCCGCGATCGCTTCGCGTAATGCGACGCTCCCTGCGGCAGGGCCGTAGTCCAGTTCGACGACCGGAGCTTTGCGCGCGCAACGCAGCAGAATGCGCCGCCACATCTCGAAGGGGAACGTCTCGATGTCGCTCTCGCTGCGCCCGGACGCGAAATCGTAGCGGTGTACCGGCGGGCGCCGCGCCTGAAAATCCAGCGCGGGCGCGGCTTGTTCGGCGGCGGTGCCGAATCTGGACAAACACAGCTTGATGGATTTTTTCGAACTGGCCAGCCGGTTCGGGGCCAACCCCTGCGCAACGTAGGTTCCTGAGCCGCTGCGGCCGGCGACGAAACCTTCAGCCAGCAATTGGTCGTAAGCCAACAGCACTACCGTCCGGGAAACTCCCAACTGGTCCGCCAGGTCGCGCGTGGATGGCAACCGGCCATCCGCATGAAACGTGCCCGCGAAGATGGCTTTGCGCAAACCCAGGTAGATTTGCCGGAAGAGCGGCCCTGCGTCTTTGGAAAGCGGTATCGCCAGTTGCATAATAAGTGGCTCTAGGAAAATACCATAAGGCAATTCATTTTTGACACTGCCGCGGTTGGCAGTGCAACGCCGCCCGCCGGGATGATCAGGCGGATGCAAAGTGTGGAGGAACCATGAACCGATTTCGGCGATTGGCAGCGGTTTTCCTGGTGGGTGCTCTTTGGTCCCTCTCGAACGCTGTCCCGGCCGTTCCACAAACCGGGCAAAGCACCACGGCGCGTGACGGACAGCACGATTTCGATTTTGACTTCGGTACCTGGAAAATTCACATCAAACGGCTGGAGCATCCGCTGAGTGGCTCGACAAAGTGGGTGGAACTCGATGGGACAATTGTCGTGCGGAAGATCTGGGGCGGCCGCGCCAATCTCGCGGAAGTCGAGGCTGACGGTCCCAGCGGTCACCTCGAGCTCCTTTCCTTGCGTCTCTACAATCCGGAATCCCATCAGTGGAGTCTGAATTTTGCCCGCAGCAACGACGGCAATCTGGGCGTTCCGATGGTGGGCGAATTCAGAAATGGACAAGGCGATTTTTACGACCAGGAAACATTCAACGGCCGAGTCATCCTGGTGCGAATCATCTTTTCAAACATTTCGCCAATCGCAGGCCGCTCGGAACAGGCCTTTTCCGACGATGGCGGCAAAACCTGGGAGGTGAATTGGATCAACGACTACACGCGCATCAAGGCTGACGCTGACATCGCGCAGGCCGAAACACCAGGCACCGAAGGCAACCACGATTTCGATTTCAATTTTAGCGCGTGGAAGACCCACATGAGGCGCCTGCAGCATCCGCTGACAGGTTCGACCATCTGGGTGGAACTCAATGGAACCGTTGTGACTCGGAAAGTCTGGGGCGGCCGAGCACAGCTTGAGGAGGTGGAGGCCGACGGGCCGAAGGGTCACTTCGAGGATCTGGGTCTGTTTTTGTACGACCCGCGAGCGCGCCAATGGAGCATGAACTTTGCGAACAGCAAAATCGGAATAGTGAGCCTGCCGCCGACGATCGGCGAATTCAACAACGGGCGTGGCGAATTCTACGATCAGGAAACATACAACGGCCGAAGCATCCTGGTGCGCTGCGTGTGGTCTGACATAACGCCGGATTCGCATCACTTCGAACAATCGTTCTCGGACGATGCCGGCAAGACGTGGGAGCCCAACATCATCGCGACGCTAACACGGCAGAAGCAGTGAAAGCGGCGGGCGTGTCTATGTTGACGATTCGCCCAACCACAGCTAGCGACGCCGCCGTGGTCAGAAAACTGATCATCGAATTGGCCTGCCTCGAAAAAGAGCCGGATCAGGTCCAGACAACCGAGGCGGACATCTTGCGCGACGGCTTCGGCGCCGACCCGGAATTTCGCGCCTTCATCGCCGAGTGGCGCGGAACACCTGCTGGTTTCGCGCTTTTCTTCCGACGTGGGGCCTGGAATCTATCTCGAAGATCTTTTCGTCCGGCCCGAACTGCGCGGGCGCGGCATTGGCAAGGCGCTCCTTGCACGCGTTGCACGCACGGCGCAGCGGGAAAAACCGCTCATTCTCCGGTGGGCGGTGTTGAATTGGAATGAACCTGCGCTCGAACTCTATAGATCGCTCGGCGCCGAATTTCTGGACGGCTGGCGAACCGTACTACTGTCGGGAAACGCACTAAGCAAGTTAGTAGAGACAACGCAAATTTAGCAAGCTGCTCGATGAACCTTCGCAGAAGACTCGCACCATGAAAAGAACCATCGCTTTAACAATCCTTATGATCTTCGGCTTCGCCGTCGGCGCTTCCAGCGCGTGGTCCCAGTCCGCATTGCTGAAACTACCGCCTCGCCGTCGCAAAGGGCGACTACGACGACGCCGTCAAGGAAATGAAGCTGGCCCTAGCCGTGGCCCCGGATGACTCGCTGAAATCGCAGCTCACTACCCTCGTGGCGCGCCTGCAAGACAACGAAGACATAAACCGCTAAACGAGAACCTGTCGCATCTCCTGCCGGGGCGGCATCGCTTTTGTTCGCACGCATATTCGCCTCGCAAATCAATTGCTGCTCCCTCGGGCTGACGGCTTCTCCCACTTGTGGCAAACTAGAGGTTTACACGGCATGGTTTCCGCTGAGTAGGCAAGCGCTGCCGCAGCGAAATAGCAGGTCGTACAGTCTACGCACACCCTCAGGTAAATCCTGGCGGAACGGGAAGCGAATGGACCCGAAGTTCATACGGAATTTCTGCATCATCGCACATATCGATCACGGCAAGTCGACGCTCGCGGACCGGCTTCTGGAGATGACCGGCGCGCTTTCGCAGCGCGAAATGCACGAGCAGGTGCTGGACTCCATGGACCTGGAGCGCGAGCGCGGCATCACCATCAAGGCCAAGAGCATCCGGCTGCATTACAATGCGAAAGACGGCAACACCTATCGGCTGAACCTGATTGACACGCCGGGCCACGTCGATTTTTCGTACGAAGTATCACGCGCGCTTTCCGCGTGCGAAGGTGCGCTGCTGGTCGTCGATGCCAGCCAGGGTGTGGAAGCGCAAACCGTAGCCAATACATTTCTCGCGGCTTCGCACAACCTCACCATTCTACCGGTGATCAACAAAATTGATTTACCCGCCGCTCAGCCTGATTTCGTAAAAGAGCAGATCGAAAGCGTGCTGGCGATTCCCGCCGGCGACGCGCTGATGATCAGCGCCAAGAGCGGCATTGGCGTAGAAGATGTGCTGGAAGCCATCGTGCATCGCATTCCGCCGCCCAAAGGCAGCGCGGAAAATCCGTTTCAGGCGCTGGTATTTGACTCCTGGTTCGATATTTACCGCGGCGCGGTGGTGCTGGTGCGCGTGATGGAAGGGCGCATCACCAAACACATGAAAATCCGGCTGGTGGCCACCAATGAAGTCTACGAAGTGGAACAGCTCGGCACGCTGACGCCAAAACCGATCGCGCTCGAAGAACTCGAGGCCGGCGATGTGGGCTTCATCGTGGCCAACATCAAGCGGGTGGCTGACGCGCGCATGGGAGACACCGTCACTGAAGCCGCGCGGCCCGCCCCGGCGCTTCCCGGATTCGAAGCCATCAAGCCGATGGTGTTTGCCGGAATTTTCCCGGTGCTCGCGGACGAGTACGAACCCCTGCGCGATGCCTTGGGCAAGCTGCAGTTGAACGACGCTGCATTCTTCTACGAGCCAGAGAATTCCGTGGCGCTGGGCTTTGGCTTTCGTTGTGGTTTTCTCGGGCTGTTGCACCTGGAGATCGTCCAGGAACGCCTGGAGCGGGAGTTCGGCTTAAATCTGATCACCACCGCTCCCAGCGTGCGCTACCGCATCAGGAAAGTTACCGGCGATGTCATTGAGGTCGATAGCCCATCCAAATTCCCCAATCCCAGCGATATCGAAAAAATCGAAGAGCCCATCATCACCGCAATGATCATCACCAACGACGATTCCGTCGGTAGCATCCTGCAACTCTGCCAGGACAAGCGCGGCACGCAGAAGAATTTCGAGTATCTCTCGCCGACGCGCGTGATGCTGACTTACGAATTGCCGCTGAACGAAATCGTTCTCGATTTTTATGACCGCTTGAAGAGTGTTTCGCGCGGCTACGCTTCGCTCGATTACCACCTCGCCGGCTACGTGGAATCCGATCTGATCAAGCTGGATATTCTTGTCGGTGGCGAGCCTGTGGACGCGCTGGCCCTGATCATCCATCGGGAATTTTCTGTCGAGCGCGGGCGCGAATTAGTCACGCGACTGAGAAAATTAATCCCGCGCCAAATGTTTGAAGTGCCCATTCAGGCCGCGATCGGAAGCCGCGTGATTGCGCGGGAAACCGTCGCCGCCATCCGCAAGAACGTTCTCGCCAAGTGCTACGGTGGAGATATTTCCCGCAAACGCAAACTGCTCGAAAAACAAAAAGAAGGCAAGAAGCGCATGAAGCGCGTCGGACAGGTGGACATTCCGCAGGAAGCGTTCCTGGCGGTCCTCAAAGTGTCCGGCGACGAAGACGACTAGCTCCCTCGAACTACTCAATCTCTTTGTCTTTTACTTCCGTGGTCAGGCGTCCGCGGCGTAGCTGGATTCTTACCGCGTCTCCGATCGCAACTTGCCTGGCGTCGCGAAGAATATTTCCATTCGCATCGGTAGCGATGGCGTAACCGCGTTCCAGCAGTTGGCGCGGACTACGCTCCTGCAATTGCAGCTCCAGCGGCTGCCAATTTTCGCGCTTCCGGCGCAACAGTTGCCGCGTGCACGCGTCCAGGTCGTACGTGCGTGTTTCCAAGCGCAGGCGCAGCGCCGCTATCTTCACTCGAAAATCAAGCGACGAAATCCGCAGGTGCGCGGCGGCAAAACGTTTGCGCGAATGCTCCATCCGCGCGCGAAGATCCTCCGCCAGCTTGGACTCCAATTCGGCGGCCCGCTTTCGATATGCCCCGACACGCGCGCGAAGGTCGAAACGAGCCACGCTGACCTGCGCCCTCGTCAACCGCTTCTCGGATTGATTCAGCCGCGCACGCAAACCCAGTGCCAGCCGCGATGTCATTTCGTCGGACCGCTGCCGCGTCTGGCGCAGCAAATCCTGCGGACGGCGAAATCCGCGGCGGCTCGCGAGTTCGTGCACGCGGCGCGAAAGTTCGAGCAAGCGGTATTGAATCAAACTTTCCATGGTGCCGCACAAATCGGAAACGTGTTTGTCGAATTCCTTGCGCGTCTGTACCACCAATTCCGCCGCCGCCGATGGCGTGGACGCGCGCACGTCTGCCGCAAAATCGGCAATCGTAAAATCCGTTTCGTGGCCGACCCCGCAAATCACCGGAATCCCAGAAGCAGCGATGGCCCGCGCCACAATTTCCTCGTTGAACGACCACAAATCTTCGATGGAACCGCCGCCGCGCACGAGCAAGATCACATCAGCGATTCGTTTGCAGCTGAAATACCGCAGCGCCTCCACGATCTGCATGGCTGCCCCATCGCCCTGCACGAGCACTGGGTACAGCGTCAGATGCACATTCGGAAAGCGGCGCGTAAGGATACGCACCACATCGCGCACTGCCGCGCCCGTCGGCGAGGTGATCAACCCGATGCGGCTCGGCAACAACGGCAGCGGCTTTTTGCGCGCGGTGTCGAACAGCCCTTCGGCTTCCAACTGTTTCTTCAACTGTTCGAAAGCCAATTGCAGCGCGCCCCGCCCCAGGGGCTCCAGCGATTCCACGTAAATCTGGTATTCCCCGCGGGCTTCATAGACGCTGATCGATCCGCGCACGCTTACCTTCAAACCGTCTTCGGGGCGAAACTTCATCCCGCGCTGCTGTTGCTTGAAGAAAACGCAGCGAATCTGCGCGCGATCGTCCTTCAGCGTGAAGTAAATGTGGCCGGACGCGGCAGGGCGGCAGTTGGAAATTTCACCCTGCACGAAAATGTCCGTAAAATTCCTGAACAGCAGATCGCGAATGCGCGCCGTCAAATCGCTGACGGTATAAACGCGCCGTTCCGGCTGCAGATTAAATTGCAATTGGTCCATGGCCATTGATCAGTGGAGATGCTCCGGGAAATTCCACCACGGCGGCCTCGACACCAGCGTTCGGCTATTCCTCTTCTTCATGCTCGCCCATCTGCATGGTCAGATAGCGCTCGTAGCCCAATTCCTTAATCTGATGAACTTGCGCTTCCAGCCAATCCACGTGGCTCTCTTCGTCCTTCAGCAATTGCACAAACAGATCGCGAGAGCCATTGTCTTTTTCCTCCACGGCAATGTGGATGGCAATGTTGTAATCCCGCACCGCGCCCACCTCAAGGCCCAGATCGCTTTGCAACATTTCCTGGACATTTTTCCCCACGGTGAGTTCCAGCGGCTTCATGCTGGGCGACCCGTCGAGAAAAAGAATTCGTTCTATCAGCGCCTCGGCGTGTTTCATTTCTCCGATGGATTGCATTTTAATGTACTCGGACAGTCTCTCGTAGCCCCAGTTTTCGCACATTTCCGCATGAAGAAAATACTGATTAATGGCAGTTAGCTCTTCCCGCAACGCTTTATTCAATTGTTCGATGACTTTCGCAGAACCTTTCATCCTGCCCTCCTGACGAACTCAGCGCACCTTTGCCGCCACAGTAACACGATTTACGTCTCAACGACGAAAGCGCGACAGCAGCCAGAAGAGCAGACTTAGGCCCACGCTGAGCACCAGGCAGGTGACAATCGGAAAGTAAAACGTGGTGTGCTCATCCTTGTGGACAATATCTCCGGGCAAGCGTCCAAACCGAAACGGCAACTTGCCGCCAAAATAAAGGAAAGCTCCGACCAGAAGGATAACCACGCCCAGCGTCAGCAGCGTGCGGCCGAGTTCGCGTAAAGGGTCCATACTGGCGCAGTCTACTTCATCGCGCAAAAGAAACAAGCCATGCGCGCAGTTGCCGATTTTGAGTGCTTACGAGGCTGCGGCAATGCGCTTCATCAGGTCGGTTTGCTCGTTGATGGACTCGGCGCCGATCGTAAACGCATCCAGAATTCCGAGGCCAAGCGCATAGCGAATCGCTTCGTCCTGCCTGTTCCGCAAATCGCCCTGGCCAAGAATTTTCATGCCCACAATTCCCTTGCCCGCCGCGCGCATCTGGCGAATCACGGCCGCGACGGCTTCGGGATCGGCATCCATGTGCGAACCGATGGGGTTCATGCGAACCAGATCCACTTGCACCCACGGAGATTTCGCCGCAGCCTGCAGCGCTTCGATGGAATGGCAGGAACAACCATGCGCGCGAATCACGCCTTTCTGCTTCGCTTCGGACAACACATCCATCGCTGGCTGAAAACGCGTGACCCAATCCGCTTCCGTCACGCAATGCATCAGGCAGATATCGAGATAGTCCGTGTTAAGTTCGCGGCGAAAGCGGTCCAGGTCCGCGCGCATTTCCGGAGCCGTGCGCGCCCAGGATTTCGTCATCACCGTGACTTTGCTGCGGTCCACGTGTTTCAACGCGTCGGCCACGTGCGGATGGCTGCCGTAGGAATCCGCGGTGTCAAAAAAGCGCAGCCCATTGTCGTAGCCGTTCTGCAGCAGGCGCGACAATCCTTCAAGGCCCAGCGCGGTTTGATTCGAGTGGTGCCCCGATCCCACTGTGCCCGTTCCCATCGCAAGAAGCGAAGTACGAATTCCGGTTTGCCCGATCGTTACCGTTTCCGTGGCCGCAAACTTCCGGTCAAGCCGAGACAACCGTGCCAATCCTACGGCCAGAGATTTGGGAGCAAGCCATGCGGCGGCTGCGGCGGAGGCAGCACGCTGAAGAAACTCGCGGCGTCGAATACTACGCATAAGCACCTCCTGCGCCGGATCGTTATCGGCTTGATTTTACACTCGTGCGTTGTCGATGCCAGTCAAAAAAATAAGGGCACGGTCGTGAATCCGCGCCCCTCCCAAAATCAAATATCAAACACTCAGATCAATTCCATGCCAGAAAAGAAATAGCCAATTTCAAACGCCGCCGTGTCCGGTGCATCGGAGCCGTGCGTGCAGTTGGTGCCAATGCTCGTTCCCAGATCGTGGCGGATGGTGCCAGGCGCCGCTTTCTTTGGATCGGTCGCGCCCATCGTGTCTCGCCACTTGGGAATGGCGCCGTCGGCTTCCAGCACCATCGCCACAATTTTCCCGGAACTCATGAAATCGGTGAGTTCGCCAAAAAATGGGCGTTGCCGGTGCACGGCATAAAACCCACCCGCTTCTTCCTTCGTCAAACGCATCGATTTAATGGCCACAATCTTGAATCCGGCCTTATGAATGCGCGCCAGGATTTCTCCCTGTTGCCCGCGCTCCACCGCATCCGGCTTGATAATTGCAAACGTACGTTCAATCGCCACAAGATTCTCCTCAACCAGTGTGAAGTGATAAAAACTGTTCCGTTCGATCACCTACTTCAGCGCGGCTGCGACCGTCGAGCCCAGATCCGCCGGCGTTTCCACGGTGAGAATTCCCGCGGACTTCATGGCGGCGTATTTGTCTTTTGCGGTTCCCTGCCCGCCGCTGATAATTGCTCCGGCATGGCCCATGCGTCGTCCCGGAGGCGCGGTCTGTCCGGCGATGAACCCTATAACCGGCTTCTTCACGTTTGCCTTGATCCATTCCGACGCGCGTTCCTCCGCGTTTCCGCCAATTTCTCCGATCAGGATGATGGCGTGAGTGTCGGGATCCTCATGAAACATTTTGATGGCGTCCAGAAACGTGGTTCCGATGATCGGATCGCCGCCAATTCCAATGCAGGTGGACTGGCCAATTCCAAGCTGCGTCAGCTGGTGCACCGCTTCGTACGTCAAAGTTCCGCTGCGGCTCACCACGCCAACATTTCCCTGCTTGTGAATGCGCCCCGGCATGATTCCGATTTTGCATTTCCCCGGCGAAATGATTCCTGGGCAGTTTGGGCCGATCAGCCGCGTCTTCGATTCGCGCAGAACTTCCGCCACGCGCACCATGTCCAGCACGGGAATGCCTTCCGTGATGCAAACCACCAGAGGCAACTTCGCATCCACGGCTTCGAGAATGGCGTCGGCCGAATACGGAGGCGGCACAAAAATCACGGACGCGTCCGCGCCGGTGGCCTTCACGCCATCGGCAACGGTATTGAACACCGGCCGCTCCAGGTGCTTCGTTCCGCCCTTGCCCGGAGTGACACCGCCAACCACGTTGGTCCCATAATCAATCATCTGCTGCGCGTGAAACGTTCCTTCGCGCCCCGTGAAGCCCTGAACCAACACTCGGGTCTTTTCATTAACCAGAACACTCATCGAGCACCCCCGGCCAATGCAACGACCTTCTGAGCGCCGTCCTTCATTCCGTCGGCGATCGTAAAATTCAATCTGCTGTCTCGCAAAATCTGTTGCCCTTGCTCCACGTTGGTGCCCTCCATTCGTACTACGATCGGCACTTTCACTTGCAGATCCTTGGCCGCCGCCACCACGCCCGTGGCCAGCACGTCGCAGCGCAAGATGCCGCCGAAAATATTGATGAACACCGCCTTCACGGCAGGGTCGCTCAGCAAAATGCCGAACGCATTTTTCACCTGATCGGCCGACGCGCCGCCGCCCACGTCCAGGAAGTTCGCCGGCGAGCCGCCCGCATACTTGATGATGTCCATAGTGGCCATAGCCAATCCCGCGCCATTCACCATGCACGCCACGGTGCCGTCGAGCTTGATGTAATTCAATCCATACTTCGATGCTTCGACTTCCAGCGGGATCTTCCTCGTCCAAATCGCGCAATTCCCGCAAATCTTTGTGCCGGAACAAGCCGTTGTCATCAAAAGTCATCTTCGCGTCCAGCGCCACGAGCTTCCCGTCGCCCGTCAACACGCACGGGTTGATCTCCAGCATCGACGCGTCCGTATCGATGAACGCGCGATACAGTGCCTGCAGGAATGGCGTTGCCGCCGTCACTTGTTCCCCGCTGAGCCCGAGCCCGAACGCGATCTTGCGCGCCTGATAAGGCTGCAAACCAACCGCAGGATGAATGGGCTCACGCAAAATGGCGTTGGGATTTTCCTTTGCTACTTCCTCGATTTCCATGCCGCCTGCCGAGCTGGCCATGAACACCGGCCGGCCGGATTCGCGATCAACCAGCAGTCCCAAATAAAGTTCGCGCCGGATGTCTAGTCCTTCTTCAATCAGCAGCCGCTTCACGATCCGCCCCTGCGGACCGGTCTGCGCCGTCACCAGGTTCATTCCCAGGATGTGCGACGCAATCTCGGCCGCTTCATCCGCGGACCGCGCCAGTTTCACACCGCCGCCTTTGCCGCGACCGCCCGCGTGAATCTGCGCCTTCACCACCACGACCAGGGATTTCAGCCGTTGCGCCGCTTCGCGCGCTTCTTCCTTGGTGTACGCCACTTCACCGCGCGGAGTGGTTACGCCATAGCGCGAAAGGATAGCTTTAGCCTGGTATTCGTGGATCTTCATTTGAAGTTCTGCCTTTTTGAAGCCCGTGCTGCCCGGGCCGAAATCCTGTGCGACGATGGGACAGTGCACAGATGTTAGAATTTGAGGCTCGCAAAACAGTCAAGTTTACTTGAGAGGCGCATCCCGGGCAAGGTTAAGCAGCCAAGTCTCTGTGACAACTTTATGAATGCTTCTATTTCTCTAATCGCAAAAACCGAGCGCCTGGAACCGCTGACGCCCGCCGAAGCCGAAGCTTTGATGGAAGAACTGCTTTCCGGGCGCATTGAAACACCGGAAATTGTGCGCTTGCTTCTGGCCCTGAACCGTCGCGCGATCGGTTTCGCGGAGCTTGGGGCGTTTGCCCGCGTTATGCGCCGCCACGCTGCTCCGGTTTTTGCCACGGAAGACGAGCGCCCGCGGCACATGGTGGACACCTGCGGCACAGGTGGAGACGGTTCCGGCACATTTAATATTTCGACGGCATCCGCGTTTGTCGCTGCTGCCACAGGAGCACACGTCGCCAAGCACGGCAACCGCTCCGTCAGCTCGAAAAGTGGCTCCGCCGACGTTCTGGAAGCTCTGGGCATTCGCATCGATTTGCCATTGCTTGAATCTGGGCGCGCCATCCGCGAAATCGGCATTGGCTTTCTTTTCGCCCCTGCCGCTCACTCCGCCACGCGCCACGCGAGTCCAGCGCGCAAACAGATCGGCGCTCGGACAGTATTCAACCTGCTGGGGCCGCTGACGAATCCCGCCGGTGCGCACTCGCAGATCCTCGGCGTTTTTTCTCCTGACCTCATCGACCTGGTGGCGGCAACTCTGGCGGAACTTGGCGTTTCGCGAGCCATGGTCGTGCATGGGCACGGCGGATTGGACGAAATTTCGCTGGCAGGAGAAACGCTGGTGGCGGAAGTAAATGACGGAGCGGTGCGGCGATTCACGCTTTCGCCGGCAGATTTCGGCCTGGCGCAGGTCCCGCTGAAGGCGCTTCGCGGCGGCACTCCCCAGGAAAACGCGGCAGTGATTCGCGCGCTGTTCGAAGGCGCACGCGGGCCGCGCCGCGATGTCGTGCTCATGAATTCCGCGGCGGCGTTGGTAGTCACCGGCATCGCCACAAATTTTCGCGAAGGCACCAAGTTGGCTGCTCGCGCGTTATCGTCCGGCGCCGTGCTCGAAAAGCTCGAGCAATTGAAGCCTTCACAAACGAAAGTTCGTAACGACTTCAGGGTTTCGCCGGGCTGATCTGCGAATTCGAAGATCTCAGCGCGTCGTGACTGGTCCCTGCCGCCACTCCGGCCACTCCCGCGCCCACGATGAAGTAACCGACCCTATTCGATGAATGCAATTTTGAGGATCTGTTTTGTTTCTCTTCCGTATATTACCTATAGGGTTTGCGAGCCGCCACTCACCGTGACTTGCCAGCTCACAGTGATAGGAAATTCTTCAGAAGTTGCTTGCCGGACTCCGTCAGCACTGATTCCGGATGGAACTGGACCCCTTCGATCTTGTGCTTCCGGTGGCGCAAGCCCATGATGATGCCGTCTCGCGTTTCCGCGCTGACCTGCAACTGCCGCGGCAGCGACTTTTTCTCCACAATCAGCGAATGGTAGCGCGTGGCCGTGAACGGATTGGCCACCGACCGGAAAATGCCTTTCCCGTCGTGTTCGATGTCGCTGGTTTTCCCATGAAACAATTTCGGCGCCCGCACGACCTTCGCGCCAAACGCCGCGCCAATAGCCTGATGCCCCAGGCAAACGCCAAGAATGGGAAATTTCCCCGCCAATTTCTGAATGAGTTCCACGGAAATGCCGGCTTCCTGCGGCGTGCAGGGCCCCGGCGAAATCACGATGCGCTCCGGCTTGCGCCGTTCGATTTCTTCAACGGAGATCTTGTCGTTGCGATGCACCTCGAGCGTGCATCCCAGTTCGCCCAGATATTGCGCCAGGTTGTAGGTGAACGAATCGTAGTTGTCCAGCAGAAGAATCACCGCTTCCGCCTCGCTTCCTTCGCCGTCTTGCCCGGCTGCGCCGCTTCAAGCGCACGAATCAACGCCATGGACTTATTCACGGATTCGTCGAACTCGCCCGCCGGTGTGGAGTCTGCCACAATTCCTCCCCCCGCCTGCACGTGTGCCACACCATTTTTGATGACCATGGTGCGCAAGGCGATGCATGAGTCCAGGTTGCCGGCAAAATCCAGATATAAAATCCCACCCCCGTAGATTCCCCTGCGCGTTTTTTCCAGCTCTTCAATGATCTCCATCGCGCGAACCTTCGGCGCCCCGGATACCGTGCCCGCCGGGAAGCAGGCCATCAGCGCATCGAAACAGTCCACATCTTCCCGCAACTGCCCGCGGAGGCTGGAGACGAGATGCATCACGTGGGAATAACGCTCAACGGTCATCAACTTTTCCACTTTCACGGTGCCGTATTCGCACACCCGCCCCAGATCGTTCCGTCCCAAATCCACCAGCATGATATGTTCGGCGCGCTCTTTCTCGCTCGCCAGCATGTCGCGTTCCAACCGCGCGTCTTCGGCTTCTTCCTTGCCCCGCGAGCGCGTCCCCGCAATCGGCCGGTAAAACACATCCTTACCTTGCACCTTCACGAGCATTTCCGGCGAGCTGCCCACCACGTACACATCGTTCAATTGCAGGTAGAAAAGATACGGCGAAGGATTGAGCGCACGAAGTTCCCGGTAAACATCAAACGGCTCAGCCTTGGTCTTCGTAGAAAATCGTTGGCTGATCACCACCTGAAAAATATCGCCCGCCCGGATGTATTGCTGGGCCTTGCGCACCGCTTGTAGATATTCGCCGCGCCGCATGTTCGAAGTGGCCTTCGGCGGGCGCGCGTTTTTCTTTGGCGCCTTTCGAGGCTTCTCGCCTTCCACCGGCGCTTCTAGCAGCGCCCGCGTCTGGCGAATTTCTTCAGCCGCAGCGTTGTACTTCGCGCGCAGCGAACCCGGTCCGTCGGTGTACACATTTCGCACGATCCACAGCCTGTGCTGCACGTGATCGAACGCAATCACCCCGCGATAGAACATCAGCACCGCGTCGTACAGCCCGATCTCGTCCCGCAACCGCTTGGGCAACCGCTCGATCAACCGCACCATGTCGTAACTGAAATAACCGATAGCGCCAGCAACCAGCGGCGGCAAACCCGGCACGCGAACTGGATGAAACTTCGCGATGTGTTCCCGCAAAAACGAAATCGGATCGCGCTCTTCCCAGATCATGCGGTTACGGCTTTCCAGCACGCAGGCGCCGCCGGCATAGCGGAACACCTCTTCGGGATTGGCGCCGGCAAAAGTGTAACGCGCGATCTTCTCTCCGCCCTCCACGCTATCCAGCAGAAACGAAAATCTGGCCCCTTGCGACAAGCGCCGGTACGCGCTCACGGGAGTCAACAAATCCGCCGAAAACACGTCGTACACCGGGATCAGGTTCCCCTGCTTGGCCAGCTTTTGAAATTCCCCAAACGATGGTTGGATCATCAGTCCACTTTCAAGCGCACGCTCAAGACCTGAAATTATATCGCGACTGCTCCGCCGAAGTTGTCACCCGCAAATTTCCGCATGTATTCGTTGCCCGGTTTTTGGTTTTTGCTGTTGACAACTGGCGCACTGTCGGCTATATGTCGAACTCCTAGGTATCGGCATGAGCGAAGAGCAACTCGAACTCCTGAAGGGCACTCTCGATTTACTGGTGCTCAAGATCGTCGCCCTCGGCCCCAGCCACGGCTACGCCATTGCCCAACGGCTGCAACAAATCTCCAAGGACTTCTTCCAGGTTCACCAAGGATCGCTCTATCCCGCGCTCTATCGTTTGGAAGATCGCGGCTGGCTGCTGGCCGATTGGAAAAAATCGGAAACCGGCCGCGAAGCCAAGTTCTATTCCCTCACAAGGAAAGGCCGGAAGCAGTTGCAGGACGAGGCCCGCAATTGGGAGCGGCTTTGCGAGGCCGTGGCGCTGGTTCTGAACGCGCCGGAGGAGGAGTCTTAGCCATGCTGCACTGGCTTCGCCGCGTGTTTCACAAATCCCGCGCGGAAATCGACCTCGATCGTGAACTCCGCTTCCATCTCGACCAACTGATCTCGGCCAATTTTGCCGCCGGTATGACCCCGGAACAAGCGCGCCGTGACGCTGCAATCAGACTAGGCGGCGTCGAACGCGTTAAACAGGAAGTCCGCGACAATCGCTGGGAAATTCACCTGGACAACTTTGTTCGCGACATCGCTTACGCCCTCCGCAATCTGCGCAAAGACCGCCGCTTCGCCCTCATAGCCACAATCGTTCTGGCTCTGGGCATCGGCGCGTCCACCGCAATTTTTTCCGTCGTCGACGCCGCCCTTCTTCGCCCGCTTCCCTATCTCGACCCTTCTCGCCTGGTGTCGGCCGATGAATTTATGCCGCGTTTTAACGATTGGGCCGTCCCCAACCCGGAATATAGCAACTGGAAGACGAACAATCACACGTTCGAAGGCATGCTCGCCTACAGCACCGGCGCGCAATCCAATCTCACAGGCGCCGGGGAAGCCGAACGCATCGAAGCCGCCCGCGTGACCGCCGATTTCCTCGCGGTTCTGGGCATTCAGCCCGCACTGGGCCGAACGTTTCTTCCCGAAGAAGACAAACCGGGCGGTCCTACCGCCGTCATTCTCAGCGATGCACTGTGGCGCCGTAAATTCAGCGCCGATCCCGCCATCGTAGGAGAATCCATCGAGCTTGATGGCGACGCCTACACAGTCGTCGGCGTGTTGCCCGCAAGTTTCCGATTCCCGGACAGGACCCTAGCTCCGGAATGTTTGTATCCTGCCCAGCTTCCACCCCAAGTCGATTGGACCTCGAAAAGCCTCAGCCTGACTCGTATCATCGGACGCCTGGCGCCGGGCGTTTCCCTCAATCAGGCGTACGCGGACCTCGCCACGCTTGCTGCTCAGTCCAACGCGCAGATTCCCCCAGCCTTTGTTCACATGCGCCAGGGTTTGCTGGTGGAGGTGATACCGCTACACGAAAAGATTGTCGGGGATGTCCGCTCGGCACTTCTGGTTCTACTTCTTGCGGTTCTCTTTGTTCTGCTGATCGCCTGCGTGAACGTCGCCAATCTCCAACTGGCTCGCACCGCTGGGCGCAAAAGAGAATTAGCCGTCCGCGCCGCCATCGGCGCTGGCCGCGCGCGCCTCCTTCAACTCTTGCTCACGGAAGGCTTCACGCTGGCGGCGATTGGCGGCGCGGCAGGATTGCTTCTTGCGTTCATGGGCGTTCGGCTTCTGCGCATTTCCCTGCCCGCCGCGATCCTTCAGATTGGCGCGATCTCGATCGACCGGCCAGTCTTGCTGTTTACGTTCTTCACAACTTGCCTCACCGCCATCCTGTTCGGACTAGCGCCTGCTCTTCGCGCCTCCAGACCCGACGTGAACGATGCCCTCAAGGACGGCTCTCGCTCCACGAGTCTTTCCCTTCATCGCGGGTATCGTGGCGTTCTCGTAGTAGTGGAGTTCACGCTGGCATTTTTATTGCTGATTGGTTCGGGCCTGCTGATTCGCAGTTTTGTACGCTTGTCCAGTGTCGCTCCGGGATTCGACCCCGCCAACGTGCTCACCGTAAACACGGAACTGCCCAGAACAAAATATTCCACCGATCAGCAGCGCACCGCGTTCTTCCTGGAGATTCTGGACCGCCTTCGCGCGCTTTCCGGTGTGCGCTCCGCAGCCGTAACCACACAGATTCCCATCATTGGTCACTGGGGTTCGTCATCCTTCCTCGTCGAAGGACAACCCGAACCTCCGCGCGGCGCCGCGCCCACGGTGTTCGACGCGGAAGTCACCCCAGACTATTTTCAGACCATGTACATCCCTCTCATCACTGGGCAAACCTTCAACTTTTCCGATATCGCGTCCGCTTCCAATAAAGTGATCGTAAGCGCCCATTTCGCACAGCGCTTTCTGCCCGCCGGAGCGCCGCTCTCAAAACGCATCCGCCTCGGCGCCTCAGACGCCCCGTGGAGCACAATCATCGGCGTGGTAGGCGACGTACACAGTCAGGGACTCGACCACGCTTCCGATCCCTTGGTTTACGTCCCATACTCCGGCAAAATTCACGCCAGCATGGCCGCCGTCGTCCTGCGCAGCAGCCAGGATCCTCGCAGCCTCATCCCCGCGATTCGCGCTCAGTTCGCGGCCGTCGATCCTTCGCAGCCTGTTTTCGACGTCGCCACCATGCAGCAGCGAATCGACGACTCGATCGAAACCCCGCGCTTCTATATGACACTGCTCACGCTCTTCGCTTCCCTCGCCTTGCTCCTCGCCACCGTCGGCATTTACGGCGTAATTTCCTACTTCGTCTCTCAGCGCACGCACGAAATCGGCATTCGCATGGCTCTCGGCGCCCAGCCTGCTGATGTGGTTCGCCTGGTCCTGGCCCAGGGCTTTGTAATGATTCTGATCGGCCTCGCATTGGGTGTCGGCGGCTCTCTCGCTCTTACGCGCTATCTCGCAAATCTCCTTTTCGACATCAGCCCCACCGACCCGTTCACCATCATCAGCGTCGCGGCCTTGCTCGTCTTTCTCGCGCTAGCCGCCTGCTATGGCCCCGCCCGCCGCGCCGCAAACGTCGACCCTGTCGTCGCCCTCCGCTACGAGTAATTTCCGGTATTTATTTGACTTCAGTCAAAAGCGGGTAAGCTCTTCGCGTTTTCCTCGCGTCGCAACGTCTTCAGGATCGCTCTGCGCATGGCCGCTTCCGGCGCGCGGCTGCCCATCCACAATTCCCATTGTGCGACCCCTTGCGCCACGAACATTTCCACACCGGAAACTGTGCGGATTCTTCGCGCCGCGGCCATGCGCAGAAGCTTCGTCTGTAACGGGCGATACACCATGTCCATCACAAGCTTGCAATTCAATTCGCCCGCTTCCAGCGGCGAACGCCCCGGATGAGGGTGCATTCCTACTGGCGTGGTATTGATGATCGCGTCGAATTTTTCTTTCCGCAGCGCCACGTGCCTGATCATCCCGCCGCCCACCGCGCGCGCCAACTCCTTCGCCGTCTTTCCCCGACGCGCGCAAACCAGCACCTCCGCGCCAGCTTTCGCCATCGCGAATCCCGCCGCCCGCGCCGCGCCCCCAGCCCCAAAAATCAGAATGCGGCTGCCTTTGATCTTCAGCTTTCCCTGCAAGGAGCGCAGCACTCCGACGTAGTCCGTATTGCTGCCCGCCAGTTTTCCGTCCGGGCGCACCGTCACCGTATTGACCGCGCCGATCTCCTCAGCCAGCGGCTCGCACTCCTCCAGATAATCGAAAATCTTCTTCTTGTGCGGGATGGTCACGCAGAATCCAGCTACGCCGAATTCCGGCATCACCTTCACAAATTCCCGCAAATCCTCAACCAGGAACGGTAGAAACACCGCATCCTTGCCCGCGGCCACATAGCCGGTGTTGTGCAGCAGCGGCGAAAGCGAGTGCCCGATGGGATTGCCAATCACGCCATACACCCGGGTCTTCTTCGTCAGCTCGTGCGCCCGGTAAAGCTCTTTCAGTTCCTGCAATCGCACTTGCCCCGGCGCGGTCGCCGCTGCCACCGGCGCGTACAGCAGGGCGCTGCCCTCGCGCAACGCCAGAATCCGCGCGGGCAAACCAATCTCTCCCATCGGCACAGCCACTACTTTTTGCGACCCGCGCGGCAATCGCAGCAGCCGCGAGCTGTCCGATAGTTTCCGCGTCATTGCCGCCACTTTCACAGCGGTGGCTCCGCCGCGCGCAGCCAGTTTCAATTTTGCCGGCAACTTCGGCGTACGGCGAAAATCATGGATTGACAGCAATACTCTCTCCGGCAATCCACACGATTCCACGGTCTTCCCGGGCATTTCCCGCAGCGTTTCGATTTCCAGGTCGCACCACGCGCAACCGGCCTCGTTCGCTTTCCGCAACCAGTACAATTCTGCTTCCGCCCCACCCGCCAACTCCCCGCCGCCCACGCGCCTCCGGCACGTGGCGAGGAACACAGCTTTCTTCGGAGCAAACTTCTTGACCCAATCCAGAGACTTTTCCCGTTCCGTATCGTTCGCCAACCAGTCCAGGCGCAGCTCGACAGTCGGCGTTTCCCGCAGACCCGCCCTAACCAGCGCCCGAAATTCCCGTGCCGTAGAGGTCGCCACCACCGCGCAGATCCGCGCCACCCCTGTTCCGAAGACACTCATAGCCTTGAATACGCTCCAATCTATTGAAAATACGGCTTGTAGCACGTCTTAGCTAAAGTGTAAAGTCGCCCCACCCAATTTGTTGACGCGCCCCGGAGCCCTTGTTAGTTTCAAGTGTATGCAAGTCCCCGCACGGCCCTTTTTGGCGTGAGTCGAAGGAGTCTTCTAATGCGCGCAATTGCAGCAGGTATGGGTCTCGGCATGTTATTGGCAGGCGCAAGCGCCTGGACGCAGAGCAACCCACAACAGCAACAGATCGCCGCCTCCACCGGACCTGTCGCCAACGCGACGTCCCCGGATTACTCGGCCGTCTATTGTTCGAATTTCGTTACGTCCGATCGTGGTGGCGATGACTCGCGCCTTATATCCGGCGAAGAGTCTAACTCCAAACTGATCTTCGCCCTTCGCGACCTGGTTTTTATCAGCAAAGGTTCGAGCCAGGGAGTTCATGTCGGTGATCGCTACTCAGTCTTTCGCCCCGAGAAAGATCCCTTGGAATACCAATGGTTCAAATGGCAGAACAAACTCATGAAGGCCATGGGCACCTATTACGAGGACGTGGGCCAGCTAAAGGTGGTCAACGTCCAGCCTAATGTCTCGACCGCCGAAGTCACTTTCGCATGCGATTATCTCCAGCGCGGCGATTTCATCCGGCCTTGGCAGGAACGCCCTTCGCCGCCTTACAAGCCAGCCGACAAATTTGACCAATTCGCGCCGGTGAGCGGCAAATCCGTCGGCATGATTGTGGTCGGCAAAGACTTTAGCCAGGCCTATGGAAAGTTCAGCACCGTCTTCGTCAATCTCGGCGCCAACCAGACGGTGAATGTCGGCGATTACGTGCGATTTTTCCGCTACGAGGGCGGTAATGCCCAGACAGCCGCAAATTTCGACGACTACCAGTACAAGATGTATGGCTTCGGTAGCAATCCCGTGAAGTACAAGTGGAACGACCTTCCCAGGGACGTTCTTGGTGAAGGCATCGTGCTTAATGTCAGTCCCAATTCTTCCACCGTTTACGTTACCTACAGCCGGATTGATATTTATGCCGGTGACTACGTGGAAGTCGAATAATAATTTAACCCAATTGGGAATTGGCGCCCGCGTCTGCCGTTGCGGCGCGGGCTTTTTCTTGCCTTGAACCAAATCCCACCGCTTCACTTCCCTCGCGGCTCTCTACTTTCGTCCTTCCACGAGTTCGCAGGTAAACGCATAGATTAGCGTGTCCGCGGCCTTCCATGCATCCCAGGATAAACCCGCTTTTCTGCAGGTTTCTTTCAAAAACTGCTCGCGATCCAGATGGTGCTCCACGGCCACTTGCGGCAGCAACAAGCCGCGCCGGATACCTTGTTCCACCAATAATCCATGCTTCCCGATTTCAATTGCCTCCGGCTGAATCCGTTCCAGCGGGGACAGCAGCGATATTTCAATCTCCAGCCCGGGCAGTTCTTCGGGCTGCATCGGCGAGAATCGTCGGATCTTCCAGGGCCGCCTCCGAAGCGCATCGCACAATGCTTTCCCCCAGAGGCTCTTTGGCCTGGATCACCCCGATGCACCCGCGCAAACGCCCAGCCACGTGCAAAGTCACGAACACGCCGCAGCGCGACTCAAATATTTCTTCTTTGGGGATTTCTTGCAGCAGGCGCCCTTGGGAAACGGCTTCAACCACAGCCCGGCGTGCCAGTTCCAGCAGGCTTGTCCGCTCGCTCTCAGAGAGGCAGCGCATCCTGCGGTTTCTTGTGCACTTCCAGCATGCTCAGCTTACGGCGCTGCTTCACTCGATCGTCCAGTTGATTCCAGAAGCGGTAAAAATATTGCGCTGCGGACACCAATGCGCTGATCACCACCAGCCACAGCAACGCCAGCCCCAGCGTTCGCAGCGAAGTATGCCGGGCGCCATAAATCAGCACCGCCGCCGCGCAGACTTGCAGCACCATTTTTGTTTTGCCCAGCGCGGACGCCGCGATCGTGAATCCTTCCGCCGATGCGATATTGCGCAATCCCAAAATCACTAACTCGCGCCCGATGATGATCACCACCATCCACGCCTTCGCCAGGTGCATATCCACCAGAGAAATAAATGCCGCGCAAATCAGCAACTTGTCGGCGATGGGATCCAGCAAGATTCCTAGTGTCGTCACCTGGGAATTGCGGCGCGCGAAATATCCGTCCGCCCAGTCCGTGGCCGCCGCGATCAGCAGAATCAGGACACCCCAGACCTCGAAGTGCATCGGAAATCCCGCAAGTTCCACGTTCGGGCTGCGTGTCAGCAGCACCACGATCAGAACAGGCACGATAAATATCCGCAATAACGTCAATGCGTTCGGCAGGTTCATATGGGCGCGGACGGGAGGGCTTCGTTTGCTCCTTCTCTGGGCACTCGGCTCACTATAGTCTCCGCCATCCCAAGCGTCAATGCGGCCAAATGCCGTTTTGACAGGGTACTGCAACGTTACTAATCTCCGGTGGAGATTCGTTTTGGCTGGGTACTCTTTCGTAACTTAGCTGCTGCAAACCTGTGCAAATCCATATTTCCAGACTCGACCTGAATTTACACAGAACTGGCGCGAACCCGCCCTTGTGACACAAGTAACTGCCTTATTTTCTGCATGATACGGATGACAATTCTTAACGTTAAGGATTGGCACGAAAACAACACGCGTTTCCGAGTCCTAAGCACACGCGAAGTTTCCACAGCGTTTTCCACAAGCGTGGCAATACGCTATTACGCTCGATGTGACCCGATTTCCTGTCACATTTTATTCATATTTAGAGGATTTTCGAGGAATTACTCGAACGTTATCCTGAGTGTTTCTCGAATTTTTCAGATGGCGTGCGGGCCGCGCAGAACGCGCACGGGCAGGAACAATATCGCGCGCAATAGCTCAAACACGCCGGTTACCGCGATGCCAACAAGTCGAAACGGCAGCAGCAACAACCAGACAATCGGATACAGCACCAGCGCCAACAGCGCAAGCGGCCAACAAACCACCAACAGGATGCACCACAACAAAAAGGCGGCCATCTTCATTCCCTCCCCGTTCACCACTCCTACTTAACATACGACGGCGAACGCCGGAATGTTTCCTTCGCCTCGAAGTCTTTCAGCTTCAATCGCCGCGCAACCGCTTCCGGGATTTCCGCCTCCAGGTCCATATGCGAATCGCTCACCTGCGACTGCAGCACCCGGCCCAGCGCGTGGATCAACGCAAGAGAGCGCCCTTCCGTCAGCGGCATGTGCAGCGAGAGTTTCACGATCGGATCGACGGGAAGCGCCGCGTCGATGCGCCTCAATAATTCATCCAGCCCCTCTCCCATCAGCGCCGAAACAAATACCGGAGGCTCTTCTCCGTTCTTCGTGTGAGACCACGCCGCGGTGAACTCTTCCCGTTGTTCCGGTGAAAGCCGGTCGAGTTTGTTAAACACGCGAAGCCGCGGCCGGTCCATCACTCCAAGCTCGCCCAGAATTTTTTCCACCTCCTCTTCCAGTTCGTCGTGATACGGATTCGAAATATCGCTGACCTGCAAAATCAGCGCCGATTCCTGTACCTCTTCGAGCGTGGCGCGAAATGCCGTCAGCAATCCCTTCGGGAGCGCGCGAATGAATCCCACCGTATCCGACACCAGAATCCTGCGGTTCGATGGCAGCCGCAACGCCCGGATCGTAGGGTCCAGGGTCGCAAACATGCGCGACGAAACCAGCACTTCGGCGCGGCTCAGTGCGTTAAATAACGTGGATTTTCCCGCGTTTGTGTAGCCTACCAGGGACACGGTTCCGAGCGGCACCGCGTTTCGCGCTTCCCGCCGGAGTGCCCTCTGTTGCCGCACTTCGTCGATGTTGCTCTTGATTTTGCTCACGCGGTCGCGAATGCGCCGGCGATCTGTTTCCAATTTCTTTTCACCGGGTCCGCGCACGCCGATTCGGCCGGCGCCGCCGCCCGCTCCACCGGAGCCGCCACCGCCGCTCTTGCCGCCCAACCGGGACATCGCCGTGCCTTTCCCGGTCAGCCGCGGCAGCATGTAATTCAGTTGCGCCAGTTCCACCTGCAACTGCCCTTCGCGGCTGCGCGCGTGCTTCGCAAAAATGTCCAGGATCAGCTGCGTGCGGTCGATCACGCGCCGCTCCGTCACTTCTTCGATATTTCGCTGCTGCACCGGCGTAAGTTCGCTGTCGAAAATAATCAACGGCGCTTGTCGTGCCGTCGCCTCGGCTCGAATTTCATCGAGCTTGCCTCGTCCAACCAGCGTTGCCGGATCGGCCGCGTCCCTTAACTGGAATATCGTGCCCGTAATCTCCGCGCCGGCGCTTTTCGCCAGTTCCACAAGCTCCAAAAGCGATTCGCGGCCCTGTTCTCCGGCAGGCATTCCCGGAATTCGCGGCGCGCGCTTCCAGCCTACGCCCACCAGGAGAGCGCGCTCGGAAACGGAAGTGTCATGCTGTGCTGTTTTCATGGATGGATCAAAGCCAGTCTTTGCGCGGAAATTTTGCGTTGTGTGGAGGGAAACTCCTCATCGCCCCAATTATACGTCCATTCCGTTCGCCCCGGATACCATCGCGCCAAGCTCCGCTCGAACGCGTTCCAGCGCTTCCTTTTGAATTCCTGGTTCATCGCCAAATCCCGCCAGCCAATGCACTCCCTTTTCGCGCCGGAACCACGTCATCTGCCTTTTCGCATAGCGTCGCGTCGCCTGCTGGATCGCGGCGCGCGCCTCTTCGAGCGTCATTTTTCCGCGCAGCACGTTGCGCAGTTCGCGGTAACCAATAAAATCGAACGCTTTCGCGTCCTCGGGCACTCCGCTGTCGATGAGTCCGCGAACTTCCTCCGTCCAGCCCCGCGCAAACATCGCGGCCGTGCGCGCATGCACGCGCTCGTACAACTCTTCCCGCGGCGGCATCAATCCGATCTTCACTGCGTGCCAACCTCGCAAGGGCTTGCGGCCGCTCCGGTGCACCTCAGACAGCGGTTTCTTGGTCAGCAGGCATACTTCGATCGCGCGAATCAGTTTCTGTTCATCGGCCGGCATGATTTTTTCCGCCGATTCCGGGTCCAGGCGCCGCAGCATGCGGTGCAAATACCCGCGCCCATGCTCGGAAGCCGCCGCCCATAGCCGCTCTCGCAACCCGTCCGACCGTTGCGGCACCTCCGCCAAGCCCTCTAGCAATGCCCGCAAGTAAAGCCCCGTACCAACCGTCAGCACCGGAATTTTTCTCCGAGCGCGAAGATCGTTCAGAACCTCAATTACCCGCTCGCGATATCCGCCCGCGGTTGCTTCATCTTTTCCGTCCAGCACGTCGAGCAGGTGATGGGGCACGCCGCGGCGTTCGTCGTTGCTCGGCTTCGCAGTGCCAATATCAAAGCCGCGATGCAACTGCGTGGAATCGCACGCAATCACTTCTCCACCAAGCCGCTCCGCCAGCCACACTCCCAGCGCGGATTTTCCCGAAGCGGTCGGCCCTACGATAACCAGCAGCGGCAGATCGGCGGGCGCATTCATTTATGGAGTAGGATAGGCCACGCGCGGATCAACAGGATCGTCAGCACAATCAGCGCCACTAGCAGGCTGCCCAGCACTTGTTGGTGCGCAATTTTCATATTCGGAGTGGGGCGGCCTGCTTGTCCTGAGATTGTCGAAGGGCCGCCGCTTTTGCAGCTTCAACCCTACCACTCAACCCTGAGCAGGTCATCTCCACCGCAAGTCGCCACCCGCCACTTGCCGTCCGAGCGCGTCTTTTGCGCGACGAAGGATCTCAACGTAAAACCTAGCGAAGCACCCTAATTCGACGGAATCGGCATGTTGTAATAATACGTAAATCGCAGCTCGATGTACGGCCCCTTGAACTGCGCCGGCAGAGTGGGGAACGGATTCGATGCGCGAATCGACGAAATTGCCGCGCGATCCAGAGGTTCTTTGCCGGATCCAAAAACACGTTGCGGATCGCCGTCGGGCACGCTGCCATCTCTCATGATTTTGAATTGCAGCGAAACCACGCCTTGATCTCCCAACTGCACCGATGCGGGCATCACCGCAAACCAGTTCTGCTTCACCGTCAGGTACACGCGCCGCAGGTAATCGTTGAAGTCGATTCCCTCGGTGTCCGTGAGCATCTGAATCGCGCCATTCGCAGACCCGCGTCCACCACCTTGACCGCGACCCGCACCCGGAATCGGGCCGCCCCCTCCGATCGGCGCCGGAGTGTTCATCTTCTCCGTGGCGCGCGCGGCATCGCGAATCATGTCGCCCGGCGAAGTCGACTTCGGCAGGTTCAGCCCGCTCTGCGGCACCGGCATACTGGGCTGTTCCAATTGCACCTGCGGCTTCGGTAAGTCGCCTCTGTTGCCATCCGCTGGCTTCGGCGTTGGTGGAACGATGTTGGCTTTTGGTGCCGGCGCGCTCGGCAATTCTTTCTTTGGCGGCTCCGGTTGCGGTTGCGGCGGCGGTTGCACCGGTGGTGGCGTAATCGTCGGAGCCATCCTGCGTATATCCCTTGGATCTACCTTTACGGCGGGGCGCGGTGCGGGTGGAGCGGTAGGCTTCAACGATTCCAGCGCTCCCGGCGGCAACAATACCTCGATCTGTTTCCTCCCGATCTCATCCACTTCCTTCGATCGGGTGTGATAGGCAAGTATTTCCACCAGCGCCACAACGAAAACCAGGTTCAGCAGCAGCGAGACGATCGCCACCACCATTTCTCCCACCGGTCTCTTCTGCTTTTCTTCCGACGGCAGAAACGATAATTCGCCGGTCTGGATAATGTCCGGCTGCACCAAGTCTTCGGACACATACAAATTTTCCGGCAACACTTCCGGCGGCGCCGCTCCCTGCGGAACCGTGATGCGCTCGTCCATTTCCGTGGGCTGCGCCGGCAAATGCGAGTCGTCTGGCTTCTGCAGTTCCGCGATATTCAGATCGCGCGGCACCACCACACGCGTGGCAATCGCCTCCAGCGGCAAATTGTTGGGAATGGTGGAATGCCCGTCCAGCGCCACGATCGGCAGCGTGGAGGGCACCAATGTCCGTTCATCCAGCGAAGTCGGGCGGCGCCGTGTCGACGGCTCTACCTTGGCCGGTGGGCGCGCACCTTGAGGCACTAAAATCCTTGGGATCATTGTTTCCTTTTACGGTTTCCCTTTTGCGGACACACTTGTCGCTACGGGTTGGACGCGCGCGCTGTGCTCACGGATGCTTCCCATTACGCGATCGGCCAACTCCAATGCGGCTCGTCCCGCGGCCCCATCCGTCTTCGGGGGCACCCGGGTCTTCACCGCTTCTACAAACGCTTCCAACTCCGCGCGCAATGGTTCCACATCTGGCGCCGGCAGCTTCTCAAATCCAAATTCCGGCTGCGGCCCCGGCTTCTTTACGCCTACGCGCAGGGCGTCTCGCCTGGCATAATCGAGCGAAATATATTCGTGCTGCTGAAAAAAGCGCATTTTCCGCACGCGCTCGGTCGACACCCGGCTGGCCGTCACATTGGCCACCGCTCCACCGTCAAACTCCAGCCGTGCATGCGCGATGTCCACCTTATCGGTCAGCACCGGGATGCCGACAGCTTTGACTTCCATCACCGGTTCCTTCACCAGCGCCAGCAGGATATCCAGGTCGTGGATCATCAGATCATAGATTACGTCCACATCCAGGCTTCGCGGCGTGAATACGCCCAGCCGGTGTACCTCAAAAAACAAGGGGCGGTTCACCACCAGCTCCACGGCTCGCACCGCCGGATTGAATCGCTCCACATGGCCAACCTGCAAGATGCGTCCATGATGCTTGGCGACGGCAATCAGTTCGTCGCCCTCCGCCAACGTCCGCGCCATCGGTTTTTCCACCAGAACGTCTATGCCCATCTCCAGCAGTGCACAGCCAACTTCTCTGTGCGTGACCGTCGGCACCGCCACACTGGCGGCATCCACAGCGCCACGCAATTCCTCTAAACTGGAGAACGCTCGAGTCTGAAATTCTTGCGCGATTGTTGCGGCACGCCCGGCATCCTGATCGAACACGCCCGCCAGCTCGACAGTTTCGATTTCCCGGTACGCGCGCACGTGATTCCGGCCGAATTCGCCACACCCGGCCACCGCCACGCGAATCTTATGCGTTCCCACACCCGCAGTCATGTTCATTCCTTATTCATTCCCTGGGAATCCCGAATCGGTTCCGCGTCCTTCATGGGGGGAAAAGCCTGAATCGCAATGCCCGCGGCGTTCGCCGTTTCCAGCAGTTTTTCGCGGTCAAACAACAGCGTCCGCGCGGCATCGATGGCCAATGCTGTGGCCCCCGCCTTCGTCATAGCTTCGACGGTCGGTAATCCGACCACGGGCACGTCGAAGCGCATGTCCTGTTTCGGCTTGCTCACCTTCACCACCACCAGCGGCTTTCCCTCTGCAAAACGAGCCGCACGCAAAATCGTTTCGTCCGTTCCTTCCATGGCTTCCACGGCCACGCAGGCGCGATCCGCAATCACCACCGTTTGCCCGATATCCTGGGCCGCAATGTGCCGCGCCACGCTCAATCCGTACTCCATATCCGCGGACTCATGCTCGGTCGGCGCGCGCCTTGTCAACACGCCAACTTCCGGCAGCAGCGGCTTCAGGAACAGTGTCGAATCCACCAGTTGAATCCCTTCGTCCTCAAGCACCTTCGCCACCGCGCCGATCAGCGAATCCGTATTTTTCTTCGGTAACGAAAACAAAAGCTTGGCCAGCTTCCAGTCCGGACGAATCGCGCTGAAAATCTTGTTGTGCTTCACCTGCCCAGCCATCACCGCGCGTTTCACTCCCTCTTGTTGCATCAGCGCAATGGCCTTGCTCAACTCGCCCAAGCTCACCCAGTGTAGCCGCTTCGCCAACTTTTCCAGTTCCGGTGAAGCTTCTTCCTTCAGCGCGATTACCGCCATTTCAATTCCCTGGCTGCGCGCTCCCTCCAGCACCAGAAACGGAAACCGCCCGTTTCCCGCGATCAATCCCCACCCCGCTGTGCTGTTCAATGCTTCGGCCATGAATTCACGGCGCCTTACTTCACAATCCCGCGCTCGGCTTTTTCCACAAATGCGATCATTTCCTGCACGTCGCCGGAATCTCCAAACATCTTGCGCATCTCCTCCAGCGCCTGCGTCGTGTTCTTCTTCGACCGCAGCAGCAACTTGAACGCGCGCTGAAGCACCTGAATGCGCTCCGCCGACCATCCCTTGCGCTCCAGCCCAATGGTGTTCGCTCCGAAGCATTTTGTCTCGCGCTCCGTCACAATCAGTGAAAACGGCAGCACGTCCTGCGTAATCACGGTGCACGCCCCGATGTACGCATATTTCCCGAGCCGGCAATACTGGTGCACCGGCGAGAACGCGCCCACGGTCACAAAATCCTGCACGGTCACGTGTCCCGCCAGCGTTGCGCCATTCACGAACAGTGTACCGTTTCCCAACTGGCTGTCATGTCCGACGTGCGAGTACGACAAAAAGAAATTGTCATTTCCTATCCGCGTTACCCCACCGCCCTTTTTCGTGCCGCGGCTGACGGTCACATGTTCCCTGAAAATATTCCCGTCCCCGGCCACCAGCTCGACGTGCTCTCCCCGGAACGTGTAATCCTGCGGATCGCCTCCGATCACGCTGAACGGATGGAACACATTGCGCGCCCCGAACTTCGATGGCCCCACGATCACCGCATGCGCGTGCACCAGGCAGCCTTCGCCGAGTTCCACCCCGTCCCCCACACTTGCAAAGGGGCCGATTTCCACTGCACTCGCAATTTTCGCCTTCGAGGAGACGATGGCCTGCGGATGTATTTTCTCTGCCGTCATTTCGCTGCGTTGTTTGCCTTCTCGCGGTCCACCATAACGCACATCAGCGTCGCTTCGGTCGCCAGATTTTCTCCCACGAACGCTTTCGCCTGGATCTTGCAGAGGTCGCCCTTCCAGGCCAGGATATTCACTTCCACGCGCAACTGGTCTCCCGGCACCACCGGCCGCCGGAACTTCACATCGTTCATCGACGCCAGGTACAGAAGCTTTTGATCGCGGTCCGGAATTTCCTGCAGCAGCAACAATCCCCCCGCCTGGGCCATCGATTCCAGAATCAGCACTCCCGGCATGATTGGTTTCCCGGGAAAATGCCCCTGAAAAAAAGACTCGTTGATGGACACGTTCTTGATCGCCACGATGCGCTTGTAGCGCTCCATCTCCACCACTTTATCGATCAACAGAAACGGGTACCGGTGCGGCAAAAATCTCTGTATTTCGTTGATGTCCAATTCCATGCCCGCTCCTGTGCCGCACAACACCTTTCGGCGGCACGCCCTCCATATATCGCAAACCTACTATTATAAGCAATCTCGCGGCCCTGCACAGCACATCTTCTTTCAAAGCGGCTCCTTTTCGCTCCGCGGATTCACCGTTGCGGGGCGCTGTTGTACGCCGCCACCGGCGTTGCTACCATTTGCTTACTATGGAAACCCAGGCTCTCCCCAAACCTCTCCTCGCTCACCTTCGCAAACTCCTGCCGCGGATGACGGACACTCTGCGTCAGCTCACTCTCATCGAATCTCCCAGCCTAGACAAGAAGCACGCGGATCGCTGTGCCAGTTTTCTGGCAGACGAATGGCAGCTTCGCGGAACACGCGTGCAGATGTTTCCTCAACGGAATCGCGGCGATCATGTGCGCGCGGTCTGGACTCCGTCCTCCCGCCCTCTTCAGTCGCAACTCCTTGTCCTAGGCCATTACGACACGGTCTATCCGATCGGCACGCTTTCTAAGATGCCGTTCCGCATTGTAGGCGGAAAAGCCTATGGACCCGGCACGTTCGATATGAAAGCCGGAATTGTCCAGGCATTGTTTGCGCTCGAAGCTCTTCAGGAACTGGAAGCATCAGTCTTCAAGCGCCTCGTGTTTCTGTGGACCTCTGACGAGGAAATCGGCAGTGAATCCTCGCGAAAGCTGATTGAAGAAGAAGCGCGCCGCAGCGACGCCGTGTTTGTGCTCGAACCCTCGCTCGGTCCCCGCGGAATGGCCAAGACGTCTCGTAAGGGGGTAGGCGAAGTCAAACTCATGGTGCATGGCCGCGCCGCTCACGCCGGCCTCGATCCCGATCAAGGCGTCAACGCCATTCACGAACTTGCCGCGCAGATCGCTCGCTTCGAAAAATGGAACGATCCGCGCCACGGCGTCACCGTCAATGCCGACATCATCGATGGTGGCACGCGCACCAATGTCATCCCCGATCGCGCCAAAGTGAATGTCGATCTGCGCGCCTGGCGGCTGTCGGACATGTGCGCCCTGGAAAAGCGCTTCCGTTCGCTGAAGCCTATTCGTCGCGGTGCAAAACTGGAAGTCCGTGGCGGCTTTGACCGCCCGCCGCTCGAGCGCAAGCACAGCGCCGCACTGTATCTGCGCGCCAAATCGCTCGCGAAGCAAATAGGGTTTTCGCTGGGAGAAGCCCCAGCCGGCGGAGGCTCCGATGGCAACTTTACCGCCGCTCTCGGCGTTCCTACCCTCGATGGCTTCGGCGCCGTAGGCAATGGCGCCCACTCCGCGCAAGAGTTTGTTTTCTACAAAACCATGCCGCAGCGAGCAGCCCTGTTAGCCGCCATGCTGGCCACTTCCTGAAACTTTTACGATCTAAGCGCTCTGAATTAAAATCGGTAGGGTCATCTAATCCCTGCCGCATACGTGGTTTCGTGAACTGGCTTACGAAGTTCTTCCAGCGTTTGATATCCTGGCGTTCGAAGCAAGAAGCTGCGGACGACGTCGCCCCCACGCCGGTCCGCGTGTTTCAATTGCTGGACGAAGCCCTCGCACGCTTTCAAGCCAACAAAATCGGAGAAGCTGAATCTCTTTTACTCGAGGCATTGCGAGAACCTGATGCAGATACCCTCAGCCACCTGACCAATCACGCGTTGGCATATTTGCAATTCATCGGGATAGCCGACGAATCATATGAAGAGGGAATTGCGTTTTTCACAGACCGCATTCGACGAAATCCAATTGAGGTGCTCGCACATAACTACCGCGCCGCACACTTGTGGTACAGCGCTCGGCAAACTCCTTGATTACAGCCGCACCCTTGAACTTGCACCGGACGACTTATGGGCACTTATAAGTCGGGGCCAGGTTTATGTTGAAGTCAACCAGCCGGAAAAGGCCGTGGGAGACTTGAAACGGACGCTCCAGATGCTCAACGCTGTCCCGAACGCACGGGAGCAAAACTGGTCCGAGGCACAAGCTTATGCCCGTGACGTCTTGTGAACGGCGCGGGCTATCCTCAGAGACTTCCGTTGTGCGTCTCGAGAATTTGATCTTTCTATTGACCTTCAGCCGGAAAACGGCTGGGTCTATTTCAACCGCGCGCAAGCGAGAGAGCGCATGGGAGACAACGCGGCAGCACTTGCTGATTTACAAGAAGTCCCTCTCTTGCTCGAAGCCAAAACTCGCAGCCTTTAAGCGTGAGTATGCCGAAACAAAAATTCGGGAACTCGGTCTTTAGGTCCAGGAGTTAAGACCTTGCGTTCACCGCCCGTAGTTCTTCTTCAAGTATTCCGCCGTCGATCGCATCAGATCCCCGTAATCGTCGTGCAGCACTTCCTTCAGCGCATCTTCGGTCGACCCGCCCGCCGCAATGCGATCGAGGATCCGCTCCATGTCCGCCATTCCCTGCGTTTCCACGATGTATTCCACATTCGCCAGCGCCCACGCGTAGGCATAGCGCGCCACGTCGGCCGGCAAACCCATCCACGACCCTTCCAGATGCCCCAGCGATGCCGCCTGCCCCGCGTCGTAAACCTGCAGCAGCACTGCCGCATTCTCGTCGCTGCGTTTCCCTTCCATCCACTGCGCCACGCCTTCCTGAATCCACGTTGGCGCGCGCCCTCGCGTTTTCTGCTGGATAAAACTGTGCGTCAGTTCATGCTTCAGCACGCGCGATAATTCCGCATCCACGCTGGTCAATCCCTGCACCGGCACGCGGATTCTTCCGTCATTCAACGCGCCAACCCATCCCGGCGCGCGGGTAATGTCCGCAAATTCCTGCTGCGTATACAGCACCACGCCAATCGGTTCCGGCGGGGTATAGTTCAGTTCCGACTCGATCGTCGAGTAATGCGTTTCCAGCACGCGTAACACGTCGCGCGCCAGCACCGGCTCAGCGTTTCCGTTGTATTTCAACTGGAAATGCGCGCTTTCGTTCTCTTTGTAATTTTCTTCTTCTTCTTTATCGCGAAGCGCCTTGTCCAGGGCCGCCTGCGTGTCGCTGTCCGGCTTCAGCGCCAGCGATTTCTTCCACTCCGCCACCGCCTGCTCCGGCCGGTTCATACCGTAATACGCCCAGCCTTCCAGCTTATAAATATCCGCATTGTCCGGAGAAACGCGCTTGGCCCGCTCCAGATACTCCACAGCCTGTTTGAATTCGCTCTTCTTCAGGTACAGATACGCCACATTCATCAGCAGCACCGGCTGCTCCGGCAAGTACGTGATCGCCGTACGTTCGTCGGCCAGCGCATGTTCCATGTCGCCATGCGCCAGCTCAAACTGCGCCGCGGCATGATGAGCCAGCGCTGCCTTCTCGTTCGCCTTCGCATTTCCGCCACGCGCCTCCCCTTCCATGCGCGCAATATAATCCCGGTCGATGGTGCCATCGTGCACCGCCGCGTGGTCGATGGCCGCCGCGTCTGCCGTCGCTTCCATCAGCGGTGGCGACAGATTCAGGCTGGACGCCGCCGCCGCCGGAGATTCGCTCACCGGCATCAGCCCGCCCTTTTCGATGTGGTCGACAATGCTTTTGGGAATTGACAACTCGCCCGCGGCGGTTTGATAGCGCACTTTGTCGCCATCCTCGACAACGTTATACGCCACGATCTGCCGCCCATTCTTCAGCACGATCTTGTCCGCGAACGCCGCGCCGGCGCACACTAGCATCCCCGCCAACAACAGGAACATCCGCGCCATCTCTCTCTGGCCTTTCATTCCTTTATTTTAATCCGCCGAACTTATCCGTCTTCCGCTGCCTTGTCCCCGCATGCCGAAAGTGACTACACTCAATGGATGCGTTTTCGTTCCGCCCTCTTTGCCATTCTTTTCGTGTGCGTTCCGGGCCTCTATGCCACGGATTCTCCTCGTGACGTCCTCGTTACTCTCAATGCCCTGCGTCTCGATTCCGACCACGTTTACACCATCTCCGCCACCGACCGCATCGAACTCCATCAGGGCGATCTGGTCCTCGCCTTTGAGCGCGGAAAACTCGTGTTCTTTCAGCCCTTCGAAGGCCACATCACCGGTTTTGTCTTTTCCGGCGTCGGCCACACCCTGGCCCTCCCGCGAGACCAGGCCGAAAAACAGCAAATGGCTCGTTTCCTGGGTGCCCCGGTTCTTGACGAACAATTTGTCTCCATCTACGCGCGCTTCACCGACGACACTGCCAAGGATCTCCTCTCCGAGCTCACCCAAGCCTCCGTTCAGCCCGCCACGGACGCCGCTTTCACTTCTCTCTGGCTTCCGCAACTCGAGCGCCTGAATCCCACACATTCCCTGCGCATCCTGTTCGAGAAATATACCTCCTCGCCGCGCCATTTCTTCCACGCAGGCATCGACGGCATTCTCACCGGCCCCTTCGACGTGCTCATGGATAACATGCGCCACGAAAATTTCATGCTTGGCCAGCCCCGCGTCGTCAACAAAATCGGTTACTACGATGTCTGGACCTCATACATGCTTGCCGGTTTCACCCCTCCCCCGGTTCTGTTTCACGCCGTCCATTACCAGGTCAACACCACGATTCATATGGATAACTCACTCGAAGGCGATGCCTCCGTCGATTTCAACACTGCCATTGCCGGCGAAGGCGTGCTCTTCGTTCAGCTTTCGCGCGTCCTCAAGGTCGAATCCATCTCCATGTCCACCGGCGAAAATCTCGTCTTCTTCCAGAACGAGGGCATCACCGAGCAGCAGCTGCGCACCAAGGGCGACGACACCCTCTGCGTCTTCCTGCCTCGTCCGTCCAGCGCCGGAGCCACGTTCTCTCTGCGCTTCCACTATCGCGGCAACGTCATTGAAAACTACGGCAATTCTGTCCTCTTCGTTGGCGCGCATCAGAGCTGGTATCCCCATTTCGGTGACGCCTCCGAATTCGCCCCGTACGACCTCAGCTTCCGATGGCCAAAGCACCTGCGGCTGGTCGCCACCGGCGAAAAATCCGACGAACACGAAGACGGCGATAACATGGTGGCCCATTGGAAATTCAAAATTCCCGTGGACGAAGCGGGTTTCAATCTCGGAGAGTATGCCTTCACTTCGCAGCCCTCGGGCAACCATGTCGTTGAGGTTTACGCGAATAAACTGCTCGAGCAGGCCATCCTCTCGCGGCTGCAGCGTCCTGCGGTTGAGGCAGATCCCTTCCCGCGTGGTCCGATTGTGGAGAGGGGCTTGCCTTCGAGCATCCTTCCGCCGCCGACTCCCAGCCCCGCGGATGCTCTGAATTCATTGGCGCGTGAAGTCAATTCCTCCATCACCTTCTTCGAAAAATACAACGGCCCGTTTCCCTTCCCGCGCCTTGCGGTTGCGCAAATTCCCGGATCGTTCGGCCAGGGTTGGCCCGGCTTGCTGTACCTATCCACGTTCGCATTTCTTCCTCCAGAGGCGCAGGAACGCGCCGGCCTGAGTTCCACCACCCAGGAAGCGTTCACCGATATCATGCCGGTCCACGAAGTCGCGCATCAGTGGTGGGGCAACGTCGTTGGCTGGTCCAGCTATCGCGACCAGTGGATTGACGAAGGCCTCTCCGTCTATCTCTCGCTCCTCTACGCCGACTCCCAGAAACTCCCCGAACATGCCGTCGCCTCCTGGCTGGCGCGCTACCGCAAGCAATTGATCACCAAGCCCACCGATTCTGACCTCGCTCCCGGCGATATTGGTCCGGTCACTATGGGCACCCGTCTCTCGTCCTCAAAATCGCCCGACGCCTACGACGTGGTGGTGTATTCCAAGAGCGCCTGGATCTTCCACATGCTCCACGAAATGCTTCGTGAGACAAACGCCCATGATCCCGATGCGCGCTTCGTCGCCCTATTGCACACACTGGTGAACAAGTACGGACAAAAATCACTTTCTACGGATCAGTTGCAAAAAGAAGTCGAAGCGGTGATGACGCCGAAAATGGATCTGGAAGGGGGCCGCTCAATGGAATGGTTTTTTGCGGAGTATGTTCGCGGAACCGGCATCCCGCACTACAAACTGGAATTCACCACGCGACGAACAGAAAAGGGCTACCAGGTACGTGGAAAGCTATTTCAATCCGGCGTGCCTCGTTCCTTTATCGCGCCCGTGCCGCTCTATGTTGGTTCCGCGCCGGGCCGCAGCGTTTTCCTTGGCACGGTGCAAGCTGCCGGAGAGGAAACATCTTTTTCTTTCAACACCGCGGTAGATCCCCACAAAATTGTGATCGATCCGCGCATGACGCTGCTGTGCTCAGCCGAGTAGAGAAAGGATTTCCGCGTAGGCTAGTTATCGGTTCTTTTCCAGCAGCTGTTTTTCGAGCATTGGGCTATCCAGACTCAGCTCCGCCTTGCCGCCCTCGCCCAACACATACGCATACCCTTCGGGATCGCGCGGCACTTCCTTCAACAGCCCGGCTTGCACCAGTTCGCCGATCTTCGTTGCGCGCTGGCCGGTTTGCTTCTCATAGTCGTCGGCCATCCGGTTAATTTCCTTCAAATCGAGTTCCACCTTCATCAGTTTCAGGTGCAACTCAGCGTTCTGCTTCACCATGGGATCGGTCGTTGTCTGGTACACCTGCAGCCACAGGAAGTACGAAGTCTCCGGCGATTCGCCCTCGGCCGCGATCTTAGCCGCCATCACTTTCATCCAGATCATCGCGTTCGGATTCTTGCTGCCTTCCGCAAACGCCGCGGATGCCTTCGGATAATCCTTGGCGTCGAAGTAATACACGTTTCCCAAATCCTGATACAGCCGCCACTGGTCGGGGTTCTCTTTGATTCCCCGCTCCAGCAATTTCACGGCGAGGTCTGGGCGCCCGGCCCCGCGCGGTGGGCTGTCGCTCAAAAACACGGATCCAAAGCGGTACGCCGGCATCAGATGAGGATCCAACGTTGTCGTGATATCCAGAAGCGACCACAATAACTCCAGGTTGGTTTGGTGCAGCCGGTGTTTTTCTCCGAAATACTGCACCACGCGCGTCCAGTAAATCGCACCGACCAGCGGCGCGTATTCCAGGCTAAGCTTCTTCACCAGGCGTCCGGAACGGAATGCCAGCTGATCCTGTTCCACATCGATCGAATCCTTCATCTGATCGATGTTCCGCTGCAGTCGCCACACCCCCGCGAATCCTACCAGAATCACGGCGCCCAGCAGCCAAGCGGTAATTTTCCGGGACTTCATTTCAGGTTCCGGCGCGAAAATACCATCGCCGCGCCTATTAATACGATGCCCGCATAGACTATCGCATAGGCCGTGTCGTGCCACACCAGGCCCGCCGGTACGCCCCGCCCATGGGACACCGCTCCCATCACGTTGAAATTCTCAAAATTCGGCAGCACATAAGAAAGCCCGCGCAGCAGTTTCATCGTGGCCGGAGTGATATCCATCGCTTGCATCGTCCGCAAATCTTCCGCGAACACACCCGCGATGTAGATGCCCACCGTGAAAAGGATGGCCAGGAATGGAGTGGTGAAACAAGAGAACAACATCGCCAGGGCCACAACCAGCGCAAGCTTTAACAGGATCAGGTACACCGCCACCAGCACGTACCAATCGCTTCTTTCCAGCGGATGCTTTACGCTCCACAGCACCACGTACAATCCAACCGCCATCGCGGCCGTATTCACAGCCAGCGTCATTACTAGCCCGCCGTATTTGCCCAGCAAAAATTGCCAGCGTTCCACCGGCTTGGCAAGCAACGCGTACAGCGTGCGCTTATCCATCTCCTTTGAAACAAGTCCCACGCCGATAAACACCGCGATGAAAATTCCGATCACGGAGATCGCTGTAACCCCCAGGCTCACGATCACGCTTTCTTCGATGCCGATCGAGACTTGCCCCACCAGAACCGCGGCGCCCATCATCAGTAGCGCGAAAAACACCAGGTTGTACAGCACCCGGTCTCGCACTGCTTCGCGAAACGTGTTCGTCGCCACCACCCACACGTTCCTCATTGGCCGCTGACCTCGACCGCGTTCGCCTGCGCGCGGTCGGCCTCGACCAGGTTCATGAAAAACTCTTCCAGCGTCGGCTTGAGCTGCACCACGGACAGGATCCGCGCGCCCGCCGCCCTCAATTCATCCAAAGCTCCGTAAAGTTCCGCCTCCGGCAACTGCACCCGGTACCGCTCGCCCGTCTTTGTGGCCTTCTCAAGCAGCGCCAGCTTCTTTTCGCTGCCAGACCCCCGCAGTTCAAATGAAATTTCCAGGCCCTGCGCCTGAATCCCCACGATTTCTCCGGGCGTGCCCACTCCGCGCAACTTGCCGCCAACGATCACGCCCACGCGATCGCAAAGCATCTCCGCGTCGGACAAAATATGCGTGGAAAACAGGACCGTTCGTCCTTCCTTCTTCAATTCCAGAATGATGTCGCGCACTTCCCGGCGTCCCAGCGGATCGAGCCCGGACATCGGCTCATCGAGCACCACCACTTCCGGATCGTGCAGAATTGCCTGCGCCAGCCCCGCGCGTTGCAGCATGCCTTTTGAATATTTCCTCAGCTGCAACTTTTTCGCCGTCTCCAGCCCCACCTTTTTCAGCATTCGCTCCACGCGCTCTCGCCGATCCGCCGTCTTGAGCCCGTGAATGCGAGCGAAATAATCCAGCAGCTCCGCCGCAGTCAGGTAGTCGTAAAAGTACGGCTGCTCCGGAAGGTACCCGATCTGCTGGTGCATGGACACGTCTTCGATCGATTTCCCCAAAATGCGCGCCGTCCCCGACGTCGGAAAGATCAGCCGCATCAGCAACTTAATAGTCGTCGACTTCCCGGCACCATTCGGCCCTAAAAATCCAAACACCTCTCCCTGCTGCACTTCCATGTTCAAATTCTCAAGCGATCGCTTCTTTTTTAAGTGTAGGAACCCGAACGGGTATTCCTTCGAGAGATTCTCGATCTCAATAGCTGGATTGGGCATGTTTCTATTCTTAGAAAAGCCATAGCGCGCCGTCAACGCACTCCCCGCGCCACTGTTCGCCAGCAGCAACCCGCCTGCAAAAACAAAAAAGCGCGGCTCGCCCGCGCTAACTCCTCTTCCCGCTCCTTTACTTCCTTACTCTCCATCCTCCTTTATTTCCTGGGCATGCTCATTTGCTAATTTGCACCAAATCGCGCTCTCCTGCCGGCGCGACCGGTTCCAGCTTCTGTCCCGACCGCCAATTATCCAGTATCCCCACCTGCTGCACGCAGCTCACCGTGCACCGCGGCGCGCATCCCTTGTGCGTGTGGAATTCCCGGCGCCGCATCTCCGCCGTATATTTTTCCAGCGGCACGCCTGGATACCCGCGCTGCTGCGAGCACCAGTGCACCAGCCCATCCTCGCAAATGTACAGGTATCGCGACCCCGCGCGGCACTTCCAATCGTGTTCCCGGCCCTTCGCCACATTGTGCTGGAACTCGTTAAAGCGCGAGTACGACCGTTTTCCCAGGGTCATGATCTCTTCAAAAATTTCCTGGTCCCGTTGCCCCAGGGGCTTCAGCTGCCCGTCATGGTCGTGGATAATCCCCACCGTGCTCGTAAATCCCAATTCCAGCGCGCGGTGCGCAATCTTCAACGCGTCTTCGGAATTCTTCACCCCGCTGCCCAGCACGGAATTGATGTTCACCTGAAACACTGCCCACTCGGACAGCATCTCCAGCCGCCCGTCCAGTGTCTTCAGGCTCTTCTTTGAAACTTCATCCGGCACGGCATTATCGATACTGATTTGCAGGTGCTCCAGTCCCGCTTCATTTAACCGCTCAATGCGCTCTTTGTTCAGGAAAAATCCGTTGGTGATCAGCCCCGCAATCATCCCGCGCTTTCGAATGTGCCGGATCACCTCGTCCAGTTCCGGGTGCATCAGCGGTTCGCCCCCGCTGATGGTGATGACGGACGCGCCCATGTCCGCGAGCGTATCCAGCCGTCTCTTCATCTCTTCCAGCGGCACTGGCTTCGACGTGTCGTCAAACTCATTGCAATACGTGCAATCCAGGTTGCATCGCCGCATCGGGATAATGTGCACTAGGAACGGATGCTTCGTAGAGACCAGCGCCTTCCCGAGCCGCAACAGCTCCCTCACTCGGGTGCGATAGAAACGCCGTCGCCTCCGCTTCCACGTTGCCGCGGACGCCTTCCCTCGTTGCCTCGCAATCGCCATCTTTTTGTTGATTTCCCCCGCCTTAATTATACCTTAGCCTCCCCTTCTGTCCTTTCCGGTGCACCACTTATACACTCCCTCAGGCGCGGCCATGACGGCACCGTGCTGGCCCGCAACGCCTCAAGACAGAACAGCCGGGGCCACTCGCCGCCCCGGCTGTCCCTCTCTCATGGTTTTATGTTTCCGGCTACCCCGTCAGGCGAGCAGTTCCGTAATGTGTTTTCTTAATCCTGATACGGCACGTAGCGCCACATGTCGTTAAGGTAGCCGTTCCCGGTCGTGCTCGTGGAATCGTAACCCTCACCGCCGAACAGCCAGAAATAGCCGTTCTTGTCTGTCCAGTGCGTGGCGTTGCTGCGCCCACCCGGAGTGAAGAGGTAATAGGTTGCATACGGACGTGTCAAACTGCCATAGATGCCGTTTGGACTGCCGGTATTCGAACCCTTGACCCAGGTCCATGTGCCGGGCTGGCCTGCAACAGCATTCGGTGTGTAAACCCAAAAGTCGTTCAGGGCGCCGTTGCCATTCGTCGCGGTCGAATCCAAGCCCCACCCGCCAAAGAGCCACATGTTTCCGCCATTGTCTATCCAGCCGCTGGCTCCCCAACGGGATCCTGGGAAAGTCCCTGCCGTGGCACCTGTCAGACCCGCTGTTCCGGCCGCGTTTGTGGTGTTCGGAGGACCAACCAAGGGAATGGTTCCATAAACACCAGTCTGGTTTGCCACCGTGGATCCCATAACAAACGTCCATTGCGTGCTGGCGATGTTGTACATCCACAGATCGTTCAGGATGCCGTTAGTTGTCCCGACGGAATCTTCACCTTCTCCGCCAAAGAGCCAGAGGTTTCCGGAGGCATCGGCCCAGCCAACGGCTTCATGCCGTCCGCCAGGAGCATTCGATGCTGACGCAATGCCGGCTTTGCCGTAGATCCCGTTCTGGTTAGCCAGGTTGGTGTTGCCGCCTGAAACCCAAACCCAGGCGCCACCCGTATATTTCCAGAGGTCGTTGAGGTAGCCAATGTTGCCGCTGCCGTCGTAGCCATATCCACCGAAGAGCCACAGATTTCCGGAGGCATCCGTCCACGAAACTGGGTTCACGCGAGAGCCTGGGGTTGCCCCAACTCCCGTGTACTGGCCGTTCTGGTTGGCGCCGGTTCCCGCTTGCAAAGTCCACGTGCCTTCGCTTCCCGTGTAGCCAGACGCGATGGCTGCGGTTGGATTGTACTCCCAAAGGTCGTTAATAAACTCGGCACCGGGGATTTCGCCGCCGAAGAGCCAGAGATTGCCGGCATTGTCCGTCCAGGTTGCCGATCCTACGCGGGCTACAGGAGTAACGGGAGTACCCGGATACGTCCCAAGTTGCCCCTCGCTTTGAGCATTGAGTATGATTTGCGCGCCAATAGTCGTGGCGTTCCCGCTCACGGTCTCCTTGGTCGGGTCATAGCCACCGACCAACTGCCATTGACAAAAATCGGCACCCAACGGAAATACGCAGACCCACATATCGTTCATCATACTGTCCAGCGTGTCCGGGTCCGGGGCCCCGGTTAATTCCCAACCGTTGCCGCCGAACATCCAGAGATTGCCGTTTTGGTCGGTCCATGCTGCACCTGAGTATCTTGCACCAGGCGTGTTGGTGTAGGGATTGGGGATCGTTGTCGGTGCCGAAGACGGGAACAATCCATAAACAGGTTTGGAAATCGTTCCAGCTGTATTCGTGCCATCGATCCAGGTCCAGTCGTTGTGCTGGCAATCGACGACGATGCTCGTGACGTTTGCGGTCACCACACCCTTGTAATTCCACAGCCAGCAACCCTGCGGCTGGGTGTCAGCCGAGTGCAGCACCGAGACCTGGTATTGGTCGTTGAGTGCGTAGGGTGTTGCAAACGTGAACGGTCCATTTTCCGTGATTGTCAGGGTGTTGCCCAAAGTGTCCTCAATGTCAAAACTGCCGTCCGTGATGGGACCGTTATTTGACGGAACACCTACCAGTCCAACTACCGTCCCGCCGACGCTATAAGTTACCGCCGGACAAGTCACAACAACGCTGGTGACATTGGCCGTCGCCGTTCCGCTCGCTGTACTGGGCGTAACAACACAAGTCTGCACCGGCCCTGTCGGCTGCGCTGCAACCGTCACGGTATAGGCCGTTCCTGTGGGAACAAAATTCTTGAACGTGAACGCCGCATTCCCATTGGCGGGACTGATGGGTAGCTGTTCCAAATCGCTGCTGTTTTGTAGGATCAACCCGGTGCCGACAAGACCAGTCACCGTGCCGCCGATGGTGTAGCTCAACACGCAGCTCACTCCAACGTTGGTGACATTCGCGGTAGCCGTCCCGCTTCCGCTGGTTACCGTGCAAATCTCGTTGGGGCTCGTGGGTTGTGTGTTAACCGTGACCGCATAAGCGTCGGTCGGTCCGGTCACCGGCGTCTTGAACGTAAACGCCCCGTTCGCCGTAAGCGTCAGGCTATCGCCGCCGTTATCTTGCATGATCACACTCGCGCCTGGCGCAAGTCCTGAGATCGTGCCGCCGATCGTTGCGGTCACTGGATTCGTTGTGCACGTCACAGCGACGCTGGTGATATTCGCTGTCGCCGTTCCCGTGCCGCTCGTCACCGTGCAATTCTGCGACGGCCCAGTCGGCTGCGATGTCACCGTAACGGCATACGTCTCGCCGCTTGGCACCGACTTTGTGAAAGTGAATTTCGTGCTCCCCGCAGTGACTGTCGTGCTATCCGGCGTCGTGCCGTTGATAATATCCTGCAATACCAATCCACTGCCGGTCAGTCCGGAAATGCTGCCGCTCACCGTGAACGCGCCCGTGCCCGTGCCGCCAGTCGTCGAGTTGGTCTTCAGGCCGCTGCACGCGCTCATCAGGAATGCCATCCCAATCAGGAGAGCTAATGTCGCTTTTTTGCTGGGGATCATGTTCGTCCTCTTCTCCATCTGACGCTCCGGTGGCGCGGTCCTCATTGGACCTGTCGCTCCTCGCAGGCAGCCTCTTCCCCTACCCAATCGTCTCCAACCGCCGCACGGAGTTTCCTGACTGCTAGGGAGTTTCCGGTCCGGTTGAACAAAGCTCCCAGAGGAGAACGACCACCCAGGTATAGAAGTACTAAAACCTGCATCCCTAGATTGCCGCTCGTTCTTTTGCAGGGCAACACTCCGCGAAAGGACCTGTGCTGTACTGAGTAATAACTTGCCAAATTCACAGGTGGGCCCCGCCCGTCCTTGCGCTCAACGCCAAAAACTGTCCCTTTGGCCAACTTGTCCCGTTTTGGCCCTTCCCCTACCCTCTTACTCACCCCCAGCTTCCCGAATCGGTCCTTTCCATCAGGCGAATACATGGTCACTCTCTTACGCCGCACCCTTCTTCCCGCATCGCTGCTGGTTCTGTCGGCGATCCTGCTGGTGGGTTGTGCGGCCAGCACCAGCAGTCCCGGCAATAGCGGAGGCAACGTCACCGTCCCTCCCGCTCCTGCGGGCCTTGCCGCCTCTCCCGGGAACGCGCAGGTCAGCCTTTCCTGGTCAGCCTCTTCCAGTGCCACGTCCTATCACGTGAAGCGGTCCGCCGTTTCCGGCGGCCCGTACGCGCAAGTCGCCGCGCCCACCGGCACCACGTATCTCGATACGTCGCTCACCAACGGGACAAAATATTTTTACGTTGTCTCCGCTTTGAACTCCGCGGGCGAAAGTGCAAATTCAACCGAGGTCAACGCCACTCCCACAGCCCCGGTAAATCCGCCTCCAACGCCAACCAGCCTGCAAGCCACCGCCGGAAACGCGCAAGTCTCTCTCACGTGGTCGGCCAGTACCGGCGCCACCAGCTACAACGTAAATCGCTCCACAACTTCCGGCGGCCCCTACTCACAAATCGCCACGCCCTCCACCAATTCCTACACGGACGCCGGCCTGACCAACGGCACCACCTACGACTACGTTGTTTCCGCCGTCAACGCCAACGGCCAAAGCGCCAATTCCAATCAGGCCAGCGCCACGCCCACCGCTCCTGCCAATCCCGACGTCACCATCACCATCAATCCGGCGAACACGCATCCCATTTCGCCCTACATCTACGGGATCAATTTTTACTCTGGCATCACCGGCGCTCCGCCCGATCTGACTTTCGATCGCGCCGGTGGCAACCGCTGGACCGCCTACAATTGGGAAACCAACGCCTCGAACGCGGGCAGCGACTACCTCTATGAAAACGACGACTACCTAAGCAGCAGCACCGTCCCCGCCGAAGCCGTCCGCAGCTTCATCGCGGCAGACCAATCTCTGGGTATCGCCAGCCTGGTCACCTTCCAGCTGCAGGGCCTCGTCGCCGGCGATGAAAATGGCCCGGTCAGCGTCGCCAATCCTCCCGATCTCACCCGCTTTAAGCAAGTCGTGTATATGAAAAACACGGAGTCGTCCGCGCCGTTCACTCTCAATCCGCCCACCACGGACGCCTACGTTTATATGGACGAATTCATCTGGGCACTCGACCAGAAATTTTCCGGACAATCCATCTTCGGCACGAATCCCACCACACACCCCGTCTTCGTGCAGCTCGACAACGAGCCGGAACTCTGGAACTCCACGCATCTCGAAGTGCAAGGCCCCAACCCCATCACCTCCGACGCCTACATTTCCAAAACCATCGCGCTCACTGAATCGCTAAAGAACCAATTTCCGGATGTGCTCATCTTCGGTCCCGTTCATTACGGCTTCGAAGGAATTTACAACTGGCAGGGCGAACTCAGCGCCACGCCCACCGGCAACAATTGGTTCCCGGACAAATATTTGCCCGCCATCAAGACCGCTTCCGCCACCTACGGCAGGCCTCTAGTCGATGTCTACGATTTCCACTGGTATTCGCAAGCCACCGACGGCAGCGGCAACCGCGTTACCAACCTCACCGGCGCCACGCTCACCGCTGCGCAGGTGCAGGCCATTGTCCAGAGCCCCCGCAGCCTCTGGGACACCACCTACACCGAAAATTCCTGGATCACCACGGACGTTCTTGGCGGACCAATCTATATTCTCGGACGCTTGCAATCGCGCATCGCCGCCGAAAATCCGGGCATGAAAATTTCCATCACCGAATATAACAACGGTGGCGGCCAGCACATCGCAGGCACCATCGCGGAAGCCGACAACCTCGGCATCTTCGGCGCGCAAAATCTTTTCGCCGCCAATCTCTGGCCGCTCAACGACACGTCTCCCTACATCCTCGCCGGCTGTCGCGCCTTCCGCGATTTCGATAACGCCAATTCCAATTTCGGCGACACTTCCCTGCAAGCCACATCCAGTAACGTAGCCAATGTGGTGGTCTACGCGAGCACCGACACCGCCGTCCCCGGCCGGGTCGTCTTCGTCGCCATCAACCGTTCCACTTCCACGCAAGTCACCGCCATCAACGGCCAGACCCTGTCCGGCACCGCGCACCTCTACCAAATGACCGCTTCCTCCGCCCAAAGCCAAAGCCCTATCGAACCCGTCCCCGCCGGCACACAACCCGCCTCCGGCACCTCGCTAACCGTAACCCTGCCCCCACTAAGCGTCACCACCATCGACATCTACTAATCCCCCACTCCCAATGTAGTGCTGGCTTTCATGCCAGCACTGTTACCTTGCACGCCGTCAAAAAAACGCCGTCATTCCGGACGGAGTCCGCGAAGCGGCCCGTGGGTTCCTCGTCCACCTCACTCTGCTCATTCTTGCTAAACTATCTCCATCGCTCCTCAGGAGACCTCTCATGTCCGACGCCACGCAATTCGCCAAGGCCGTTTCGTCCCGTACCGAATCCGACAGCATGGGCAAGATCGAAGTTCCGATGGACCGCTACTACGGGGCGCAAACCGCTCGCTCCCTGGTCCATTTCGCCATCGGGAAAGACACCATGCCTCCCGAGCTGATTCGTTCCTTCGGCATCCTGAAAAAAGCCGCCGCGCTCGTCAATCGCGACCTCGGCAAACTCTCCGAAGAAAAAGCTAATCTGATCACGCAAGCCGCAGACGACGTCATCTCCGGCAAGCTTCACGAACATTTCCCACTGCGCATCTGGCAAACCGGCAGCGGCACGCAGACCAACATGAACGTCAACGAAGTCATCTCCAACCGCGCCATCCAGATTGCCGGCGGCGAAATGGGCACCAAGAAACCCGTTCACCCGAACGACGACGTGAACATGTCGCAGTCCAGCAACGACACCTTTCCTGCCGCCATGCACATCGCCGCTGCCACGGAAACTTCGCGCCGTCTTCTTCCCGCGCTGAAAAAACTTCGCGATGCCCTTGACGCCAAAGCAAAGGAATTTATGGGCGTTGTCAAAATCGGCCGCACGCATCTTCAGGACGCTACGCCTCTAACCGTTGGTCAGGAGTTTTCCGGCTGGGTGAGCCTGCTCGATCGCGATGGCACGCGCATTGCCGTAGCTCTCGATGGCCTGTTCGATCTGGCGATCGGTGGCACGGCCGTAGGCACCGGCCTCAACGCTCACCCCGAATTCGCCGAGCGCGCCGCAAAAAAAATCGCTGAACTTACTGGCCTGCCGTTCCGCTCGCACCCTAACAAATTCGCCAGCCTGTCTGCGCACGACGAAATTGTCTTCGCCTCAGGGGCATTAAAAACTCTCGCCGCTTCGCTCATGAAGATTGCCAACGACATTCGCTGGCTTGCTTCCGGCCCGCGCTGCGGTCTCGGCGAACTGATTCTCCCCGAAAATGAACCCGGCTCTTCCATCATGCCCGGCAAAGTGAATCCCACGCAGTGTGAAGCGGTCACCATGGTTGCCGTTCAAGTGATGGGCAATGACGCCGCCATCGGCTTCGCCGGTTCCCAGGGTAATTTCGAACTCAACGTCTACAAGCCCGTGATGATTTTCAATTATCTGCACGCCGTCGAGCTTCTCACCGACGCCATGAACAGCTTCGTCGACCACTGCGCAGTCGGTATCGAACTCAATCTCAAAACCATCGACCGCTACGTCAAGAATTCCCTGATGCTGGTCACTGCACTGGCCCCCAAAATCGGCTACGACAACGCCGCCAAAGTCGCCCACACTGCCCACGTCCAGCACATCAGCCTGCGCGAAGCCGCCATGCAGCTAGGCCACCTCACCCCCGAAGAATTCGACCAGCTAGTAAAACCCGAACAGATGACCCACGCGTAGCCCACGTTGGAGGGTCGGAGCTTTTAGCTCCGACATGCCGGCGGCCATAAACGGGCTTTAGCCGCTGAGTAATCCTCGCGATTAAACACTCCGTCTGTTCGCGTCCTCTGCGCTCTCACCTCTGCGGCCTCTGCGTTAAACCTTTTTCACTTCGGCTACCCTGTAAACCCGACGCCTAACCTAACCAAAAAAGTGTCATCCTGAGGAGCGTCTTTTGCGACGAACCCTACGCACATCCCGGCACCCCAAAACGACGCGCGCCGTCCCAGCCCTGAACTAAAGCTTTTTCCCTGTTTTTCCACGCCCCTTGAAGAGGTAAAATCTCCCGCAGAACGGAAGCTCTTATGTCTCGCCGGCGTCCAGTTTCCTTCATCCTCGCAGTTCTCCTACTGCTTTACCCCGTCGCGCCTGTTCTCCTCGCGCAACCCGATCGCGAAAAAACCGTCTGGAATTACGATGGGGGCCTGCAAATGATGACCGACGGCCAGATTGCCTCCGGCCCGTGCTTCCGCATCAATGGCCGCGCCACCGCGCACGATTACTTCGCAAACCTCAAGCGCGTGGACACCAACACCGGCACATTCTTCCGCCGCGGCAATGAGATCGTCAGCGAATTTCCTGCCGTCCTCCATCTTAGCTTTCTTATGTACGATTTTCCCTGCGACATTCAATTCCAGAACGCCGGCTCGCGCGTCTATCTCACCAAAGCCCTCGTCAGCACGCTCCGCCTCAGCTTTTACTGGAAGCACGGCCTAGCCATGCGCCCCGCTCCTGGCGTCGTGCCCAGACACTATGAGACCCGCCAGGCGATGCCTTACGCCGCGGCCATCGCCGACCAGATGCCTGAGCGTTTTGAATGGGAATTCGAATTCGACGTGCCTTCCACCGGCGTCCCCGTCACCGACAGCCTCGTCATGGTCGTGCGCACTCCTGACGGGCACATCGCCGCCCGCGCCGCCGCTCGCATGTAACTACCCGAGCCGCATTTCCTCCACCTTACCACGCGCAATCAAGTTCACTCCGGTGCGCTCCTGCACCTCGTCCGCCGTCCATCCCGGCGCCACTTCCCTCAGCTCCAATCCTTCCGGCGTCACGTCGATCACCGCCAGGTCCGTCACAATCGTGTCCGTGCAGGCAATCCCCGTCAGCGGATATGTGCACTCCTTCACAATTTTGGGCGCTCCGTCTTTCGTACTATGTTCCATGCACACAATCAGCTTCCTCGCCCCTGCCGCTATATCCATCGCCCCGCCGATTCCTCCGCTGCCCTTCGACCCGGGAATCTTCCAGTTCGCCAGATCGCCTTTTTCGGACACCTGGAATCCCCCGAGCGCCGCAACATCCAGATGCCCTCCGCGCGTCATCAAGTGCGCCTCGGCCTGGCTGAAGAAAGACGCGCCCGGAATCAGCGTTACCGGCACTTTCATCGCATCCACCAGGTCGGAATCCTCCTCGCCCGCCTTCGCCCGCGGACCCATTCCCAAAATTCCATTTTCGCTGTGAAAGTAAACCGTGATCCCCTTCGGCAGGTAATCGGACATCAGATTCGGTATGCCCCAGCCAAGGTTCACATAAGCGCCATCCGGCAATTCCTGAGCGGCGCGCTCCGCGATTTGTTCTCGAGTAAGACGTGGCTTATCCGGCATAGTGCAATCCCCTTGCCTGCACGATCCTGTGCACAAAAATCGCTGGCGTAATCACGTGCTCCGGTGGAATCGAACCCACCGGCACAATTTCATCCACTTCTACGATCGTTGTCGTTGCCGCCTGCGCCATGATCGGATTGAAATTCCGCGCCGCCAGGCGGTACGTCAGGTTCCCCAGTTCATCCGCCTTCTGCGCCTTGATCAGCGCAAAATCCGCATGAATCGGCGATTCCAGAATGCAGCGTCTGCCGTCAATCACCCGCTCTTCCTTCCCCAGACTCACTTCCGTCCCCACGCCAACGGTGGTGTAAAACCCCAGCAATCCTGCCGCGGCCGCGCGCATGCGCTCGCATAGAATCCCCTGCGGCACCAGTTCGCAGGTCACTTCACCCTTGGCAAAGCGGTCCTGAAAATAATCCGCGTGTGGCCCGGGAAACGAGCAAATCACGTGCTTCACTTGCCCGTTTTTGAACATGATTCCCAATTCGCCGTCGCGCGTCCCGCAATTATTGCTGATCGCGAATACGTCCTTGATCCCTTTTCGCGACAATGCCTGGATCAGATTGTTCGGAAATCCCGCTCCGCCAAATCCTCCAAACATGATTCGCACGCCGTCGGGTATATCCGCAACCGCTGCGTCCAGCGAACTCACCATTTTCTGCTTCATCGGATTCTCATCAACACTGGATTGGTATTGCCTATCGATTCTTCCCGACTCGCTGCCATTCCGCAACCCCGCTGCTCCGACTAGCGTCGGCTTTTATGCCAACATCTTCGGTCCGCCCGTCGCCGTAACCCGGATTCCCTGAAGCACCATGCGCAGAAAAATCTGTTTCACCTGCTCTGGATCGGAAATTTCGTCGGTGTCGTACCAGCGGTACAGCCAGTTACACATCCCCAGAATTCCATTCACGATAATCCACGGCTCGCCCGGCGCCAGCTTTCCCTGCTCCTGCCCGCGCCGCACCAGGTCCACAAAGCGCGAGTTGTAGCGAGACATCACGGAGATCAGCTTGTGCTGCCGCTTTCCCGGCAACGAATCGAATTCGTGCAGAAACAATCCAAATTGCACGCGTTTCTGAATGATGTAATCGATTTGCGCCCGAATCGCCCGCTCCAGCTGCTCGACGGGATCGCCCTGCGGATCGATCTGCCGCGCGATGTACGCATCGCCGTCTTCAATTCCCGCCAGCAGCAGCTGGAACAGTAAATCGTCCTTGGATTTGATGTAGTAATACAACGAGCCCTTCAACATGCCAACGTCGCGGGCCACATCCTCGATGCTGGTAGCGTGAAATCCCTTAGCGAAGAAAATATTGGCGGCGCTTTGCAGAACTTCTTCCAATCGCGTGGCCGGTTTCGCTTGTTTGGTGGCGCGCCTGCTTTTTCTGGGCCGCAGCGGTTTCGGCGTCCCTTTCCGCTTTTGCAATTTGTTGGGCACGGGGTTCCTCGCCGGGAGAACTTTCCATAGTAGCAGAGCGCCCAAACGAATCAGAACGCCATCCGGAAACCCACGCACCCGGCCTGGCAGCCCACAAAACCCGGCGCAAATCCGGTTTGAAGGCTGTGAAAATGCATTACACCGGAGGGAAACGCCGTGTTATCCTCGCTCAAATTACAGCCATACTTTTTCTTCACAAAAGAAGGGAGACTTCGATGGTCAGTCAACAGATAAAGGAAACTCTCGATCGCTACCACGTCGGCGACAAAATCAAGCAGCTTCGCCTGCGCCGCAAAATGGGCCTGGTGGAGCTGAGCCGTCACACCGGCCTCTCCCCCGCCCTGCTCTCCAAGCTCGAACACGGAAAACTTTACCCCACTCTTCCCACACTCTCGCGTATCGGGATGGCGTTCAGCATGGGCCTGGATTTTTTCTTCATCGACGAACGCCAGCGCCACACGTTCGCGCTGGTGCGCAAAAAAGATCGCCTGCGCTTCCCGGAAGCCGCGGAACTCGATAACGCCTCTTTTGATTTCGAGTCACTCGATTTCCTAGCCAGCGACCGCAAATTCAACGCGTACCTCGCCGATTTTCGCACCGTGCCCGCGTCGCAGATCCACGTTCACCAGCATTCCGGCGTGGAGTTTATTTACGTGCTGAAGGGAAAGCTTTCGCTCAAGATTGGCGTGGAACAGGAAATTCTCGACGCCGGCGATTCTCTCTATTTCGATTCGCAATTCCCGCACGGCTATTCGCGCGCCGGCAGCAAACCTTGCAGCGCCCTGGTGATTACCGCGGACTGACCACGTGGCAGGAATGTGTCTTTACCACCAGCCACACCACCGAACCAGCCTCCAGCTCCAACGACCTCATCGCTCCCGGCGTCACGTGCGCCACAAACCGCACGCCCGTATTGACCTGGAGAGTCACGATCGTTCCCCGCGTCTCGATCGATTCCACCGTTCCCGGCAAAACATTACGCGCGCTCAATCCATATGGCAGTTGCGTGGCCAATAAAATATCGCCAGCCCGGATCGCCACTTGCACTACGTCGCCCGGTTTTTGCGGCCCCAGCGGAACTTCCAATTCGCAATCGTTTCCATCGAGCGCAACGCGCATCACGCCATCTTCCACGCGGTGTTCCAGCACGCGTCCAACCAGCAGATTCTCAAATCCCGCCGCCTGCGCCAGTTCGACCGCCCGCGGCGCATCCAGAACTTCCTGCGGTATTCCCCGTGCCCGCACGCGACCATCCACCATCGCCACCACGCGGTCGCCGATCGCGTCCACCTCTTCCCGATTGTGTGTTACGTACAGAATCGGAATGCGATGTTCCTCGTTCCAGCTTCGCAGATCCTCCAGAATCGATTGGCGCGACCCTGCGTCTAATCCCGTCAGCGGTTCATCTAGCAGCAGCACCTGCGGATTCGTGATCACCGATCGCGCCAGCGCCACTCGTTGCTTTTCTCCTCCGGAAAGTTCGCCTGGCTTGCGGCTCAGCAATCGTTGCGCGTGGAATATGTCCAAAATCGTGCGCATTCGCGCGGTTCGCTCCGCAGCCGGCACCCCGGAAAGTCCATACGCAACGTTGTTTTCGACGGATAAATGCGGAAACAGCGCCAGCGCCTGAAACACGTACCCAATCCCGCGCTTTTGCGGCGGCAGTGAAAATCTGCCTTCCGCCTCAAAAAACACTTCCTCCCCAAATTTGATAATCCCTTTATCCGGTTTCAGCAATCCCGCAACGCAATCCAGCAGCGTGGATTTCCCCGCTCCCGATGGTCCAAACAACACCGTAAATCCCGGCGAAAACTCTTCGCTGATTTTCAATTGGAAGGAAGACTTTCCCGTCGTTCTGAATTCCTTCTCGATGTGTACGCAAAGCATTGGAGGGCTTACCGACGGCTCCACGGCGACCACACCCGCCGGTTCACTCCATAAACCACGGAAAGCACCGCGAACGAAATCACCAGCAGAAACAATGCGGTTTCGTGCGCCCCGGCATAATCCAGCGCTTGCACGCGATCGTAAATGTCGATTGAAACTGTGCGCGTGAGTCCCGCAAGGTTTCCGCCTACCATCAGCACCACGCCAAACTCGCCCAGCGTATGCGCAAAACTCAGCACCACCGCCGTGATCACTCCCGGCCACGCCAGCGGAAGCACGATCCGGAAGAACGAGCGCGTGCGTCCCGCTCCCAGCATCGACGACGCATCCAGCAACCGCCGGTCCAGCGACTCAAAACTCGCCACCAGCGGTTGCACCGCAAACGGAAAACTGTACAGCATCGACGCCAGCAGCAATCCCGTAAACGTGAACGCCAGCGGATGCCCGAACATCGCTTGCCACATTCTTCCGAGCAACCCGCGCGGCCCTAACGCGATCAGCGCGTAAAATCCCAAAACCGTCGGCGGCAGCACCAGCGGCAGCGCCACCACCGATTCCAGCAAAAATTTCCCCCGCCACGTCGTGAACGAAAGCCAGTACGCCAGCGGCAGCGCAATCACGAGCAGCAGCGCCGCTACCGTGAACGCCAGCCTCAGCGATAAAAGTATCGCCTGCCCGCTCATGGCTTGGTTGTAGTCTCCGGCGGAGTCAGCCCGTAGCCCGAAAGAATCTTTCGCCCCTCGTCGCTCTTTACGAATTCAAGAAACGCCTGAGCCGCCGCTTTATTCTTCGAAGCGCTCACGATCACTGCCTTCTGCAAAATCGCTGGATAATATGACGCAGGAATTTCCCAGCGTTCCCCGTCTTTCATGCTCTCTGCATGCGTCAGCGACAGCGCGATAATTCCCACCTGTGCGCTGCCGGATTGCGCAAACTGCGCCGCTTGCGAAATGTTTTCCCCAAGCACCAACTTCGGTTTCAATTCGTCGTACAGTCCTGCCTTCTGCAACGCCGCCACCGCCGCTCGTCCATAAGGCGCATGCTCCGGATTCGCAATCGCGATTTTTGCCACCCGTGGATCCTTCAACGTGTCGAAACCCCTTTGTGGAAGTTGCAGAAATTCGTTCTCCGGTGCCCACAGCACCAGGTGCCCCTGCGCATACACGAATAAGGAAGCCGCATCCGCAACGCCAGCCGCGACCAACTGCTCTGGATACTGCGAATCCGCGGAAAAGAACACGTCGAACGGCGCTCCATTTTCGATTTGCGCCCTGAAATTCCCGCTGGACCCGTAACTGGTCTCCACTTTCACACCGGTTTTCTTTTCGTACTGCCCGCTAAGATCCTTCATCGCGAATTGCAAGTCCGCTGCCGCCGCGACGCGCAGAGTCTGCGTTTGTGCATGCACGCACGATGCCGGCATCAGCAAACTAAGCAGCAATGAAAAGGTTCGCCATGGCTTCATGGGTCCTCCAGGAATTCACATCCGCAGAATCATCACTTCCGTGGACTTGATCAACGCCGCCGCGCGCTCGCCCACCTTCAGCCTCAACTCCCGCGCCGCATCCGCCGTAATGATTGACGTAATGTGTTGCTCACCGATCGCCAGCGTCACCTGCGCCAGCAGTCCGCTGAATTTCAGCGCCACCACTCTGCCGATTAACTGGTTTCGTCCGCTGATTTTCCGAAAGTTTCCCCGCCGCGTGGAAATATCGCCGCGTTCCAGCTTCTTGGGAATCAGCCGGTCGATTTCCGATTCCGGCACGCGATGGTGTCCGCCGGGCGTTTTGGCCGTCTTGATTTTATTATGATAGATCCACTGCTTCAGTGTTGGATAGCTGATGCCCAGAATATTTGCGGCTTCCCGCGGCGCCAGAAGTCTTTGCATGCGATTTCCTCGCCAACGAGAATAAACATATTTACCGCCTACCGCAATACGGTTTTATACGATTTCCATGGCACGCGCCTTGCCCCGAGCATCGAGGGGCCTACGCCTTCACAGTGTAAACAGAGCTAACCAAAGGACCTCCGGGCACGCCCCGCTAATTCCTCAGCGGCTTCCCGGTCTTCAACGTGTGCGCAATCCTCTCCTGTGTCTTCTTCTCTCCGCACAACGAAACAAAGGCCTCCCGTTCCAGGTCGAGCACATATTGCTCGCTCACCATCTGCGGCGCAGACAACACTCCGCCCGCCAGAATATTCCCCAGCTTCCGCGCCACGTGCGCGTCGTAGTCCGAAGCGTAGCCGCCCCGCACCATCAGGTGAATCACCATCTTCGCCGCCGCCAGGAACGATTCGCCCAGCACTTTGATCTGCGTCGTCTGCGCTCCTTCTTGCCACGACGTTGCCGCCGGCTTCCATCCACCTCGCGCCAATGCCAACGCCGTCTGCTTGGCGTCCGCCACCAATCGCTCGCGATTCATGGATACGTTATCGCTTCGCCGCAAAAATCCCAGGTCTCGGCATTCTTCGGCGCTCGTGCCCACTTTCGCCATCGCAATATTTTCAAACACTGGCTTCAACGCATGAAACAAATCCAGATCGTCGCCCGACACCGCATTTTCATTCGCGTGAATCAGCATCTCTTTCGTTCCGCCTCCACCGGGAATCAAGCCGACTCCCGTTTCCACCAGCCCGATGTAGGCTTCCGCCGACGCGTGAATCTTCGCCGCATGCAAACTGATCTCGCATCCCCCGCCCAGCGCCATCCCCTGCGGCGCCGCCACCACCGGCTTTTGCGCGTACTTGATCGCCAGGTTCACGTTCTGAAATTGCTTCACCGCCATGTGCAGCTCGTCCCACTCCTGTTCCTGCGCGCCGATCAGCACCAGCATCAGATTCGCCCCGACGGAAAAATTCGTCGACTGGTTCGCGATCACCATCGCGTCAAAATCCGTGTCCAGCCGCTTCAGCCCCTGGTGCATCATGGCGATCAGGTCCGCGCCGATCGCATTCATCTTCGCGTGGAACTCGCAACACACCACGCCATCGCCCAGATCGATCAAGCTCGCGCCGGTATTTCGTTCCACCTCGCGCCCGGCCTCCTTCAGATTCTTCAGGATCAGGATCCCGGCCGGCTCCTCCACTTTCTCTATCGATCCGCTGCCAAAATCAAAAACGGAAGTCTCACCTTTCTGCGATTCGTAAAAGCTCTTCCGTCCGCTCGCCAGCGCTTTGTCGAAAATTGGCGGCAGGCTCCGGCCCTCTTTCCTGATCTGCTCCGTAAACGCCTGCAGCCCAATCGCGTCCACGCTCTCAAACGGCCCTAACTCCCACGCAAAGCCCCAGCGCATCGCGCGATCGACATCCACGATGTGATCGGAAATTTCCGGCACGCGCCGTCCCGCGTACAAACACATTTCAGACAGCCCGCCCCAGATGAATCCCTGCGCCTTGTCTGTTTTTTGCCCTTCGAACAGCGGCGTCAACAGCGCCCGCAACCGTTTGCGCGTATCCTCAATCGTCTTTCCCGCTTCGATCAAAGGAAATCGCGCTTTCTGCCGTGGCCGGTATTCCATCGTGGCGATATCCAGCGTCAGAATTTCCTTTTCCCCTTCGCCGCCCTTCACGCGCTTATAAAATCCCTGCCCGGTTTTGTCTCCCAGCCATTTGCGCTTGGCCATCTCCTCCACAAACGCCGGTACTTTATAAGCCTCGCGCGATTCATCATTCGGCGCGGTCTCGTAAATGTTTTTCACTACGTGCATCAGCACGTCCAGCCCGACAATATCCGCCGTCCGAAACGTCGCGGACTTCGGCCATCCCACCGCTGGCCCGGTGCACGCATCCACTTCTTCAATCGTCATTCCCAGCTCGGACATCAGCCGCAGCGCGTTTAGCATCGAATACGTTCCGATGCGATTTGCGATAAAGTTCGGCGTATCTTTAGCCATCACCACGCCTTTCCCCAGCCGCCGATCGCAAAAATCCGCTAACGTATGCAAAACCTCCCGCGAAGTCTTCGGTCCGGGAATCACTTCCACCAATTTCATATAGCGCGGCGGATTGAAAAAATGCGTCCCCGCCCAGTGCTGCTGAAACTCTTCCGGCAGTCCATCGGCGATCAGTTGAACGGGCAATCCCGACGTATTTGTCGTAACCAGCGCGCCGGGTTTCCGGAATTGCGCCACTTTGGCCAGCAACCCGCGCTTGATTTCCAGATTCTCCGCCACCACTTCGATGATCCAGTCCGCATCGGCAATCCGCGCCAGATCGTCTTCAAAATTTCCAATGGAGATTTTCGCGGCCAGCCCAGGCGTGAAAAACGCCGCCGGCTTCGCTTTCTTGGCCGCTTCGAGTCCCGCGGCCACAATTTTGTTTCTCTCCGCGGGCGCGGCATCTTTCGGAGCAATGTCCAGCAACAAACAAGGCAACCCGGCATTCACGAAATGCGCGGCAATACGCGCGCCCATGGTCCCTGCGCCAAGAACCGCAGCTTTCTGAATTCGTTGCGTCATGATCGGCCTTCACGAGAGGATTTGTGACTGCAGAACAGGTTACAAAATGGAATCGTGCCGGTCAAACAAGTGTTTGGTAAACTCTCTACGTCGTAAAATAGACGATTATGGCTTCCGAAAAAAATGGGGATCCGCAGAATTTTCTGCGCATGGCCAGGGACCTTTTCCGTTCCTTCGCCTATGGCGGTTCGCCCAAGGGAACCCGGCGCCCACGTGTCGGCATCGCGCTTGCCGGCGGTTTCGCCCGCGGCATCGCCCACATTGGCGTCCTGCGCGTCCTCCGCGAAGCTGGCGTCCCCGTTGATGTGGTTTCCGGCACCAGCGTCGGCGCGCTTATCGCCACGGCTTATTGCGCCGGCGCCCCACTGGAAATGATGGAGCGCATCGCCCACGAAACAAAATTCACCGATTTCGGCCGCTGGACCCCCTCCTGGCTCGGCCTCGCCACCAACAATCGCCTGGAAGATTTCATCGCGCGCTTCACCACCATCAAACGCTTCGACGAATTGCAAAAGCCTCTCGCCATCGCCACCACCGACATCAATCTTGGGTTGCCCGTTTACTATCACGGCGGCCCGCTCGGCCCGCCGCTGCGCGCTTCCTGCGCTTATCCCGGATTATTCGTTCCCGTGAAATATGAAGGGCGCACTCTCGTCGACGGATTCCTCACCGCGCTCGTGCCCATCGAAGGCACGCTCCTGCTCGGCGCGGAACTTGTGATTGCTGTTTACCTGGAAGCGGGCGCGGTCGACGAGCCCCGCACCTTTACCGACGTTCTCAGCCGTTCCTTCACCATTATCCAAAAGCACGCCGATCTCGAATGGCGCAAGGAAGCCGATATCATCATCGAACCAGAGGTAACTCCATTCCTCTGGGATGATTTTTCCAAAACCAGCGAACTCGTCCGCGCCGGCGAAGAAGCCGCGCTCAAGGCCCTGCCCGCTATCCGCGCCGCTCTCGAAAGCAAATCCGTCCTCGACTCCGACCAACCAGAACCCCACAACTCATCATCGGAATAGCGCCACAACGGAGCAGCAAAACCAGGACAATGAGGTCCTGGGGGGCGCCTTCCGCGGCGACGGATCTCAACGGCAGCGCCCGACACACTCTCTCCGCCAGGTGCCGCACCCTTTCGTTTTCAAGGGTGCGGGTTTTGTGTCTTGGGTTTGCCTGCGGGTGCCCCACATGCCGCCGTTGCCTGTGGGTCTTGGGTTCCCCGCGACTAGCCAAATCATCCACCAACCCTAAATTCTCCGCACTTCCACCCGCACCGAGTCCCCTTCGCCCTTCCCCCGCTGCGTCAGCCATGCCCCCAGCCCCTCTGCAAACCGTTCCGGCGTCAGCCGGAAACTCGCCTCAATCTGTCCATCACTCACCGGCAGCGTATCGTCAAAATCCGCCGAATTCGTGAAGTTCCTCATGCAAAACTGGTCCAGCCATTCCACCGGACAGCTCTTCCGCTCTCCTCGAATCCAAACATCCACCTCAAATTTCTGTGCGTACATTCCCAAAGCATACCACTACGCCTTACGCGAAACTTTATCCGAGGGTTTCGCGTAGAGTTACTGAGATAATCGCGATCATCAGAGTCTCGCGCAACGACTGCCGATCTACATTCCACAATCCGAGGAACAAGGAATGACAAATCCGAAGCTCGGCGCTTCGCCACAACTCTACGCAAGAATCGGCGGCGTGCTGTATCTGTTCAACATCCTCGCCGGTATGTTCGGCGAACTTTTCGTTCGCGGCCATCTCGTCGTCGCGGGAGATGCCGCAACCACAGCCCACAACATTGGCGCCTCGAACTTCCTGTTTCGCAGCGGCATTGTAGGCGACCTCCTCATGCACGTCTCTGACGTCCCTCTCATCCTCCTCTTCTATGTGCTGCTCAAACCAGTCAGCAAATATCTTGCTCTGCTTGCAGCACTATTCAATCTGGTGCAGACCGCGGTCCTGGTCGCCAACAAACTGACTCTTCTCGCCGTACTGGTTTTCCTCGGAAACGCGGATTACCTGAAGGCGTTTGACCCCCATCAGCTTCAAGCTCTCGCGAATGCTTCTCTCACGCTGCATGAATACGGCTTCGCCATCGGCCTCGTATTCTTCGGCTTCACCTGCCTCGTGACCGGTCATTTGATGTTCAGATCGGGCTACTTCCCCAAAACTCTGGGCGTGCTCCAGGGCATCGCCGGCCTCTGCTATCTGATCAACAGCTTCGCCCTGTTCCTGGCCCCCACACTCGCCGCCAAAATGTTTCCAACCATCCTGCTCCCCGCATTCATCGGCGAGCTATCCACTTGCCTGTGGCTCTTAATAAAAGGCGTGAACCTCACAAAGTGGAATCAGCAGCTACACCTGGGATCAACCGATTTCTCTCGATGACGAGAGACCGATGAAGATAAAAGGCGGACAACTATTCGTAACGCAACACGACTACCGGGTCGACGAGCATAGCGCGGCGTGCGGGAATGTAGGAGGCCAAGAGTGCAACTGCGATGAGCAGGACAGCAACGGCGGCAAATGTCATGGGATCCTGCGCCGACACGCCAAACAGCAAGCTCCGCATCAACTCCGTCGATCCCAAAGCAGTCGCGATTCCAATCGCGACGCCCACTAGCGCGGTCCTGGCGCCCTGCCTTAGCACCATTTGCAGCACGTCACCACGCTGAGCCCCGAGCGCTAACCGGATTCCAAATTCGCGCCGGCGTTGCGACACGGTGTAAGAAATCACTCCATAGATGCCGATCGTTCCTAACGCCATGGCCATCGCGCCCGCGATCGCGAGCATCACTAGCGTGAACGAAGTTCGCGCCACCGATTTGTCATACACTTCCTGCATCGTCCGCACCGACGCCAGCGGCAAATTCGAATTCACCGACCACACCGCTTGGCGCAACTCGTCAAGAAAAGCTTGGGTGCCCGCGCGGTCGCTGCGTATTGCGAAGGTCACCGTCCGCCAAGCGTATCCAGGATCATGCGGATCTCCCAGCCACGAAGACCAATACACGATTGCGGGCGCCTTTTCCTGCACGCCGTTCTCACGAACGTCTTGAACAACGCCGATCACCTCATACCAGGGCGTGCTTGGGAATTCGCGCAATCGCTTGCCGATGGCCGCGGATGGCGTGACCCACATCTCCCGCGCCAGATTCTCGGAGACCATGACCACGGGTCTGCGGCCATAGACTTCGGTCCAAGTTAGTTCGCGGCCGGCAATGATGCGCGTCCCTGCCGTCTCGAAGAAACTTGGCGAAATATGCTTGAACAGCCGGAGAGGAGGAATTTCGGCGTCGGAATACGTCTTGTCCTGCGCGTAGATGGCGTCCCAGTCCGAGTCGAACCCTTCCATTGGCATTTCGCTGCCGAATCCCGCGGACTTCACCCCAGCAATAGCCTGCAGCTTATCGACAATTGCGTTCTGTATTCTGGTGACGCGTTCCGGTTCCGCCACCAGCGAATCGGGAATCGAGATTCGCATCAACTGAAGACGCGGCGCACCGGTGAATCCTGGATCGACGGTTCGCAACGCCTGGAACGTACGAATCATCAACCCTGCACTCGCCATCAGCACTACCGCGATCGCCATCTGGCTTATCACAAGCAGATTGCGAGCGCGATGGCGTTCCGGGCTCAAGCGGATGCTTCGTCCCGCGCTGCGAAGAGCTAACGTAGTTCGCGGTCCGGCGTATTTCAGCGCAGGAATCAATCCGAACAACAAACCCGAGAGCACGGAAAGGGACAAAGCAAATCCCAGGGTCCGCGCATCGATCGAAATTTCGCTCAGGCGCGGCAGATTCGCTGGACCTGATGCCACCAGAAAGCGCACTCCCACGTATGCCACGGCAACGCCCAGCGCTCCTCCTATCAACCCCAGCAGCACGCTTTCGACGAGAAGTCCCCTCACGATCCGCGCCCAGCCGGCGCCAAGGGCGGCTCGAACCGCCAGTTCCTGCTGCCGCGACTCTACCCTCACCAGCAACAGGTTCGTCACGTTAGCGCAAGCGATCATCATCACCAACCCGATCGTCGCCATGACCACCCACAGCAGTCCGCTGACGTTGCCAAGCACCTCTTGCTTGAGCGGGCGAATCGCGGGCGTGATTTTCCACGTCTCGTAAATATGCGGATTCGTTCCAGGCCCGTTTGACCAGGAGTCCATCCAGATCGGCAACATTCGCGTCATGTCGGCACTGGCTTCCGCAATCGAGACCCCGGGCTTGACCCGGGCGATTCCGTGATATCCGAAACCCGCCAGGATCAACTTCCCGCGGTCAAATGCCAGCGGCACGATCAGGTCAAAATCTGCATCGAGGAAGCGAAAGCCTTGCGGCATAACGCCGATAATTTCCCGAGACCTCGAATCAACCAGAACGTTGCGTCCAACCACTGCGGGGTCTCCTCCGAACCGCCGCTGCCAATACCCATAGCTCAGCATCGCCCTTTCCGCACCGCTCGGAATCTGGTCCGCCTGCGAAAACCAACGCCCCAGTGCCGGTGGAACTCCAAGGGCCTGAAGTACGCCGTCGCTCACGTTAACCGCGCGAACCTGCTCCGGTTCGGCTAACCCCGTAACATTGGCAGTGCCGGGTATCCACACGCCCAACGATTGAAACGTCCGGTTTTGCTCCGCGTATGTGAAATACATAGAAGGCGAGAGGAGCAGGCCATTCCGAAAATCCGCCAGCCCGGCCGCTCCCGGCGCGATCTGGCGCAGCGCCACCAGTTCCTGCGGATTCGGATAATTCAGCGGTTTCAGCAGAACGCTATTCACGACACTGAAAACCGCCGCGTTAGCGCCAATTCCAATCGCAATAGTCAATAATCCAAGCGCCGTGAAAGCGGGATTGCGCCGCAGCATCCGCAATCCGTAGCACACATCGGCGAAAAAGTTCTCGACCGATATCCACCGCCACACGTCCCGAGCGTTCTCTTCCGCCAAACTCACATTCCCAAACACTCTCCGTGCCGCGCGCGTTGCTTCTTCTCTCGACATCCCGCCCGCAACCAACTCGTCGGTCTTTTCTTCGAGATGCTCACGAATTTCTTCGGACAATTCGCCGTACATCCGCCGGCGCGAAAATAATTGGCTCAACCAGTTCATGATTCACCTGGCGCCAAAACATGTGTAATTCCTTCGAGCATGCGCTCAAAACTGGACACCTCACGTTCCAGGTGTTTGGCGCCGGCCGCCGTCAGTCGGTAAATCCGAACGCGGCGGCCTGTAGAAGAGACGCCCCACTCCGCCTTGACCAACCCTTCCTTGAGCAGGCGTTGCAGAGCCGGATACAGCGACCCTTCTTCAATCTGGAGCAAGTCACGCGAAGTCCGTCGGAGGTGTTGTACGAGCGCGTAGCCGTGCGACGGATCGCGTCTCAGAGTTTGGAGAATCATCATCTCCAAAGCACCTGGAAAAAGGTCTCGCTTTGCGGTCTTTTTCATTCGAACGAATCCTGTCGCTTCGCGGTCAGACTATACCGCCCTAGGCCTAGAGCAACATAGTATAAGGCGCGGCCGTCGTCAAGGCAAATACGGAGGTTGTACTGTCGAGGGCCGAAACGAATCTTGGAGGAACCGAAGTACAACATTTGGGCGGATGGCCGGCAAAACGGAAGTAATCGCATCGGCCCCGCACTTCCCACGAGCCGGCTTCCGAGCACCGATCCGCTCGAAATATTCAAACAGCGCACTCAACTCCTACAAATCGCCTGTCGTCACTCATCGCGATGATATGAGACGCCCCATTTCTTTTGCGAGCAGGTTCCAAGCACCTTCTGCCAGGCCCATCGCCCAAATAAGCGTCATGGTTTATTTGTTTAGGCTGACCAGATAGGATCGGGATTGATGGCAATCACTGCGCAGTCAGATGTCTTTGGAGGTGACCCATGATGGGCGGATTCAAACAGTTTATTCTGCGTGGCAACGTAGTTGACATGGCGGTTGGTGTGGTAGTTGGTGGCGCGTTCGCGGCGGTCGTGGCTGCGCTAACGAAAGATCTGCTGACGCCACTGATCGCAGCACTCGTGGGTAAACCCGACTTTTCGGCAATCCGATTCACCTTAAACGGTAGCGTCTTTGCTCTCGGCGATTTTATCAATGCTTTGGTCTCGTTCCTCTTGGTTGCTGCAGTTGTTTACTTCTTCGTGATTGTGCCGATCAATGCGCTGACCGCGGAAGGATCAAAACTACTGCGCAAGGTGTTTGCCGACCACGCGCGGGGTATGGAGGACGCTTTATCGTCTCTCGACGACTCCGAGAAGGAGACCCTAAGGAACCTCCTGCGAAAGGTGAGTCATGCGGCGGAAAACCGCGCCATCGTCGATGGCAGCATTGGTCAAGACGAACAAGCAAACGGAGAAAAAGGTTGATTCCGTCAGGTTTCCCCAGCATGCCTGCGGTCGTCCGCTCCGAATTAGTTTGCCGCGGTGAAGATCGAGAAAGTGGCGTCGAAAGACTCCTGGCTATCTCTCACGACTGCCGTGGCGCGCCCGATAGTTTTGTTTTACCCGTTATGAAGGGAACTCCCTTGAAGTGGCATTATGAATCGAACCCAAAGTGGTTATTGTCTTACTCCCGCAATGTCGGCGAACATGACCAGCGCTCAGGGCAGAAATGGCGAGAATCTATCTCGGACGTCACGTATATGGATTGGCCGCTATCGCTTTTGGCTTCATCACTTTGGTCTGGCACGACTTTAATACCTGGCAACAGATCCGAGCGCTTGGTAACGTTCCTCATCGTGAGATTCTCGTGTACCTTGCGGCGGCGATCGAGATCTTTGGGGGCCTGGCGATTCAGTGGTGTAGAACGGCGCGAGCCGGCGCGGTCGCTCTAGGCTTCCTCTACTTTATCTTTGCGTTGCTCTGGGTACCGTTCATTGCAGCGGAACCGCGCGTTTTTGACCGCTGGGGCAACTTTTTCGAGCAATTTTCTTTGGTCTCGGGGGCAGTGATCGCCTACGGATCATTGAATCCGGGCAATTCGGAACGACCGGCGACGGCGGCTCGGATCGGATACTGGTTTTTCGGAATCTGTGTTGTCTCCTTCACCGCCGAACAACTCTTTTATCTTTCTGGGACGGCCGCCTTCGTTCCCACATGGATTCCTCCGGGACAAATGTTCTGGGCGATAACGACCACGATTGCGTTTGCTCTCGCGGCCATCGCTTTGCTTTCCGGACGTTCAGCCCTTCTCGCCTCTCGTTTACTTACAGCGATGATCATCGGCTTTGGTCTGCTGGTGTGGCTCCCCGCGCCTTTCGCCGACCCTCACAAAATGTTCAATTGGGTCGGCAACGCGCAGAACTTGGCGATAACCGGAGCGGCGTGGATTGTCGCCGATTTTCTCAGCCAAACGCGTTCCCCCTTGATGCATGCTTGAGCCCTACCGCCAACACTTTAACTGTGTTTGTCTGCAAGCGCTCTCAGCTCAGAGAGGAGGTCCCGGGCAGGCTAATTCCGCGGGGATTGTCGGGAAAAACGGAACTAATTCAGACCCCGAGAGGATCGGTACTGGGCGAGTCGGCTTGTGAGCGATGTCGCACTTGGCGTCGATTCTGGATGGATTACAAGCGATTCGGAAACTCAATCCTCTGTAACCCCCTGCCTTGCTTCCCGGCCGACCCGTCCCGTAAACTTGTGAATACGTAACGGAGCCGCATCCCGCCTGGCTTCGCTGTTCCTGGCACTGGGTGGATATGGCTCTTCGATTTAGTTTTTGCATGCATTGCATCTGTTTTTTTGGGGGTAGATCGTGGGAACTCCGATGGAAGCCTGGGTAGACCAGGCCGCCCAGCTTACCAAGCCGGATCGCATCGTCTTTTGCGACGGCTCCGAGGCGGAAAATCAGGCCGTTCTCCACGAAATGCTCAAGCACTCTGATTCGTTCCAGCTGAATCCCCAAAGCTATCCCAACTGCTATCTGCACCGCAGCAATCCCAGTGATGTCGCGCGCACCGAGCACCTCACCTTTATCTGCACTCCCAATAAGGACGACGCTGGTCCCACCAACAACTGGATGGATCCCGGCGCGGCAAAATATAAAGTCGGCGCGCTGCTCAACGGTTCCATGCGCGGCCGCATCATGTACGTCGTCCCCTACATCATGGGCCCGGTCGATTCGCCTCTCAGCAAAATTGGCGTCGAAGCCACAGACAGTCCCTACGTCGTCGCCAACATGCGCATCATGGCCCGCATCGGCAAAGTGGCCACCGACCGCCTCGGCAATTCTTCCGATTTCGTTCCCGGCCTTCACTCGCTCGGCGATCTCGATCCGCTTCGCCGCTACATCGCGCATTACCCCGAAGAGCGCCTGATCTGGAGCGTCGGCTCCGGATACGGCGGTAACGCGCTGCTCGGCAAGAAATGTTTTGCCTTGCGTATCGCGAGTTACATGGCCCGCCAACAAGGCTGGATGGCCGAGCACATGCTCATCCTCGGCCTCGAATCGCCCGGCGGAAAAGTTACCTACATGGGCGCAGCCTTTCCCAGCGCCTGCGGCAAAACCAATCTTGCCATGATGGTCTCGGCCCTCGAAAGCCAGGGCTACCGCGTCTGGACCGTTGGCGACGACATCGCCTGGATGCACATCGGCGCCGATGGCTATCTGCACGCCGTCAATCCCGAAGCCGGCTTCTTTGGTGTCGCTCCCGGCACCAGCATGAAGACCAATCCCAACGTCATGCATGCCATCAATCGCAACACCATCTTCACAAACGTTGGCGTTACTCCCAATGACGAGCCGTGGTGGGAAGGCATCGGCGGCGAGCATCCCGCCGGCCTGATCACTTGGCGCGGCGAAAAGTGGGATTCTTCGAAAGGTCCCGCGTCTCATCCCAATTCCCGCTACACCGTTCCCGCCAAACAATCGCCCAGCATCTCTCCGAATTTTGAAGCGCCCGAAGGCGTGCCCATTTCCGCGTTCATCTTCGGTGGGCGCCGTGCTCGCCTGGCTCCGCTCGTCTTCGAAGCCTTCGACTGGCGGCACGGCGTATACGTCGGCGCGACCATGGCTTCGGAAACCACCGCCGCGGCCACCGGCGATGTCGGCATCACCCGCCGCGATCCGATGGCCATGCTTCCCTTCTGCGGCTACAATATGGCCGATTATTTCCAGCACTGGCTGGACATGGGCAAGCGCATCCCGCACCCGCCGAAAATTTTCCATGTGAATTGGTTCCGCAAAGGCAGCGACGGCAAATATCTGTGGCCCGGCTTTGGCGACAATGTCCGGGTCCTTAAGTGGATTCTCGAGCGCGTCGAAGGAACTGGCCAGGCGGAAGAAACTCCGATCGGCTACGTGCCCACGCGCAACGCCCTCACTCTCGCCGGTCTGCAGCTTTCTGCCGAAACTCTTCGCGAACTTTTCCGTGTTGACGCAGATGACTGGGAACTCGATCTCGCCGACACGCGCGAATTCTTCGCCAAATTCGGCAACCGCCTCCCCGCCCCATTACGCCAAGAATACGACGGCCTGATCCGCCGCTTCGAAAAGGCCTTGCCCGCCTACTGATCCCTTCACTGCGGATAATTCACGCGCCACTGCGAGCAAAATCCTCCCTGCATCCGCAACCCCTGTACGGTCGCAAACGAATTAGCATACGGCCTTTCCGCAAGTTTTTTCTGTTGTGTCGGTTGCTGCGCCGCCAACTGCTCCTGCGCGGTCTTCATTTGGCGTCATATTTTTCCGTGATGTCGATTTCCTGCGGTCCCATGTTGCGCGAATTCCCGAACCGTCTCATCTCATCCTGCTTGTCGAATGTCAGGTGGCAGATGGTGTTGTGCGCGTCGCAAAGCTGGTGCAGGTATGCCTGCCATTCACTGTCGGATCTGGCGGACTTTTCTGCTGCAACACTTCGCGCCGCCAGTTCGGATTCTTCTCCACGTCGAATCGATTGGCGAACAGGCGCACCTGGTCGAAGCAGTTGGCATCGCAGTCGTTGATCGCGCCAGTGTTGAAGTAAAACAGCCCTCCAAAGCTCGCGAAGGAAGAGCCGCTGATGTCGTCATTGGTGATCACTTTCTCCGCGTGGTCCACTGGCTTCGTAACAGCTCCTGCCATCACACTGCAAAATATCGACGCCAACCATGCGCACCGAATCACAGCCGCCCCGTTTATTCCGCAATGAATACCTTCTTTTTCCTCACAAGCACCATCTTTTCGTCGAACCACAACCTGCATTGCGCGTTCGTTTCTTCTACAAGCCAAACTCTGCCGCTGCCTGGCTCTGCGCGAAAAGACAAATTGCGCTGCGCCAGCAAGTCGCGAACCTTCTGTTGCTCCATTCCCGCGCTCACGGAATCGCAAATCGACGCGGCATGCGCGTTCAGCCGGTTCCCCAGAACTGCATAGTCGTTGCCGCCCGGCGTCGAGGGAGGAGCGTCGCTGCCGTGAAGCTTCGTTCGCCAAAGCTGCACTCCGTCGGCCGTGTAGGCCGCCACATACTCCCCATCTTCACAAATGCTCTGCTCGAACACGTACGGCCCATTCGGTGTTGGCCTGGCGGGAATAACCTTCACGCCCCGGCACCCTGCCACGGCGCCCGATGACCATTTCACCGTGTTCGGGGGTCGCGACGATCCTTCCACAACCGTCACTATGGCCTCCGCCGTCGCGTAGTCCGAACGCGCCGTAACGCGATACTCTCCCGCCAGCCGCGCCGTCAAGTGCAACTCGTCTCCCTGCACCGATTGGAAGGCGTCCACATTGGAAATTGTCCAGGTGACGTTCAGTTGCGCGTGACCATTCTGGTCGACCATGCGAAACGAGCGCTGATCCCCGATCAGCATAGTGACGCTATCCGGAGTGATCCGGTAGCTGTCCGGGCTACCCGCGGCCAAAGTGCCAGCCAACAGAAAAAATCCCACGAACCGAGCTGAACAAACTAGGAGATACGAAATTCTGCGCCTCATACCTCCACCGTTGAACCCGCAAGCGCGCCTGTCAAGATTACCAGTGGATACTTATTCGCCCTCGTGACCCCCAACCGTCACGCACCATTGTGATCCTTGGCCAATGTAACCGCGGGTCCGCCAAGTGGGTGCGTGCGAACATCCGTAGTGGGCCCACCTGCCGCCCTGCGCCAGCGAACCAGCCCCTCCCGCAACCCAAAAGCATTTTCTCGTTTTGCACAGCCTTCCACAGAAATACACAGCCAATCTTTGTGAGACCTCTTGCCAACTCGCATCTCCAAGCCTACAGTGTTCCCAGATTGAGCCGGGGAGCCTCAAAAACTTCGCGGCACAATTGAAAGAGGGCGCAAGAACCGCAAGGTTCGAGCGCCCTCAATTTTTTCCGCCCCATTTTTTTCGCCCCTCGCCGCTCACTCCCACCAAATAAAATCACCGTCATTCCGAAGGGAGCTCGCGTAGCGAGAAATCCCTCCGAATCCTGGGTCTATCCGGAGCAATTACCTCAGCAAACCACATCCATCGCTAACCGCCGCCTGCGTGTACCAAAAAACAAAATTGTACCGATCTCCGCCCCCGCCACATCAAAACCCCCGCTTGTATCGATCCAGGCAGGTAGCACTCAGCGAAATCCGCTGAGCAGTATGTCAATGCGTGCACGCAAATCCAAGGAGAATCATGTCTAAGTTAACCAACAAAGTAGCACTCGTTACCGGAGGCTCGCGCGGCATCGGTGCCGCGATTGCAAAACGCCTCGCTGCCGACGGCGCGAAAGTCGCTATCACCTACACGAAAGGTGCGGATGCGGCCACCTCGGTCGTCAAAGCCGTTGAACGGGCTGGTGGAAAAACGCTCGCCATTCAAGCCGACGCCACCGACGCCGCTGCCGTGAAGAATGCCGTTGAGAAGACCGTCAATACTTTCGGCTCGATTGACGTGCTTGTAAACAACGCAGGCACAGCCATCCCAAAGACTTTCGAAGAGACCACACTCGCGGACATCGACCAAATGTTTAACCTTAACGTCCCCGGCGTCCTCGTCGCCACGCAGGCGGCTCTAAAGCAGATGAAAACCGGTGGCCGCATCATTACCATCGGTTCCTGCGTTGGCGAGCGCATGATGACGCCCGGCCTGGTGGCTTACTCGGCCACCAAGGGCGCGGTCAAAATGTTCACTCAGGGATTGTCCAGAGAAGTCGGCAGCCGCGGCATCACTGTCAACAATGTCCAGCCGGGCCCGATCGACACGGACTTGAATCCCGCCGCCGGCGATTGGGCCGCACCCCAAAAAGCCATGACTGCGCTCGGTAGATACGGCACGGCAGACGAAGTTGCCGGATTGGTAGCCTTCGTCGCCAGCCCCGAAGTCTCCTACATCACCGGCGCGAACCTAACCGTAGACGGCGGCACCAACGCCTAGCTCCCTCACCTCAGGCCACGGTTTCAGCCATGGCGAAACCGCTGAGGGCGATGTCCCTCCTCAAGCGCTCTTCGGACCTGTTCTTTTTTCTTCCTGAGCCTCGAAGGCGAGCAAAACTCAGAAGTTATTTAGTTATTTCAGCTTCGCGTACTCCACTTTCGCAGCAATCAGAATTGGAATATCGGGGTCGGCGTCTTTCCACATGGCGAGAAAGTCTTGATAGGCGGTGCGGGCTTTGACGTTGTCGCCTTGGACAGCGTAGGCGCGAGCGAGGTGGAGCTGGGCCACGGGGTAGAGGACGCTGACAATGTCGATGCCGCGATGATCGAGGATTTTCTGGAATTCGGCGGCGGCTTTTGCACCGTCGTGAAGTTGGAGGTAAGCGCTGCCGCGCGTGTAGATCACAGCAAATTCAGCATAGCGTGCGCCCAATTCGTATTTTTGAGAAGGCTCTAAAACGGCGATGGCTTCGCTGGCTTTGTTCTCGTGAATCAGATTGATGGCCTCAACAACCGGAGCAATCTTGTATTTGAGCATACTGTCATCGGGAAACTCTTTCATCACGGCTTCGATGATTTTTCGCGACTCGGCGACGTCGCCAATCCGAGCGAACGTGGTGGCAATTCCGCCTCGCGCGTAACGATTGAGCGGAAAAGCGAGCGCTTCAGATGACTCTTTTCGAGCGCGATCCGTAAATCCGTGGACCGCGTCACGATAAGATTGTTGCACCAATTGGTTGGCGTCAAATTCGGTCTGGCCATGCTTCTTCGCTGATTCACCCGCCTTAGCCATCGTTTCTCGCGCGAGTTTGACCTCGCCCATCGCATCCTGATATGCGGCTGTAATTGCCAGGGCCATTGGCTCCACGTCGCTGCCCGCCACAGCAGCGGAGGCGCGCTGGAGGCCGGCTTGATCGTTCTCCATGAGCGCAATCATGCAAAGATTGGCATAGACGCTGGGACCCGCTGCCTTTTGAGAGATGGCGGTTTGCGCCACAACCTTTGCCTCTTCGAAGCGATTCAGGTACATGTACGCGGACATCTGGTGGTAGAAGCCGAAGGAATCCGTCGGATCTACTTTCAAATCTTCCGTCGCGGTTGCTAATGCATTTTCCGGATCGCCAAGTATCTGATAGCCGAGGGCAAGATTAGCGATGGGACGATTCTCGCGAGGGTAGGTTTCATGCCACTTTTTATAGTTTTCAAGGGCTTTTTCGTAGTCGCCTTTCAGTATGTCGTAATAGTGGCCTTCGATATAAAGCCTTTCGTGTTCACTGGCGCGGTCGCGCAGCTCATAGGACTTGGCAACGTCCTTGTTTGCTTCGGTCGAGTTTCCGATATTACCGGAGGCGACGCCGAGAACTGCATAGGCACTGGCAAAGTTGGGATCGAGTTCGACAGCGCGCTTCAAATGAGGAATGGCACCTTCTTCGTCGAGACGATTATGGAGCGCTAAGCCAGCGCTGTATTCCTTGAGGGCTTCGAGGGAAGAGGTGGTGGCCTGTTCGAGCGGCGTGGTGTATTGCTGAATGCTGGCGAGCGACTCCCCGAGCTTCTGGCGGAGATCGGTGGCGGCTTTGTCGAGAGACTTCAGGACTTGCTCTTTGCCAGCAGCTTCGACTTGTTGGCGGGCGATAGAGTCGCCGGTCTGCGCATTGCTGGCTTCGAGTGTGATCACGTAATTGTTTCCGAGGCTGGCGATGGAGCCGGAGATGATGGCCTTTGCGTTGGTGCGCTGCGAGATTTCGCGGGCGAGATCTTTGGTGATGCGATCGTCTGGCTTGTGGCCCATGAGTTTCAGGGCGGTCTGCGTTTTGGATTCGGAGAGCAAATTCAGATAGGGAGATTGCTCGAGTTGAACGGCGAGGGCTTGCTTGAGCGTGCCATCAAAGACGGGATCGCCGGTGGTGTTGACGAAATCGGAAAGGACGACGGTGTCTTTGTCTGTGAGCGCGCGTGCGTGCCGCGGGAAATAGATAAATCCGGCGAGGGCGATGGCCGCGATCACAACGATGCCTGCAAGCCAGGGAAGAAACTTTCGAAAGGGGGAAGGATGTGCTGGCGGCAGAATTGCCGATGGCGTGCTGTCCGATGGAGCAATTGCGGCGGGAATCGGAGCGGCCGAAGAGACTGCCGGAACCGGGCCAGAGGAAAGTGTTGGCGTTGGAGTAGAACCAGAGGAAACGCGGGCTGCGCGGACTGCGCCAGATGGTGCGGCTTGAGGGTCGGCGGCGGCAGGAATGCCGGTGAAGGCACTAGGGTTGGAGCCAGACTCTAGGTGCCGCTTGAGGCGCTTCAGATCGGTGCGCATCTCCGCGGCGGTTTGATAGCGGAGGTTGCGATCCTTGTCGAGAGCTTTCTGGAGGACTTCCTCGAGCTTTTCGGGTACTTCCGAATTGAGGCGTATGGGAGAAACCGGCGCGCGGTTCATAATGGCATCAAAGATGATTCCGGAAGTGTCGCCGCGAAAGGGCAGCTGCCCGGTGGACATTTCGTAGAGTACGACGCCAAAGGAAAAGAGATCGGTGCGCGAGTCCAGTTCCTTGCCGCGAACCTGTTCGGGAGACATGTAAGCGACCGTGCCGAGAGATGTGCCGGGACTGGTGAGTTGGCTGGTGTCGGCGCCGAGCGTGTCCATGGTGTTCGTGTGGCTGCTGGAGCGCAAGGAGCTGGAAACTTTGGCAAGACCGAAGTCGAGAATTTTAGCGTGTTCGCGCTTAGTGACGAAAATGTTGGCGGGCTTGATGTCTCTGTGGACAATGCTTTCAGAATGGGCGGCGTCGAGGCCGTCGGCGATTTCGATGGCGTAGATGAGGAGGCGCTCTATGTCCACGGGATTTCCGGAGATGAGGTGCTTGAGCGTCATGCCATCGAGAAACTCCATGGCGATGTAGCGCCGACCGTCTTGCTCGCCAATTTCGTAGACAGTACAGATGTTGGGGTGATTGAGCGCGGAGGCGGCGCGGGCTTCACGACGGAAGCGTTCGAGGGCTTGCGGGTCGCGATTGAGATCTTCAGGGAGGAATTTAAGGGCGACAAAGCGGCCGAGTTCGGTGTCTTCGGCCTTGTACACAACGCCCATACCTCCGCCGCCGAGTTTTTCCAGGATGCGGTAGTGCGAAAATGTCTGGCCGATGAGCGAGGAGGAATCCGTCACAGGATGCCAATCTTAGATTTAATGAGACAGCGAGTCAACAAAACTGGCAAAACTGTCGCTGAAAATGAGAATGTCCGGTTTGTGCAAAGTAGAAATGTCCGCTTTCATGGATGGCCGAGGGCCCTATGGAAACGGAGCGAATCGCTTTGCGCGAACGAGAACGGGGCCGGTTGAAAGTGTTGCACGAGGTTCAGCAGAGGCATCTGACGCAACAGCCAAACGGCTACGCGTTACGTCAAGCGTGTCATGAAAGGATTCCGCGGAACTGGGAACCTCGAACTATGAACTTAAAACTCCCCCTATAGGATCGAATGAATCGCGGGATCGATCGCCACATGCGTCACGGGTTCGCCGCTGATGTTATAGGTCTGCCCGTCGGCGTGCGCGAAGTGCAGGAACCGGCTAATGTGATAATCCTCGTCGAAGCCGGCGAACAGGTTTTGTGTTTCTTCGGTCAGCAGCCCGAACGCGGAGAGCGCCACGGGATTGCCGAACGTCCCGGCCAGCGCGGCATAGCGTTTCACGATGTCGCGAAGCGTGATCTGTGGCGCGCGTTGCGGCGATTCAGGGGACATAACCTTCACGCGGAGTGTAACGCGGCTCAGCCCATCGCGGAAGATGGAATTTGGCGCACGGCTAGCCGATTCGGTAAGATGCTCTGCGGTAATTCATTCAACCGGAGGAATGCATCATGAGCTTGAGCGTGGGACAGGCGGCACCGGAGTTCACACTGAAGGACCAGAACCAGAAGGAAGTGAAGCTGTCGGACTTTGCCGGCAAGAAGCGCGTGGTGCTGGTGTTTTATCCGCTGGACTGGAGCCCGGTGTGCACCAACGAACACGCTTGCTTCGTGAACGATATGAAAAATTTTGACACGTTGGACGCGGAAGTGCTGGGTGTTAGCGTAGACAGTGTGTGGTCTCACAAAGCCTACGCGGAAAAAATGGGCATCAAGTATTCGCTGCTGGCGGATTTTCAGCCACGCGGCGCCATGGGCGAAAAGTACGGCGTGTTTCTGTCGGAAAAGGGCATCACCGGCCGCTCGATTTTCATCATCGACAAGCAGGGCAAGGTGGCCTGGCTCAAGCACTACGATATTCCGGTAGTGCCCGATCTGAAAGAAGTGTCGGCCGCGCTAGCAGCTGTGAAATAAAAACGCCCTGTTGTCATCCCGAATCCCTTTTTGCGGGGTGAGGGATCTGCTTTTGGTCTTGGTTAATTTGGCTTTGTGGCCGACGCCGGCTGTGCAGTCGGCGCCCCTGGTAACGAACGCACGAACAGCACCAACTGCCAGCGCTGCTCGTCGCTCAGCTTCTTCCGGAACGACGGCATCGGCTTGCGCCCTGCGGTGATTTGGTAAAAAATTTCGCCATCGGTCAACTTGTTCATTCTCGCGGCGTCGGTCAGGTCCGAAGGGGTCGGATCGTACATCATAGCGTCGGGTCCGTCGCCTTTGCCTTTTTCGCCGTGGCAATCCTCGCACCGGGCGCCATAAATTTCTTTCGCGGCGGCAAGATTCCCGGCGGATGCAGTCAGCGGATTCTGCCGCAACCTCTCCGAGGGCGGAATGATCCACGGCTGCCGGTGAAAAATCGCCAGGCCCGCCGACACCGCGATCAGCGCGAGCGCGCAGACGAAAAGAACCAGGCGCAGGCGGCGGCTTTTGCGGGAAACTGGCGTCATGGGCACTGAAAAGTCTCGCACAGGCAGGCGTTTTGCGGAAGGCGATGCGGCGGCATAGCGGCAATCCGAGCGGGCATCACGTGCCGCGGAAAATCAGCCAAAGCAATTCAAAATTGAAGAACAGAATCGCCGCCGTCACGATCCACGCAACCACTGTTGTGAACGGCGAGTTGACGAACGCCCCCATTTTTTTGCGCTCGCTCGTGAACTGCACCAACGGAATTACCGCGAACGGCAACTGAAAACTCAGCACAACCTGGCTGAGAATCAGCAGCGAAGTCAGCTTGCCTTCTCCGGAAATCCCGATCACCAGAACCGCTGGAATGATGGCGATCGAGCGCGTCACCAGCCGGCGAATCCACGGCTTCAGCCGCATGTGCAGAAAACCTTCCATCACAATCTGCCCGGCAAGCGTTCCTGTGAGCGTGGAATTCTGCCCGGACGCGAGCAGCGCAAGCGCGAAAACGGTGCTGGCCAAACTGGCGCCAAGAAGCGGGCTGAGCAGCTTGAACGCTTCCGCAATATCAGCCACTTCATTCAGTCCTCGCGTATGAAACACCGCCGCGCCAAGTGTAAGAATCGCGGCGTTAATGAACAGCGCAAAGCCGAGCGCGACCGTGGAATCGATGATGGAATACTTAATGGCTTCGCGGCGCCCGCGATCGTCCTGGCCAAAGGCGCGCGTCTGCACGATGCTCGAATGCAGGTACAAATTGTGCGGCATTACCGTCGCGCCAATAATGCCGATGGCGATGTACAGCATTTCCTTGTTGCGCAGTATCTCCAGGTGCGGAATAAAGCCATGCGCCGCTTCGAGCCACAACGGCCGCGCGAAGAAGATCTCATACGCGAAGCAGATGCCGATCGTGCCGATCAGCGTAACCACAAACGCTTCCACGATGCGGAATCCGCGGCCCTGTAACGCCAGGACGAGCAGCACGTCAAACGCGGTGAGAATCACGCCCAACAGAAGGGGAACACCGAACAGCAGCTTCAGCGCTACAGCGGAACCGAGAACCTCAGCCAGATCGCAGGCAGCGATAGCAAGTTCGCAGATGATCCACAGGAAGATAGACATGCGTCGCGAATAATGATCGCGGCACGCTTGCGCCAGATCGCGACCAGTGGCAATTCCCAACTTCGCCGAAAGCGCCTGGAGAAACATGGCCATCAGGCTGCTGATCAGGACCACGCTGAGCAGCGCGTAACCGAATTTGGACCCGCCGCCGATGTCCGTAGCCCAATTGCCAGGATCCATATAGCCGACGGCGATGAGATAACCCGGCCCCGCAAAGACCAATAGTTTGCGCAGCCAGGAGAGATTCGGAGCTATGGGAATCGAACGGTGGGCTTCGGGCAGAGAAGGCAGGGTGACCGCGCGCCGCCAAGCCGGGCCCGCCGGCGCCTGCCCGGCAGGGGCTTTCTGGGAAGCGAGCGATTTGGCGAGCAGGTCTCCCATGGCGATATTAACTATGGTGAACTTCTCTACTAAACTACATTTAACGCCCGCGGCTGTCAATAGATCTTTCCGCCGAGATTCCTGTATTCGGACCTTCGCGCACCCTTAGCCTGCCGCGAGCTGGGTTTTGAGTGTGGTACCTTTGAGGAGAATTTTCAGGAGACGCTCATGGACGAAAAACAGGGACCACAGCAGCCGCCAGTACCGGGGCAGGTGCAGATCAAGGCAGACGAAAAAGAATTGCAGGGAATGTACAGCAATCTGGTGATGATCCAGCACCACGCGGAAGAGTTCACGCTGAATTTTGTCTATGTGTTCCCTAACGCCACGCAGGGAAAACTGCTCAGCAGCATGATTGTCAGTCCCGGCCATGCCAAACGGATCTGGCGGGCGCTGGGCGAAAACATTTCGCGGTTTGAAGCCCTCTACGGGCCGATCAAAGAAGGGCCGGAAGGGACGCCGGCGCCAGGGGCGAATATCGGTTTTGTGCAGTAACACGGAGAGGCAACGTGAGATTTTGCGCGGCGAGCGATCAGGCCATCCTCGTTTACCTGGGGGAACAGATTGGATTGCCGGCGCACGAACGCGTATGGAAATTGTTGCGGCTGCTGCAGAAGAAACCACCGGAGTGGTTGCGCAACATTCAACCGGCCTACACATCGTTGATGGTGACGTTTGACGCTTGCCAGGTGGACCACACCGTGGTGGAAGTGGTGCTGCGTCAGTTCGAGCAGCGCGCCGAAGCTGCCCGGCGTCCCAAACCGCGTACGGTGGAAATTCCCGTGTGCTACAGCCGAGATTTTGGACCTGATCTCGAGGAGGTGGCCGAGCTTCACCGGTTGAAGCCGCAGGAAGTCATAAAGCTTCATGGTTCGCATTGCTATCACGCATACTTTTTGGGATTCGCGCCGGGATTCGCTTACCTCGGCGACGTTCCCGACGAAATTGCCACGCCCAGACGCGACAGTCCTCGCAAGAAAGTGGCTGCGGGAAGCGTGGGAATCGCAGGGAAGCAAACGGCGGTGTATCCCTTCGCAACGCCCGGCGGATGGAATCTGATTGGCCGAACGCCAGTGGAGATTTTCCGGAGCGATCGAAAACCAATGGGGTTGGTATCGATTGGCGATCAGGTTAGGTTTCGGGCGATCTCTCGCGAACAGTTTCAGAAGATGGAAGGCGCATGAGTTCGCTGCTGGTGCAATCGCCGGGCCTGCTCACCACTGTGCAAGACCTGGGGCGCGCGGGTTACGGAGCTTTGGGAATTTCGCCATCGGGTGCGGCTGATCCCGTCGCGCTGCGATTGGGAAACTTGTTGGTGGGAAACGTCGCGGGCGCGCCGGCCCTGGAGATGACGCTGCTGGGCGGGGGTTTCGTTTTTCCCGAGGGCGCGGTCGTTGCGGTGACGGGAGCCGATTTTGGCGCAACGATCGACGGACGCGCGGTGGAGATGTGGGCGGCGCAGACGATTGCCCCGGGAGGCGTCCTTGCTTTTGGACCTACGCGCAATTTTGCGCGCAGTTATCTGGCGGTGGCGGGCGGGATACAGGTTGCGCCGTTTTTGAGAAGCGCTGCCACGCACCTGCTAAGCGGATTGGGCGGGCTGGAAGGAAGAGCGCTGCGCAAGGGCGACGTCCTGCGGTTGGGAAAGCGCGCCGCGAAAATCCCCAAGCGCAGAATTTCGCTGGCTGCGCTGCAAAGTTTCAGGCCGCGGAAAGTTTTGCGCGTCACCGCGGGGCCCCAGATCGACGTATTTTCCGAGGAAGCCAGGGAAGCATTTTTTCGCGGAACGTTTCGCGTGAGTGAGGCATCGGATCGCACGGGTTTGCGCTTGGAGGGCCACAGCATTCAATATAAATTGGCAGAAGAAATGATTACGGAAGGCGTGCCCCTGGGAGCGATTCAGGTGACTCCTTCCGGCCAGCCGATTGTGTTGTTTGTGGAACAGCAAACGACCGGTGGCTATCCGAAAATCGCGAATGTAATCGGAGTGGATTTGCATCGCGTGGGACAACTGCGGCCGCGAGTGGAAGTGCGGTTTGAGCGAACGTCGCTTGAGGTGGCGCAGTCGTTGTGGATTGAGCAGGAGCGCTTGCTGAACAGCCCGGGACAACTCTTGTCATGAAATCAATCGATTTGAATTGCGACATGGGCGAAATGACGGAAGCCGTAGCTGACGGCAGTCAGGAAGCACTGCTGCAATATGTGAGCTCCGTGAATGTGGCCTGCGGCGGACACGCTGGAGATGCAGCGACGATGCGCGAGACCGTGCAGCAGGCGCTGCGACACGGAGTGATCCTCGGCGCGCATCCCGGGTTCGAGGATCGCGCCGATTTTGGCCGGAAAGAGTTGCAACTTCGGCCGACACAGATCGCGGACATGGTTCACCGACAGATTTTGGCGCTGGCGGAAATCGCGGAACGATGTGGTGCGAGTATTAGCCACGTGAAAGCCCACGGCGCGTTGTATAACCAGGCCGCGCGGAATCGAGAGATCGCCCAGGGCATTGCCGAAGGAGTCCGGCGCTGGAAGACCGATGCGATTCTAGTTGGTCTGGCTGGATCGGTGATGCTAGAAGAATTTCGCTCTGCCGGATTTTCCGTAGCGGCGGAAGCGTTTGCGGACCGGCGCTACGAGCCGGATGGCAGCCTGCGTTCGCGTAAACTTACGGATGCGCTGCTCTGCGATCCAGACGAAGCTGCGGAACAGGCGTTGCGCATCGTAAATCAGTGCAGCGTGTTGGCGAGCGATGGCAGTGCGATCCACGTAGCGGCGCAGACAATCTGCATTCACGGCGATACTCCAGGTGCCACCGAAATCGCGGCGATGGTGAAGCACCGTTTGCAACAGGCCGCAATCCGCATCGCTGGTCTTCGCTCCACAAGTTAAGCAAGGATGACGGTCACGGCGCTTCAGCCGGGAATTTCGCGGCGGAGAATTGCCAGACGTGGGCGCGGTACGGTAAAGTATGAAGAGTTGTTACCCCACTTCTAGTAGGGCCTGTAGCTCAGGTGGCTAGAGCGCGCCCCTGATAAGGGCGAGGTCGGTGGTTCAAGTCCACCCAGGCCCACCATAATTCAGCGGTATTCATGCCGCGATTCACGCTTTCCCCGTTTTATCAAACGTTCTCCAAAAGCGAATTTGCCAAAAATTTGCCAAAAGCCCGGGCAGGAGGACGCACAGCGCGGCTCCTTTCCAGCACGGCCCTTTCTAGTATCCATACGCGATTGATTCTGCGCGCGTGCTCCGCGAAACGAGCAGGAGATATGAGGGCCACGGGTCCCAGTCAGTGCGAATCAGGCTGACGGTCTCCCAGGTATGCGACGAAATCAATTTGCTTAACTCGGAAGGACCTTGGGTGTATAAGGGTGCCCATCCGGGAGATCGAAATCCCGGCAAAGAGAAATCTTTTCTCGAACAACGTCTTGATCCACGACCGCGAACACTTTCGTAGCTCTTACGCCGGCAGCCCGCCCTGGGACATCGGCAAGCCCCAGCCTGCGTTCGAGGCCGCCGCCGACAAGGTCGTCGGCTCGGTTCTCGATGCCGGCTGTGGCACCGGCGAACACGCCCTGTTCTTCGCCGCACGGGGCCATGCTGTCACCGGCTTCGACTTCCTAGAGGAACCCATAGCTGCGGCGCGGCGCAAGGCCGCCGCGCGCAGCCTCATCGTCAAGTTCCTGGTCGAAGATGCCCTAAAACTCCATGAGTGGACCGAACGCTTCGATAACGTGCTCGACTCCGGCCTGTTTCACGTTTTTTCCGACGAGGACCGTATTCGCTACGTGCGCGGGCTGGTGACCGTCCTCGATCCAGGGGCGCGTCTGTTCCTGCTTTGTTTCAGCGACGCCACCCCGGGAACGGAAGGACCGCGACGCGTCTCACAGTCAGAGTTGCGCCATGCTTTTGCCGATGGCTGGGAAATCGAATCCCTCGAGCCCGTGCGCCTCGAAATCCGCCCTGAGTATAGACAACAGGGAGCCTTCTCCGGCAAAGACCCGCGCGGCTGGTTCCTCATCGCCCTTCGCCTGGCTTAAACCCATCCTCCGTCGCCTATCTTTCTCCTTGGTTCGTACTTCCTGTTTTAGAAATTTCCGGAGTGCATTTCGGGGGGAAGCTCCCTTACATTGGGGTACCAACACTTATCTAGCATAATCTAGATTTATCTTGACATCTCCACCGGCGGGTTTAGAATTAGTGCTGAGGTGCACCATGGCTAACCGGGCAACCGTCAAGATAGGTCCTGCAATCAACGCGAAGCTGTACAAGGAATTCGTCGCGGTCGCGAAAGAAAACGGACAATCCCAGAGATTCCTGCTGGAGAAGGCCATCGAGCATTACATTCATAACGTCGTTCCCTCTCAGCGCACCGTACGACCGGAAGCGCTTGAAGCGTTCCGCCGCTCCAACGAAAAATTCCGGGACCTGTATCGGAAGCTGGCCGAGTAAATGGCGGAACGGGTCTACCTAACTGTGGGCGAAGTCCTGCAGATCCATCATCAGCTAATCGAAAACTACGGCGGGGCTCATGGACTCCGGGATAAGGGGCTCCTCGAATCCGCCGTTTTCCGCCCACAGATTGGGTATTACAACACTATCGCCGAGGAAGCAGCCGCGCTGATGGAATCGCTCGCCAACAATCATCCCTTTCTCGACGGCAACAAGCGTATTGCTTTCGCCGCTGCACACACCTTTTTGCTAGTTAATGGATATGACCTTGAAGTGAGACCCCTTGCAGCGTACGATTTTATGATGCACTCCATCGCAAGAGGAGAGTTCCGTTTCGGGCCAATTCTCGAGTGGATCAGCAATCACATTCGGCAAGAACGGTTGACGCGATAGAAGGACGGGGGACTATAGTCCTTGGGCGGCGTCTTCGTCGGGTAACCGGATATGAAAATCCAGCAAAAGGAACATGCGTAGCAGGAGATTCCGACGCAAGCGCATGTTCTCGAAAAAAACCTGCATTTCTGGCGGAAGTACTCACGATCGCAATACTGATAAGGGCGAGGTCGGTGGTTCAAGTCCACCCAGGACCACCATTCACACACTTATGTGTCGGGTCGGTCATCATGGTCTGGCTCGGGTCACTCACATACGGTCTCGCCGAACTCACACGAAGCCCGGCTATCGTCGTTGCGTGAGGCGAGATTCCTAAGAATTACCAAAGGACCTTGAGACCGTTGTACAGGCTGAATTTTTCGTCGCAAGTCATCACCGGGATCTCTTCGCATAAAGCCTGGGCGATGATCTGGCGGTCGAAGGGGTCTGCGTGCAGGGGCGGTAGATCGAAAAGAAAGAATGCATGGTTCGCTGTGTACGGCAATACGCGAATGTCCAGGTCCTCAAGCGCGTGGCGCGTGTCGGCAGCAGAAAATTTCAACTTGCCGCGGGCTGCTTTGACGGCGATTTCGGAAAGCGAAATCGCGCTCAGTTCCAGGATGTTTTCAGTGTTCTGCAAAATGCCAGTCGCGCGCTTGGTGAGTCGTTCCGGTGATTCAACAGCGAAAATCAGAGCGACCGTGTCCAGGAGCAACCGCACCTAGTCGCGCCCTTCGACGAAAGCGTCGGCTTCGTCGTCCGACATGGGTTTCCACCAGTCGATATCGCGAATGTGAATTTTTCCTTTCAGTGTTCCGAGCTTCCGTTTTTTGCGACTCGGCTTTTTTGTCCGGATGATGTCCACGGCAGGGATACCCCGCCGGCAGATGGTCACTGTTTCGCCATTCTCGACAGCCTTGATTAGCTCGGGAAGCTTGTTCTTGGCGTCCGCTACGCTAACTTTCATAGCCTCGATGATAGCTATCTAATATGGCTATGTCAACTCCAAAGAACCGGTGCCGGCAGGTCCGTGGCCGCTCACAGTCTTAGCTTCGACGACGTGACATTTACGGTTTTCCTACCGAGGCCTCAATCAATTCAAGCAGTTCGCCGACGGCAGCGGGCGCAATCGCATATGTGACCGTTCTCTGATCATGAAGACCGCGTGGCGTGTGCTTCAGGCCGTTTACCTGACTGTGAACGATGGAGAGCTTTTCGCTGGACCGCTGAGGGTAAAGTGATTGGGCTAGCTGATGGCGCTGGAAGGCGGCGCGAAACGAACCGCCCTAGAGACTGCCCCTGCGCCGCAACGCAGGACCGCCACGAGCCCAGTACAGTATTCACTGTATTTTAAATAACTTACGGATGAATCTGCGTGCAACTTGTCTCACATCCAGCCCGTCCAATGCAATGGGCTTGAACGCAGCGCTCATGGAAACTTTTGGGTGGTTTCTGGGTTTCCATTGAAGGGCGTGGGCGTAGCTCGCTGCAATACTGCTTGAGTCCTGGCATGGCGCGCCTTCATCGCGTCCCGTGGGCAGTTCCGTGGGGCGTTCCGTGGGGCGTTGAGAGTCATGGCCGCAGTGCAATCCAAAGTGAGTGGTCCAAAAGGAGAATTCGATCCATGAAGATTCGTACGATGTGGTTTGCCGCAGCTGCGGTTGTCCTGGCGGCGGCCATTCCTTCTCACGCGCAGCAAAAATTCGAGCTCGATCCGTTTGTGGGTTATGAAACCAGCGCGTCTTATCCCATTTCTCTCACCAACGGGCCGTCGGGATCGCCGGTGGGCTCCGCTCCGATTGACTCTCTGCGCGTGAATGGATCGACGGCGTTTGGCACATTCATCGACTACAGCCTGACGGAAAATTTCCAGCCGGAATTCATGTGGAATCGCAACAATACCTCGTACAGCGCGCAAGACACGCTCACGGGTACGTACATCAATGCGTACCATTCGGTCATCGACCAGTATCAATTCGGCGGCTTGTATATGTTTCGCAACAGTGAAGTGAAACTTCGTCCGTATGTGGCGGCCAGCCTCGGGTTCACGCATGACGAGAACGGCAGCAACACGCCGAACCGCACCGCGTTTTCTTTCAGCCTTGGCGGCGGCGTGAAATATTACTTGAGCCGGCATGTCGGCTTGCGAGGCGACCTTCGCTACCTGCCGACGTATGGAAGCTCGTCGAACGAACTGTATTGTTATTTCGGCTGCTACTACGCGACGGTGCGGAACTTCCTGAATCGTGGAAGCTTCACGGGCGGGCTGGTCTTCAAGTTCTAAGGTTAGTTTGCCAAACTCAAACGGAACGAGGGTCGCGGTTTTGCCGGGGCCCTTTTTCTTTTGCGCCTGCCCGCGTTACTTTGCGGGAGGCGGTGAAGGCTCGCTCGGCGCCACAAAAAGCTTCTGATCGATCGGGACATTCTGCTGCACTTGGTCGATCTTGATCGTGAAGCTGCCATTCGGCCGCGTGAGCGTCCATTGATATGGAATCTTCGCTCCATCGGCATCCCTGTAATCCGCATAATCAATTTGCGTGGGATTGCGGCCAAGCGGAGTTTGGGCGAAGCGCATTTGCCGCAGCAGCAAGCCGGCGGACTGGTCGAAATAAAGCTGCAGGGACGGCTGGTTCGGAGCGGATGCTTTCGCAATCACCATGTATGTGGCATGGCCATTGATTTCTTCTCCGGTTTTGACGCTGAAGTCCTTATACAGTTCGCGAACGCGCGCGGGGAAATAAAGCTCCGCGTCGATGCGCGCGGCCTCGCGTTCCGGAGCGGTCATGCGATGAAAGCCGTTACGAATGCTGAGCCATCCGACTTCGCCGTTGAACGCGGTTACGCTTTCGCCGCCCTGCGTATGTGAAATGGATACGCGTTTATCGGGCGCTTCCGAATACACTTCGATGGGAATTTGCATTGGTCCGGCGGCTAGATTGCCTTTTTGCACGCGGGATTTGATCTTCATGAGCGCGGCGGCTCCCCCCACCGCGGCCAGATATTTATCCAGGATTTGATCGGCGCTGGGAAGATTCGGCTTAGTCTCGGCCGCTTCTTCGTTTTTCGGGGGCGCAGGCCGGATGGCTTCCGCCGAGAGAATCGGCGTGCCGACCGGATGCGGCATGCCGCGATGGCAGGTGTAGCAGGTAACATCGATTTCATTGTCGAAATGATTTTTGTTGATGGCCAGTTCCATCGTAATCATTTTCCGCGCAGTGACCTTCGTTTTCTTGTCGTCCTTCTGCATTTCGTGCTCGACGTGGCAAAACTCGCACTCGACGCCAAGCGACGCAGCGATGAACTGCATCGTGGGAATCAATTGATCCGCGGGAATATCTTTTAACACCTGGATGTTCTTGAACTGCTGCTCGGCGGTCTTTGGCGCCTCTGCCGCAGGTCTAGCCTGATCTTGCGCCGCGGTTCGGACGCTGCAAACGTACTGCAGAAGAAAGCCCATCGACGCGACCGCAGCCAGCCACTTCTTTTCCCCAATGATCCTCATGGTTCTCTCCGCATGGGTTGTTTGTGAATCCGATTCCCCGCGGCGCTGCTAACTTCCCAGTTCTCCGCGCTTCGCCATGGCCGTCATGCGATCCGCGGTGCGGAACGCCAGCGCTTCGATGGTCATCGTCGGCTGGCCGCGGCCAGAAGTGACCAGGCTGCTGCCGTCACACAGGAAAAGATTCCGCACGTCATGCGTGCGATGATCGGAATTGATGACCGAAGTTTTCGGATCGTTGCCCATGCGGCAGGTGCCGAGCAAGTGCACGGCGAATTGCTGCTCGCGAACGGGTTCGCTCCATTTCGTCTTCGCGCCCGCCGCGTCCAGAAGTTCCATGGCGCGCGCGCTCATCCACTCCATCATTTTCAAATCATTGGGATGATCGCGGAACGTCATGCGCAGGGCGGGCAGTCCCCACGCGTCTTTCACGTCTGGATCGAGCGAGAAGCCATTGGTCTCCACGGGAAGCGAGGTGCCGTGGCAAAAAATCTCAAACGTGCGCGTGAAGTTCTGATGCAGGGCTTTCTTGAATTCCTTGCCCCATTTGGGGGTTCCGGGCGGCAGGCTGCCAAGAGCGAACGCAGCGGGCGTGGCGTCGAATCGCGCGTCCAGGCCTCCGCCTCCGTAAAAACCTAATTTTTCGTGATCCAATTCATAAAAATCATGGAGAACACGGCTGACGGCGAAGCCCTTGTAATCGTTGAGCGGCTCGTCAAACACGCCGAAAGCAATCGCGGCGGTGTTGGGCATCAGGTTTTTTCCCACCATGCCGCTGGAATTGGCCAAGCCGTTTGGAAATTGCGAGTTTGCAGAAAGAAACAGAAGCCGCGGCGTCTCCGCGCCATTCGCGGAGAGAATTACGGCTTTCGCCTTTTGCAAATGCGTGTTGCGCTTGGCGTCGAAATATTCCACGCCGGTAGCACGCCCGTTTTTATCCATGGCCACGCGATGCACATAGCAATTGGGCCGAATCTCGCAGCGGCCCGTGGCTTCGGCGACAGGAATCATGGCGGAAAGTGAACTGGATTTCGCGCCCACTTCGCAGCCGAAGCCGAGACAAAATCCGCAATTCACGCAGGAATCGCGCCCGGCGCGCGGCTGCGAAAGAATGGCCATGGGCGCGGGAAACGGGTGATAGCCAAGTTTCCAAGCCGCCTGTTCGAAGACCACGCCAGAACCCTTCACAGGCAGCGGCGGCATGGGATACGGCTTCGACCGCGGCGGATCGAACGGGCTGGCCCCGGCCAAACCGGACACGCCCACTTCCCATTCAACTTTTGTGTAATACGGTTCCAAGTCCGCATAGCGGATGGGCCAATCGGCAAAACTCGCGCCGGGAATTTCCCCCACCTTGCTGCGTTCGATAAAGTCGATTTCGTGGAACCGCCAGAAGTTTGCGGTGAAATGCACGCTGCTGCCGCCAACGCACCGGCCGTACATCACGCTGGGCTGCAGCCTGGCTTTCTGTTCTGGCGTTTTGCGAAACGTGACCGGCTGGAGCTCCGGCTTGTTGGTCAGCTGGTGCTGCGCGAAGACTTCGATTTCGTTATGCGAAAACTCTTCCGGTTTGATGTACGGGCCTTGCTCGAGAACCACCACGCGAAATCCGTTGGTGGAAAGCTCCTTGGCAAGAACGCCTCCCGCTGCGCCGGAACCAACGATCACGAAATCAACTTCGTCGGACGGCTTGTAAACTGCCTTGGGCCGGTTCATTTCTTTTCCGCCTCCGCTTTCGCCGCCTGCCAGCCCGGGTAGTTTTTATCGTAGAAACCGAAGGGTGGAGAAAACATGTAGGCGGGATCGCGCCCGGCCACTTTCCAGCCCGCGTAATCGCGATTTCCGCCGGCGGAGGGATCGGCCAGGAATCCAAATATGACGTGCATCCGGATCGTCTCAAAAAAATCGCTGGACTCTTCCGGTCCGAGTCTGCGGTGTCCTTCGGCCCCGTTCTCGGTTGTCAGTTCGATAAGCAGCGCTTCCTGCTGTTCTGCCGTGGCGTCGGCGAAACTTTTTGTTCCGGGAGATTTCGTAGTGGTGAGCTGATTCAAATGCGCGAGGCCCTTTAGATAGACGGGCACGGAATCGCTGGCGAAGGTTTTCAACCCGCGGTCGATAAAATAGACGACGCCAGCCTCTTTCGCTCCGGGCAAATCGTCCGTGGGAATGATCTGGGAGGCGATGGCTTCCACTTCCCTGGCCTGCTCCGGGCTCAACACTTCGAATTTCGCCGGCGTTTTGGCGTTGGCGGCCTGGTGAGCGTGCTGGGCCGCGGCCGCAATCGCGGGCCATTGCGCGGTGATCCACGCCGCTCCGGCTGCGCCAGTGGCTTGCAGCAGAAACTGTCTGCGTGCTGGTTCGTGAGGTTTCGTGGGTTCTTTCATGTAGTGAGCAATCTACGGTCAGTTGGCCCCAGCGTCAAGCGCGCATCCCGAAAACCCTCTGCGTCGATTTGGTTCCTGTGGCGGCCATGCAGTATTATCGCTGATTGGCATAAACAATGGGAACATTCACAGGCGCAATAGGCACCGGTGCGAAATGGGCGATTGACCGAATTGTGTGGGCGCTCGCCGCGACTGGGATCAATCCAAACCTGCTTACGTTTTTGGGGTTGCTGGTGAATTTCGCGGCCGCCGCCAACTTTGCCGTGGGAAATTTCCGTACTGGCGCGATCATCGTTTTCATCGCCGGTTTTCTGGACATGCTGGATGGTCAAGTGGCGCGGCGGCAGAATCGCGTCACGGCGTTCGGCGCGTTTTACGATTCGACACTGGATCGCTACGCGGACATGGCGCTGTACATGGGCTTACTGGTGTATTACTCCGTGAGCGGGCGCACGCCGTACGTGATGCTTGCGGCGGTGGCGACGGCCGGATCCGTGATGGTAAGCTATACGCGGGCGCGCGCCGAATCTCTCATTCCCTTGTGCAAAGTCGGCTTCATGGAGCGCCCGGAGCGGCTGGTGCTGCTGATCATCGGCGGCCTGTTCAACCGCATGGCCCCGGTACTCTGGGTGATCGCGATCATCTCCACGATCACAGTGATCCACCGCATTTTCTACACATGGCAGGAAACCAAGGCCGGCCGCATTTTGCCGAACCTGAAAGCCAGCGCCTAGAACTGACTGCGCGTGTAAAGAACCGAGCTACCGACAGCGCAATTTCAACCGCAAGAAGAATACAAACGTATACAGGTGCGAAGCGTGTGATCATCTGTGTCGGTCGGCGAACACATCGGATGGCTGATTCGGATTTTGCTTCGCCACGGCGAGGGTGAGGATGGCACCTTTGGAGTGGAAAATTGGCCGGGACTTGAGATGCTCGAACTAGTCTTCCACCACCGTTTCCGGCGCGGCTGCTTCTGTGCCCTTTGCTGACGCGTTCAGCCACGCTTCGACTGGCGCCTCGATGGTTTGCTTGACGCGCTGCTTCAGTGCAGGGACGTCTTCCTTGCGCAGGCCTTTGGTTTCGATCGTGTCGTGGAGGACTACCGTGATGGTGGTGGGGCGCAGGATCCAATCTTCGGTGCGCAGGTGATGAAACGATCCGACCAAGCTGACGGGAACGATGGGCACACCCAGCTGCTGCGCGAGTCGGAAGCCGCCGTCTTCGAATTCGTTTAGGTGGCCGTCTCTCGTGCGCCTGGCTTCCGGAAAAATGATCAGGCTGACGCCGCTGTCGATGGCCGCCTGGGTCAGCCTCCACAAACGCTTCAGGTCCTTCGGGCTGCGCACATTGGGCACCGGCACGTTGCCGAAGCGCTTCATCAGCCAGCCGTAAATCGGAATCTTGAAGTGGGATTCCAGTTCCCAGCCGCGCACCAGTTGCGGGATGGCGCAGTAGAGCATGAAGGGATCGAGCAGGTTGACGTGATTCACCATGAAGATGGACGTGCGCTCGCCGTCGAACCCTGGCGATTTTTGCGCCACCACTTTCGCGCCGGAAAAAAACGCGATCCTGTGGCACAAGCCGCGCTGCAGCCAATCGTGTTTACGGGGATCGAGCACCGCCGCGAGCGCGATCAGCACCGGCACAACGATCAGGAAGTGCAGCCAGCTGGCGATCCATAGGCCAATGCTGCGAATCACTTCCGAGAAGCGCTTCATATATAAACGTCCATCGCGCCCGGCAGGATTTCGAGGATCTGGCACTGCACGGTGATGATTTCGCCGTCGATCATCACGTCGACGGCCCCGTCCAGATCAAACTCCACGCGCTTCACGCTGCGGCGCGACGCCAAAGGATGCTCGATGTGCGTGCCGTCGTACAGCCGCGGCAGCATGCGGACCAATCCCAGCCGGCCGATGGGACCCCAGCGTACATATTCGATCAGTGCCATCGCTCGGATCTGCCTTAGGCGCGATCATCATGGTCCCGCCGGTGTATTTGCTGTTGTTGAAGGTCAGGAACAGGCAGCGGCGCTCGTCCCAATCCTTGTCGTCATCGCAACGCATTTTGAAGGCGCGGCGATTCAACTGCACCACCTTGACGAACACCCCCAGGAGGTAGCCGAGATGGCCGAAGGGCTTGAAGACGCGGTTAGTAATCGCGCCAACATCCGCGGTGAATCCCACACTGAGCAGATTGAAGGAATAAACCGTGCCGGTGGAATGGTGGAGACGCAGGAGATCGACGCGCCGCTTGCGTCCGCTTTCTAACGCATCAATGGAAGATTGCGCACCGTTATCGGTGAAATCGCGCAGGAAAGAATTTCCCGTGCCGAGCGGAAGAAAGCCCAGCTCGATGCGCTCCACAGCGCGGCGCGGCGAAAAAATGCCATTGATAATTTCGTGTGCGGTGCCGTCTCCACCGACGGCCAGGAATCGGCGGTATCCCTGATCGTAAGCCTCGCGCGCGAGCTCCGACGCGTGGCCAGGACCGGTCGAAGCAATCACGTCAATGCGCAGCCCGCGCGCTCTCAGGCGGGCCAGTTTGCTTCCGGCAAGCTTCGCGGCGCGCCCGCCGCCTGCCGCGGGATTGACGATGGCAATAAATTTTTCGTTCACAAGGTTTCCGACGTCGAAATCTTACCCTGTTTCGCGGGAAACACTCTTTCGCTACATGGGCAGGATTGCCTGTTCGCGATCGAGCTTCCCCAACCGTTCCGCCAAGGCTACACGAATGATTTTCAGTGACGCGGTTAAAGGAAAGTCGTCATTGTAGAGCACAATGCCGTGCACGCGCTTGTAATTGATCAGGCGGTTGTTGCGCGCGGCGATTTCCTTGCGCAGCTCTTCGGTGAATTGCTGGCCGGGCTCGAGATGAATCACCAGGACAAGTCGTTCGCCAACCATGGAGCGGCTGGACCAGATATAGTTGGCCGCAAAAACGCAATATTCCTTCACCGGCAAACCTTCGAAGGCCTGCTCCACGTCCTCGGCGTATACATTTTTGCCTTCTTCAGTGACGATCATATTTTTCTTGCGGCCGAAAAGTTGCAAGTGACCGGTGGAATCGAAACGGCCCATATCTCCGGTCATCAGCCAGCCGTCGATTATAGTTTCCGCGGTGAGTTCGGGCTCATGCAGGTAGCCGGCCATGACCGTTTTGCTGCGCACGCTGACCTGGCCGATGCCGTCGGCGTCTGGATTCAGGATGCGCAGTTCCATGCCGGGCAGCGGCTTGCCCACGGTGTCGGCGCGAAACGGATGCAGGTCGTTTACGGTTATAGCCGTGCCCGCCTCGGTCAGCCCGTAGCCGTTCGCGACGGGAAGGCCGAGGTCGTAGAAAAACTGCAGCGTTTGCGGCTCCGTGAACGCTCCGCCGACGATAATCGCTTCCAGTTTTCCGCCGAATGCGGCGTGCACTTGCTTCAGCAGCAGGCGGCTGAGGGGCAGGATCGGCCGGCTCTGCGTGAGCGCTTTGTTGATGTTGCGCAGCCGATCAAACAGGCGCCGTTTCCCGGGCGGCAGTTCGTCAAAACGCGTTTGCAGACCTTTTTGCAGATTTTTCAGCACCAGCGGCACCAGGCTTATGTAAGTGATCTGATATTTCCTGAATGCTTCACGCACAAATTCCGGGCGCAGCGTTCGAAGGTGCACCACGGCCGCGCCGCAAATGAATGGCCCGAAAAATCCAACCATGAAGTCGATGGCGTGATTGGTCGGCAGAATGCTCAAATACTTAACGCCTGGCCAAAAAGGATAGAGCGAGGTGAGCGCAACGCACTGCTCCAGATAATTTTCATGCGTCATCATGCAGCCCTTAGGCGTCCCGCCGGTCCCGGAGGAATACACGATGCACGCCAGATCCTGGCGCTTTCGCGGAACAAATGTGGGCTTGCCGGTTCCTTTCGCCGATTCCCACGCCGTTGCGCCCGCCAAATCCGCGTTGGCAGGAGCTTCCGCGACCAGCACCAATTTAAGTTTTTGCGCTTCGGCTCGACCCGGCGATCCGCTGAGTTGGCGCCAGATGGGGTATTCGGTGATCAGCACGCTGGCATCGGAATGCTTTACCAGCGTCCACTGTTCCTCCGCCTTCAACTTGTAATCGAGCGGCACCAGCGTTCCGCCGCAATAGAAAATCGCGTACGCCGAAATCAGCCACTTGGACTGATTGGTCATGATGATCGACGCGCGGTCACCCGCCCGGAATCCCGCATCCTGCAGCCATTTGGCCAACGGCAGGGCGCGTTCCTTGAATTCGCGATAGGTGATGCGCTGCTTTTCCTCGCCGCGGTCGGATTCGTAGAGGCACACTTCGCGCGGCCAGGTTTCCAGGGCGTCGCGCACCGCTTCCCCAATCGAGGAATATTTGGATAGATCCAGCATTACAAGCGGGCTTGCACGCGTTCGGCAAGAGTTTTGAAATCGCTGACGCCCTGCACCTCGTAATCCGGCAACTCGATGTGAAAATGATTTTCCAGGCGCGACAACAGTTCAAGGGCCTGCAGGCTGTCGATTCCCAGTTTTTTATAAAAATCGTCTTCGGCGTGAAGCGAGCCGGGCGCGGCCTTGAAATGCTTCGCCGCCAGCTCCAGGATGTCCTGGGTAGTCTGCTCTAAGGTACGCATATAGATCAAATCTATCATTCCCGGCGGCGGGAAGGAAAATCGCTTGCGCGCAAAATGGCACGGAATCAGAGCAGGATCAGGCCTCGCCGCAGCGCGACAGACACGGCCTCCGTACGCGTGGAAGCTCCCAACTTTCCAAGAATGGAAGCGACATGAAATTTCACGGTGTGCTCGGAAATTTTCAGCCGGGCGGCAATTTCCTTGTTGCCCAGGCCTTGGGAAAGCATCTGCAAAACATCGCCTTCGCGCGCGGTGAGCGGCTCGACCGCTTCAACAAAGTCGGCGTTAGCGGATGCGGCAGTGCGCGAGGCCTGGACTTCGGATGGGTGTATCGCGACCAGTCCGCGAACGACCGCCTCGAGAGCCGCGGCGAGTTGCTCCGCATCCACTTCCGCGGGCAGAATGCCGCGGACGCCGGCGCGAATCGCGCGATTCACCGAATTGGGCGAAGCCTGGTCGATCAAAAGGACCAGTTTCGCCGCTCGCAGCAGCCGGGCTTGTTGCAATGCGTCCAGAGTCTCATCGAGCGCCACCGACGTTGCGTCCAGAAGAATCACTTCGGTTTCGGCCGCATGCTCATCGTCCAGCAGTTCCACATCATCGGCCCGGCCAACGATCGCTGCGTCGGCTGAATCTAGCAGTTCTTCCAGCCGTTCCCGCAACGCGCCGGGCGGCGCAATTAGAAAAACGCGAATCACGCGGCCATCGGTCTCCTGCCGGACGCGGTGAGAGAAACGGTGACGCGGCGCACCTTGTTGTAATCTCCTCTCAGGAATTTCAAGCGCAACGCGCCGTTGGAATTTTCTTCCAGGGCTTTCGCGAGATTTCGCGGCGAGGAAAACGCCTCGTCTTCCGTGCCCAGTAAAACGTCTCCGGGCAAAAGCGAAGCCAACGCCGCCGGGCTGCCGGGCTCGATCTCCAGCACAGCAAGACCAGCGCGAGCTTCGCTTGGCCGCGGCAGCCGCACGGGACTGACCGACACTCCGAGCCAGCGCCCACCTGTGTCTCCAAGCAGGAAGCGCGCAACGTCGTTGCTGGGAATCGCCAGCGCCAGACGGCCGGCCACCATGGTGTTGATGCCAACGACGCGGCCGTGAACGTCCGCGAGCGGACCACCGGAATTTCCAGGGGCGAGTCGCACGTCCGCTTGAACCCAACTGCGCCCGCCGAGTCCGTGCAGCGGCCCGACACCCTGAACCACTCCCATGCTCATGGCGCCCTGGAAGCCGAACGGGTTGCCAACGGCGATCACCACTTCGCCAGGCCGAATTTTTCCCGAATCCGCCGGCGTGGCCGCGGGCAGGTCTGACGCGGGAATGTGCAGCGCCGCGAGATCGCGACGCGGATCACGGGAAGTCACCTCGGCGGTGAATTCGCTGCCATCCCATAGGGTAACTTCCACGCGCGAGGCTTGTGCGACATGCGCATTCGTGATGATCGTGCCGTCGCTGCTCCAAATCACGCCGGAGCCACTGCCGCGCCCGCCGGGCTGCACGAGTACGGTGAATCGACGCACATGCTCGGGCACTTCGCCAAGTCCGTTGATCGCCATCTCAATTGCCTCCGCTCGGCCTTTCGCCCACAACGATGCTGGCTTCGCGCCGCACTCCGCCGCGCAGGAACTCGGCGCTAACTGGCTTGCCGATCTGCTCACCAGAAAGATGCGCGTGAACGTCTTCCAGGCGCATGACCGGTTTTCCGTCCACGGCGATGAGGATGTCTCCGATAAGGACGCCGGCCTTGTGCGCCGGGCCATCGGATTCCACTTCCAACACGATCACGGCGGTGTTTTCGCGGCGTTGCAGAGTCTCGCGAAGGGTTTCCGGTAGGCGAATCGGCTGCAGTCCCACTCCCAAATAGCCGCGGGCAATGTGACCGTTTGCCAGCAACGCATCGACGACACGATTCACGGCGGCTACTGGAAGAGCCAGCGCGCCGGCCGGCGTAAATTTTGGCGTGACAATTCCGGCGATGTTTCCGCTGGCATCGACAACCGCGCCGCCTGCGGCGGTTCGCTGCAGGCCAACATCGAGGCGAATATAAGGAGCAATCGAAGCGCCCCCCCAGATGCGGCGTTCTACGGCTACGAGACTGACGCAGCCCAGTGCGGCGACGGGTCCGCTGGCGCGCGTCCTACCGACAACGAGCATCAACTGGCCGGCCTTGATTCGAGCGGATTCCGCGAAAGCGGCGGGAGAAGCAGTGGCGGCTTCGCACTTTAGCAGCGCGAGATCGCTGGAAGGATCGCGGCCTTGCAGCTTTGCGCTGGCGACTTTGCCGTCGGGCAACGTCACTTGAATTTCTTCGTCGCGGCGCAGAGCGTGTTCCGCGGTGACGATCAGTCCAGGGCGCCAAATGATTCCGCTCGACGAACCACGTGGCTCCGCATGCACCGCTACGGCATGCGCGGCGGCTTTTTCCGTGGCATCGGCCAGGGCGTTCGAAATTGCAATCCATTCTGCTGACATGGGTGTTGCCTCCGTCTGCAGAATGCCTTAGCACGCAGACCAGCACATCCGCCAATCGGCTAGGTATGTTATTGAGGAAAGGTTAGTGGCCGAGCTTATCGTCGAAGAATTTTGCCATCAATTCCAGCGTTTCTTGCGTTTCCGGAAACTGGAAATGGTACCAGTAGGCATGCGGCAACGCTTCGTAGACGACAAGTTGCGCATCCACGCCCGCGTGGAGCAACGCGCGATGAAAGATGGAGGTGTTGCTGAGCAGGATGTCGCGCGTGCTGGTGACCAGCAGGCAAGGCGGCATGCCATGCAAATCTGCGAACAACGGAGACAGCACGGGATCGCGCGGATCGCTGTTAGGCGCGTATTCCCGTCCGATGCGTTTATTCGGATCGGCCGGCGAAAGAATTCCCGGCAGGCCGTTCAACGCGAAAAGATTTTGCGAATCGGACGGTCGGCTGAAATCCGCGAGTATCGAAAACAGGCCCAACGCGCCTGGCAGAGGAAGCCTGGACTGTTTCAGCTTTACGGCAACCTCGGCGGTCAAGATTCCGCCCGCGGAGGTGCCGAAGATGCCGATGTTTTGCGGCTTGTGATCCTTCAGCAGTTCTTTGTACACAGCCACAACGTCGTCCACCGCCGCGGGAAACGGATTTTCCGGAGCGAGGCGATAATAGACGGAAACGACCTGAATTTTTGCAAGATTCGAAATGGGAATGCCTTCGATCAGCGAACCGGAATCGGAATTGAATCCACCGCCGTGGAGATTGATCAGCACCCGGGCGCGGTTCGCTTCCGGCACATCCAGCGGCGTGATGACGTCCGCGCGCACGCCGCCGATGGTTTTTTCTTCAACCTTCACGGGAAAAAGCTTTCGCGCTTCCGCGGAATCTTCGGCGCGCCACTTGTCCGTGGCGATACGGCGTTCAGCAAGCGACTCCGGCGCATATTTCCGTTGTGCCAGCGAATCCAGCCACTTCTGCGCTTCAGGGCTGATCGTAGAGGGCATGGGAATAATGCGGGTGATGTGCGCGGTTCCATCTGGATCGAATGTGGCGGAATCACCGGCCGGTGAGTGCGCGCAAGAGAGCAGCGTGAAGGAAATCAGGAGCAGGGCGAAAAAGGGGATTGGGCGATGCAGTTTGTGCTTGCTCATTTGGACTCCCGCGTTGCTAGAACTTCGATGCAAGAAAGAACGTGCCCTATAGGGGCGTGCCCCGCTATCTGCTCTGCGCCGCTACCGGCAAATGCTTCATCGGATCATCGGTCTCGACAAAGCGCCGCAGGCTTTCCATCACCGCCGGACGGTTGAACAATTTGCAGAACAGTTCGATTTCCTTGTTCAGTTCAGCGCGTGGGATGGGCTTGATGAATTTTTTCGCGGCGATGCGGGTGTCCGCGTCAAACTTGGTCACTTGGTGCGCCATCGAACGCGCCACCTGGAGCGCGTAGCCTTCTCCCGCCAGATGCGACACCAGCCCGGCTTGCTGAGCGCTTTCCGCCTTCACGGTCCGGCCGGTAAACAGCAAATCGCGAATGAAGCTGTTTCCAACATCACGACGCAATCGCGGAATCCCGCCGAATCCCGGAATCAATCCGAGCCGCAACTCCGGAAAACCGAATCGCGCCATTTTGTCGGCCACAATCTGATCGCAGGCAAGAGCAAGTTCCAGTCCGCCGCCCATGCACAAGCCGTGGACCGCCGCGAACGTGACAAACGGCGCTTCATCAATGGCGTTTAACACTTTGTGAATGCGCTTCAGAAAGCGGCGCACTCCGGCCGCGCGTTTCGCTTTCGGCAACGGCAGCGCACCGCGATACAACTCTTTCAAATCCGCGCCGGCACAAAAGCCGCCGGGCCGCGCGCTGGTGATTACGCACGCACTGGTGCTAGGGGTAAGTGCGCGGATCGCGGCGGCGAAGCGTTCCAGATCGGCGAGCATCACCGTGCCGATTTCGTTCAAGGGCTCGCGGTCGAGCGTAAGTTCCACCACGCCGTCGCGCCACTCCCAACCGAGCGCCCTTCCGCGAAATTCTTTCATGATGCGGAACCGCCGGCGGCAACCGCGTGCTTTGCGTACATTTGCTCAATTTCGTCGCAGAATTGCGCATTGATGGCGCCTCGCCGCAATTTGCCGTTGGCAGTAAGCAAGCCGCTTTCGGGAGTAAACGCGTCCTTAATAATCACGAAATTCCGGACCTGCCGGTAATGCGGCAAATCCACGTTCACCTGATCGACTGCCGCCTGCACCCCATTCGAATCAACGGCGCCCGTGACCAGCGCACAAAGATAACCGCGTCCATTGCCGACGACCACCACTTGTTGCGCGCCCGCCACGTGCTGCGCGATCTTGTCCTCGATAGGTTCGGGCGCGACGTTATGGCCCGAGTTCAGAATAATCAGGTTCTTGATGCGGCCGCTAATGCGCCAATTCCCTTTCGAATTCACCTCGCCCTGATCGCCGGTGTGAAATACGCCACCTTGCAGGGCGCGCGCCGTTTCTTCGGGTCGGTACCAGTAACCGGGAAACACATTGGGGCCGCTCACAACGATTTCGTCATTTTCGGCAACCAGCAGGTCGATGCCGGGTATGGCTTGGCCGACGCGGCCAGGCTCGCTGGCCACGCGTGGGTCGTCCATGGTGCAAATGCCGCAAGTTTCCGTCAGGCCGTAAACTTGCCAGATGGGAATGCCCAGCATGGCAAAAAATTCCTGCGTTTCCGGAGCTAACGGCGCGGAACCACAAACCAATCCGCGCAGGTTACCGCCAAAACGCTCTCGAATTTTGTTGAAAATAAGATGCTGCGCCAAAAACAGCCAGAACCCGCCGCCGCTTTGCCCTTCCTGTTGATTCCGCCACGCCGCAACGGCATTGCGATAAATCCACGGAATGCCGGCGCCGCGCTTCTGCAGAGCTTCTTCCACTCCGCGGCGCACTCTTTCGAGCAGCGTCGGCACGTTGAAAAAATAATTTGGTGCCGAGAAACGGATCTCGTCGGCCAGTTTGATCAGATCGGTTGAGAGTGTGAGCGTCGTGTTCTTCGAAAGGCAGGACAACATCACAATCCAGGACGCCGCGAAATTAAAGGGTAAATACTGGAAAACCTGAATCGGCTCGGAACTTGTCCAGTCCAGACGATCTATCCAGCCAGTGGTGCAGCCGACGATGTGATTTAGATTCGCAGTGTTCAGGCAGACGCCCTTGGGTTCGCCGGAAGTTCCCGACGTGTAAATGATGGTGACGAGGTCATCGTCCTTGCGCTGATTCGGCGCACCGCCGATGGCCCCGCATGACGGAGTTTTGCTCACCACTTCGGCGAACGAAATGGCGCGCGGCCCTTGCGGCCAGACCTTTGCGACACTTTGCCCCAATTCCGCATCGCTTACGAAAAAAAACCGCGGGCTGCAGTCCTTCATCATTCCCACGATTTCCGCGGGTGCCTGGCGCGCGTAGAGCGGAACGACAATGGCTCCTTCGGCCATCAACGCCAGGTCCAGCGCAATCCATTGGATCGAGTTGTGGCCCAGAATCGCGCAGCGGTCACCGGGTTGCAGATCAAGTTCGCGCAAATAATTGCGCGCCCGCGCAATTTGCTCCAGCAATTCCCGCCCGGTCCCGCCGGTAAATTGCTCGCCGCGAATCTCGCGCAACACCGTGCGACCGTCCGCGCTCTCCAGTTGCTTGAACAAATCTTCGAGAAAATTGGCCATAGCGGCTCAGCGCCCCGCTGCGACGGCTGTGGTCGCCGTGTCGTACCGTTCCACGAGATCGGTCAGTTCCTTGGACACGGGCGGCAGATTGTCTTCCCAGCTCAACACGCCCTTGCGCAAAGGAAATTCGGGGTATGTTTTGCGCAGCTCATCTTCTAGGAACGCAGCCATGCGCGCCATGCCTTTCAGATTGCTCACCACGGTGCGCCCGATGCTGTCTCGAACAGCGTCGGCTTCCACCACCAGCCGTTCCATGACCTCCAACAATTTCGGGCCCAGGTCGGGATCTTCGACGGTGAGCAGCAAATGCTGCTGGCCCCGCTCGCGCATCAGATTGCGGATGCGCTCGTCCATGGTGACGCCAGCGGAAACCACGCCCGCGGGCATGCTGGTGACGATGCCATGATAGCGCGAGGAAACCATGTAGGTGCAAGCACGCAGGATCGAGACGAGCTGAAACATGTCGTAATCGTCGGAGGTGAAGATCGGCATGGCAGGAATTTCCTTTTCGATGGCGCGGCAAGCCACGGCGTCCAGACGCTCCATCGCCACCAAAATCGGAAACACGCGATGCCGCTGCACAAAAGCTTTGGTGGCTTCGATGTAGCCCTTGATGTAGTGGTCGAATTTGCGATCGACTTCCGCGCCGGATTCGAAGAAATACACGGTGCGATACTGGCTGTCTTTAAACGCACCAGTGGTTGCACGCGCCAGATATTTCGCGATGGATGCGCGCACCGGCCACACGAAAGGATGGATGGGGCACAGCACGAGTATCGGTGTTTTTTCGTCCCATCCCGCCGCGCGCAGCGTTTGCCGCGCGTATTCCTGGGGGTGCGGTTCGAAGGTCCACGCGGTATCCGCGCCCAATTCGTTGGGCACTCCCAGGCCGCTCAGCAATTGCTGTGACTCCAGGCTGCGCGTGATGATCAGAGATTCGTTGGTATAGCGCGCGCACATCCACTGAATCAGGTCGTCCATGTGCCCGGCGTCCCCACCGTAAGCTACGGACAATTTATTTTCCGCGGAAGCCAGGCCGAGCGAGCCGATCATCATGGTCGTCAGCGCGTTCGCGAATTTGCTTTTAAACATCGATCCTTCGCACGAAATCACGCCGTGGTTCGCATGCACTTCACGCCATAGAAACGGCGGGAACACATCCGGCAGGTGTACCTGCGTCGTTCCTGCAAAATAACCCTTGGTCAGTTCGAAATTCTGGGACATCACGCTGAAGTCCAGATTTTGCGCGCCCAGCACGTGGCGGATCTGGCGGATCATCTCCTGCACGCGCACATCGCTGCCGGTGTTGCGCGTTCCGTTGTAGCCGGCAAACAGCAATCGCAACGGCTCGCCGGGCGTCCAGCGCTTTCCCAAACCGAACATCCAGCCAAAGCGGCGCATTTCGATCAACGCGCTGACCCACATCACCAGTAGAAAATCGGTCATGCTACGGCACTCCCTGCGCTCTTGTCGACCGAAGTGTTCGCGCTGTTCGGCCAAGGCGCTGCGGGATATTTGAATTTGTTAGCGCGGCTGAATTGCAACAAAGGATACGCATAGCTGGAAAATTTTGCCGGCGCTTCGCCCATTTCCTGCACCACCCGCGAATTATCGAATACTGTGTTCCAATCGAGGTACGGCCAGAATACTTTCAGCAACGATGCACCGTAGCCTACCGCGCCGCCCTTGAACGCCAGCCAGTTCACGGTTTTAGAAAACGGTCCTCCCAACCACTGCTGGTAACTCGGCTTGCTCAAGCCGCCCGCTGCGGCCAACGCGTCGGTCAGTTCCTTGTACGTCTGCGAACCAGTCCCCGAAGAAAGATGATAAATCCCGTAATTGGGTTTTTCCATCTGATGAATTTTCACGATGGCGCCACCCACATAGTTGGCGGGCACGATGTCAATCTTGTCGCCAGGACGCAGGGGCAAAACCGGTAGGCGCGCAAGCATGTCGAACGCCTGGACCATATCGAATTGCGTGGTTTCCGGGCGACCACTGTCTCCCATCACGATGGCAGGGCGGAAAATTGTGTGCGGCACGTCGGCAAGCAACTGGTGCACCATGTGTTCGGAGAACTTTTTCGTGCGCGCGTAAGGATCGTAATCGGACCGCGACCAATCGATGGAATTATCTTCGGCGACCACTTCGTTTTGCCGCTTACCCGCTACCGCTACTGTGGATACGTGCGAATAACGGCGCAGTCCGTGATGGTTTTGCGCGCGCCGAGCGAGTTGAATTACTTCCAGCGAACCGCGCAGATTCACGTTGAGGCACTGCTTTTCCGATTTGCGGTTCAAGGAAGCAGCGCAGTGCAAGATGGAGTCGGTCGAATCCACCAGCGCGTGATACTCGTCGTCGGTCAGCCCCAAACGCTCGCCAGTCAGATCGCCCCTAAAAATGCGTACGCGATCGTTCACATAATCGAGAAATTCCGGAAATTCCAAATGCAGTTGCAGCGATTGCCACAAGCGTTCCCGCGCTTCCTGCTCCGTCTTCGCGCGCACCAGCAGGTTCAAACGATCCTGGTGCCCACGGAAAATCCCTGCCACCAGATAGCTGCCTAAATAGCCTGTCGAACCCGTAAGAAATATGGCCATAGGAAGAGTGCGGTGCGCCGCCTAGCGCGTAGCTGCGGAAGCGCCCTCCGGAGGCACGCGCCAGTCCAGCACACGCGCTTCCCTGGCCTCCAGCGGCCGGCCTTCCATCAGCGGGTAGCACCAGCGGCGCAGCGCCGGTATGTGGATGTTAATCCAGTAATCCCACCAGTCAATCTTTTCCGGCGCGAAATCGAACAGGGCCTTTTCCTCGTCGGATAACGCCGCGGAGAGCAGTCGCGCGTTTTCCGATTCGAACACGTGCTGGTTGTGCAGGATGAAGGGTTCGTAGAGCTCAATAAGCTTTTCGGCGCGCACGAGATCGCGCTCGGTCTTGGCCAGCGGCGGCTTGGCGATGTGCAACGTGGTTGCCGCTTTGTTGATTTTGGAAACCACGGCTTTTTGCATCGGAATCGACAGACGCTCGTAGCGCTGTTTCGAAACCGGAATGGTTTCGAGTTTAACTTTCAACCAATGCTCGATGCCCTGCTGCGCGCGATAGTGTTTGCGGTGCGCCAGGCCGGTGAGTTCGATCGAGCGTCCCATGTTCACAGGATTGATGGCCGAAGTCGCCAACTGATAGAGTCGCGCGTGCTTGCGACGCACCAGCGCCGCGGCGATCAGTGTCATCCCGCGCGTCACCATGTCCACGGGTATCACGTCCAGGCATTTGCGCTCGTTCGAAGGCAATTGTCGGAAATTTGTGCCCAGCAAATACGAAAGCGGCCCGGACGTGTTGATTCCTTCATTCCAGCCGGTGAAGGGCGTGCGCTCAGAGCTTTCGACAATTGACGGCCGCACGATGGAAATCGGCAAATCGCGCCCTTCTCGCGCCAGGATCGATTCGCCCAGGCTTTTCGTGAATGTATATGTGTTAGGCCAGCCGAGGTGATGAGCGCGCTTCATGCCCGCTCGTACCAGGCGATTCCGCACCCAGCGCGCGCGATTGCGTTTCAGTACACCGTCCAATTCATCGGCCACCACTTTGGAAGCATCGCCGCTGCGGCCGAGAGCCTGGCGTCGCAAAGCTCGGGTCACGTCCGCGCTTTCAGACCGTTCCTCGATGCGCCGAACCATTTCGCGCAGCGAAGCAATTTCCTTTTCCGAATCGAAATCGGGATGGTCTGCCGGATTGTAATTGCAGTGCAGTTCCTCGGTGACGCGCCCATCGCGCATGCCGACGACGTAACACGTAGAAAGATGAATCAGGGCGGCGTGGTCGCAGCGGCGCTGATAATCGACGAGATGTATCGTGGAATCGATGTTGGAGAAAATGGCGTCGCGCAGGTCAGGATTGAAGTCGGTCAGGCCCGCGCTGCTCACGATCACGTCGAGCGTGCGCGCCAGCCGCGTTTGCGTATCGGTATCCAGGCCCAGGCCCGGCAGGCTGAGGTCGCCCTCGACCACTTCTACTTTTTCCTTCAGAAACGCCGCGAGATTTGCGCCATGAATTTCGTGCAAACCGTCAAACGCCGGCGATTCCTCAACAATTTTCTCGAAGCGTCGTTGCGCCGAAGTGGTGCGGTTGCGGCGAATCAACAGCGTGATCTTGCCAATTTCAGGGATCTTTTCCAGCAGCTCGACAAGCCAGACTTTGCCGATAAAGCCGGTTACGCCGATAAGCATCAAATGTTTGCCGGCCAAAGTTTCGCGCACAGGCAGCCTGGCAACGCGCGGCGTGCTGTCCAGCAACTGCACGGGGGTCTCGTTTTCGACGCGCGGCCGCACGGCAGGCACCACCGCGCGCTCCAACAACTCTGGCTGCTTCTTCCAATCCAATTGCCAGAGCAGTTTTTCCTTGGACAGGCGCCCATCGACCGATCCGCTGGCGAGCCAGGCAAACGGCCCGCGTGGCCGAATCACCGGAGCAATCAGCCGCCCGGTGGCCACTCCATCGCGAAATTCCAGACCATTGGCAAGGAAACCTTCGGCGGCGAAAAATTCCGCCATCGGCCGCAGGATATGCTCGAGCATCTGCCCGACAAGCACCACGCGTTCGCCCCCGCGCACAGCATCGACCAATTTTTCGACGGATTCGCGGCGCATGCGCGGCTTCAGCTCGTACTGAAAATATTCCTCGCCCAACAGGTCCAGGCGGTCACGGGTGATTCCGCGCAGGACGACGTGGAGAAACCTCGTGGCAAACGTACGGCTGGTGAGGTACATCGGCGGGCGAAGCAGGCCCACGCCCAGCATTCCACCGCGGCGCACCCAGCGCTCCAGGAAGCTTTGGCTGTTCCAGTTGAAAAAGCCCACGCTGCGGAGCGCGCTCAGTTCGAAAAGCGAGCCCTCCACGCGCCAATACGATACGCCAGACACACGCTCCACGCCGCTACGATTCGAATTAGACGAACGGTCAGGCATCATTTCCGATGAATCTCGTTTGCGAAAAGGAAAGCAATCCCCTGCTGCCACGCCATTCCGGGCAATGATTTCTGCGGGCAATTCGTTCTGGGACAGTCTCTCGGCCCGGTGATGGACTTTTCGAACCCATTGGCCGGTCAACACGCGTCCGGCCCATACTCAATTTACAAAATTATCATCCCCCACCGCTTCCCGCAACCGGCTTGGGGCCACCTGATCTACAATGAGACGGGACTTAGGGGGCCGCCGTCTGCCCCCGCTTATCGATTCGCACACGCAGTCGACCTGGTCTATGAAGCCTGTTTGCACTTTGATCCTCCTGCTGTGCCTCGCCGCCGTGGGTGTTGCGCAACAAAGCGATACCGGGCAGCCAAAACTAACGGTACATTCCAACTTAGTTATGGTTCCCGTGTTCGTAACCACTAAGGAAGGACAAGTTGTCTTTGACCTTAAAGTTGACGACTTCCTCCTCACCGACAACGGCGTTCGGCAACACCTTTCGATAGAGCAGGACACAGATTCAGAGCCGCTCGCTTTGGCAATCGTGGTCGAGACGGGCGGCGCGGGGGCACGCCATCTCACCGACTACCAGGAGTTGGACTCAATGCTCGAAGCACTGATCGGCAACGTCGAACACCGCGTTGCCGTCATAGGGTTCGACAGCACGCCTCACCTGCTATTGCCTTTCACCCCAAAAATGGAGCAGGCTTCCAATCAACTCGCCACGCTCTCTGAAGGCGACCAGGGTGCGGCGATTTTAGATGGGGTCGCATTCGCCATCGCGCAGCTGCGCGAACAGCCCACGCGATACCGGCGCGCGATTCTCTTGCTCAGTGAAACCGTGGACCAAGGGAGCAAAACAACCTTGGACGACGCCTTGCGCCTTACCAGCGATACGAATACGACAATATACAGCTTCGGTATTTCAAGTACGCGCTCGGCGGTCTCCCACGAAGCATCGAAGTTCAGTAGCAACGACCCGGGTCCCGCACACGGCTGCTTCAGCCGCACTGGCGCCGATCCCGAGTACGAAGGCCACTACAGCAAGCAGGTGCTCGACTGCATCAGCCAGCTTGCGCCGCCCATTCGGCTGGCCACGATGACCTATCTCACCGCACGCTACGCGCTCCGCGCGCAGACGACTGAATCCATCGCACGGCTCTCCGGAGGAGAGTTTTTTCACTTCCACAATGCCAAGGATTTGAAGGCAGGCCTTATTGCTCTCTCGAACGACGTACCGAATTACTACGTACTGAGTTTCCGACCGGCATCGCCCACACCCGGTCTGCACGCGCTACATGTGGAGGCGGACAAGGATCATCAATTCGTAACGAAGTCCCGAAGCGAGTATTGGATCGACGACGAGGCAGGTCATTAGGCGGCGAGAACGCAATACCCTCCAGGCTGCAACATTCTGCGACGTGAAGCAAACAACGCCACCCTCCAAAGATTGGCATCCACAGTGGAGATGATGGCCAGGGTTATCACTGCGGTCGGGCTTCACCGAGCGGAAAAGCACGTTGCTATCGACGAGGTACGGCGTCTCCGTCATCTAGCCGGTCCTCATAGAAGTTCTCGCGGCAGAAGTTCTCGGTTGGTAAATCTGGGAGGTTTTCCGCCCCCCCGCTATCGCGCTAAGCATCTGATGAAATTCTTCGACGGGTCATACGGCCCTAGGGAATAGAACGTTGCGGGAGGGCATCTTCGAGGAGTTGCTGGGCGACCTTTTCCAAGGGGAGGCCTTGAGCGCGTGCTTGGGCGTCAGGCGTGCTTCTGTTTCTGGGCTAAGTTTCTACTTGGATGGTCATGACAATATGCCTGGGTGCAACAGATGAACTGCGCTGGGGCGGAAATACCAACCACCTGGACTGATCGTTGACGTAGGTTCACACGCCCCAGCCGTACTTTTCGGCGTGTTCGAAGGTGCGCTGCATTTCCACGTTGAGCAGTTCGAGGAAACGGGCGGTGCCGACGGTGTTTGTGCCGGGCTCGCTGATGTCCGTGGTGCGGGAACCCGCGCCGAGCACGCGCATGAGTGATTGCTCCACCCAATCCGCTTCGAGGCCCAGGCCAAAAGTATCTCGCAGCATCATGGTGGCGCTCAGGATCGATCCGATGGGATTGGCGGCGTCTTTCCCGGCTAGGGTTGGTGCGGAGCCATGGATAGGCTCAAACAGCGGCGCGCTATCTCCAAAACTTGCCGAAGGAATCAGGCCGATCGACCCCACCAGCGCCGCCGCGGCATCGCTGAGAATATCGCCAAACATATTGGTGCTGAGGATCACATCAAACTGCGTGGGCCGCAGCGTGAGTTGCATGGCCGCATTGTCCACGTACATGTGCTCGAGCTTTACCGCGGGAAACACCGCGCCGACCGCCGTTACGGTGCGCCGCCACAACTGGGAACTGGTCAGCACGTTGGCCTTGTCGATCGAACACAGGCGGCGTGAACGGCTCTCCGCCCGCTGAAACCCAAACGTAGCAATGCGCTCGATTTCCGGCGTGGAATAAGACTCCGTATCGAACGCGCGCTCCTTGCCGCCCTCCACGACGCTGCCGCGCTCGCCAAAATACATTCCGCCGGCGAGTTCGCGCACAATCTCAATGTCCAGATCACCCAGGCGCTCCGGCCGCAACGGCGAAATTCCGCGCAGCGGCTCGAGCAACCGAACCGGGCGCAGATTCACGTACAGGCCAAGCCCCTTGCGCAGGGCCAGCAGCCCTGTTTCCGGGCGCTTGCCTACGGGCAGCGAATCCCACTTCGGTCCGCCCACAGCGCCAAGAAATACGGCGTCTGCTTTGCGGCATGCGTCGAGAGTTTCCTCCGGCAGAGGATTGCCGATCTTGTCGATGGCAGCGCCGCCCACAGGCATTTCCGTCACATCGAACTGGTGGCCAAATTCGCGCGCGCATTCCTGCAGCACGTTCACCGCCGCGCGCGCCACTTCCGGCCCAATTCCATCGCCGGGCAGCACCACAATTTTCTTTTTCAACTTCATTGGACGATCCCTCGATTTTCACGCGCCTCAAGCCAGCGGCGATGCGGTGGTAGCCACAACATTGCGCCGGATCACTTCATGCGCGATGGTCATGAGATCCCGCGCACGCACGTTCTTCGAAGCGTCCGCAAATTCCGTCACCCGTCGATAGCATTCCGCCAACTGTTCGTCACTCGGCTCGTAGCCCAATTCCCGCAAAGATTCACGCAGCGCATGGCGTCCGGAGTGCTTGCCAAGTACCAACGATCGTGACGGCACGCCAACCGTTTCCGGCGAAATAATCTCATAGGTTAGCGGATTCTTAATGATGCCGTCCTGATGGATGCCGGCTTCGTGCGCGAAAGCGTTGGCGCCTACTACAGCTTTATTCGGTGCCACTGCCGCGCCGGTAATCTCCGTGAGCAACTTGCTGGACTTGTACAATTCATCCAGCTTCAGTTTGGTGGCTACGCCGAAGCTTTCCTTGCGCACCGCCAGTGCCACGGCCACTTCTTCGAGCGCCGCGTTTCCAGCGCGTTCACCGATGCCATTGATAGTGCATTCGATCTGGCGCACTCCCGCCTGCACGGCCGCCAGCGAATTTGCCACCGCCAAGCCCAGATCGTCATGGCAATGCGCGCTCAGGATGATGTGGTCCGGGTCGCCCAGATGTTCGCGCACTTTCCGGAACATTTCCGCATACTCGCTAGGAACTGCGTAACCAACAGTGTCCGGTAGGTTGAGCACCGTCGCGCCACCGCGCACTGCCGCTTCGCAAGCCTGGCAGAGAAACGCAAGATCGGTGCGGCCTGCATCTTCAGCGGAGAATTCCACTTCTTCGACAAAGTTGCGCGCCAGCTTAACCATGGATTCAATGGCTTCGAGCGCTTGTTCCCGGCTCATGTGCAGCTTCACCTGCAAGTGTAGGTCGCTGGTGGCCAGAAAAACGTGCATGCGCGGAGTCTTGGCGGATTTTAACGCTTCGGCAGCGGCGAGAATGTCGTCTTTGCGGGCGCGCGCCAGAGCGGCAACCGGAACATCGCGCACTTCGTTGGAAACGGCAATTACAGCCTCAAGGTCGCCCTTGGAGGCAATCGGGAATCCCGCTTCGATGGTGTCCACGCCGAGCGCCGCAAGCTGCCGTGCCATGCGAATCTTCTCCGCAGTGTTCATGGAGAAGCCGGGCGACTGCTCGCCGTCGCGGAGCGTGGTGTCAAAGATCCGAACGTGGCTCATCTGCTACCTCCAACATCCTCTTTCAGTTACGCATAGTCGGGCCTTCTAGTCCAATTTATCTTCATTCTGTAATTGATAATTCTGCCTTATACTAGCCGGAGACCATTTGACGCGATTTGGAGGCCGGAACCAACCAAACCGGCGCCACCAGCCGGGTCGTCTGGGAAGTCTGGAATCGAGGGTTGTTGCCATGGATCTCGCGGAATTGCAGGTTTTTCTTACAGTTGCGAAGGAGGGGAGCTTCTCCCGAGCGGCCGAACGCTTGTACCGGACCCAGCCTGCCGTCAGCCTGGCGATCCGCAAACTGGAGGATTCACTGGGCCAGCCCCTTTTCGTGCGCGGCGCGCGCCCCGTACGGCTGACGGATGCCGGGACCCTGCTGCGAGAATATGCCGAGCGGCTGTTGAACCTGCGCGAAGAGGTGAAAAAGGGATTACTGGAACTGGAAGGCCTGAAGCGGGGCGAGCTGGCCCTGGGCGTGAATGAAAGCTCGATCCACGCGTTGCTTCCGGCGCTGGCTAGCTTCCGTGAAGCGCACCCCGGTGTGCAGGTCCGGCTTCATCGCATGTTCTCTCGCGACATTCCGCATGAAGTGATGAACTACCGCTTGGACCTCGGTGCGGTCTCCTTTATTCCCCGCGATCCGCAATTGCAGGCCACGGAAATCCTGAAGGACGAGCTAACTTTCGTGGTGCCGCCGAAACATCCGCTGGCAAAGCGCCGCGAAGTCGATGTGGAGGAACTGGGCAAGGAAATGTTCGTCGCGCACATTGTGGAATCGCCGTTTCGACGCAAGGTGATCGAACTGTTTGCCAAGCACCGCACCCCGCTGAACATGCCACTGGAAATGCCGACAATCGAAAGCATCAAACGCATTGTGCAGATGGGTCTGGGCGTGGCTATAGTGCCGCGCATGTGCGTTACGTGGGAAATTGAACACGGCATGCTGAAAGAACTCAAGATTCGCCAGCTGAATATGCCGCGGCACTTGTACATGATTGCGCGCAGGGGAGCGCGCCTGCCACACGCGGCGGCGGAATTCATGCGTTTGCTTAAGTCGGAGTAAGCCGCCTTTCGCTGGGACAGGGCAATCCGCTGAAATTACCCAGCTTGCGTCGACACCCACCAGGTGTTGCCCGACGGATCCTTGAACCCACCTCGTTTATCGGGATCGCCTTGCTTGCGCACCGGCTCCTGCACGGGAACGCCGCCGGCTGCCAACGCTTTCTTGTACGTTGCGTCCGCATCCGGCACGTAAGCATGCAACCAGGCCGGAAAGGCGGGGTAGTCGCCGATGGCATCGGCGATCATCACCACCGTGTCGCCGATGCGCACTTCCGCGTGCATGATTCTGCCGTCTGGCCCAGCGATGTGGCGAAGATCGGTGGCATCGAACACTTTCTTCAGGAAATCGATCACCTGTTGCGCCCCATCCGACATTAGATATACCGAGACGCTCGAATATCCTTCCGGCTTCCAATCTGAGTTCATCACGCGCTCCTGCTCAGAAAGTTAGCCGAAAGCCAACCGAGTGGCAACCCGTTGCCTCTGGCCGTTGGGAAAAGCTCGCTTCGGGCGCGCCGATTCGTCTATCCTGTAACCGCGAAGTTGGTCACTGGCCGGCATATATGATCAGCGGATTTGCCATTCTGGCGATCGGGTTCTTTCTGGGCATGCGCCATGCCACGGACCCGGACCACGTCATCGCCGTCTCCACCATCGTGAGCCGGGAACGTTCCCTGGCGAAGGCCGGGCTCATCGGCGCGCTTTGGGGACTGGGCCATACGATTACGATCGTACTTGTCGGCGCGGCCATCATTTTATTCAACGTCGTGATTCCCACGCGAATCGGCCTGACCATGGAATTCACCGTGGGATTGATGCTCATCCTGCTGGGCATCCTGAACCTTTCTGGCGTCACCAAATGGCTGAGTGAAAAATTCTCGCCCGCGCATCCACGGCTTAGCGGCGAACATGCGCATGTGCACGAGCACGAATCCCACCTGCATTATCACTGGCATTCGCACGCGCCAGCGCAGGAGCATCACGCCGATTCTCTGGCCGCGCCGAAGTGGACCGCGAATCCGGTTTGGCATTTGGGGTGGTTTCATTCCTTGCGGCCGCTTTTCGTTGGCATCGTGCACGGCTTGGCGGGTTCAGCGGCGGTAGCGCTGCTGGTTCTCAGCACCATCCGCAACCCGCGCTGGGGCGTTTTTTATTTGCTCGTTTTTGGGGTGGGCACGATTGCGGGAATGATGCTGATTACCGCGGCAATGGCACTGCCGTTTACCTATGCCAGCGCGCGATTTGCCTGGTTGAACCGTGGCTTGATTGTTGGGTCGGGCGTGCTCAGCCTGTGCTTCGGCTTGTATATTTCCTATCACATCGGCTTCGTCGACGGCCTCTTCACCAGCCATCCCAACTGGACGCCCAGCTGACCGGCCAGTCGCCGTGCAACTAGGCCTTCTTCGCCACCGCTTCTTGCACCGTTTTATACACGGGCAGCAGATTCTGCAGTCCGGCCACGGCAACGACCGCGTTGCTCTGCGGCGATAAGGCCGCAACGGCAAACACCTTCCCTTGATTCCGGCGGCTCGCAAACAGGGACACCAACGCACCCACCCCGGCGGAATCCAGAAAATTCACGTCGCTCATATCTAAAACGAGGTACGACGAGGTTTCCGCTCGCATCTTCGAGACAAATTCGTTCACGGTTTCCAGGCTAAGCTTCCCGGTGGCTTTGTAAATGGTAAGGTTATCGTTGCTGGACGGCAGTTTTTCCACATCAAGTTTGAAGGATGACATAAGCGTCCTAAGTTATCGAATCGTGGGGCGGCCTCACATTGACACTCGTTAATATACGCGCTTGGATGCCTGCTGTCGCAGTTCGTTCCAAATTGAGGGGCGCCACCATTTATTACGCGTTCAGGCCATCGCCGTCGCAACGGGCGATACCAACAGCTCGGTCCCTCAAAACGACCACGATAGCGTTCGATTATTTCCCGTAGCTGATGCGATAAATCACGCCCGCACCATCGTCGCTTACCATCAGCGAACCATCCGGCGCTACGGCCACACCTACAGGGCGGCCATCTACGTCTTTACCCTTCGGATCCGGTACAAATCCCGTCAGGAACGGCACAGGATCTTCGACGGCTTTGCCATTTTTGAACGCAACAAACGCCAACTGATAGCCATTGCGCGTGGAACGATTCCAGGAACCGTGCTCGGCAATGAACGCTCCCCCGTGGTAGAGAGCGGGAAATTGCTTGCCGGTGTAAAACGCAAATTGCAGCGGCGCCACATGCGGCCCCAGCAAAACGTCCGGGATGATGGCCTTGGCCACCAGGTCGGGCCGTTGCGGCTTCACGCGCGGGTCCACGTTGTCTCCAATGTAGCTGTACGGCCAACCGTAAAATCCGCCATCTTTGACGGAAGTAAAATAATCGGGCGGCAAATTATCGCCAAGCTCGTCTCGCTCGTTGACGGTGACCCAAACTTCGCCGGTCACGGGTTCGATAGCCAAGCCGACGGCATTCCGCAGGCCGGAAGCGAAGATTCGCGAGTTTTTTCCATCGGGATCGCTGACCAGAACCGCAGCGCGTCGCGCATCTCTCTCGAAATCGAGATTCGAAGAAGAGCCGACGCTGATGTACAGGCTCGTTCCGTCCTGGCTGAAGGCCAGAGTGCGCGTGAAGTGACCTCCGCCTTTGGGAACGTCCAGGACGTGTTCCGCTTCGCCGGTGCGCTTGGAAGTTTGTTTGTCATATTTGAAACGAACTGCTTCGCCTGTGTTGCCCACGTAAACGTGGTCGTCGTGGAACGCGATCCCAAAAGGACGGTTTAATTTTTCAGCAAACACTTCTTTCTGGGGCGTACCTCCGCCATGCTGCGGATCGCGCAAAACGATGATCTTGCCGGCGCCGGTCTCCGCGACAAAAATGTCTCCATTGGGAGCCACCGCGAGGAACCGCGGATTGGTGAAGTCACTCGCGTACACGCTCACCTGAAAACCGGAGGGCACTTTCGGAAGAAAGCCGGCGGGAGGTTTGTCTTTGTTCGGCCCATTTCCCGCGGACTTGGTCTCGAAAGGCGCGGGCAAATTCGGCTTTTTCCCGTTGGTCACCTGCGCAAACGAAGGGACCGCGAACAACAAGGCACAACCAACTACGACGGACCCGCAACGAATCACCTGCATTTTGTGGATTCCCCCATTTCGAGTGTCACTTACGTTTCGTTTGTAAGATGCCCCGCCTATCCGCGAAGTTCCATTTCGAAGTCCACAGCAAAAATTGGTATCGCATGCCTGGACACCATTCTGGGCTACACACTATGGCACAGGCAATTTCCGCGCTACAACTTCCTGAAATCAACCCTTGACGCGCTCTCCCCGTCGGAGTATTCAAGAAGTCCGTGCAGCTTTGTTTCTGTTTGCCCTTCCCGGACCCCTAACCAACTGCGCGCAATTCCACACTTTATTAGGAGGACCTATGTCCGCTGTTCGCGCTATTCCAGAAGGCTATCATTCCCTGACGCCCACTCTCGTCTGCAAGGATGCCTCCCGAGCCATCGATTATTACAAGGAAGCATTCCAAGCCAAGGAACTCGGTCGCATGACCGGCCCCGGCGGTAAAATCGGTCATGCGGAACTCCAGATCGGCGATTCGCGGCTGATGCTCAGCGATGAATTTCCGGGTATGGCGTCTGCACCCGGGCCCACTCCCAACACCTCGTGCTCGATTGTGCTCTATACCGACAACGTGGACACGGTGTTCGAACGCGCGGTGAAAGCTGGCGCAAAGGTGGAGATGCCGCTGCAGAATCAATTCTGGGGAGACCGTTACGGCAAATTGCGCGACCCCTTTGGCCATCTGTGGGGACTAGCGCAGCACGTAGAAGACGTCGCACCCGCGGAAATGGAACGCCGCTCCAAGGCATGGATGGCGGAATTTAGCGCCAAAGCCAGCGGCGCTCACAGCTAAGCCGCGGCTCTGATCGAGCAAGCGCTTCGCGACGGCGAGGGGTTCTGCAACGCATCTCCCTTATGCGGAGCCCCTCCATTTTTTCCTATCTATTTCCGTTGAGTGGCCACAGCCATGCCGCGCCGCGCACTCCGCTGGCATCGCCATGTTTTGCCACCACGATCGGCGTGTCTGCCTCGCGCCCGAATACGTATTCCTTCAACCGCCCAGGCACATCTTGATACAACTGCGGAACCTGCGACACGCCACCACCAAGCACGATCACGTCTGGATCGAGCAGGTTGATGACCTGAGACAAACTGCGCGTAAGCCGGTCTTCGTACCGCGCCAGGCTCGCCGCCGCTGCGGGATCGCCTGCGTTGCAACGCTCGACAATTTCCTTCCCTCGCAGCTTTGCTTTCGTCGCACGCTCGTAATCCGCTTCTAGGCCAGTTCCGGAGATCCACGTTTCAATACAGCCCCGGTAGCCGCAATAGCATTCCGGGCCGGGATATTCATCCGCGCGCATCCACGGCAAAGTGTTGTGACCCCATTCGCCGGCGACACCGTTTCGGCCGTTGTGCACCCGCCCATCGATGGCCAGGCCGCCTCCGCAGCCGGTGCCCAGCACCACGGCGAACACCACTCGCTTGCCTGCTCCTGCGCCGTCGGTGGCTTCCGAAATTGCCAGGCAATTGGCGTCGTTCGCGCAGCGAACTTCCCTGTGCAATGCATCGCTCAGGTCGTGGTCGAAGAGGCGACCGTTCATCCACGTGGAATTTGCGTTTTTCACCGTGTGGGTAAGCCGCGAAATGGTTCCCGGAATGCCGACGCCGACCGATCCACTGCGCCCCAATTCCGCTTCAATCTTTTCCACGCCTTCCTTGATCGCGCGCACGGTGCCTTCATAATCTTCGCGCGGCGTGGGCACGCGGTGGCGATGCAGCTCGTGCCCGTCATCCTCGAGCGCAACAAACTCAATTTTCGTTCCGCCTAAGTCGATGCCGATGCGAAGTGGGTTGGGTACTGGGTTACCCGCTGAGGTGGCCATGTCGCCTAATTCTATACACAAATGGCGAACAAAGTCTGTGGGGCAAGAAATAGCCCCCACGGGTAAATGGCGCCGCGTGAGGGCTGATTCGCCAGACGGAAGTCGCGATTAGAAGTGGAAACCGAGCTCGACCGTTTCCGTGCGAGGGGTTACGTAGTGCGTGCCGCTAAAGGTGGAGATGAAGTTGTACAGCGCTTCCTTGTCCGTCAGGTTGATGACGGTAAACCGCAAGCTCCACTTATACCGATCGCCGTTGAACAGATTGTCTTGACCCACGGCAATGTCGAACAAATTCCGTGGCGCAATACGTTGCGGATTGTGGTCGTTGTTCTCCGTACCGGGCGCGGGGATGGAGACATACTTGGCGCCATAATTAGCCGCCGGGCAAAGGTTCGGTCCAAACGGCGAACTGATCGGCGTCGTCGGTGTTGCATAGACGGTTCCGCAGAACAATCCCGCCTGGAACTGCTGATCAGGTGTGAGTCCGGACACGTCGATGAGATCATTGGGCCCACCCCCGCCTGGCCCGTTCGGGCAAGACTCGCCTCCAAAGCACGGTACCGGACCGGCAACGAGGCCACTGTCATAGCGCCAGTTGAATCCGAGCCAAGGGCCACGCTTCCAAGGCTGATATTGCAAATGGGTGGTCTCGTTGAAGTGCTCGTCGTGGTCGATGCGAAATACGGAACCACCGCCTGTAGCGGGCGTTGCTCCGATGCCGCTTACTTGCGGCGTAAAGAAACGCGCGGCAACGCTCGACATGACCACGTACGCCGTGAATCCGTGGGTGTTGGGGACCGAGGCGCGGATGGCATAGCCGGGAATTTTCGAACTGTCCCACTCGATCGGGTACGTGATCGGTGTGTTGCCGAGCACGCTGAAGTCAAACGCCTTGTGCGTGTACTTCCAGATGTACTCGCCGTCGACGACCAGGTACTTCCCGAAAGCCTGCTCCAAACCAGCGTGGAACTCGTTGCGATGACCCGGGCTGAGCGCCGGCACATTGGACGAGATGCACTGACCACCGGGCACCGATTCCTGAAGATCGAAAATCACCGGGTCATTGCAACCGGTGCTGGCAAGAATAAGGTTTTCATTGAAGGGCGTTTCCATCGTGCGCGCGTAAGAAACGCGCAGCACGGTGCTGGTGGGCTTAAAGTTGTAGGCGATCCCCAGGCGCGGTTCAAGCTGCTGCGCGCTGGAAATGCCGCGGTAAATGTCGGCGCGAAGCCCGAGGTTAAAGCTCCAGTTTTTGACGGTGATGGTGTCCTGCGCGTATAGCGCCGATTCCTTGATGTTGTCGTTCCCTCGGAAGGTATAAAGCCCGCTGACGGTTTGTCCCGCGGGGCAGCCGTCGGAACCAGGCAGTGGAGCCGTCCGAGTCAAGTCATAACAGCCGAGAAGAGGGATAAAGCTAGGATTGACGGTGCCCCCGACATTTCCCACGCCACCGCATGCTGCGGGGTTGTTCAACAGCGGGTTGGTGTCAAAACTTCCGTCCGCATTCAAGCACACCGCGTTCGCAGTCGGATTGACGATCCCGAATTTGTCGTTTTCCGAAAGCGCCGTGTTTTCGAAATCGATTCCGGCCTTTATGTTGTTCTTTCCCTTCACGTAGGAAACGGTGGCGCGTATGCCGGCGTTGGTCAATGTGCGGTACTGACTGACGGTGTTGGATTGTAGATCCGGGGACAGATCGGCATAGAGGTCGCCACTCGGGTAGTAGTTGTAACCGTCGCGCCGCACCCAAGCTCCCACCGTCAAGACGGTTTCCGTATTGATCAGGCGCGTCCAAGTGGGGGCGATGTTGAATGTTCCAATCTTCGAGCGCTGATCCTGCGGCCCAACGGCTTGTCCCGTTGCCCCCAAGCCTCCGCAGTTGCCGATTTGTCCTGGGGGGCACACAGGATCGGCGGCGTTAAACGTCCATCCGGTAGCGAATTGCGCGTCGTAAGAGTTCGGCGTCTGAAACCAGGAGCGGCTGTAGTTGAGATTAAGACTGATCGTGTCCGCGGTTGTCGGCTTGTAGTCGATGCGGTCGAAGATGTTTTCCTCGTTTCCCTTATCGTGGAAAATATTAAATTCCGGTCCATCCAGGAAGCGGCCAGTGTTCAGGCCATTCACGGAAATGTAATTGCCCCATTTATCATTGCCGTAGCCCACGTTGAAGCCGCCGCTGACGCTTCCAAAAGAGCCGTAAGACGCAGTGACCTCGCCATGGGGTTGCCGCTCACCGAGTCCCGACTGCGTGGTCACCACGATCACCAGGCTGGTCTTGCCGCCAAATTCGGCCGGGGGCGCGCCAGAGATGACTTCGAGCGATTGAATCGAATCCGCTGGAATTTGATTCGAGAATACCTTGCTCTGCTGATCCGTGATGGGCTGACCATCCACGGAGAACGAATTCGAGGCGTGGTCGCCAAGCCCGTGGAACAAGCCGTTGGAATCCGCAGCCACTCCCGGCGTTGTAAGTGTCACGAGCGAACTGACCTGAGAGGACGCGTTCTCGAGCGGCAGGTTGTTAATGAGGCTCCGGTCTACGTCCGTATGAAACGTGGAATCGTTCTCCACCAGATCCCCGCCGTTTGCCTCCACCGTGACCGAAGTGACCTCCGTGCCCACCTTCAATGCTACTTGCACGTTTGCCGGAACCGACGAGCGCACGTCGACATCCTTTGTGAACATCTCGAACCCACCTGCCGTCACCGTCAAGTGGTAAGGATTGAATGGCACATTCGTAAATCGAAAGCTTCCATCCGCGCCCGTTGCTATGCTGCGCGTGTAACCGGTGACCGGATTCTGGATTTCGACCGTCGCGTTCACAACCGCGCCGCCCGAGGGATCTTTGACCACGCCCTCGATCGATCCAGCATTGCCATTTTGTCCTGCGGCACTGAACACCATCACTAGCAGAGAAAAAGCTGCCGCTAGCAAAGCCCGAATACTGAAATGCATCTGTCCTCCAGGCTCCTCAGGGAGCGATAGTCTAAGCGTGGGTAGGCCCGCTCGTAGGTAAGCGGTCGCGCGGCCTATAGAAAGGCCGGCTCGGAATACTTGTCTAGGCTGGAATTAGAACGGAACAACCGCGGGAGGTGCGCGGGGGTCGGAGTGGCTGAAGAAACTCTCCGTCGAAACCAGAGCGTTGGGCGCCGCAACTTCTCCGACGGCGACCAAAGGAACACTGAGTACGATCCCGGAAACGACTGGTATAGCACTGACATGGGCGGCCTGGCACAGGCGGCAGGCGGCTTCATCCTGGCTGTTGCTGTGTCCGTGGGGGGTGACCTGCAGGAGGAAAACGAGGGAAAGCAGCGCTAGGGCGAGCGCCAGGGATCTCGCCAGGCGGCGGGACCCATCTCCGGACTCATGTCGTAAACCCTGCATCCCCTGCCCCTCAGCAAAGTAAAGCGTTTGTGTGCATCCCTAAGATGTGGCCCAAGAATACCCGTTCACTAGTATGCGGGTGAGATGCAGAGTTCGACAAGAACGTTTCGCAGAATCAGTGCCTGTTTGTAGTTGTTTTTCGGTGGTTACGGGGTACGCCGGAGACAAAAACAGGACGGGCAGAAGACACCCGTCCTGTTCCGTAAGCTTAATTCCGAAATGGAACTACTTGTGGTTCTTATTCGCCGCTTCCGCAGCCATCTTTAGTTGCTGATTGACCTGATCCAACAGATCCTTAGCCTTTGCCGCGTGCCCGTCCATATCCCACTCATTCGCCTGTTGCGCTGCGACGATCTTTTCATACGCCTGCTGGGACAACCGCTGTGCCGCCGCCAGGTTCGGGTGCTTTTTGCCGCTGACATTGTCGACCGGCTTCTGCGCCACTGCCACTCCACCGCAAATGAGTGCGGCTGCCATGACCACACCAACAAGACTCTTCGAGATTTTCATACCCGATTCTCTCCTTTAATTGTGATTGCAGTTTGGGTCCGCCAACGATACGTCAAACCCGCGATCGCTGGTGTAAGTTGCACTCTATTTTCGCGTGATCAAACTGCCGAGTACATGACTTCAAAGGGTGTCGAGTCCAAAAAATCAATGATTTGGGGGTACCTTGGAAATGTCGGTGGGCGCTTGGCGGCCAGCTCAGTCGGCGGCAACCGACAACATCTCATACTGGATCGGCAAGTCGATGCCGAACTGCTTCATCAGGCCCAGTCCGTCCCAGATCACCGTGGATTCCAGGATTTTTCCATTGGCAATCTGATTGATCGTAATTCCTGTAAAAGACACTCGTTTGTGGGTGGGTGGCACACCGAGAAATTCGCCGCGATGCGTTCCGTTAATGGTCCAATACACCACCAACTTTTCGCCTTCGCTGACAGTGTCGTCCACGATGAACTTCAAGTCCGGCAATCCTGTTAAGAAGCGTTCGACCTGGCGGCGGTAGGCGGAAGGACCTACTCCTCTACCTGAAACCGTGGGATCTCCTAACGCGTGCGTTTCCGCGATCACCTGGTCGATGTATTCCAGTCTGCGTTCGTTCCATACGCTGTGATACAAGCGGCCAAACAGGAGTTTGTGGGCCGGGGCAACCGACATGGCAGATCCTCCTCTGGAACATGGTTCCGGGTCCGCAAGCGATTCGCCGCTGTTTCGGCGCTCTTCTGCGGGTGGGCGGAAAGCTTGCCGGAGAGACTACTCCCTATTTTCGGGGTGCGCAATCAGACAGATTCCTGGCATTCCGCGCTATAGGTTGCAGCCGGGTGCAACCGCTGTTTCTGTTGAGTCATCGGATGGAAGGGGTGCCAATCATGAAGGAAACCGTTCAGGAGTACGTGCAACGAATCAAGCAAAAGCTAGGTGATCAGGATCCCCTGAAAGTGCAAGCCGCCACGGGGAAAAAGCTCGCCAGGTTCATTAAGGGAAAGTCGCCCGCGGCTTTGCGTAAACGCCGCGCACCGGACAAGTGGTCCGCTGCCGAAATTCTTGCGCACCTGGCCGACGTCGAAGTCGTCCAAAGCTGGCGGATGCGTTCGATCCTGGGTCAGCCGGGAATTGCGATCCAGGCTTTCAATCAGGACGCGTGGGTTGTGGCCGGCCACTATGACAAGAAAGATGCGCGGAAGTCGTTGGAACAGTTTCTGGTTTTGCGAGAGATGAATCTCGCACTGCTGAAGACACTAACCGACGAACAGTGGAAGCATCACGGCATGCATTCCGAACGAGGCGAAGAATCGATCGAGCGCATCGTGCGCATGGTGGCCGGACACGATATCAATCATCTGCAGCAGATCGAAGCGCTCCTCGCCCGAAAAAAATAATCGCTACTCCGTCCCGAAGCGAACGCCGTTTGCCGCGTGTCTGTGAGACGTATTTCGCGGCTCTGCGGTTTCTACAGCACACGCCTTACGCGCCGCGCGTATCCCTCGAGCATCTAATCAGGTGTAAGGGAAATTCGCAGGTGCACAAACTCCAATGAAAAACGCAGCAAAAACAATCGTTTCTCGTTCGATCGGTTTTTTACTTTTGGGAGCAATGCTTTCCGTTCCTGCTTGGGCGCAGTATCCGCCCAACCAGAACGGTGAGCAGAATCCGCCAAATCAGAATGCGCCCGCCGCTCAGATTGGCGCCATCAACTATGTGGAAGGTTCGGCGTCAATCAATGGCCAGGAACTGGGCACAAATTCCGTCGGCTCCGCGGTTCTGATTCAAGGCCAGGAACTTACAACGCAAACAGGCAGGGTCGAAATTTTGCTCACGCCCGGGGTATTTCTCCGCGTCGATCACAACAGCGCTGTGAAGATGGTATCGCCGGATTTGGCCGACACCAAGGTTGCGGTGCTGAAAGGGCGCGCGATGGTCGAGGTCACGGATATCAGCAAGAACAACAACATTCGAGTAGACCTCAACGACACGGCAGTCGAGCTACTGAAACGCGGCTTGTATGACTTCGACGCCGATCATAATCAGGTCCGCGTCTTCAAGGGCAAAGCCGATGTGTTCGCTCGGAACCGCACTATCGGCGTCGGTGACAATCACGAAGTCACTGTCGCTGGTGGCACTCAACCCAAATCGAAGGGCTTTGACGACAAGCAATACACCGACGACTTCTTTCGCTGGTCGGGCTTGCGCTCCGGCTATCTGGCCGAAGCTGACGCCGACACCGCGCGCTTGTACGTGAATGGCGGCCCCGGTTGGTATGGGGCCGGGTGGTATTGGGATCCCTGGTTTGGAGCGTACACCTTCATTCCCGGCGCGGGTATCTTCTATAGCCCGTTCGGCTGGGGCTTCTATTCCCCGTTCGCCGTTTACGGATCGCCGTTCTTCTACGGTGGATTCGGCTACGGCCGCTACCATCGCTTCGCCGATTTCCACGGACCGTACGGCCACGGCTTCGAACCCCAAGGTGGCTTCCACGGCGCCGTCGGTGGCGGTTTGCACGGCGGCGGCTTCGGCGCTGGCGGCTTCCACGGTGGCGGAGGCGGCGGCCACCACTGATCTATACTTACGGAATGTCTCTAGGATTGTTTAATCAGGAAAGCAGCCGCGCTTCCGCAGATTCCTGATAGACTGCCCCGTCGAAGATCACTTCCGTCGCAAACGCGGCGAGGTAAGAGTCAGCCCAGTCCTTCGACGCGGGACAGTGTCCCGGGCAGCCAACGATACTCTCGAGGTGAATGAGACCTGCGGGCCGGTAGTGCGAAAATACCCGAGGGCAGATGTATTGTGGCTGAAGACATCGTGCTATAGTGCCGCGCAATTCAAGGTCAGTTAGGAGGCATGTCCAGATGGGTACAGCTACGGCAAATGAACTTGCGCGCCCCAAACCTGATGCAGCGGCATTGATCCGGCGATGGTTCGACGAAGTGTGGAATAAAGGGATGGAGGCAACGATCGACGAACTCTTTCCGCAGACCAGCCTGATGTGGGGAGTTGGACGTCCTGAAATAGCCTCCCGCGGGCCGGCAGAATTTAAGGCATTTTATCGCGCGCTACGCACAGCGTGCCCCGATGCGCAGATCCATCTTGAGCAAGTGGTGCAGGAAGGCGACACGGCATTCGCTCGATGGACGGCCACAATGACACATACGGGCGAAGGACTAGGAATTCCGCCGACGAACAAGAAATTAGAGCTCTGTGGCATGAGTGCCTGCAAAGTGCGTGACGGAATAATCGTGGAGGGCTGGAACAACTGGGACCAGGTTGGAATGGCGCGCGAACTGGGCGTCCTCGAAGGCCACGCCGCCGTTTTGTTCAGCTAAAAGATAGTTCTCGGGAATCCAAGCACATTTGGGGAAAGCGGGCGAAAACTTGGGCTAACCGATGCCCGGATCGCTGCGGTGGCAATTGAATGTGCGAATGTGCGCCGCGAACTGACAATGAAACGGATTTTCCGATGCCAGAGCTGCCCTTATACCCATCGGCCTGACTGGCGAACTAACTCCGTCAAACTGGGTCAGCACGTGTCAGGCCAGAAATACAAAAAGGGCCGCAGCGTTAGCCACCGCGGCCCTTCGTTCATTGAATTTTGCTCTTTGTGCCAACCGATATCGATCTGTCAGAATCTGTCCGCCCTCTGGGTTGGAGCCCGAAGGGTCTTTGAGTTACTTGAGTCTAGCGAACTGGCGAGCCCGTGAGAGCTGCCCTTCGCGTTGAGACCATCCTCCGCACACCATAGCGGAGTAGATCTCTTTCTATTTAGAAAGGAGGTGATCCAGCCGCAGGTTCTCCTACGGCTACCTTGTTACGACTTCACCCCAATCATGAGTCATACCTTGGGCGCCTGCCTCCTTGCGGTTAGCGTGGCGACTTCTAGTACAGCTCACTTTCGTGATGTGACGGGCGGTGTGTACAAGGCCCGGGAACGTATTCACGGCGTCGATCTGATACGCCATTACTAGCGATTCCGGCTTCATGCAGTCGAGTTGCAGACTGCAATCCGAACTGAGCAGAGTTTTTTCCGATTAGCTCCCCCTCGCGGGTTGGCAACGGTTTGTACCCTGCATTGTAACACGTGTGTAGCCCTGGACATAAAGGCCATGCGGACTTGACGTCATCCCCACCTTCCTCTCCGTTATCCGGAGCAGTCCACACAGAGTCCTCTCTTGCGAGTAGTAACTGTGTGCAGGGGTTGCGCTCGTTGCGGGACTTAACCCAACACCTCACGGCACGAGCTGACGACAGCCATGCAGCGCCTATACTAGTGTCCCTTGCGGGAAGGCCGTATTTCTACAGCTGGTCACTAGCATTTCGAGCCCAGGTAAGGTTCCTCGCGTAGCGTCGAATTGAACCACATGTTCCACCGCTTGTGCGGGCCCCCGTCAATTCCTTTGAGTTTCAGTCTTGCGACCGTACTCCCCAGGTGCAGGACTTAACGCGTTAGCTCCGGGACGACGCCCGAACGGGCGGCACCCCAAGTCCTGATCGTTTAGGGCTAGGACTACCAGGGTATCTAATCCTGTTTGCTCCCCTAGCTTTCGTTCCTCAGCGTCAGTAGTGATCCAGCTCGCCGCTTTCGCCACGGGTGTTCCTGCAGATATCTACGCATTTCACCGCTACACCTGCAATTCCACGAGCCTCTCTCACACTCAAGCACAGCAGTTTTGGAAGCAGCCTCTGGGTTGAGCCCAGAGATTTCACTCCCAACTTGCCACACCGCCTACGAACCCTTTACACCCAGTAATTCCGAACAACGCTGGCCCCCTACGTCTTACCGCGGCTGCTGGCACGTAGTTAGCCGGGGCTTCTTATCCTGGTACCGTCACTCCCTTGCGGGCATTCGTCCCAGGCGAAAGGGGTTTACACTCCGAAAAGCTTCATCCCCCACGCGGCGTCGCTGCATCAGGCTTTCGCCCATTGTGCAAGATTCCCCACTGCTGCCTCCCGTAGGAGTCTGGACCGTGTCTCAGTTCCAGTGTGGCTGATCATCCTCTCAGACCAGCTACCGATCATAGCCTTGGTGAGCCGTTACCTCACCAACTAGCTAATCGGGCGCGGGCTCCTCCTCCGACGCATTGCTGCTTTGAATCCTCGAACCGTCGTTCAAGGAATGTTATGCGGTATTAGCCCCGCTTTCGCGGGGTTATTCCCCATCGGAGGGCAGATTGCCCACGTGTTACGCACCCGTGCGCCGTGCGCCCATCCCCTGTATTGCTACAGGAAACTGCGCACGCGACTTGCATGTGTTAAGCACGCCGCCAGCGTTCGTTCTGAGCCAGGATCAAACTCTCGTTTGAAGCCTGTCGCTTGGCGCAATAAAATAGCCCGGGTTTTATCCCGAGCCAGCCTGCCAAGCAAAATTGTTAGTCGCTCAAATTAACTCAAATTACCCATCCGGTCCTCTGCTGCTTCCGCAGCCTAGGCTCGAACCCGAATGGGGTCGAACAGATTCTGGCACATCGTATCGGTTGTCAAAGAGCGTTTGTTCTGCCTCCCTGTCCAGCAGAGTGGCTACCAACGAACTAAGTAAGATTACCAGACTCCCTGTATTTGTCAACACCCCTGAACCGCTCATTTCTGTTTTCCACAAATTTCAACAGACTTACCTCTAACTTCTTGACTGGCTGTCCGTTCTAGGAAAATGAAACAGTAATGTCTGCCGCCAACCTCCGGCATCGCGCCGGACGCGTCAGCAATCTCACCGGCGGTCGTACACAATCTGCCGTAGATTCTGAACAACAGGCTTGCTGTATTGTTCGCGCTGAGGAAACTCATGCTCAGAATCGTACTCATCGTTCTTTTGGTGCTTCTGCTCCTCGGAGCTTTGCCGACTTGGCCGTACAGCGCTGGCTGGGGCTACTATCCGAGCGGCGGGCTCGGATTGATCCTCTTGATCGTGCTGATCCTGGTGCTTGCAAAAAGACTTTAGCCTCCATGACAGGACGCGGCCCTATTTTGCCGGGCGTGCGCTTCTCTCATTTCGTCGTCACTCCTTGCCACGATGACCAGCAACTAACTTAGCGGTAGTACTAGCCGCACAAAAAGTGGATCTTTTCAATGACCATTTCCCGAGCGATGCTTTGGCGGGCGCGGGCCGAGTGTGCCACGTTTGCGAAAACTGGGGAGGGTCTACAGAATGAGACGCAAGAATTTACGCATGGGCACGAAAATTCTTTGGCTACGCATGCCGATAGCGCTTGCGGCGTTTCTGCTTTTTGCGACATGGACCCCAGCGCAGAAGAACACGGCGGCTACAGAAACCGCTGAGGAACACGATGGGCAGCACGATTTCGATTTCGAGGTAGGCACTTGGAAGATTCACCTAAAGAAGCTGGTGCATCCCTTGACCGGCTCGACGACCTGGGTGGAATTTGACGGTACCACTGTGACACGCAAGGTCTGGGATGGGCACGCGTTTCTGGAGGAGTTCGAGACCAATGGCTCAGCCGGACGCGTTGAAGGGCTGACGTTGCGTCTCTACAATCCGCAATCGCGCCAGTGGAGCCTCTATTGGGCCAACAGCAAAGACGGCATCCTGGGACAACCTACTATCGGCGAGTTCAAGAACGGACGCGGCGAATTTTACGACCAGGAAGTGTTCAACGGCAGAACCATCCAGGTCCGCTTTATCTGGTCCGACATCACCCCGAATTCAGCTCACTTCGAGCAGTCCTTCTCCAGTGATGGCGGCAAAACCTGGGAAGTAAACTGGATCACCGAGCAAACCCGCACGAAAGAATAACTGAGGCAAGCCGCGGTGAACCGCACCTTCCGAGCGGCTGGCACCAGGATCGACTGCGCGTTCAGCTGGATTTTATGGGTTGGCCGTTCGACTGCATCTGCCCAAGCAAGCCGAGCGCATGGTCCTGCACCGGCTTCGGCAGGCGGGCGTAATCGAGGCCCTCTGAGAGGTCCTGGCCACCTGTGACGATGTACTGAGTGAAATCGCGAATCGCCTGGCGCTCCACCGCGTCCGAACCATCTTTCGCAATCAGGAAGAAGCTGATGCCGGAAATGGGATAAGCCTCCTTAGCGGAGGGGGATGGATCAACAATCGACGCGCGCACATCCTGAGCCAATTCCTGGTCGAAGGCTTGTACTGCCGCTGTGGTGCTGGCCGCGCTGGGCGCAACAAAACTGCCTGCGCGGTTCTGGATCGCCGCGACCGCCAAGTGTTGCGCTGAGGCGTAATTCAGTTCCGCGTAGCCGATGGTTCCGACGTTCTGCTTCACGAAATCGAGAACGCCCGAAGTGCCCTGCGCGGCTATGCCCACAGGCCATTTCACGATCAGGCCACTGCCGACTTTCTTGGACCAGTCGGGATTCACCTTCGCCAGGTAAGAGGTGAAGATACTTGTGGTACCGCTGCCTTCTGCGCGATGCACCACAATGATGGCAGCGTGGGGTAGCGCAAGGCCGGGATTGTCTCTGGCGATAGCGGGATCCTGCCAGCTGATAATGTTGCCCAGGAAAATGCTGGCCAATGTGGAAGAACTGAATCGCAGCGGGGTCTTCAAATCCGGCAGATTATAAACCGCGCACACCGCGCCGGCTGTGATCGGAACCTGAATCAAAGGAAACGTCGCTTTCAGTTGCTCATCGCTCAGCGGCATATCGCTGGCAGCGATTTCGAGGGTGCTCTGCTTAAGCGCCTCGATGCCCGCGCCGCTGCCGATCGGCCGGTAATTCACCAACGTGCCCGGATGCGCTTGCTCGTACGACGCAATCCACCTGGTCATGATGGGGTTAACGAACGTACTTCCGGCGGCGCCGATGGCGGTCTTCACGGACGCGGAAACCGCAAAATTTTTTCCCTTTGTGGGCTCCTCTCCGCTGTAATCGCAGCCGGCAATCAGAGCAGCGCCAGACCAAGCGGCAACGGCAAGCATCCATGAACGGCGGGTAAACATCGCATCCTCCGGAAAACGGTATGAGCCTGAAACAAGAAAGGGCAATGCTACTGCAAGGACCAGCCGCAAGTATTAAGCGCGTGTTACGCCACGGTATCGATGAGTGGAATAGCCTTGGCCGGGTCGAATCGAAACTTAGGCGAAACGGCGCGGCCCTGTGGCCCGCGATGAGCTGACTCCAGTTCCAATAGAATCCGCATTTTTGCCCAGCAACTGACTTAGAAACATCCATTCACCCTGATTCACCCTGCACGCCTCTTGCCGCATCTAAAGTGTTGTGCGACGATTGCACCGTCTCTCCGGCTTCGCTCCCGCCAGCGAGTCCGGCCACGACCTGGGCCGGGTGTCATGCGGAAAACTCTAAATCTGTACCTTATTAAGCCGAGTCAGTACGATGACGACGGTTACGTTGTGCGCCATTGGCGCGGCGTGCTGCCCAGCAATACGCTGGCGTGCCTTGCGGGCCTGACCGAAGATGTTGTGCGCCGAAACACATTGGGCGATGCCTGGAACGTGAAGGTCCGACTGTTCGACGAAACCGTCGACAAAGTTCCCATCAAGCGAATTTGCCGTTCGCAATATTGGGGCTTGGCAAAGACGGTTGTTTGCCTGGTGGGGGTGCAGACGAACCAGTTCCCGCGCGCGTGCGATCTGGCCCACACGTTTCGCAAAGCCGGGCTGACTGTTCTGGTGGGCGGTTTTCACGTCAGCGGTTACCTTGCGCTTTTGCCGGAAATTCCGGCCGACATTCAGCAACTGATGGACGCTGGCGTAACGATCGTCAAGGGCGAAGTGGAAGAAACCTGGGGCGATTTGCTGCTCGACGCCGTGAACAACCGGCTGAAGCCCATGTACGATTTTTTGAACAGCAAGCCGGATTTGTATACCAAGCCAATTCCCGCGATTCGCAAGAAATACCTGAGAAAATTTGTCGCTTCGAATTTCGGCACGCTCGATTGCGGCCGTGGCTGCCCGTTTGAGTGCACCTTCTGCACCATCATCAACGTGCAAGGGCGCAAGATGCGTTTCCGTTCGGCCGAGCACATCGCCGAGGCGATTCGCCGCAACTACCGCGAAAACGGAATCACTTTTTACTTCTTCACCGACGACAATTTCGCCCGCAACAAGAATTGGGAAGGCATCTTCAACGTACTCATCAAGCTTCGCAACGAAGATAAAATCCCGGTCGAGTTCATGATGCAGGTCGACGTGCTCTCCTGGAAGATCAAGAATTTTGTAAGCAAAGCGCGCCAGGCCGGCTGCATCAATGTGTTCATCGGCATGGAAAGCGTCGATCCTGGAAACCTCGCTGCCGCCGGGAAAAAGCAGAATCAGGTGAACGAGTATCGCCAGCTCATCCAGGCGTACCGCGATTCAGATATTTCTTCACATGTCGGGTACATCGTGGGATTTCCGCTGGACACGGTCGACTCCATTCGCCGCGACTTGAAATTCCTGATGAACGAAGTTCGCCCGGACCATGCCTCGTTTTTCATCCTGATGCCACTTCCCGGTTCCATGGATCATCTGCACATGATGCGCCGCGGCGAATGGATGAACCCCGATTTCAATCTGTACGATTCGCAGCATGAAGTGACGCACCACGCCAATTTGAAGGATGGCTCCTGGAAGGAAACGTATTTTGAGGCGTGGCGAACGTTTTACAGCCTGGAAAACATGAAGGCGATCCTACAGCGGGGCTCACGCTGCAATTACTGGAACAATTTCCTGCGTTTTGTCTGGTACAAGAACTCCATTCAGACCGAGGGGCGCCATCCGATGATGTGCGGCTACTTCCGCCTGAAGGGGCGCACCGCGCGTCGTCCGGGCTTCCCGATACTTTCCCGCTGGGACTATTACACCGGCCGCATCAGGGAAGTACGCGACTATTTGCGCGGGATGGTGCGCATTCTGGCGGAGATGGAAGAGCTTTGGCTGCAGACCCGGCATCCGTCCGAGGCGGAACAGCGCGTGGCAGAGGAATATGCCAAGCTGCGCGAGAAATATGATCAGTTCAAGCTCGCGGACCTGCAAGCCGCTTACCTGCGCGCCAAGGAACATTTCCCTTCGCTTCGCGTGCCATCTAAAGTCCAACTCTTCTGGGCAAAATGGAACCCGCTGCTGTTCCAGAACAGCGTATACACGCGCGCGGACCTGCATGATTTCTGGACACGCGTGAGCGAACGCTGGCGCGAACAACGCTGGTTCCGCATACCCGTGCACAAGGTTCCGCTGAATCTGTTGCGCGACCTGCAACTCTCCGTACTTTTCCTGTTCCACATGACTCGCGAGCTATAATCCACCACGAGCGTCGGGTCTGAAGGGCTTGCCGGCTCGCACGCGCCACATCTGTTACGATACCCGCATCGCACCATGGCCAAGAAAGCTCTTGCGCGTAACCCTGCCAAGGCGAACCAGCACGCGAACCGCGCGTTTGGGCGGCTTGCGCTCTGGCTGTTCCGTCATTTGCGAGACAGTCATTGGGCTCCCGCGGGCCAGCGCGTCGGCGTGGCGGTTTCCGGCGGCGCGGATTCGGTGGCGCTGCTCCTATTGCTTTTCGAATTAAAGGAAAAACTGGGAATCGTTGTTTCGATCGTGCACTTCAATCACAAACTGCGCGGCCGTGCCTCCGATGCCGACGAGAAATTCGTAGGCAAACTTGCCGAGCGCCTCGGACTGCCTTTCTTTGTGGATCGCGAAGACATCTCCGGCAAGTGCAAACGCGAACGCGCCAATCTGGAAGACGCGGCAAGGCGGGCACGCTACGCATTCTTCGAGCGCCTTGCCGCTGAACGCCAACTGGACAAAATCGCCGTGGCGCATACCGCCGACGATCAGGCGGAAACCGTGCTTTCCCACATCCTGCGGGGCACGGGGCTCGCCGGAATCGGCGGCATTTATCCCGAATTTGGCTGCGTCTTTCGTCCACTTCTTCATTTTCGCCGTGCCGACTTGCGCGCGTATCTTCGCAGCCGGCGGCAGGACTGGCGCGAAGATGCAACGAATCGCGACACCAAACGAACTCGCGCGCGGATTCGTCTAAAACTCATGCCGCTTCTCGAGAAGCAATTTCAGCCAGCCGTGGTCGATCATTTGTGCCGCCTTGCAGACCTTGCCCGCGCCGACGACGGCTGGCTGAATTTCTCCGCGAAGTGGCGCGTCGCCGCACTCGCAAAGGATTCCGACGATGGTATCCGCATCGCGGCCGGTGACCTGTTGGGCTCCCCCAAAAATCAGGACGAGATTGCGAGCGACCACGAACTACTGAAAGACGTTGGAAAGCACAATTTAGCGATGACCAGGCGGATGATTCGGCGGATCGTCGAGATGGTCAAACCCCGCGCTGGCCAGCTCAGTTCGGTCCATGTGGATGCCGTGCTGCACCTCGCCCAACAGCCGGACGGCGGCAAATCCTTGCCTCTCCCCGGGGGAGTGGAGGTCAGGCGAGAGCGCGATTTTCTGGTTTTTCACCCTGCGGCGCTCAAATACTCCGGCCGAGTGCGCCCCGACCCGCAACCATTTTCCCACAGGCTAAATCTCGAACCGGATGTCACTGACGTGCCTTTGGTGGAACAATCGTGCTGCCTGCGCTTCAGGGTGATTGACTGGCCCCTCCAAGGGCGAGAAACTAATGTTACAGGGGCAGTCTTGGACCGTGAACGATTCGCTGTACCCTTGATGGTGCGAAATTGGCGGCCAGGTGATTCGATGCAGCCACTCGGCCATCAGAAGCGCCACAAATTGTCGCGACTGCTGAATGAGTTGGGCGTCAACCGCTGGCAGAAAGCATCTTGGCCGGTACTAGCCTGCGGAGAGGAAATCGCGTGGACGCGCGGCCTGCCGGTCGCCGTGGAATTTGCTGCCGGCGATTCGACGCGGAAGGCGGTCGTGATTACAGAGGTTCCGATTTCGTCGACATGGCAAAAGTGACCACAGTTTCCGCCGCCCGAATCGGTAATCGTGTGAAGGCTTTGGGCCGGCAGATCTCTCGGGATGTGCGGGGCCGCAGGCTGGATATCGTGGTCACCATGGATCGTTCTTTCATGTTCGCGGCCGACCTGATTCGCACTATCGATAGCCCTGTGGTGTTGCACTTCGTGCGGGAAGATGTGCGGGATGTGGAGCTTGCGGGACAAAAGCGCCGCGAGGTGTTTTTCGCCAACCGTTCGGCCACCAACGCGGAGAAGGATCATCACTCTGACCTAAAAGGCCGCGATGTGCTCCTGGTCGATTGCATACTCGACAGCGGTGTGACGCAGGATTTCCTGCTGCGCAGGCTGGGCGAAAACAGGCCGCGTTCGCTGCGCCTGGCGGTCCTGCTGGACAAAACTTCCCGGCGGCGGGTGGCTCTGGAGCCCGATTACTTTGGCTTCCGGACTGCATCTAATCTAATGTGGTCTGGGTACGGCTTGGCGACTGCGAACGGCACGGGGCGCAACAGCAAGAATCTGGTGGCAGGCTCTTCCTCAAACGGCGCTGGCAGGTCTAAAACGGTAAAGAAAACGGCCAAGAAAAAAGGTCGGTAAGCGCGTGAACGCGCACACAAAGGATTTGGCGGTCGGTTTTTTGGAAACATTGAGAGGTTACTGTGAATTCTAGTTCTACGGCAAAAACAATTCTTTTCTGGATCTCCATCGTCTTCCTGGGCGTGATGCTCTGGAGGCTGGTCTCCAGCAACGGCCAGGCGGCTCGTGAAGATAGTCCGAGCTACAGCGAGTTTATGGCCAAGGTGGACGAGGGTGATGTGAAGGAAGTGACGCTCTACCTGTCACCGAACAGTTACGAACTCCAGGGCGAATACGTGCGGCCAGCGAACCGCAAGTTCCATGTCACTATCCCCAAGGAGAATTCACCCGAGATTACGAAAGCCCTGCGCGATAAGGCCGTGCAGCTGAACGTCAAGGAAGTTCGCAGCGGCGATTGGGTGCTGATTCTGTTGAATGCCCTGCCGCTTCTGTTGCTCGCGGGTTTCGTATTCTTCCTGATGCGTCAGATGCAGGCGGGCGGCAACAAAGCCCTCAGCTTCGGAAAGTCTCGTGCGCGGTTGCTCTCAGCACAGCAAAAGAAAGCCACCTTTAAGGATGTGGCCGGCAGCGACGAAGCCAAGGAAGAGCTTCAGGAAATTATCGAGTTCCTCAAAGATCCCCAGAAGTTCCAGAAACTCGGCGGCCGCATTCCCAAGGGGGTGCTGCTCGTCGGACCTCCGGGGACGGGCAAAACTCTTCTGGCTCGCGCGATCGCCGGTGAAGCGAACGTGCCGTTCTTCTCGATTTCCGGGTCGGACTTCGTGGAAATGTTCGTAGGCGTGGGCGCCAGCCGCGTTCGCGATCTGTTTGAACAGGGCAAAAAGAACGCTCCCTGCATCATTTTCATCGACGAAATTGACGCTGTAGGCCGTCACCGTGGCGCTGGCTTGGGCGGCGGCCACGACGAGCGCGAACAGACGTTGAACGCACTGCTGGTGGAGATGGACGGATTCGAATCCAACGAAGGCGTCATCCTGATCGCCGCAACCAACCGGCCCGATGTGCTGGACCCGGCGTTGCTGCGCCCGGGACGTTTCGATCGCCGCGTTGTGGTCGCTCGTCCGGATGTGAAGGGCCGCGAAGAAATTCTCCGCGTGCACACCCGCAAAGTGCCGCTCTGCGATGACGTGGAACTTTCCATCATCGCCCGCGGGACCCCAGGATTCTCTGGGGCCGATCTGGCCAACCTGGTGAACGAAGCGGCGCTGTGGGCCGCGCGGCAGAACCGCAAATTCGTCACCATGGCCGACTTTGAAATGTCCAAGGACAAGGTGCTGATGGGCGTGGAACGCAAGTCCATGATCCTGTCGGACGAAGAGAAGAAGAACACTGCCTACCATGAAGCGGGCCACGCTCTGATCGCAGCAATGACGCCAGGCGCCGATCCCGTGCACAAGGTCACCATTATTCCGCGCGGCATGGCGCTGGGCTTGACCATGCAACTGCCGGAAGCCGACAAGCACACCTACACCAAGGAATATCTGGAAGGCATGCTGGCCGTTCTGATGGGCGGCCGCACTGCCGAGGAGATTTTCCTTGGCCACATCACCACGGGTGCCGGAAATGACATCGAACGCGCCACAGACATCGCACGCAATATGGTCTGCGAGTGGGGCATGAGCAACATGGGCCCGCTTGCTTACGGCAAGAAGGAAGAAGCGATCTTTCTGGGCCGCGAAATTGCCCAGCATCGCGACTTCAGTGAAGATACGGCGCTGCAGATTGACAAGGAAGTAAAGCGCATCGTCAGCGAAGCGTATGAGAAGGCGCAGAGCATCGTGCAAGCCAATCGCGAGACGCTGGAACACATCGCGCTGGCGCTGCTCGAACGCGAAGTGCTGGACGCTAACGAAGTGAAAATGCTGATGGAAGGCAAGACGCTGCCGGAAAAGCCGCGTACGCCCCCCACTCCTCCGCCGCAGGCTTCACCGAGCGCCGACCCGAAGGTGGTTCGGCCAGAGTTGCGGCCCGCCCCTGGCTTTACGCGCGGAGATTCTCCGGCGAAGGCGTGAAACAGTAGCAAGTTTTAAGTTTTAAGTCTTCAGTAGGCAGGAGAAGGCGTGGGAGATTGCGCCTTCTTTTTTTTGCGGCGCTTGTGCCGTTCTCTTGCGACGCCGCGCGTGCTAATATCCGCTCCCATGGCGATACCAGAAGAAATTCGGGATGGCCGCACAGATCTCGTTTTCGAACAACTTGCAAATGGCCACTCCGCAAATTCCACCGACGACGGTGGCGTTTCCCTTCTGCAGTGGTGCGCCTACTACGGCGATGTCAGCGCCATGAAGTTCCTACTTAGCCAAGGCGCGGCGCTGGAATCGCTGGGCGAAAATCTCGATCTCAGCGGGGCTGCGTTCCACGGGCACTGGAGGCTTTGCCAATTCCTTATTGAACGCGGCGCTGACGTCAATCGCCCCGCCGAAGACACGAGAGAGACGCCACTGCACTGCGCGCTTTGTACGCCGCGGCGGTTGGCTCACAACCTGGTGCTGCAAGTGCTTCTGTCAAGTGGGGCAAATCCAAACTGTAAAACCCGGAACTCCGTCGAAACCGGATGTTTCATGAGAGACTGCCGTAGCAAGGGCGAAACACCGCTGCACCGGGCTGCCGCGTTTGGCGATGAAGAAGCGATTCAGCTTTTGCTGGATGCCGGCGCCGCCAGCGATGCAAAAGACATGAATGGAGATTCGCCACTCGCGTGGGCCAGTTGGTACGCTCGCCCCGCGCCCATTCTTCGCAAGCTGTGCTATGGCGATTTCCGCATATCCCCCAACTACGGCGTCGGTATGGCCGCCAATCTACTGGGGAAACCTCATTTCTCGAAAAAGGCGTAAAATAAAGTCATGGGACTCAAAGACGGCGAAAACCTGAATGTAACTTGCCCATGCTGCCAAGCTAAGCTGGTGATCGATCCGATTTTTGGCGCGGTGCTTTCGCACACAGCTCCGGTGCGGCCCGGCCCGGACGTCGACCTCACCAAAGCGCAGAGCATTCTGGAAGAGCAGAAAAAGCAACGCGAAGACAAATTCGCGGATTCCTTCTTCCAGGAAACGCACAAGGAAGACATCCTGGCGAAAAAGTTCGAAGAAGCGATGAAGAAGGCCAAAGACGCCCCCGCCGGAAAGCCGATCCGCGACTTCGACCTGGACTAAAACCCTGCCCGACCTTGTTCATCCTGAGCGAAGCGCAGGCTATCAACCGCGGAATTGATGTAAAGCCTCCCGATTGCCCAGCCGTTAACCTTTTTCCCCTGCCCACGGTACACTGCTTCTCGCATGCCTTTCCACAAACTGTTTAAGCTTAAAGTTCCCTCACGCACCCTGCTGCTTGGCGAACGCACTATCGTCATGGGCGTACTTAACGTCACGCCGGACAGCTTCTCTGATGGCGGCAAATTCTTTACCGTGAAAAGCGCCGTGAAGGCCGCCCTGGCCATGCAGGATGCCGGCGCGGACATTCTGGACATCGGCGCTGAATCCACGCGCCCGGGCTCCGTGCAAATTTCTGCAGCCGAGGAACTGAAGCGCCTGTTGCCGGTACTCGAGGCTCTGCGCGGCCGGCTGAAAATCCCGATCTCCGTCGACACGCAGAAATCCGCCGTCGCCGAACTCGCAATTGGCGCCGGTGCCGAAATCCTCAACGACATTTCCGGGCTGAAGCACGACCCACGCCTCGCACAAATCGCCGCGCGGCACAAAGTCGGGCTGGTTCTGATGCACATGCGCGGAACTCCCCGCACCATGCAGAAACAACCTTTCGCTAAAAATGTCCTTAGCGACGTGATCAGTGGCCTGCGCCAATCCCTGGCCATCGCCCAGCGCGCGGGAGTCCGCAAATCCCAAATCATCCTCGATCCGGGCATCGGCTTCGGCAAATCCTACGCGCAAAATTATGAATTGCTGGCCAAGCTTCCGGATCTCGCCAAGCTCGGCTACCCCTTGCTAGTCGGCACATCTCGCAAAGGTTTTCTGGGTGCCACGCTCGCGAAAAACGGCAAGCCTGCGCCACCGGATCAGCGCATTTGGGGATCCGCGGCCACCGTTACCGCCAGCATTCTCTTTGGTGCGCACATCGTACGCGTCCATGACGTCGCCGAAATGGCGCAGGCCGCGCGCGTTGCCGATGCCGTGCTCTATTGCTGAGGAAAACTTTCCCAGGGGACTCTCCTGGCCATTACCCCAGCGGCATCGGCGCACCCATAGCCAGCCGTCTCTTCGCCTTCTCTCTCATCAGATAAACTGTTACCAACACAATCGCTCCCAGAATCCCGCCGCCAAACATTCCCGCGAGCCCGGTCAAAACCGCCTTCACAATTTCTTCGTCCACGCCCGAACCAACCGCCACCGTTACTCCGGATCTCTGGCTACCTTCCGCATAGCCGCAGTTCAGGTGATACACGCCGGCGTCTTCTGTCTCGAACACCAGCACCGCGCGACCCATGCGATTTCCCACGTTATAAGTGGTCGCACCGATCGGCGGCCGCGTCTCGATGTCCTTTCCGGAAGCCTCCTCGCGTATGTGGCACGTCAATCCCGCCCCGACTCTACGGATCGAATAAATACCCGTCGCCGCGCTCGCCTGTTCTTCCGCAAAAATGGTGTACTTCAGGTTGCCCTTCAGCGTCAGATCCTTGTCGCCCGGAACCGCCGCCCGTGTCAGACTGTCCGCCATGTGAAAAATTCCATGAAATATCGAATAACCAAAAACGCAAAAGCCCGCCAGAATCACGGTTATCCCGATCATATAAAACCATCCGCTGGGCCGGATCGCTTGCTTGTCCATCATTGCCCCGCTATGTGGAACGGAATTGCTGACAGCATAACGTCGTTCGCCCGAAATGCAATTGTTTTCCCCGCCCTGGGCTATAATTCGCTGGCCATTATTGGTCGATTCTCGGCTTAAGGAATTTTCATCCATGCGCGTGGGCTGCCCGTATTTTCTCGCTTTTTTCCTTTGCTTCTTTGTTTCTCCTCTGCCGGCGCAGCTTCCGCCTGTCAAGACCGACCCGCTGCATCCCACGCAAATGATCCAGGGATCGGGTGCCTGCTCCGTCAACGAGCCATCCTCCTGCGCGCAAGCCGCGGCAAAAATCACTCCCATCGTGATGGGCGACTCGCCTCTGGAAGCCAATCTTCGTCACCTGACCGACGACATTGGCGGCCGCGTGACCGGCTCACCCGAAATGGCCAAAGCAGTGGACTGGGCCATTGCCACGTTTCGCGCCGGCGGCGTGGACGTACGCACGGAAAAATACGATCTGCCGCACGCCTGGAGCGAAGGAGCCACGAAACTGGACGTTCTTGGTCCGGTCAGCTTTCCCGTTTCGCTGGTTTCCGTGGGCCTTTCGCCGACAACTCCTGACGGCGGGATTCAGGCGCCGCTGGTTTTCGTTGGGAATGGCACGGAAGCCGATTTCATGCGCGCCGGCGCTTCGCTGAAAGGCGCGATTCTTCTGGTACACACGGAAGTCAGTTACACCTGGGAGGATCTTTCTCGCGAATACGATGTTCCGCCGCCAATTATCGATCGCGCAGTGAAGGCCGGGGCCGCCGCGATTCTCTGGACCGCCGAGCGCGAACGAAAGCTGCTGTACCGTCACACCAATTCGCCGGACGGAAGGCTCGAAGCGCTTCCTCAGGCGATCCTGGCGCGCGAGGACGGCTTGCGCCTGGAACGCACCGCGCTCGCGTATCCGGGCAAGATAAAGCTGCGACTCACCATGCCCAATCGCATCACCGGCCCGGTGGAACAGCAAAATGTCGTCGGCGAAATTCGCGGGTACGAGAAGCCCGACGAAATCGTGGTGCTCGGCGCGCATCTGGATTCCTGGGAACTTGGCACAGGGGCGTTGGACAACGGCTGCAACGCAGCCATGGTGATTGAAGCCGCGCGCGCCATCAAAGCCAGCGGCCTGCTTCCCCGCCGTACGATTCGCTTCATTCTTTTTTCGGGCGAAGAGCAGGGCTTGCTCGGTTCCTGGGCCTACGTGCGCGCCCATCGCGCGGAACTTGACAAATACCGCGGGGTCATCATTTTCGATTCTGGCGTCGGCCGGGTGACCGGCTACTCCCTCGGCGGACGCCACGACATCGAGGCCGCGATTCAGGAAATTCTCAAACCGTTTGCCGGCTGGGGCGTGGACACGCAAACGCTGGACGCAACCAGCGGAACGGACAATCTCGATTTTCTCCTGGAAGGAGTTCCCACCCTGATAGCCAACCAGGAAGTCGCCAACTATCTGCAGAACTATCACGCCGCCTCGGACACATTCGACAAAGTGGATATTCGCGAACTGAAACTCAACACCGTTCTCGCCGCGGTCACGGCGTGGGGCATCGCCGATCGCGTGGAGCCCATCGGCAAACGCCAATCGCGCGCCGAACTGGAAGCTCTAATGAAAGAAACCGGGCTGGACAAGGAACTTCAAACACTGGATATGTGGAAGGATTTTCAATCAGGAGCCCGCGGACGGCAGCCTTAAACAAGAAACGGGACAAGAAATACATACCATTGCCGCCAGAAAGAAACTGTACCCGGGAGAGGAAACGTCCCATCCAATTCCACTTTGGAGAGAATAAGGAACGATTTAAATCCTGATGCGGAAAAGTTTTTAGTTTCGGAAAGGCGGATTCATGAGCGGTGAAGAGGAAAAGGATGGACTAACCCGAAGAGGATTTCTAGGCGTGAGCTCTGGCGCGCTCGCGGCGGCGGGCATGCGTTCAGTAGAAAATCTGACGGGGCAGGAAGCTTCAAAGTCCGACCGGAGCAGCAGCGATCCCGGCCCTACCAACGTGGTGCTGGACGCGGCGAATTCGGATTCAGTGACTCCGCCAAAGACGGATGCGGGCGCGGTGCAGACCTTTAAGTATCCGTTTTCCTTCGGCCACAAGCGGCTGCATGAAGGAGGCTGGTCCCGTGAGGTAACCGCGCGCGAACTGGAAATTTCAAAAACGCTCGCGGGCGTCGACATGCGGCTGACGGCAGGCGGGGTCCGCGAACTGCACTGGCATACCGCCGCGGAATGGGCGTTCATGCTGTATGGCAACGCGCGGATCACCTGCATCGATGCCGACGGCAAGAGTTTTGTGACCGACATCAAGGAAAACGATTTGTGGTATTTCCCCACGGGAATTCCGCACTCGATCCAGGGGCTTGGGCCGGACGGCTGCGAATTCCTTCTGGTGTTCGACGATGGTTATTTTTCCGAATTCGAAACCGTGCTGCTTTCAGACTGGATCGCGCACACACCTCCCGAAGTGCTGGCCAAGAGTTTTGGCGTGGATCACAAGGCGCTCGCCAACATGCCGAAGAAGGAATTGTTCATTTTCCAGGCGGCTATGCCGGGACCGCTTGAAGAAGACCGCCGCGTGGCCGCAGGAAAACTTGGCCCTTCGCCCATCGATTTTGCTTTTCGCACTATGCAGATGCCACCCACGGTAAAAAACAAAAGCGGAGAAGTTCGCATCATTGACTCCAGTATTTTCAAAGTGGCCACAAACATCTCCGCCGCGATCGTCACCGTGAAGCCGGGCGGCATCCGCGAACTGCACTGGCACCCCAACGCCGACGAATGGCAATACTATTTCGGAGGCAAAGGACGTATGACCGTTTTCACCTCGGGAGGCCGCGCCCGAACCATGGATTTCGAGACCGGCGATGTCGGCTATGTCCAGAAGACGCTGCCGCACTACGTGGAAAACACGGGCAACACCGATCTGAAGTTCCTGGAAATGTTCAAGAGCAGCTTCTATCAGGACCTAGCGCTTTCCGAATGGCTCTCGCACACGCCGCCGGAACTGGTAGCGGCGCACTTGAATCTGGATAAGGCCACGCTGGATACTTTGCCGAAGACCAAGCCCGTGATCATGCCCGAATAATCAGCCGTCTCCATAGACTGGCACAGCCGCGCCTTGCACGACCTTGGCGTCGTCACTGCACAAAAAGAGAATCACGCGCGCAATCTCCGCGGGCTTCGGCCACTTCGCAAAGTCCGAACCGGGCATTGCTCTTCGATTCGCTTCCGTGTCGATGATGCTCGGCAGGACGGAGTTGACGCGCACGCCAGTTCCCTTCAGATCGGCTGCCAGCGAATCCATCATGGCCAGCGCCGCGGCCTTCGAAGCCGCGTAAGCGGACGCTCCCGCGGCGTGATCGAATGCGGCCTTCGCGGCAATATTCACAATCACGCCCGACCGCTGTTTCAGCATCGCCGGCACAGCGCCATGCGCCAACACGAATCCCGACCTCAGATTCAGCGTCAGCATTTTCTCAAACACACTCGCTTGCAGTTCCCACAGCTTGATTCCACCCGCATATGCGCCCGCGGCATTCACAAGCGCATCTAGGCGCCCGTGTTTGCTCACAAGCGTTTCGATCAGGCCCTTCACGGCGGCTTCATCGGTGACGTCCACACGGAATCCTTCCAGGCGCGCACGCGGGCCCGCGTCCTTCTCGAGCGCTGTCCATTTTTCCGGCTGCTGGTAACTGACCGCGACCGCGTAGCCCGCTTCGAGGAACGCCAGGCTCACCGCGCGCCCCAACCCGCCCGTTCCGCCGGCCACCAACGCCACTTTGCCATTCTGCTTCGCGTCCATATTGCCGCCTCCCCATCCCCCTTGCTCCATCACCAACAAGAGGGTATATCGCCACCCCTCACCAGGGATGAATATATCGCGCCAATGGCTGCATGCGATTTCGGCTTCTGCGGTTCCTTGGGGCTATACTGGAGATGTGACGCAAAATCCCAAGACTACAGGTATTTCCACATCGATTCCGGCTGCTGCGGGCGCGAAAATTTTGGCCATCGATTACGGCCGCAAAAAAATGGGACTCGCGCTGGCCGATTGCGAAGCGCGCATTGCCGCCCCGCACTCCACGCTGGAGCGCATTAATCGCAACGAGGACATGCGCCGGCTTCGCGAATTCGCCCGCGCACACCACGTAAAGCAAATCATAGTCGGTCTGCCGCTCCGCCTCGACGGCACCCCCGGCGAAATGGCCCAAGAAGCCACACGTTTCGCCGAACGCATTCGCAAACAACTTGGCGTGCCTGTGGAACTAGTCGATGAGCGCCTAACCAGTTGGGAAGCCGAACGCATCCTCGAAGAGGAATTGGGGCGCCGCATCACGCACACGGAAACCCATGACGGCCGCAGAAAGCCGAACCGTACCTCTGACGGCAAATACACCGTCGATGCGGTTGCTGCCATGGTGATTTTGCGGGAATATCTGGCTCACACAAGTGCGCCCGAGGAGCCTGCTTAGCGTGAAGGCGTTTCTCATCATCGTTCTCGTGATCGTGCTGGCCGCCGCGGCCGTGACCGGTTACCTGTGGCTGGCCATCGAAAAACCGTATGGAGTCATTCCTCCCGAAGGCGTGTTCGTGGAAATTCCTCACGGCGCTTCGCAACGAGGCGTTTCGCACCTGCTCCAGGACAAAGGAATCATTCGCAGCTCCGTCGCATTCGAACTTTATGCGCGCCGCCATCCCAAGCGTTCGCTGCTCGCCGGTCAATATTTCTTCGATCATCCGCTCAGCGGCAAGGCCGTCTACTGGAAGATCGCCAACGGCGAAATTTACGAACAACCTTTCACCGTCAAGGAAGGCGATACGATGTTCGATATCGCCCACAACCTCGAAGCAGGGAAATACATGAAGGCTGAGGATTTTCTGATCGCCGCGCAGGACGCATCGCAAATCCAGGATTTCGCTCCGGGAGCCGAAACCCTGGAGGGTTTTCTTTTCCCCGCGACATACAATTTGCCGTTGCATGCTTCCGCCACCGATCTGACCACCATGATGGTGCACAAATTCCGCGAAGCTCTGCAGCGGATCGCACCTGAACGCTTGGACCCGGCGACGCCGGGCACACCTTTGCTCTCGATCATCACGCTCGCCTCGCTCGTCGAAGCGGAAACACCAACGCCCGACGAGCGCCCACTGGTTGCCGGCGTTTACACCAATCGCCTGCGCATGGCCATGCTCCTGCAGTGCGATCCAACGGTGATTTACGCGCTGAAGCAGGTGGACAAGTACAAACCGCCACTGCTGATCAAGGATCTCAGCTACCCTTCGTCGTACAACACCTACGTGCATTCCGGCCTGCCCCCCGGCCCGATCGGCAATCCCGGTGAAACGTCGATCCGCGCGGCAATCGGCCCCGCTGCTACGGATTTCCTCTATTTTGTCGCCAATACGCGGGGCGGACACTTTTTTGCCTCCACACTGGCGGAACACAACCAAAATGTGGCCAAATATCACCGTCTTCTCAACGGCGAACCCGCCGATCCTCCGGTCTCTGACGCGCATCCAGCGCGTACCGCAGGTTCGGCCCACAAAGGCAAACGATGACGGAAGGGCCGAACACGAAAAAAGAGATGATCCTCGAAGCGGCGCGGCAGTTGGGCCATCAGAAATGGACCACCGCCGAAATCGATCAACTGCGGCGCAAGCTGCTGGCCGACCATGGCGAACACGGAAAATCCAGTAACGATTATATTTCGGATGTTTTGGAATCCACGGGCTGGAAGGTGCAGCTCAGCGAACGCGAAGAAGCGGAAGAGCGATTTGAGGAAGAATTCGAGGACATCCTTCATTTTCGCACACTGCAGGATGCCGAAGTCAGCCTAACCCGCCTCGACGAACTGCTCCATCGCTTTCAGATTCACGGCGAAAAAGCCGCGGTGGAGCGCGTCTTCGAAATTGCACGCCTAGGCAAGCGGCGCGCGGAAATGATTTCTCATAACCGCAAAGTGGAAGCGCAGAAGCGCGAGGAAAAAAAGGAAATCGCGGAATGGTTCCGCATCTGGCTGGAAACCCCGGACGCTTTTTTCGACTGGCTGGAAGTGCGCAAAGCCTCGTCTGACTTCCGCCAAAAATTCGGGGATATCGACATCGAGCCCGACGAAGAATAGCCATGCACGCCGACAATCCCATTCCCGATCTTCCTCCGTATTCTCTCGACGTTCAGGCTATGGACCTTGGCCAGGACGTTAAAGCTGTGGGCATGGAACTGATCGAAACGGAAAGCCGGGAGCCCCTGCGCGGGCCGCAAGCCGCAGCCATCTGGGCCCCCGCATTGGTGGCTCTTGCCGGCGACGGAACTTACGTTCTCGATTTCTTCAGCCATCTCGATCGCGTCCGCGAATTCTGCGTGGCTCACGGCATCGCCATCCGCGAAGGCGCGCCTCGCTGCCTGGTAATCCCGCAACCCTCGCACGAACTGCTTCGCCAGCTCCTTGTTCGCTTTGAAGGGGAGACATTTGGGATGCGCGTCGGCCCGGCCGCGGCGAACCCGGACGCCGAACTCGAAAACGAACTTTCTCATCGCGGACTGGACGCGTACCAGGCGGCATACAAGCGTTACACCTGCTGCGCCATCTGCGAACCGAGCGACGGCTGGGTCACTGCGCTGAGCGATTCGTTCTGGCCGAGCGAGATTATCCGCCGTGTTCGCCCCGCCCTGCAGCCCTTCAACGTCTATATCGCGCGCCCGCAATAATTCGCGAAACGCACGAAATACGCTAAAATAAGGGGTGTAGGGATTCGGGGGCCATCCTGATGCAGTTGCGCGGAATCGATCCTGCGACCGCGGCATAAGCGCAACTGTTGTGCGCGTTGTTCTCGCTGAATCGCCACGTTCGGGCTCTGCCTTGCGCCACTGGCGCTTCTCTTGGCCGTTCATTTGCTATCTGTGGGTCTGGGACGATCGTTTTCTCGATGAATCGTGTGCGCATATGTATGGTTTGCCTGGCACTGACCGCCATCGTGTGCGGCTGCGGTGGCCGCGGGGTTGTCACGAAGACTACTCAAGTGCCCGCTGCGGCGCGCCCTGTTGCTCTGGAAGCTACGCGCGAGCAAATCCTCGATCGCTACAATTCCCTCGCTCACAATCTGCAGTCCCTGAACGCCACCGTCGAGCTGAAGCCTTCGGCAGGGTCTGCCTATACCGGAGTCATCAACGAGTATCACGAAGTAAAAGCCTTCCTGCTGGCCTCTCGCCCCTACAATATCCGTATGATTGGTCAAGTTCCCCTTGTGGGAACCACCGTGTTCGACATGGCCAGCGACGGACGCGATTTCGAAGTCTCCATTCCGCCGAAGAATAAATTCCTCGTGGGACCCGTTTCCCTGAATCACCCAAGTGACAAGCCCATCGAAAATCTTCGTCCGCAGCATCTCGTCGAAGCGTTGCTCTGGCCGGAAATTCGCAAGGAAGAAGTGACGCTGTTAGAAGAATCCAATGACGAGTCCGCGCGTTACTACGTGCTGACCGTTCTTCGCGGCGGATACCAGGCGGAAATTTTGCGCAAAATCTGGTTTGATCGCGCGAACCTGCATTTCGTCCGCCTGCAATCCTACGGGCCAAAAGGCGTGCTGCTCTCCGACGTGCGCTATGCCAACTGGCAGCCGGTCGACAATCCCTCATCCACCGCGGCAGAGTATCCGCGTTCCATTCGCATCGACCGGGCGCATGACGAATACCGGCTCGACCTCACCGTAACGAAAATCACGCTGAATGAGCCTTTGACCCCCGACCATTTTCAATTGCAGCCGCCCTCAGGTGCGGACGCCGTCCACTTGGCCGACGGCAGTGAGGACAAAAAACCATGATGGGGCAATTTGTCTTCAGCAATCTTTTTCACCGGCCGGTGCGCACCATCATCGGAGTTCTGGCGATTGCCGTGGAAATCATGCTGGTGGTGGTGATTGTCGGCCTGACGTCCGGCATGCTTCAGGAAACCGCCAAACGCATCGAAGGCATTGGCGCGGACATTATGGTGCAGGCCCCCGCGGCGCAGATTCTGATCGGGTTTAGCGGCTCGCCCATGCCCATCAAGATTGCCGACAAGATCGCGGAACTCAAACATGTTCAAGCTGTGGCGCCCGCGCTGCTGCAATTCAATTCCTCCGGCGGTATCGATGTGGTGTATGGCATCGATCCGGAATCGTTCAAGGCCGTGTCTGGCGGATTTATTTTTCTGGCTGGCCACGATATGGAAGGACCCGACGATCTGCTGGTCGACGATTGGGCAGCGAAGTCCAAGCACCTGACCGTGGGCAGCACGTTCCGACTATTCAGCCAGGACTGGAAAGTCGCGGGCATCGTCGAGCATGGCAAGGGTGGCCGTCTGTTCGTTCCCATTACTACCCTGCAGGAGCTCGTCGGCGCGAGAGACAAAGCTTCTATTTTCCTGGTGAAGTGCACCAGACCGGAGCATACGCAGGACGTCATGGAAGAAATCGAGCAGCTTCTGCCCAATCACCCGGTCCGCCCGCTGAAGGATTTCATGAGCCTGATGACCTCCGCGAACATTCCGGGCCTGCAGACATTCATCAATGCCATGATCGCTCTGGCCGTGGCCATCGGCCTCCTGGTGATTTTCTTGACCATGTACACCACGGTCCTCGAACGTACCCGCGATATCGGTGTGCTCAAATCCCTGGGAGCCAGCAAGCTGCTGATCGTCCGCGCGCTTTTGACGGAAACGGTGCTGCTCTGCTTCCTTGGTATTGCGGCGGGCATCGGTCTGAGTTACCTTGTCCGCGCAGGGTTTCTAGCGATTTTCCCGACTCTGTCGGTGCTGATTACCTGGGGATGGATTCTCCGGGCTGGCCTCATCGCCTTGGCCGGTGCTCTGTTTGGCGCCAGCTATCCCGCTTGGCTGGCCAGCCGCAAAGACGCGGTTCAGGCGCTTTCATACGATTGAAAAGGAGCTCTGGCAACCTAGCCACACATGTCAATCACGGTTAGAATACAGTCGCAGACGAACCATTCGACGGAGCCAGAGCTGAAGACGTTGGAGCCGATACTCAAAACCGAGAATCTTTGGAAGCTCTATCATGCTGGCAAGGTTGAAGTACCCGCCCTTCGTGGCGTCGATCTGGATGTGCTTCCGGGTGAATCGGTAGCGGTAATGGGCCCATCTGGGTGCGGAAAATCCTCTCTTTTATATGTAATCGGCGGTTTGGCGCAGGCTTCGCGCGGCAAGGTGTACGTGGATGGGAATGATCTTTCGTTGATGACCGACGCGGAACGCACCAAACTCCGGCGCCACAAAATTGGCTTTGTGTTCCAGCGCTTCAATCTGCTGCCGGCGCTGTCCGCCCAGGGCAACATCGCTATCGCGCAATACATCCACGGCGACGGCTTCGATCCTCACCGCTTTGACGTTGTCACCAAGATGCTGGGGCTGGAAGGGCGTCTTCACCACCGGCCGTCGGAGATGTCCGGCGGAGAGCAACAACGCGTCGCCATCGCACGCGCCATCATCAACGAACCAAAGATTCTGCTTGCCGACGAACCGACGGGCAATCTCGACACCAAGAACTCCGAAGTTGTTTTGGAAATGCTCCGGCGCTTGAACAAGGATCTGGGCCAGACGATTGTGATGATTACGCACAATCCGGAAGCCACGGTTTACTTCGACCGCGTGGTTCACATGCGCGATGGCATTATTGTAGACGGCATCCCAGCGGACTGACATGCCTGACCTCGGTCAAATCCTGAATCGCATTTTCTTCTGGTCCTACGAGCGAGGCACGTGGCAGTACGATGTAGCCGTGGCGCTGATCCTGGTGTTCGTTCTGCTGACGCCGACTCGATGGTTTCACGATCAGCCTCAGGTGGGCTTGCCCGTCAATTCCACGCAAGTGGAACTCATATCCAAATCCGGCGAACTGGAAATTTACAAAGTGGACGCAAGAGCCCTGGCTCCGCCCGAACGCACTCCCGCTCTTTCGAACGACCTGCACAGCGCGCTGCAAAAAGCGAGCCAAGGCCTCAGTGACGGACGCTTCTCAATCGGCAAAATTGAACCGATCCGCGACGCCTCCGGCACGGTCATTGCATATCAAGTCGAAATCAGCCACTAAGCGACTAAGAACGCGAAGTTGTGGCGATGCCCCCGGATAACCCGAGCCGCAACCATTCGACAGCAGAACTAGCAAGGAGCAGGCAAGGGATGGAATCAGAAGTGCGAATCCCGTGACCCCCGGGAGTTTATTGATTGTGGGAAATGGGTTTGCCGGGTGTACCATGTCTCTACCAAAACAGCTGGTAATCGGATTAAAATTGCCATCTAAATCCAAGGCATTCAATTTTCTGGCCTTGTTTCTCGCGGCTGTTTTCCTTGCGGCGCAATTGCATTGCTGCATCGATCTGAACTCGAGAACCATGGATTCGCATGCCTGCCCCGTTTGCCACACGGCGGGAGCCGCCATCGCCACGAGTGCGGTGATCTTCGTTGCGTCCCGGGCAATGCAGCGGTTGGAAATCCTGCCTACCCTGCCGCCGGCGCTTTTGGTCATCTTTCGTAACCTCACTCCTCGAGCCCCTCCCGTCCCCTGCTGATCGTCTGTCTTCCTTCTCCATCGGTCATGCCAGGCGACCCTCGAACCGGGGAGCCCAGGGAGTTAGTACTTGAAGAACGAAATCCTTTTGGTTTCGGCGCTGCTTGCCCTCCCTGCATTAGCGGCAGGCCAGCAGACAGCTGCGCCCGCAACGGGGCCAACAGGTACGCAAACCAACGCGACAACTCCGGCAGTGACGCGCATTACGCTGGATGACGCCATTGGCCTGGCGCTTCTCCACAATCACGCCTTGCAGGCGATACGTTCCACGATTCAGCAGAGCCAGGCCGAAGAAGTCACCGCAAATCTGCGCCCGAATCCCACGCTCGGTCTGGACGCGCAGTATCTTCCTATCTTTCAACCCAACCAGTTCAGCTCGGAGTACATCGACCAGCAGGCGCAATTCGACGCCGGAGTAGGCTATCTTTTCGAACGGGGCAAGAAGCGCCAGCACCGGTTGCAGGCGGCCCGGGATCAAACCGCGGTGGTTGTCTCGCAGGTTTCCGACAGCGAGCGCCAGCTCGTCTATAACGTTGGACAACAATTTATTGACGTCTTGTTGGCGCAATCCACGCTGGATTTTGCGCTGCTAGATCTGGATAGCTTCCAGAAAACCGTGGACATCAGCAACGAGCGCTTTCGCGTCGGCGACATGAGCGAAGGCGATTTCCTGAAAATCAAGCTGCAACTTCTGCAGTTTCAGACCGACGTTTCGGCGGCGAAATTGGCCAAGCTACAGGCACTGGCCGCTCTTCGCCAGTTGCTGGGTTTCGAATCCGTTCCGGATGACTATGACGTGCAGGGCGCGCTGGATTACCAATCCGTACACGCAGACATGAGCGGCCTGAAAACTCTTGCGGCGGCAAACCGCCCCGATTTGCACGCCGCGCAGCAAGCCGTGACCGCGGCGGAAAGCCAACTGGCCCTGCAGAACGCCAACGGCAAGATGGACGTCACCGGCACTTTCAATTACACGCATACCAACGGCACGAACTCCGGCGCGTTCTACTACAACATGCCGCTGCCCATCTTCAATCGCAATCAGGGCGAAATCCAGCGAGCCGGTTATGCCATCACTCAGGCTCAGCAGCAGGCCAGCGAGACGGCGCAACAGGTTTCTACCGACGTCATCCAGGCCTACGAAAATCTGCGCACCAACGATCAGATCATTCAGCTGTATCAGGGCGGCTATGTCGACCAGGCCAGGCAATCCCGCGACATCAGCGAATATGCCTATCGCCACGGCGCTGCCAGCTTGCTCGATTTCCTGGATTCGGAACGAACGTACCGCGCCAACCAGCTTGCTTATCGCCAGGCTCTCGCGAATTACATGCTCGCTCTCGAACAATTACGCCAGGCGGTAGGTACGAGGAATCTGCCATGAAGCTTTGGACTCAGCATCGTTTTGCATTGCCTTTTTACTTCGCGGTTGCCACGGCATTCGCCATTTCGTTCTCAGGTTGCGGTAGCGGACCGACGGAATCGGAATCGGGCATGACGTCGTTCACTTCCTCGGAAGCGAAGGCAGACACCGCACAGCTGTTCACCGTGCCAAAGGAACAGTTGGCCCATGTAGAAGTGGTGGCAGCGCAAAAAGCGCCTCTTCCGCGCACGCTGCGTTTGTCCGGAGCCGTGGCTTACGACGCATTTCAAACTACACCGGTGTTTGCGGCGATTGGCGGTCCGGTCCACGAAATTCTGGTCGCGCCCGGGCAAGTCGTCCATGCCGGCCAAGCGCTACTTACCGTTACTAGCCCCGATTATTCCGCGGCTCGCTCCGCCTACATCAAGGCGCGCGACGCCTACGCCCTGGCCGACAAACTTTATGTTCGCGCGAAAGATCTTTTCGCTCACGGCGCCATTGCGGAAGCCGATCTCCAGCAGGCGGAGTCAACTCGCACGCAGGCGTATGCGGATGTGGAGTCTTCCGCCGACGCGTTGCGCGCCCTGGGGCTGAAGGATCCCGATGTGGTGCTGAACAATGCTTCGCAGACCACCGCGGAAATTCCGGTGCCTGCGCCGGTCGCGGGTGAAATTGTGGAACGCCTGGTGGGCCCGGGCCAACTCCTGCAGGGCGGCGCAACGCAGTGCTTCACCATTTCCAATACCAACACGGTTTGGGTCCTCGTGAATGTATTCCAGAGCGACCTTCCCTATGTGCACATAGGCAATTCCGTGGAAATCAATACCGAAGCGTATCCGGAACTGTTTCATGGGAAAATTTCCTACATCGCTCCGGCCATGGACCCCACCACGCGCACGCTCCAGGGGCGGATCGTGGCGGACAATCCCGGCAAAAAACTGAAAAAAGATATGTACGTCACCGTGCTGGTGAATGCGGGTTCAATTCCCGATGCTATCAGCGTTCCGGATGCCGCGGTTTTGCGCGACACCGAAAATCAGCCATTCGTGTACGTGCAAACCAACGAAAACCAGTTCGCGCGCCGCCTCGTTACGTTAGGCCAGAGCAACCAGGGCCGTACGCAAATCGCCAGCGGCTTGAAGGAAGGCGAACACGTTGCCGGAAATGGCAGCCTGTTCCTGCAGTTCAAGAATTCGCTGCAGCAATAAAGGAGAGCGCTTCCCGGATCCCCGATGATCCATCGCATCGTTCAATTCGCCCTGCAACAGCGCTTCCTCGTCCTGATGTTCACGGCTCTGATGATCGTCGCCGGAGCCTGGTCTTTCCGCCAAATGCCGGTGGATGCGTATCCGGATCTTGTCTCCGCCAATGGTGGAATTGATCACGCAATGGCCGGGACACGCCGCCGAAGAAGTGGAGCGGCTCACCACCCTTCCGCTCGAGCTGGCGATGAACGGCGCGCCACGTCTGAAGATACATGCGCTCGATTTCGCTCTATGGCCTGTCGGACGTCATTCTGACGTTTGAAGACGGTATCGACGCTTATTTCGCGCGTGAGGTCGTCTTCGAACGCATCAGCGATGCCACGTTGCCGCAGGGCGTCACGCCGAGCATGGCGCCGCTGTTCAGCCCCAGCGGACTCGTCTATCGCTACGTGATCGAAAGCCCCGATCGCAGCCCCATGGAATTGCACACCTTCGAAGACTGGACCATCGAGCGTGCATACAAGCAGCGTGCCCGGCGTTGCCGATGACTCCGGCTTCGGCGGTCCCACGATGGAGTATCACGTCCTGCTCGATCCCGTGAAACTCTACAATTATCATCTGCCCGTGGTGCAAGTCGTCATCGCTCTCAACGCCAATAACGCCAACACCGGCGGCGGCTTCTATACACAAGGCGGACAGTTCTACTACGTGCGCGGCCTGGGCCTGGTCAAAACCATCGAAGACATCGGCGAAGTGGTGGTCGGCCAGCCTGCAATGGCGTTCCCATTCGCGTCAAAGACATCGGGCCGCGTGGTGATCGGGCACGCTCCGCGCCTGGGAATTTTCGGGTTCCAGGACAAACAGAAAAACGACGACGACGCCGTCGAAGGCGTGATTCTGATGCGCCGCGGTGAGCAGACCCAGACCGTGCTCGAAGGTGTCGAGAAAAAAACCGAAGAGATCAACCGCAACGCTGCTTCCGCCCGACGTGAAGATTCGTCCGTATTACGATCGCAGTGATCTCGTTCGCGTCACCACGGACACTGTCGAAGGCAACCTTCTGCGCGGCATGGTTCTGGTGTTCCTCGTGCTGATCTTCTTCCTGGTCAGTTTCCGCGCTGCCGTCATCACCGCTCTGACCGATTCCGCTGGCCCTGCTCTTCGCGTTCATTTTCCTGCATTGCGACCGGAGAGGCCGCCAATCTGCTCTCCATTGGAGCCATCGATTTCGGCATCATCATCGACGGCACCATCGTGATGGTCGAGAACATTTATCGCGAGCTCGGCCTTCGCCCGGCCAGGATTACAAACTCACACGAAGTGATCCTCACTGCCGCTCGCGATGTGGACCGCCCGATCTTTTATTCCGTGGCCGTCATCATCGCCGGCTATCTTGCCGATCTATGCGCTGACCGGGCCAGCGGGAAAACTGTTTCACCCGATGGCGGACACCATGGCGATTCGCGCTGCTCGGCGCTCTGATTCTCACGCTGACGCTGGTCCCCGTCCTCGTTTCGTACTGGTTCAAGAGCGGTGTCGAAGGAAAAACACAATCGCGTCTTTGAACTGGGTCCGCAAGGAATATGGGTCTGAACTCGAATGGTGCCTCGACCATCCCAAGCTGACGATTCTGTTGGCCTCGTTATTTTTGGCCTCACGCTTCTGCTCGTGCCGTTCATTGGCGGCGAATTCATGCCTCATCTCGATGAAGGCGCGATCTGGGTGCGCGCCACCATGCCCTACACGATTTCCTTCGAGGACGCCGCCAAATTCGCTCCGCAGGTTCGCACGCTGCTTGCCAAGTATCCTCAAGTCACCGTCGTCGGCTCCGAACTGGGCCGCCCGGATGACGGCACCGACCCCACCGGCTTTTTCAATTGCGAATTTTATGTCGGATTGAAACCGTATGACGACAAGTCCTGGAAATCCGGCTCAATTCACACCAAGGCGGAGTTGACCAGGGAACTCCAGAGGCAGCTTGCAGCATATCCCGGCGTGATTTTCAATTTCACCCAGCCCGCCGAGGATGCCGTAGACGAAGCGCTCACTGGCCTGAAGAGCGCCCTGGCCGTAAAAATCTTCGGCTCCGATCTGCAAGTGCTCGAGAAAAAGGCCGTCGAAATCAAAAATGTGCTCAGTAAAACGCCCGGCTTCACCGATCTCACCGTCGTGCGGGAACTTGGCCAGCCCAGTCTGCTCATCGACGCGGACCGCGCCAAGATTGCGCGTTACGGGATAAATGTTGCGGACGTAGAAGCCGTCGTGCAAGCAGCCGTCGGCGGTCAGGCCGCGACTCAGGTGATTCAAGGCGAAAAGCTGTTCGATCTTGTGGTGCGCATGGACCCGAAGTATCGCTCCGACGCCCGGGAGATTGGCAATCTGCTCGTGCCCGCTCCTGCCGGGCAGCAGATTCCGCTTTCGGAGCTCGCCAGCATCAAGGAGTCCACCGGCGCATCGTTCATTTATCGCGAAAACAATTCACGCTACATCGGCGTGCAATTTTCCATTGAAGGACGCAACCTGGAGGGTGTGGTCCGCGACGGCCAGAAAAATATCGCCAAAGCCGTGCGCTTGCCGGAAGGCTACCGCCTGGACTGGGGCGGCGAATACAGCGAACTCCTCGAAGCGAAATCGCAGCTTCTGGTGATCGGGCCGCTCGCCGTGTTTCTGATCTTTCTGATTCTCTTCGCGCTCTACGGCAACTTCAAGTTCCCCGCCACAGTGGTGCTGAGCGTGGTGATGACCGAGCCGGTCGGCGCGCTCATAGCGTTGAAGCTCACGCACACGCCGTTCAGCGTTTCGTCGATTCTCGGATTGATCGTGCTAATGGGCGTGTCTGTCGAAACCGCGATCATCGACGTTTCCTACATCAACAAATTGCGACTGGAAGGCGAGGACATTCGCCAGCGCCACCTATCACGGCTCTCTGGTGCGCCTGCGCCCAATCATGATGACGGCTCTTGTCGCCTGCCTTGGGCTTCTGCCCGCCGCACTCTCCACCGGAGTGGGTTCCGATTCGCAGAAGCCCTTCGCCATCGTCATCGTCGCCGGTCTAATCTCGCGTCTCTTCTTAGGACGCGTGGTCAGCCCAGTCCTCTACGAAATGGTCGCCCGTGAAGGCGACATCCTTCAGGTGTAACGCAGAACTAGCCGGAAAAATAAACCTGAAACGCCCGCGGCACGCATCTCGTCGAAGCTTATGGTGGCGCATACCCGCTTGCGCTGCCTCCGCCCATGGGCCTACTCTCCACTTCCCACTGCCATCGTCCCTGTGGGCCACACCGATGAAAGAAATCAGGTGAGCGAATGTTCATTGGGCACTTTGGCGTTGGCTTCGGGTTGAAGCGCATGGCACCACGCGTTTCCCTGGGACTCTTGATCACCGCCACGGTGTGGGCGGATATTTTGTGGACGGTCTTCCTGCTTCTCGGTTGGGAGCATGCGCGCATATCCGTCGGCGACACCCGCTGGACTCCCCTTGACCTTTACGACTACCCCTGCTCGCACAGCCTGATTTTCATGGCGCTGTGGGCCACGGCGCTGGCTTTGGCCTATCGCGCCTGTCGCAGCGATAGGATGGGAGCGGTGGCCATCTGGATCGGCGTGGTCAGCCATTGGGTCCTGGACTGGCTCACGCACCGCCCGGACATGCCCCTCTATCCCAACGGCCCCAAGCACGGATTGGGCCTATGGAACTCCATTCCCGGCACGCTGGTCGTCGAGTTAGTGCTATTTGTGGGAGGTGTTTTGCTGTATAGCCGGTGTACCCGACCGCGCGATCCGATCGGCCGCTTCGGCTTTTGGGGCTACGCGGCGGTGCTGCTGGTTCTATACGTCGGAGACCGCTTCAGTAGCCCGCCGCAAGGCATAAAGTCGATGGCCGTTTCCGGGCTGATCGCCACCTTGGTTCTGATTGCATGGCCCTGGTGGTTTGACCGCCACCGCGAATCGCTTTCCGTCCGTCTAAGCTCTCAGCCCTGAGGACAAGACCATCCCTCGTCTCTCTGCTATCATTCGCGAGGAAGCTGTCCCTGAAAGTCCCCGGGGCGCGCCGCAGGAGGTACGGAGCCATGCCCAGGAATTCAAGCGATACCACCAAATGGTGGGCGTTGGGAGCGCTTCTCACGGTGCTGGGTCTCGCCCTGGCCGCACAGGAAAGCACGTCCCTGATCGTCAACGGTCACCAGGGCGCCGCAAAGGTAGTTCAACTGCACGATCACAGTTACGTCGAGGTCGAGGGCCTGGCCCGCATCACCAACGGCACAATCAGCTTCAAGGGCAACCAGATCGTTCTGAATTTGCCGGCCGCGGAAGCTGCCCCGGGTGCTCCCCAGCAGAAGCCAGGATTGTCCAAGGACTTTATCACCGCGGCCTTCGAGGCAATGGCACGACTCCGCGAATGGCATGCGGCGCTCAAGACCGCGATCGAAAAGGGTGTGCCGCTGGCCACCGGATGGCTGGACACTTACCAGGCTCAAGCGCAAGACGCCTTGCGCCTGGCCGCAGTGTCCGTCAACACAGAACAGGACAGGAGGGCCTATCCACTTCTGGTCGCGGAGTTCAATAACATGAAAGCCCTGAACGACAAGTACGTAGGCATGACTAAAGCGATGAACTATATCGATCCGAATTCCCTGGAGTCCGATCCTCTAAATCAGAAGCTTACCGCTTGCGGTCACTCCCTGGCCTCTCTGGCCTCTGCTCAACAGTTCATTGAAGACGGCAATTGCCAATGAGCCGGCTCCCGGGCGCATGTTTCTTCATTATGTTACGATTTCCTTTTGGGAAATGTGGCTGATGATTCGGCCCCCGGGGTTGGCTTTGAGAAAGATCCACTCGTATTTTTGCTTATTTTTGCTTTGTATAGCGCTTTTCGGGCTCTTTGGGCTGCACGCCTTCAGCCGCACGCAAGCCCCCGGCAAACTGAACCTGGATTACATGCTTTCTATGATGGACAATTCCGCGCAGGACTTTAAATCCCTTACCGCGGCCATCGACCACATCAAATATACCGCCGTCGTGCAGGACACCTCCACCGAAACCGGCGAGATTTTTGTGCGCAAGGATTCCAAGGTGCGCATCGATTTTCAGACGCCCGATCCACGCACCATTCTTCGCAACGGCGATAATCTCTACATCTACACACCAAAGATCAATCGCGTGGAGGAATACAATATCGGCAAGAACCGCGCGATGGTCGACCAGTACCTCGCACTGGGCTTTGGTACGCGCGTCGAAAGCCTGAAGAAAAATTATTCCATCACCTTGACCGGCGAAGAGGAATTGGATGGGCACAAGGCCGCGGTCCTCGAACTGATTCCCAAGTCCGACGAACAAAAGAAGCAAATTTCCAAGGTGGTTATGTGGGTCGATGAATCTTCATGGCTGCCGGTGCAGCAGAAGTTCATCGAAGCGGGATCGGGCGACTACGTGATGTCCCGCTTCACCAAAGTCATGAAGAATCTGAAACTAGGCGACGGCAAATTTAAACCCGATTGGCCAAAGGGCACGAAAGTCGAAAAACCCCGTGGCTAAATCCCTTCTTCGTAGGGTGCAGCACTGCTCGACGCCATCTCGGCAGGCACTACGCCGGAGCCGATTCCCTCTGCAGTAACTTCTCCTTGCGCGACAACCCCCAGCGGTATCCCGCCAGCGTTCCGTCCGTTCGAATCACGCGATGGCACGGCACCACAATTGAAACCGGATTCGTGGCACACGCCCGGGCCACCGCACGCACCGAGCGCGGCTTTCCGAGCGACTTTGCCACTTGCGTGTACGTCCGCGTGGTTCCGCGCGGAATCTTCTGCAGTTCCTGCCAGACTCTGCGCTGAAATGCCGTTGCCTGCACGTCGAGAGGCAGCTCCTCGCTCGGCGCATTGCCCTCCACGCGGCGCACGATTTCCTTCAACCAGTTCTCATGGCCATCCGCGGCGCGCACAATCTCCGCGTTGCCATACTCTTTCCGCAATTCGTCCACCAACGCCTTCTCGTTTTCTCCCAGATAAACTGCGGAGACGCCCCGTTCCGTGGCCCCCACCAACACTTTTCCCAACGACGTATTCGCAACCGTATATTTGATTTGCATTCCCGCTCCCCCTTTGCGATAAGACGCCGGCGTCATGCCCAGATGCGCATTGGTCTTTTCATACAGACGGCTGGACGATCCAAAACCGCAGGCATACAGCGCATCCGTCACCCTGCAACCATCGCGCAACATCTGCTTGAACCGTCGCAAACGAAATGCTTGCTGAAATTCCTTCGGCGATAAACCAGTCGCCCGGCGAAACGCGCGTCGCAATTGTGTCGGGGAAGAATTCACTCGCGCCGCCAGGGAAGCCAGACGAAGTGATGCCTCATCCGTATTAGCCAGGACCGCCGCAAGCCCCTGTACCAACGCAATGGCTGAATCCTGCTGCTTCGGCCGGCAACGTTGGCACGGCCGGAATCCCTCTTTTTCCGCATCCTGCGGAGTGCGAAAGAAAACCGTGTTTCGCCGCAATGGACGGCGTGCCGGACAGGACGGCCGGCAATAAATCTGCGTGGATCGCACCGCGAAGAAAAATGAGCCATCCGCGCGCGCATCGCGATGCAGCGTGGCTTGCCAGTATCGCTTCGCGGCTTGCGGCGTGATGCTTGCGGATGCCGATTTGCGTTGCTGCGTTTTCATGGCCATAGACTACCGCTCTCTCGTCGCGCAATCTATCCGATTTCGGACGGCAAATTTGTGGCTGGGATGTGTCAAAAACTCAGGCTTCGCCCGGCGTTGGAATAGCTTCTTCGGCCTCAATCGCGTCTTTATGCGGGGCCGTGATCACCAGCAGGACAGCCGTAAGAATGATTCCGCTGGCCAGCGCCGTGCGTAACGAAAGCGGCTCCGCGGCAAGGAACCACCCAAGAAGGAGCGCCACGACTGGATTCACGAAGGCATAGGTGGCCACGCGCGGGGCCGTACTGTGCTTCAGAATATAGGCGTAGGAGCTGAACCCGAGCCCCGTGCCGCACGCGGCGAGGTATGCCAGTGCGAGCCAGGAGCGCGTTGTGACATCGCTGAAGTGGAAATGACGCGTCTCTCCGATCGCCGCGGCCATTACGCATAGCAGCACCCCGCCGCAAAGCATTTGCATTCCGGCTCCCAAAATCGGTGAGCGAGGCAACGGGTGGTGCCGAGAGTAGATCGAACCGATGGCCCATGCCAGCGAAGCGGCGATCAATGCAAAGGCTCCGACGGGATCGATCCGCTCGGAGTTTCCGAGATGCTTTGGCCCCACCAGCAAGGCCATGCCCGTAAATCCCAGGAACAAGCCCGCAATGACGCGCGGCGGCGGGCGCGCTCCCCCTGGCCTCAGCCAGTCCACCAGCACCATCCACAACGAAACCGTGGCGACCAGCAAGGCCGCTATGCCGGAAGGAACGATCAGTTCCGACCAGGAAACTGTGCCATTACCCAGGGCGCACAGCAGGCCGCCCACGATGAATGCCGTTGCCCACTGGGGCAGCGTAGGTTTCTCTCGAGTGATCATGCGAAGCGTGGGATACAAGGCTAAGCCGGCAGAGAGGTACCGCAATCCCGCCAGCAAATGAGGTGGAAACGATTCAATCCCGATTCGAATCGCGTAGAACGTCGAGCCCCATACGATGTATACGATCGCGAAGGAGACAAGCACGAGCGTCGGATGAGATGGCTTTACGGATGGAGACGGTAGCATTCGTCGGCTGGCCCAGCTCTTTGTTAAAATCGAAGAATCCGAGATTCTCAAGAATAACAGAACCACAATGGAGCGCCCCGTTGTAGCAGCGGCCCCAAGGAGTAGCGGTACCATTACGAAGTGTTTGGATTTAGGACACTTCCCCGGTTTTCCACAGGTTGACAGTGTCTCCCTGTAGTGGCATGTTGGCAGCCCAACAGCTTCACGGGGAATGGTCAGGGATCGAGTAAGAGAACCACCAAACTGAGTCTTTTTGGGTTTCATCTCACTGAGGGGCGAGATGAGTGCTAACAACCGCGCGTTAGCTTATAGGAATCTCATCAAGCAGTCTGAACCGGTGGCTCAGGCCTCCGCTCTACCCGTTGTTCAGGAACAACCGGCTGCGATACCTGTGTCCCCGAAACTCCGAGTGATGCCCTTGCTGAGGAATCCGCAGCCCAGGCGGTTTGTTCGCGTCCCCACGCATGCCGTCGGAGTGCACCTCGAGCACCGTGAACGGCCGCGTGCAGCGCTGCGGCTGCCCTTAAAGCTCCGGAGCGTCGCTGGCCACAAGGAAGAGTTTCCGATCACCCTGGTGACCCGGGATATCAGCTCCTCGGGCGTGTTTTTTCTTTGCCCAAAAGCTTTGGCACCCGGCACAGCCATCGAACTGGATATCGTCTTAGTCAGCCGCCCGCTGGGTTATGGAAACGTGGTGGTCTCTTCGAGGGCAACCGTGGAGCGCACCGAAGCCGCAAACATGCCGGGATGGCATGGCATTGCAGCCAGCTTTGACGATTTCGCCTTCGATCGCGACGACAACGTTCCCAGCTGGCGTCCGGCAGACTGATTTAACGGTTCCCTCTACAACCCATTCCTTGGCTTCTGCTAATCTGGCAGTTGTGCTGGCAAAAAATCCCTTGGCCGCTGTGCTGTTTGATTGGGACGGCACCCTTATTGATTCCTACCACGCCGATTCCCAGGCTTATCTGGGCATGTTCCGCGAATTAGGCTTGGGATGGGGATTGAAGGAGCTCGAAGTTCATTATTCGCCGGACTGGTATAAGGTCTATCGTGCCGCGGGTATCCCCCAAGACAGCTGGGACAAGGCAAACGATCTCTGGCGAGTCCACTACGCCAGACATCCCTCCAAGCTCGTTACCGGGGCGCGGCGCGTGCTGCGGCGGCTCGCCGGACGCCATACCTTGGGCCTGGTGACCAGCGGCGACCGCCAACGCGTTTCCCGGCAATTGCGCGAATTTGAACTCACACGCACCTTCCGCGCGCGGGTCTGCGGCGGTGACACGCCGGAAAAAAAGCCGCATCCCGCACCCCTGCAAATGGCTCTGCGCAAACTGAAATTGCAGCCGGACCAGTGCGTGTATGTCGGAGACACGCCGGAAGATCTGGAGATGGCTGGCGCCGTGGGAATGCCAGCGATCGCGGTCTTAGGGCCGTTTCCAACCGAGAAACGGTTGCGTGCCGCCAAGCCCGAATTTCTACTGAAAAAATTGGCAGACTTACCCGCGTTGGTCGATCGCCTCAGCGAAAAGACGCGCAGGAGCTAGCTCGGTAACGCGATCAAGGTTTCGCAGCCGGTGCGGAAGTAGTGGCGGATGCAGGAGGCGCGGGTGGAAGGGCCGGCGAAGGAGCGGGCGTCGTCGCAGCCACCGCCGCAAACGGCTTAAAATTGCTCCACTTGATCGTCACGCGGATCGGAACGTCGTGATCCTTCATTTTGTACAGTCCATCGGCACGCGCATAATCCGGAAACCAGTATTTTCCGTCAACATTTTCCCGGTACGTCTCAAACATGCCGAAGGGCAGTGTGGGCGGCTGCATGGCGCCAAGATCCGTTACCCATTTGCCGTACGTTTTCACCACTTCCAGATATTTCTCGTCCACCCAGATGATCCCGTCGAAAAGCGCATGCTGGCGTTCCAGCGTGCGTGGCGAAACCTGAAAAATGTAGCAGTCGATCTCGTCTATTTTTTCCGTATTCAGATATTTCACGTCGTACTTGGAAAGCTGGCTCGCGGTCACCGGATACGCGGGAATGCGCGTAAGCGCTTGCGCGTCCTCCGGCTCAAAGGAAAGATATTGGAGGTTGGATAACGGCGCGGAGATGGCTTTTTCGTAAAGCTTGCCATCCGCGGTTCGCACGGCATCATAGGTAGCCGTATACTCGCCACTTGGGCTGCCATCTGGGCCGAACTCCTGGATGCGAATTGTTTTTCGGTAAGCGAACTGCGGCCGTGTCGTTTGATACAGCTCTTCTTTTTTGGTGAATGCCTGGATAATTTGAGCGGGAGGCAAAGACGGCGGCGCAACCGGTTCGGCCACGCCCTCGATGCGCGTGACATGATGTTCCGGAGGCGGTGCCATGGGCCCGGGCGCTTCATCCTGCGCAAGAAGAATCGGCGCCAGGAAAACATAAATGCTCATAGCTTGAACGAGCAACCGCATAGGATGCCAAGCGCGAAGAAAGCGGGAGCCGTGATCAGCCATATTTCCTTAGATGCGATACAGCGGGTGCTTTGCCGCCTCGCGTGGTCATTCTACATCCGCGTTCCTACGTTGACCTATTTTGTTCTGCGAGTCACTCCACATCAAGGCGGTTCGCGGCGGCTACGCGGCCATACCACAAGCCCGAATCCTTTACGGTACGCTTCTGATTGCGGAAATCCACATAGATCAAGCCATAGCGTTGGCTGTAGCCGTCGGCCCACTCGAAATTATCGAGCAGACTCCACGCGTGGTAGGCGCGCACGTTGGCGCCGTCTGAAATCGCGCGCGCCAGTTCTGCCAAATGCTCGCGAAAGAATTGCGTCCTACGCGCATCGGGTACACTGCCATTTTCTTTCACGTATGGCGTATCGAGATAACTGCAGCCTTCTTCCGTGATCTCTATGATCGGATGGTTGTATTCCCGAGAAATCTGCATGACCAGATCGTAGATTCCCCGCGGCCACAGTTCTAGACCGGCATCGGTGAGCGGGCCTTCGGTGGGCATCACCGCATGGAAGCGCGTGTACCGGTCGCGGCCGGCAGTCGCATCGTTCTCGCTTTCGGTGCCGAAGCTCGCTCCACCAGCTGCACCAGAGCCCGCGCCCGCGTCAGAAACAATGCGCCGCGTGTAGTAATGAAAGCCAATCCAATCGAGCGGCACTTGCATGATTTTGTCGTCGCCTGGACGGAATCCCATCGCTTCATACGGCGTTTCGCCGATGAACGCCTTTGGGTATTTCCCGCGCATTGCCGTCTCGAGGAAGTAGACGTTATTCATCGCGTGATAACGCGCAGCGGCGGCGCGGTCGGCTTCACTGTCGGTCTTCGGATATGCCGGCGCCATGCCGTACGCGCTGCCAACGGTGGCCTTTGTCGATGCGGACTTGATGGCGCGAAATGCGTGTCCTTGCGCGAGATTGACGGTATGCGCCGCTTTCAGAAACAAATCGTAGTCGGTTTTGCCCGGCGGGAAAACGCCGGCGCCGTAACCCAGATACGTGAAAGACCACGGCATGTTGAACGGCGCCCAGACCGTCAGGCGATCGCCGAGATTCTTCGCCAGAATGCCCGCGTAGTCTGCATAAAATCCGGCGAGATCGCGATTCGGCCAGCCGCCGCGATCTTCCAACGCCTGCGGCAAATCCCAATGATAGAGCGTGCAGAACGGCCGGATTCCCGCTTCGAGCAGCGCATCCACCAGGCGGCTGTAGTGATCTAGGCCCTTTTGGTTGGCCGGTCCCACACCTGTTGGCTGAATACGCGACCACGAAATCGAGAAGCGGTAACTCTTCTGGTTCAGCCGTTTCAACAGTGCGATGTCCTGCGCATACAAATGATATTGGTCGCAGGCAACATCTCCGGTTGCATTGCCTTTGATTTTCCCCACCGTGTGCGAAAAACGATCCCAATTGGATTCGCCCTTGCCGTCGGCGTTCCACGCACCTTCCACCTGATAAGCCGCGGTGGCCATGCCCCAGAGAAAATCTTTGGGGAAGCGAGCAGCGTTAATTTCGGCTTCTGAAATCGCGCCAGGGACTTGCGGTTGCGCCCAAGAGCGTGGCTTGGCAAATCCACGGCCCGCCAGCACGGCGCTTCCAGCCGTCGCAAAAGAGCATGCAAGAAATTTCCGGCGATTCATATCCATCAAATCCCCGCAGAACGCAGAACCGGTCACTGTCATAACAGGAGCTTTGCGTCGCGGTCAATCCGATTCTGCTTGCCGCGACGCGGGACGGAAATTTCACAACAGCTTCGGCCGCGCGGCTTGTAACAAACTGGTTTCTCTTTGCTAAACTGAAAGCACTGTGAGGCAAGAGGTTCTGGCTCGACGGTACATTGTCACTGGACGTGTGCAAGGTGTTGGCTTTCGCAATTACGTCGAGCATGTCGCCCGGAAACTTGGAGTGGATGGCTATGTGCGGAACCGGCGTGACAGCGGTGTGGAAGTGTTCGCCATCGGCACTCCCGAAAAGCTGAAGCAGTTGCGCTTCGCTCTGGAAAAAGGGCCGATGCTGGCCCGCGTTACGGATGTCCGCGAGGAACCGGACCATCCGGAAGACAAATATCGGGGCAATTTCATCATCGAGACCACCGTTTAACGAGGAGCCGTTCGCATGGACGACCTGAAGAAACTAATCCGCGAAGTGCCCGATTATCCGAAACCCGGAATTTTGTTCTATGACTTGACCACACTGCTGAAGGACAAAACGGGTTTTCGTGGTTTGATCGATCAGCTTTGCGGGCACTATGACGGCCATACAATCGATCTCGTCGTGGGAATCGAAGCGCGCGGCTTTATTCTTGCTCCCGCGCTGGCCTACCGTATGGGAGCCGGTTTCGTTCCGGTGCGCAAGCCGAAAAAACTTCCCGCGAAGGTGGCAACGGTTTCCTACGCGCTGGAGTACGGCACGGATTCGCTGGAAATCCATGAAGACGCGATTCAAAAAGGCCAACGTGTGCTGCTCTGCGATGATTTGCTTGCTACCGGAGGCACGGCGGCCGCCGCGGTGCAGTTGATCCGTTCGCAAGGTGGCATAGTCGAAGGCGCGGCCTTTGCGGTCGAGCTTACATTTCTCAACGGCCGCGCCAAGCTACCCGGTCTCGACGTTTTTTCACTGATTCGCTACGAGAAGTAGAAAGTAAAAAAATAAGTTTTAAGTAAAGTAAGGCTACGCGTTGTTGCCTCTTGCTTTTGTAGGGCCTTCTGAGGCGGTTTCCTAGCTTAGTCACAATGGAATGACCGGCTCCGATTCGCAGTCGTGGGTTATGCTGCGAATCGGAAGAAAAGCAGTACAGAGCCACAAGCGAAGGGAGCCGGTCGATGAAAAGAATAAAATTTGTTGGTCTGGATGTCCATGCCGAGACGATTGCGGTGGCGGTAGCTGAGCAGGACGGCGGGGAGGTGAGAACTCTGGGTGTCATTCCGAATCGGGAGGAGTCGGTTCGGAAGCTGATCAAGAAACTGGGACCTGTGGAGCAACTGCGTTTTTGTTATGAAGCGGGCCCAACGGGGTAGGTCTTGTACTGGCAGTTGACGGCCCAGGGAGCGAAGTGCGAAGTGGTGGCGCCCACGCTGGTACCGGTGAAAGCGGGAGAGCGGGTGAAGACCGATCGGCGGGATGCGCTGAAGCTGGCGCGGAATTATCGGGCCGGAGAGTTGACCGCGGTGTGGGTACCGGATGCGGCCCATGAGGCCTTGCGAGATCTGGTACGAGCCCGGGAGGCGGCTAAGAAAGACCAATTGCGGGCGAAACACCGCCTGAGCAAGTTCCTGTTGCGGCATGGGCGGCGGCCGGCGAGCGGTGTGAAGGCCTGGACGCTGAGCTACCTGGCGTGGGTGAAAAAGGAAGTGCACTTCGAGCAGCCGGCGCAAGAAGCCACCTTACTGGATTATTTGCATGAGGTGGAGCACGCGGAGACCCGCATCGCACGACTGGACCAGGCGATCGAAGAAGCGGTGAAGTCGACACCAGCGAAGATGCGCGCAGTAATCGAGGCATTGCAAGCCCTGCGGGGCATCGCTCAAGTAGCGGCGGTGACGATCGTCGCGGAACTGGGAGAAGTAGCGCGATTCACGCGGGCGCGGCAGTTGATGGGCTACGGCGGGATCGTTGCGAGCGAACATTCCAGTGGAGAAAGTACCCGGCGAGGGGGCATCACCAAGACGGGAAATGCGCACTTACGGCGCGTGGTGGTAGAGGCCGCCTGGGCGTATCGCCACCGGCCAAACGTGGGTGGAGCTTTACGCAAACGGCAAGAGGTGGTCAGCGAAGAAGTGCGAGAGATCGCCTGGAAAGCACAACACCGCTTGCATACGCGCTATCGGAAGCGGACGGCACGGGGCAAGGAAAAAGGGAAGGTGGTGACCGCGATCGGACGCGAGCTATTGGGTTTTATCTGGGCCATTGGGGTAAAAGTAGAGGCAGCACAGAAGCAGCCCGAACGGCGGGCGGCATGAGGTAAGTTTTTTGTGCAGCAAGAATTTCCAGGAGGCAGCGTGGGTAGCGGTCGAGAGGCGCATGGAAAGGAGAATCCTCGAGAACTCTATGCGGTAGGTCTGCGGACCGAACCCGCGTTGTTAGTCCGAGGCAGCTCCCGACGGATCACGATTATGCGGTTTCGACCCGCGAATATCAGAGTGATCAACCGTCGCAATAGCCGCCTCGACCGCGACTTGCGCTGCCTCGCAAGGAAGGATCACAGGGGAAGAGAGGAAGAAAAAGAAAGAAAAACAGGAGATTGCACTTGACAGGTCATTTCATATCAGTGTTCTAGTTCGGAATTACGGTGACGTATTTGCAAGGCTTGGCGGCGGAAGCCAACCGGTTATTTTCAATCTTCGCCAAGAGAGTTGTCAGGTCTTTGCACTAAGCTAGCGCAGGCCGGCGATTGCCGCACTAGCGTTTCGGCGCGCGCCTCTGCCGCAGCGCTTCGAACAGCACAACTCCCGTAGCCACAGATACATTTAGCGATTTTACCGGCCCCGTCGTCGGCAGCGAGACCACGAAATCGCAACGCTTGCGTGTAAGATCGTGCAAACCGTTCCCTTCTCCGCCCATGATAATCCCCGTCGGCGTCGTGTAGTCCACCTCGGTGTAGCTTTTCTCTCCGGCTTCGTCCAGCCCCACCAGCCAATAGCCCGCTTCTTTCAAATCTTCCATGGCTCGCGCCAGGTTCGTCACCTTCGCTACCGGCAGATGCGCAAGCGCGCCAGCGGATGCCCGCGCAACGGTATCCGTCAGACCGACCGCTCGCCGCTCCGGGATCACCACGCCATGCGCACCGGCGGCCAGCGCCGTGCGAACAATCGCGCCCAAATTGTGCGGGTCTTCCACGCCGTCGAGCAGAACGATCAGGCCCTGCTGCCCTTTCGATTGATTGGCGTTCGCGATGATGTCTTCCAGCGTGGCCGGTGCGCGCGCGGCAACCATGGCCACCACGCCCTGATGATCGCGCGTGTTGGCCAGGCGATCGAGTTGCCCGCGATCTTCGAAGCGCACGGCGATGCCCCGGCCGCGCGCCAGCTGCACGATTTCTTCCACGCGCGTGTCCTGCCGGCCTATCGCAATCACGATGCGGTCAAACGCACTACCCGCTTCCAACGCTTCGCGAACGGCATGAATTCCCGTGAGTCGGTCCATGAAACCAAAGTCTACAGTCGAATCCCAAAAGTTGAAAGTTGCCCACACCAAGCTTCCCGGGCCACAATCTGCGCGGAAACTCACTCCGGGCGTTGTCATCCTGACGAGCGCCTTCTGCGACGAAGGATCTCAACCGATCCGGTCACTCAACTCTATGAGCTAATCAACTGCAGCGCAAAATTCCAGAATGCGCACTCTCGCCGGCTTCACCGGAACCGCAAACGGAACCGCCGCCGCTTCATCCAGCAAAAGAACCACACGATCCAGTTCCCCTTCCCCAAACGCCCAGCCAGCGCAAGCCGCAGCGGATGAAACAAATCGCGGCTCCGCGAAATCGAGTCTCTCCTTCAGCAGCGTAACCACTTCCTTGAATCTCTCGGAGTCGAACGGCACGGGATCGAACAAAAAAAGCGCAAGTTGCCGCACCACTTCGCGCGCTCCGGTACGCGACAGCACCGCGTGCGCCTCTACGGTTTGCAATATCATCCCCGCATCGTATTGAAAAATCAGACGCAACAGCTCGGCGAGCTCATTGGCATCGGCGGCTTGCGGACCAAGCAGCGCCGCAGCTCGTTCGCAAAATGCCAATTGTTCCGCGGAGGCATCACCGGATAGCCATCCACGTTCGCACAGAATTTTCCGCACATCGGCCGGCGAAAATAAATTTTCTCTCGGGGGATGAGGTTGAATGTGCTCGGACGACGCCATGGAACGAGTTTAACGCCTATTTTTGATCAAGGCTGCGTATCGGAAAATCTGCGCGCTACAACGTTAGTGTGGCCACCACATGGCAGGCTATCGCTTCGCCACGCCCTACCGCGTCCACGCCCTCGTTGGTCTTGGCTTTCAGGTGAATTTTCTCCGCCGGCACGCCGAGCGCTTTCGCCAGCGCTTCTCGCATCTTCGGGAAATGCGGCCCCAGCTTCGGGCGCTCCAGGATCACTACCGCATCGATGTGCTCGATACTAAGATGTTTTTCGCCCAGAAGTTTGCGCGCGTGTTCAAGAAACAGCAGGCTGTTCGCTCCTTTCCACTTCGGATCGTTGTCCGGAAAGTGCGTGCCGATGTCGCCCAACCCCGCCGCGCCCAAAAGCGCATCGCATAGCGCGTGTGCCAGAACATCGCCGTCTGAATGGCCAACAGGTCCCTTATCAAAGGGCACTTCGATCCCGCCAACGATCAGCTTGCGGCCTTCGGCCAGCCGATGCAGGTCGTAGCCAATCCCGCAGCGCGTTCTCATACCTTTTTTTGCTCAGCGTGGAGGTAAAACCGCGCCAGGTCCATGTCGGCGGGCTTGGTGATCTTAATATTGCGCTCGGAACCCTGCACGACGTGCACTTCGTGACCAAGTTTTTCGACAAGCCCGGCTTCGTCGGACGCGTTCACGCCATCCACTTCCGCATCCGCGAACGCCTGTTTCAAAAGCTGCGTTTCAAAAACCTGCGGAGTTTGCGCCAGCACCACGCGTTCCCGCGGAATCGTCGCGGTGATCAACGCAACATCCTCGGGCAAACTGGCGCGCTTCACTTCCTTCACCGTGTCCATCGCGGGAATGGCCAGAATGGCGGCTTTGCAGCGGCGCGCTTCTTCAATCACTCGCGTGACTTGCTCAACAGTAACGAACGGCCGCACCGCGTCATGCACAACCACCAACTCCGTATCTTCCGGAATGTGCTTCAGCGCCTGGCTGACCGATCCCTGCCGGGAGTCCGCCCCCTTCACCACGCGGACATCTTGCTTGAACTTTTCCTCGCGGATGCGCGCATCCAGGCGCTCCACGACTTCGGCTCGAGTGGCAACAATAATGTGGCTGATCAGCGGGCAGGCGGCAATGCGCCGCAAAGTGTGAATCACGATGGGCACGCCATCGAGTTCTAGAAATTGCTTCGGCGTCTCGTGGCCCATGCGCGTGCCGAGACCGGCAGCGGGTAAAATGGCGGCAATTGCACTCATAGGATGAAAGCAGTCCGGCTGAAGCGGAGTCTTGGTGGCTTAAGTCCGGGTTGCAGAAAGGAGAGTGTACCTCAAGGCAAGCCTGGAAGAGAAATCCAGCCGATATCGAGTAAGGCACAACTCTCTGCAGCGCCACTTCGATCGCTACTGGGGTTCTTGACCAGCGTAAGGTGGTGGGCACGCCTCAAAACGCGATGCGGGCGAAGCGGCAGCGGGTTCCGGAACAACGCCTCCCGCGGCCACCCGCGTTGCGGAAGAGTCGGCGCGCTCCTCGGTACGGCCAAAGATCATCTTTCCCGCTGGAGTCTGGTGCGTGGACGTTACCACAATGTCGATGGTGCGGTTGATATGCCGCCGCGCACCATCGACCACCACCATCGTGCCATCATCCAGATACGCGACACCCTGGGTGGATTCCTTGCCTTCGCGCAGAATCAGCACGCGCATCGATTCGCCCGGCAGCACCGCGGGCTTCATCGCGTTGGCCAATTCATTTACATTCAGAACCGAAATTCCCTGCACGCGCGCAACTTTATTCAAGTTGAAATCATTGGTGACAATTTTTGAACCCGAAGAGCGGGCCAGTTCCACCAGTTTCTGATCCACCGAGGATGTGCCGGGAACGTCCTCATCCAGAATCCGCAGGTCCAGCCAGGGCATTTTCTTCATGCGTTCGGTCACCTCCAGCCCGCGGCGGCCCCGCTGGCGCTTCAAGGAGTCCGACGAGTCCGCGACTTGCTGCAATTCGTGCAACACAAAACGCGGAATGCCGAGAGTGCCGTCCAGAAAATGCGTCTCGCAAATATCGGCGATGCGCCCATCGATCAACGCGCTGGTGTCCAGCAACTTCACGCCGCGCAATGAGGGTGCAGGAAGTTCGACGGAGCTTGGCAGGGGAATGTGGCGCAGGGCCTTTCCCTTGGCAGAGCCGACAACTAGGCCGAGATAACCGAAGGCAAAGAGTGAGGTGAATTCTAGGAAGGACTTCGTGGGTTCGGGTTCCGCAGTGCGAGAGATCACCATCGTAAGAAGCAGGGACGCGAGCAGGCCGAGGACCGCACCGACTGTTCCGGCCACAAGCCCGCTGATCTCCGCGCGACGCAACCGCAATTCCGCAAGCAGAATGATCATGGCCACCAGGAAGCCCAACCCGGCCGCGGGCAGATCATGCATTCCAAAGGGACCGAGGCTGTAGCAGACGACGCACGTCGCGCCAATCAACGCCAGCCGCATGGCCCAGAAATCCCACCCGCGCCCGAGGAAGCCATAGTTCGAGGACTTTTCCGGCGGGCCGGAAACAATTCCAGGAACTGCACCAGGATAGGAAGATGAATTCTGTGGCACACTGCATTTGCGATGGAACTTGCCTTGTCCCACGAGACCTCGCCATCCAGCGGGATTCGTTTGCTCCGGTAGAATGAGGCCGGAAATTCCGGCATTAAATCGTACCCGAGCAGTTAACGTGGTGAACTGTATACTCCTCGGGTCAGGGTCTCGTCAAGTGAAAGAAAGGGTCGTCGCGTTCGAGGCAACCACGAACCTACGGAAGGTAGAAACGTTTCACCCGGCGGCTGACGCCAGAGATCAGGTCGGAAGTGACGGTGCCGATGCTGCGCGCCACCACATTTGCGGGGTAAACGTTGCTGCCGTCGGTTCCATACACCGTCGCAACATCTCCGATAACCACGTCCGGCACTTCCGTAACATCCAGCATCACCACATCCATGGACACGATCCCAATGATCGGCGCAACGTAACCGCGAATAGCAACGGTGCCTCGATTGCCGAGCGAACGATGGATCCCGTCTCCGTAACCCGCAGAGAGAACGGCGACGACCGAAGGCCGCTTCGCCACCCAACTCGCGTCGTAGCCCACACTCGCGCCGTTCTGCACGGAGCGAACATTCACGAGACGCGCGCGCAAACTCATCACCGGGCGCAGTGAGAGTTTCTTTTCAAATTCGAAACGCCGTTCCATTGGGTCGAATCCTGGATGGTAACCGTAGAGAAGCGCTCCCGGACGCACCATGTCTGCCCAACTCTCCGGCCGCGCCGCAATGGCCGCGCTGTTGGCGATGTGCACAATTTCCGGAGAAACTCCGAGCGCCCGCAAACGATCGATGGCGCTGTGCAGGCGTTCTAATTGTTCCGCTGTCTGGTGGCCTGTCGGTGTATCGGTCAGCACTTCCGATGACGCAAGATGCGTGAAGGTGCCGCCGAGTTCCAGATGCTTGCACTTGGCCAACTGGTTGGCGAAACAATCCATGTCCTTCGGCGAGAGCCCCAGCCGGTTCATACCCGTATCAATCTTCAGGTGAACAGCGACGTGGCGTTTCCGCGCTTTTGCGGCGGCAGCATTGAAGAGCGCCAGGTGCTCGCAGCGGTGAATTGCCGGCGTCAGGTTGTGCTCGATCAGATTTTTTTCTTCGCCTGGCCAGAAACCGCCGAGCACAAGAACGGGCTTGCGCACGCCCGCTTTGCGCAGCTCCATGCCCTCTCCGGTCGAAGCAACTCCGAACCAATCGGACCCAAACTTTTCGAGTGCCTTGGATACTTCTGGGCCGCCGTGGCCGTAACCATTGCCTTTCACGATAGAAAGAACCTTGCGCGGAGTTTTGCGCTTTTCCGCAGGCGGGTTCACATAATCGCGGATCGCTTCAAAATTTTGCCGCAGCGCGCTGAGCGATACTTCCGCCCACACAGGGCGGCCAACGAATTCGACAGGGGTTTTTGTGGTTCTGGACATGGAATTTTCCGCAAAAATCTAGTGTACGGCATTCGCGCGCGCCTTCCAAAAGCACGCTGCGAGAAAGACAACAGGCAAAGCAGCACGTTTGCGGCCAGTGCAGGCGCAGAAATCGGCCGCGACCTTGGCCAGCACGCGCGATCTACAACCTATTGAATCGATATGAGTTGTACTTCGATTCGAAAGAATACTCTCTGCCTGCTGGGCACTTGCCGGATTAATCCTCGCGAATTTCTGTGGCATCTCTGACGCGCTGGGTCCCGGAACTACATCTCGTCGCCGCCGGCAAATTGTGAAAATGCGTCCGGCGCGGCTTCTTCGAAACGGGTCAGCCGGCTGCGGAACACGAATTTCACCTTGTCGGTTGGACCGTTGCGCTGCTTGGCGATCAGAATATCCGCCATGTCTCGTTCTTCCGGCGTGGCATTCAAGTTGAAGAAGTTGGGACGGTAGATGAACACCACGACATCCGCATCCTGTTCGATGGCTCCCGATTCGCGCAGGTCGGAAAGTTGCGGTCCGCGTTCATCGCGTTCCGGCGCGCGCGTCAACTGGCTGAGCACCAGCACCGGTATCTGCAATTCCTTTGCGAGGCCCTTCAATCCGCGGGAAATGCTGGCCACTTCTTCCTGGCGCGAACTAAAGCGCCCGCGTCCGCTGATCAGCTGCAGATAATCCACGACCAGCAAAGACAAGCCTTTATCCCGCTTCAGCCGCCGCGCCTTGGCTCCAATTTCCAGCACGCTCGTCGACCCCGCATCATCCACCCACAATGGAGAAGATGAAATCGTGCTGAGCGCTTCCGTCATGCGCTTCCAATCTTCGCGGCTCAGATGCCCGGACCGGAATTTGTGCGCATCCACTTGCGCCACCGAAGCCACCAGGCGCTGTAGCAGCGACTCCTTGGACATTTCCAGGCTGAACACGGCCACCGGCAATCCGCCGCGGATCGCGATGTTCTCCGCAAGATTGAGCGCCAGCGCCGTTTTTCCCTGGGAAGGCCGCGCGGCCAGGATGATCAGTTCCGATGGCTGCAAGCCTGAGAGCAGTTTGTCCAGTTCGCCGTAACCGGTGGAAATGCCGGTGATGCTCTTGCCCTCGCGAAAGATTTTTTCCAAGCGGTCGAAATTTTCGTGAACAATTTCCTTGATCGGAATCAATCCCGCTTTCACGCGATCTTCGGCCAGCGCAAAAATACTGGATTCCGCTCCGTCCAGGATCGCGTCCGCGCCTTCTTCTCCCTCAAAGGCGCGCTGCTGGATGTTGTGCGTGGCGTGAATCAGGTTGCGCAGCATCGCCTTTTCCTTGACGATGCGCGCGTAATGCTCCACGTTCGAAACGCGTGCCACGCCGTCGATCAGGCTTGCCAGATATGGCGCGCCACCCGCGGCCTCCAGTTCGCCAACGCGATGGAGTTCCTCCGTCAGCGTGACCAGATCGATGGCCTGCTGTGCCTCGCCCAGCGTAATCATCTGCTGGAACACGTGCCGGTGCTGCGTAAGGAAGAAGTCCTCGGCCTTCAGCGCTTCAATCGCGGTATTCAGTGCGTTGTTATCGAGGAGAATCGCGCCAAGGATGGAGCGCTCGGCCTCCAGATTATTCGGTAATGGGCGTTCAAGAGTGGAATCGACGGGCATAGCTCTAAGAAATTCGCCTTACTTTCGCTATCACGGTTAGTAATAACACACTGCTAACACATTGGCAACGCCATTTCCAATGGCGGCCAAACTGCCTGCACTTCATTTCACAAGCGTGGTCAAAGGTTCTCGCAAAAACACGCGGCGGTCAATTGGACTTCCTGTGAATCCCGAAGGAAATCTCTGCAAAACTTTTCTACTCAACTGTAGCGAGATGCTGTTCTTCAACAACTATTTGCCGACAGGAAGTTCGGCAAGGTCAGCGGGGCGAACCTCCAACTCAATTTTCACGGCGAACTGGCCGTTAAATGTCAAACAGTATGAATTAAACCAGTCTCGAAACATTTCTGTCCAAAAACGAAAAAAGGGGCACGCCAGGCGTGCCCCAGGTGAAAATCGAACCGTTTTTCCAGAAATTAAACTTCTTTGTCGACGTGAACCTTGATCTCCGCGGTCACATCGCGGAACACCTTCACAGTAACCGGGAATTCGCCGAGAGACTTAAGCGGTTCCCCAAGCTGTACCTGTCGCTTGTCGATCGTGAAGCCCTGCGCCTTCAGTCCATCCGCGATATCGCCGCTGGTCACCGACCCGAACATCTGGTCGTTCTCGCCAGTCTTCCGCGTGAACTTCACCGCAACCCCGCGCAACAGCTCCGCTTGCTTGCCGGCGGCATCCAACTCCGTCGCGGTCTTCTTCGCCAACGCGCCGCGAATGCGCTCGAGCGCCTTCATATTGCCCGGCGTCGCCTCCACGCCAAGCTTCTTCGGCAGCAAAAAATTGCGCGCATAGCCGGGCTTAACCGTAACCACGTCGCCGCGGTGCCCGAGCTTTTCAACGTCTTCCTGAAGAATAATCTGCATAACGAATCTCCTGAAAAGTTTTTGTAGGGCCCGCCCTTTTTACCCTGTCGAAGGGCGAGGCGGGCCGTTTTCTAAATTTAGGCCTTCGGAGCCTCAACCGCGCGAGGCGCCTGCGTTCCCGCCGCGCTTCCGGCAAATGGCAGCAACGCGATGTTGCGCGCGCGCTTGATGGCCACGCCGAGCCAGCGCTGGTGACGCGAGCAAACCCCGGTCATGCGGCGAGGCAGAATCTTCCCGCGTTCCTGCACGAACTGCGAAAGAATGTCCGCGCGCTTGTAGTCGATGAAGTCCATCTTCTCGACGCAGAACTTGCAAACCTTCTTTTTGCGGAAATATTGGCGCTTGCCGCGGCGTGGTCCGCCAGGTCCGCCCGGACCTCCGGGACCACCCGGCCCGCCTTCACGGCGTCCGCCACCACCGCCGCCGGGGCCACCTTCACGACGGCCTCCGCCGCCTCCGGCAGAATGCCCGCCTTCGCGCCGTCCGCCCTGGCCGCCACCCTGCCCGCCTTGTCCACCCGGGCCGCTTGGCGCCGCAGGCGGCGCACTCGCGCCGCTATCGCCGCCTTCACGGACGGCCGTTGCCGCGGGAGCCTGCGCTTGCTTCTGTTCCTCTGACATACCTTCCTACCTTTCCGATGTCGCTACCGGGCATCTGCCGCGGTGCGCTCCAACCCAAACTCTTCAAACCTGTGCGAAATTACGCCTGTGTGTTTTCCGCTACCGGCGCCGCCGCCGGCGCTGACGGAGCCGGCGGAGGAGCAGTGCGGCGGGGACGCCGCGCTGCGCGCAGCTCGCGCTTGTGCACCAGCTTCTTCTGGCGCTTCAGATCTTCATCCAGACGCACCGTCTGGTACTTGATCACCGCGTCCAGCACGCCCAGGCGGCGCTCCAGTTCATGCACCAGCTCGCTGTTGCCCGTGCGCACCTGCTGGTAAAAATAAATTCCTTCGCGGTGCTTCATCACCTTGTAAGCCAGCTTGCGCGTGCCCCAGGTCTCCGCCTTCTCTACCTTCGCGCCCTTTTCCGTGCACGCGTGCTCCAGCGTGGAGAGCACTTTCTTGATTTCCTCTTCCGGTGTTGCCGGGCGAATAATGAAGACCAGATCGTACAAACGTTCTTCCATAATGACCTCGTTTCTTCTCTTCCTGCTCCAGGTGTTCAGCCCGGAAATGTCTCTCGACTGCGTCATGCGTTTTGCTTGCCGTTACTTCTCTTCGGGCGGCGGCACTCGCCGGTTGTACTTGTTCATGGCTGCCGCGATGCCTTGCGTCAGAATCATCTCCACCGCATCGCCCGCCGTCACCAGCATCTCCGCAGCCTCTTCCAACTCGCCCTTCTTCATCGGCCGCAGCACGTAAGCCGCTAAATCGCCCACGGGATGATCCGGGCCAACTCCCAGCCGCAAGCGCGCAAAATCCTGTGTGCCCACTGCGCTTGTGACCGACTTTGCCCCGTTATGCGTTCCCGGGCTGCCGCGTTCTCCGATGCGGATCATGCCCCACGGCAAATCCCGCTCGTCGAACATCAACAGCAACTCCGCCGGTTCCACTTCGTACTTGTCCATCAGCCGGCCTACGGAATTGCCGCTGAGATTCATGTACGTTTGGGGCTTGGCCAGGATCACTTCCTTCCCCGCCACTTTCCCCAACCCAACCAGAGCCTGCGCCTCCGGACGCTCCACGCGAATCCCGTTGCGGTTGGCAAGTTCATCCACAGCCAGGAAACCGAGGTTATGCGGCGTCCACTGATATTCCGGGCCCGGATTGCCAAGGCCAACAATGAGCCGCATAGAGTCCGCAGCGAGTCGCGCGAAAAAGAATTACTTCTTCTTTTCCGGCTTTTCCGCTTTTTCGCCGCCCTCGGCGCCTTCCTCGCCTTCCACTTCCTTCTTGCCCTTCTTGATGACTTCGGGCTCGGCGGCACTGCTCCTCGGCGCCACGGCTTCCGCGGGCTTTTCTTCCTCGACGCGCAGAGCCACAACGTGCGCCAACACGCGTATCGGCGTCGGTGATCAACTTGATCTTGGTCTGTGTCGATCGGCAGATCGCTTGCGCGCAAGCTTTGGTTCAGCACCAGGCCGCTCACGTCCACCTTGAATTCGGTCGGGATATCCGCAGGCAAGCATTCGACTTCCACTTCGCGCGTGACCACTTCGAACACGCCGCCCTGCACCTTCACGCCGGCGGGTCGCCAAACGTGTGCACCGGCACTTTCACGCGCATCCGAACGTCCATCGCCACGCGCAAAAGGTCCACGTGCAACAAACGTCCCGATAACCGGATCCACCTGCCAATCCTTCACGATCGCCGGCTCTTGCTTTCCGGCGAGATTCCACTTGAAACAGCGTGTTGTGTCCGGTCTCTGACCGCAGGATCGCGGCCACTTGCTTGGCTGTTCACCGCAAGCGCGAGCGCTTCGCCCTTGCCGCCATACAGCGTCGCGGGCACGTTGTCCGGTCACCCGCAAACGCCGCGCTTCATTTTTGCCCCGCAGTCGTACGCGGTGCTCCTTCGTACGATAATGTCTGCCATAGCTTCTTTCCTTCCCTGCAAATCTCTCTTCCGGCGCAAACTTCGCGCCGGATGCAATCTAAATAAACAGCTCGCTGATCGAAGTCTCCTCGTGAATCGAGCGAATGCCGCGGGCGAGCAGGTCCGCAACGCTCAAAATCTTGATCTTGCCCAACTTCCGCGCGGCTTCGGAAAGCGGCACCGAATCGGTCGCCACGACTTCCTTGATCTTCGAATTCGCGATGCGCTCCACGGCCGGGCCGGAAAGTACGGCATGCGTGCACGCGGCGTAAACTTGCGTGGCGCCTTCGCGGATCAGCGCTTCGGCCGTTTTCACCAGCGTTCCCGCGGTGTCGATAATGTCGTCCACGATCAGCGTGCTGCGTCCGCGCACGTCGCCGATCAGGTTCATCACTTCGCTCACATCCACGTCCACGCGGCGCTTATCGACGATGGCCAGCGGCGCATCCAGTTTCTTGGCAAACGCTCGTGCGCGTTCGACGCCGCCCGCGTCCGGCGAAACCACCGTCAAATTCGGCAACTTCTTGCTGCCGGAAGTAATCGACAAGCACCGGCGAGCCATACAAGTGATCGACTGGCACGTCGAAATAGCCTTGAATCTGCGGCGCGTGCAAATCCAGCGTCAGCGCCCGGCTGGCGCCCGCCGTTTCCAGCAAGTCCGCCACAAGCTTCGCGGAGATCGGAACTCGCGGCTTGTCCTTGCGGTCCTGACGCGCGTAGCAGTAATACGGCAGCACCGCAGTGATGCGCCATGCCGACGCGCGCTTGAACGCGTCGATCATCAGCAGCAGCTCCAGCAGGTGGTTGTCCACCGGATAGCGAGCACGGCTGCACCACGAACACATCCGCGCCGCGCACGTTCTCCAGAATCTGAAAATAAATCTCGCCGTCGCTGAAGCGCCCGAGCTGCGCCTTGCCCAGCGGCACATCCAGATGCTTGCAAATGCTCTCCGCCAGCGGCGGATTCGCGGTCCCCAGAAAATTTTGAATCGTTCGTCGTTCACGACAGACTCACGCCCGTCACCGCTTTGCGATCGACACTATTTCAGGCTAGACCGGTTTCTGCAACCGAGTGGAATCATGGAATGTCAGAACACCAGAGGACGCTGCGAGGATCACAACCACGCATCGCGATCCTTGCATCTTTCGACGCGTACCCGCTCTCGCGAAATTGTTTCGCAAACGAAAGGTCTGGTCGTCCGGAAACCCAACAGCGGCTCGGCGCGCCTTCGCTGGGCTCGGGAAAACTCCAAACACCGCCGAACCGCTACCCGCCAGCAAGGCTTCTGAGCCCCTGCCTGAAGCAAATGCCCGACTTGATTTTATCCAGTCGGGGATGCCGCCGGAAAACCGGCCGCTTCAAAATCGTTCGAGAGGCCGCTCTCCCTGCGCGCTCCAGCACAGAGCACAGAACTCCAATAGTTTAGGTTCGCGGCGGATTTTGTCAATCGACAGCCGAGTTCCGGCGCATGCAGCCAGCGGTACGCATCCGGCGTTGGTACGTGGATGTCTCTGCGGGGACACAATCAGCAAGTCAGCTTCGGGATGTCCGGCAGCGGGTAAATCTCGTCGCCCTGTTCCGATGCCCAGCGCCCGGCCCCCCAAGCAGGAAAAACGGCACATCTGCGCCCAACCCGGCGGCAATCTCCATCAGCCGCACTGGTGCAATCTTTCTGCCCGTGAATTGCAGATAGCCGAGCAGAGCCGCCGCCGCATCGCTCGATCCTCCGCCAAGACCGCGTCCCGCCGGAATCTTCTTCTGAAGCTAGATCTCGACGCCCGGGCGAATTTTCAGCTCGCGCCGCAGCGCATCCACGGCGCGATAGACCAGATTCTTCTCGGCCGGCTTCCTGCGAAAGCTGTTCGTTCCCCTCGATGTGTAGTCGAAATGCCCTGCGTCGCGCTGCGGACGAAGACGCAACTCATCCTGCAAGGATACCGTGTGAAAGATGGTGCGCAGCTCGTGGTATCCGTCGGCACGCTTCCCGAGCACGTCCAGGCGCAGATTGATTTTCGCGAACGCGGGGATTCGAACTTCGCGCATGCAGTTTATTAGCGGTTTGGCGTCTGCGGCGGGCGATTTTTGCGCCACGCGGTGCTTCACCTGGTTGAGCTTCTTCTCGACTTCCGCGATTTTATCGTTTTCCAGGTCCGCGGGCAAGCGAGCGGTGCCATTCGGTCAGCGATTTTTCCCACTCGACCGCCGCCAGGTCCATGTGCCGCCAGCTTGGCATAGCACATCGCCCAGGTGCAGAGCGAATAGTCGGATCGTGGCTGTTCGCGTTCCACGGCTTTGCGCAGCGTCGCTTCGGCTTCTTCCAGTTTGTTCTGCTTGAAATAGACCCAGCCAAGGCTGTCCAGATACGCGCCGTTAAAGGGTCTTCCTATCAACCGCGCGCTGAATCAAGGTCATGGGCTTCGTCGAGCCGCACGCCGCAGGTCCGCCAGCATATAGCCGTAATAGTTCAGCACCGGCGCGTTCTTGGGATTTACGTCCAGCGCCTTCTTGAATTCTTCTTCGGCTTGATCGTAAAACTTCTGCTGTCGTATATCGCGCCGAGCAGGAACCAGGCAATTTCGTTGTCCTGCGGTTCGCTGGGCAAGGATTCCGCCTTGCGCGCTGTCTTCTTCGGCTTCCTTGATAGCGGCGGCCTGTGTTCGTAGACCTGCGCAATGATTCAAATAGGTATCGCGGTCCGCTTCGCTGTTCCTTCAAACTGCGCGCGCAGCAATTTCACCGCTTCGTCGGTTTGGCTGATTTTCTCCGAGCAGCAGCGCCAGGCTGGACTTGATGGCGGAATCGTCTGGATACTTGGCCAAGGCTTCCTTGCCGGCCTGCAGCGCCTTTGGCATATCCTTCGCCAGCGCGGTAGGTTTCCATGATCAGCAAGCGCGCGCGCCGGTCTTCTTCGTCGCCCAAATGCCCGAGTTCCTCGAAGGTGTAAATCGCCGCCTGATAATTCTGTACGTCGCGGTACAGCGTCCCGAGTTCCTGATACAGCATGGCGAGCGACCGCCGGCTCGAGGGCAGCACCGTGGATTGCGCCTTTACTCCTGTGATCGCATCGGAAAGAACGCGAATGGCATCATCGTAGCGCCCCTGCGCTTCATAAATCATCGCCTCGTTGTACATGACTTCCAGGCTGCCGGGGTCGTACTGCCGTGCTTTCACCAGGTTCTCTTCCGCCTGATCCAGCTGGTGCAGTTCGCGGTAAATCTGCGCCATCCGCAGATAGTTGTCCGAATCGTCGGGCATCAAATCGATCAAGTTTCTGGTAGACCGATGAGTGCGTCGGAATACTTTTCCTCGGCGAGCAGCGTCTGGCCGAGCCCGCGCAGGTGATTCAGTTCGGTGGGATCGAGATCGACAGCCTTGCGGTACGCCCCTTCCGCTTTGGCGTAATCGTGATTCTGCGTATACGCATCACCCAGCAAATCGAGTAGCGTGGCTGAAGGCGATTGCGCCGTCATATCTTCCAGAAGCTTGATCGCCTCGTCCGCCTTGTTTTCATCCAGAAGCAACTGCGTCAACTGTTCGACCGCCGCTTCATTGCCCGGGTCGTCATCCAGCATTTTCCGCAAACTTGCTCGGCCTTGTCTGGTTCGTTGTGCAGGCGGTACAAACGTGCCAGCCACAACGACGCTTCCTGATCGCCGGGATCCAGGCGATGCACCTGCACATATTCGGTGATCGCTTTCGCCACCATTTCCGTCTGCCCTCCGGTGCCGCTGATGTCGCCCAGGCTACGCAGGTAAATTCTTCCCAGTAAACGGTGCGTCGCCAGGTCGTTCGGATCGTGTTTCAGGATTTCGTTCGCTTCGTTCACCGCATCGCGTACGCGCTGCGCTTTCCAGTACATTTCCGCCAGACGCTCACCGATGATCGGAGACTTTGGATCGATCGCGTACGCCTTCTTGTAAGCCTCGATGGCCTTGGTGGCGTAGTCCGGCTGGCTGGTTTGTTCGTATTGCAGTTCGAACAGATGCCCCATCGTGAAGTTGTAATAGGCGTCGGCGCGAGGCGTTATTTTGCCGGACGGACCGGCGAAGGGGTCAGCAGGAGGATTCTGGCCGAACGCAGGTAAAACCGAGGCACCGGCCAGAGCGAAAACGAAGACAAAACGGTTTAGCTTCATAAAAATCCAGGAACAGAAAGTATCCCATGCAGGGGGAGTGTGGTCAAAAGCGAAAAAGGCGGCATTTCGCAAATAAGCATGGGGCCCAAACTATAAGATGTTCTGGCCCAACGAAGGGTTTCGGAAACCTTTGGACTGCGGCGGCTCGCCGTCGCTTTTGCGATCAAAACGCTCCATCAAAATTCTGCGAGGAGCGCGCAGCGAAACGCAGGAGCACGCGAGGCGGCCCGCGGGCTGAAGTAAACCAGCTCGACAAAAACCGGTTGCGCTTCAACCATATTTCTGCAATTATCGAAATATGCCAAAACCTGATGCCCTTCTCGTCGCCCGTTCCTCCGATCGCTTTGCCGCCCTCGGCGCCGAACCCCGCTTGCGTATCGTCCGCTTGCTCCTCTCCGCTCACCCCACCGGCATGGTCGCTGGTGAACTTCAGGAAGAATTGGGTATTCCCGGATCCACGCTTTCTCATCACTTGGAAAAATTGCGCCACGTCGGCCTCGTGGATGTCCGTCGCGCCGGCACGTTTCTCTGGTACAAGGCAAACACCGGGGCCCTGCAAGAAATTCTCGGCTTCCTCTACGAAGAATGCTGCACGCGCAATCGCGTGGTTCCAGAGGATGCCATCATCCAGATTTCGAAATCCTGATGAGAGGTATGACCATGAGCGAACAAAACATGCAGGAAGTGGTGCAGGAAAAGTATGGAGCGGCCGCGCGGCGCGTAACCGAAGGCCAAACGGCGTGCTGCGGAGGAGGTGCGGAACTCAGCGGGTGCGATCCCATCACCCGCAATCTTTATGACCAAAGCGACAAGCAAGCCCTGCCTGCCGACGCCGTCGCCGCGTCGCTCGGTTGCGGCAATCCAACAGCCCTCGCCAAATTGCAGCCCGGCGAAGTCGTTCTGGACCTCGGCTCTGGCGGCGGCATTGACGTATTGCTTTCGGCCAAGCGCGTGGCTCCCGGCGGCAAAGCGTACGGCGTGGACATGACCGACGAAATGCTGGCGCTGGCCCGGAAGAATCAGAAAAAAGCAGGCGTGGAGAACGCCGAATTCCTGAAAGGCGAGATCGAGAACATTCCCCTGCCAGACAGCACCGTCGACGTCATCATTTCCAATTGCGTGATCAATCTTTCCGGTAATAAGGATCGCGTGCTCCAAGAAGCCTTTCGCGTGCTCAAGCCCGGAGGCCGCCTGGCCGTTTCGGACGTGGTCATTCGCGGCGAAGTGCCTGGCGAAGTGCGCAAGAGCATGGAACTATGGGTTGGCTGCATCGCCGGCGCACTGCAGGAAACCGAATATCGCCAAAAACTTCAGGCCGCGGGTTTCGAATCCATCGAAGTTGAGCCTACGCGAATCTATCAGGTCGAAGAAGCCCGCGCGTTTCTAACCGCCGCCGGTCTGGATGCGGACACCGTCGGCCCGCAGATCAAAGACAAGTTCATAAGCGCCTTCGTCCGCGCAAAAAAGCCCGCCTCGCCAACCTGCGATTGTCCGCCAGGATGCGTCGACCTTCCCTGCTGCCCCTGAACCCGATTGACATGAGCGCTACGTACAACGTCTTGTTTCTCTGCACCGGTAATTCCGCGCGCTCGATTCTCGCGGAAGCCATACTGAATCATCGTGGCAAGCCCAATTTTCGTGGATTCAGTGCCGGAAGCCATCCCACGGGCAAGGTCAATCCCCGCGCCATTGATCTGCTTGAATCGGCGGGATTGCCGACCAGCGGCCTGCGCAGCAAAAGCTCGGATGAATTCGCAAAGCCCGGCGCGCCGCGCATGGATTTTGTTTTTACGGTGTGCGACAACACCGCGCACGAAGTTTGCCCCGTATGGCCCGGCCGACCGGTAACCGCTCATTGGGGCGTTCCCGATCCCGCCGCGGTTGCGGGTTCCAATGAACAGATCGACCGCGCCTTCCGCGATGCGTTCCTCACGTTGGACCGCAGAATCAACCTATTCTTAAGCCTTCCACTTTCCAGCCTCGATCAGCTCGCCATCAAAAGAGAAGTTGACCGCATCGGTGGCGAACGATGACCACAATGGCACAGGATTCTTCGCTCGCTCCACAGACCCGAGGAAAATTGAAGATCTTCGAACGCTATCTGAGTGTGTGGGTCTTTCTCTGCATGGTGACCGGCGTTTTGCTGGGCAAGCTTTTCCCCACGCTCGTCAAATCCGCAAGTAGCCTGGAGTTCGGCACCGGAAGCAAGATCAATCTCCCGATCGCGGTGCTGATTTGGCTGATGATCATCCCCATGATGATGAAGGTGGATTTCACTTCGATCCGCGCCGCCGGCCGAAAACCAAAAGGCGTCCTGATCACGCTGTTCGTCAATTGGATGGTCAAGCCATTTTCCATGGCGGTGATCTCCTGGTTTTTCTTTCGCCACGTTTTTACCGCGTGGATTTCGCCAGCCGAAGCCAGCCAGTACATAGCGGGCACCATCATTCTGGCGGCCGCTCCTTGCACTGCCATGGTCTTTGTCTGGAGTTATCTGACAGACGGCGATCCGGCGTACACGCTGGTACAGGTCTCGTTGAACGATCTGATCATGCTGGTGTTGTTTGCACCGATTGTGCGCTTTCTCGTAGGCGGGGCCTCTTCACTCGCGGTTCCCTTCATGGTCTTGTTTCTTTCCGTGGTGGCGTTCATCGTGATTCCCTTGGCCATCGGCACTTCACTTAGAGCCTTTTTCATCCGCAGTCAAGGTAAAGAGTGGTTTGAAACAGTCCTCCTCCGGAAATTCTCACCTGCAACTATCCTGGCGCTTCTGGCCACCCTGATCCTCATTTTCGCGTTTCAGTCTGCAAATCTTACCGGGAAATCGCTTCACGTTTTGCTGATCGCGATACCAATTTTGATTCAGGTGTATTTTAATTCCGCACTGGCCTATTTCTTGATGCGCCTGTTTTGCGTGGAGTATCGAGTTGCGGCTCCCGGCGCGCTGATTGGCGCTAGCAACTTTTTCGAGTTGGCGGTCGCCACTTCCATCGCTCTGTTTGGAGCGGGCTCGGGCGCGGCTCTCGCCACGGTGGTGGGAGTATTGATCGAAGTGCCGGTGATGCTATCGGTCTGCAGCATGTGCAAGCGAACCCGGCATTGGTTCGCGACGAGCTCTGCCGAAGAGCCTGCTCTGACGTCCCGCTAGCGTACTTTTTCAGTGCAGAAAGTGCCGTATGCCCGTAAATACCATCGCGAGCCCCAGCCGGTCCGCCGTGGCAATCACATCCGCGTCCTTCACCGAGCCGCCCGGCTGAATCACCGCCGTCGCTCCAGCCTTGGCCGATTCCTCCACTCCGTCCGGGAACGGAAAGAACGCATCGGAGGCCACCACGGTTCCCTGCAGCGACATTTGCGCCTTGGCGATGGCAATCTTCGCGGAATCGACGCGGCTCATCTGCCCCGCGCCTACGCCCAGCGTCGCGCCATCTTTCACAAACACAATGGCGTTGGACTTCACGTGCTTACACACTTTCCACGCAAACTGCAGATCCTTCATTTCCGCTTCGGTCGGCGCGCGCTTCGTGACCACTCTCAGTTCCACGCCCTTCAAGCCGCCAAGGTCCGGCTGCTGTACCAAAACTCCGCCCAGGATGCGCTTCAATTGCAGCTTCTGATCCTGCTCGAGCCCGCCCTGCGACAGCACCAGTAGCCGCAGGTTCTTCTTCGCCGCAAAAATCTCCTGCGCGCGATCTGCAAAGCCCGGCGCCACGATGCATTCCACGAACAACTTCGCCACCGCCTCCGCCGTCAGCGCGTCCACGATGTGATTGAACGCCAGCACGCCACCAAACGCGGACACCGGGTCGCACGCAAACGCCTTGGAATATGCATCGAGCAGCGTTTTCTGTTCCGCCGCGCCGCACGGGTTGTTGTGCTTGATGATCACCGCCGCCGGGCGCTCGAATTCCGCCACGGTGCTGCGCGCCGCTTCCAGGTCCACGTAATTGTTATAGGAAAGCTCCTTCCCCTGCAGTTGCTTCGCGGCGGCCAGTCCCTGAGGCGGACGTCCCGCGGGGATGTAGAGCGCTCCGGCCTGGTGCGGATTTTCCCCGTAACGCAGTTCCTGCTTGCGTTGCAGCGCCAAGTGGTAGCGTTCCGGCAGCACCGGCTTCGGTTGCACTTCCAGTTTGTTTCCGTTCAAGCTCAGCCGCTCCAGATTCATGGTGATGAGCCCGTCATAGCGCGACGTGGCGGCAAACACCTTGCGCGCCAACTCCAGCCGCAGGGCCATCGACGTATCTCCGTTGGCTTCCAATTCTGCCGCCACGCGCTCGTAGTCCGCGGGATCGCTCACCACCGCAACGCTTTCGAAATTCTTCGCCGCCGACCGCAGCATCGTCGGCCCGCCGATATCGATGTTCTCCACCAGCTCTTCCGCCGGCAAATAAGCCTTCGCCGCAGTCTCCTCAAACGGATACAAATTCACCACCACCAGGTCGATCGGCGCGATGCCATGCTCCTTCGCCTGTTTCTGATCCTCGCCGTGGTGCCGCCGGTAAAGCAGCCCGCCATGCACTTTCGGGTGCAGCGTTTTCACACGCCCGCCGAGCATTTCCGGCCAACCGGTAAATTCCGAGACATCTTTTACCGGCACTCCTTCTTCCCGCAGCAATTTTGCCGTGCCGCCTGTCGACAGAATCTCGATCTTCAGGGCCGCCAACTTACTGGCAAATTCCACGATTCCTCTCTTATCGAACACGCTCAGCAGCGCACGCTCCACGGCCATGGGTTCCTCCAGCGAGAGTTGAACTTCCTAGTCTACGCGGGGCAGTAGACTTTCGAAAAGCGGAGGTCTGTGGGAAAAAAGGAGCGGACCATGTTGACGGACAAAAATCAGGACTTCACGAGCGCCTTCAGTTTCACCTGGCCATCGATCGTTTCCACAACATACTCCACGTCGCGGCAATTTTTGCTGGTTTGCAGGTCTTTCGTCTTCTTGCGCACAAATTCGTTGAAACCCGATCGTGTCAGCTTGCTGGTCTCTTCGCCGGCCAGCTGCTTGGCTTGCACGAAAGCTTCGTAAAGTTGATCGACCTTGTCCGCTTCCCGCTCTGGCTCGGAGCACACCATGCGAAACGCTTTCGCCTCCGCCGTCGTCGGCGCCGCGGTCCCCGCTTTTCCCGCAGCCGCCAGGGCCCGCGCGCGCTCCGCTTCAATGGCCTTTGCCGCGGCACCGAAGTGCCGTTCGATCTTGCCCTCTTCGTGTTTCACCATGCGCTTGCGAAAAACGTCTTTATATTTTGCGTAAGTTTGCGTCAGGTTGGTGAACCGGAAGCGCTGGCCAAACTTCATGTCTCCACCGCGCTCGCCGTAACGCTTGACGATGAGCTCGATGCGCCATTCGATTTCCGTCGGTGGGCGCTTCCTGCCGCCGCCGAAGAACATGTCGTATTCGATCTTGAGCTGGCGGATGTCCCGCTCCATCTGCGCCAGTTCTTCGTCAATCGTGGGCATGGCTTGGTTAGCCTCGAAACCACATCCTAGGAGCGGTCTTTGCCCGCGTCAACCGGGAAGAACACCCGCGGCGGCCCATTTCTAACCGCGCCTCGGGCCAACGCCTGTACGGATGGCCAGATCGCCCGCCATGCTTACCGAGCCCGGCTCCGCAATTGCCCCCTCCTGCGTACTGTGATGAAATGGCGCCATGTCGATTCCCGGCAAACCCGCTCGTTCCCCAGATCAGACCGCTTTGCTGCGCAGTCTACCCTCCGTGGATGAACTGTTGCTGCGTCCCCGCGTTGCTGAGCTCGGTCATAGGCTGGAGCGCGGCTATGCGTTAGCCACCGTTCGCGAAGTCCTTGCGCAAGTGCGCCGGGAGATTATTTCGCAACAAGTGAAGGATGAATCCGCCATCTCCCCCGATGCTCTCGAACAGCGCATTGTATCCACGGTCGAAGCCGAGCTTGCGCCATCACTGCGCCAGGTGATCAACGCTTCCGGCGTGATCCTGCACACCAATCTCGGCCGCGCTCCTCTGATCGCATCGGCCATCGAGGAATTGCGCCTGTCGGCCACGCATTACTCCAATCTGGAATACGATCTTTCCGCCGGAGCGCGTGGCAAGCGTGACGTGCACCTCTCTCGCCTGATCGAGCGTTTAACCGGCGCGGAAGCGGGCATAGTCGTGAATAACTGTGCTGCCGCCGTGCTGGTCACCCTGGCCGCCCTTGCCCGTGGCGGCGAAGTAATCGTCTCTCGCGGCGAGTTGATCGAGATTGGCGACGGTTTCCGCATCCCGGAAATCATGGAGCAAAGCGCGGCGGTTCTTCGCGAAGTCGGCACCACCAATCGCACGCGGATTTCCGACTACGAAAACGCCATCACGGAAAAAACGCGGCTGCTGCTGCGCGTGCATCCCTCCAATTTCACCGTGACTGGCTTCACCGAAAAGCCCGAAGTTGCCGAACTCATCGCCCTTGGCGAGCGCCGAGCTTTGCCGGTGATCGAAGATCTGGGCTCCGGCTGCCTGGTCGATCTTTCTGAGTCGGGAATTCGCGAGCCCACCGCGCGAGCAAGCGTCGAGGCCGGATTCTCGCTGGTGTTGTTCAGCGGAGACAAACTTCTTGGCGGACCGCAAGCCGGCATCATCGCCGGCAGAGCGGAACTGGTCGGCAAAGTCCGCCGTCACCCGCTGTTCCGCGCTTTGCGCGTCGACAAGCTCACCATCGCCGCCATGGAGGCCACATTGCACGCCTATCTGCGCGGCGCCTGGTACGAAATTCCGTCGCAGCGCATGATCCGCGCCTCCATCGATGAAATTGCGCAACGCGCCAGCAAACTTGCAACCACGCTGCAATCCGGCGGTGCCGATCCCGGAGCCTGGATCGAAATCACCGATGGCCATTCTCTCGTCGGTGGCGGCTCCACTCCTGCACAATCTTTGCCCACAAAGCTTCTTCGCATCCGCAGCGCGCGCTATTCCGCAGCCGATCTGGAAATTCGCCTGCGCCAAGGCCCCAGGGGCATCCCGGTAATCGCCCGCATTGAAGACGATCGCCTGCTCCTGGACCTGCGCACCGTTTTTCCGCAACAAGATTCCACGCTGGCCGAAGCCGTAGCCGCCGGCCTCACCTGAAAGCGCGTCCCATGTAGCGGCCTGACTTTAGACCGGCCACCGCGCGAAGCGAGTGCCGCTATCTCCGCCAGCGAAAATATGACCATAAAAATGCCACGATACATGTGTTATATAGGAGCCGCATGCCCACCGCGCTCATTCATTTCGATCCCAAACAGAAAGCTCGCCTCGCCCGCCGCGCCAAGCGGCGGGGCCGTTCCTTCTCCCAGGAAGTCCGCAACGCCGTCGACATGTATCTCGACGTTCCCGTCGAGGGCGAGGAAGAACTCAAGGCCCTGGCACGCCAGGCCAAAGAGTCCGCCGATCGCAGCATCAAGAGACTGGACGAAACGATCGCCTACGTTGACCGCATTCTGAAGGAGATGAGGAAACCAAAGTGAGTTGGCCCACGACGTCATTGAAGCCTTGCGCCAGATTGTGCTCATCGAGGATCGCGTGGAGGATATGAGCGATACAATGAAACAACCCGCCCTCACCTGCCAGGATATGGAGCGGCGCCGGACCCGCATGGAAGCTAAATTCGAACTGCTCGAGCGCATGGCGACTCCTTCACGTTCACACCGGGCGCTGCCCGAAAAATCCGAGAAATAAAAATGCTGGCCTTCCTTGCGCGAAATGGAAAGCTGCGCCAGGTCCGGCGCCCCGTCCCGCAATTGCCGCCGGGCTGGGCGCTCGCTCGCGTGCGTCTGGCGGGGATTTGTAATACCGACGTGGAAATTCTCCGCGGCTATCATCAATTTCGCGGCGTGCCTGGCCATGAATTCGTTGGCGAAGTCGTGGAAGTGGCCGGCGTCTCCGCTGCAACGCGGAAGCGCTGGCTCGGCAAACGCGTTGCCGGGGAAATCAACGTTTCCTGCTCGGCTTATAACTACCAGCCCGTTTGCGATTTTTGCCGTCGCGGTTTGAAGACGCACTGTGGAAAACGCACCGTCCTCGGAATCGTAGCTCACGACGGAGCCTTTGCCGAGTTTCTTGCGCTACCGTTCGAAAATCTTCATTCCATTCCTGCCAACGTGTCCGACGAAAAAGCCGTCTTCATCGAACCTCTCGCGGCGGCCTGCCAGATCCTCGATCAAGTCCCTATTCGCAAATTTCCCGCCGCCGCGGTCCTGGGCGACGGCAAGCTTGCGCAACTGATTGCCCGCGTGTTGCAAGCGGCAGGGAGCAAAGTCACTCTTTATGGCAAGCACGAAGCAAAACTAAAACTGGCGCGCCAAGCAGGTATCGCGACAAGAAAAGTCCGCGGGAATGCAAGCGATCTCAAGCGAATGAAAGAAAATTACCGGCTCGTTGTGGAAGCCACCGGCTCGCCCTCTGGATTGAAGCTCGCGCAACAAATGACCGAGCCTCGCGGCACGCTGCTGCTGAAATCCACGTTTCACGGCACAGTACCGGTGGAAACTTGGCCGATCGTAGTAAAAGAAATCACTGTGGTAGGTTCACGCTGCGGTCCGTTCGCCAAAGCCATCGCCCTGCTTCGCTCCGGCAAAGTGGATCCAGCCCCACTCATTTCCCGCACTTTCCCATTTCACGATGCGCCAAAAGCAATTCTCTACGCCCAGCAGCCCAATGTGATGAAAGTTTTACTTCAGACGCCCGGCCCAAATTAATAATTAACGCTTCCGCCGGCCGAATACCCGATTCCAAGGGAAAATTCCTGCCGCGACCATCAGGGCACCCTATACAACCCACGCCAGGGTAGCTGTGACGTCTGTGCTCCGACCCTCGCGTTGTAACCTGCGATCCACAAATATCCTTCGGAAAATGCCGTCCATCCGACTCCTATGCAGCTGGCTCCTATCACCACCGCAAAAACCCGGACAGCGCCCCCCGATCAAAACCTGCTCACGCTGCTTGTCTCGAGGTGGCATAGTTACAGGCGGTTGATGCAAGACGCCACGCACGCCGCGCCAAATCCATTATCGATATTCACCACCGTCACATTCGACGCGCACGAATTCAGCATGCCCAGCAGCGCCGCCACGCCTGCAAAGCTCGCTCCATAACCCGTGCTGGTTGGCACCGCAATCACCGGCACGCCCACCAGTCCGCCCACAACGCTAGGCAGCGCGCCCTCCATCCCCGCGATGCAGATAATCACGCGCGCTTCCGTCAACATCCCGCGATGCTCCAGCAGCCGGTGAATCCCCGCCACGCCCACGTCATAGAGATGGTCCACGCGATTTCCCATCATCCGCGCGGTCAACAACGCCTCTTCTGCAACGGGGATATCGCTGGTGCCCGCGGAAACAATCAGAATCGTTCCCTTCCCAGTAATTTGCTTGCTGCGCTCGATGGTAATTACGCCAGATAAAGGATGAAACCGCGCATCGCGCCGCGCTCGCTTCACGGCTGCGTGAATCTTGTCGGTCGCACGCGTCACCAGAATGTTTTGCAGCGAATCCTTGTGCCGCGCCATCGCGCGCACGATTTCCGCCACTTGCGCCGGCGTCTTTGCCCTTTCCGAAAATCACTTCGGCATAGCCCTGCCGCAGCGCCCGGTGGTGATCCACCTTCGCGAAATCAATATCCTCAAACGGCAGATGCTTCAGGCGTTCGGCCGCTTTTTCCGGAGAAAAAGTGCCGAGCTTCACGCTAATTCCAGAATTTTCAGAAATTCCTGCTCGGAATTCATTGTTTTTGACCGCTCGCAAATTCTATCATTCACGGGCCACGCGCGCCTCAGCCTTGACTTGCCCTGACCCGGCTGCGAGACTGATTCTATCCGCACAAAAACCATGCCTGACGACGCAAAAACATCGTAACCGTAGGTGTGACCGGGGCAAGCGGCGCGCGTTCTGGCGCAAAAAGCGCTCGCGTTGCTTGAAGACGGACCCGCGCGTTGCCCGCATCCACCTGGTGGTCACGGAAACCGGCCAGCGGCTGTTCTCCGAAGAACTTGGCATCACTGCCGGCGATCTGAAGCAACTTCCCAGCCGCATCCTGGGCCGCGCCGCCAAGAAAATCGAAGTCCATTTCCAACAAAGACATCGGCGCGTCGATCGCCTCGGGCAGCTACGCAAGTGGATGCCATGATCGTGATTCCCTGCTCCATGGGGACGCTGGCGGCGATCGCCAGCGGCATGAGCGACGATCTGGTGGCGCGCGCCGCCGACGTCATGCTCAAGGAAAGCCGCAAACTGGTGCTGTGCGTCCGCGACACGCCGTTCAATCGCATCCATCTGGAAAATATGCTGCGCGCGCAGCAGGCCGGCGCGGTCATCATGCCCGCGATTCCCGCGTTTTACTATCAAGCCGAAAACGATCGACGACCTCGTCACGCAATACGTTGCCGCGTGCTCGCGCAGATCCGGGCTTCCCGCAGGAAAAAATGTATCGCTGGACCGGCAGCGCCGCGGCGCGGAAGTCGGAGTCGTAGCGAATTATGGCTGGCCGCATTCGCACCGTGCTCGAGATGATCAAGTTTGAGCACTCCGTCTTCGCGTTGCCTTTTGCGCTGATCGGCGCCTTGCTGCGCCGCTCGCGTCACCACGCACGGCTGGCCCACGTTGCGGCAGATTCTGTGGATCGTCGTGGCCATGGTCGCGGCGCGTTCGGCGGCCATGACCATGAACCGCATCGTCGATCTGCGCTACGACAAGGAAAATCCCCGCACCAGAAGCGCGCCCTGGCCACCGGCGCGCTGTCGGTGTCCTTCGCCTGGTCCTTCGCCATCGCCGCGATCGCGTTGTTTTCCGTGGCCGCGTGGCAGCTCAATCCGCTTGCGTTGAAGTTGGCGCCGCGTGGCTCTCGCCATTCTTTTTTTCTATTCCTACACCAAGCGCTTCACGAACTGGTCGCACGTCTTTCTCGGCTTCGCGCTGGGCATTTCTCCCGCCGCCGCATGGATCGCCATCACCGGCGGCCTCGATTGGCGCATGCTGATTCTTTGCGCCGCGGTCACGCTGTGGGTCGGCGGCTTCGACGTGCTGTATGCGTGCCAGGATGTGCAGTTCGATGCAGAAGCCGGCCTCTATTCCGTGCCGAAGCGTTTCGGCATCGCCAACGCGCTGCGCATTGCTCGCGTAATGCACGTTGGTGTGGTGCTTTTGCTGAGCTGGCTGGCCGCAAGTTTCGGCCTGCCTTGGCCGGCGTGGGCGGGCATTGCGGTGGTCGCGGCGCTGCTGGCCTACGAGCATTCGCTCGTCAAAGCGAACGACCTGAGCAAGCTAAACGCTGCGTTTTTCGCCGTGAACGGCTATATTAGTATGTTGTTCCTGCTGTTCTGGGGCGCTGCCGCTGCCGTTTGGCGCGTTTGAAGGATTCAAAGGTTTTGACTTTGTGGGGCCCGCTTTCCGAAGCAGGCTTTTCGTTTGTAAACCAAAAGAGCATCGAAATATTCGACAAAACATCTGTAAAATAGAACTGTAAACGAAAGACGACGCATGGCTGAACTAACCATCACCGACGCAACAGTAAAACCCATCGCCGATAAGGTCTTCGCCGGCGAGCGCCTTACCTTTGACGACGGCGTCGCTCTCTACAGAACCCCCGATCTTCTCTCGGTCGGCTGGCTCGCGAATTACGTCCGCGAAAAGCGCCACGGCAACGTGACCTATTACAACGTGAATCGCCACATCAATCCCACGAACGTTTGCGTCGCGCATTGCAAGCTCTGCGCTTTTGGCCGCGATCCGGAAGCTCCCGGCGCGTACACCTTAGCGCTCGAAGAAATGTACCAGCGCGCCGAGCAAGGCGTCCGCGAAGGCGCCACGGAGATTCACATTGTCGGCGGCCTGCACCCGGATCTGCGTTTCGACTATTTTCCTCGAACTGATCCGCGGCTTGAAGCAGCGCCATCCGCACGTGCACCTCAAAGCCTTCACCATGGTCGAGGTCCACTATTTCGCGCGCATCGCCAAACTCTCCATCGACGAAACGCTCCTCAAGATGAAAGAAGCCGGCGTGGATTCCTGTCCCGGCGGCGGCGCCGAAATTTTCCATCCCCGTGTGCGTCGCATCATTTGCGACCACAAGGTCAGCGGCCGCATGTGGCTCACCATGGCCAAAAAAGCCCATCGCATCGGCTTGCGTTCCAATGCCACCATGCTTTACGGCCACGTTGAAACTGTCGAAGAACGCGTCGATCACCTCGTTCTGCTTCGCGAAGCTCAGGACGAAACCCATGGCTTCATCGCCTTCATTCCTCTGGCGTTTCACCCGGACAACACCCCGCTGGCCCACATTCCGAAGCCCACCGGCTACGACGACTTGCGCACCATGGCCGTCTCTCGCTTGCTGCTCGACAATTTCGATCACATCAAAGCCTACTGGATCATGCTCACGCCCAGCATCGCGCAAATCGCACTGCGCTTCGGCGCCAACGATATGGACGGCACGGTAGTGGAAGAAAAAATCTATCATGATGCCGGCGCTACCACCGCCGAGTTCACCTCGCGCACCGAACTCGAACGCCTGATCCGCGCCGCCGGCCGCATCCCCGTAGAACGCGACACCCTCTACAACCCCATTGATCGCACCAAGCTTCCTCCCATAGTCGCCGCCACTCCGCCAGGCCTCGTCTCCCTGACTCTGTGATCTCTTTTAGATGTCCGAGCTCCCTCACGTTGCCGGCGAAATCATTCCCTACTTAGAAATGTGCCAGCCTATCGCGACGGCAACCGAAGCTTGGTGCTCCGCGAAGCCATCCAGGTGTTTACGCCGACATGGAAGATCGCCTGGACAAAGTCGAAGCTAATCCCGCGTTCCAGGCAATGATGCACAAAGCAGGCAAGGCCATCCGGGAAGGTCGCTTCACCTCCCATGACGATGTTCTGCGAATGTTACGAAAGCGCTCAAAAAGAAAATCAAGGTAACTCCTATGGCGGGAAGGGCAGCAGTCCGGTGCCCATCCCCCACGGCCCGTCTTTCCTCCCATCGGTGATAGAATCATTCCTCGCCCACGTAAACCGCCCTTTCCACAGGCGAATCCAATCCATGCTCCACCCCTCCGGGCGCATGAGACACAGAAGGAGTCTTTCACATGCAACGCAAAGCTTCCGCAGTATGGCAAGGCGATCTGAAATCCGGCAAAGGCGCCATTTCGACCGATAGCGGCACGCTGAAAAATACGCAATATTCCTTCAGCACCCGCTTTGAAAATGGCGTCGGCACGAATCCCGAAGAACTCCTCGCCGCCGCTCACGCTGGCTGTTTCACCATGGCGCTCTCCGCACAGCTTGGCAACGCGGGCCTCACCGCAACCAAGCTCGAAACCAGCTGCACCGTTTCGTTGGAAAAAGTCGGGGAAGGCTTCTCCATCACCAAAAGCCATCTCGATCTCGTAGCCCACGTCCCCGGCGCGGATCAGGCCAAGTTTGATGCTGCCGTGAAGGCTGCCGAAACCGGTTGCCCCGTCTCCCGTCTCTTCAAGGCAGAAATCTCCGTCAGCTCTCAGCTGGTCACTTCAAAATCCGCTTAGCGAAATGGCGGCCCGATTCCGGGTACAATGCTGCGCATGATTCCTGTTCCCGGTGTCTTCATTGCCGGTGTCGTTATGTTCCTGGTGGTTCTGTGGGACGCGTTTGAGGCCATCATTCTGCCCCGGCGTGTCACCCGCAAATTCCGCCTTACCCGCATCTATTACCGGTTCACCTGGGCGAGTTGGAAGTTCTATGCGCGGCTAATTCCGGCGCGCAAAACTCGCGAGACCTTTCTTGGATTTTATGGCCCGATCTCGCTGCTCTTTCTGATTGGCATTTGGGCCATCGGATTGGTCCTCGCCTTCGGCTTGATGCAGTACGGCGCGGGCTCCGCCGTCAATCTTTCCGGCACCAACCCGAGCCTGTCCACCGATTTTTACCTCAGCGGCACCACCTTCTTCACCCTCGGTCTCGGCGATGTGGTGCCTCGCTCGGGCATTGCGCGGTTCCTCGTCGTAACGGAATGTGGTTTCGGGTTCGGTTTTCTGGCCGCGGTCATCGGCTATCTGCCGTTCATCTATGGAGCTTTTGGCCGCCGCGAAACTAATATTTCTCTGCTCGACGCGCGTGCTGGAACGCCCCCCACCGCGGGTGAACTTCTTCGCCGCCACGCCTATCCCACTGGCAAGGAGGCTCTACGCGATTTGTTGAAAGAGTGGGAGCATTGGTGCGCCGAATTGCTTGAGTCCCATCTTTCTTATCCGGTTCTCGCGTACTTCCGCTCCCAGCACGACAATCAGTCCTGGATCGGTTCGCTCACCGCCATCCTGGATGTCTGCGCGCTTGCCATTGCCGGAGTCGAAGGTTCCTGCGCCAAGCAAGCCGAACTTACCTTCGCCATCGCTCGACACGCAGTGGCCGATCTCTGCCAGGTATTCAGCGCTACGCCCCGCGCGCCGCTGGCCGATCGTCTGCCCGCGGAAACCCTGGCGAAACTTCGCATGAAGATGGCCCAGCACGGCGCCATGCTTGCCGCCACGCCCGAAGCGGACCAGAAGCTTCTTGAACTTCGCCGCATGTACGAACCGTACGTAAATGCGCTGGCAATTCACCTCAGCCAGACCCTTCCGCCATGGATTCCGGATCATAAGAGCAAAGATAATTGGCAGACCACTGCCTGGGCCCAATCGATCGGCGCCACCAAGACCGAGCCAATCTCGCTAGTCCAGGACGATCACTTCTGATGCAGTCGTAGTTAGCCACCGCCGTCGCTGTGACGCCCAACACTTGCCCCGCCGAATTTACCCTGCGACAATTGCGCCCGGGCAATCATCCAACATCTGCCAAAGCGCGCGACCGTGCTGCTTCATCCGTCGCAGGGAGAATCCACATGAAAGCCATTCTAGTCCACCGTTTCGGTGGACCCGAAGTTCTCGAGCTCCAGGAAGTCCCCACGTTCAAACCCGGTCCGGGACAAATTCTCGTCCGCGTGCACGCTGCCGGCGTCAATCCTTATGACACTTATATGCGCGCCGGCACTTACGCCATTAAGCCGCCGCTCCCGTACACGCCTGGCTCGGACGCGGCCGGCGCTGTCGAAGCAGTTGGCGAAGGCGTAAAAAAAGTGAAACCCGGCGATCGCGTGTACACCGCGAGAACGCTGACTGGTGCCTACGCCGAATACACGCTCGTCGATCAATCCCAGGTCTATTCGCTTCCCGATAAAATCACCTTCGCGCAAGGCGCGGGACTCTGGGTTCCATATGGCACCGCGTACACCGCACTGTTCCATCACGGCCACGCTCGCCCTGCGGAAACTTTGCTGATTCATGGCGCCAGCGGCGGCGTGGGCCTCGCCTCGGTCCAATACGCGCGTGCCTTGGGGATGACCGTACTCGGTACCGCCGGCAGCCAGCGCGGCCTGGACCTCATCAAAAAAGAAGGCGCGCACGCTGCATTCGATCACACCAAACCCGAGCACGCCGACGAAATTATGAAATTCACCGGTGGCCGTGGCGTCGACGTGATTCTTGAAATGATCGCCAACGTAAATCTGGCCACGGACATGAAGCTGATGGCGATTCGCGGGCGCACGGTGGTCATTGGCAATCGCGGCGAAATCACCGTCAACCCGCGCGATTTGATGTCCCGCTGCGCCTCTGTTTGTGGCTTCACGCTCTGGGCCATCACCGAAACGGAAGGCGCCGAAATCCATGCGGCCATCGCGGCCGGCTTGGAACTCGGCACCCTGCGCCCCATCGTCGGCAAAGAAATGCCGCTCAAAGACGCGGCTATCGCCCACCAGGAAGTTCTCGCGCCAGGGGCATTCGGAAAAATCGCTTTGATTGCCTGATCCGCGGCCCGCGACCCGCGCCTAAAATCTGCCAATCGCCTGTAAAAGAATTCCTGCGATGGCGCCGCCGAGCACCAGCCACGCCGAATTCACCTTATAGCGAATCACCAAAAGCAAACTCGCCAGCCCCAGAATAATAGCGGGCACATTCACCAGCGCCGCGCGCCCGAATTGCCAGCTCACCGTGGCCATCAACGCCACCGCCGCCGCATTTACTCCGTCCAGGAACGCTCCCGCAAACGGCGATTTTCTGATTCGCGGCAAAAATTTCGCCGTCACCGCTACATACGCAAACGCAGGCAAAAACATTCCAATGGTCGCCAGCCCCGCGCCTTTCCATCCACCGAGCAGGTAGCCGATGAACGTCGACACCGTGAAGTATGGCCCCGGCGTTGCCTGGCTCACAGCAATCGCGTCCAGCAATTGCGCGTCCGTCAACCAGTGCAGGCGCACCACCAGGTCCGCGCGCAAAACCGCCAGCAAAACGTAGCCACTTCCAAACACCACCGCTCCAATCTTCAGGAAATACAGAAAAATTGGCAGCCCGCCGAGAGCGCCGCTCGTGCCACTCGAAAACAATCCCAGCATCCCGCCCGCGCTTAGTTTCGACGATCTGCGCGCCTGTTGCACAACCATCCAGAAAAGGCCGGCGCAAATCAACAGCGTGATCAGATTCACGCCCAGCGCCGCCAAAAACACCACCGCAACCGCCAGCATGATCAATCCCGGATTTTTCAGCGCTACCCGCCCCAGATTCCACAATGCCGGAATGATCAGCGCTACAACCACGGGTTTGATGCCAAACAGCAATCCTTCGACCTGCGGCAACTTCCCGAATTTTTCGTAAGCCCACGCCAGCGCGGCCACCATCACCGCCGACGGCAAAATGAAGCATACTCCTGCCACCGCCAGCCCCGCGAATCCCCTGCGCACTTCGCCAAGGTAAATCGTCAATTCCGTCGAGCTTGGCCCCGGCAGCAGGTTCACCGCGCCGATCAGGTCCAGAAAACGCTCGCGGCTCAGCCAGTTTTTCGTGCGCACGAATCGCTCTTCCATCATCGCGAAGTGCACCGGCGGCCCTCCGAAGGCCACAAATCCCAGGCGCAGCATTTCCTTCGCGATCTCCCACAACCCGCCCGCGGCGCCTTCGATTGTTGTAATTTCGTCCACCGGGTCTCCAGCTGCTGCCACGAATGTCAGGCGCACGTGCGCCACATGACAGCACCGTCTTTTTTCCTTACTCTAGTATTTCGCTCGCGAAACGCCATGAACCCCAACCACGCTCTGCAACCTCTCCCGCCGCCCTCATCTTCCTGGATCAAAGGATTGCTCGCAGGCGTCCTCTTCACTCTTCTTGGCGTCGGCCTGATCGTCTGGCTCGTCACCGGCACCGGCCTTCTCCATCTGCTTCGTTCCTACGCCCATGGCTCGCTCATCCATATCGACCAGCCCACGGTTGTCCGCCAGATTCAGCAACTGCAACGCCTCGAAACCGTGCGTTTCTCCATGGACAAAATCATTTCTGGCGAGCATGACAACCCGTACCTGCCGAAGTTCCTCGCCGGAGACCGCTTGTTGCTCGTCGTCCACGGCGATGTCATCGCCGGAGTCGATCTCAGCCAGCTACAGCCGCAAGATGTCTCCATCCACGACCGCAGCATCTCCGTACGCATCCCCAAATCCGGAATCCTCGTCACGCGCATCGACAATTCCAAAACCCGCGTCTATTCCCGCGACACCGGCCTTTTTTCCTCGCCCGATCCCAATCTCGAAAGTGAAGTCCGTCAGGAAGCCGAGCGCGAATTGCAGGACGCCGCGCTGCAGGACAATATCCTAAAGACCGCCGATGATAACGCCCGTTCCACTCTTTCCGCTCTGCTGCGGAGCCTCGGCTTCACCAGCGTCGAATTTGTCTAGCCTTCTCGCCTTCTTTCGCCCAAACCACCAATTTGCCGCCAGCAGTGCATAAAACGGTCCGTAAACCAGCCATTGCATCAGCGGATCAAACTTGAAGACGGCCAGAATCCCGTAGCCGATCAAAACGTTGTACGACAAAAATTGCAGCACCGTCAGCATCAGCCACGCCGGATTCGGGTAAAAGCACAGCAGCGGCACGATCCACGTGAAGTACCACGAATAACCGTTCGGCCCGAACGCCAGAATCGTTCCGATCAACAGGAACGCGGCGCGAGCCGGCTCCGCCTTCTTCCACGCCAGCCAAAATGCCAGCCCCCAGCTTGCCGCAACGCCGACCAGCGCGGGAATTTTTGTTTTTCCTACCGTCGCCCAATCGATCAGCGTGTACAAGCTCGCGTGGTAATTCTTCCATGTAGCCTCGTAATATCCCAGGTTGGCGCGAAACATTCCCAGCGCGTTCCAATAAGGCGCCAACACCGCCAGTGCCGCCAGCGCCGCCAGTGCCGCCGCCCACCATCCCGCTTTTTTCTCTGGCCAACCCGTTTTGCGAATCCACACCGGCAGCAGCAGCGCCGGAAACACCTTGGCCATCGCCGCCAACGCCACCGGCACGCTCGCAAACTGCGGCCATTTCTTCACCAGCGCCAGCCCGCAAACGATTCCCAGCAGCGCCAGCGAATCGTTGTGCCCGCTGCCCGCGAATTCCACGATCACCAGGGGATTCCACGCATAAATGGCCAGCCGGAAATCCCGATCTTTGTCTTTTCGAAACATCCACGCTAGCAACAGCAGCACCAGCACATCCGCCGCCGCGAAAGGTACTTTAAATTCCGTCGGCCCAGGGAACACTTGCCACGTCGCGCGAAACAACAGTTCCGTTGCGGGTGGATAAATCGCCGGAAGTTCCCTCCCGGGCATAATTTCGTAATACCTGTCCCGCAATTTGCTGAGCCCGGGATCGTTCGGCGCAATCGCGTAAGGATTCAATCCCTGCGCCTGCACCTTCCCTTCCCAACGATACCGCTGCAGGTCGTCGGACAGCGTCGGCTCCATCGGCCACAGCGTTGCCCGGAATACAATCGCGGCAAAAACCAGTAAAATAGTGGTTGTGCGTGTGGCTTGCGTTCGTGTGAATCCGTACAACGCAATCAGGTAAACTAGGCCACCGGCCAATCCCAGCTCGATAAAGCCGATCGCGTGGTTTTTCAAGTAGTACAGGCTGTGCATTCGCAGGAACACGGCTTCGAGCGCGGCCACCGCGATCCATGGCCAGTAGCGGTTCCATTGTTTTCGATTTTGTTCGGATGGCATTCGGAGAAACTTCAGACTTGTTGACTCTGGCTTCATTCCTGCTCGCGGCCCATCAGCCTAGTTTTCGCCAGTACTGGCATAAGCTCACCGATCGAACATTCAGCGGCGTCTATCACGCCAACGCCTTCGATCTCGCCATGATGATTCCGTATTTCATCGTGCTGTTTATCCTGGCGGCGTACGGCCTGCATCGCTACAAGCTCCTCTACGACTACTACGTCTATCGCAAGAATATTCCTTCCACGCCCCCGCCGGTTTTGCATTGGCCAAAGGTTACCATACAGCTCCCCATCTTCAACGAGCGCTACGTTATCGAGCGCCTCGTCGATGCCGTATCTCAATTCGATTATCCCCGCGAGCTCATGGACATCCAGGTCCTCGACGATTCCACGGACGAAACGTGCGAAGTTGCGCGTACCTGCGTCGATCGCCATGCTGCCCAGGGTCTGCAAATCGACTACATTCATCGCACCAATCGCCTTGGATACAAAGCGGGCGCGCTTGAAAATGGACTAAAGACCGCACGCGGAGAATTCGTGGCCATTTTCGACGCGGATTTTATTCCCCCCGCCGATTTTCTACGCCGCACCATTCCCCATTTCCTCAATCCGGATGGCGGTGAAAAAATCGGTATGGTCCAGACACGCTGGACGTATCTTAACGGTGATTATTCCCTGCTCACCCGTGTGGAAACGATTTTGCTCGACGGCCATTTCGTCATCGAGCACGGCGGCCGTTCGCGCCGCGGCACATTCTTCAACTTTAACGGCACTGCCGGCGTTTGGCGCCGCACAGCCATCGATTCCGCAGGTGGCTGGCAGCATGACACGCTCACCGAAGACACCGACCTTTCCTATCGCGCTCAGCTTAAGGGCTGGAAATTCCTCTATCTCCCCGAAATCGAATGCCCATCCGAGCTTCCCGTAGACATGAACGGTTTCAAAGCGCAGCAAGCCCGATGGGCCAAAGGCCTGATGCAGACCGCCAAGAAAATTCTTCCCAAAGTTTTTCGATCCGATGTTCCCTGGCACGTGAAGTCGGAAGCCTTTTTCCACCTGACCGCGAATATTTCCTATCCCCTGATGGTTCTTCTCTCCACCATGCTGCTTCCCGCGATGATTGTTCGGTTTTACCAGGGCTGGTTCCAGATGCTGGTGATTGACTTGCCGCTCTTCCTTGCCTCCACCTGCTCCATTTCCAGTTTTTATCTCGCGGCGCAAAAAGAGCTGCGTCCCAAAACCTGGATGAACACGTTTCTCTACTTACCCTTCGTCATGGCCACCGGCATCGGCTTAAGCGTGCGCAACGCCCAGGCGGTCCTGGAAGCCATCTTCGGCAAGCAATCCGAATTCGCGCGCACGCCGAAATTCAGAATCGAAGGGAAATCTGGCACCTTCGCGGCAAAAAAATATAAAAATAAATCCGGCTGGATGCCTTACTTTGAAATCGCGCTGGGCCTATACTTCGCGCTCGCCATCGTTTATTCCATCAGCAATGAGAATTACGCCACCGCACCGTTCCTTCTTCTCTTCGTCTGGGGCTATCTCTACACCGGCTTCATGTCCCTCAGCCAATCCTGGGTCGCCCATCTCCGCTTCGGCGTCAACGCCCCCGAAATGCGCCCCGCCTCCACCGGCGCCCCCGGCTTCTAACCTTCGAGTGCGGCGGCTCGCCGCCGCTTTTGCGCACGAAACCATCCGCCAAAACCCGCCACAAGCACCCGAATCCAACCAAACACCCTCATTCCGAGCGGAGTCCGCGGAGTGAGAAATCCTCTGTCTTGGGTTCCAATCACAAATCGCACAAACCTATTTCCCCGCCCCCAGCGCCTGCAACTCGCGCGCCGCCAAGTCCCCCGGCAAAGGCGCATACCCTAACGACTCGCACTGTTTCTGCCCGGCCGTGAGCATCCAACGAACCAGATCGCGCAGCGCCTCCAACTTCCTCGCATCTTTACCATCTGCCGGAATCAAAATCCACGTGAAGCTTGTAACAGGATACGTGTGCTTTCCTCCCACATTCGTAATCGATGTCTGAAATTCATTTCCCTTGGGCAAACCAGCCGCCTTTGCCGCCGCGGTCACGCTGTCCAGATCGGCCTTCACATATTCGCCCGTGCTGTTTCGTACGGCCGCGAAGTTGAGTTCATGTTGCAGCGCATAAATAAATTCCACATATCCGATGGAATTCGCGGTTTTGGCCACCGCGTCCGCTACACCCTGGTTTCGTTCCGCTGCGGCGCCCACCGGCCACGACACCGTTGCGCCTGTTCCCACCTTGAACTTCCACTCTTCGCTCACCTTGGACAAATAGTCCGTCCACGCATACGTAGTTCCGCTGCCATCCGAGCGGTGCACCACCACAATTTTTTCATCGAGCAGCCGCACATGCCGGTTGATCGCGCGGATCTCCGGCGCATTCCACGAAACGATCTTCCCCAGGAAAATTCCCGCCAGCACTTCCGGAGTCAGATTCAATCCATCCGGCGTGCCCTTCACGTTGTAGATCGGAACAACCGCTCCCAGCACCGTCGCAAACTGCAGTAGTTTCCCCTTCTCCTGTAGCTGCTCCGCAGAAAGCGGCATGTCCGAGGCTGCGAAGTCCACTTCGCCCGCGCTCATGCGCCGTGTCCCTTCTTCGGAGCCCACCGTGTCATAACTCACCCGCATCCCCGGTCGCGTCTGCTCAAAACTCTCAAACCATTTCTGATAAATCGGCGCTGGGAACGTAGCGCCCGCTCCGCGCAGCGTAAGCGCGTTCGCCGAGCCACTCGCCGATATACCGACGCTTGCCGCCACCCCGCTGTCCTTTTTCCCGACAGCCGCGATTAGTGACGCAGCCAGTTGGTCGCCAAGGTCGTCCGATATGCTTTTCCAACCCGGCTTGCGTGGGGTAACCAGGTAGGACCACAGCGTCTTCCCGCTCTTGCCCTTCAATTCCGCCGAAGCGTAGCCCTGATGCGTGGCCTCTTCCGCGCCCTTTGATCGTGGACTCGTCGAAATATACCCTGTGGTCCAGATCGTCGCCGAACCATGCAGCACCGCATCGGCCTGCGCCGCAGTCGGCACAATCTGAATTTTTCCGGAGGCCTCCAGTTTTTCCGCCACCCGCTCGCGCACCGCGGCCGATCCTCTGCCTCCTTCCTGCCAATCCACGACAACCTTCTTCACATCGAAAAGCTGTTCCGCGGATTGCGCGGCTGCATTTCCAGGAGTGACAGCGACGCCCCCACAAACACTCAGCGTCACAAACCAAATAAATTTTGGAATCGTGCCGGAAAAACTGTCGGATGAGCTCACGTTTTTCTCACTGGAATCCTGCAGAGTATAACGGCGCAAGGCCCAAGACTTCCAATAATTCCTGCTCACGGCCCCAAGCAATTCGTAGCTGCATGTAAATGATTGTTCACACTCCGCGCAAAGAATCATTCCACTTGCACACAAGCGGCATTAGCCGCACCAGCAAATCACTTGCGCCGCGCCACGCATAGCGAAACAATATTGATGTAGCCGTTCACATGACACGCCCGCGCCTCTCTCTTGAAGAAATCGTCAACAGCATCACTCACGGAATCGGCCTTCTCCTCAGCATTGCCGGCTTCGTGGTTCTGCTGGTGCTCGCTATTCTGCGCGGCAGCGCCAGCCATATCGTTGCCTGCTCCATCTATGGCGCCACGCTGATTTGCCTCTACAGCGCTTCGACCCTCTATCACGCCGCAGTCTCCCCACGACGGAAACGCGTGCTGAGGATCTTCGATCATGGCGCGATCTACCTCGTCATCGCGGGCACCTATACGCCGTTTCTTCTTTTGTATCTGCGCGGTCCCTGGGGCTGGTCGCTCTTCGGAGTGGTTTGGGGATTAGCGTTCGCGGGAATACTGCTGAAATTCTGGTTCGTCGACCATTTTGAATATTTGTCCACCGCGGTTTATATCATCATGGGGTGGCTGGTCGTCATCGCGGCCAAACCCGTACTCACGCACGTGCCCACGTCCAGCGTGCTCTGGCTTGTGGCCGGCGGCCTGCTCTATACCTTTGGCGTCGTCTTTTTTGCCTGGAAGCGGCTGCCCTACAGCCACGCCGTGTGGCACCTATTCGTGCTTGCTGGAAGCATCTGCCACTACTTCGCAGTTCTTCGCTCCGTGACACACGTCCGCGGCTAACAAACTACTTCGTAGTTGCCCCGCCGGCGGCCTGTTCCTGCTCGCCTTCCGATTTTGTCCAATGCGAATCGGGATCGTATTCCTTCATCGCCTTCGCAAGGGTATCGGTCTTCTTTCCAAGATCTCTTTCGTACACGATCCCATCCTCGCCAACAATAAACGTCATCACGCCGGACGTCCGATATTCCGCGGGATACGCCACAAATGCGAAGCCGCCAGTCATCTTGCCGTCTATAACAAAATTCTTCGCCCCACCCGGTCCATCCTTTCCCTGCTTCGTCAAGAGATGAAAATAATAGCCGCGATACGGAACCGCTTTTTCCCCGCGGCTTTCGGCGTATTCTTGCGCGACGGCCCACGCCACCAGGGGCCCAATCGGGCTTTCCGGTTCGCCGTTCGGCACTTTCCAGTACAACCCGTCCTGCTTCCCTTCATCGCTGAAAATCTTCTGGGCGTACTGGTTCTGTTCTTTCGCGTAGTATTCCTTCTGCGCTGCGGCCAGTTCCTGGCAAACCCGGATGGCCGACGCTTCATTCCATCCGATCCGCCGGTACAAAATCTCCTGCTTGCCCGCATCGGTGTCGAAATACCACTGATTTCCTTTATTCAGCAAGGGAATCGGATACGGCCAGTTTCGCGAGCCGATGTACAACGTCACGCTGCCGTCCGGCTCTTTCATCAGCCGGCTCATTTCCTCATATCTCTTCGCGAAGTTCGTCCGGTTCTGGTTGTCTTCGGCTTCATCTCCAGAGGAAACCACGTCCTTCCCTTCCGGGCCGAGCAGCTCCATCAACGCGTTCGTGTCATTATTCTTCGCCGCCATATACAGCGCTTTGCTCGCTTCTTCCGGGCTGGAAAATGTTTTCTGCCCAGGTTGCTGCCCCATCGCGCCAGTGGCAAACAATCCCGTCAGAAGAAGCGCGACCGCGGCCAATTTCACAAATTCCCCACCGCCAGATTCGCCGAAGTTCAACTTCGCTCGCCGCATAATCCTTCCCTCTCTTTCCAGATTTCACAATCCCGCTGGAATCATTTCCACTCTGGATCTCAGTGATGTCCCCCGCCACCACCGCCTCCATGCGATCCGCCACCGCCTCCGCCGCCACCATGGAAGCTGGATTCTCCGCGCGCCGAATAGCTTCGCGATTCTCCACCATGGTCGTAGCCGCTGAAGGCCCCGGAGCGCACGTTGCTCTGTGCGTGAGGTTGTTCGTGAGGCTGTGCATAGCCCCGGGCCGCGTTCCGGTCGCCCTCGAACGGTCTCGGCGACGCCCCGGGCCGGTTGTACACATTCCCATGCGTGCCAGCGTAACGATCGCCGCCAAATCCCCGGCCAGGCGCACTGGGCCCGCCATGACCGCCCCGGTAGTACGCGTTACGGTTATAAAAGGTGGTGCTGTGTGAGTAGTAGCGGCCTTGGTTATAGACGACGTAGTGGTTGTGCCAGTCGAATCCCCAATGTGGCCATCCCCAACCAAATCCTCCGAAAAATCCGATGCCAAATCCGATTCCAAATGACAAATACGGCCCGCCAAACCAGATCCCCGGATACGGGTACCATCCCGGCCACGGCGCAATCGGTCCGCCATACACAAGCCACGGATTGTAGGCTGGCACGTACACCACATCCGGAGCTGCCGGCTGAATAATGATGGTCGATCCCTGAGTTGTCACGGTCTGTTGCGGCGTTGTTTTCAGGTTGCCGGACTGCTCTGCCTTTTGCCGCATCACCTGTACGGCGTCCATCACGTCCTGCTGCTGGTTGTAATAAGCGTCACCTAGCGACGACGTCCAGGACAGGTTTTTGTCCATGTTCCCCAGCACCGTTGGGAACGCGGTCAGCGCCTTCACGCTGGGATCCCACGGCATGTTGTTCACAGCCTGTGCCAGCGCATCGCCTTTCAAGTCCGGATGCGACTGCACCCAGCGGTCGGCTTCGACAACTTGTTCCGGGAACGTCGAAGCCGCCAGAATTTGCGCCACCAGAGAATCCGGATACAGCGCAATGGGCGCAACCAATTGCTGCAATTGTTCGGGCGTCTGTGTGTTATAGGGAGGCCCTTGCGGCGTTTGCCCCTGTGGCGGCGCCTGGTCTTGCGGCGGCGGCGCACCGGCGTCTTGCGCGGCGGAAACGCCCACCGGACAGGTGGCGTATAAAAGCGCGAAACTCAGCACCACCAGTGCACTCCGCTTGCCCCACTCTAGCCCTGAAAAGCCTGTGACTTTTCTCAGAATGCTCATGCTCTTCCTCCTGGGCACTCTAGCTCCGCCCATGGCCAATCCGAACTACCCCTGCTGATTGAGATGAAAATGGAGGGACTTTCGTTTCTGATTTCTTGGTGCTGGGCTGCTCGTCTGGTCAGCCCTTCGCGGCTGCTTCGAGCCAACGGCTCAAAACGTACTCGTATTTTGGTTCCACATCCAGGAAGGTTACGCCCGCTCCCATGTTCGGTGTGGCGTAAATAATCTTCGCTTTCGATTGGAATGTCAGATCGCCGGCAAAAATTTTCAGCAGGATCAAAGTGCCGGTGGGAAACGGATTCATCATGTCCAGATAGCAGCCGTGCTGGCTTAGTTCGCTCACTCGCGTGGCCACACGCACTTCGGACTGCTCTTCAAATAGCTCGGCACTGGCTATAAATATGTATCTTGGCGTGCGACGCCTCTCCCGTTCCATACACCCTCCGCATGGCTAGGACAATTTCCTTCATCGTAAGCCGCCGCTTTCCCCACCGGCGTAACTTTCGCTGACTGCCCCGCGCTCCGCACTATTAACTCCTGCATCACTAACCGCGCCTCGAACATCCGGTTCGCTGGCAGTGCCTTCCACTCTTGCGATACAATCCGCGTTTGCTCCTCGGGTCGGGGGGAGCGCTAGCAGGCTGCTGAAACATCCTCTCTACAGCAAGCGGAAGTCTGTGGATTCCGCAAAACTGCCTTGAGAAAAAGCGGCTCTCGCTGCCGAAGATATCTTGAATTCTGCTTTCAGCATCCTGCTAGAGGTGACGGCATGAGTGGTCTGGGAAAAACTGTCTTATTTGTAGGCGTGCAAAAGGCCTTTCGAACACTTGCCGGCTCGTTGCTCGCTGTGGCGGCGCTTTTATCCTTCGCGCTCGCTCCAGCCGCAGCGCAACAGCGCCGGGAACGCGAACCCAATTCCGCTTATGCTACCCGCCGCGCCAAGCTCGCTTCCAACATCGATGGCCCCATCATTCTTCTCGGCTACACCGGCAAGGAAGTAGAAGCGCAAACCTACATTTTTGCCCAGGAAGAAAATTTCTATTACCTGACTGGCCATAATGAGGAAGAAGCCGCTCTCATCATTCTGCCTGTGGGAGCGCACAAGGCCGCGAACGACGATTCCGCCGCGCGCGAAATCTTTTTTCTTCCTCCCAAAGATGTGCGCAAGGAAAAGTGGAACGGCCTCCGCATGTCTCCCAACGATCCCGACATTCAAATGCGCACGGGGTTTTCGGAAGTGAAGCCAATGCCCGACCTTCGTGCCACCGTCGAGCAGCTCGCCCGCATCTACCCCACCTTCTACACCATTCTTCCTTACCAGAAAGAGCTGGGCGGCTATCCTCACGAAAAAGAAACCGCCGATTGGCTCAAGCAAGCCGCGCCGGAAGTCAGCGTAAAGGATATTCGCGCCAATATCGCCGATTTGCGCCTGATCAAATCGCCCACGGAACTCGCGCTGCTTCGCCAGGCCATCGATCTTTCTCTCGATGCTCAGTTTGAAGCTTTCAAAATGATGCGCCCCGGATTGTTTGAATATCAGATCGCCGCAAAAATGGTGGAGATGCACGTGATGGGGGGCTCGGAGGCGGAAGCCTACGCCCCCATCGTGGGCGCGGGTCCCAATTCCACTTCGTTGCACTATGACAAGCTTTCACGCAAAATTGAGGACGGAGACATCGTGGTCATGGATGTGGCCGCGCAATACTCCGGTTACGCCGCCGATATCACTCGTACCATTCCCGCCAACGGAAAATTCACACCGCGCCAGCGCGAAATTTACGACATCGTTCTTGGTGCCCAGGAAGCCGCCATTCACGCGCTCAAGCCCGGGATGGACATGTGCCGTAAAGGCGACAAAAGCGTTTACAAGATCGCCTACGACTACATTAATTCGCATGGCAAGGATCAGAACGGCAAACCGCTAGGCCAATATTTCATCCACGGCCTGGGCCACAGTATCGGCCTCAACGTCCACGACCCCGGCGATCTGTGCAGGCCGTTCACGGCCGGCATGGTCATCACCATCGAGCCGGGCATTTACATTCCCGACGAACATCTGGGCGTGCGCATCGAAGACGATCTTCTGATCACCGACAGCGGCTACGAACTCCTCAGCCAGCGCCTGCCCCGTTCCGCCGACGAAGTCGAACAAATCATGGCCGAGGGCGCCAAGCAACGCGCCTCCGCAACAAAATAACCTTGGAGTGCGGCGGCTCGCCACAAGCCAAACAGATCCGCCATTCTGAACGGAGTCCGCGGAGTGAGAAATCCCTCTGTCTTGGATTGTCACACCTCGACGACCAAGGGAACTCCAAAACTCTTTCCTATTTTCAAGAATAAACCCTAGTGTGGAAGCTGCGCCTCAATACTCGTCGCAATCCCATCGCCTGTGCGCCGGATCCGCACTTCCTGTGCCACCAATTTGTAGTGCCGGCCTCCCACCACTTCGATCTCCACGGTGTGGTCGCTGGCGGGACAAAGCGGCGTCTTCCCTATTCCCTGATCGTCCACTTTCACTTCCCCGGCCGGAGCGCCGGTTACACACGTATCAATATGCAGCGAAGTACCGGCAAAATGCTCCGGTATGCGTACAGTCAGTTCATCGGGATGCGAACTGGAAGCGCAAGACAACACCAAAAATGCAATTCCCGCAAAAGAAGTGGATAAATACACTATATTCGAACGACTTGGCACGAGTGGTTTCTCCCCAAAAGGCCGGAGGTATATTCTATAGCATTCATGAATCGAGAATGCTATATCTTCGCGCCCAACGATTCTCGGAAGTCGTTGCCAGGGAATAGCTGCAGGACTGTTCCTTTTCGATTGGATTAATGTAATTCCAGGGAGCCGCATTGTTTCAACGCCTGAATCATCGGCTGATTTTTGCCTCGGGAATCTTCCTGCTCCTTGTTTGCGGTTCTGCCACCGCATGGATCCTGTATCGCATCTATTTCGGCGAAGAATGGGTCCGCCATACCTACAGCGTGCAACTTCTGGTGGCAGAAATCGAATCCGACGTCAGCGAGACTGGGCGCTCGCGGCAAATGTTCCTGCAAAGCAGCGACACTCGCTACCTGCGGCGCATTGAGGCCATGCGGGCGGAACTGTTTAACAAGCTTCCGCAGCTCCGGGCAATGGTTCACGACAACCTGGACGAAGAATCCGCTAGCCAAAAATTAGAACAGGCCGTGAAGGCCCGCTTTTTCATCGTGGATGAATCCTTACAACTGGTGAGGTCCGGCAAATCCACGCATGAAGCCCAGGATGATTATTCCGCCGAGTTGCTAGTTTCATCGCAGCGCTGCGCCGCACTGGCGCAGGCCATGCGAAACGTGGAAGGAAACCTACTAGATCGCCGCCTGGGCGTCACCCGTTCTCTCTTCGATTGGATCATCGTCATTCTGGCGGCTTCTTTTCTCCTCTCTCTGTACATGCTTTGGGAACACTTCCGCGGCCTGAATCTGGAGTTGGCGCAACGCAAACGCGCCGAGCAGAATGCGCTGAATTTAAGCGCTCAGCTCTTGAACGCGCAGGACCAGGAGCGCCGCAAGATCGCCCGCGATTTGCATGACGGGCTGGGCCAGAACCTCGTCGCCGCCAAAATGATGGCCGATTCTTTCAAGGACAGGCCACCGGATCGCCAGAAGTGTCAGGATCTCAGTGCTCTCCTCGATGAAGCGGTCAGCTCCACGCGTTCCATTTCGCATCTCCTGCATCCGCCGCTGGTCGAGGAACTTGGATTTGTTGCCGCCGCTCGCTCCTATCTCGAAGGTTTTTCCAAGCGCACTGATATTAAAGTCAATTTCGATCTTCCAGATCTGCCCGATCGCCTCCCCCGTGATCTGGAGCTCACGCTATTCCGCATCCTGCAGGAATCGATCACCAATATTCAGCGCCATTCCAAAAGCGCAACGGCTGAAGTGCGCTTCGCGGTGAACGGTAAGACCGCTGTACTCAATATTCAGGATCACGGCGTCGGTCTGTCTCCCGAAATGCTGGAAAATCTCAATGGTGAAGGCAGCAACGTCGGGGTCGGTCTGGCCGGGATGAAAGAACGCGTTCGCGAACGCAATGGACGGTTCACCGTCCGCTCCAATTCTTCCGGCACTCTGATTTCCGCTTCGTTTCCTGTCGAGCCCGAGTCTTCCGCTTCGTCCTGAAAAATATTTCAAAGGAATCCGCCCCATGCCCAAACGCAAATCGCAAAAGCCCGGTGACAAAACCCTTGGCATGCACGCGCCCATCACCCGCCGCGATTTTCTCGGCTCCACGCTACTCGCTTCCGGCGCGGTGCTGTTCGATTCGCTCACGCCGCAGGAAATCCTGGCGCAAAACGACGAATTCACCGGTTACGGCGGCGTTGGCGAATACAGCGCTTCCAACGGCAACACGCTGACTGTTCTGCAAGCCGGCCACAAAATACGCGATGCGGTCTACAATCCGCTGCCAAAGGACGTCATCGATACAGGCGAAACCTACGACTGCGTAATCGTCGGCGGCGGGATCAGCGGAATTGCCGCTGCTCTTTTCTTCCAGCGCCGCGCGGATCCTGGCGCGAAGAGCCTCGTGCTGGAAAATCATGCCATCTTTGGCGGCGAGGCCAAGCAAAACGAATTTCTCGTCGACGGCAAACGCTTGATCGCTCACCAAGGCTCTGCTATCTACCAGCTTCAGCAGCCGCAAAGTTTTTTGAAGCAATTCTACGATTCGATCGGCTTGACCTCGCCCAAACTTACCTACCAGAAGTGGTCCGGACGGCAGCCGGAGATGCCTCTTTCTCGCACTCCCTATGACGCCGTGGGCATGGACGTTGGCCAGTATGGCTTCTGGTTCGGCGCAAGCTTTGGCCAAAAGCCCGGCTTATGGGTGATGGACCCGGTCCGCAAAAAACTGGAAGGCGCTCCGATTTCTTCCGCCACGCGCGCGGAATGGGTGCGCTTTCTTACCGGTGCATCCTTGGATGGCAAACCCTTCGAGCATCCCAAATATGAAGGCGATCCCATCTCGCGTTATCTCGACACCATCACGCTCGAGCAGCATTTTCACGAGCGCTTCGGCCTCAGTCAGGAAACCGTCCGCAAATTTCTATCGCCCGTCGAAGGCGGCGGCGCCGGCCTGGGCCCGGATGCGTTGTCCGCCTACTCCGATTACGCGTTTGAAGCGCTGCAGCCAGTTGCCGACGAAACCGGAGCCATCGATGAAATGTTTCCCGGCGGCAACACCACCATCGCGCGCTTGCTGGTGAAAAGTCTCAGTCCTGCCGCGATCGACGGGCCCGCCGGTGTCGAAGCCGTTTCGCGCAATCCCGTCAACTTCGCCGCGCTCGATACTCCTGGCGCGCCCGCCAGAATTCGCCTCAGCGCCACTGCCGTCTCCGTCCTACACGACGGCGATCCTGCGAAAGCCTCCACCGTTTCGATCGCCTACGAAAAAGGCGGCAAGCTCTATCGCGTCAAAGCGCGCACAGTCGTCATGGCCGGCGGAAGCTGGACGTCCAAACACATCGTGAAAGATTTGCCGCAGAGCTACAGTCAGGCTTATGCCGCGTTCTATCGCTCTCCCTGCATGATGGCCAACGTGGCCGTGCGCAATTGGCGCTTCCTGTACAACATGGGCCTCAGCGGCTGCCGCTGGTTCGATGGCGCCGTCGGCAATTACATGGAAGTGCGCAAGCTCGCGCTCACCGGCGATGTCGATCCCACCATCAGCCCGGATTCACCGATCGTGCTATCGATGAAAGTTCTCTACGCCTCACCCGGCCTGCCCACCGAAGAACAAGGCAATCGCGGCCGCATGGAGATGCTTGGCACGTCCTTCCGCGAATACGAGCGGCGCATCCGCCAGCAATTCACCGACATGTTCGCCAGCTCTGGCTTCGACGCGCAGCGCGATATTGCCGGCATCATCCTAAATCGCTGGGGCCATGCCTACCTCAGCCCGCAACCCGGCTTTTTCTTCGGCACTAACGGCAACCCCGCGCCGCGCGAAACCTTGCGCAAAGCCCCCTTCGGCCGCATCGCCTTCGCCAACACGGACCTGGCCGGCGCCATGGATCACCGCTTCTCCATCCTCGAAGCCCAACGCGCCATCGACCAACTAGTCGGTGTTTGAGAATTTCCGTGTAGCTTGAGTTAGAGCACGCGAAGAACTGGCCATCGCGCTCGAAAATAGAACAGCAAGGCTTGCTGCCAGCATACCGAGGACGATGGCGAAGCCAATTTGCGTTGTGGTCACACTAGATAGTCCCGCAGCGAGAACTTAGCAATAACAGTTCCCACAAAACCGTCCAAAATCAAACAGAGTTTATCCCCGATCCTCTTTATAATTGCGGCTGAAGGGCGAGATAGAGCGGTATTGGCCAGGCCTGGTCTTGGACTGAGCGGGTCGGACGGCATCGGTCATCTCGCCGTTCCTTCTGTTTTGATCCCGCGAATCGTCCACGCATACCCTGTAGCCAGAACGGCATTATTCTGTCCTGCAATCATCGGATTTGTCTGAGAGGAGGGAGGCTAGTCTGTTCCTCCTGAACAGGCTAGCCTGGGGTCGGAGGAGACTAAAATTACCAAGAAACGCCCTCTAAATCTGCGCGGAAGTGTACAACCCAGCACTTCTCCGAAACATGTTTCCGTCGCGCTGGACAGCGACTATGGCCATATAAGCCACGTGGTTGGCTGAACTTTCATCATGATTCTGTCTCCGGAGCCCTGGTCAAAGATGAAGTAATTCCCCGGTTCCTTTGCGCCGCGTTGTTGAATACGTGCCACGGCGTCGTCGAGAGTGATAGCTGGCTCAAGCCAAGTTAGACCGTTGTCATCAATGCGGAAAATATCGAACTCGGGTGTCATAGTTGCAAGCCTCCATTTCTCAGAAGCAAATCGCGGTTGGAACTTACAGCGTGGGAGAACCTCGTCCGGCGTTCTGTTCAATATTGAACCACTATTAAGAAATTCATCATTTCGATGGACTCGGAACCATGAAGGACGGAGGCGCGCCCCTGGTGTTTAAGGGTAGGGTTTTCTCATGGACGACGCAGCAGATAGGACGGGTGCAGCAAACCTGTCGGCGCGTACAGTTCCTCGTGCGTGTAAGAGAAGCCCAGCTTCTTCAGTAACCGGCGCGATGCTTCGTTGGCCGGATGGTGGCCCGCGAACAGCGCCTGGGCGCCCAGGGTTGCAAAACCATACGCGATCACCGCGCGAGCCGCCTCCTCTGCCAGCCCTTGGCCCCAGACCGCGTGGCGCAGATGAACCCCCAGCTCGTAAATTTTCTCCTCCGGCCGGTAACGCCGCAGACCCGCGCAACCCACAGGTTCCCCGCCTTGCAGCAAAAACATGGGCCAATACTGCACGCCGCCTTCTAACATTTCCCTCATTTCCATCGCAATCCGCGCGCGCACCGCGCCCTCGCCAAACGGCCCGCCGATAAACGCTGTCACCCGTGGATCGCCCCATAGCCCCATCGCTAGCGACAAATCCTCCCGCCGCCAACACCGGAACCCGAGCCGCGCCGAACTCAGAAAATAAGCCATATCAAACGATCCTGCTCTCTCATGCAACACCTTGTTTGCCACCCAGGGCATTCCACGAACATCAAAGCATAGCGACCTTGGACGTGCGAATTTGATTGCTGGCTTTCACAAGAAACCCGGGACAACTACTTCACCTGAGACAAACAAGGGGGCTCCATGGCGACAGCGAAAATCGCAAAAATCATCGTGGACACGCTGGAATCCGTCGGCGCGAAACGCGTCTACGGAGTTCCCGGCGATTCGCTGAACGGGATTACCGATGCGATTCGCACGCACAAATCCGTGGAGTGGGTCCACATGCGCAACGAGGAAGCGGCCGCATTCGCCGCCGGGGCGGAAGCGCACCTGACCGGGAAGCTCGCCGTCTGCGCTGGCAGCTGCGGACCGGGAAACACGCACCTGATCAACGGCCTGTACGATTGCCAGCGCAATCGCGTGCCGGTGCTGGCCATCGCCGCGCAAATTCCCAGCAAGGAAGTAGGCAGCGAGTATTTCCAGGAAACCAAGCCCGATCACATCTTCAAGGATTGCAGCCATTACTGCGAATACATTTCGCAGCCGAGCCAGATGCCGAGGGTGCTGGAGATCGCCATCCGTACTGCGATTGCCAAGCGCGGCGTGGCCGTGATCGTAATCTCCGGCGACACGGCTTTGCAGGAAGCGACGCTGCAGCGCATCCGCCTGGCGGTGGATTCCATGCAGCCGGTCAGCAGCCCGGCGCCCTCCGCATTGGCACGCGCCGCCGCCATGCTGAACGACGCCGCGAAGGTGACCATCCTGGGTGGCGCAGGTTGCGCCGGTTCACACGCGGAGCTGTTGCAAGTGGCGGAGAAGCTGAAAGCTCCCATCGTCCACGCCCTGCGCGGCAAGGAATTCATCGCGTATGACAATCCCTATGACATTGGAATGACCGGGCTGCTGGGCTTCACGTCGGGCTACTACGGCATAGAGCGTTGCGACCTGCTGCTGATGCTGGGCACGGATTTTCCGTATCAGCAATTTTATCCGTCGCGCGCAAAGGTGATTCAGGTGGATTCGCGGGGCGAGCAGATCGGCCGCCGAACCGCCGTCGATCTGGGCCTAGTCGGATCGGTACAAGACTCGTTGCGCGCGCTCTTGCCGCTGCTGAAACAGAAAGCGGACGAGACTCATCTTCAGGATGCCCAGGCGCACTACAAAAAGGCGCGTAAGGAATTGGACGAACTGACACAGGATAAGCCCGGCGATAAGCCAATCCACCCGCAGCACCTCACCGCCGTGCTCGACCGGCTCGCTGCCGAGGATGCAGTCTTCACCTGTGATGTGGGCACGCCAACTGTGTGGGCCGCGCGCTACATCACCATGAATGGCAAACGCCGGCTGCTTGGATCTTTCAACCACGGCTCGATGGCGAACGCGCTGCCGCAGGCCATTGGAGCGCAAATGACATTTCCCGGCCGCCAGGTTGTCTCTATGTCCGGCGATGGCGGAGTTTCCATGTTGATGGGAGAGCTGCTCACCCTGAAACAACTGAAAGCGCCGGTGAAGGTGATCGTCTATCAAAACGACGCGCTTAGTTTCGTGGAACTGGAAATGAAAGCCGTCGGAGTCGTCAGCTTCGGCACGGATCTCGTCAACCCAGATTTTGCTAAGCTCGCCGATGCTTGCGGAATCTTCGGCCGGAATGTGGAAGATCCGGGAGAGCTCGAAGAAGCCCTTCGCGCCGCGTTCGCGCATCCCGGCCCCGCGCTGGTAAGCGTGAAAGTGAACAAACATGAACTTTCTTTGCCGCCCACGATCGATTTCGAGCAGGCAAAAGGCTTCGGAATCTACCTAGTCAAAGCAATGCTGACCGGCAGGGGCGACGAAATACTCGACCTCGCAAAAACAAACCTGCGCGATTTCATCTAGGCTCGCTTAGCTCCGTTCAAGCGAACCATCGCCACCTCGCGCCAAAAGTTTGACGGAATTTCCTCGTGTCAATACACTGGCACTTCGAACGTCAGCAGGCACGGAAACGCCATGTTTACCCCTTTTGAAGACACCACCGGTGAGCCAGCGATTCATGGTTTTTTGCATGAGCCAGCGCGGCACACGGGAAACGCCATTGTGCTTACACATGGTGCAGGCGCGAACTGCCATTCGAAATGGCTGGTGGAACTTTCGAAGGCCCTGGCCGAGGTGGGCTTTGCCGTTCTGCGCTTCGACTTGCCATTTCGTGTCGCCCGTCCGCATGGACCACCCAATCCCGGCAGCGCCGCGCGCGATCGCGACGGACTGCGCAGCGCCGTCTCTCTGATGCGAGAGAAAAACCATAGCCGCGTCTTTATGGGCGGGCATTCCTATGGCGGACGGCAAGCAACGATACTCGCCGCAGAAGAGCCGCACCTCGTGGACGGCTTGCTCTTGCTCTCCTACCCGCTGCATCCTCCTCGAAAACCGAAGGAACCTCGCACCAGTCATTTTCCCAATCTCACAACGCCCGCATTCTTCGTTCACGGTACCCGCGACCCTTTCGCCACGCCGGCGGAAATGCAATCGGCTTTAGCACTAATCCCCGGCGCTCACGCGATTATGGAAGTAGACGGCGCCGGGCACGACCTGCTCTCCAAAAGAGCCACCACCGTCGAATTGCCCGCTCTAATCGCCCACGATTTCAAACTGTTCCTGAAACTTCCCGCGTAACAACTCCAAGTGTGATTATTCCCGAAGCGAATCGATTACAATGACGGCACTTCCGCAAGACGACCAGAGGTTCCGCGATGAAGACAAAATCGGTTGTGCTGCTGATCGTTGTTATTTTGCTCGTGCTGCCCATGCAAAGCTTACGGCGTGCGCAAGCCGCATCTCGCATCCCGAAGTCAGTCGCGGCCGACGAAGCTGCCATCAGCGCGGAAGTCGGCAAGATTCGCGTGCTCGAAGTGGCGATGATGACCGCCGGCGAAGAGAAGGGCGCCGACGGCTACATGTCCTTTTACGCGGAGGACGCCGTGGAACTTCCTGCGGGCACCACGATGCTGCAAGGCGAAGAGAACATCCACAAGACCATGGATTTTCTCAACGACAAAAATAATCGCCTGACGTGGACGATTATGCGCGTGGACGTGGCGGCGTCACTCGACTTGGCATACTCCTATGGCGTCTACGAATTTCGTTCCAAGGATAAGGAAGGCAATCAAACGGTTGAGTATGGCAAGTACACGACCGTCTGGAAGAAGCAAAGCGATGGACGGTGGAAAGTCGTGCTGGATATGGGTAACGCCAGCCCGAAGCCAGAAGGGCGAGGATTACGCTAACCTCACAGCTCGCCGCGCCGCTCCAGTTGCTTATAAAACGCCAGCGAATATACCGCGGGAATAAGCGCCGCCGCCAGCAGAACAACAAACACCGCCCGGCCTTGCAGCCCGACAGCCGTCAGCGCCAAGCCCACCAGGCCGCCTGCAACAAAGGTCTTCGCGGCGAAGCGATGCGTGGCATTCCAGACGCGTTCGTTGGCCAGCGCCCAAGGAGTCCGCACTCCGAGATAAAAATTTCGACGCACCTTACCCAGCAAGTTGCCCAGCAGCGCAAACAGCAGGCACAACCCGCCGACAATCGCGCGGCCCACATTCAACGAGTAGCCCACACCGGCCCACAGCACCGCCGCATTGAAATAAGCCAGCAAGCTGACCATGATCAGCATGATCTGAAAATACGTGGACCGAAAACTGTCCACCTCGAAATTTTTCGGCGAAAGCCACGGCAGGAAACGCCACAAAAGCATGATTCCCGCCATCAGCCCGGGCCCCATCAGAAACAGCGTCCACTTCGCGCTGTAGCCGTCCACCTGATTGCGCAGATTCCAGTGTGTGGCCACCGTACTTGGCAGGTGCGGGTATGCAACCACTGTCGCCACCAGAACCGCCACGGTCAGCAATATTCCGATCAGGTAGTATTTGCCAGTCATCGTTGTTGCCCTCTGCCTGTCTTTCCGTCCCCGATCAGGTGCATAGCCCACGCCATTAGGTCTTGCACCACTGTGGTATTCAATCCGTACCAGATCTGCTGCCCTTCCCGCCGGCTGGTGATCAGGTCCGCCTCTTTCAACACCGAGAAGTGATGCGACATCGCGGGCTTGGTCATGTCAAACTTCTCCGCCAGCGTCCCGGCAGTGATTTCGCCGTGGCGCAGCAGATTAAGGATTTCCCGGCGCGTGGGATCAGCCAGGGCCCGGAATGCTTTGTTGTCGCTCATGAAATGATTAGGCGTCTACTTAATTAAGCATCTGTTTAACTATAAAGCAGGTGCCGCCGCTTGTCAACCGGAGGGCGTTGCGCCGTTATTTGGATTCGACAATACCTGGCGGCTGCCAGGTGCCCTTACCTGCGGGAAGAATCGATGGTGGATTTTCCTTCGGCCAGTACAAACGCATCACCAGATAGATCGGGCCGTTAGGTGCTGGCAACCAATTGGATTCTTTGGCAGCGCCAGGAGAATCTTTCTGGATGTAAAGCGTCAACGAGCCGTCGGCATTTTTCTTCAGGCTTGGCAACATGGGCGAGTTGATGAGATAGCGATTGATTGGGTTGTCGATCAGGAACTGGGTCTTACCGTCATACATCGTCACCGACCAGAACGCGTTCACCGGCGGCAGAGTGCCCTTGGCGAAGGTGAGCGTGTAGTTGTGTTTGCTGCCATCCAACGCGTCTCCGTTGGGCAGAACCCTGGTCAATGGATACATCGCCTCAACGGCGCTGTTGCCGAAAATTCCGCCCTTGGCCGCAGACGCGCGCTTGAGCCAATCTCCATTGTAGAAAGCGCGGTCGCCGAAGAACGATCCCACGTTCCATCCGTTGATGACTGCGCCGCCGCTTGCGATGTACTTGTCGACCGCGTCGTCTCCGGCTTTCATCCCCAGCAGCATGGCGGCCTTGTGCTCCACCGATAGATCCTTCATGTCAAATTTCTTACCCGGGCCTATGCCGATGCTGGCAAGCTTCGCGCGAATTGCCGCTTCTTCCGGGCTCGGCAGAATATACTGCAGCGCAAAATCCAGCAATTGCCAGAACTGCGTCTTCGCGATCTCGGCATTGGCCTTGGCATAGTCGATCGCCGGAGGCGCCTGAGGCGCAGGCTGCTTCAGATACGCGGAAAGCGGCTGCACTTTGTATCCGGCTTGGATCTTTACTACGTTTGGCATGTCCGCCGCATTGAAGAGCTGGGTGCGAAAAATTACCGCCGAAAGTGGCGTGGTTGAATGGAAGACCTGTTTGATGTGAGCAGGCATCTCACCTTTCCAATCGGGGCCGACAACCATATAGTCGCCCGGACCAACGCCGGTTGTCCGGCTGCCTATGTAACCGTAGTTGAAGGTGTTCGCGTCGGTCAACTGCACGGAGTAGTAGCGCGGCTTAGGGACCGCCGGAACAGATATCACCGTCGGTTCAGCGCGCAGGTCGATCTCCATCAAGGAGTACGGTGTGTCGCTGTTGGGCGTTATGACAGCGGTGTCTTTCGGGGTAAACACTCGCGCTTCGTTGAACAGCTGCCCCACAGGCGCCTTGTATTGGGAAGAAGTTGAGTCCACGAACAGTTCATAGGCCGACGTATAGTACATCACGATAGGCAGGCCGAAGACGAAGCCTTCCTGCGCGATGGCCTTGGTCTCGGCGAGGCTAGGCACGGGCGTGCCGTTGATGGCATCCTGCTTTTCCGCCTGTTTGATAGCGTCGTTCTTTCCACAACCTGTCGTGAGCGCGCTCAAGAGCGCACAGGTCAATGCGAAACCCAGAACATTGGAACTCTTGCCCGTCATTTTCGCCCTCCGGCAGGATTCATTTCGATGTGCGTCCGTTTGACATGGCGCGTGCGCATCGCGATTCGTTGGGAGACAAAGTCTAACGATTCGCGATACTGAACCAGCAGTCCTGGCGATGGAATTGTCAAAACTACCTATAGACCCGGCCGGGTGCCGCGCCTTTCGACGTTAACGGTGGGGGTTCAAATCCACTTCGCTCCAGGTCCCCACATCAGGCAACCTGTCAACCTGGACCTACGCCTCACACAGGTGGAGAATCAAGCGTTTCCGCCACTGGCAACCGTGATTACGATTTTGCCCCGCGCGTGGTGTTCCTCCAGATAACGCAGGGCCCCTGCCACATCGCTCAACGGGTAACGCCGGTCGATCACTGGCACAACTTTCCCGGCTTCCACCAGGTCCTTCAGCACTACCAAGTCGTCATGTTTTATGTTGGCGATAAAGAAACGAGTTTTCTTGCTGCCAATCCGTGACAGCACCGATCCGAGCACCAGGCTTTCGAGAATGTTGAGCGGGGCGCCTCCAGCCAAAACAAAAACTCCATCCTTACTCAGTGTGCGCATGTAATCGAAATACGAATGGTGGGCGTTCGCACCCAGAATCAGGTCGTAGCGCTGCCCGCTTTTGGTAAAATCTTCCCGCGTGTAATCGATCACATGGTCGGCGCCAAGCGATCGCGCTGTGTCCATTTTTCCGGTACTGCACACCGCAGTGACTTCCGCCCCGAACGCCTTCACAATCTGCACCGCAAAAGTGCCCAAGCCGCCGGAGGCGCCATCCACCAGAGCCTTCTGCCCCGGCTTGATCTGTCCCTGATCGCGAAGTCCCTGCAGCACCGTGATACCCGCCACCGGCACTGCCGCGGCCTCCTCAAACGACAAGTTGGCCGGCTTTGCCGCCAATTGATTTTCACGAACGCACACATATTCGGCAAACGCGCCCAATTCTTTTGGTCCGCCGAAAACCTCATCGCCCGGCTGAAACATTTTTGCGTTTCTTCCCACCGCCTCAACGCGTCCCGCTACATCAACTCCAAGTATTTTGCGCTTTGGCTTGTCCAGCCCCGGGATTCGCCGGATCAGCGGAGCGCCTCTCATACAGAACAAATCCAGCGGATTCACCGCCGCGGCGCAAACCCTGACCAACACCTCATCATCCTTCAGCGCAGGTTGTTCCACCTCCATCAACTGCAACACTTCCGGCGGCCCAAATCGCGGGCACACAATCGCTTTCATACAGTGCTCCTCTTCCAATCGGCGCTAAAAGCTGTATCCCAGTGTGAGGTCCACCGTTGGATCCGCCTGGCCCACATTGAAAATCTGCGTTGTGAACGTCATTGTTTTGTGCGCGAATTCCAGCAGAAAACCTCGCTGGATATCGAGTGGCGTCGTATACGCCCGCGTCCGTTGCATTACGTACCCCACGGTAAACCACTTCAATGGTGAGTACGTTATTTGCGTCCACGTATAGAAAAAATCGTCCGTTTTGCCGCTCGTAGCGAAAATGTATTCGTTTGCGCTGAACAACTGCAGCTTCTTGTATGTCCCGGTAAATTCCAGCCCCGGCGCCACTCCATCCACCTTCCCAAACACCCCACCGATCATCGGCGTGAACTCCAAGACCATTTTTTTTCCCACACTCAGGTTGTACCCGGCCCACAGCGATCCTGTCTGTTGGGCCTCATAGTTGTAACGCGCTTCCAGGTGCAGTGTGCCGTGATCCCCCATGAATGTCGGTGAGATATACGATTGCCCGCGTGGCACCACATACCCGCTCACGCTTGCGTTAAAGTCCCATGAACTTGCCGGTGCCGCCGCTGTGCTTGCCGGCTGGCTCGTATCTGTCTGCGCCGGAAGCCGGGTGCAGCAAATAGCCGCGACGATCAATATCCCGAGTTGGCGTGTTCGAACCACAGCCTGGTAACCGACGAACAGTTAGGCGGCGAATCAGCCGCTGACAGTGTTTACTGCCTGGAATCCCGAAGCAGTTCTACTCGGGCAGACGTTCCTCGCCGGTGATCGTGAAGCGCGCTTCCACCGCAGGCGCTTCGGTCGAAGGCTGCCCGCCGCCGATCGATAACGTGTAAGAACCTGGGGCGATGACGCGTCCACCCGCGTCGGTCACGTAACTGAGGTCGCGCGGATGAATCATCAGGTTCACATGCGCGGTTTGCCCCGCGGCGATGTGCACGCGGGCAAAGCTGCACAAAGCGCGGTTGGGCGCGCCGGCCATCTTCGGGTACGTAAGGAAAACCTCCACGACCTCGTCACCGTCGCGCGCACTCGTGTTCTTCACATTCGCCTCGACGTTCATGGGCGCCCCGGCTTTCAAGTCATGCGAGGACAGCTTCACGTTGCTGTAGGAAAATTTCGAGTAGCTGAGCCCGTAGCCAAAGGCATAAAGCGGCGCACCGCTGAAATAGCGGTAGGTCCGGTTCGCCATCGAATAATCCTCGAACGGCGGAAGATCGCCGACGTTCTTATAAAAAGTAACAGGGAGCCGGCCCGAAGGATTATTCAAGCCCGCCAAAGTTTGCGCCACGGCCGTCCCTCCTTCTTCCCCGGAATACCATGCTTCCAAAATCGCGTTAGCATGATCCTTCACCCAATTCACGCTAAGCGCGCTGCCATTCATCAACACCACCACCAGCGGCTTGCCGGTCGCGGCCAAGCTTTCCAGCAGGTCCTGTTCGGGTTTGGGAAGATCGAGGCTGGTGCGGTCGCCCCCTTTGAAGCCGTCTTCGCTCACCGGCATCTCTTCGCCCTCAAGCTCACTAGTCAGCCCGACCACGGCCACGACGACATCGGAATTTTTCGCCGCCGCAATCGCTTCCGCGCTAGGCTTCAGGTCCAGTCGCGACCACACCAGTTGGCCCGGCTCCTTCGCGTCTTCGCTCGGTCCGTAATCCACTTTCAGGGCGTACGACTTGCCGCTTTCCAGATGCACATGCGCAAGTTTCGTCTCCATTCCATTCGTGTGGTAAGCCAAAGTGACGACCTTGCTGTCGAGCGTGACGCGGAAGAATCCGTGTCCTTGAAAACCGATGTAGTAATCGTCGCTGGTCGGCGGCGTGAGCGTGGCCTCCCAACTCACCATAAACGCTCCCGCTTTGCCGGCTTCCGCCGGTGGGTTACTCAAATTTCCGATGGCTGTTTCCGTGCGCGTAGCGACGGGCTGAGGCTGCGTTCCCGTGCTCAGCAGCGCCAACACATCCTTCACAGAGTAGTAGCTCGCTTTGGCTCCCGGTTTGCCATCGGTGGTCAGCAAATCTTCAGGCACCGGCGTCGTTTCTTTCGTCAGAAACTGTGTCCCGGGCACAAAATCGACTTGCGCTCCGGGCAACACCGCGCGCATGCCTTCGAGCACCGGCACGGAATGCGTGGGAATCCCGTTGTAATTGCCCAGCAATACCGGAGACTGCTCCGCCAGTGGACCAACGAGCGCAATTTTCACGCCCGCGGTCTTCAGCGGAAGAACTCCGTCATTTTTCAGAAGCACCATGGATTCGTTGGCTAACTTGAGCGCCAGGGCGCGATGCTTGGCACCGTCGAGCAGGCTCTCGTCAATCTTGTTGTACGGCACCATGTCCGGAGGATCGAACATGCCAAGCTTCATTCGCGCGGTAAACAAGCGCTTCAGCGCCACGTCGATGTCGCTCTCTTTCAGGTATCCCTCCTTGACGGCTTCAAGATACGGCGAGAAGTCGTGGTCGTCGCTCACTTTCGCAAAAAAGTCGATACACTCGTTGTCCATGCCGAGTTTCAAGCTGATGGCAGAGGCTTCCGCCTGCGTTGCCTTATAATGATGACCGTTGAAAATGTTGCGTACCGCCTCGCAATCGGAAACCACGTAACCTTTAAACGCCCACTTGTCCCGTAACTGGTCCACGAGAAGGAACTCATTCGCACACGCCGGCTGGCCGTTTACGCTGTTATACGCGCACATCACCGATCCCGCTTTGGCTTCCGTCACTGTGGCGCGAAAGGCGGGAAGATACGTGTCCAGTTCGTCGTGCTTGCTCACTTGCACGTCTGCCTGGTGCCGGGTGCTTTCCGGGCCGCTGTGCACCGCGAAATGCTTCGGAGTGGAAATCGTGCGGTAATAACGCGGATCGTCGCCCTGCATGCCGGTGACAAAGGCCACGCCCATGCGCGCGGTCAGAAAGGGATCTTCGCCGTAAGTTTCCTGGCCACGGCCCCAACGAGGATCACGAAAAATGTTGATGTTGGGCGCCCAGAAGTCCAGGCCTTCGAAAATGTTGCTATGTCCCGCGCGGACGTCTTGCGCGTGCTTGATGCGCGCTTCGGTGCTGATGGCGATCGCCATCTCGTGAATCGCGGGAGCATCGAAGGTTGCGGCCAGCCCGATTGGCTCGGGAAATTCGGTCGTTCCGTTTACGGCAACGCCGTGCAGAGACTCGCTCCACCAGTCGTATGCGGGAACTTGCAGACGTGGAATCGCGCGCGCCTGGTTCACCAGCTGGGATGCCTTCTCTTCCAGCGTCATACGAGAGATCAGGTCATTTACGCGTTGCTCGATGGGCAGCGAAGGATTCAGGTAGGGTGGATTCGCAGGCGCCTCGGCATCCTGGGCGAAGGCGCTTGAACATCCCGAAGCAAGTCCCACAAGCACAACCACAACGATCACGGCGAAACGGCTCTTCCATCGATTTGTATGCACAGGATTCTCCCGGGACAGAAGCCTCGCTGACGCACAACCGAGGCTGCAAGCATTCAATACTTGATCTTCACTTTAGCGCAAACCGAGCCAATGGAGCGAGCAGACAGTTAACGACACAATCTTGGAAGAGCCCCCGATGCGTCAACCATATAGGTTGAGAATAAGATATGTGCTGCCGCGTCCCTCGCGGCAAAGGGGAGCTTAGCATTAGGTGGATTTCAAGTTTCCAGCAGTCCGATTTCTCGGTATCGACTTCGTGACCCTGTTCGCACCCAGAATGAACTGATTGCCCTGCCTGGTGCAAACGATCATTTCTTCGCATGAGGTTTCATTTCGGCGAGATATTTCTCAGCCTCTTCCTTGGTAATTTTGGAGAATGTCCAGGTGGAGAGCCCTTGCATGCCCGCCGGTAAAACGCCGAAGTGGATACTATGAGAACAAACCAGGCACAAAGCAACTTTTGCGGTACCCTATTTGAAAATATGAACGAAGACTCCACGGTAGAATTACACGTCCGGCTGCTTGGCGCAGGCACAGACTGTTCACGCCCAACGAAAGCCATCAACATCGGAACGGCGTTTTTCCAGTTTGATGCGATCTAATCTTTATGTTGCAATGACGCGCGGTTCAAAGTTATTGGTTTTATGTTTGAAGACCATGCTGCTTAATCCGAGGCGAGAATGAGAAATGTAATTTTCGGAATCAACATCACCATAGATGGCTGCTGCGACCACACCAAAATGATTGGCGATGACGAAATACATGAATATTTTACGCACCTCATGCGAGATGTTGACCTGCTCGTCTTTGGGCGTAAAACCTATCAATTGATGGTTCCTTATTGGCCTGATGTCGCAAAAAGCCAGTCTGAGACAAAAGCAACGAACGAATTTGCTCAAACATTTGACTCCATCAACAAAATTGTTTTTTCGCAATCATTAGACAGCGCTGAAGGAACAAATACGAGAATTGTTCGTACGAAGCTTCAAGACGAAATACTCAAGTTGAAACAAGAACAAGGCAAAAATATTTTAATCGGTGGTGTAGCTGTTCCTTCACAACTGATAGAGCTTGGACTAGTTGATGAATATCATTTTGTCGTTCAGCCAATAGTTGCAGGAGAAGGGAGACGGTTGTTAGAAGGCATTAGCCTACAGGAGAGATTACAGTTAAAACTTGTTGAGTCAAAGATTTTTGAATCAGGATGTGTTGCGCTTCGTTACTTGAAACAGTGACAGAAACAAATTAGCCGAAACCCGCGCCGCTCTGCGTCAATAATCCTTATTTCCTTTATGCACCCTACTTTCTGATAGTGCCTTAACGGCAAAATCGGAAAGGTTCGTACTAAGTGGTCTCTGCGTTGTAATTGACCGACCGCAGCTTGAACGCTGTAATTGTCACGCCAACCGCGAGTGCCAACATGAGCAGGTCTTCAATAATTTTCCTTGGCCCGACTTGCTCGTGGTTCCCACACCCGCAATCTATCTTGAAGCCGTGAGCGTACGCCCAAACTAGTGCGAATAAAAAACTACCCAAAAGAAGTGAAGCGCAAAGAGCCGAATAACGGAGTGCGATTCCGCTGAGGAGCCAGAGACCCAGAAACAGCTCAAACGGGGGGAAGGAATTTAACAATGTCGAGGGAGGCCGAGTGCGATAACAATTCGTAAGCATCCACTTGAAACGCGAACATTGTCAGCGAAACATTCATTGACCTGATGGACCAAGGCGAGTTCGTCACCGGCTTCATGTTCGCATAAGCGGAGTAGAGAAATATCGCCGCCAATGCAAGTCGTCCCAGCAACAGAAATAAGCGCCGCGTCTTTTGAGGAAGCACCACCTTACCAATGTACATGTCTTCAGGCTGGTGAACTCCGTAAAGCCGGGTTGAAGTTGAAGCTCACCGGCAAGCCCTTTCAGGTTCTTGCTATCCGGCTTGAGCGCCCCGGTGAGGCGGTAACACCCGAGCAATTGCAGAAGCGGTTGTGGCCGGACACGTTTGTGGATGTCGATCACAACCTGAATACCGCGATAAATAAGACTCGCGAAGCGCTGGGAGACTCGGCTGAAAATCCGCGATTCGTCGAAACGCTCCCTCGGAGGGGCTATCGTTTCACCGCCCCGATCGAGAAGTTGGATGTGAACAAAACCAGAAGCGCGTCGGTGCCGGTCAGCGAGAATGCGACGCCACCCGAGCCCGTCAGCCAACCTGTCGGTCCTCAGCCGGAAACCACAGCCAGCGAGCGCACTCCCACATTTGAAAAGCATCGGCGTTGGTTCCTCATGCTTACCGCACTCGCAGTCGTTGCCCTCGCTGCGGGGATCCTGTGGCGTGGCAAGCGGGGCTTGCAACACCGCCGGTGCAGTTTTTGCCCTTTAATTTATTCCCGCAGGCCGACCACAAGAAGCCGATCCGGGGACCCTCTCCTTTGCTCATCTGTTCTATTGGGATTTTCGGCGAATCACCGAAGGGTTTACGAGGCAGAGACTCGACCATAAGAAGTACGAAACCTTTTTCAAGGCAATCGATGAAATGGAGCTTCGGTTAACTCCCGAGCAGTGGGCGGAAATCGAAGCAAAACGCTTGAAGGAAGCAGAGCGAACCAGATGGGTTCGCGATAGAGATGATTCTTGGCTACTGGCGATACGCCAAGACTTTCGTCAGCGAGCAGGAGAAGAAGCCACCAGACAATTGAAGGTCCCTGGAGAAACGGAGATCATTACGCAATTGCTAGAAGCTGAGACTCCGGATCAAGTGCGCAAGATTTGTGAGGATGCATCTACTCAAGTGAATTGTGAAATCGCGCCCGGTATTTTCAAGGAATTGACGCTCCTGAACTGGCCGATTCCCGCGGGAAGCCCGCTTCCTGGATATCTGTCTCAATACGCCTCAGAATTTATCGCTGCAAGGAAAGACGCACGTTTTCCTAGATCGACTGATCGCCCAACTTGTCGTTTGAAGCAGCTTTGGTTTTTGTCCCGCGCACTTGCTGGGGCGTTGTATGGCATCAGCGCACGCACAGCCATCAATCTAGTGGGATCAATGAGACCCGAACAGATATTCGAGGAATCGCGCGATGGAAAACCCGCGCGCAGACGTATGAGCGCAAGGACCAGATCGCGACGGTCAAGCTAATTTTCTTGAGATAAACAACAGGCCTGCCGCCTGGACCACCAGAGGAGAGAGACTCCGATGGCAACTCCGCACAACCTACCGGAATCCCCCGATTCGGGCAAATCTCACATCAGCAAAAGCGGCGTGCTCACGATCCATGGTTTTGGCGTGCGCGTGCGCATGCAGTCCGGCCATCTCGAAATCGAGGATGGCATCGGCCCGGAACGCCGCAAGATCAGGCTCGCCCGCGTGGGCCACGGGCTGCGCCGTCTCGTGATGATCGGTAGTGACGGCTTCATTACATTCGAAGCACTCCGTTGGCTCGCCGACCAGAGCGCAGCTTTCGTTATGTTAGAACGGAACGGCTTGGTCCTCACAACCACAGGTCCTGTCCGACCTTCCGACGCTCGATTACGGCGGTCACAAGCTCTGGCGGGCAGCAATGGCACTGCAGTTCAACTCGCAATCGAATTGATCACCAAAAAGCTTTCTGGCCAAGAGAAAGTCGCGCGGGAACGACTGAACAATCTTGTCGTCGCGGAAAGCATCGCCAAATCGCGAAGAGACCTTCAGTCGGTCCGGCGGCTCGAAGCCGTGCTCTCAATTGAGGCGAGTGCAGCTCTTGCTTACTGGTCGGCATGGTCAAATTTGGAAATTCAGTATCCGAGAATTGATCTTCGCCGTGTCCCGGATCACTGGCAAACTTTTGGTGCACGTGTGTCGCCCCTGACCGGCTCACCGCGTCTCGCGGCAAATCCGCCGAATGCAGTTCTGAATTATCTCTACGCCATTTTGGAATCGGAGGCGCGTCTAGCCGCAGCCGAACTGGGACTTGATCCTGGATTAGGCGTTTTGCACAAAGACACACCAAATCGAGACAGCTTGGCGTGTGATATTATGGAGCCCGTCCGACCTCTGGTGGATGCCTATGTGTTCGACTGGATGAATCGCGGCCCACTGCGCAGGGAATGGTTCTTCGAACAAGCCAACGGGAATTGTCGGCTGATGGGATCGTTTGCGGCGGAACTTTCAGAGACGGCGCTAACATGGCGAAAAGCGATTTCGCCTTATGCGGAGGAAGCAGTCAGGATTTTCTGGCAAGGCAGGGCCAAAAGGTCTCGGTTCACTCTGTTGCCGACCAGGCTGACGCAAGCAAGGCGGAGTCAAGCGAAGACCGGTAATCCCGTCACCAATACTCCAGCGATTCCCAAGACCAAGCCACGGTGCCCAGTCTGTGGATCAGTGGTTACAACGGGTTCAAAGTATTGCGTAAAGTGCGCACCCGCAGTGAATCGGGAAAATCTTTTGGAACAAGCGAAGTTGGGACGCATCGCCACTCATAGTGTGAACGCCGAAGCTCGTAGGTCTGCTACTCACGCAAAGCAAGTTGAAGCATTGCGGAAATGGAATCCCTCAGACCTACCCAAATGGCTTGACGAAGATTTCTATCGACGGGAAATCCTGCCTGGTTTGTCGGCCTTCACTGTCAAGAAGATACGCCTCACAATCGACGTATCCCATCCCTATGCCACACTCATTAAGCGCGGGCTGTCGATTCCCCACCCAAGACATTGGTTGCCATTGGCAGAACTGACCGGTTATCGAAAATCATAGGTACTGGTATCCAGTTTTCCGATTACGACAAAACCAGGAGTTGGCACTGCTGTTTTCTATTGTGTCGGTTGTTCGGGACTGAGCGGAATCACAAAGTCATCCATGTCTCGCTCAACCGCTACCTGAGTTCCACGTTCGTCGCTGGCAACGCGGTAGCCTCTCACAGCAGGGCTGATCAAATATTCGCCCTTCGGCAAACCGACGAACATAAATCGCCCGCCTTTATCCAACAGCGCAGTTTGACTGTCCTTCTCCCATACGCGCTCCGAATAGATCATAACTCGCATACCGTCTGGTATGGCTTTGCCGTCGCTGAGGGTTACTTTGCCTTGCAAACGATAGCCTTGACTTAATTGGATATCCCCGATGTCGACTATTTCCCCTGGTTTCGCGGTCGAACAGACTCTTGGCTCCGAAGCCCCTCGCGGCGCGACAGATTCCATCTTTGAATAGACAAACCACTGAACTCCCACAGGCACGTCGCTAATCAAAAAGGTGCCGTCCTGCTGTGTACCGACTCTCATCTCGGGATAAGGATCGCCAACAATTGTCAGCGCGGGTCCCCACCCGCCCATTCGCTGACCGATTAGGCCAATCTCAGCGTCTCCCACGGGCTTACCCTCTTGCACTAAACGACCTTTGACTGCGCCTCCTTTCGACAGCACAATCGTTTGCCGCTGTGGGCCAGTAACTAATGTCGCGTACCTCAGGGCAAGTGTTCGGGCTTCAACTGTAACCAGCATCCTTTTCGCGGGCTTTTCACAAAAGACCTCAAAATCTCCGCTTTGATTTGTGACTGCAAGAGGGTCAATCCCAGAAATTGTCCCGATTCTCAGATGGTTTTCTTCAACTCCCACAGTGGTGACGACGGCACCAGGCACCGCACGCCCGTTCATGTCAACGACATGCCCTTTCACCACATGACTGGGATCGGGTGCAGCCAGGCGTGCTTTCAAAGTCGTCAAGGGCACCGTTCCAACTGATGGGTCCTTCACCTTGATAATTTCGGGAGCGTATCCGTCACGGACCACCAGTAGGGCAAACCAAAGTCCCGAGTCTAGCTTGCTGATTACGTAATTTCCGGCACTGTCCGTCGTGGTCCTCTTGCCACAATCTCGATAACAGCTGGGACAAAAGGTGGAGTAACCGTTCAAGACCCCCGCGTGGTAGACCATCACTGTAGCATCGGGTACAGGGCGTCCTGAGGAGTCAACCACTCTGCCCGTTACTGTGAGTCGGGGCGCCCCCGCCGATACGACTGACACCAGCTGCAAGAAAACCAGTGCGGGGATGGCTTTCATGTGCATCATCTTTTTCATGGCCACCTCCAATTTGTCCTGACCGCATTGAATCCGAAATGTTATTTATCCGTCATAAGTAAGTCAATGAATCGTTATCTTCGAAAATGGTCCCGGTTAACGGTGCCGGCACGACTTACCGGGACCTAGAACCAGGAGTTGCGGCAACTCCTCTGCTTCCTTAGAATTTGGACGGGCTACTGTTTGGCTGCATGAGGTTCAAAATGATTCTGCTTCTCGCGTTAATCGCTTCCCTCCAGTTCTCGCCCGATTTCACGAGCCGAATGATCGGGGCATGGGTTAATCACGATTCGTCCACTCGGGGTGTGACCGAAATCGTGATCAGCAATAAGAATGGTGGTCTGGATGCGCACGCTTGGGGCTCGTGTGCACCTGTCGATTGCGACTGGGGCACCACGCCGATCACTGTGAAGGACGGCACGCCGACAGCCGTGTTCCACACGGGGCCCATCGTGACAACAATGTATTTCGTTATCCTGCCGAACGACATGCTCACTGCGGTCTACAAGTCAGAGTCTAAGGAGAGTCCGGAGTTCAAAGATCAGGACCATACCGAGTCGTTTGACCGGGAAAAAGCAAACGCAAACGACGAAAACGCGCGGAGAGTATTGGAGAAAGTTGCCGAAGCTTACAGTAACCTGACTACGGCTGAATTCGTGTTCGAGGAAGCAAGCCAGCAATCGAACCAGTCCACGGCTTCGCGTTCCAAAAGCCAGACCCATTTGTGGATCGCTTCGTCGGGCAGGCTGAGAGGGGAAACGTCCCTTTTAGGGGAACGCGCGATCTTAATCTCTGATGGCAAGACATATTGGATGTATTTTCCCCAATCAAACCAATACAGGGCATATCCTGCGGGCCCGAGAGTTTCCATAATCGATGGTTACCGTTCCATGGATGAAGTTCATGGCTCAATGAGAATCAGCGGTTCGGAGCGTTTGGGCGATGTGGATTGTACGTTGGTAAGAATAGTGAGGCCCGGTAGCGCGCGCGTCCTGTGGATCGACCCCACAACAAATTTTATTCTTAAGGACGATGCAACCAGGACGATAACTACACCTGCCAATTCGACCACCATACACACGGTGACGACGTTCTCTGTGGCGCGCGCAGTGCCCAGCGTAAATGAACAGCAATTTTCGTTTGATCCACAGAAGATGCAAGCCAAGGCGCGCGACGAAGTGCAACGAAAGGCGCGCACGGAAAGCGTGGGAACACAAGCACCCGACTTTGCGTTGAACGATTTGGGAAATCAGCCAATCAAACTAAGTGAACTGAAGGGTAAGGTGGTGCTCCTGGATTTTTGGGCAACGTGGTGTGCTCCGTGCCGAGCGGCGTTGCCCGATCTGGAGTTGCTGAACCGCGATTTCAAGGACAAAGGATTGGTAGTTTTAGGAGTTGATGGCGAGGATGCCAAGGACCAGGCCGCATTTTTAGATAAGTTCGGGTACACGTTCCGCTCGCTGGTGGACCCAGACGATATAGTGAAGAATCTGTTTGGGGCCGGAGGAATTCCGACAACAGTGTTGATCGACCAGAAAGGCACCATCCAGGTCTTTGATACGGGTACGTCTTCCTACGACTCGCTGCGAGAAGTGGTTCGCAAGACAGGGATCTTTTGAGTGGTTGACGACAAATCAGGCATTAGTGGGGTTGCAGATCTTCCTTATTGCCAGGTGTGTTTGAGGGCACTGTCGAGTAGTAGCCTTGACGCGTCGTAACGGACAGTCCTTCGCGGTTCGTGATTACCCGCCCTGCATGGTACTTGGAATCTCGGTTGTTCCCATGGGGTACATAGGCAAGTGTGTATTCATGCCTCGCCTGCTCTGTGATCTGCGAGTAAAGCTTCTCCATCGTGTCGCTTTTCTTTGCGTAGTAGATGTCGCCGCCGGAATCGTTGGAATAGTTAAAGAGTCTAGAAAATCTTTTGTGACCCACAGCGAGACTGTAGGCGAAAATATTAGCGTCTAGTAGAGCTGCACGAGTCTCTTCGTAGCTATGGGTGTTGAACTCCGGCCCATTAATGCCGTCAGAGACTAATAGGGTGAGCGATACGTGAAGTGCAGGTGCTATGGATTGGGGGGAAGCGGAATTCCCAGGGCGGCGCATCGGGCGATATGAGTTTGTTTCCAACGGTCGGGAAGCCAAGCGTCGAGGTCACGAGCTGGCCAGGTTGCGAGATTCACCAGTAGTTGCATGAAATAGAGATGTGGGTCCATGTCATGCCGGCGGCAACTGCTGGTCAAGCTGGCCAGGATCGCTGCGGTCCTTCCGCCGCGAGGTTGCCGACGAATAGGGAGTTTTTGCGATTGAGTACGATCCGCTTCATCTCCCGTTCGCTAACATTATTATCTATGGGCACGGCGCCATCGGTGGTGAACACAGTTAGTGCTTCCCATTGGCCGAGCGTGTAGTCCACTGCGTCGGCCATGACATGCTTCGGTAGTAACTGTTCTTTCCAGATCAGCAGCTTGCGATGTAGTTCCGCCAGAATCGGGACCGACTGTTTCTGTCGTAACTCCATACGCTCAGATACGGAAACGTCTTTCGCCTGTCTTTCCACCGCAAACAATGCGTCCATCAGGGCGACCGCCTCGCGCGTGATCTCCGGCGCCGATTTCTCCGCCTCCACGAACTTGTGTCTGGCATGGCTCCAACATCCTGCGCGCGTGATCGCGTTACCAGCCACCACCCCGTTGTAGCCACCGTAAGCGTCAGCCAACGAAACCTGGGTGTAGTCTTTCAGAAATTCCTTCGGGCCCTCTCGACTACGGTTCAAGGTGAAGTCGAACACGTTATAGCGATTCGCTTCGTCGCCCACATACACCCACATGCGGGCCGGATGCGTTTGGCCCGGGCTCAACATCGGCAGGACGGTGTCGTCGGTGGCCACCATGCTGGTACAACGGCTCGACCACATCGGCAACAGCCCCGCACCACACTGATTGTGTGGCCCGGGAAATCTCGAACCCTTGTCGCTCGAAAATATCTTCCAGCCGATAGAGTGGTAGGTAATCTGCAAATTTGTTGGTGACGATAAAAGCCAGAAGCCCTGGCCCAGCAAAGCCCTTCTCGCGGTGTTGTAACGCTCTTTGGTTACGATTCTTCCGTGCACGTGAATCGCAGCCATTTGATTCTAGAGGACGGCATCGGCGATGAGCGCCGCCGGGCTCGGTTCGCCAGTGTAGGTCATGGCCTCAAGCGTCTGGTTGTAATCGGTTCCGATCGAGTGGTTTCATTTGCTGCCCTTCGCTGGCTAGCAGATCAAAACGCATCGTTCGTGATGCTGGAACGTGATGGATCCGTGCTGGCAACGACAGGTCCGGCGCGCTCTTCGGACGCGCGCTTGAGACGCGCACAAGCTCTGGCGAATGAAAACGGCACTGCTATTAAACTTGCCGTTGAATTGATCGACAAGAAGCTTTTCGGACAGGAGAAGGTGGCGCGGGAGAGGCTCAGGAATTCCAGTGCAGCGGACAGCACCGCCAAATTCCGAGCGATGATTCAGTCAGTCCGACAGCTTGAAAAAGTACTCTTGGTTGAGGCCAACGCAGCCCTCGTCTATTGGTCGGCCTGGTCGACGTTGGCAATCCAGTATCCACGAACTGATCTCGTTCGAATTCCTGAGCACTGGCGAGTTTTCGGTGCCCGTGTTTCCCCGCTGACTGGATCGCCACGGCTCGCAGTAAATCCGCCGAACGCAATTCTCAACTATCTCTACGCAATCCTCGAATCGGAGGCCCGGTCTGGCAGCAGCCGAACTCGGACTTGATCCTGGGTTCGGTGTGTTGCATCGAGATACGCCAAATCGTGACAGCCTCGTGTGCGACTTGATGGAACCTATCAGACCTCTTGTCGATGCGTATATGTTTGACTGGTTGAGTCGCGGCCCTCTGCGTCATGAATGGTTTTTTGAACAAGCCAATGGGAATTGTCGTCTAATGGGGTCATTCGCAGCACAGCTTTCGGAAACGGCGGCAGCATGGCGAAAAGCAGTTGCACCTTATGCAGAGCAAGCCGCCAAGATTTTCTGGGAAGGGAGGGCCAAGAGGTCGAAGATCACTTTCTTACCGACCAGGCTAACGCAAGCAAGGCGCAGTCAAGCAAAGGCTGGGAATCTCGTCGCAAATGTTCCGGCGATCCCCAGACCACAGCTCCGTTGTCAGCGTTGTGGAGGAGCGGTCACAGCGGGTTCAATATATTGCGGGAAATGTGTTCCTGCAATTAATCGTGAGAGCATGCTGGAAAAGGCGAAACTGGGACGCATCGCGACTCACAGCGCAAGTGCTGAAGCTCGCAGAGCTGCTACCCACGCGAAACAAGTTGAAGCATTGCGAAGGTGGAGTCCATCGGAGCTTCCGAAATGGTTGGATGAGGATTTCTATCGAGTGGAAATCCTGCCTCGCTTGTCCGAATTTACAACAAAGAAGATTCGGATGGCGATAGACGTTTCTCACCCTTACGCCACGCTCATCAAGCGTGGGTCCAAGATCCCTCATCCGAGGCATTGGCTGCCTCTTGCGGACCTCGCGGGATATCGAAGGTAGGCAGTACTAGTAGTGAGTTGTCCAGCCCGACGGCACGATCCATAATTGTCACTTTTGACACTATTCAGGTCAATCTGCCTGCGATAAAAGTTCCCCCGGAATGGCGGCTTCGCAATCCCATGGGCCAGTGTTGGTTCTTTACTCCGGAGGTCTCTCATGCAGCGAAACCAGATTACATTTCGGGGTATCGCTTCGTTGGTAGTCTTGCTTTCGGGCGTTCATGCGTTCTGGCATCTCAGGCCAGTGCGGTCAGCGGCTCCAGCGTCGACAGATCAGGTGATTTATCTCGATCAAGGGTGGTCGAAGGAGGTTCGGGAGGGCTACTACCACATATCGCAAGGCACAACGGTGATGCCGTACGACATATTTCTCAACCTGGAGGCCGCCGGCAGCCAGGAACTTTTTCGCTCAGATGCGAATAGCGAACGGTATGGCCTAACGCCCGACCCGGCAGATCCACAATGGAATCCCGATGGCTTGCCGATCGGGCTGGGTAAGACCGTGACGACTGAGGGTCCATGGAAGGGTGAAGACATCGGGATAAACTGCGCCACTTGCCATAATACAGAGCTGTTTTATCGAGGGAAACGTGTCCGCATCGATGGAGGAGTCGGAAATCACTTCGACCTGGAAGCGTATGTATTTGCTCTCGATGACGCTGTGCAAGAAACGCTGACGGATTCAGCAAAGTTTGATCGTCTCGCAACGCGAATGGGAGCTTCGAATACGGACACAAAGAGCGACCTGCGCAAACGTTTCGAAAGTACCGCCGATCGTATCCATAGTTTCCGGACCCGCGTTCTGCTCACTCCCTACCCTTGGGGACCGTCGCGAATGGACGCCATCGCTCTGATCGTCGCCCGCGTAACCTCCGTAGCACCCGATATTCCCCAGAACTGGTCTGCTGCGCTCGCCCCTACCAAGCCTCCCTTCCTCTGGAATTCCCCGCAGGGATCGTGGACACAATGGCGCGGCGTGCAACAAGATCCAATCAATCGCAACCTCACGCGAAACTATGGGCGTTTTCATGTCAATGAATCTGACCGCCAAGTCACCTGCAGAAGGCCTCTTCGATTCGAACGCGCGCCTGAAAAATCTTGAAGAAATCGAGGATTGGCTGACTCACCTGGCGCCTCCGAAATGGCCGGAAGAGGTGTTTGGAAAGATCGACCGCGCGAAAGCCGCGGAGGGCAAGAAGCTATTCGCCAGCCACTGTGCGGAGTGCCACAATTCCTATCCCTATACGTGGACCGAACCCAACAAGTATGGCAAGCGCTTCCTTGAAGTTGGACTGGTGCCGGAAAGCTATGTGGGCACCGATCCGATGCAGTTCGAGGACGTCAGGCCGTATGTGCAGACCGCTCATTTGGCTCCGTATCTGCCCGGACCGCTCAAGGATAAGGCTCTTATTCCAGGCGGCTACCTCTACGTCGGATTGCAGGAAAGCATTCTTCATGTAGCACTGTCAAAGATCAATCAGACGCCAGAGGAGGCCATCAAGATGCACGGCTATCGGGAACTTCCCGTCCCACGTCCCTCCGAGGTGCCCCATTACAAGGCAGCGCCACGCGACGGCGTGTGGGCCACGCCGCCTTTCATGCACAACGGGTCAGTTCCCAATCTTTACGAAATGCTCCTTCCGGCCGCGCAGCGCACAAAGAAGTTTTATCTCGGGCGGGACTTCGATCCGGTCAAGGTTGGCGTGGACACCTCCGGAAAATCCGGAACCTATCTCATCGATACGACACTGATTGGAAGCTCGAATGCGGGGCACTCATTCGAGAACGGCCCTCTTGGGAATGGCGTCATCGGTCCTCTGCTGACCGACGAGCAGCGCTGGGCGATTGTCGAGTATCTGAAATCGATTCCCGAGGAAGCAGGGCCGGGTGACGCCGTTCGGCGGCCCGCCGAACGCGGTGACCGGACACGCTAAGTGCGCGAACCAACCGCAGGCTCCGCAACACTGAACTGGATTGCTCACAGGAGGGTAGCAATGTCAGACCATGTAGATGGGCCACGGCAGATCGGTGATCCGGCAACTGATCTCACCGATCTGTTCGCGTTCACCAGCCCGGAAAATCCCGCTCACACGGTGCTGGCCGCGAATGTATTTCCTTCGGCGGGTGTGACTGCGATGTTCTCCAACGCGGTCAATCACTCGATCGTGGTTCGCAGGGTGACCGTCGCCGGCACTGGCGATGATGCGAAATTCAAGCCGGGGGACAAAGAGTATCGCTTCAGTTTCCGGTTCGATGCCCTTGAACACGCAACCGGCGGATCGGAACCGGTGCAGCGCGGCACTTGCACCTGTCCTGATGGCCAGACGTTGCGTCTCGTCGTGAATGACGAAAAGGGTGCATCGACTGCGGATGGAGTATTCCGCGTATTTGCGGGCTTGCGCTCTGATCCGTTCTATCTTGCGTGGGCGCCCGCAGTGCTTAAGAAGCTTCCCAATCTGTTGCAGCACGACAATGTGCTTGCGATCGTCGTCGAATTCGACACACACCGAGTACTCGATCCCGGCGAAGGCTCGCTTTTCGGCGTGATCGCCGAGACCATGCCGTTACCTGGACGCGCCAGCCCAATCGGCGTTAATCCTCCGCGTTTCGATTGGGTCGGCCGTCCTGAACAGACCAACATGCGCCTGAATAATCCTGGGATGGCAGGGGACAGACGATCTGCGCGACCTATGGAATCAGCAAACGCCATTTGCGATCGCAGAGGAACTCAAGCCCGTATTTCACCAAAAGCTGGTGGAAAGTTTGACGAACTGGGATATGCGCGACGGCAAGGCAGATTGGTCTTCCGGGGCACTACATGCTGCCGCGAATGTCTATCTCGACGATTTCTTATTGTTCGACGTGTCGAAGCCGATAAGCGACACCAGCTTTTTTGAAATCGAGAAAAGCACGCTTCGTGGAAAACCGTACGAGACGGGTGGGGGCCGCACCGTCGACGCGAACGTCGTCGACATCATGATCACCTGGATGGTGAATGACGACAAGGAATTCATGCAAGGTGGAGCAACGAGTGCGACGAAGCCAGGCTCGAAGACGTTTCCCTACGAGGCTTCGCCGAATACCGAGTTGCAGACCGTGGCCGACAGCGTTGATCTTGCGGCCTCTCCGGATCAGGTCTGGGCTCTCATCGGGCAGTTTGGTGGAATGTGGCATCCATTGATTGCCAGAGTCCAGCTGACCGGGGAAGGCGTCGGGCAGTTGCGCACAATCGAAACGATCGATGGCAAGCAGATCATCGAACGCCTTGAATTCATGGACAATTCGCAAAGGCTTTATCGCTATACAAATGTCAGTGGGCTTGGAGTCGTGGATTACACGGGAACGTTCGACCTGAAGCCAAAGGGGAGCGGGAGCTCGGTGGAGTGGCGCGTTCAGTTTCTTGCCGATAACCAACCTACGCTTGTCGTAAGGACGATCGTTGCCACTTTGATGAAGACGGGATTCGAAGCCCTTCAGAAGCGCTTTGGAGCACTGAAATGATCGCATGCGCCGGAAATCGATCTCGCTTATCCGCTGACAGACGGAGACATTGCCGTTAACAACCTGGAAAGCGCACGCCGACATGCCTGGAGCCGATTCTGGCGCGATCCGTACGGCGCGAAGGCATTGCTGAATACATCGTCGAGCAGGAGCAATTAGACTGCGCAATTCGTCGGCGACTTGGATGCGCTCGACCGCCTCGAGATCGCTCGTGAATCACCTCGATCGCGTTGAAGCGGACTCGCCCCGAGCGGCCCTCATTCATGCGAAGGTCGCGTCGATGGCTCATCGTTTTGCCGAAGCGAAGAAATATCTCGAAAGAATCGCGGATTGCGGCGAGCTGGCTGAGGCTGCAAATCGCCTCTCCTTGAGCATCGATCATGCCTGCGGAACCGACTTAGAAGCCGTGCTTGCTGCAAGACAGTCCATGGCTGCGAAGTCCAAGCGCTTGGAAGATCTGGTACCACTAGCTGCGTTGCACGCTGACCTTGGTAGGTTCGACGAGGCTGACAGAATTTATCAACAGGCGCTGAGGGAGTACCGGCATACTTCTCCGTTCGCCGTTGCGTGGGTTTGCTTTCAATTGGGCGTTTTGTGGGGAGAACTCGTTCCGGAAGCGCAATCGAGTCGAGCTGAGTACTGGTATCAGAAGGCCATCGAATACTTGCCCTGTTATGTGAAGGCACGCGTCCATCTCGCGGAGATTTATCTCGGATGCGGGCGCGAAAAGGAGGCCGAAGCCTTATTGCTTGCGGCGATTCTCAGTGTTGATCCTGAAGTACATTGGCGTCTCGCCGACGTGTTGGCCAAAATGGGAAGATTCGCTGAAGCCGAAGTTCAGATGGAGACCTCCCGATCGGGCTTCGAAGCCCTCCTAGAAAAACATCTGCTCGCATTTGCGGACCATGGGGCTGAGTTCTATTCCGACAGCGGCAACGATGCCAGCAGAGCTTTTGAACTCGCGAGCATCAACCTCGCGAACCGTCCGACGCTCCGGGCAATCGAACTAGCCCGTAAGACCGCCACCGGAGCCGGCCGCACACTCTGGTGAAGTAAATTATGATTCCGAATGGAAACAATCAAGAACCAATCATTACCCTGGGCTTTCTGCTCGCTGGTGCGTGGAACGTTTTAGGTATATTGTCGTTTTCCAAGTTCTTAACGAACCGGTTGCTCGCATCTCTTGACCCGGCCGTGTTTTCATGGCCTTGGACAGATAGCGGTAGTGCTTTGGGGACTTGCGTACAGGTCGGTTGCGAAGTCCCTACCCGTATGTCCCATGGCTCTTGGTCGTGTTTTTTGTAGAGAAGATGATCTACGGAGGCAGATGGTTGATTTGGCTTATCGCACATGGCAAGACCCTCCCGAAGATCGCGCATGAGTCTTTCCTTACCGCAATGTTTTACGCAATCTATGGGGCAGGTGACCTAGTCTTTGGACTTTTATTTGGCTGGGTGGCGTTGAGGGCTATGACAGCGTAGGAAGGCAATACGTTGCGGAATTCCCAGCAGAGTGGCCGCAAAGTGTGCATCTTGCCGCTGCCGATGATGCGGTAGCAGTCGACACTACGTTTAGGCGTTCGCTCCTGGATGCCACACTGATTTTTTTCAAGAACGACGCGGAGCCTTGACATGATGATCGACCGTAGAAGCTTCATCCAATGCACAGCACTTCTTGCCACAATTCCAGCCCTTGCGGCTCTGTATCCGCTCTCCTCGATGGCTGAGGCTCCCCTGCTTCCGGGGTTGTCGCCGAACGCTGCGGATACGACGGATGCGAATTTTGTCGTGTTCAAGATTGACGGCTGGGATCATTGCGAAGCAAAAGATTCAAACGGAAATGAAGTGTTGATCAGGATCAATCAATCCTGGAGAACCGCCTGGCGGTGAGCAAAGCGGCGATGGGAAAGCCACTACACATTCCGTCGTCAACCGATGCACGACGTGAATGAACCAGAGTTCCCTGAGGACACCATTACGCCGCATGACAAGCAAAAGCCTTCTCAACGTTGTTTTGACGTCAGTCCTGGTTGCGATTTTCTGCACTCGGGCTGCGGCACAGTCAGAGACATCTGGCACAGAAACTCAAGTTTGGCCGGAAGTAGATGCCCACTACGAACTGCCGTCTAATCTTCGGGTGCTCGCGTTCACCGGACTGGAGCAAGGAGTCGATTTTCCCTACCAGCAATGGTATGCGGCGGCAGCCCTCGGCTATCAACTCAAGCCAATTTTGAGGCCGCACTTAGAGAACATCGACCCAGACAAAGAGCGGTATTTCTTGTTTGGCGGCGGCTATGAGTTCCTTCGAACGGTGAAATCGGGAAAGCTAACTGACGAGAATCGCATAACTCTAGACGGAACATTTGGCTTTCGTCCTATCGCCAGATTTTTGGTGCGCGACAGGAACTGGGTCGAACTCCGTTGGATAGACGGAGCATACTCCACGACCTATCGGAACCTGGTGGCGGTCGAACGCGACTTTCTTGTTCACGATTTTCGTTTTACACCCTACGGTACGGCGGAGGTATTTTATGAGGGGACGAAACATTCCTGGAACCAGGAGTGGTATACCGGGGGCATCCAATGGCCCTACAAGCGCCTTTTGATGGTCGACACCTATTACCGGAGAGAAGTTTGCAATTCCTGTAGCCCCAAAAACTGGAATGTCGGAGGAGTGACACTGAATTTCTTCTTCGGAAGGAGATTGGCCCGTTGAGCATATAGGATACCGTTCCTTTAACGTTCTCGTTTACATCTTGAAAGCATTCGGCTGTGCTTAGGGATTTTTCGCAGGGGTGGTCCCTTTTTTCCGGCCGTATCCGCATACCCCCAATTTGATTGACGGGGAAGTATACTTCGGGAAAAATTCGGATACACCCCCGGGTCCAGCGAGCTCGCCACTTATGGGAGTCCCAATCAGCTTGAGGATTTGGGGGTGCTCATATCCCACGTGCCAGTTTGAAGCACAGCGCGGGCATGCGAGATGGCAATTCGGAGTGCAAATTCGACTGATTTTGAGGAATCTAAGATTCCAACTGCTGCCATGTCTTCAATTTGTCCGGTCGAAGCATTAAAGCCCAAGTTCTGGGAAGAAGACTTGAACGAAGCCGCCCGTGCGGCGGACGCTTCGCGTGAGGCGAACGGAGCAGTTTATGGCGAACGGCTGAAGTAAGTTGTCGGGTCATAAGGAGGTCCTCATGACCCGACTTCGCAAAATGATGCTCGAAGAACTCGAGCGTCGTAATTATTCTGAGGCTACCACACGCTGTTACATCCGCACAGTTGAAGATTTCTCAAGACGATTCAAGCGTTCTCCAGATTGTTTGGGTCCAGAACACATTCGTGAATATCAGGCCGAGCTGTTCAAGAAGCGCAAGTTGTCGCCGGGCACGGTTACGCAACGATTGGCAGCTCTGCGATTCTTCTACATCAAAACTCTCAAGAAAACCTGGAGCATCGCGGAGACGCCCTATCCGAAAAAAGCATTTCACCTTCCTGCGATCCTCAGCCGGGAAGAAGTCGCGCGACTCATCAACGCAGCTCTAACTCCTTTTTGATTCCGTCAACCTAATTTGGCCCACTTTGATCACCCCCATTGGCCCACTCCCTGGGTAAATCAACTCCCGCATCCCGGTCGGAGCGAAGCCCTGCGGCGCCCGTAGGGCGGCGCGTTTAGGGCATAGCGTAGACCGGGATGCGGGAAAAGTTCTAGAAGCGTGGCGTCAGCGTCTCCCAGGAACGACGATCTCCAACTCGGTCGACCCGTAGCATCCCCGTTTTCCGAGGAGCTCGCTGCCCGTTGCCTCATCCCTTGCCGCCTTTCTTCTTATTCAGGGTTCTGCGGAAACGATACGACTCCGTCCCGGTCTCGATGATGTGCGCCTGGTCGGTCAACCGGTCGAGCATGGCCTTGCACAACCTGGCATTCGGGAACATTGTGGTCCACTCCGAGAACGGCAGATTCGTTGTCACGATCACCGCCGCCCTCTCGGCCCGTCCAGCAATGATCTGGAACAACAGCTCGGCGGCGGCCTCCGGCATCGCCACATACGCCATCTCGTCGATCACGATCAACTCATAGCGCATCCACCGGTTGGTCACGCGATTCAGTTCGCTCTTGTTCTTGGCTTCCGTCAGTTCGTTCACCAACTGCGCCGCCGTTGTGAACCGCACCCGTTTTCTTTGACGACAAGCCGCTATCGCTAGCCCCGTCGCCATGTGGGTCTTACCCGTTCCGGTTTCCCCAAGAAAAATAACTGGCTCGCTTCGACTCAAGTAGCCGCCCTCTGCCAGATTCCGAATCTGTGCGGCCGGAAGATGTGGCGCATCGGAGAAGGCAAAGTCCTCCAATGTTTTCACCTTGGGGAAATGGGCATCGGTTATCCGCCGTGCTACCCCATGCTGATAGCGATCTTCCACTTCCGCTCCGAGCAGCGCTTCCAGATAACTCAAGTGCCCCTGCTTCTGCTTGGCTGCTTCTTCGGCCATCGACAGAAACTGCCCTCCCACGGTCGCCAGCCTCAGGTCTTTGGCATACTGCCGAATCGTCGCCTGTTGCACGGGAACCGTCGCGGCGCTCATTGAATCACCCCGCTCCCGGAATAGTTCTCCAGCAACTGGTCGTAGTTCCTGGTGGTCGGTTGTGGCCGGTCATACACTCGCAAGGCCCCGACCTCGACTGCTTCACGCGGCTCTCGTTTCCCGTTTCGTTCCGCCTCCAGGAGCAGGCGCACGGCTTGCACATCGAAACAACTCATCTCCAGAGCCTTTTCGATTGACACTTGCAGCCGCGGGTAGCCGTGCTGCCGGCCCAGCAAAAGCACCTCGATCATGGCGCGTGTTCCAGGCTGCTGGCCCCTTCGTTGCTTCAGCATCTCCCAGTAGCGATCGAAACTGGCCGGCCAACGTCCTTGCGCCCGCCACTGCTCGAGCGGTGTTGAACCAGCGAACGCTCCGGGCTTCTTGGTCAGCGCCTCCAGGTAGTGCTCCAGGTTGAGTACTTTCTGCTGGCGGTTGAAGCACCGTTCATGCCGCGCCACACATTCTCCCTGATGCCATATCTCCACGTAGGACGAATGCACCTTGGCCTGCACTTCCACTCCGACGGGAAGAGGAGCCGAGTAGAAGTTGGTAAGCACCTTCACGCAGCCGCTGGCGTTTACGTGCGGAAAGTGGACCGCAGCGAGGTCGAAACCTTCCTCGGGCAGCGTGCGCAGATGTTCCCGTTCAAGGTTCATCCCCATGCCGACCGTCTGCGTCCGCCCGTTGATCATCCGCTGCTCGTCGCCCTTAGAAGCCTCAAGCAGCAGGAGGTTCAGTTCCTCCCAGCTGTCGACCTTCGGTACGGGCACCAGGTGATTCCGGCGAAAGTAACCGCCTTCTCCCTCCACGCCACCTTTTTCGTGCCCTTCTCCTGGTGTGCAGAACTCCGACTCGAAGCCCCAATGCGATCGGAAGGCGATGAATCGCGTGGTCTCCTCTCGCTGGTGTCCTCGCAAAATCTTCTTCACGGCACTCGCGAGGTTGTCATAACGACAGAGAGCAAATACCCCGCCAAAATAGGTAAACGCCCATTCGTGCGCTTCCAGAAACGCTTGCTGACTTGCGTGTGGGAAGGCGCAATGGAACGCTCCTCCGCTGGCCATGCTCCTCAGGCAGAACACATAGGCCAGCTGTCTCTCTCCACCGATATCCGCGAAGGCTTCATACCAGTCCACCTGCGCTTCCGTGCCCCACGAATAAGACTGGGGAATGAACGTCTCGTGCCCGATGAGTTGTAACTGAATCTTCCGCTCGCGCACATAGCGACGAATTGATGACTCGGCGATGCTGACTTCCGGAAGTTCCTTGCGGATCCGGCACCAGATCCGATGTGCGGTGTGTCGCTGCTTTCTTGGTGCCTTTTGATCGCTCTGCAGAATCGCTTCGATGAAAGTTGTCGCTGCTTCCAATTTCGGCTTCGGTCGAGTGTTGATCTTTCGCTCCCTCGGAACCGCGTCAGCCAGTGCTTCCCGCACCATGCGCCGATGAATCCCGAGCTTCCTCGCCACCCCTTGGATGGTCCCCGCGCCATGGTTGTATTCCCGCCGAATCTGCTCAAATAGTTCCACTTTGGCTCTCCTGTTCAACCGGGTCTCCTTGGGGGCTCGCGAGCCCAAAACGAGATCCACGGTATATGGTTTTCAGTAGGTGGGCCAATTTAGATGATCGTAGGTGGGCCAAAACAGAGTATCGAAATCACTTTTCATCGCACTCTGTTGATGACCCTCTACGCCACCGGAGTACGACGCGCTGAATTGACCCACCTGAAAGTCAGCGACATCGATAGCCAACGCATGGTGATTCACGTCCAGGGGGGCAAGGGACGCAAAGACCGGGATGTGATGCTCAGCCCAAAACTACTCGAGGCACTGCGTGAGCACTGGCGCGGATTACGGCACAAGCCCAGCGCCTGGCTGTTTCCAGGCAACCGCTGGCATACCGGTGATACACCGATCACCACCAAGGTGGTCTGGGACGCTTGCCAGAAAGCCGCCCAGCAAGCGGGCCTCCAGAAAGACGTGCACCCACATACGCTGAGGCACTGCTTCGCCACACATCTACTGGAAGCAGGCGCGGATCTGCGCACCATCCAGATGTTGCTAGGGCATCGCGATCTGGAAGAAACCACCATCTACCTCCATCTCTCGGAACGACACCTCAGTGCGACCGCGAGTCCTCTGGACTCCCTGGAGCTAAAAGACCGGCCACCACAGGACGAGTAGATGGACCGGCCACCCCTCGAGGTGGCCGATCTGGTTCGCGCTGCGGGAGACGCATTCATCGAACGAAGCCGTAAGTGGATCACCTGGAAGCACGTCAAAGTGCTGCTGGCCATTGCGCGGTGTCGCACGGCCATGCTCGGCGGACATCTCGATGAGTGCACGCGCTGCGGACATCGCGCCATCTCCTACAACTCGTGTAGAAATCGGCACTGCCCGAAGTGTCAGACGGGCGCTCGCGAACGTTGGCTCGAGAAGCGTCGCAAGGAACTTCTTCCGACGCAGTACGTGCATGTGGTCTTCACGCTGCCTCGCCAGTTAGCCCCACTGACTCTTCAGAATAAGAAGGTCGTCTACGATCTGCTGTTTCGAACCAGTGCAGAGACACTGCGCGAAGTTGCCCGCGATCCCCAACATCTTGGCGCAGAGATCGGCTTTTTCAGCGTGCTGCACTCCTGGAGTCAGAAACTCGAACTTCACCCACATGTGCATTGCGTGGTGCCGGCCGGTGGACTTTCTGCCGATCGCGCGCGTTGGATCAAGCCACGCTACGCTTTCTTTCTTCCTGTCAAGGTGCTCAGCCGAGTTTTTCGCGGCAAGTTCGTCGCGGCACTCCAGCGCGCTTTTCAGGACGGCAAGCTCAGTTTTCACGGAGACTTGCAGCCCCTCACTCAGCCGAAAACCTTTGCTGCATGGCTAAGACCACTTTTTCGAAAGGACTGGGTGGTCTACGCGAAACCACCGTTCGGAGGCCCGGAGCATGTGCTCCGTTATCTGGGCCGTTACACCCATCGTGTAGCCATCTCCAATCACCGACTGATCTCCTGCGCCGACCAGAAAGTCACCTTTCGTTGGCGTGACTCCGCTCACAAAAATGAACAGCGACGGATGACTCTCTCACTCGATGAATTCCTCCGTCGCTTCCTGTTGCACTTGCTTCCGGATGGCTTCGTGCGCATCCGGCACTTCGGCTTCCTGGCCAACCGCAAACGTGCCACCACCTTGCCACTTTCCTTCCAACTGCTCGGCGGGGCACCGCAAACCGAGCAAGAGGCCTCCACCGCCGGTCCGAGCGATCTTTGGTCTTGTCCCAAGTGCGCTGGACCGATGGTGGTCGTCGAGAGGTTCACCGCTACCGAGATGCTACTTCGTTCTCCACCTGGGGTCAGCGCTGCCGCATGAAACAACTCTCCACAGCAAGAAAATCCTGCGTGCTTCGCCACGATCCGTCGCTCTTCGCCTTATCGCCGAACAAATTTCTTCTTCCGGCTTCCTCACACACTCTCTTCGCAACATTTTTCCGCAATAGTCAGCTTCCGAGCGCGTCGTATCATCTGCTGTGCTCCGCCGCACAGCCTCGGCACAGCTCGACGCCGCTCCTTCCCGCCATTGAATTTGCATAGGGCCCGCGTCCGCCGCAAATCGCGGGCGACTTCCTTCAAGTCGTTGTATCGAAAGCGCGCAAACACACCGTGCTCGTGTGTGCAGTTTGCTCACTCGCGCTTCCGATACAACACTAAGACTTCTGTATATCTGCAACGATTTGTGTCGGGCTGCGTTTCGAATTTTGAATCAATTGGCGTATCGGGACCTCAAGTACTGAAATAACCGACTGCTTGACTTCCACTTCAAGCTCGCTGGTGCCTCTTGATTCATCCGCAAGTGCCATTCCAGCCCTTAAGAGCGTTACACCGCCGCCCAGAAGGTAACCGTATTCTATTGCCGCACGAGTCGAATGGAGTGCGCTTTCCATTTTGTATCGCTCCTCTGCGACATCGGCATCAGTCAACCCTCCGACTCTTAGGATCGCGATTCCGCCCACGAGCATCGCCAGTCGCTCCTGTAGTTTCTCCCTATCCATTCCGCTTGAGAAGCCATCAATTTGACTGCGGATTATTCGCGCACGTTCTTCAATTGCTGCCGCCGACCCGCCACCTCCTATTAACGTCGTCTCGTTCTTCGCAACAATAACTTTTTCTGCAGTCCCAAGATCACCAAAATTCACGCTAGCCAGTGAACGCCCCAGTTCCTCGGTGAGTGCGTTTGCTCCAGTCAGTACAGCTATATCCTCAATCAGCTGCTTCCTTCTGTCCCCATCCCCGGGCAGCGCACTGCAATGCACGAAAGCGTTCCTCGTACTTTGTTGACGATAAGCGTAGCGAGAGCTTCGCCCTCAACATCTTCTGCGATGAGAAGTAGGCTTTTTCCTGACCTCGCGACTTGCTCCAAAAGTGGCAGTAGGTCTTTCATGGAAGTAATTTTCTTCTCATGAACAAATACCAAGCATTGTTCCAAGACACATTCCTGACGTGCAATGTCAGTGATGAAGTGTTCAGAAATAAACCCTCGGTCGAAGTGCATCCCCTCTTGAACCTCAAGTGTAGATTCTGAGTTGTCAGTCGTCTCGATTGTTATCACTCCGTCCTTTCCCACCTTTTTCAGAGCGCGAACAATGAGGCCTCCGATTGCTTTGTCACCATGTGCAGCAGTGCTGGCAATTCGTTCGAGAGAGCTTGAGTTAATTTGATGGGAATTAGTGCGGAGATACTCCAAAACGATATCGAGAGTGTGTTGAAACGCCTCCATCACTTTTCTTGGGTGAAAATCCTTATCGATGAGCGCTTGCCCTTTTTCCATGAATTCTGCCGCAAGCATTGCCGCCAGCTTTGAACCATCGCCTACTGAATTGTGAATACTAATAGCCACATTCCGGATTTCTTCGATACCTTTCTCTTCGAGAGGATTTGCGGATTTGATTCCTTGAACAATCTGCGAACCGCGCCGAACCGGAATTGCCCTTCCGAACTGTTTCGATACCGCAAAGCCTTCACCCTGGGGACCGAATGCATTTCCAATTGCATCTCGGACGATACGGGCACCGCGGATGACGTCCTTCCGTGAATCTCCAGATGCGATTAACGCGCTACCCGCTTCTGGCTCTCCGAAAGTGTTTGTATCGTAAGGCCAATCGAGCTCATCGGCATTCATGGTATCCATCATGACCGCCGCTATCGTTTTAGAAAGAGCCAAACAAAGCTTGTCGTCCCAGCCAGCTTCCTGCGTTTCGTAGGTAATACATCGCCGGTGACGATAGTCAAACGGGACGTCGTCGATAGTTTTAGTGATTATTATTGTGGGGATTCCCAAAGCGTGGCAAAGCCCAAGTTCATAGTTTACGTTTGGGTTTTTTCCTGAAACGTCAGCCACGATTACGCGTGCTTCCCAAATCTGATTCCAAATGTCTTTGACAATCGGCCCCGTACCGTAAATCTCGTCAGACCGCAATGCATCGAGGCCAGAGCTTGAAGCTGCAGGTTTTATAATCTTGTAATAGTAAGAATCAAAAGGTGCGCCAAACGGCATGATAACGAAACAGAGTTTTTGATCGATCTTTGGACGGTAAACCATTTGGATATTATATTTTTGAGATTATCTGAGTTCGGACTGAAACTACAGTAGATATTTGGACTCCCCTGCATGGCAAAATGACATTCATAATCGGGATTTGTTTGACGCGTCATTTATATTCTGTTTCCGCTCAAGTTTCTCCACAGCCTTTAACACTTTCGCGCGTGTAGATGGATGAGTTCGCTCGCCCCTCAGAAATCTTCCAACCGCGTTTGGGGATGCTTGGGACTCGCGAGCAAGCCGTCGCCGCCCATAGCTTTTTGCTCTAAGTATCAGCCCAGGATCAGCAGCGCGAGTCTTGGAGGTTTGGCCAGGTGCATAGCGGATCGGACCGTCGGAGTCGATGGCACTTATATCTTCACCCTCTTGCGCCTTACGCTCTATCTCCTTGCCAATAAAATGGAACGGCCTCGTGGCTTTGATAGGACGTCTCTGCAGCAACCCTTTCGTCCCAAAATTGCATCGGGCACCATCAGGCCCGAGAGATTTGGCTTCTGGATGCAGAAAATGCTTCCAAATGACATTCGAAAGAGTCTGTGGTTTAAGTTCCTTCCCTCGATACTTTTCATGAAGTTTGAGAATCCGCCCAGAATGAATCTCCGTGTATTTCCGCGCCACCCATTCCTCTGGATTCTTGCTAGATGGTGCAATAAGCGTGCACTTTGATGGGGCGTCAATAAGGATGGGGGACTGTGCGAAATTATAGGGCTTTGCGGCTCCATGATCGTGCTTACGGAGTGCTGCCAGGACGTTCGGCGTTGTTACGCGAATTCGCATGGTGGCAGGCAAATCAGCAAACCACAGCCTCTTTGGGGCCAGTGCATTTTCAGGGTCATCGATATTTCTAAAATGGCTTTCTAGAAGGTTTTCCCATGCCTCTACTATCCAACGAGAATAGTCGGTTTTCTGATCTTTGCAGTGAATCGGCTTATAGCGTGGCCTCTTGTCGGGCACATAGACAATCCTAAACCGTGTTCGCTGGGTTTAATCATTTCCAATTGATGGCCTATGCGCCGATAAACCACGTATCGCTTGGCGGAAACCGCCAGCCCATACAATTGCTGCTGGTTGCCATCCTGGTCATAGTTACATTTCTCAATTTTGAGAATATCTTCTACCGCTGTACGGTCGTACGGATTCAAGCTGTTTAACGTCGCGCAAATTTCCCTTACCTGCTTCCAAGTAACGGCATGCACTTCCGATTTAGCGTCGGCACAAGAACATGGAATCTTACCGCCTTTTTTCGATGCTACAATAAGCATGGAATCGGTATCAGTGAGCAAGTACGACCCGCCTTTCCCGGCTACCATTTTTTCCAACATCGCCAAGATCAATCTTCCTCCCGCAGTGATAAGGGCAGCAGCTGGCGGAAATTGCCAACGTCCTGGGGTTTCAACAAGGAATGTTTGCTGCTTGAATTCATGTTCACCGGAGAATACGTGCAGTTGTTTCGCATTATTTTTGCCGAATTCGGATTTGTTCAATTCTGCAAAAATTCCGTATAACGAATTCGCAATAATCTTCAGCAAAAGATAGTGGGGATGTTGCTCCTGAAGTTTCTTTCGTTCTTCGATGATCGCGAGGAAAAAGTCGTCCTTCTCTGGCTTAATCACTCGTGACCCGATGGAAACAGCCTTCATTCCAGGCTGAGGTCCTTGCGCAACAAATTTGAAAGCCTGAATGATCTTGGGTTTGGAGCCCAAGAGTTTGGCCGCCGCCAGATCAGGCCCGGCATACCAAATCGGTTCGTCGGAAGTGAGCGGATTTATGCCGATATTAGTGTTGTCAGCCTCGCCGTACAGAGAACGAACGGGCAAAACGTCTCGATTAGGCTTTACCAGAGCAAAGAATCCGAGACCGGTCCACACAGACGGATTCAGTAGTTCTTCCAAACTAGCGCGATTCAAAATGTTTCGGGCTTCTTTGGTGCAATTAACAGCGTTGATCTTGGCTGCCGTGAGCAATGGCCATAGCCTGAGCAACGCTGCGACCGACGGATATTCGGAAGTTGCGTCGCACACTACGACGGGCATTTCAGTATGCCGAATACGAATTTCACTTCGACCTCCGTAGTAGGCCTGCATACACTTACCCTGATCTGAATCGGTTAATTTAAACTTTTCAGCTGGTTGCTTGACGTGCATTTTCTCCAGAAAAGCTTTCGTTATGCTGGCAGCGCTCATGGCTTTTTCTGGCGGAAGGTCTAAAGGGAAGCCGTCGTATTCTCTCTTCATAGAGTTGAGCAGCGCGGTTGTTCGTTCCACATCTGTTCGGCCATAGGCCAGTTCCTTTTGTGTGACCAAGCCTGTAGGCTCATGCTTCATTTTTCCTTTTAAGCCGAACGATTCTAGAGTTGCCTCTAACCGAAGTTCGTCACGGAGCGGTCGGGAAACCGCCTAACCCTTTCAGAATCAGTTCAGGCGATCGCCGAGTCTGCACTACATTTTGAAAGGGATTTCAACCGTTCCGGCAGGCTGAGTCCAAGTTGGTGAAGCAGGGATTTCTGTTCGGCCGTAGGTTCCGTGATCCGGCGCAGTCGGATCTCGCGCCCATCCGTCGTGGGAAGGACGATGTCGGCGCTCTGCACTGTGGACAGCAGAGCCAAAGCCTTCTTGGGCGAGATCGGCGGAGTGTTGTCGACTCCGCTGTCCGAGGGCCAGGGAATGATGGCCGGCCGACGCTTCAGCAGATGCTTGAGGGTCACCCACAAGGCATACCCGAGAAAAGCCACCAGCACATGAGCCTTGACCCGCGGCTCCTTCTGATGGAACAAAGGTCGGATAGAAAGCTCGCTCTTCAGCGCGCGAAACGAGGCCTCGGCTTCGGTCAGTTGCATGTACTTGGACCACATCTCCTCGGCCGAGTCCGCCTGTAGATTGGTGCGCAACAGGTAGGCGCCCTCCCGCAAGTCCCGCCAGACCTTTCGTTCGGCTTTCATCTCCCAAACCAGACGTACACCTGCGGGCGTGTCACGCAAGGTGACTTCGAACAGATCGTTTACTTGCGAATGCCGAGCCTGAATTTTTCCCAGCCGGCGCTCCATTTTGTTGCGGTCCTTCAGCCGGCCCTCCGCAATAGTCGTTTGCAGGCGCTTCAAAGCCTCCTCCATCCGCGTGGAAAAACGCTTCCGGATGGCCCTCTCTTTCTCTTTGCGGCCAGTCGTGCGACACAGGATGTAGGTCTCGTTTCCTTGGGGAATCGCGACCCGCTTCACCTCCACATCCGGGCGCACCTGGGTCCAGTCCTCCTTGAGCAAATCGGCTTCAAACCGCTTCATCTGGCGGCGCGGCGTGCCCACCAAATATTGTCCGCCGCGCTTGCCGATCGCTGCCAGATTCTCCTCGCTCACGATGCCTCGATCGAACACCCAGATCCTTCGCGCTTTGCCATATTTGCGCTCCACCATGCGCAGAATGGTCTCCATGGTCGAGACGTCGGCGCGATTGCCGTCGAACGTCTCATAGCTGAATGGAAATCCTTCGCTGTTGACGATCAGCGCGATCACCATCTGTTCGCAGTCCGGGCGATGATCGCGCGAGTAACCGCGGATCATCATCGGATTCTTCTCCGCCGCTCCTTCCACGTAGGTGCTGGTCAGATCGTAAAGCAACACATCGAACTCGGCTCCAAATAACTCCCCGTAACGCTGTTTGAGATGCTGTTCCAGCTTCGTCTTGTGGGGGAGAATGCGGTCGAGACAGCGGTACAGGCGCGTGTCGTTGATCTTGCCTTCTTCGATCTCCAGCAGATCATCCAACGCCGTCGCTGGATACCAGCGCTCCTCCACGGCCAACTCGCTGCCTGGTGCACAAAGCCGATTGATCGTCAGCACCGCAGCCACGCGCGACCAGGCTACGTCTGCCGGATCGTCATCCACGGCTTGCTCAAAGAAACGATCCAGCTCCAGATGCTTCCACAACTCCCAGCCCAGGAAACAGGCGCCGAACTGTCGGGTCCTCTCCAGACGGACGCGATTCACTAAGACGCGCGCCACCTGCGGATCATCGTCCGGCACCTCGACATGCGAAGGGAATAATTTCAATTGCTGGGCTTCGCCCTGCTCGTTGAACACCTCGACGCTCTTCAGCCACCGTGCCTGGGCCGATCCGTTCAGCTCACCCAAATAGCAGAGCGTTCTCTGGCGCGGACCGTTGGCCGTCCGCACCGTTTCCACCAGAGACCAATAGGTGTGATCCTTGCCATCCTTGCTACGCTGATGCGGCCGCAGAAACATCCTGGCCGAGTTTGTCATCCGCCATAGATGGCTTCAAGAGGGTAGGTCTGCACTACATCGATTTTCTGAACACCCCGATTGTAAAGACAAGGCTTCCGCCGTTCTCGTCATCAAAAATCGCAGAATTCGGCCGTTCCGTGACGAACTTCGGCTAACGTCATATGGGTGTTGCGCAGCGCCCAACACAGGACTGAAAGATCGAGAAATCTACCGGCGTAAATTACGCGGTTGTTCGGATCGCCACCCGCAAGAGTAATGAACGCAGAGCGCGAGTCTTTGGGCCTGATTCTAAGATTAGGCTTAAACCTTTGCTTTTTTCGTTGCTTCCAGAACTCCATCGACCATCCTGAGTTTTTCCTTTGGGCTTTGCCGTACTTTAGAGCAAGCCGACTAAGGTCAAAAGGCGCGTTAAAGCAAACAATCGCTGCGCCGGCGACCAAGGCATCCCAAAATTCACCCTTCACAAACTCTGACCGGGATTGCACGCGAATTTCTTTCGGACATCCTTCTTCTACGTCGGCTTTCTTTCCTTGTACAAAGTCGCGAATGACCTTGATCGAATGTTTATCTAGGTTGTCGGCGTAAGCGAGTCCTTCTAGTTGAGAAACATAACTGCCCTCTTTAAGTTCGCAGAATCGCCACCATAGAAAATTAAGGTCCTGCTGAATGTCTCTCGTCGTCTCGCAATCGATAATTAGTGCAAAGCGCGCCCACTTATCGGGGGGTCTCGCTGCAAAATCATTTTTCCGCTTTTTCTTTTTCTTGATTCGTGCTCGAGTGTGAGCGCGCAGAAATACAGGTGCCAGTTCGGGGCTTGCAACCACTGTCACACCTCGCTGATATAGTCGATCTTATTTTCGCCTACTGCGAGGCATGCCCCTGCGCTTAGTCGACCTGGTCGTTCCAGATGAGTTAGCAGCGTGAGAACCAAATTTCTTCGCTGTCCTTCGCAGGGAAGCCGCTGTTGACCGGAGGGCAGCCGCAATTAGAGGTAGTGAAGCGTCCGATGATTCCAGTACTTCGGCGATAGATTCCTGGTCAAACGCTAATAACAGTAGATAAGAGACGTGACTTTCTTGTTTTGATTCGCGTGTTTTGTGGAGACCGTTCTTTGTCAGTCCGTGGAGATCCCGTTCCAATTCGACCTTGCGGTGGCAATTGCGGCAATCTGCCCTGACAAATCTGCGGTCGCGTTTCTGAGCTACGGGATGGTCAAGTTCAAGGCATGACAGATTTGATTCCGGGCAATAAAAGCAGCGGTCGGCGCCAAGAAACTTTCGGCGCATTTCCATCCGCCTAGCCCTCTTGATTGGCTGCGGATTGTTCATACGCTGGCCTCAGGGTTAACGTAGAGGGGACCTAGTTTGTCCGGTTCACCGCCGTGGGCGAGTTCGAAAAGTCGCTCGGGGTTAGTTAATAACTTCCGGCCGCCAACCTTCTTGCCGCGAAAACGCTTTAAGGCTGAAGCGGGTAGCTTTCCCTCAAACACGCCGAAATATGTGGCGCGGTGTTGCCCCGCTAGTTCGCGTTCGCGCGAGCCATGGGCGACGACGTGAGCAACCGTGCCCGAATCCTCCAAAATCTCAACGATGGCAGAGTATCGGTCGCTTGGCCTGACGCGTAGCCGCTCACCCCGTTTAGATGGGAGAAACGCAGCAGGAAATGATCGCTTGGTGGACGCCACGGTCGTTCCCTCGGCTCGTGCCCCGGCGGACACGGTCTTGTATTTCCCGCGGCGAACACCGTTTATTACGGCCAGTCGTCGTACCCGAGCTTCTTGATTACGGGGCGAGTTCTGTCGTCTTGAGCGCTTGGGAGTCCGTCGATTGCGAGCGCGATGCCGGGTGACCCGGCGTTTTTGTTTGCGCGCCATCGGTCACCCCTTCTCCAACGCCAGCGCAGCAAGCACTCTTTCGCGAGCTTTGGGCTGACCAGGGGTTCGTTGAGTGGCATTGGGACGACGCATTAGCAGTCTTTTACTTCGCGATCACAATGTGATCTCGTTTCACGAACCTCTCGAGTTCAAAAACAGGGATCAAGCACCGGCGTCCAATGCGCAGAGTCTTTAATTTTCCTTGTGCTATCAAAGTGGCAACCGTTCTCAGCGAAATGCCTAGTCGCCGAGCGGCCTCGGGCAAGTTGACTGCCAAAACCTGGCTATCCATTGCTTTCTCCGTTCTGCAAGAAACAGCAACAGTGTGTTTTAGATTGCTGCAGCGTGTAAATAAGCAATCAAACTATGCTCCAAGGCACCAAGCCATATGTTACGATCAGTAGGACGATTGGCCGGCTTCACAGTCTGATTAACGTTGAGGGTTGAATGAAAAAAGGTTTTCGGCGCCCGATACTAGGTGAATATCGCAAATTAGATTTGTCTCGGGGCGGTATAGTGAGCACAGCTATTTCGGTGGCTGAATTGAAGGGGTTGACTCAATACCTTGATAGAGCTGCAGGAGATGAAGAAAGCAAGCAGGTCCTCGCAATTCTGGAGGATATGCTTGAGCTCGAAAAACTACAGTCACCATCCTGGGGTGAAGCGCAGCAAGAGATTAAGATTCTGCACACCAGTACGGGTAAGGGCGAATTATGGCGTGATCCCCGTCTCAAGAGCTTGGTGCCAGAAAAGTTCGCACGTCAAACGGAAATTGAGGAAAGAAAGGCTTCAATAAATCTAAGGCTTCGACGCTATAGATTTGCCCCCATGGTGCATCGCAGCGGTGACACGCAGTGGGCGGTTATATGGCAACTGCAATTCCGTTCAAAGAGGCAAGTAAAGATCAAAGAAGGTGTGTTCGAGATAAATGACGGTCTGGCCCTCCAACGGGTTCTGGACCTGGCGAGAGCGGGATACCTTAATCGTCTCCGGCGTTGTTCCAACTGCACAAAATGGCTATTTGCAAACTTTCGCCACCAGAACTACTGCAGCCAGGGCTGCCAGCAAAAACACTATTCCCAAAGCCCCGATTGGAAACGCAAGAGACGGGATTACATGCGCAGGTATCGCCAGCAAACGACATGATTGGAGTTGTCGCGAAGATAGCACACTGATTCGTCTCGGATAAGATGGAGCAATTTCAATGAGCCTAGAGCATTCAAAAACTGTGAGCTCCATAATTCCAAAACATGGTGTCGTGACGCTTTTTGGTTATGGAACCGCGGTCCACGTGGATCGCGGGCACTTGATTCTCGAAGACGGTATCGGCCACGAGCGTCGACACGGTAGATTTCCTCGCGTTGGTCACGGTTCTGATGGCATGGTCTCATTTGCTGCTCTTCGGTGGTTAGCGGATCAAAATGCGTCGTTCGTCATGCTTGAACGTGACGGCTCGGTATTAACAACGACGGGCCCTGTTCGTTCGTCGGATGCTCGTTTGAGACGTGCCCAGGCTTTGGCGGATAGCAGCGGTACGGCAATCCGACTCGCCGTCGAATTGATTGCGGATAAAGTTACGTGACAAGAAAGAATGGCACGGGAACGATTAGGGAACTCAATCGCTGCGGACAATATATCCAAATATAGAAGCGCGCTTACTTCAGCTTGTCAGCTAGAAGCTGTGCTCGCTCTCGAAGCAAACGCAGCAGCTTCCTATTGGGCGGCCTGGGCAAATCTATCGATTCAGTATTCGCGAATCGATATCCGTCGTGTTCCCGACCATTGGCAAGTATTTGGTGCCCGGGTTTCACCCTTGACCGGTTCCCCACGTCTCGCGGTAAATCCGCCAAATGCTGTGCTGAACTATCTTTATGCTGTTCTTGAATCTGAGGCGCGTCTAGCGGCTGCCGAACTGGGACTTGATCCTGGATTAGCCTGCATTATTCGTGAAAGGTGACTGAGTGAAGAGTTTTTTGTGCGAGCGCGGACAGATGCGTGATAATGGCAGAGTTAGCTTAAACTGGGAGACTGATTCTAAAGTTCTTAGCGAGATTCAAGTCCGATTTTGACGCGTAACGAGACACCACGAGTAGGAGGGCGTGTACAAAGTTAGTGTCGCGTTGAAGAAATTGGATTATCCGCTTTGCGCGCCCAAGCTCAAGGCCAGACGATGAAAGCTATCGCGGTACGGAAATGCTTGAGGCAAGTGCAGCACGATGCGACGCACCGTGACGATGACTTGGGCCCCGAGTTTTAGAAAATGCTCGCGCAAGGTCGAGACTTGCACCCGGGCGTGGCGGGTCGAAGACAAGTGGAGTCGCATCTCCTGCATCAGGACATACGCCGCCGCTGTCAGCAGCACACGGAATGTGTTCGCCAAAAAGTTCGAGCAACTGGTGCGGCCGATTTGCATTCCGTCGTGCAGTTCTTTGATTCGGTTTTCGACATCGCCCCGATGACAGTAAGTCTTCTCATAAATCCACTGCGGACTCTGTTTTAGGTTGGTGACCACGAAACGTGGGTTGTCCTTCGGTTCCTTGTTCACAGTGCGCACCACCTCGGCTTTGTAGATGACCCGTCGTTTCCAGGGCCAAGTTTTTTTGGTAGCGTATCGGCACTCGCCATAGACATGCTCGGTTTGGCCGGAGATCTCCGACGCACGACGAGCCCGCTTCATGGCCGCCTCCGCCTTACGCTTCAATACCGCATTGGCGGCCATGTTCACGAGGTATTCCACTTTCGGCTCGCAATCCAGGAAATCCAGAACTTCCGGGGACGCGAAGCCGCCGTCGAGTCGCACCCGGAGTTTCGTTTTGGGAAAGGCATCGCTCAGCCGTGCAAGCAGACGGCGCAGAATCCCGAGCGCACCGAGCGAGCCAGTCGCATTCCCACGCCGCAACACCGCCGCCACCAAGTACTGCTCCGCCTCCTCATTGAAGGTGAGAAAACAAACCATCGGCAAGTAACAGTAGCTATCGTAGTGGCGATTGAAAAAAGTGAACTGTTGCTGGCCGTGCGTGGGGTCGTCAGTGGGATCCATATCGATGGTGATGCGACGGGCGCGACCATGTAGACGCTGGCGATGGCGTTCAATGACTCGGTCCGCAACTGCTTCTGTCATGCGCAACAGTTCCTTGCGATTCGGAGTATTTTCAAAACGCGACAGCGTCGGTTGCGAAGCCAGGTCTTCGCCGGCGACAGGATCCCGACCGACCAGCAGCTTGTGGATCGGATCGCTAGCCAGTCGTGCTGCATCGTTGGCGTCTTCATATCCCAAGGCGATGGCCATGACTCGCTGCGTAATCAACTCACGCAACTCATGCTGTACCTTCCCGGGTTGCCGGTCATCTTTCAGACAGGCCGCCAATGCCGAAGTCAGGCCAAAGCGCCGCTCGGCAGCCTGGAGAAGAATCGCTCCACCATCGGAACTGCCCTGTCGTTGATCAAATTTCGCGACCACTGGTCGATCAAAAATATCCGGAAAAAGGAGACAGTCTGTTGTGGTATGTTCGGTCAAGCGAAGGCCTCACTTTTGGTCTCAAATCTGCCTAGACAACGGATTTGTACCATAGCGAGGCCTTTCGTGCTTCTGAAATCATGAATTTTCCAGGTTAGGTGTTTTGCACAAAGACACACCAAATCGAGACAGCTTGGCATGTGATCTTATGGAGCCCGTCCGACCTCTGGTGGATGCCTATGTGTTTGACTGGATGAATCGCGGTCCGCTACGGAGAGAATGGTTTTTTGAACAGACAAATGGAAATTGTCGTCTAATGGCTTCGTTTGTGACGCAGCTTTCGGAGACGGCAATGGCATGGCGAAAAGCGGTTTCGCCTTATGCGGAGAAAGCAGCCAGGATTTTCTGGGACGGTAGGACCAAGAGGTCTAAATTTTCTTTCTTACCCACTAGGCTGACGCAAGCAAGGCGGAGTCAAGCGAAGGCTGGTAATCTCGTTGCAAATGTTCCGGCAATCCCCAAACCCCAGCTCCGTTGTCAGCGTTGCGGAGCGCCGGTCACAGCGGGCTCAATATATTGCGGTAAATGTGTTCCTGCGATTAATCGTGAGAGCATGCTGGAAAAGGCAAAACCAGGACGCATCGCGACTCATAGCCCTACAGCTGAAGCTCGCAGGGCCGCTACCCACGCGAAACAAGTTGAAGCATTGCGAAGGTGGAATCCATCGGAACTGCCGAAATGGCTGGATGAAGAAGTCTACCGGCGAGAAATTCTGCCTAGATTATCCGTACTAACCGTGAAGACGATCCGAAGCGTAATCGATGTTTCCCACCCCTACGCAACTCTCATCAAGCGCGGTGAGAGAATCCCGCATCCGAGGCATTGGCGTACGCTGGCGAACCTCGTAGGAATTTCAGGCAACTTTATTCCCGCCAAGAACTAGTACCCACATTCCGGTAACGCGACAAACCAGGAGCTGACCGCAAGGAGTAACTGGACTGTTGACCGCCTGTAGACTTTGCACGAAAATACCGAGAGTCGTAAAGGAGTTGCGATGTTCCACTCCTCCCTTCTATTCAACCGATTATTTCGCGTCGGTCTTCGAGGTTTCTTATCTCTCGCTTTTCTGAGCAGCGGTTTGACGGCTAATGAGCCGTTCCTCAATAAACCCTCGACAGAGTGGACAGAGGCAGAAGCCCTACAAGTCTTGAATAATTCACAGTGGGCACACACGATAACCACGACCACTCAAGATTCTGAATGCGATTACGAGCATCCGGCCTTCCCGGGGATGTTCGCGGAGGAAAGGGTGCAACAAATGGATTCGCGCTCACCGCAGTCCCAAGCGAAACCTACGCCCGATTACGCGGAATACGTTGTTCGCCTCAACTCCGTAAAACCGATGCAGGCTGCTGCGCAGCGACTCATCCAGATAAGCGAGAAGTACTCGAACTACGCGGAAGGATATGGGTTGGAACCTGGCAGCAAGCCGACGAGTGTTGCAGACCACTTCTACAACCTGGCCGACCTGCTTACGTTCTCAGTGATATTGAAACTCTCGGGACCATCAGGGGAGAGTTTTCGAGACTACGCGTTCCCAGAGCGGAAAGTGAGGCACATTTGGGCGTGCAGCGGAATAAGAACGGCGAATGGCCAATACCACGGTGTGGTCGCAAGAACGACGGGCCTGAGCATGTCCAACGGAGAAGTAACAGGGATAAGCATTTCGTTTCCTGGTGTTGTGGATGGAAAATCGCTGATAACTCAGCGCAACGAGAAACTAGAGTTTCGCATGATTTTGAACCAGCACGTTTTTGAAACAACGTTTTACGTCAGTCCCAGCGATTTGTTCGACGGAACCGAAACAGCGCTGCGAATACCCCCGACAGTAGATGAGTAGCCCTCAACCTCGATTAGCTCCTATTAAACGGCGTAAGCTCCCAAGTTGATTTAGGTCAGGGAACCTTACCGGTTACGCGAGTTCCAAGGAGTTAATCACTTTGGGCTAATCTGCGAATCAGCAGACCCAACGGTCCATTGTCTTCCATGTAGCGGCTACTCCGCCGCTCAATTTTCGATGTGAAAAGCTTTTGCAACTTCAGGGTCAAGAGGATGCTGTTGCTTCCAAACTTTTATCAATCGTTCCACACCGTTGACCTGAGCGGGAAGTAAATGGGCCTTGGCACTCGCAGCATTCGCGCCATTCGGGTCGTCCAGACAAAACCAAAAATAAGCTTGAACGTAATCTTGAGGAACGCCAAGCCCCTGCATAAAGAGCAGACCCAATCGGTATCTTCCTTGACCCGCGCCCCCGAGGTCAGGCACATGCTCTGCCGCCATTCGGAACCATTTCGCGGCTAGCTCATAACTTTGGTCCACATCTTCGCCGTCTTTATATTTCTGGCCCAGAACTACTTGTGCATCCGGACTGCCGCCTTCGGCAGCCCTTCGGTACCACTTCATTTCCTTGTCGATGTCAGTAGTTCCGAATGAGTTCTTTTCATAGCCCACACCCAACCACAACTGGGCGTCCGCGTCACCTTGCTCAGCCGCCCGGAGCAACCAAGTCTCTGCGGCAGGGGAGTCCTTGGCAAGGAGCATGCTTCCGTATGCCCGTTCCGCAGGCACGTATCCTTGTTCTGCAGATTTCAACCACCAACGGCTAGCTTCTACCTCATTCTTTGGTACTAACTTCCCCTCGCGGTAAGCCATTCCGAGCCAGAATTGCGCGGTTGGGTTTCCGGACGCTGCGTTCGCTGTAAGAACTTTGACATCGCCCGGTGTCATCAATAGAAGGTGAGCGATACCCTTGAGTTCTTGTTGCTGTAGGTCGATCTGCGTTTCTCGGCCCGTGGGAGATGGACCCGGCGCTGATTGCGCTTTTAGCGACAGAGACAACAACAACACTGACGCAATTCCGAAGAGAGTTCTGCGAAACATGAGAGCCCCCCATAACTCTTTAGTGAGAGGTCCTAAATACTACACGCATACTAAGTTCGAAGATGCAACCGCTAGTGTGGGGGATGCCCCGCGATTGCGAGCTCCCGATAACAACTGTCGAAGTGGGTTCCGGTACCCAAGTTTCCGATTTCGCGACAACTCAGGACTTGAGAATCGTCCCGACAGATTTGCGATAGGATTATGGAATGAATCGTTGGCCGGGCAGCTTTCTCAGAGTCATCTTCGCGTTTGTTATTATCTTCCTGGCTGGAGTCGTTAGTTTATCTGCTCGCGCAGCCTTTCATTCTCAGAGCGACCGTATCTCGGGAATCACGTTTCTTGTAGCCGTGGTCTGTCTAGTCCTCGCCTTCGAGAAGGTCTTTCCTTCAGTCTACTCAGGTCCCACGAGACGCTCGCCCTGGTTGCAATCGCGTGCGGGTTTGGCGGTAGCGATTGTAAACTTCGGAATCATAATCAGCATTTTGTCATCACGGGTTGCCACAATATGGTTCGGACCACTGCTGTCCAAATTAGCTGAGAACACGGCTCGGTAATCACAAAAACACAGCATAATCCGGCCTGTGGCTCTCTGTGCGGAGGGCAGGTTGGCCATTCCCGAGTGCGGCTTTTGATCGATGCTGTCTAAGTTCGCTCCCCCCGATATCCTAATTATCCCTACTTTTGGAAGGCTTTATTGTTTCTGCTGTCCAATTCTTTTTTCTAAATTAAATTAGCCAAGTTGTAAGGCCAGCTGTTCTGGCAACCCTGCCGGTATCGGCGGGGGTTGGAATGGATCATTGATCCAGGTCCACAGGTCACGATAGACGAACAGTTGCTGCCGCAGCAGGGCCACGAGATTGGATAGCGACCAGCCAAAGCTAGACGCCAACTGCAAATATTTCACCAGCAACATGGCGATCAGCGCCGTCCAGAGTTGGGTTTTCAGCGCATTGGCCGAAGTCCCCACAAAGGTTTTCACGCGCAGTGATTGCTTCAGGGCGCGGAAAAATAATTCTATCTGCCAGCGTTCCTTGTACACCTCAGCAATGGTGGCTGCCGCCAGATCCAGATGGTTGGTCAGGAACACCAGCACCCGGTCTTGCTCTTCATCATAGAATTCAATGCGCCGGAAGTAGACATCGATGCCCGCTTGGGCCAGCTTGTAGAAAAAGATCACTTGATCGCGCTGCACGCCACGCCGCTGCGGAACTGCGAGTTTCTCAACCACTCCGTAATCTGCGTTTTCCTTCAGTCGCGTCACGAAATAAACTCCTTGCTGGAGCAAGCTCGCAAACCACTCATAGTCTGTGTAACCGCGGTCAAACACCAAAATCGTTCCCGGCGCGAAGCGCATCTGTCGTGCCACGCGTACCTCATGTTTCTTGCCCTCGGTGATGACCGCGTACGACGGCAGATACCCATCATGATCCAGCAATAAATGTAGTTTCACCGCCCCTTTCGTTAACCGAAACTTGGCCCAGTCAAACATCGTGGCGCACAGATCGATCACCGAGGCATCCAAGCTCAGCAGTGGATTCTTGAAACGGAACTTCCTCTTCTTTCTGGTTCCTGGTTGGCTGGCCGCCAAGGTCTGGCACTTTGCCAGCAGTTGTTCAAATACGGTTTGACACAACTGCCAAGGCCGATGTTCGTTGGCGTAGGCTAACGTGGAGCGAGCCGGAGCTGTGGGCACACCCAGATGTCGAAGCTTTCCTTCGCTGGCGGCCAAGCCTCCACATATTTCGCGCAACGACTTGGCATGTCCGAGCTGGCAAAAGAGCATGGCGATGAACTGTCCCCAACTACTGAAACCCCGGGCATGTCGCTCGGCGCCATGCTTGTGCACGGCAGATTCAAATTCAAGACGAGGGATTAACTGCAAAATTTGTGAGAAAATACTGCTGACTCGAGTCAAGGCTGAGCCTCCTTAGCATTGTGATTGGCTTTTCCAGAGCCCAACCTCAAGCTAACAGATGCTCGGCCTTTTTTCTTTCACAAATCGAAATCCTAATTTGGACGAGCGTGGGTTCGGACTGTCGATTATTGGCAGCGCATTAATTGCTCTCCTGCTTCGTGCTAGCAGAAGAGAAGAACTATAAGCTTCCAATGCCTCGGAGAAGATATGAACAGGAACTGGTGTTGTCAGGAGTTTGAGACGCACGCATCCAACGTCCATCCAAGCGACGGTTTTCAGGCAGCGCTAGTTTTGCGTGCGAAGTGGGGATTCCATTCTTTTCTGATGTTCTATGCTTCTGGCAAACAGCCACCGGCTAATGCTGAAGGTGGCATCCGGATTTACTTCTGTCCGTGGTGCGGAGCGAATCTCGAAAAACATTACGCTGCAAAGTCTTGATAAACGCTAGCGCTTTACCGGAGGCGCGTTCTGGCTGGGACGCAAAGGGTGCGTGTGTTCTGCGCGCGTCCGGTAAAGCCGTTTGGACGTGGCCGCGCGTGGGTGCGACGGACGCGGGTCTTATGCAAATTCAATTGAGGGAAGGGGTGAGTCTGAGGTGTGGCGAGACTGTGCTGTCGGACGCAACCCACGACGCGGCACGCCCAGAGAGTTGCCTAGGAGGAAAGAGTATCGCCCAGGCTGTGGTTGAAGAGGGTGGAAAAAAGGATCTGTTTGGCAGCGAGACAGAGAAGTAGTTCGCGCGCCGAAGCGTGTGGAGTTTTCATGTTGGAGAGAGTGCTTCATGCGGCAGCGGTGACCTTTGGAGGAGAACGCAGTTGGAGTTCTGCAGCGGTGAAGCGTTGGATGACTTTCATCGGTCCGCCGCATTTGGGGCAGCGCCAAGATGGTGAGTCCTTGGTGCCGGAAGCATGTGATTCGGCTTGCGGCTGTGGTGTGGAGCCGAGCAGGTGAAAGCAAAGTGGCAGGAGAGTGGCGCGTTTGCGGCTGGCCAGGAAGCCGAAGTTACGGATGCGCACAAAACCTTTCGGAAGGATGTGCAGTAAGAAACGCCGCAAGAATTCGTCGGAGGAAAGCGTCAGCAGCTTCTGTTCATTGTGGTGCGCCGAATCGCGCCAGCGGAAAGTGACTTGGCCGTCCTTGAAGGAGACCAGGCGGTGATTGGAGATGGCCACGCGATGAGTGTAGCGGCCGAGATAGTGCACGACGTATTCGGGGCCACCGAACGGGCGTTTCAAGTACACCACCCAATCCTGTCGATGGAGGGGCCGCAGCCAAGCGGCGAAGATCTTGGGTTGCGCCAGAAGCTTCAGGTCTCCGTGGAAGTGGAGTTGGCCATTTTGAAAAGCCTCTTTGAGTGCGTCGACGAACTTGCCGCGAAAGAGTTTACCCAGCACTTTCTTGGGCAAGAAATAGTTGTCGCGGGAACGAACCCAGCGGGTGTGATCGGGCGAGAGACCGCCGGCCGGCACGACACAGTGCACATGGGGATGAGCGGTGAGCTTTTGGCTCCATGTATGCAAGACGCTGAAGAAGCCGATCTCTGCGCCGAGGTGTCTGGGATCGCGAGCGACTTCGAGGAGGGTTTCGGCGCTGGTGCGGAACAGGAGATCGTAAATGATCTTTTTGTTCTGCAGCATCAGAGGAGCCAAGCGACCCGGTAGGGTGAAGACCACATGGAGATAGCGCGTGGGGAGAAGTTCTCGCTGACGCGCAGCAATCCAGCGGTCTCGAGCGGCGGTCTAACACTTCGGGCAATGGCGATCGCGACAGCTGTTATAGGAGATGGGGGCACGATGTCCGCAGCGCATGCATTCATCGAGATGACCGCCGAGAGCAGCCGTACGACACCGCTCAATAGCTCGCAACACTTTGACGTGCTTCCAACGGAGCCAGTGGCGGTTTCGTTTGATAAACACCTCTCCTGCGGCGCGGACGATGTCGGCCACCTCCAGAGGCGGCCGGCTCATCTACTTCTCGTCAGGCGGCTTGTCGTCCAGGAATAGCGAGTCCAAAGGACTCGCGGTGGCGTTGAGGCGTTGTATCGCGAGGTGCACGTATAGCAAGGTGTCTTTCAGGTGTTCATGACCGAGCAGGACCTGAAGCGTGCGGAGATCGGTACCGGCCTCATAGAGATGCGTCGCAAAACAGTGGCGCAGCGTGTGGGGATGCACGCCTTTCTGGATGCCGGCGCGCCGGGCGGAGTTCTGACACGCGTACCAAACGGTTTTCGTATCGATGGGCCGATCCTTGCGAAAGTTGCTGGGAAACAACCAGGAGCTGGATTTACGGTGGTAATAACGCCAATGGGTGCGCAGTGCCGCAAGTAGCTTGGCACTGAGCATGACATCGCGGTCCTTGCGGCCCTTGCCGCCACGGATGTGCACGACCATGCGTTGACTGTCGATGTCGTTGACTTTCAGGTGGGTCAGCTCGGAGTTCCGGGCGCCGGTGGCGTAGAGAGTCATGAGCAGGATGCGATGGAAGGAAGTGCCAGCAGCCAGGATCAATCGTGCCACTTCTTCCTGGCTGAGGATCATCGGCAGACGATGATTCCTTTTTGGATAAGGAGTGTCGGCGACGCTCCAAGCCCTTCTTAGCGTCTTAGTGTAGAAGAATCTTAAGGCTGCCAGACGGACCGCAACCGAGCCCGAGGACAATTTGCGTTTTTGAAACAGTTCGGCCTGATATTCCCGAATGTGCCGAGGACCCAAGCGGTCCGGGGAACAGTGGAAGCGTTGAGAAAAATCTTCGACGCCGTGGATATAACTGCGTATAGTTTCAGCAGAGTAGTTGAGACGCTGGAGTTCCTCCAGCATCATTTTTCTGAGATGGGTCACAGGGACCTCCTTGTGACCCATATTTATCTCAGCCGCTGGGCAACCACCGATCCACTACCTCACGCGAAGCGTCCGCCGCCGGGCGGCTACGTCCAAACGGCATAACCGGCGAAGTGATTTTCGGTTATCGCGGTCGGCCTTGGGTCAGGCCCCAGTAGATGAGCAATGCTCCTGCGGCAGCGAACCACAGGCGACCAGACCAGGGTGGGAGTGGCTTCCGAACGACTCCCCGCAAAGTGGGAAGTTCGGTGAAGAAGTTCACACCTGGCAGCAATCCGAACACGGTTACTGCAAGGCCGAGTGTAACCAGAAGAATGCCGGAAGTTTTGAAACCCTGTCCTATCAGCAATAACGAAACCACGAGTCTCATTGGTCGCCCAACCATTTGTCTCTTGTCGTGCTAAACATCCACTCCGACTGCACCAAAAATATCATGACTTCATGACTTCCGTTGCAAGGTCCCGATTAACGTTAGCGCTTTACCGGAGATGTGGAGTGCTAGGACTGTCCGGTAAGGCAACTCGCCAGGAGTTAAGAGTGTATGCCGTTCAGAATGGGGGGGACGTCGATTCAACAAGGCTCGATGGCGGTCGAAGTCATTTCTCCTGGCAGTAGGAACTTCCGGCGCAACTCTCCGGCACAATGGTTTCACTGTATACTCGCCAGTGATCACCCTCCCGCTTCCACATCGTTAGGTATGTGCCTCGTAGTTCGGTGATGCCGTCCTTGTATGTCCAACGTTCTAGCCAATCGCCCCACTCGGACGCCAAATCCCAGTTTTCGTTTATTACGATGCGGTTTGACTGATGCGTTAGGACTACGTCGGGCCTTCTCGCAAAGAGACCGGTGTATGAGCGTTCCAGCGCATCCGCTCCGTCAACGTGAACCGATGGTGTTGTGAAGTGGACATCTGATGTCCCTAAAGCAACCAATTGCTTGGCATCATGGCGCTGAAAGGCGTCATCGACCTGGCGGCGGACAGAATGAATCTGCTCTTCAGAAGTAGGCGTAATGGTCGGCGAAAATGTGAATGCAGCCGCAATCAGGACCAACATTATGGAGCGCATCAGCAAAGCCTATATGACCTTGTAGCTTGTCGACAAACGAAATCATTCTGAGCTGATGAATGGAGCTCTCCGTGAATCACGCTAAGGTCCCGATTCACGGCCTAATCGTCCATGTGGGCAAAGTCTACTGCCGAACCTCCGCTGTCATCCCTTTTAGCTAAGTAGAAGGTCCTTCAAGGATTGCTTCCTGTGATGCCAAAGTTTCAGCAGCATCCAGAGCATCCGGTCGTTGATTGGTCGGCCTGCAAGATGCGATGACTCCTCATTTACCGACAACTTCAAATCTCCAGAAACAGAGTTTTGAAGTCGGGGAGCACGAAGTTAGTCTCCTGATAGAAGTAACTGAATTAGGCGAATTGTAGCGCATTTGTGAGACCGATTGGCTGGGGCAGGGGGGCAGTTTGGCGCGCCCCTATCTCCTATCCCGTCATGTGATTGACTCACTGTGCGAGGGGCGTTTATACCGGGATTTTTCGCATCCCACAGGGGGTGTATCCGAATTTTTCCCGAAGTATACTACCCCCCAATTTGATTGACCAGTAAGCGAGGGGCCGCTTATACCGGATTTTCGCTGTATGGGGTGGCGCCGTTTTTCCCGTCGCCACATCCTACCCCGTGCGCGATTGACCCTTCCCCTGCGCACCGCTTATACTGATTTTTTGCGCTGGGGGCGCTGTTTCTTCCTGCGTGCCTCGTGTCATTCCACGCGTCGTTCCATCGGGCCGTCGTCTGGAATTTCCGAACCGAATTCAATTTCTATAGGGAGTTTACGGCCGTTCTTCGGCCGCGCGAATCTATGAGCAGCAGCGTGAAAGCCACACAACTTCGCCCCGGCATGGTCATCCAGCATGAGGGCGATCTTTTCACCGTCCACAGCACCGAGCACCGCACCCCCGGCAACAAGCGAGGTTCCATGCAGACACGCATGAAGAACCTACGCACCGGCGCCATTATCGATTACCGCTTCCGCGCGGAGGAATTTGTCGATCGCGCCATCCTGGACGAAATCGAATTCGAGTACCTGTACAAAGAGGGCGACTCTTTCCATTTCATGAACACGGAAACCTACGAACAGATGCAGATGAACAGCGAGGAACTGGGCGAAACCGTTTACTACCTGATCCCCAACACTATCGTGAAAATCGAATTCCATGACGAAAAGGCCATCGGCGTCAGCCTGCCGGACACCATGGACCTGAAGGTCACGCACACTGAGCCCACGCTACAGAAAGCCACGGCCAGTTCCGTGATGAAGCCGGCCACCCTGGAGACTGGACTGGTCGTCAACGTTCCGCCGTTCGTCAATGAAGGCGATAAAATTCGTGTCGACACTTCCGAAGCGCGATACGTCCAGCGCGTCGACTGATTTCCGCCTCCGCAGCCGAGTGTAGCTTCACGCACACGGACGAGGTATAAGCAGAAAGAACTCCCACCCTGCCGGGAGCCCTTTCTGTTTCTGAGTCGTGTCGTGTGCAGGCTTTTATGCCAGCGTCTTTGACGGAATGGCCGTGCTTGAAGTTTGCGTTGAGATCCTTCGTCGCAGAAAACGCTCCTCAGGATAACAACGCGATCGGAGTTTCGTGTGCGCAAATCAGGCCGCGAGGTATGGCTGCCGCACTGGCATAAAAGCCGGCGTTACACTGCCGCCACGCCGCGTTCACCTGCGGGATGCGCGCCAAACACACGCTCGAACAATTTGTCTACATTGCGCAACTGGCGGTTCAAATCAAACGTGTTTTCCAATTCTTTCGGGCTCAGATATTTCGTGATTCGCGCATCTTTCTCCACGCGTTCCCGGAAACTCGTCTCCGCTTCCCACGCGGCCACGGCGTTTTCCTGCACGGCTTTGTACGCGTCGTCGCGCGGCATGCCCTTTTCCACCAGGTCTTGCAGCAATTGCCCGGAGTATACCAGCCCATGCGTCGATTCCAGGTTGCGCAGCATGCGTTGAGGAAACACGCGCATCTGGCTGACCAGCGCCGTCATCTTCGACAGCATGTAGTCCACAAGGATGGTCGAGTCCGGCAGAATTATCCGTTCCACCGACGAGTGCGAGATGTCCCGCTCATGCCACAACGCCACATTTTCATACGCCGGAATCATGTTGCCGCGCACCACACGCGCCAGCCCGCTGATCTGCTCCGCGGTCACCGGGTTGCGCTTGTGCGGCATTGCCGAACTGCCGCGCTGTTCCCCGCTGAAGTGCTCTTCGGCCTCGCGCACCTCGGTCCGCTGCAAATGCCGGATTTCCATGGAAATTTTCTCGAGCGTCGCGGCGATCAACGCCAGCGCGCTCACATAATGCGCATGGCGGTCCCGCTGGATCACCTGTGAAGCAATCGGCGTCACCTGCAAGCCCAGCCGCTCGCAAATCTTCTCTTCAATTTCCGGGCCCAGGTGAGCCGCATTCCCGACCGCGCCGGAAATCTTGCCAAAGGCGATGCCCCGCGCCGCCTCGCGAAACCGCTCGATGTTGCGCTGGTTTTCCGCAAACCAGTTGGCGATCTTCAGCCCAAACGTAATCGGCTCCGCATGGATCCCGTGCGTCCGGCCAATCTGAGGCGTGTGCTGAAATTCGTGCGCGCGTAGATCCAGCACTTCGCCGAACAGAATCAGGTTGCGTTCGATAATGCGCGACGCATCGCGCAACAGCAACGCCTGTGCCGTATCCACCACGTCGTTCGACGTCATCCCATAGTGTAGCCAGCGCGCCGCTGAAGGGCTTTTGATGGACTCGCCTACGGCCATCGTAAACGCGATCACGTCATGCTTCACACGCTCTTCAATTTCATTGATCCGCGCCACGTCCACAGTCGCCCGCGATCTCATCAGTGAGACAGCATCTTTGGGAACCAGGCCGGCTTCCGCCAGGGTCTCCGACGCCGCAAGCTCCACCTCCAGCCACTTTTGAAAGCGGTTGGTTTCACTCCAAACCCGGCCCATCTCGTTTCGCGTGTAACGTGGAATCACTTCGCCCTCTCCCTCCGAAAGCCCTCTGTAATGATACGGTATTTCAGGCCAAAGGAGCGATAAGGACCCTGGCACGGCGGCCTAACCGCGGGGACCCAATCCTGTCTAATGTTGAGAATGAGGGTGAGCATCGAGAGGGCTGAGTCCGAAGGCATCCCCGACGCCGTGGCCGTCGAACGCACGCTGGCTGGCGATCGTGAGGCCTATCGTGTGCTCGTCGACCGCTACAGCCTCTATATCTACCGTCTGGCGTATCGCATGACGGGCAATTCTCACGACGCGGAGGAAGTTGTGCAAGAAGCGTTCCTGCGGGGCTATCAGAAGCTTTCCCAATTCGCCGGAAACTCGAATTTTGGCACCTGGGTCTATCGTATCGCCGCGAATTACGCCATCGACCGGATCCGCCAGCGCAATGTCGAGGAAGCGCGGCAGGCCAGCCCAACCAGGCGGAGCGAGGATGGGGCGGAAGTGGAAACGATGGCGTTGGTCCCGGATCCCTCCGCCTCCCCCGAGCGTCTGGCAGGCAGCGCCGAACTTGCCGCCAAAATGCAGCAGGCCCTGGCCGAACTCACCCCCGCCGAACGCACCGCCATCGTGATGCGCCACTGGGAAGGCTGCGCGATCGAAGAAATTGCCGCGGTGCTCAAATCAAATTCGAACGCGACAAAGAACACGGTTTTTCGCGCTGTCTCCAAGCTCCGCAAAGCCCTCGAACCTTTTGTGCAGCTGCGAGGCACGGTTCGCGCGATGGGAACGGAATCATGAAACATATGAACGAGGAACAATTGGTGGCTTATCGCGACGGTGAAAGTCGCGGCCGGGAGGCGTTTACCGCACATCTGAACGAGTGCGCCGAATGCCGCCGCGAAATGGACCAGCTCGACGCCTTTTTTGCGACCCTGGACGCTGTGCCCATTCCCGATCCCGGCGAAGACCTCGCGCAGCGCGTCTGGCAGCAAATCTCTCCGCGGCTGGCGGAAAAGCGCTCACCGTGGTGGCAATCTTTTTTTGAGCCGCGGCGCATGCTGGCCTTTGGCGCCATGGCCACGCTGGTCATTCTTGCTTTCTTTATCGGACGATCCACAAAGAGCCCAGGGCCAGCGGGAAATATCGCGGATGCGGGAAAGGTTCGCGAACGCGTTCTGGTCGTAGCCGTCGGCGATCACCTTGGCCGCTCTGAAATGATCCTGATGGAACTGGCCAATGCCGAACCCGAAAAGGGCCAGAAGCTCATGAACATCTCTTCCGAACAGAAACGCGCGGAAGATCTGCTCGAGGAAAATCGCATGTATCGCCAGACCGCGCTGCGCGATGGAGACAAGCTCATGGCCAGCACGCTCGACGAACTCGAGCGCGTGCTTCTGGACATTGCCAACAGTCCGGATGAAGTTACACCTGCGCAATTTGAAGCCATCCAGAAACGCATCGCGGCCAAAGGAATCCTGTTGAAGGTTCGGGTGGTCAATCAGGAATTGCACCAGAAGCGAGAAAACACCGTGGCGCCGCCGCAAAGCGACTCCGCCGCGACCGAAAGGAACAAGATATGACCGTCCGTAAAAGTTTCGGAGGCTCGGTGAAAATGAACGAACAGCAGAAATCTGGCGCGAAAACGCTGGCTGTATCTCTTGTGGTGGGCAGCCTGTTTCTGGCAAGCCCCGTAATGCTTGGCGCCCGCGGATGGCGGCAGAGCCCATCCTCGGAGCCGACTCTAAAATTCCAGCAAGACGCGGCGCAAAGCGATCGGGATCAGGAAAAGAACGATCGCGCACAGGAACTTGCTGACCGCGAACAGGAGAAAAAAGACGAGGAGCAGGCTCATCTCGACCGCATGCAGGAGCTGTATGACGACGGCCGCGGCTACCTCGACGAAGGCGACTATGGAGACGCCGCCAAAAAGTTCAGCGAGCTGGCGCAATTGGCCGGACCGCAAACAGACGCCGCCCTTTATTGGAAGGCCTATGCGGATAACAAAATGGGAAAGCGCGATGAAGCCATGGCGTCCATCGCCGACCTGAAGAAGCGCTTCCCGCAAAGCCGCTGGAAGAAAGATGCCGAAGCCTTAGAAATCGAGATGCGCCAGGGCACCGGCCATCCCGTCAATCCCGATTCGCAAAGCGACGATGACCTGAAAATCCTCGCGCTTCAGGGCATCATGAACAACGATCCGTCCAAGGGCATTCCGCTGCTGCAGAAATATTTGGCCGGGTCCGCGAATCCCAAGGACAAATCGAAGGCGCTCTTCCTGCTGGTGCAGAGCGGCTCGCCGCAAGCTCAGGAAATGCTGGCCACCATTGCACGAGGTCAAAGCAATCCCGAACTGCAGCGCAAGGCCGTCGAATATCTCGGCATGACTGACGGCAAGAATTCCGGAAAATTGTTGAGCGAAATTTATTCCGGCACTTCCGATATCGATGTGAAGCGCGCCGTGCTGCGCAGTTACATGATGTCCAACAATCGGGAGCAGGTTCTTGCCCTAGCCAAGAAAGAAACCAACGAATCTCTGAAACGCGACGCGATTCGCCAATTGGGAATGATGGGCGACAAGGCTGATTTGCAGAGCCTCTATCAATCCGAAACTTCCACGGACACAAAAAAGGAAATCCTGCAGGCGCTGTTCCTTTCCGGCGATTCTGCGCGCTTGTCCGAATTGGCGCTGTCGGAGAAAAATCCCGAATTGCGCAAGGCAGCGATTCGCAGCCTTGGCTTGATGGGTGCCAAGGATCCGTCGTTGCAGGCCATCTATGCCAAGGAAACGGACCGTGGGGTGAAAGAGGAAATCATGAATGCGTATTTCCTCGGCGGAAATGCTGCCGCGCTCGTGGCTGTCGCGAAAACCGAAAAAGATCCCGAGCTCAAGAAAGTCGCGGTCAGCAAGTTGTCTCTCATGAATTCCAAGGAAGGCAACGAATACCTGATGGAACTGTTACAAAAGTGAGGTCAGTCATGAGAACAAGGAACGCAATGAGCGTGCGGCGATTTCTGATTCTTGGCGTATTTTGCTCGAGCTTTTGCATAATCTCCGCCGCTCACGCAGGTCAGTCGCAATTCGTTAACGCGAAACTGGAAACTCGCGCAGTAGGCCAAGGATTGCAAAACGAAGTTGCCCGGATCTCAGCAGGAACTCCACAGCCCACATGGATCGCCTATGAAGTTCCGGCAGTTCCTTCGAGCGAATCAATTTGTTGCGGCAATTATCACGGCAACGCCGAGGAAGAAGCCTGCCGGACCTGCACGCTGGAAAAGCAGCAAGACAACTTTTCCGTTGAGAAGGGTCCGAACACGACCATCAAACTTGAAGGCTCGCCGCAACTTACGGTCCTGCTGCGCGTCGATCAGAAACACGTGATGCGCATCCGCATGGCTTCCTCGAGCTGCACCATGGATGCCGGCGGCCTTCGCGTCGTCTGGCTCACGGGCGTCCGACCAGATGAAAGCATTGGCTTGCTCACAGCCTACATAGTCCGCAAAGAGCACCCTGGCGGTGGCGACAACCTCGCGGAACAGTCGCTCGCGGCCATTGCACGCCATGCCGACCCATCAGCGGATCGCGTGCTCACTTCTTTTGTCGCGCCCGATCAGCCGGTCTGGCTGCGAGACAAAACTTCTTTCTGGCTCGGCGCAGCTAGGGGCAAGTCTGGCCTGGTTCTTCTCGAGAAAATGGCGCAAGACGATCCCAGTCCCGACGTGCGTGCCAAAGTTTCCTTCGCGCTATCCGTCAGCCACGAACCTGGCGCCGTCGACGATATCATCCATATAGCGAAAGACGATTCCGATGCGCACGTCCGCGGCCAGGCCCTTTTCTGGCTGGCGCAAAAGGCCGGACAAAAAGCCGCATCCACCATCGTCGCTGCGATTCAGGACGATCCCGACACCGAAGTGAAAAAGAAAGCCGTGTTTGCTCTAAGCCAAATGCCCAAAGATGAAGGCATTCCGAAGCTCATCCAGGTCGCGCAATCCAACAAAAATCCCGAAGTCCGCAAGCAAGCCATGTTCTGGCTGGGCCAATCGGAAGATCCCCGTGCCGTAGCCTTCTTCGAAAAGATCCTAGCCGAATAGTTCAAGGCTCCCGTAGGGGTACAATACATCGTGCCCCGGGCGAGTCCGCGAGCCCTTTGGCGTGCTGCCGCCCAGCCGCCGCTTCGACAGTTTGCGATAAACAAAAAACTGTCCGCAGCCTCACGCTGCGAACGTCTGTCTTCCTGAGCCGCGCTTTTTGCGACGAAGGATCTCAATCTTCATATATTGACTCGCGCCCGGATCGCCCCAAACATCACTCTTGACAAATAAATACCGCAGTAGTAGCTTCACATACGCTTGTAGTAGGTAAAACGCAGGATCAAATAACAACCAATGAGCCTTCCCAAACTCAGCAAACTCGAACTGCAAATCATGGATGCACTCTGGACTCACGGCGCGTCCTCCATCCGCGAAATCCAGGAAGCTTTCCCCGAGCGCGTTCGCCCGGCCTACACCACCGTGCAAACCACCGTCTATCGCATGGAGCGCAAAAAGGTCCTCCGGCGCGTCAAGAAAATCAGCAATGCGCATATTTTCGAAGCGGTCATCACCCGTCACGCTGCACAAGGCCGCTTGATCGACGAACTCCTCAGCCTGTTCGGCGGCCGCACGCAGCCGGTCATGGCCCACCTGGTCGAATCCGGCAGGCTCACTCTCGAAGATGTCAAACAGGCGGAAAAAGCGTTGCGCAGTCTGTCAAGAAAAGAGAAATCAAAATGAGCCCTCTCCTCCTGACGGCAGTTCCCTACCCCTGGTGGGCGTCCATCGGCTCGCCCTTCGCAAACCACCTGTGGCAATCCACTTTTTTCGCCGCAGTCGCCGGACTTCTCACCCTTTTTCTGAAAACGAATCACGCCAACACCCGCTATTGCCTTTGGCTTCTCGCGTCCGTGAAATTCCTGATTCCTTTTTCCGTGCTCGTCGCCATCGGACGGCAATTAGGCTGGTCGAACCCTTCCGCAACCCCGCCTCCGGAAATTCTGTTAATGATGGAAGGCTTCGGCCAGCCATTTGTCTCCGGCAGACCCACCCATCACGTGGCATCCGCAACGGCAAGCGTGCTCGCTATGGCCACCCGCGCTCTGCCGGTGCTTCTTCTTCTTGTTTGGTTTTGCGGTTTTGTGGCCGTGTTGTTTTACTGGTGGTCGCGGACGCGGCGCATGGCCGCGGCCACCCGTGCCGTTCAGCCCACCGAGTCGGGCCGGGAATTCGACGCCTTGCGCCGCCTGCAAAAACACGCGGCGACTCGCTCGATCCGTCTGCTACTGTCCAAATCAACCCTGGAGCCAGGCATTCTTGGCATCTTCCGGCCGACACTGCTTCTGCCCTCCGGCATTTCTGAACGACTGAATGATCCGGAACTCGAAGCCATTCTCGCTCACGAACTTTGCCACGCGCGTCGCCGCGATAATCTGGACGCCGCGGTTCACATGCTGGTCGAAGCCGTGTTCTGGTTTCATCCGCTGGTCTGGTGGCTCGGCGCGCGCCTGGTCGACGAGCGCGAGCGCGCCTGCGACGAAGAAGTGCTTCGCCTTGGCAGCGATCCGCAAACTTACGCCGAGAGCATTCTGAAAATCTGCGAATTTTATCTGGAATCCCCTCTCCTCTGCGCCGCGGGCGTAACCGGCTCCAATCTCAAAAAAAGAATCGAGGTCATCATGCTGCATCCCAGCCCACGCAATCTCGATTTCGCGCGCAAGCTGCTGCTCACTTCCGCTGCCATCCTCACCCTCGCCATTCCAATCGCCTTCGGCCTGCTGCATCCCACGCTAACTCAGGCGCATTCGCCAAAAACTGGCACCACCACCTTCGAGTCCGTTTACCTGCAACCAAACACAAACGGCGAGCCAATGGCCGGATTCATCGTGCATGGCAGGCCGATGCAGGCGGTTCAGTTCAAAGTAGACCGCTTCATGGCAACCAACTTTTCCCTGGGCAGGCTGATCACACTCGTTTATCAAGTTCAAGACGACCAGATTGTGGGAGGGCCGGATTGGCTCAATACGGATAAATATGATGTCGAGGCGAAACTGAACAGCGCGGAAGTGGGCAGGCGTCAAGGGCTCAGCAACGCTCAGCAAGTGGAAGAGATGAGAACCATGGTACAGGCGCTCCTGGTGGATCGTTTCAAGCTCGCCACTCACCGCGAAACTCGGACTATGCCCGTTTATGCGCTTGTGGTTTCTCAAAGTGGGTCCAAGATTCAACCCGCTAAACCCGGTGATACTTACCCCAATGGAATGAAAGGTGTTGGTGGCAAGCCGCTTGGCCCGGGCGGAGTCTGGGCTCCCAAAATGGGTGAACTGGTTGGGCAGGGAATTCCCATCGCATTCCTGGTAAGGTCGCTCTCTGGGAAGCAACTAGGGCGCCCGATTTTGGACAAGACCGGCCTCGCGGGCAATTACGACTTCACTCTGGATTGGACACCCGATTCCCCGTCCGCCTCGCCCAACGCGCAAATTTTCGAAGCTCTCGAGCCGCAGCTGGGCCTGAAACTCGAACCGCAAGAAAGCCCCGTCGAAGTTCTCGTTGTCGACAGCGCGGAAAAGCCCGCTCCGACGGCCGCTGTTAGTGCAACACCGACTCCAGTCCAATCGAATTCCAGTGCGCCTAGCCATACCGCTACGAAAGTCGTCTTAGCTGAGCTCAGGATCGAAGGCAACATTCAGGACCGGGATGCCGTGCAAGCTAGGATCCTCGATACATGGAAGGATCATGAATACGGCGACGTCAAGGAATTGACGGATGACGTGATGGCATCGGGAATCCGCAAAGACTTTCAGGATCGTGGCTACTTCAAAGTTGTCGTTGACCCCTGGCGGTTTAAGATTGTTGGTCAGGATTCCGAAGGCATGCAGCAGGTTCTTCTAACCGCGTCAGTTACTCCGGGCGCGCAATACCGGCTCGGAACATTCACCATTCGGAATAGCGAACCGAATCAACCGCTGAGCATCCCGGTGGAAACTCTTCGCGAGCAATTTCATATGAAGAGCGGGGATCTTTTTAAAGTGAGCGAAATCCGCGCAGGAATAGAAAAATCCTTGGACCTGTATCACGCAAAGGGTTACGCGGATGCCAGCCCTCAGCCCGCCACCAGCATTAACGAAGGCCAGCACCTGGTCAACGTCACGCTGCGCTTCACCGAAGGCAAGCGCAGCTGATAAAGAGCGGGGTCGCTCTTACCGCAGCAAATCCTCAAGCTGCACGCGCATGCCGGTTTTTTCGTCGCGGTATTTCACGACGACCGCGCATTGCAACGATAGTCCCCACTTCGCGCCCGCGGGATTCGTCACCGCGCGGGAGCCCGGCACCACCACCGCGCCTTCCGGAATTATCAGCGGCTGATCGTCTTTCGCGGAATACACGGCGTCGCGCACCAGGTCATACACCGGAATCGAGCGGTTCAGGACCGTGCCCGTGCCCAGCACCGCGCCCTTCTTCACAACCGTTCCTTCATACACGCCGGAATTTCCGCCAATAATCACTTCATTTTCGATAATCACCGGCAGCGCGCCCACCGGCTCCAGCACTCCGCCGATCTGGGCCGCCGCCGAAATGTGGCAATCGCAGCCGACCTGCGCGCACGATCCCACCAGCGCGTGCGAATCGATCATCGTGCCTTCGCCCACATACGCGCCCACATTCACGAACATCGGCGGCATGCACACCACGCCGCGCCCGATATACGCGCCGTCGCGGATGCTGGATCCGCCCGGCACGATGCGCACGCCATCGGCCAGCGAAATCGCGCGCACCGGATACGTGGATTTATCGAAAAACGGCTGCCGCCGCGCGATCGATGGACATGTCCACGACGGCGCCCATGCGAAACCCGAGGAGAATTCCCTTTTTCACCCAGGCGTTCGCCCGCCATCCGGTGGGAGCCGCCGCATCCGGTTCCGCGGCGCGGATTTCCCCGCGATTCAGTGCAGTCTTGAAGGCTTCGAACAGCTCAAAATGCTCTTCGCGAAACGACGCCGGCGGCGCCTCGAACAAGCCCTCAATTTGAGATTGCAGCATGCGCTCTCTCAAGCAGCCTCAGTGACTCCAGCACGGTATGAATCTTCGCACGATTCTCCGCCTTCGGCGGCACCAGTGGCAAGCGCCAGCACGGCTCCAGCAATCCCATCTCCGCCATTGCCGCTTTCACCGGGATTGGATTCGATTCCACGAAATTAACTTCCATCAACGCGATGATACCGCCGGTGAATCTCGCGCGCGCCCGCGAAATCGCCTGCCAGCGCCAGTTGCGTCAGTCGCTTCATCTCCGCCGGAATTTCGTTGGACGCTACAGAGATCACGCCGCGTCCTCCAATCGCGAGCAACGGCAGCGTTAGCGCGTCGTCGCCTGAAAGCACCAGAAATTCTTCCGGCACGCAATTCAAGATCGTGGCCATTTGCCCGACATTTCCGGAAGCTTCCTTGATTCCCACGATGTTGGGGATTTGCGCCAGTCGCGCCACGGTTGCCGGTTCGATGTTCACGCCCGTGCGCCCCTGCACGCTGTACAGAATAATCGGGCAGATCGACCGCTTCGGCAATGGCTTTAAAGTGTTGATACAAACCTTCCTGCGTCGGCTTGTTGTAATAAGGCGTAACAGAAAGGATGCCGCTGGCGTCCAGCCTCGCCAGTTCGCGCGCGCACTCGATCACTTCGCAGGTGTTGTATCCGCCCGCGCCGGCCAGCACCGGCACTTTGCCCTTAGCCAGCTCCACGGTAATTTCCACCACGCGGCGATGCTCTTCTTCGCGTCAGCGTTGGACTCTCACCGGTTGTGCCGCACGGAACCAGGAAGTCGATACCCGCATCGATCTGTCGCTTTACGAGCGCTCGCAGCGCGGGTTCATCCAACGAACCATCCCGCCGAAATGGTGTCACAAGCGCCGTTCCTGTTCCTGTAAACATGTGTTGCTCCTTCTTTACCGATGTTTCCCAAATTCAACGTTCCAAATCCAATTCAGACGGCGTGGCTTTCGTACCTTCCGCGACTTATCCCGCTGCCGTCACCGACGATTGCAATTCCTCTACAATTTCCCGAAACTCGAACACGCCTTTTTTCCCGCCGATCCAGCGCGCCGCCTGTAAGGCTCCGCGCGCATATCCTTCGCGGCTTCGCGCTGAGTGCCGCAGCGTGATCGTGTCGTCGGTGGAATCAAATCCAATTTCGTGCGTGCCAATGTGGGCGCCGGCACGATTCGAGCTGAGCGTCAAAGACCCGCTGAACCCGGCTTCGCGCATTTCCGTGGCAAGCCTTTTCATCGTGCCCGAAAGCGCATCTTTCTTGGCGGAGTGGTGAATCTCCCAGCCCCACGCTTCATATTCCGGATGCTGCGCGAATAAAGCCGCGGCCCGCGCCACAATTTCATAGAAGAGATTCACGCCCACAGAAAAATTCGCGCCAAACACCAGGCCAGAGTCCGCGCTGGCAACGGTTTCGCGAATTTGCGGCAGCTGCTCGTACCAGCCCGTGGTGCCGCACACGGTGTTGACGCCCAAAGCCGCCAGCCGCTGCAAATTCTCTACAGCCGCGGCCGGAGTGGTGAATTCAATGGCCACGGCCGCGCCGCGCAGCGTCGTGCGAGACACGGAGCCCATATTGCCCCGCGCGAATTTCGCGCAAACTTCAAATCCATAGTCCGGCGCCAGCTGCTCCACCAGGCGGCCCATCTTTCCGCAACCGACAATGGCCAACGGGGTACTCATCACGTGGTTTCTCCCGTGGCCAGTAGTTGCCGCACCATCCGCGCATAAATTCCCACGGCATCGCACAATTGCTTTTTATCGATGCGCTCCTCCGAAGTGTGCGCATCGTGAATGCTTCCCGGGCCCACCAGAAACGCCTGGCCCCAGGCTCCGTTGAAAGTGGGGATGTCCGTCGTGAACGCCACCACCGTCGTCGGCAAACCCTCCACGGCGCCAAGATGCACCGCCGAGCAGTGCAGAACTTCATGCGCTTCCACGCGATGCTGCGCTGCCGCCTTCGCCACCGCGGTGCGTAACGGCTCCGCGTCTCCCACCAGCCGAAACATGATTTCCGCCTTAGCCTCGTCGGCCACAACGTTCGGAGCGCGCCCGCCGTGAATCGTTCCTACGTTCAGCGTGGACTGCCCGAGAATCGGATCGTTCGGCAAAGGAATGGCGCGAATTTCCCGCAGCGCGTCGAGTAGCGAATGAATCGCCGAATGCCCCAGTTCCGGGTATGCCGAATGCGCCAATTTCCCCCTGGCCACAATTTCGTAGCGCAACGCACCCTTGGAGCCGAGCGCCAACTGGTTTTGTGTAGGCTCGCCATTGATCAGAAACCGCGAGCCTCGCGGCGAAGCTGCCGCCGCTTTCGCCCCAGCGCTGTCCCGCTCTTCGCCCACAACAAACAGCAACGCAAAATTCCGCGTAGCTGCATGCAGCAGCGATTCCGCCGCAGCCATCATCGCCGCAATAATTCCCTTGGCATCGCAAGCGCCCCGGCCGCGAATGTGCGTGCCGTCTTCGCTTGAAGAAAAGTATGGCGGAACTGTGTCCATGTGCGTCGACAACGTGACCACCGGTTCTCCAAAGGTAAGCAGCAGATTGTCGCGTTCGGGCGCAGCGCTCATGCGCTCCAGGCGGCCCTTGTGCTGCGCCGCCAGCGTGCCAAGTTGTGCGAACAAATACTCCACAACCGGTTTCTCTTGCCCGGTAGTGGAATCCAGATCGACAAGCGCGCGTGTTAGAGCGAAGCAGTCCATAGTTTTTCAGCCTTGGAAGGGATTTGAAGGAAGCGGAAGCGAAAGGTAGGCCTGTGACGGAACACACAGTCTGCTGCCTCTCGATAGCGCTCCATCCCGAAGCCAGGCTTCGGGGATGACAGTGAACCGGCCTTAGACCGGAACCCCAACCGCAACGAATTGAGCAATCGTTGCGATTTCGGCGGCGATCAGCATCATTTCGCTGACCTGGCTCCTGAGCCGGACCCCTTTCACCAAGCCCCCGATACGAATCGGGAAAACAAGCTCGGCTACTCATGGCCGCCGCACCTCTACCAAGGTCTTTTCAAAATAGAGGAAAAATCCGCTGGAGTCAACCGGCGAATCCGCAGTGTCGGCGCGGGTAGTACTACCGATTTGCGGCGCGTAAGCAAGAACATGGCGGGAGACTCGCACCTCCCGGCAGGAGAATTCGAAACAAGTTAGAACGAAAGCCGCAGCGCCAACTGAATGATGCGCGGGTCGGCCGTCGATGTGATCTGACCAAAAATGCTGCTATTGGGATTCGTGCCCTGTCCGCCGCCCGTATAGAAGCCCTGATAACTGTTGATCACGTTGGGATTCAGGAAGTTGGCGTGATTGGCGATGTTGAAAAACTCCGCGCGAAATTCAACGTTCACGCGTTCCGTAATCGCCGTCGTCTTAGAAAGCGCCATGTCCAGGTTGATATATCCGGGACCGCGCAGGAAATTGCGCGGCAGCGTGCCATAGGTTGCCAGCGCAGGATCGGCCACAATCTGGGTGTCATCAGGGAACATTGTTGGACCCGGCGTGCAAGTCTGGCCCACCGGAATCGACGGTGGGCATATCGCGTTACTCAAACTCGCGGGATTGAAAATGTAATTGCCAGTCGCCGAGCTCCCTGTATTGGGGTTCGTCAGCGTCTGGCCAGTCCCCGGACTGTACTGCGTTACAACGTTTCCAACGATGTTGGCGTGGACGTTATATGGATCGCCCGCGCCGGACGGTCCTTCCGCGTTAGGAACATATTTCTCCGGCAGGTTCGCGAAAACGTCATACGGCAAGCCGGTGTGCCAAGTAAAGATAGGGAACAAGCTCCAACCATGAGTCAAACGCTTCGGACCTGACGCCCACATTTGATCGAAGGGCAGGTCCCAGCCGCCGCTGATCGTGATCCGATGCCGGATATCCTGATCGCTGGAAGCGCGGAACCCACTGGGGTCGTACGTAGGAACGGTGGAATTCCGCTGCCGGAATCCGGACGCGTCATCGATGCTGTGGCCGTAGGTATACGCAAAGGTGAAATAGGTGCGCCCGATCCGCGAATTGGTGATTTGTTTAGTGACGCTCACCTGCAAGCTGTTATACACCGCGTTGGCTACGTTCTTGAACTCCGGCAAGTCCGCAAAACTGCAGGTTGCGCTCGGGTCCACCCCGGAGGTCGAGTTTCCACTGTAATCCAAACAAGAGGAATTGCCCGGCGTCAAATTGAGGATGCGATCCGTGGTGCCGAGCGGGAACGGGTTGATGTCCTGCAAGGAAGTGAGCCCGTGAGAATCGTTGCCAACGTAGCTAGCTTCAAAAACCGTACTCGGCGCGATCTCCCGCTGCAGGCTCAAGTTGTACTGGTAGGTGTATGGAGTCTTGAGATGCGGATCGACGATGTATACCGAACCCGCGTTGTTGATCGGTAGGAATCCCGCATCCGCGAAGTTTATGTCGTGGTTGGGTGGCTTAGACGGGAAGGGATTCACTTCCGCGTTGGGGTAGTTATTGGGGTAAGGATTCTCGATATAGTTCGACCCAGAAGTCACAAAATTAGAATTAGTCAGTCCGCTGCCCGTGATCGGGTAGCTGACATAGCCCGAAGAGAAGAATGGTGGCTGCCCGTTAAACTGCAGGTTGTCTTCGCCCTTCAGGATGTCGTAGAAAATCCCGAATCCGCCACGCAGGCTGGTTTTGCCATCCCCCTTGGGATCCCATGCAAAACCGAAACGTGGCGCCCAGTTTTTCGTGTCCGGGAAATTGACTCCGCGCGGAGCACCCGGATCGCCGGGAAACAGCATGCCAATGGGCGCGTTCGGGAAAACTGTCGATGGCGTAGTTACTCCGGGAATCACGGAGAATGTGCGCCCCTCGGTGTCCTCCTTCGGCGAATTGTATTCGTAGCGGATTCCCAGATTCAGCGTGAGCTTCTTTGTCACACGCCACTCGTCCTGCAGGAATCCATAGTAGGACTTGCTACGAATGTTGGACGGCGCCTGCGGATACTGAACCAAGTCCGTCGGTAGGCCCATAAGGAAATCCGCGAGAGAATTCCCGGAACCCGTGCTGTAGAAATCGAACTCACCGTTGACGTAGTAGTCGTATAATGTGTTGTTCTGATACGCCGAGACACCGCCTCCCATCTTCCAGGTGTGCCGGCCGTGAATGTAGCTCACGTTGTCAATGAATCCGAATGTGTTGCTGATCAGCGAAGTGGGGCCTTGTTCGCTGTAGCCGATGGCGAGCCCGTTATCAAACAGAAGGTTCGGCGGCCCGGTCGGATTGTCTGGCGTAATTCCGATGCCCAACGCGGACGCGGTGTAAGCCGTGTTGCTACCCTGGGGGGTGTCCTGGTCAAAGTTGTTGCGCTGAATGAACAGCCGGAACTCGTTAATCAAATTTGGCGAGAACGTGTGGCTGTAGGCTACGTTTCCATAATAATTGTTGTTTTGAATAGCGTCCGGGAATCCAGGAACCGTGGCATAGGTGAACGGTTGAATCTGCGGGTTCCGGAAGCCACCGAGGGTCGCGGTCACCTTGTCCGTCTGCGTTATCAGGAAGTCGAACTTCATGGTCAGCTCATTATTGTTGTTCGTCAGCGGAGCGAAATACTGTGCCTGGCCGCTGGGGTTCGTCGGAATCATGCCGGCTGCAATATACTTTTGCGCTATCGGGTCGATTTTGCTGGGGTCGATGATCGCGCATGCTGCCAAGGCAGGATTCGACTGGAAATAGGTATTCCCAAGGCCGCCGGTCGACGGTGAGTAAGGTTCCAGGAAGGCCGCCACACCAGGGTCCGGATTCGAGCAGTTTCCCCCCGAAAAATCTCCCTGCAGCTGCGCTGGTGTATAGACCGTGGTCGTTCCGCTGCTCGCCTGCGCCGACAGCCGTTGCCCTTGATAACCAACGAAGAAGAAAAACCGATCTTTTCCGTTCACCAAGTGTGGAATGGTGATGGGCCCGCCGAAGGTGCCGCCGTACTGGTTTCTCTTCAGCACGGGCCGGGGACTCAGGTTGTTCGGATCATTCTTGTCGAAGAACGGGTTGGCGTTGAAAGCGTCGTTGCGCAAGAATTCAAAAGCACTCCCGTGCCACTCGTTCGTGCCGGACTTCGTCACCACGCTGATGATGCCGCCGCCGTTGCGCCCGTACTCCGCGGAGTAGTTGCTCTCCAAGATGCGGAATTCCGCAATCGTGTCCGGGTTCGGATTCAACACCACGCTGTTGTCCAGCAGGTTGTTGTTGAGCCCGCCGTCGAGCAGGTACGTCACGGAGTCGCTGCGGCCACCGGCGATGCTGTAGTTTCCGGCCGCGGTTGAATCGCCGTTGGTTTCAGTGACGCCCGGCTGCAACGCGGCAAGATCGAGCACATTGCGGCCGTTCAACGGCGCGCGCAGAATCGTCTCGCCTTCAACGCTGCTGCCAATGGTTTCGCTGACGGTCTCGACATTCGCGGCCTGACTCGTCACTTCCACCGTTTCCGAGGTTTGGCCGATCGCCAGTTTGGCGTCCAGGCGCAACGACTGGTTGATCTCCAGCTTTTCATGCTCGAACACTTCCTGGCGAAATCCCTGCGCTTCCACTTTCACCTGATAGTAGCCGATGGGCAGCGATAGGACCTGATAATAGCCGCTACTGTCCGTGGTGGTGGTTTGCGCGATCGTGGTTCCGGTATTCGTCACCGTCACCTTCGCGCCGGTGATCGCGCCACCGCTGGGGTCGGTGACATTCCCGATAATGCGGCCGGTTGCGTCTTGCGCGCGCGCCAAGGAACCAGCCAAACCAAAGATAAGGATAAGGACAAAAAAGACTGCCAGCCGCTTCGATTCACTTGAAGGTTTCACAGAAGTTCCCCTAGTCCTGTTTTTCAGGTTCTCCCCGGGTCGTTTGCCCTTGAAAGGCATACCCGGTTTAGTTGGCCTGTTTGCACTCCGTCGCAATTTGCAAACACCATGTTGAGGAGCGGAAAAAACAAGCACTCCGTCATGGCTTCCGCTGCTTATCGCCACACACAGAATAAACGGCGACATACAGGAAAACCCTCTTCCCGCATCCTCGACCACTCTCAGCTGCTTCTAGGATTGCAAGGATTCTTAGACAGGAGCCCCTGGCTTGTCAAGGAAGTTGCCGCGACCTCTGCTGAAAAGCAAACGCCCCGGGAACTACCGCCCCCCGGAGCCGTTTGCCTCTGAAGCAAGAACTGAAGAAGTTAGAATTCGTAGCGCAACGCAAACTGCATAATGCGCGGGTTGGTCAGCGTGCCGCTGAAATTCCCGAAGTTGGCGGAATTGCCGTTTGCCAGGCTGCCGGCTTCATTGCCATAGCCGTTGGCCGACTGCACGTCGAATCGCACGGAGTTTGTTACGTTGAAGACTTCCCAACGGAACTGCAGGCTTTGGCCCTCACTCCAAGGCATCTGCCAGCGCTTTGCCAAGCCAAGGTCCACGCCGAAGAAGCCGGGTCCGCGGAGTTCGTTGCGCAATCCGGTCTGACCGGGATATGCATAGCCGAAGTCCAGATAGGCGTTTGCGCCGGTGCTAAACAAGTTCGGGGCGGTATTGCCTACCCCGCTGTTGTTTGGCCCGGTGTAATAGGTGCCGGTGGAGACCGGCTGCAGCTGGTCCGCGTGGCCCTCCAACTGGTAGTTCGTGGGGTACTGGCCGCCGTTGTCTACCGTGACCGGGAAACCGCTGGTCCAGCGCACCAATCCCGACAATTGCCAGCCGCCGAAGATTGCCTCGCCAACGGAATTGACGTCATGGCCGATCCACTTTCCCTTGCCAAAGGGCATTTCCCAAATGAAATTGGTATTGAATTGATGGCGCAAATCAAAATCGCTGTCCGCACGGCCTGCGTTTGGACTCCAGGAATTGATGACCGCACCGCCCAAGCCGCCCCACGGTCCTACCCGTTCCGCGTCGGAGGCGATATCGATCGACTTTCCATAGGTGTAGTTGAAATCAAACTGAATGCCATGAACCATCTTGTGCTGCAGGGTGATCTCCAACGCATTGTAGTTCGCGTTGGTGGTGGTCCGCAGCGCATACAGCGACGAGTATTGTGGACTATAGAAAACGTTCGGGCCGGTGTAGCCGCCCAAAGTGTAGAAGTACGACTGAGTTGGATTATTGGCATTGGGAACGCCACTGGTGTCCATTTCGTAGACAGACAGGGACTCGTTTAGTGAATTGGCGCAAAGCAAGTCGAACGCAAGCACCGTCGGGTTGGTCGTCGAGTTCATCGCGCCTACCTGGTTCGGATTGACGCAAGTGCCGTAAGGGCTCGCTGCGCCGATAGCATACGCTCCAGTTCCCGCGGGCTGGGTAATGTCTGTCCAGTACTGCTGTACGTTTTTCGGCACCATGCTTGGATTGAACTGGTTGGTATCGACACCGCTGCGGTAAATCTTCGCAAGCGCGGTTGCCGCGGTGAAATAATCTATGCCCGCCTTTTTATCAAAGGGATCCAGGGGCATGGCCAGATCTTCCTGAGCCAGCAAGCGGTGAGACAGCCTTCCTACATACGCGGCTTGCAACGTGAAGCCGCCAGATAATTCCCTCTGAAAAGACAGATCAAGTGTGTAGGAGTACGGAGTCTTGATGTGGTTATCCAGTCCCCAGGTGATGGCTTCGCTCCCAGGCGCCGGGTTACTAGGATACGGCTCGGGATAGTTCACGGCAGGGGCCGGGGTCAGAATGGGGGCGCCGCAATTGTCCGTGGTTGGGATGACATTCATACTCGTCACGCGAGGCGTGCAGAGCACGGATTCCGACGCGGCGGCGTTGGGTATGTTCGTCGACAAACCGAACGCACCGTTTTGGTCGAAAGTTTGCAGCAAACCCTCGCCGATCCGGTCATAGACAATCCCGAAGCCTGCGCGCAGACTGCTCTTTCCCCCGCCACCGAAAACATCATGCAAAATCCCGTCGTCGTAGCCGGGAGACCACGCGACTGCCAGGCGTGGCCCCAAATTCTTGAAATCCCAACCGTAATATCCGGGAGTTCCACCGTTGGCCGGGCCGGACCAGTTGTATGCGACCGGGGGAGCATCCATCGACGGCACACCATTGTTCATGCCTATGCCACGATTGTTGAACCAGGTGTTCAGACTCTCGGTCGGTGTCACTTCCAAACCATGCGTCTCCCACGGGGGAGAGAACAGGGAATAGCGCAGGCCCAGCGTGAGCGTAAGATTCGGCTTCACCTTCCAGGTATCTTGCGCGTACGTTTCGTAGCCGTCTTCGGCAAAATGGCGGACAACCGGGGCGCCTTGGGCCAATGTGGATCCGTCCCGGTTATAGTTATATTGCGCGTTCACTTCCACATCCATACCAAAAAGGGCGGTCACCGCGTTATCGTAATTGGTGCCGAAACCTTGAAAGTCTACTTCGGGATAACCATTGTTCGCCGGGTTCAGTGGCGAGGCCGTGCGGCCGGCCAACCCGGAAGTATCCAACCACTGTGCGTTCATGTACCCGCTGCTAAAGGAACTGGTGGTGCTGGAAGTTGGATTCCGAATGAGGGAAATCTGGAAGCCGAACTGGAAGCTGTGCTTTCCGTGGGTCCAGGTGAGATCGTCCCAGAAGCTGTTGATGGGCTCTTGAAACTGGCTGGAATAGTTAATCCCCTGATCGATCCCGCGGATCTGGTTCCAAGCCTGATCGCTGTTTCCCAGCGTTCCAACGCTCTGGCGAACATAACCGTAGCGGAAGTTATTGATCAACGAACTGCTAAGCACCGCCGAATAGTTGGCAATCAAGCCTTTATTGAAATTGACGATATCCGTTTCGGGAGCTTGTCCCGGTAAAAACGGCGCGTTGGCCTGATTTTCATTCGCCAGAGCCCCTGTCAGAGAGACACGCTGCTTGCCATCCTGCGTAATGTTGTAATCCATTTTGGCGATGTACCAATTCTTTACATTGCTTGTGGGGGCGGCGAAGCGATAGCCAGCAGTATTGTATCCGTCACCTTGGGTGAAATCGTTCGGCAGCGGATATTTATTGAAGTACGACAAAACCGTGGGATCTGGTCCCGACGGTCCCGTATAACCTGACAATGTGCTGAGAGGGTCCATTGCCTTCAATTGTCCAGGCGAAAGCGCGTAAGTGCCGGGGGCTGCCGTATAACTTGCACCGCTGAGACCCGTAACGGTGTTGCCATTGCACGTCGCAGACGGATCGCACACATATTGCACCACGCCATCCCGAAGGGAGGCCGTGGGAACAATGCGCAATGCGCTCTGCTGCTCCACGTCCCGGTATCCCTCATAATTCAGGAAGAGAAACAAGCGATCCTTCTTGATCGGGCCGCCCACCGAGCCGCCAAAAATATTTCGATTCAAAAACTGTGGCACGTTGGGAGTGCCACTGGCCAACTCCGACGCTTTCAGAAAATAATCATTAGCGCTGAAATAGGAGTTACGGTTGTATTCGTACGCAGACCCATGAAAATTGTTCGTGCCGCTCTTGGTGACGAGCGCTACCTGCGCTCCGCCGGCGCTTCCCTCGTCGGCTTCGGCATTGCTGGTGGTCACGCGAAATTCCTCTACCGAATCCAGGGTGACCGGCAGCACGGACTGGAACGCGTAACCACCCTTGGGATTCACCGGAATGCCGTCAAGCGTAACGTTGCTCTGGTCGCTTCGCGCGCCATTCACCGAGCCGCTGCGCGTGTCGGTATCCTTCATAGTTTGCGTTATGTTTGGATTGTCTCCCGTGTACACCACGCCGGGTTGAAGAGACAGCAGGTCGCCGACGTTGCGGCTTTCCAGCGGCAGTTGCTTCACCTGGTTTTCGCCGAAGGCCACGCCCAGCGATGCATCCGTGGTGTTCAGGGTCTGCCCGATCGCAGACACTTCGACGGTTTCCGTGGTCGAGCCGACTTCTAGTGTCACGTTGACGGTCGCGGGGTTGTTCACCAGCAGCTGAAGATTTTTCTGGTCGTACGCGCGAAATCCCCCGGCTTCCACTCTCAGCGCATACGTGCCCGGCGGTAGCGCCGGGAATTCGTACGCGCCCGTGGCAGTGGACACCACCGTGCGTTCCACACTCAACTCCCGTGCGGTCAATTTCACCGTAGCCCCGGCCACAACCGCGCCGGACTTATCCAGAATGGTGCCGCGCAGCGAAGTCGTGCCGATCTGCGCCCAGGCTCCCGAAACAAAAAGTACGAATGAAATGAAAAATGAAACAAGGAAATACTTACGGGTACACGTCCGCATTATCGCCCCCATTAATTTCGAACGATTCCTGCAACAGGATGAAATGGCAAATGCGGAGATGGAATGAAACCGGCGGTCCGCCGATTTCCTCGACAAAAGCATCCGTCCCTGGGCCACTCGTCCCCAGACTGAAAGATTTGTCCACGATTCTGCTCTTTCTGGACGCATTGTCAAGAGTTCACATGCAGGAATTCACAGAAAAAAATATATCCACTGTATAAAACGAATTAATAGAGGGAATCGGGAAAGAAGATGCTTAGAGATTTAACGGCTTTAGGGGCACGTGCTGCGACGCCACCAGCAGTTCGCCAGTGAACGCCGCTTCCGCCGGCCGCCGGCCCAGCGCTTCTTCCGCGGACAGCCGCGCGAGGTCGGGATTGTTGTTTTCTTCGGAGATGTGCGCCAGCACCAGATATTGCGCGCGAGAGTCAAATCCTTCGGGATCGCACAAAAATTCGCTGACGGCGTGGTTCGACAGGTGGCCGGTGCGGGAAAGCACCCGCTGCTTCACCACCCAGGGATACGGGCCCACTTTCAGCATGTCCAGATCGTGGTTGGATTCTAGGATCAGGCAATCCACTTCCCGCAAATGTACTTTGACGAGCTGCGGCATGTAACCGAGGTCCGTGCAGATGGCCACCTTGGTGCCGTTGGTGCGAAACGTAAACCCGATGGGGTCGGCGGCATCGTGCGGTATGGCGAAGGCGTGTACATCGATGTCGCCAATCGCAAAGCGTTGCCCGGCCTGAATCGATTCAGCGCGCTGCATCCGCTTGCGAAATGTGTTCGGAAGGATGCGCTGCAACGCGTCCATGGTCGGCTCAGTCACATAGAGCGGCGTCTTCCAAAGTCCGAGGACTTGCGGCAAGCCATTGCAATGATCGGTGTGTTCGTGAGTGATCAGGACAGCGTCGAGGCGATCGATTTCCCGGCCGCAGGCGGCCAGTCGCGCCAGCGTTTCGCGTTTTCCCAACCCGGCGTCAACAAGGATGCGGGTGCGTTCGGTTTCGAGCAGCGTCAGATTGCCCGAACTGCCGGACGCAAGAATGGAAACGCGCAAACCGATTGAAATTCTCCCGGAAAGCCATGCCCAACCAAAACTTCGAAGATGATGGCAGAGCGCGAAGAGCGCGTCAACGGTTTCGCCCAGCAAGTTGTGAATTTTCCCGGACTACGGCTGCGTGCGGGACGGGTCGGCGGAAGCAGCCTGCGGCCCAAGGCCGAGTTGCGCCATCATCGCCTCTTCGGCCTGGCGCACCTGCCAATACGCCTTGAGAAATTCCGTGTTCAACAGGCGCGCTTTTAGGAATTTTTGGCGGAAGGTGTTGGAGTCCGCGTGTTTGGCGAACGCGAGATTGTCATTGTGCCAGACGTACGCGCCATCTTTCGACAGCGTGAACTGGTACAAATCGAGCGAAGCCTGCAACCAGGCATGCTCTTTGTCGGAAATGGCCTTGCAAGCGGCGAGCGTCTTCGGCAGCGTGGCTTCGTAGCCCGTTAGGAATTTGCGTTTTTCGTCTTCGCTCGCTTCCACCGTGGCGACATAGTCCTTCATTTTCGAAAAAACCGGCTGCCAGTCCGTGTATTTATCGGCAACGGCCGCGCGCGCGTGCAACTGATCGATCATTTGCTGAATGGTGGCGGCATCGCGAAAGGATTCCGGCGTGTACAGCGGCTTGGCCGTTTCGTCGAGCGCGGAAATTTCCGATACATACTGCTGGTTCCGCGCGGCAATGTCTTTCAGCAGGGCGCGCCCTGCCGGATCCCACTTGGTTGCAACCGCGGGGGGCATTTTCGGCAAATTCCGGCCGTTGTTTGCTTCATCGCTATAGCGCCGAATCGTCGCTTCGTCGATACCTGCCATATGTGTACGCGCGGGAATCGCCAGAGTGCCAAGCGTCACGAGCGACGCCAGGGTCAAAACGATCAAAGCCTGGACCGGCCCGCGGAGCGTGACGCCGCGAATCTTGCGGTAGGCCAACACAATGAGCGCGCCTACAAGCAGCGCTCCGGCGCAGCGGCCCAGAAAATATCCGGAATTGGCCAGCGTGAGCGCGCCCGCGCTGTGCACCATCGCAAAATAATTCAGTACAACGAACAGGAGCGCGGAAGACACGATCGACATTGCAATCACCAGATCGTGCGCCCCTGAAGTCGAAGGCTCAGTGCCGGCAACATTGCGGGAAGACGCGCTGGCAGCCGCTGACGAACTCGCACCGCACCACGGGCAATCCATGAATCCGTCCGGTATAACCTTGGAACACTTTCTACATTTCATGGGATCGGGGAAATTCGGTCAGCACGCCAGGCGCGCGCGATCGACGGTGAAGCCGTTCAGCGGCCCCAACACCGTCGCGGCGATGCGCTCCGGTTGGAAGAATTCCTTCGCCAACGTCTGCACTTCCCCGCGAGACACCGCTTCGATGGAGGCAAGGATCTCGTCGAGCGAAGAGAAGCGGTGGAAATACAGCTCCTGCCGCGCCAGGTTGGACATGCGCGAACTGGTCGATTCCAGCGAGAGCATCAGCGAACCCTTCAGGTGGTTCTTCGCGCGCAACAGTTCTTCCTCGGATACCGGCGATTCCTTCATCGCGCGAAATTCCGCGATGGTCATGTCCAGCACCTGGCCAATGGTTTCCTTCGCGGTTCCCGCATAGACGCTGAGCATGCCGGTGTCCGAATACGGCGTCAGTTCGCTGAACACCGCATACGCCAACCCCTGCTTCTCTCGAATGTTCTGAAACAATCGCGAAGACATGCCACCGCCCAGCAGATTGTTCAGCACCGCGATTCCGAAGCGCCGTTCGTGCGCAATCGGCAGCGACGGTACGCCAATGCACAAATGCACTTGTTCCAGATCGCGCTTACTTTCCAGATGAATGGGCGCGGCCGTGGTCGGAACCGGATCCTCTTCCGTCGTTTGCAGCGGCTGCAGGTGGCCGAATTCTTTTTCCACCAGGCTCAGCACTTGCTCGTGCGTGATATTTCCCGCCGCGGTCACCACGATATGGTCCGGCGCAAACCAGTTCTGGAAGCGCTTCCGCAACGCTTCGCGATCGAATTTCCGCACCGTTTCCGGAGTGCCCAGAATCGGCCGCCCCAGCGAATGGTCCGGCCAGAATCCGCGCGTGAACAGGTCGTGCAGCAGATATTCCGGATTGTCCAGGTCCATCTTGATTTCTTCGAGGACCACCTGCCGCTCTTTCTTCACGTCGTCGCCGTCGAGTTTCGGGCGCAGCACCAGGTCGGCCAGAACATCAAACGCGATGGGAAGATGTTCATCGAGCACTTTGGCGTTAAAGCAAATTTGTTCCTTGGAGGTAAACGCGTCCAGCATTCCGCCGACGGAATCCATTTCGCGGGCAATGTGTTCGGCGGAGCGGCGCTCCGTGCCTTTGAACACCATATGTTCAAGGAAATGCGCCAGGCCATTTTCGGACTGAACCTCGCGGCGCGAGCCGTTGCGCACCCAGATGCCCACGGAAACGGAGCGGACATGCTGCATGGTCTCGGTAATCACGACCAGGCCGTTCGGTAAAGCGTGACGATGGATATCGCGCGCGTTAGAGACCATACGCTATTCTTACACACGAAGCAGTGTGTGGCGATAGCCGAGTCGCGCCTGCCCGGGGAAACTGTAAGGTATCTATTTGCATAGGGATAGGCGGCCGTAGCGTGAGAATCCAAACGGGAAAGCCGTGTCATCCTGAGAAGCGCTTTTTGCGACGAAGTATCGCAACATAAAGTCCGTGTGCGAATCTACGTTTGTGCTCGAAGCTGGCGTTGAAATCCCTCGCTTCGCTCAGACGACAAACGCACGCGGGGGCTTGCATGCCGACCACACGCGAGCTTCTCCATCCGCGCCGCGATGATGAGAGAATGGTAGCGATGGAACTGCTGGGCAAAAACAAGGAAGAGTTGCGGGCGTACTGCACGTCGCTTGGCGAGCCTGCCTATCGTGGCGCGCAGCTTTACCACGCGCTGTATGCGGAGCGAAACCTCAACATCTCCGCCATGACGAACTTGCCCGCGAGCTTCCGCAAGAATCTTTCTTCCCACGCGAAACTCACGCTGCCTTCGGTGAAGCATAAATACTCCTCCGCGGACGGCTCAGTGCGTTATTTGTTCGGGTTGCCCGCGCCAGAAGAACAAACCCGCATGAAATCCGCGTCCGTCGAGGCTGTCTTTATGCCCAGCGAGCGCCGGCAGACCATTTGCATTTCGACGCAAGCGGGCTGCGCCGTGGATTGCCAGTTTTGCCTGACTGCGCAACTGGGGCTGATCCGCAATCTGACGCCCGGAGAAATTCTGGCGCAAGTACTATTGCCGCTGATCGAAATGGACGGCGCGGACGCGCGCGGCGAGGTTGCGCCAATCGAAGAACTCGCCGGCGAAGATGCGTTAGCGGGGCGCACCAATGTCGTGCTGATGGGTCAAGGTGAGCCGCTGCTGAATTTCGAAAATACTTTCGCCGCACTGCGCATCCTGCTGCACGCGGAAGGAGTGGGCCTTTCGCCGAAGCATGTCACGCTTTCAACCAGCGGCATCGTCCCCGGGATCGATCGCATGGCGCAGGAAACGGTGCGACCGAAGCTGGCCATCTCTCTGAATGCTTCGAACGACGAACAGCGCGAAGCGTTGATGCCTATCAATAAAAAATATCCGTTGAAAGATTTGTTGGCGGCATGCCGGCGCTATCCGCTGCGCAATTGGGAGCACATCACGTTTGAGTACGTAATGCTGGGCGGCGTGAACGATGCAGCGGACGACGCGCGCCGCGTAGTCAAACTGCTGGCGCCGCTAAAGCGCGTGAAAGTGAACCTAATTCCGTGGAATCCCGGCGAATTGCCGTTCCAGGAATCCAAAGAACAGACAATCGAAGAGTTCCGCCGGATTCTGACCGGTCACGGAGTCGCCGCCTTCGTCCGCTATTCCCGCGGCCGCGACGTGATGGCCGCCTGCGGGCAGCTGGCGCTTCAGGAAATCCAGTCGTCGCCATTGCCGGTCCTCCGCTAATTTTGGAGTGCCGCGGCTCGCCGCCACCTTTACCGACTAACCTCAACCACCAAACGCCCCACAACGCCGTCCCAGTCAATCCAGCCGTATTCGCTCGACGTGATAGACTACGACTCGAATGAGCCAGCCTCCCCAATTCGACAAGCGTATCCGCAGTTCCGTGGAATCCGCGATTGCCACAATGGAATCGCTGCGCGCCGATGCCGCGCTGCTTTCTACGCTTTCCCAAATCGCGCAATCTCTGATTCACGCCTTTCGTCAGGGTAATAAAATCCTTCTCTTCGGCAACGGCGGCAGCGCCAATGACGCGCAACACATCGCCACGGAACTTGTCGGGCGCTTCGCCTTCGACCGCGCCGCGCTTCCAGCCCTTTCGCTGGCGGAAAGCCTTTCGTCCGTAACCGCCATTTCCAACGATCATGGATTCGAGCAGGTTTTTTCCCGCCAGATCGAAGCGCTGGGCCGCTCGGGAGACATCGCCATCGCCATTTCCACCAGCGGGAATTCCCCGAACGTGCTTCACGCCGTGGCCACCGCGAATAAAGCGGACCTGCTCACCATCGGTCTGACGGGGCGCTCTGGCGGCAAACTTCGCAGCCTGGTGAAAGAATGCATCTGTGTGCCCTCAGACGATACACCGCGCATTCAGGAGTGCCACACCCTGGTCGGCCACATCCTCTCGCAGATTGTCGAACAGGAAATGTTCGGGCAAAAGAACACCGCGTCGCAGCCGTAGTGAATTCCACCGCCACCACTCGTTGTCATCCTGAGGAGCACTTTTTGCGACGAAGGATCTCAACATAAAGTCTGTGCGCCAACTATGTTTGTGCTTAAAGCTTACGTTGAGATTCTTCGCTTCGCTCAGGACGACCACCATGGGGTGGGTGACACGACGGCTGGAAGAAGGCTCTGCCAGCGGCCACGCACGCCGATCACGCCGAGCATCCGCCCCGACACCGCGCCTTCTTTGCGGTAACTGAAAAACAAATCCCTGCGGCACGCCGTGCAGAGTCCGCTTGCAAAAATGTTCTTCGCGGGCAGTCCTGCCGCGAGCAACTGCGAGCGATTCGCCTTCCGCAAATCCAGGTGCACGTTCTGCGGTGGAGGCTGGTGCCCCGGCGGCTTCATGTTCAGCCATTGCAACGGATTCGGTCCGTCTCCGGTGCGCGCCTCGTCAAAATATTCCGGAGCGTCCGCGAACTGGGCTGTGAATTTGGTCACAAACTCAGCGCCAACTTCGTAACAACACGGCCCAATGGAAGGACCGATAGCAGCCAGCAAATCGGCGGGGCGGCAGCCATACTCAAACTGCATCCGGCCCACGGTTTTTTGAGCGATGCGCGCAAGCGTGCCGCGCCAACCCGCATGAATCGCCGCCACTACGCGTTTTTCAGGGTCGACCAGCAAAATCGGCACGCAATCCGCTGTCTGGGTTCCGAGCAACAAGCCCGGCTCCTTCGTGGTCGACGCGTCTCCCTTGCAAGGCCCGGCGGACGGCGTGGCAAAGGGACGGATCACGTCGGAATGGATCTGCCTCATGGCCACAAGCGCAAAATCTTTCGCTCCAACTGCTGCTTGCAGCCGGCGGCGGTTCTCCACAACATTTTCTTTCGCGTCCCATCCCGTAAAGCTGAGGTTCAGGAGTTTCTCGCCATCGAGCGTGCTCGTGCCGCCCGCGCGCGTGCTGAATCCGTGAACCAGCCAGGGCAGCTTCGCAAAGGGTGCTAGCTGCAGAACCTGCAAGCCGCCGGATTTGCGCAGCGTCCACGGCGCGGCAATTTTCGCGGGCGATACGGCGGTTTGCGCCGGTTGACGGTTGCGGCCCTTGCTCAGCGATGTTTTTCGGCTGCGCACAATCAAAACAGTATAATCGCAACAGCCGCTTCCGCAGAAACGGCCAACGCGGCGCGGGTGAATCGCCGCCGCGCTAAAGGGGAATCATGATTGTGGGTATGGGCATTGACATCGCGGAAGTGAAACGCATCGCCGCGGTGATCGAATCGCAAAAAGAGCGTTTCCTGCGCCGCGTTTACACGCTCGAGGAAGTCGCCTATTGCGAGCAGTTCCGGAATCGCTACGAGCGTTACGCCGGACGATTTGCCGCGAAAGAAGCCGCGATGAAGGCACTCGGCACCGGCTGGAGCAACGGCGTGCGCTGGGTGGATCTGGAAGTGGTGCGCGAACGCAGCGGCCGCCCCACGCTTTCCCTGAAAGGCGAAGCGAAAAAAATAGCCGACGCCCTAGGCGTGAAGAACGTCGCCATCAGCATCACGCACACTGCCGAACAAGCCATCGCTCAAGTGATCTTCGAAGGATAGCCCCGCGCAGGAACCCTGCAATGTTGTCATCCTGATGAGCGCGTTTTGTGCGGATCTCAACCTAAAGTCTGTGCACGAACTGACGTTTGTGCTTGCAGCTTGCGTTGCGATCCTTCGCTTCGCTCGGGATGACAAACGCTCGAGTGGCCCTCAGGACCACGCGCAGAATCGTTACGGGCAGCAGGGTCGCAGCACGGCCGGAGGTCACTTCACGAGGAGGAACGGCCCGAGCGCCAGCGCGTCGACGCCGGCGCAATAGAAGCTGCGAACCGCGCCACGCGGATCGGTGACCAGCGGCTCGCCGAACAGATTGAAGGAAGTGTTGACGAGGATCGGCGCCGCAGCGGTTTCGCCGAATTTGTGCAGCAGCTTCCAGAACAGAGGATTGTCGTTCTTCTCCACGGTGTGCACACGCACGGAATTGCCATGAAATGCAAACCGTTCGAGTCCGGCCACGGGCCGGCGAAGCGTCCCGAGCGACGCCATGAAGCGGCAATTCGGCGATGCATCAAAATATTCCGCGGCGCGTTCGGCGGGAACGGAAAGCGCGAAAGGATGAAAGCCTTCGCGATGCTTGATGAACTGATTCACATTTTCCACGACGTATTCGGAAAACGGAGAAGCCAGCAAGCTGCGATTACCCAAAGCGCGATGTCCGAATTCCGACCGGCCCTGGCACCACGCCACGATTTTGTCTCGCTGCAGCAGCCCGACGGCTTCGTCCACAGTTTGTTCTTCGCCAGAAAGATAGCGATAGGTGATCTTGCAATTGTCCAGCACCGCTTTCATTTCCTGCGAGCTGGCCTGCATGCCCAGCGCTAGTGTGGCCAGCGGCGCCCTGCCGGAATGCCCTTTCATTTTCTTGCGAGACAAATACGCAGCTCCAAGCGCTGTGCCCGCATTCCCGGAAACCGGTTGCACATAAACGTGGTTGAATGCGCTGCGCGTTTCCAGCGCCCGCACCAGAAACACATTCAAGAAAACTCCGCCCGCCAGGCACAGCGAGCGCATTCCAGTCTGCTTCTGCAAATTCTCGGCAAGCTGCAGCACCAGTTCCTCGAAATAATCCTGCGCGCTGCGCGCCAGATTCGCGCGTACCACCGCATTCGGCGCAGCGGCCCCGCGACGAAAGACCCAGCTCGCGATAAAGCTGCGGAGCGAAAATTCCGCGATGGTCGGGCCCGGATTCGAAATAGCGGCGGTTCAACACCGGAAGTCCGTTGGCTTTCCAGTTAAACAATTTGCGGAACACCGGCAGATATTCCGGCAAGCCATCCTTGCTGAGCCACTGGATTTTGTATTCTTCCTCGTGCGGACGCAGCCCGGCAAGTTCGGTCACGCGTGAATAAAACCAGCCAAACGAATCGGGAAATTTCAACGAGTGCAATGGGCGAATCTCATCGCCTTCGCCCTCAAAGACCCCGCCCGCCAGCGCATTCGCGCCTTCGTCAAGCGAAAGAATCAGCGCGTGGTCAAAGCCGGAGGTGTAATACGCGCTAGCCGCGTGGCAGTAATGATGATCGAAATGAACAGGACGCGGGCCGCCACGCAAAAGATGCAACAACTCTTCCTGCAAGGCCGAGCGCACCGGCCGCCTTTTCCGTTTATCTCCGCGGGGGGCTTTCGAAGAAGGATAGGAACGTTCCGCCAGCGCAATCACGCGGCAATCGGAAAGCTTTAAATGATTCTCGTGCAGGCAGCGCTCCAAGGCTAGCCGCGGAATGTCCGCCGAATCCTGCCGGCTCAATTTTTCTTCTTCAATGGCGAACAGGACGGAGTGATCGTCGATCAGGGCCACCGCCGAACTTCGTCCCAATGTGGAGATGCCGAGTATGTGCATGAGCGCGCTTAGGCGGATTCTCCCGCGTGAACCAGCGAACAACTTTCGACCGGCAAAGCGATCACATTTTTGCCCTTGGCGTGCGCCACGGAGACCGTCCGCCACTGATTATGCGGCAACGCTTCTCGAATCAGGACAGAAAGATAATTTTCCGAAAGCGCGGGCGTGTGCGTTGGATCATCCTTGGGATCGCGATGGAGGGTCAAGACACGCAGCGCGCGCCCGACCTGTGATTCGCGAAATTCCTCAGCCTTTCTTTCTCCCAGTGCCCGCAATTCACGCGCTCTCCGTTTGACGATTTCGCCAGAGAGATGCGCGGGCAGCGCAGCAGCCGTCGTTCCAGGCCGCAACGAATATGAAAAGACGTGCAGGTACGTGAACGGGCGCTCAGCGATGAATTGCAGCGTCTCTGCATGCTCTTCCTCCGTCTCTCCCGGAAAGCCGGCAATCACGTCAGCGCCGATCGCAGCGTGTGGCAGCCGTTCGCGAATCAGCTCGACCCGGCGCGCATAATGTTCCGCGCGATACCAGCGGTGCATGGCGGCAAGAATGCGGTTGCTGGCGGATTGCAACGGCATATGAAAATGCGGCGCGATGCGGTCGCTGGACGCAAACAGCTCGATCAAATCCTGGGTGACGTCCAACGGCTCGATGGAACTGATGCGCAGGCGCTCGACGCTGGTTTCATCCACAATGCGCCGCAACAGTTCCAGAAATTCCACGCGCGGCGAAAGATCCCGGCCATACGTGCCAAGATTGATCCCGCTGAGCACGATTTCCCGAAAGCCGGAATCCGCCAGCCGCTGAATTTCCGCCAGCACCGTGGCCACCGGCAAGCTGCGCGACTTGCCGCGCACAAACGGAATCACGCAAAACGAACACCGCGAATTGCAGCCGTCCTGAATCTTCAGCGTCGGCCGCGTGTGATTCCCTTCCCCGCCAAGCACGGGCGCCACCAGTACATCGGAAAGAGCAAAAATGTCGCCACGCATAATCGGCGCGAGGGAATGATACGGCGCCGGATCATCCAACCCGGAAGCCAAGGGAGCGGTGGAAATCGATCGCAGCAGTCCCGGAATTTCCGGCTTGTGCGAGTTTCCCACGACGTGCGTGACGCCCGGCAGCGCAGCGATCTCTTCCGGCGCGCGCTGCGCATAGCATCCGGTAACAATGATGCGGGTGGAGGGATTAGCCGCGTGAATCTTGCGAATCGCCTCGCGCGCCTGCGCGTCCGCCGCCGCCGTCACCGTGCAGGTATTCAACACCACGAAATCCGCGGTAGCCGTGCCCGCCGCCGCAACGCAGCCTTGTTCCCGCAATTGCCGCTCGATCGCGGCGCCATCCGCTTGCGTCGCGCGGCAACCGAATTGTTCAATGTAAAAGGTGGTCATAGCCGGCCAATTATGAATTTCTATTTAACCACAGGCATATCGAGAACGCAGGCTTTACGCCGATAAGCCCGCCTTATACAATTCCTGCAAGCCATATGGCACATACCCGACGGACTGCCTCCTCCCTCACCGATCCGAAGGTTTCGGTGGTGATTCCTGTTTACAACGAGAAGGACACCATTTTTGAAATCCTACGCCGCGTTATGGATACCGATGTGCGCAAGGAAATCGTAGTCGTGGACGACTGCTCGAAGGATGGAACGCGAGACATCCTGCAGAATATGGTCAACCTCCAGTCAAACGGCGAAGCGCAGGCGCCCGCGCTCGACGGCGGCGATCCCGTCGCTCTCAACGATATTCGCTTCTTTTTCCAGGCGCAGAATCAGGGAAAAGGCGCGGCGCTGCGGCGCGGTTTTGCGGCCGCCACCGGCGATATAGTGCTGGTGCAGGACGCCGACCTGGAATACGATCCGCGCGATTATCCCAAACTACTAGAGCCGATTCTCGACGGGCGCGCCGACGTGGTGTTTGGATCGCGATTCCTTGGCGGGCCGCAGCGCGTCCATTATTTCCGGCACTACGTGGCGAACAAAGGTCTTACGCTGCTCTCGGACATTTTCACGAACTTGAAGCTTACCGACATGGAGACGTGTTACAAAGTGTTCCGCCGCGAAGTGTTGAAGGAAATCCAGATCAAGTCCAACCGCTTCGGCTTCGAGCCGGAAATCACCGCGAAAATTTCCAAAGGCAACTGGCGGATTTACGAAGTGCCGATCAGCTATGCCGGGCGCACGTATGAGGAAGGAAAGAAAATTACCTGGAAAGATGGCGTGCAGGCGCTGTGGTGCATCATTCGCTACCAGATTGGCGACTGAAGGCCGTTGCCGACTTGGTTCTCGATGGCCAATGGAATCTGCTTTTTTGTGCGCAGAACGAAAAGCAGATTCTTCACTCCGCAGACTCCGTTCGGAATGACAATTTATTGGGCGTAGCTGTTGTGGGTGTAGTTACGAAGAAACCTGCGGGCGCTAGCCTTGCGAGGCCAGGCGGCGCTGGAAGGTCAGTAGGATCAAATCGGCGCGGCGGCGCACGCCAAATTTGTTGAGCAGGTTGGACACGTGGAATTTCACGGTGCGTTCGGCAATGTTCAGCTTGCTGGCAATCTCTTTGTTGGACAGATTCTCCAGCAACGAATCGAGCACTTCCTGCTCCCGGCGGCTCAGGTTGGTGACGGCGTCGGTCTTCAACCGGCGGCCCTGGCTGCTGAGAATCGAATCCACGAAGCCCGAAAGCACGGAGCGAGGTACCCAGAAACCGCCGTTGGAAACCAGCGGCAGAGCGCGGGAAAGCTGATCGCGAGCTTCGGCGTAAGACAAAATGCCCTTCACGCCCAGGCGCAGCAGCGAAAAGCTGGTGGCATCGCTGACAGAATCACCTACCACGATCAGGCGAGCATCCGGATAGCGTTCCAGAATATTGGTCAACAGGGCGCCCGTAGCCTGGCGAGCCGCATGCGCATCAATTACATATACCTGGGCCTTGGGAGGCTCCAGGCTGCGCAGGTCTGGCGCCAGCGTGGAATCCAGTTGCTTCGGGATCACCTTGAAATGGGAAGCCTTGGACAACAGGCGTTCAAATTCGCTCAGCACCAAGGGGTGCGGCGAAAGCAGACACACGGTTAGTTTCGACGACACGCGTTTCGTAGGCACGGCGGTACTCGCTGGAGGAGCTAGAGTCACTGGAGTCACTGTACTTCAGGGTAGTGAAAGCAGGGCCAAGGGGCAAGGACCTTGGGCACCGATGTTCACGAGTTGTTACTGACACATAGGACGTGGTTTCACAGGCTGGCACTCCTTCAACGAAGAAACAGCGCCATTCAACCCGCGAATCGGCTCGGCCAATGGATTCGATTCGCCAGGAAAAGCCACGTAAAATAAGGTAGATAGAACCAGTGTGGTGATTTGGCCGCTGGGGGCGCAAGGACCAAGGTGGAATGAGAGATCTCAAAGAATCGGAAAAGGCTCTTCGCGAGCTGTTGACGCAACGCATCCTCGTCCTGGATGGGGCAATGGGTACTATGCTGCAGCAGCGCAACCTTTCCGCGGCCGATTTTGGCGGCACGGCGCTAGAAGGTTGCAACGAAAACCTCGTGCGCACGCGGCCTGACGTGGTCCTGGATATTCACCGCAAGTATTACGAAGCCGGTGCTGACATTGTAGAGACCAACAGCTTTGGCAGCACTCCGTTGGTGCTGGCAGAGTATGGCTTGCAGGCGGACGCTTACGAATTGAGTCGCCGTTCTGCGGAGTTGGCGCGCCAGACGGCGCAGGAATTTTCCACTCCCAGCAAACCGCGCTTCGTGGCCGGGTCCATGGGACCAACCACGAAGGCGATCACTGTGACCGGCGGCGTCACGTTTGAAGGCTTGCTCGATTCTTATTACGTGCAAGCGAAGGGCTTGGTGGAAGGCGGTTCGGATTTGTTGCTGGTGGAAACTTGCCAGGACACGCGAAATATCAAAGCGGCCATTCTGGGCATTCAGAAGTTGGCGAAAGAAATTGGCGCGCCGATTCCGTACGTTGTATCCGTGACGATTGAGCCAATGGGTTCGATGCTCGCGGGCCAAACAGTCGAGGCCATGTGGGCATCGCTGCGGCATACGCATCCGCTGGCGTTCGGAATGAATTGCGCGACGGGACCGGAATTCATGACCGATCACATCCGCACGTTGAGCACGCTGACGGGCGAGTTCGTTTCCTGCTATCCGAATGCGGGATTGCCGGATGAAGAAGGAAAGTATCTGGAAACACCGACGACGCTCGCGGCACAGCTGGAAAAATTCGTCAATCACGGCTGGCTGAATCTGGTGGGCGGTTGCTGCGGCACCACGGAAAAACATATCCGCGCCATCGCGCAGATGGTGGACGGAAAGAAACCGCGCACACGGCCGGAGGAGCCGCACCGCGCGGTGTACTCTGGAATTGAAACTATCGAGGCCGACGATCAGACGCGGCCTTTGCTGGTCGGCGAACGCACCAACGTGATCGGCTCGCGGCTGTTCAAGAACATGGTCGCGGAAGAAAAGTGGGAAGAGGCCACGGAGATTGCGCGGCGCCAGGTGAAAGGCGGAGCGCACATCGTGGATGTGTGCCTGCAAAGCACGGAGCGCGACGAGAAAAAGGATATTCCCGTTTTCTACGAGAAGCTGATCCGCAAGATCAAGGCGCCAGTGATGATCGACACGACCGATCCTTCCGCAGTGGAGTTGGCGCTGATGTACTGCCAGGGGAAAGCCATCATCAATTCCATCAACCTGGAAGATGGCGAGGAAAAATTCGAGAAGGTGGTGCCGATTGCGCACGATTATGGGGCCGCCGTTGTAGTGGGTTGCATCGATGAAGACCCTAAACAGGCGCAGGCGTTCACGCGCGAACGAAAACTAGCTATTGCGCAGCGTTCTTACGATTTGCTGACGAGAAAATACGGATTGGCGCCGGAAGATATTGTCTTCGATCCGCTGGTTTTCCCTTGCGCCACGGGAGACGAGAACTACATTGGCGGCGCCGTGGAAACCATGGAAGGCATCCGGCTGATCAAGCAGGCGTTGCCGGATACGCGGACAATTCTTGGAATTTCCAACGTGTCTTTCGGACTGCCCGCGGGCGCGCGCGAAGTGGTGAATTCCGTGTTCCTTTATTACTGCACGAAGGCCGGCCTCGATCTGGCCATCGTGAATACGGAAAAGCTGGAGCGCTTTGCGTCGATTCCCGAGCACGAGCGGCGGCTGGCCGAGGATTTTTTGTTCCAGCATGCGCCAAAAGAAGTGCCCGCAGGCCATCCGCAAGCCGAATCGCTACGCAATCTTCCCGCGGATTGGCGCCAGCAGAGCAGAGAGCAGAAAGCGGCGGTCAACCAGTTTCATATCGCCGCGATCGCCGAGCATTTTCGTACCGCGGCCAAGAAAGAAAAGATCAAGAAGGAAGATCAGCCGCTCGACCAGCGCCTAGCCAACTACATCATCGAAGGCACGCGCGACGGCCTGGTGGAGGATCTGGAACGAAAGCGCGCCGAAGGCGCCGCGCCGCTGGACATTATTAATGGCCCGCTGATGTCGGGCATGGCCGAAGTGGGCCGCTTGTTCAACGCCAACGAACTGATCGTGGCGGAAGTGCTGCAATCGGCCGAAGCCATGAAGGCTGCCGTGAACCATCTGGAACAGTTCATGGAAAAGGCGGACACGGCCAAGCGCGGCAAAGTGATTCTTGCGACGGTGAAGGGCGACGTCCACGACATCGGCAAAAACCTCGTGGAAATTATTCTGAAGAATAACGGCTTTGACGTGGTGAATCTTGGCATCAAGGTCCCCCCGGAAGATTTGATCAAGGCGTTTCAGTCACATCATCCGGATGCCATCGGACTTTCCGGCTTGCTGGTGAAAAGCGCGCAGCAGATGGTGATTACCGCGAACGATTTGAAAGACGCTGGCATCGGCGTGCCGTTGCTGGTAGGCGGAGCCGCGCTCAGCGCGAAATTCACGGAGACGAAAATTGCGCCAAGCTATGGCGGAGCAGTGTGCTACGCGAAAGACGCCATGACCGGGCTGCGGCTGATGAACGAACTGATGGATCCCGCGGCGCGGGAAAAAGTGCTGTCGCAACATGTCGCTTCCGGAAACGGCGTGAGCGTCACGACCACCGTGAAAGTTCTGGAAAAGCCCGCGGTGAAGCGTTCGCCGAAGGTGCGCGACGATTTACCGATTCAGCCGGTGGCTTCGCTCGAGCGCAAGGTGCGGATTGTGCCGGATCTGCGCGAAGTGTGGGGCTATATCAATCCGTTCATGCTCTTCGGGCGACACATGGGCTATCGCGGCAACTTCGAGAAGGATTTGGCAGCGCGCGAAACGAAGGCCGTGGAACTCTTTAACGAAATGGAAGAAGTGAAAAACGAAGCGGCCGGCTTCATGAAGGTTCGCGCGGTTTGGCAATTCTTTGAGACCGAGCCTGACGGTGAAGCGCTGCACCTGTTCGCGCCTGGGGGCAAGGAACCGCTGCATACGTGGCGATTCAAGCGGCAGAAGACTGGCGACCAGTTGTGCCTGAGCGATTACGTGCTCGCGCCGAAGGATGGCAAGCGCGACCACATCGCTGTTTTCGTGGTCAGCGCCGGCGAAGGCATTCGCGAGCGCGCGGAAAAAGCCAAGCACGATGGTTACTACTTTAAATCCCATGGCCTGCAGGCGCTGGCGATTGAATCCGCCGAAGCCTGTGCGGAGTGGCTGCATCGCCGGATCCGCGAGGATTGGGGCTTCCCCGACCCGGCGGAAATGACCATGGCGCAGCGATTCACTTCGCGCTATCGCGGCAAACGGTACAGCTTTGGCTATCCCGCGTGTCCCGACCTGGAAGATCAGGCCGGCATCTGGAAATTGCTGCGCCCGGAAGACATCGGCGTGCAATTGACCGAAGGCTTCATGATGGACCCCGAAGCTAGCGTAAGCGCGCTGGCCTTCCAACACCCCAGCTGCACGTACTTCAGCGTAGGCGAGAGTGAAGGCAGTGGCGAGTGACGACTCCGCGATGTATCCCCTACCGCGCTTTGCCGAGGAGCCGCTAACCCGAGTGCCTAGGCACTGGGCTAACTTCTGCCGCGCCAACAGCGCTGGTTGGTGCGTTTCCACGCCACTCGTCACTCACCCACGTCTAGACTTATCGAACAGAAGCGAAACCACATGAGGAACCACAAGCCTCTACATTATATTCGGACTCTGACGGGGGAACCTTCCTTGGGTAATCCGGGAACACATAAGGAGGTAGTCGCCATTTTCTGCCTGCGCCCCAGTTACGCGGAACTAGCCGCGCGCGTCTAAGAAGCTAGCGCTAGCCGGTCAGCGACAGATTTAACCAAGAGAGGTGCAAAGTGAATCGAGGACTTCGACTATTTATCTTCCTAGCGTTTTTCGGAATGCTGGGCGCGGCGATAACCCCAGCCCAGGATGAGCCTGCAGAGCCGCCGCAGCAACAACAGGGGCAGGGGCAAGGTCGAGGCGGACGCGAAGGCGGCAGGCCTGCCGTGTTCGGCAAAATCACCGCGATACACGACGGCTCGATCGAGGTAACGAATCAGGATGGCCAAGCGGTCACCGTAAAGCTGACGCCGCAAACGGAATTTCGCAAGGATCGCCAGCCGGCCAAAGCGGCGGACTTTAAAGTGGGCGACATGGTGATGGTTCGCGGCGATAAAAACGCGGACAACACGGTGACGGCAAACATGGTTGGCGGGCGTACCGGCGGACTCGGAGGACCCGGCGGTGGCGGCGGATTTGGCGGCAGGCCCGGCGGAGGCATGACGAACCCCGGAACGCTCGGCAAGGATTACGTGGCTGGCGAGGTAAAATCCATCGACGCGCCAAAGCTGACGGTAGTGCGCACCGACGGGGTCACGCAAACTTTGGAACTCAACGAAGACACTTCTCTACGGCGCGGCCGGGACAGCATTACCATGGCAGATATCAAAGCGGGCGACCACATCATGGCGCGGGGCGCGGTGCAGAATGACGCGTTCGTGCCCAAGGGCGTGATGGTGATGAACGCAGAACAATGGCAACGCATGCAGGAAATGATGTCGCAACCGCAAGGCAACGCATCAAAACCAACTAATCCGGAGGCAACGGCTCCGAAACCCCAGGAGTAGCGATTGAAAGGTTTCGTGCGGGGAGTGGTGGTGCTGATTTGCGTGGCGCTGATCTGCGCAGTGTTGCTCGTGTGCCTGGGTTTCGCGCAAGAGCAGGAATCGCCCGCGGTGCGAGAAGCGCCTCCGCCGCCTCCGCGAGTCGCATTTGATATCACGGGCACGGTGAAGAGCGGAAAGACGCCCTTGCCCGGCGTGACCGTAAGCGCCTCGAATACGCTCACCGGAAAAAAGGTGAACGTGGCGACGGCGATCGATGGAACTTTCGTGATCAAAGGCGTGCCGCGCGGCCGCTACGTCATCAAGGTTGACTTCATGGGATTCGCGCCGCAGACCCAGGAAGTTGTGCTGAATCCGGATAATCCCATCGCAAAAGTAGACGTGGACATGGTGCTGGCTTCGCGGCAGCAAGAGGAGCAACAGGCCAATCGCGCTGATGCAGCAGCCAACGCAGGGCGTGGATTCCAAAGCCTGGCCGTCGAAGGCGGGCTTGACAACTTGGGCGAAGCGGGAAATGGAACGGGCAACGGGGGCGCGAACTCGAACGACCTTTCGAGTTTGCCCATGAACGGCGCGGGAGCCGATCTGGCCACGGAATCGGTAAGCGTGGCGGGGGCGGCGGGACGCAGCCAGAATTTTGGAAACGGCAGCGACGAAGAGCTCCAGCAGCGCATTCAAGACTTTCGCGACCGCGCGCAGCAAAACGGCGGCAACCAGTTCGGGCCGATGGGAGCAGGCGGCGGACCTGGAGGAGGCGGTTTTGGCGGTGGTCCGGGCAGTGGCGGTGGTCCGGGCGGTGGCGGTGGTCCGGGCGGTGGCGGTGGCGGAGGCGGTGGGATTGCGATGGGGCGATTTGGCCGCAACTTCAATCTCAATCAGCCGCATGGATTTTTATACGTGCAGGACGACAACGCAGGGCTCGACGCGCGGCCATATTCGCTAAACGGTTTGCCGCTGGCGCAATCGGCTTACAACCAGTTGAAGGTGGGAGCGTTCATCGGCACGCCGCTAAAAATTCCAGGCCTGTTTGACTGGAGCAAGACGACATTTATTACGTTTGGTTGGTATGGAGTTCGCGGGAGCACTCCGTACGATGCGATCAGCACGCTACCCACGGCGGCGGAACGCACCGGGAATTTTTCGGGGCTGACCGAGAACGGCAACCCCGTGACGATTTACAATCCGCAAACAGGCCTGCCCTTCACGAATAACACCATTGACCCGGGCCTGATCACCGCTCAAGCCAAGGCGCTGCTCGGATATATTCCGATGCCGAACATGCCGGGGGCGCTGCAGAATTTTCAGTATGTGACCACCAACGAAGCCAATACCGACAACATCAGTTTTCGCTTGATCGAAAATTTTATACCTAACTCTTCGCCCCGGGGGCCGGGCGGCGGCGCGGGCGGCGGCCGCGATGGAGGCGGCGGAGGAAGACGAAGCAGCGGGCCGCGCAACAATCTGGCGGTTGGCTTCAACTTCACGCGCAACAACAGCGATGTGGTGAATCCATTTCCTTCACTGGCCGGGCACACGGACACGCAAGGATGGAACGGGAATGCGCGGTGGACGTACGGCAAGGGAAAAATCACGAACTCGCTGAGCTTTACGTATAACCACAACCGCACTTCGACGACGAACCTGTACTCTGGAGTGACGAACGTGTCCGGCGACGCGGGAATTACGACACCGGTTCCTTCCATCCCGTTCAACTGGGGACTGCCAGGAATTTCGTTCAGCAACTACGCGGGATTCAACGATCCCACGCCGAGCCGCGAACTGGACCAGACGTATACGATTTCCGACCAGATTATCTGGAACCATGGAAAGAACAACTGGCGCTTTGGCGGCGATTACCGGCGCATCATGCAGGGCTTCCGCTCCGCGCAAAATTCGCAAGGCAGTTTTATTTTTACCGGCTTTGCGACGGCGGATTATTTGCCGGGAAGCACGACGGCTGTTCCAAACACGGGAAACGATTTTGCGGATTTTCTGCTGGGCTTGCCGCAACAGACGAGCCTGCAGGCCAGCACCACGGCGTATGAATTTCGCGCGAACTCTTTCGACGGTTACGCGCAGGACGATTGGCGCGTGCTGCCGAACCTGTCGCTGAACCTGGGCGTGCGTTACGAATACAACGGGCCGTACGTCGAAACGCAAAACCAGATTGCCAACCTGGATGTGAATTTCAATCCGCAGGCGGTCGTCGGATACCTGGTGCTGCCGGGGCAATCCGGGCCATTCTTTGGAAATTATCCGGACGCGCTGGTGCGGCCGAGCAAGAATGATTGGGCGCCGCGGATCGGCATCGCGTGGAAGCCGATGAAGGACACGGTGGTGCGCACCGGATACGGAATCAATTACGACCTTTCGCAGTACAGCACGTTCGTGCACGACTTTGCGTTTCAGCCGCCCTTCGCGATCACGCAAACAAATGCGGTGCCCGACCCGGAAACTCCAGCCGGTAGCCCGTTGACACTAGCGAATGGTTTTCCAGTCGGCGCGTCGAATATGGTGACCAATAACTACGCGCTCGATCCGAATTACCGGCTGGGCTACGTGCAAATCTGGAACCTGGACATTCAGCGCCAGTTGCCCGGCAACGTACAGCTGAATATCGGCTACAACGGAGCCAAGGGAACGCACCTGGATACGCAGCGCGCTCTGATTCCGACGTGTTCGACGACGGTACCGCCGAGTTGCGCAAGGAACGAGGCTTCCGCTCCGTTCATTTATGATTCGAGCGAAGCCAATTCGATCCTGAACGCGGCTTCGGTGCGCGTCCGGAAAAGATTGTCGCGAGGCTTTGCGGTGAACGTGATTTATGTGTTCTCCAAATCACTCGACGATGCCTCTTCGATCGGCGGCGGAGGGGTAACGGTGATACAAAATCCGTTCGATCTTCCGGCGGAGCGCGCGCTTTCTACGTTCGACCAGACGCACAGCTTCACGGGCAATTGGATTTATGATTTGCCCTTTGGGGATAGCCGACGATTCTTCAACAAAGGCGCGATCTCGCACGTGATTGGTGGATGGCAGTGGAGTGGCAGTTACACGATTGCATCGGGATTATATTTTACGCCGCGTGTGTTGGGTGCAACGGCGGACATCAACCGCGGCGTGAGCGGAAGCATCCGCGCGAATGTGGTCGCGGGGCAACCGTTCACTGTGGCGAACCCGACGACGAAGGAGTGGTTCAACATCTACGCGTTCTGCAAAACAGGCAGTTCGGTTTGCGTGGGACCGAGCGTTTATGGAGACGCGGGGCGCGACATTATTGAAGGACCGTGGCAGTACACATTTAATTCGGCACTCAACAAGACGATAACGATTCGCGAAACGCGATCGCTGGAATTGAGATTGCAGGCGACCAACATTTTCAATACCCCGTATTTTTCGAGCATCAACACGTCGGTAGGTACACAGACGTTTGGAGAGGTGACTGGAGTCAGCAATATGAGGCGATTTACGATGGTGGCGCGGTTCAGGTTTTGAAGAGGTTTTAAGTTGTCAGTTTTAAGTTTTAGGTAAAGATGGGGATGGGGAACAAAATCGGGCGGATGACGACGGCGGTGCTGCTGGTGTGGGCGGCGGCGGGGAACCTGATCGCGCAGCAGCCGCAGCAAGTGCCACGGCCGCAGGCCCCGGTTTCTACTGGCGGCGGGGTTGTGAAAGTGTCCACGGAAATCGTGCTGGTGAACGTGGTGGCGCGCGATAAGCATGGAAATCTGATCAAGGATTTGAAGCGAGAAGACTTTACGGTTTACGAAGACGGGAAGAAGCAGGACCTGGCGAGTTTTGATTTCGAGAAGGTCGATGAAATGGTGATGGCGGGCGCGCCGGGAGATACGGTTACCGGCACCGCGGAAAGAGATAAAGGCGGGCTGCTGAATACGAAAGTGCAGAAAAGCCTGAACGCGCGGGACCGCCGGCTGATGCTGATGTTTTTCGATTTTTCGGCAATGGAGCCGGATGACATCGACCGCGCGGTGAATGCCGGAAAGAAATATGTGCAGGGCAAGATGCAGCCGGCGGACATGGTGGCGCTGATGTCGCTTTCGACGAATCTAAGCCTTGATCTCGATTTCACGGACGACAAGGACAAAATCCTGGCGAAGCTTTCGTCTTATAACAACAGCGAGGGACAAGGGTTCGAGACCGGGCTGGAAGGCAGCTCCGAGGGCGCGGCGGAAACCAGCGGGTCCTACACGCCGGACGATACGGATTACAACACGTTCAGCGCCGACCGCAAGCTGCTGGCGCTGGAATCGGTGATGCAAGCGATGGGCAAGATTCCGCAGAAAAAAAGCTTGATCTATTTCAGCAACGGAATCACGCAATCGGGCGTCGACAATCAATCGGCATTGCGGGAAGCGACGGCGGCGGCAGTGCGCGCCAACGTTTCGATTTATCCGGTGGATGTGCGGGGATTGTCTTCGTTTCCGCCGGGCGGCCAGGCGCAATCGGCAAGCTTGCACGGGCAGTCGGCGTATACCGGGGCATCGATCCTGAACGATCTGAACGGCAACGACTCCTCGCAGGAGACTTTGTACACGCTGGCCGCGGACACCGGTGGCAAAGCGTTTATGGATACGAACGATTTGAGCGGCGTGTTCTCCGTGGTGCAGAAAGACACTTCGGCGTATTACGTTTTGGGATACACCAGCAGCAATCACCTGAAGGACGGGCGCTATCGCCGTTTGAAGGTGCAGGTGAACCGTCCGGACGTGAAGCTGGAATACCGCGCGGGGTATTATGCGGACCGCGATTACCAGCACATGCGATCAACGGACCGCGAGCAGCAATTGGAAGACGAACTGTCCGCCGATTTGTCGCAAACCGATGTGGCCGTGTATGCCGGAGCCGCATATTTCCGGCAGGATGATTCGCATTATTATCTGGCAGTGTCTCTGGTGATTCCGGGATCGCAGATTCCATTTGTGCAGGCGAAGGACAAGGACAACGCGACCATCGATATCATAGGCGAAGTTTTGGAAGGCGGGAAACTGCCGGTGGGGCGCTTGCGGGACACCGTGAAGCTGGCAGTGGACAGTTCGCAGCAGGTGCGGCGGAAGAATGTGCAGTACAACACTGGATTTATGCTGGCGCCGGGAAATTATCACCTAAAATTCGTGGTGAGAGAGAACAGCACGGGGCGCATGGGATCGTTTGAGACCGATGTGCGCATACCGGATTTGCGCAAGGTGCCGATGCGCATGAGCACGGTGGTGCTGAGCAGCCAGCGCGTGCCGGCTACAGGAAAGAAAACGAAATTTCAGCCGTTGATCACGGAGCAGACGGAACTGGTGCCGAGCGTGACGCATGTGTTCCAGCAGGATCAGAAATTGTATTTGCAATATGAAGTGTATGACGCGACGAAGGCGAAGGCGGGCGAAGGCGGCAGCGGGGCGGGCGGTGGCAATGGAAACGCTGGGCAGAGCAAAGGCGAGCACTCGACGGTGCGGGTGCTGACGAGCATTGAGTTTTTGCAGGGCGACGTGAAAGTGTATGAGACCAAGCCGCTGCTGGCGCAAGAAATTACCGCGCCTGATCGCAAGGCGGTGGTGTTTCAGATGGAGGTTCCGCTGGAGTCGCTGAAGCCGGGATTTTATACCTGCCAGATTAATGTGATCGACGATGTGTCCGGGAATTATGCGTTCCCGCGGTGGCCAATTCTGATTCGCGCGAATAGTCCCGCGGCGGGCGGGGACGCGGGGAAGCCGGCGGGCAGGGACTGAGTGGGCGCCTACGTCAATGGTGTCACCCCTTTTGGACGCGCTGATTCTAAGGGCAGAGAGCTGGCGCGCAAGTACCTGCATTTTCTATGAGATCACAAGTGTTAATTCTAAGGGCGATACGGCCACGCTGATGTGGCTAGGGCGACGCTGAAGCTGATAATTCCGTTTTCATTCGTGCGAAGTTCTGCCTGTGCGGCCGGCATCGATAGTAGTGCGTCATTACTGCGGCGAATAGTGGCGGACGGTCAGGGAGATGGGCAGGCCGACGCAGACCATGTGGGTGACGATGGCGAGGATGGTTTGTGGGGGAGAAAAGGGAGCGCGGGCCAATCGGGACAGCGGCATCACTATCCCATACATGACTAGGAAGACGGAGACACCGTAGGCGACGCCGGAGACGACGGGGTGGTCGAAGAGGAATTTCAGCTTGCGGCGGGCGATGTAGAAAACCGCGGCAGCGGAAAAGGCGATGAAGAAGTGGCACGCTCCGCCGAGGAGAACCGTGGGCCATCCCCCGCGGAACGCCTGAGGGCCCAATAAACCGGAAGCGATCGCTTGCAGCAGCCGGGCCGGGCGGACACCGCGGAGACCCCAGTTCACGAACGCCACCGTGATATCCATGATCCCGCAAATCAGACCGGCCCAGAAAATGGCGGGGATGGCACGGGATCGTTGGGTGCTGACGCTCCCGCGAGCGATGCGACTGACCGGGATGGCCACGGAGTTGAGCTGGCCAGCGTGATTAACGTTATTCATGGTTGTGTGCTCCGAAGAGCTTGCGAGCGATAAGACGGTAGTCCGCGCGGCTAGGTTCGCGCGGGGAGAGCCTACAGCGATCTGGCGGGGCGACGCAGCGAAATGTGACGAAATGGGCGGAATGGGGGACAAATTGCGGGTTGGCTTGACGGGACCCCGGCAAGGCGTGCAGGTTTCTTGAAGCGCACAGCAAAGCAAAGCAGTACGTGGCGGCATGGATATTGGGACAGCGGGAAGCGCTAGAGTAAACTCAATTTGCTTTTCTGTTAGTTCGAAGCGTATTTCTGTTGGTTCACACCTTGGACGCTGCGCAAATGGGCAATTCCGCTACAATCCCGAGCATGAAGACAGTCTGGCGGAGAGCCTCGGCCATCGGCCATGCGTATCTGTGGTCGTTTTTGCTCTGGGGGTGGTTTGCGCCGATCATGGCCGGGCAAGAAACGATGCGGCTGCGGTCGGACGGGGTGAATGTCGCGTACTGGAAGATGCTGATGATCGCTGGGGCCTGGTGCGTGACAGCGGCATCGCTGGCGCCGGCGATTTTCTACATCGTGCGAAGGTATCCGATTGCGCGGCCGGTGCAGTTCAAGCGATTGGCCGGTTACTTTTTGGGCGCGATTCCTTACCTGATTCTGTCAGTGTGCATACGCTCGCTGGTGTTGCCGCCGTGGGATCCGAATACGGGGCAATTCCTGAGCCGCACTTACGAGTCTTTCGTCGGTAATGCGCAGCTGTTTGCCCTGCAGACCTGGGACTATACGGTGATGGTGGTGGCTTCTCACGCGTATGAATATTTCACGCGCGCGCGAAACCAGGAACTGGAGCGCGCCAGGCTGCAGCAGGCGCTGGCCGAAAGCGAATTACAGGCGCTGAAGAGCCAGCTGCAACCGCACTTCTTGTTTAATACGCTGCACGGAATTTCGACGCTGATCGAGATGGATAAGCCGCTGGCCAAGGACATGGTGCTGAAACTTTCGAGCTTGCTGCGAACCGTGTTGCAGGACGGCACTGCGGACCTGATTCCGCTGGAAGAAGAATTAAAGTTTGCGGAAACGTATCTGGATATCGAGAAAATGCGTTTGGGCGAGCGGCTGGAGATTCGCTGGAAAGTGCAGCCGGGGGTGCTGCAGTTGCTAGTGCCTCCGCTGATCCTGCAGCCGCTGGTGGAAAACGCGATTCTGCATGGCGCAGCGTGTTCGAGGGATGGCGGATGGGTGGAGATTGACATCCAGCTCGGGGAAAAAGGAATCGCACTGAGTGTGCGAAACAGCGTGCGTGGCAAAGCGGCGGCGGGCTCCGGGCTGGGATTGCAGAACACCAAGGCGCGACTGAATTATCTGTACGCGGATGAAGCGAGCCTGACGTTTGGGATCAGCGAAGACGGGATCGCGACGGCGGTTGTGCTGCTGCCGGCGCTGGGAACGCAAAAGCCGGAGATGTTGCAGGAAATGCCTGCGGCACTGCAGGCAAAGAGTGTGTGACGAAGATGCGCGTGCTGATTGTGGATGACGAACCGCTGGCGCGCAGTGCGCTCGAACGTGTGTTGCGCACGCGCGGCGACGTGGAGAGCATGGACTCTGCGGCGGATGCGTTCCAGGCGCTGAACCTGCTGCAAGAGAAGCCGTACGACGTGTTGCTGCTGGATATCCGCATGCCGGAGCTCTCCGGCATCGAGCTGGTGGACCGGCTGAAGAAGCGCAAGATGCCGGTGCCGTCGATTGTGTTTGTGACCGCGCACAACCAGCATGCCGTGGCCGCGTTCGAGAAACACGCTGTGGATTATGTGTTGAAGCCGTTTTCGGACGAACGGATTCACAGCGCGCTGGACACCGCGGTGCATCGCACGCAAAACGAACGCGCAGCGCGATTCATGGAGCTGCTGCCGCAACTGGAGAGCCTAGTGGCCAAATCTTCGCGCATCGCCATCAAGACGAAGAAAAGTATTTTGTTCATCGATCCGGCGGATGTGGCGGTGGTGGAGGCGCAGGGGAATTACGTGTTGTTGCAACGCTTGTCGGGGTCGTATCTGTTGCGGGAATCGATCAGCGCGATTGCGCAGAAGCTCGAGCCATATGGATTTATCCGGATACACCGGTCGGTACTCGTGAATACTTCGTTTGTCGAAGAGATTCATCCGTGGACGACGGGAGAGTATGTGCTGCGGATCAAGGGCGGGAAGGAATTATCGGTGTCGCGGACGTACAAGAAGAATTTGAGCTCGCTGGCGCAGTTTTGGGTGGGGGGTAATGGGTTTTTGGCGGAGTGAGGGGCGACGACGGAGGGGTTTTGGTGGGACCTTACGTCCTTCGTCGCAAAAGACGCTGCTCAGCAGTGGCGACTGGCGTCATGAGGCTGCGAAACAAATTAGATCCGCACGGATACCTCAGGGGCTAAAGCCCATTTTCCTTGGTCTCAATGTCGGGGCTGAAGCTCCGCCCCCCTAAAGAGCACTACAATAAGCGTCAGTTCTAAGGTTTTTCTAGCTGGCGGAGGTGAATGTCAGGGGCGACTAAAGCCGCACTTATTTTGCGGCGGTTACGGCATGGCTGAAGTCAGGCCCTGACGAAAACACGAGCAGTCACGCGGACGGTGTAGCGCCGGCCCCAAGGAGCCCCGCACTCCTTATTCGTCGTTGCTGAAAAGTTTCTAGGGGGAGGCTGGGAGGGCGGTGGCGCCCAGGATGCGCATGGATTTTTTATCCTGGATGAAGATTACGATTTGGATGTTTTTGCGGTTCCAGTCGGATTTTAGTTTTACGCGGGGCGAGGCTTCGAAAGCGGTGTCGGCGTTGGATTTGGCCACGCCTATTTTGTGGAGCGAACGCAGGACCGAAGCGTGGTGGAGAGTCTTGCCCGCATTTTCACCGGCGTTCACGGATGAGCCCAGGCCGCTTTCGCTGACGGCGAGCCAAACTTCGGCGCTATCGCGATCGGTGTTGCCGGTTAATTTTCCGACATGCACCGCGAATTGCTGGGCGGCATCGGAAGCGGCATTGCCGGCGGTCAGCGTCACTTCGGTTTGCGGCTGGCTGGCGGCTTGCTGGATGGCTTGTTTGACTTCGGATTCGCGGCCGCCGACGGTCTGTGTTTGCCCATCAATGATCATCTGCGGCGTGTACGGTTCTTTCTCCTTGAATTTTGTGACGTAGTCCACCTGGCGCTGGGTCCAGTCGGCCGATGAGTACGGATCGGTCCAGCCATCGTGGTTCCAGTAATCGACATGTTCTTCGAGCGCGATGACTTTGGCGCCTTCAACCGGCTGCGCTTGTTCCAGCTGGAGGAGTAGCGCATCCGCCGGGGGACAACTGGAGCAGCCCTCGGAAGTGAAGAGTTCGACGACCACGGGCTGCATATTTTTGGCATCGGCAACGGCAGGTGGGCGGGATTCTCCGGACAACGAATAGCCAGAGACGAGGACGAAGCTGGCGGCTGCGGCGAGTGCAATCGCGATTTTCATGGCATCACTCCGGTTGGCGCAACTTGTCTGATGCGGGCGTAGAAAGAAAGTTGCTTTGCCGCAAGCGTGGCGGCCGAATTCGCTGTGACGAAATTCGTCACAGGGTTCAATGCACAGAAAATAGTGATGAATGTGATGGTATGCATGACGAATTGCGAGAGTTCCGTTGTGAAGCGAAATCTACAGAATTGTGAATGTTACGCGCATGAGTGGAGATGTGATGCAAGGCTACATTCACCGGTTACGCTGCCTCAGGAAGCTGGTGTGAGGTGCGGGAAATGCGTGACGAGATGATTTTGCGCATCTACGTGAACTCATAGGCTGACCGAAGAAACTCGTGCAACTCGTTGAAAACTAAACCGACTGCTTGCGCGTTGTGAGTGGAGTACGGCGTGCATTGCAGTTCTTCGCGAGTACCGAGTGGTGTCCCCTTCAAGGAGGGATGAATGAGAATTTTGCGAGTGGGAATTGTGGTGGTGTTTCTTCTGACCTTATTCAACGTGAGTTTTGCAGGGGGGCAATCGCTGACATTGGGAAGCATTGCCGGCCGCGTGACCGATCCGACCGGAGCGGTGATCGCCGACGCCAAGGTGGGATTGAAGAGTCTGGATACCGGCGAAACGCAGATGACGACGACCAGCGGCGAAGGGACGTACCGATTCAACCTGCTGAAGCCGGGCCGCTATGAGGTGACGATCGAAGTGGGTGGCTTCGCGAAGACGGTGAAGTCGACCTCGGTGGCGGTCGGGCAGACGTCGCAGGTGGATGTGGCGCTGGAGATTTCGAAAGCGGCGGAAACGATCGAAGTGTCTGGCGCGGCGCCGCTGATCAGCACGGAGCCAGGAGTGGCAACGTCTTACACGCCTGAAGAAGTGGCACTGTTACCGGCGGCCGGCGGAGATATCACGACGCTGGCGTTTACGTCGCCGGGCGTGGTCGTGGCGCAGGGAATGGGCTACGGGAACTTTACTGCGAACGGTTTGCCGGGTACGTCGAACCTGTACACGGTCAACGGCGAAAACGATATGGATCCGTACTTCAACATCAACAATTCCGGCGCATCGAACCTGACGCTGGGCAGCAACGAAATACAGGAATCGACGATCGTGACCAACCCGTACTCGGGCGAGTACGGGCAGATGAGCGGCGCGCAGATTACGTACGTCACCAAATCCGGCACCAATGCGTTCCACGGCAACGCGCAATGGTATTGGAACGGCGCGTACATGAACGCAAACGACTTCATTTCCAACGCCAGCGGAGCGCCGCGGCCATTCTCGAACGCCAACCAGTGGGCCGCGTCGATTGGCGGGCCGGTGTGGAAGGATCACACATGGTTCTTCGTGGACACGGAAGGTTTGCGGTTCGTGCTGCCGAACGTCGACGTGGAGACGATTCCGACGCCGGCATTTGCGTCGGCGGTACTGGCGAATGTGCAGAACGTGGCTTCAGGAGAAGCGGCCGCCTACGCCAATATGTTCAAGATTTATTCCGCGGCTGCGGCAGGAAAACAAGTGACGCCAGTGCCGGTGGCGGGAACGGAATGCGCAACGGTATCCGTGCCCGGATTCGCGACCGGCCAGCCATGCCAGGAAACCGTGACACTGACGCCGACCTCGTTCGCTAAAGAATGGATTTTGGCGGGCCGCGTCGACCAGAAGTTGACTTCGAAGGACGACATTTTCTTCCGGTTCAAGCTGGATTACGGATTGCAGCCGACCGCAATCAATCCGCTGAGCTCAGCATTTGACGCAAATTCCAATCAACCTGCCTATGACTACCAGGCAAACTGGCGGCACGTGTTTAATAGCAGCATGACGAACAGCTTTACGGCGACGCTGAGCCACTACGTGGCGCAATTCGCTCAGGACGTTTCGGCATGGCAATCGGAATTTCCGTATGGCGGCGTGACGTTCGGAGGCGCTGTGGGATTCTCCAGCATCAATGGCAGCGTTGGTAGCTTCCCGCAAGGCCGCAACATTACGCAATATCAATTTGTCGATGACGTTTCCTGGGTGCACGGGAAGCACGCTGTGAAGGCGGGCGTAAATTTCCGGCGCTACGACGTGAGCGACCACAACTTCTTCAATACTTATCCGACGATTACGTTCAACGATCTGAGTTCGTTGTCGCTCGGCGGAACAGCCGCGAGTCCTGGGATCAGCGGCTTGCAGGCATTTTCGCAAGGGATTGCCGAGTCCTACCAACAGGCGGACAGCCCTTCCACGGATGTGCCGATCGGCCTGTGGGGCATCGGGTTCTACGTGGAAGATACATGGAAGGTGAAATCGAACTTTACGTTGACGGGAGCGCTGCGCTTCGAACATAACGCCAACCCGACGTGCAACACGAACTGCTTTTCGAACTATGTTGGGCCGTTTGGCAGCTTGCCCAGCGTGCAGGCAGGACCCGGGGGAGCGGGAGATGTGCCGTACTCGAGCGACATCAATACCGGATTGAACCATCCTTATATGGGCACCGACGCGATCAACGTTTCGCCGCGCATAGCCTTCAGCTGGGCTCCCAACGCGAGCGACCACTTCCCGTGGTTTCCAGGGCAGAACAAAACCGTGATCAGTGGCGGCGTCGGGATTTTCTACGACAATCCCGCGGCCGGCATGTTGGACTTCGAACTAGGAAATCCGGGGAACCCGCCGGCTACGACGCTGTTCACGATTGCTCCGCTCGATTCGGCTGGACATACCAGCGGAATTGCGCCATTCACGCAAGGGCCAGCGGCATACTCGGCAGCGGCTTCGGCTTTCACGCTCAGCAAGAGCTACAACCAACTGTCCGGCATTCTGGACCCGATTATCGGATTCAATCCTCCGGTAAGCTTCAATTCTATCCAGGGCACAATCCATTCACCGCAGGTGCAGGAATGGAATTTGAAGGTGGACCAGGAAATTAGCAAAAGCGTGGCATTTTCGGTGAATTACGTCGGGAACCACGCGATCAATATTCCATACGCCAATTCGTGGTGGAATGCGGTGGCGACGAATGCAGTGTTCGCCTCGGTGCCGGGTATCAAGACACCTTCGACGGTGCTGCCGAACTACGGAGAAGTGTCCACGTTCCAGAGCGGCGCGGTATCCAACTATAACGGCATCACCGCATCTGTACGACTGCAATATCACTCGTGGCTGATGGCGCACTTCAACTACACGTTCTCTCACACCCTGGACGACACGTCCAATGGCGGATTGTTCCCGATCGGCGGCTGGCCAGACGGCTTCAACATCCAGACGCAGGTGAATCCGGGAAGTTTGCGGGCCAACAATTACGGGAACGCAGATTATGACGTGCGCCACCTGTTCAACGCGGATTACGTTGTGACACCGCCGACGCACTTTGAAAACAAGTTTGCCAAAGCCGCATTAGGAGGATGGCAATGGTCTGGAAAAGCTTTCGCTCGCAGCGCGCTGCCATTCACGGTAGTGGATGCGAATGCGTTCGGCGACATTGCCCAGAACAACGTGCTGGCGATCGTGGCGCAGCAAACTACGGCAGGCGCGCAGATGTCTTGCGGCGTTGGAGCGGTCGTCACTAACATGGCCTCAAAACTGAATCCATGCTTGAACGGCAATGCCTTCGCGAACACCGCCGCAACCGGTTTCGCCTACAGCAGCTATCCGACGCAATCGCGCAACCAGTATCGCGGTCCGAATTACATCGACTTCGATATGGCGTTGTACAAGACGTTCGCGGTCGGCGAGCGGTTCAAATTCGGGTTGGGCGCGCAGGCGTTCAACGTGTTCAACCACCCGAACTTCAACCTGCCGGATGCGGAGCTGGGCAGTCCGCAATTTGGGCAAATCCTTGGAATGCAGGGCGTGCCGACGAGCCCGTATGGAAATTTCCTCGGGTTCGATTCGTCGGTGCGCGTTGTGCAGCTGTCGTTGAAGCTTAACTTCTGACCCTTGTTCTCTCGTCTGGCGGGGAGCGGCGGCTCCCTGCCGGGCGGGAGGGTAGTTCCCTTCCCGGCGGCGTGGTTCCCTCCTGATTGTTTTCCCTAATCGAGTAGAATGTGACAGCTTCGGATTTTGGCGAGGGCTGCTGGCTTGTAGGTGTCTGTGCTTCGCATGCGTGAGGAGGCTCTGACCATGAACAGAAAATGGAAATTGGGTTGCGTGATTTTTGGTTGTGGGATGTTGCTTGCGGCATTTGTTTGTTCGCCCGTGGCATTGGGGCAAGCTGCGGCGGGTTCGGCTGCGCAGAATGCAAAAGCGGGCGAAACGGCGGCAGCGGGTTGGGAGCAATTGACTCCTTACCAAAAATCGCAGCTGGTGCTGGCTTTTAACGATTGGGCGTCTCTGGCGAAATATCGCGAGGCGGATAAAGCGTTGGGAGCACCCGCGGTGGGGGAAGCGCGCGTGGTGTTCATGGGCGACTCGATCACGGAAGGCTGGGGCAAGCCGGATCGCAGCGAATTTTTTACCGGTAAGCCGTATGTGAACCGCGGAATTTCCGGACAAACGACGCCGCAAATGCTGGTACGCTTCCGGCAAGACGTGATCGACCTGAAACCGAAAGTGGTGGTGCTGCTGGCGGGAATTAATGACATCGCAGGGAACACGGGGCAGATTACGCTGGAGGAAATCGGGGAGAATATCACGTCGATGAGCGAACTGGCGCGCGCGAACGGGATTCGCGTGGTGCTGTGTTCGGTGTTGCCGGCGAGCGAATTTTCTTGGCACAAGGGCTTAGAGCCAGCGCCGAAGATCAAAACGCTGAATGAATGGATCAAGGCGTACGCCGCGAAGAATGGATTTGTTTATGTGGATTATTATTCGCACATGGTGAATGGCGAGGGCGGATTGAAGGCGGAACTCGGCACGGATGGCGTGCATCCGAACAAGGCGGGATATGAAGTGATGGCGCCGTTGGCCGAGGCGGGGGTTGCGGAGGCGCTGAAGTGAGGGGTACCCACATTGTTTGGGTGGCAAGACGCGGTGGTTGAGATCCTTCGTCGCGGACTCCTCCGGATAACAGCGCGCGTTTTCTTGCTGGGAGTGGAGCGCGTTTGGGCAACCCAGGCCCCACCCTTCGCGGATCCTGATAGGAAAATGCGGTGTGCGGTTATGGGGCCAATGTGAAATTGGAATGGAGAGGGGCGGTGGAATCGGGGCCTATCCATATATCGAAGATGGAGGGTTGTTCGACCCAGACTTTTTTTGCGGAGCTCCAGTAGGCTAGTTCGTCTTTGCCTAGGGGAAAGTGGAGAGTTTTTTTCTCGTGCGGCGCCAGAGTGACGCGATCGAAACCTTTTAGTTCGCGGACGGGGCGCGAGGTGCTGCCGTATTGCTGGTGAATGTAGAGTTGAGCAACTTCGTCGGCGGTGGAATTTCCGGTGTTCTCCAGGTCGACGGTTACATCCATGGTTTCACCGGGCTTGATCTGAGTGCGGCTGAGTTTCAAATTTGAAAATTGAAAAGTGGAGTAGGAGAGGCCGTAGCCGAACGGGAATAGCGGCGTGCTTTCTTCGTCCCAATAGCGCTTGCCCTGATCGTTCGGAGACTGCGTGGTGTTGTGGGCGTAGATCAAGGGGACCTGGCCGACGTCGCGCGGCCATGTGAATGGAAGTTTGCCGCCGGGAACGGCGTCGCCGAAGAGCAGACTGGCAACAGCGTTGCCGCCCTGCGTGCCGGGATACCAAACTTCGAGGATTGCGGGAACGTGTTGCGCGGCCCACTGAATATTCAGCGGCCGGCCATTCATCAGCAGCAGGACCACAGGCTTTCGGGTGGCGGCTACGGCTTCGAGCAATTCTTCTTCGCGGTCGGGGAGATCTAGCGATTCGCGGGAGGCGGCTTCGCCGATCATGTTTTGCGCTTCACCGAGAACGAGAATCGTGAGGTCTGAAAAACTGGCGAGGCTAACGGCTTTGGATATTTCGTCCTTGGCTTGTTCGGGAGTCCAATCGGGCGGGTATTCGATGTGCAAAATCCGGTCGAAGAAGGAAGGAAACTTGCGCTTGATTTGAACGCCTGGAGCGTAATTCACTTCAGCCTGCGAACCGAGTTTGGAGCGGACTCCGGCAAGCATCGTGACGGTTTCCTTTAGATCCTGCTGAAAAGCCCACGGGCCGATGGTATCGATCTGTGAATCGGCCAGCGGACCAATGACGGCAACCTTTTTATATGCCGTTTTATTCAGGGGCAGGAGGCTGCCTTCGTTGCGCAGGAGAACGGCGGTGCGCTCGGCGGTCAGGCGCGATGCAGAGCGATGCTCAGGGGCGTTGAGGATTTGCTGGGCGCGCGCTTCGTCAACGTAGGGATGCTCGAAGAGGCCCAGGCGAATTTTCATTTCGAGAATGGGGCGAGCGGCATCTTCAATCTGCTGCGCAGTGATCTGACCGCTTTGCACCAGCTTCAAAAGATTTTGTGAATACGCGATGGTCGTGCCGAGGGACATTTCCATGTTGACGCCGGCATCGAGCGCGAGTTTTGCGGCGTCGGAAAGATCTTTCGCGTAGCCGTGAGTGGCCAAGCTTTTCACGGCGTTGGCATCGCTGACGACGAAGCCGGTGAAATTCCATTGTTCGCGAAGGACGTCGTGCAAAAGCCAGCGATTGCCGGTGGCGGGCACATCGTTCAGATCCATGTACGCGCTCATCGCGGAGCCGACTCCGGCTTTGACGGCAGCGTGGAAGGGAGGGAGATAGACGTTGTAGAGCAGGGTGTCGGGAATGTACGACTCGTCGTAATCGCGGCCGCCCTGTGCTGCGCCGTATCCGGCGAAATGTTTCATGCAGGCGAGGATGTGATCGGGCGAGCCAATGTAGTCACCCTGAAATCCGCGGACCTGGGCGGCAGCGATGGCGGAGCCGAGGTAGGGATCTTCGCCAGCGCCTTCAACAATCCGGCCCCAGCGAGGATCACGCGCGATATCCAGCATCGGCGCAAACGCCCACTTGATGCCGACGGCGCCTGCTTCCTGGGCTGCGACCGATTGGGCTTTGGTGACGAGCGCGGGATCCCACGAAGCAGCCATCGCGATAGGCACTGGAAAAATGGTGCGGAAGCCGTGGACCACGTCATAGCCAAAGATCAGAGGGATGTGCAGGCGGGAGTTATCCATGGCGAGATGCTGGAAATGGTTGATTCGCGCGGGGTCGGTGACAAATAAGACAGAACCCAATTCCCCTTTTGCGGCTGCGTCTTCGACAGGTTTTTGCGGAGGGAGATCAAACATCTGGCTGAGCTGGGCGATTTTTTCCTCGAGCTTCATTTGTTTCAGAAGCGCGTCGGCACGGCGGCGAACTTCCTGATCGTCGGGCGGCTTTGCAGAAGACGTTTGCTGCGCGAAACTGAATGGAGCGGCCAGCAGTGCGAGAGCATAGACGAAGATTTGCAACGCGAGCGATCGCGCGCTGCCCAATCGATATTCCAGTGGCATGGCAAGTCTCCGAGGACCCGCCATCGACAGGAAGAGTGGTTTGGCAGGGTTCTGTGAGTTACGATGCCGATTCTATTCCAAACTGGAAACGTTTGTGCTGAAAATCAGCGCGCGCGGGGAATCAGTGAACCATATCGATGGGCGCGGATTCTCCGTCTGACCATTTGCCTACGGGAATCATAAAGACGGTGAGGCGATCGGGCGCGTCTTGATGAGCGAGAACGGGAGAGCCCGGCAAGTTTGCGCCCCAAAGAGTCCCGTCCGTTGCCGGAAAATAAAACATCAGATGAGGAACACCGTGGCCAAAGCGAGCGCCGAAATAGGCTTGCCTGGACATCATGTAGCACATGGACCCGCGTTCCGGCGCGGGCAATTCGTTTTTGTCGAAGGCGGCGTGGAGGCCGGTGACAATCTGCTCCTTGGATTGACCGGCCAAGGCCAACTCCGTCCGTTTTCTGGCGATGGGGAGATGCGTGCGGGCGGCGGGCGGATTGAAGCAAGTGGGCGCATACAGTTTGGGATTCCAAAATTCGGGATCATCGATATCGCCAGCCCAAGAGCGCTCAACGACACAGACGAAACCGTTTTTGCCTTTGACGGCGGTTTCAAAACCGTGGCGGCCGAGAACGAGAACCTCGGCGTCGCTGGAGATGGCGGCAGGGGCAGCGCTTTTTGCCATGGCGATCTCGGCGTCGCGTTCCATGAGGTATTGGTCAAGCGGTGCCATGCTGGGGTAAGACATTTTGGCGTCTTGCGCCTTTGTTCGATTGGACATGGCGAACAGGAGAAACAGTGTGAGTGCCGACATTGCGATGCGTTTCATTTTTGATTCTTCCCTGCTTAGCCAGCGGTAGTTAGATATGCTGCGAGGCGAGCGAGGGTTTGGATTCCACCTTCGACCGCTCCATAAGTTTTTTCGACGAATTCACGTTCCTGGGCAGAAGTGAAGAGCATGCTCAGGGTCAGTTTGGTTTTGCGGCCTTGTGGTTCGAAGGTCCAGGTCGCTTGAAACTGCACACCTCGTTCGCCTTTCTTTCCGCCGGTCATGGAATAGACGATGCGCTCCGGCTTGAGGACCTCGATAAAGACGCTTTGGCCCGGATAATCGGTGCCGTCGGGGCCGTGCATGGTTTGTTTCCAGATGCCGCCGGGGCGCACATCCATTTGGTGAATGGTGGTGGTGAAGCCGCGCGGTCCCCACCATTTCACAATGTGCCTGGGATCGGTCCAAGCGTCCCAGACGCGTTCGCGGGGAGCATCGAAGACGCGGGTGAGCACGATTTCGCGACCGGCGACGTTTTCGGCGGCAGGTTTTGCGTTGGTCATGACTACTGTCCTTTCTTTTGACGTGGCTTTGCGAGTTGCTTGCGTTCCTTGGTTTTCAATGCAACGAGAAATTCGTCCAGGCGATCAAAACTTTCTTCCCAGAAACGGCGGTAGCCTTCGGCCCAGTCCGCAACTTCTTTGAGAGGGCCAGCTTCGAGGCGACAGGGTCTCCATTGCGCCTCACGGGTGCGGGCGATGAGGCCGGCGCGTTCGAGGACTTTAAGGTGTTTGGAAATGGCGGGGAGGCTCACGTCGAAGGGCTGGGCCAATTCGGTGACGGAAGCGTTGCCGGAAACGAGGCGAGCGAGGATGGCGCGACGAGTGGAATCGGCGAGTGCGGCGAAGGTGGGGGAGAGAGAGTCGGAGGTCATTTCGTATTTAACCTATAGGTTAAATACAACAGGCTCGCGGGGTTGTCAAGTGCGTTTTTGTCGAGGCGGGAAGAGGGTGTGGACACGTTATTTGGGTGGAAAGGCGATAGCGCGTTGTCTTCTTGTGTGGGGATAAGACCTGTCGATCGAAGAGGGATTCCTCACTTCGCGGACTCCGTTTCGGAATGACGTGGGTTTCAATTGCGAGGTCTTGAGGTACGGCTCCCCCTTTCGATTTTCGGTTTTTTAGGTCTTAGGTTAGTGGGGGCGTAGGCGGGCTTTAGGGATTCGACTGGGGGAAAGGATTCAGAAACGGTGTAGGTGTGTTCGGCGGGTTGGGATTTGGTTTGCAAGGCACGGGGTCATGCTCGTTCACGGCTTTTTTCGCGCCCATAGCCATGACGTCGTTTTGCGCGCTGATCATATCGATTCGCGTTTTTTGCGCACGCATGAGTTTCATCCAGGAAGAAACGCTCTGGTAGGCGCTCTCTTCGGTCCATTTTCCTTTTAAGTTGACGAGCTGCACGTTAGAGTTAATCGTTTCCCGCATTCCCTCGAAGCGCTGACAGGACACCGAACTGACCGACGGACCTTGAATATAGAGGACCGATCCGCCGCGCGGCAAAAGAGCGGTGATTTGTTTTCCCTGAAAGCGGCCGATTTCGGTCTGGTCCGCGCTGATGGAAAAAACCGGAGAGGAGAACGCTTGGCGAAGCTGAGCAGTGTAATCGGCTTCGCGGTTGACGACAACCCAACTGATGCCGGCACTGGCGGCGGTGGAAGCGGCTTTCGGAAACGGACTGGCGCCGAGAGGTTCGACGACGATGGCGTCGCGACGAAGGGAGGCGTCGGCCTGGATGGCTTTCAGGAGTTGCGTGCTCTGGGTGATGGCGTCATTTTCGGCGAAGACGAGTTCGACGTTGACGCCGAACTCATGAGCGGCGGTCCTGGCGGAGGCCGCTTGCTCGCGCTGGTAGTCGTTGTCTTTGGTGATCAAAGAGACGAGAAAACGGAGTTGGGACATGATGGCCGGGCTGAGCAAACGCTTACTCTTGATCCCGCAACGTTATGCCAACGGCAGAGCCGTGTCAACGCAGAAAGGAAGGTAAGTGCCGCGTGAGATATAGGGCGAGGGCCGCTTGGATGGCAGATATGGCCATAATTCAAGGATATACGGGGACAAGTGTGGCCCTGTGGGACTAGCGCCAGCTCCGATCTGCTACAGCGGCTTGCGAGGCGATGAAGTATTGACTGAGCAATCGTTTTCATAAAGTACGACTTTGGGACAGCGTAGTTGTGCTATGCTCTCTGCAAACTGCGGTCACAAAAACGAATCGTGGGAGGCTTGCCTGATGGTTCCAGTAAAACGCCGCCGTTTTTTGCAGCAATCTTTTGCCGTGGGCGCAACCTGCTCCGTGGGATTGCTGCTGAACCAGATTTTGCCCGCCCAGGCGCCACCGGCGGGAAGTATTGCACGAATTTACGTTGATACAAGACGCACGACGGCGGCCATCGACCGAAACCTGTTCGGATTCTTTCTGGAGCATTTGGGACGCGCGATTTACGAAGGAATTTACGATCCGGGCTCGAAGCTTTCGGACGCAAACGGGTTCCGCAAAGATGTGATCGAGGAGGTGCGCGCGCTGGGAGTGCCGATCGTGCGCTATCCGGGCGGAAATTTTGTTTCGGGGTACAACTGGCTGGATGGCGTGGGACCGAAGCAGGATCGCCCGCGGGTGCTCGACAAAGCGTGGAACGCCATCAACACGAACCAGTTCGGCACCGATGAATTCATGATGTGGTGCAAGTCGGTGGGCACGCTACCGCTGATGGGGCTGAACCTGGGAACGGGCACGCCAGAACAGGCGGCGGCGCTGGTGGAATATTGCAACGTGGAAAAGGGGACGCGCTGGAGCGACCTGCGGCGGAAGAATGGGATTGCGGACCCATACAAGGTGGAGCACTGGTGCCTGGGAAATGAGATGGATGGTCCGTGGCAGATCGGGCACATGACCGCGAAAGAGTATGGGATGAAGGCCGCGGATGCCGCGAGGCAGATGCGTTATGTGGACCCGTCCTTGAAGCTGGTGGCTTGCGGCTCGAGCGGGCCGATGATGCCGACGTACCTCGAATGGGATCGCGAGGTGCTGGAGCAGTGTTATGAATATGTGGACGCGCTCTCCTTGCACCGGTACATCGGAAACACGGAGCAGGAAACCGGGAAGGACAGCGCGAAATATCTGGCGATGAATTTGACGATGGACCGGCAGATCGCGGAAACGGTGGCGGTGTGCGACCTGGTGCGCGGGCGACAGCGTTCGCCAAAACAATTGTGGCTGTCGTTTGACGAGTGGAACGTGTGGTATCGCGCGCGCAGGGGCGACGACGTGAACGGGCACGAGAAAGAAGCGCCACACTTGTTGGAAGAAGTTTATAACCTGGAAGACGCGCTGCTGGTGGGAGGAATGATCAACACGCTGTTGCGCAACGCGGATCGCGTGAAGCTGGCATGCCTGGCGCAACTGGTGAACGTGATTGCGCCGATCATGACGAATGCCAATGGATTGTTCCAGCAGACGATTTATTATCCGTACAGCTGGGGACTGCAGATGGCGCGCGGAAACGTGCTGAATCTTTTGCAGGAGTCTCCGACGTATGAAGTTACGGGAATCGGGACGGTTCCTTATCTGGATGTGGTGGGAACTTTCTCGAAAGAAAATGGAAACGTCACGCTGTTTATTCTGAATCGCGATCTGGCGAACGCGCATGAAGTGGATCTGGTCTGGGAAGACACTGCACCGGCGCGGGTGCTGAGTGCCAGCACATTGACGGGAAGCGATTTGAAGGCGTTCAACAGTTTTGATGCGCCGAAGAAGGTAACACCGACGGAGTTTCCGAAACCGGTGAGTTCGGGAGCACACACGAAGTTTGAGGTCCCTGCGCGGTCGTACACGGTGGTGCAGTGGGGGGCGTAGGTTGCGTCCCGAAAATATGGTCAGCGGAGTCCTCAGGGGCTAAAGCCCAATCCATTCGGCGGGCTTATGCCAGGGATGAGAGCCCTGGCGCCCAAAGAGAAAACTGACGCAGTCCAGGGAAACCCAAGATGCCGGCCTGAAGGCGCGGCGCGACAAGAGGGCCAAATGATCAGTCGCAGGAAGTTTTTGAATCAGGGCGCGGTTGGGGCTGCGGGACTGCTGTTGGACCCGAAGAAGAGTTGGCGGGCGACGGATTCGCGCGCGGCGAATTCGCGGATTGAAGTTTTGTTTGACGAGCCGCTGGGGACGATCTCTCCGAATATTTACGGACACTTTACGGAAAATCTGGGCGGGGTATTTTACGACGGCATATGGGTGGGCGAGCAATCGCGCGTGCCGAATATCGATGGACTGCGGAAAGACGTTGTTGAGCACATGCGGAAGATCAAGGCGCCGGTCGTCCGTTATCCGGGCGGATGCTTCGCGGATAGCTACGACTGGCGCGACGGGGTTGGACCAATCGACAAACGGCCCAGGCGGACGAATTTCTGGGCGAACGACGAATCGAAGGACGCGCCGGAAAATCATCGCTACGATCCGAACCGCGTAGGAACGAATGAATTCGCGCACTTCTGCAAGTTGATTGGCGCGGAGCCGTATCTTGCCGCGAATGTGCGAAGCTTGCCGGCTTCGGCGTTTCAACAGTGGGTCGAATATTGTAATTCTCCCGCGAGGAGCACGACGCTGGCGGACGAGCGCGCGGCGGCGGGCTTTGCGGAGCCGTTTCACGTGAAATATTGGGGCGTGGGAAACGAATCGTGGGGCTGCGGTGGTGAATTCACCGCGCAGGAATACGCCGTGGAATTCCGGCGTTACTCGACGTGGCTGCCGCGATATGGCGGCGAGCGGCTGAACCTGATCGCTTCAGGCCCGAACACAGATGATTGGAGCTGGACGCGAGATTTTTTGACCGAGGCTTTGCGCAAGGGGCGAGGAGAGTTGCGGAGGATTTACGGGATGGCGCTGCATCACTACGCGTGGAATCTGAGCCGGGGTAAGACAGAGGATTGGGTGGCGGGCAAGGGAGACGCGGTGCAGTTCGATTCCGTGGACTGGTATGAGTTGTTGCGCGAAGGGCAGAGGATGGAAGGATTGATCACGGGACACTGGCAGGTGTTGAGTGAATTTGACGCAGAGCACCGGGTGAAGCTGGTGGTGGATGAGTGGGGCCCGTGGTACCGGCCAGGGAGCGAGGCGACACCGGGCGATTTGCTGGAGCAAATGCCGACGCTGCGGGATGCGGTGTTCAGCGGGATGACGCTGGACATTTTCAACAGGAATCCCGAGAAGGTAGCGATGGCGAATTGCGCGCAGCTGATCAACTGCCTGAACAGTTTGTACCTGGCGCATGAAGACAAATTCGTGGTGACGCCGGTGGGGCGCGTGTTTGAGCTGTATGCGAGCCACCAGGGCGGTGAGGCTTTACGGACGGAGTTTTCCGCGCCGAATGTGCACTACGAACGGGATGGGAAGGCGGCGGCGTTCTGGGGATTGCACGGGGCTGCGTCCGTGCGGGAAAAGAATTTGACGATTACGGCGGTGAATCCCAACACTTCCGAGCCGCGAGTGGCGGAAATTGTTTTGCGTGGGGGGACGGCGAAGGGCGCGAGTATGAGTTTTCTGGCGAATGCGGATATTCACGCGCACAACACGTTTGCGCAGCCGGATGTGGTAGTTCCGCAGACGAAGGCGTTGAACGTGAGCGGGACGAGGTTTGTGGCGGAGTTGCCGGCGGCGTCGGTGACAGCGGTGAGTGTGGAGTTGGGTTAGGAATTGTTTGGTGCTCGTCATGGTGTATCCATGACGTCTCAGGGAATTGACTTTGGAGAATGCGGAGCGATTGAGATCCATTTTCGCAGAAGGCGCTCCTCAGGATGACACCGCTTTGGGGGATTAGGCACGAACGGTGGGGGACTTCAAGATCCGACATGCAACGGCGGCGTGTGGGGCACCCAGATAAAAAAGAGCAGAAAGAAAAAACTGAGGCGCGGCTGCACCACCGCGCCTCAGTACTTTTTATGTCACTGCAATTCTTGACTTTAGCTTCGCACAGGGCCGCAATCTCACGAGAGAAGCACTCTGTTTTGTGGGGCCACCGCTTGTAAGGACAAGCGATAGCCCCGACCGTCGTGTGTGAGAATCGAACTAGAAGTAGAGCTTGCCTCCGATTTGCCACCATCTTGGCAAAGTCTGGGCGGTTGCGATGCCAAAGTTGCCCTGCGAGAGATCACCCTGGATGCTTTGGAAATTCGGGTGATTGAAGAGGTTGTAGAATTCGAAGCGGATCTGGAAGTTCAACCGCTCGGTGATCTGGTTGTTTTTGTAAACGGTCGCATCCGTCTCGATGAAGGCTGGATTGCGGAATTGACCGGGTTTCTCGTCGCCGTTTGTGCCAGCGATGGGAACAGTGAATTGGCCGGAGCTAAAAACGCCGGTGGTATAGGCGTTGCGGGATGTTCCTTGCGCATAGTTCGAGACGTTTGGATAGCTGAAGTTATCTCCATTCGCAAGGTAATCTCCGGTTTTCGTTATTGTTGCGTTTGCACCGACGACGTAGTTTCCGCCGTTGTAAGCCGCCGATGTGAAGACGGTGAACGGATAACCGGTCTGATAAACGCTGGTGCCGCTGATTCCCCAGCCACCGGTGAGGTGGCCAACGAAGCCCTTGCCACCGTTCAAACCTGGTTGCTCATAGTTAAAAGTGGCGGAGAAGCGGTTCGGGACGTCCCATGGGGATGGGCCGTAGAACGCCGTAGGATTTTCCGGCGTCGGATATTTGCTGGCGTCATCCTTGGATGAAGAGCGCGTGTAGGAAACATCGAAGAAGCCACGGCTCGCTCTGGCTCTGAGGTCGGCGGTTACGGCTTCATAGTTCGCGTAACGATTGTTCTGGGTATAGGCGATTTGACCAAAGCTGGGGTTGGGCCGGTCGGGAGTAGACCCTAGAGGTTGCCCAATCAGTGCACCGGGCAATTCGTTGATGTCGACACCGTAGGAAACGACTCCTCCTGCGTTGCCGTTGCCGACGAGGTTAGAAGTATGGGAACCAGCGTAGAGCACGGCGGCAACGAAGTGACTGCCGAGACGACGCTCGAGAGTGCTCGACCAAATATAGGCAGTGGGAGAGACGATTGTCGGAGTGATTCCACCAATGCCCAAGCCCGCGTTGAGAATGCCGCCCGCGCTGTCGAGGCACGGAACCGTGGGACATAACGGCGAGCCGCCCAGTTGCGGGAACACGAATCCAAACGGAGGCGTGCTGCTGGTGCCCTGGACGAAGACCGGCGGAGTGGACGAATTTGCGTTAAAGGTTGGATTGATCAGGCCCGGAGGATTGCCGCGGAACTCTTCCTGAATGTTGGCAGGCGTGAGCCAGTTGGAAAACATTCCGAAACCGGAACGCAGAACCCAGTCGCCCTTACCGTTGATGTCCCAAGCCGAGCCGATGCGGGGACTAGCAACCAGCGGTGTACGCAGCAAGGCGTTGTGCGTAGGCTTGGCATAACCATTGGCGACTTCCTCTTCGAAGGTGGATCCGGTGCCGAGATAGAAATTGCCGAAGACGGTCGAAGGCGTTTTGGAATACGGGTTGCCTTGATCGTCGAACCGGAAACCCAAAGTGAGGGTGAGGTTCCTGCGCGCTTTCCAGGTATCTTCAACGAAAACGCCCCAGGTTTTGGAAGCAGCGTCCCAACTCCAAAGCTGCTGCTGGCCAGTGTTGGGGTTATACATGACGCCGCTTTCTGTGAGCGGAGCATCCTGCGCGAGCGACAGCAAATTGTTGAAGCTAAAAGCCGGATGGGACCACGGACCCTGGAAGGGCTCGACGTCGTCGCCGTATAGACCCTCATAGCCGACCTTGATAACGTGGGCTCCGTGGACATGCGTCAAAACATCGCGCCAGTGGTAGTTGTGTTGGATGAAATCGCCTTGCGCGAAACCCAAGCCGTATCCAACGCTTTGACCGGAAACGCTGATCCCGGGAATCGTGAAGTCGCCGGTTTCGTCGTTCTTACCCTCGATGCGATTTTGCGCAAAGATGGCTTCGTTCAAGGTGTTGGGACTGAACGTGTGCGTCCAGCTCACTTGCAGAGCGCGCTCCCAATAGTTGTTGGTGGTGGAGAATTGCGGAATAGGATTGGAAGTGGGGTTGGCCTGCAGGGTGCGGAAAAAGCTGCCGTAAATGCGATCTTTCTTGAAATATTTGTCGATGCGAACGTAATACTGTGTGCCGTTGATGATGTTGGCGGAATTGAACGTGCCGTTGTCAACCATTGGCAAAGTGCAAGGAATATTCTGAATCGATGCAGGGTCGGCTTGGCAAATAGGCTGTCCGTTGGCGTTATTACCAAAATAGGTCTGTGCAGTGACCGGTGAGCCGGTGGTGAAGACGTGCGACGGCACATACTGTGTGAGAATCTTCGTTCCAAACGTGCCCGGATCGTTCGCCTGGGCGAATGCGGCGAACTCAGGGGCTGCGAACGACACTGCCTGGTTTCCGGTGGAAGCGGAAGAACGCAGGGCTTCAATGCCGAAGAAAAAGAAAAATTCATGATGAGGAATGATAGGGCCGCCGATATTTCCGGACAGATTGTTGCTGTGGAACGGGCTGTATGGATGATCGGAGCCGGGGAGAGAGTATTTGGCGAACATCGGCTGGTAATTGAAATAATCGCTGGCCAGGCCGTGAAATTCATCGGAACCAGACTTGGTGGTCATGGCAACTTGCAGGCCGCTGCCGTGTCCGTACTCGCTCGAGTAGGTGTTCACCTGATATGAGGTTTCTTGAATCACGTCGGGATTGGGAACAAGGTTCAAGACACCTTGGCGAACGCTGCTGGTGACGTCCAAGCCGTCAATGATCCACATGTTCGCGACGGTGCCTTGACCGTTGGCGCTGACATCGACGGCGGTTTCCGTAGAAAAGTTGTTGACGCTCGATCCCGGGGTGCCCGAAGCGACGCCGGGACCGCCGGCCAAACCGAGGCCAGATACGCCGGGCGCCAGTGTGGTGAGGGAAAGCATGTTGCGGCCCGCCATCGGCAAAGTGCCAAGCTCCTGAGTTTCAAGAGTCATCTGGTTTCGCGTTTCGGCGGTGTTGAAAAGCGGATTCTCCGCGGTGACCTCGATGGACTCTGTCGTGGCGCCGACCTTGAGCGTCAAGGCAACGCTAAGGTTCTGACTAGTGTCGAGCGTCACCGTGGTTTCGGACTTGGCGAATCCGGAAGCTTCGGCCGAAATTTTATAATTGCCGGGAGCCAGGCTGACGAAGCGGTAGCTGCCATCGGCACCCGACGTTGTGGTGGCCACGACGTGAGTCGAAAGGTTCTCTAACGTAATTTTCGTCCCGGAGACGGCGGCGCCGCTAGGGTCGGACACGTTACCCTGGATACTGGCGTTAAACTGAGCCCAGGTGGACACGGCGGCTAGCGAGGCTACCAATCCGATGAAGAGCAGCCGAACAGTCCAACGGAAAAAATTTCTCGCATGCATCTGAATCACCCCCCTAAAGTCCCTAATCCGTCAAAGTAAACATTTACAGAAGCGATGTGGTGTAAACGTTTTCTCGATTGCTCCACGTATATGCCAGTTGGAAATGGCTGTCAAGCTTTTTCTAATGGTTTTGTACTAAGGACGCGGCGAGAGGGTAGGGGCGTTACCGGGGGTTTTGGACGGCGAGGTTACGAGCGGGCCCAGCCACGATTGGGGACTTCACCAGCGCCTTCGCGAAGCGTGATTAAGCGGTTAACTGGCAGGTGTTTCAGCGATTCTACGCCGCCGCTGGGCCAGTGGACATCGATGTCCACAACGGCATTATTGCCCAGGCCAAAATGCAGGCGCGGATCGTTGCAGGAATAAAAACTGCTTTGGCTCAAAACGCTCTGAGCCTGCGTTTTCCCGCCATAATGAACGAGAACGCGGGCCCCGATGGCGCTGCGATTGGACTTCACTCCTTCGAGTTTGACCTTGATCCAGTTCGGTTTTCCACGAATGTCGTTGCGCAACAGCGAAGGAGGTTCGTGCATGTTGATGATGAGAATGTCGACGTCGCCGTCGTTGTCAAAATCGCCGAAGGCGCAGCCGCGACTGCTGTGCGCGGCGGCCACGCCGGGGCCCGCGGCTTCCACCAATTCTTCAAAAGTGTGATTGCCGAGATTGCGAAAAACGGCGCGAGGAGTCTTGTACGGATACTGCGGAAGCTTGCGTTCGACTTCCGGGTAAACGTTACCTGTGACCATAAACAGATCGGGGTTGCCGTCGTTATCGAGGTCGAGGATCCCCGCTCCCCAGCAAACGTAGCGAGTCTCCACGGCTACCTTCGCCTGGCGGGTGACGTCGTCGAAATTGCCTTTGCCATCGTTGTGGTAGAGCACGTTGGAGTCGTCGGTGAAGTGCGTTTTGAAGAGATCGAGGTGGCCGTCGAGATCGTAATCGCCAACGCCGACGCCCATGCCGGCCTGTTCTTCGCCGTCATCGCTGAGGGCCACGCCGCGCAGGACGCCCTCTTCGCGGAAAGTGCCGTCGTGGTTATTCATGAAGAGTAGGCTGGGGGTCGAATCGCAAGCGATGTAAATATCGGTCCAGCCGTCTTCGTCGAGGTCGGCGGCTATGACCGTCATGCCATAGCATTGCGTGAATTGAGAGATACCGGATTGTTGGCTGACGTCGGTGAAGGTGCCGTCGCCGTTGTTCTTGTATAACGAATGGTGGCCGGTGGGAAGGCCGCGCGGGCCGCACTCGACAGAGACGCCACGAAAATTACAGTTGGAACTGGCGCCTGGAACCGGGGCTTTTTCAAGGTTGAAACGTACGTAATTGGAGACGAGCAAATCGAGATGGCCATCGCGATCGTAGTCGAGGAAGGCGCAGCCGGCGCCCCAACGCGGCTGATCGTTCGATAAGCCAGCGGCCTTCGTTACGTCTGTAAAGGTGCCGTCGCCATTGTTGCGATAGAGGATGTTTTGGCCGAAGTAGGTGCAAAAAATGTCGTCGAAGCCGTCGTTATTGTAATCGGCAATGCAGACGCCATTGGACCAGCCGGCGGAGTGCAGGCCGGCCTGTTCGGTGACGTCGGTAAATGTGCCATCGCGATTATTTTTGTAGAGGCGGTTGGTGGCGCCCGGCGGAGCGCCCTCGAGCAGGGTACCCGAGAGGAGAAAGATATCCATCCAGCCGTCATTGTCGTAGTCGATGAAGGCGCAGCCACAGCCGTCGGATTCGAGGATGTATTTGTTGACCTGGTCGCCGCCGTAGATGGTGGGCGCGTGAAGACCGGCTGCGGCGGCTACGTCCGTGAAATGCGCGTTAAAGGGACGGCCGGAGGGGGCTTGGCGGGCCATGGGCTTGGCTGCGTGCCCACCCATGCCTTGAGCGAAGGCGCGGCCGGCGGTGAGGGACAGAGCCGAACCGAGGGAAGCGCGCATGAAGTCGCGGCGAGAAACGGTCATGGGAAGCAGGTTCCTTGGCGCTCGATGGTGGTTGTCAATGAGCCAATTATGGCCCACACGAAACGTTGAGTAAACATTTTCCCAGAATCCTCTAAAGCGCGGCGAACCGGTTAGGGTTCTGCCGGCTTGGCGGCGGGTTCCTCCTCGAAAAGTTTGTAACGGTAGCGCTCGCGCTCGTCTTTGGTGGCTTCTTCGCGAAGCTGGGCGAGGCGCTGAAGCAGGGCGGGGATTTCCTTGTTCTGGCCGGTTTTCCGCAACGCCTGGATCAGGCGATAGACGGCGGTTTGATCCTTGGGATCGAGAGCAAGCGCTTTGCGGCACTGTTCGATGGCCAACTGATATTGCCCCCCTTGCATATAAAGCTTGGCGAGGACGGCGCGGGATGCGGCAAGCGTGGGCTGCAACGCGACGGACTTCTGCGCGGAGTGCAACGCCATCTGGAAATTAGGTGTGCCGGGATCGACACCCTTTTGCGAGAGCACATCGGCTTGCAGATACAGAAGAAGCGGGTCGTTGGGCTTGCGTTTCAATTTTTCCTGGATGGAAGCGAGGGCGTGATCGAGGTCGTTTGCCTGTACTGCGGCCAAACCTTGCGCCGCGGTGCTTAGGGATTGGTGCGGATTGAGCTCGTAAGCTTTCTCGAAGTCGGCTTCGGCTTTATCGTACTGCGCGAGCTGCACGTAAAGAACGCCGCGAGCCACGTAGAGATCGTCTGACTTTGGCTGGAGAACCAATCCTTCGCTGAGGACATCGATGCCGACCTGGAAGGATTCGTGAGAAAAACAAATGGTGGCGAAATCGATGTACAGGCTAACGTTTTTTGGATCGAGGAGAACCGCTTGCCGGAGCGTACTGACCGCTTGCGGCGTGTCGCCGGAATCTTCGTAGGCGCGGGAAGCCAGTTGCAGCGTGGTGGAATCGGCGTTTTGCGCGTCAAGCAGGGGTTGCAGAGTGGCGATGGCGTCCTTCGATTTGTGATCCATCAGTTGAATGGAGGCAAGGACCTGGCGCTCGCGCGGATCATCAGGATGAAGAGCGACGGCCTTTTGCAACGTGGCGGCCGCATCGTCGAGGCGCTTGAGGCGCACGAGGCAGGTGGAATAGGCGTGCAGCGCGTCGACTTCTGAGTCCAGCAGTTGCTCCGCTTTTTCAAAATGCGGCACCGCGGCAGCGCAATTTCCTTTGCGATATTCGAGAACCGCGAGCATGGCGTGGGCGGTGAGGTTTTCCGGATGCAATTCGAGCAGATGGTTCAAAAGCGGAATTGCGGCTTGATTGCCGGCTTGATAGTGAATCTGCGCGGCGCCTTCGAGGGCGGCAACATTATTCGGGGCAATCTTTAACGCTTGTTGAAAAGCGGCGAGGGCGTTTTTGCTGTCGGCCTTGCTGGTGAAGGCAATGCCTTGGAGCGTCCAGAGTTGAGCGTTGTTGGGGAATTGCTTGAGGGCGGACCTGGAGAGCTCGATGGCTTTATCGAAATCCCTGGCACGCAGCGCCGCGCTGACGGGCTCGGCGGGATTTTGAGCGGTCTGAGATAAGGCTAGAGTGGCGCAGACCAAGAAGACGATCGAGCAAGCTATTTTCCGGAATCGAAGCATCACAAATATTGGTGACCTGGCACAGGTGGCACGGCGCCTTGGAAGGCGGGCCGTACAAAGCCGCAGGAATCAGGATACTTCATTCGCAAAATTGGCGACAGCTTGAGTTTGACGCGGAAGGCGCGAGGGGTTATACATAGGCTAGTTGAGAAAACGCTTGCTGAGAAATGGGCGTGGAAGAGCTGCCCATCGAAAAATCGGGTTTTCGCGATCTGAAAATCGATTCCCTTCCGCAGGCCAGGAGACGCTGTCATGAGAAAAAAGTCCCGGAGACAATTCCTAAAGACGACCGCGGCTTCGACTGCGGGATTACTGGCCGTGGGATCGCTGCCGGCCTGGGCTCGCAGGAAAGTGGCGGAGACGGCGATCACGACTCCGTTGTCGGTTTTCGAATATTCACAAGTGCAACTGCTCGACGGCCCGTTCCGCGTACAGTTTGATCAGAACCATAAGTTGTTCATGGGCGTGGATGAGGATGGGTTGCTGAAACCGTTTCGGCAACGCGAAGGACTGCCAGCGCCGGGGCCCGACCTTGGCGGATGGTATGACAATGCGAACGACTTTGACCCCAGCCACAATTTCCACGGATTTATTCCCGGGCATTCGTTTGGGCAATACGTTTCGGGATTGGCGCGCGCGTACGCAGTGACCGGATCGAAAGCCACGCAGGCAAAAGTGCAGCGGCTGGTTCTGGCCTATGGCGCGACCGTGGAGCCGACGGGGAAGTTTTATGTGGATTACCCACTGCCGGGATACACGTTCGACAAAACCTGCTGCGGTCTGATTGACGCACATCAATTTGCGGCCGACCCGAACGCGTTGGAGGTGCTGAAACGCAGTACGGACGCGGTGTTGCCGCATTTGCCGGAGAAGGCGCTGAGCCGGGCAGAGCAAGAGGCGCGGCCGCATAAAACGATTGCATATACGTGGGACGAGACGTACACGCTTCCGGAGAATTTTTTCCTCGCCTACCAGCGCAGCGGCGACACACGCTATCGCGAGTTGGGCGAGCGATTCATCTATCACGATTACTACGATCCACTTGCGGCGGGGCAGAATCCGTTGCCTGGCAAGCACGCTTACAGCCACGTGAACACTCTGAGTTCGGCAATGCAGGCTTACCTGGTTTTGGGCGATGAGAAATATTTGCGCGCGGCGGCGAATGGGTTACGGCTGGTGCAGGAACAAAGTTACGCGACCGGAGGATGGGGACCGAACGAAGCATTCGTGGAGCCGGGGAAAGGATTGCTCGGGGCCAGCCTGGGCACGACGCACGCGAGTTTCGAAACTCCTTGCGGGGCTTATGGACAGTTCAAGATTACGCGCTATTTGATGAGGGTGACGAAGGACTCGCGGTACGGCGACAGCATGGAGCAGGTGCTGTACAACACGGTTGCCGGCGCAAAACCGATTCAGCCGGACGGCGTGAGCTTTTATTATTCCGACTACAACCGTCAGGCGGCGAAGAAGGTCTATTACAAGGATAAATGGCCGTGCTGCTCCGGAACTTTCCCACAATTGAGCGCGGATTACGGGATCAGTTCGTATTACGCGGCGAAGGAAGGCATTTATGTGAATCTTTTTCTGCCTTCGCGCGTGACCTGGAAACAGAACGGGACGGACTGCACTTTGACGCAACAAACCAGCTATCCCAAGGCGAATACGACGCAACTGGAACTGGCGATGGCGCGGCCGGAAACTTTTACTGTGTATCTGCGGGTACCGGCGTGGGCGGACGCAAAGACGCGAATTTCCGTAAACGGCAAACGCGTGGACGGAGATGTGACCGCGGGGAAATTCTTCGCCATTGCGCGCACGTGGAAGAACGGCGACCGCGTGGAATATGAGATTGGTATGCCGCTTCGGCTGGAAGCCGTCGACGCGCAAACTCCGCAGCTTGTGGCTTTGTCGCGTGGACCTGTGGCGCTGTTTGCCGTGGGTCAATTGCCGGCTTCTTTCACGCGCGCGCAATTGCTGGCGGCTTCAGCGGCGGGCGCTTCCTCGGAGGACTGGATCGTGCAAAGTGATGCAGAGAAAGTGACGCTGCGACCGTTTGCGGCGATTGGCGACGAGGATTACCAGCTTTATCAGAACCTGAAGAGCTAGCGCCGACGCCAAGGCACACGCTTGTGTCCGAAGGCCAATCGTTGGAGTATGGACCGCGTGCAAAAGCCTGGCATGGGATCGCGGCCGCGGTTGGTTGATGGATTCGTTGGCGCTGCTGCCGCGAGGCGCACGAAACAAATTGCGATGACGGCTTGCTTTGCGCTGCTGGCTTTAAGTTGGATTGCCGGGGCGCGTTCGCAAGAGGCTGGCGGCGCCAAACCTCAGACAAGAATCCCGGAACAAATACAAATGCAGGAACCCACGGGCGCGGATCGTTGCGTGGTGTGCCATCCGAGCGAGGTGCAAGGATTTGCACGCTCGGCGATGGCGCACGCTTTGCGGCGCGCGGAGAACGAGCCGGACGGGACAGTGACGGCACATGGCAGCACGATCACCATGCATTCTTCGACGGCAGGATTTTATCAGAGTTGGGAAAATGCCGGCGATAAGAGCGAATACCGCGTCGATTATGTGATTGGCTCGGGCGAACATGCGAGCGGGTACCTGGTGGATATCGGCGGACATTTATTTCAGTCTCCGGTGGCATATTACAAAAGCCGGCGGGCTTACGATCTTGCGCCGGGGTATGAGAACCAACCCGATCCGGATTTCACGCGGCCGATCGCGGAAGAATGCCTGCTGTGCCACTCCGGAAATGCGCTGCATGTTTCGGGGACGTTGAATGAGTATCGGCCGCCGGTATTTGCGGCGGAGGCGATTACGTGCGGACGCTGCCATGGTCCGGTGAAAAAGCACCTGGCCGATCCTCGCGCGGGAACGATCGTGAATCCATCGAAGCTGGAGCCGGCCGCGCGCGACAGCATTTGCGAGCAGTGCCATTTGTTTGGCGTGGCTCGAGTGGCGAACCCGGGAAGGAAAATCAGCGACTTTATTCCAGGATGGCCGCTCGAAGATACGTTTACGATTTATCGCAACGTTATGCCGGCGGGCGCGCCTGCCGGGGATTTCAAAGTAATCAGCCATGTGGAGCAGCTTGCGCTGAGTGCGTGCGCGAGAAACAGCGGAGGGCGTTTGTGGTGCGTGACTTGCCACAATCCGCATGAAAAGCTGGCGCAATCCGTGGAGTATTATCGCGCGCGATGCCTTGCGTGCCACCCGGCGAACTTCCCTTCCGCGCACCCCGCGAAGGACAGCGATTGTTTGGGATGCCACATGCCGAGGCGCGACGCGAAGGATGGCGGGCACACAGTGTTTACAGATCATAGAATTCAGCGCGTGCCCGATGCACCGCGCGATCTTCCGGCGGGTAGCGGAATCGCGGCGTGGCGCGAGCCGGCTGCGGAGTTGCAGAAGCGGAATCTTGGAATCGCATATATCGACGTGGGGATGCAGCGGCACTCAGCGCCGTTTGTGATTCAGGGCTACCGCGACTTGACGGAAGTACAGGGGCAATTTACGCACGACGCGGAATTTTTCAAATGGATTGGCGAAGCGCTGCTGCTGGCGAAACAAACTTCGGATGCCAAGCTGGCGTTTGATCGCGCATTGCAGCTTGATCCGAATTCGGCGCTGACAGAGGCGAGCGCCGCGTCACCTTATATACAGGAAGGGGATGATGCGGATGCCATTGCGCATCTCGAGCGGGCGGTGAGGCTCGACCCGTTATTTTTGCCGGCTGCGAGCACGTTGCTCGGACTGTACGGAAAAGAGGGGAAGAGCGGGGAGGCGGCAGAATTGTCGGGGAGGATCAAGGCGGCGATGGGCGAGGGTTCGGAGGGCGGGACCACTGGCAGGCAGACTTCTGCAACCGGGTCGGGGAAAAAGACCGAGGAAGTTTTCAAGAATATTCAGGTGTTGAAGGGAATTCCGTCCGAGCAATTGATTCCGGCGATGGAATTCATGGAGTCGTCGCTCGGCGTGCAATGCAGCTTCTGCCATGTGGAAGGACATTTTGATAAGGATGACAAGAAAGAGAAACAAACCGCGCGGGAAATGATGAAGATGATGTTTGCGATCAACGCGAGCTTCGAAGGGCGGCGCGAAGTGACTTGCTACTCGTGCCATCGCGGAGTAGCTAAGCCTGTTGCGACTCCGGTGATTGGAAATGAGGCGCAGACTGGCGCGAGACGCGACGCTTCGCAAGGGCAGGCGCTTCCCACGGGCTTGCCCACTGCGGATGAGTTGATCGACAAGTATGTCGCGGCACTCGGGGGAGCGGCGGCGATTCAGAAGATTACCAGCCGCGTGGAAAAAGGTACGACTGTTGCCGGCGACAAAACCGTTAGCGTGGAGATTTTTGCGCAGGCGCCGGACAAGTGGGCGCTGGTTCGGCAACTTGCCGAAGGGCAAAGTACAGAGGTTTACGATGGGCATTCGGGTTGGTATGGAATTCCCGGACGGCCGGCTCGAGCGATGCATCCCGGAGATGTGGAGGCCGCGCGAATGGATGCGGACCTGCAATTTCCGCTGCATATGGAAGAGAAGTTTCCGGAATTGCGCGTGGAGTATCCGGAGATGATTAATGGGCGTGAGGCTTATGTGATGTTTGCCAGTCGCGATGACCAGCCCGCGGCGACATTTTATTTCGACGAGCAGTCTGGGTTGCTGATTCGCGTTGTGCGCTATGCGGAATCGCCGCTGGGACTGAACCCTTCGCAAGTGGAGTATGCGGATTATCGGGATGTGGGCGGAGTGCAGGTTCCGTTTCGCGTGACGATGTCCGATCCAGAGGACGCCGCGACGATTCAGTTTGAAGAGATCCAGCAGAATGTGGCGATCGATGGGGCTGTGTTCAGCAAGCCTACGGACCGGAAGGGTCCGTAAGCAACGAGTGCCGGTGGCGGATAAAATATGGGCTAGGCGCGAAGGTAGGGCGTCCAGACCTGCATGGGCGTGGCCGCACGATTTGCCCACGCGTAGTAGGGGATGAACTGGAGTTGGACTTGACGGGTGGACGACGGACGTCCGGCGTAGGAATAATAGAGTTTATTGGCTGTCCCGGATTGTTCGCTGGCAGCGCCAACGTGTTTCAGCACGACGATGCCGCCGAGCAAGTTCGGTTCGAACTCGTCGTGGAATTGCGGAGATGATTTTTGCCGTAGATCGAGCGACACGTCGTAGAGCGGCACACCTTCGGGCTGATCCAATTGCTCCAAACAATAGATTAGCGGACCGCGCTGAACCGCGACGCGGCCATAATCATCAACAACGCGCGCGTTGGCTTCAATGACTTGCGGGGTCATGTTGAATTTTGCGGTAATGGAGTCGCCGGAGGTCCAGCGACGGCGTATGGCGAGATAGTGGCCGGGATTCGCGCCAGAGACCGCAGCACCGTTGACCTTTACTTGCGTGCCGTCGGACCAGCCGGGAATGCGCAGATAAATTGTGAACTCAGTTGGCTTCTCGGGCGAAACGGCAAGCTCCACCGCGCCATCCCACGGATAATTTGTTTTCTGCGTAACTTTCAGGCCGGTGCCGTCTTCCAGATGCCAATCGAGTTGAGAATTGTCGTAGAGATGGACGTAAAGGCCGTCTTTACTGGTGCCGTAGAAATAGCCGGGCAATGAGGCGAAGGTACGCTCGAGATTGGGAGGGCAGCAGGTGGTGTCGTACCAGGGATTGCGAATCTTGTCGCCGTTCGTGGGATCGAACGCCAAGGGATTGCGGTAACAATATAAGGTGCCGTCGAGGGACATGCCGGAATTGATTCCGTTGTACAGGGCGCGCTCGATCACGTCGGCATATTTCGCTTCGGCGGTGGCGGTGAGCATGCGCCAGTTCCACATCATGTTGCCAATGGCTGCGCAGCTTTCGCCGTAGGCAGTGAAATTCGGCAACTCGTAAGAATCGCCAAAGGCTTCGCCCTGGCTGCGCGCGCCGACGCCGCCGGTTACATACATTTGCGAAGTGACGAGATCGTTCCACAAGACGTTCAGGGTTTTGAGATATGATTCGTCGCCGGATTCCATGTAGTAGTCCGTGGCACCACAACAGGCGTACATGGCGCGGACGGCGTGCCCTTCGAGATGCGTGCGCGAAGTGAACGGAATTCCGCAGAAGTTATAAACGTAAGCGCGCTGGGGCATCTTCATGCGATCGTCGCCTTGGAGAATGTAGCCCGCCAGCGTGAGATATTTTTTCTCACCGGTTGTGCGGTAGAGCTCGACGAGCGCGAGTTCGATTTCGGGATGGCCGGAGAAAATTGGTTTCTTGGGATCGGGGCCGAAATTGGCGAGCAAGTAGCCGTCGACGAAGCGGATGCTGGCGTCCAACAGAGTGCGATCGCCGGTGGCACGGTAATAGGCAATCGCCCCTTGAATCATGTGGCCGAGATTGTAAAGTTCGTGACCCACGCGTTGGACATCCGGGGTCATGCGATCCTTGGCACGATCCTCTACGTAGTATGTGTTGAGATAGCCGCTGGGTTCCTGGGCGGCGACGACTTCTTTAATGATTTGGTCCGTTTGCTCCCGCAACTGCGGGCGATCGCCGGACTGAAGCGCGAAACCGACGGCTTCCGTCCATTTGTAGACATCGGAATCGGAATAGACGGGTCCGCTTTGTTTAGCATCACTTTTCCCCGCGAGGCGCAGGAAATTTTTCATGCGACCATTGGCTTCGAGCAGCGTCTCCATGGACGGAATGCTTTTATCGATGTTGATCTCGCGACGAGCGCCCCAGAAGCCTGCGGTGATGGTGACGGCGTGGACGGGAACGTTGTGCAGCTTGGCGTAGGGAGATTTGTCGACGTAGAGGACACCCTCGTCTTTCCACACTGGATCCGATGAGGGCGACACGGCGGGTTTCGGGAACGCGATAAGATTTTGCAGCGGCAGGGAACTCGCGGCGGCCGCGGTGACGGCTGACCCCACGAATTGGCGTCTCGAGATTTTCGATGGATTTTTCATGGTAACCCCCAGAGTCTTAATCGACGGAATGTTTTGCGGTGGAATGAGCTTGCTCAGCGAGTTTGATCAGTATGGGCATAAGGTTGCCAAACGCCGCGTCGCTTGGCTGGCCGAAGGAGAAATAGAATTTCTTATAGAGCGCGTAAAGCGAATCGTAGACTTTCTGTGCCGCAGGCTCGGGAGAAAAGACGCGGTGTTGCGGGCAAATCTTGTCCTGAGCTTCTTCGATGGTTTTGAACGTGCCCGCGGCAAGAAACGCGAAAATAGCGGAGCCGAGGCTGATGACGCTTTTGCCGGGAACGAGAACCGGCCGGCCGAGAACGTTGGCGTAAACCTGATTGAGGACATTATTCTTTTGCGGGATGCCGCCGGCATTAATGACTTGCTTGATGGCCACACCGTGTTCGGCCATGCGTTCGAGAATGATGCGCGTGTGGAAGGCGGTGCCTTCGATGGCGGCGAAGAGCTCGTCTTGCGCGGTGCTTTGCAAGTTCCAGCCGAGAGTGGCACCGCGCAAATTGGGATTGACGAGCACGGTGCGATCGCCATTGTCCCAGGTGATGCGAAGGAGGCCGGTTTGGCCAGCGCGATATTTTTCGAGGCCAATGCTTAACGTCGGGACGTCGGTGTCTGCGCGCTGAGCGATGGCGTTAAATATATCGCCGACCGCGGAAAGGCCGGCCTCGATTCCGGTGCGCTGCGGATGCACGCTGCCCTGAACTACTCCGCAGACTCCGGGAACGAGATTAATCGACGGCGTGATGCCGATGATACACGTGGAAGTGCCGATGACGTTGACCATGTCGTCGGTGCGGCAACCGGCGCCGATGGCGTCCCAATGAGCATCGAAAGCGCCGACGGGGATGGGGATTCCCGCTTTTAGTCCGAGCTTTTCCGCCCAGGCTGGGGAAAGCTTTCCGGCGATATGATCCGACGTGACGTAATCGCCCTGAAGTTTTTCTCGGACTCCGGCGAACAGTGGATCCACTTTCACGAGAAATTCTTCGGGCGGCAAGCCGCCGAGTTCTGCGTTCCACAACCACTTGTGACCCATAGCGCAAACGCTGCGCTTGGCGAGACGGGGATCGGTGATTCCGCAAAGCGTGACGGCGGCCATGTCGCAATGTTCGAAAGCGGTGACGAATTGCGAACGTTTTTGTGGATTGTGGCGCAGCCAATGCAGCAGCTTCGAGAAACCCCATTCCGAGGAATACACACCGCCGCACCACTCGATGGCCTGAAGCTTTTCGCGGTGAGCGGCTTCGGTAATTTCGGAGGCTTCGGCTTTCGCGCGATGGTCGCACCACAAATAATATTCGTCGAGCGGCTGCAGGTTGTTGCCGACGGGAATGACGGAGGAGCCGGTGGTATCGACAGCGAGCGCCTGGACTTGATCGCCGGAGATTCCGGCTTTCTGAACAGCCTCGCGCGTGGCGATGGCCAAGGCGCGCATTTGATCGTCGTGAGATTGCGTGGCATATTCCGGGTCTTCGCGTTTGCGATGGAGCGGGTATTCGGCAAGCGCTGTCGCGAGCTTTCCTCGTTCGCTGCCTACGATGGAAACGCGAACGCTCAAAGTTCCGAAATCGACTCCAGCTACAATTGCCATGGTTTCACGCGTCTTCCATAAAACTGAATCTTAGCCTGCGTGGGCGTACATGTCCCAGTGGAGGTAGCGGGTAGCGGCTTCGTGGACGGCTGGGGCGACGGAGGAAAAGTTGGCGGCAACGTGATGTTCGAAGCCGTTTTCGCAGATATAACGGAGTAGTTTCTGCAACCCGGGAATTTCCACTACACCGGCGCCGCCGAACGTTTCGAGCGGATCGTCGGTGAAGCGGCCGCTGCCGGTGTAGCCGTGAATTCTACCGTTGCCATCGTCTGTGGAGAAGCGCGCGAAACACATCGCGCCGGATTTCACCAAGCCGACGCACGTGCCGAAGGTGTTTTCCTTGCCGACGGTGCCGGCGATAATCGCCTGATAGTCCATTTTCACTTCGCGGAAGAAATGTTTGGGAAGATTGCTGCAGTGGAAGCAGACCGCTTTGTTGGGATCAGAACCGTAGTTATTGTTCCAGTCAAGCAGCGCGCTGGGAGTTTCCGAAGCGAGTTGCAGGGCGTGCATGCCGAGAACACCGCAGACGTCGACTTCGCAGGCGCTCGAAAGAAGTGAATCGCTCATCATGCTCATCACCGTGCAGGGAACGACGCCGAGATTTTCCTCAAGTGAGGTCCAGCACTGCACCGCGCTGATCTGCAGATCGGTGGCCTTCATCCAATCGTCGACCACCGCTCCCAGCTTGGCCATTTTGAGCAACGCGGCCTGGGGAATATTGCCGGTGGAAACGTATTTCTCGATGGACTGCAGTTTCTGGACGGCGGCGGCGTCATCATCTTTCATACGGCTGATGCGGCCGAGGACTTCGGAAAGATCGAGAGTTTCAATAGAGATGCCGCTGGCTTCGAGAAGCTTCTCGCTGTAGCGCACGGTGTTGAAGGCGGTGGGACGCGCGCCGAGTGCCCCGATGCGGAGATTGCGCAGACCTTTGACGACGCGACAGACCGCGGCGAACCATTCGAGATCCCTGGCGAATTCAGGAGAGTCGGGAGTTTCCGTGTGCAGCGTGGTGAGCGAATACGGAATACCGTATTGCTTGAGATTGTTGCACGCGGACATTTTTCCGCAGAAGCTGTCGCGGCGATGCGTGATGCCCATTTTGGCAGGCGTGTCTGGCGTAGCCTGAATCAGCACGGGAACATGGAGGCGCGCGAGGCGCAGCGTATCCGCGATAGCGCGCTCGTCGCCAAAATTGGGAAGAGTGACGATAACGCCGTCGATTGCGGTGTCTTTGGAACGGAATAGTTCGGCGCAGCGTTTAGCTTCTTCGTGAGTTTCCACGGCGCCGTATTTGCTTTGCTCCGGCGTGAGCGCCACCACGTCAAAGCCGGCATTTTGCAGCGTTTGCAACATGTCTTCGCGGCCGGTCTTGGCCAGATGATCCGGGAAAAATCCCCTATTCCCTACGATCAACCCCATTGTCATTTTTTTCTTGCTGGCCATGTTGAGCTCCGCGAACTGTGACTGCATGGAAACCGTTCAAGTACTAAAGCCAATAAATCGCTCCGATGATGACTCCGGCGAGGCGGTCATCCCTTTGTCTCCGCCTGGCCGTAATAGGCTTTTTTGCCGTGTTTCCGCAAAAAATGGCGATCATGAAGGGTCTTGCCGATGGGATTCGCGTGCGGGTTGATGCACACCGTAAGGTAGGCCATGCGCGCGGCGGCCTCCAGCATCCAGGCGTTTTCCGCGGCTTTATGCGGGTCCGGACCCCAGGCAAAGGGGCCGTGATTCGCCACCAGAACGGCTGGCACAGCGACGGGATCTAACTTTTCAAACGCGCGGATGATCGCCATACCGGTATTCGCTTCATAGTCTCCATCGATTTCGCTGTCGCCCATGGGATCGGTGAGCGGAATGGGCCCGTGAAAATAATCGGCGTGCGTCGTGCCGAAGCACGGAATGGATTTGCGCGCCTGCGCCCAAGCGGTGGCGTGTTCGGAATGCGTGTGCGCAATTCCACCAATCGAAGAAAACGCGCGGTAGAGCGCGGCGTGCGTGGGGAGATCGGAGGAAGGGCGCAAGGTTCCCTCGATGATCTTGCCGTGAAGGTCGGTGACGACCAAATGCTCCGGCTTCATTTCTTCGTAGGGAACACCACTGGGCTTAATGACGATCAGTCCTTGCTCGCGGGCGACACCACTGGCGTTGCCGAAAGTGGAAAGCACAAGCCCTCTGCGAACCAAATCAAGATTGGCTGCGAGTACTTGTTGTCTTAAATTTCCCAGCAACATTGGCCGACGTGGCTCCTCAATTCCGGGTCGAAAAACGCAAGACTGTTGTTGAATGGTACGTCTGGCCCGGCTTTAATTCGGTGGACGGGAAATTCGCGTGGTTAGGCGAATCGGGAAAATGCTGCGTTTCCAGGCAAAGGCCCGTGCGGTGCGCGTAGAGCACCCCGCCCTTGCCGCGGACTGTGCCGTCAAGAAAGTTGCCGCTGTAAAACTGGATTCCCGGCTGAGTTGTCAGAACCTGCAAAACTCGCCCGCTCGTGGGTTCATAGACTTCCGCGGCAGGTTGCAGCTCTCCGTGGGAAGCCTTGTTCAGAACCCAGTTATGATCGTATCCCTTACCGAATTTCAGCTGCTCGCTGTCCTGATTGATTCGCGCGCCGATTTCTGTTGGCTTCTCAAAATCGAAGGGACCGCCGGCAACCGGGCGCAATTCCCCGGTTGGGATCAGGGTGGAATCTACCGGAGTGAATTTCGAAGCGTGAAGGAGCAACTGGTGATCCAGAATTTCCTGATTGGGGACGCCGGACAAATTGAAGTAACTGTGGTTGGTCAGATTGACGACCGTGTCCTTATCCGTGGTTGCGAGATAGTCGATGCGAAGTTCGTCACTCTTGTTGAGAAGAGTGAAAGTTACTTTTACTTTGAGCGTGCCCGGGAATCCTTCTTCGCCATCCTGGCTCGTGTAGGTCATTTCAAGGACCTGGGCATCGCCTCGCGAGGAATCCACGCCGTGCCATACGCGTTTGTTGAAGCCACGCGTGCCACCGTGGAGGCAGTTGGGGCCGTCATTCCTTGGCAAATGGCAGACTGCTCCATCGAGCGTGAATTGACCGGCGGCGATGCGATTACCGTAGCGCCCGATAGTGGCGCCAAAAAACGATTTGTCGGTTTCATATCCCTCAAGCGTGTCGTAACCGAGGACGATGTCAGAGAGCTTGCCTTTGCGATCCGGGGTTTTGAGCGACTCAATAGCCGCGCCGTAGGAAATGATGACGGCTTCGACGCCGTGATCGTTTGCAAGGACGTAGCGGTAAATGGTTTCTCCTTCCCTGGTCTTGCCAAATTCGTAGACCTGGATCTCGCGCTCCGCACTATTTGCACGGAAGGAAGTGGAGAGAATGGGAAAGAGCGCGAAGACCAAAAGAAAGAAGATTGGTCTGAGCACGACAGGGCCTCCTGGAACCCGCGGAATGCACCGGGAAGAATTCCGCACAAAGTAAGTAAACGTTTACCATGCTATTGAAGGCAATGCAAGTGCCTTTGCCGCGAATCTTTTGCGCAGGTTCATTAGCAGGAGACCTGGCCCTCCAGGAGATGGACGGCGGTCGCCGGCCAATTGGATTGGTCGAGAGATAGCGTATACTGATGGCCAATCAGACTTTTTCAATCGTAATGAGGGCACGTGGACATTCGGGACGTCGCAAGGCGGGCTAAAGTATCAACCGCAACCGTGTCGCGCACGGTAAACCAAGTGGCGACTGTGGACGCGCAACTCGCAAAGCGCGTCTGGAAAGCAATCGAAGAACTGGGCTACTACCCGAACCGGTCCGCGCGCGCGCTGGTGTCCGGACGAAGCCGCGTGTTTGGATTGATCGTTTCGGAAATCACAAATCCGTTTTTCCCCGAAATCGTGCAGACGTTTGAGACCCTTGCGGTAGAACAGCATTACGAAATTCTTCTGACCTCCACGATTCACGATTCCAAGCGCATGGAACTGGCGGTGCGCCGGATGATCGAAGGGCGCGTGGACGGAGTGGCGATTCTGACATTCGGCATGGAAGATTATTTGTTGGAGCACTTGCGGTTCCGGAATTTGCCACTGGTTTTTGTGGACATCGGCCCCAAGGCTCCGCGCGTGAGCAATATTCGCGTGGATTATGCCGACGGGATTCGCCAAGCGGTGCAGCATCTGGCGGCTTTACGGCATGAGCGTATTGGTTTTATTACCGGGCCGCTACGCTTGCGATCCGCAATTGCGCGCAAAGACGCGTTTGAAACATCGATGCGCGAGATTGGATTGCACGCGACGCCGGAGTTTATTGTGGAAGGCAACCACCGGTTGGAAGGCGGAAAAGGCGCACTGAAGAAGGTTGCGGAGCTTCGCGAACGGCCGACGGCGTTGCTTTGCTCAAATGACATGACGGCGATCGGCGTGATGAGAGAAGCGTTCGAACTTGGGATCAAGGTACCGCAGGATTTGTCGGTGATCGGATTCGACGATATTCGCATGGCAGAATTCCTGACTCCGCCGCTGACGACCGTGCAAATGTCTCAGTCGGAACTGGCGCGACTGGCGTTTGAGGCGCTGCTGAAAGAAGTGAAAAGAGAGACGCCGTCGCCGGATGGCACGGAGTATGTTCTGAAGACGCGCCTAGTTCTCAGAAGCTCGACGACTTTCTCGCCGACTCACGTGCAGAGTAAGCCGCGTTCCACCTCGAAGCGTCCGGCAAAGACTCGAACCGCGGAATAAGCCCGGGGCACGCGCATTCCGCCGGCGTTGCCAGCGAACTTTCGATAGTAATCAACGATAATTTAGCGGCAGAAACCGGGAAAAGAGACTGTAATCGTTTACTCTGTTCCTGCCCGCCGTGACCATAGAGATCCTTCGCTTGGCAAACGGCGCTTCACTCAGGATGACACGGATTTTTCGTTTGGTGGCAAGACGCGTCGATCTCGCGCCGCGCGGCCTTCGTTATTTTGGCTTGCCCTTGCTGGAAAGGGCGAACTGGCTGCCGTCCGGATCTTGAAATACGGCAATAGATCCCCAAGTCTCGATCTTGGGCTCCCGGGTAAACGTGACGCCTTTGGATTTGAGGGCCTTGGCCGTGGCATAGACGTCTTCGCACCAGAAGGAAATAGATTGGAATTCGCCGATGCGCTTTTCGTGACCATCGGGCGTGAACAGGGCGATGCCGGTTTCCGCGCCGGGAATCGACAGCTCAATCCACCTCTGCTTGTCCGTAAATGGCTGGTCGGTGGCCACTTTTAATCCCAGCATTTCGGTATAAAACTTCAGCGAAACGTTCTGATCGCGAACCGGAATACCGACAAACTTAATCCCTCGAATCATCTTCTTCCTCCTTGATGGCGCAGCATAGCGAGTCACTCGGAGCGATGCAATCAGGCAGAGATTGCTATATCATTTGTTGGTATAGCGATGCTGGCAATCGATGAATATGTGGTTGACGTATTGATGCGCGACCTCGTCGGGCACGACCGCAGACCCGCGAGTTTTCTTGTGTACCTGTGGCTTGCGGCGGAACAGGCGAAGCGGAAGACGGCGGTGCAGGTGAGCTATCAGGAGCTGGCGGAGTCTGTGGGCGTTTCGAAGAGTTCCGCGCAAGCCGCGGTGTGTTGGCTTGTGCGGAGAAAATTGCTGGCCGCCAGCAAGGAAAATGCTACGGCAACTCCCGACTACATTGTGAGAAGTCCCTGGAAGGAAGCTTCACGGTGTAAGTAGCACAGCCATCGCGGCCCACACCAAGATTCCCGAGAAACAGCGAGTGGGCCGGCAGCTCGTCAGAAGGGTCAGGCGCGTCAAGTTAAAATGAAGCCAGTAACGCCGTAGAACGAGATTGCGGGATGAGTCGAATCTAGCTTCTGGGTCTGGTAGTACTTCGATAGTACTTTGTACTATCGAGTGGCCATTGGAGATAACTTTGTCTACATGAACATGACGGAGGCGTTAAACAGCGAAAACGTCGTGCAAAGGCATTGAGGTATCTTGTCGCGTTCACCTCACGCGGAACTGGTTCGTCTAGCCTGGCCCAGGAGGGAATGGTGAAAAAAAGAGATTGCAATCGGCCATACTCCATAATACAAAGTACTTTTCATTATGAACCACAAATGCTCGAAGCGGGGTTTGCGGGTAAAGCTGATACTGCTGGCGCTCACGGAGGCAACCAACCCGTACTGGCGGCCGATCAAGTATTCGCTGTTTCCGCCGCTGGGGCTGGCGACGTTGGCGGCGTACCTGGAGCCGGAGGATGCCGCGGAGATTGTGGACGAGCACGTGGAGGTCTTGCGGACCGACGATGAGCCCGACCTGGTGCTGATTCAGGTATACATCACGAATGCGTACCGGGCGTATCGCATTGCGGATCACTACCGGGCCAAGGGAGTTGTTGTCGGGCTTGGCGGACTGCACGTGACTTCCCTTCCCGATGAGGCCGCGGCGCATGCGGATGTGATTTTTCTGGGACCAGGAGAACAAACATTTCCGCAGTTCCTACAGGATTTTCGGGAGGGGCGGGCGAAATGCGTGTATGTGTCCACGACCGGACGCACGCTGGAGCGAGTGCCGCCAGTGCGCCGCGATCTGATCCACCGCAGCCGCTACCTTGTTCCCAACTCGATTGTGGTGACGCGAGGGTGCCCGCAGCATTGCGACTTTTGTTATAAGGATGCTTTTTTTCAGGGAGGGCGCGGCTTTTACACGCAGCGTGTGGACGACGCGCTGGCGGAAATTGCGCGACTTCCAGGACGGCACCTGTATTTTCTGGACGATCATCTTTTGGGGGACCGGCGTTTCGCGGAAGCGCTGTTCGAGGGAATGCGCGGGATGCGGAGGCTCTTTCAGGGCGCGGCCACGGTGGATTCTATTCTGCGCGGCGACCTGATCGAACGCGCGGCGGAAGTGGGGTTGCGCAGTATTTTTGTCGGCTTCGAAACGTTGAGTGTAAATAATCTGACGCGCAGCAACAAGCGGCAGAATCTCGGGCGCGATTACAAAGCGGTGACGGAGCGGCTACACTCGCTGGGAATCATGATCAATGGCAGTTTTGTGTTTGGCATGGATGACGATGGGGAAGACGTATTCCGGCGCACGGTGGACTGGGCGATTGAGCAGGGCATCACGACGGCAACGTTTCATATTCAGACGCCGTACCCGGGAACGAAACTTTATGCGCGCTTGCTGAGCGAAGGGCGAATCGTGACTAGTGACTGGAATTTGTATGACACGCGGCATGTGGTGTACCGGCCTGCGCGGCTGAAGCCGGAGGCGCTGAAGGAAGGTTACGACTGGGCATATCGGGAGTTTTACCGGTGGAGTTCAATCGCGCGGGCGTCGCTGCAACATGGAACGGTGAAACACCGGGCGAAACATTTCTTTTATGCGGCGGGGTGGAAGAAGTTCGAACCGCTTTGGGATTTCATGATACGGATGCGGCAATTGCGGCAAGTTACCCCGCTGCTCGAGGCGGTGCTAAGCAAGGTTACGCGGGGGTGGGTGGCGGAGGATATTGGGGCGGCGCCGAACGAGGAATCGGGGCAGTTGGTAAAGATTGGGGAACGGTTGTCGACATGAGATTTTTGACGCAGGTCGCAGGTCGAAAAAGATTCATCCGATAACCCAAGATGCCGGCATGAAGGCGCGGCGCTGCAGGGCGCGGGCTCGGACCGTGAGGCTAAGTTAGATTAAGAGGAGCGTTAGGGCGGCGGTCGCTATCAGGGCTATGGCCCAGATTAGATCGAGGTTGAACCAGGCTTTGCGTAGTAGGGAGAGGCCGAGCCACTTATAGACTGCGCAGGCGATTGCGCCGGTCAGGACGAGATAGCCGAGAGTGTGGACGGTGATCGCGAGGAGTTGCGCGCCGATGCCGGGCAATTTCATTGCGTGCATTTCGTGGCCGGAATTCATGGCAGACATTCCCAAGAGGACGGGTAGGAGCATAAATCCGGCGCCGTGCGCCGACGCCATCAGGAACGACCAGATCGTGAGATCGCCGAAGCCCACTTGCATGCCGCCCCAATGGGGATGGCTTTTGCCGGCTAAACGGTAGACCCCAAAGCCGAATAAAACTATGGCGACGACAATCTTCATTACATGCAGCGGCAAGACGGCGCCGGCGAGAACGGCAACCAGAATCACGAGAACGATGGCGAAAACGTGACCGGCGGCGATCGGCAGAAGAGCTTGCCACACGGCGCGGCCACTTTGCTTTTGCAATCCCAAGGAAACGGCGAAGAGCCAACCCATCGCTGGGTTGATTCCGTGGTACGCGCCGAGAAGGAAGAGCGTTACCCAGGCCCATGCCTGAGAGTGAATCATGAATAGCAATAGGAATCGGAGGAAGCATCTCCGCCTTCGAGATGCACCTGGTGGCTGCGAAGGCCATCGAACCCCAGAAAGAATTTTGCATCGAGCGCGATTCCACCTTCGGGTTTAGCATCGACCTTTACAAGCCAACTGCGAATGCCGTCCGGATAAAACTGCTCGTCCCAGGGCGCGTAAAGCGAATTTGTAAAGTAGATGCGCTTGCCGTCGCGGCTTACTTCCACCATTTGCGGGCCGCCGTTCAGGGATGCCGCGGCCTTTTGCGGGTGCGGGGCGCGGCGGACAATTCCACCGAGATGCAGAGAGCCGGTAAGCTTTGGATGGAATGGATCGGAGACATCGTATTGCTGGAATTCACCGGTGGCCCAGCAGGAGACGTAGAGGAAACGATCATCAAGGGAAAGATTAATGTCGGTGACGAGGGGTGGGATAGCTTTAAAGCCCTGGAGAAGCGGGGGAAGGTTGGCAGGATCGGCGGGCTCAGCAGGAATTTCGATGACTTTTCTGATGGCCCATTTGCCATTGTCGCGATACCAAAGCCAAATCGAAGCGGAGAGATCTTTCAGGGAAACAACCACGCCGACAAATCCGTAGGCCTTTGCCGGATCGTGCGCAGGGCGGAGTTCCAGCACCATTTGTTGTTCTGCGCCGAGATCGAGAGCCTGGACGTGCCGGCGCTTTCGCAAATCCCAAACGTGCAGCGAGTGGCCGTAGCCGCCTTTGAGAAGGATTTCTGGATTCACGCCATGCTCCACCATGTTGGGCGTGCCCCACTCGCTCGAGATGAGCGTGTCATACCCAAGATGCCACCAGAAGTCATAGCCTAAGTGCTGTGGGCCGCGGTCGATTTCCCATTTGCCGAGAACGTCGAAGCTTTCGGGATCGAGAATGAAAATGCCGCCGGGTCCATCGCCATCAGGCGCGCCGAGGGCACTGACGAAAATTCCGTTTGGACCGCAGTGGACGGTGTGCGGGCGGCTGTATCCAGCACGAGCGGCGATGGTTTCGGGCTCGATAACTTTGATGATTTTCGGTTTGCGTGGATCGGGCTTGGTATCGATGATGTGAATTCTGGATGAGCGTATGCCGGGCACGACGAGATAGCGGCGCTCGGTATGCGGGTGAGGCGCATAGGGGCACAGGCACGCGCTGCAGGCGTTCCAGCCGAAATGATGAAGTTCATCGCCGGCATTGGGCATGTCTACTTGCCCGACAAGCTTGCCGTAGGAGGATGATGACGGATCGACATCGACGACGCCGATGGCATCTGATGCGCCGGCATATTTCGGATTCAAGAGCGCGACGAAGGCCACTTTTTCAGGCGGCGCTTGGCTCGCGAGTCTCGGGGAAGGATAAAACGTAGCATCGGGCCGCCACAGCTCCATTGTGATTCTCCCTTCGGCGTGTCGCCGCAAAGTGTGACCTAAAACGAAAAAGACCCACTGGACAAGTGCGCTGTCGAGCGGGCCTTGGAAATTTGTCGCTTCTGCCGGTTACATCTTGATGGCGTGAGCGTTCCGCTCGACCGATGTGAGGCCGTCAGGACAACAACGCGAATTCGCGCGGGTAAAAAACATGGTTACGAAATTACGCTGAAAGTGGCGCGTGCGTCAAATAAATGTTTTTGGTTTTTGTGGATCGGTTGAGCAACGGACGGCGAACCCAAAATGCCGGCCTGAAGGCGCGGCGCTACAACCGCAGAAGAACGAAGACCCACCCTTCGCAAGGGTTTATGCAGGTCCGGTTAGAGGGAGGTGTGACCTAGTTTCAGGTTCCAGAGGGCGGCGGCCAGGGCGTCGATCTCTTCGCAGGTGTTGTAAAGGGCTAGCGAGGGGCGCACAGTGCTCTCCACGCCGAAGCGGCGAAGAATTGGTTGCGCGCAGTGGTGTCCGGCGCGCACGGCGATACCTTGGCGGTTGAGGGCCGCGCCGACATCTTCGGTGCGATAGCCATCGAGCACCAAGGAAAGCACGCCGGCTTTTTCTTTTGCGGTGCCGATCAGGCGCAACCCGGGAATTTTCTGAAGTGATTCCGTAGCATAGAACAGCAGATCGTGTTCGTAGCGAGAGATGTTTACCATGCCCACGCGTTCGAGATAATCTATCGGCGGCGCCCAAGCCGACGGCATCGGCGATGTTCCCTGTGCCTGCTTCGAAGCGGCCGGGTGGCGGCTGGTAAGTCGTTTTCTCGAAGGTGACATCCTGGATCATGTTGCCGCCGCCTTGCCACGGCGGTGAGTTTTCGAGTACGTCGGTCTTCCCATATACGACGCCGATTCCCGTTGGGGCGAACATTTTGTGGCCGGAGAACACGTAAAAGTCGCAATCGAAGGCCTGCACGTCGGTTTGCATGTGGGATACGGCTTGCGCGCCGTCGAGCAAAACCTTGGCGCCGTAGCGGTGGGCCATTTCGATCATTTCGTGGACGGGGGTTACAGTGCCGAGCGCGTTGGAGACTTGCGCGAAGGCAACGAGGCGCGTCTTTTGTCCGAGCAGTCTTTGATATTCGTCGAGCAGGACCTGGCCGCTGTCGTCCACTGGGACAACGCGCAGCTTCGCGCCCTTCTCCGCACAAAGTCTTTGCCAGGGCACGATGTTGGCGTGGTGCTCGAGCCAGGTGATGACGATTTCGTCGTCTTTCTGGATGTGCTGGCGTCCCCAACTTTGGGCGACGAGGTTAACGCCTTCGGTTGCGCCGCGCACAAAAATAATTTCGCGCACAGTAGGCGCGTTGATAAAGCGCCGGACTTTTTCACGGGCACTCTCGTAAGCATCGGTGGCGCGAGCCGCAAGTTCATGCGCGGCGCGATGAATGTTGGAATTTTCGTGCTGATAAAAATGGCTGAGCCGGTCAATTACGCTTTGCGGCTTCTGTGTGGTGGCGGCGTTATCGAGCCAGATCAGGGGCTTGCCATGCACACGTTCCTGCAAGATCGGAAAATCGCGGCGAATGGCTTGCACGTCGAACGGCTGTGAAGAAAGATTCAGACCGAGTGCAGCGGCGGTGTGCATATGCGATGGATCCGCGCCAGCAAGCGTTCCTGCGGGTGCTAATTGGCGGATCTCGTCGAGAAAGGAATAGCCGGTGGAGAAATCGGTGGTCTCTCGCGGGAGCGAAGTGCCGGGCAATTGCGGTGCGGATTGCGCCGGGACGGATTCTGTAACTTCGGGGGTTGCGTAGTTTGAAAAATGGTTGGCGAGCGCTTGCAGCTCGGTCTCACCTGGGATGGTTACGGTAGACGCTTGCGGGGTGAGGGGCAGCCGGGTGCCTTTCGGATAGGAGAAAATCGGCCGGATTTCGTCGAGAAACGAGAGCGAGGAAATTCCGCCGTAGCGCGTTTCCGTGACGCCGCCGGGAACTTCCGGGATGGCGGTGCCGGGGATGGCGGGAATCTGCGGCTGTACGGGCGGCAACATGGACGTGGCCGGCAGCGCGCGCAATTGGGTTTCCGACGGAATGCCTGCGGTGGAAATGAAGGCTGCGTTCACGGGAACGCCTGCGAGATGGGGCGACTGCGCAGCGCTGGGCGCGCTCGCGCCTCGTTGGGCTTCGTTCAAGACGCCTTCGGCCACCGGAATGAAATCGGGGAGGGCTGTGAAAAATTCGTTGGCCATGCGCGCGAGCACATCTGGTTCCGGCAAACCTGCGGGAACCGTTTGTCCAGGGACGGACAAAGGCGGCGACCCTTTTTCCGGCTCACTTATACTCATGATAATGTCCGACCTCGACGTCATCGAGCGCGGCGATTGCGTCGTCCACCAAGATGGCAGCCGAGCAATACAGCGAAATCAAGTACGAGGCCAACGCGCGATTGCTGATGCCCATAAATCGCACGGACAAGCCCGGTGTTTGTTCGCCGGGCAAGCCGGGCTGGAACAATCCGATGACGCCCTGCTTTTTCTCGCCGACACGGAGAAGAAGGATGCTTGTTTTGCCGCCGGGTCCTTTCGGCTTCAATTGCCCATCCACGTGCAATTTGTCTGTGGGGATCAACGGCACGCCGCGCCAGGTCAGAAACGGAGTACCGAAAAGAGTGACCGTGGGAGGAGGGACGCCACGGCGGGTGCATTCTCTGCCGAATGCGGCGATGGCGGCGGGATGTGCAAGAAAGAAGGATGGCTCTTTCCAGACTTTGGTCAACAGTTCATCGAGATCGTCCGGAGTGGGAGCGCCTTTGCGTGCCTTGATGTGCTGGCTCGGCGCCACGTTCTTCAGCAGACCGTAATCGGCATTGTTGATGAGTTCACCTTCCTGGCGCTCTTTGACATTTTCGATCGAGAGGCGCAGCTGTTCTCGCACCTGGTCATACGGATTGCTGTATAAGTCCGAGACGCGAGTGTGGACATCGAGGACCACGGAAATCGCACAGAGCGTGTATTCGCGGGGCTTTTCTTCGTAGTCGAGATAGCTCTCCGGGAGCGGCTTTTCATCCTTTTGGCCGCAGACCACGTCGAGCAGCTTATCTTCGACAACTCGGTTTACGCGGAGAGTTCCCGCTTCCAGCGGCTTCCAGTCCAGCAAGCGCACGAGCCATCGTGGGGTAATCGCGCCATATTGCGGAGGCGTTTTTGTGACATTCGCTAATTGAAATGCGGCGCGATCGCCTAAGGCGTGATGCGGGGTATTTTCTGGCACGAGAGAGTCTCCTTTACGGAACTACACATGGTCGTACTACAAAAAACTCTTGCAAGCACAGCGAAAAATCCTGCCCAGCAATTCATGGTTATCGGAGCGATTTTCCAGATTGACCAATTTGATCGCCACGATTTTACCGCCTTCCTATTGAAACTCATACAACAATGCAAAAGATACGCTAGGTTGACTTCTGAATGAATGATCGCGATTTTGGGGAGCGAAAACAGACTGTGCGACTTAAGTACGCGCGCGACGACAGCAGTGGCGAGGGATATACATTCTTCCTGGAAGATAGCGAGATCATTCGTGCAGGTCAACTCTATTGTTTGGATGCTACAAATCGCGAAAGTGTGCGACTCTGCCGTGCCGTTATGAATCTACGCAACGTTACGGAGAGTTGGCCCCACATCCGAGCGATCGTGTAGCGGCTTATGTTTATGCGGTGTTGCCCATCCACCGGGAACTTTGCGTTGCTGGTGCTTTGCGCGCGGCCGGGGTCCATGTGGATGGCGTGGACTTGCGGTGGAATTGGGCTGCTCGCATGCCTTTGTTCACAAAACATTATCGGATTCGCGCCACGCCCGCGTTGAGAAACCAGAAGCTTAGGCACGCACTACCAAGCGGTCGCAAATCATCTGTTTTACTTACGCATCGAACCTGGCCACGACTTCGACCACAAGCACATCACCACTCCGCAGATTCATGATAAACGGTGGCACAGCGCGGTTGACTATGCGACTCAAAGACAGAGCGGTCCTGTTTGGATCGGAAATCGGTCATACCAGAGGCTGAGCGAAGAGGAATGTTATGAGACTTCTTCCCCGCTAGCTGGGCGGCTTGGGGTGCTCCACCTTGCGCCTCCTGAGGAGGATGAGGTGGTCGAGAGAGAACAGGCCTCCGCCCGTCGCGGCGACTGCAAGTGAAGCCAAGCCCAAGATCAATGGGAGTTCGTACTCGCGCACCGCATAAATGCCTTCGTTGAGGTTGTATTTCCACATCGCAGCGGCCATATCGAGCAGCAAGAGTAGTCCTGCAACTGGCGTAAACAGTCCCAGTGCGAGAGCCACCCCGCCGAAGAATTCAATCGCGCCTGCGACGTACACAGCATATGCAGGCAGGCCGATGGCCTGGAAAGCCTCGACAAATCTTTGCGTGCCTCCAAAGAGCTTCGGATAGCCGTGATAAATGAAAACAGTGGCCAAGCCGCATCGCAATAGAAGCAGCGTGAGGGCCTCCCATTTTTTCAAGAAGCTCATGAGGTCCACAGGGCGGATCCAGAAGGAAGCCTCCACAGTAGTGGAGCGTCACGAATAACTATAAGAGCCTCAAAACTCAGTTAGACTTGGCCACCTGGACCGACACTTATCTTCGGCTCGAACAACAACATTCTGCGAGACTCTATAACAATCCTCGATCCGGGGATAGCGAAAATGTTCGCCATGGCATCGTTCAGAGGAAGGTACTCACGCCCAATGATTTCAAATCCCTCAACGAGCTCGAACAGCGGCTCTTTAGCCTTCGAGCGACGCTATGAGCAAACCGCTTCTCCGTTCCAGTGGACTTTCACTCGCAAAGACCTGACAACTCTCTTGGCGAAGATTGAAAACAACCGGCTGGCTTCAGCCGCCTAGCCTTGCAAATACGTCACCGTAATTCCGAACTAGAGCACTAAGCCAGCTAGGGAAGTGGTACGCAACACGGTCGAAGAGACGCTGAACGCGGTGCTTGATGCGGAAGCGGACGGGCTTTGCCGTGCCGAGCTATCTTTGTGCTTCAAGAACTGGCCGCCTACGTCGGCGTGACCCGCCAAACCATCAACTCCATTGAAAAGGGTCGATTTCATCCGCCGCCATAGGCCGGCAAATCGAAAGTCACCGACGGTCCATTCCCCGAAGCGAAGGAAGTGGTCGGCGGCTACTGGGTGATTGAGGTGAAGTCGCGTGAGGAGGCTCTCGAATGGGCCTCGCGCATCCCCGGCCAGGACGACCTAATGGTCGAAGTCCGCCGCATGTTTGACGTAACCGACTTCGATCCCGAGGTCCAAAAGGAGATCCAAAAGAAGTTCGGCGACGCCGACGCCAAGCCCGGCCAGCAGTAGCTTTGTAACTCGCTGAGACTCGCCTGCGAATACTTGGCGATGCGTGTCGATTTCAACGCGCGTCATTCGACGTACATGTAGAGAGAGCTTCCGGACACTCCGATAAAGAAGCCGCACTCCAAGGCTGCGCCGAATTTCTCTAGGTGCATCGCCAAAACTGGCCAGGCTGGGAAGGCGAAATCGAAATGCGCCCCGCATTGGCGTGCAACGCTCGTCAGACGGAACAGAAGCTCGCTAAATGTTCGACAAGTGTGGGTTCGGTCGAAGTATGAACGGAGCAGTAGAAAACGAAAAAGTACGGAGGAAAGCGATGACCCGAAATCAAACACACAGCATTTTCCTAAGCGCATTCGTACTCGTCGCCGCGCTGATCGCAACCCGGCCCGCAGCCGCACAAGACCCCAAACAACCATATCCAACGATGGCCCCGGTAGAACAATATCTAATGGATCGCGACGCAGAAATCGTCCTAGCCCGCAGCGCCGCCCCAGACGCCATCTCCCAGGACGCCTCAGTCATCGTCCTAACCCGTCACGGCTACGAGACCGCAGTCCAAGGCAAAAACGGTTGGGTCTGCTGGGTCGGACGCGGATGGATGGCCATGTTCGACCACCCCGAATTTTGGAACCCAAAAATTCGCGCCGCGGATTGCCTCAATCCACCCGCCGCCCGCTCCGTCCTGCCGTATGCCTACAAGCGCACGGAATTGTTGCTGGCCGGCCATTCCAAAACCGAAGTCATCGCCGCAATCAAAGCAGCGATAGACAAAAAAGAATTGCCAGCCCTGGAGCAGGGAACTGTCAGCTACATGATGTCAAAGGGCTCGTATCTCACCGATAACGGCGACCACGACGGCCCTCACCTGATGTTCTACGAAACAGCGAAAGACGATGCAGCCTGGGGCGCAAATCTCACAAACTCCCCAGTCCTCTCCGTAAATTACTGGTACATCTCCGCGCAATCCTACCCACAACTCAAATCCTTCCCACCACTGTCCGTCTTCCTAGTAGTAGTAGACAAATGGTCCGATGGAACGCCGGCACCGAGCATGTAAAGACCGAGCGGCAAACGTTTGCTCAATGGCCGTGAGGGTTGATCCATCTCAGTTCTGGCAAGTTCGGCGTGCTTGCTCGCTTCAATCCAGACGAGAGAGTGCGTGGCACAGGCCGGAGTACGCCTGTGCGCCTCTCAAGGTGCGATTGCGGCTCACGAATTCGGACGCGGTCGGGCAGCAATCACTGGCCCTTTTCCCTTCGAGCGGGCGCGGAAAGTTGTGGCTTTGTGGTCGGACCAGGTCCGGCCCGTGCGTGGCGCTCGGAGTGGGAACGCCCTGCTCAGGGAATCGTTAGAATCGAACTGCGCGTCGGTATTGATCTCGGCCACGCGCCGCACGATGACGTTGATCGAGATCACGTAGCTGAGCCATCGGTGACGCGCATGCCTTAGTAGCCCCCAGCGAGCGGTTCGTCAGCGACTACCTGATCACGGTAGAGTCTACAAGAAAGTCGCGCATGGATAGCCGGAATCGGGAGCGCGTTTGAGTTCTTCAGTTGGTTTTCTCGATGTCGGGGAGCTTCCAGGTTTTATCGAACAAGGATTTTTCAGCGTCGTAGAAGCGGAAGAGCACTTCGGCACTGCAAGTCATTGGAAATACATCATAGTCGGCGCTAATGTGTATCGCGGATCGCAACACCAGCCTCCGCTACTCAACGCCGTATTCGCGCATCTTTTCGTACAGAAGCCGTCGGTGAATACCGAGAAGTTCCGCCGCCCTGCTCTTGTTCCCTTGCGCCTGTCGCAGAGCGCGTTCGATAAGAGATTTTTCCAGCTCTGCGAGATTGGTCTGCCAGCCGATCTCAAGGGGCACTTGGTTTGTCCAATGGAGGCTTATTCTCTCCAATGAAGCACGCAACTGGATTTCGGTTTTGGTAACGATGCCTTCGCGTGCCAACACGAGCGCGCGCTCGATTGTATTTTCGAGTTCGCGAACATTGCCGGGCCAGTGGTATTCATCAAGTGTAGCGAGCGCTTGGGGAGTGATAGAACCCTGCCTTCCGCCCCGATTCAAGAAATGCTGGACGAGAGCCGGAATATCCTGGCGTCGTTCACGTAGTGGCGGCAGTTGAATCGTGACGACATTCAGGCGGTAGTAGAGGTCCTCTCGAAATTCTCCTTCCTCGATGGCTTGCTCTAAGTTCCGTGCAGTTGCAGCAATCAGCCGAATGTCCACAGGAATGGGCGCATTGCTTCCCAACCGCTCAATCGTCCGTTCCTGGATCGCTCGAAGCAGCTTCGATTGGAGTGCGGGAGCCAACTCAGCAATCTCGTCCAAGAACAGCGTCCCACCGTTCGCCTCTTCAAATCGTCCGATGCGCCGGAAGGCAGCGTTGGTAAAAGCGCCTTTCTCGTGGCCGAATAACTCCGATTCCAGCAGAGTCTCGGGGATAGAGGCACAGTTCACCTTAACCAAAGGACCCTTGCTTCGCCCGCTGTTGAAGTGAATGGCGTTGACGACAAGCTCTTTTCCTGTACCCGATTCGCCTCGAATCAGGACCGTAGCATCGGAGTCCGCAACCTGGCCGATCAGTTTGTACACGTGCTGCATCGCCGGACTGCGCCCAACCATCATCGCGGCAACACCGTCAGCGGCAACCTGCGTACGGAGAGAGCTGAGTTCCTTTGCTAAACGCCGATGCTCGATAGCTCTTCGGATCTGCGGCAAGAGCTGGTGAAAATCGAGCGGTTTCAGGACGTAATCAAATGCACCCGATTTCATCGCTTCAATGGCGGTGTTGCTGTCGCCTTGTGCGGTCATCACGATCAATGGGGTTTCCAGGCCACCCGCGCGAGCGCGCCGCAGGACCGTCAATCCATCCAAGCCCGGCATCCGTATGTCCAAAAGAGCTACGTCCGGCTGTTCGCTCGTAAGCAGAGACTGTGCCTGAGTACCGGTCTCCGCTGGGAGAACCTCAAAGCCCTCCGCCTCAAGCAAGCCCACGAGCGATACGCGTGCAGTGGGATCATCTTCAGCGACCAGAATTCTCTCCTTACGCATTCAGCACCACCGGTAATTCAACGACGAACGTAGCACCCGGCGAGCTGTTCTTGTACGTCAACTTTCCGCCCATCTCTTCTACGAATTCCCGTGAAACGGCGAGTCCCAGCCCTGTCCCGTCAGGCTTTGTCGTGTAGAACGCTTCGAAGAGATGCTTTTGCTGTTCCTCACTGAGGCCTGGACCCGAATCGTGCACTTCAATCGTTATCGTCCCATTTTCTGCGTGTAACGTCACTTCTACATCGCCGTGGTTTCCAGTCGCTTCCACGGCGTTCAACAGAAGATTCACCAGAGTCTGCGTCAATCGTCGGGAATCGATGCGGGCTCGCAATTCCGCATCTTCAGGCGCGACATGGACACAAATCTTTTTTGTCCCCTCCTGTGGCTGAACCAAATGCACGCACTTCTCGATCACAGGTAGAAGATTCTGTTCGACAAGTTCGACCTGCTTCTTTTCCCCGAACGCAAGCAGGTCGTTCAGGAGGGCATCCATCCTGTCAACTTCGGCGATAACTAGCCCCAGGTCCTCGGGCTGAACAGAACCGCGCTTCAATCTTTTTGCCAGCAGTTGCATGGAAAGACGAATACCGTTGAGCGGATTTCGGATCTCATGCGCGATTCCTGCTACGGTCCGCCCGATGGCTCGTAGCCGGTCCTCCCGCTGGAGTTCCTCCTCCAGCCTTCGTCGCACACTCGCCATGCGGTTGACCGACCGACTAATCTCTCCAAGCTCGTCGCTCCCTTCGTGTAAGGAATATCCGAAATCGTTTTCGAGTGTGGCCAGTCCATCCTGAATCTGCTTCACTCCCCGACGCAGCGCTATACCCATTTGCAACGTCCCGGCCACGCTCAACAGTGCAGCGATGACAAGCGCCACAAGTAGTGCTCTTCGGCCACCGCTAGTTGGTTCGCGCGAGCGGCGCTGCATGGCCCAAGCTACCACCCCTGGTTGCGGCAAAGCGGTCGCTTGAATGAGCACCAGCTCGTTGCCTCCGTGGAGGAGTTGCTCTCCCTTCCCATTCCTCGCCGCACGGTCCGCCACTTCTTGAATTACCCCGCGCTCCGCCTCTGGAACATCTGTTTTGGCGGCAGGATTGTCATGGGTCGGAAAAGAGTACCCGAGGAACTGCATTCCAACGTAGTATCCGCCCTCAACTCCGGGATAGGAATGCAAAACTGCCTGGGAAACACCTCGCAGAGTAACGTTCTGCACGGCGGGCGGAAGCGCAGGCCAGCTTGAATCCGAAGCTGTTCGTTCAGAGTATTGTTGTACCAATTCCGAGAGAGCCTCGCTCAGCTGCCGTCCCATATCAGCGATCACGGACTGCTCAGCATTTCGAAGACTGTCCATTATCAGTAGTACGCTCAGTGCGGCGACCGAGACGGCAGCCAGGAGGATCAACAGCAACTGCAATTCGAAGCGCCGTCGAAATAAACCGCTCATTCGGTAGGCCTCTTACCTCGGACGCGGCGACAACGGAGTGGCCGCTTGAGCTAAATTCTCCAAGCCGCGGATCGTGTCATCGGCTGCTTTCGCAGAATCGTCCGCTCCCGGCCAGTCCTTATTATCGTAAGCCCGGAGCGCCCGTTCGTATAATCTGCGAGCCAGTTCCGGAAGTCGCTTCGCCCTCCCGTCTGTACTTGTTCCCGCAAAGTAGTCCGCCTGTTGCAGGTGGAAATAAACATGTTGCAGATGCTCGGCAATGCCTTGGGGCTGCGGAATAGGGCGAGAACGACGTGGACCGTCTTCGATCCCCTGCGAGTGTTCTGCCGCGTGCACGAACGCATCAGAAGCAGCCACGAACCGATCGGCGAGAAAGATGTCGTTTCGACGTAAGGCCTCGTTTGCCCGGTCAAGGTATTGGCCCGATTCATCAAGCAATGTCTGACCGTCTCTTTCCTGCGATCTCAGTTCACCTATTCTCGCTCGAACGCGTTCTATGTGGTCAGCAACTGCGTTTCTATCAACCGAGGTGGTGCGGGCCCTGCAGGTCCGGGTGCATGAGGGGGCGGCCCGCCACTAGGTCCCTGGCACGAAGCGGCTCTCGGCGGAACCAGTATTGCGACCAGACAAAATGTCCACGCCCAGCCTTCCCGGAGCAGCCGGCACCTCAGCTTCGCTATCTGGTTAGCGGAGGCCACCATCGGCAATGCATCAAGGCTGCCCATGCTACTTCTCAGTGTTGGCAGCAGCCCAATACTGTAAGCAGGAGTGTAACGGGCATCACAATCATTCCCACTTTTAAGAACTGCCAGGCTGTAATTTCGATATGTTCGCGCCTTAGCGCAATCAACCAAAGAATCGTGGCCAGGGAACCTGTAACCGAAAGATTGGGACCCAGGTCGACTCCCAACAGGACGGCATGCGCCAGCGGTCCGTAAGCTCCGTTTTGTTGCAGAGCGGCGCCGCTGGCGAGTCCAACGGGGAGGTTGTTCATCAGATTCGACAACAAGGAAACAGACAATCCTGAACCGAATCCAGCGAGCCACGCTGGTGCAGGGGAGAGGCGCGTAAGTCCGAGCCTGGCCGCCTCAACCAATCCGGCCCCATTGAGCGCCTCGACAATCACGAAGAGGCCCGCTACGAGTGGAAGCACGCTCCACGATACACCTTTCCCTACTTCGACCAGGGCGCGTCGATTTCGCAGGGAGATGAGAAAAAGTGCAAGTAGGGCGGCGAGGCAAGTCGGCAGGCCCAGCGGAAATCCCTTTGCGGATGCAGTTAACAGGATCGCAGCTCCGAACAGCAATCCGGCCAGCGCAAGTCGGCCTTCGACAGTGAGAGGGATTCTGACCCGATGATTCGGGACAGGAGACCTCAACGAGCCTCGCGCCAACCATCGAAGACAAACGAAGGTGCTGGCAATGGAAATCAAGGAAGCCAGCCAAAATGTGCGCAGCCAATCGAAAAGGGCTGGGAGATGCGATCCGTAGACGACGAGGTTTGCCGGATTGGAGATGGGAAAGACGAAGCTGGCAGCGTTAGCTATGAAAGCGCATGCCAGCAAATGGGGGCGCGGCTCGACTTCCGCGCGACGCACAGCCGCCAGGACTGCGGGCGTAAGAACAACGGCAGTTGCATCATTCGAGAGAAAAGCTGTTACCACTACGCCGACAACGTACACGAGCAGGAACAGACGCGCGGAAGACCCTCTTGCAAGTTGCGTAGCAATGTCCGCGATCCAATCGAAGAACCCAGCGTGACGCGCGAGTTCGGCCAGCAGCATCATTCCAGTCAGAAAAAGATAGACATCCACTCCCATACGGACAGCTAGAACCGCCCGCTTCAGCGATATGAGCTGCAACAGGATCAAGAGAGCGGCACCGATGCTGACCCAAAGCGCCTCCGAACTGCGCTTTGGGCGCAATAGCATCAGCGAAATGCTTGCTCCCGCGATAAGCCAGACCAAGGTAGTTGCCATATCAGAATCCGGCCTCTGATCTCGAAAGCCGAACGGCAGCCGGAACTCTCACCGTGTGTCCGCGCTCATGCGTTTCCGGCACAGCCCACCAAAGTACAACAAACGCCAAGGCCCCAATCGATGCGAGACCCAGAAACGAAGCGTTGTATCCGAATCGCTCGACCAGCTCTCCACCTAGAGCGTTGCTTAGCGCTGCACCGATTCCGACCATCATCGCGAGGCCACCTTGTGCAAGATTGAACCGCCCAGTTCCACGCGTCCGGTCCAGGATCACGAGCATCGACACCACACCGAAGATCGCGTTAGCAACGCCATCTAAAATTTGGATCGCCATCAGCGCGCTCGCCGATTGCGTGAAGGTGTACAGGACACCGCGAATTGGTAATACGCCGAAGCCCAGCAGAAGAAGGCCTTTGCGCCCCCGCACACCGGCTCGCTTCCCAATCCAGGGTGCGGATAGCGTGATCATCAGCTGCGTCACAATGATGCACGCAGACATGAAGGGCGCAGCCTCGCGCGCGTTGCCTTTGGACAGCAACTCGCCCAGCTGTGGCAACATTGCGGCGTTGGCGAGATGGAATAGGAACGACGAGACACAGAACCCAAGTAAAACCGGATCAGTTAAGAGTACGCGCAACCGAGAAACTCTATTGTCATGTGAATTGAAACCCGATGCACGGGCACGACGGTAGTCTATTTGCTTTGGGTCAATCGCAGCTAGTGCAATGAGGGCGGGCACCGCGAGACCAATGGTTGCAACGAAAATCGCACGATTCCCGAACGTGTAACCCACAGCCGCGAGCAAGAGCGCTGCCGCTACGTTCCCGGCTGAGTTGAAACTTTGGTTGCGACCAATCTGCCGGTCAAATGCGCGCTGCCCGACAATTCCCAAAGTGATCGCTGCGACCGTAGGTCCCAAAAAAGGAGCGGCGCTTCCGATCAGCACTTGTGCGAGTCCGATGAAAAGTGCGGTGGTGCGAGATGCGAGGATCTCGGCACCAAGCGCAACTCCCGTTATACCCGCAGCAAGGATTGCCCGCTTGTGACGCACCGCGTCAACGATCGCACCAGCGGGAGTCTGTAAGAGTACGCTCATGACTCCACCCAGGGTCAGTGCCAAACCGACTCTGTCTGGCTTCCAGCCGCTGGAGGCCAGATAGGCGGCGACGAAAGGGCCTACTCCCGCCTGCACATCTGCCAGGAAGAAGTTCAGCCATTCCGCCGCACGAACGCTTCGAGCTTCCGTTGAAATGTTCGCGTCAGTCAGCATGGACAAATCTCACCGAACGACACCTTGCAATTGAACTCGCACCACCTACAAATGGATGTGTGTCTTGTTCGCCTGCCTTGTTGTGGAGGTCAGGGGTTAGTACTCGTTCAATTCAATCCGGCTATCATCGAGGTCCTGCCGGCGGACCGGCAGCGGCGATGGTTTGCCCGTTGACCGACTGCACGTCTACCACGGTCCAGCCATTCATCGCTTGGTGCGAGTAACCGCTGACGGAAACTTGGCTGCCTACGGCAGCCAGCGACGTCAGCGTTGTGCCGAACGGAGGCGGCGTCTTTACGAAGACACCGTTGCTCAGCAGAAATCCATCCACCTCGCCTTCACGGTTATAGTTCAGTTGCGTTACCGTGCCCGAACCGTTGTAGCTTGTGAATTGCCCCGGCTGCGGAACAGACAATGTTCTTTCTCCAGCGCTGATAGTTACAAGATCAATTCGCGACATCCCCGAGGCAGTCGTGCTGCCGTAGCCAGTGACTTGCACGTTCTCGCCGACTTTGAGCGCCGAGCTCACAGTCCAACCCACGTGCGGTGGGAACGTGACGAGCGTGTTCCTGTTCACCAGGAAGCTTGTTATTTCCATCTCGGGGCCGTAGTTCAATTCGGAAATCGCACCTGATACAGACGCATTACTGCCCCCATCTGCGAGACGCTGGGGTAGAGGTGCAACCTGCGCAAACAAGGGAGCAGAGAAGAGCAAAGCCAGACAAACGTATTTGGCAGCGGACCTCAACGACAAACACTTCATCTTCATATTTATGTCCTTTTCCTTTCTGTGCCCGTTCTCGGGCTACCACCGAACGTGCAAATTCCATACCAAGACGTGGCGGCCCACTTTTCTTGCATTTCAGTCAGTTACGAGATGTGAGCCAGACGGAAGTGCGCGCTTATCGTACAAAGCTTGTACGGTAAGCGTACGAGCAGAACTGCCCTCAGAGCACAGACAACGTATAACTCCTGTGACCCTTTTGATGATTTGAAAATCCCGTGAAGCTTCCGACCACCGTACGCTTAGCGGACAATCCTTGTCCGCTTTCCGTCCAAGAAGCAGCTCCTCATAGCTGATATGACTCTGAACTCCGGCGTTGCAGTCCTTACAAAACAATTGAATTCGGGAACGGTCTTGGGCGGGCCACTGCGTTGGCCAGGCAGTTGCACTCCTCTCGGCTGAAAGGGGAACTTCGATGCCTCTTGGATTAGGGCCTATTTTAGATCAAATCATTGCTTTGCTTCTGCTGGTCGCAGCCACCATCGGAGGCTTACATCTCTGCAAGAAGACTGTGAATCCACCCCCACTCGCTCAAGTTCAAACATCACCAAGCGCTGCGGCGATGGTGCCCACGCATTCTGCCGAGGAAATTCTGCTAGAGCGGTACGCTCTTGGCGAAATTGATCGAGCTCAAACTACAGATGCTGCAAAATCTGAAGGCGCAATCGGGAGGTACACCTGCTAAACGACCAGGGAATTTCTCTGCCGCGGAAATCGTCCGCGAGCGATATGCACGCGGTGAAATCAACCGCACTCAGTTTCAGGAAATGATGGGCGATCTTAGGGAGAACAGATAACGTAGAGTTACTTACTTGCGCCTACAAGATGGCAACCTGTGAGGAATGTCCGTTGAAATCGTTATTCCCATTGAATCAGGGCCAACACTGCCAAGGTGAAAAGCAAGCGATAAATTCCTGACTTTGGCGTTGTTCGCTGTCGTTTTTCACCTGGTGTAACGTCCGTGGCCAAGATGGCTTAACAATGGCAATTCCGGCCAACGCCAGCAGGTCTCTGCCAGCGCCCGACGGCCATTCAATTCTACGCGCCGCGAACGGGTTCTAATCGGGACCAGAACCGCTCGCATTTCTCACTTGGCGTTGCTTCTACTCGTTTTTCTGAGGCTTTTCAGAAATTCCGGCTCGCCCCAAACCGTGTTTAGCCGTTTCGGTTCAAGCTCGACGTTTCCGTATTTGTCGAACCCTCGAACGGTATAAACCTTGCCGAGCATGCTCTTGAATAGCTTTTCAGTTCCTAGTCTAGTGTTATGTCCCGAAAATAGGTTCGATAAGTTCTGCGCCCTAAGTTGTGCAACATCAGTGCAATCGCATCTGCTGGACCTGTTCGTTATTTACGGGGCAGCACACTAGTTCGTCTTTTGCACGCGGCGGGAACGTAACGGGCGACATACCAACCACGTTCACTTTGTCACCAGGCGCTACGACGTTCCTGCGTTGACACTAAAACCGCCAGGTGTAGACTCCGTTGTTAGAGAGGGACGCATGCACTATCGTCTCCTGCTATGGCTGCTTTTGCCTTTGCCCATCGCGTTTGCCACAGGTTTCGCGCAATCAGGCCCAGACGCACAGCAAGCAATTTTGGTTGAACATGCCCACCTACAATCTTTGACCAACGCGGATGTGAATAGACTATTGCGTGAGGCGGAATCTGGTGACGCGGAAGCGCAGTATTGGGTGGGGCGCTCGTACCAACAAGGTCACATACTGGCGAAGGATTCCGACGAGGCCTCGAAATGGTTTTTGCAGTCAGCCGAACAGGGCTATTTGAGCGCACAGCGGGAGTTGGGATTAATGTTCTCGCACCTCGACTCCCCGCTAGGTGAGCGCTGGTTGTTAAAGGCGGCCGAACAGGGGGACGCAGAATCCCAGCTCTGGTTGGGCGTCGCGTATGAACAGAACTGGTTCGGAACCACGGATGCCAACGAATCTCTGAAATGGTATCGCAAAGCGGCGGAAGGCGGTCAACCAGACGCCCAATTTGTTCTCGGCCAAAAATACGAAGATGGTGACGGCGTGGACCAGAATTATGAGCTTGCTGCCAAATGGTATCGTAAGTCCGCTGACCACTCACCAGATTTAGGAGGGGCAGGGCATGGACGATACCACCTCGGTCTGCTTTACATGCAAGGGCGCGGGGTTCCCCAGGACTACGTGCAGGCTTATCTCTGGTTTAGCTTGGGTGGCCCAGACGAAAATGTAGAGGAAGCAAAAGCGCATTTGACTGCGCCTCAGATTCGCGAAGCCGCACAACTAGTACGAGAGTGGAAACAACAACATCTCCTGAGCCCTGAAATCGCGGCTTCTCTTTCTTGCAAACAATCAGTCGACAGCCAACTGTGCTGGTAAATTGGCGAGCGCCAAAACAGGGCGGCTGGTACCCATTTGTCTGGTTTGCCGTTTGGACGTTTACCAGATGAGTTAAAAACACCCCAATAGTCCGATTTCAGCGGACTACATTACTGTACTTGACATACTATTTTTAAAATACTATTGTCGGCCAATGAAGAAGAGTCCTGAATTTCGCGACCTGTTCCCGGGTGCCCTTGAACTGATGATTCTGAAGAGCCTCAGCTGGAGGCCAATGCACGGCTATGCGCTCGCACAGCGGCTGCGGGACATTTCGGAGGACTATCTTCAGATCGAGGAAGGGTCGTTGTATCCCGCCTTGCAGCGCTTGTTGAAGTCCGGTTGGCTGGAAACCGAAATGGGTCTCTCGACCAGGAAACGCCGGGTGCGGATATTCAGACTGACCGAGGCAGGCAAAAAACACTTAAAACAGGAGCTTGCGAGCGTTGAAAAGATGTTCACCGGGGTCTCACGCGTACTTGCCTTGGCCATACAGTAGGAGGCTTCATGAGTTGGCTCGGCCGTTTGCTTTCCCGCCGTTATCGCTATGACGAGCTTTCCGAAACAATCCGCGAGCACCTCGACGAAAAGATCGCCGACCTGATGGATCGCGGTATGACGCTCGAGCAAGCAGAGCGAGTCGCTCGCCGCGAGTTTGGTAATGTGACTCTGATTGAACAGCGCAGTCGTGAAATCTGGCAGTGGCCCACGCTCGAATCTCTGTGGGCCGATACGAAATATTCTCTGCGTCGAATGCGCCGTGCACCACTATTCACGGCGGTTGCGTTAATCACGCTCGCAGTAGCGGTCGGCGCAAACACCGTAATTTTCAGCGTCGTGAACGGGGTGCTACTCAAGCCTTTGTCCTATCCCGACTCGGATCGGTTGATTTCTGTTGATCACTCGTCGCAGCAAATGGGCTTCAAGAAAATGGGGATCTCTCCGTCCCTTTACTTTGTCTATCGCGAGCAAAATACGACCTTGGCGGACATAGGCGCCTATGACGACGATGAGCTTGACGTGACGGGTGCCGGAGCGCCAGAACACGTTCGCGTTCTCGAAGTCACGGATGGGACATTGCCGCTGTTGAATGTTAGACCGGCTCTGGGGTGCTTGTTTACGCGAGAAGACGATGCACCTAGCGCCGCGCCAACCGTCATACTCACGTATCCATACTGGCAGGAACGATTCGGTGGAGCGTTGTCCGTCATAGGCAAGTCGATTACAGCTGGCGGCGTCTCCAGGGTAATCGTTGGAGTCCTTCCCCAAGGCTTCCATTTCCTCGATCAGAAAGACCCATCATTGATATTTCCGATGCAATGGGATCGTGCCACCACGACCCTCGGAAGTTTTAACTGGAACGCTATAGCAAGGCTAAAACCCGGGGCTAGCCTTGAGCAGGCTGCGTCTGATCTGCAGCGTCTGCTTCCGGTAGAAGCAAGAACGTTCCCGCCGCCAGCGGGACTGAGTGCCAGCTACTTTCAATCGCTACACTACACGCTGAACCTGATTCCCCTAAGAAACGAAGTGGTTAGGAATGTTCAGAATGTTCTCTGGACTCTGCTGGCTTCTACCATCCTGCTGCTTTTCGTGGCGTGCGCGAATGTTGCGAATCTCCTGATGATTCGCGTCGAGGGTAGGCATCATGAGTTTGCAATTCGCTATGCCATCGGCGCGACCAGGAAACGAATTTCCGCCGATATCCTCTTCGAGAGCGCTCTGCTCGGGGTCGCGGGAAGTTTGATTGGGCTAGTGCTCGCGTTTGGCGCGATGCGCGTTATCTCCGTGCTTGGAGCCACAAGTATTCCCCGCATCCACGACATTGGCATCACGCCGTCTGTGCTGTTGTTCACTGGCGCCATTGCGGTGATTGCCAGCCTTTCGGTTGCCGGTGTTCCGATCCTTAAGAGCACAACTCCGAACCTTATAAGCGATGTTCGGGAGGGTGGGCGTGGCTTAGGTGATGGCCTAAGAGGGCAGCGCGTACGCAAAGCACTGGTAATGCTTCAGATTGCGCTCTCGGTCATCCTGCTGATTTGTTCAGGTCTTATGATTCGCACATTCCGCGCGATGACGAATGTGCAGCCCGGATTCACATCTCCCGAATCCGTTCAAACCTTCGGATTCTACATTCCAGACACCCAAATACCCGACACCTCTCCAGAGCTTGTGATTCGCATGGACGAGGCGATCGGGCAAAAGGTCGCCTCCATTCCCGGTGTATCTTCGGTGAGCATTGGCCGTTCTGTGCCGATGGACAACAACGACGCCAATAATCCGGTATACGTTCAGAACTACACCTCGGAAGGCGATGAGGTTCCTTTGGCGAGGCGCTTCAACTACATAGCGCCGGGCTTCTTTTCAACGCTAGGCACGCGGCTGCTTGCTGGTCGGGATTTCACATGGACGGATACGTATGAGGAGAGGCCAGTGGTCATCGTCTCCAAAAACTTTACGAGCGAATACTGGCCTCGCCCTCAGGACGCGCTAGGCCAACGAATACGTGTGGTGAGTACCGATCCTTGGCGCGAAATCATCGGCGTCGCAGAGGACGTCCATTACGACGGCGTTGAGAAGCCCTGTCCTTCAATGGTGTACTGGCCTCTCATGATGAACGATTTCGCGGGCCATGAACAAAGGCTACAACGCGCTACTATGTTTGTAGTGCGGAGTCAGTTTGCGGGTACGCAATCTTTGATGAAAGCGATCGAGCAACGAGTGGGGATGGTCAATCCCAATGTGCCTTTGGCGAACAGTGAAACACTCGGCGACCTCTACACGCAATCCATGGCGCGAACATGGTTTACGCTTGTGATGCTCTGCGTCTCCGGAGGAATAGCGCTGCTTCTCGGAACTGTAGGAATCTACGGAGTCATCGCATATTCCGTGTCCAAGCGCACTCGCGAAATTGGGATTCGTATGGCCCTCGGGGCGCAGCGTGGAGTTGTCGTTGGGGCATTTGTGCGACAAACCATGTGGTTAACCGCGATAGGGATCGCCTTCGGCTTGGTGGTTTCGTCAGCAACGATGCGTTTTATGTCCTCACTTCTCTATGGCGTCAGTGCTGGAGACCCGATTACTTACATCACAATTACGTTTGCTGTCTTCATAGCCGCTCTGCTTGCATGCTATCTGCCCTCGCGCAGGGCAGCAGCAGTTGATCCCATGTTGGCATTGCGATCCGAATAGGAGTTTTCCTCGATGCCAATGAAATCCGGTACACACCGAAGGCAAAGTTCACGGGTATTAGCGGATACGATCGTTTGTTCGACTTCGTTATCCCTAAATCCCGCAAGCAGCCCGAACGGATGATCCAGGCCATCAGCCTCTTCAGCTGCAGCGGGAGACGTGCCCGATGCGCGGAGGAGGAAATACGTTAGCGACGCACTGCGGCGCCAACCGGCTCGACACATCACGTAGATTTTGGAGCTAACTTCAAAGCCAATCGGTAAAATCGGAGCGCACGAGCATAAAACCAAATCGGCCGCGGGCGCGCGTTGCCCTTAAATTTCATGTGGATCGTTTTGAACTTTTGGAGTTTCTTGCTTGGGTACATCCGCACATCGATCACATGCGTGATGCCTAACTCGCGCAGCTTGGCAACGTGCCGGTAAAGCCTTACCTTGCTCCCAAAAGCTGGCTGCTTGGTTACGAAGAACACGATCATAAGCTCTTTGGTTCCATTTCCTTACGCTTTGTGCCCGTTCCCACCTAACCTTTCTTGGGTGTTTTGGAAAACTAATAATTTCCAAACACCCAAAAACCAAACTTTGGGGAGCTAAAATGAGTCGCTTACAGCCGTGCCCTGGCTAGGGTTTTTTAAACAGGGCTTACCAGGCCTTGCAGCCGTGTGCAATGCTGTTGCGGCGCCTACCCCAACGCGGTGCGTATGGCCCGCCGGGAGGCACCCTGCGATCGCATGCGGTTAATCACATCTGGGCGCGTTAGCTTGCGGGGCCTGCCCAACTTTTCAACTTTTTGCCCTTAGCCTGCGCATTCCGTAGGCCCGCCCGCACACGCTCCACAATCAGGCTGCGCTCGAGTTCGGCCACTGCGCCGAGCACAGTAAAGATCATTTTGCCGGTGGGGGTCGAAGTATCCACCTGTTCGGAGAGTGAAACAAACTCAATGCCGAGAGAACGAAAATTCTCCAGCGCTTTTAGGGGATGCGAAACCGAGCGTGCAAAGCGGTCAAAACGCCACACAACAACAGCATCGAGATAGCGGCGATGTGCGCCGTGCAATAGCTTGTCTAGTTCGGGCCGCTTTTCCTTACCGCCCGAAATCCCGACATCTACATACTCGCTGGTTATTTCCCAACCCCGCCGTTGGCAGTATTCCCGCAGCTCGCGTAGCTGCACTTCAGGATCCTGGCCGTTGTTGGTGCTTACCCTGGCATAAATTGCTATTTTCACTTTGAGCCTCCCAAAGCCCGTTTTTGCCCGGCAGGGGCAGGTTAAACCCCCGTTTAAAACCCCTGCCAAGGGCCCTGCGGGGCACGAGGCGCGGCGATCGGTTGCCCGTAGCCCTTTACCGCTTTAAAGGGGCATGTGCACTGTATATTGACTATTATCCCTATGCTAGGCAATATGTAAATTACAGTATATATAAATAGAAGTCTTGACCATGTGCGGCGTTTTAGGAGGCAACATGATCGTCCGCAGGCTAAAGGGAGTTCTCAAACGTAAAGGCTGGACACGCTACAAACTACAGAAGAAGACCGGCATTACTTACCCAACTCTCCACGCGCTCTTTCACGGACGAAGCAAGAGCTTCAGCGCCGAGGTTTTGAATAAGCTTTGATATGCACTGAAATGCACCCCAGGAGATTTGCTGGAATGGCGACCGGGTCGGTTTCCGAGAGATAAAAACAACAGATAGATCACACGTATTACACCCCTCGATTTGGACTTGGAAATGTTCACTTGTTGCGTGGGACAAGCATCTATGCGGTGCTCTCGCACTTCTCAGTGGCTGCAAACCGTATTCAGGTGGCTCAAAAAAGAGATCAAGGCGCCTTGCACGCGAAGTTTGCCGCGTCGTTCGTGCTGCCCACGCCGTTGTACTTCGCGACTGCTGGATAGGAACAGATTGGCCGTGTCATGTTTACATCGTTTTCACTAACACGCGACGCGATCAATCGATCGGGTGCGATTCCGGACTCGCGCCAACGCTCTAGCGCGGCCATCCAGTTTACTTGGGCGGGTCCCGGCCCACCTCCGCAATGCGCCATACCGGGTACCATGAAGAGCCGCAGCCAATCCTGCTGCGGCGATCCCATTCTTGCCAATACACTGGCATAATAATTGACAGTGTTCAGCGGAGAGATCGCCCCATCGGATCCGCCATCGTTCCAGCCATGATAGATGAGAAGTTTCCCACCGCGATCCCGAAAGGCGGAAAGATCCGGATTCACGGCGTCGATGAATCCGGCTTTTTTGTCGATCAGGGAGGTATCGCGGTCCAGGTCGAACGTGCGCCAATCCCACCCTGCATCTTCGTGAGCGACGAACCTGAACATACCCACGTCGATCGATCCGGGTTCAGACTTGGCGCCTGTCAACATGTCCCAACCTGTTTCGCCGCCAGGCACTAATCCTGGGAAAATCAATTCCCCCGTCGTCCGCCTTGCCGGGGCGTACCCCATCTCCACCGCCTCTATCTGTTTCGCCGTCAGGCAATCGTCCCGGTCGGCGCCGCGGCACAAAAGTGTTGCAGGATCGAACTGGCATTGGCGTGGGTCCGTCAGCAGGCCGTCAGTCACTCCGTCGATTGCGTCGCATGCGGCGAGCACGGCGCGATTGAGGAGGGCGAGTTTGGCGGGAGGGACAACACTCGCCGGGCTTTGGAGGATCTTCGCTTCCACTGCAATCCGCCAGGCACTAAGCTGTGTCTGATCATTCGCTGGAGCGCCTGCGACAATCCCATCGAAGTCTTCCGGGTAGCGCTGAGCCTCCATCAGGCCCTGTCGCCCCCCAGTGGAGCAACCCGTGAAGTAGGAGAGCCGTGGCGCGCGACCGTAGAACGTCGCAATGATGGCTTTCGATTTCACCGTCATCTCGTGGACGGCACGATAGGCGAAATCGATGACTTTTTCCGGATGTCCGATCGCGAATGACGCATTCGCGTCTGTGTGTCCAGTGTCCGTCGATGCCGTTGCGTAACCCTCCTGCAGCGCCGCGGCCAGCCAGGCATAGCTGATGGTTCCCGCCAAGCCGCCGTTGCCGACGGCCAGGAACTTTCCGTTCCAATCAGCAACCGGCAGCCAGACCTCAATCTTGATGTCAGAGTCCGACGAGGGAGTGAGAGTGACTGCCACACGGCAAAAGGTCGGCAACTGGCTCAACTGTGGCGTCGCAGGGCCCGTTGCGGGCAGAGTGAATGCTCCAGCCGGCACCACCTGAGCGAGGGAAATCGCAGTGTTCGGAAGCGCTAGGGATGAGAGGCGCTCGCACGACGACGCGGACTTGAGGGCCTGCCCGGGCGTTGTCAGTGCGGAAAGGAGCACGCACAATCCACCAGTTACCATCTTCATTGCACGTTTCTCCGAACTTCCGACGCAAGGGCAACAGGATCCACGTCTCAACACAGAATTTCTGCTGAAGCCCGCAAATTTAAGACGAATTTTCTACGGGCCCGGTTAGTCGCAAATCTCTAACAAGGTCGGCCGGTGTCAAGAGTTTTCTTCATCTTTTTTTGAAGCTCTGCATCTCTTTCTTCTCCATCAAGCACACCCCTGTGCGTGCGCGGGAGCGTCCCTTCGCTGGACGGATCTTTGCCGTCGTCGATCTCTGTTTTGTGTCCACCCTACGCGCTCAGCCCCGTCAGTTCATCACTTGGGTGCTGCCCACCAAACATCTCTTCGATCCTGACGGACCATGATGAGCTATCCGAACTCCCTGGCTATACAGGGAGGGCGGGTCGCCTAATCAATCGGTCGGTGACTGTTCGCACCATTCGCGACTTCAAGCATCCCCGTACAGGCTGCACCACTTTGGTGCTTCTGTCCGCGACGACAGAACTCTTCATAGTCAATCTCGTCCCGCAACATGATCCACAGTCGGATCCCGAGCTTGCGTGCTACCGCCACGCGCGCTCTCCCCAAACCTTTCTGAACCAGTTTGCGGCGATAGAAACGTTTCAATTCCGGATCGCGGCGTACCGCATGAGCACCGGCTTCACACCAAAGAAACCGCAACAGCGGACTGCCCTGTTTCGTGATTCCACCGAACCGCTGGTTTCCTCCACTGGAGTACTCCCTCGGGATGATCCCTACGTAACTGGCCAGCGCTTTGCCATCCAGTTGGTCCGCTTGCTCGGCGACTTGCTTCGTCAGGTTTTCGATTTCTTCTTCCATCTTCTTGTACATTGCCTGCAACGCGCTTCGCCGATAGGAGGCATGGGGCAGCAACGGCAAGAAGGCGATCTTGGCTTGCCCGTCGTAGCTCCACAGTCGGGGACCTCGTCGTAATCCATTCGCCAAGGCAATGGCCTGCAGCGCGTTTTGAATCCGCGTCCGGATCCTCACCCACTGATGCCGATGTAGGAGCAGAGCCCGTAGATCGAGAAGTTCTTTGCTGGGCAGCCAAATCGCCGGAAAACGATTTTCTGCCAGCAGCTTCAAAATCAAGTCCGCATCGCGCCGGTCATGTTTCTGCTTGCGGGGCTCTGCCGCTCGAATCGTGGCGGGATGTCCGACCCGGCATTCGATCCCCAACTCCTCCATCAGGTTCAGAAACCACTGCATCGATCCGGTGGCTTCGATGCCTACAAGCACTGGGCGCGGAAGCTGGGAATAGAACTCCCGCACTTCGTTGCCTTCGTGCATCAGTGTCAGATTCACCACTTCTCCCGTTGTCGTCTCCAGCATCGCTAACGTTTGCTGGCGAGCGTGCAAATCACATCCTATTAACATCCTATAATTCGCATTCGGCCTCCTTCGGTCCGAGCGCTGTTACGGTGGACACCGATTCAGTTTACTCGGCTCGTCGTGAGGCCGACCTTGTTATGACATCAATCGGTAAAGTTCTACCTGCCCAACCCGAAGGCCGAAGTACTGATACGTATTTGTACGATTTTGCACCGTTTACCGGCACTTATTGCGCAAGGCAACTACCGCATCGCCTCGGGCATCCGTGTCAGCATATTTCACCAAGGACGTAAGACCGCGTGAAGACCTTACGACCACTTTGGTTACTATTTTTATGCGCACAGTTTTCCTCTGCTCAGACAACATTCACTAAACCCTCAGAAGCATATGAATTCGCCCGCCGACCGCTGACCGAATGGGAGACCGCAATACGCGCACACCGGAAACCAGCGATCGAAGCAACTCCCCACTTGGAAGATGATTCGGCAACTCCGAAGCCTCGGCTATCGGATCGAAGCACCGAATCCTCAACCCAGCCAAGCACAAGCGCAGTGATTTTCGACTCCAACATCATTTTGCGAAGTCGGGTCATAGGGACCTCCTATGACCCGACAACTTATCTCAACCAACAAGCAACCAACGATCCGTTCGCCTCACGCGAAGCGTCCGCCGCAGAGCGGCTTCGTTCAAGTCGCCTAACCGGAGAAGTCAAGGAGGATGTCCGAGTTTTAGTTGTTGGTCCGCGCTAATTGCATCCTCAGCGAGTCAACCATACACTTGACCCTTCCGCGCCGCGTTACCGAGCCTGTGCATCCCGGCGCAAAACTAGGCGAGAGAATAAGCTATGTTCGAGCGCTATACAGAAAAGGCTCGTCGCGTGGTCTTCTTTGCGCGCTTCGAGGCGAGTCAGTACGGCAGTCCCTACATCGAGACGGAGCACTTGTTGCTCGGACTCCTACGAGAGGACCAGTCGCTAGTAAAGCGTTTGAACCAAGCCGCTGGCGCGGCGGACGCTTCGCGTGAGGTAAACCGACCGATAGTTGCCTGACATGGAGATAAATTGTGGGTCACAGGAGGTGTCCTTGTGACCCATCTTCGCAGAATGATGCTGGAGGAACTCCAGCGACGTAATTACGCTAAGAGTACCGTAAAAACCTACATCCGGATCATCCAAGAATTCGCCAGCCATTTCCATCAATCGCCCGACAGGCTCGGTCCGCAACACCTGCGCCAGTATCAAGCCTACCTGTTTCAGGAGAAGAAGTTGGATGCCGGCACCGTGCAGCAGCATGTAGCGGCGCTCCGCTTCTTCTATGTCAAGACGTTGAAGCGACGCTATCTGCTCGAAGATATTCCGAGACCCAAACGCTGTCGCACGCTCCCGGAGGTCTTGAGTCCCGAGGAAGTAGCGCAGCTCATCGACTCGGCCAGTAACCTCTTCCACCGCACGATGCTCATGACCCTGTACTCGACGGGTATCCGTCGCGCGGAACTGTGCCGTCTTCAGGTCGCCGATATCGACAGCCAACGGATGATGGTGCACATCCGCCAAGGGAAAGGCGGACATGACCGTGATATTCCCTTGAGCGAAAAACTTCTGGAGACGCTCCGTGTCTATTGGCGCTGGATGAAGCCGAAGAACTATCTGTTTCCCGGCACATTGAAGAATTGGCGAGCGGACGTTCCCGTCACTACCAAGGTTCCTTGGGAAGCTTGCCGACAGGCAGCGAAGCGCGCGGGGATCAGGAAGCATATCTCGCCACACACGCTGCGACACAGTTACGCCACGCACCTGCTCGAAGCCGGCGCTGATCTGCGCACCATCCAGGTGCTGCTCGGTCATCGCAAGATTGAACACACCATCATCTATTTGCATCTTTCGCGGAAACACCTGACGGCGGTGGCCAACCCTCTGGACACGATCGACGTCTCCAGACCTGAAAGCATTAAACTCTCGCGGAAGTTACAGAAGCGGTGAACCGGCCACCCTTCGAGGTGGCCGATGTCATCCGCCAACACCAGAACAGCTTCATCGAGAAGAACCGGTCCTGGCTGACATGGCAGCACGTGCGCGTGCTCCACGCCATCGAGCACTGCCGCACGTCCGCGCTGGGCGGCCATCTCGATCGCTGTTCCCGATGCGGTCATCGCGCCATCTCCTACAACTCTTGCCGTAATCGGCATTGCCCTAGGTGTCTGACCAGCGCTCGCGACAAGTGGCTCGCTGAACGCAGTAGAGAACTACTTCCCGTCGGCTACTTCCATGTGGTCTTCACCATTCCGCATGAACTCTCTTGGCTGGCTCTCCAGAACAAGAAGGTCATCTACGACCTCTTGTTCCGCACCTGTGCCGCCACTCTGCTGGAGGTCGCGGCGAACGCAAAGCATCTCGGCGCCCAGATCGGGTTCCTGAGTGTGCTTCATACTTGGGGCCAGAATCTTCTGCATCATCCGCATATCCACTGCGTGATCCCAGGCGGTGGTCTCTCGCTCGACGGCAGACACTGGGTTCGTCTCCGGTATGCTTTTTTCCTCCCAGTGAAAGCGCTGAGCCGAGTGTTTCGCGGCAAGTTCATCGCCGGCCTGAAGCGCGCCTTTCGTGACGGAGAACTCTCCTTCCCTGGAAGCATCCGCCACCTCGCCGATGAAAAAGCATTCCACTCCTTCCTGCGAGCGCTCTTTCGTCATGACTGGGTGGTCTATGCCAAGCGGCCCTTCGGAGGGCCAGAACATGTTCTTCATTATCTGGCTCGCTACACACACCGAGTGGCCATTTCCAATCACCGGCTCGTCAACGTTGCCGACGGCAAGGTGACTTTCCGATGGAAGGACTATGCTCGCGGAAGTAGGCAACGGATGATGAGGGTCAGTGGCGAAGAGTTCCTTCGTCGATTCATGTTACATGTGCTGCCTCGTGGCTTCGTGCGAATCCGCTTCTTCGGATTCCTTGCGAATCGGCATCGCGCTTCACGGCTGCCACTGTGCCAACAGTTGCTGGAGACCAGCCCCAGTCAAAATCTCCCCTCATCCACCGCCCGCGAGACCAGGCTGCCCGCTTCCTGGTTGTGTCCGCTCTGCGGGGGCGCGATGGTCCTGATCGAGAAGCTCACTGCACTGCAGATCTGTTGCAGAGCAACTGAAGGGAGCCACTTCGTTGACACTTCGTAACCAACACTCCAGTTCGACTCGTCTGTGTGCTCCGGCACTTGCACTCAAGGTGTGTCTTCTCATGCGAAAATGCGAAAAACAGGCAACGATACCCTCAGCGGCGAACTCCAAAACGCGCTTCTCACAAGCTTCTTCGCCCCGCCAAACAAACCTCGCTACCTTCCTGGCAAGAAATCGGGCCCTACTCGAAAGCAGAAACTCGATTCAACACCCATAGATGACCCGCGTCCGCCGCAACCGCCAGCGGCTTGGTTCAAACGCCCCAATCGAAAGTGCCCCGGGATCAATGCCGAGCCCACTCCTACTACGCCTTCCGGGGCACTTCCGATTGAGTCATAGCGTTTCTGGGTACCTATTCGTGAGATTTCCCAGAAGCGGACTTCTGGCCAACGTCAAAGTCTGCGATCACTTGTTGCATCCGCTGCGCCGTAACTAAGGTTGAAGCATTGAAGTAGCAATCGCCGCCTCTCTCCAACGGTAAACGCTAGACCATGAGGACTTGTGGGAAGCGGATGGCGTGTGATCAAGACCTCAATTTCTTCGCAGCTGTGTCTGGATCGATTTCGCTCATGATTGCTTACTGGACGATAAAGCCTAAAAACGAGAGAATCGCTTCGGCGAACGTTTCCACCGCCGACGAACGAACTGATAGTCGCGGGCTGCATGCAGCCGGGCAATCGAGGGCGCCAGGCTGCCAATCTAAGAATACAAACCAGCAGATTGAAAGGAATCAATATGAGCTACACCTATGATCTCCGCCCCGAAGCCAGTTTCGAAGACCGTTACAGCCAGTTCATTGGGTTCGGCATTCCGAAAGCAGATGTTGATACGATGCGCGCCACGATCAAGGATATGTGGGCAGATGCGCCGGGAGGGTGGTCTTACGAGTGGTCCGCGTTCGCACGAAAATATCTTGAAGCGGGGAACCCGCTCCTCGCGTCGTTCGCCTACGGTTTTGCCATATTTCCCTGTCTCGCCAACGATGCGCGGCGCACGGCGCAGCAAAATCAGCTTGAATGCTACCTCAAAGCGGCAGCGAGCTTCCCCGTCAAATTCGAGCGCAGAACACTCGCGATCCCCTACCAAGGCGGAACGGTCAGCACACCCGTGCATCTGTTTTCAGTGACAGGCCAGTATGCGAACGCGCCGGTGCTGATTTACACCGGCGGCGTCGATACCTACAAAATGGGTCTACACGCGATCTACGTGACATTGGCCCAACGCCTCGGCATTACGATCTTGGGCTTCGACATTGCAGGCACGGGCGAAAGTACTATCCCACTTTCCATCAAAGGCGACGAGCTGGTGCTCGGCGTCGTGAATGAGGCGCGTGAGCTCGGCAACGGAAAAGTCGCGCATCTCGGATTTTCCTTCGGCGGCAACTTTTCGGCGATGACAGGGCTTTCGAGCGCCGTCGATGCCGCAATCGTGCTCGGCGGTCCGGTCGATAAGGCTTGGGGGAAAGAAAACGCGCAGCACCTGCCCTTTGGCATGCCGGGCATCATCGGCAACGACATGGGCTTCGACAAAGAGCCGTCTACTCCGGAATTCATGGCGGCAGTGCAACAGTTTTCGCGGCGTCCGCTGCTCGACCAGCAAAAAAACGCTCCGATGCTGGTCATCAACGGCGCAAACGACTATTTCGTCCCGCAGGCTGATACGCTCGTCTTCCAAGGTCGCCCCAATACGGAAGTCCACTTGATACCGGACATTGGACATTGTGCCGTGCTGGGTGGCGTCTCGAAGCTGCCGGAAGTAATCGACATGGTTACACAGTGGCTTCCGAAGCAGATCGGTTTGGACGCTCGGCCTCAGGCCGCAAATCGGTAGCGTCCCCTCGGCAGGAAGGTCACCTATCCACAACGAAGCAAGCGGATCACCGCAAGTCACTTGCCTTCACACTTAACCAGAAAGGAACCGACATGCCGACCCAATCACCGCTGAATGAGCCGCAGCCTTCCGAAGAAAGCGCCGCAAAGACAATCGCACCGGCGAAAGCCAGCACGCCTTCGAAGACCGAAACCGATCCCCGTCTTGATCCCCGCATCAAGAAATTCTTCGCCGCCATGCCGGCGCCAGTAGAAAAGCCGAACGTTCCGAGCCGCGAGGAATTGCTCGCACAGGAAAACTCTCCAGCGGCGCTGGCTGCGCTGGCGCGCCAAACGGCCCTGTTCGACTCGATGGACAGCGAGGAGATCGCTCCGTCCGCCGGCTTGAGCGTGCGCGTGGAGACCCTCACCTCCTCGCCCGACGGAAACACCATCAAGATCCGTTATGTCCGGCCGGATAACAGTGAGATTTTGCCATGCGTGTACTACATTCACGGCGGCCGCATGGAGATGAGTTCCTGCTTTGAGGGCAACTACAGGACCTGGGCCCGCATGATCGCCGCCAAAGGCGTCGCGGTGGCCATGGTTGAATTCCGCAACTCCGTGCATCCCTCCGAAGTACCGGAAATCGCTCCATTTCCCGCGGGCCTGAACGATTGCCTCTCGGGCCTCAAGTGGGTGCAAGCGAATGCAACCACTCTCAAGATTGATGCGAAGCGCATCATCGTCGCTGGAGAAAGTGGCGGCGGCAACCTGGTACTCGCCTTAGGCATGAAGCTGAAGCGGGATGGTGAACTCGGCTTGATCAAGGGCATCTACTCCTTGGTTCCCTACATCGCCGGTAAGTGGCCGCAGCCGCAGTACCCGTCTTCCATCGAGAATGAGGGCATCGTGCTCAACTTCGGGGACAACCGCGCCACCATGGCCTACGGCATCGAGGCCTTTAACGCCCGCAACCCGCTCGCCTGGCCCAGCTTCGCTAAGCGAGAAGATGTCGAAGGCCTGCCGCCGACGGTCATCAGCGTCAACGAGTGCGATCCATTGCGCGATGAGGGCATCGCCTTCTACCGTCTGCTGTTGGCAAGCGGCGTTTCAGCGCGTTGCCGTCAGATGATGGGTGCCTGTCACGGCGTCGAGCTTTTGCTACCGGTTATCTGTCCCGATATCGCTCGCTCCACTGCCAGCGACATCGCAGACTTCGCGATCGGCTGGCCTGAGCGATGACTTTGCTGGCGATACGATACCTCGATCGCGACGAGGCTGCGGAAAGAAGGTGCGAGGGTTCACTCTCACTCCTCCGACGAAATAATCGATATCGCTATTGACCATGAATTTTGAATTGCGGCATTCAGCAACATGACCATCCCTGCTGCCACGACGTCGAGGCCGATCTGCCCGCTTCGGCGCAATACCAAGCCACCACTGAACAAGACGACGTATGCGAGCAACGGCACCACTGCATAGCGGTACCGATCAAAGCGACTCTCGTAAACCTCACTTCGCATGAGCGTCAGCGAGCCAATGTAAAGCAAGCCGAAAACACACATGATGGAAATGCAGATCACGGCTGAAAGTCGCGTTTGGTTGGGGATGGTCAGCAGCGCGCTCATGATAAGGACGCTGGTTAAATAAATCACCGCAGGGGTCAGGTACACTCTGCTCTTGGGTGCAAGTTGCCGACCAATCCCCGGCGCAATGGTGATGACAACGAACAGCAGTCCGAGCAAGGTCGCGGATGCCGCTGAGGTAATCGAAAAAAAGCTGGACCATTGCTGGAGCGGAATTTGTTCGCCTAACATGATCTTGCCTTGGATGGTTGCACGATTTGAACCGGGCTTTTTGATTTTTCTTCCAAAACCCTGATCCTGTACCTACTTTGTCGAAAATCGGATTGTGAGTAAAGCGAACCTTCCGTTGCAAGGCAATGAATTCAAAGAACAAGGAGCGCTCCCGTCTAACGGACATGAGACAAGAATGCTTGGTTTGGGACCAGGCGCTATTCGGATCTTCGTGTCACTTGGGTGTGATATAAATTATTGATTCTAAGAAAAATGGTCGGGGCGAGTGGATTTGAACCACCGACCTCCTGGTCCCGAACCAGGAGCAACCAATCCCATAAACGCTTTCTCTGGCGTCGCTTACGGGACACAGAGCGCTATTTCCCCTCTCTTAGTTGTACCTAACTTGTACGTGGATCGATTTAGAGTCGTGACCGGTCTGGGCGAGGAAAGCAGGATTCCGCTGCAATTTGTCGGAGGCCTACCAATTTCGGAGTAGTGCATTCGTCCAACAGCTCCCAGAACGGCATATTGGGGGTGCAACCGCGATGCTAGCTTCCGAGTAGCCGACCATCCGGGAGTTAAAGCTTGGGGGGGGCTTTGACCAAGTATGAATAGAACTGCTCTTCTTGAGTTTGCCGAGCGCGAGCCCCTGCGCTCATTACCGTCTTGCCGACAGACGCTTCAAGTGCAAGCGTCCCCAGCTACACATCATTTGGACCACTGTTCCCATGCGGCAAAGTGCCCGGCCTTGGGCAGCCTGTTGTGATGGGTCAGTTTCGGAGTCGCGCCGGGCAGGGCTCATTGCTTGACGAGCTGTTGCCCCCCGTCGATGTCGTAAGTGCCGCCTGTTAGGGCTGTGTTGGTCATAATGTGCACGGCGAGTGCGGCTATGTCGGCCGGGCCAACGACGCGCCCGATCGGCAGCGTATTGCGGAGTTGCTCGCGGCGAGCATCGAGCTGATTGCCGAGCAGAGATGCCGACAATGGTGTGTCGACAAACCCGGCAGCGATGAGGTTGATGCGAACCGGCGCGATCTCGAGTGCCAGGTTTCTCACTAACGCTGGCACTGCGGCCGTAAGAGCGCCGATCAGCGCCAGTCCTGGCGCGGTGTGGCGCCCGCCAGTGCCGCCGATGAAGAGCAGCGTTCCTCCCGCACGAACCTTTTTCCTCGCCATGCGAGCCACCTGCATCGGCAGGAAAAGATGGGCCTCCACCTCTTGGCGCCCCTTCTCAAAATCGAACTCGGCCAAGGTCGCATAGTAAGGGCCGGGACCGGTGACAAGAACGTGATCAATCTGAGTCGGCAGCTCGTTGAAGAAGCGCTCCAGTTGAGCGAAATCGGTGGCATCAAATGCTGCGGTCTGCTGCGCGCCGAGCTCGCTCGCTGCGCGCCCGAGGGTCTCAGGATGGCGTGCCGTGAGAACGAGCTTCGCCCCCTCAGCGCGCGCAAACCGCGCTGTTTCGAGCCCGATGCCGGCGCTACCGCCGATTACAACGAGGGTTTGGCCGAGAAGTTGCGGTTCGGGTCGCAGGGGAGAGGACCCGGTGGCCGTGCTCATAATTCCTCCAATCCGCTTTCAAAGTGCGTCGGCTTGCTCCCAAAGTACAATAAACTCTGATGCATAAATCCGTGCGTGGTTGCAGCGTCCTTTTAGGCTTGAAACTAAGTTGAGCGAGTCGGTCGGGCCGTCTACTTCGGCAGCTCCGCTCCGCTTGCCTCCGCCACCATATACTCGGCGTACCAGTCGGGCCAGTTCGCATCTGTCCCGCCGATGCGCTTCTCGTGCTCTCCGTGCGCGGCCGCGGCGCGGCGAAGTGCACTCCCCAAATCGCTTGCCGATGCAAAGGTCGTTGTCGCTGGGTCGATGCGACCGGGCAGCCGCGTCGTGATCTCCTGGAACAGCCAGCCGTTGCCGTCGGGATCACGGAACGAGGCGAACGACCGGTAGCTGTCATGCTTTGCATCCGGACCGCTGACCCGGACCCGCCCAAACAGGTAGGGCTCGTCGGTGCCCGCGTACACGCCTTCGCTGTGGAACACTTCGCTGATCTCGACGCCGCGGTCGAGCAGGTTTCGGCGGGCGGCCTGGATGTCGGAGACGATCAGGTACAAGCCCTGGGCGGAGCCGGGCGCCGCCGGGGTGACGTTCTTGCCAAAGATGACCGAGCACCCGGAGCCGGGCGGCGTGAACTGGATTATGCGGAAGTCTTTGCCGTTGTCGTAGTCGGCGTCGAGCCGCCACCCGAGCTTCGCGTAGAACTCCTTTGCACGAGAGGCATCCGAGACAGGGATGACGACGATCTCGAACTTCATGTCCACCGGCGCGACGCTGGTTTCTATACTACGGACTGCGTTCGTGCTCATAGCTGCCTCCTGATTAGTGTCATTTCTTACTTCCACTCAACATGTGCGCTGTTAAGGGTGCGTAACGGGTGAAAACGAAGTCTCGATCACCGCTTTTATACCGCGTTTGTTACTCGCTGCTTAACGCGCTCACCCGCCAATATCCTTGCTTCACGTTTCCGGGTCTTTAAGATGTCTGTAACCACTCGTGACGAACACGACGCCAATCATGAGGCGCAGCGGCAGAAGCGCGACATCGGTAAATCGCGCCAATTGGGGAAAGATCATCCAGGTCACTCCGAAGCCGCACCAAGCGCGGAATCCGTGACAATATAACCGTTCCGGGGGATCACGACTAGTGGTCAGTGCCTGATCAACGACTTGAACGAAGCCGCCCGTGCGGCGGACGCTTCGCGTGAGGCGAACGGAGCAGTTTATGGCGAACGGCTGAAGTAAGTTGTCGGGTCATAAGGAGGTCCTCATGACCCGACTTCGCAAAATGATGCTCGAAGAACTCGAGCGTCGTAATTATTCTGAGGCTACCACACGCTGTTACATCCGCACAGTTGAAGATTTCTCAAGACGATTCAAGCGTTCTCCAGATTGTTTGGGTCCAGAACACATTCGTGAATATCAGGCCGAGCTGTTCAAGAAGCGCAAGTTGTCGCCGGGCACGGTTACGCAACGATTGGCAGCTCTGCGATTCTTCTACATCAAAACTCTCAAGAAAACCTGGAGCATCGCGGAGACGCCCTATCCGAAAAAAGCATTTCACCTTCCTGCGATCCTCAGCCGGGAAGAAGTCGCGCGACTCATCAACGCAGCTCTAACTCCTTTTCATCGCACTCTGTTGATGACCCTCTACGCCACCGGAGTACGACGCGCTGAATTGACCCACCTGAAAGTCAGCGACATCGATAGCCAACGCATGGTGATTCACGTCCAGGGGGGCAAGGGACGCAAAGACCGGGATGTGATGCTCAGCCCAAAACTACTCGAGGCACTGCGTGAGCACTGGCGCGGATTACGGCACAAGCCCAGCGCCTGGCTGTTTCCAGGCAACCGCTGGCATACCGGTGATACACCGATCACCACCAAGGTGGTCTGGGACGCTTGCCAGAAAGCCGCCCAGCAAGCGGGCCTCCAGAAAGACGTGCACCCACATACGCTGAGGCACTGCTTCGCCACACATCTACTGGAAGCAGGCGCGGATCTGCGCACCATCCAGATGTTGCTAGGGCATCGCGATCTGGAAGAAACCACCATCTACCTCCATCTCTCGGAACGACACCTCAGTGCGACCGCGAGTCCTCTGGACTCCCTGGAGCTAAAAGACCGGCCACCACAGGACGAGTAGATGGACCGGCCACCCCTCGAGGTGGCCGATCTGGTTCGCGCTGCGGGAGACGCATTCATCGAACGAAGCCGTAAGTGGATCACCTGGAAGCACGTCAAAGTGCTGCTGGCCATTGCGCGGTGTCGCACGGCCATGCTCGGCGGACATCTCGATGAGTGCACGCGCTGCGGACATCGCGCCATCTCCTACAACTCGTGTAGAAATCGGCACTGCCCGAAGTGTCAGACGGGCGCTCGCGAACGTTGGCTCGAGAAGCGTCGCAAGGAACTTCTTCCGACGCAGTACGTGCATGTGGTCTTCACGCTGCCTCGCCAGTTAGCCCCACTGACTCTTCAGAATAAGAAGGTCGTCTACGATCTGCTGTTTCGAACCAGTGCAGAGACACTGCGCGAAGTTGCCCGCGATCCCCAACATCTTGGCGCAGAGATCGGCTTTTTCAGCGTGCTGCACTCCTGGAGTCAGAAACTCGAACTTCACCCACATGTGCATTGCGTGGTGCCGGCCGGTGGACTTTCTGCCGATCGCGCGCGTTGGATCAAGCCACGCTACGCTTTCTTTCTTCCTGTCAAGGTGCTCAGCCGAGTTTTTCGCGGCAAGTTCGTCGCGGCACTCCAGCGCGCTTTTCAGGACGGCAAGCTCAGTTTTCACGGAGACTTGCAGCCCCTCACTCAGCCGAAAACCTTTGCTGCATGGCTAAGACCACTTTTTCGAAAGGACTGGGTGGTCTACGCGAAACCACCGTTCGGAGGCCCGGAGCATGTGCTCCGTTATCTGGGCCGTTACACCCATCGTGTAGCCATCTCCAATCACCGACTGATCTCCTGCGCCGACCAGAAAGTCACCTTTCGTTGGCGTGACTCCGCTCACAAAAATGAACAGCGACGGATGACTCTCTCACTCGATGAATTCCTCCGTCGCTTCCTGTTGCACTTGCTTCCGGATGGCTTCGTGCGCATCCGGCACTTCGGCTTCCTGGCCAACCGCAAACGTGCCACCACCTTGCCACTTTCCTTCCAACTGCTCGGCGGGGCACCGCAAACCGAGCAAGAGGCCTCCACCGCCGGTCCGAGCGATCTTTGGTCTTGTCCCAAGTGCGCTGGACCGATGGTGGTCGTCGAGAGGTTCACCGCTACCGAGATGCTACTTCGTTCTCCACCTGGGGTCAGCGCTGCCGCATGAAACAACTCTCCACAGCAAGAAAATCCTGCGTGCTTCGCCACGATCCGTCGCTCTTCGCCTTATCGCCGAACAAATTTCTTCTTCCGGCTTCCTCACACACTCTCTTCGCAACATTTTTCCGCAATAGTCAGCTTCCGAGCGCGTCGTATCATCTGCTGTGCTCCGCCGCACAGCCTCGGCACAGCTCGACGCCGCTCCTTCCCGCCATTGAATTTGCATAGGGCCCGCGTCCGCCGCAAATCGCGGGCGACTTCCTTCAAGTCGTTGTATCGAAAGCGCGCAAACACACCGTGCTCGTGTGTGCAGTTTGCTCACTCGCGCTTCCGATACAACACTAAGACTTATCGGGAACTACGACTGGTTCTAACATTGATTCTGGCGGTGGCCGTTTGCTAGCCTTCACGATTTGGGAGGACTCCGAGTGGCATTTTTCTGCAACGCCTGGAATTTGATAGGTTATTGTTAAAGTATTTATGATCGGGCTCTTATCCATCATCGCGCTCGGCTTCTTGCTCGGCATGCGCCATGCCACCGATCCGGACCACGTCATCGCGGTGTCAACCATCGTCTCGCGGCATCGCTCGATCAAACATGCAGCGGTGATCGGCGGTGCCTGGGGAGTCGGTCACACGCTCACGATTCTGCTCGTCGGCGGCGGGATCATCCTCTTCGGCTGGGTCATCCCAACGCGCATCGGACTCTCCATGGAGTTTTCCGTCGGCTTGATGCTGATCCTGCTCGGAATCCTGAATCTCACGGGCATCCTGCAATGGATCACGAACGCCTTTTCACCCGCGCATCAGGACGGCTCGTCCGGCACATCATATTCGCGACCGCGCAGCCGCTTCGATTTTGCCCATACGCACCTCCACAGTCCCGAAACTCATACACACCAGCCCACACAGACGCCGCTCAGCTGGTTGGACCGGCACTTCGGCCGCCTCGGCCTTTACAACGCTTTACGCCCGCTTGTCGTTGGGCTCGTCCACGGCTTGGCGGGATCCGCAGCTGTCGCGCTGCTCGTCCTCACCACGATTCGCGATCCGAAATGGGCTGTCGCCTACCTCCTCCTCTTTGGCATCGGCACGATCGCCGGGATGATGCTCATCACCGGTGCAATGGGCGTGCCGTTCGCCTACACGGAAAAACACATGTCGCATGTGAGCAAAGGCATGCGTATCGCCTCCGGGTTGATCAGCCTGGGATTCGGCCTCTTCATCGTGTACCATATCGGTCTAATTAGCGGTCTCTTCACCAACCACCCGCAGTGGACTCCCCGCTGACCGCTTGGTCCGCGCGGAAGGCGCCACATGACACGCCGCCTGCGCGCTCCGATACGCCGAAGTCGCAACGAGTTCACGCCCCGGCCATCCGGCTTTCACCGGCGGCAGGAACGTATGGAAACGTGTTCGACGGCTTTGAGGTGACCGATTCCTTACCGATTCCGAGACGAACGGGGGTGTTCGCAGCTATGGAGAACAATTCCAAACTTGAAAAATCTTCCAATGGGGTTGAAGATGTCAAGGATGATCGCCCGATCGACCCGGCATCCAAGCGATTCGACCTTTTGGCCTCGCGTCTAACCCTTTAGGAGAAGATTCGCCATGTCGCATCATTTCGATACGCCCACCGCAAAAGAAGACCCTCGCATCAACGTCTGCGACTTCTACTTGTTTCGCGGCCGCCCGGGCACAACGGTGATGGCTTTGACCGTGAATCCGAACGCCGGCGTCGGCTCGCCCGATACCTTCCGCGACGAAGGTCTCTATGCGTTTCGCTTCGACACGAATCGCGATCTTCGCGAAGACGTCACCTTCAAGGTCCAGTTCGGCGCGCCCGCCCACGCCGATGGCGGCGAGCACCGGCACGTTCAGACCTTCGAGGTCCGGCGCGCCACCGGAGCGGACGCTCTGAAGGGTGCCGCGGGCGAACTCATCATTTCCGGGAATACGGGAAGCGTAGCGAACGCGGATCAGGGCTGCCTGGCGTACGCAGGCCTCGCACCCGATCCGTTCGCCACCAACGGCGTCGGTTTCGGTGCCTTCAGAAAAGCTTTGTGGTCTGAAAACCGGTTCGCGCCGGAGTCGTTCCAGAATGGCCAGAGCTTCTTCGCCGGCAACAATGTCAGCGCCATCATCCTTGAGGTCCCCAGCAGCCTGATCGGCCGAGGTGTCGTGCACGCCTGGGCCACCGCATCGCTCTTCGGGCACGCGCCGGAGGTGCAGGTATCGCGTTGGGGCCTGCCGATGATCACCCATATGCTGCTCTCCGATCCTTCGCTGCACGACGCATCGGAAAACTACAACCGCGCAGTCCCGGCGGACGAAGTGGCGCTGTTCTCCAAACCGATCCGCGACTTCGTGGAAAAAGTCACCGCGCTTGCTCACTCGGCGGCCGACCCATCCGCCTACGCTACGCAACTCCTCGCGCGCCTCTGCCCTGGGGTCCTGCCGTACGAACTGGACACGCCCGCCTCATTCAGCTTTGCCGCCTTCAACGGCCGCGGCCTCTGCGACGACGTCATGGACGTGATTCTCACGCTGGCCACGAACACGGCCCTCGGCGATGGGGTGGCGCCCGATATGCGGCTGATGCGCCCGGATTTTCCCTATTTCGGCGAGCCGCACGCTACGGCAGCGAGTTCCGCGAAGCAGTGAGGGCGAAGGCGTGAGCGCACGGACCACACAGCGGCAATCAGCAATTGGATGGATTTGCTCGCCGGCAGCGCGGAGCGAATCTCCGCTGTCTCCGTCGCCGGCGCGAAGGCTTCGCGCCGGATCTAAGTGTCGACGAGCTTATACATGATCGTTGGAGGCTCAAGATTCTCGCGGATGGTTCAAATCAAGCCCCCGCAACGAGAATGTCTTCGATAGCTTCCGGTTTGTCCGTTATCCACTTCACTGCGGATTTCCTTCCGCATGAGCTTTTGCCAACTTCGCCTCGCTACCGAGCGGCGTAGATACGTCCTGAAAAATGGGAGCTCCAAACGGGGCGCCCGTGAATCCGCCATCCACTATTAGCTCGACCGCGTTGACGTAGGAGGAATCGTCCGACGCAAGGAAGAGCACGGCTTTGGCAATTTCTTCCGGCTCGCCCCAACGGCCCTGCGGCACCGCAGAAGAAAAGAACTTCTCCACCTTCGCGGATTCGTCCGTGGAAATCGAGGCGCGCGGCCCGCGCTTCCAAATGGGAGTTTTGATCGCGCCTGGTGCGACGACGTTCACGCGGATGTTGCGCGGTGCAAGGTCGCCGGCGATGCAACGCGCCATCGAGACGAGACCACCCTTGGTGGCTGCATATGCGGCGACGCCAGGTTGGCCGAGATAGTTCTGTACCGACCCACTAAAGATGATGCTGCCGTTGTCGTTCAGCAGAGGCGCCGCTGAATTCACCGTAAAGAAAGCGGCATTAAGGTTAGTGCGGATGACGTTCTCAAAAATGGCCTCGTCGGTCGAGCCGGTGGGAGTCCGGCCGGAGATGCCGGCATTGGCGAAGACAATGTCGAGCTTCCCGAAATCTTTGGCCAGGGCTGCGAAGAGCTGCTTGCGATCTTCCGCAATGGTGACGTCAACGCGGTAGCCACGCGCGCTCGATCCAAGTTCGGCGATCGCTTCATCGAGCGTCTTCTGGTCGCGACCAGTAATGGCGACCTGCGCGCCCTCCGCAATGAAAAGTCGGGCTGTGGCAAGACCGATGCCACTGTTGCCGCCGGTAATAAGAGCCTTTTTCCCTGTGAGCTTCATAATGCCTCCTTTTTGTAGGACCGGCATCAGACAGGATGCCCGTCATACATCTGGTTTGATGCCCAACATAGGATGACCATCGTAGATGGACGGTGCAAGAAAAAATATGTGCTATCTCGTCGAAGAGACCGCCGCAAAACATGAACGGATTGTGAACGGGGATTTGAGAACGAAGCGTGGCCGAAGTGGTGAAGGCAGCCGGCTTTTTGCATGGCGCCTTCAATGCTCATTTCGATTCGAAGGAAAAGCTGCAAGCGGCTGCCGTTGCACGGCCGGGATTAGTACCGCGTCTTGTAGGCAGTGATCTCCGCGCTTGGCATCGATCCTGGACGGATCATGGGCTATCCGGAAGTTATTCCGGGCCAGAAGTCCGCTTGGAGGAAGTGAAGGTGGGTTGGCCACCTCAACGAACCTGATTGCGCTCCAATGGCCAGCCATTCGGAAGTCATAGCCGTGGGTGCAGGTGTGGGTGCAACTAAAGAAGGAAAAATGGCTCCCAGTTTCTCGTAAGCGACACCAGATAGGGCAGATAGATTTTCGATCATTTCGGCTGTTAACCGAAGGGTTGCTAGTTCGAATCTAGCCCGGGGAGTCGGTCAGGACAAGCGACTTGTTCTGAAGGATTCTATTGATCATCCACCCTAGAAAGCCACCTTACTCCTGCGGGGAACCCGTCAAACCAGAGTCTCCCTAATGTTACTCTCAGACGTTCACTATTCGCCCAGCATGAAGAAGGCGCCTTCTCCTCGATTCCCATGTCACTCCCGCAGACTCACGCAAGGTTCGTCGAGCCAATGCCAGCAGAGCTTGTAGGTACACTGCCCGAGACAGGCGATTGGCAATACGAGGTCAAGCTCGACGGATACCGCCATCGCCGTGAGACAGGATAGCGGCGTCGGCCCGTTCTCGCGACACTCTCTCGCAAAATAGAAGTCAAAGTGCTACAACGAATTCGCACCCAGTCGGTCGGAGAGAGAGTCATGAAATGGCTAACAATTGAGTTTTCTGTCTTATTGCTTTTCTTCGCAGCCTTTCTTGTAACGCCCCTCAACACACCAGGTCAATTCGGCACAACGGGTAACCCCGTCAGCTTGACCGGAACCGTTTTTTCCAGTCCAGGAAATCAACGCATTGAACACGCCACGGTTCGTCTCTGCGATTCCGGCGGCAACCTGATTGAACAAAGTCTCACAACCGATTCAGGCGAATTTGGCTTCAGGGGTATCGAGCACGGGACCTACATCCTCAAGGTTGACGCAGCCGGTTATCAAGCTGCCGAAATCAACGTTGACCTCAACTTTGCTTCGGACAGAGGACTCAGAGTTGAACTGAAGCCACTCGAGACCGGTCAGCCCGCCGCGGATGCGCCGCGTTCCACCGTGTCAGCGCACGAAACGAGTATGCCCCAGCGCTCTCGTGATCTCGTTTCCGCCGGAAGAAAGAAGCTGTACTTAGAGCGAAATCCGCAGGCCAGCCTTAGCGATTTCGAGCACGCGCTCGCGAAGGCGCCCGGCTACTACGAGGCTTACTACGAAATCGGAATGGCGCACGTGCAACTTGCTCAACTGCAGGATGCTGAAAAAAGTTTCCGCAAAGCAGTTGAAATCAGCAGCGATCGATACGGCGACGCAGACGTGGCGTTGGGTACGATGTTGGTTGAAAAGGGCAGTGCGGCCGAGGGCGAGAAGTGCATCCGACGCGGCCTCGCGCTGAACTCAGCATCTTGGATGGGCCATTTCGAACTCGGCAAACTGGAATTTGATCAGAACCGGCTCGACGATGCCCGAAAATCGGCGGAGCAGGCCCGCTCGTTGGCGCCCTCTGCGCCGGTTGTTTATCGGCTTCTCGCGAACATTCACCTTAAACAAAAGGACTATCCTGCGGTGCTTCAAGATATCGATGCGTATGTGAAGCTCGATCCGAATAGTCCTGCTGGCGTTCGTGCAAAACAGATGCGCGAAGAAATTTCGAGAAAGATTGCTGCGCAGTCCGACGCTCCGGCGCCTGCCCCCTCAAAACCGCAGTAAAGCCGTACCGGAACGAAGTGACCGAATTGGTGAAGGCGAAAACCGGACCTCTTCGGAAATACGATGTGTGCCTTGCACAGAATTTCCGCGATTGCGGCTAGCTCTCTCGGCTGCACAAACTCCCGGCTGTTCATGTCCCAGATTTGAGCGGTGCGCTTCCCAATTGGCGGATGACGGGCCACTCGGAAGTAAATCTGTGCAGTGACCCCAAGCAATCGGACGTGTCGTCGGGGTAACCGAACATTCTCGGGAAATGTCCGGTTGATACCGCGTTAATCGTCCAACTGGAAATGCGTGCGACCCAAACTTCCCATAAATCCGTTTCGGCCCAGCTTCCGGATTGCCGACGAACCAGATGAGCCCGGGAACAACCCGTCACGAGCCTTCTCCTAGTTGATTTCCTATTTCTCGTGCCAAATAATGCAGGGCGAGACGCTCGAGGGTTCTTGATCGGACCATCCCCAATCCCGATTCGCCCGCGCGAATGAAATTAAGTATGAGAAAACGGCTAATGTTGTTTCTGGGACTCATCTGGGATTCACGGCATGCTCTGGAGGGACAGTCCCCTCTGATGGACTGCGAAAGGAACGGCTGACGCTCAGACACCGGGTACGCAGAATTCGCTGAGCGCGGCGGGGGAAGAAGAACTGCGCGCCCTCGTCGAGAGTGGGCGCCTCGCAGATCTGCAGTGGCCCAACTTCTCTGAACACCGCGACGCGGTTAAGGAATTCTACGATCTGGCCGGGTACAGGCTGGCATGGAGCGACGCTGGCAGACCGACGCCGCAGACTACCGAGTTGATCGGCATCCTGGAAGACGCCGACCAAAAGGGCTCGACAACAAGGACTACGATGGCGCGCGGTGGCCGGAGCGCCTGAAGACGCTGCAGAGCCCATCCACGGCGACGGAATCAGCATTGATAAAATTTGATGTGGCCCTGACCGTTTCTGCGATCCGTTATGCAATGGACCTGCACATGGGAAAGGTGGACCCCAAGGTTCTGCACAAAGATTTCGATCCGGACGTCCACAAACACAGTCCCGGAGCCTACCTCTGGAAAAACGTAGTAGGTGCACCAAGCGTGAACGCGGCCCTAGCGCCGGTCGAGTATTCGTACCCCCGTTACCAGCGCACGCTGCTCGTGCTGCAGAAATATATGCAGATGGAGAAGGAAGAGGTGCCTGATCCTCTGCCCCAGGTGAAGAAACCGATCACGGCAGGCCAGCAGTACGAAGCCACCGGGAAGCTGGTGCGCAGGCTGCAATTCCTGGGTGACCTGGCTCCGTCGGTGTCGGTGCCTGAAAATTCACTGGACTATTCGGGCGTGGTGGCGGAAGGCGTGAAACACTTTCAGCTCCGCCATGGATTGGACAGCTCAGGCAAGCTTGGACCCCAGACCATCACGGAACTGAACCGTCCGATGAGTGACCGGGTGGAACAGCTACAGCTGATGCTGGAGCGCTTCCGCTGGCTGCCGCACAGCTTTGCGCAGCCTCCGATCATCGTGAATATTCCGGAATTTGTTTTGCGCGCATACGACTCGTCGCTGCACGCGGAACTAATCATGCCTGTGGTCGTGGGACGCGCTCTGCGCACTCAAACGCCGGTACTGGAAGAAGAAATGGAATACCTGATCTTTTGGCCCTACTGGAATGTGCCGCCGAGTATCTTGCGGGGCGAGATCGTTCCGAAAATTGAAAAGGATCCCGAGTATCTGCAGAAAAATGACTTTGAAGTGACCACATACTCCGGAGAGGTGGTTACCGACAGCGTCGTGAGCGGAGAAGTGCTCGCGCAATTGCGCGCGGGCAAGCTCATGGTCCGGCAGAAACCGGGACCGAAGAACGCGCTTGGCCTGATCAAGTTTGTGTTTCCAATACTGACAACATCTACCTGCACTCGACACCGTCCCAAGCGCTTTTCGCCGAGAGTCGGCGCGATTTCAGCCACGGCTGCATTCGAGTGGAGGATCCCAGAGCTCTGGCCTGTCGGTGCTCCGAAATAATCCCGGCTGGACGCGAGAGCGGGTGGACGCGGCGTTTCAAGCACAGAAGCAAGAGCAAGTGAATCTGGCGCACAAGATTCCCGTGTTGATCCTCTACGGCACAGCGATCGTCAAAGAGGACGGCCAGGTTTTCTTCATCGAAGACATCTACGGGTATGACAAAGCTCTGGCTAAACTGTTCACCCAAGTCTACGCGTCAAAAAACTGAGTCGCCGGGCGGCTGCGCTGCTACGGTCAACTTTGCTCCGCTTGCATAACCTATTCTGCGTTGGCGCGCGATGAGGTGCAGCCGTAACACCACGTACGGACGCGTCCAGTGTCGACATGAACAAATCCCGAGCGCGGGTAATAACCTACCCCTCCACGACCCAACGCTAACGCGGCATTGCGCAGCGTTAAGCGTATCGACTCCCGGAATGCGAATATCAATGGCGTGAGCCTGCATGTGCTGGCTGTTCTTACACCGCCACCCCAGCAGAGCGGGCGCGAAGAAATTCATTGCTCCGCGCGCTCCGGTACCCGCAAATGATCATCAATCTCTGCGCCCGGATGCCCGACGGCCACGGCCACATCGGAAAGAATGTCGAAGACCCGTGGATCGTAGTGCTTGACGTCCCCGGTGCGATGATCGCGCAGGAAATGGTCGAGCTTTTCTTCAGCTTCCGGAAGGTAGACATCGCCGCGACGGTACACAATGTCAATGTGCTCGCCTGTGTGCGTATGATAAAGGCGGAGACGATGTTCCTGCGAAAAAGTGGTTTCGGCGGCGGAGAAGGAATTGCTGGGGAGATAACTGCCAGAATCAAAACAGCGCAACAGAACCTGAATGCGAAGAGTGCATTCAACAAGCAAAACCTCCAACCCACAATCCGTGAAGCAAAAAATTGCCCCGCAAAACAATTTTACCGGAAGAAGGGGTAAAGCCAAAATCAGGTGCGATGAAATTTGGTAGGTGGCCCAAGCGGTCGGTCGGTCGGCCTGCCTTGCCCACGCTTGACGATTGCGCCCGAGTCACGGACTAACCGGACGGCGCGGCCGGGGAACGAGCTCTTTTGAACAGTCCTAGATTTGCCTCAACCGAGAAAGGACGTAAAAACATGCAGGAAGAAACGAAATCAAAAGGATTCTGGCCAAATGGAGCGCGGCTGGCCATTAGTATTTCTCTGATGTTCGAAGGTGGCGGGCAGCCCATCTCGGGCGCCGGTGAACCAATTTCCGAACCCATCAAAGATGGTCTCCCCGATCTTCCCACGAACGCCTTCTTTGCCTATGGATACTATGAGGGTATCCCTCGTGCTCTGAACCTGTTCGACAAGCACAAGATCAAGGTTTCCTCTTTTATGATCGGAAAAGCGATCGAGCAAGCGCCTGAGTTGGCGCAGGAAATCGTAGGACGCGGGCATGAAGCTGCGGCCCACGGCCGCACTTGGTCACCCTCCTACAATCTTTCCCGCGAAGAAGAAAAGCGTTTCATCGCCGATTCGGTCGAGACGATTCACCGCATTACCGGACAAACACCTATCGGATGGAATGCTTACTGGCTCCGCAGCTCTGTTCATATCCTGGAGACGCTCCAGGAACTTGGCTTCCTATACATCATTGATGAACCAAGTCACGACGAACCATTCATCATCCCGGTGAAGGGCAAAGACTTCGTGGTCGTTCCTTATACCTTCCACATGAACGACATCTCCTCATACCCATTCGAGGGCTATAACCCGCAGGGGTACGAACAGGCGCTACGCGACGAGTTCGACCAACTCTACGAGGAAGGTGCAAGCCGCCGCCGCTTGATGGTCATCGGCATGCACGATCGGATCAACGGACACGCAAACCGCATTCGCGTGCTGGATCGTTTCTTGACTTACGCAAGGAGCCATGAAGACGTATGGTTCGCGCGCAAGGATGAGATCGCGAAGTGGGCATTAGGACACAGGGAAGATAGTCCGATCCTTCATCGTGGACCAGCTAGTGCTACGGGCCTCCCGGGCGCTTGAAGAAGCTCTCTACCGCTCAAAATCAAGCAGCATGGAGGTTTTCGCTGAACGCAGTTCGCGTCAGTAACTCCCGATTCGCATAACCGGAAATCACTTGAGGTGCCGAGGACCGAATTTCCGCGTTACTCGTCCAATTGGGTCACTTCGAGACACACCCGCGCGGTGTATGCTCGTAGCGTTACTCAGCGCGCTTGTCTGCTCGACGATAGGCAAATTGTGGGTCGGCGATTATAGCGAGCGACGACAGGAGGCGGTGCAGAACCTACAGTTTCGCCATGAATGACGAGCCAGTCCCCGTCCGGTTCCATCTGCTCAGAATTGCGAGCAGAAAGCAAAGACCCAGCGGGCGACCATTGAACCGGTCACCCGCCAGGGTAGAGAAAAAAAGACGAGCGATTCGTGTTAACCGAGCGATCAGTTAGGCTCGATGGCGATATAGAGTCCCGTGCCATCGCGCATCACCCGCAGCAGAACTGTCTGGCTGCCGGCGCTGCGCATAGCCTGTTCAAACTCGCTGACGGTTGTAACTGCGTGGTGATTGACTTCCTCGATGAGGTCTCCCTCGTGGACTCCGGCAGCGGCTGCGATGCTGCTCGGATTTACTTGGGCGACCACGACTCCCTTGAGCCTCCTTGGACAACTGCAATTGCTGTCTCAAGGCGGGCGTAAGATCTCTCAACTTGGATGCCCCGCTCGACCTGCTCTCCTGCAGTAGCCTCGGGCGTTTTACCGGCGTCGGAGGGAAGTTCCCGCAGCTTCGCCGTGATATTCAGCGTGCTGTTTCCCCGCCGCACAGTCATGGGGATGGAAGTTCCAGGAGCGGACTCAGACACTTGGAGCCGCAAACTAGAGGAATCAGCGACGGCCTGGCCGTTCATGCCTCATAATGATGTCCCCTGATTTCAAACCGGCCTCAGCCGCTGGGCTGTTGGGTGAAACATCAGCGATCAGCGCGCCGCCGGGCGCTTCCATTCCAAACGCTTTTGCCATAGCGGGCGTAACGTTTTGAATGGTCGCACCCAACCAGCCGCGGATCACGTGTCCATGGGCAACGATTTCATTCATGTCGTGACGGGCGAGGTTGACTGGGATGGCAAATCCAATCCCCTGACTTCCGCCGCTCCGCGACAAAATCGCAGTGTTGATTCCAATTAACTCTCCTCTGGCGTCGATCAAGGCACCGCCAGAGTTTCCCGGATTAATGGACGCATCCGTTTGGATGAAATCCTCATAGTCCTCGATGCCCAAATTGGCGCGGCCTTTGGCGCTGACGATACCCATCGTCACCGTTTGGCCGACTCCGAAGGGGTCTCCGACGGCAAACACGAGATCGCCTACCTGCACTTTGGAGGAATCTCCCAACGGAATGGCTGGAAGATTGTTCGCGTCAATCTTGAGTACGGCGACATCCGTTTTGGCGTCTGTACCTACGATGTGCGCCTGGAATTCGCGTCCATCGTGAAGATAGACTTTGACGTCCGTGGCGCCGTCGACAACGTGGTTGTTGGTGAGTATGTATCCGTTCGTTCCGATGATCACACCTGATCCCAAACCCTGTTCGCGTTGAGGCTGTGGCCGGTCTGAGCCGGGCCCCTGATCACCGAAAAACTGCCGAAAGAGCGGATCGTTGGAAAACGGCTGCATCGACTCGTGTTGGATGAACGATTTTCGATGACGTTACGCTCACAACCTCCGGCAGGACTCCTTTAATCACGGAGGCGTAACTGGAAGAAAGTGGCGCAACAGGTGCTGCGGGTGCAAGCGCGGGTGCAAGAATCGGAGCATCGGAACTGGAAGCGCGCTGCGTCTTCGCAACCACGGCGCCCCCAACGAGGGTGCCTACTGCAAGGACCGCTGCGGCACACCAGATCCGAATTTTCGTGCTAATTTTCATTAATTTCTCCCTTTCTGCTTTCCATAAGTTGAATCGCCAGGCTCGGTGCAACTGCCCAAACCGAGCGTCTTGCGTCCGAACAGAGCAGCTGAGTGTTCGCGATCGCGATTAGCGATCTTGCCTAGCCCACAGCCAAGGTAGGAAGAGCAGATGAAGCCAACATGAACCGTAACTAATTTCTATTTAATCTGAGAAAACGGCAGGCAACAGCTTGAGAATCAACTGCTTAGGTCTGAGATGCAGGCTTTGATTGTGGGATCCGGATTGTGAACGAACTTCCCTTGCCCATTTGGCTTTGCGCCTCGATGTGTCCACGATGTTTTTCGACGATCCATTTCGCCAGTGCCAACCCCAGACCAACACCTTCCACGCTCTTTGAGCGTGAAGGCTCCGCCCGAAAAAATCGATCAAATATATGCGGGAGCGCGTCAGCCGGAATTCCGACTCCCGTGTCCTGCACTCGCAGCACCGCTTGGCTATTTTGCGTATTTAGAGTCACATCAACTTCTCCGCCATCGTCGGTAAATTTGATGGCGTTGTCGAGGAGATTCAGGATCGAGCGTTCAATCCAGTTCGCGTCTCCGTGCACCCACACACCCGTCTGCACGCGCGAATTGAGGCGAAGCTTCTTAGCCGCGGCGACGGGCTCCATTTGTTCAGTCAAGGAGAGGATCAGCGCTGAAAGATCAACCGCTTGGTCAGCCCACTGGATTTCTCCCGCTTCTGCGCGGGCAAGCACGAGCAGCTGGTTAATCATGTGGGTAAGCTTGTCGAATTCCTCCAGCTGGCTTGAGAGCACGCGCTTGTATTCTTCGACGGATCGTGCCTCAAGGAGAGCCACTTCGGCCTCGCCGCGCAAAGCGGTCAGCGGCGTTCGCAATTCGTGAGAGATGCTTGCGGTGAACTGTTTCATCTGCTCGACAGAATTTTCGAGACGGCCCAGCGTCTCGTTGAACGCTTTTGCGACGTCATCCACCTCATCGCCGATCCCACGCACGGGCAAACGTTCGATGAGTTGTTGGACGTCGATTTTGCGTGCGGCGATTGCGAGATTCATCATGGGGCGCAGGGCTCTGCGGGCCATCTGCCATCCGGCTAGAGCAGCGACGGCGATTCCGATTGGCATCAGCAATAGAAGGACATGAAGAAACTCGCGACGCGCATCGTCAGCGGGATCGAGTGGAATCCCAACGCGAACGAGAAACGAAGTGCTCCCGTCTGCTGCCGGGACAATGGAACTATCAAAGCGCAGCCGTTCGCGTGGGGAATTGCAAATCCGAAAGCCCTGGCTTGGCAGCCAAGGCGCGCACAGCATCTGGCATTGGTCGAACCCCAAGCAATTCAAGCTCTTCGGACTGGATCGACGAGCCTTCCCGGACGGTAACTCAAATACTTCGTAGAAGCGCGTCGCCACGTGAACGAGATAGGCCTCCTCGCGGTTATCCGGATTGAATTCCACTTGCACTTTGCCATTCGTCCACGCGCATGTGACTGTGAAGGAACGCGACTTGGTCTTCCAGTTCTTTGGTGATACTGCGCTCCATGAAGAGGCCTAATGCGTGATAGAAGAGAATGCCAAATCCCGCGAGCATTACGGACAGCACTGCAGAGTAAAACAGCGTAAGCCGCGTGCGGACGCTCAGAGCTAACATGACTGGTCGTCCGTGAGAATGTATCCGACACCACGAAGTGTATGAATTAAAGCAACCGGAAACTCTCGATCGATTTTGCTCCGCAGTGAATTGATGTGGACATCTACCACGTTGCTGACGGCGTCGAAATGAATGTCCCACACGTGCTCGATGATCATGGTTCGCGTGACGGGCCGGCGTGCATTTCGGAGCAAAAACTCGAGCAGAGCAAACTCCTTCGGTTTCAGTTCGATCCTACGTCCACCGCGCGTCACTACGCGGGTCACCGTATTCACTTCGAGGTCGGCCATGCGCAGGAGCGGTGTCTCCGGATGGCCTCTTCGAAGAAGCGCGCGGACACGTGCGGACAGCTCGGCAAACGCGAAGGGTTTGACGAGATAATCGCTTGCACCGCTGTCGAGGCCTTTCACCTTGTCTTCGAGGGAGCCCTTGGCGGTGAGAATGAGAACTGGAACGCCTGGTTTGTGGGCGCGGATTCTGTCTAGGACGTCGAGGCCAGGCAGCTTTGGCAGCATCAGATCGAGAATCACCGCGTCATAATCAGAATTCGCCGCCTGATAGGCGCCTTCCTGCCCTTCGCGCGCGACATCTACCGCGTAACCTTCCTGCTGCAGGCCTTTTTGGATAAAGTCCGCCACTTTCTGTTCGTCTTCGATAATGAGGATGCGCATTTGCTCTGGACCAGTCTTTTTATACTTTAGTTGGGTCTGCTATTTTTCGCCAATTCTGGTTCGGAGGAGTCACATGCGCAACCGGTTGATTCGCGTCGGTGGATTCGTCTTTCTTGCGTGCGCTGGCCTGTTTCGACGAACGGTGCCGGTCCGGGCGGCAGGGTGATGCTGGGGCTCTGCTCAAAGCGAAGTGCGCAGTGTGCCACGGCCAGGACGGCAGCGGCAACATCCCTATGGGAAAACATTTGGGGCGAAGGACCTCCGGTCCGACGACTTGCAGAAGCGAACTGACGCACACTTGAACGACAGCATACCGAACGGTATGGGGAAGAAAATGACGGCGTACAAAGGCAAGCTGACGGACGATCAGATCAAGGGGCTCGTCGGCTAGATCCGAGATTTGGCCGCAAGAAAGAAATGAAATTGCGCGCGAAACTCCTGGGCAAAGACCGGCAGGAAGCCTGCTGCTGCGTTTGTTTCCGACTGCCTCTATTTCTGCGCGCTCGGCCCCGAAGGATGGGTTCTTGAGGCAAATGCCTGGTTAGTTTGAATTACCGGACAACGCCAGCCCTAGGACTTCACTCCGGTAACGGCGTTGATCGGGTTCTTGGGTCAACCCTCGACGTCCAGGGGATTTTATCTATAGTTTGAAAAGACGGTCCGAAACTCGACGGCATCATCGCGTGCATCGTGCCCGTAGCTGCCACGTAGGCTGCGCACAAGTGTGCACAATAGTCCTTACAAGGGCGCTGCCTGAAATATCCTAGCCAGACGAATGCCGCAACAATCCAAAAGATCGCGTACTCTAGCACTCGGCCGCCGGCGAAGGCATAGTGCAGAATGAAGGGAGCGGGGATCAGCGTAAAAGAGATCGCGCACACCAATGAGGCCGTGCGCCTGCGCAGGCGCGCGAAATAGACGAACCAGAGGACCGCCGCCAGGCTCCAGTCAAACGCCGCGTGCCAGGGGCGCCGATTCCACCGGTCGCAATATCCCACAGCGGGACGAGCATCAAGAACATGGTCGCGGCGAACAACCACTGGCGCCGCCGCAACCCCCAGAGGACGCTCTCCAGGTCACGTTTCTCCTTTTCTGGGCTGGCCGCGATGGGCGCGGCCGCCCGCAAAGTTTCGAGCGGCGTCGCCGCGCTGCGCGCAATGCGTTCGAAGTCGGGATCCTGGCGAAAATAATCCTCGACCACCTTCGTATCCCCGCTGGCCTCGCCCGAGAAATAAATCGGCAACAGATCCGTGACCACTTCCCGTGTGACGTTCAATGGTTTTGCTCCTGCGGCGGGAACGACATCCCGCCATGCTTGCCTGGTCTGCATCAGCTTCAATCTTGCGCGATGAACCTTCACTTTTGCGGTGACCACCGGGATCCCCAGCGTCTCCGCGATTTCCTCGTATGGCATTTCGTCGAGCGCGCGCATCAGCAGCACCGTGCGGTCCATCTCCGGCAGTTGCTACAAGGCCGCAAGCACCGCGCGTACTTCCGCGCTCTGCTCCATTTGCGTCTGCATGTACAAGTTGCTTAGCAACGGGCTGATCGGAGCTCCTTGCGGAGTTCCCTTTCCCTCATCCCGAGGTACTCCGATGCTTATTCCCTTTCTCGTCGGTCTCTTCAACCGGGGCTTCTAGCCACATCTTGATCAAATGCAGCATGGCTCCGTCGACGATCCGTCGAGCTACCGCCTTTAAAAGGTCGGCGTGCGGAATACTATCGAAGTAGCCGCTTAAGTCCGCGTCTACAATTTGTCCATGGCCGGTGTTGAGCAGCTTGTGGACCTGCCTCACGGCATCCAACGCGCTGCGGTCTGGCCGATAGGCATATTGCTCCGGCTGCAGGTCGGCCTCGAAGATCGGTTCGAGCACCAAAACTGCCGCCGTCTGTGCTACGCGATCTTTGATCGCGGGCACTCCTAACGGTCTCTGCTTTCCGTCCGGCTTGGGTATCCACACTCGCCGTACGGGTTGCGGTCGATACGTTCTACTTCTCAGCTCTTGCGTCAATTCGTCCAACCACTTCTTCAACCCGTACTCCTCGATGTCCTCAAACGTTTGGCCGTCTACTCCTGCTGCTCCGCCATTGGCTTTGCAACATTCATAGGCGAATGCCAGAACGTCTTCTCGGTACACCTTGTCGTACACGGCATAGAAGCGAAATTTGGGCGATCCCTTCGCTTTGTCGGGCAACGCCGTCCGCAACTTCTGAACACTTGGTGGAGTTGTTAGGCTCATCGTCAATCCCTCGGTCCTTCGTTGCTTCTTGCGTTTCCTTTCAACTGAGGCTCCTTCCCTCCTCCGGAATTACCCGGTTTCATCGGTACTACGGCCTTTCTCTCACGAGCTGCCAGTTGATTCATCCTGCCATCACCGCTGGGACTTCCCGTGTTGCGTATGATCCACTTTGCCTGCATGCCGTCGCCAATACCCCGGCAGGTTTGATGGAACTTGTTCGCTCGTACGATTCCACCAACTTCGGCCTTCCCTCGAACCGGGACGGGTCGGCTCCTGCATTACGCTTTTCGAGGCCTGCTCAGCGTTCACTCACGTTACGGCCTGCATGCTCGCCAGGTCGCCTTCGCGACCCTCTGCACCAGAGGCTTCAGCAGTCTCGTTGCCTCCACTGCTGCTCTGACTGCTACCGGGTGGAGCGAACCAGTTCCCGGGCGGGTTTAACTCCCGCTGTCCTTTAGGGCCTGCGGCCCGCGAAACCTTATGAAAATCACTCTGGGGTAAGATCGCAACGGCTCGGAGCGGCGAGGTCGCGTCCACATTGGAGAGGTCGAAGCTGTCCCGCTGTCTGATCCGGAGCGTGCGTGATTGAGCGAATAATTGGGCGTCGTTGTCTTCCCCTGGGGGAGCGGCGATAGCCCGCGAGCCTGGTTAAGGTAGCCGCAGCACGCTCTCCGCTCCCGGCCAGGAGGAAGCTGATGTCCTACAGAATATCGGGAATCGATGTCCATAAGAAGATGTTGGCTGTAGTTGTATCTGACGTGGAAGTTGACGGTGAATACCTCTTTGAGCGGCGGCGGTTCGGCAGCAACCCCGAACAATTGCGATCGTTGGCCGCATGGTTGATCGAGCAAGAGGCCGAGGAAGTAGTGATGGAATCGACGGCGCAATATTGGAAACCAGTTTGGGATGCGCTGGAACGATATTGGAAGCCGATACGCGAGAAGCGCGAAGGCGCACGCCGTAAGACGGGAACGCTACATCTGGCGCAGGCGCTCTCCAATCGCGGGCGGCGGGGACGTAAGAGGGATTTCCCGGATGCCGAACGTCTAGTCAAGCGGCTCGTGGCTCGGGAAATGACTCTGAGCTTTGTGCCCGATGCCGAGCAGCGTTTGTGGCGGACGGTGACTCGCCGCAAGTATCAACTGACGCGCGATCGGGTGCGCCTGCAGAACCAACTAGAGGCTCTGTTGGAAGAAGCCCACATCAAGTTGTCCAGTTTCGTCTCGGATCTGCTGGGAGTCAGCGCACGACGGATGCTCAAGGCCGTAGCCGACGGGGAAACCGATCCAGTGGCTCTGGCCGCTCTGGCCCATGAGAGATTGCGGGCCACGCCGGAACAATTGTGTGATGCGCTCGGAGCGTGCACGGATCTCAAGCCCGTCTACCGCCGGCTCTTGAACATGGCCTTGGAGCAGTTGCAATTCCTTGAGCAACAGATCGGCCAACTGGATCAGGAACTGGCCAGTCTGCTCCGCCAGCACCAAGATGCCGTGCAGCGGCTCGCGGAGGTACCGGGTCTAGGAGTGGATTCAGCGCAACAGATCATTGCCGAAGTCGGTCCCACCGCAGCCAGCTTTCCTTCGGCCAAACATCTCTCCTCGTGGGTTGGCGCCTGCCCCGGTGACGACGAGAGCGCCGGTGTGAACTATAGCCACCGGTCTCCCACGGGCAACCGTCACATGCGGCGCATCCTCAATCAAGCGGCCAATGCAGCCGCAAAGGCTAAAGGAAGCATCTTCGACATTGTCTATCGCCGTTCGGTTCAGCGCCTAGGACATAATCAGGCCATCGGGGCACTTGCCCATCGACAGTGCCGGCTGATCTGGTTGATCCTGCACCAGAAGTTTGTTATCAAGAACTCGGCCCAGCGGTCACCCAACAATCCAAACGAAAGCGCACGTGGAGAATGATTCGGCAACTCCGAAGTCTCGGCTACCGGATCGAACCACCCGGCGCTGAATCTAGCCAAGCACAAGCGCAGTGATTTTCGAGCCTGTGGACCACCACCTTTTCACGGCGCA
>CAWBOF010000006.1:0-573223 GCA_963790355.1 Candidatus Acidiferrales bacterium
TAAATCTCTTTTTGGTTCTTAATTCTTAAATCGCCTTTAGCGAAAAAGAAGTCGCAATTTCTGCATTGCTGTCAGAAATGCTATTCACATTTGTAATAGAAATGGAATGCGCAGACATATACATCAAACAAGGTTAAGCATTTCGTTCTTTATTATTCTTCGCGGGGTATCCCGAGGCGCTTTGCGTGAGCTTTATCCAGGATCATCTCCGAGCATTGCTCGCAGTAAACACCCGCTGCGCGAAACATCAACAGGTGGTCTTTTTGGTTTCGTATTTTGGCCTGTTTCATTGGTATTCGGTATTCACAGTTGGGGCAGGTTAGGTGCCCCAACTTCCCAAGGCAGAGTGGGCACCCTGGCCGTCGGCAGCCCAAAACAGCGAAATATCGTATGCGGCTGTGGCCCTTTTCTGTCAGCGCGTACTTGCCGTTGTTCCTTGCCAATAAGCCTTGCCGCCCCAAATGTGACAGATAGGACCTTGCTGCACCTGGGGAATATTCATACTTCCGCGTAAGATCACGCGAGGTGATGGTTCCTTGGCTTTTGGCGAGCAGCAGTGTTCTGTGTTTATTGGTTTTCATTTCGGCGCAAGTTGGGTGCCTACAGATTCCGGCACTGTTGCAGTCTGTCGCTGGACGAATCGAAGAGCTCCCCTGAGGAGAAGCGCGCGAAGGCGCTCCCGCCGTTCTTCCGTCTCGATTGCGGAAAGCGAAACGAGATGTACCTCCACGATGAGTTGTTTGACTTTGGTCATTCATTGCCCATATGGCAATACTCTATGAGGCTAGCATGTGGTTTGCCCGTGGGTCAACGTTGACGGGTGGGCAATGAAGAGGATAAGCTGGCAGGCATGCGACGACCACCAAAACTCCCGGCTCCGGCAGGTTTTATCAAGATGCTCCGAGAAGGGATGGAAAGACGGAAAATATCTCTCAATCAACTAGCCGAAAAGGCTGGTGTTTCTCCTGCCTACTTGAGTCGGATTCTGAACAAAGAGCGCGGTTTACCTTCGGACAAAGCGATTTTGCGGCTTGCCAAAGTCCTAGATTTGCAGCCGCGCGAGCGACTTCTCATCGAAGCAGGACGTGTCCCGGCGGATTTGAAGCCGTTCCTAAGCCAGCCGCGTGTGCCTGCGTTGTTGCGTGCCGTCGGCAAACTAAGCGAAACTGACCAGGAGGAAGTGCTGAAAACGGTGAAAGCGCTCGCGCTCAAGCAGGACCGCAAGCAGGGAAGATGAAAATGGGCGAAAAGGTCTCTCGCTTAGGAATCGTTCTCGAATGTCTGTGCAGGATTTGGGAGCCTGCAGGCGCAGCCCTCAGGGTGAAGCACGCCCTGGGAGTTCGCTCACTGGCAGACACGACCGGCGCCCTCGGACGAGCTGGGTATGAAGTCTCTTCCGTTGACCTTCCAGAACCGGTCAGCGGGGTCGCGACGATTATTGGTGACAGGCCCCATATAGTCTTGAATCGAGCTAAGTCCCAGGAAGAACTCCAATACACATTGCTCCACGAATTGGGCCATCACACCTTGCATCTGCAACCTATCCACGCGTACGACCCGCTTGGATTTCCAGGTGCGGACGAAGCCGAACTAGAAGCTGATCTTTTTGCCGCTGCGTGGCTTTTTTTCCTGAGGAACAATAGGCAACGGAACGCCGTGTTGCTCAGGAATCCGGAAATATCGAAGATCCTACCTATGTATTTTCTCCTCTCCGTCATGCTCATTCCGTGTCTCCTGCTTATCAGCTTGATTCCAGATAAGAAATGACCACGACGGCGACCATTTGCGGTCTCTACACCCGCGTCTCCAGCCGCAATCAGGCCGAGGCGGATTACAGTTCGCTAGAGACGCAGCGGGAGCGGCTCGAAGCCTATTGCAAGAGCCAGGAAAATTACAGTGTGTACCGTGTTTATGAGGATGGCGGATATTCCGCCGACTCCATGGACCGCCCCGCACTCAAGGAAATGCTTCGCGATATTCGGGACGGAAAGGTTAATTGTGTCCTTGCGTACAAGATTGATCGTCTAACGCGGTCAGTTAAGGATTTCCATGTGCTGATGGACATCTTTGATCGTTCCGGCGTCAAGTTTGTCTCAGTTACCCAAAGCTTAGACACACAGAATCCGATGGGCCGACTCCTCCGCAATGTCCTACTAGACTTTGCACAATTTGAACGGGAAATGACCGCGGATCGAACGCGGGACAAAATGCACCAACGGGCCCAAAAAGGCCTTTGGAATGGCGGAAATGTTCCCTACGGCTATGTAGCGGAAAACAAAAAACTGGTTCCCCACCCCCGGGAAGCGCCTCGGCTGCAGTACATGTTCCAGCGTTTTGCGGATACCCCTTCGCTTTCCCGGTTACGGGACGAGTTACATAGACGGGGCTGGTACACGCGATCGAACAAGCCGTGGAGCAAGATGGCCCTGGACCATATTTTGCGAAACCCCGTTTACTGTGGCCTGATTCGTTTCGGGGAACAACAGTTTAAGGGAACCCACGAAGCCCTGATTGACGAAAGCATGTATCGGAAGGTTCAATCCGCGAGGCGGGATCGCAGTCATGGTGCCACAAAGCTCAAGCGCGAGTTTCTCCTGAAGGGATTGATTCGGTGCGCCGATTGCGGCTCCGTGATGACGCCGCACTATACCCAGAAGAGACATAAAGACGGCTCCGTGATCCGCGTTCCTTATTATCGGTGTACGAGAACGATGCACTTCAACAATGCGGTCTGCACGGTAAAACACATCAACGCTGACCACCTGGAGAGTCTCGTGGTAGGGAAGCTGTCGGAGCTGAGCCAGAATGATGCGTATTTGAAAATGTCTGTGATGGAAATAAATGAAGACCTTCAACGAAAAGTGGGACCGCTCCAGAAGGAAGCACAACACCTTAGGGACCGGTTGAAGGAGATCGAACAGGAAATCAGGCGTTACGTGAAAGCCCTGGGACAGGGAAAGCTCTCCATCAGAAGACTCGAAACAGAGATAAGCGCCCTAGAGATAGATAGGGATTCGCTGCAAAAACAGTTGGACGACATCGAGCGAAAGATCAATGAATCCTCGATCCGAGAGTTCAACGCGGAACTTCTACAGCGAACACTTCAAGACTTCAGGACCGCTTTTACCTCTCTAACTCCACCGGAGCAGTCGGAAGCCCTGCAATGTGTTCTCAAGGTAGTGACAGTACACCCGAAGAAGCTTGCGCTAGAAGTTTTTGAATTGGAGGAGTTCAACCCTAGTTCGCAAAATCGTAAGGTATGGCTCCCCGGGCTAGATTCGAACTAGCAACCCTTCGGTTAACAGGTTTCGGTTCGAAAATTCTAAAGCCTTACCGGGTAGCAGCTTACGGGGCAAAACCCTTCTGAGATTCGCCCTTAAATGGGCTACGTGGGCTACGCCATCGCAACTTACTTCTTAGATTTCTTAGAAGGGCTTTTCCCAAGCGCATCCTGAATCAGTTTCTCCATTTCCGGTTTGCGCGGGCGGCAGCGGCGTGTCGTTCGGTAGTGAGCCTCAAGGGCGTCTTGTATTCTTTGTCGCGCCGAAGCGTCTAGCGACGCCCACCATTCTATCGTCTGCCAATATTCCTTTTTCCTCTTACGTTCCTGACCAGAGGAAGGCACTGTGCCCTTTAGCAGAAATTTCTCGGCGGCTTTTCCTTTCAGCACTTGACCTGTGGTTCGGTAGTGCTGCTGCAACCTCTGAAACATTAGCTGCCCGTCAGTGGGCATGTTGCCTCCGCTGCCCATCGTGCGGGATTCCCCGTCCTGCCGGATACTGGTCGAAAGTGTAGTGGTACCAACGAGGTAACTAAGCCTCGCAAATGATAGAATTTGGTTCATGGAAGCCATCACTGAGAAGATGGACCGGGAACTACGGGCGTTCGCTGCCGCGCGCGAGGCAGGGTTGCCAATCACGCCCTTGGATGTTGCTGCCGCCGACAAGCCGGATTTGCGCGTTTTGACAGCGGAAGGGCTGATAGGAATTGAACTGAGCGAAGTCCTTCCCCTCCCGAGAAACCCAACATTCAACTCATCCGTTGCAGAAGCCGCAAATCATGAGGCCAGTGTTCGCTTAGCCGAGCAAATCTATTACAAGAACAAGGATGCGATGCAGGTCAAGGTTACGACGTATCCGTGGAACATCGAGCGAACTAGAAACATAAAGCGTGAGATGGGCGATGAACTCGCCAGCTTTGTAAAAACTCACTGCCACGAAGCCACACCCACGAAATCATTCAATAGGCTTCGCGGGATACCGGATGGATTTGGCGTCGTAAGCATCCATGCAGGCCCCGGCTCTTGGTACGCCGGGCAATCGGTCGGCGTTACATTCGACGGAATTTATGCTCAGCTTGCGAACCGAATCGCGAGCAAGGACGCGCTTCTGCCAACATACCGCGCCAACTTACCGAACGCACCTATTTGGTTGCTGCTTTATAGTTGCTGGGAAGTTGCGCGTAGCGTCCCGATGCCGAGCGGAATCCGCGAATGGCCCTATCCATTTGGGTTTGACCGGGTCTTCTTCTTTGCCAGTTCAAGCCAATGCGTCGAAGAGATTCATCGAGAGGCGTGAAATGGACCAGCCGCAAGCCTTCTAGCTGCCTGTGGTTCGTGGCCAAAGCTTCATCGGAACAAAGGTAGCTCTGGACAATGTCCGGTTCGAGAACTGCGTATTCAAGAACTGCGAAATTCTCTATCGTGGAGGCCCCGCAGAAACGTCTGCGTGCTACTTCGAGAATATAAAATGGATTTTTGAAGGTGTCGCGGGGACCATAGTTACGGTTATGCAAGGACTGGGTTGGAAGATTGTACCGCCGCAATAGACGCCCTGACGGATATACCTATGCGCGACTTTAAGGACAAAATCGCGGCGGCCAGCGGCAAAGTCGAATTTCTCTACGACGCCGCATCTGGAAGGATTGGTCAAAAACTCTCCCGTTTCAGAGCTGCATATTTTGTAGCCGTAAGTCTAGATGGACGGCAGTTGCTTACCACGGTCCCGGCGACCGGATTGGGCCAGACACCGGTGTATCCACAACCGTCGGTTCTGACGTTCATCCAATCTGATGAGCTAGGGATGTGGGGGCGAAACTGCCCGCTTTGCAAAAAGTATTTCCGGACCAATCACGTGAACGGCGTGAATGACATCACCTTTTGCCCTTACTGTTCGCACGCGACAACGAGTCTTGCTTTCATATCCAAAGAGCAACGCATCTATATCACAGCCTTTTATGATGCGTTGATGCGGGCGGTAATCGGAAAAACGAATACTGAGCTCGACATAGCCGAGATAACGGACGAGACTCCGGCGTGGCACTACTCCGAAGAGAAACAGCAAGTTCACTTTGTGTGCGATACGAAGGATTGCCATGCGGAGACGGATATTCTTGGCGATGGCTACGGTTACTGCCCGCGCTGCGGTCGGACAAATGGCCGAAAGATATTTTTGCAACGGATGAATGAAATGTCGGACCGCTGGGAACACACTCGAAAGACGATTTCCGATGAAACTGAACGCGGCGCAGTGTGGGAAGATATGACGGAAAAATGCGTTAAGCAGTTCGAAGCGTTCGCCAAACACCTACGGGCAAAATTGCTCCGCTTTCCAATGACGTCAAGCAGAAGACGAGAGCTAGAAGGCTTGAGCTTCCAGAGACCGTTCCAAGCGGATGAATCGCTAACACAGTGGTTCGATATAGGATTGTTCGAATGGCCCGGAAATCCAACTATCCCCAAGAGAAGCGTGCCGAACTCCGCCTTGCCTTTCATTCGGCTGATGCTTCAGAAGCGGCACATCTTAATGCACAATCTCGGTGTAGTTGACCAAGATTATCTCGATAAGAGTGGCGACAGTCAGGTTCGCTTGAATGAACGCATTCGCGTATCTGGCGAGGAAATAAGACGCTTTATTGAAAACATTCAGTCAATGGGCGCAATTCTTTTAGACAATGTGGAATATGGGTTCAGCGAAGGGTGACCTATGATTGATGAAAATGCGCTCTGGTACAAACGTGGTGACCTGGTGGAATTCAAGTTAAATTTAGGGGGAGGGGCGAAAACATGCAGGGGGCTGGTCTTGAACACTGCCGTCTTGTTCGGGCGTGGGGCACGACAGCTCTGGATTGTGGACATGGACGATGCTTCCCCGGACCAAAGCGCTCACTGGACAGGTAAGAAGCACATCGTCCACGAAGAAGAAATCATATCCAGAATTCCATCCGTGTTTATTGGTGGTGACACTATTCTGCGGGATAATCCGGTCAGCTATCCCGTTAAGGACGCTCAAAGCGAGCGGGACTCCCCGGCTGTTACCGTAACTGTTTCGCTCCCCGCCGCAGTTAATCAGTGAAGGGATTACACAGCGGGCAAGATGGAGTCGGCTTGCCGCGTTTGACGTGGTGGCGAACGTGTAGCGCCTTCTGACTTCGTGCCGACATCTGGGCCGCGCTGAGGCAGGGCCAAGGGCTGTACGGGGTATTTATCCACCGCTTCATTTCGCGGAACACAAGGTCATCCCACAGGTCGTTAAATGTTTTGCGGTTGGCTTCAATCTTCAACGGGCTTCTGGACGCGCCGCCTTTCCTTCCACCCTTCGCTTGAACTTCCGGGTCAAAGAAACCGATTTTCTTCTCTTGGTTGATTCGCGCCCATTCGCGCGGCCCGCGTACGTTGCGTGTAGCTTTCCCTCTTCTGGTAACCCAGGCAGCGCATGGACCGAAGTGGAGGATAATAGACGTTGAAACGGGCGGCCCTAGACTCAGGGTGCAAGCGGGCACAACCTGCGACGGTGCTGTGCATACTGCAAGCAGACCTGAACCCTGTCGGGAACAGGAGAGTTTAGAGAAAACCTCAATGGCAAACGATCCAACCACCGAAAGCCACGAGGACGCCGAAGGGTCCTCGACCAGCCCATCAAGCAGTCCCAGTCCTTCGCCGGTGGCCATCCCGGAGGCGGTATGGCCGGGAATGACGTTGAACTGGGGATCGCCCTCCCGAGAGATTCTCTTGCACGCTGAGCTTCCTTTTTGGCTCCTGGTAGCCGATTGCAGCCTCAGGGTAACCGTCAGAGATTGCACGCTCGAACTCTCTATCACCGGCAGGGCGATTGAGATACAGCGGGGAAAAGCATACAAGGATTCTCATTCCAATACAGCCATCATCGAAAAGGCCGAAGGAAAACCTTCAGATCGAGCTTCCGCCATCCTCGCCGGGACGAAGCAAAGTGGTTTTACGCTTCGAACGACGCGAACACTCATATCGATTAAAACGAATGTTCTGGAAGACGCCATAGCGGCGATCCAAGAGGGTGGGCGGCGGCGCGTCGATGCTCAGATGTACTTCAGATCATTCGTGCACGCACATCTTGCGTTCGTGAACAAGACAATCAACGCCTATCGTCGAGCAGGTGCCGATCCCTTCACCGCCGAGGTGACAGAGTGGGACATCCCGGTTTGGTATATTGATGCGGATGGAAGCTTCATCCCAATCTCGCTTATACCTTATAAAGAATTAGACGGCCCACCCGTCGCTATTACCCCTACGGGTGAAACCAATGCGATTACCCTCGTTGAACCCAGCGACATCGAAAAAGCTCTCGACTCGCCGGAGGTGCCCGGTGAAGTAGACCTGTTCGATGCGTGGAGCCTGTACTACCGCGGGCGTCAAAGTGATGCGATCCGCTCATTGATTACCTCCCTCGAAGTTCTTCTAGAGGCCAGACTTCGTGAATACCTAAGCAAAGCAGGCTTGACCGAGGCAGAAGTGGAATCGCGGCTGGACAAAAGTTGGAATGACTTTCAGGCCCGGCTGACAGAGTACACTCGGATTTCGAAAAGACGGGTGCCCGGCCCCATTCTCTCCGTCATTCCATATATCAACGGCGTCAGGCTCCGTGAGGAATTGGAGCAGGTGCGACATTTGCGGCACAAGATCGTGCACGAAGGAGAGCGAATCTCCTATCCTTTCCACGGCCAGATGCAGCGGGCCATGGAGACGATGACTTGGCTCTTCAACTGGCTGGCTGAATCTCCGGCGCCACCGGCAGGAAGACGTCGCCTTGAGGGTGACCCACTAAAAGGTTCAATGCGTGGTGGTGCACTTGAGCTTGCCTATGAATACACGCCCGCGGGCGTAGTCGTGCAGCAGTGGAACGCGAAGGGTGCACTGTTCATGGAGGATGAATTACGACGGCAACTCGTTTCGGCGATTGAGAAAGGCTCGGCCGACATAGAGAAGTTCGCGTCAATGGCTGTCTCCAAACTTGGATATCGCATGATCAACACTCCGACTCCGGAACAGAATTCTCCATTCTTTCTGGAAAGGCTCATCTTGATATATGGAGACGAGCGCGTTCCGTTGTTTCTTCACGACAGTCAGGAAAGTTTAGAGACAGACACTGTCGAACGAATCGCGGCACGCCTGCTCACCCTGAAGGTGGAGGGAAAAACATTTTCCTTGGCCCTCCTGATCGTGAACTCCCAAAACGGATTGGAATGGCAGCTGCGCGACATCGCGGAAGCAGTAAGCGAGACCGCAGCACAAATGGCAGTTGCTTGCGGAATCGCCATCGTCACAACGGTAGATTTACTTTTGCTGCTCAAAGGCGCAGCGGCCCGTCTATGGTCGTTTTCGAAGGTTTCACGATCGTTAATGCAGCCCGGTCGAGTTGGCGTCGAGCCTCCCGGTTTTCGCATGGTTGGCTATGTTCGAAAGTTTTTCGATCGGCCACAAGTTGCGTCAGTAGTTTTAGATGTCTCAGCAACGGTCCAGTGTGGAGACTTTATCCTCATTCGATTGGCGGATCGCTACTACGGACAGGAAATCGAATCCATGCAGAAGGACGGTGCCGACATCGATGAAGCGCACGGCGGTGTGGTTGGTATTCAGACTGCTCTTCGACGCTCGGATGTTGGGGTCGGCGACTACGTATTCGTTCGCGCGGGCCGTGGCATTTCCGTCAAAGAATCAATTGCGAGCATGATCAACGAAGGTTGTCCCAACTGTGGCTGACACGTGAAGGAACAGCCCGGCTCGAAGTCACGCTGCGGGTGCCGACACTTTGCAGAAGAACGGGCTTCCGTCGGAAGTTGGACAGACGTGAGCTAGCCACTGATCGCGCGAGTTAGGAGAGAATCGTAGGATAGATATTGGGAAACGCGCTTATGTCTACCAATTCGATTCCACTTTGGACGTATAGTCGCGTTAATCGGGACTTGGGCATCCGACCGACGTCCCAGAACCCCGTCTGGACGTAGCCGCCCGGCGGCGGACGCTTCGCGTGAGGTAGTGGATCGGTGGTTGCCCAGCGGCTGAGATAAATATGGGTCACAAGGAGGTCCCTGTGACCCATCTCAGAAAAATGATGCTGGAGGAACTCCAGCGTCTCAACTACTCTGCTGAAACTATACGCAGTTATATCCACGGCGTCGAAGATTTTTCTCAACGCTTCCACTGTTCCCCGGACCGCTTGGGTCCTCGGCACATTCGGGAATATCAGGCCGAACTGTTTCAAAAACGCAAATTGTCCTCGGGCTCGGTTGCGGTCCGTCTGGCAGCCTTAAGATTCTTCTACACTAAGACGCTAAGAAGGGCTTGGAGCGTCGCCGACACTCCTTATCCAAAAAGGAATCATCGTCTGCCGATGATCCTCAGCCAGGAAGAAGTGGCACGATTGATCCTGGCTGCTGGCACTTCCTTCCATCGCATCCTGCTCATGACTCTCTACGCCACCGGCGCCCGGAACTCCGAGCTGACCCACCTGAAAGTCAACGACATCGACAGTCAACGCATGGTCGTGCACATCCGTGGCGGCAAGGGCCGCAAGGACCGCGATGTCATGCTCAGTGCCAAGCTACTTGCGGCACTGCGCACCCATTGGCGTTATTACCACCGTAAATCCAGCTCCTGGTTGTTTCCCAGCAACTTTCGCAAGGATCGGCCCATCGATACGAAAACCGTTTGGTACGCGTGTCAGAACTCCGCCCGGCGCGCCGGCATCCAGAAAGGCGTGCATCCCCACACGCTGCGCCACTGTTTTGCGACGCATCTCTATGAGGCCGGTACCGATCTCCGCACGCTTCAGGTCCTGCTCGGTCATGAACACCTGAAAGACACCTTGCTATACGTGCACCTCGCGATACAACGCCTCAACGCCACAGCGAGTCCTTTGGACTCGCTATTCCTGGACGACAAGCCGCCTGACGAGAAGTAGATGAGCCGGCCGCCTCTGGAGGTGGCCGACATCGTCCGCGCCGCAGGAGAGGTGTTTATCAAACGAAACCGCCACTGGCTCCGTTGGAAGCACGTCAAAGTGTTGCGAGCTATTGAGCGGTGTCGTACGGCTGCTCTCGGCGGTCATCTCGATGAATGCATGCGCTGCGGACATCGTGCCCCCATCTCCTATAACAGCTGTCGCGATCGCCATTGCCCGAAGTGTCAGACCACCGCTCGAGACCGCTGGATTGCTGCGCGTCAGCGAGAACTTCTCCCCACGCGCTATCTCCATGTGGTCTTCACCCTACCGGGTCGCTTGGCTCCTCTGATGCTGCAGAACAAAAAGATCATTTACGATCTCCTGTTCCGCACCAGCGCCGAAACCCTCCTCGAAGTCGCTCGCGATCCCAGACACCTCGGCGCAGAGATCGGCTTCTTCAGCGTCTTGCATACATGGAGCCAAAAGCTCACCGCTCATCCCCATGTGCACTGTGTCGTGCCGGCCGGCGGTCTCTCGCCCGATCACACCCGCTGGGTTCGTTCCCGCGACAACTATTTCTTGCCCAAGAAAGTGCTGGGTAAACTCTTTCGCGGCAAGTTCGTCGACGCACTCAAAGAGGCTTTTCAAAATGGCCAACTCCACTTCCACGGAGACCTGAAGCTTCTGGCGCAACCCAAGATCTTCGCCGCTTGGCTGCGGCCCCTCCATCGACAGGATTGGGTGGTGTACTTGAAACGCCCGTTCGGTGGCCCCGAATACGTCGTGCACTATCTCGGCCGCTACACTCATCGCGTGGCCATCTCCAATCACCGCCTGGTCTCCTTCAAGGACGGCCAAGTCACTTTCCGCTGGCGCGATTCGGCGCACCACAATGAACAGAAGCTGCTGACGCTTTCCTCCGACGAATTCTTGCGGCGTTTCTTACTGCACATCCTTCCGAAAGGTTTTGTGCGCATCCGTAACTTCGGCTTCCTGGCCAGCCGCAAACGCGCCACTCTCCTGCCACTTTGCTTTCACCTGCTCGGCTCCACACCACAGCCGCAAGCCGAATCACATGCTTCCGGCACCAAGGACTCACCATCTTGGCGCTGCCCCAAATGCGGCGGACCGATGAAAGTCATCCAACGCTTCACCGCTGCAGAACTCCAACTGCGTTCTCCTCCAAAGGTCACCGCTGCCGCATGAAGCACTCTCTCCAACATGAAAACTCCACACGCTTCGGCGCGCGAACTACTTCTCTGTCTCGCTGCCAAACAGATCCTTTTTTCCACCCTCTTCAACCACAGCCTGGGCGATACTCTTTCCTCCTAGGCAACTCTCTGGGCGTGCCGCGTCGTGGGTTGCGTCCGACAGCACAGTCTCGCCACACCTCAGACTCACCCCTTCCCTCAATTGAATTTGCATAAGACCCGCGTCCGTCGCACCCACGCGCGGCCACGTCCAAACGGCTTTACCGGACGCGCGCAGAACACACGCACCCTTTGCGTCCCAGCCAGAACGCGCCTCCGGTAAAGCGCTAACGTTTATCAGGAATTGGTATTAGAATCAGCGCGCACGTGGCGCGAGAGGATTGGCTGATGGCAACAGTCTCGGATAACTCCCCAAGAGCGCCACTAGGGCGAAGTCAATTGGCTCGGGAAGATCTTTTGCGGCACACTACAATTTTTCTCAACTCAACAGGTACAAACGCGACCGCCACATTGGCCATGCTGCAACAGGAAAATAAATTTTTCCTACTCACCGCTCAGCACGTAGCAAGGATACTTGAAGAAAAGAGAGAGGAATGGTCTTACCAGAACCCGGCGCTCGTCGTAGGACACCTAGACCATCCGTTTGTAAGGACTGACCTCGGGAGCGAGGCATCATACTCACAGGATTTAACCCTATTCGAGCTTCACGCTGAAGACGCGGCTGAGATGGTTGGCTTAGGATTGAGTTTCTATGATTTGAGGACGTCGCAATATTCGTCGGACCAAGAATATGGACCCGATTATTTCGTTATCGGAGCACCAAAATCTGCAGAATTCATTGCTAATCGTGAGTTGAACTTCGAAATTCGGAGTGCGGGCGTAAATATTTTGGAAGAGGTCACGGTAGACGGCGCACCGAGGTTTGTAGAAGTCGAAGCGCTTGAAGCGGACTACAGTGGGATGAGCGGAGGAGGATTATGGGAGATTTCATATCCTGCCTCCGGTGGTCATAGGGTTCTTCTCGTGGGAGTTGTTGTTCGAGAGCCCCAACAGGTGCAATCAACCGTGGATACTTTCTCGTCGGTTGGCTCCTGTACGATTCGATGCAGCTCACGGCAATCAATCAAGGAGTTGGTTGAAAGGGCTCATTCCCTAGCTCAAAGAGCGGACGAACAGAATAGCTAGACCTGCAATTGCAAAGGTCGCATCTACAACTAACGGCCCAACATTCTGCCCCATGACAACACTTCCGAGCCGGAAGTCGAAGACGGGAAATACAAAAACGTGCGAGCGCATTCCTCTACGGGATTTGACGTTAGCAATACTGACTGACAAATTTTACCGACGCTCTACCCGTGCCAAGTGCGCGGGCGTGGATTTCTCCAGCGCCGCTACCTTGCGCTCAAGCTCCGTGACTCGCGCCAGCAATGCTGCGATTTGCGTTTCTAGCTGCGCTATGTGATGGCTGGTCACTTCTTTTTCCTCAACGGCTGCGCGAGCCGGCAGCGGGCCATCTGGTTGCAGCATTCACTTAATGCGTCGTGGGCTTCCCGGTGTGCTACCCGGAACGCACGGAAAGCCTTCCGGTAGTCGTCATCCTCATCGGAATTGTCTACATCATAGGCGCCCGAAATTTGCCGGGCCGTGTGGCTACAAGCAAAAGCGTTTTCCATCGCTTCGTGGGCCATCTGTAGATGATCGCGGACCAGCGCCATTTCATCGCCCGCGCCAGCGTCGCGCTTCGGAGCCATCGCCTGCGCAGCACGTCGAAGCATCTCGATTGCCTCACGGGCCTCACGCACAGCTTTTTTGCCACGGGCCAGCGCCGCCCGCGCTTCGGCTGAAGTGCCCTTGTCATAGGCCGGAAATGTCACGAAGGAAATTTCTAGGAGGGTGGCCGCCGTTACCGTGCGGATTTTCGCCACATCGTCAATTTTATCGTCATCGCAAGTAAAGCAAAAAGACATGGCATCGACGTCGCCGCGCTTCACGGATGCAAAGCAGTCTTGATGAAACTGCGACGTGCGATCAAGCTGAAGCACGAAGTCCAGCCCGCCGTTTCCATCCTGCAATTTCAACGTCCCGTTTTTCTGGCGGCCGAGCGGCTTCGAGGAATCGTGCGCCCAAAGTGCGCGAATATCGCAGTCGCCTGCGCTCAAAGTTTTCTTGAATGCGCCCGGCGCTACCACTTCGCGCCAGCCCGGCGCGGGTACATCTATCGCGCTCGGCGTGTTGTACGAGATCGCACGCCCTACCAACTGAAACTTGGCGTCATTGGCGCGGATTTCTGCCAACTGAAGCGAATGTGCCGTGTAACGTATTTCCATTTTCTTCACCTTCCAACTGATTTGTGTTTCTATCTACTTCCTGCCATCCGTGTTAACCAAAATGTTCAGCCACAGCGCGGGTTTTGGTGCTAGCCTCACCCTGCCGGTACGCTATGGCATTGCCCGCCGTGCCCGGCATCCCCGCACGGTGAACTCAGGCAAAACTCAATTCCCTACGTTTGCCGTGATGCACTCGTGCGCTGGCTCTCCGCTGTATAAGTGTCTTGGAGCGCGGGGTTGTTTACATATTCGCGCCGATAGAATTCCTTAATGTCATCGGGAATCGGCCAGCATCCAAGGCGTTTTGGAAAGTAATCTGGCGAACCTGTATACGTGCTCATTTGATTCAAAAGTTTCACCGTGATCGCCAGATACCGGTCATCCCCGCAAGTCAGCACGATCACTTCCCACTCGGGCGTGAGCTTCTGGCGCGTACCGGGCGGCGGCGCGGGGATAGTCAGATACCCCATAGAATCGCGGGGCGGCTCGTTGCTTGGAATTTCTACGGCCAAACCTGCGCCTACGACTACGTTGCCGATTTGATTTTGGACTTGCTCTTCCTGCCCGGCCTTCGGCCCGGAAAGGTATCGAATTTTCATGTGATTTTCCTCAATGACCTGCGCTGCCCTTTACGTGCGTGGAAAAGAAACGGACGCGTCTTACGGTACATACAGCCCCGGAAGTGTTATGGGGTCCGTCGTATTTCTGGAGTGTTTACGGCAGATCGGGGAAACATAAAAGGTCATCGCGACCAGATACCCGGAAGAGTCGTGTCATCGTTGCGAGAGTCGCGAAAACTTTTCGCCGGAATTTCCCGACTGTGCGTGAAAAAGCTGGCGCGTGGTTTGCCGGGCGATGGTACTTTGATTTTGGACCCCCCATACCCCCCTTTGTTTTCAGTATGTTCCAGCCATGTTTCTCAGGGTACTAGTGCGCGTTTTGTCATGGGTTACTACCGCGTGCCTGTATGTTTTCTGGATAGAAGCAAAAGATGTCGAATCAATTATATAACCATTTCGTGATGTCATCGACCACACACACGAAGCCCGCATTCTCGGTATATCTCTGGCTATCTTTTCGGGGATGCCGGGCTGTGCGCCCAGTGGGGGATGTTGCCACTTCTCAGGCACGCTCCGCGATCAAATGCCGCGTGATCGCGCATCCGGGCCATACTTCCTAGCCTTATTACTGAGGCGCGTGATTTCATGCTTTAGGTTTATCAGCCTGCGTCGCGGTTTCCACACCTGCCGAGTGGTGCCGGTAATCATCTTGCAGGCTTCCACTTGCGCCACTATCCGGGCGTGTGCTGCTTTCAATCGAGCGAGCCTTTCAGCGATTGTACGTTTTCGCTGCTTGTATCCCAATGCTTGCCGTGTCATATTTTTTCCGTTTCATCAACATCTAATTCGTGTCGCAGATTACAGGTTTCGCAGCATTTCCGGCCGAGTGCTGACCATGATGCTTCGCGGGTTTTGAATCGCAACGTGCGATCACAGAGCTTTACCAGCCATTTTCCGTTTGCGCTGGCCTCGCCTTTCGCGTTTTCGATTTGCTGCGTCATACATTGGGTTTCGGCGTGTTAACTCATTTTAAATTCCGTAGAAATTCCCTGTCTTCGGCGTCCTGCGCGGCTTTGCGCTCAGCTTCCTGCGCGTCGGCTATTTCACGACGTAACTTTTCTTGCTCCGCCAATTCTTTCAACTGGTCATGTATTGGCGCGAAGGCTTCGGCAGGCATGGGATACTGGCCGCCTATCGCTTTTACGTACTCAGCCGGTAAGGATTCCTTCGTCATAAGTGGAATAAAGCCTTGAGTCAAATAGCAGTAAAAATTCCACTGGTATATCCACCTATCTTGATATTCCTTTTCCTTTGCCTCCGCCTCTGCTTTTCTCTTTATTCCTTCCGGAGATCGCTTCCATTCTTCCTGTAGCACGTGATGCAGCGCGGGCACATGCTCCAGCCAAAAGAATTTCCAAGCGAGATTTGGTACCGGCATCGAACGCTGTTCCGCCCAACGCTTTGCTACAGCAATGAAGGTTTTCGTACCGTACTTGGTCAGTGCGACCTCCATTCGCTTTCTATCGGCCGCTGTCATTGGTGCCTTTTGCATTTCTTCCGGTACGGCTAAGATCACGTCATAGCACATGGCTGCGAGCTCTTTCTGAGAAACCCCCGCCCCGCCCCCGTTTTTTTCCTGCCGGTCGGGAGGCGGTGGGGTGGCGGTAGGGTGGCGGTCCGGAAACGGTACTGTGCCAACCATGCTTGGCACTCCTACGTTTCCACGTGGCACTTCTACACCATCCGGTTTGGCACTACTACAAACACTGTTTGGCACTTCTAGAGCATCCTGTTTGGCACTTCTATCTGTGCTATTTGGCACTTCTACGGGCTGTGAATCTGGCACTCCTACGATTCCATTTGGCAGCTCTACGGCGGTTATGATCGCGCCCACGACCAGTCTGCGGATGCGCGTGCCATTCCAGCGGGTTAGCTTCCCATCCTCCAAAAATCCTAACGCCTTCAAGTCATCCAAAAGCCTAAGCGTAGTGCGGCGCGATTCCCCGGTGGCTTCGGCCATCGTATCCACAGCCAAGGTGATGCCGCTGCCATCGGGGTTAGCTGCCCCCGCAAGATACACGGCTAGCAGTTTGCGCTTTTTCCGGAGCGCGCTGGCCTTCTGGCTATCCCCCGGCATGGCGTACACACGCGGCGGAATTCTTAGGACATCTTGTACGCATTTGATCGGCTGGTCGCTCATTACTTCCCCGCTGCAAATTGCTCTTCGGCTGCCTCTATCGCGTCCTTAACCCAAGAATCCATCCATTCCTTGTTTCCTTCCACCACTGCGTCATAATCCTTAATCAGCTCATCCCAATCTTTGACCCGCTTCGGATACAAAATATCGAGCACCCGAGTAAGCAGCATAGCTTTGCAGGCTTCGATAGCGTTTTCACGCCCCCGGTCCTGAAGGAAACCAAAGGCGGTTGCAAAGGTGCAGCCGGGCTCCTTCGGGCGTAGCAATTTCGGGTCAATCGTGTACTTGTTTTGGCTCATGCCGACTCCTTCGCGGGGAAAGCGAATCCAATGGGCGGCCCCGGCAAGAAACCCGAAGGGTTCCTTGCCGGTAGGCCGATTGCGCCTGTTGCGAGGCAGGACACAAACTTTTTGTGATTTCAGAAGTGGATTTAAGGTGCAATCCGCCTTCCGCCCACTCGCAATTTCCCCGTACTTCACTTGCTTCCACACACACCCGCACCCTGTTACGTGACGCTGGTGTTTTTCCTAGCGGCGATAGATGGGTTTAAGACACTACGTTATTTCGCTAGGCATGGGAGAGTCTGCATGGAGCTCTTTTTCGGTGCAAGAAAAAAATCGTGGTCATGCGGAAAAATATTTGCCCATTACAGAGATTTTGTGAAAGATAACCGTGGCCACGCACATGACGCGGGCTTAATTAATGCGGCGATTGACGACAAATCAAGAAACTGAAGTCATCGTATTGTGTAGCCGCGAGCGCACCCTCAGGTTTAATTGCGATGCCAATCACCCTAGCGCCGCGAAACATAACGCTTGATCCATCCGTAACATCCAGCTGACACAGGGGAAAAGCCTTCTTATTGGCAGCACGAATCCCCTTAAACCACCTTTCAAGTTCATACCCGTTAAGTAACAAGGGCTCGGGCGGTTCGCCACAGATGTAGCAGTCAAATTTCTCTGATTCTACTGCTGTGGACCCCCAAAATTCTTCAACACTTTTTGTGCTGCGAAAGCGCAGGCGTTTGCCAATCATTACTAGGCTCTTTTGCTGCACGATTCGCTTCTTATACAACTGCTCTTCTGTTTGACGGCAAAGAAGCATTTTGTGCGCCGCTTGAAAGTTGAACTCAACAAGGGAATGTGGATGGCAAAGTTCGCGTTTGCGTTTGCGTGGTTTCTTGAAATGACCATGACGAATATAATCCAAAAATTCACTCATCCGAAAGAAAACAGAAGCTATAACAGTGCTCACGCCATTACCTCCTTTACCACGGGGTGCGCGGCGCACCATTCACTGATAATTTCTTTAATAAGTATTTCGGGGGATGTTTGCCGTGCTTCCGCATACTTACACAGAGCACGCCATTCATTGGCGGTGAAAAGCTGTTCATTCCGCCAAGGTTCCTCATCCGCTGGCGATGTTTTCTCTTCCGATGGCGGATTTTTTTCAATCTTGCCCTCTACAAGCCGGATGCAGTAGTACACGCGGTTTTCTGAAAGGCCAGCTTCGCGGAACCACTTGGTGAAATCGCCGTGTGCGTCTTTCATCGCTTCGCGCAAGCTGACCAGGGCTTTTCCTAATTCTTGGGCGCTTATCTGATCGGCCTTCCACAGTTCGATGGTGCGCTCTTGCAAAGCTTGAATATTCAAGCTTTGGCCTATTCTGTCCGGGGAATTCAATGTTTCGATCATCGCGTTTTCCTCTCCACAGGGCCACAATTTGTTGCGGCCCTCACTATCTCTGGGCTGGCGTGACGGGGCGTCCCAAGTTGCAAAACCGCTTTGTTTATCAACATTTGCCATGCTTGGGTTTTGTGATAGCTTCGGGCCATGCCGTTTACCCGTGAATCGGCGGGCCGCCATGGCGCGAAGGGCGGCCGCTCGGCCAGCAAGGCGAAGCAGGCCCAGGCGCGCGCTAACGGAAAGAAGGGCGGCAGGCCGCGCAAGCGACGCCCGCCCAGCAGGGAGTTAATATCCGACAGCAAATTCGCCCGTGTCCAGAAGGGTGTGGAGGCCCGACTGCAAGGTAAGTCTTATGGAATGTGCAGGGAGTGCGGGGATTATCGCTACTTTACTAAGGATGTGTGCGAGACCTGCGGATACATTAGATGCTGTTTGAAATGCGGCGCGCTTCGCTCCAGCTTCATGGACGAGTGCGTACTCTGCGGCACTCCTTATCCTTCATAGCCCGAAAACCCAAGCATAGAAAAGCCTTGGAAATATAGGTATTTAGCCCATGCTGCCCCCCCCCGTAACCGCACTCTAGTTATCTTGCTATGTGTGCAGCCAATCAATCAGCTGGGCCGGGGTTGCAACTAAAGCCTGCTCAGGCTACCGTTCCTGCCGCTACCCCGGTAAGGCGGAAACGGGGAAAATCCTTGAGCCGCCGAATCGGACAGGATGGAAATGTGTTTCAGCGTGGTTTCGCAAACGAGTGGAGTGCAAAAGCGCCAGCATACGGGCGCTATTGGATAGATGTTCCCGGCTGTGATGAAAGGAAGCGCCGCGTTGTATCTTTGGGCGTTTGCCCTTCGCGCAGCATCGCAAAGCGAAAACTCCGCGAGCACATCGAACGAGAAGGAGTGAACAGCAAGGCGTACTTCAACACAAACACGGCACCGGCAACTACCTTCAACGCCCAAGCAGCGAAGTGGATCGCTTCGCTTTCTACGCGGAGGCGCAGGCCGGTTAAACCCGCAACCCTTCGGGGCTGGCAAGCCGCGCTGGACAAGTGGCTGTTGCCGAATCTTGGCGAGACGCTGCTTGCGGACATTTCCAATGCGGCACTGCGAGGCATAGTGGAAAAGATGGTAGCGGGCGGGCTGGTTGCCAAAACAATCGTGAACTACGCGCAGGTGGTAAAGATGGTGCTTGCTTCGGCTGTTGATGCCGAAGGCGACCAGCTTTATCCCCGCAAGTGGAATCACGATTTTGTCGGGATGCCCATAATTCGGAAAGAAGAACAGCACAGGCCCACAGTAGCCGGCGCGGAAGTGGAGCAGATTCTCGCCAACAGCAAGCGGCGCTATGCCGTGCTTTTCGCTGTGCTGGCGGGAACCGGCTTACGAATCGGGGAAGCTTTGGGCCTCAAGGTGACTGACCTATCGCCTGATTGCCGCGTACTGTACGTGCGCCGTTCAATCTGGTGCGGTACGGAACAGCTACCTAAAACCCCGAACGCCATACGCGAAGTAGATATTGCCGAACCCTTGGCCCAACTTTTTCGAGATGAAATAGCGGGCAAGGAAGGCTATATCTTCGCCACATCCACAGGCAGGCCGCTACAGCAACGCAACGTGCTGGGCTGGCTGCACGACACGAAAAAGGTTGGCTTCCACGCCTTCCGCAGATTCCGCACTGAAGCATTGCGGCGGGCGCGTGCACCGGAAGACCTAATTCGCTTGTGGCTGGGGCACGCGAAGCCAACCGTTACCGATCTCTATGCGGATGGATTGAAAAATGATTTCGCTTGGCGGCAGGAATGGAGCGAGCGCGTAGGCTTGGGCTTTTCACTGAATGGGCTACTTGGGCTACAAAATGTTGTGCCGATTGATTCCGCGAAGGTAGCGTAAACGATTGGTGGGGCGAATTTTAGAAGTGGCTCCCCGGGCTAGATTCGAACTAGCAACCCTTCGGTTAACAGCCGAATGCTCTACCATTGAGCTACCGGGGATCACTCTCATTTTCTGATAGTTACGCGGCCTTTTCAAGCGTGAATCACTTGGGGACATGATTTCTGAAGTGGACAGGCACAGGCCCAATCACGCCGACGGCTAAAATTCTCGACAGGTTGTACGCAGAAGAGCATTCGGTTGGCGAGCGAATGGTTGCCTTTGGTGTGAATCCCAATTTAGCTCGCGTCCCGAGGCAGTTGTAACATTTGTAGTAAAAATGTATGTGATCTCAAAGATGATTATTGCGGATGCGTCGGTGCTTATTGCACTCGCGAAAATATGCATGCTTGACCTGCCCAACTCAGTGTATGGTCACGTTTTGACTGGGCCCGAGGTGCAAGCTGAGACCGTTGATGCGGGCACGAGAATTTCGGCTCCGAGCGTGGAGCGCATTGAAAAGGCGCTGGATGATGGTTGGCTTCAAGTTGCACGACTCTCATCGAAGGAAAAGAACACGACGCACAGCATCGTTTCAAAGGGGGGGTCTCGACGCAGGCGAGGCCGAGTCCCTTGCTTTAGCTATAGCTAAGCTAGCTCCCGCAGACTCATGGTTATTCTGGGTGACAGGGCGCCCGATCATTTGCTGAGGTCATGGGGTCAGTTCCTTGGAACTGCGGGAGTGCTGTTCCACGCATTTGTGAAAAAGCATTTGACTCTGGCTGAACTCGAGGATGCGGTTGAGGCGTTGAGTCAGACAATCTGGCTTGCGCCATCTGTTGTTGCAGGCGTATTGAGGAACGATGAAAAAGGAACAAATGGTCGGAACGAGGTTGCCTGACACAGTGGTTCGGGACCTCGAAGCAATCGAGCACGTCGAGCAAGCCGACCGCTCGACAACTGTAAGAAAGCTCTTTTCTCGGGCAATACAAGACTGGAAGCTGGAGCACTATTCGCGTCTATATGGCAGCGGCAAACTCACCCTGGCACGTGCTGCCCGTGAGGCGCGAGTCTCTCTCTGGGAGATGATGGATTATGTGAAAACCGAGAAAATCACCGCACAATATGACCTTGGGGATTTTGAGCGAGATCTGAAAACCGTCGCGGCTGGTGAAAGGGGGTAGGCGCAAAAAAAGCTTCCCTACCCCATATAGATTATGTGGAACTGGGAGGATTTTTTATCGGTCTTGAGATGAAAGGTCATGAGAGAGACCTGCTAGGAGCTGGTTTATTTCTTTTGAAGCCAGTTGATCCGGCTGGCTTTCGCAAGCGAGTTCAACGATTTGCACGGCGATGAGTGCGGACAATGCATCGGCGGCTGAGCCGGTCGCGGCCTTCCCTGCTTCATCGCCATCTAGCATAAGGATGGCCCGATCGAAGTAGGTTCCGACGAGGTTGGTTTGCCGCTCGGAAAGGTTCGATCCCATGAGCGCGGCGACGTTGAGATGCCCGGCTTGATGAATTTTGAAGGTGTCAAAAAAACCTTCCACGAGGATGAGACTGCGGTCGCCTGTGCAGATGGCTCGGTGAAGATTGAACAACACGTGAGACTTGTGGAAGCCAGAAGGAAGGCGGTATTTGGGCTCGGTCTGATCGATCGCACGCCCGCTGTAGGCGACTAGTTCGTCGTGTTCATTGTGGATTGGAATGACAACCCGTCCATGAAGAAAGCCGTTTCCACCGTAGTAGCCAACACCGAAATAGCGAGCGATTTCTTCACTTAACCGTGAGCGCTACGTGAAGCACATGTTTCAGGAATCGAGAGGTGGAATTTCCAAAGCATCACACCTGGCAGCGTGAGCTTGTTTCCAGCGGTCAGGAAGCCAGGCGTCGAGGTCGCTTGCCGGCCACGAAGGGAGATTCATCAGCAGTTGCATGAAGTAGAGTTGCGGATCCATCTCGTGCCGGCGACAACTGCTGGTCAAGCTGGCCAGGATCGCTGCCGTCCGCCCGCCGCGAGGGTTACCCACGAAGAGCGAGTTCTTGCGATTCAGAACCACGCGCTTCATCTCCCGTTCGCTTACATTATTATCGATGGGCACCGCGCCATCCCTGGTGAACACCGTCAGTTCTTCCCATTGGCCGAGCGTGTAGTTCACCGCTTCTGCCATGGGATGCTTTGGCAGCAACTGTTCCTTCCATGCCAGCAACTTCTGTCGCAGTTCGGCCAGCACCGACACCGACTGTGTCTGCCGCAAGGCTAGTCTCTCCGCTACGGATATATCCTTGGCCTGCTTTTCCACCGCAAACAGCCGACCGATCAAATCTACGGCTGCACGGGCGATCTCCGGCGTCGATTTCTCGGCCTCCACGAACTTCCGACGCGCATGCGACCAACATCCGGCACGCGTGATCGCGTTGCCGGCCACTACTCCGTTGTAGCCGCCATAGGCATCCGCCAGCAGAACTTCGGTGTAGTCTTTCAGAAACTCTTTCGGTCCCTCTCGTCCGCGGTTCAACGTGAAGTCGAACACGTTGTATGGATTTGCTTCGTCACCTACGTACACCCACATGCGTGACGACTGCGTCTGCCCCGGTCCCAGCATCGGAAAGATCGTGTCGTCGGTGGCCACCACATGAGACTGCCTTACTCGTTCCGCCATCCGCCGGTACAGAGGTTCGACCACATCCGCTACGTCACCGCACCACACCGACTGGGTGGCCCGTGAAATCTCAAAACCCTGCCGTTCGAAAATATCCTCCAACCTATAGAGCGGGAGGTAATCAGCAAATTTGCTGGTAACAATGAACGCCAGCAGTCCCGGACCGGCAAAGCCCTTCTCAATCGCTGTCTCCGCCTTGGCCGCTGCCTCGATCTGCGGATTTTCGCCCGCTTGTTCGCAACGGGAGCAAGCATACTTCTTGCGCACATGCCGCAAACGCTCGAAGTGTCCGGGAAGGTATTCGATCTGCCAGCTCTCCTCGCTGCCGATCTCTTCTCGCTGCTCGCCGCAGCAAGAACAGAGTCGTTGTTCTGCAGTCAGCTCATAGACGTGCGTGCTGACCGGAAGGTGGTCGAAATTCGCTAAGGCCCGCCGCCCTTTGCGCCGCTGCACGCGTCGCACTTCCGGCTCGACTTCTCTTTGCGGAATGCTCTCTGCAGGTAATGGTTTTTGTTCCAGTTCTTCGGCAAACTCGAGCAGCGCCTGCGCCAGTTCGTTCTCGGTTAAGCGATCCGCCCGCGGCCCGTAGGTCGCCTTCTTGTAGCGCAACAGCTCTTTCTGCAGCTGTAGATTTTCCAAGTACAGGTCGTCGGCGCGCTGTTGCTGCTGGTCGCGCTGCTGCAACAACGAACGCAGGATCGCCTTCAGTGCTTCTTTATCGTCAGGCAATTCGGTCAAGGAATTCTCGACGGTGGGCATATCTGCTTAGACGTAACAGCAGAAACTTGGTTGCACACACGATCATTATTTTATGCGTTGTTTTTGTTTTTTTCTTCGCGAACTTATTTATTCTCTGCTTCGCACGGCGCGTTCGTAGCGAGGCACGCGCTTCAGCTTCGAAACATCGATGCCATCCAGAATCATCGCCAGCTCGCTGGCGCGCAACTCCACCGATCGTGCGCCCTGTTCGATTCGCGGCAGTTTGAAAACCCCAAGTTCCAACCGCTTGTACCACAGTACGAAGCCGTCCCGGTCCCACACGAGAATCTTCAACCGATCGCCGCGCCGCGAACGGAACACAAACAGATGGCCGCTTTGCGGGTTCTCTCCGATCACGGTCTTCACGCGTTCTGCCAGCCGATCGAATCCACAGCGCATATCCGTCGCTTCACTGGTCATCCAGATCCGCGCTCCTTGTGCGCGATCCATCGCCTGCAAACTTGGCAGCCCAATCACCCTGCTGCCTCCACCACCGTCAGCAACGCCCGCACATGTTCAGCATCGAATCCGGGCCGCACCATCAGGCTTCGCCCATTCTGCAATCGGATTTCAACCGCGTCACCGGTTGACGCGCTCTCGGTTACCTGCACTTCCAGAAACTTCGCCTGCGTATCTTCCTGCAACCGCTTCTTCCACGTGAAAAAATACGGCCGGCACAACCCCCGCTCACGGCAGAATGCCGTCCCCGTCTGCCCGCTTCGCGCATGTTCTCGGATCAACCTTCGCCACTTCGTCCATGCCTTCTTTGTACGTTTGGTCATAACGCAACTTTGCGGTGCGAAGGAATCTTTCACAAGATGGGGTTCGTTGAGCGCTCACACTTAACCCGCGCGACAAGACGTAGGGATGTCGGTGGTCAATGTTGGACAAGGTAAAGGATAGCGGTCGATTCTCTTGAGGGTAGGGAGCCGGCTCCTTGTTCGTGGATGTGGTAGGAGGTGTCTGATTGTCGACAAGCGAATGTCGCAGAAGTAGAGCTGCTCGCCGGATCGAGCAGCGTTCCATTTCGGCCACGAAGTCAAAAACGTTTCCACCGACACGCCCCGAACGAGCCGCGATACACGAAGCAGACTGGCAGGACCAGGCGTTGCGCGTGAAACTGACGGAGAAGCTGTCATTGCTTTTGGCAGAAGAATGTGTCGGAAGAGGACATTTTCCCCGGAACTCATCTGCACCAACTCGCCGAAGACGAACGTCATAGTGCGAAAGAGCCGTCTCCATAGAGACCTTCGCTTTGACACTTTTGAAATCAACCCATTTCGCTGGCATCATGTCCCCTTTCGTTTTCGAAACGATCTGAGCAAATCCGCTTTGCAACTGTCGGGGAGTAGGACCCGCCGGAGTCGCAACGTCCGAAAGTTGTCCGAGGAGCTTTGCAAAAGCGTTCACACCATCCTGAACGGCATTTGCCTCCGCTTGGGTGTGAAGAGGAAGGAGCAAATGATCCTGGGTTCGCGATGGGATTCATACCAGCTCCTTATGGCTGTCGAAAATGAAGCCGTAGTTGTATTCATCCCGGTCGGGATCATAGCCGTGGATTTCGACCACTTCAGAAACAAAGCGCCGGCCGGGGCGGCGCTCGAGGTGCACGACTACATTTACGGAATCACCGACATTTGTTTTGACCGCGCGATAAGGCAAGTCCACTCCACTCTGCAACACACAACTGGTGAATCGAGCCAATGCCTGCCTGGCCGAAGTGGCATGGACTGTGGAAAGAGTCCCGGAGTGACCCGTGTTGAGAAGTTGGAGCAGATCGAAGGCCTCTGCTCCCCGGATTTCCCCAAGAATCAAACGATCCGGCCTGTGACGTAGAGAAGCTTTGAGGAGATCCCGGATCGTTACGGCGGGCAGCCCGTTTTGCGGTTGCCGTGCCTCGAAGCGGACAAGGTTATCCTGGCACATGTGGATTTCGGAGGTGTCTTCGATCAGGACAATCCGTTCATCGGAAGGGATGGATTTCCCCAGCACATTGAGCATTGAGGTTTTACCTGAACCCGTAGAGCCTGCAATCAGAAGGTTTTTCCGGGCGAGGATATACCCTTCGAGTTGGTGCGCGAGCCAACGTTCCAAGGTTCCGGCCTGAATAAGGTCTTCGATCCCGAAGTGGCGGGCGTTGAATTTGCGAATCGTCAGCGTCACCCCGTTCACGCTGCAAGGTGGGATTACCGCGGCAACACGGCTGCCATCGGGGAGCCGCGAATCTAGGATCGGTTTCGATTCCGAGATGTCGTCGCCTAACCGCCGGGCGATATTTTTTACGGCGACCATCAGGGATTTCTCGCCGAGGTAGACGCCCTGAACCGGCTCGAGCAATCCCGCCTTCTCAATAAAGATATGGCCCGGTCCGTTGACCATGACCTCGCTGATGGAGTCATCGAGGATGAGATGCTCGATCGGTTTGAGGAAAGGCAGAATGGTTTCGAATCCATTCATCAGAGTTCTCCGTCCGCGAGTTGGCGGAAATAGGATTTGTTCACGTCGTTGTAGTAGGGCTTGAGGTAGCAGAACATCGGCGGCATGGGGTTCGTGCCGTCATAGGCGATCGTTACGGACTGCGCGTTACGCAGTTCCATGAAAGTTTTTGTATCGAAACGGAGATCATGGTGTGGGCTGTAACTTTTGGAGGCCGTGATATTTGCCTTGTGGGAAAGGGCCTTACCGGTCAGGAAGCTGACATTCGCATCGTGCCCACTCTCGGAGAGGTTGTAGCTAGCCTTGAGTGTGTCTTCCCGCCCGCATAGCTCGCTGGCGATGCGCGCGGAAAAGTCATCGGAGAGAGACAAAAAGATTTTTGTTCGAAATGTCTGTAGCAAAGTTCGCCAGGATTCACCCGGCAGCGCTGACCTAAGAGAGCTGATGCTCTGTGTCGCGATGATCGGAATGCATTTCGGCTGCCTGGACAAGCTGAAGAACTTCTCATCGCCTGTCGGTTCGCTCTCGCCGACGGTGGCGAAGTGTTGATACTCATCGCAGAGAAACATCACCTGCCGGAAGTAGCTTTTCGGATTTTTCTCCATTAGGGGCACCCGGTTGAGCACGGCCCGTTCGAAATCGAGTTTCAACATCACGCCGAGAGCCTTGGCGAGGCCTGCATTCATCGCAATCGGGAAATTGAGGCTACATAGATTTCCTTTTTCAATCAGGCATGCAAGTGAAGGCAAGGGCTTTCCGAATTTGAGGTCCGTATTTGCCTGCGGGTCGTAGCATTCGGCAGGCGGACAGAACGTGCGTTTGACATCGGGATTGTCATCGAAAAGGGAAAGAAAGACAGAGATGCCCTCGACAATCGAAGTGCGCAGTTTTGGCTCGACTCTTCTCCAATCGTTAAAGAACCAACGTTTGACGGCTTCCAGTTGCGCTTTTTTCCGGACGGGAAGGGGATTCTTGCGCGAGCCGTTTTCTGCTTCCCACCGGAGGCGCTTGTCTTTCAACACTGCAAGGAGACTTGGTGTCAGGGGAGCACGGTAACGGTTGGATTCTTGCTCCAGCCGGAAGCGAAATGGGGCGAGGTCGCGCGGATACTTGAGATACTCCTCTTCCCACAGCAGCGCGAAATCAGCCTCGATAAGGCGGCGCTGTGCCTCCTCGATTCTGCTTTCGAGAAGGTCCGGGTTAATCGCGCATTCATAAACGTCAAAGAGAGTGACGTAATCGAAAGCAACCTTGTGTAGCAGGATGATGAACTTCACCAAGTTGGTGTAGGCCTGCTGCCAGAAGGGTTCCTTGCCGCGACCGAAGAGGTTGTTCAGCAGCGAAGCGATGTTATAGGCGAGGGAGTAGGCATCGAGGTCGTTGTGAAGCGGATTGTAGCGGTAGTCGGATTCTAGGCTGATTTCGACATAGTCTTCGGCGCGCCCGTGCCGCGTGAGGATGTCCCGTACCTTCGCGCAGAAATCCCCTTTCACTTCCAAAATGAGTCCGCCGATGCGCCGGTCGGGGTCGTCGGCGCGATAGGCCAGAATCTGCTCGGCGAAGGGATACATGCAGGCCGCGGTTTTGCCAGAGCCAACTGCGCCGACGATAGCGATGCCCGTGAACAGCCCACGTTCCGGAATCTCGAGCCAGTGCGGGGTTTCTGAGGGAACTTGTTTGCGCGGTTGATGGACCTCGCCTACCACGAGAAAGAGTTCTGTCCTTTTCCTTGGTTCAGAATAGAGCGGCAGTCTTCCTGCCCGGATCTTGCTCTCCGCCTTGAGGGCGAAAATGTAAACGCCGGAAAGAAGGATCGAATACGAAATGTATGGCGTTGTGTAGAGGAACAGGGTGTAGGAGTACTTGAAGAAAAGAAACGCATAGTGCGCTCGCAGAGCCATCACTTGGAGGAAAAGATTGGAGTCGGGGAATGGCGCCCTGAAGTAGAGCGCCATACCCGTGGCCGCCGCGAGCAGGCTAGCGAAGAAGTGTCTTGCTTGGAGAATCCGTTGAATCATGCACGCGCCGCCTTCGCCGCAACGTGACCATCCTTCTTTTCCGTAGGCGTTTGCTGCTGCTTCCTCCAGCGGCGAAACTCCACATCTCTCCAAATCACCATCTTCAAGGCGGAGTTGACGACATGGTCTGGCGTGCTCTGGATGAAAGTAGCGTACTTCTCGACGGCGAGCGCGATCGGTTCCTGCAGCTCATATTCGCGCTTCACCATTTCCGGCGGTTTGTTAATGATCGACATGATTTCTCCTCCTCCTCTTTTTCCTGTTGGCGTTATTGGACGCGGGCAAAACACACGAAGGAACAGAACACTTCCCTGTTCTCTGGGCTAGAGCGACCTTTATGGTTTCGAAACGGAGAACGCTTCGCTGATCTGTGTCTTTCATGCAACACTCACGTGCCTTTTCTGCTTTTCGTCAACGGGCGAGCTCGCATTACGCACGAGATAGGTCTCGAAAGACACTTTCCTTCCCGGGGGCGGTTGCGTGAATTCCGCGCGCAGCGCACCTTCATCAATGCGCCCGGCTTCCCACGAGGCGTAGAGATCTTCGAATCGTTGTCCCTGAAAACGACGCCGGGCATCGGAAAGAAATTCCAAATCCTCCGTAACCGGTACCACGTATTCGTGGCGCTCCCATTTCTGCCGAATCGAGAAATACCGAAGGATTTCGACCGCAACGTCGGTTTCGAGCGGTTCTTTCACGAACGATCGGAAACACCTCTCTGCGCGGCCAAACGCGGCGGGCCGGTTTGCAATGTAGAGGAATCGGAACGCATTCAGATACCCAAAGAGTCTTTGATAGGCCGCGAGGTGCACGCCCAGGCTGGCTGTACTTGCCGACCCTGCATCGACGTAGCTAAAGCCGACCACGGGAGCGGGGGCTGAGATTGGCGTGGAAACGAAGAGCGGAAATTTGTCGACGAAATAGCGGATAGTGCGGTTGTTGAGACCGCCTTCGTAGACTTTGGCTGGAAGTGCATCTTGTGGAACCGCGAGCTTCTCACAGAAAAAAGAGACCTTATCCTGCTCGGTTTCGAGAAAGTCCTCATCGAGATTTTCGAGCACGAAGTCCAGGAGCACCAAACGGGTACGAATATAGTCGAAGGAATGCCGGCGACGGCTCTGCAGGTTGTCTTTTTCAATGCGGCGATAAACGAGTCGTGAGAACAAATGAAACACGCAACCGGTACCCATGTAATCGCGAATCGAAGCGTGACCGTGGCGGAGGAGCTTTTGCGCGAACGACGTGGAGCGCTTTCCCCGGTGGGCTCCCGAGAAGGACAGGAAATGGCGCAGAGTGAAGTACCCCGCGTGTGTCGCGACGATGTAGAGAAAGCGGGCCTCGATCTCGGTATAGCCAAGGGCCCGGATCGTTCCGATTTGGTCTTCCGGGAGCTTCACAGGGATAAAATCTCCGCGGTCAGTTCTCTTTGGTCCAAGACCCTCCGCAACTTCGAGGCTTCCTCGGCGTGAGCGTAGATGGAGAAGCCCGCGCGCACCTTTTCCTCGAGATCGCGGCCTCGGTAGTGACCGGTGGCGAGTTCGAGATCGACTCGGGCTTTCTCGCCGTCGCGCGTTTCGTATTCGATCCGAACGTCGGGCACCGGAATCTTGGCGCGCACCATCAGCAAGGAATGCCGCTCGGCGACCTCGCGCTTTCGGGAGGAGGACGTTTGCTCTTTGCCGAGCTTGGCGAGGTCGTGATACACGCGTTTCTTCATTTCGTAGTCCAGAACGACACGGAGACTCTTCCCGCCGTTTCGTTCAATCTTTTCCGCTGCTTTCTGGTACAGGAGATAGAGGTCCGCGTCATGGTGCGCGTCGCGTGGTTTGGCGAAGCCGTGGTATAAAACCTGATCTTTCGGCGCAGCTTGCACGTTGCCCAGAAAGCGATGCCCTAGTTTGGTGAGAGCGAGCAGGGTCCGCGAGCCGCTTTCTTCGTGGGGGATGGACTTCATCTCCACCAGGCCCTGGCGGACGAGATTTTCGATGTCTGTCCGGAAGCGTGCTTTGTCGCCTGTGTAAAAATACTCGATCAAATGCTCTTGGGCAATGGCCCGAAATTTTCCGAGTTCGACCATGACCGCCACTTCGGAATCGCGAAGCCGGAAAGTACGACCACGCATCGCGTGAACTTCCCGCGGTTCTGTGGGACGGGAAAGCTCTGGAGTTCTGTTTCGCGAGTCCGGTTGGGACAGAACATCCGGCGCTGGGCCTCCGCACTGCGATTCACGGTCGAGGGGACTGGCTCCCGTATCCGTGACTGCCACCGGGTCGCGTGCTTCGTGAGGCTCTAGCGGATCGTGGGTGCGCGACATGTTAATTCGACTCCTCCTCGAGCCACGGTGCCGGGATCGAGGTTTCGCCGACGTGGAGTTGCTTGTCGAGATGCAGCAACTTTCGGCCGGTATCTTTCAGGAAGAATTTTCGAATCAGAACGAAGGAGGCCGCGAAGACATTCACGAAGAGGGCGGCGACGTAGAGAAGGATGGGTGCAGTGTAGGCGTGGAAGAGAATCGCCTTGTAGGGAACGAAAAACTTAAGTTCTCCCATGAGCCAGAAACCAAGCGTGAGGAGAATGGCGACGGTGATGAGGAGCGCATTAGGAATCATGGACGGTTTCCCGGAAGGCTGAGGTTTCCTTAGTAAGTCGAAGGTCCCGAGGAGCGGGCGGGAGTCCGCAGCAGCCAAGGCTCTCCTGACGTGCGCCGGTTGTTCGAGGGTTGATCAACGGTAGGAAGTGCTGTGGCCATTGCGTAGAGGTGAAACGAGGGTTAGAGGAAGGGGTGGCGCGCGGAGGTTGCGCCGAGGCTGTCCGGTGGACGCCAGCGACGACTCCTGCGGTTTCCCATTCGGACGAAGGGTTCATTTGAAGGCCTCATCTTCGCGGAAATAGGAAATCGCCAGCCCCAAGGGGTTAATTGGGATGAGTTCATTGGGGACGCGCGACTGGAAAGTAAACACAAAGTTCGCGGTGTAGAGATCGCGCTTCAGTTCGCTGTGGTCGGCCGGCGAATAATAGACAAGGTAGAAATCGACGCGGGCACGGAATGGCGGAGTTTGCAGCTCTTCGAGAGCGACTTTTTTAACATCCACGTCGATTTCCGGTGCGGAGGTATTGGTGAGAAATCTCCGGATGATGTCGTCTTTGTGGTAGCCGTCGAGGATTCCGTTGGCGAGCTTGCCGTCCAGAAAATACAGGGACTTCGCGAAATCGTTCTGGATGGTGTAGCGGTTCCGGCGGTAATAAAGGTTCGTGAATTCGGAAAGAAAATATTTTGCTTCGGCATCCTGCGGTTTGTATTCGAAGTTGTGGTAGTTGATGGCTTCCGCTCTGCCGAGGTCGTCGATGCGAATGACCAGAGGGCGGAAGTTCTCGAAGGTGCGAATGGTGCGCAAATCGACGAGTACCAGAGCCACGGCGATGAGAGAGACGAGAACGAGAGCGATCTTTAGATAGGTATTGGTCACCATTGGATCACCATAGGATTCGAGATACAGGCGTTTGGCGTCGTCGAAAGAAGGGTCGCGGTCCATCAGAGCACCTTGGCACCGGCTGCGGCCGTAGCGGGCACAGCCTCGATAAGGGGCGCCGAACTCCCGCCCGCCGTGCCGCTAAAGATGTGGTTTGTGAGCGCGGGAACCTTCAAAAGAACATAGATCGAGGAGACGAAGGTGATCAGGAGAACCGGAAACCATCCGATGAGCTGTACAGTCGAGATGGCTCCAGCGGGCTCGAGCGTCAAAACGCCGATGATGAGATTTCCGATGATGTAGACGACCGCGGCCGCAATCACTTCATAAAAGGCATATTGCAGGAAACAGCGGAGCCAGCCCCAGAAGAGCCACTCCAATTTCGGAACAATGAAGAACGGCACAAAGATCGGTCCAACAAGAACGCACACAGCGGTGGCGATGAATCCGTAGGCAATGACGACGATGGAGATGGCCTGTGCGGCGGCGAGAAGAACCACGACGACCACGTAAATCGCCATGCCGAGCATGTCGGTAACGCCGGGGGTGTCGATGCGCGCCTCGAAATCACCGATGCGGTCAACAATGGTTTGCAGCTCGGCCTGGTTGATGCGGTTGGAGAGGAACTGGGCTTCGTCCGTAATCAGATTGTGGAAGCTTGAACCGATACCGGGGATTGGGGTGCTGTAGTAGTTGACCATGGCGAACCCGAAGGCGAGCGTCAGGAGAAGGCTTGCGAAGTTATCGAACTGGAAGGTGTACTTGCCGCTTGCGGCGGAGAGAGCAGACTTGATTCCATACCAAGCGACGAGGATTGTCGCGAACATGCGGAACAGGTTTTGTCCCATGGCGTCGAAGAAGCCGAGGTTCTGCGTCAGAAGATTGTTGATCGCCTGATACATGAACTGCAGGAAGTCGGTCTGCATGGATGGCTCCTTCGACGTTTCTAGGGACGGACAACTACGGCATACGGAAGTTCTGCAAGGAATTGGTTAATGTTCCGGTCAGCTGATTCATGTTGCCGGCGAGAGTAGCTTGCCGGGTGATGTCGGTGTCGATGCTGTTGGCGGTCATCTCGCGCTGCTGCTTGGAAGCAACGAGTTGCTGTTCGAGAAGGGACGCCAGAAGCTTGTTGGAATCCTGAACGGATTGGAGCGTGAGCACGTTTGCGGCGTTGATTTTGTTGAGTACGGAGACTTCCGTGTTGAGGTCGGAATCCCCCGAAAAGGAGTCGTTCTCGAGGTTGCCCATCTGCGTTTGAACATTCTGGGCGTTGCTGCGGATGGCACCGATCGTGGCCATCGCGGTTTGGTTGGCTCCGTCGGCGAGTTCGACCGACGCGTATTGCGACCGGACACGCGACAGTTCCATGGGATCCATTCCCGACAGCTGCTGCGAGTTGTAGGGGAAGAGTTGGGTGGTAGCGAGTTGATACCCGCCACCGACATTACCGGTGTTCACTCCCGTGATCCATCCGGCGGTATTTCCGAAGGTATTCAAGGCAGAGCCGTTGTGCCATTGGGAGAAAAGAGCGCGGTACCGCGCTTGCATGTTCTGGATGTTGCGGGCCATTTGCAAGGCCAGGTTGTATTGCGAGACGAGCTGCGCGTAGCTTTTCTGCAGCTCGACAAGATGCTGCTGCAACTGGAAGTAGCGGAGCAGGGCGTTTTGGTAGTTCGTGGGGTCATAGACGATCCCGCTACCGAGTTGCGCGGAGGCGGTGCCTACGGTGAGACCGACGATAAGCAAGACGATCAACATCTTTTTTCTCATATGCTTTCCTTTCCCTCCCTCAGAGATTCGAAGGCATGGTGTGGTTCGCGTAGTCGGGTAGCGCGAGGTCGCCCGCAAGATAGATCTTGACCCGGTGCCCCTCGCGGATCGTGACGGTCGGAAGAACATTCAGGAAGCGGTCCAGAATTTGGGCGGAAGATTGCCCCATGCTTTGCGCGAAACCCTGACGCATAAGGTCGGTGCCAGAAGCAGTCAGGGCGCCCGCGGTACCCGCTTCGGCCACGGCACCGATCGCGCCGACGGCGAGAGAAGCACCGAAGATACGCAGATAGTGGTTGTTGACTTGATCGCGGAGACCGGCATCGCCGATCTGGTTGAGGCCTTGAAAACGGTCGAGGCTCGTCGAATACCCGTCGGGCATGACGAGCCGATGAAAGGCGACGGCAAGACGGGTTTGCCCGAAGGTTTCGACGCGGCGGGCTTCGCCGAGTATCTTGGTGCCTGCCGGAATCAGGAGATGCTGACGGTCGTGTGAGTAAACGTCGGTGGTCAATAAACACTCGACCGGACCGGAGAACTGGCCGTCGAGACGGTTGATGAGAAGGGATTCGAGGATCGTGCCTTCAAAAAGAACGTAGGTTTTTCCTGTCGCCGTTGCCGGAGCGCCAGCCGGCGTGGCGACAGGATTTCGTTGTTCCTCCTTTCGGTCGCTATCCGCAGCGGATTCTTTGTGGGTCGGCGGAACGCTTGGCGCAAGTGCCGGCGGCTGGAGCGGTTTCAATAGCTCCGCAAGCTGTGCGGCGGCAGGCTCGGCCTGCGCCACGGGCCGCGCGGCAGCGGGCTCGGCAGCGTGTGCCACCGATTCCGGGTTCTTCTGGTAGCTGAGGGCCACATTCGAAGCAAACAAGGAAAGGTAGTCGCGCTTCTTGCGCTCCTCGCGAATGGAGTCTTCGGCATGCTCTTGCGGAGCAGGCGCAGTTCCGTTTGGCATAAGTTGCGGGTCGGGAGTGTTTCCTAGCGCGCGGCTTTGTTGGGCAAGTGCGTTTTGCGCGATGATCTGTTCTCGCTGCAACTGTTGAATGCGGTTTTGCAGATCCACAATCTTGGCTTCATTGACTTCGAGCGGGGCCTGCACGACCGGCAGTGGCGCTCCGCTCCGGGCAGGCGTCGGAGGTTTCTTCCCGCCGGTAAGCCACATGATGAGGACCATCACTACCGCGAGTCCGATGAGGAGCCAGGACTGCACGTTCTTCGGAAGCAGGCCCGGCGGTTTCGGGTTTTTGTCCTGAATCGCGGAAGGAGACGTCATGGCTCAATTCCCCGTGACAATGCGCGTGAAGTTCAACTTTTTCTTACCGACCGCGAGATAACCGCCGTCGAGAATTTTGGGCGCGATGTAGACTCCGTTTTCGACTTGAAAGGTGACGAGGTTGGGTTTACCGTCCTTGATTTCGTACAGAGCCGGTTTTTCCCGGGCGTCGCTACGGATGTAGGTGAAGGAATCATCGTGGTAAATCGCGGAAACGAGGAACGGTTCCCGGGAGAGTTTGGGATCGAGGGTGTAGTCGAACCGCAGTTTGGTTGCGTAGGCGGAGCGGAACTGATTGATCTGCTCGGTGGCATGAGCTTCGGCGGCACGAATCTGCTGCTGCGCCTGGGTCTGCACGGTTTCCATTTCCTTCTTATAGGCTTCGGCGTCGGCAGCGCGGACGTAGCCTTGGAGAGCCGTGGCGGATCCCGATTCCTCCTTCGGCTCGATGAACAGCTTGAGATCGGTCTGTAGGTTGGGCTCATTACTGATTTCGGTGAGGAGGAAGGAATACACGTGCCCGCTCGCCGTAATGAGGTTGAGGTTGCTGCGGATGCCGGCTTGGGCCGGGTGCACGTAGCACAAATTGTGACCGCCGTTGATGATCCAGAATTCGCGGTCTCCGGTGGTGAAGTCGAGGATCTCTTCGCTGTCCGGGAGCACGATCAAGGTCGAAAAGCGGACTTTGGCATGGACCGGAATGACATCCTCCTTGCTGTACTTAACGACGCGGGCGCCTTCGGTCGCCGCAATAACGGGCATTCCCATGAAACAGGGGGCCAGCAACAATACGAATCGAAAGAACGACTTCGAACGGAAAGACATGATGGTTTCTCCTTTGTTTGGCGAATCGGATCGCAGGTGTTCCAGTCCTCAAGCCAGCGGATGACCGCTTCGGCGTGAAGAACGGAGAACGTGAACAACCCCGCTAAAGGGAACGGCAAGAACCGTGACGTGGCACAGAAGCGCTCCGCGGCGGTGATGCAGTCCAGAGTCACTCGGCGACTCCGGCGAGGACGCTCAGGCCCTTTTCAAATCCGTAGGCATCGAACGCCTCTTTTCTTTTGCGGTTGTCATAGGGATCGTTGGTGTAGAGCCAGTAGCTGCGCCGGTCGACACTGAGATTGGCGACCTTGGCAAGATCCGGAGTTTTCAGGAGAAATTGCCGTTTAGGGATGAGCGAGGCGATGAGCTTGATCTCGGTATCGTTCAAATGAAACTGCCGCCGGTACAGATCCTGATCCATATCTGGATTGGCCAGGAACATCTTGGTGGCGCAGCTCTCGACGATGACATCCAGAATCTCGGAGCGCCTCAATTCGTCGAGCGACTGCGTGGAGAGGATCATGGCGGCATTGTGTTTTCGCCATGTCTTGAGGGCCTCGGTGACATAGTGCTGGATGCTGGGGTTGCGGAGGAACACCCATGCCTCATCGATAAAAAACGCTTTGAGGGTGGAAGAGATGTCGCGGTTCGAAATGACTTCGTTCGCGCGATGGAGGATGTAGAACAGCAGTGGCTCGAGAAGCTCCGGATAGCGGCTCATCTGCTGGAAGTCGAAACACTGGAAGCGCGAAAACGAGATGGTGTCCTGCGGGTTGTCGAAGAGGAATCCGAATTGTCCGCCGCGCAACCACTTGGTGAAGGCGTGGGTAACAGGCCGCGGAAGGGTATTCGCGAGAGCATCGAGGGTGCGTAGCGCCGGGTCGAGGGAGTATAGATTTTCAATTTGCTCGTAGAGATCGCGATCGGTTGCGGGGTCGAGTGTCCCTAGGGTTCGCCCGATGAGAACTTTGAGAAAGAGTGCCAGAAAGTCGAGGTTGGGCTTCGTGGGGGGAAGGCAGAAGGGATTGATGGTGAAATCGCTGGATTCCAGGCCGAGCCGCAGGTAAGACCCGCCAAAGAGCCGCGTGAGAGTTTCGAAGCTCCCCCCAAGATCGAAGATGAAGGTGTAGGGGTCATACTTTTGGAGATTCGTGATCAGGAAATTCAGAAGGAACGATTTGCCGCTGCCGGTTCTCCCGAGAATCACGGAGTGAGCGGTGTCGCGGTAATGCAAATTCAAAAAGTACGGCGTTCCATGGTTGGTTTCAAGGACGGCCAGGTATTCCTGCCGAAGATGCGCGTTGCGGGGCTCACCGGAATGCAAAGTAAAGAGAAAGGATAGATCGGCGTAGTTGGTGTTGAGTAGATACAGATAGCGAAGATTGAACGCGTAATTACCTGGAACGGCCGCGAGGAAGGCATTCAGAAGGTTGTAGCGTTCCTCATACAGCTGGGCATCGTGAACGCTGAACACTTTGTAGAATTCGGCGGCTGCCTGTTCGACGGTGGCGAGATCGCGGTCGTAGATGACGACGGTGAGTGAGAATTGGCCGAAGTAGTTACCGTGTAATTCGATCTCCTCAATGCTTTTGCCGAGTTCGCGCACCTGGGATTCTTTGGCATCGTCGAGGAGATGGTCTTGTGGCGCAGCGTCGTTCAGATTCACCTGGCTGAAGAATGAACGCTTGGTGTTGTGAAAATGGCGGCGCTTGGCCTGGATGGTGCGGCGCGTCTTGCCGGGTTCTTCTTTCTTCCATTCGGTCACAACGTGGTAGTTGGCGCGGACATCGAGCAGCCCTTTGAGGAGGAGCGGAAAAGTGTGCGCCGAGGGCTCTTTGAGCGTCAAGAGTTTGACGAAGTAGTCGTCCATCCGCAGATAAGTACGGTGGCATTCGAGCTGCGATTCGCACAGGTAGCAGTCGAGGAAGGTGTCGTGTTTGAGTTTTGCGGAATCGGTTTTTAGAGGGTCGAAATTCAACATTTGCTTCAAAACGCAGAAGGCCTCCTGCTTTGGGAGAAGACGCACGGATACAAAGTCACTAACCTGGGTACGGAAGCTATCAACTTTCTGGCAAAGCGCCCGCTCGGCCTTCTCCATCTCCGCGGCATTGACTTGGACCGTCACATCCGAAGAAAGGCTTGCGCGGACCTCTCTCCATGCTTTTCGGGGATTGTCGGGGAATTCGAGGATACTGTCGGCAAGGGATCGACGAGCGGCTTGCGTTGGACAAAGAACAACGAAGTGGATGGACAGTGAGAAAAGCTTCTCTGCTTTCTCCGAAAAATAGGCGACGCGGTCACGGATGGCGGCATCCACGATGGGCTTGCCACACAGGGAATAGGGGATGACCTGGCGGTTGCGCTTAAAGAGCAACTGGTAGACGCGATGGTTCTCGTCAAACAAGCGAAGAGCAGATTCCAAGCGCTTGGTCAATGCGTCGACAGCGGCCGGTTCCAGACACTCGTAATCGACTCCAGCCAGTTCGAGGACGATGCCGACCTCGCCGGATTTCGTCAGAAAGATGTGAGGTCCGACGAAGCCGAACAGATTCACCATAGCGTTGAGTGAGCCGACGTCTTCGTAGTTTTTCAGGACACGTTTGAGATTCAGCATGGTGTGCCTCGCACAACGGAAATGGATGTAAGTTTCATTGGGTCATACAGCGCGCGGAGTTTGGCGGCATGGAACAAGAGTTTGAGAATCTGTGGGTCGGTGGCAGTCGCCCACCGGGCAACGGAGTAGAGCAGAAGGAACATCAGCAGACCGCCGAACAGGCTGCCGAGGAGGTTGAAGGTCCCGGCTCCCAAGCACATCGCGAAAAAGAAAAGTTTGCGCTCCGCCCCGAGGATGGTGAGCGGCCGCGATAGCGACCGTTGCACTGGGTTGATACGTCGTTGGTAACCCACGGGAATTCTCCAGTTCCCCGCGTCAGGCAGGAAACAGCCACGCGAGGAAGTTGACGGCAGCGATGGCCATACCCACGCCAAAGAGAACTCCGGCAAGAACCCGCTTGGAACCGCCTTCCCCAAAAGCGAAAGTTAGACCGGAGACGACGATCGCGACCAGTGACAGCCCGCGAGCGATCGTGCTCGTAAAGGCGGTCATCAAAACGTTCACCGCGTTCTCCCAGGGAGAGTTTCCCTGCGCAAAAACGGGAACCGCGAAAAGGAAACTCGCCAAGCACAACACGGCGAAGCGGTGAAAATGAAGGAAGTGGTGCGGCGCCTTGCGGTGCGTTGGCATGGTTGAACCTCAAGAGAAATTTCGGCAAATGCATTTGTCATGCGGTTCAGCGCGAACTTGCCGATATTTAAGCTATTCAGCGACTCGATCTAGGAATGTGTCGGACAACGTTGAAAGATATGAGACAGGGTCGAGGATGCTAATGATTCAATACCGGGGAGCAAAGACATCAGGCGTGAGCCAAGCGGCGTAGTTTGGCGAGTACGCGCTTTAGTCGTTGGCGCAGAATATTGGATGACCCGAGACCATGCGCTTCGAAATCGCGGCCGCCGTAGCCCTGCAGTTTGCAACCAATGAGAAGGTTTAGTTCCTCGGCGTTTAACAGCTTCCTGGAAAGAGACTTCTGAAGGAAATGCCGAAGAGTGGCATGCCGCTCTAAAGATTCCTGCGAGAAACTGAGCTCTGCGCCATCCAACCCTTGTCTGTGCTCGAAGGCGTGGACGGCATTTTGTCGATTGGCCCACTCGAACGTCTTGCGTTTAACAGCACGAGAGATCGCGAACGCAACGTGAGAATTGCGCAAACGCAGCTCCTCGGAAGCGAGGAATTGAAGCAAGAAATGCAACGTCTGCTGTGTGACGTCCTCCAAAGCCAGTTCGGATTGCAGTTGCGTCACCTTTCCTATGGTGGCGTGGAGCATTGGCAGGAATGCCAATACGAGGAGGCTTTCAATGACGGGGGGATTCACCAAACGGAGCGCGCAGAGGTCGCCTAGCAATCCGTCGGATTCCGCAGGATTCGATACGGCTCGCAAATGACGGAGGAGAGCAGAGACTGAGGTGAATTTTCCGAGGGAATGGGAACACAAAAATAGTTCCTTGATGATTTCTTCTTCCTTCTCCGAAAGGTCCGCGAGGAGGCGCGTCTCGGTGTTGCACAACAGGCAGGGACAAGGGGTTTTGAAGGACATAGCCCGGCTCCCTCCTCCGGCTCCCTCCTCTCCAGGCGACGGCTGGAGGCCACCAGAGAGCGAGGACATGCTCCCGTCGCATTGGAACAATCGTGAAAAGCGCGACTGTCGCGGGGACCAAACGGTCACTTCTGCTGATCGGAAGCGCATCGGCAGAGGATGGCGATGCTCCATGATTCGAGCCGGCTGAGGCGAAATTTGATTCGGCTGGCAGGGATGCAGGACAAGAAAAAAGGCCGTCCGGCGGGTACCGGAGGGCCGATTTGAACGACGCTTCAAAATGGCGTCGCCGCTGGTCTCCTAGCTCGTCGCGGCCGTTGGTACATCCGCTTCCGCGCGGCTGAGGCGCCACACGGAATTCGCGCGCACGCTCCAGAAGATGGTGACCTTCGCCGTCCTGGCCTTGTTGGACTTGCCGTTCTCGCGCTCGTACTTCGAGCTGACGAGCTGTCCGTCCCGGCAGACGTATCGTTGAGTTCGGCCCCGACCGGGAAAGCAGAAGCCGGGAAGCTGCCGGACGCAGGACTTAGCCTGAAGCAGTGCCCAGGAAAATGAGTGGCAGAAAAAGGAACAGCTTACTGGATTCGATGGAAATCGGCTGGGGACCGAGCAGGCTAGGCAGCGGAAAAGAAAGTTCGAAGTAACCGTCCATTTTGGTGCGTGGCGAAATGATCGCGTGGACTTGTGACCCGAGTTGCAAGCGCCCAGTAGATCGCGGCGACCCGCCGCTAGAAATTCGGTCCGCTGCTCTCGGGCAGTATGGGTTGTGCGGTGTGGTAAGATCAGCGCAGCGCAAAGGGCGCATCCGGTCCGCGGAAAGGACAGAAGTCCACCTGATTTAGGCAAATTCGTTGTGCGAACTTACTTTCGCCCTTTAATGCGGACCTCGGGCATACGAAAGGAAGTTCGTCATGCCGGTAAAGCGCCTCCCATCGAATCCGAATCTAGACCATCTCAAGTATCAAGCAAAGGACTTGCTTAGGGAGCATGATTTACGCAGTCAAGGAGTAGCGCAGCGAATCAGAGAATTTCATCCACGGTTTACTCGAGCGACGGATGCTGATATTTTCGACGCCCAGCTAAAACTGAACGACGCCCAGCTCACAATTTCGCGCGAATATGGATTTCCGAGTTGGGTGCGACTGAAAAGGCATATTGAAAAGCCGACGCTCTCCGATCAACTAGATTTGCCGCACCACGAGCGAATTGAAGATGCCACATTTCGTCGCGCCGTAGATCTTCTTGATGCAGGCAACCCAGCGGGTTTGCGTTCCTATCTAGGGCAACATCCGAATCTCGTGCATCAGAGCGTCGTTTTCGAAGGCGGGAACTATTTTCATAATCCAACCTTGCTCGAATTTATAGCCGAGAATCCGGTTCGGCATGGCACTCTGCCCAACAACATCGTTGAGGTCGCGAAGGTCATTCTCGATGCCGGCTCGAGCCAATCAATGCTGAACGAAACTCTGATGCTTGTCGCGACCGGAAGTGTGCCGCGTGAATGTCACCTGCAACTCCCGTTAATCGATCTCCTTTGCGACCACGGAGCAGATCCAAACAGCGCGATCCATGCGACAGCGTTGCACGGCGAGTTTGAAGCGGTGAATGCCTTGATTAGGCGAGGCGCGCGGGTCGATTTGCCTGTGGCAGCGGCTCTGGGCCGCGTCGATGATTCCTGCCGGTTGCTACCCGGTGCCAGCCGCCACGACCGCCATTTGGCCCTCACTCTAGCAGCCAATTCTGGTCATGCCGAGATCGTCCGATTGTTGCTTGACGCGGGCGAAGACCCAAACCGATACAACCCAATAGGAGGCCATTCCCACACTACTCCGCTGCACCAAGCTGCCGGAGCAGGCCATGCTGAAGTAGTCCGCCTTCTTGTTGAACGGGGTGCAAGATTGGATTTGAAGGATATCCTCTGGCAGGCGACACCCGCTGAATGGGCACGATACGGAGGCAAGACGGAGATCGAAGCATATCTGCGTGCGCAACAAAGGCAACGAGGATGACTGCAGGGATCATTAGACATGTGAAGCTTGATCCTCGCCGAGTCGAGAAACGACGAGGTCGATTCCTGACCTTGAGTTATCTTTTAGTCTCGACAGCCGCCCGGTCGCGAACCGCGCCTGAGGCTATTGCACTTAACATGCGGGTGAGACATAGCTGAATTTTCTCCTTTCTTTTGCCCCATTTTCTTGGGGCACCCGGAAGCGAGTGGCTTCTAGCCGACAAGTAGACCCGGACTTGCCCGACGCGATCGGGTAAGGCATTTGCCAGAAGCAGAGCCAATCGCGATTCACCGCGTGACCGGCTAATACCAAAAGTGTTCCAAATGGGATAGTTTTACGGCAGTGGATTATCGGACTATTTTCCAGTGAAAAAGAGGGAACTGAGCACGAAACAGTTGTCTGCTGTGCCTTGCCGCACGTGCGGCGTCGCTGCAGGGCGGCGTTGTGTGTTGCATTCAGGTGCCTTGCGGTCAGAACCACATGTGGACCGGAAGCTTTCCGCGATTGAGGTCGTAGAAGCAGGGACGGCAAGATGCGAGCAGAATCGGAGACCCGATCAACCCATGAGGCCTAGCATAGAGGCACTACCCAATATTTCATTCGATTTGGGTGAAGTGGCCACACTGAATGAAAGCTTCGCAACAGGTGGAACTATTTTTTCTCAAGGCGATATTGCCGACACTCTCATGTACATTCAAAAAGGCCGCGTGAAACTCTCCGTGGCCTCCAAGACGAACAAGGAAGCCGTTGTCGCCATTCTGGGGCCAGGTGAATTTCTTGGTGAAGTCTGCCTTGGAAGTCAGAATATTCGCATTCGAACCGCCACCGCGATTGCACCGACGGCCGTGCAAGTCATTGAAAGAAACGAAATGATCCGAGCGCTCCACGCCAACCATGCGCTCTCCTGCTGCTTCCTGTCTTATCTGCTTTCGCGCAATATTCGGCTCGAGGATGATTTAATCGACCAGGTTTCTCAGTGCAGCGAGAGGCGGCTGGCCCGGGCTCTTCTTCTGCTCTCGGGCAACGGGAATCGGCGCAAGCTGCACCGATTTAGCGGGATATCGCAAGGTACCCTGGCGACGATGATCGGCACTACACGGCCGCGTGTCAATTTTTTCATGAATAAGTTTAGAATGCGTGGCTTCATCAAATACCGTGGCCGTCTCGACGCGAACGGTGGGATGCTCATTAACAGATCTCTTTTGGCTAGGGCTCTCGGCAAATAGCTTCCGCTGGCGCCTCGAAAGTCGAAACACCTCAACCTATTGATGAATGATTTGGCTAATGAGGATCTTTTTTTGCTCTCGGGTGCTCGGCACAGACATGAGAGGCGAATTCCTGGTCGCGTTCCTCTCCGAACTTTGTCTTCATCTCGTCAATCGTGTTGCCAACGAGCGGCCACGAAGCGTTAAACACCCAGGCGCATTCGGAGCAAGCCCAGCCCTGAAAACTCGGTCTTTCGACCCATACTAGTTTGCGACGCATCGGCCCCATGGCCACCTCGCGATTTGGTGTGGTTACGTTCTTGTAGATGATGTTGTAGCAGCGGTCTTCGACGGCACGGCAACGACAAAACCCGCCCCCTTCATTGCATTGAGCGAGTTCTGCGCGTCACCACTTGCTGAACACACATCAAAACCTGTGTGAGTATACAGGTTCCGTACATTAGCGATGGAGGGAGGTTACTGTCTGTTGGGTATCCAACACTCTCAAAACTGCTATCTCAATCCGAGGTCGTCTTCGAACTGTTGAATGACGGCGTAGCACTCGCACGCGGATTTTTCGAGTTTTCGGCGGTTCACGATCTTCACTGCGCCTCGGACGTAATCTATAATTCCCTTTTCTTGCAATACAGCTGCTGCCAGACTCACGGTGGACCGGTCGGTTCCCATCATCGTCGCAATGAAATCGTGGGTGATCGGAAGCATTCCGGAATGCACCCGATCCTGTGTCATCAACAACCACCTCGAGAGACGCTGCTGAATATCGTGCAGCCGATTACATGCGGCGGTCTGCGCGACTTGCATCCCTTGAAGCCCCGTATTCCTGTTTAAAATCACCTGTAACTGCGGAGCCGACCGCAGTATGCGTTGCAGGGCATTACCCATCATTCGAAAGCCGTCGCCGGCGATTTGGATGATTTCGCGCACGGAACTTCTGCTCAAGCCGGCTGCCAGTCCTGCCCCGACGAACCCCTCGCTCCCCACTACTCCCACTTCCACGGTTCGACCGTCTTTGGTCACCACAACTTGAGAAACCATTCCGCGGTTTGGGAAATAGACGAATTCGATCTTTTGTGCCGGTTCATGAAGGCTGAGATGAGACGGCAGGTCCGTATACGTCAAGTCAGGGCGCATCAACTCGTATTCGTTATTCGGCATTGCCAACAGCACTTTGTTGCTTACTTGTTTTCCCTCGAAGTTGGTCCGTTGGTCTGTCTGCGCGGCTCGAAAGTTTTTTCCACTCATGCTAATCCTGAACGGCACCGTAGTGCCTTGCCTTGCATCCGCTGTGTGAAGATTCACGGACTCTTAGATTCCACGTCCATTTAACCAAAAAGGGGGTCTATCAATCTGTGCGAAAGGGGACACCCTCAAAACGATCGCGGAGCGGACCAAGCGGCAGATCACGCAGAGCGCCTTGCCAGTAACGGGCCAGTCGCAGATGTATCACCGCAAGGTCGAGACCGCACTCCGAAAATCTTCCTCACGGGCCACTCTCTCCGCTGTGGCCTAAGCGCTCCGCCCGCGGCGTCGCAGGCCTCCGCTTCGGGTGTGGCCCGTAAGACTCAAGGGCTCCCGAACGCCGTCCTTTTGCACAAGAAGAAGGTTTGTTACTCGAACCTAACTTATTGATTCCGAACACCAGGCTGCGGAACCGGGTAATTTGTAATTTACAAGACCGTTGCAACGCGAACCGTCTCCGAATGGGCTTAATTCCAGACCTTTTCCGATCAAGTTAGCTACTTGGCGCCTCGCCGCAAAGCACCTGGTTAGCCAGAACAGTGAATTTACCTCGTCGTAGGTGGCCTGCTTCGTACAACTGTATTTCGGTCGTAGAACGGGCAAACCAAACCGGGCTCTGGACGAGAATTCGTAGACGAGCGCATTTTAGGCGGCTTTCTGAAGGACGATGAATTCGGTCTTGGTAACCGCCATACGCTGAGCCTTGAGCAGCAGGTAGCCGAGATTCTTGTAACCGCGACCCCTTCTAAAAAGAGTCTTGATGTTGCCGTTGATAGCTTCCACCACTCCGAAGCGTACTTTCGTGCGACAGTAGTTCAAGATTCCGTCCAAGTGATCCAGCAGCATGAACGCGAGATTTTGAAACGGTACCAGCCGTTGCCAGCGCAGTTGATCGATCCAACTTTGCAGATAGCGCAGCATAGCTCCTTCATAGCGGTAGGTCCATAACCGCTCCAGACTTTCCTTTAAAAGGTAGGCTTTCATCACTCTACGGTTGAGGGCGAACAACTCGTTTAGCTGTTGGCGTTTTTGGCTGCTGAGATTCATCCAGCGCGTCAGCAGCAGCCAGCGTTTGCCCTTCACGACACCGCGCATGCGCCCGCCTTTGCGGAAGAACTCCGCTCGGCGCACTTCATCGATGGCTTTATTGGCATGCTGCAGAACGTGGAATTTGTCGTAGACAATGCGGCAGTTTGCGGCCCATTGCTCAATGCTATTGGTGAATGGCCGCCACATATCTACACAAGCGGCCTCAATTCGTTCCCGCTGTGGGGCACTCCATTGACTTCGGAAAAACTCATCGAGGGTTTCCTGTTTGCGATCCTGGCCGAACCACAAGGGCTCCCCGGTCTCCAAGTTGCTGACCACGGTGATGAATTTCATCTGCTTGCCAAAGTAGATTTCATCCACACCCATCTGTTTCAACGGCTCCTTGCGACGCGTGGCACTCCAGCGTTGCAGATACCGCAGGTCGATCGCGCGCACCGTGCTGGCAACCAGTCCGAACTGCCTGGCCACCTGGCGAACCGATGCGCTTTCACACGCCAATCCCACCGCATCCTCAAAGTCTTTGCTGAACGGCGCTTTGCCCGGCAGTTGTGGAACCTTCTCGATCTTTACCCCACACTCGGGACAGCACACCCGGTACAGTTCGATGATCACCGTGGTCTGATACTTCCTCCACGGCAAGTCGCGCACCTCGCGTTGGTAATAATCATGGGCTTCGGTAAACTTCCTTCCGCATCCCGAACAGATCAGTTTGCGGTTGCCCCGTTTCCGCCTCACCCATAACCGCAGTGTCATCGCGGTTTCATCGATTTCATGTCGAAAAACTCGGTAACCCGGCCATCCTAAGATTTTCGTGAATTCGTTGTCGCGCATTCCCCCGAGTCTAGCCGAACAGCTTCCTCACGGAAACTCGCTCTTTTATTGGGTCTCTCCAAATTCTCGCTCAGAGCCCCAAACCGCAAAGGAAATGATTCAGCGCGCCCCCAGGTCTACTCCACTCCGGCATCGCCTCTTTAGCCAGCCATTTTCTTTGTATAAAATAGTCATCTGTCAGATTGGGGGAATCTATGCGCAATGTTCTCTTTGCCATCTTGCTTGTTATCGTTCCCAGTCCAATTGCTTGCGCAAAAACCGTTGTCTTCTGGCAAGGCGGCTTTCCGACCGTTGCCAGTCAACCCGTCGCCCGCGAAACCTTGCTGAAAGCACTCGGTGCCGATAACATCGCGTTTCTTGGCCTCGACGCCTTAAAAGATCCCGCAGCCTTCGCCGGTGTCGACCTCTTCGTTCTCCCCTACGGCTCCGCCTTTCCCGCCGATGCGTGGCCTGTCATCCAAAGCTATCTCCGTGCCGGTGGCAATCTTCTTATCCTCGGCGGTCAGCCGTTCCGTGTTCCCGTCACACTGATCAACGGTAAATTCATTGCCAGCCCCGAGCAAGACGCTTATTCCCGCGACCTCGGCTTCCGCCACACATACACGCTCCCTCAACAGCAAAACACCAAATTCCAATGGCGATTAGGTTATTCGTTTCTTGGCGCCGAGGGAGTCCACGCTCGCCGCTTCTTCGCCGTCGAAGGCCGTCTGAACGGTCTCGGCTACATGATGAATTCCGATGGCGTGGAAGTCGCCGCTCCTGTAATCGTGGTCGACAACACGAATATGTCCGGACAAGCCATGCTTGGTTCCCGCGTGGTCATACTCGATTTTGAGCCCGAGCCCGGCTACTGGGAATCCCCCGATGGCACGGACCTGGTTCACAAAACAGCGGATTATGCGCGCCAGGGCGCCACATTGTTCTGGCTCGAAGTCCTTTTCTCCACCGTGCAGCCCGGCGAGCCGCCGCAAATGGTCGTGCATCTCCGGAATTCCTACCGTGAGCGCCAGTCACTCCTACTTTCGGGAACAGCTAAAGTCGAACTGCTCTCCGGCAGCTCCGTTCTGGATTCCGCTACTGTCCCATGCACAGGCAGCAACCTCTCTGCCGAACTTTCCTTCGCCAAACCGCTCGCTCCCGGCTTCTACACCGTTCGTGCTCTGTATGAAGACGCAGGTCGGCCAAAGGAATTCCATCAAACTGGTTTCTGGGTCGAGGACGAGAAACTGCTAACCTCCGGTCCTATCGTCGGCGCCAACGGCGATTTCCTCACCAAAGATGGCAAACCCTTTTTCCCCGTTGGCACCAACTACTTCAGCACCGAAGAAAACGGCTGGGATTTTTCCGGCCCGCGCAACGCCTGGACGTGGGAACACGATTTCGACGAAATGTCCCGCAACGGCGTCACGTTCGTTCGCACCGGCGTTTGGATGCCGAATCTCCGTTTTGTCGAGCCGCTAACCGACGAAGTCAACGAGCGTTTCCTCCGCAATCTCGAGGCTTATCTTCTCTGCGCCCGCCGCCACAATATCATTGTCAATTTCACGTTCTTCGCCTTCGTGCCACGAACGAGTCACGGCGGTCTGCAACCACCGCCCAACGTCCCGCCTCCCCCGATACCAAATCCGTACACCGATCCTTCTTCCCTGCGTTTTGAACAGGACTATGTTCTTTCCGTCGTCAGCCACTTCAAAAATATCCCCTGGCTCTGCTGGGACCTCATCAATGAACCCAGCTTTTCCAATCCCCAGCATATATTCCGAGGTAACGTTCCCAATGGCGATCCCACCGAAGCTGCCGCGTGGCGCAAATGGCTGCAGGAAAAATATCCCAGTCTCCCCGATCTCGCGGCCGCCTGGAACGTTACACCCAATCAATTCTCCAGCTTTGATGGCGTTCCATTACCCAGCGACGTCGACCTCACCTTCAGCCGTTATGGCAATGCCAATCACGTTCGCGCGGTCGATTACAACCTGTTTGCCCAAGACATGTTTACGCACTGGGTGCACACAATGGTTTCCGCAATCCGTTCGACCGGCAGCAAGCAGCTCATCGACGTTGGCCAGGATGAAGGCGGCGTCACCGACCGCCTGCTCAATCAGTTCTACAGCGCCGGTGGTCTTTCCTTCACCACCAATCACACCTACTGGCACGACGACAATCTCTTGTGGGATTCCGTCGTCGCCAAACGGCCCGGCATTCCCAACATCGTCGGCGAAACGGGTTACCAACCTGTTTGGTCGCCCAACGGTACCTGGCGCTACGACGAACTCACCGGCTATTCTCTGCTCGAAAGAAAATGGGCGCTCGGCTTTGCCGCTGGAAACAGCGGCGTCTTGCAGTGGGATTGGGCGCGCGAAGTCGACTTCGGCATGAAACGCAGCGACGGGTCGGCCAAATCCTGGGAGCCGATGATGCGCGACATCGGCCTGTTCGCCGCAAAGGCCGCTCCCTTCGCCACCTCTATTCTTCAGCCGCAAGTTGCCATCGTCCTGCCGCAATCCCTCCAGCTTTCTATTTTCAATTCTCAAGCGCTTGAGGCGCAGCAGACCTCCGTTCGCGCTCTCTATCAATACGCCCGCGGAGAAGCGTATGCCGTTGGCGAGTACCAGATCGATCTTCTCGGTAATCTCAAACTCATTCTTCTTCCCTCTTCTTTTGCTCTGACTCCCGCCGCCTGGGATGCCCTCCTCGCCAAGGTTCGCGACGGAGCAACTTTGCTGATCACAGGCATTTTCGATGACGACAGTCATTTTCGCGCCACAAACAGACAGAATGACATCGGCCTTGACTACACACACGGCCTGCTGTCGTTCCGTGAAAACTTCCTGAAGTGGCCAGACGGTGAAGCGAAACTGATTTTCCCAGGAGACGAAACTACCTATCTGGATCGCGCCATTCTTCCGGACGGCAGCAATTGGACGGAAAAATCCGTAGGCAAAGGCAAAGTCCTGTTTGCCGCACTGCCTCTGGAACTGAATGACAATCTTCAGGCTGTCGGAGACATCTACCGCTACGCCCTCAAAATCGCCGGCGTCACTCCGGCGTATTCAACCACTCTTCAGGATTCCGGCATCCTGATCTGTCCCACGCGTTTCCCGCACGCCACTCTCTACGTTTTCACCTCGGAATCCGCAAAGCGCGCCGACATTTTCTTCCGCGATCAATCTACCGGCAAACAATTGTCGGGTCATTTGGACCCAGGCCGTGCCGCACTTCTGCTTGTCTCGGACGACGGCTCCATCGCAGCGTCCTACAACTGGCCGGGCGAATAAAGGTTCTTACGATGCTAGGTCAGTGATTCCCGTGGGTCCGGATCATCCCGCGAAGTTCCTGCGCCTCCTTGTTGCCAGGCTCAAGTGCAAGAGCCTTCTGCAAGACTTCGTCGGCTTCGCCAAATCGGGATTCACTGGCGAGAGCTGCAGCGAGATTCACAAACGCCTGTGCGAACGCAGGATTGTTCTTGATCGCTTCGCGGAACATCCGCTCGGCCTCAACATCATTTCCTTCGCGGCCGTAGAGCGTACCTAAATTGTTCTCCGCATCAGCGAATTGCGGATTCAGAGAAATGGCGGTCTTAAACTGCTTCTCCGCCTCGGCAGCCTGCGCCGGTCTAGGCTGCCCGACAGACACTAACGCCTTTCCAAGATTGTTGTGAGCCTCCGCGAGGTCGGGGTTCAGTTCGATCGCCTTTTCAAACTCTGTGGCTGCCTCGTCAGCGCGCCCATACGCCGCCAAAGTGCTTCCGAGACTGTTGTGGAGGTCGGCCGCGTCAGGATAGAAGACCAGGGCCTTCTGAAACTCCTGAATTGCCGCATCGTTTTGTCCGGCACCGCTCAGGGCACGCGCCAGATTGCCATGTACCAAATGATATTGAGGATTCAGCTCCAGCGCCCTCTCATATTCTGGTATGGCCTCGTCGAACTTGGCAACCCGCACGAGCGCCGCTCCCAGGTTATTGTGGATGCGCGCGTCGTCCGGATTCGCGGCTGCCAAGCTTTTCCATTGCGCAATGGAGGCCTCGTTCTGGCCCTTTTCGCCGAGTTCAACCGCATAGTCAAACTGTTTGTACATATCCACCGCCGGTGTATTGATATTCTGTATTCCATCCGGCGGAATGTTTACGAATTCCGGAATGTTGACGGCGCGGTTAGCTGCGGTCGCGTTCTCAATCAGAATCGCGGGGCTATCGTTCCCATCCTCGTCGATATGCGTCAGATACATCTGCGTGTATGGTGAACGGCTCTTCGAGGAGAACACCAGCCACCGTCCGTTTGGCGAAAAGCTGTGCCAAGAATTCATCCGCGATGTATTCGCCTTCAGCCGGCGCGCCTGTCCTCCTTCAGAGGGCACGATATACAACTGACTGTCTGGGCGCATGACCTCGCCGTTGTGAGCCTTCACAAATACGATCCAGCGGCCGTCGGGAGAGACTTTAGGAAACGAATTGCTCGTGCCGTTCGTCGAAGCGCCGGCAATTGGCTCTGCCCGGCCGCCTTTGCCATCGTTGAACGGCACCCTATAGAGGTCGTACTGGATCGGAATTTCGTTGGAATCGTTGGCAAACTCCGCCAATTTCTTGCCCGTCGGATACGGCTCTCTCGCTTCCGCGCGCGCAAATACTACGTATTGCCCGTCAGGACTCCAAACACCGTTCGTCTGCACGTAGCGTGGATCGTCTGCTCCCGGTAATGGATGACGCTCACCGGAAGCGCGATCGAACCAAGCCAGGATTCCGCGAGTCGGATAGAACACCTGCAGAAAACGGTAATCCTTGAAATTGATTACGTAATAGTTGTTTTGTGGTGGCCGGTCGGCCGCGGTAACCATGGTGAGCACATACTTGCCGTCAGGCGAAACCTGCGACATAAAACCCACTCGATTCAAGGCAAACTGGCGATCCTGCGAGGGATTCCAGGAAACCATGTCGGAAGCGCGAATGGTCATCTGCTGCTTCACGGGAACGACGGCGTAGAGACCTTTGTCATTCCTAGGCCCATCCATATCCATTCCCATTGTCTTGCCGTCCATCGAGAACGAATGGCAATTGGCGCAGGTGTGCATACCGGTGAGAACCACTCTGCTTTGGGTTTGGTCGATGCTACGCAGACGCCACTGGATCAATTGGATCGCGTTTGCGGCCAGCGGCTTGATGATCCCTTTTTCGGTCTCCGAAGGCATGAGCGGCACATCGCGATAGAAAATGGGCGCACCGACGGGATCTTTCGACGTGCGAATGGAGATACGACCAATCGACAAAATGCCTTCGGAATCGTTTGGATTGTAACCGGCGACAATGACTTCCACTGGGCTTGCGACAGAGTGCTTCTTGATGTCTTCCCAAGCCTTGGGGTCGGCTTTCCAAGTATGCGCCACCGCTTGTTCGGGAGTAAGCTTCGGCAACTCGTTCGTTTTAGAGATACACCGCTGATCGATTTCGCCGATGCTCATTGGTTCGCCCGGAGGTTCGAAATGCATGCTGGATTTGCCGTTAGCAAACTTAATTTCGATCCGCCAATGGGTGGCTTGCGAGGCGTCACGCCACAAGAACGTCGGCGCAGTAATCTCCGGCGGGAATATCGACTCATTGAGAGGATAGTCGATGGTGATCGACCGCGGAATTTCCTGTTTAGCAAAAACAGCCGGAACGCCATGGTGAATAACTGCGGTGAACAGGATGAGCGCAGTCGCAGCAACACCGACAACGTTCGGAAGAATTGGACCAAATTGCACTAAGCTGACGCGGAATACCACAAATCACCGTCCCATTCCCGCCGCCATCTGCTACTCCTTGCTGTCGGCGGTATCCTTGTTTGCGTCTGTGCGAAACATAGCTATCGCCTCGATCTCCACTAATAGTTCCGGTCGGCACAGCTTGGCCTGAATGCCGGTCGAGGCTGGCAAAGGGCGAAGGCCCTGTTCTTTGAAGAACGCGGTGCGCTCCTCATTGAAGGCTTCATAGTCCCGATCAATATCACGCAGATAGCAACTCGTGCGCACAACGTCCCGCCATGTGGCCCCTTCGCTTTCGAGAAGTCCCGTGATATTGCGCAGCGTGCGGCGCACTTGACCGCGGAAATCGCCAACGTGCACGGTTTTTCCATGCTCGTCGATGCTGGCGGTTCCGGAGATAAGCAAGATCGTAATGCCACCGAGATCGACTCTCATGCCGCGCGAGAATGAACTTGGTTTCGGATACGCATACGCTTCATTGAGCACGTTTGGATTTGTAATGGCGCGCTTTTGGATCGGAGCATACGCAACCGCCTTCAGTAATTCCAAGATCTCGTCCATGATGACCTCTCTCGCTTCCCATTTCGTCTTCGGCTAGCGTCCAAGACGTTCAGCGAACCCGTCGTCCCGTTAAAGCAGGCCGCCGCAAGCGCTGTCTAACGTTTGCGGCGGCCTGTGTCCGGGGTGGCATGGAGGACTGTGGTACTTCGAGTGCTGACCCGCTCAGAAGATGAACTTGAGTGCGAGTTGAACGAGCCGCTGGTTATAGAAGCTCCCCATGGAGCTGATTACACCGAATTGGCTGCCGGCATTGACGTTCGCGTTGGGCGCGCCAAATTGCGGATGGTTAAAGGTATTAAATGTTTCCAGCCGGAATTGGAGATTGTACTTATTCTCCGACCCGAAATAATTATTCTTGAACAAAGACATATTCCAGTTGTTCACGCCTGGGTTGTTCACTGTATCAACCGTGCGAGGAGCATTTCCCAGCGTAAAGGGTGCCGGTTGGAAAAATGCCGCGGTATTAAACCAATGCGTCAGCGACTGGTTGCTGACCGTTGCACTTTGCCCGGTCCAGCCTGGCCTCTTGGCATACCCAAGCAAGCCCGTTTCATCCGAAGCAGCTGCCAGGAGCAGTGGAGTTCCAGTTGTGAATGTGGGTTGAGCAACTACCTGCCAACCGCCGATCACCCGGTTGACGGCATTGTTGACGTCTGCGCCAAAGTGTTTGCCGTGCCCGAACGGCAGTTCATAGATGGCGCTGATCACCAGCATGCGCGTAACGTTCTGCGCCCCGAGAGCCCATTCGGCTTGAGGATCATACTGATTTTCGAAAGTTTGACTCGCGGGTCCGAGGTAGTTAACGGCCGAGGATGAGTTGTCAAACTCCTTGCCCCAGGTAAACGAGCCGAGGAGAGAAAATCCGCCTGAGAACTTCTTGTCGACCTTCAGGGTCATGGCGTTGTATTTCGACGCCGCTTGAGGTTTGCGGAAACTCTGCACGCTACCCACGTATTGAGGATAGGGACTCAGGAGATAATTTGCCTGGACCGTTGGATTGTCGAGTACAGAACCGGGAACATTGACATAACCATAGAACGGATTCGGAACCTGGGCATAAAGCGCATTGCCCAAAGCCAGATCCGAAGTTGGAAGTTGGCCATAGGGCACTCCGGGATCTCCGTTGATCAAGAACAATCCGCGGTTACCGAGATAGCCGAGTTCGACCAGGGTGTTGTGAGGCAACGCATATTGCAAATTGAGGTTCCATTGCTCGGAATACGGATTGCGGTAAGAACCGAAAAAGGAATCGTAGATTCCAAGACCCACATCTGTATTGGGACCTCCCGCAACACCTTGAGGAAGGTTGAAGCCTGTTGGTGCGGGATTGCTGAGAGTCCCGCAATTCGTACACGTGGAAGGTGCTGTTTGTTGGCTGGTGAACGTGGAATTGAAGTTGGTAGTGGAACTGAATCCTTCGATACCCGGAGCTCCGTCGGTACCCGCCGCCTGCAGTGCAGACGGAGCGTACACAATACCGAAGCCCGCCCGCACGACAAAGTTCTTGAAAGCGTTGTAGGCGAGCCCAACACGAGGACCGAAATCCTTCCATTGCGTCGGGCCTTGCGCGCGTCCGTATTGACCTACCGGTGTGTCGACGAAAATCATCTGACCCATCAAATTGCCGCAATCCGGACAAGTGGCGGGGTTATAAGATCCCGCCGGCAGTGTGATCGCCGAAGGGAGGTTAGGATTCCAATAGGACAACCGGTTGTAACGGTCTGTGCGTGGAACCTCGACGTCCCAACGTAGACCAAGATTGATTGTTAGTTTCGGCGTCACTTTCCAGTCGTCCTGCACAAAGAGCGCAACATATTTGCTGAGGTCCGCCGAGGTCGGTTGATGGGACATGTTGCTGCCCGAGCTCATCAATCCAAGCAGCATGGTCGCAAACGGGTTGCCGGTGTTGTTGGCGTTGTTGGCAAACTGCTGCGTCCAGTCCTGATTCTCGTAAAATTGTCCGGAGGGATAGCCATACTGAGCAAAGTTTTCGTAGAGCAGCCGATACTCCGCGCCAAATTTAACGGTGTGAGCGCCTTGTATTTTTATCAGGCTGCCCGTAAAGCTGAAGGCCGATGGATGTTCGTAGAACGAGTTGTATCCTTCAGGACCAAGAGGGGAGAACCCTTGGCCTATATTGAACGCCGGAAATACCAGGCCGTCTATGGCCGCGGTCGATACATAAGAAGCAGGGAAGCCTAGACTCGCCAGATCGAATGGTTCGCCAAAGGTTTTGCGATTGTAGGCTGCGCGGCTGGCCCCGATGCGGAGTTCACCCAGCAATGTTGGGCTAAACGTAAAGTTGTTGTTAAAAGAGCCGCTCCACTCGGTGTTGGTTCCAGGTCCGTTATAGCCCGCCGATGCGGCATTACCATAGTCACTGAGTGAACTGAAGGACTCGTTCCAGTGGGAGAAACGGAAGAACGAGTGCCATTTCTCACTGAAGTCGTGGTCGAAACGAGCATCATAGTGCCAGTAATTATCGAACGTCGATCCAGCAATGTAGTAGTTGTTGTAGCAACCCGGATCACCATACTGGCCATTCGATCCGAGGACGGGTTCGCAAACCTTTCCGGCGACATTGGGTTTCGGGAAATAGGCCAAGGCATTAGTTGCCACGCTGTTGAGTTCTCCCGACGGAATAATGTTACCTGCAAAGGGTTGCCGCTGATATTGATTGGAAGAGTTCGCTGCAACAGTGTTCGGATCATAAATGCAGCCAAAATTCGCATTGTTCGAGGGATTAGGCTGGGCGCAGTTGGTGACGCCGGGGACGAGCAGGTCCGAGAAATTGCCCGTCAGCCATTGAGGCTGCGGGACGCTGTCGGTTTCTGAGGCCGCCGCATTTTGCCGCTGATCTTCAAAGGCGAAGAAAAAGAAAGTGCGATGGTTGGTACGATCTAGAAGGGGGATAGGACCACCGATCGTGCCGCCAGATTGATACAGATACAAGGACGGCTGTTGCGCCTGGGCGCCGAAGGAAAAGTATTTCGCGTCAAACAGCCCATTCTGCGCAAATTCAAAAAGTGAGCCGTGATAATGTTCGCCGCCGGACTTGGTAACCAGGCTGACGGTTCCACCGGAAAATCGTCCGTAATCGGCGGGGAGCACGCTGGTTTGAACGCTGAACTCTTGTACCGAATCTACAATCGGTTGGTACGCCGACTCGTTATTTCCGACGTTGTTCTCAGGCAAGATGTTTGTCATGCCGTCGATGAGTTGTTCGTTGTTGGCGTTGCGGGAACCGCCGATGTGCGGGGTCGAGGCGCTGCCCACATTGCTGACGGCGGGCACGAGAGTAGCAAGGTTAAAGGGATCCCGACCATTTAAGGGAAGATCGAGGATTGACTGGCTGCCAATAACTGTGTTCAGGCTGGAGGATTGCGTCTCCAGCGTCCCGGAGCTGGTTGTTACTTCGACGGTCTCACTCACCTGACCAATCTGGAGGGTAAAGGAAAGCGGAAGCGTTTCGGAAATCGCCACCACCACATTGTCGCGCCTGTCTTGCTTGAAGCCCTTGGCCTCCACCAGAACTGTATAATTTCCTGGATTGAGGAAAGGTGCACTAAACCGTCCCGCGTCATCAGAAGTGACAACCCTGGACACACCTGTCGCACCATTCGTGATGGTGATGGTAGCAGCCGGAATTCCGGCGTTCTGCTGATCTAAAACCGTACCCTGGATCGTACCGGTCGGAGTTTGCGCGAAAGCGCAACTCGCAAGCAACAACAGGACCGCAAAAATAGTAATGATTCGCACGTTGCCTCCACACTCCCTTTCAGACTTCACCCCCGCAATCCCAGGGCACCTCCCGCGGCACCCGCGGCCTGGGATCGTCTCGCAAAACAACTGGTTTATGGTATCGTTCCCATACTGTGGTGTTGCATTTATAGATTCGATGATTTACTTTTGTCAATCAGAAAATGCAGTGGATCGCAAAAAAAGCGATGCGCTCGTTCGAAAGAATCGCTTACGAACGGCCCACTTTTTCGTGGTGCGCTACAATCTGGCTGGTACCCGCTTTTCTGTAACTGACTTATCACCAAGCAAATAGGTGCAGCCGGGATTCGATTTTTGCCATTCTTTCGAGGGCTTCATGCCGAGGAAATTGCTGGGTAGGCCGACCATTGGAGATGTAGCTCGCGAATCCGGGGTCGGCAGGATGACCGTTTCGCGCGTAGTGAATGGTGGCGAGCTCGTTAGTGCGGCAACCGCGGCGCGCGTCAAAGCCGCCATCCGAAAGCTTGGCTACGAGCCCAACGAAGCCGCGCGCATGCTCAAGGGGCATTTGTCCCACACGATTGGCCTGATCGTCCCTGACCTGGCGGATACCTTTTTTTCCATCTGCGCGCACGCCGTGCAGCAATTGGCCGCAAAACAGGGTTATTTGACGCTGCTCCTGGCTTCTGAACGCGATCGCGACAGCGAGGCCAGGGAACTCGCCATGATGAAGTCGCGCAACATCGCCGGCATTCTGATCGTCCCTTCCAGCCCTGACAGCATCGGGCAGTTGAAGGATGTTCGGGCGCGCGGCGTGCCGGTCGTGATGCTTGACAGAACTTTCCCCGGACTCGACGCCGCTGCCGTTATGGTCGAGAACGAAGAAGGCGCAAAGAAGGCTGTCTTTCATTTGTTGGAACATGGCCACAAGAGCGTTTTTTGTGCTGGTTATGACAGCCAGTTTAATTCTATTGGCCAGCGAATTGACGGCTACCACAAGGCCATGGCCGAAGCGGGGCTGAAACCCGAGCTATTCATCGCCGAAGAAGCTTCGGCGATATGCCCACGGCTCATCAAGCGTTTGCGCTCGCCTAAACCGCCAACTGCTCTTTTTACGCTGAATAACGTAACCACCATAAACGTGCTGCAAGCCTTGCAAAGGGAAAACATTCAGGTCCCCCAGGATCTGGCGGTGATCGGTTTTGACGATTTTGAGATGGCGCCCCTGTTAAGCGTGCCTTTGACGGCCGTCCGGCAACCTGCCGCGGAGTTGGGCCGCACAGCCACGCATCTTCTCCTAGATTGGATTCGCTCAAAAAACACCGAAAAACGCCCGGTTAACCCGCAAATCGTGCTTCCGACCGAGTTGATCATCCGGCGATCTTGCGGGTGTGAAGTGATCCGAAGAAGCTGGCAATAGTCAAATTCCTTCCCGTTCGCGCGCCAGAAAAGCGTTTACAATAAATCCGCGCGGCCAGTGCCGCACTTGCCGAGCATTTCCACTGGTCAAGAATTCAACGGATTTGTGTTATCGTTACCAGCGGTGCTCCCTTGTTTCAGGATGCGAATGAAACTGTTTTGGTTTTTGATGTGGGTGGCAGCCACATCGCTGCCAGCGTGTCCGGGATTCGTGCCCCTGCCGTTGGGAAACCACAATCTGCTTCCGTGGCAAGAAACGGGAGTCTTTCGGAGTTCCTCGCAACCTTGTCGTCACTCGCGAAGCGCGCGCTTGCCCCTACGGTGAATCCCACGGGCGTTTCCATCGCAATGCCGAATCCGTTCGATTATGTCCACGGCATCAGTTATATGCGTCACAAATACAAATATCTGTACGGCATCGACTTGCGCGGCAAACTGTCTCAGGTCTTTGCCTGCCCACCGGACAGCATTCAGTTTCTGAACGATGCCGCGGCTTTTCTAGTCGGCGAGATGGCTCAAGGAGCAGGTCGCGGCGTCGATCGAGTTGTGGGAATCACGCTGGGAACGGGCGTTGGCTCTGCATTCGCGTCCCACGGTGAAATCCTAACTGAGGGCCAAGGCATCCCGGCGGGCGGAGAGATCTGGAACCTTTCCTACAAAGACGGAATCGTCGAGAAATTCGTCTCCACTCTCGCGATCCAGGAGCAGTACAGAGAAACCACCGGTATCTGGGAGGAAGTTCAAGCAATCGCGAATGAAAGTAACCCAAACGAGCATGCCCGGCTCACGTTTCAGCAGTTCGGCAGGGAACTTGGCAAGGTGTTGCGTGCAACGTGCGTCGCGTTTAGTCCCGAACGGATCATACTCGGCGGTGGAATATCGCGATCTGCAGTGTTGTTTCTTCCTTTCGCGGAGCAGGAGTTGCTCGGCATCGGCATCAGGCTCTGCGTGTCGGAGTTGGGAGAACGCGCCGCGCTCGTCGGAGCCGCCGTGGATTGGGTGAAAAAGCATAATGGCAGCTTGCGCCTGACCGAGCCGATGCGTCCTGCAGGGGAAACGTAAACCGGAGTTCATTTGAGAAGAGAGATCCATTCTTCTTTCTATCCAGCCATGGTTTTCTGGCTGAGTTTTTGTTGTGCTCCGAATCTGCTGTATGCGCAAAGCACCGGCCAGCAATGCGTGCCCCTGGAATCATTGCGCGCACAGTTGCAGTCGCATCCCACCGCGGCGGCCTATGACTCGCTCGGCACCTACTACAGCGACCGCAAGGAATTCCCCTGCGCGATCTCTGCTTTTCGGAAATCCCTGAAACTCAAACCGAATTCCCCGCAAACGCATTACTCTCTGGCGCTGGCACTTCTCGCCACAGGTGACGCGACAAACGCAATTCTCGAGTTTCGACAATCCTTGCAGTCGCAGCCAGACCAGCCACAGGGGCGCTTGATGCTGGGGGTAGCACTGGGCCAGAACAACCAAATGGACGAAGCGATCCAGGAATTTAAGCAAGTCCTGAAAATCGATCCGCAATCCGTGGCGGCCTTCGATTGCCTCGCAAAAGTCTACATGTCCCAGAATAGATATCCCGCAGCCATCGCGCTTCTCAAGCAGGCTCCTCCCGATCAATCTCTGGAAATGGATCTCGTAATGGCCTTTTCGAATTATGGTGACAACGAACATGCCCTTCAGCTTCTGGCAAAAATGGAGCAGGCGCATCCGGAATCCGAGCTACCGCATTCCGGCATGGCCAACATCTACACGCAGCAGCGCCGTTATGAAGATGCCGCAAAAGAATTCCAGGAAGCCCTCCGTCTGAATCCAAAAGACGAAACAGCTAAAGTGTCTTACATCCGCGTGCTGTTGCTTCAGGCCAAATTCGATGTGGCTTTATCCTATGCGCAGGGTTATTGGCAAAGTCATCCTAACGATTTCGATGCCAATTACCTCTTAGGAGTAATAAACCGCGAATTGGGAAAATATACGGAAGCAAAAACGCTTTTGGAAACCGCGGTGAAACTAAATGCGCAAAATTACCTCGCGCTCTATAACCTGGGTCTTGTCTACGCCAGGTTGGGAGATGCAACGCACGCCCGGATCCAACTCGAACAAGCCATTCAGATCAATCCCTCCTCTCCAGAAGCTCATTTCCAGTTAGCCGCCGTTTTCCGGTCCCTCTCGCTTCCTGATGAAGCGCGCGCCCAACTCACCCAATACCAAAATTTGATTGCCGAGCGTGAACGGTACGACGTTGCCGCCGGCAAAGCGAATCAAGCCCGCGAATCGTTAAAGAAAGGAGACGCGCAGGGCGCCGTGGAGTTGTACCGCGCCGCAATCGAGAAGGATTCGAACAACGCTCGCCTCTACTACGATCTCTCCGTGGCTCTCGAACGCCTGGGCGACCACGAGGGCGAGCATCAAGCCATCTTGAAATCCATCGCACTGGATCCTGACTTTGCGCCCGCCCACAATCAGCTCGGCCTCCTCGATCTTCAAGCGGGACAAAACGCAGGGGCGGAAAAAGAGTTCAAAGCCGCGATTTCACTGAATCCCCACGACGTCGAAGCCCGCAACAATCTCGGCATTTTGTATGGTCAAATGGGCAGAGACGCTGAGGCCGCGCAATTATTCCAAGCTGCCATAGAAAACGATCCGGGTTATGCCCCGTCCTACGTCAATCTCGCTGTAGCCTTCGCCAGTCTGTCGCGCTTTAGAGAAGCACAATCGGCCCTGAAGAAAGCTCTTCAGCTTGAACCCGATAACACGCAAACGCAGGAGCTGCTTTCGCAGGTGCAAAACCAATTGGGACTTCAAAGTAATGACCACCCCTGATCTCCATCCGCGATGAGTTCATCCTCCAATCCGTTCTGCCGCGTGCAACTAGACCGCCGGGCATTCACCAAGCAACTTCTGGCTGCCTCCGCCTATTCTTTCCTCCCATTTGCCAGGCAATCCACCTCAGGCAGCCAGTCGAATCGAAAACTATTTTCCACATTCACAGACATCGCTGCCGAAGCCGGCCTAACTGCTCCTATGATCTATGGCGGCCTTTTCCAGGACACCTACATCATCGAATCCATGGGCGGAGGTTGCGCGTTCTTCGATTATGACAATGACGGCTGGATGGATATTTTTATCATCGGCGGGCGACGCCTGGAAAATACTCCTCCCACCGCAACGAATCGCCTTTACAAAAACAATCGCGACGGAACTTTCACCGATGTCACCGAACAATCCGGACTAAAGGACACGGGCTGGGCCAACGGCGTCTGCGTCGGCGATTACAACAACGACGGAAACGAGGATTTGTTCTGCACTTACTACGGACAGAACAAGTTGTACCGCAACAATGGAGACGGCACCTTCTCCGATGTCACGAGACGGGCCGGCCTTCTTGGCGACAGCATTCGCTTCGGCACCGGTTGCACATTCCTGGACTACAACCGTGATGGCTTGCTGGATTTATTTGTCGCGAACTATGTTCAGTTCGATCTCGCTCATGCTCCCTTGCCCTCCGCCGCGATCCCGAATTGCAGTTACGAAGGCGTCGCCGTGTATTGCGGTCCGCGCGGCATGGTCGCGGGCATTCACTCCCTGTACCGCAACAACGGAGACGGCACATTCACTGACGTAAGCGTTGAATCCGGAATCTCGGCCCTGCATTCCTCTTATGCCCTCACCGCCGTTTCCGCGGATTTCGATGAAGACGGCTGGCCAGACATTTTCGTGGCCAGCGATTCCACGCCGAGCCTGCTCTTCATGAACCGGCGCAACGGAACATTTCGCGAAGAAGGATTGATTCGCGGCGTTGCCGTTAGCGGCGAAGGCATGGAGTACGCGGGAATGGGCGTGGGCGTAGGAGATTGCAGCCTGGAAGGCCATTTGGACATTTTTAAAACGCATTTTCAGCGCCAGCCGAGCGGCCTTTACCACAATTCCGGCAAAGCCGATTTTGAGGACATCTCGGGGCGCAGCGGCCTCACCATTGAGAATCGTTACGTAAGTTGGGGCGCGGGTTTCGTGGATTTCGACAACGACGGCTGGCCGGATCTTTTCCTGGTCACCGGAAACGTCTACCCGGAATTAGAAAAAATCTATCCGCAACTTTCCTATAAAGGACCGCGCATCCTTTTCCGAAATTTGGGAAATGGCGCCTTCGAAAGAATGATCGACGAAGCGGGACCGGGCATAGCCGCAAGCCACCCCAGCCGCGGATGCGCCTTCGGCGATTTCGACAACGACGGCGATCTAGACATGGTCATCATGAACGTGAACGAACCGCCCAGCTTATTGCGCAATGACGCGCCAAAAGGCAATCACTGGTTAAAAGTAAAACTCGTCGGCACCAAATCCAATCGTAGCGCCATTGGCGCGCGCGTCTTGGTGCATTACGGCAAGCACACGCAAGCTCAGGCGCTGATGAGTCAATCGAGCTACCTTTCTTGCAACGATCCGAGGCTGCATTTCGGCCTCGGTGATGAAACGGTTGCGGACATCGACGTGGACTGGCCAAGCGGCCTTATCGAATACGCAAAGCAAGTGCCCGCGAACCGGCTCGTTACCTTTCGCGAGGGATCGGGCATGGTTTCGGCCAAGCAATTGAAATAGTTTTCTGCAAGCAAGGCAGTTCCCCAATTGGAGGCGTATCGTGAATCGGCCATCGGCAATTCCATTCCAAAGTGTTCTGAGTGCTACAGAAAATCCGTTTGCTCGTTGTTTCGATCTTCTTGTCTCTCTGCTCTCGCTCCTTCTTGCCGGCGGATTTATTGCCGCGGCCGTTCAGGCCCAATTCATCCCCACGAATAACCCGCCGCAATACGGTCCCTTCAATGCGATTTTCTTGCGGGGCGGTGACGGACTCCGCTCCCCAATCTCCGCAACGGACACGGTCCTGCGCGCAGATTCCCCCTGGACCCTGTGGTGCTGGGTGCGTTTCGAGGAGCCGATCAAGGCGCCAACGCTCTTGGCTGGCCTCGGCGAGACGACAGAAGAATATCCGCGTTTTCTGAGCCTCGATGCAGGAAAAGTCTCTCTCTGGATGGGCCAAGACAATAGTCTCAGCGCATCCGCCACGCTCACCGCCGGCAAATGGCACCTTCTCGCAGCGGAATTCGACGGAACACAATTCAGTATCTACGCCGACGGTAATCAACTTGTCCGCGGCGCACTGGTGCTCGGCAGCGTGAGCCCCGTTCTTCAAATGGCGCCGGCCGGGTTCCCGCTTCCAAACAGTCAACACTTCGGCGGCAAAATCGCCGATCTGATTCTCGTACGACAAGCCCTCTCGGCGAATGAAATCCAGCAACTCAGCGCGGCCCCGCCTGATTTTTCTCTGATCCTCTTCGATTCCGGCTCGAAACCCTGGCCGGTCCAAACTCATGCGCAAGCCGGCTATCGCGCGCCCCAGGATCCTTCGGAAATGCCAAAGAGCAACGCGCCATTTTCAAAACCCGTCTCTCATCCCGTGCCCGCCGTCGCACCTTTGCGAGAGACAGCGCGGGACACATGGCTCATCGAAGGCGGCTGGCGTTTGCAAGCAGCTCCTTTACTCGCCTCCGATGGCGCCGCGATCTCTCAACCTTCTCTCGACGCCTCCAGGTGGATGGCCGCCGTCGTACCCGGAACCGTTCTCACCACCATGATCGAACGCGGGATTTATCCCGACCCCGAATATGGACTCAACAACTTGGCAATTCCCGAAAGCTTGAACAAACAAAATTACTGGTACCGCGTCGAACTCAAATCACCGGACGGTCTGAGTGGCAAGCATCTAAGCCTCACTTTTCAGGGCATCAACTACAAGGCTGTTGTTTGGTTGAATGGGCAGCGCTTGGGCACGATCACAGGCGCTTTCATTCGCGGAACATTTGACGTCACGAAAATCTGGAAAGCAGCCCGCGGAGAAACAAACATTCTAGCCGTTGAAGTTTCTCCTCCTCCCCATCCCGGCATCCCCCAGGAACAATCCGTGAAAGGTGGACCGGGGGAAAATGGCGGGATCATGTGCCTGGATGGTCCGACGTTTGTTGCCTCGGAGGGTTGGGACTGGATTCCCGCCGTTCGCGATCGCGAAACTGGCATCTGGCAACCGGTCGAAGTCAAAGCGGTCCAGTCGGTCAAGATTGGCGACGCGCAAGTGATTACCGAATTACCTTTGCCGGATACGAGTCGCGCCGATATAAAAATCAACGTTCCCCTGGAAAATCTTCTAGACAAGCCCGTGCACGGAACTTTAAAAGCCTCTTTCGAAAATGTTCAGCTATCAAAAGATCTGACCCTTCCACCCGGCGCCACGACTGTCGCGCTAAACTCAGCCGAGTTCAAACAACTCACTGTCCAGAATCCGCGCCTGTGGTGGCCAAACGGCTACGGCAAACAAGACCTTTATCACCTCAAGCTGAACTTTCAGGAAGGCAATGGCGATTCGGACGTAAAACAAGTCCGCTTCGGCATTCGCGAAATCACTTATGAACTCAGCTTGTTGGATGCGACAGGCAATCTGCGCCGCGTAGAAATTGATCCCACCCGCGGGAAAGAAGGCTTCGCCGGCGTCGTGGACGTCAGTCACGAAGGAATGCGTGAAATTCCCGCTGCGGATCCGCCTCCGCCAAATTTTCCGAAATCCGCGCTGGCCAACTGGCGTTCCTGGGTCGCCTCACTGGCTCCCGGCGCGGAATCCTCTCCCGCCGTCAAAGAAGCTTCAGACGATAGAGCAGCGCCTTATCTCGTGATCAAGGTGAACGGCGTGAGAATTGCTTGCCGCGGCGGTAGCTGGGGAATGGACGATTTCCTGAAGCGTGTTTCTCGCGAACGCCTGGAGCCTTACTTCCGCCTTCACCACGACGCAAATTTAAACATCATTCGTAATTGGGTCGGCCAAAACACCGAAGGAGTATTCTTCGATCTCGCCGACGAATATGGCCTCCTCATTTGGAATGATTTCTGGGAAACCACGCAGAACTACAATCTCGAACCGGAAGATCCCGAACTCCTGCTGGCGAATGTCCGCGACACCATCTTGCGTTTCCGCAACCACCCATCCATCGCCGTCTGGTGTGGCCGCAACGAAGGCGTTCCTCAACCGATCGTCAATCTGGGCATGGCCCAACTCATAAATTCTCTCGACGGCACTCGCTACTACTCCCCAAGTTCCAACCAGATTAATCTTCAGCACAGTGGGCCGTACCGTTACATGGATCCGAAGCTGTATTACAACCGCCTGAATCGCGGTTTCTCCGTCGAAACCGGCACCCCTTCCATGTCTACGGCCGAGTCTTTCCGCAATTCTGTTGCGCCCGAAGATCTATGGCCAATCAACGACGTTTGGGCCTACCACGATTGGCATCAGAGCGGAAACGGAGAAATGGCTCCCTTCATGGAGGAAATGCAGGCGGAGTTCGGTGCGCCCGCGAATTTCGACGACTTTGAGCGGAAAGCACAGATTCTCGATTATGTCAGCCATCGCGCCATCTTCGAAGGCATGAACGCCCATCTGTGGGCCCCAAACAGCGGCCGCATGTTGTGGATGACCCAGCCGGCCTGGGCCAGCAATGTGTGGCAAATCTTCAGCCATGACTACGACACCCAATCCTCTTTCTACGGCGTGAAGAAGGCCTGCGAACCTGTGCATATTCAAATGGACTTTTCGAATTATTTGGTGCAGGTCGTGAACACCACGAACGCTGAGTTCCGAGGAGTCGCTCTGTCCGCGACTGTCACCTCCCTCGAAAACGCGCAACTCTCCCGTCGCGAAGAGCACAAAGATCTAAGTGCGGACTCGGTCACAGATGGCTTTCCGTTAGACCTGAAACAGTTCCTGGCCTCCGGCGTCGTAGTCGTTAAATTGGAATTGCGTGATATCTCCGGCAAACTCCTGTCTCAGAATCTCTATTGGTTGGGCGCAGAAAGTTCTTCCTACCGCGCCCTGGGGCGCTTGCCCGCTGTCGACGTGGTCGCGAATGCATCGAACGTCCGGCGAGACCATAGCGCTTCCGTTCATGTTTCACTGCAAAATCACAGCAACGTTGTCGCTCTTCAGATCAAACTCACGCTCCTAAACGCGAAAGACGGCTCACGCGTTCTTCCCGCCTATTACGATGACAACTATATTTCCCTGTTGCCTGGAGAGAATCGCGAGGTTGAAATTGAATTCTCCCCTGTCGACCCGAAGGGGCCACTTCAAATTGCTTTGCGCGGTTGGAATCTGGTTCCTCATACCCTTACAGTTGTAGAAACAAAATAGGCGAAAGAACACGCGCATCCTCACGGCTAAGCTTTAGAGGAGAAAGACACAAAGCGAAACTCGAATCACCCGGATTCCGAGTCACTGCACTTGTTGGGCCTCCGGAACTTTCCACGTGCCGTCCAGTATCCGCCGCTGGTTGTGACATTTAGCGGTAAAACAGTGCGAAAAATGCCAAGTAAGGCGGGAACCTGGGGTGTGGCTCAGACCAAGGCACTTGACAGCATATTGTCAATATGACAGTATGCTACGACATATTCCGATCATGAAGGCCTGCTTAAAGGAGATTTCAGATGATTCAACTTCGGCCTCTCGACGCTAACATCCCGATATTCCAGCAAATCAACAGCGATCTCTCGCCGGTTGTTCTTGTAAACATCTTTCAAGTCACGGAGGGAGATATTCAGGCGCTCTTGAGCGCCTGGGAAAAGGATGCGAACTGGATGAAGCAGCAGCCGGGCTTCATTTCAACGCCGATGCACCGCGGTATCGCTGGCAGTACCGTGTTTATGAACTACGCCGTGTGGGAATCGGTCGCTCTCTTTCGTACGGCGTTTCAGCATCCAGGATTCAAAAAGGCCCTGGAACACTATCCCTCCTCGACGGTGGCTTCGCCGCACCTCTTCTCGCGACTTACCGTGTCTAATCTTTGTGTCGGTTCCTAGGCGCGCCATGCCGCATACGAAAGCTGGAAACGCCTTTACGGAACTTATCGTGGAGACATTTCGATTGAATGGCAGGCTGTTGACTGCCGGCGACCGCCTAACCAGGCCATTCAACTTGTCGAGTGCTCGATGGCAAGTCCTCGGTGCGATCGTAGAGAAGCCACTCCCTGTTGCCCAAATAGCCCGCAACATGGGCGTAGCGCGCCAGAGTGTCCAGAGGCTTGCCGACAATCTGGAGAAGACGTGGATGGTGGAGTACGCCCCTAACCCGGATCACGGGCGGGCGAAACTGGTACGCCTTACCGATGAGGGTTATCGGGTCATGAAAGCGCTCACTCGAATCCAGATTCGTTGGGCAAACGAAATCGCGTCTAGCGCAAGCAGTCGAGAGATCGCGTCAGCCCTGAGCGTAATGAGGCACCTGCGGCTGCGTCTCGAAGCTGACGAGCGGAGCAGGAAATAAGTTCTCTTTGCTAATTGGGCTGTTCATTGCGGCAATACACCGTGGCCGGCTTTCGACTTGTTGCATTCTAGGCTGAGCCCCCGGCCATTTTCCGGAGGCGATCATTCGCGAAATACTGAGCCTGCCCTGCTTCGATGGCATCGAGAACAAGACCGGCGACGAATTCGGGCTGGTCACCATCGGCGTAACTGGCCGCCGGCCCGCCGCCGGCTGGATTCCCCATCCTGTTCTTGCCGAAGTTTGTGGCAGTGATGAACGGGTAGACTTCACTGACGACGATGCGGTCCTTTTCGAGCTCGGCCCGTGCCGTGAGGCTGAATCCAACGAGCGCCCGCTTCGAAGCCGAGTAGGCACTGTATTGAGGAATAGTCATGAAAGCGGTCCCCGAATTGATGTTCACAATGCTTCCGCCGCCCTGCGCCCGCATCACCGGAATCACAGCCTGCATCGCGACAATTGGCCCCAACACATTGAGATGGAAAATCTCGTCAAAAAGCGCGGGCTCTATCTCCTCAATGGAGGCAGCATAGCTGCGCCCGGCATTATTTACGAGTCCGTCGACGCGGCCATAATGCTGGTGCACGGCGTGTATGGCTTCCCGCACTCGATCAAACTCCGTCATGTCCACCGTGACAGGCAAGCTGCCCGGAAGCTGCTGCGCCAACCTTTGCAGGGCATCGCTGCTGCGGGCGAACAGGGCGACTTTCGCGCCGCGATCAGACAGAGCAATCGCCGTTGCCAGCCCGATTCCCGAAGAAGCGCCTGTGACAATGAATACGTGGTCCTTGATTTGCATCCTTTTCTCTCCCTAACTTAAGGCTTAGCGCTATGGGCGGCCGTCCAGCCGCCGATGTAGCATTCGTTGAAGAGCGTTGGTACGAGCGCCCAGGTGTCTGCGATCACCTGTTCGCTGCTACCCAGGTCCAATGGCACAGGCGCTCTAGCCTCGAATTCAGCACAGTGCCTCGTGATCGGATGGCCCTCTCGATGCGTTTCGTAAAGCCTTCTCTGCCTCTCTGCGTTCCTCTAACCGCAACTCAAGCTCTGCCGCGTAGATTTCCGCGCGTTCGTGGATTCTTGCGTTCTGTATGGCTACCGCGGCAGGAACGGCAAGCGATTTCGCAAGGCGAAGATGTTCCCTTGTCAGTGCGCAAGGCGAGTTTGATCCAAGCGACAAAATGCCAAGAACGTGGCCAGCAGCGACCAACGGAACGCCCAACCAAGAATGGAAGTGGTCAAAAGGGAGGATACCGTTCCACTCATGGTACTTAGCATCTGACAACAGGAGGGCCTTCTTTTCGAATAAGATGCGCTGAAGCCATGCGTTTTCAGAGGCGTTAAAGGTTAACCCAATTCTCCTAGCCATGTTACGGGGAGCTTCACTCGCAACCATCAACTCTGCTCCATCCTCAACGAACAAGACGGTTGCCTTATCGAATGGAATTAGCTCGTAAATACATTGCAGCAGGGTGTCAAGGACTGAATCCATTGCCAAATTCTGACTGAGGGCCAGGGTGGACTTACGGAGGGCCTCGGCTTCGGCACGTGCAGCTTCGACGGCATCGAGTTGTTCGGTGATCTTCATTTCTGCTTGCTTGCGTGAAGTTATGTCCTGCGTTGTCCCCACAAGCCAACGAGTTTCACCATCTTCATGGACGGGGAAACCTTTGGCCCAGACCCACCGGACTTCACCGTCGGCCCGAATAAAACGAAATTCTTCATCAAAACTTCCAGAATGCCGCAAGTCCTCAAGCCTAGAGAGGATGCGAATTCTGTCTTCTGGATGGATTAGTTCACGGTACGAGGCCGGATTCTCCCGAAGGCTGCAAACACTGTGGCCAGTAATCGTCGCGTACGCGGGGTTGACGTACGTTATCTCGTGAGTGTTCGCATCCATCGTCCAGAAAATTTCCTGAATATTCTCCGCCATGTGTCGGAACCGCTCTTCGCTCTTCCGTAAGGCCATTTCGGCGCGGGTGCGTTCCGTCACATCGCACAGGATTATCACATGACGTCCAGGCACGTAGTTCGGGGTTACCGCGACATCGGCAAATAGAGCTGTTCCATCACCAGCGGTGAACTGTATTTGACTGATCCTCCTAGAATTCAGCAAAAATGACGGCCATGTTTTATCGAAATCGGCGCAATCTCGGACGAAGCCGCCAATGTTTTGGCCGATTAATTTACTGATTGAGATCCGTAGTATTGCTGCGGCGGCAGGATTTGCATCTAAACAATCCCCATTGCTACCAACTATCAAAATTCCGTCGAGGACATTCTGAAAAATGGAACCAAATTCGCGATCCGCTTCACGGAATGCGCGATCGGTTTCCTTGTAGTCCCTTCGGACATGGCAGAGTGAAAAGAAATTCAGGAAGACCGCGAAGCTCAAGGCTACAAGTAGTAAAGGAACCAGACCGGCTGAGAGGATTGCGTGGTAATTGTGGGAAAACAGAGTGAGGAAAAAGAGTGCGACAGAAAGGAGCAAGGTAGCTATCGAACACCCGCGAAGACACGGCGGGGTGTGAGGGAGAAGCGTTGGGGATTGCGGGACTGATCTCTCTCTCGTCGGGAATGGCTCTATCTCAACCATGACACGCAGTAATAGTCTCTCTAAAAGCGAGCGGGGCGTGGTTTCAAATTTTATTGGTGTCTGGAAAAGAGGACAAGCCTTAGGCCAAGCGCGATCCGTCGTCGTTCAGGACGTCATCAGGCCGATAATGTTCTCAGGCACTCGAGGCTAGAAGAATCCGTTGAGAATCTGACGGACCTGGCCAAGTTGTTTCGCATCCAGGGCAGAAAGTAGTTGGTCTATATTTTTCCGGAGTGTCTTTAGATCAGAAGCAGACTCAAAGTCAAAGAGTCTCGCAGGAGAAACGTTAAAACACTTTGCGAGGGCGATAATTAGATCAAATGACGGCTGTCTCTCTCCTCGTTCTATTCTTCCTAAGTGCTTTACCTCGACACCCACCCTCTCAGCCACTTCCCAAATCTTGAGTTTTCGGGCTTTGCGCACGGAGCGGACCAGACTTCCGAATTGTGAAGCTGGAGTCACGAGAGTTTCGAAGTTGGAGAATAACCGCGCTGGCGAATATCAGAAACCACCTCAGAGGTCACTTATATATTGACAAAGGGGCCAGTGAAGGGTAATTACGGATATAACGGTGATTTTTCCATCGTGCGCATAATCTCCGATGGAGGGACCGCAATGGCCTTGGACATCTTGACGATCGTCTCCAACTTGGCGCTAACAAGGCCGCGTTCGATGAGGCTGACCGTTGTCCGATCGCACTCGGCTTCCTCGCTTACTGTCTCCTGCGAGATTCCCTTCTTTTTCCGCAACTTCCTAAAGGCATCCCCGAAGGCCTTCTCAGGTCCGGCAAGAGGTTGAACGTGTTTGCCATGAGCCTTCATCAATGTCTAAAGCGTTGCACGATGACGAATGAATTCCCACGGAATCCATTCCTCATTTGGGAAAGTGGCAAACCTGCGGCGAGAAGAGAGAAATGCTAGTGAATTCACCTCTTACAACACGGTTGCCTGGGATAACGTTCTCGCCGACCAAGGCGATAACTACTCCCATCGTTTCGGATGTAACCGACACTTCGCAGGAAGTCTCCGACGAAGCCCTTATCGGACGGGTCGGTGTAAGTGACCGAGATGCTCTGGCGTTGCTGTTCCGCTGTTACGCTCGCCTTGTCCGCAGCATTGGCGAAAGGATTCTGCGGGACAAAAGTGAAGCAGAAGATCTTGTCCAAGAGGTTTTTCTTTACATTCACCGCAAAAGTGGAGTCTTCGATAGCTCAAAAGGTTCGGCACGATCGTGGATTATTCAGGTCGCCTATACACAGGCCCTGTTACGGAGAAGGGAATTGAAGTCCCACGGCTTCTATCTGTCTGGAATTGCGGACAAGTTAGTTGAAAGTGACAAAGCCAGTGCGGAAGAAGCAGACTATGACCATACGGTCGAAGGGCTGTTCGGCAGGAAAGTGTGGAAGAAGATCGTAGATGAACTTACTGTCGATCAACGTGAAACATTGAGATTGCACTTTTTCGAGGGATATACGTTCGGCGAGATCGCTGAGAAGTTAGGCCAATCTTACGCCAACGTCAGAAATCACCATTATCGAGGCCTTGAAAAGCTCCGCAAACACCTTGCCGAAGACGAATTGAACAGGCGATAGTTCGTGTGTTATCACATCAAATTCGACAAGAAGTTGAGGCGTTTGATTGATGGATTCGCATGAGGAGTTCCGCGAGCTCTGCGCGGCGGCCACTGCCGGCGAACTGAGTGCCGACGAACAGGCAAGACTGGATGCCCATCTGGCGACGTGTGCCGAATGCCGGCGCGTATGTCGAGAATTCGAACTTGCGGCCATCAAGGGTGCGGGGGCGCTCGCTGGTGTACATGGGCTTGCCAACCAAGAATCGCTGGACCCTTCCTGGTCCGTAGAAAAGGCAGAAGCAGCGTTTTTCAAACGGTTAGACGAAGAGGAACGAAAGAGCAGGCTAAACGTGGTGGGGAAGGATATACCCGACCACGTGGCCACTGGAAAACGTTTCACGTATCGTCCGTCGCAGATCCGATGGCGGGAAATCTGGATGTCCTTTGCAGCCGCCATCCTACTGGCACTTGCGCTTGGTGTTGCCGCATATAAATCGGGAATGAAGCGAGGCACGGATGTCGCGCGAACGCTCCCCCAGCCCGTCAAAGAGGCCGAAAGCTCGCTTGAGGCACAGGCGAGTGATGCGGGCTACGAGCGGTCGCAATTGCAGGGAAAGCTCGCCGAAGACGCCAAGGTCATCGAGGACTTGAAACTCCAGCTGGCTGAGCAAATCAGGATTGTCAATTCCCTGAAATCGATGAAGATAGTGGCCGCTCACAAGACAGACGGCAATCAGCAAGTGACGAAGGGCCAAGGCGACGCCAAAGATCGGCCGGACGAGGAACTCACGGCTGCGCAGGCGAGGTTATCGGAACTTCAGAAAACCGTGGATGTGGCGACGGCACAGAGGGATGAAAATGCGCGCCAGGCAGCTATTCTCGAAGCGAAAGTCAACGAGCTGACTGCACTCGTTCGGGAGCGCGAGCAAGCCCTCGATCGAACGGAGTCAGAAGTGGCAAAAGGCCAAGAGCTCCTCGAGCACGACCGTGACATCCGGGAGTTGATGGGCGCCCGCGATCTCTACATGGCGGATGTCCACGATGTTTCCGGTAAAGGAACGGAAAAGACCTACGGCCGCGTGTTCTATACGAAGGGGAAGCGATTGATCTTTTATGCGTTCGATTTGGACGCGCAACCCGGTGTTCAGAATGCGAGATCGTTCCAGGCGTGGGGCCGGAGAGGACCGGATAAACAGCAAGCGCGCAGCCTCGGCATCTTCTACGAAGATAACGTCAGCAAGAAACGATGGGTTTTGAAGGCCGAGGATCCCCAGTCGTTAGAAGATATCGACGCGGTATTTGTCACGGTTGAACCGAACGGGGGAAGCCAACACCCCAGTGGAAAGCAGTTGTTGTTCGCCTACCTTCGCGTGAATCCGAACCATCCGTAACACTGGCAGAGTTGCTTCTTCGCCACTGTCCTGCATTCCGGACAAAAAACGACTGAGACAAAAATACATGGCATTCGCATAGACCTTGTTAGTGAGGCGAGATCCCTCACTTCCGGGAGGGTCCTTTGCGACTGCGCAGCTTTTTCTTCTATCCTTTTCTTTTTTTCCTGTTCGTTTATTCCTCGGCTGCGCAGTCACCGACCGGGACCGTCAGCGGAATCGTGACAGATCCCTCGGGAGCAGCGATTGCTGCCGCCGAGGTAATCGTTGTTAACGATGCCACGCGCGTACAGTTTCTGGCGAAAAGCAACAACGAAGGAATCTACGTAGTCCCGAATGTTCCGCCAGGCAATTATCGGGTTCAGGTGTCCAAGTACGGTTTCAAGACCATTATTAAACCGGACATCGTCGTCAACGTGCAGGACGCACTTGCGATCAACTTCGCATTGCCTCTGGGGGCAGTCTCGGAAATCGTGACGATCGAGGGCGGTGCGCCCCTGGTGAATACCGAATCGGCATCCGTCGGCACGGTGATCGACCGCCAGTTTGTTGGGAATCTACCCCTCAACGGGCGCAGCTTTAATACGCTGTTGCAATTGACACCGGGAGTGGTGATTGCGCCTTCACCGACCGGAAGTCTGTCGCCGATGGGCCAGTTCAGCATTTCGGGCCAAAGGACTGATGCGAACAATTTCACTGTCGACGGTGCGTCCGCAAACTTCGGTGTTGGTTTCGGCGGTTATCTCGGAAATACAGGCAGCGGTTCCACTCAGGCTTTCAGCGCTCTTGGCGGAACGAGCAGTCTTGTTTCCGTGGATGCCCTCCAGGAATTTCGCGTGGAAACGTCTTCGTTTGCTCCCGAGTTCGGCCGTGCACCGGGTGGGCAGGTGATGCTGGCAACGCGGTCGGGCACCAACGATTTTCATGGAGGTGTTTTCGACTACTTTCGAAATACGGCCATGGACGCAAACAACTGGTTCGCGAACGAGGCCGGCAATCCGCGCGCCGCCGAACACCACAACGACTTTGGAGGGTTTCTCGGAGGACCCATCTGGAAGGACCGGACCTTCTTCTTCTTTTCCTACGAAGGAGCCCGTCTCGACTTGCCGCAGACGAGCGATATTCAGGTGCCTTCCATGTATGCGCGCCAGACCGCACCGGCCGATTTGGCTCCTTTCTTGAATGCATACCCTAAGCCGACGGATTCGACCGTGGTGCCGGGAGTCTTCACTGCTCCGTTTACGGGGACCTACTCGAACCGGGCTTCCCTTGATGCGACGAGCATTCGAATCGACCATGTGTTGAGCGACCGGTTTCAGATTTTCGGGCGATACAATGATGCGCCTTCCGATATTTCCGAGCGTGTGAACAATTTGGCGGACATCAACACGCTGACCGTGAACACGCGAACGCTCACGATTGGCTTGAACATGATGTTGAGCACCAAGGTGTCGAACTCCTTCCGGGCCAACTACTCGACACAAGCAGTCGAATCAAACTACGTTACAGATTCCTTTGGAGGTGCCACTCCAATCGAGCCTTCCGCCTTGCTCGGTACGTTGCCACAGCAAAACTCCCTTGGTTATTTCGGGCTTTCGGATGCAACGTACTTCTTCATTGGACCTTACACGCAGAATCATGTAACGCAATTGAATTTTACGGACGACCTCAGTGTCTCCATGGGATCTCACACGTTGAAGTTCGGCGCGGACTACCGTGACATCTTTTTGGACCAGCGCCTTTATCAGAATGGGTTGTACTACTACGGGCCGACCGTGCAGAGCTTTCTTGCGACTTCCGATGTCACTTTGTCGACCGCAAATACCAACCGTTCGCGAATCCTCGCACAAAGCCTTTCGCTGTACGCCCAGGACAATTGGAAAATCAACTCCCGGCTGACGTTGATTTATGGAATCCGCTGGGAATTAAGCCCGCCGCCCTCGCCGCGCGATGGAACGATCCTGGCCGCGTGGGAAAATGTGGACAATCCCGCGCAGCTTTCGCTTGCTCCTTTCGGGACACCTGTCTACAAGACGACTTACGGGAATTTCGGCCCTCGCGTGGGCGTAGCCTGGAGGCTGGATGAGAAAGGGACAGCCGTGTTGCGAGCGGGTTGGGGATTGTACTACGACTTGGGATTAGGCGCCGCGGCGAGCATTGGGGCGTACTTCCCAAACTCAGCGAGCGCGTTCAACACCAATGTTTCCTTCCCCGTGACCGATCCTTCCTCTTATATACCGGCCATTTCAACGCAGCCCCCCTATGGATTGGTGCAGGCGGTCGATCCAAACTTGAAACTTCCACGTTCCTATCAATGGAACGTCGCTCTTGAGAAGTCGATCGGCAACAATGCTTTCTCGGCGACCTACGTTGGGCAGGCAGGCCGGAACCTGTTGCGCAATGAAGCCATGTATCCCCCAAGCGCGGATTTTTCAAGTGCCTTCCAATTGAGCACCAATGACGCGCACTCGAATTACACGGCGCTGCAGGTTCAGTACCGAAGGCCGCTCACAAATCGTGTGCAGGCGGTTGTGAATTACACGTATTCTCATTCCCTTGATAATGCGTCGGATGATGTTGTGACCGCCATTCCGAATGACATTCTTTCTGGCCAGAACGACTACGCCTCGTCCGACTTCGATGTTCGGCACAGTTTTTCCGCGGCAGTGACGGTCAATTTCCCCTCCTCGGAAAGGACCCGGTGGCTTTCCGCCGTCACGCGCGACTGGTCTTTGGACTCGGTCATCGTTGCGCGTACCGGATTTCCTTTCAATGGGCTGATTTTCGGCTACGCCCCCGGCGGATACGCATTTTCGCGGCCCGATCTTGTCCCAAACGAACCCTTCTGGATCACTGATCCAGCCGCCCCCGGCGGAAAAACACTCAATGCGAACGCGTTTGCGATTCCAAGCACCGTGCGTCAAGGAACCGAAGGACGCAACGACATCCCGGGTTTCGGTCTCACGCAAGTCGATTTATCGCTTAGCCGGCAGTTTCCGCTCGGCGAACGCGTGAAACTTCAATTCCGAGCAGACACGTTTAACATCTTGAACCATCCGAATTTTACGAATCCCGCGGCACTGGTTCAGTTTGGTTCTGCCTTTCTGGTTTCCCAAAGCACGCTGAACAACGGTCTTGGCGGATTGAATCCTCTCTTCCAGGAAGGCGGCCCTCGTTCGATCCAGCTTGCCGCCAAGATTACGTTCTAGTTCCTCTACCGCTGTTCCATAGTCCGTTTCTGGACGGGAGATTTCCTAATGCGAATGGTGTGGCGGGTGCTGTGCACAAACTGGTTGATTTTCCTGGCCGCACCGGTCTTTGCACAACTCCCGGAACCGGGTTTTGATCCGACGCCGGTCTCCCTTCCTCGGTCATTGCCTGGGCCGATGCGGCCGGTAACTGCTCACGATCTGCTGGCGCTTCGGCAAGTTTACGGCGTCAGCATTTCTCCGGATGGAAGGAAGGTCGCCTTCGTCGTCGGGCAAGCCGATGACACCTCCAACAGTTATCGCAGCGGGCTGTTTGTTGTGAGCATGGACTCGGGCGAACCGAAATGCCTAGGCAGCGCCGGTACTCCCCATTGGGATGCGATTCATCAATGGATTCCTGAGGGCCCGCAGTGGGCCGAGAACAGCGGGACGTTGACCTACCGAATGCGGATGCACGTTACAGATTCCTGGCAAGTCTGGAGTTGGGATGAAAACAGTGATCGGCTCGCGCAACTGACACACGTCCCCGGCGATGTGGTGAGCTATCGGCGAGCGGATTCTGAGCGGAAACTGATTCTCCAAGTGAAACGGCCGGTCGATCCAAAGACAAGGGAAAAGAGGGAGATGCAGGGGATTCACTACGATGCGCGGATTCTCCCCTGGCAAGGAATGCCGGTTATTCTCGCGAGTCTCGACGAGCAAGAGAGAGTCGCCGAGACGTGGGTTCACGATCTCGCCACGGGGGAAGACCGGAAAGCGACGCTTGCGGAGGAAAGAGCTAGGGAGCCTTCTCTAGGCGATTGGCAGCGCCTCGTTGATGAGCATCGCCCTGACTCGTCTGGCGCTTGCAAGGTCGAACGCGCGCAGATGGCCTCGGACGGACATAGAGCTGCCCTTCTTTGCTTCAGCGAAGATACGGAGCGTACGGGAATCTTCGGGTGGAACCTGTTCTTGGCGGACCTCCAGTCGCGACGTGTGTGCCAAGTCACGGAACGCCTCTACTTCCTAACGGACTACTGGTGGAATGGCGATGGCAACTTGCTGTATTACGTCGCAACCCAAGGCGACGGTCGAAGCTACACGATTTATAGGTTGGATGTAAGGGCTGGCGGCGCGAAGCCCGTCTACAATGGCCCCGACTTTCTCAACCGTTTTTCCATGGACCGAAACGGAACCTTTGTCGCTTGTACGCGCGAAACAAACCTGGTACCCGCGGAGATCGCTATTCTCGATGCGCGGAATGGAGCAGTGCGGATTCTGGTTGACCTCAATCCCGAGTTTGCGAGCCTTCACCTAAGTCCAGCGGAACGGATCGAAGGAGTAAATCCGCACGGCGAAGAATGGTTCGGTCACGTGGTCAAGCCTATCGATTACCAGTCGGGCAAGAAATATCCCCTGATCATCACCATGTACCGAAGTGGCGATTATTTTCTATTGGCAGCGTCCGGGAACGAGAATCCGATTCAATTGTATGCCGCCAATGGCTTTGTGGTCCTGAGCTTCGACATCGGCAGGCTCCGGAATCGCCGGCCGCACGATTTTGACGATCGATTGCTCGACTGGAAATTTCCCACGGAAGGTCTCGCGCAAGCGATTGCCATGCTTACAAAGGATGGCTTGATTGATCCGGAGCGAATCGGTATCGCTGGGTTCAGCCATGGCGCAGAAATCGTGGAGTACGCCATCACTCATACTCCACTTTTCCATGCGGCCATCTTGAGCGGGCCCGCCGCTCGTGATCCCTATTTCTATTACATGGCGGGAATGGGCTGGCAGGAAACCTTCGATCAATGGGGTCTCGGTGGGTGGCCAGAAGGGCCGTCGAGCGCGAACTGGAAACGCTTGGCGGCTTCCCTCAATGCGGATCGCATCGAATCTCCAGTCCTTGTGAACGCGAGCGATTCGGAATACATCGCGAGCCTTTCCTTGGTCACTTCGCTCCAGCAGTTAAAGAAGCCGGTCGACCTGTTCATTTATCCCAATGAGCTCCACGTCAAAAACTGGCCGAGGCATCGCTACAACATTTACGAAAGAAACGTCGACTGGTTTCGCTTCTGGCTTAAAAACGAAGAAGATGCTTCGCCCGAAAAGGCCGCTCAGTATGAATATTGGCGAAAACTGCGCAAGGATTCCGCCCAATGATCGCCAGTGCTGGTTCCAAACGAGCGCTGACGGTCCGGCAGCGGGGCACCGCGAGGTGCCCCGCCGACCGCTGTGTTCACTCTTCGTCAGACGCATAGGCAGCAACCGTAATCTGCCTGCTACCCGGGCCGTCACTGCCGAGGGGTTCCTTCATAAGTGAACCCGCCAGCACGCTTTCCAGAGCATCCGGCAAAGCGACAACTTGTGGCTTTTCGTATTTCATATCACTCACCTCCTTTCTTTTTGGAATTTCCATCAGCTGAGGGAAGAGTGGATGGTGTCGGACGTATAGAGCGGCGATTGCCACGATTCCGAGGGGAGGAACGACAGTTCGCAGCCGCCTGTCCACCGGGAGATATGGCGAAGCCACGCCTCGATCAGTAACGTCCGCAACAGAGGAACAACGGGTGTTGCCTCTCCGCCTGCTGCCCGCGTGAGGCGTTGCTGAAATTTGTTTCTGTCCACGATGCCCAGATCGCTCGACAACATCTGATTGGTTTCACGCAGAAGACAATCCAGGTCGGCTTGGAGCGCCGCTAAGGGTGCGCGCGCAAGGAACGCCTTGCGTTTCCGGTTCAGAATCTCTTCCGGCACGAATCCGCGCAGGGAACGGCGCATGAGGGAGCGCCGCTGGTGTGGGCGAATCAATTCTTCGCGCGGTATGGCGTAGAGGAACTCGAGAAGGTCCCGGTCGAGATAGGGGTAGCGCCTTTCTGGAGTCTCCATGGCGTTTGCCGCCGAAAGGCAATTGATATGACGCCGCAAATCTTCCAAGGCGGCGAGGTTGGCGCGGAAGCTCGGCCGACCAGCGAAGATTGAGGCCGTGCTCCTCCGCTCGTATCCTTCGAGCGCGTTTCGATTCCGACGAACAAATTCCGGCCGCAACCACGGAAAGGCGGACCGCGAATCCGGGGCGCGGGGAAACGAGAGAAGTTCGCGCAGGGCTTCCTTCGCCAAATGAACCATAGGAAGCCTCATCGCCAGTGCCCAGGCAAGGCTACTTTTCATGAACGAAACAAATCGCGCCGAGGCCAGCAGGTTGGCAAGTCCAGGTGACGGAGCAGGCACACCGCCGAGGACCTCGTCCCCGCCGAGACCTTGGAGGAGTACTCGGTAACCGCCGGAGCGCATGTGCGCGGCATAAGACTCGTTGCGGTTGTCGTCGGCACCAGAACCTGGTGTAGCTGCAAAGCGCTCCGACGGAAACGTGGGATGAAGGTGGGCGTTGAAATTGACGGGCACGTGCAAGCCGGTGCGGCCACGCTGTTGTTCGACAAGGCGAAAAAACGCGCTCTCGTCCCAATTCGGCTCGGCGTCGTTGTAGTAAGAGATGGTGTCAAGCCGGGAGGTATCGGCGCGGCCTTCCGAGATGATCCGGTCGGCCATGCACACGATGGAACTGGAATCCATGCCGCCGCTGAGCTCCGCGAGCACGGGTGCAGTCGAACGCAGCCGGCGCGTAACGGACCTCGAAAATACCTCGCGGAAATGCTGTTCATAGTCACCCGAGTTTCTGTAGACGATCCGTTTTGCCGGGTCGAACTGCCAATGGTTTTCGAATGTGTGCCGGCCGTTCCGGAACAAAACGAAAAAGGAAGGCGGGACTGCTCTTACGCGAGCGTAAGGAGTCAACTGGGTTGCCGGGAAGCGCGCGAACCAGCCTGCGATGTATTCTTCGTTCAAAAACGGAGATGACGTTTCTCTGAGGATCAGGGGATCGAGCAGACTGCTCCAACGAACAGAACCTGCCTTGGTGCTGTAATACAGAGGCCTTGTTCCTAGAAAATCCCTAGCCAAAATCAGCGTACGGTCATTTGGATTCCAGAGACTTAAGGCCCAATCCCCGATCAATTTCGAGAACGCCCGCGTTCCCCAGCGGTCGTACGCGGCTCCGACCAACTCCACGTCGCACGCTGTTCGCAGTCTGCCGCTCCCGAGTGCGTCGGCCAGGTCCGATCGATTGTCGAGCCGTCCGTCCCAGCAAAGAAAGCAACCTGCTTCAGTCCGGAACGGCTGGCGCATTTCCCTATCGGCGTTTAAGTATCGGTCGAGCAAATAGATCTGGTCATCACGAAACTCGTTCTGCCCATCGAACGGGAAGCGATCGAGGATCGACTTCATTCGCGAAACCTGGATGGGCGTCACCGGTCCGGTATCGAAGTTCCATAAACCGAATTGAATATTCATAACGGCTGTCGCCTCCATTCCTTCAGCATCGGGAAAGAGCGCTGTAGATTTCTGCGGTGTACGACTTGTCGTTCACGACAGCACCCTTGACTTCCACCCATGCATGGGCGCAAAAGGGAAGCGTCTGGACGCCAATCACGAGTTCCGCTGGAATTCCCGCTTCGCGGAGAAGGCACGTTGTTACAGCCGCGCGTTGCAGGCAGAGAACCTTTTTGAAGTAGAAGGCGCACGCAAGATCTACGGCACGCACCACATCCTGCTGCCTTGGTTTTCGGGACCGAGTCGCATTGATCGAACAGGTTTTCACGCGCTGGTACAAGCCATTGAAGTGGCCGCGCTGCAAATCAAGTTCGGACAGGAGCAATTTCCAATACGCCTTCGACACTAAAATGAACATATTCCCCTCCCGTTGCTGTCGCGTTTTGTCTATTTGCGGGCCGCTGCCGCCTCACGCACGCCGAGGAGTTCGTGATGAAGCCTGCGACCCATGCTGCGGAAGGAGGCCGCTATGTGTGGTTGCTCGAGGAATTCCATTCCTCGTCCAGCGGTCGCGGACGTTGTGTAGGCGAACACCGTTACGGCTGGAAGGAGTTGCATCGCCGCGCTTAGTGTTCTTTCCGAGACAATCGGTTTCCATTGATCGGCATATGCCGTTACGATTTCCTGCCTCGCCTTATCCTGTTGCGAGAAGGCGAGATGAAAGTGTTCAATAAAATACTGCATCGTCAAGAAGGCTGGACCGACGGCCGCTTCGGCCCAATCGATAAACGTGCAGCCCGAGTCCGACACAACCACATTTCCGGGATTCAGGTCGAGATGTCCAAGCGCGTCGGGAATGTCCAATTCGCCGAGCCGCACGAGAATTTCCGGCAAGCGCCGGCGCATCGCCGCCAGTTCATTGGGAGTCAATGGCGCTGGACGCGGCTTGACCTGCCTGCGCATGAGATGTTCGAGAGTGTCGAAGAAACGATCGGCTTGCGAAAGCAGAAAGGGAATGCCTACGTTGCGGGCTCCGGCCGAGAGCAGGGACGCCGTTTTTCTAAGAGAAGCAATCTGCAGCTTCCCAAGGGCCTTCGCTGCGACTTGCCATTTCTGGAAGTCATGGGAATCGGAGAGGGATGTTCCTGGCACTTCCGGCGATAACCATGCGCGCCAGTCGTCGCGGCAGGCCAGAATTCGGGGAACGAACTGCGGCAAAATGGCTGCCAACTCTGCCGTAACCGCGTACTCTCGGAGATTGGGCTCTCCCACTGCCTTGAACCAGACGGCGCCGCAATTGGTTTCGAAGCGCAGCAGAGAAAATGATGCGCCCGCGGTGAACTGGGTAAATCCGCCGGTCAGCCGGTGGCCCGAGCCCAACAATTGTTCTGCGATCCAGTTTTTTACCTCTTCGAACCAACCAAAGCGCGAAAAGGGACCAGGTTGCCCGCAGAGTGGAAGGTAATCCGGTTTTGCCAGAATCTGCTCGATGATCGCCAAATCGTCGTGTACGGCGAAGGGCGCTTCTGTGATTTTTGAAACAGGCATCGATATCAGGCCCGTTGGTGGCAGTTCCATTCCGCTGAGAACCTCGACGATTTCATATGGTGCGGAGGTGTTCGCGTTCTCATGCTTCTTCCTTGTGACTTCGCCGATCGACACGGCGTCGAGATTCCAAAGAGTTTTTGCGGATGCGTTCAGATTGGCCGACACCCGCTGACGGCCTGGCACGGACACTTCGGGGAGCGAAAGGCCTTGCGGCCCGGATTCCAGAAAAAGCTCAGACCGGGAAGGCCGGAAGAGGATGACGCGCCTTACTTCGGCTGGAACTGCTGGAGTGTCGCGCATAGCTCCTCTCCCGCACTACGCCTGGGAAGCGGTTGTGCCCGAATGGATGAGTCCAGAATTGTTCAAGGATGTGAAGAAATTCCCCAGATCCTCGCGCACAGTTTCCAGATCTACGCTGTAGTCGCGGCTGATTTCTTCCGAAATACGATCCGTAGGAACTCCCTGGTTTAACAGCGATAGGATTCGCATGCCGATCGGATTGAGGCGGAACATCTTGCCGTTCCGGACATTGAGAATGACGCTGCCGTCCGGCGTATCCACACTTCGGAATCGGTCTCCCGTTAGAGACATAAAACCTTCTTACGAGCTCTTCCTTGCTGTGCCCGTGCAGAGTAACCTGACAAACCGGCACGCGAATTTCCAGAAGCTCGCGAAAATGTTCGCGAATACGAAGTGAGAATGCGCAGAGCGCGGCAGAAGGGCCTTCCGCGACTTCCGGCAGAGAGTTGTGTCTGTCCCGCTGTTCGGAATCGCGAGGCCGGAGCGGAGGATGTCTCCCTGCCTCAAGGCCCTAGCCGGCGCACGATCGCAACCACCTTGCCCAGCACTTCCACCTCGGTGTGATGCAGTCGAAGAAGACCACCCGAAGAAGTCGTGCACGGACGGACCATCAGCCAGCCATTTTGAACGGTACAGGCGGCACACAATCGCTTCCCGTCCCGCAGTTCCAGCACATAGAGGGGCTGCGCCCAAACCGGGGAAGAAGGAGAGCCCGCAGGCGACTTGTTCTTTCGGTTCACGGCTAAAAAAGCTGCGCCTTTCAGGTACGGATGCACCAATTCCTCTGTCTTGCCAACCCAGAACAGATCGCGGACCGAGAGGTTCGGCAGGCCGACTATGGATGCCAGAGCCTTTCTCAGGAAAAAGGGAATCTCCCCCAACGCTTCTTCGACGGCGCTCAGAAAAGGGGAACGGCGATAGGGCGTCTGCGCCGATCGATGCGGCACGATGTGGTGTGGGCGCGCGGGCATCGCCTCTTTGCCGGCCTTTTCCAATGGCAATCCCGCGAACTCGGCCAATTCCATCACCGAAAGACAATAGACGGCGGCCAACGCGATCAGTTTATGGATGTGACGAGGTAGGCGATCGCGGGCCTCGAGATCGGAGAGAGTGCCGGGTGCGCAAAAGTACGTCGGATTCTTGAGCGTGCGTGCGACTCTCGCGGTTCGCTCGGATGCCTCACGAAACGACAAGCCCGAACATAGCCGGGCCCAACGCAGCAATTCCCCGATGCGTTTAGAACGCACGGCTAGTTTTGCGCGAGGGTACGTCGCGAAGAGATTTCTACGAGGCTCAACCTCCGGGTGTTCGCGAAGCTGGACCTGACGAAGTTCCAAATCGACATGTCCGAGAATCTTCGCCTCCGTTCCCAATTTCAGTTCCAACGGGGCGTAGGCGAGTTGTCTGGAACACAGGACAATCCGGTCTTGGCGCAGCGGGCGAATCTTGCAGCAGAGTAAGCGGCCGTAACATGCAACAGCCCAAATGCGCTGCGCGTTGTCCGGTCGCCCCGGCTGGTCGGAGCGCGCGCAACTTCTAATGCGAACAATACTTCCAGGCAGCAGGTCCGGATAAGCATAGGCGTCCCGCGACCCGATCTTCAGATACCGAAACGAGGTACTCGTTCTCTCGGACAATGAATCGAGGGGCCGGATCGTCTTTCCCGCGAGCCATCGGCTCAAAGGGGCCAATGTTGCTCCGAGAGCCACCGGCCCGGGCTCGTTGAACCAGCCGACTTGCGCGGCTCGGTCATAGACGCGGGCGTCCAATTCGGCCGTGTAGCATCGCGGCAAGGCGGCTTGAAACGCCGCCGCGTCGTCGAAGGAAAGCTCAAAGACCGACATCCAGTCGGCGAGCCTGTAGCCGGTCAGCACGCTCAGGGCGTACAGCTGCTGTGCGCTTGGACTGAAGGAAGCGTGGCGCAAGGCGTCGTAAAAATTGGCCGGAATGTGGCACTCCGGATTCCCGGAGAAGCGAGAACGCGAGTTCCGGGATATCTCGGCCAGGGAAAGGCCAAGAGAGGACAGAATGGAGCGCACGGCATCAGCATGATTCGAGCGTTTACGCGGGGGCAGGGGCACGGCCCGCTTAGTGCAGAACGAATCGGCCCCATCGGCTGAGAAAAAGAGAAAGTGGCCGTTTTTGCAGACATCCAGGCCTGTCCGGAATACAAGACGAAAATACAAACAGGCAGAATATTGGTACGTCGGTGTGGTAATTGTTTTATGATATAGCCGAGCCTGTTAGTAACGGATAGGGTAGTACACGTACACGTTAATGGACTCAGGCGCGCCAAGAGCGCTGGCGGGCATAAAGCTGAAACAACTGCGCGAGAAGTGTGGCTTGACGCTGCGCCAAGTTGAAGCGAGCAGCCGGCGGCTCGCCAAGCGAAAGATGAGTCAAGATTTCTTCATCTCGCGTGGCTGGCTGAACAATATTGAGAATGGCTCCCACAAGCTGAGCTTTTTTAAGCTTTACGCGCTTGGGGCGATCTATCACGTCCATTGGTCGAGCATCTTCACGCTGTTCGGTTGCAACCTCAGCGATTTTGACAAGGACCAAGCGATGTTTGCGTCACCCAAAACCCAACTGGCGCCCGCAACAGGCGAGCCAGAGGAAACGGTGACCATCCCTTTGAAGTCACGCGAAGAGCTACGCCTTGACCAAACGAATCTTTTTTCTCGACTGGTTGAGATATGGGGTGATATCCCCATTCGCTTATTGCGACAGCTGGATCTAAAAAACGGCGTGTATGGATTTGTGGGCATGAGCGACAATCGAATGTTTCCGATCATTCGTCCAGGCTCCATCGTCCAAATCGATCAGAATCAGAGAAAGGTCCTCGCACGCGGCTGGAAAGATGAGGACGACCGGCCGATCTATTTCGTGGAACTTCGCGGTGGCTTTCTCTGTAGCTGGTGCGAACTTAGCGACGGGTACCTCTCTGTGGTTCCGCACCCAAAGTCGAAATGCGAGGTACTGCGGTTTGCGCATCCTCGTGAAGCGGAGATTGTGGGCCGCGTCATCGGTGTCACCATGCGTTTGGTCGAAGCCGATATCTAGAAACCATTCTTGGGAGGGATGTAGGGCATGATCATCAGTGATCGCTTACGGGAATTACGGGCGGAAAAGAAGCTTTCGCAGGGAGATATCGAAAAAAGAACCGGCTTGCTGCGGTCTTACATCTCGCGCGTCGAGAATGGCCACACCGTGCCGGCCATCGAAACGCTGGAAAAGCTGGCGCGGGCTCTGGAAGTTCCGTTGTACCAATTGTTTTACGACGGCAACGAACCGCCCAAACCACCGAATGTTCTGAAGAGAAAAGCCTCGGGCAGGATCGTGTGGGGCAGCAAGCGCAAACAGGCGATGTATCTTCACCAGTTGACGAAATGTTTGAGCAAAGCGTCTGAACCCGACCGGAAGCTTTTGATGGCCTTGGCGCAGAAAATGACGGGACGCGGCCGCGAAACGGAGCCATCCACGTGAGAGGGGACGTGCCGCACCTGGATGCGGCCCGTCCGGCGCTCTCTAAGTCGTTTCCTTCGTGGTTGTGACTTTCTTTTGGGTGGCCACGGCAACCTGTTCCAGTCGTTCGAGAGCTTATTGACAAGCTATAGCTTGTCTCTGCCTCTACAAATGCCAAGCGTTAACTTGACACTTAGCTGAATAGGTCCGGTTGGGCCGCGACGTCGTCCGGATCGAAGAAATTGCTAACGCCGATACCGACGAGACGAAATCGTTGCTGCGGTCCGAGGGCAACACGTTCCCTAAGCGAGAGCGCGATCGCCGTCAGCTCTTCGCACGACGAAGGAGGGGCCAAAGGAGTGTGGCTCCGCGTGAGGATCTTGAATTCCGCGGTCTTCAATTTCAGCACCACGGTTCTCGCAATCCGCCTTTCGTTACTCGCCGCGGCCCAGGTCAGTTCGGCAAGTCTGCGAATCATGTGCTCGGTCTCGGCGAGCGGCACATCGTGTTCGAATGTATCTTCCGCTGAGATCGATTGTGTCGGCCGATCGGGCACGACTTTGCTCTCGTCGACACCGCGCGCCAATTCGTAGAGACGGACTCCGTAGCGTCCGAAGCGACATTCGAGAGCGGACAAGTCGTGGCGCCGCAAATCCGCGATTGTGTGCACGCCGAAGCCCTTGAGCCTTTCTTCCGTGACTTTTCCGACTCCAGGCAAACGGCCCACCGGCAAGGGCAGTAAGAACGCGTCGACCTCGTCGGGCTGAATGACAAAGAGTCCGTCGGGTTTTTTCCAGTCCGATGCAATCTTGGCGAGGAATTTGTTCGGCGCGACGCCAGCAGAAGCCGTCAACTGAAGTTCCCTACGTATCTGTTCGCGAATCGTGCGCGCCACCTGTGTTGCTGTCGGCAAGCCCGTCTTGTTCACCGTAACATCGAGATAGGCTTCATCAAGCGACAGCGGTTCGATGAGCTCGGTGTGCCGGCGAAAGACATCACGCACTTGTCGCGACACAGCTCGATAGCGAGGAAAATCCGGAGGGAGAAAGACGGCGTCTGGACAGAGGCGTTCGGCACGAACGGCGGGGATCGCGGAACGCACACCGAATTTCCTCGCTTCATACGACGCCGCGCAGACCACGGAGCGGTTTCCTCGCCACGCGACAATGACGGGCTTGCCGCGCAGCTGCGGATCGTCCCGCTGCTCGACCGACGCATAAAATGCATCCATGTCGATATGCACGATTTTGCGCATTGGCACGTCTGGACCATTTTAGGCCTGGCGCAGGCTTTCGGGGGGACAACTTCCAGAAGGAGCGGCCGTCGCGGCGGTTGGAAAACCGCCGCAGTGGTACCTTTATAAGGATGAGTTTGGAGTTGAATCCGCGTGGAGTCCCGGTTGGGGGGGACAAAGGTCTTCGACCGTCTGAGCCAATTGAAGGGGGAGATGAAAATCGAATCCGACAATACCGGAACTCGTATTTTAGTATTGATTCCAGTCTCAAAGAGTGCGGCGGCGGAAGACGAGCCTACGGCCAAGTCTCTTTAGACTGCCGGCTAGACGGCTAAGTTCGGACATCGCGGACGCGTATCTTAATTGCTGATGATAACGATTTTCGTCCGCCGGGAGATATTGAGTCTATTCGCGAACTTGAAAAACACTTCATCCACGTCTGGCCCGGAATGACTTCGGTTTGCCCATGATCCATCCATAATCCTAACCTCAGCCCAACGACACATACCTTGCACTTCTATGTGTCCTGATCTATATATAGAAGGCGGAGGTATAACCGATGGCGGCGGCAAAAACGGATCTTCCCCAAGGCACGTTGGATCTCTTGATCTTGAAGGTTGTCGCGCTTGGCCCGGTCCACGGATACGCAATTGCCCAGCGATTGGAGCAAGTTTCGCGCGGTGTGGTCAAGGTTCCGGAGGGTTCGCTTTACCCGGCTTTGCACCGACTTGAAAACCGCGGACTCCTGGCGGCGGATTGGAAGGAGACCGATACGGGACGCGAGGCGAAGTTCTATCGCCTGACGGGGAAAGGCCGGAAGCAACTCGAAGCGGAAGCTGCCAGTTGGCAGCGATTGATCGATGCCATCGCGCTTATCCTTGGAATGGCCAATGGGGGTGCGCGGTGAACTGGTGGCAGCGCCTGTGGCGACGAAAGGAAATGGAAGAAGACCTCGAGAAGGAGCTACATTTCCACATCGACGAACTTGCAAACCAGCTGATCGCGCAGGGCAATGCTCCCGACACGGCCCGGCGGAATGCCCGGCTCGCTCTTGGCGGTCCGGAGCAGGTCAAAGAGATGTGTCGCGATGCCCGTGGCACACGCTGGTTGGAGGACTTGTTTCAGGACTTCCGGTACGCACTTCGTACGCTGCGCCAGCGACCCGGCTTTGCGGCCGTGGCAATTTTGACGCTTGCACTCGGGAGTGGAGCGACGACTGTCATGTTCACGGTCATTAATGGCGTGCTATTGAAGCCACTGGCTTACCCGGAAGCTGACCGGTTAATCAGTCTGCACGGAAAGACGGAAAAGTATGGTGAGCAGTGGGGCTTTTCCTATCCTGAGTTTCAGGATTACCAAAGGGCGAGCCGCACTCTGGGTTCCGTAGCTGCATGGACACATGGAGGGGGCACGGTAACTAGGCCCGGCGAACCGGAGTACGTTTTCGGCCGCCTGATCTCGGCCGAATTGTTTTCTGTTCTCGGCGTCCCGCTCGTCGAAGGTCGCGCGTTTCTACCGGAAGAAGACCAGCCCGGCGCAGCACCGGTTGCGGTCATCAGCCATAGTCTGTGGCAGCGCCGCTTCGGCGGAAGCCGAGAAACGATCGGGCAGCACCTTATTTTCGAGGGGAAATCGTACACCATCGTCGGTATCGCGCGCGCAGGGTTTCAAATGGACGGCGAGGCCGACATATACACGCCGCTTGGTCAAAACACGGACCCGAGAATGCAGAATCGCGGCGCGTTTTTCATTCACGTTCTGGGGCGCCTTCAGCGGAACGTGACACTCGCCGAAGCACAGACCGAGATGTCGGTGATTGCCCGGCAGCTCGCTACGCAATACCCAGAGGACAATCAAGGACGCGGCATGGTGACACATCCACTGAGTCAAGAGGTGGTGGGCGATGTCCGGCCCACACTATGGCTGCTGCTCGGGGCGGTCAGCCTGGTGCTGCTGATTGCTTGTGTCAATGTCGCCAGCCTGCTGCTGGCACGGGCCGTTTCGCGCGGGCGAGAACTGGCCATGCGCGCGGCATTGGGTGCGAGTCGTGGTCGGTTGGTACGGCAATGTCTGACCGAGAGCAGCGTGCTCGGCGTTTCTGGAGGCGCACTGGGCATACTGCTCGCAGTCGCTGGTATTCATCCGTTTGTATCTCTTTGGCCGGGAAGTTTGCCACGCGCTGAGGACGTGCAGCTCGATTGGCGAGTATTGCTTTTTGCTCTCGGCGTGTCACTGCTGAGCAGTCTTCTTTTCGGACTCGCTCCGGCATTGCGTGCTCCGGCGCGCGAACCGGAACGCGCGCTCCGTGGCGCGGGCCGGAGCTTGGGTGGAAGCGCGCGTCGTTTGCATAGCGGCTTCGTGATAGCTGAGGTGGCGCTTGCGGTGGTGCTGTTGGTGTCGGCCGAGATACTGGGGCGCACGCTGCTCCGGTTGTCGTCGCTCGACCCCGGATTTAATACTCGAAACGTGCTGGTCGCGCACGTGGCGCTTTCTCCGGCGGTGCTTGAGAACCCAGCAAAAGCGCGCACAGCCTGGGAGGACGTCCTCGGACGAGCCCGCCGCTTACCGGGAGTGCAGTCGGTCGCGCTGGCAGACGTTGTCCCCATGCGGGTAGGCGAAGACGCTGTAGGCTATTGGGCCACGCCAGTCCCACCCCCGCCGGACCAAATTCCTCTCGCGCTCACATCCATTGTGACGCCCGATTATCTGAACGTGATGGGCATGCGCCTGCGTCGAGGGCGTTTTCTGAATGAGCAAGATCGCACTGGCCATGAACTTGTCGTCGTGATTGACGACAATTTAGCGCAACATGCTTTCGCGGGAAGCGACCCTGTCGGCAAGGGCTTGTGGATTCAAGGAATGGACTCCAACCCCGCGAGAATCGTGGGTGTGGTCGGCCATGTCAGGCATTGGGGCCTCGCTGGCGATGATCAATCTCGAGTACGCGATCAAATCTATTGTTCTTTCTATCAGTTGCCAGACCCTCTGGTGCATCTCCTTTCTTCGGTCATGTCGATCACCGTCCGGACCAGCATCACGCCGTTGAATGTAGCCGAACCGCTGCGAAGAGAATTGCGCGGGCCTGGTGCGGACCAAACGCTCTACGACGTTCATACTATGGATGACCTCGCACGCGCCTCACTCGACCGGCAACGCTTTCTTCTGTGGTTGTTCGGCATATTCGCTGGCTTGGCTTTGCTGCTGGCGTGCATCGGCATCTATGGTGTGCTGACCTATTTGACAAACCAACGTGTGCCGGAAATCGGATTGCGCATGGCGCTCGGAGCCAGCGCGCGCGATGTTATGCGGCTCGTACTTGGGCAGAGCTTGGGAATGATTGTCGTCGGCATTGCTCTAGGTATTTTGGGAGCTTTGGCTGCGGGGCGTCTTTTGGAACACATGGTTGACGGAACGCGGCCCACTGATCCATCGACTTTTGCGATCATGATTCCTGTCTTTTTGGCGGCCGCGTTGTTCGCGAGTTTCATACCAGCCCTTCGCGCCAGCCGGGTAGATCCAATGAGCGCGCTACGCCAGGAATAGCGTGGCACCCAATCGTACTGTCGGCGAACCAGAAGTTGGCCAAAAACGTTAGTGCTCGGTCACGCGTTTTCACAAAAGTGCAAAGTTGGGCGAGGTGCTCTGCGCGCGTTCGATAAGGCCGTCTGACCAAGCCCTCCGTGGAAAACCGTTGTACGTGGGCTTTCTGATTCATTTCCCTCCTCTCTGTGCGGGGATTTGGTTCCCTCACTTGAGGCCGGGGAAGAACCAAAGAATCGCGACTGCAAGAGAACGGAACGAGACAATTCAAGGAGCCGGGCGGAAGGCATCCGGCGTGACGCGAGTCCGAAAGTGGCGCGACGGTGTGCCCGGGACAGCGTAGGGATGCTTCAGGGTCAGCCAGATCAAGCGTCATGATAGATAGACGCAATAGCATATATCATGTTATTGTAGCTGTGTATGCATATAGGTAGAACAATTTTTTGCATATGCTATAGTAGCTGCACAAGGAGTCGTAGATGCTTAAGCAGATGGGAAGGAGCTTGCAGCAAGCGCGCATCGGCCGGGGTCTGACCCAGGCGCAGCTCGGGGCGCTGGTCGGCCTGCCACAATCGCATATTTCGAAAATCGAACGCGGGGAAACCGATTTTCAATGGACGACGCTCGAGCAGATTGCGAATGCCGTGGGTCTTTCCGCTGTTCTTTTCCCGACCGGACTGGTTCCCGTGGTGGAAAGCCTCATGAAGGGACGGGAGGAAACAGGCGAAGAGGAGCCGGTGCCGCTCGTCGGAAACCTGACGGAAACGGAAGGGTAGAAGGACTTCAAGATGTCCACACTAAGAATCAAACTCGGAAATCGGCTCGTCGGAACGATCACGAACGTCGTAACCGACAAGAACATCTTCTTGTTTGATCCGGGATATATCGAAGATGCGCAGCGCCCGGTGCTCAGCCTGAGCTATTACGATATCGAGCGAAACCTCATCACGAGGCCGCGCGAGGTTCAGCGGCGCTTGCCTGCCTTTTTCTCGAATGTGCTGCCGGAGCGCGACGGCGTGTTGCGCGACTATCTCGCGCAACGTGCCGGGATCAGTCCGGAGAGAGAATTTCCGTTATTGTGGCTGGTCGGTGCCGACCTGCCCGGCACCGTGGTCGCCGAAGACAGTGAGGGGCAACCGCTGCCGCCACCCGAAGAGAAATCAGCAACGCGGGAAGCAAATAAAGAAGAAGTGCTGCGCTTCTCGCTCGCCGGTGTTCAACTCAAATTCTCCGCGATAAGCCACGGCGGAAAACAACTTCGCATTCCCACGCAAGGACGGGACGGACAGTGGATCGTAAAACTGCCATCGCCAAGATTTCCCAAGGTGCCGGAAAACGAATTCGCGATGATGACGCTGGCCAGAGAAGTGGGAATCGACGTGCCGGAATTCGGACTCATCCCGGTCCGTTCGATCGGAAATCTTCCGACTGAATTCGCGGAAGACAAAACGAACGCGTACTTTATCCGGCGATTCGACCGCGGGCCGGATGGAGAGCGGATTCACGCGGAAGATTTCAATCAGATCTACGGACAGTATCCGGAAAAGAAATACGAACAGCATGGATACACTGGTATGGCGAAAGACATCTGGGCGCTTCTCGGCGCGAAAGGTTTAACGGAATTCATTCGGCGCGTTGTTTTCAACGCGGCGATCGGGAATGCCGACATGCATTTGAAGAACTGGTCGCTGCTTTACCGCGATGGCCGGACGCCGGAGCTTGCGCCCGGCTACGATTATGTTTCGACGATGCGATACCTGCCGGAACGAGGCCTGGGACTGCCGCTTGCTCACACGAAGGACGTATCTCGTCTGGACGACGAACTCCTCGAAAAGGCGTCTATACAGGCCGGCATTCCTCGTGGCCTTGTGAAAGACATAGCGCACGAAACCGCGCACGCGTTCATGCAAGTGTGGTCGCAGCGTAAGGTCGGATTGCCCATAGATGATGTTGGCCGGCGCAAGATCGACGAGCAACTCAAGCTTGTACCCCTTTTCAGGGAACATGTCCCTGCCAGAAAACCGAAGCGAACGAAAAGCTAGTCTGTGCGCGGCTAGGTTAGAAACGATTCGGTTCCCCGCCGAATGTCCAACCGTTCGGTTTAAAGCCGAGGAATTCAAAATCTGAACAGAGGGCAGCGTGGTGACCCAGAACAAAGATACAGGTTTAGGGCGCGATTGCTCATCGCGACGCATGCGCAGAGGGCGCCAGTCCCATTACTCCCGATATTGAAGCGATACGCGATCCACCTTAGAGTTGCGTTCATATTCGAGTTTCTCCACCAGGCTCAGGCGTTGCCAGCGCGGCGCATTCTGGCTCCCGCGGGCTACGACTCAACTCATCCACCGGCTGAGAATACGTATCCTCAAAGGCGCGTGCTGAATCGTCGTGTAGATGTCAAGGTTTTGGTAAATAAAGGAGCACAAGAAGGAGTCTCGACGGCTAAGAGTATTCTTGGACATTTCTGTTTCCTTCAGGCGAAGAGGGAAGCCGCCAGCCGTGGCTTCCCTCGAGTTCTTCCTCCGTAGCCCCTGCTGGAAACCACGATTCCAGCGATTGAACGGTGCCAGTACCAGATCCCTTACTCAAAGGCGACTTGAACGTCCCGGTCTGTCATTAAAAGTACTGGTAGTTTTGACAATACACACCTCCGAACCGCAATCATAAATTGCAGGTAGTCAACTTAACTAGCGAGGTTTGTACCGAATCCTTAGCCGCCGCCCGGTACCTTCAATCGAATGATGCGTCCGAGTTCGCAGGTTGACGCGGAGACGTCCACGCAGAGGACCTTGCTATTGGACTTGATCTGTACCAAAGAAATAATCGGGTATGGCATGCACGAGGGATGTCTCGTATCCGTTAAGGCGTGGGCGACAAATCGCCTTTCGCTCCAGAGTAGGGCGTTGTATGCAGCGAACACAGTTTCCACGGAATTGCTCACGCTCTTCCTATGCCACGGCGGGCCAGCAGCTGTGGAGGAAGGAACTCTATTCAACTCTATTCTTACAAGGAGTTTCCGCCACTGCAGGCGCCAGAAACCTACAACCTGAACGGCATACTTCAACAAATGGAAGAGAAAAAAGGTGACGACTAGTTCGTCCGTCTTGCCATTGAGTAAAGTCGTTGGCGCCGCGCTTGCGGTGCCCACATCCTTTCACCAGTTCGCTCCTGGGCAAGACGCCGCCCAAAGCTTAGCTGGCAACCTGAATCCGTAAACGTAGAAGCGGAGGAGCCATGGTGTCGTCAAAAAGCGTGATCTCAATCCTGGGGGCACTGCAACTCTTTCTACTATTGTCGCTGCCGGTGTTTGCGCAAGACACGCCCATCGGCCCGGAGGGAACGTCGGTTGCGACAGAGGCGACGCCAGCGGCAGCGGTGAACACCGATGCGTTGAGAAACGCGGCACAGAATCCGGTGGCCAGTCTCATCAGCGTTCCCTTACAGGAGAACTTTAACTTCAACATCGGGCCCGCCGACCGCACTCAAAACGTTCTAAACATACAGCCCGTAATTCCGTTCACCGTAGGGGAGAACTGGAACCTCATCACCCGGTGGATCACTCCGATCATCTACCAGCCAATTCCCGTAACGCAGCCACCTGGGTCACCGGTGCAATCCACTGGCGTCTACGGCTTGGGAGACCTGAACCCTTCCTTCTTCCTCTCGCCGAAGAAGAGCAAGATCATTTGGGGCATCGGGCCGACGTTTGTATTGCCTACAGCAACCAATACCAGTTACCTCGGGCAGGGCAAACTTAGCATGGGGCCGTCGGTCGTCGTGGTGTTACAGCCCCCGCACTGGACGATCGGAGCTCTTGCAAACAACGTCTGGTCCGTAGCTGGGCATTCCAATCTCAATAAGCCCGCGGTGAATCAGTTCCTGCTCCAGTATTTCATCAATTACAACATGAAAAAGGGCTGGTACTTCACCACTCAGCCCATCATTACCGCCAATTGGAGGGGAGGCGACAGCAATGTGTGGACGGTGCCCTTCGGCGGCGGAGTGGGCAGGATCATGAAGCTTGGATTTCAGCCGGTGAACATCTCCGCGCAGCTATACGGCAACCCCGTCCGCCCGCCGGGCACTTCGCCGTGGGGTCTGCGGATCCAGTTTGTCTTGCTGTTTCCCAAGCTAACCAAGGAGCAGGAGAAGGCATTGCTGGAACAAAAACTGAAACAGATGGATCAACAGCAACCGCAAAAGCAGTGAATTCCACTGCGGTCACAGCACGACGAACTGCAAACAGGAAACTCATGGAATTAATCGTAGAGACCTATTCAAGACGTCCGCAGCAATTGCGGCCTTGGGCGCGATGAGTCGCGTCTCAACTGCTGCAGATGACCCACAGCCTTCATGGAATGATGGGTCCGCCAAGAAGGCCATCCTCGACTTCGTGCACAACACCACCGACCGCCTGAGTTCGAAGTTCGTCCCGAAGGAAGAGCGCATCGCTACCTAGTGTCCCGTCCCGTATAAGTGTTGACAATATGGGCTAACCATGTTTCAATGGGGGCATGTTTGCCACCGCCGCAGCTCTTTCCGTTGATGTCGAGGCCAAGAGGCAACTGGAATCGTTGGTCCGCTCTGGAACAACGCCACAAGGAGTGGCGCAGAAATGCCGGGTGATTCTGCTGGCCCACGAAGGGATGTCGAATCGCTCAATCGCCAAACAACTCGGTCTGTCGCGCCCGACGGTGATCGCCGCCCGCGCCGGACGTTGACACCGGAGTTGGAGAAAAGATTTTGGATGCCACGCTCAAAACCAGACCGCCGGACGCAACGCAGTGGACCGTGCGAACGCTCGCCAAACACTTGCGCGTGTCGCGCATGATGGTGCATCGGGTTTGGCAGCGTTTCGATATTCAGCCCCACCGGGTCGAGAAATTCAAACTGTCCAACGATCCGCAGTTTGAGGAAAAGGTGCGCGATATCGCCGGTCTGTACCTGGACCCTCCGGAACGCGCTCTGGTGCTGTGTGTCGACGAAAAAAGCCAGATTCAAGCTCTGGACCGCACCGTCTCTTTGAACTGATTCCAGGCGTCCCACAAGTTGTATTCAGTAAGCATATGTTTGAACAAGCGGAAGGCGCCCGCGCCACGAATGGCCGCGTGGAGATCATTCCGCAACCGAGCCACTCTTAGTGACTCCGAGAAGCGGTCCATGATGGCCCACTCGTGGACGTCAAACTTGTCAGGAAGAGCCAAGTATCGCTTGCCCTCGTGTTGCTGGATGATGCGAGCAAGTTTGGCGATATCACGCTGCCAGTCTGGCAAATCTTCGAAGTCTGTCTCCGGATCCTCAGCCAGATCGAACTCCTCTGCTGTGATCGAGTGCACTTCGCCCGTTTCTATGTCCAGAAAGGACGAGATCGAGTCGTCGGCCAGTTCGAGTGCTTCGATGATCGTTTGGAGATTTACTTCAACAGCCATATTCAGCCAAGTCTAGCGCCGATTGGGCTCAAACGCCATTAGGCTATCACTTTGCGACCGCTATCGAGCACTCGATCGCCGCAACAGTCGTAAGGCTCCTTTTCTTAGCAAGCTTGGGCTTGGGTCGTCGTGTTAAGCGATGCTTGGGTTGCCCAGGAGAATTCAGCCAGGGAACTGCAAAATAGGGCTGTTGCGATCGGCTCGTGCCCGTTCCGGGCGGCCCCGACGGTAAACCAAAATCGAATTTGCGTACGCCCTGCGAGGATGAATCAACGCCCGAAAAAACTTTCGGCGTTGAAACTCCTGACGAGTAAACTCCAAGCAAGTGCGTCGACCGTCTGAGCGGGCACATGAAGCCGGAGTTTTCTTCACGAATCCACGAAATGAAGGAAGTGCACGGCCCGAGGTAAATTTTGCTCTTCTTAGTACCTCAACAAAACTACCTACGCATTCCTCAAACAAATGATTTTGGGGAAGATACAATCATGCGTAGAAGGTCCTTCTCCTGCGCCCATTCTTTCGGATCATCAACTCCAGCCCTGGGCACGCTCTTCGCCCAAACTTAAACTCGGAGGTTTTTCATGAGGAAGGCCATTCTTCCGCTTCTCGTCGCCGCGGTTTTCTTCGCCCTGTCCTTTACTCCGCTCGCCATCGCCGACAATTGGGACAAGAAGACCATTGTTACGTTCGACCAAGACGTTGAAATTCCCGGCCAGGTTTTACCCGCAGGGACTTACGTGTTCAAGCTGCTCCGTTCCAACTCTGATCGTTCTGTCGTTCAAGTCTGGACGGCTGGCGAAAAACAACTCCTTACCACGTTGATCACCTCTGGTGATTCTTACCCGAATCCCTCCGGCGAGCCCTACTTCGTTTTGGATATGACCGGCACCGACGAGGGCTATCCTCCCACCTTGGTCAGCTGGTTTTTTGCCGGCGGCAATGACGGTCGCGAGTTCATTTACTCCGGCTACTCCACCACGCGCATCCTTAGCGATCAAGCCACCGTCGTAGCCCCGGAGCCTCAGCAGTAATTTTCTTTGCGCTCGGCTCAGCTCTATTCCTCCTCCGTCAGAGTGGCCGATCCTCGTGTCGGCCACTCCTTTTTCACGCGCGTCAAAGCCTTCGCCCTTCGTGCCAGCCAGTCTCGATTCAAGAGCCCAAAGCAGGTACGCTTGGAAAACAGCCTTTAGAGATCTTCTGAAGGCTGATGTGTCGGCTTACCGGTAATCTTAATACCGGGACGACCCCGCGCTGGCCCGCTCTTTCAACCGCTGTACGTTCACACCCATGACGAGGAGCCACAGGAACACCGATACTTCCCCGAGGAGGCCGGCTGCCAGATTGTAGGGGGACAGATAGTTGACGAGCGGGTTTGACAGATAGGTCAGCCAACCCAAACCCGCGAATGCCATGAGCCCGCCCAGAATTCGAGGGAGAAAAGTTGACTTGAAAACGAGGTAGCCGATCAGGATGCAATAGAGTCCGGCAAATACTATGGCGATGTTCACGCCATGAGGCTGCAAGCGAAGCGCCTCAAAGCTGAGTCCCACGAGGCCGAAGAATGTTGCCAGCAAAGAGATGTTCCTGTTCACCGGCTGCAAGAGGTTGTAGACAAGCAGCGTCACAACGACCATGCCCGCAACTCCGATGAGGCCCCCAGCGATGTTCCAACTGCCGCCAAGAAAAGTCTCGGTGGTTGCGACCGTTAGTAGGCTAAACAAATAAAGCGCACCGGCCAGCCTGGCCTTGAGACGCGGTGACACTTCTGCAATCCGTTCCATCATTGCTGCTGTGGTCATCCTGTCTCCTTGTGCGAGTTCTCAGAGAAAGTGCATGCGAGTTCGATTGGTTCTCGCTGGCAGCGTAGCCGGGCCTCTTTGCTGATGAATCGTGATTTTCATGCTGTGCTGGCCTGCTCCTTCCATCGTTGAACGTTCACACCCTTCATGATGAGCCATAGCATCAGCGATGCTTCCGCGCCGCCGCCGAGGACCTTGAGGTAAGTGGACAGAGAGTTTGCGAGCGGTGCCAGAAAGACCAGCCAACCCAAACCAGCCAACGCCATCAGCACGCCCAGAATTCGAGGCAGAAAGGTCGACCTGAAAATAAGGTAGCCGATTAGCAGGCAATAAGGCCCGAAAAATACCAGGGAGCTGATTTTGAAGGGCGCGAGATTAAAGAGGCCAAGAACATCAGTGGCGCATCCCAAGAGGCTGAAGAGCGCCGCGAGCAAAGAGAGGCTCCTATTCACCGGCTTAAACATCTGATAGAAGAGCAGCGTCACAGCAATGTAGAACGCGTACGCGATGAGGTTGAGGGCGTCATATGCAACAAGCCGGGCCTGGCCAACGAAGACCTCGGCGGATACTGCTGTCAGAAAGTAAAGCAAATAAACAACACCGGTAATCCTGGCCCCAGGCCATGGCCATGTTTCGGCCACTCGTTCCACCATTCCTCAGCCTCCCAGGAGCCGCCGCAACCAGAACGCCCACTGAACTACACGGAGCGAACAGCACTGGTTCCCTCGGCCTTATACGATAAAGATTGTTAAGGAGGAATGCTGTCCACTTTTGGACGGATCCGCTGAGATTTCTTCGTGGCTAGGCTAAGTCTTGATAAGCACTAGCTGCGTCTTCGACGCGTCGCGTTACCGGGAATGTGCCATCGGGGCATACTGCTGAGCTCTACGACTTGAGACAGTCGCAGAGGTTTGGGATGCTCCGCAAATGCTTGGCCGACCACGCGCTGGTACAAAATTCACGCAGTTTGAGCCAACCAACACCACGCGCGGATGACACTTTCTGTTGCGCGACTAGCCATAAAGTGTCAGTAAAAATGGTTAAGAACAACCAAAGCGGGATGAGTCCTTGCGTACGGGCATCTGGAGCGTGGTGCAAGTTGATTGTTTTCAGTCGCGTTAACAAATCTGCGGCAGAAACGCGCGAGAGTCTCGGTAAGGCCGCAGGCGTGCACTACCCGGAGAGTGAAGCGTGCGCTCCTCGCACAGGATTAAAATCGCGGTCAAGGAAAATCTCTCAAATGAAAAAGCAGAAGGGTTTCTCTCTTATCGAGTTGCTGATCGTCGTGGCGATCATTCTGATCATCGCGGCCATCGCAATTCCGAACTTAATGCGCTCGAAGATGGCAGCGAATCAGTCTTCGGCGGTCGGTTCTCTCCGTACGATCAACACCGCGATGGTGACCTATTCGACGAACTATCCGGCAGTTGGTTATGCTGCAGCTCTGACGAACCTTGGTGGCGCGTCGGCTTCTTGCGCTGGTTCCACGTATGCCTCTTCGACGAACGCTTGCTTGGTCGATAGCGTTCTGGCGACAGGCACCAAGAGCGGCTACATCTTTACGGCGGTTGGCGGCGGCGGAACTCCGGCGGTGACGTACACCTCGCTGGCGCTGCCTCAGGTTCAGGGCTCCACGGGTCAGAACGCGTATTGCTCCGACCAGTCCGGCGTGTTGTACTACGACCTGTCGGGCACGGGTTGCACGAACGCCAGCACAGCGCTCTAGATCGCTGTACTGTCGCTGACAAAAAATTTGGCAGAGCGGGTTTGTCCCCGTTCTGCCTTTTTTATTGTGCGCGATTGACTTCGACCCTTGGCTTAGCCAACACTGCACAAGGTTCGCTGAGCAAGGTCTTATCCGACGCATGCGAAAATACTACACCATCGGACAAAACCGAACTGGTTTTCCGCCATATGGGCGACAACTATTTCCTCTACCAGGTATGGGTTGCGGGCAGAGTCTCGGGGCGGGAAATGCCCAGAAGCCGAACGGAAGTCCGGCTTGCCCAGAAGCACGAGAAGACGAAGTCGGTGATTGTTGCTGCGGTTATTTCGCAGTAAAAAGAGCGCCGCTGTTCGCGTTGTTGTAATTCAAAGAGGGAACGGAATAACGTTCCCTCTTTTTCTTGGGGTCGGGCACGCCAAAAAGTTGGTTATGTAATCAAGTCAAGTTCTAGGACGAGCCCGGTGCAGTGGTGTTGGACGGCAGCGCCGTGAGATAGGCGGCGAAGTTTTCGTTGAACAACGCGCCGGGCCGTTTTTCCCTCAGAAGCGCCACGGCATCCTCACCTTTCATCCCGAGATAGGTCAGCACCAATCCCGCGACCAGAGCCGACCGGTTGAAACCCATGCCACAGTGCGCCAGAACTTTCTCGCCGTTGGCCACCAATCGAGCGCCGAGCTTCGCCAGCGCGTGCAGCTTGTTCAAATCCGGCAGGTCCTCATCGCAGATGGGAAAGTAGATATAGAGCATGTGATTGGGAATGTTTGGAATGCCCAAGTCGAGATTACCGTCCAGGTCTATCACCGCCGTAATGCCGTAATCCTCAATCGGCTTCCAGTCATCGATCGACGGGGAAATAAACAGCTGACGTTGCTCATCGAGTGGCACGAGATCCATCAAAGAGTTTCCCGACTTATGAGTTCAACAGTAACGATTTGGTGGAAATGTTTCAATGGCTCCTGGCTAGTGGCAAAATCAGGAGGGTCGCTTATAATTACCCGTCGTTAACTACCCTAATACTTATCACGCACCATGGATTTGCGGACAGGAGACCGGTGCGAACGGACCCGGGCGAGACTCCTTCTCAGTCAGAAGAATACTGGCAAAATTCGCCGATGCTAAGCAGAAGGCTCATTGCTGCCGCATTGTCCGTGTGCAGCCTGGTGGCTGCTCCTTTGAAAGTTCGAGCACAAAGCAATGTCTTCGGAAGTGCCAGCCCTGCGACTCCCGTGTCGCCAACACCGCTTGTTCCGCCGGAAGGGTTTACCGACGAGAACGGATGGACCTGGCCTGGCACCGAATGGAAGAAGGTGTCACCTGAGTCCGAAGGCTTCTCCCCTAACGGCTCGATGCGTTGCGGAGTTTTTTGAAGACTCATCAAACCGACGGGATGATGGTCATCTCGCGCGGGCACGTCGTGTTCGAGTTCGGCGACACGAAGCTCGTTAGCAAGGTGGCTTCCGTCCGCAAAAGCATGCTCAGCCTTCTTTACGCGGTCGAGATGCAGAAGGGCGTGAAGTTCGATCTGGACCAAACCGTGGTGCAGCTTGGACTCGAGGACAAGACGCCGTTCATCGAATCGGAAGGGCAGGCGACCCTACAGCAGTTGCTGATGTCACGCTCCGGGATTTACATCCGCAGCGGCAACGACGAACAGGACAACCTTTCGCCGAAGCGCGGGTCTTCTTATCCAGGGGTGCGCTGGTTCTACAACAACTGGGATTTTGACGCGGCCGGGATTGCGTTTGAGAAGATCGCGCACAAGGACATCTTTGATGCGTTACGCGACGACCTCGCGGTCCCGCTGCGCTTCCAGGATTTTGACCGTTCGCGACAGCGGAAGAATTACGTCGAGAACTCGACCCATTTCGAGTACGCAACCCATCTGCCAACGCGCGACATGGCTCGCCTGGGGTTGCTAGCTATTTCTCACGGGCTGTGGGGGAAGACGTTGTGGGCTGACCCGAATTTCCTCGAGTACAGCGTTTATCCGAGCACAAACTTTGCCGGACGAAATGAGTTCAAGGCCGAGGGCTGGACAGGGCGCTGGGGCTACGGAATGCTCTGGTGGGCATGGGAAGTACCATTGTATTCGGGGACTGTCTGGACCGGTCCGTATCAGGGAGCGTTCTCGGCGATGGGCGCAGGCGGGCAGTACATCACGGCGTTTCCTTCCGATAACCTGGTGGTCGTGCATAAGGTGAATATCGATCAGGATCCGCATCGGAACGTGTCGGAGCCAACGTACATGACCATCCTCGGCATGGTGCTTGATGCGAAGTGCGACAAGAATTGCAACTAGAGAGGCCTGCAGGTCCAGCTGCAGCCATGCATTTGCCGCGTCTCCGACCCACAGTTCGAAGCCCAGCTCGGCCAGTAAGCGCTCGAACCAACGAGAGTGTCCCGTCGCTTCGATCCCCACTCCGCGCCTGGGCTCCTTTCTCCTTCAGGTCACGGTAGAGCCTTCCGACTTCTCCATCGCTGTGCATCAACTACGAGTTGGACTTGAAAAAGCTTGCCGCGCACAAAGTGAATGGAAAATCTGTCATTTTCCTTGCGTATGGCACGCGTGTGGCGCGCGAGTCAACGTGCGTTGACTCGCGTTTGGGTACCACCTAACATGCTCAGCGAGTCTTAATCCACGCAATAGCACCCGGCAAGAGACTGATGATGATTACCAGCGCGAAGCTCTCGTCCCGTTCTATTGGTGTTCGCACGTTTTTCGCAAGGCAGCTGATGTTGGTTATGGTCGCAGCCGCGTTGTTTGCGATTCTGTGGGTCGCGAATGTACGCGGTCCGGGCATGGGCTTACTTCCGATAATCCTCTACGCTCTATTCATCGGCAATTTGACGACGCCGATAATGAATCGTCTCGCGCCAAGGTCTTCACGTCTCCGCTTTCCGTGGGACTGGGTCGCGTACCTGATATTTTTGTTCTTTACGGCGGTTGCGATCGCGTCGTTGACGGTGGCGATCATAATGCCCGTGTATCAAATTCCCATCCGCTCCTATTTCTCGCAACTGTGGGACGCCGGTAGGCTTGTGGTCGTGGTTGTACTGGTCGTCGGGACCATCCGCCATTTGCATGAGGAATCGCGAGTGCAGCTAGAGGGCGAGAATCTTGAACTTCAACGCGTCGTCGAAATTGGGAATACGCGATCGAAACAGCAAGACCAAGAGCTGGCCAAGGCGAGAGAAATTCAGGAAGGGCTCTTACCCAAGAAGATCCCCCAAGTAAAAGGACTGGACGTGGCGGGAGCGTGGCAGCCTGCAAGCACCCTTGGGGGAGATTATTTTGATGTGCTGAAGTTCGGCGAGAAAAAGATCGGGGTCTGCATCGGTGATGTGGTTGGCAAGGGGATCAGTGCCGCGTTGTTGATGGCCAACCTGCAGGCCAGCTTTCGAGCCTTCGCCTCGGAAGAGGTCTCGCCAAGCGCTCTTGTGAAGAAATTAAACGAGGTAATCTCGAACAACATCGCTCCAGATAAATTCGTTACCTTCTGGTACTGCACGATCGATACTTACGAAAACAGGCTGACCTACGCCAGCGCCGGTCATTGGCCGCCCATTCTGTTCCACAAATCGGGTGAGGGGATTCCCTTGAGGGGAGTAGGAGGAACCCCGCTGGGAATCCTTCTAGACTGGAATTACGAAGAGGAAGCTTTTCCGTTGTTTTCCGGAGACCGTCTGGTGCTTTATACCGATGGTCTAACCGAAGCAATGAATTCGGATGAACAGCAATTTGGAGAAGGAAGATTGCTTGCACTCTGCAGCAACAACATCGCATTGAGCGCCTCCGATTTGCTGACAACAATCCGTAAAGAGGTGGTCGGCTTCTGTAACGGGAATTTTCAGGATGACTTCACTCTGGTCGTTGTCGCAGTGAAATAAGAACGGTTACCGGACCATCTGTTCCGCTAGATGATTGAAATTGAAAGGGCGAGCGAGGATAGGCTTAGGGCTTCCGTATCGCTCGTAATCCAACCGGAATCCGGCTCAATGTCGGTGAGTGAGCTGGCGATTATCACGCTTTCCGAAACTGAGCCCTCAGAAACCAACGACGACTGAGAGTGTGCGTTGACCAGCACCGGCGTGTGCCCCTGGTCTGCCTTCGCAAAAGCCCGGTGGAACCTGCAGTGTGCCTAGGGTCACTGCATTCATCGCAAGGCCATGCTAAGTAGCGCTTGTCGTTCCCCGAAGAGCCTTTCCCTCGACCTGATGCTGGCCCTCCGCTGAATTCGACCAGGAGTCTCGTCATGGCATCGCAATCATTCAGCATTGAGTCAACCGTTCCCCAGGCAGAAGATGAATGGATCCGGCAGTCCGGCAGATTCTACGCATGCCCTGTATGCAAGCAGAGTCTAGAATCGGTGCACGACGGACTTTTCTGCCGTGTCTGTGCGAAGACCTACCCCATCCTGAGCGGGATTCCCGACTTCATCGTGGTCAACCTCGAAGCGAGCAGGAACCGATCCCTGCGCGTCGTCGGAAAGAAGGACTCTCGCCTCCCGCTTGACTTTATGGCATCCGTCTACGAAACCTGGGTGTATCCGGCCGTCTGCAACCTGTATGGTGGATGGCACAGCACGTCCTTAAAACAGCTCGCACATGACGTTTCTGACATTGTGGAATCGTGTGACGGGGTCATTCTGGACGCGGCCTGCGGCCCGGGAACCTACGGGCGCCGCATTGCTTCTGCGTCGCGGACCGTTCTTGGCATTGATATCTGCACGAGCATGCTGCGGCGGGGCGTCCATTATGTCGAAATAGGACATATTCCCAACATTCACTTCGCCCGTGCTACGGTGGAGGCGCTGCCGTTTCGGGCTGGTCTGTTCGACGCCGCCATCTGTGCAGGTTCGCTGAACCATTTCTCCGACGTGGTGATAGCATTGCGCGAGATCAACCGCACCATGAAAGTCGGAGCGCCGCTGGCGGTGATGTGCTTTGCCCTCATCAACTCGGGACTCATCAAATACAAATCGATACGCGACCGCGCGGAGAAAGGCGGCGGTCACATCTACAGCGTCGCTGATCTCGCGCGCTGTGCGGTCGAGGCAGGCTTTGAGGGCTTCTCTTCCCATGCCTATGGCTCCATCCTGGTGTTCAGGGCCTGCAAAAGGCCGGCGGAGCATTAGAGCCTCGGGCTGCGACTCCCGGGGTACTCACTCGGGAGTTGTCAGAGCAACTCCCACTGCGAGATTGAACCCCGAACTGGATCGAGTCGAATACAGCGGCGCCTCACGCGAGAATTGGCGACTTCACCTTCCGATGCAATCCTGCGCCGCATGACTCTCGGACTACAAGCTGGAAGTCAACCAGAATATCCCGAGCCGGTATATCCGGGTTCGCGATTCTTTCCATCCCAACTCCGGGGTAGTGCTGAGCCGAGAACTTTGCTACTACTGGATCAATAAGTTGTGCCTCCGGAGGCTAGCAAAGATTTTGGATCTCTTGGGCGGAGATATCCAAAACTACTCAGCGTTGCCCCCTGGTTGGCCCTTTTTACACCTAAGTTGAATGCGGGAATCTCGGCGAAACAAGGCAACCTAAGAAATCAAACGACCGCGGATTTTCGAGCTGGAAGAGCGCACCTGTGGTTCTCTTGGCAGTGTCGGTCCACTCATCAACGGCGTTGTTCGCACGCTGTCCCCATTGTGTATAGCAGGTTAGTCGGAAGCTAACCCCAATACGCTTTCGGTTGGGTTCTAACCGAGCGGAGATACCATCGTCCAACTGGATGGATAAGGGAACAGAAACGCTATGGCCGACGTCTACCTAAGAGGGCCAACGAAGCGAGTGTCCCACGGAACTGAGCACGGAGAGAGGATACATGCTGCGAGAGCTTCGATTTGCGGTTCGGATGGTGTTGAAACAGCCGGGCTTCAGCCTGATTGCGATCCTGACGTTGGCGCTGGGGATTGGTGCGACTTCGGCGGTCTTCAGCCTGATCCAGGGCGTGCTGCTGACACCGCCGCCGTATGAGAAGCCGGAGCAGTTAATGCTCCTTCCCGCAGCGCGGACGGACGGCCAGAAGATGGACGGTCCGCGTGGGTGGGCGGCGCAGCAGTGGACGGAATGGCAAAAGGAGGCGAAGTCGTTTGCAGGAATCGCCGCGTACAACTGGACGTTCAACTTTCTTATCCGAGGTGACGGCAGCCAATCAATGCAGGGGATGTTTGTAACCACAGATTACATGCCGGTGATGGGACTAAAAACGATCACCGGTCGTGGCTTCGAAGACGCGGACTTTTCGTTAGGACCAACAAAAGTGATTGTGCTCGGATATGAGTTTTGGCAGCGGGCCTTCAACGGCGACCCGCAGATTATCGGCAACACCGTGCGCATCAGCCGCTGGGACGTTCCCCCCACCGTCATTGGGATAATGCAGCCGGGCGTACGCTTCCTTCCGTCTCCGGGAGCTGCGAAAGAGCCAAACTACAGTGTGAACGCAACGGTGGATTTTTGGGCGCCTGCAATGCCCGACCCGAAGGCCATGTCGAACCCCTACTGGGACGTGGTGGCGCGAGTGCGCCAGGGGAACCCGCGGCGGCAAGCGCAAGAAGAGTTATCCGTGCTGGCGGCACGGGAGGGGCAGGCGGAACCACAGTTTGAAGGGTTCACACCGCAACTGGAACCGCTGACCGACGAAATGAATCGCGATGGCCGAAGGATTTTGCTGCCGCTGCTGGGTGCCGCGGCGCTCGTGCTGCTAATTGGATGTGGGAACGCAGCGGCCTTGTTGCTGGTACGCGGACTACAGCGGCAGCAGGAGTACGCTGTACGCGGCGCACTGGGCATGGGTCGCGTTGCGCTGTTTCGGCAGATTTTAACCGAGGGCCTGCTCCTGGCGTTATTCGGAGGAACGTTTGGGGTGGCGCTGGCGTTCGGTGTCGTCAAGGTATTCAAGTTGATTGCGGGGCAAGCCGTTCCACGGATCGATGGAGTGACCGCGGGCTGGGCCGTGTTGGGGTGGGGCTTCGGCGCGGCGCTGCTGGCTTCGGTTTTCGCCGGGATTCTTCCCGCACTGCGGGCTTTTCGCCTGGATCCGATGGAGGTTCTGAAAAGTGCCGGGCCAAAAGGCACCGCGGGATTAGGAGAGCGGCGGCTTTTGCGTGGAGTCACCGTGGCGCAGACGGCCTTGACCTTGGCGCTGCTGGTTGGTGCAGGACTGTTGATTCGCACCATGCTGAAAATCGCAGAGGTGCCCTCGGGTTACAACACCGGACGGATCTTGACGATGAGTGTCACGGAGGTGCAGTACTCCAACTGGGACAGCTTTCACCGGCAGGCCTTAGAGCGAGTTGCAGCTCTACCAGCGGTGCAATACGCTGCATTTGCCTGGGGAGTGCCCCTGACCGGAAACAATTGGCCCGCGACTCTGGAAATTGAGGGTCAACCCCCGGCGGTGAAAGAGAGCGACAAGACGGCGCTTCCGCTCCGCGCGGTCACACCCGACTACTTCAAGTTGATGGGCGAGGCCTTGCTTGACGGCAGAGACTTTCGCTCGACCGATGATGATAAGGCGTCGAAGGTGGCCATCGTGAACCAGGCATTTGCAGATCGCTACTTCCGGCATCAGACCCCGGTTGGACGGAAGTTTTGGCTGGACGGCCGCGATAAACCGGGCACGGACATTGTCGGGGAGATTGCCAATAGCCGAAGCGATGATTTGACTCTGGAGGCGTCTCCCGAGGTCTACCTCCCGCTGTGGCAGGCGCATGCGTTTTCGAAGCATTTGGTGGTGCGGACGGCGGCGGACCCACGCGCGGTGGTGCTCAACGTGGAACGCGAACTCCACAACGTGGATCCCACCGCAGCGATTGAAAACGTGAAGACACTGGAACAGATTCGCGACGAATCCTTGGCCTCGCGGACCTTCGCCATGCAACTGCTGGTTGGCTTCGCGGTGGTAGGCAGCGTCTTGACGCTGGTCGGAATTTACGGCGTGCTTTTTCTATCGGTAACTTCGCGACGGCGGGAATTGGCGATTCGCAGCGCGGTCGGCGCGCAACAAAAAGACATTCGCAAGCTGATCTTCGGCGAAGGATTTCGATTGATAGCCGCCGGAGTCGTAGCTGGGGTGGCCCTGGCGATGGTTCTGTCGCGCGTGCTGCGGTCGTTCCTGTTTGAGGTGCAGCCTGGCGATCCGGCGACGCTACTTGTCGTTGGGCTGTTGTTTGTGGGCGTGGCGCTGCTCGCCTGCTGGGTGCCCGTGCGACGCGCCGAGAAGGTGGATCCGGTCGAAGCGCTAAGGTACGAGTGAGGTGGGCAAGCCAGAAGATTGCGGGGCAAGGAAAATAGAGAAAATGCATGTCGGCGTCTTTTGGACACGCTCGGAGGAGGGAGTCTCCCGTACCGATCGCACACCGGGCGAAAACGGTTTAGCGTGACATTAGAAATTGGACTTCCTGCTCGATTTCGGAGATAGCGATCGGAGCGAGATGGGCTCCGGCCAATTCCTGATTAAGCCGAGGAAGTTGAGTTGTTTTGAACTCGTTCCATTCTGCAATCGCTGCTTTGACGCGCTGGTTGGACTCGTCGTAAACGGCCATCGCTTGCGAAGGCACGGCGCGATCTCCACTTTCGACGACACGTAGTGCGGACGCCATATAGGCGAACGCGTCCTGCAGATCCGTAGGCTGGCCCGGACTGGCTGCCGGCTTCGTCTCAATCTTGGAAATTTCAGTTTGAACATCCAGCAGGGCAGACTTAATAGCCGAATCTTTCTCACTGACCTTCTGCTCTAGCTCGGAGACTTGTTTCCGCAGTGAATCGATTTCCGCGAGAATGCGGCGCGCTTCCAAGGTTTCGGCAAATATCTGCTGACCGAGTTGCAACTGCTGCTGAAGTATCTCGGCAGTGGCGGAGGAGCGGGGGTCCATGAAGATGCCTAGAGGCTGAATCTGCGGCTGTCCGTCGACAGTGAGTCTCACCGTGTACATCCCGGGCACAGCTCTAGGGCCCCTGGGATTGCGGTATTCGCTTTCTTCATCCACGCCGGGTCCTCCCGAACTGCCCCAAGTGAGATCCCAGACAAAGCGGTGTATTCCAGGATTCGTTTCGAGGGCTTCCGGTTTGGGGAACCAACGTTCGGCAATAGGAAGTGGCGGGTGCTTTTCCGGATGTTTGTCTTCCGATGAGAATCTGCGGACGAGCTTTTGTTGCGAATCGATGATCTCGAGTGTCACGCTGCTGGCGGAAGACTTAAGTAGATAGTCGATGGTGGCGCCAGGGGGTGGGTTCTCGGCCGTTGGTTCCTCCGGTGGTAGTGGAGTGCCCGTGAAGGAATCGTTGTCGATGCGATACGCTGCCGCCGGACGGTAAAGCCAGAATCCCTTATCCTTCTCGGCATCGAATGCCTGCCGAAGCGGCGTGATGTTGTCCAGGATCCAGAAAGAGCGGCCGTGCGTAGCGACGACCAGATCATCGTCGTGAATCGCGAGGTCGCGCACGGAAGTCACCGGAAGATTCAACTGCAAGGACTGCCAATCGCTGCCGTCATCGAAGGATACATAAACCCCCAATTCCGTCGCGGCAAAGAGCAGTTCCTTTCTCTCCGTGTCTTCGCGAATGCCACGCAGGAAAGAGTTGTCCGCGATGCCCTTCGTAATCAGTTGCCAGCTAGCCCCATAGTCTCGGGTTCGGTAGAGATAAGGTGCCTGGTCGTCCAATCGGCTCCGATCGACAGCCGCATATGCAACCGCAGCATCGAAGTGCGAAGCTTCGATAAACGATATCTTGCTCCAAGCTGTCAGACCGGCGGGCGTCACATCCTTCCAGGTTTTGCCGCCGTCGCGGGTAAGGTGAATAAGTCCGGTATCGCTCCCTGCCCAGATGGTGTCGCGGTTTAGAGCGGATGGCGCAACGGTGAAGACTACGCCGTAGCCTCGTTGCTTCGCGTTCTCGGTCGTCGTTGGCCCTTCCGTTTTGTCCCCTGGCTGTTGTGTCGCTCCGGTCAGATCGGGGCTAATGGTCTGCCAGTGCAGACCACCATCGACAGTTTTCATCACATATTGCGTTCCAAGGTAGAGCGTTGTGGAGTCCGCCGGGGAAAAAATGAGAACGGGGGTCCAAGGGTCTCTATATTTCCGCACATTAATCTCGGAACCAAAGGTTGGCACCGGCCAGGGAGTAACATCCTGGCTGAATCCAGTCAGCCTGTTATAGCGGGCGACGGTGCCGTAGGTTCCACTCAAATAGATGATGTTCGGATCCTTGGGATCGAGCGCTATGTATCCGCTTTCGCTTCCGCCCGCTGGAAACCAATCTCGTGGAGTGATCTGGCCGTGATCGGTGCGGCTGGGGACCGCAGCGCTTCCACTATCCTGTTGGGCGCCGTACACGACGTAGGGGAATTTGTTGTCAGTTATGACATGATAGAGCTGTGCCGTCGGCTGGTTGTACCAAGTGCTCCAAGTTTGGCCGTAGTCGAGGCTGACTGTCGTCCCCTGATCCGCTCCAAGAACCATGCTGTCGGAATTCTTGGGATCGATCCAAATCTGGTGATAATCGTCTCCGCCCGGCGCCCCGCGGAGAATCGAAATCGTTTTTCCTCCGTCAACGGACCGATAAAGAGCGACGTTTGGGATGTAAATCACATCGCGATTCTGCGGGTCGACGGTGATTCTGTTGAAGTACCACGCACGGCTGGTGAGACGAGGATCCGCGTTTTCCAAAGTCCAAGTGTCGCCACCATCGTCGGAGCGATACAAACCTGCCTTCTTTGCCTGGATCAGTGCGTAAACGCGTTTACCATCTGCCGCAACGTCCACTCCAATGCGTCCCCAATCACCTTCGGGCAGGCCGTTGCTCAGCCGAGACCATGTCTTCCCGCCATCTTGAGACCGGTACAGCCCGCCACCGGCTCCGTCGATCGCAGCATAGGTACTCCACGGGGGACGATGCGCATTCCATCCGCCGGCGAACAACAACTGCGAATTGCCCGAGCAGATCGTCAGGTCTGAAATCCCGATTTCCGGTCCTTTATCGAGGACCTTGGTCCAATATGCTCCGCCATCGACCGATTTGTACACCCCACGCTGTCCGTTTGGTCCATAGGCATGACCGAGAGCACCCACGTAGACAATAGTCGGATCTCGCGGATCAACTACGATTCGGCTGATTTGGCGCGTATCGGCTAAGCCTACGTGCGTCCACGTGGAGCCGCCATCATTGGATTTGTAAACGCCATTTCCGGAAGACAAGTCGGATCGAATATCCGACTCGCCAGTTCCCACGTAGATCGTCTTGAAGTCAGAGGGTGCGACGGCGATGGCTCCGATTGAGCCCACAGCTTGGTTGTCAAAGATTGGCCTCCAGACAGTTCCAGAATCCGTGGTCTTCCAGACGCCACCATTGACCGCACCAAAATAAAAGGTCGTCGAGTTGCCCGGCACTCCTGCGACCGTCACTACTCGACCTCCACGGAACGGGCCAATGAGTCGCCATTTGAGGTTGTTCATGAGTTGCGGAGGAACGGATTGGGCAACTGCGGAACCCGCAAGTAAAAGAACGAAGAGCCCGATGAAACTCTGATGAAAATTCAACCTAAGTTTGTCCAAGGAGCAGTCCCTCGCTGGGTAGCCAGTTTACCGGAAAACGCGACGCCATCGGTTCGGAAGCTATTCGGGTCACAAGTCTCGTTCGGGGAGGTAGATTCTCAGTCAGATGTCTTCAAGTCCCAGGTTGTCATTCACTGCGTTTCGCAGTCTCTATTTGCATCCCAGATCATGAGGAGCGAGATTCTTGATGTCGGCACGTTTCGCAGCCGCTTTCGACGATGTGCCAGGTGGCCTTCGGTGCGTAGCCGGAGCTAACTGCTCGGGCCGCTGGCGAGAAAAACCCGGATCGCGACGCCCAAAACCAGAACTATAACCGAATATAACGGCTTCACGTTGGGGCGACCATATTTGAAGACACACGATACCGCCGATAATTGGAATAGTGGTGCTCGTTCCTGAAGTTCTGCCGGTAAAACGTGATATATACCTTCACTACGCTTGGTAGCCATAAGGAAGTGGCGACTTCTCGAATCCGTACTTCGTTGAAAGTCACTTCCGTTGTCTGACGATCAAGTCCGACCTCGGGACGCGGTGCGAGAAGATCGGTCCTCAATCGGATGATTTGGAAATTGCTTTTGTCCACCCAGGCGACTCCCTGCACCAGCATATGTACGGTGCTCCCTTGCAATTCTCTCATAGAGACTGTGATGGTGGCCTCGCTCGGTTTTTGGGCGAAGGCCACGACGTAGGTATTTTGATTGCCAATCTTTTCCTCACCGAGATAGAGGAAAGTCGATTTTGATTGAAGAGCTGTTGCGAAATGAATACAGCTCAAGGCGAAGCCAGACGTGACGAAGAACCGAGACATGTTGATGTGCTGCTCATCTATGCTCAATTGCTCCACGCGATTGCCCTTTGAGTCCATACGATATTCAAAGAATTTTGCACTACTTTGATCGCCGTGAACGAGGATCAAATAGTTGTCTCGAACATGCAAGCTCTCGTTGAAGGCCCCAATGCTGCTACTCACTTTCTGCTGCCTGACTTCCTCGTCAGCGATTAGATTGGGAGCGTTGCGGAAAAACTCGTCCACGCGTATTCCTGCCTTCTCCAAGATTATGGGCAGAAGCTGTTGATCTGAGGTAGGCCGCACCTTCTTCAGATCTGGAATGACTTTGACGAGTTGGGTCCACGGTTCCTCCAGATACGGATGTGCACTTGCGTAGTAAATTGTCGGACTTATGTCTATGGCCGCGAAGGCGGCGTTACTCAGACTCGGCGTTGTGTTTCTTGGATCCGCGTAGCGCCGATAGTCCGTGAATCGGTAAATATCTGTGAATCTGCGACCTTTTACTTGTTTTCTAGAGTCAATTTCTTCAACGAAGACGTTTACGACGCTGGGTAGCCATAAAGACGTCATGACGTCAGGAATATCTACCTCGCTGAATATCAAATCCGTGGTCAGCTGCGCCAGCCCAATCTCGGGACGCGGTGCGAGAAGATCGGTCCGCAATCGGATGATTTGGAAGTTGTTTTTGTCCACCCAAGCGATTCCCTGTACCAGCATCTGCACGCTGTCTCCTTGTCCGCTCCAAGGGACTGTGATGGTGGCCTCGCTCGGTTTTTGGGCGAAGGCCACGACGTAGGTATTTTGCTTGCCAATCCTTTCATCTCCAAGATGGCGGAAGCTCGATGCGGACTGAAAACTCGTCGCGAAACAAAAAGTGCTGGACGCGAAGCCGGCACCGATACGGTACCCCCTTTTAAAGACTCCTTCCCCTTGGACATCCCCTTGACCTTCTTTCACCGGATATCCCCCCAGGTCGAGGCGAGACTCTTTAATCTCTGTCCTGAAACCGTTGTGAACAAGAATCAAATAATTGTCTTCAACAGGCTGAGTGTCCGTGAGGTCCCCTCGCCAATTCCGTGCCTCCTGTACACCTTTCTCATGAGCCGTGAGATCGACCATGTTCAGGAAGAACTCATCCACCCGCCGCCCCGTGTTCTCCAGGATCATCGGCAGCTCTTTCTGATCTGGCGCAGGTTGAAGTTGCTTCAGATCTGGAATGAGCTTGACGAGCAGCTCCAAGCGTTCTTCGAGGTATGGATGTGCATTTGCGTAGTAATTCTGGAGTTTTTCGTTTCCCTCTTGGGCAGCGCTTGGCGTGACGGTTAGCGGAGGAAAACCCCAGGCACCGACAATTACGATGCCTAGAAACAAAAAATGGGTCGAACTGGCTCGGCTTGGAATAGGGCGAGACCGATACAATCCGCTGGCCGTCGCACGGGCGCGAAAAATCATGACGCTTCCCTGGCACCAGCGGTTCTTATTTTGAATGTGGCGCTCATCCAATCGCCCCAATGTCGCCAAGCGTACCAGATTCCTTTTCACTTCGTTGGACGCAATCACTAACCTGCTTGGTTTCATCCAACAAAGCGTACCTTGGGTCACCATCGTGCACGTCCCAGATGCAGATACACAGATCAGGCCATCAGAACTACATGAATTGGAGAGGTTCAATGACTTTCGGCATTGGATCGTGGGTCATTAAACCGGGTTCACCTCACGTTTTTTGCTATAACGACCAGCATGACCTTCTCGTGCCGCATGTTTTGGTTCGTTTTGAGTTCGTCCACTTTACACAAATTGTCGGGCCGGGCCAGTAACGGAGGTAGTGTTTTGGCACGAGTTCGTCATTGTTTCAGACAGAATGTATCAGCGTCCATCCACGTGTCTGTACAATTTTGGACAATACCCGCCTTTAGCCAACGAGAGGGTCGCATTGTCGATCTGCTTCCTCTCACAAAGGCATGTCGCTCACATTGGTACCTTGGCCAATATACAAGGCTAGCTATGAAGGTGCTGCCGCACGAATTCCAAGAGACGGACTATGGCAGAGCAACCGTCTTCGGGGCCCCGAAGTAAACAGGTTCACAAACTCTTCTCTGTCATGGGTTGGATTGTGCAGGGGCACGCCGTTGAACTGATAATTGCCGAAAGCGACGCGGATGCTGAATACTACGCGCTTCATGAACTGCGGGCTCCGTTAAAGTGAACAGCACAACCCTGGCGTGCGAACGAGTACACGTTGGGCCTGCGGATACAAAGGATTATTGAAGGCGTGAATATTCAGGAACAAATCGAATCGTTGGATTGGACCCCATCCCTTTCCTGACCTTTTCTAGCTCAGCCGCAGGAAAGACAAGTTCGCAATATCCGCAGTCCAAGCACAGCAATGTCGTTTGACAGACATATACGGGAGAAAGATTGAGTCTTTCTACACCGGGAAAAGCGAAGGTCGATTCTACTGAAAAGGTTCGGTGGTTTTCTGAAAAGCAGACTCTGCAGACCATCATCCCTCCAAGCATTGGAAAATAGTTGTGAGGTAGGCGGCCTTGCAACTAACAGACATTCTAGCATGTGATGTGAATCGTTTCCGCCCCATCTTTTTCTGCCACATCCCTGACCGGAATAGTATTCAAACTGACGAGGGTGAATAGCGGAGTCGGTTAACAGCTCGGGCCGCCAGCGAGCAAAACCAGACAGCGACCGGAAATATAACGACCAGCATGATTTTCTCGTGGCGCATGTTTTGGTTAGGGAGTTGTTAAATCAACTCAATGCCGATGCTGATGACTAGGCTCGGCTAGTCTGAGTAATCGGGCTTCCAGATGTGCAAACCGCTGCATTAACACGACGAGGCGTTATCGTATCTGATCGATTAAACTCCCCGATGGCTTTTCCTAAAGATTCTACCCGTATGACGCCTTGACTGTTACCGTTCCACAGAACGGAGGAGTCTTGATCGGAAAAACCCGGTTCGAGCAGATTCCCATTTCACTGGTCCGCAAGATCATCGCAGACCAACTTGCGGAGGAAGAAGGAGCTATGTCAGTGCGAGTGTTGATTGCGGATGATAGTGAAGTGGTTCGTAGGTCCATCGTGGATTTTCTCAAGGACGAATCCAATATAGAGATTGTTGGGGAAGCAAGTAGCTTTACTGAAGTGCTGGAGTTGACTGCAACCCTAAAACCGGACGTATTGCTGATGGATGTACATATGACCGATAGAGCGAAGGATGGAAAGGCTGCCGTGGCATCGCGCCTGCTTCCGCCTACAAAGTCCGTTGTGGCTATGTCGCTATGGAATGACACTGAAACGAAGGAACTGGCGACGAACCTCGGTGTGAGCCTGTTGCTAGATAAGCGCAATCTGGTCGAGGAACTGGTTCCCGCGATTTTAAGGTCCGCTCTTCCGAACGAGACGGCAGATAGGGAAACTGCCTAAGCTTTAGTGTTTTACGAGCGAAGGTTCAGCAAGTGGTAACGCTCACGAAAATGTTGCATGGTTGCCACGAAGAGTTTAACGAGTTCGCGGAGCGAATGGATCAAGAGTTGGACGCGTTATCCCTTCCAGACATACTTACCGCAAGGGCAGGGGATCGTCTCCGCAGGATGCTTCTTTTCCAGAGGTTTCTGACAAACCGGACAGTTTTTCTGCCACACGTTCACACCGGGCCTTTCTACCACGAATGGGCTTAAGACAAAAGAGAGGTTAATTCGCCGAGGGTCATCGGTCTGTTCCTTTTTGCACACCTTGCTCAAGAGGGGGAGAGTTGACTCCGTCGGATGCTCTGTCGCCGCTCCCCCTGTCCACTGCTAGCGTCGCGACGCCAGCAGAGGGTGTTTGTTAAGCTAACACCGGCACCGAAAGCCGTCGTTGCTCAAGGTCAATCAGTGCTTGTAGGCAGGCGCGGCGTTATTCGAATCTCGCCATACAACTTTGGAAGAGTTCACCGTCATCGTCTTGATGCAGTCGCACGAGCGCACAACTCTTGACTAAATCTCACATTAGACATAGTCTAGATGTTTCAATGGACGCCAAGGCGATTAAACGGTCCTTCGTCGGCAGCGGGTTGCGGCGCACTCCGCAGCGCTATGCCGTGATGGCATTCTTGATGGAACACAACAGTCATCCCACGGCTGCGGAAATCTTCGAAGCCGTGAATCGCTTGGATCCGCGCTCCTCGAGGGCTACGACTTACAACAATCTGCGGGACTTGGTGCAGGCGGGTTTGGTGCGTGAAGTGGCCGTGGAGGGACGCGCCGCGCGATTCGATGCGAAAGGCATGCGGCATCACCACTTCATCTGCGATCGCTGCGGCAATGTTGAGGACATCCTCTGGTACGACGTGCCCAGGCCTGCCGCGCGCTCTCTAGGTAAGCGGATGCTTCGTGAATGCGAACTCATTTTCCGGGGACTCTGCACGAAGTGCGCTCCGCGGCGCACTTCCCGTTAGTTCTCGAAGGCGCGTGAGCAAAGGTGGCGGCGATTTCTCAAATGGCGAACCGAGAATGAGTTTGAAGTTCGTAACAGTTTTTGACTAATTCGAAGGAAGGTGAACATATGGACAAAGAACTTACTACCTCAGCGGGGGCGCCAACTGAATCCAAGTGCCCGTTTTCTCAGGGAACCACCGCACACACGAACCGTGACTGGTGGCCGAAGCAGTTGGGCCTTGAGATTCTTCACCAGCACTCCGCCCTGTCGAATCCGATGGGCAAGGAGTTCGATTATGCCAAGGAATTCAAGAGTCTCGACCTGCATGCCGTCATCAAGGACCTTCATGCCTTGATGACGGACTCGCAGGATTGGTGGCCGGCCGACTTTGGCCACTACGGGGGTCTGTTCATTCGAATGGCGTGGCACAGCGCCGGCACGTACCGCATCGGCGACGGCCGCGGCGGTGCCGGAGCGGGCCAGCAGCGCTTCGCGCCGCTCAACAGTTGGCCGGACAATGTGAACCTCGACAAGGCTCGCCGGTTGCTTTGGCCGATCAAGCAGAAATACGGCCGGAAGATCTCCTGGGCCGACCTGATGATTCTCGCGGGCAACGTCGCTCTCGAGTCGATGGGCTTCAAGACCTTCGGTTTTGGCGGCGGGCGCGCGGATGTGTGGGAGCCCGACGAGGACGTCTTCTGGGGCCCGGAAGGCAAGTGGCTGGCTGATGAGCGCTACAGCGGCGACCGTGACCTTCAGAATCCACTCGCTGCTGTGCAAATGGGTCTGATCTATGTGAATCCGGAAGGGCCGAACGGCAAGCCGGATCCCATCGCGGCGGCCAAGGATATTCGCGAAACGTTCCGCCGAATGGCAATGAACGACGAAGAAACGGTCGCGCTGATTGCGGGGGGGCACAGCTTCGGCAAAACCCACGGTGCTGGCGATGCGGCACTGGTGGGCCCAGAGCCGGAATCCGCCAGCATCGAGGAGCAGGGTCTCGGCTGGAAGGGCAAATTTCGCTCGGGCAAGGGTGGCGACGCGATCGGCAGTGGTCTGGAAGTCATTTGGACTACGACCCCGACGAAATGGAGCAACAACTTCTTCGAGAACTTGTTCGGCTACGAATGGGAACTGACCAAGAGCCCGGCCGGTGCGCACCAGTGGACACCGAAAAATGGCGCAGGCGCCGGTACCGTGCCGGATCCGCACGATTCCTTAAAGCGTCGCGCACCGTCCATGCTGACCACCGACCTCTCCTTGCGGTTCGATCCTGCTTACGAAAAAATTTCGCGCCGTTTCTACGAGCATCCGGATCAGTTCGCAGATGCGTTTGCCCGGGCGTGGTTCAAGCTGACGCACCGCGACATGGGACCGATCGTGCGTTATCTCGGCCCCCTCGTTCCAAAGGAGACGCTATCGTGGCAAGACCCGATCCCCGCTGTGAATCATCCGCTGATTGGAGAGCAGGACATCGCCGCCCTCAAATCGCAAATCCTCGCGTCAGGGTTGTCCGTTTCCCAGTTGGTGTCTACGGCTTGGGCGTCGGCGTCTACCTTCCGCGGCTCGGATAAGCGCGGTGGAGCGAACGGTGCGCGCATTCGTCTGGCGCCGCAAAAAGACTGGGAAGTCAACGAGCCGGCTCAACTGGCAAAGGTGCTACAGAAGCTCGAAGCGATCCAGAAGGAGTTCAACGCTTCACAGTCTGGCGGCAAGAAGGTTTCGCTGGCGGACCTGATCGTTCTCGCCGGCTGTGCGGCGGTCGAGAAAGCCGCGAAGGCTGCCGGATACGACGTCAAAGTCCCCTTCAGCCCGGGGCGCATGGATGCCTCGCAAGAACAAACTGACGTCGACTCCTTCGAGCCGCTCGAACCAATGGCGGATGGCTTCCGCAACTATTTCCGCGCCAGCCAGGGTCTATCGGCAGAGGAACGCTTAGTGGATCGGGCGCAATTGCTGAAGCTTACTGCCCCGGAGATGACCGTTCTCGTCGGCGGCCTGCGCGTTCTGGGAGCAAATGTCGGGAAGTCGACGCACGGCGTCTTCACCAAGCGGCCGGAGGCGCTGACGAATGATTTCTTCCTCAGCCTGCTCGACATGAACACGCAATGGCAACCGTGCAATGGCTCTGACGGCGTGTACGAGGGACGCGACCGGAAGACGAACGAGGTCAACTGGACCGGCACCCGTGTCGACCTGCTCTTCGGTTCGAACTCCCAGCTGCGCGCACTCGCGGAAGTCTATGCGTGCGCGGATTCGAAGGAGAAGTTCGTGAAAGACTTCGTGGCGGCGTGGACCAAAGTGATGAATCACGATCGCTTCGACCTCGCCTGAGCACGGCGAAAAGAAAACTTTGTGCCGTTGCCGTTGTTTGGATCGGTAAAACCGAAGCTGTCGGATCGTCCCGCTGCTCAACGGACGCATAAAATGCGTCCATTTATTTCGGAGTTCCGGAAGAGGTCGCTAAGAACTTCTGCGACAGGCCCGCGATCCTTCTTTCAGCAGCGGTCCTTATTCTGCCGGAAGGCTCAGCTCTCACACGTCGCAGTCTACTGCACACGACGGCGCCCGAAAAACCTGCTCGCCCAACCCACTTCTCGAAGATGCTCATCGTCCAACCGCCGAAGTCGAGCCGCCATAATCCCCGGCGCCCTAGATACCCTACGACCCGCGTCGACTCTGGGCGTTCCACCACGGGCAGGCGACCTATGTTGCGCCGGAGCATCTTTGCCGCCGCATCATGGAGCAGTTCATCCGGATATGTCACCAAGACATCGCAGGTCCCCGCGTCGAGCACGCTCATATTGCCCTCTCCGTCTTTTTCAAGTGCTCGCAAGATGTCGCTGCGCGTGATAATACCTCTAAGGTTTTCGTTGGCGTCCAGGATCAAGAGTCCTTGGTGTTTCGTCACGGTAGGATCCCGGCGCGCAATTCTCTCCGCCAGTTCTCCCACGGAAATGTCACTAGAAATCACAGGTAGGTCACGATCCATCATCTCTCCTACCGATACTTGCTGGAGTACATCGGTTTCGTAATCCGTATGGATCCGCAGGCCGCGGCGCGCCAACTTCTCGGTCATGATCGACGATTTCGGCATGAGCCACATCGCCATGCCATCCGCAATCACGCTGACAAGCATCAAGGGAAGCACCGAATTATAGTCGCGTGTGATTTCGAAGGCAAAGATGATGAACTTGTGAGTGCGTGCGCAACTCTCCTTGGAGAGGTGGGCGCCCTCATCATTTTTGTGGTGCGCTTGGGGACAGTGAGGAGGGTACCGCTTGCTTTGTCATTTCCGCACCGGTAATTACGGCGTTACGGATCTGGCCGAATAGATCGGTCAACGTGTTCGGCGTGTGCGGGATCAAGATGGTGTTGCTGTGGTCGTTGGCGGCGATTTCCTTTAAGGTGTCGAAGTACTGCGTCATAAGCACTAGCTGCATCACATCTTGAGGGGTGGAACCCTGCACGGTTTTCGCGAAGTCTTCCACCGAGTCTTTTAAGCCGGAGATGATGGCCTTGCGCTGGTTAGCGATGCCTTCGCCTTGCAGGCGCTTGGATTCGGCTTCGGCTTCGGCCTGCTTTACCAGCAGCAACTTGTTGGTTTCCGCGCGGGATACGGTGGCTTCGCGTTCGCGTTGCGCGGCATTGATGTCGTTCATGGCGGCCTTCACTTTTTGGTCTGGCACGATATCGGAGATAAGTACTTTTACAATCGATACCCATACTCCTTCATTGAACCGTCGAGGCTGTCGCGCAGATCGTTGGCGATGTCTGCATGATTGAGGAAGGTGTCGTCCAGTTTCATTTTTGGAACGTGGCCGAGGACCACGTTGTAGACCATGGATTCGATCTGCTTGACCGGATCTGTCAATTTGTAAAATGCGGCTTCGACGGCATCAGGCATCACCTTGTATTGGATGGAGACGGGGATTTGGACGAACACGTTGTCCTGTGTCTTGGTTTCGACTTGCACGTCGAACTGTTGGACTTTCATGCTCATGCGACGGACCACGGCCTCGATCAGAGGAGTTTTCCAATTAAGCCCCGGGCCGGCGACGCGTGCGAACTTGCCCAATCGCTGCACAATGGCCACCTGTGCAGTCTCTACGGTGAAGAACGAGCCAAACACCGCGCTCAAAGCAAGAATTGCCACTAACAGCCCCAAAACCATAAGCATCGTGCCTGTCACATCCATTTTGTTCTCCCTTATTGCCCCAGACAAAATTGGTGTTGCGCTCTTTCGGTCGCGAGGTACTTGAGGATTGCGAGGTTGGCTGCCGTCCCTTGCCAAAAACTCCGCAACTGCTGAATGGCGTCAATGTAACATGTTAGATGACCTCCTTGTGCGTTATTCATATTAAATGTGCTCTTAATTTTCGGCGAGATACTTGCCTTAAAATGTCGGCAAACTGTCCGAAGCAAGTCAGACGAATGGGTCATTTGGACGCATTGATCACCTGAAATCACCCCGGCTCCCGCGAAGTCTCGTTGGAGGAAGCGGCGGTCAGTCGCAGGTCTTAGGCGTTTTCGCCTCCTCGGACCCCGCTTCTGGCCCCGACTATGCGTCCAAATGAAAGATGGTCAGGCGCAGCTCTGTCGGCAGTCGTTAGGCACTTGATATGTCATTTACCTGAACATAGGCCTTGTATTACGGCTCTGAGGGTTATTCGCTGGAGCGCTGAAGAGCAATTCTCCATTATGGTGTTCGTTGAAATATGGATTGTCGGCCACTCCCATCGTGAGAGACCCTTTCTCCTGCCTCAGTGGTCACCCAAATCCGGCCAAGCGTGGTCACCCCAAAACCGGCCATGAGTGAAGCCCGGGACATTGACTCCGACAGGAGCCCTTATAGGCTCGGTCGGTATGAGCAATGTCTTGAGCGAAGAGAAAAAACAACAAGTCATCGCACTGGGGAAGCTCGGATGGCCTTTACGGCGCATCGAGCAAGTCACTGGTGTCCGTAGAGAAACAGCAAGTGCTTACCTAAAGTCAGCCGGGGTAGTGGTGTGCCTGCCCGGGTGGGGACGGCGAGCACCAGCAAAACCGGCCATAGGGGTGACCACCGACCCCGATCCGGCAAAACCGGCCAACGAGGTGACCATCGAACCCTCTGAGGCAAAACCGGCCATAGGGGTGACCACCGACTTTGGCCAGCCGATCTCACCTCCGACTGCCCAACAAGATCGGGCCACCAGTGCCTGCGAGCCGTACCGCGAAGTGATCGAGCGTGGATTCGGTCGCGGCCGGAACGCCATGGCCATCTGGCAGGACTTGGTTTCCGATCACGGCTTTCCCCACGGCTACCAGACTGTGAAGCGTTTTGTTCGCAAGCTGCGTGGATCAGAGTCACCACAATCCGTGGGAATCATCCTCACCGCCGTCGGAGAAGAGGCCCAGGTCGATTACGGCAGTGGTCCGATGGTGCGTGACTCGCAGAGCGGCAAGTATCGCCGAACGCGACTGTTCGTACTGACGCTTGGCTACAGCCGCAAATCCGTACGCTTGCTGGTATGGCGTTCGAGTGCACGCATCTGGGCGGAACTGCATGAGAGAGCTTTTCGACGCTTAGGTGGTTGCACCAGACTTGTGGTTCTCGACAATTTGAAAGAAGGTGTGCTGCTTCCCGACGTCTACGATCCCCTTCTCAATCCACTGTTTCGAGATGTCCTCGCACACTACGGTGTGGTGGCGTTGCCTTGTCGGATTAAGGATCCCGATCGCAAAGGAAAAGTGGAGTCGGGGATCGGCCACACACAGAAAACGCCTCTCAAAGGGATGCACTTCGAGAGTCTAGAAGAAGCGCAGGCGTATCTGGACCGCTGGGAAGAACGCTGGGCAGATACGCGTATTCATGGCACAACGAAACGGCAGGTAGCGGTCATGTTCGCCGAAGAAAAACCGCACTTGCTCCCTCTGCCTCTGGAACCCTTCCGCTATTACCAATACGGAGAACGCGTCGTTCATCTGGACGGTTGCGTGGAGGTGGAAGCCGCCTATTACAGCTTGCCGCCGGGATGGATCGGACGGCCGGTGAAGGTGCAGTGGGATGAACTGCACGTGCGCATCCTCCATCCGAATACCAACCAACTTCTGCGCGAGCACCTGCGTCAGAAGCGTGGCGGATATCGCATCCGGGAAGAAGACCACCCCAAGAAAATGCCGCTGAGCACAGCGCAACTCTTGCGGCGCGCCGAACACGCGGGAACCCAGATCGGCAAGCTCTGCCAGTTGATCTATCAGCGGCAAGCAGAGACGGGCATCCGCCGCATCCTGGGAGTGTTTTCCCTGATCAAGAAATACGGGGCGGCCGCGGTCGAAGACGCCTGCGCCATCGCTCTGGACATCGGCGTTGCGGAACACCGCTTCGTGCGCCGTTATCTGGAGCGCCGCCCACACCCGCAAATGTTTTTGCGCCAGATCGATCCCCTGATTCGCGAGCTCACCGAGTATCGCGATTTCGTCAATCTCAAAATCAAGGAGCAACCAGAATGAATCTGATCGAGTTGAATCGTTCCTTACGACAACTGCGTCTCGGTGGCATCGCTGCGGTACTAGAGACGCGCCTGCAGCAAGCCCAAGCGGAACCGATGGCCCCCATCGACTTCCTTTCCTGTCTGGTATCGGATGAACTGACTCGTCGGGGGGACCGGCTGCTGGAACGACGCCGCAAACAAGCGCAATTTCGCGATGCGCAGGTGACGCTCGACAACTTCGATTTCAACTTTAACAAGAAGATGAATCGGAGCCTGGTCTTCGATCTGGCGACGGCCACCTTCATCGCTCGCCGCGAAGATGCACTTTTTCTTGGTCCGCCTGGCACGGGGAAAAGTCACCTGGCCCAGGCCATCGGGCAGGCGGTCATCGGCCAGGGCTATCGGGTGATCTACCGTGAGGCGCACGTCCTGCTCGAGGAAATCGCCGAAGCGGCCCTCGACGGAAAACGCAAAGAGCACATGGAACTGCTGGCCACCGTGCCCCTGCTGATCGTCGACGACTTGGGGATGCGTAAGTTAGGGCCCACAGCGGCGGAGGAGTTGCTGGAGATCGTCATGCGCCGTTACGAACGCACGAGCACGTTGGTGACATCGAACCGCCCGGTCGAGGACTGGGGAAAACTGCTCGGCGACAGCGCCGCCGTCACCGCCATGCTCGACCGCCTGCTCCACCACGGCCATATCCTCAAATGCGGTCCGCGGAGCTGGAGGACCAAGTTGCCGGCCGAACAATGAGCTCCGCGCCGAAAACTACCCGGAAAGCCACGACCTGAACTATGGGAGACTTCGAGAAAATGCAACCACGGCCCTGTAAACGAGATTTTTTCGAGCTTCGAGGAGGAAATGGTCCTCCACTTCGAAATTTCGGAGATTAGACTTGTAAGGAAAGCGAATGGCAGAGTACAACGGCTAAGTCCCGGGCCAACTCCTATGGCCGGTTTTCAAGTGACCACATATGGCCGGTTTTGACCTGACCACTGAGGCTCCTGGTTCCAGATACGAAAAAGTGTCTCGCCGTTCGGCTCTGCCAGAAGAAGAACGGTCTGCGTACCCTGCCCATCTAGAGTCAGCATTGCATTGGGGTAATCACCGTCGCTTGTCACGTAACCACCTCGTTCGGTGCCAGTGTCATCCGCGATGATCAACCCCGAAACAGGACCATCTCTGTGATGCTGCTTCCCTAAGATCATGGGCTCGGGTGCTGGGGCGGCCAGAATTATGCGGGCAACACCACGCTCATCGACAATGTTGAGTCTTCGCAGCGTCAGGGTGTGGGGGTTGGCAAAGCGATGAATAGCCCACGCCTGCCAAATGCATAGCGGAACGACGACGATAACCAACAGAAGGACGCTTGGCGGATCTTATCTGCTGTTCTGCCTGTAGTAACCGAACGGAGAGTTCCTCTTCGCTCATCTCTACCTCTTTCTCATCGCGTAAGAGAACATTTCAATGTTCATTTGCGAGCGGGCTGCCGACAGGGACATATTTAGAACTCTATCACTTACCATTGACCATAAACTGGGCTCGGCGTCGGACCATGCCCTTCGAGACTGTTGCCCCTGATTAACGCCATACTCGTCTGGTCTATGTGAATTTGGTGGAATGAGCCCGAAGTCCCCATGGGGGAAGTGAGGTCTCGGCCAGGATCGCCTGCGCTCTCATCACCTCGAACCCCGTTGCGGCCAATGAAGGGCACTTGGACGAGTACGCGACTTAGCCGAGGGAAAAACGTGGTGGGCTTCAGTACCTCTTCGACCTTTTTTAGTTTAGAAATCTCGGCTCTTCGAGCAGAACTTCGTCATGGTTTAACAAGCATACGCCGAATGTATCGGTAGAGAATCAGCAACAAGACGGCGCCAACAATGGACATGATAAAACCGGCAGTTTGTCCCGCTCGGTACCAGCCAATGAGCTGACCCAGGTACGTCGCGACGATAGATCCCGCGATTCCGATAGCCATGGTGATCCAGATGCCGCCTGGGTCTTTTCCCGGCATTAACAGTTTTGCTATAACGCCCACGATTAATCCGATGATCGCTTCCCAGAGAAGGCTCAACATTCGCGTGCCCCTTTTCGCTTGTTTCGCTCGCTCACGTTTCTGCGACGCTCCGCCAGTAAAGCTGCGTTGCGAATCGCAGTTATGTTCCTCTGAACCGATCCCGGACACACACATCAATCGGCGCTCGGCGCCGTGATGACACCGCGAGTCCATTCATTTCGCCTCAATTGCTGGCGAACTCAAAAGCCTCTCACGCCTGCCTTTGCCGTTCAGCGACTTTTGCCAGAGCAATGGTCAACGCGGCACCACCAAGAGTCTTCACAAGAGTGGTGTGCTGGGCATAGAAGTCACTGACGGACTCGACTATCGAAGGATTCGCGTTTTGCGCATGAGTTGCGAGCTGCTGAACAGCTTCAGGGGACAGCTTCTGGGCCTGCTCAGGCGTCAATTGCGGCCTGCCAGAGCCAACGAGCCCGGCCAGTCCCGCCCCCGACAGAACCTGAGAAAGACTGCCAGGACTGACGGAAGACAGTAAATGATTGATCATGCCCGCCTTTTGATCACCCGTTGAGTTGTTAAACAACGTTGTAAGCATCTGTCCAAAAGCTGGCGTCTTGTCAGAATTGAATGCGGCCGTGAGACCTTCGGCAATCGCACTAGGTGGAGCGGCTTGCGCCACCTCGTCAAAGTGCGCGTGAACGTCCGGGGCCGGTTGTGCCGCAGCCGCCGCACCGCCACCCGTGTACTGCTTCAGCAGATTCCCCACCTTGTCTGTCCAAGTCATATCTCTCCTCCTCCATATATGTCGAATGCTTCGCTACTTGAAACCGTCCGCAAAATGCCACTTAGCCGCCATACCTACGGGATCAAAAGATTCATTCCTGCTTTGATCTTGTCCGGGTCGGCGAGTTTGTCTTTGTTGGCGTCGAAAATCTTCATGTACATGTTCGAGTCGCCGTAGAACTGCTTGCTGATTTTCGAGAGGCTGTCGCCCGGCTGTACGGTGTAGGTTCGCGCAGCCGGAATCGAAGGTGCGCCTACAGCCGCCGCAGCCGCGGCTGCCGCCGGCGCCTGGATGTCCGCGATGAGGTCGGAGAAGTTGGGATCAACAAGCTTGATCTGGTCCCAGACGCGGTTCTTTAAATCGGCAGAAGGCGCGGAGGCCCGAATCAGGAGCTTGTCGCCTTCCATATTCACGTTTTGAAGTTGAACGCCCTGAGATTGGATGAAATTTAATACGGACTGATACTTCATTTTGAGCTGCTCAAATCGATCTGCCATCGGAATCTCCTTTTTGCCGAAATATAAATTCCCTTACGTATTTGGTAGTCGTCACTCATTCTTCGCGGGACGGTAGCCTAGCTTCAGCGCGCCTGCTTCGGACACTTATGCGCTATGTATCTGGATTCTCCATTCCAAGAGCGACTCGGGCGGGAAGTTGGTAGGGATGGTAAAACTCGGCTGAAGCTTACACCGAGGTGTACTTGAGCGCAATCGCAATCAAGGAGCCATTAAAAGGAGCCATTAAGGAGCCATCTCTGTCCGAGCCGATTGGCGCCGATTCGAAGGTAGTTCGTCTGGGTGTACTCACTTCTGAACCTCAACTCCCTACTCGTCAATGTGAATTCGGCGAAGCAAGCGAGAAGTCCCGATGTGGGAAGCGGGATCTCGTCGAGAACCGCTTGCGTTTTCTCTCCTCGAACGCCGTTTTCCGGTAAGAGTCTCTACGCACTAACACAACGACTTTGCCTCGCCAATTTGGACGATGGACCAGTGCCGCACCAGCGCCAGGGCGGCTGTCTCGTCAGGCAACCGTCCGGAAAGAATGAAGTGGTTGTTACCGCGTACCCCGAAGAGGCCGAAGTAAGAGATTGCGACGCGGCCAGCAATCGAGATGAGGCGACCGACAAGATGTAATTCGTCAGGAGAAGAACGTCCAAGCGTGACCGAGTCAGCTGCAAAGTCTCGCCGCACCTTTTGCAAAGTGGAACCCAGATTGCCATGGCAAGTTCTCAGCGGATTATTGTCGATTCGCAAGCTGTTATCTGGGAATACCGTACCTCCATTGCGAACCTTGGTACGCAGAAATTGCACCCCTTTGCCCTGGGGCGGGGGTTGGAATGTAAGGCGGAGTGGGCGGGGCTCCGCCCAACGAACTAAGCAGTGGCTGTTTTGGCCGCGCCGTGATCTTCGACATGCGCTTTCGCTGCTTCCCCGGCATGGTGCGTCGCGTATTCGTGGTGACCTCTTGCGAGGTGTGCATGATGCGCTGCGGTCTCGTGTTTTCCAGCTTCATGATGCTTTGCGGCTTCCTTATGGTGTCGTGCCGCGTGTTCATGATGCTCTGCTGCTTTGCGGTGATGCTCGATTGCTTTTATTGACATAAATTTCTCCCACTGATTTCCGAAAATTACTCAGGATATCCGCAACTCTTCTGGGCTGGGGTTTCAACTCGGACTTATGGGCGGGATTTCAATGTACACCCTTGCACTATCGCGCCGCAATGCTGTAGAGGGTGCGTTGCCCAAAAGAAAGGGGCCTCGATGTTGCTAACTGGTCAGGCCAAACTCTCGCAGGCCGGGAGAAGAAATTACTGTAGATGTGGCCGAGTGTATCCTTCTGCGGAAATCATGTCCGCTCACAACTGTACAGTTCCAAAGTTCACTTGCACTTCACTCCGACCTACTCTTCCTAGTGGAATCAAGTCGAGCTGTGGTTCAGTAAGATCGACCGCGACGTCATCGCACGAGGGGTATTCACTTGTGTCACTGCAACAAATCGCCTCCTGCAGGATGCGGAGAGCTCACTAAAACAAGGAGGATCGTATGCGCAAGGGTTATCTCAATCAGGAGACAGCCATGAAGAGCAGGCAACTGCTGGAGAGAAGCAAACAATCGTTTTGGCGAAGCTATCGTGGGGAAGGGGCTGGCGCGGTTGTCCTTTGTATTGGACTGTGCGTCTTCTTGATACCGAGCCATGCCGCCGGGGGCAAATTGGAGGACCGGAACCAGGCTGTAGCGCGGGCTGCGTTTTTCGACTACCTAAATCACCGGGACTTCAAACGGTTTGAAGAAATCCACACTAAGGACTTTGTGAAGCACTACAACAACGGCCCGGCCGAGAATCTATCGGAAGAAATGCACGACGCCAAGGGGCAGTTTGATTCGTCCTCCGATCTTACGTTTACTGAGAACTGGATGATCGCCGAGGGAGACAAGGTCGCGGTGTGTTTTACCGCTAAAGGAACCCATGACGGAGCTTTTCAGGGCGTTCCGGCAACGGGGAAGCACTATGAACTCGTAGCCATGACCGTGTGGCGCTTTGTGGACGGAAAGATCGCTGAAGAATGGGTGTTCTCTAATGACCTCGATCTGTACCGTCCCTCCGTGTCAACATCCCTGAGACAAGTCTAGTACCCTTAATTAATGAGCAGAAGGGCGAGAAAGAAGCAGGCAGGGATGATCAGGAATTCTCTTGGTGTTGTTCTTTCTCCTGGAGGTTTGGCTGCCGCGGAACGGAGCGAAGGCTCGGTTTGTGAGCCTGAGCGTAGTGCAGCGGCAGCCAAAGTAGGCGCCGGCGCTGTGCCAGTTTTGCCGCCGGATTCCGAGGTTGTCGCCAACGCAAAACGTCGTGTCTTCACCGCTGCATACAAACTGCGCATTGTGAAGGAAGCCGAAGATGCTGCAGCCACCCCAGGTGGCGTGGGCGCGCTGCTTCGCCGGGAGGGTTTGTATTCCTCGCATCTGGTCAGTTGGCGGCGGGAACGCCAAGCCGGGAGCCTGGAAGCCTTGACCCCACGTAAACGCGGCCGCAAATCCCAGCGTGATCCGCTGGCGGAGGAAAATGAAAAGCTGCGCCGCCAGCTAGGCCAGCTGACGGAAAAACTCCGAAAAGCGGAGATCATCATTGACGTTCAAAAAAAAGTGGCGGCGCTGCTGGGCCGTCCGATCCCGGATCCGGAGGAGAAACTGTGATGACCGCGGCCACCGAGTTGGCCACGATCGTGGGCATCCGCGCGGCGTGCCAGGCGCTGGCTCTGCCGCGAGCTTCCTACTACCGCAAGCTTCATCCCGGTTCTTCGGCTTCGCCGATTTCCCGGCGGCCGCCGGCACGGGCTTTGCGTCTTGAGGAACGGCAAACGGTTCTCGCCTGCTTGCACGAAGAACGTTTTCAGGATCGCTCTCCAGCCGCTGTTTATGCGACGCTGCTCGATGAAGGAACGTATCACTGCTCGATCAGCACCATGTATCGCGTGCTCGACGAACACGACGAATCGCACGAACGCCGCAATCAGTTGCTTCATCCGCCTTACCAGAAGCCCGAACTGATGGCTACTGCTCCCAATCAACTGTGGAGCTGGGACATCAGCAAGCTGCTCGGCCCCGTCAAGTGGACCTATTTTTATCTCTACGTCATCCTCGACGTGTTCAGCCGCTACGTCACCGGCTGGATGGTCGCTTATCGCGAAAGCGCCGAGTTGGCCAAGCGATTGATCGAGGAGAGCTGCAAGAAACAAAACATCCAGCCCGGTCAACTCACCCTGCATGCCGATCGCGGTACCTCGATGAGGTCCAAGCCAGTAGCGCTTTTACTTGCCGATCTGGGGGTCACGAAAACGCATAGTCGGCCGCACGTCTCGGACGACAATCCCTTCTCCGAGAGCCAATTCCGAACCATGAAATATCGGCCGGAGTTCCCGGACCGCTTTGGGTGCATCCAGGACAGTCGTGCTTTCTGTCAGAGTTTTTTTCAGTGGTATAACCAAGAGCACCGTCACTCCGGCGTAGGTTTGTTGACGCCAGCGGCGGTTCACTATGGGCAAGCGGAAAACATTCTGCAGCAACGCCAGGATGTGCTCAACGTTGCATACCAACGTCACCCGGAGCGCTTCGTACGAAACCCTCCCAAACCACCGGCCCTTCCTAGCGAAGTCTGGATTAACAGGCCGGTTTCCACTCTGGAACCGCTAACTGGAGGAACGTAGATGAGACCGACGCGATCCGCTTCGAAAAAACGAAATGTGCTTGAGGAGAGACAAAAAGCGGGGATGCTGTGGGTCGCCCCAGTTGGCGATCGTCGTTCCTACGCGATCCTGGCGCGAAATTTCTTGGTGGAAAAACTCAACAAACAAAAAACTCACTAAATTTCGCGAGTACCTGTCTCAAAGTCGTTGACACGCGCCGCGTCAACTCGGCTTGTTCAAAGACCCGGGATCAACTGACCATTAAGTGCAGGCGTGCAACACCGACGGACTGACGCTGCGTGGTCTGACGCCCGAAATCGCAGATCATAGCCTGAAGCACTCATTGTAGGCTGTAGGCACTTTGCAGTGCAGTCTAAGTTTCCAGTTTCGGAAGTTGAACCGTGGCGAGACTGAAGTCGGCTTCGGTGAAACCAAATAACGTTAACGGACATGGTGGTGCCCAGGCAAAGGCTCCAAGTGCAAAACCCAAACAGCGGGCAACATTTGGAGTGTCTCGTGGTCTCGGTGAACAAGGGCCTGATTGGACCTCCCCAGGTAGCGCTGGAATTTACACAACCCACACCGAGCTTCTGGCACATAGCGTTTCCGCCGGCCGATTGGACTGCCGGAGCTTTCTCGCAATGCCGCATATGAGCGGGACGGATCGCTGCCACCCAGAAGATCATCAACGCGGCAACAAATAGCTCAAACCGGTGCTTGCCCCAAAACAATCGATCGGCGCGGTAACTCATATGGCTATGCCAATCCGATGGCCTTCTACAAACCAGTTCCATATCTCTCCGAGCAGTGCGCTTAGTGCCGCGAACGCCAGGGAAACAAACAGCGCCATTACGATTCCAGGCGCCCAACCGTCATCGGCGGGTGCGTAGCGACGCCAAATCATGCGGGTACCCACGATGGCGGCTAAGCCGTATAGCAGTGCGAAGGGCAGAAGCTCAGCCACATCAATGTACGCACGGTTCCGGCCCAACGAATCGGATACTTGCCCGACCGGAACGCCATTTTCCTTTCCGATCTCTTCAAACAATCTCTCCATGCATGCATCTCGTTCGGCGTCGTACTTCTCGCTCGGGTTCGGGCTATGCCGACCAAAGTGAGCATCGGCATAGCGAATCGCAAGATCTTCCGCGAACTCTGCGTCCGCACTGAGATGGCGAGCGCTGACAGGGTGATTGAAGGGTTCTCCCGGCCATCTGCAGTCGGAATTACGCCCATCGCGCCGGACGCATCCGCCCACGCACAGAATGAATACCATCGCGATCAAAAGCCCTAGGCTCTTCAGAACGACCCTGGTTCGCCGACTCAAAGGGAATTCTCCTTTCCGGGGGAAACTAAAACGGTCAGCTCAGATTCCCTGCGGGCTAAGGGTGCATCGGTCTGTCCCACGGCAAGAAGCTTCCGAAGGCAATCATGAGCGGGACGAGGCCGGCGATACCTGCTACTAACCATTTCCAGAGTTCCGAGCGAATGAGCCACTGTCGCAAGAGCGAGAAAATGGCATCACGGAAAAGTGAACCGGCGCCCCACAAAATCGCGGCTTCGTCAAAAATCAATAACATCTCTTGTGCGAAGCGCTTGCGGAAGGAAAACGGATGCAAGCTGATAAGAAGTACATATAGAAATCGCATTACAAAGCTTCCTTGGGCTTGGCGATGCGCAAACGCAATTTTGCCTCGCGAAGGACACCGTCCAGACGCGAAACCTCCGCTAAGAACAAATTGTGGCCAAATCCCGTCATCCGGTAGTAGCGCCGTCGCGGGTCGTCATTGGCGGACTTCCGAGGGACTTCCTTGACGATTCCGTGAGCGATTAGTTTTTCCAGATTGTCGTAGAACGTCCCAGGACCGAGCTTGTACTTGCCTTGCGACTGGCGTGCAACCTCTTGCATGATTCCGTAGCCGTGGCGATCTTCGTCAGACAGGGCAAGCAGGATGTAGAAAGTGGCAGGGGATAGGGGGAGGAAATCGTTAAGGTCGTCTTTCATGGTCGCACTCCGATATATCGGAATCCGACTTAGTTGTCAAGACCTAAGTAGGGCGGGGGAAGGCGAACTTTTATTTAGGGCCTGATTTGTAGGGTGGTCCGAGAAGTACCCGTCGCTTGGCATCACAGTAAACTAAAGCCATGAAACGCGTGATCATCCTGGGTCGCGGCGCCTCTGGCAAATCGACTCTGGCGAGACGCTTGGGCAATATCACCGGATTGCCCGTAATCGAGTTGGACAAAATCTTCTGGCAAGCGGGACTCATCGCAACACCTCGCGAAAGCTGGGTTTTAGTCCAAGAAAAGATTGTTGCCGAGGATCGATGGATTATTGAGGGAGACCTCGGACGCTACGACGCCGTTGAGGTAAGGCTGCAAGCCGCAGACACGATTATCTTATTGGACTTCTCACTTCTGCGCTGTGCTCTTCGAGCAATTCGCCGCTCACGCGAGCGTTCTGATTTCTGGTTTTGTCTCATTGCATATCGGTATCACAGCCTTCCAATTCTTAGGAAGGCAATTTTCAAATACGCACAAAAAACAGCTTTCCACTTGTTCCGCGACCCTCGCGCCATGGATCGATTCGTCGCGGAGGTCTCGATTTCTTCCTAGTAGAGTGAAAATAGTGGGCAACTCCAGCTCAAATCCCGATTCGCGTAACCCGAGAGGTCAAGTTCTCGAACTTTAAATGGACGGTTTTGTGGTTTACCAAGACCTTGCCTCATTCGCGTCTGAATTTGAATGCAACGTTTCAATTGTTGTCGAAGCACACTCCCTTCTTCCACACAATCAACACGATGGTGGCAATCTTTCGTGCCAAGGTCAGTCGGGCCATTTCTGGCCTCATGCCTTGGCCAACAAAGCCGCGTAGAACTCCTGAAACGGACCGGCTTTGCTGGAGGCGATGACCGCCGCCCCCTTGAACAGATTCTTCAGATCGTGATTGCAATTGCGGTTGAGTCCGCGAACCGAGTTTTTCTTGGATCGCTGGAGCTGTCCATTGATGGAACGATGATCGGCACTGCTACATGTCTCGATGGCCAGACCGCTGTATTTCCACAGGGGCCGTTTGGCCCGGAAGCGGTGCGGGGTCTGCAAAATGCCCAGCAACACCGCTGCCCGGATCGGGCCGATCGCGGGGATCTCGGCAGAGCCGTTTCCAAGCCTTTTGCTTTTTACTCTCCGCTAACAACTCGCGCCGTACTCCTTGGCGCAACACTCTCAGTGCATCAAGTTGCTGGTAGTAAAACTCCGCCCGCCGGCGCACTCCCGGTTCGTTGATCTTGGCAAGCCACTCGGCACGATGCCGAGCTGCATACACCTGCTTGCCGGTACAAGGAATGGCCCAACTTCGATAAATGGCTTTGATCCGCGTCATGACCCGGACGAGGTCCTTCGTGACCGTCAGGTAACTGCGCACCAACTCCTTCAGCGTTCGCAGGCCATGTTCGCCGTGATAGACGGGACTGAGATGATCGATGCGCAGCAGCTCCGCCAGTCGGCGGGCGTCAATCTTGTCATTCTGATTGTCCTCTCGCATCGAGGCGTTCTTCCGTGGATCGCAGACAATCAATTCCGCCACGTGCGGTTTCAGAAGCTCGTATAGCCAGGCGGCCGAGGTTCCTTCTTCAAACGTGACGTGCAAGTCTCCGCGCAGCCCGTCGATACACTGCAGAATCGTGTTGGCTTTCGTCTCGATGACGCATTCCATCACGATCTTTCCGGCAATACGCTCTGCGCTCGAGGCCACAGCGAGTTGCGAAATCGCGCGATCGGATGCACACTCTCCGCTTCGGCACTTCTCGCCCTGCGAGGTCGCTTCGTGAAAAGGACAATTTCTCTTACTGCCTGCTCTGCCGTGCTTATTTTCGTTTCTGCCCTGCTCGTTCCTGCGCAGGACAAACCGGCGCAGACTCCACCCCCTCAACCGCCAGCGCCGATTGTCTCGCCCGAGGTGCATACCGACGGCAGCGTTACCTTCCGTTTCCGTGACCCGAATGCGGCAGAGGTGAAACTTGGGCGTGAGGGTGCGGACCTTGTACCCATGCGGAAGGACGACCAAGGGATTTGGAGCATCACCACTCCTCCCCTGGCTCCCGACTACTACATCTACACGCTCGTTGCCGACCGCGTGGACTTGCTTGACCCTTCCAACCACGACCCGGTGCCCAACTTGGTTTACCTAGGGAATGTCGTGCATGTTCCCGGGCCTTTGTCATTGCCCTGGGAAGTGAACGACGTGCCGCACGGGGTGATTCATCATCATTTTTACAAGTCAGCGGTCGCGGTCGATGACCGCGACTACTACGTGTACACTCCTCCGGATTACGATCCCGCCGTCAAGCGATCGTATCCGGTCCTTTATCTCCTTCACGGCTACAGCGACGACGCAAGAGCCTGGATCGCAGTCGGGCATGCGAACGTGATTCTCGACAATCTGATCGCGCAGGGCAAAGCTAAGCCAATGATCGTTGTCATGCCGCTGGGCTACGGGACGATGGAGTTTGTTGAGCTGGGACGGAATGCCTGGAACTCGAGCCACGCGGCGTTGCGCGATACCAACTTTAAGAAGTTCAGCGAGGCGCTGCTCACGGAAGTGATGCCGCGAGTCGAGAGCGAATACCGGATCACAAAAGATCGGAGTTCGCGCGCAATCGCCGGACTCTCGATGGGCGGCTCAGAGTCTCTGCTCACCGCACTGAATGATCTCGACAAGTTTTCGTGGATCGGAGCTTTCAGTTCCGGCGGCATCCCCGACGACTTTCAGAAAGATTTCCCAGCCCTCGACGCAAAGGCCAATCAGCAACTACATCTGCTATGGATCGCGTGTGGCACCGAGGATCGCTTGATTAAGGTGAACCGTGACCTTCGGGAGTGGCTCAAGACCAAGGGAGTGAAGGTGACCGAGATCGAGACGCCAGGGATGCACACCTGGATGGTATGGCGCCGGAATCTGGCGGAGTTTGCGCCGCTGCTATTCCGGTAAGGGGACGAAACGTAGCAAAACGCCAAGCGCAAGGCGATGTCAGCCCGGAAAAAGATTAGAAGGCGATCACAACCCAGGTTGCTATGGGCGCCGCAAAGTTCGCACCAACTCCACGGTGGGGTGCTGAGACTGTTCTTTGAGTGCCGTTTTTTGCGCGTTCTTAGTCACCAGTGGCACGCAAGTGACGCAACCTCTCGCCGAACTCTGGAAGGTTCATTCCGCCAACGACATCGCCGCCGCCGAAATCAAAGCCACCCGCAGCAAGGCCCAGCAGATGGAAAACAAAGTCGCGCTCCAGGTCCACCAGATCTATTACAAAGTGCTCATCCTTCACACGCACCGCGAATCCGCCCAAGCCGGAATCCGCGCGACCGAAGACCTGCGCAGCGAACGCGTCGAGCAAGTCAAATACGGCGAAACCCTCGAGCAGGAATCCATCGAAGCTCGCGCCCAGGCCCTCAATTCGCGCCAGAATCTCCTGGCAACGGAACTTCAACTATCCGACGCCATCGGCCTTCCCATGACCACGCAGTTCGTCCTCGATCCCGCCGTCAACAAAGTCCATAACAGCTGCCAACGCGAGGAATGCCTTCGCATCGCCCGCGATCCGCATCCCGAAATTCGTGAAGCCCACGCCGAGGTCGAAAAAGCGTCCGCGGCCGTGCGTTTCGCCAAGCGCCAATACATTCCGAGTCTCGATGCCGTCGCGCGCCACAGCTACCAGGACAACGTCCCCTTCCTGGCCGCAACTTCGGCACCTTTGGAATTCACTTCGGCAACGACCTCTTCGATGGTGGGAAACGAAATGCGGAGATCGGCGAGCGCAAATCCCAGCTTGCTCAGGGCGAATCTCGCCCGCATCCAGGACGAAGTCGATCTGCGCGTCCAGACCGCGTACAACAAGCTCGAGCTCACGGGCGAAATGGTGAAAGTCTCCGAGGAACTACTCGCCCTCCGAACGGAGGTGCATCGCGTTTCGGTTCAGCAACTCCAGCAAGGAGCTGCACTGCGTTCCCAGGTCGATTCCGCCGCCGCGCAAGAACTCTACGCAAGAACGTCCCTGCTGCAGTCCCAACTCGACTACCTCGAAGCACAAGACGAGATGCTCGAGGCAGAAGGGCTTGCACCCTGAGCAGGTTGTGCAGGGATTCATAAGCGACTAGCGCTCTGTAGTAGGCAAAAGCCGAAGAAAGCAAAATAAGGAGGCTCGGTGTCAGCGGGCCTCTCCCAGGTGAAAAACGAAAATGGGTTGGATTGCTTATCAAAGAAACAACCGCTGGCACGCAGGAAATGGCCGTTGAATACAGTGTTTCGGTGTTGCGCGCTGATCGCTATACAGCTTCCGTCGTATCTGTCCGGCAAAAGTAATTCTGGTCACCGCAGCGGAGATTTTCGCTTCTTCGTTTGAAAAAGAGATCGAGAAATCTCCGCAAGGAGGAAGCCGATGGCTAATCTTCCGCCTCAACTAGGCTCCAATCTATCGGAGGGAAAGCGATGGGCCAAAATTGAGGCGCCGGGCTTTCAAATTCGAACGCAATAGCAAAGACTCCCCCCTGGGAACTCCTGCTGGCGATAACTCGACAGCCTTCCTGCACCCCTAGAGTCGGATTGCTCAGTAACATGCGATGTCCTTTGGGAACCTTCAAACTCATTTCGAGCAATCCGCCATGCGCATTCACAACCAGTGTAAACGCCTCTAGGCGGACCACATCGCCTTCCTCGGTCGCGGTTTCCACAAGAACCCGGATTTGCAGCAACACTCGTTCGCTCCGCCTCTGGCTATTTTTCTGAGCCACGCTTTCCATCCGGTGAACGCTGTTCTTGGGCCAACCGAATCTTGTTCATGGTTGGCCTCTCATAGGATTTCTTCATCGGAAAGCCGCACGAACAGTGTGGCACTGCCCTTGCTTCCGTTGCGCTGCCCAGGCCCAGTCGAGCACCGCTGTCCAGCATTCCCTTAGTGTCTGTTCCCCAATGCAACTTTCTTTTAGAAATGTCTTCCTTGCTTTGCTACCCAAGCACTTCCTGGTGCTCCTCTTTGCAGTCGACCCTCGCCGACGGAACTTCGAAGCTTCCACCCCACTCATCGAGACGTACGAAGGTTTTACGAAACCCGGACCACCCTCAGCCTTCTGCGCCGCGGACACACTCCCTGGAAAACCATGGTTAAGCATCATCAGAAGAGCGTCTTAGACGGGTACTAGGGCCCGGCGCCACTCTTTCCGAGAAGAGAATCGCCAATCGCCGGGAGAAAAAACACAAGCAAACCTTACGGGTTTGCTACGCCTGCTTCAGTGACACCGCAGCCGTCAAATCGGAAAACAACGATGTCAGTTGCTCCATCGAAACCCGCGAGAATTCTCACTGCTTGGCATTCCAAGCATTTTCGTGTTCTTTTCCAGTCTTGACCCTGTAATTCGTACACTCTGACCCACCAATAAACTCCTACTGGGTACCGTTTGTTGGTGTCCGGCCAAATCGCTTAGGAGATATTTATGAACTTTGTCGAAAAAGGTCATCATCTGACAGTTGTTGCCGCATTTTCGATCGTTGCGTTATTCGCCTGTTCATTCGCGGGTCCCGGTGGCCTCGCAAAATCGCTCTCACTGCAGCATCAACTAGTGACAGCCGTCGTGATGCAGGCAGACGGGCTTGATGGGTTATTCCCGCCACCCCCTCCGCCACCTCGCACATGATCAAGAGCGGTCCTCCAGTTTCCGCAAGTCTGGCTAAAACCGGCTGTCACCGATTTGCCGCTTGCGGTGAAGAGGGGAGTAGTCCCACTCCCCTCTTCTCATGCTATTATTTGGCTCCAGGATAGACCTTGAGCACGGGAACTCTATAGTTATGCCCCTCATCATTATCTGGTATCTCGGGACGTGCCTCGAGATTGTTGTGTTCGTGCGTGGTCTTCAGGAAAAGCTATATCGCCAGTTCCCTCTCTTCTACCTCTACCTGCTGTTTGTAACTTTTGATGATTTGATCCGGTTCTCGGTTTCGAGGTGGTTCCCCGCCCATTATTATCAGGCCTACTGGGTAACGCAGTTCCTCTGTCTTGCTGTCGGGTGTGGAATCATCTTTGAAATTTATCGCGTTGCCCTCGGTTCGTTTCCTGGAGCAGCAAGGATGGCGCGTTATCTGCTCCTGTTTGTGTTTGGCGCGATCTTTGTCAAAACACTGGCCAACTCCTCGAGCGACGTATTCGTCTGGCTTGCGAAAACTTCACTCCTTCTCGAAAGAAGCCTGCGCATAACGCAGGCGCTAGCTATTTTGACGCTGGTTGCGCTCTTCGCCTGGTATGCCATTCCGTTTGGCAAGAACTTGAAAGGCATATTGTTCGGCTACAGTCTTTTTATTGCAATGAGGATAGCTCAGTTCGTCTTGTGGTCGTATTCCTGGGAACAGATCAAGCCTTACTGGGCCTATGCCGAAACCGGCTCCTACCTTCTGGTACTGGGAATCTGGGCAGCGGCTCTCTGGTCCGCGCAACCTGTTCCGCAAACACAGCGTGACGCCCCGCTCGAGAGTGATTACGAGTTGCTGCTGCACGCCACCCGGGCTCAATTCCGGAGGACGCTTGCGCGCCTCGGTTGGGCGGCCCGCGCATGAATCCCTCTTTGGCACTCGCGGCGGCGGCCGCCTTCTTCGTCGCGCTTCTTTTGCTGAGCAACCGGCGAGAGCAGCTGGAAGAAGTGGAAGCCCCCGAAGGTTCCGGGCAGCAAACTCACAACCGCTTCCGCTCCGTCCCCGCGTTTCCGCCTGCGGAACTGGCCGTCAGAATATTTTCGCCGGACGACCGGGAATTTATCGCGCGTACACGTTCTCCTCGGTTGCAGCGCTTGTACAAAGAAGAACGCCGCAAAGTTGCGTTGCAATGGGTTCGCTACACTTCTCGCGAAGTCAGCCGCATTATGCGCAATCACCGTCTCGGTTCCCGCCAAAGCACTAACCTGAATGTCGCCGCGGAGACGAAACTGTTCTGCCAGTACGTTGAACTTCGTTTTCTGTGTGCCATGCTGCTCTTGCTGACTCGGCTTTTCGGTCCGCACGCGCTGATGGATGTAGCCTCTTACGCCGGCGAACTCTACCAAAGGCTCGGCCGCCGTATGACCAATGGCGTTGTTACCACTTGAAAGTTCCATGAGCACTCCAGCAAATCTCGTGAGCATCCGCAACGCTTATGACGACCTGCAGCGCCGCACGCTGGCGGGCATTGCCTGCGACTTCGCGCGCCTCGTCTATCTTGCGTCTACTCGGGATTACAACAGTGGTGTGTACCATCACGAAGGTCTTGCGGCCCGCTTCGGCCAGGAACAGGCTCGCGAAGCGTTGGAAGCCTGTCATCGCGACGTTTTCAGCAGGCTGGTTTCTTTGCCCTTGGAGGAACTGGTCACGGAACTGGAAGTGTACGTCCGGCTTTCGCATGAAGCCCCGGCCGGTTTTATCCATGCCTGGATGGAACTGGAGCCTTACCGCATCTCTGTTCCCATGGAAGTGGATTCCACGGTCGTGCAACTGTTCTTGTCCAATATTAGACTTGCCTTGGAGGTTTTGCGATTCCGCCAGGAGAAGACTCAGGCATGTCAACCAGCCTCATCGCTACAGCCGTTACTTGGCCGATGATCTCCGCTTCTTTTCCATAATCCAGACGCCGAACGCTGCAGGGTGAGAGTGGGTGTGGTAGCAGCAGCAAATGCCCATCCTGCAATTCGCACCAGGAACACGCATACCCACCGCGCAGCTCCACAAAATAGATCGGCCGGTCGAACTCCGTCCGCCAGCGCTGTGGCTGTATTTTGCGCACGCGTTGATCCACTTGGACGAAAGAGCCGGGCCGCACAAGCGGGTAGAGGGTGAGATCCTGAAGCCCGATGTAGCCATACAGGCTGTGGCGCAGATCCAGGTGCTGCAGCAGCGCGATCGGAATCTCGCCCCAGATTTCCACGATGCGCGTTAACAAGTTGGTGTTATCTAGATCGAAAGACCGGTCAAATCGCACCGGGAAAGAGACGGTCTTTTCGACGTCATACACTTCGAGAGTTGTCAGGTGCGTGTTCGGCAGGGGCGCGATCAGTTGGTGATGCCCGGTCTTCTGCAGATCCACTCCGAAGTGCAGCAGCAGGTCCGTGAACTTAACGTGATAGATTGCAGCTAAGGAATACAGCTTGAAAATACTGGGTACGGAGTCTGAGTTTTCCAGCTGCGTAAGCCACGCATTGGAGATCTGAAACTCGGGATTTTTTTCTTCTTCCGCGATCCTTTGGCTCAGGTTTTCAACGTCTCTCGTTGTGATTCCCAAGCGAATACGCAATTTCCGGAGCTGGTCTCCGGCCAGTTGTGAATTCATAAGTAGCCATCTTACTCCATTCCTGGGGTGCAATGCGTGCGCAGAGATTCGGGGGCACGGGCACGTTTACGAATTGCGGTCTTGGTTCATCTCACGCTATGCTCCGGGATGCTGTGGAGAAACAACTTTGAACAAAAGAGCCTTTATCAAATTTTGCTCTGCCGCCCTCACGAGCCGTCTTTTGTCACCACTCTTGGCTTGGGCGTCCGAACAGAAGCTAATGAATTGGGCGGGAAATGTGGAGTATGGCACCGACCAACTATTCCCGGCCAAATCCCTGGACGAGATTCAGGAATTTGTCAGGAAACAGAGCCGGCTGAAAGTTCTTGGCACGCGCCATTGCTTCAACAAGATCGCCGACAGCAGACATCAATTCCTTTCGCTCAAGGAAATGGACAAGGTCGTTGGACTCGACGTGCAGGCGCGCACAGTCACCGTCGAGGGCGGCATAACCTATGGGCAGTTGTGTCCCTACCTCGAGAGCAAGGGTTTTGCGCTACCTAACCTGGCTTCTTTGCCACATATCTCCGTTGCCGGAGCTTGCAGCACGGCCACACATGGATCGGGAGAGCGGAATGGCAACCTCGCCACCGCCGTTTCTGCGCTCGAACTAGTGAATGCGTCGGGCGATGTAGTCACCCTATCTCGCGAAAAGAGCGGCGAGACGTTTCTCGGTTCAGTTGTTGGGCTCGGTGCCTTGGGTGCGATTTCAAAGATAACGTTCGATGTTCGGCCCACGTTTCAGATGCAGCAGTACGTGTATGAAAATCTGCCGTTAAGCGAGATGAAAAACCATTTTGACGCCATTCAGTCCGCAGCCTATAGCGTCAGCCTCTTTACGGACTGGCAGAACGAGCGCATCAATGAGGTGTGGTTGAAAAAAGTTGTACAGGCCGGCCGGACGAGCGACGCGCCAGCGGAATTCTTTGGCGCAAAACGAGCTACCAAGAACCTGCATCCCATCGCCGAGCTTTCCGCAGAAAATTGCACCGAACAGATGGGCGTGCCTGGCCCTTGGTATGAACGATTGCCTCACTTCCGGATGGGTTTTACCCCCAGCGCAGGCAAAGAGTTGCAAGCGGAATATTTTGTGCCTCGCCAGCACGCTGTGGAGGCAATTCTCGCTGTTGAGCGGTTGCGTGACCAGGTGACTCCGCACTTGTTGATCTCAGAAATCCGCACGATCGCCGCGGACAACCTTTGGATGAGTCCTTGCTACAAACGCCCGAGCGTGACCATTCACTTCACTTGGAAGCAGGATTGGCCCGCCGTCAGTAAGTTGCTGCCCGTAATCGAGAGTGAGTTGGCTCCCTTCGAGGCGCGCCCTCACTGGGGAAAACTCTTCACCTTCTCTCCTGCACAGCTACATTCCATGTACGAAAAAATGCCTGACTTCATCGAATTGAGCAGCAAGAATGACCCGCAGGGTAAGTTCCACAACGAATTTCTAACTTTGAATCTCTTCGGCAGAGTATAGGATCAGAAAGTCTCAAATTCCCCGACCCCGACGGCCTCGAGAACCGCAGGCATTTCAGACGCGGCGATGGGAACGAAGCTGCCGATCACCAAAGGATCAAATTGTGTGCCACTCGCTTCGTTCAGGCGCCGGATTGCTTCCGCGATGGGAAGACCGTTGCGATACGGCCGCGAGGAAACCATGGCGTCGAACGCGTCAATCACCGAAACGATCCTCGATCCGATAGGAATCTCGGAACCTTTCAGGCGCGCCGGATAGCCGGTGCCGTCAAAATTTTCATGATGGTGCAAGACGTACAAGCTGGTTTGCTCAAGTCCGGGAAGTTTACGGATTACCGTCCAGCCAAATTCCGGGTGGCGCTTGACGACTTCATACTCTTCGGGAGTGAGACGTCCAGGTTTGTTCAAAATATTGTCCGGAACGCCGATCTTGCCAATGTCGTGAAGCAACGCACCCATCTCGAGATCCGCCATGCGGCCCTCGGGAACGCCGAGATCGCGAGCCACACGCAAGCCCCATTCGGCGAGACGGGTGCTGTGCACGCCGGTATTGAGATCCCGCAGGTCCAGAAGTTGATTGAACGAACAAACCAGGGCGCTTCGCAGATCGGCGATCTGGCCCTCGAGCTCCTTAATCCGGAGTTCTTGTCGTCGGAGGTCACTGTTGAGCTTCCTCGACGGCGCCGCCGCGGATTCTTGCGCATCAGCCATTACAAGACACCGGGTTGCTGGCTGGAAGCGGCAAGGGCACGAGAGAGATCGATTCGGCCGTTGCCCATGCCGATTGCCAGCAAATACTGTGCCTGGCCGATCGCATACGCGGCCTGCATTTCCGAAACCGCAGGCGCGACATTCTCGATCAAGTCGACGCCACCGCTCACCATGGGCGCGCTGAACGACGTGCCCCAACCGGCGGCGTAAGTGCCGAAGGGATAGGTGGTCACGACGGCCTCACCTGGTGCCGCAACCCAGACGATTTGGTCGCCATAGTTCGAGAAGGATGAGCGTTGATCCTGGTAGTTGGTCGAGGCGACGCCCAACACATTGGCCAAGCCCGCGGGATAAACCATCTCCATTTTCCCGTCATTGCCGGCGGAAGCCACAAACACGATTCCGTTTTTCTGTCCTGCATTGATCGCGTTCGCCAGTTCCTGCGAGGGCGACGTCATGTCGAAGCTCATGTTTACAATGTTCACGTTGTTCTGCGAAGCATAATAGATGGCGCGCAAAATGTTCGACAGATTTCCTGTGCCATCGGGACCAAAGGCTTTCAAAGGCATGAGTTTGGCCGTAGGCGCAACAAGGTGAAGAATTCCGGCGACCATCGTGCCGTGGCCAAAATCCTGGTACCCGGGCTGGTCTACCATCGCGATGCTGTGTTGATCGACCATGGCAATGGAGTGCTGGTTCACCTGGCCAGGCGTGCAGTTCACGCAAGGCGATTCCGGTAGCGGCGTACCACTCGGCAGGTCATTCATTTCCGAGCCGCCCGGCTGATTGCGCGTAAAGTCATAACCTTCGAGAAGTACGGGAACAAGCACGGGGTGATTTGGGTCGACGCCCGTGTCGATGTCCGCAATAATGCCGGCGCCGCTGACATTAAATTCTTGCTGTGCCTGGGCAAGATTAATGAGTTCCGTAGCAGGCTGATTCACATAGCCGCTCCACGCAGTTGCGCCGTAATACTCGACTGGCGTGGTGTTTACCAAAGAGGGCGGGGGAGTGGTCGCCTGCGCGCCGCCGGTCGTCACATTCACAATCTGGTCGAGCTCGGCATCAACAACGCCCGGCAGGTCTTCGAGAATGCTCAGGATGACGTTGGGACTCTGGCTGCTTGGGCCTGTGAGCAGGAACACCTGATTTCCCGGTCCATCGATGGACTGAATTGTGCTGCACAATCCCAATTCGCAAAGCAGCGGTAGATTGAGCAGACCGCCCGTGGTGCGAACAATGTACCGGTTGCCTACGGGATTGTCCGAGCCACCGATAACGGTGACATTTAGGATTCCGCCGATGTTTTCGAGTATGCCCTCCAGAGACGTGATGCTCGCGGATCCCGGGAAAGAGAGAAGGAAGAAATTGTTAGGCGAGCCGGTAAGAGACTGGCTTACCTGGCAGCCAGTGAGCAAACATACCACGCGAATAGCGGGCGCGCCGAGGGTTGTTTGTACGAGCAACTGCTGCGTGCCGGTGGCGTTGGCCGGCTTCGCCGCAAATAGTGCCAGTAGGAGCGTGACACCGAGTAATGCGCGTTTCATCGTTTGGGGGCCTCTTCTTCCGTAAGATTCAGTCGTCAAAAGCCTCAACTGAACGAAAGGTCCTGTCGATGTCTAGACTGGTGTACGCCTAGTTTCGGGAATAGGCCCGAAGACCGGCAATGGTACCCAAGTATGACCCGACCGGCACTTTCGTTTGCCCCCTTAAACCTTTCTCCTCCTTACTCTTACTGCTCCCCTCGCCCCTGGGCGGCCTGCCGAATTTCAGCCGGTCTCCCTATTACCTTACAACCCGAGCACATCGGCGCGGCGGCGCGCCAACGAACCCGAAAAACTCATCTTTGCCGGATCGCCGAACTTTCCAGCGGGATCAAGATATCTTCCTTGCCGGCTATTGCGAACGAGATCTGCAAACCCAGCTCGGGCACAAACGCCAGGTGAAACTCCCCGAACCTGTTAGTCGTAGTTGTAGCCAAATGGCCTGTTTTTCCAGAGACAACCACCGCAATCGGCGGAAACTCGTTTTCCTGCACGGACGCGATGGATATCTGGCCTGCCAGATTCATGCGCTCAGACTTCGGCTCAGGTTCAAGTCGCATATCAATACTCATTTGCCCGGCTGCATACATCACATGCCGCGAGGCATCGGAAACGGAACGAACGCCAGCCAGCGCAGGCTGCCACAAACTATCGAAGGTCAGCCGCGGGATGAGCGTGTGGCGTTTCGCGTCACGCGATTTTGCCAGGACCGAAAAGGCTTGACGGACATGCTGAACCGCGGAAAATGGTGGCTCCGCGGAAACTCCTGAAGCCGCGAGCTGGGCGACGCGGCTCCAGAGCTTCGCCTCTCGGGAACAGTTCGTGCACCCTGCATCGAGGTGCTGCTTCATCGCTACTGCTTGGTTTTGCTGCGCCCGGTGCATGGCAAAATTAACCCACTCTTCCGCGGAATAGTAGTGTTTACCGGCTTTCACTCGCATCTTCCGTCCCAATACAGTCTTGCTGTCTGAGAATAGGGGTAAGCAGCCAGCCGAAAAATTGTGGAAATCTCCAAAATCTTTAGTCTCCCCTAAGTGCTTTACCTACAATCATAAAGGCCGCCCAGTGGTAGGGGTGAGGGTAGTGCTCGCGCACCTCGCGTGCCGCTTGAGCGACGGCCGCGGCCTTATCCCCCGATTCCTGAAGGAGTTTATAGAAGGAAGTCATAAACATCGTAGCGCTTCGATCGTTGACCTCCCACAACGTCAGCAGCAGAGAGCGAGCCCCGGCATACAGCGCGCCGCGAATAAGGCCGACGAGTTCGTCGCCATCGGCAACGACGTTCAGGCCAGTTGCACAGCCGCTCAGAGTGAGCAGATCCGCGTTTAATTGAAGATTGTAGAGTTCGTAGAGATAGAGAAAGCCGTCACCGAGCCGTACGCCGGAAAACATGGGGTTGTCCGGTCGAAACGTCCCGTGCGTCGCGATGTGAATAATGAGGCTCGATTGAGCCCGTTCGAAGAATTTCTCGTGAGTTGCGGCTTCACCGAGAAACAACTCTGAATTCGGCAGAATGCGATGGACCGATTCGACTTCGTCTTTTATCAGGGGAGCGTGTGTATCAGGCACGCCGAAAACAAGGGAACCGCCAGACGACGCAGCTGGTCGCGAATGGCACAATGCATAAACGGCGGCACTGGGTGCGTAGGAAATATCGAAGGAATCTGTCAGGAATGCCTCTCCGTCGTGGATAGCCTGAAACGGAAGATAATGCAAAGTTCCGTGAGGGATAATTACGAGATGCCGAGCCGATAGCTGAGCGCGGACTGGCGCAATCAGTTCGTCATATAGGGTCGTAAGATGAGCCATCGTAGCGCGGTAGGCGTTCGGTGAAGAAGCCTCCGGCACCTTCTGATGGTGCTGAAATTTGCCAAGCTGAAATCGTAATAGACGAAGTGACTCGGAAACCCGGGGAACGGTCGTCACAGTCGTGATTTCGAGGTCATTGTTCGTAACGACCGCGGCGAGTATCTTGTCGCCGACAGAGAAATATTCTAGCAAGACCGTGCTGCCTAATAGGGGACGAACGGCGTCTAAGGAGCTTTCCAGTTGAGATGGAACCGATCGAGCCTCCGTTGTTGGAAGTTCTCCAAACACGCGAAGGAGTTGCTTTTCCTTTTCCTGCGCGTCACTCCGTAATTGTTCAATACGTGCTGCAGCATTTCCTTCCGGCCGCAATTGTTCGAGCTCGATACGGTGCTGATACCAGTTCAGCTCTTCGCGAAGTTCGCGAATCTTGTGGACCAGGTCACTCTGGCCAGGCGTTGCTTCGGGGAGTCCGTTTCCGTGTCGAATAATCATCTCCGCCAAGCTTCGTGATTTTGCCCGCTCGATGTACTGAAACGCATCCTCCTGCGAGGCATCATCGAAATTCTCGTCGAGGCACAACTCCACGAGGCGTTCATAAAGCTCCATCTTGTTCTTCATGAAGGAAATCTTGAGTTCGTCGCGGCCAAGATTGCTGCGGAGGCTTTCGAGTTGCGCGCGGCCGAGTTGGTATTGTGTGTAAGCCTCACCGCGGTTCCCGGAGGCGTGTTCAACCCGGCCTAGCAGGAAGTGAGCCTGGTAGCTCAGAATTGGCGCGTCGAGAGCTGCCAGAAAATCGAGCGCCTTCGTGCATTCGTCGCGCGCGTCTTCGGGGTTTCCGGTGCGAATGGCGATCTGCGCAAGCATGAAATGACATACAACGGCCTTGTTCTTTAGAAACGAGCTGTCAAAGAATCCGGCGGCGCTGCGTGCGAGGCGTTGGGCTTCGTAGTAGCGGCCTTCGTGAAAGAGCACAATGGCCTGGTAAAGATCGATCAGCCAGGGGAAGACTTCGTTGTTTTCCTTCTGAAACAGAAATTTGGCTTCAGCGAACAACTCCAGTGCGCGTCGCGTCTTTCCGTCCTGGCCAAATGCGATGGCCTGGTTCGTCAGCGCCTTCGCGGCTTCGTAACCGATGTCCGTATTTCGAAAAAGGAGATAACCCTCTTCGGCGACGGACTTGGCTTCGTCGCTCAGATTTAGCTCGATGTAGATGTCAGAGAGATCGAGATAACACAGCGCCACCAGATAGGTGTATGAGATTTGTTCGGCGGCGACTCGAGAGGCCTTGAGCATTTCGATGGCGGTACGGTAATCGCCACGCAGGTAGTGGAGATAAGCGACGTTGTAGTCCGTAATAAGGTGAATCAGGGGTAGGTCACGTGCCTGCAGAAGTTCTTTTGCCCTCTTGTAGGTGTCAAGGGCGCGCCCGAAGTCGTTCATGCCGATCAGGCACATCGACATGTTATTCAGCGCGATTGTAAGTTCTTCGGAGTCCCCGATGGGCAATAGCTCTCGATAGGAATTCTCGTAGTGAGCGAGCGCTTCCTCAAAACGATCCTGGCGGTGATAGATATTGCCAACATTGTTTTCCAGTCGTGCCATGCGCCGCGAATCCCCAAGCTTCAGAAATATCTTCCGTGCCCGTTCGGCCGCCTTGAATGCTGTTTCATAAGTCCCCAGCATGATGTGCGGCTGAATGACGGCCGTGAGGGTACGGGCAATCCCTTCCTGATCGCCGATTTTCGCGAAGATTTTGAGCGCGGAGCCATATAAATCGATGGCTTCCTGATATTGCCCGCCGGCGGCCAGGACATTTGCCTTGACGCGGAGACTCTGCGCCAGCAATTCCTTTTGACGAACGTTACGCGCGATCAGAATCGCGGTGTCGGCGAGCATGAGCGCATTCTGGGTATTGAAACGAAATTCCTTTTGTGTAACTGCGTTCAACTCCGCAACGAACTTGGCGCGGAGGAGTTTCTTTTTTCGTAGATATGTCAGGCGAGTTTTCTCTTCCGTCATGGAACACAACGCCGAAACCACGGCTGGAGAAAGAGCCGAAGGGTTGGCTTTTCTACTCACGCGAAACCCAGGTCCTCGAGGCGCTTCTTCAGGCAGCTGAGGCACTTTTGTCGTTGCAGTCCTATCGAGCCTGTCGCCAGGCCTAGGCTGGCCGCGACTTCTTGATAAGGTCGTCTCGGTTCTTCGTAAAACAGCATATGAATCAACTCGCGACAGCGCGGTGCAAGCCCGGCGATGGCCTCGCGTAGCATTTGTTCTTCTTCGATTTCGCGCAGGTTCACTTCCACTTCAGCTGGAACAGCCGTTTCGAGAACAGTCGCCTCTTCGTCATCTTGAGACACCATGCGCTGACTATGTTTTTTCTTGTGAAAGCATTTATGCGCCGTGACCTGCATCAGCCATTTCGGAAGCGCTTTGGGGTCCCGCAGCTTTGGCAGTTCCTGGATTAGATCAAGACAAACGGCCTGGAAAATGTCCGCGGCCTCCTCGCGTGAGAATCCGTAACGCAGGGGAATCGAAAAGACCAGGTTCTTGTATTTGTCGACGAGAAGATTCCAATCCTCTTCGCGATGTTTCAGGCAGCCGCGTATGAGCTCGCGATCGGATTTCGCCGGACTATCCTCAGCGAATCGCAGTTCGATCGGCTCTTTTACTGGCATTTTGCGGCCCCAGCGCGGCCGAGAAACAATTCGTCGGCGTTCCACAGCACGTATGGTTCGAGAATAGCCGGATGAAAATTTCCCACTGTGGATTGCGCCGCAACCAGAATATTGGGACTGACCAGGAAGATGAACGGCAGATTCTGCGCCACGAGTTCCTGAACTCGGTAGTAGAGCTTCTTACGCACGGCCGGATCGTTCGTGCTCATTTGTGCTTCCATCAAATGGTCGAGCTCTGCTTCCCATGGCGTGGCAGGCTTTGCCTCTCCAAGATCCCAAAGGTGGGTCTCACCAGAAGACAGCCAAAGATTCATTTCCGGCGTGGGATCGACGTCACCGTTCACGAGATTCATCAACACCGCTTCATAATCTTTCGTGTTAAGAAGGCGGTCGACAAGCGCTCGAAATTCCATGGGCACCACTTGAACGTCCATGCCGAGTTGCTTCAGGTCATCTTGCGCAAGAGTCGCCAATTTCGAGCGCTGTAGATTCGAAGAGCTGACCATAATCGTGAAAGTGACAGGCCGTTTCTGTGGATCAAGCAGCGCACCCCCGGAATTCCAGGAATAGCCGCCCGTTTGGAGTATTTTCCGCGCTTCCTCGATCGAACGCTCCGGGTGGGGCAGATTCGGATCCAGCCACAGCTTGTTACCCGGGGTTACGTTGCCCCAGATCGGTGTGGCTCGGCCTGAGTACACCAGCCGGGCCATTCCTTTGCGGTCCATCGCCAGAGAAACTGCCTCGCGAAACTTCAGATCGCCAAACCATGATTGTTTCACCACAACATCGGGAGCTTTGGCTGAATCCAGATGATTTTGATTGAACACTAGAAACTGAAATTCGAGTCCGGGACCCAGGTCCTGCAAGCATTGGGCTTTAGCCTTCCCATCCCTTTCTAACAACGCGAAATTGTCGGCATTGAGCCTCTCGAGCAAATGCGTCTCGCCCGATTGAAACTTGACCACTTGTGCGTCTTCGGTGGGGACAAACAGAAAAGTGAGCATCGCAAGATACGGCAAGGAATTCCCGCGCGGGTCTTTTTTCCAATAATACGGATTACGCTCCAGAATCATTTGCTGTCCTGGGACGTAGGAACTCAACTTGAATGGGCCGAGTCCCGCGAACTGTTCGGGGCGTGCTGTTGTACCCCAGGATTGCTGTAACTTTCCGTCGTGATAAGGCTTTTCAAGAATATGGCTGGGCAGTATCGCCAATCCGTCAAACAACCGCTCCGCAGGGCCGTACGACTTCGCCAGATCGAACTCCACCGAGTAATCGCCGAGTTTCTTGACCACGATGGGTTTGTCGTCAATTACCAGCAGGTCCCGCTGTGGCGAGTGAAGTTTTTCGTCGAGGTACAGTGCAAAGGAAAAAACAACGTCGTCGGCAGTGAAAGGAGTGCCATCGGAGAACTTTATTCCACGTCGAAGTTGCAAAACGTATTTCTTGCCGTCCGCGGAAATTGTCCAGGACTTCGCTAGGGCGGGTTCAGTTCGCTGGGTTTCGCGGTTGATGTGAATCAAATCGGCATTCAGCACCCCGATCACTTCCCTCGACGTGGCATCCACGGAAAGAATCGGATTGAGAGTCTTCGGTTCGGAGCGAAGCGCGACGACCAGCTTCCCTCCCGACTCACCAGTCTCGCCGCCCGATTTTGCGTAATCCTGGGGCCCGGCGGCAGCCGCTCGATGAGCGTTGCCAGCGAGCGGTGCGACAACGAGCAACGCCAATCCCCAAAAGTGACAGCGAGTTGCAGTGGACTTCACGAACGCACCTCCGCAACTTGTTCTTGCAACACCGTTGAGGCCCAGTGATAGGCGAGGAACAACACGATCAGGGCGCAAGCGGGAAGGTACATCCACCAGTAGGAAGTCAACACACTGTAATTCTGTAATTCCGCAAGGAGACTTCCCCAACTGGGCATCGGCTCGCCAACTCCCAACCCGAGGAAAGACAATGTCACTTCCGCAAGAATAAACTGCGGCACCAACAATGCCGCCGTCGTCAGCAGGACGCCGTAGGTCTCCGGCAGAATGTGCCAGCGAAGGACATGAAAATTCGAAGCCCCCATGGCCCTCGCGACGAGGGCAAAATTTCTCTCCTTCGCGCTCAAGACGATACCGCGTACAAGCCTCCCGGGGCGCGCCCAACCCACCAGGCCTACGACCGCGATCAGCAGCAAAAGCGTATCCGTTGTCTTGATGTGCAACGGCAAAATGGCACGCACGGCGAACAGCAGATACAACCACGGAAGCGCCAAAAACAGTTCGGCGGTCCTCATGATGAGAACGTCGAGCCATCCCCCATAAAAACCGGAGAGCACGCCCAGTGCTGCTCCGGCAAAAATCGCTATTGCTGCGCCAACTATACCGGCGAGCAGCGAAATCTGGCCTCCGAACAGCATTCGCGAAAGTTCGTCCCTGCCAAAATCATCGGTCCCGAAAAGAAAAACGTGGCCGGGTTGCTCCACGCCAAAAAGATGCACTCGCGCAGTCCAAAGACCCAGCACTCGGTACGGTGCGCCGGTTTTCAGCAGATGAAGTGGGTACGCGCGAGCCTGATCCTCGACATAGGAAGTGCTACCGTCCTCCTTGGCGCGAAACGGATGAACGAAGGGCATCAAGTGAAAACTGCCCGCGCTGTCGATGAAATGCAAACGCGTCGGAGGTGCAAACGGTAGCTCGCGATTTTGCTCGGAATAGTCATAGGGAGCGAAAAAGCCTGGAAAAACCATGAAAATGTGCAGCAGCACGAGGGAGAAGAGGAGCAGAAGCTGGCGATGGCCCTTGTTCATAGTCATACCGCTCGAATCCTTGGATCGCTCGCGTACAGCAGCAAGTCCGCCAGCAGATTGCCTGTCACCAGGAAAACGGAAGAGAGCATCACAACGGCCATTACGACGTAAGTGTCGCGCGCAAGCAGTGATTCGAGCACCAGCGGGCCGAGCCCCGGCCAGCCCAACACGACCTCGACGATCAGAGAAGTGCTCAGCAGCGCGCCGATGGAAAAGCCCAGCAAGGAGATAAGCGAGTTTGCCGCTGCCGGCAACGCGTGCCGGTATACGATTCGTGTTGTCGCAATTCCATGGCCTCGCGCGGCCTCGATAAATGGAGCATCCAAAACGGCGGCGATCGCGGAGCGGACGTAACGGATGAAGAGCGGAGCCGCTCCGAGCGCAAGTGCGACGACCGGTAACACCAGGTGAATCGCCAGATCAGAAACTTTCCCTGAAAGTGTGGCCCGTGCTCCATAGGAAGAGAACATTCCCCCGGTGGGGAACCACCCCGTTCGGGCGGCTAGCAGCAGAAAAAGCAAGCCAAGCACGAGTTCTGGAATCCCCAGCAAAATGGCGGTGAGGCCACCGCCAATTCGATCGAGCCACTTTCCCCGGTTCAGGGCTTCAAGAATTCCCCACGGAACCGCGATCATCCACGCGAGCAATGTTGCCAGGCTGGTTAGTAGCAGAGTATTTCGCGCGCGAGGCCATAAAAGGGTGCCGACAGGACATCGGTATGAAAGCGAGTATCCGAATTCACCCCGGAGGGCGGAGCGAAGCCAGCGCTCGTAGCGTACCGGCCACGGCTTGTCGATTCCATATGCCATCTTGAGTGACGCAACGGTGCTGGCCGAGATCTGAGGATTCAACTTGAGTTCGTCGAAAAAATTTCCAGGCGCTGCCGAAACCAGCGCAAACGAGAGTGCAGACACTCCGAACAGGAGCAAGAGGCCATGCAGGATGCGCCTTGCGACTCTTACCATGATTCCGTTGCCCGGAAAGGGGCCTGTCCCAGTCTCCCCTGAAGCAGAATTCCGCTGCAATCATCAGGAAACGGACTGTAGATTGGGGGTTAATACCTCCGCGGGCAAACCGCAGTCGACGATCCGCCCGGCATCCAGCAACGCAACTTGGTGGGCCAGGGCACCCGCCATCCGCAGATCATGCGTGACATACAGGTAGGCGAGCGAATGGTGTTCCTGCAAGTCGAGAAGCAGGTTCGCGATCTGTGCCTGTGCTGAAAGATCGAGCGAAGACAAAGCTTCATCGAGGATCAACAGTCTGGGCCGCAAAACCAGGGCTCTGGCAATCGCCACGCGCTGGCGCTGCCCTCCGCTTAGTTCACGTGGCCTGTGACGACGCCAGGAACTCCCCAATTCAACTTGGTCGAGCACTTCCGCGACGCGCTCCTTGATTTTTCCTACACCGGAGCCATACGCGTGGATGACAAGTGGCTCGGCTACAAGCTCCTCGACCGTTCGCCGCGGATTGAGCGCCGACGCGGAATCCTGAAACACCAGGTGGATTTCTCTGCGGACAGCCTTTAGCGCGTCCGGTGGAAGGGTAAGGATATCCTGGCCTTTGTAGAGAATGCGCCCGGCGCTGGGTCTTTCGAGCAGCACCAGGCATCGCGCCAAGCTGGATTTTCCTGATCCCGAAGGCCCAACGAGCGCCAACGTCTCCCCTTCATGTAAGTCAAACGATGCGTTCTCGAGCGCTACGGTTTCGGTTCGCGGGGACGCAAATGGATCTCGCCGTAAGTATTCGAGCGACAGTTCGCGCACACAGAGCAACTCGCACGAGGTGTCCAGAGGGTTCTGCGGTTCAGCGGTCATACAGAAAACACTCCACGCGGCTTCCTTCCTCGATCTGTTGAACGGAGGGGCGCAGACTTTCGCATTTCGTCATGCGTTCCGTGCATCGTGGAGAAAAGCTGCACCCTTCGGCAAGCCCTCCGGTAGAAGGTGGACTCCCAGGAATTGTTGTGAAGCGGTAGCCGTGGGGACGTTCGGCGATTGCGCGTGGGAGACAGGAGAGCAGCGCCTTCGCGTAGGGATGCATCGCGTTTTGAAAAATCCGTTCGCTCGGCGCATCCTCTACGATTCTGCCTGCATAAAGAACGTTAACGCGGTCCGCCAGGCCCCGGAGGATTTCAGGATCGTGAGTGATCAAAAGCAGAGAAGTCTTCCGTTCCGCCCTCAGCTGGCGGAATAGGTCCAGAATTTCCGCTTCCGTGGCGGCATCGAGAGACGCCGTTGGCTCGTCCGCGATGATCAGCGAAGGATTGCAAGCAAGCGCTTGCCCAATGACCACTCGTTGTTGCTGTCCACCACTGAGCTGGTGCGGATAGGCGTCATACATTCGCCTTCCGGTATGGCCAAGATTCATACGCTCAAGAATCGATTCCGCTTCTGATTTGCGGCGCTGCCCGCTCCAGTCCCGATGCGCGCGAAGGACTTCAGCGATCTGATCCCCCACTTTCATTACGGGATTCAAGGCCATTCCGGGCTCTTGTGAGATCATTGCGATTTGCGCACCGCGGATCTCGTTCATTTCGTGTTCCGTCAACTGGAAAAGATTTCTTCCTTCGAATGCAACGGACCCGCCGACCACTTCAGCATTCTTCGGCAGCATTCGAAGTAGCGTTTTTGCGAACGTCGATTTTCCGCTACCCGATTCACCCAGAATGCCAACCACTGTTCCTTTCTGGATCTCGAGGCTAAGGCCATTCAAAGCGTGAATGAGTTTTTCGCCGGAGCCCGGAAAGCGGACGTGCAAGTTCGCGACATTGAGCAATGTATTCATCGCAGGGACGGAACGGCCCATTTCCAAGGCTAACGTTGTCGGGCAGCCCCGTCCACGAGGATATAGGTGGCTCTTTGGGCACTCCAGGGAAGGGGTTTTTGCCTAGACTGGCGCAGCGACAACGGGGTTGCGCAACACCCCCAGGTTTTGGATCTCGATCTCCACCACGTCACCCGGTTTTAGGAAAACGGGCGGTTTGCGAAATACGCCGACGCCCTCGGGAGTTCCGGTAGCGATGATATCCCCTGGTTCCAGCGTGATGCTTGCGGAAATAAACTCAATCAGTTCTGGGATGCGGAAGATCATCTTGGATGTGTTGGAGTCCTGCAGAGTCGCTCCATTGACTCGAGCGAAAATGCCAAGCGAGTGCGGGTCGGGAACTTCATCCCGCGTGGTCAGGTACGGCCCGATCGGACAAAACGTGTCACATGACTTTCCACGGACCCACTGTTTGTCTCCAAACTGCCAGGCACGCGCGGAAACATCGTTCAGCGGCATATAGCCTGCCACATATTGCAGCGCATTTGCGGCTGCGATGGCTTTTGCCTTCCGCCCAATGACAACCGCAAGCTCCGCTTCATAGTCCACTTGCGGATCGCCCACCGGGATCACAATCGAGTCACCGGGACCACAAATGCTGGTGGTGAATTTCGCAAAGATGATGGGTGTCTTCGCTGGCTGTTTCGCACCCGCCTCCATGGAATGATCCCGATAATTCAATCCGACGGCGATGATTTTTCCAGGTTTCGGAAGCGGTGCGCGCAAGACGACATTCTCGAGCGGCGTGCTGGCAGCCTTGCTGGCTTCCTGAACTAGCTTCCCGGCATTACGGACCCCCGCTTCTCCGGCCGACAGGAACGAGGCGATATCGGTGAACGTGTCGACCGAAATACCTGCGGCACTTGCTGCGACCTGCAAATCAATCACGCCGGAGTCAGTGAGCGCACCCAGGCGCGTCACTCGATCGCTTCTCTCGTAACGTACAACACGCATCGAATTCTCCCGAAGCACGATGAAACTAAGTTCCAGGTAAAGTGCACCGCTATTTTGCCTTGCGCATTGTAGCCACAGATCCGAATTCTATTCGAGCAAAATGCTCGTCGACTCAAATGGCCGCGTATCGCACGCGGGAACGAGCGAAATCGGGAGTTGTTCTCGAGATATTCATCGCTTCAAACGGCTTTTCCGCTTGACCACCTATGAAGCTACCCGATGTCCGGGTTCGGGATCATCATGTCCCGCACAATGGCATTCAGGTCGTAGCAGGCGGCGATGAACTGCCGAAGTGTGCGGCGAGTTGGCGGAAAGTGGTCGAAGTCGTCAATCGCGAGGCCGCCTTCCTCATTGGCCCGCCGGAAATCCGTGAATTTCTTGCTCAACTCCTCTACGACGCGCTGTTCCACAGGCTTGTCGATCCGTGCCAGCACTTCAATATCGCTCGCGTTGAAACGAACTTGCCACGCGTAAGGCGGTGATATGACCACGTCGCCCCCGATAAATTCGCTCCAGTGCATGTGATTACGAAAAGCAGCCGACAACAATCGAATACGGTATCCGCGCTTCTGGAAAAGCTCGTAAGTCTTCTTGAACACCGCAACACCCGCCCACTCCAGGTATCCCGGATCGATCGAGGTGTTTTCTTTTTCCGCCGCCACTTTCAGCCAGTCGTCCAAGCGGCCCACCATGATCGTGCAAACAGGACCCATGCTGGCGATTTCTTTGCCTTCGCTTTCCCGCCGCTTCAAGCCGCGCTCCACCGCTTCCGCCACCGCAACGCACTGCGGCAACGCGAAGCAAACGGTCGCGTTGATGCTGATGCCGCGGTAGGTCGCTTCTTCAATCGCCGGAATTCCCGCGCGGGTCACGGGAATCTTCACGATCATATTCGAAGCCAGTCCATTGAATTCTTCGGCCTGGTGCACAATGGCCTCCGTGTTCCTGAAGAAGCGAGGATCTGTTTGAATCGATAATCGCCCGTTGCGACCTTTCTGCACGTCGAAGATGGGTTTCAAAAGCGCCGCGCTTTTCGCGGAAATTTCCCGGACAATTTGCCATGCGATCTCATCTTCGGTCGCCGTGGGCCATTCCTTGATGAGCGCTTGGACGCGATCTTTCCACTGCGACATTTCTTTTTTCAGCACTCCCACCACGATCACCGGATTGCAGGTCGCTCCCACCGCGCCATGCTCCATCGAATACGTCAGTTCCTGGATCGCGGCGGAGTCGTTCCACAAACAGGTGGGAGTTGTCTGCGTCATTTCGTGCAGCGGACTTTTGTAGGACACGCGACTCGCTGTTCGGCTCATTTCTTCCTCCGGAAGAAAATCTCAGCGGTTAGTGGGCCGCTTTTTCCTGCGAAACCTTAAACGGGCGCCCCTGGAGATGGGAATTCTCGGCGGCCACAGCGATTTCCAGGGCCCGCAAACCGTCTTCTCCCGTTACCAGCGGCGCCCGGCCGGACAGCATGGTCCCGACAAAATCCCGCATTTCCGCCAAATACGCGTCGGCAAATTGAGAGAGGAAATGGTCCGCAATATTCCGGCTGCTCCCATCTGACGTCAGCAAGACCGCGGGAATTTTCTGCAAAGTGCCGACAAAAATCGAACCCTTCGAGCCTACAATTTCCGTTCGAACGTCATACCCGTAAATAGCCTGGGCATACGATTCAATATTTCCGATGGCGCCTTGTGCGAACTTCAAATTGACTACCCCCGCTACGATATCTCGATACTTCGCAAGTTCTGGCCGGATCGCCGTAGTGGAGTATGCCTGCACTTCCGAGACCTCATCCTGCATCAGCCAGCGCGCCAGATCGAAATCGTGAATGCTGTTGGTATAAAACAACATTCCGTTGATGTTCGATTGATATGCGGACAAAGGCGGTTCGTCTTTATCGCGCCCCAGGGATTTAAAAACAACTGGCGTGCCGATCTCACCCGCTGCAATGCGTTTCTTTGCGGCCGAATAGGCGGGGTCGTAATGCCTCATGAAGCCAACCTGCAAGCGCACGCCCTTGCGCGAAACTTCTCTCAATGCCTCGCCAGCATCCTCCAAAGTCAGAGCCAATGGTTTTTCGCAGAGAATGTCCTTGCCGGCCGCGGCAGCCGCGCGGATCGACTGTGCGTGAAATTTATCCGGGGTGGCAATCACCACCGCGTCGATATCCTTGTTTTGCAACAATTCTTCCAGGCTGCCGTAGGCCTGTTCAATTTCCAATTCGTCTCGAACTTGCTTGGCGCGCTGCGCGGCAACATCCGCAATCGCTACCAGCCGTGCCTCGGGCACCAGTCGCCGAATATTCTCGGCATGGCGCTTGCCCATTTCTCCTACGCCGAGAACTCCTACTCCTAGCTTCCGCATGGAAATCCTCCGCGCAAATCTTAGCGCTTTGACGACAGAATGAAAACAACTAATTCTTGCCGGAAACGCAGCACACGCAGGCCTCATGCCCACCTGTTCGCTTGCGGTAACCGCGGCTGGGTCATCATTTCTGCCCTAAAATCACTAGAATGCTGTTCGCGGTCGACCGGTAGGCGCCGTAACGGCTCCGCCTCGCGTGGTCTGACAGCGTTCGGCTGCCCGCTGCGATAGACAGGGTTTCGGCGCGTCTAACCGCTGCATAGATAAACGCTTAGAGCATATCGCTGGAGATTGCATCGAAGGTAAGGTACACTCAGCACATCTTTGATCATGCAACGGAAAAAACAATTGTCCACGGCGGGCAAGGCCGCCAGCATTTATGACGTAGCGCGGGAAGCACGCGTCTCCGTCTTCACCGTGTCTGCTGTCGTGAATCACAAAACTCACGTCGGAAAAAAACTCCGCGAGCGCGTGGAAGCGGCCATCCGCAAGCTTAACTATCGGCCAAATTTACTCGCGCGCAGCTTGGCGAAGCAGAAGACGCACACTATCGGCATGATTGTTCCGGATATCGCCAATCCGTTTTTCCCGATGGTCGTAAGGGGCGCGGAAGATGCGGCACAGAAACGCGGCTATAATCTGCTGCTCTGCAATAGCGATGACACGCAGGAAAAAGAGGAAAACGCCCTCGAACTCCTCCTCTCCAAGCGCGTCGACGGCATTCTTCTCACCAAGGCCGTCAGCGATCTCAGTCCGTCGCTTCGTCAAATGATGCAGGAAATGAAGGTACCGATCGTACTGGTGATGCGCACCTCGCCCAAAATCTCAAAAGACGCTGTTATCACCGACGACTATCGGGGCGCATACGAAGCGGTTTGTCACTTGGCCCGCGCCGGGAGAAAGCGGATCGGCCTGATCGGCGGTCCGCGAAAGGTGAGCAACGGCAAGGCGCGTTGGGAAGGATTTCGCGATGCCTTGAAAGCCAACAGTCTCGAATACGATCCGGCGCTGGTGATCGACGGAGACTATCGCGTGGAATCCGGCTATCGCGGTGGCAATTTGCTCCTGTCTCATCGCCCCGACGGAGTCTACGTTGCTAATTTCCTGATGACCGTCGGGCTTCTCAAAGCTGCCGAAGAAATGGGCCTGCGCTGCCCTGAGGACTTTGGTCTGGTAAGTTTCGACGACTATCCCTGGCTCGGCATTTTTCACCCCAAGCTGACTACCGTGGAACTTCCGAAGTATCAATTGGGGCAAGAGGCGGTTGAACTTCTTCTGGATCGAGTCGCCGGAAAAGACGGCCCTGGGGTCTTGAAGAAACTCCAGCCCGAACTGCGCGTGCGAGAGTCTTGCGGTTTCAAGCAGGTGGGGATGCCGGTCGCAGAGAAGTCCCAGTAAATCCGTCCTTTCGTCTTTCGGGCCGTCATTCTAAGTGCGTTTCTTTGTAGCCGTTTTGCCCTCTCCTCATTTGAAGTATTTGCGGATCGTATCGAAAAATCCACTGGATGTCCTGCTTTCTTCAAACCGCTATTGCACACGGCTAGCCACTTTGTCAGAAAACGCTTGACAAGCGTGGCATTCATGAACTAAAAGCGCTTAGCAAGAGAGCGCATTCGTGGGGCAACGAAGCGCTTTGCGGCCGCACTCCAGCCGCTTTCGTCCTAATACATGCAGTGCTGGCGAGCGCCGGTGCAACTTCACCTGTTGGGGTGAAATCCTCTGGGAAACGCTCATCCAGATGAGGGTTAGCTCGTGTTGGTCGCAAATTACAGGGAGAAGACGCATGAATGCACCATGTCTCTTTGAGAAACATTTTCATTTGACGGAGCACTCTCCACGTCCAAGCACTACCTCGCGGCTGTTGTTTTTCTTTCTGATCGCGCTGCTTGCGACTGGCCTGACTTACGCGGGTGTCACCGCCAGTATTTCTGGTACCGTGACAGATGCCACCGGCGCGGCGGTTGCCGGCGCGACCGTGACGGCCACCAACGTAGCCACCGGCGTCGCGGTTACGCAGCAGACAAATGGCCAGGGTTATTATTCGTTCCAGTCTTTGCCGCTCGGCACTTACACGATCGAAGCCGTACAAAAAGGCTTCAAGTCGTACAAGGAAACAGGGCTCGTCCTTGACGTCAACTCAGCCCTGGTCGTCGACGTCGCCCTCCAGGTCGGCCAAAACACGGAAACTGTGGAAGTTTCGAGTTCCGCTTTGCACGTGGATACGGCGAGCACGCAAATGGGCGAAGTCATCGAAGGCAAACAGATGACGGAGGTCCCGCTGGTCTCGCGCAGCTACACGGATTTGCTTGCCCTCCAGCCAGGGGTCGTTGCCACTTCCTCGGGCATGAACGGCGCCTTGGGCGGGTCGTTTACTTCCGCCGGCTTTTCTCCTCCATTGGTTTCCGGCAGCTTAAATGCCGGCGCGCAATCCGTGAACGGAATGCGTGAAGCCGCCAACGGCTTCCTCCTGAACGGTATCCTCGTCCAGGAAACCGGTTTCTCCGGAGCGGGAGCAATCCCGAATCTTGATTCGATCGCTGAATTCCGCATTCTCACAAACAATTTCGACGCCGAATATGGAAACTACAGCGGCGGCCAGATCAACGTTGTCACCAAGTCTGGCACCAACGATTGGCACGGCAACGCTTTTGAGTTTTTCCGCAATACCGACCTGGACGCTAAGAATTTCTTTGACGGCATCAATGGAAATTCCCGGGGGGCATATCACCAGAACCAGTTCGGGGGTACGTTCGGCGGTCCCGTAAAGCGCGACAAGGTTTTTTTCTTCGCTGACTACCAGGGCAATCGCGTAATCCAGCCGGAGACGCAGGTCATTTCCGGAGCTCCATCGGCGGCCACCGAAGAGGGCAACCTCAGCGGCATTGCTCAGAGCTTGACAGGAACCGTCAACGGCGCCGCATGGGCGAAGCAATTGTCGACTCAACTGGGGCAGACCGTTGTGTCGGGCGAGCCATACTACTTTAGCGGCTGTACGAGTTATGCGAACTGCGTTTTCCCGAACGCACAACTGCCGACCAGCGATTTTTCTCCCATCTCCAGCAAGCTGCTGCCTTACATTTTACCCGCCAATCCGGGAACGATTAATTCCGACACCGGCACAGGCACATTCTCCACGAATTCCGGCAAACTCAACCTGAGTGACAACAAGTTCAGCGGACGGGTGGACGCGAATACAGGTTTTGGACTTCTCTCCGGCTATTATTATTTCGATCACTTCAACCGCATTGACCCCTATTGGCAATCCAACGCCCCTCTTTATCCCGGCTTCAGCGTGGACAGCAATGGCCAGACGAACAACATCAATCTTGGCGACACGAAAACATTTGGCTCCTCGTCTGTGAATGAATTCCGCATCGGCTATTTCCGCCTGAACACCAAATTCAATCAACCCTTGGGTGGAAAAGGCACAACGCTCGCAGACTTGGGATTTGCTGCGCCGGCAGATGGCGGCATTTATGCCGGAACGCCCAGCGTCGAAGGCATTCCGGAAACCGATTTCAATAACTTCGTGATCGGTGTTCCCAGCCGTCCGAATCAGTTAGTTGAAAATATCTATCAGATTCTGGATAACTACAGCCGGGTTGTCGGCACGCACACCATTAAATTCGGCGGCCAATACCACTATAACCAGTTGGAAGAAAACCTCTCCAACGTGGCGAATGGCAACTTCTTTTTCGGCAGCAACTTCAGCGGCGGCCAGCCCAGCGAAACGGGAAGCGATTTCGTTGATTTTCTACTCGGCGCCCCATCCTCTTACGTCCAAGGCCAGTCCTACCCTTCCTACGGACGGAATTTCTATTTTGGCCTTTACGCTCAAGACAGCTGGCGCATTAAATCCAACCTGACCTTTAACTATGGTTTGCGTTACGACGTCAGCGCCCCTTGGCACGAAAAGTACAACGAGATCCAAACCCTTATTCCCGGTGAACAGTCCGTTGTCTTCCCGGGCTCTCCGATTGGTTGGGTATTCCCGGGTGACCCCGGCGTCCCCAGTTCGTTGGCGCCGACTCGCTGGAATAATTTTGCTCCGCGCCTCGGCTTGGCCTACTCCTTCGGCGATCACGATGGAATGTTGGGCAAAGTACTCGGCAAACCCGGAACCACCAGCATTCGCCTTGGATGGGGCATGTTCTACACGTCATTCGAAGGCGCCACGGACTTCAACGAGATCGGTGACGCACCGTTCGGCAACTATACCGGCCAAAATGAGTCCACATTTGCAGCCCCGTTCATCAATCGCGCTACCGGAACCCAAATCCCCAACCTGTTCCCGGTTGCCCCACCGCCGAAGCATTTTTCAGCATCGAATCCAGCGACAGGTTTCCCGTATGACAATCTCATCGATTTTTATAACGCCTTTGGAACGATTGGCAGTTCGCCGGCTTTTTATAACAAGAATCGTTTGCCCTATGCGGAGAATTACGAACTTTCCATCGAACGCCAGATCACCGCAACAGACCTACTGACCGTCAGCTATGTCGGGACGCAAGGGCATCGCTTGCTTGTTTCAGAATCGGCCAATCCTGGCATTCCCTCTTTGTGCTTGTCGCTGCTCGCAGCCGGCTGTGGACCCGGCGGCGAAAATAATATTTACACCTTAAACGGCGTCACCACCGCCGGCACGCGCGGACCGTTCAGCGCCCCGTATCGCAACACTCCGGTCGACGGCCAGTACATCGTGCCGTTCGGTAATAACTCGTACTTTATTACCGGCGGCTACTCGGCTTATAACTCGCTACAAGTCGACTGGAAGCACACGAGTCACCGCTCGCAAATTCTCGTTGGATATACCTACAGCAAATCGCTGGACATTTCCTCGGGCTACGGCGAGCAGATCAACCCCATCAATCCGCGGCTCAGTCGCGGTCTTTCGGCGTTCGATTGTCCGCAAAACTTTGTCGCCAGCTATGCCTACACACTGCCGATCGACAAACTGGAAGGGCCAAAGAAGCTCACCAATGGTTGGCAGATCAGCGGCATTACTCGTTTTGCTTCCGGTCTTCCCGTGACCATCCTCGAAACCGATGATCGCTCGCTGCTCGGAACGGGTTTCGGAGGTCCAATCACGCTTCCTGTCGACACGCCAAATCTGCTTGGCCCTGTTCAGACCATGAACCCGAGGAACAATTCGGGTCATTATTTCTTCACGACGTCGTCGTTTGGGCCGGATACTTTGGGCCAGGAGGGCACCGCAAACCGGCGATTCTTCCACGGCCCCGGCATCAACAACTGGGACTTTGCCGTGCTGAAAAACACTCAGCTCACCGAACGGTTTAACCTGCAATTCCGCGCGGAACTCTTTAATATCTTTAATCACGCGCAGTTCATCACGCCGAGCGGCCTTGTTTCCTACAATTGCTCGGACCCCACGAATACGGCTACCTGCTCCCAGGCTGCCGGAAACTTTGGCCAGATAACAGCCGCCGCGGCACCGCGCATCGGCCAACTTTCTTTAAAGCTGAATTTCTAGGAAACTTCGTGCACGGATATCCGCATCTCCCTTGCGGGAGGTCCCCTAGACCTCCCGGCAATTCTTGTGCGGATCCTTGGCGAGTGCAGCAAAATACCAACAAGCATTTCGTTCGTTAGATTGGAGAACTGTGTCGTGGGAAAACTAGCAATCACCGGTGGCGAGCCTCTGCGGAAAACTCCGTTTCCTTGTTGGCCCACTTCTACCAAGGAAGAAATGCTCGCGCTTGAGGACGTGCTGACGAGCGCAAAATGGGGCGGCCAACCGTTCCCCGGCAAACACGCTCTGGCATTTGCCAAGAAATTTGCCGAAATTCACACCGCAAAATATGCCCAGTGCGTCAACACCGGTACGGTAGCCATTCAAGCCGCGCTTAAAGCTATCGGCATCGAACCCGGGGATGAAGTCATTGTTCCGGCCTACACTTGGGAAGGAACCGTCGGCCCTGTTCTTCTCGTCAACGCCATTCCTGTTTTTGTCGATGTTGATCCGGACACCTACTGTTTGGACGCGAAACTCATCGAAAAAGTCATTACGCCAAAAACGAGAGCGATTCTTCCCGTGCATCTCGGCATGCGATTCGCCGACATGGATGAAATTCTGCGCATCGCCGCGAAACATAAACTGAAAGTCATCGAGGACTGCGCGCACGCGCACGGCGGAATGTGGAAAGGGAAGGGCGCCGGGTCGATGGGGGATCTCGGTGCCTTCAGCTTCCAATCCAGCAAGCTGATCACTTCCGGCGAAGGCGGCGCGGTTATCACCAATAATCTGGAATACATGGAAATTGTCCAGAGCTACATCAATGCCGGGCGCGCCAGTCTGACCGATCAGTATCACCACCGCATTATCGGTTTCAACTATCGTATGGGTGAATTCCAGGCTGCGGTTCTTGGGCCCCAACTCGAACGTCTGCCCGCGCAGTCCGCTATCCGCGCAAATAATATGAAGCATTTCGAAGATCGCATGCGAAACACCAACGGCATCGGCCTGCTCAAGCCCGATCCTCGCATCACGCGCATTGCTCCGTATGGCTATGTGATCAAATATTTTTGCGAGAAGTTGAAAGATATCCCGCGAGCTTCCTTCGTCGCTGCGTTGCAACTGGAAGGTGTGCCTTGTGACGGCTTATTCTACGAACCTGTCTACAAGAGTTCACTCTTTCCCGTGGATTCTGAGGATTTTCCTGCCCTGAGTTGGGGCCGCGAGAAGCCGCTCGATTTACGCACCATGTTTTCTTGCCCGGAATCGGAGCGCGCCGCTTATCACGAAGCTGTGTGGTTTCCGCATCAGAATTTCCTCGGCAGCAAGGAAGATACCGATGCCATCGTGAAAGGGATTCACAAAGTGTTGGAGAATCTGGAAGAACTTCGCGGACTGGACCACAAGGCAATTCGCAACCAGAAATTGGGACGCGCCGACCGCGAAAGCTGAAATCAATTTGTTTTTGCTCAGGCCCTCGATTCCAGGCTGAGGGAGCCCGGGACTTCACAGGAGACTCTCTGGCGGATGACGAAGGCACGTATGATCGGATATGCCGTCGTTGGCCTTGGCAACTTGGCGCGGAAGGCGATCCTTCCCGCGTTCGCGCATTGCAAAAAAGCGCAGCTTGTTGCTCTCGTCAGCCGCGACCGTGAAAAGGCCGCGAAACTGTCGGCGGAATTTGAGTCTCCACAGTCTTACAGCACAGCTCAGTATGCGGATTGTTTGGGCAATCCGGCTATTTCCGCCGTCTATGTCGTAACGCCCCCCGGGCAGCATGAAGAATTCACCATTCGCGCCGCGGAAGCGGGCAAACATGTTTTGTGCGAGAAACCGCTGGCGGCCACTGCGGCGCAATCGGCAAGAATGGTTGGGGCTTGCCGCCAAAATGGCGTGCTGCTGATGACCGCCTACCGCAAATATTTCGAACCTTCCACCGCGTACCTGAAATCGCTCATCCGTCGTGGCGCACTCGGCCGCATCGACATGATTCACACGTCCTTCAGCGAGGTTTACAATCCAAAGATTGCTCCTGGTTGGCTGCTCGACGCCGCTCTGGCGGGTGGCGGCCCGCTGATGGACCTGGGCGTTTACTGCGTGAACACCAGCCGTTGGCTCGCCGGCGAAGATCCCGCGTCCGTCCTCGCGCACGCGTGGCGCCATGACACACGGCGATTCAAAGATGTGGAGCAAGGCATCACCTTCCGCTTGGATTTTCCAAGTGGTCTCGTCGTCCAGGGCAGCTCCACCTACAGCCCCGCGATTTCCTCATTTATCTTCATACAAGGCACAAAGGGCTGGCTGTCTCTTTCACCGGCCTATACCTATGACGAAGAAAGGCGCGTCACGGGAAAAATTGGGGCAAGTACGGTGGATCGCCGGTTCAAAATTCTAGACGAATTCGCCCTGGAACTTGACGCCTTCGCTTCAGCAGTCTTAAAGAAAACCAAGATCGCGCCCGACGGCGCACAAGGCCACCGCGATATGCTGATTCTTGAAGCTATTTACGAGTCGGCACGAATTCAGCAGCCCGTGGCGATAAATTATTCCGCGAAGGACATACCCAATGGCCACTGATTCCGTCCTGGCCGCAACGCTCGTCGAACCCGGCCGTTACGAAATCCGCGAATTCCCATTGCCAGAGCCGGCGCCAGGTGCTGTTCTCGTCAAAATGCAAATGTCCGGAATCTGCGGCACAGACAAGCACACCTTCCAGGGCTTCACCACGCAGTATGGCGACCGCAAAATCGAGTTTCCGCTGATCCAAGGCCACGAAAATGTTGGCACTATCGCGGCCATCGGCGGCAATGGCGAGTACACGGATTTTGAAGGCATGGCACTCCGCGTTGGCGATCGCGTCGTCGTCGGTGCGAATGTTTCCTGCGGCCACTGCTACTATTGCCGCCACGATTTTCCGTATTGTTGCTGCGAGAATACCCTCGATTACGGCAATCTCCTGAGCGCGAAGAATCCTCCGCATCTCTTTGGTGGTTGGTCGCAATACCTTTACGTCATCCCCGGAAGCTTTCTCGTGAAAGTGCCGGATGATTTGCCTGCGGAAGTCGCAGTCCTCACGGAGATTTTTGCGGTATCGGTCGGCCTGGACCGCGCCAAGCAAATGTCCGCGTTTCCCAATGAATCGTTTCGCTTTGATGACACCGTCGTGGTCCTGGGCGTTGGTCCGCTGGGCATGTGTTTCCTGATGAAGGCGCGTATGCTCGGAGCGGGCACCATCATTGCCGTCGATCTCTCCGACTACCGCCTCAATTTCGCCAAGCGCCTTGGCGCCGATCACGTCATCAACGCAACCAACACTTCCGAGTTCGATCGGCTGCAATTTGTAAAGGATGTGACCCACGGCCGTGGCGCGGACATGGTCATCGAGTGCGCCGGCGTTCCCCGCGCGGTCATCGAAGGCCTGGAAATGCTTCGCCTCAGCGGATTACTCGTCGAGGCCGGAAATTTTTCGGATCTTGGCGAAGTTTCGTTGAGTCCTCACCGCCATTTGTGTTCCAAAAATGTGCGCATCCTCGGCGTCAGCGGCGAGGAGCCCGCTGCCTACGGCCCGGGCATGAGGCAGATGGCGCGCTACATGAATCATTATCCACTGCGGGAATTTGTCACGCATCGCTTCGGGCTGCGAGAGGTGGATGCTGCCGTCAAACAATCCATCGAACCGCACTCCATGAAAGTCGTTCTCGAACCATGGCGTTAATCGCCAACAAGTTTTGTTGCAGTCAATTCATGTCGGAAGAGGAATCTTATGAGTGGAATTAAAGAGCGTTTCTTATTCGCCTGTGCCCCGGACAGCTGGGGTGTGCTGGACTATCCGGGTCCTTCGTGGGAGCAACCCTACGAACTGATGCTGGATGAAATGGTGGAGGCAGGCTACACCGGAACGGAGCTCGGTCCGTACGGCTTTTTCCCGACGGATCCAAAAATCCTGCAGCCGCAGCTCGACGAGCGCAAACTAAAGCTCCTGGGTTCTTTCGTCCCGGTCAAAATGACCGATCCCTCCGCAGGCAGTGCGGTGATGGAACGCATTCGCAAGGTGGGCCATCTTCTCGCCACGTTGAAGGCGCCGTTCCTCGTGATGGCCGATGACCAATCCACTGAACGCAACGCTTATTCCGGCCGCATTTACGATCCCGGTTGTCCGACATTGAGCGCCCACCAGTGGAAGCACATCGGTGAAATCGTTGCCGACGCGGAAAAAGTAGCCAATGAGTTCGGGCTCGATCTCGTCTTTCATCCCCATGTCGCAACTTACATTGAATCGCCCGAAGAGTGCGAGCGGTTCTTCGATGTGACGTCGCACACGAATGTCGGTCTGTGCCTGGACACCGGCCATTGTCTCTATGGCTACGGAGACCCCATCGAGGAAGCAGACAAATATAAAAGCAAACTGCGCTTTGTTCACGTAAAGGATTGCGATAACAAGGTCCTGGAACAGGCACGCATCAATAAGTGGACGTTCGAAGAAGCTATCGAGCACAAGGTCTTCACCATCATTGGCCAGGGAAACATCGATTTCCCCGCGTTCTTCCGCACCCTGCTGAAGAACGGCTATTCAGGTTGGTCGGTTATCGAACAGGATGTGAAATTCGGCGCCACCGAAATTCCTCCCAAAGTCAGCGTGGCCGCCAGCATGAAATATTTGAATGGAGTGATTGACCACCTGGCGCAATCCGCAAATGCGTAAATCAAGCTCTCCGTCATCTCAGCTTAAGTCATTCGATGGTCATCCTGAGGACCGCGGATTTTGCGGCCCTCAGGCTTTAAACCAGCCTGGTTCGATCCGCAACACACCACTTCACGTTTCACTGAAATCAAACAGCTTCGGCCGCAACGAAAACCACTTCGTTTTGTACGCAGCGTAAACGATCCCGATTCCCAGCCACGCCAGCCCCGCATATTTGGTCCATGACTGCAGACTCAGCAGCAATCCAAAACAAAAGACAAACCCAAACCCCGGCACAAACGCATCGACAAAGAATTTCCTCTTGCCCACGGCTTCCTTCGAGAACCAGAAATGCCGCAACGCCGCCAGATTCACGCCCATAAACGCCAGTAGCGCACCAAAAGTCACAAGTTCCGCCGCGTGTTCCCAGGGAATCGTCAGCACTCCGATATAGGCGAGCACCCCCACGATCCACACGTTGTATATCGGATTACCCTTCTTGGCGTTCAGGTGCCCGAAGATTTTCTTCGGCAACACGTCGTCGCGGCCCATGCTGTACAACAGCCGCGCCGCGCCGACATGGCCTGCCAGTCCGCACGCAATGCTGGAGACCAGCAGCATCACTCCATAAGCCATGAATAAAAGAGGGCCGCTCGCTTGTCGCGCCACATCCATGAACGCCGTTTCCGGATTCAGTAACGTTGTGTGATCCGGCCACACCCGCTGCGCCATGTACACCTGCAGCCCGCTGAACAATCCCGTAAAGACGCAAACGAGAACCGACGCCAGCAACACATTGCGCTTTGGATTGTCGACTTCCTCCGCCAGGATCGACACTCCGTCAAATCCGATAAACACCAACGCGGCGAGCGAAGTGCCGGCCGCCAACGCCCGTAAGTTAAATGTGGCGGGATTGTACATGGGCTCGAGCGACACCAGCCCGCGATAGCTTTCATGCAACACGATGTACCGGAACGCCTGCACCAAAAATGCCAGCGTGACCAACACCATGAATCCCAGCAATATCTCGTTTGTGCGCGCGGTGAATTTAATCCCTTGCACGGTCATAAAGGTAATAAGCCCTACCGTCAAGGCCGCCAATAGCCAGAAAGGAAATCGTGGTGCCATTCGTTGGATGGCCAATACGGCGTACAGTGCGTTCTGTATCGGCTGGAATAAATATTCCAGAAACATGGCCCAGCCCACCACAAATCCAAGATGCGGGTTCAATCCGCAACTGATGTACGTATAGACCGATCCCGTGGACGGATAGACATTCGCCATCCTTCCAAAACTCACGGCGGTTACAGACATTGCCACCATCGCCAGCAGCAGCGTGGTCACCGTGTGTCCGTGCGACAGAACCTGCCCTTCTCCAAATAGTGGTACGGCCGCAATCGGCGACGTCAGGATGATTCCGTAGTAGATCAGGTCCCACAGGTGCAGGACTCGTTTCAGATGTGGCTGCGGCGTCGTTCCCGTCTGGACTACCCCCGTTGTTTCCACGCGTACCTCTTTCCCTGGGACCTTGTCAGAGCGGTAGCCCGCTCATTTCGGAAACAACGTATTGTCAATGAACTTTCGAACATCTCTCCCTGAAAAACTGAGGCGCCTACGGCTCTCTCTAAAAAAAGATTCTTTCCTTTTTGCGAGTGTCTTCATATTTCTTCCGCGCCGCCTTCACCGGTTCACGCTCCGACACTTCCGCAATGGCCACGTCCCACCAGGACTCGTAACCCGGAACACGCTCGTCGTATGCGGTCTCCACAACCACCACACTGGTGCGCTCTTGCTTTCGCCCTTCGGCCAGCGCCGCCGCAAGCTCATCTCTTGTTTTTGCCCGCCTGGCCCATGCCCCCAGGCTCGCCGCATTGCTCACAAAATCCACCGGTAATAATTCGCCGTCATAGTTCGCTCCACGGCGGTAGCGATAGTTTGTACCCATTCCCTCATTGCCACAGCTTCTGCTCAATCCCCCGATGCTCGAAAAACCATGATTGTCCAGCAGCACGATGCTCAGCTTGTGGTTTTCCTGCACGGAAGTCACGATTTCCTGCGCCATCATCAAATACGATCCGTCTCCCACAAGAACGTATACCTCGCGCTTAGGATCGGCCATCTTCACGCCCAGCCCGCCCGCAATTTCATACCCCATGCAGGAATACCCATATTCCATGTGGTAACCGCCGGGTTTCTTGGTGCGCCACAATTTGTGCAAATCGCCCGGCAAACTTCCCGCGGCGCAAATCATGGTATCCCCCGCCTGCACCGTTGCGTTCACTAATCCAATCACTTCTCCCTGGCTGATGGGCGGTTCCTTGCGCACTCCGTAAATTCGATCGACTTCCTTCTCCCAATCCGCTCGAAACTTCGCAACTGCCAGCCGGTAACTTTCCTCCACCGCATATCCGGCCATAGCATTCTCGAGTTCTTCCAATGTAGCGCGCGCATCCCCCGTCAACGGCAACGCCGCATGCTTATATGAATCGAACTCTGCCACATTGATGTTAAGGAACCGCACGTTGGGATTTTGGAAGGCCGTTTTCGACGCGCTCGTGAAATCGCTGTAGCGCGTGCCGATCCCAATGACTAGGTCGGCCTCCCGCGCCAGAATATTTGCGCCCGGCGTTCCAGTCACTCCAACCGCACCCACTTCTTGCGGATGATCGTAGGGCAGCGCGCCTTTTCCTGCTTGAGTCTCGCAAACCGGAATTCCCGTCGCTTCGGCAAATCTTGCGAGCGCCCCGCTAGCTGCGGAGTAGAGAACCCCTCCGCCCGCGACAATCAGAGGCTTCTTGGCAGCGCGGATCCATTCGGCCGCCTTCTTCAACGATGCCTGATCGCTCCGGTTCCGCGCGATCACCCACACTCGCTTCCGGAAAAACTCTTCGGGATAATCAAATGCCTCGGTTTGCACATCCTGCGGCAAACTCAATGTGACGGCACCCGTGTCCGATGGCGAGGTTAAGACGCGCATCGCCTCCGGCAAAGCAGTCAGCAATTGCTCCGATCGCTGAATGCGATCCCAGTATCGCGAAACCGGCTTGAAGCAATCGTTCACGGAGACGTCTTGCGAACTGCCCGATTCCAGTTGTTGCAAAACCGGCGCAACATCGCGCCGTGCAAAAATATCCCCGGGAAGGAGCAGCACGGGCAGGCGATTTACCGTCGCAAGCGCCGCTCCTGTGACCATATTCGTAGCGCCCGGTCCGATCGACGTGGTGCACGCCAGCGTTCTCATCCGAAAACTTGCCTTCGCGAACGCTGCCGCCGTATGCACCATCGCTTGCTCATTGCGGCAGAGATAATATTTCAGTCCTGGATCCTGCTCCAGCGCCTGCCCCATTCCTGCAACATTCCCGTGTCCGAAAATCCCAAAGATTCCTTCGATAAAACGATATTCCTGGCCATCGCGAGCGGAATACTGGTTCTGCAGATACGCCACAACCGCCTGCGCCATTGTCATCCGGCGTTTCATCGAACCCTCTCCTTGCGCCTCCGCTGCAATTAATGATTTTGCTCGTAGAGCAGCTTGTTTCACTTCACCAGCGGTAAGCGCCGATCCATTTCCTTCCACGTGGACTTGAGCCACACGTGGTTTGGATCTTCTGTCACCGACAACGTCCGCGAACTACCCGCCAGAAAATTCAGGTAATACACGTTGTAGCCGGGGCCTGCCACTACTGGATGGTAACCGGAACGCACCAGAACCGCATCGCCATCTTCCGTGCGCACCGTGTAATCCTGAGATTTGTCCGGAGAATACAGGCGCTGCAGTGCGAATCCTTCCGGATGGTCCATCCGGTAATAGTAAATCTCGTCCAGGTCCACCTCGCTCGGCGGATTGTGCACGTCATGTTTGTGTGGCGGATAACTGGACCAATTGCCGCCCGGTGTGTACACCTCGATCACCACCAACTTGTCGGCAGGAAAGTCCGGGCGAACAATATCAACGATTTGCCGCGACGCATTTTCCCCACCGCGCAAGCTGGCCACCACGTCCCTTGGTGTCACGAGTCGCGGCTCCAGTTTTGCGGTAGAGGGCACACGGCACTCCGCAATCTCGCAAACAGTCTCACCCTTGAACTTTATCGAATGCCCGGAGGGCAAATAAATGCAGTAGGGCAGTCCATCAAACACATTTTTCCTGCCACCGATGAGCTCCTTGCCCTCACCCCAGTCGGCCGCGCAACGCCCTCCGAGAATCACAAATGCCGCTTCTTCCCGCTGCGTCACTGTTTCATAGATTTCCCCGGGATTCAGGCGTCGAACGTCCATACTCATCCATTCCCATTGCACGCTTTCGCGTGAGAAGTGCAGAAGCTCGCCCGACTGCCCTTCGGCGAGGTGTTTGGAGTGGATGATGAAGGGCCGCGAGCTCATGGAAGGCTCCTTGGAAGGCGCAAACCGGCTAGTCGCGGCTCGGCTGGATGCCGCCCTCGAGCCGGTCAAAGCGCTTTTTCATTCTATACATCTTTTCAGGAAATGCATCTGAAAATCCCGCGTTTTACTGCGTTCCCGCTGGTCCTAAGAAAATAACCGCATAGAGTGTAACCCACGAACCACCTTCCTTTCAATTCGCCTCGCGGCCCGCTGCCCTGTGCGAAAAACTCTTAAGACACACGCCTCTACCTTCCGCTGGCTAGCTGGGTTGTTTCTCTCGCCTGGAGGTCATAGAATTAGAATCTTTCCGTTCATCTCCGCGCTATCTGAGAAAGCTTGTTTGGCCACTAGCGCTCCGCTTTCCGATCTTGAACGAGAAGGAATGCGAGAACCTGACTTGCTGACCTTAACCTCTTCGCCCGGCCTGGCCACCAGGCTAAGACTTTCGACCGCTTTCGCCCCCGACCGGCGCTTCATCGCGTTTGCGATTTCCCACCCGAGGTGCGGCGCTTCCATCGAGTTTCGCGGCAAATTCTTGTTTCATGGACAGCAGGCTTCAAGGCAAGTATTCTCTCGGCTTTGGAGAGGAGAATCGTTAATCCTATTATGATTGCAACTCTCGCATTCCTGGACACGCAGCGGCTTGTTCATCTCTCGCCCGTCGATTTGGTCATCATCGTTTTCTACTTTGCGCTTGTGCTGGCCATTGGATTTTACCTGAAGGGCCAAGCCAACACCGGCGAAGACTTCTTTATGGCCGGCCGGGAGATGACCGCCTGGGTTGCGGGTCTCAGCTTCCTCTCGGCAAATCTTGGCTCACTGGAATTGATGGGTTGGGCCGGCGCTTCCTATCAATACGGCATTCTGGCCGCGCATTGGTACTGGATCGGCGCGATACCTGCCATGTTGTTCTTGGCCCTGGTGATGATGCCGTTCTATTACATCAGCAGGACCCACTCTGTCCCTGGCTATCTCAAACTCCGCTTCGGAGAAGCCAGCCGCGCTCTTTCCTCGGTCAGTTTCGCGTTCATGACCGTTCTGATGAGCGGCATCAATATGTATTCGATGGCGCTGGTGCTGAAGATCGTTCTTGGCTGGGACATCAACTTCAGCATTTTGATTTCTTCCGTCACCGTCGCCATCTATGTCGCTCTCGGAGGGCTGCGCTCGGCCATCTTCAATGAGGTTCTTCAGTTCATCCTCATCTGGGCTGGTGCGCTGTTAATTCCAATCCTTGGCTTGATCGAAGCCGGCGGATGGAGCGGCCTGAAGGCGCGCATCGCCACAAATGCCTCCGCCGAGTACACGCATATGTGGAGCACGCTCGGCCACTTCAACGACAATCCAATGGGCATCCACTGGACCGGCATCGTTTTCGGTCTCGGCGCGATCATTTCCATGGGTTATTGGACCACCGACTTTCTTGTTGTCCAGCGCGTTCTATCTGCCAAAGATCTTCGCGCCGCGAAAATGGCTCCCATCATCGGCGCCGGTTTCAAGATGATGGTACCCTTCATCGTCATCCTGCCCGGTCTTCTCGCCCTCGCGCTGCTGCCGATTAAACTCGTCGGCGAAACGCAAGCAGTAGCCACCGGTGGCCATAGCTACAACGAAGTCCTCCCCCTGATGCTCGCCCGTTATTGCGGACCAGGATTGCTTGGCCTCGGCATTACCGCGCTCATCGCGGGATTCATGTCCGGCATGGCAGGCAACGTCAGCGCCTTTACGACCGTCTGGACCTACGACATCTATCGCGCGCTCATCAAAAAAGACGCGTCCGATCAGCACTATGTAAGCATGGGCCGTTGGTCCACCGTAATTGGCGTGGCCATTTCCATCGGCACTGCCTATCTCGTGATGGATTTCAAAAGCATCATGGATTACGTCCAGGCCTTGTTTAGCTTCTTCATCGCTCCGCTGTTCGGTACCGTGATTCTTGGCATGCTGTGGAGGCGTGCCACAGCTGCCGGCGGGTTCTGGGGCTTGCTTGCGGGCACTGCGTCCTCCGTTGGCATGTGGGCCTGGGTCAAGATGGATCCATCCGCCCTTCGCTATGTGGCGCTATCGCCGTACGCACGAGACATGGCCGAGAACATGTACCGCGCGCTTTGGTCTTGTCTCATTTGCGTCATCGTCACGGTCGCCGTCAGCTTGGTCACCAAGCCGAAGCCGGATGCCGAGCTCAAAGGTCTGGTGTACGGCGTCACCGCAATTCCCTCCGAAGGCCAAGTCTCCATGCTGCATCGGCCATGGTTCTGGGCCACGGTCGTGGGGACCATTTTTGTGGTCCTGAATATTATTTTCTGGTGAGGCTCTATGAAACCTGGCGGATCGATTTCAATCTGGTTTTTTATTGGAATTTCGTTGCTGTTCAACGGCGTGCTTATCTTTGGCGCCGGCCTGTACGAGCTCGTTCATCCTCCGTTAAAAGAAGTGGTGCTGTTCCACCTGCACGCTGGTGTCTGGTGGGGCGCCATTCTGGCCATCATCGGAGCGCTGTATTGCATTTACTACGCGCCAGGCAAAGGCCGTACTTGAACGGTTTCCATGCAGTCACAGTTTGCGGAGCTCAACATGGCCAGCAAGAGAAAAATGACAATGGGGTTGATCGTAGGGAACAGGGGATTTTTCCCGGATCATCTGGCCAAGACCGGCCGCGAAGAAATGTTGCAAACGCTGCAAAATGCCGGCTTTGACGTGGTGGCGCTCACGCCGGAGCAAAGCAAATACGGCGCCGTGGAAACTCACGAAGAAGCTAAACGCTGCGCCGAACTATTCCGTTCCAAAGACACCGCAATCGACGGCGTTATCGTCACTCTTCCCAATTTTGGCGACGAGCGCGCTATCGCGGATACGCTGCGCCTCGCGCGCCTCCATGTTCCCGTGCTGATTCAGGCTACGCCAGACACGCCTGCCAAAATGGGCATCACGCATCGCCGCGACAGCTTCTGCGGAAAAATGTCCGCGTGCAACAATCTCAAGCAATACGGTATTCCGTATTCGCTCACCACGCTGCACACGGAAACTCCCGACTCTCCTGAATTCGCCAGGGATCTCGAATGGTTCGCCGCGGTCTGTCGCGTCGTCAAAGGTCTGCGCAATCTCCGCATCGGGGCACTCGGCGCGCGTCCCACCGCCTTCAACACCGTGCGCTACAGCGAGAAGCTTCTCGAAGCCAGCGGCATCTCTATTGAAACTCTCGATCTTTCCGAAGTCCTCGGCCGCATCAGCCGTATGAAAGATGATGACGCCGCCGCCGTCCAGAAACTGCAGTCCATCGAGAAATACGTTTCCACCGGCAATATTCCCCAGGCCGCGTTGCTCAAAATGGCCAAGCTGGGAGCGGTGGTCGACGATTGGATGAAGGCCACCGATCTGCAGATCAGCGCGGTGCAGTGCTGGACCTCACTTGAGGAAAATCTCGGCGTCGTTCCCTGCACGGTGATGAGCATGATGAGCGATTCACTTCTTTCGAGCGCCTGCGAAGTCGACGTCTGCGGTGTTCTCGGCATGCACGCCCTGCAACTCGCTTCGGAAACTCCCAGCGCGCTGCTTGACTGGAACAATAACTACGGTTCTGATCCCAACAAAGCGGTCTGCTTCCACTGCAGCAATCTTCCCAAACATTTCTTCCGCGAAGTGAAAATGGACTATCAGGCGATTATCGCCGGCACCGTCGGCAAGGAAAACACCTTCGGCACGTGCGTCGGCTTGGTGAAATCCGGCGCGATGTGTTTCGCGCGCTTCTCCACAGACGATGGCAACGGTAGAATTCGCGGCTACACCGGCAGCGGCCGCTTCACCGACGATCCGCTCGAAACGTTCGGCGGCGCCGGTGTAGTGGAAATTCCCGGGTTGCAGAAACTACTCCGTTATATCTGCGAAAACGGCTTCGAACATCACGTTGCCGCCAACTTTTCCTCCGTCGCCCCAGCCGTCCACGAAGCCGCTACCCGCTACCTCCACTGGGACATGTACGCCCACGCTGCCTAGGAACCACAACACGGAGCCACAGGCAAGGTATGAAATTGAAAAGTCTTCGCGACGAAGTTTTGGACGCCAATTTTGAACTGGTGCGTCGCGGCTTGGTGCTCTACACGTTTGGCAATGTCAGTGGAATCTCACGCCAGGATGGTTTCGTGGTCATCAAACCGAGTGGCGTGCCTTACGACAGGATGAAGCCAGAAGATCTAGTGATCGTTGACCTCGATGGCAATGCTGTCGAAGGCCATCTTCGCCCTTCGTCTGATTTGCCCACCCATCTCGTCTTGTACAGGTCGTTCCCGGCCATCGGAGGTATTGCGCATTCGCATTCTCGTTCCGCCTCCTCGTGGGCTCAGGCCCAGCGTGAGATTCCCTGTTTTGGCACCACCCACGCGGATTATTTTCATGGGCCGGTTCCCGTCACCAAGCCGCTCACTTCCTCGGCAATCCGCCACGATTACGAGAGCAACACCGGTCTGGCCATTGTCCGCGGCATCGGCAAACGCGATGCGTTGCACACCCCGGGCATGCTCGTCGCCGGCCATGCGCCTTTCTGCTGGGGCAAAACTCCCGCCGACGCTGTTCACAATGCCGTCGTTGTCGAAGAAATCGCCACGATGGCCCTGCAAACTCTCTCGGCAAATCCGAAGGCTCGTCCTATCTCCAGAGTCCTCCAGGAAAAACACTTCTACCGCAAACACGGCAGTTCCGCCCATTACGGTCAGAAGTAGCGCATTTCTGCTTTTATTTGAATTATTGAAGTAAGTCGGAGTCGTACCTGACGCTCGATCAACGGACTAATCGGAAACGGTCGTGTCAATCCCACTCACGCCGTCGTCGAACGTTCCGGCTCTTCGCTTTCCAGTTGTTGGATCGTCCGCTTCAACCATTCGCCTACGGCCTTTTCCAGCTCTTCCTCAGTGCCCCATTCGTAGAAAGAATTCACCGTTTCACCTGTCGCTGTCAGGCGAATATGCCGGCAGGGGAATCGCGTTGCTTGTCGTTCTTGAGGCACAAAATGAATCAAGGGGCATCCCGAACAGGGTTGCCGCTCTTCCTTATCCTCGAAGTTGATACACGTTGGAGAATCTTCAAACACAAAGGTGGGTCGCCAGGGATACCTCGGTCCCCGACGATATCCGCCGCGTTCGAGGAAGGCTAGTTCCGCTTTCAAAATCGCGGCGAGTTGTTGTCGGTTCTGCATGACTATACCTCCCCACCCTACGTTTCCTCCTTATTCCACGCAATGTCGGTGACGAATATCACTATAACGAGTGACTCGGGTCACCGGGACTCCTACCCCCATCGGCCGCAAAATCACAGCAGTGGGTGATTTCCATGCTCAATGATTGGCGACGTAACGGCAATCGCTTTCAGTTTGTAACCAAGCTAGAAGATGGAGCACTTCCGGAGGGAATCAGTATGCGCACTCCTTACGGCTTGGAAATAATCGAAAATTGCCTCTCCTGCCCACATCGCGAGGAGCGCCTCTTTTGCAATCTTCCTGACGCCGCCGTCAAATCCCTGGCTGCTATCACTTCTTCAGCCGCTTATCCCAAAGCCGCCACTCTCTTCGTCGAAGGCCAGCCCGCTCGCGGTGTGTTCATCCTCTGCAGCGGCCGCGTGAAGCTTTCCACTTCTTCCGCTGATGGAAAAACTCTCATTCTCCGCATCGCCGAACCCGGTGAAGTCCTGGGTCTTCCCGCCACCGTCACAGGCACATGTTACGAGCTCACTGCGGACGTGATAGAGCCCGCTCAGGCCAATTTCATCGGTCGCAACGAATTTATTGGATTTCTCAAGGAGAATGGAGAAGCGGCCCTGCGCGTCGCCCAACAGCTCGGAGAAACCTATCATTCCGCGATTTCCGAAATGCGCACCATTGGCCTCTCGCATTCCGCCGGCGAAAAGCTCGCGCGCTTCCTGCTCGAATGGGCCTCGAATTATCCGGAAGAAAAGGGGCAGGTGCGTATCAAGCTGACTCTTACTCACGAGGAGATTGCCCAGATGATCGGCTCGTCCCGCGAAACCGTCACGCGTCTGCTCGCGGATTTCCGCAAGAAGCAAATCCTTCAGGTCATGGGTTGCACGCTGATCATCAAAAACAAGCAAGGCCTCGAAGCCATCGTCAACAACTAGCCCGGCCTTTGCGCGGGGCCCTAACCCCGATTCACTTCTTCAAGCCTGCCAAGGCTTTCTCAACCGCCGACGTTACCTCTGGCGATTCCGGTTCCACTTTGGAGTCAAATCGCGCGATCACCTTTCCATCAGGTCCCACAAGGAATTTTGTGAAATTCCAGCCAATCTCGCCGCCCGTCTCCGGATGTTCGCTCTTGTCCGTTAGGAACGCGTACAGCGGCGTGATGTCGCTGCCTTTCACCGAAACCTTCGCCATCATCGGAAAACTGACGTGATATTTCGCGCTGCAGAACGTCTTGATCTCCTGGTTTGTCCCCGGCTCCTGTCCGCCAAAGTTATTCGCGGGTATGCCTACAATCACGAATCCACGGTCTTTATATTTTTCGTACAGAGATTCCAAGCCCGCATATTGCGGTGTATATCCGCATCGGCTGGCCACATTCACGAGCATTACCACTTTGCCCTTGAATGAGGCAAGGGAAGTCGGCTGTCCATCGATCGAATTCAACGTGAAATCGTAAACGGTCTTTTCCGCTGCCATCGCGCTCATCCCCAGAAGTGCCATCAGCACAAAAAGTTTCTTCATTTTCCACCTTCCGCAATCGCAAAATTATACTCTCGGGCCATTACTATAAACGATATTCCGGCGTGAGCGCCTCCTTTCGACCGCTCGATTCCAGGTCGACCCTCAGGAGAGATCGTCTTACTGCAACGCAAAAATCGTCAAGCTCTGCGCCGGCAGCACCAGCTTAAGTTGCTGTCCTGCCAGATCGGCTTCGCCATTCCCGAATATCGTCGAAATTCCGGCGGCCGCCTCCGCCGGCGTATCTTGCAGCGACAGATTCACAGTCTTCGCATCCGCTCCATCGTGAAATGCAATCACCAGTTTCTCTTCATCCGATGCGCGCAAGAAAATATAACTGGAGTCATCGGAAGCCAAATGCCAAAGCTTTCCACCTCGCAGCGCATCATGCTCTTGCCTCAAGCGCAGTAGCGTTTGCACGTACTCAAAAATTTCCTGCTGTTCCTTCGTTCGGCCTGCTCGCACGAACGCATTATTCTGATCCTCCGGCCAGCCGCCCGGAAAATCACGCCGGTTCTCCGGGTCGGCCCCACCTTTCATTCCAATTTCGTCGCCGTAATATAGCTGCGGCATTCCCCGGACGGTCAGGGTCAAGCCAAATGCCAGTTTCAGTTTCTCTGTAGTCGCGCCCGCTGCCCCGGCAAACCGCGGCGTATCGTGGTTGCCGAAAAATGGCACCAGGTATTCCGGATGCGGATAAAGCGAATCCTGCCGCGAGATATTCGTCATCCGTCCTGCAGGCGCGCCGCTCAGCAAAACATCGCGCATCGCATAATACAGCGGAAAATCGAACAGAGTTGTCAACTGCGTGTCAATTCCGTCCCAGCCTTTGCGCCCGCCTGCAAAGAAAGACGTGACCGTGGGATCCGGATGGAATACTTCTCCGACGGTAGACAGTCGCGGATAAATCCTGCGCAGCGCCTCATGCCATTGCGCCCAGAACGCCCGAGGCACGTACGCAAACGTGTCGATGCGGTATCCATCCAGTCCGGACGCTTCGGCCCACCAGATCGCATTCTGAATCAGATAATCGGCAACCACGGGATTCTCCGTGTTCATGTCCGGCAATATTCCCCGAAACCATCCGTCCGTCAGGCCTTTCCTCATCTGCGGCGGTGTGTGTGGATCGACCAGCGCTTCAAACAAATCCGAATTGTCCCTTTTCCCCGGCTGGCCATAAAAGCCGCTCTTCAACTGCGAAAACGTGGACAAATGATTTCCTGCTGTCCCGTGAAACCAGTCCGCCATCGGAGGATCTTTTACCCACGGATTCAGCGGGCCCACGTGGTTCGGCACAATGTCAAAAAGCACTTTCATGTGCTGTTTGTGCGCTGCCTCCACCAATCCTTGATAATCCTGCAACGTTCCTAGGTGCGGATCGACGGCATATTCATCCACCGCTCCATAGCCGTGATAATCCGCCGGTGCGCCATTCTTGACGATGGGAGTCAGCCACAGTGTGGTAATTCCCAAGTCCTTCAGATAAGGAAGGTGTGCTTCAATTCCACGCAAGTCGCCGCCGTGATACGCGCGCGGTTTTCCCCTGTCATGCGACCCGGGGAATTCCACGGGCTCGTCATTGGTAGGATCTCCGTCCGCAAAGCGGTCCGGCATAATCAGATAAATCACGTCGTCCAAAGAAAGCCCCTGGTTTCTGCCCAGAATTTGCTTTCGCGCAGCAATCGGAAATTCGAAAGACGCCTCGCCGTTCGCCGTAATAATGCGGCAAACGGCCGTTCCCGATTTCAATTGCGGCAGGAATTTCAACCAGACGAAAAGATAATCTCCATTGATCGAGGATTGCGTTCTGCTGACGACAACTTCCTGCAGGTTGCACTGCGCATGCGTTGCCCGCAGATTCTTCCCGGAGAGCAGCACCAACACATCCGGAGTCAACCCCACCCACCAGTTCGGCGGTTCCACCTTATTTACGATGGGCGCATTGGGAGAAGCCTGTGTCTGCGCATGTACCGACGAAGCCCAAAACAGCAAAACGCAGAACGCGATCAGGCAATCCCGAACGTTTAGATGAATCGGATTTTTCCAGCTACGCGCGCATGAACGGGGCATGGCAATCAATTCGCGAGCTTAACAGAACTGCTTTGCGGGCACAGAAGATTCTTCGCGTCTACTCGCGAAACTCCAGCGTTCCAAACGCCGACGGAACATGGAAATTTGGTTTGGGAGAAAACGTGGGGCTCCACGCCGAATAAAATCTCGGCTGTGTGTCTCCTTCAATCCGGTAAAAATTCACCCGCCATGGGTGCTGTGGATCGAATTGCGTGGTCAGATACTTCATGGGAATCGCCAACTCCGCCGTCCACGTTTTGTCCTTTTCGTCCATCAACACGCGGCGGCGCAAACCGCTCTTCAATTCCTCGATCTTGCCGTGAGACACCGCCAGGTCGATCCAGTATCCATTTGGGCTGACCTCGAATTCCCTATACACAAACGGATCGCTCCAATCCGGCTGAAGAAAAGTTTCCGCCACATCCCGTTCCCACAATTCATAGCGCCAGCCATCGGCACGGGCATCCGGAAAAACAAAAATATTCTTGTATTTGCAGTGGAAGCGAAGGAAAAACGTCTCGGGCGTCCATAGCACGCGCACTTCCGTCGCTCGCTCTCGATCGGGGTTTTCTCCCTTCCAGTCCTGATCAAACGAGTATGCCGGCGCTTTCTCCCAGGAAACTGCCGCGGGCAAGCCCTCTCCCGTCAGCGGTTCTTTCAGGCGCAATGCGTAAGCGGTCGGGAGTGTTGTACGCTCCGAAGCATGGACGGGATTCATTGTCCAGATAGTGTAATTCAGTGCTCCCGCAAAGCTCGCCCACAAAACATACGGCACAAACACCGCTGCCGCCAATCGGTCAACCTTTCGGGCATTTGCAACGAAGAGGAGCAAAACAATAAGCAGCAAACAAATAATCGCGAACGCTCGGCCAATCAGATACAACCTAAAAAAGGCAGGTGACCACAGAAAATTGACCGCCAACTGCAAACCAAATAGAGTCAACGCCATGTTTCTCCACTGGGAAGCCGGCGCTTTCCACACCCGCCATGCCGCCACGGCCATTAGCCCATACAGAATCGTCCATACCGGGCCAAAAAGCCAGTTCGGTGGCCGCCACGCTGGCTTTGCCAAATCCGGCATACCATGTGGAATTTCCGGCCGCGTCCAGAATCGAGCGGCAAACGTCACAAAATGGCACCGCAGCAGAAACCAGATCAGCGCGATAAGCCTCTTCCGCGCCATGTAGTCCTTTCCGGCTCCGACGACAACAGGATGCGCGATCTTTCTTATTCTTGGCATGTCGGAAGTCCCCGCAAGGTCACTTCACGGCTTGAAAATCCTTTTCCCCATGGGAAACGAAGCCCGCGTTTTTCTCTACCGCCGCGCTAAGCCATTCCCTAGCCAGCCGGGCGAGCGAACTCATTGGTCACCATCTTGCGAAGCCGACCCCGGATCAGCCTGGTCTACGTGCTAGCCTTGATCAAAGGGCAAACCCCTTTGTCCGGAAGGAGAATTCCACCGTGCCAGGCCGTCAATCTGTCGAGGTTAGGACCGAACCCCAGCGCCGCCATCCCGAAGAATTTCAGTTTATCCAGCATCGCATCGAGTCCGGCGTCGCCCACATGACCCTGAACCGCCCGGAGCACAATCTCCTCAACGAATTGATGCTCCGTGAGCTCGCCGACGGCATGATTTTTGTCGCCGAACGGAACGACGTCAAGCTCATCGTCCTCGATTCCTCCTGCAAGGTTTTCTGCGGCGGCGTTGATGCTGGCGAATACACTTCCGAGCGCGTCTTCCAGATGATTGACGCGTTCCATTCGGTCTTCACCGCCATCATGGAAATTTCCAAGCCCGTGCTCACCGTCGTGAACGGCCCCGCCATCGGTGGCGGCGCGGAACTAGCGGCCTTCGGCGATCTGGTCATCGCCACGCCGAAAGCGCGATTTGCCCAGCCGGAAATCACCATCGGTGTTTTTCCTCCGCTGGCTTCCACGATTTTGCCGTTTCTCGTCGGTCCAAAAGTTGCCCTCGAACTGGTGTTGCTGGGCGAGCCTGTTACCGCCGAACACGCGCTCGAGCTTGGCCTGATCAACCGCCTCGTGCCCGAAGCCAACCTTCAGGCTACCGTGGATGATTTGATTTCCCGTCTCACCAGCCATTCCGGACCGGTGCTGACCATGGCCAAAAAAGCCATCCTCGGGGGCATCGGCCTTTCTCTCCGCGACGGCCTGAAAAATTCCATGAATATTTTTCTCAACGAGCTTTATCGCTTGGAAGATTCCCAGGAAGGTCTTCGCGCGCTCGTCGAAAAGCGTAAGCCCAACTGGAAAAATCGCTAGCCCTCGTCTGAAAACAGGCTTCCGTTCATTGACAGCTTGGTATGCCCACCGTACACTAAATCTACAATTTGCAAGCTCGGGAAGTGGGGAAGTGCCGTGAAAACCGGCCGCGGTCCCGCCACTGTGATCGGCAAATCGCCGTTAGCCAGGCTACCCTCCCAAGTTGCAGCGGCCGCGTGTCCTTCGCGAGAGAGAACACGGTCCAGAATCGCCCCAGCCTCTCAAGGGGCTTTTTTATTGTTAGCTCTCGCGACTCTCGTCAGGGGAGCTTCGTGTCTGGTTCAGCCTCCAGTTTTGTCCCGCGCGCGCTGCTTGTTTGCGCCACGCTCGCGCTCTTTTTCACGGGCGCGATCGCTGCTCAGACAAACTCGGCGCCTTCGGCTGCCCCTGCCGCATCTCCTGCTATGCACGAAGTCACCGACGGGTATGGCCGCGCCGTACGCGTCCCGCTCAACCCTTCGCGAATCGTTTCTCTTGCCCCTAGCCTGACGGAGACTCTCTACGCTCTCGGCGTCGAAGATCGCCTGGTGGGAGACACAGACTATTGTGACTATCCTCCCGACGCCCAGAAAAAGCCGAAAGTTGGGGGCGTCATCAATCCCAATCTCGAGCAGATCGCCGCGCTTCATCCCGACCTCGTGCTGCTCTCCAAAGAAGGCAACATGTTGGATACTGTCCGTGCCCTCGAAACTCTCGGCATTCCCACGTACGCCACCGATGCGCACACCATCGACCAGATTCTTTCCTCCGTACAAAAGCTTGCCGATGTTCTGAATGCGGGCTCCGCTGGAAAAGCGCTTACGAATGATCTCGAACTGCGTTTACAAACGCTTCAGGCAAAGCTTAACGGCGTGCCTCCAAAGCGCGTGCTGTTCATTGTTTGGCCGGAGCCGCTCATGTCTGTAGGCAAACGCACCTTCGTCGCCGATGCCCTTCGTACGGCAGGCGCAGCCTCCATCGTTGATTCAAACCAGGATTGGCCTCAGGTCAATTTCGAAGAAGTCGCACGCCTTCAGCCAGACTATCTCGTCTTTGCCGCTGCTCACACCGGCGCCGCCGGCAATGATTTCGAATCCGTGGCAAACCGCCCCGGCTGGCAGATTCTGGATGCCGTGCGCGAACGCCGTTACGCCGTCGTCAGCGAGGCGATCATCCGTCCTGCGCCGCGCATTGTCTCCGTGATCGAGGATCTCGCTCATCAATTGCATCCAGAGGTGTTTATGGAAAAACCCGGCACGGAAAAGGAAACTCCTCCTGCAAATGCCGTGCCGCCTCCCGCGCCGTCCCGTCTCCAGCCGAAGCCCACTGCCTATCGTCTTTCCACGCAAGCTTGTCTACAGGAATCTCCATGCGCCCGCTGACACTCGGACGCCTCTTCCTGCGCTGCGGCATTCTCGCCGTGATTTTATTCCTCGTCGTCGTAATTGCTCTCAAACTGGGCGCTGTCCAGGTTTCTCTGTACGGTCTCGGCCGCGACTTGATCCGCGTTCTGTTGCACCAAAGCAGCTCCATTTCCACCGATTACGGCATGATCGTTGTGGACATCCGTCTCCCTCGCATCCTTCTCGCCGTAGTCGTCGGCGCCTCTCTCTCGGTTGCAGGCACAGCATTTCAAGCGCTCTTGCGCAACCCCCTCGCCGATCCGTATGTCCTCGGTATTTCGAGCGGTGCGGCCGTCGGCGCCATCGTTGCGCTAATGGTTGAGAGCCAGCTTTCCTTGTCGCCGGAATATGCCGGGCTCATCACTCCCTTTGGCGCATTTATTGGGGCCGCGGTCACCATCGCCGCGGTTTATGTCCTCGGACGCCGGGAAGGTCAGATTGACAGCACGACGTTGCTTCTCGGTGGCGTGATTACCGCTTCTTTTCTTTCCGCTATCATCATGTTCCTGATGTCCACGCTGACCGGAAGCAACCTTCGCGGAGCTCCTTACTGGATGATGGGGAGCCTCTCCTCGCTTCCCCCCACGAGTCTCCTCTATTTTCTTGCCATAGGTTTTCTTGTCGCTTTCGGCGCGATTTATACCACCTCATCCGATCTCAATCTCCTCCTTGCCGGTGAAAAAGAAGCCATGCATCTCGGCGTCGACGTGCCCCGCGTCCGTATCGTTGTGTACGTAGCGGCGTCCATTCTCACGGGCGTTGCAGTATCTGTCAGCGGCGCCATCGGCTACGTTGGGCTGCTCGTGCCACACGCCATGCGCATGATCTTCGGTTCCGACCATCGCATGCTTCTTCCGGCGTCGGCTTTGGGCGGAGCGATTGCTCTGGTGATTGCAGACACCCTGGCACGCACCGTTGTAGCTCCATCTGAGCTTCCCGTTGGCGCTGTCACCGCTTTGGTCGGCGCGCCTTTTTTCATTTATTTGCTTCGCAGGCGGCTCGGATGAGTACGCCCCTCCGAACCCCCATGCCTAATCCTTCCGATCAGCCGCGTGGCAATCCCGATGTACGCCTCAGTGTCGAGCAAGCCAGCTACGTCTACGCTCCGAATCCCTCGCAAGCACCGCTGTTTACCCTCGAAGCCCTCAGTTTCCAAGCTAAGCCCGGCGAAATCGTTTCCATTCTTGGTCCCAATGCCAGCGGCAAATCCACCTTGCTCAAACTCATCTCCGGTGCGCTTGAGCCCCTTTCCGGGCGCGTTTTTCTCAACGGGTTTCCGACCCATTCGCTGGCCCCGAAGATTCGTGCCCAGCGTATTGCCCTTGTGCAACAGGAAAGCCGCTTGCTTTTTCCATCGCGCGTTTGGGAATTTGTTCTGCAGGGCCGCCACGCGCATGGCCGCGGACTTCGCTTCGAATCCGAAGACGACATTTCCATCGCCAAGAATGCCCTCGCGCAGGTCGGCGCCTTGCAGCTCACCGATCGCTGGATGGACCAAATATCCGGAGGTGAAAAACAGCGCGTCATCCTGGCCCGCGCGCTTTCGCAGCAGCCGCTGCTTCTCCTGCTCGACGAGCCCACGCTGCACCTGGACATCGGCGCGCAAGTGGACCTCCTCGAATCGCTGCGCCGCCTCGCCGCGGAGAATCGCTATACCGTGCTGGTTGTCACGCACGAACTGAATCTTACGGGCGAGTACGCGGATCAGGTTGTGCTGCTCCAGAAGGGCAAATGCCTGCGTGTCGGATCGCCGGCGTCTGTTTTTCAGAAGGATTTGCTCGAACACGTGTTTCAAGCGCCGCTCAACGTGGAGATGACCTCTTCCGGGCGGCCGCGTGTAACGCTGTTCGATAAAACGTAGTTTGCCGAATAACCTAAACGGGTGGCCGTCCTGCGATAAGCAGATTTCGCGCCACCGAGCATCGCAACCCAGAGTGGGCTTAGCCCCTTTACCTCAACCGCGGACTTCGTGCTCGGGAAGACGGTGCAATGCCGTCGCCGCCGCGCGACTGTAAGGCGAACTTTTCGCTTGCGCGCCACTGCAGCTACTTTGCTGCGGGAAGACCGCAAGCCAGCTGCCTCGGTTCCTATCGGGCCAGCGAATCGTCGCCAAGCCAGGAGACCGGCGAAGTCTGCAGCCTGCGCAATTTCTGTTGCCCAGGCCAACCTTTACTCTCCCGCGCGTGAGGGAGCGGAGGAACCATGCGAAATTCGAAACTGGCAGTACTGTTTTTTGCCTTACTCAGTTCTCTTGTCGCCACACCCGCGTTTTCTCAATCCCAAACGAAAGATGCTCATCTCGTCGGCGCTCTGACCGATCCTTCTGGTGCCAGTGTTTCTGGAGCTCGGATTTCGGCCAAGCCCGAAGCAGCAGGTGCAAGTCCCTTGGTCACGGAATCGGCCGCTGATGGCGCCTATGCACTCGCTCTTCGTTCCGGCCATTACCATGTCCTTATCACCAAGGATTCGTTTGTCGCTCGTGAAACTGACATCACCCTCGAACCAGGCGAATCGCTCACGCTAAGCTTTCGCCTGGATCTTGCGCCTATGTCCTCGAGCGTGTTGGTTACTGGCCAAATCGCGCCCACCGAACAGCAGCAATCGCCCGCGCCCAGCTCAATTCTTACCAGCGAACAAATCGCCCAACGTCAGGCCATTTCGCTTCCCGATCTTCTCTACACGCAACCGGGAATCAGTTTCGCCCGCACCGGCCCGGTCGGCGGTCTGACTACCCTCTTCCTCGACGGCGGAAATTCCAACTACACAAAGGTTTTCATCGATGGCACACCCGCCAACGAACCCGGCGGCAATTTCGATTATTCCAATCTTTCCCTCGACAACATCGACAAGGTAGAAGTGGTTCACGGCGCGGAGAGCACGCTCTACGGCTCCGACGCCATGTCCGGCGTAATCCAACTCTTCTCTCATCGCGGCACCACAGAGATTCCGTCATTCACTCTCTTCAGCGAGGGTGGGAATCTTTCTTCCGGTCGCGGAGGCGGTCAGGTCAGCGGCGTTCTCGGCAAGTTTGATTACTCTGGCGCCGGTTCTTACCTCAGCACCGCTGGGCAGGGACCGAACGACTCCTTCATCAACCGCTCCTTAGCCGGAAATGCGGGCTACAGCTTTTCCGATACTGATCAACTTCGCCTGACGGTTCGCAGCAATTCCAGCTGGGCCGCTATTCCCGGACCCACGCTTCTCGAACCTCCCACTCTCGGCCAGTACTATGCATACCAGGATCTCACCGCGAATCTGGCTTGGACGTTCAAGACTGGCGATCACTGGCAGCATCGCCTCTCGGGATGGGATTCTCGCATTGTTGATTCCAATTACATCCCCGGCGACGGGCCGGCCTTCATCGATCAATACAACGTCGCTGCCTTCGACGAACAGTCCAACTACTCCTTCACAAAGGGCCTCATCGCGCTCGGGTATGAATATGAGGTCGAAAACGCTTATCCGAGTGGCATCGTCGGAGGAACACACGCCCGCCGCAACAATCAGGCCGGATTCGCCGATGGCCGTTGGTTCCCCATACGCCGCGTCACGCTGACGGCAGGCTTCCGCATCGTATCCAACACCACCTTCGGGATTCGCACCGTCCCCAGCGCGGGCATCGTTTACGCTGCCCGTTACGGCAATGGTCTTTGGGGCAACACAAACCTCCGTTTCTCCTATGGCGAAGGCATCAAGGAACCTGCACTCGAACAATCTTATGGTTCTGACCCGTGTTATCCCGGAAATCCAAATCTCAAGCCCGAACAGAGCGAAACATACAATGCCACGCTCGACCAATATCTTCTTTCCGACCGAGCTCGTGTCTCGATTAGCTTTTTCGCCAGCCGCTTCACGGACATCATCAGCTACGCTCCCAATCCGCAACCAAATCCCAATTACTGCGGCACATATTTCAACACCGATCTGGCTCGCGCGCGTGGACTCAATCTGTCCACCGAACTGCGCATGAAAAAATGGTTCAGCATCAATGGCTATTACACCTATGACGCCACGCGTGTTCTCGCTACCGATAACCCTCCCTCCGATCCTGCCTACAGTCCGGGCGAACCGCTTCTTCGCCGTCCCAAAAACTCTGGGTCCATCATCCTCAACGTTCTTTGGGCGCGTGTGAACTGGAATTTCATCGGTTACTTCAGCGGGGTTCGCACCGACATCAACTTTTTCACGCTCGAGCCGGCCAACAATCCTGGCTACGCCCGTTTTGATATGGCCGCCAGCTATAACCTTACCCACAGCCTTGCTGTCACCGCGCGCGTCTGGAACCTCTTCAACAAGCAATATCAGGACGCCCTCGGCTATCCCGCGCTAGGCCAAACCTACACCATGGGCTTGCGCTATACCTTCGCAGGCCGTAACTGAGCCATGGCTATTCCTCTGGTGTTCTCCTGGAGTGGCGGGAAAGATAGTGCAATGGCCTTGCACGTCCTGGTTCGGAATCCCGACTACGAAGTGGTCTCCCTCTTGACCACCGTGACCGAAGGCTACGAGCGCATCAGCATGCACGGTGTCCGCAACGAACTCCTTCACCGGCAGGCCGAATCCATTGGCTTGCCGGTCGAAGAAGTCCGCATTCCGCAGCAATGTCCCAATCCTGTCTACGAGGCACGCATGGCCGAAGCGGTTTTGCGTTTTCGCGATCGCGGAGTTCTTCACTTCGGCTTCGGCGATATTTTCCTGGAAGATCTGCGCGTCTACCGTGAACAGAAACTTATGCGTGCAAACATGACCGCGCTTTTCCCCATCTGGAAAATAGACACACGTGAACTGGCCTGTAGGTTTGTCGAGGATGGCTTCCGCGCCATCACTGCCTGCATCGATCCGAGAAAACTCGATAAATCCTTTGCCGGGCGGGAACTGGACGCTTCCTTTTTTCGCGATCTTCCTCCCGGTGTAGATCCCTGCGGCGAAAATGGCGAATTCCACACCTTCGTCTTCGCCGGCCCCATCTTCCGCTCTCCGATTCCTGTCCGGGTTGGCCAGGTCGTCGAGCGCGATTCATTTGTCTTTTGCGACCTCTTGCCAAAAAACGAAGGAGAGTAAAGATGTTCCGGAAAATGAATTTCCAGAATCATGCGCTGATCTACCGCATTTCCGTGGTCGCTTGCTTTATTCTTTTCGCTGCCGTTGTTCGTGTATTGCCGCACCCGTGGAATTTCACCCCCGTGGGCGCCATGGCCCTCTTCAGTGGCGCCAAGCTTGGCCGCTCCTGGCAAGCGTTCCTTCTTCCTCGGATCGCGCTCTTCTCTGGCGATTTGTTTGTTGGATTTCATCGACTCCTGCCTGGCGTCTATTTCAGTTTCTGCGTCAGTGTTTTGATCGGAATCGCATTTTCGGCAGCAACAATCCCTGAAACCGTTGTCCACTGCCACCTTCCTGGGCGCTTTGCAGTTTTTCCTGATCACTAACTTCGGTGTATGGGCGGTTGGAAATTTCTACCCGCGCGCGCTCGCTGGTCTCAAAACCTGCTTCATCGCGGCAATTCCGTACTTTGGCAATACTCTCGCTCGTGATTCCTTCTACGCGCTCGTGCTTTTCGGAGGATTTGCCTATCTCGAGCGCTCGAGCCCTGCCTTCCGCCGTACCGGCCCGTCAGCCATGCCAGGATACGGTGATGGAGCCGGCCGGGGCGCTCCCTCTGCTATAATTTCTGTCAGCTTATGACGAAATTCGCGACCGAATCCGCCGTAACCCCCGAGCTCCTGGCCAAATACGAGCCGGTGATTGGGTTGGAAGTCCATGCCCAATTGTTGACCAAAACCAAGATTTTCTGCGGCTGCTCCACGCGTTTCGGCGATGCTCCCAACTCCAATGTCTGCCCCGTTTGCCTCGGCCTTCCTGGCACGCTTCCCGTGCTCAACAAGCGTGCCGTTGAAATGGGCATCCGCGCCTCTCTCGCCCTGAATTGCACCGTTCACGACCACTCTCGCTTCGCCCGCAAAAACTATTTCTATCCCGACCTTCCCAAGGGTTACCAAATTTCGCAATTTGAACTTCCCCTGGCGACCGGCGGCTGGGTGGAAATCGAGCATGAAGGCAAGACCAAACGCATCGGCATCACCCGCCTGCACCTTGAGGAAGATGCGGGCAAATCGCTACACGACGGCTTCCCACATTCCGCCGAAAAAACCTACGTCGATTTCAATCGCTGCGGCACGCCCCTCAGCGAAATTGTTTCCGAGCCGGATATGCGCTCTCCCGACGAGGCTTACGCCTATCTCACCACCCTCCGTCAGATTCTTCTCTACACCGGAGTGAGCGACTGCAACATGGAGGAAGGTTCGCTACGTTGCGACGCCAATGTCAGCGTCCGCCTGCGCGGCGCAAAGGAATTTGGCACCAAAGTCGAAGTCAAGAATCTCAATTCCTTCCGCTATCTCGCCAAAGCCCTCGAATTTGAAATTGAGCGCCACATTTCCGTACTCGAATCCGGAGGCCGCATCTCTCAGGAAACCCGCCTCTGGAATCAGCCGGCTGGCCGCACGGATCCCATGCGCTCAAAGGAAAAAGCCCACGACTACCGCTATTTCCCGGAGCCCGATCTACTTCCTGTCCATGTCACCAATGCCTGGCGCGAAGAAATCCGCGCTTCCTTGCCGGAGCTGCCTTTCACGAAGCGCTCCCGTTTCGTTTCCGCCTTCGGCATCACCGCCTATGACGCGGAAGTTTTAACCGACACGCAGGCTTTGGCCAATTATTTCGAATCGGTGGTCAAGGCGGGTGCGCCCGGCAAAGCCGCCGCGAACTGGATGCAGACCGAACTTCTTCGCCGCCTGAACGATTCCGGCAAGGGAATTGGCGAGAGTTCAGTTTCACCCGCAGCGTTTGCCGAGCTTGTTTCTTTGCTCGAGTCCGGAAAAATTACCGGCGCAGTTGGCAAGAAAGTTTTCGCCACCATGTTTGAAAGCGGCCGCACCGCCGCGGATATCGTTGCCGCCGAAGGCCTGGGAGCGCAAGTTACAGGCGACGCCATCGAACAAGCTGCCCGCGAAGTCATCGCCAAGAATGCCGACAATGTCGCGAAGTTCAAAGCCGGCAACGAAGGTGTACTCAAATTCTTCGTCGGCCAGGTCATGAAAGCTACAAAAGGCCAGGCCAATCCTCAAGTCGTTACAGAGACGCTCCGCAAACTTCTATCCTGATTCCCACGAGGACCCATGCTCAAAGTTGGCGACAACGCTCCGGACTTCACGCTTAAATCGGACGATGGCAAGGACGTCTCTCTCAAAGACTTCAAGGGTAAGCGCGTGCTTCTCTATTTCTATCCCAAGGCCAGCACGCCCGGCTGCACCATCGAGGCCTGCGAATTCCGCGACCTGAAGCCAAAATTTGAAAAGGAAGACACCGTTGTCCTGGGCGTCAGCGCGGACCCGGAAAAGGCTCTGAAAAACTTCAAAAACAAGCAAAAACTGAATTTTCCGTTGCTCGGTGATCCCACCCACAAAATGATCAAATCCTATGGTGTTTGGCGCGTGAAAAAGTTCATGGGCCGCGCGTTTAAGGGAATCGTCCGCAGCACGTTCCTCATCGGCCCCGATGGCAAGATCGAAGAAATATGGGATGAAGTAAAAGCCAAAGGTCACGCCGCCGAAGTACTGTCCAAACTCTCCGCCTGAGCGCGGGCACTAATCACAATTCAACACTTACTTCGTCACCTGCGCGAATCAGCATATTGTCGATCAATCGTGTGCTTCCAATCCGCACCGCCAGCAACGCGTAGCTGTCTCGCCCCACGCGCGCCAATGGCTCAAACGTCTCCGCATCCACAATCTCCGCATAATCCACCCTCGCCCGCGGTTCGCTCTGCAAAACTTTTCGCATGGTCCGCTGTAACTCCAGCGTATCCTTTACGCCAGCCGATAATTCTGTCTTCGCTGCCCGCAGCGCAAGAAAAAGCACCGCCGCCGCGCGCCGTTCCTCCGGGCTCAAATAGGAGTTCCGCGAGCTCATCGCCAATCCATCCGCTTCCCGCACCGTCGGACAAATCACTAGCTCCACATTCAAATCCAGATCCCGCACCATATTCTGGATGATCCGCACCTGCTGCGCATCCTTCCTTCCGAAATACGCATAATGTGGCTGCACAATCTCAAATAGCTTCAGCACCACAGTAGCCACCCCGCGAAAATGTCCCGGACGCGATTTTCCTTCCAGCCGCTCGCTGATTCCCTCCACGTGCACATACGTGGAAAATCCCGCTGGATACATCTCCTCGGCGGTCGGCAGAAACAATCCATCGGCATTCGCACTCGTCAGCTTTTCTAGGTCTGCTTCGAGCGGTTGCGGATACTTGGACAAATCCTCATTCGCTCCAAACTGTGTTGGGTTCAGAAAAATCGAAACGTACACCGGCGAGCATGCTTTCCTCGCGCGCTCCACCAAGGCCATATGCCCGGCATGCAGCGCCCCCATCGTCGGCACCAGGCCGATCACCCGCTGTTCGAGCCGCGCTTCCCGCGCCTTCTCCTTCATCCAGGAAATCGTGCGTATTGTTTCCATCCCGCGCTCAGGCCCCCGCCGCTGTGGCCTGCTCGCGATAAAAGTGCATCAAGTCCGTCAAAATCGGTTGCGCACCCAGTTGCCTCAGCATGGTTGTGACCTGCCCGCGATGGTACGTTCCGTGATTCACCAGGTGCTGCATCGATTGCCACAACGGGTTCCGATACACGCCGAACTTCATGGTCTTGTATTCCATCACGCGATCCAGTTCTTCCTGCTTCAGCCCGCGCACGAAATTCAGCAGCGTCGGTTCAAATTCGCGCCAGCTTGTCTTCAGCTTTTCAAGGTCATCAAATTCCGAATCGTCGGGAATCGCCGACGGCGAGCGCCCTTGAAATCGCTCCAGCCACAGCCATTCCACGCCGTAAATGTGGCCGAGCGTGTCGCGCACCGACGAAAAACTGGATCCCAGCTTCTTCGTGAACTGCTCCTTGGTCAGCGCGCTTGCCGCTTCGAGCACACGGCGGTCCGCCCAGGCGTTGTACTCATATAAAGCCACCATCTCTTCTGGCTTCATCGTCTTCCCCTCGCTCAGAAAATCGCAGGGGCGCCCCGGTCTGCTCAAGGCGCCCCTGTATGCACTTCTTTCCACTCGCTCAACGTGCTATCGGAATGGTCTTGCGGCCCTGCAAACTCTCCGGCGTGTGGTAAGACTCCGCGTCCGTGGGGAACTTGCCGTTCTGCACATCCGCGCAGTATTCCCGCACCGCATTCGAAATCATGTCGCCCACCTTGGCATAGCGCCGCGCGAATTTCGGCGCGTCCTGAAATGTCAATCCCAGCATGTCGTGCAGCACCAAGACTTGCCCGTCACAATCCGGTCCCGCGCCAATCCCAATTGTTGGAATGCGCACCGCCCGCGTAATTTCCGCCGCCAGCTCCCGCGGCATCGCTTCGAGCACAATCGCAAACGCTCCCGCCGCTTCCACGGATCGCGCATCGCGTAATAGCTGGTCCGCCGTCCCCGGTGTTTTCCCCTGCACACGGTAACCGCCCAGCGCGTTCACCGATTGCGGCGTCAAGCCAACGTGGCCCATCACCGGAATCTCCGCCTCCGTCAGCCGCGCAATCAATTCCAGCCGTCGCTCGCCACCCTCCACCTTCACGGCCTCTGCGCCGGCTTCCTTCACAAAGCGCATGGCGTTCCGCAGCGACTCGTGCAGATCGCCGTGATAAGAGCCATACGGCATATCCGCCACCACCAGCGCCCGCTTTACCCCGCGCCGCACCGCCTTCGTGTGATGCAAGGCTTCCTCGAGCGTGAGCGGCAACGTGCTGTCATAGCCGAGCGCCACCATGGCCACGGAATCCCCCACCAGCACCACGTCCACGCCCGCTTCATCCATCAAGCGCGCGGTTGGATAATCGTATGCGGTCAGGCAGGTGATTTTCTTGTTTGCGGAATTTGCAGCGGCTAACGTCTTTCGCTGCATCAGATCGGGCACGGTGATCTTCCCGTTGCCCTGGTTTGGCAGGATACTCATGTCGGCCTCCGGTGCCATCCCCTGACTATGGGGTATAGCCCTCTTCCAACAGCCCCACTATAGCAAAAAGTGATCCAAGTCACCAATATTAGTGATTCTGCGCCTCTCCACCTGTCTTTGCGACTGCCTGAACTCGCCCTTTCCATTGGCCTCCGCGCTTCATCCAGTAGCGCCAAGCGGAAAGCCAGGTCGCATAGGAATAAAACACCGCGGCCACAGGCAGCAGCGGAGCCCACAACGGCGAAAGCTCATAGAACCGCACTGTCGGCAGATACGTCAGCGTCATCAGTGCCCATGCCGCCAGGCTCAAACGCCAAACCACCGCTTGCATGGCAAATGTCAGCACCAACGGCACAAGATACGCCAGCAGCATACCCACAACCGTTCCGGCCAACACCAGCCCGGAGTATCCCAACTGTGTGAAAGCTGTTCGCGCAATCAGGTCGCGAACTTCTCCAAATGTCTCGTACGACCGCAAGCTCACGCTTTTCCGTGTCAGCCCCATCCAGATCGCACCGCCGCTCCGTTTCACCGCCCTCGCCAACGCACAGTCGTCGATCACTTCCGCCCGAATTGCTGAAATTCCTCCAATCCGCTCGAGCGCTGCCGTCCGCAATAGGATGCAACCTCCCGCGGCGCCCGCGGTTTTCAAGTTTGCATTGGCAATCCACTTCGGTGGATACAGCATCAGGAAAAAATAGAGAAACGCGGGAATCAGCAGCCGTTCCGGAATCGTTCTGGCCTCGAGCAGAACCATCAACGAGGCCAGGTCCAGCCGATCTTGTTCCGCCCGCGCCACCAGTCGTCGCAGCGTGTCCGCCGCGTGCACAATGTCCGCATCCGTGAACCAGAAATAATCCGGTGAAACGCCGGCGGCCTGATCGATCCCTTGTTGCAGCGCCCAAAGCTTCCCCGTCCATCCCGGCTCGAGCGGCGCAGCTTGCAAAAGCGACACCTGTCCGGTGCGAGCCAACTGTGCGGCAGACTTGGCGCGCGCACCTGTTTCGTCCTCGCTGTGATCGTCCACAATGGTGATGGGGAACTCGCCGCCGTAATCTTGGGCCACCAGTGATTCCACGCACCGCGCAATCGTCTTCGCTTCATTCCTCGCCGGCACGACTACCACTACGCGGGGCAACCTTGCAAGCTTGGCGATGCGAGCATTATCTCCACCAAACCGGCGAACCTGCCAGAATGCTCCACGAAAAAAGGCGAGAACGACCCATATTCCAAGTGAAAGTCCAGCCAGGATGATCAGGAAATAAGCCACGCCCTATTGTGCCACTGTAGCGCAGAGGGAGTCCGTGCGCCTTGAGGTTTCCGGGTAACGTCTCACAATTCAGGTGGCCAGTTACGACAGATCCTCTGCCCGGATCGGCAACCGGCGAATTCGCTTACCTGTCAGCGTAAACACAGCGTTGCAAATCGCAGGTGCCACCACTGGCAAACCGGGTTCGCCGATTCCCGTAGGCTCCTCCGTGCTCTCGATCACGTGGACCTCGATCTTTGGCGTTTCCTCGATTCGCGGCATTTCATAATCGTTGAAATTCGATTGTTCCACCCGCCCGCCCTGAATCGTGATGGCGTCATGCATCGCGGCCGAAAGCCCGTAGATCGCCGCGCTTTCCACCTGCGCGCGCACGCCATCCGGATTAATCGGCCGCCCACAGTCCACCGCGTACACCAGCCGGTGCACTTTCACAGCTTTGTCCACTATGCTCACTTCTGCCACGCACGCCGTATAAGACTCAAACGCGTAGTAGCCCGCGATGCCGCGTCCTGTGCCCTTCGGCAACGGCGAACCCCATCCGCCTTTTTCCGCCGCAAGCTTCAGCACGCCTTTGAGCCGCACCGTCTTCAGCGGATTTCCCTCCTTCGGATTTCCGAAGTCCGGAATTGCGCGATCATCTCCGATCTGGCGCAACCGGTATTCCAGCGGATCGGCGCCCGCCAGCGCAGCCAGTTCATCAATGAAACTTTCCACCACGAATCCGCTGCTTGAATGTTCCACCGATCGCCACCATGCCCGCGGCACTCCCGACTTAGCAAGCGTAAATTCTACACGATAATTCGGCGCCTGATAAGGAATGAAAGCCGCGGTCCCAAACTCGCCGCCGCCCGAATCGTCCTCACCCTTATCGCCCCACATCGCCGCAATCGACGTGGAAGTCTGGAAATGTTTCCAGGCCGCCACTTTCCCGTCGCTGTCGATCGCGCCCGAAAATCTGTGATAAGAAGCGGGGCGATAAAAGTCATGCTGCATATCGTCTTCACGCGTCCAGAGCACCATTACCGGCTTTTTCGAAGCTTTCGCCACCTGCGCGGCCTCCATCACGAAGTCAGCCTGGTAGCGCCGCCCAAAGCCCCCTCCCATTAACGTCGTGTGTACGACAACAGAGTCGTGAGGCAGCCCCGAAACGCCGGCGATCACATCCTGCGCCCATTGCGGCGCTTGCGTTGGAATCCACGCCTCGGCCCCATCTGGCCGGATGTGCACGGTGCAATTCATCGGCTCCATCGACGCATGCGCGGCAAATGGAAATTCGTAAGTTGCCTCAATTTTTTTCGCGGATTTGCTCAGCGCGGCATCGGCATCGCCATCACTCCGCAGCGTCTTCCCCGGCTTTGCCGCGTTCTCCAGGAACTGTTTGTGCAGCGTTTCGCTGGATTCCCCCGCGTGCGGCCCTTCCTCCCAAACGATGTTCAGCGCATTCCTTCCTTGCATGGCCGCCCACGAATTATCCGCAAGCACGGCGATGCCACCGGCCGAAAACGCGCCCTTTGCTACCGCATCGATCGCGATCACGTCGCGGACGCCAGGCACACTCTTTGCCTTCGTCGCGTCGAACGATTTCACTTTGCCGCCGAACACCGGGCATCGCGCGATCACCGCATACTGCATCCCGGGCACACGCGCATCGATTCCAAATTTCGCGGCGCCGCTCGATTTGCTCTTCGCATCCGTCCTGCGCAGCGCGTGGCCCACAATCGTGAAGTCCTGCGAATTCTTCAGTGGCACCTTATTCAAATCCGGAACCGGCAACTTGCTCGCCTCTTCGACGAGCTGTCCATAGGTCAGGAAGTTCTTTCGCGCCCCGTGCAGAATTCCGCCGTCCTCGGCCACGCACGTATCCCGATTCACATTCCAGTGCGTCGCCGCTGCAGTTATGAACATTTCCCGCGCCGCTGCTCCCGCTCTCCGCAACGGCAACCAGGAGCTGGCGACGCTCCCGCTGCCCCCCGTCCCTAGCTGATAAATTTTTGGATTGGTCGGTGCCTGCTCAATTCCAACCTGCTTCCAATCCACGCACAATTCTTCCGCTAGGATCATCGGCAAAGACGTGTTAACGCCCTGTCCCATTTCCGATTTCGCAAGGATCAACGTAATCCGGTTGTCCGGCGTAATCCGCACCCAAGCGTTGAATGGATTTACGACCGGTTTTTCCTGAGACTCCGCCAGATCGGTCGCGGCGTGCGCGTCCAGATGAAAACCAACGAGCAAGCCGGCGCCTGCAATGGAGCTACTCTTTAGGAATTCACGCCGATTGAGAACGAGAGTCTGTGCCATGGCAATCCTCACAGTTCGTGGCGCAGCGTCTGCTGCGCTTTCAGAAAGGAATTACTTCGCGGCTTGCATTGTGGCTGCGCGGTGAATGGCTTTGCGGATCCGCTGGTAGGTCCCGCAGCGGCAAATGTTGCCGCTCATGGCATCGTCAATATCGGCGTCAGAAGGGTTCGGCTTCTTTTCTAGCAGTGCCACCGCGCTCATGATCTGCCCGGACTGGCAGTATCCGCATTGCGGCACATCTTCCTCAATCCAGGCTACCTGCACCGGGTGCGACGCGTCGGCGGACAGCCCTTCGATCGTCGTGATTTTCTTTCCCGCCACGCTAGAGACCGGAGTGATGCACGAACGCGCGGCTTCCCCGTTGATGTGAACCGTGCACGCGCCGCACAATGCCATTCCGCAGCCAAACTTTGTCCCGGTCATATTCAACGTATCGCGAAGCACCCACAGCAGCGGCATCTGCGGATCCGCCTCGACGGTCGTGGACTTTCCATTCAGAACAAAAGTGACGGCCATGGTTTGCCTCCTTCGGGTAGGGAAAATATCGTACACCAAACCGGTTCCTGGATGGAAATGTGCGAAAAAGCGTACCAAAGCTGCCCAGCCTGCTGAATTCCAGGGGGGCTGAATTCCAGGGGGGTGCCGCTATTGCCGGTGACCTGTTACCATTACCCTGCTTTAGAGGGACCCGCCAGGATCCCAGGTGTTTGCAGCTGGCTTAACGAGGTAGTCAGCGTGGATTCGACTCGCAATCTGGTCATTTCCTTATTCCCGCCGGAGGTGCGCGCCAATCGTTCGTTGCAAACCATGGCGAGCCTGCTCGAGGATTTCACCCGGGCGGGAACGCTGCGTGCGCGTTTGGATGCCCTGGTCGCCCTCTATTCCTGGCTGCGCCGCAAAGACAATCGCCTCCCCGAACTGCGGCCCCCTACTGACTCGTTCGCGCAAACCGGTTCGGAATGGCGCCGTGAGCGCGTCTGGCTTTCCATCCTTGAAGCTTCTCCGGAACTCCGCGATCGCTATCAAGCCGGTGTTGCCGCCATCCTTGACGAAACCGACGCAGTTTCCCTCTTTGCTCAGTCCGGGCTTCCGACAGATCGTGGACTCCTCTCCGAGACTTTCGATCGTTTTTTCCGCATCGTTCTCCCCGCCCCGCGTGAAGAAACCGATCTAGCGAAACTCTTTCTCCGCCTCTTTCCCACGCAAAATGAAGTAGACCGTTTTTTCAGCCAGTCACCGGCCCAGTTGAAGGAGTTGGCTTCTCAAATCGCACCCGTGGACATTCCCGAAGCCTGGGACAAGCCCCTGGCAGCTTTGCGGGACGCTTTCTACCTTTTGGCCGCTCGCGCCCAGGGCCTCGGCATGTCTGAAAACTTGCGCATCCGCGGACAAGGCGGCTCCGTGCAGAGCTCCGCTTTCCATCGTCTGATGCGCACTTCCGACGCATTGCTAGAAGCGGTGCTCGAAAACGAGAGCATCCCAGAAACGGCTCAGGACTGGAAATCGGCCGTGACGGATTGTCGCGCGGAACTGCAAGCCATCGTCACTCATCTGGACACCCGCGGCGTCAATCTCGACGTTGTCTATGCCATGGATGTGATTGAGCAAAGCCTGAAGCGCATGGAGCTGATCAGCGGCGTTCTTGTCGCTCACGTCGGCGCTCCTAAAATGGTTACCGCTCTCCGGCTGTTGCGCGACGTGATCCGTGGCCGGCTCCACGACAGCAGCCTTATCGGATTGGCGCAAAATAGTTTCCGGTTACTCGCCAAAAAAATTGTCGAATGGGCAGGAAAAACCGGCGAGCATTACGTCACCAACAATCGCGAAGAGTATCGCCAGATGTGGTATGCGGCTCTTGGCGGCGGGCTTCTCACCGTTGGCACGGCCGCGATCAAGATGATGGTTACGCACCGCGGCCTCCCTCCCTTTGTAGAAGGTTTTCTGGCGGGACTGAACTACGCCATCAGCTTCGTTCTCATGCACGTTTTCCATCTCGCTCTCGCCACCAAGCAGCCTTCGATGACTGGCGCGGCTCTTGCCGGAATCCTTCACCGTTGCCAGGATGCCTCGAAGAGCGAGGAACTGGTTTCCTACGTCCAGCGCATCGTCCGTTCCCAGCTCGCTGCCGCCTTCGGCAACATCATTGCTGTCGGCGCTGGTGCAGTTGTCTTCAGTATTATCTGGAATCGAACTTTTGGTCAGCCTTTTCTAAATGTGGAAACTGCCGAATACGCGGTGAAGTCCATGAATCCCCTGGCTAGCGGCACCATCTTTTTTGCCATTCTTACCGGCGTGATTCTCTGGCTCTCGAGCCTGGCCGGAGGCTGGATCGAAAATTGGGCCGTCTATCACCAACTCCCCCGCGCCATTGCCGAGCATCGCCTCGGCTCTTCCTTCAAACCCGAAACGCTGCAGCGTTTTTCCGCATCCTTTGCCCACAACATTGCTCCTTGGGGTGGCTCGATCGTGCTTGGTTTCATGCTCGGCATGACGCCCTCCATCGGCCATTTCTTCGGCCTGCCCCTAGACGTGCGTCACGTGACGCTGTCTACCGGCACTCTCGCGCTGGGAATTACTTCTCGCGGGCCGGAGGTGCTAGGCCGGGGCGCCTTGATTTGGGCTTCTCTTGGAATTGCAGTGACGTTCGTGATGAATCTTGGGGTCAGCTTCTATCTGGCGTTGCGCCTCGCGCTTCGCGCGCAGGATATTCCGCCCAGCGAAAACTATGAAATCTTTCGCACCCTCTGGCGCCGTTTCTGGACTGCCCCCCGCGAATTCTTCCTGCCGCCGGCCCGAGATCCCCCACCAACGGCAGAACCAGCCGCTCACTAACACTCTTACGGCGTAGCGGGCTCCGGCGTAGGACGCGGCGGTTCGTGCTCCACGCCCCTCCACCCGACAGGCCGCCCGCTGACGGCCTCCTTCACCGATCGGAAGAGCACGATGTACATCAACTGCCGGTAATAAAAACGCTGCAGCAGCACGGGAATCAGCAAAGTCCAATCTTCGTGACGTTCCAGCGCAAACGCAACCACGCAGGTCAGCACGTCGATAATCAGGAAGCCCAAAAAGAACACCACAGACCGCTGCACATCCGCCGTCGTCCAAAGTTGCGGGATCTGCGTTATATGGAGTTGCGCCAGCCCCCACAAAACGATACTCCCGAAAAATAACAAGTCCAGCAGTGGTGATACCAGCGGCAGCATAATCTGAAACACAAAAATATTCGGCAGCGCGATGAACCCCAGCGTTCCGTATTTCGGCCGGAACAGCGTGCCGCTGTGTTTCCAGAACGATTGTAATGTTCCAAATGTCCACCGGAATCTCTGCCGGATCAGCGCAGTCGGCGTTACCGGAGCTTCGGTCCAGGCAATCGCATCTTCGTCGTAGGTAATCCGCCATCCCAGTCGCCGGATCGCAATCGTCAGGTCCGCATCTTCTGCCACCGTATCCGCCGTAATTCCGCCCGCGTCTTCGATTGCCTTTCGACGCCACGCGCCCAGCGCCCCAGGCACGACAGTGATGCAGTTCAGCAGATCAAACGCGCGCTTCTCCATGTTCTGGCTGGTCACGTATTCCAGCGCCTGCCAGCGCGTCAGCCAGCGCGACCGGTTTCCGACTTTCACATTTCCGGCAACCGCTCCGACCGTGGGATCGGAGAAATGTCGCAGCAGTCTACGGATCGCGTCCGACTCGATCTCCGTGTCCGCGTCTATAGTCACGACGATGTCCGTCCGCGCATTCGACAGCGCGTTATTCAACGCCGCAGCCTTCCCCCGGTTCACTTGGTGAATGATCTGCACCGCTTCGTTGCGCCCGAAATTCGCATGCAGCAGCTCCAGAGTCTTGTCCGTCGAGCCGTCATCGACCACGATCACCTGAATATCCTTCAGGTCCGACAACAGCACAGAGTTCACCGTCTGCACGATCACCGATTCTTCGTTGTACGCCGGAATCAGCACGGTCACTGCCGCCGGCGGGTCCGCCAGTTTCGTATGGTCCGGTCTCAGCTTCTCGATGATCGCCAGTATCCCGATAATCAGCGCGCGTCCGCTGACCAGCACAATTCCCAGGATGAACACCGTCGCGATCGCGAACCGCGACCACTGGAAAATTCCGAAAATCACGCCGTCCGCACGCGCCACCATTCGTTCGCGCAGAGTGAGCGGCACCATCACCGCATCCCTCGTTTGGCCAAGCAAGTCGGAAATGGATGTCAGTTCGATTCCCTTGGCTCGCAGTCCGTCAATGATCTGTGGAAGCGCCTCCACCGTTTGCTCGCGGTCGCCGCCTCCGTCGTGCAGCAAAAGAATGTTTCCCTTACTGGCTTGCCGCATCACGTCGGCGACAATTTCCTTTGCCGGACGCTGCGGCAGGTTCCCATCGACTCGCCAATCGTCGGGATCAACCCGTTGTCCAACGATGATGTAGCCTAACTCCTGCGGGTACGGCAACTGCACCACTTCCTCGGCATACTCCGGTTGGTGGTCGATGCCGTAGGGAGGCCGGAACAGCAGCGATTTTACGCCTAATGTGCTCTCGATCAGGCGTTGTGTCAGGTTCAGTTCCCACTTCAATTGCGTGTGCGAAATCTCATCAAAATTCGGATGCGTGAACGTGTGATTGCCGATTTCATGTCCTTCGTTATATTCCCGCTTCAGTAGATCGGGCGACGAGTTCGCCTCCTCGCCGACAACGAAAAATGCCGCCGGTGCATGTTTCTCCTTCAGAATGTCCAGAATCCGAGGCGTCCATCGCCGGTCGGGACCGTCGTCGAACGAGATCACAATCTTGTTTTTCGCATCGCCGATCTGGTCGATGTCATACGACAGCGGTATCGCGTCATACTTCTCGCTGGTGATCAGGTCACTGGTGTTGTCGTAGGTAAAGCTTCGCCGTCCCGGTTTCGGCACGTCAATGATGTGCCAGATATCGCCTGCGCCTTCCAGGATCAGGTCCGGCCCAGGCGGCAAATCTCTCAGTTTGTCTCTGGTTGCGTCGTCGGCATGAACCGCATCCCAGATCGGCCATATGGATGTGTCCGCCGTCCCCATCCGCCAAAGCGCCGTCCCCTGCACGCCCAGCCGCTCGCAAGCCCGCAATTCGTTGTACGCCGTGACCGCGTCCAGCATCCAGACCTGGTGCGTGTGATTCTGTTCGTCATCATAAGAATAGTGCGGGTTCAACGATGCGGAATCGAAGTCGACGTCCGATTCCGATTCATGCGCATGCAGCAACGCTTCCTGAACGCTGAACTCTTCGGCATGCCGCTCTTCTTTCTTCGCAGATTCCGTCCAGTCGTAGGCATAGTTGGCGATGCCCACCACAATTTTCTGCGCCGGAACCACGTCACGGATTTGCCGCAAATTCTCCATGAACCAGTCTTGCGCGGCGATCGGTCCCGGTGGCGAAGTAATCCAGTGCTGGTCGTAATTCATCAGGATGATCGCGTCGGTTTCCCGTCCAAAGAACGCATAGTCGTAATCGTCGTCGCGTGCCGGCAAGGCAATCATCAGCTTCAGCCCTGCTCCATGCAGCCCCACACCCAATTCGGCGATGAACTGCCGGAAATTCGGCTGGCTCTTCAGCGGAACTTCTTCGAAATCCACCACAATCCCGGACTGATGCGATTCCGTGGCATACGCCACCACATCGCCCACCAGGTGCTGGCGCGCGGCGGGATTCGCCAGCATCTCGTCCAGTTCCGTCACGCGCCACACGGTGCCGTCGTAATTGTTCAGCAAGCCCATCATCGGTAGCTCGACCGGTGGGTTGAGCGAGCGCATCCACTGGTGCAGCTTGTCCTGCTTCAGCCGTGAAATCGCTTCCGCGGGCGCCACCTCTACCTTTTCGCCGCCGCGTTCGTAATCGACAACCGTAATGCGGCCATCGGCAGTCACCGAATGCAGCTGCTCGGGTATCAGCAGGTCCAGATCCTTGTAATTCTTCTTCAGCGAAGCAAGGCTGTTGGCGTCCCAGCTGACGAAGAACGCAGCGCGTAGCGGGTCGTAGCCCTGCGGGATCTGTCCGATGCGAGAGACGCGCAAGTGTCGTCCTTCCCTCGCGTTCACCAGCTTCAGATTCTTTTTCTTGGCGGAATGGTAGGTCGGCCGCGTGTCCGGCAGCAACGCGGAGGGCAGCTCTACGCTACCCGCCACGGTGATGAAGAAATACACCAGCAGCAATGTCAGCAACACGCCGCTCAATTCCAGAATTCGGCGCGTGCGTCGCCAGCGCACCTTATCCGAATCGTAAAAAATAGGCTTACGTTCTTTCATTCCGCGTGGACGCCTCGGGCGGGTGGGAACCGGCGAGGCAAGAATCACTCCGTCGAAGGTAACTGAACCTCTCTATTGTAAGATGCGGTGAAGCCAATGAAACGTTTTTTCTCCAGCCCGGTGCTGCCGCTTGTCGCAGGAGCCTGTTTACGGCTGCTTTTTGTCTTCAAGTATCGCGCTGCCACCGGCGACACCGTTCTCTACGAGCAGTTCGCCGGAAACTGGCTGAAGCTGGGCAAATTCGCCATGGACATCAACGGCCAGGCCATCCCGGTGGATTTGCGCATGCCTGGTTACCCCGCTTTTCTGGCGCTCGTCTACGCGCTGACGGGCCGAACCGGAGAGGCCGCACGCGTGCCGGTCATGCTGGCACAGGTTTTGGTGGATTTGGCCACTTGCGTGGTGATTGCCGCACTCGCGGCGATGCTCGTGCGCTTTTGCGGTCAGGCGGCAAAGGCAAAAAGAGTGTTTTTGTTCGCTCTGTGGTTGGCAGCCCTCTGTCCGTTTACGGCAAATTACGTGGCCGTGCCACTCACCGAAGTTTGTGCCGTGTTCCTCACAGCGGTCGCCTTTTTGCTACTGGCCGCGGTCGCGGCTCACGTCACCGGGAGCCCGGTTCGCTTGCCCGGCGGCAGGGAACTGAACGAGCAAAGCACGCCGAAGGTGGCCGCGCTAGCGGGATTCGCCGTCGGCGTCGGCGCTCTCTTCAGGCCGGAAGCGCCGCTTGTGCTGATCACCACCTTCGTGGCGCTGGCATTCTGGATGCTGCCGCGCCGAGAGCCGAAACGGTGGCTGCTGTTGTGCTTACTGATGTGCATTGGCTGCGCGTTGCCGCTGGCGCCCTGGACCATCCGCAATGCAATTACGCTCCACGAATTCCAGCCGCTCACACCGAAAGACACGACCTTGCCGAGCGAGGTAGACCCCAAGGGTTTCATGGCTTGGGAAAAAACCTGGCTATACCGCGTTCGAGACAATTATTTGGTCGCTTGGAAACTCAACGACGACGAAATCCATATGGAAGATATTCCGGACGCGGCCTTCGATACGCCCGAAGAACGCGAACGTGTAGCCACGATTCTCGACAAATACAATGACGAGGTTACCTGGACTCCGGAAGAAGACGCAATCTTCGCTCAGTTAGCGCGAGAGCGAACCGCCCGCCATCCCCTGCGCACCTATATGTGGATCCCCGCCAGGCGAGCCATCCGCATCTGGTTTACTCCGCGCATCGAATTGCTGCCGGTCTCCGGCCATGTGTTCCCCTTGGCCTACCAGCGCGAGGAAGATCCGCGAGACCAGGAAGTGACCATCCTGTTCTTTCTCGGCAACCTTTTGTATGTGGCACTGGCGCTGTGGGGTGCCGCAAAACTATGGTGGCGGCCCGCAGCCCGGCCGGCCTTAGCCGTGCTGCTCCTCTATATCGTCGTCCGCACGGCGTTCCTCACTACGCTCGAGACTCCCGAGCCACGCTACGTCCTTGAGTGCTTCCCCGCCATACTCGCGCTGGCTGCCCAGGTAGTTGCCGGCAAGCCGACGGCATAGCCAAGGCCTCGAGCCCTGCGGCCTGACTTCTAAACTGCGTCCGGGGGTTCCGGGTGAATCGTGACGCGCGAAATTTGCGGGAACCGTTCCTTCACCAGATCCTCAAGCGCGGCCAGAACATCATGAATCCTCGTGATCGCGTAGTCGCTCTTCATCACACAGTGGCAGGAGACGAGAATGTGATGGTCCACCTGTCGGACACGCACATTGTGGCAGCTCAAAAGTTCGTCGTAATTGCCGGGCATGCGATTCAGAAAGGATTCGACAGCCAGCTCCAGTTGGCGCATTTCGCCAGCGGCGATTTCAGGCGTGGAAATATGCCGCCCGAGTGGCTCAATGTGAATGTTGACGTCAAGCTTATGGCTGCCTGCGCCAAGGGCCGCGATCGCATCTTCCAGTTCGCTAGCCTGGCGATGCGCTTCACCCAAAGAAAGATTTTCGTCCACCTCCAGGTGCAGCTCCACAAAAAGATTGCCGTCCTGCTGGTAGGCGGAAATGTCGTGGACAGGGTGGCCCATGCGCTGGGCAATAGCGCGAATCGATTCGAACAGGTCCTCGTTGTCAGGGGCGCGCGGCTCAGTATGCACCACCACGTCTGCGGGGACGATCTGGCTGACACGCTGCTCGATGGCATCGGTGAGCGCATGGACGCGCTCGAGATTGGCGGCGCGCGGCACCGAAACTGTCGCGTCAACGAAGTGACGATTCCCGGAGCGCCGGACACGCACGCGGTCTACACGCAGCACTCCTTCCATCCCACCGATCGCATCCGCAATTTCGCTTTGTAGGCCTGCGGGAGCGGCATCGAGCAGCGCGTCAAGCGTGCGTCGGCCAAGCTGAGAGCTAAGCCACAGAATGACGCCGGCCACCGCAAGAGCAGCCAGCGAGTCTGCGTAGGAAAGCCAGGGAAGGTTCCAGCTGTTGCCGGCCCAAACAAGGGCCACGCCTAGGATCACGACAATCGTGCTCCAGACGTCTGTGGAGAAGTGCAAGGCATCGGCCTCCAACGCTTCGCTGGTGTGCTTGTGCGCCACCTTATTGAGCGCCCGCGCGCGTGTAACGTCGATAGCCAGGGCGGCGAGGAGTATCAGAATCGCTGTGAAACTCGGTTCAATGTGAACGGAATGAAAGAACAGGCGATAAAAGGCCTCGTAGATGATGTAGAGAGCCGTAACGACGAGCAGTCCGGTTTCCAGAAATGCCGAAAAATTCTCAAACTTCCCATGTCCGTATGGATGCCGTGCATCGGCCGGTTGATCGGCAACGCGAACGGACAGAAACGTAATCACCGCGGCGACCAGATCAAGCCCGGAATGCAGCGCTTCAGAAAGCACGCCAAGGCTGCTCGTCCGCAGCACAAGGAAAGTCTTAAGGCAAAGCAGCAGCGTCGCGGAGCCGATGCTCAGCAGTGCAGCGCGCTTCTTTTCCTGGCTGGCTTCATGTAGCCGGCGTGTAAGAACCATTGGCTATAAGCCTACAGTATGTTGCGATGACCATCGACCGACGGAGTGCAGCGGCCTGCCGCCGCTTTAACGGTGTAAACCTAATCGCTTGTCGCTCACTTGCCGACGGTAGGCGACATAGGCGGTTCAGGAAGAATCGGCAACCGCTTCGGTTCCCCGCGCGCCCCGCGAAACTCAATTCCTCAAACAGCAGCGATGGCGCTACCACTGCCGCCGGTAAACCGTTCTGCGCGCTGCCAAATGCCCCCAGCGCCGTCCCGGAAAAGCCCGCGATCTGGCTCTGCATGAAGTTGTAAACGAAGTCGTCGTTCCCGATCCCCGCAAGATTCCGCAGCGAGCGCGCATTGACTCCGATGATGCGCGCCCCGCGAATCAGTTCCTCGCGCCCGTCGCCGGGTAAAGCGATATACCACCAGCGGCAAACGATCCCGGTGCCCGCATCTCCGCCATAGCTGGCCAGCAAGTCCGAGAAATCTTCCTGGTGCAGCATGCTGAGCGACGGGTTGTCCATCTCCCGCACGATCACGCAATAGTCGAGTTTCTCCGTCCGGCATGCGTCGAGGAATTTCTTCTTCAAGTCTCGCTGGCGAAACTGTTTCCGTCGACGTGAAGAAAAGATTGCTCATCGTCGGCTTGGCGTCGCGTCAAGAATCGCGGCGCGCCCGTGTCCGTTGGACTTGATCCGAATCCGTGTCCCGGCCGGCGCGACATCAGTAGATCCTTCAGCTTGCCGTTTTCCACCACGGTCACTTTTTCCGCGCGCACACCTTCATCATCGACGGCATAGCGATGCCGATCAGCGGCGTGCCGTGAAAGTCCTTGGCCGACGGATCGTCGATCAGCGCTAACCGTCGGCGGCAGAACGCGCGCACCGACCTTCCCGTCCAGTCGCTCTTGCCCCCAAGATTGCCCATCAACTGTTCCACGACCGGCTGGAACGCGACCGGCGGACGCGGCGCCGTTCATCGCCGGGCCAAGAATTTGCGCCAACAGCGCCGCAGCCGCGCGCGCTTCGAACAGCACTGGACCGGTGTAATCCTGAGCTGGCTGAGCCGCGCGCATGGCCATCAACTCGCTGCCGGCCACATTCAGACTCTTGCGCACGGCATCGACGTTCGGAAGTTCGCCCGGCCTCGGCGCATACGTGGAATAAAGATGATTCAGAGCCATGCCATCGTCGGCCAGCGTGTTCATCCCCGCTTCAATCGCGGCAAAGGAATGATTCGTGCGAATTTCTGTGCCTTCGCTGGTCAGCAGGTATTCGGTGCAGTAAACGAGATAATAGGTAACCCGCGATTCGTAGACCTCCGGGAAAGCGCGCAAAGCGGACGACGTCTGGCGCGCCTCTTGCTCCCAATTGCGATTGGACCAATCCGGAGTCACCAGCGGATCGATCGTGCTGAATCGGCTCGGAACTCGCGAAAAATCGTCGATGTCCGACTGCCGTGCCAGGCTGCTCAGATAAGCCTGCTTGCGCGAATAAGTTTCAACCGCTTCCTTGAACGCCTGATCGGTGGCAATCCACAGATCCTGCCGAAGCGAATCGTAATCGCGGTCGATGCCCACCGATCCCAGCGAGCCGATGAATCCGCGAAATCCTTCTTCGCCAATGAAATTCGAGCTATCCAGTTTGTAGTAACCCACGCGCGCCCCACGTCCATGAGGCGGTTGCGCGTGTGGCGGTTGCTCAGCAGCGCGCCGAATTCTGCGACGATCTCCCTCATGTCCAGATCCAGAAGACGATACTCGACGTAGTAAGGGCGCACGGGCTGGTTGGTGCCGGGAATGGCTAATTCCAGCCGCGACTTCGGCGCGGCCATTTCGTCCCGCATGGCCTGCAGCGTGTGATCGTTGTCCTGGCCGCTGCCGCCTGCGCCGCAAAGCCCAGTTGGCGCTGACGCTGACGGGAAACGAAAATGCTGCGAAACGTAGTGAACGCATTACTGAGGGCCTCCGGCTTTCACGCCGTCATGCGCGGGAGGCGGCAGAATCGGCGGCCGGTCCGTGGAACGTCTGCTTTTTCTGTACTTCCAGTTCGGTAGTAAGAATGGCGGGAGCAGCCGCGGAAACCGGGACGTAACCGGACTCCGCACCGCAATACCCATTAAACACTTCCGCCGTATCGCCGGTTGCCACGATCTTGGTCAGTGCGGCAAGCGGAGTTCCCACAATATCCACGCCGCGAACCAGTTCATCCGGCCGCCCATCGGCGAAAACTTTATAAACCACCAGCGGTTCAACCTGGAACGCTTGCGGCTGCCCGCGTCCCGTGAAGGTGAAGCCACCCGCGATATCGTCAATCAAAAGGCCGTAGGGTTTGTTCTGCCGCTTGATCAACTCAATCAGTTTCGCGCGAAGTTCCGCGTTGGTGACGGTCTTGTTGCTTTCCACGATCAGGTTTCCCTGCCGCGAAACTGGCGTGGCGCCAATCTGCCGCCGGCCGTGGCCGTTAGAGTGCGGAAAACCCACCAGCGGCGACCGCGACATTTCAAAATTTTTCAGCACCCCGTGATCGACGAGCACGGTGCGCTGCGCCAATCACGCCTTCGTCGTCATACTGGTAGTAGCCGAGCAGGTCCTGCTTGCCCAGTTTCTCGAGCGTGGGGTCGTCCACAATGCTGAGAAAGTCCGGAAGAATGGGCTCGCCTACTTTCTTCGCGAACGTTTGACCCTCGTTCACATCCTTCTGCCGGTGGCCTTCAGCGCGGTGTCCGAAAACTTCATGAAAGAAAACCGCCGCCGCGCGGCCTGTCAGGAGCGCAGGGCCAACCGCCGGATCGTTTAGCGGAGAAACAACCAAGCCTTCCATTTCCTTGCGCAGTTGGCTGGACGCGGCAAGCACCGCGTTGTCGTCCGGGGCGTCAGAAGCGTTTACCCAGTCAAAATTGTAATAGCGATCGATATCCATCCCGTCGCTGGCTTTGCCTTGAATGAAAAGTTCCAGGCGATAGCGGATCTGGCCGTACTGAAGCTGCGTGCCTTCGGAGGTCAGCTGCAACGTGTTCTCTGCGTGCGCGGTGAAAGTCACGATCGAGTTGATCACAGCGGGCGATTGCCGGAAATAAGTCGTGTAGTCGCGTACTTTTTGTTCCCAAGGCTTGCGGTCTAGAGTGAAAGACACCCACGATCCAGCGAAATCCTGGGGTTTTTCGCGAGAAAAATCCGGCGCGCTGCCCTCGGCGGTCTGTACTTTCACTTCCTTGCCGGTCTTGATCTTGATCAGGGCTTCGGCGGCGGCGCGGTACTGTTTATCCGTTTCGAGCCAGATGGCACGGCGCAGAACGTCGGGATCGTCGTCGAGCGGAGCGTTTGTGCCGGGCCCACCGTTGGGAGGCTGCTTGCCGTCAACCTTGTGGGTATTGTCCAGATCGTAGCTTCCGGTGCGCACGGAAACCTCCAGCCACCGGTTGCGGTTCTCGTCGCTCTGCAGCAGTGCTCCGTTGGACCCGGACACCGTGGCGCGCTGCGAATCGGTCAAGGTGTAGCCGATGTAGTAGGCCGGCGGGTCGAGTGTCCCCAGGGTCTTCATGGAACGATCGAGTTCAGCCTTCATGGCGGTGAACGCCGGCGAAGGTTTGGCCGTGCCATCATGCGGAGCGGCTACAAGCCGTGGCACCGCCATAAGCGCCAAAACGGCTATCGAATTCAACGAAACTAAAAAGAGGGAACTGCTATGGCGCCGGACGGCGCGGGATTGATCGTTCAAGGGTGCCTCACTCCGGATTAGACGCACGTGGCAAAGGTCCAGTGTACGCCACTGATGTGCCGCAGACAAAGCGGGTTGGGCGAGAACGTAACACGCAAAATGCCACAAAGGTTGGATGAAATCGCTAAGGCGGGCGTTGCTAGTCTAGTCTATAGTCTAGGCAGCGGTAGTAGTTTTCGATTAGCAGGCACTTCAAAAACGGTTCTCTTGCTTATGTAGAGCCTGCCTTCTGAGGCGGGTGTTCTCTTAGGAATCTGCAGCGCCATCATCAACGCGCAAAAAAAGACCCGGTGGCTGGGCGCCCCGGGTCTTCTCTTTACCTCTAAACAAAACAAAAAACTAGCAAGCGGCAGCACCGTTCGGGCACCCCGGATTGGTCGGAAGAGGCGTGCTTTTGCCTTGCGTTGTCCCCCGGCTCGCCACAATCGAAATCACCACCACGGGAATCACCGCGACCAGGCCCAGCGCGATTATCGTGCCCTTGCCGAGGTGATGGGCTTGCTGCAGGCCAGTCGGAGCTTCAAGCAAAGTGGAGGCAATCGCATCCGACAGCACAGACAGAGCAGCCTGCGTGACCACGGGAGAAGAACTATCGCCATTGCGAATCGTCGTCATCTGCCCCGCTTTTACCGCCACGCACACGCCAGCCAGATTGCAAACGCGCACAAAGCCTTCAAACACGATCACGGTCATGATGTTGTTTTCATACGCGGTGTAGAAATCGGTGCCCACCACCCCGGCGACGCCTGCCGGAGTGTGCACTTCGAATTTGCCGTTGGGTTGAGTGATTTTTTGCGCCTGCGACCGCACCTTTCCAAGGCTGAGCTCCAGGTCCGTCTGCTGCGCTCCGGCATCATGCTTGACGATATGGATGGAAGAATCCGATCCAACGTTGAGAACCGAGCCGTCATCGAGAGACACGCGAGCGCGAGCGCTTGGCTGCGTGTTGAGCACGTCCAGCCAATCCACCACCGTTCTGGCCGAGGCAGCGATGGACTTGGTGCCGCGGGCGATACTCACGGCCGGAATAATGCGAGAGACTTCGCCGGCGCGCTCAGAAGCGCCGGGAGCTTGCGCGAGCAGGTCGACAGGAATTGTGATCGAGGCTGCCACAAGGCAGGCCAGCGCCACAATACCGGGGGACTTGGTGTTCATCGAGGACTCCTCAGGGAGACGACAAAGAAAATCGCTATCTTCTCTAGTTACGTGAGAAGCGCGAAAGGGTCAAATAAAAAGCAAAAGCAGTTGCCCGTTTCGACACGGGAGCGGGAATCAGCGCGCGGGGTAAGGAAAGATCGTCGCGGTCATGTCGTCCGACTCGCGGCAATCGCCCGTGAATTCCTCAATCGCGCGGAAAATGTGGTCCGGCAGATCAAGCAGGGTTTCCCCTGCGGGCTGGCTCTATGCTCCACGAATTCCTTCAACGCCGAATTCCTGGTCCTGCGGATTGCGCGCATCCGTTAGTCGATCGCTACAAGTGTTGTAACCAAACGCACCTTGGCCGCGGAAAAGCTTGTGGCCAGACCCAGGCGGGGCCAAAATTGGGGTATGCGCGCACTCGCCGGATTACTCGTCTTCGCTGGCATAGCATTTGGAATCTACTATTTTTATCTGAAAAAGATGCCGACGACCGATGAAGGAACGGCGCCTACTCAGGCCATCAGCCTGACGGGTGTCCGCAGCGATCTGTTGCAGATCGCCCAGGCCGAACGCGGAAACATTGCCCTAAACAGCAAATGTATTTCCCTCGATGAGCTGATTTCGTCGGGTGCCATGTCCGTAAGCCGCAAAGAGCGGGACGGCTATACCTACGAGGTAAGCTGTTCCGGTACCGACTTCCAGGTCATCGCAGAACACCCCCCAGCCCTGGCGGGTTCCGGGATCCGTTACCCAAAACTGGCGATTGATGCAAACATGCAGATTCAGGAAGTCCCGTAAACCTGCTCCCCGCTCGCAACGCACCTTTCCCTCTTCGATTCAGGAACATTTCCCTAGCGGTGTGCGTACCTTCTTGTGAGATCGCGGAAAGCGGCCGGACGAAACAGCCGCGAAAGGAGTGGCATATGGGAGGGGATTTGATCGGATTGGTTGCCGTGGTATTGACGTGCGGTGTGCCGGTCGCGGCGATGTACACCTATTATCGTGTGAGAAAGCTGCGCACGGAAGAGCGCCTGGCCGCGCTCGCAAGGGGAACACAGATCCCGATGGAGCCGGAATTGTCGCAATTTGCGCGATCCCGGCGGGCCGGAATTTTGCTGGTCAGCGGCGGTCTGGGATTCATGATTATGTTCGCGGTCATTGCGCGGATCGTTTCGGAGCCGCAAACCATGGCGGCGGCCGCCTTTGGGATTTTGCCGCTGGCGGTCGGAATTGGCTACTTCGTGGATGCCACCCTGATTCACCGCGACATCAAAGCCATCTGAGTTTGCAGCAGCGTGCTCTGCGGAAGCGACGCAAAGCCCTGGGAACCGCGAATGGCGATTCCGTCGAGGAGGCTGACTCGCTTCCGCCCAGCCCGTTTAATCCAGTAAACCTCGCCTCCTTAATACCCGCCAACGCCCCACCTGCACGACCACCCCATCATTCGGAGCGGCGAGCAAACCCTCTTCGATCTAATCCAACCACAATCAAAGCCCCAACTCGCCCTTGCTTGTCCCAGTGCCCCGCCAAGCCCAATCCGCACCCTGTGCTAGAATCAACCGCGATGCATCCTGCCATCCCGCAATTATTGGAGCTTCAGCGACTCGACCAGATCATCGCGTCGTCGCGCGCGGAACTGGACAGCCTGCCGAAACAATTGCGGGAAGCAGATGCCAAATTGAACAGCGCGCGCACTGCGGTCACTGCGGCCAAGGAAGCCCACACGCAGGCCCTAACGCACCGAAAGAAACTGGAATTGGATGTCGAGCAATGGAGAGGCCGCGCCAAAAAATACCGCGAGCAGAGCAGTTCCGTGAAGACCAATGAAGCTTATAAGGCCTTGCAACATGAAATTGCGACTGCGGAAGGCGAAGCGGCTAAGGCCGAAGACCAGGTGCTCGAACAGATGATGGCTCAGGAGGAAGTGGAACGCCGCGTGAAGCATGTGGAAGCGGATTTGCACGAATCGGAGCAGGCCATCGGCGCGGAAAAGAAGCAGATGCAGGTGCAGTATGGGGATAAGAAGAAAAAGCTGGAGACCGCCGCCGCGGAACGCGAGCAGATCGCAAAGAAAGTGCCGCAAGATGTGTTGGATCTATATACCAGAGTCGAAAAGCGGCATCCCGCATCGGCGCTCGCCGAAGCGCGCGGAGAGCAGTGCCGCGCGTGCGGAATGCGCGTCCTGCCTCATGTGGTGCAAATGCTTGCGTCGGAAACGGATGAAGAGGTTTTTCGCTGCGAAATGTGCGGACGGATTCTCTATTCTTTGGAGCCCATCCCCCACGCCATGCCGAATGAAACAGCGAACGGAGCCGCGAATTCGTGATGTTCAAGCGCGCCCGAGCCCCGCGGGGAGCCGGTCTGTTTGGTGACGCACCGCCGGAGCCTCCGAAGCAGGTGCCGTCGCATCAGGCCAACATTGACGGTGGCTCACGCGGAAATCCCGGCCCAGCCGCGTATGGCGTGGTCGTCCGCGACGGCAGCGGCGCAATTGTTGCCAAGCTGAAAAAATATATCGGATCAAACACAAACAACGTAGCGGAATATTTCGGGTTGATCGCCGCCTTGGATTATGCCCAGACGCATGGCGTGCGCGCACTCCGTGTCGAGAGCGATTCCGAACTAATGGTCAAGCAGATGCGCGGCCAGTACAAAGTGAAGAGCCCCGAGTTGAAGCCACTGTTCGAACGCGCCAAGAAAATGGCGCAGTCCCTGGAGTCGTTCCGAATCGATCATGTCTATCGCGAACACAATCGCGAAGCCGATGCCCTGGTCAACCAGGCCCTCGACGAAACAGGCCGGGCGGGACCAAGCACCCCGACCGAAAAGCCTGCCGTAAGAGACAGCACCATGCGTCTGGTGGCGCGTTGCCGCGATGGCAGGCTCGAACCTGTAGAGCCGCTCAACCTGCCGGACGGCACCGAAGTAGAAATCCTGCTCCGCCTGAAAAAGTAGCGCGCGTGCCATCTGCTGACATGTTGTCATCTTGATGAGTACTTCAGTGCCACCAAGGAGTTCAATCAACTCACAAAAATAACTCCGTCATTCCGAACGGAGCTTGCGGAGTGAGAACTCCCTCTTCTCTTGCTATTCCACGACGACCATTTACGTGCGGGTTGGAGTCACGCCGCGTTCGCCTGCCTTGGCGCATAAGGCGACTTCAAAACATACGACCGGTAAAGCGTATCCCTTTGCGCCGGCAAAAATCCCGCATCATAGATAATCCGCCGGAGCTCTTCCTCATTTGTACGCCGCCGCACGCCCGCCGCGTACACCACATTTTCTTCAATCAGGATGCTGCCCACATCGTCTGCCCCAAACTGCAAGCCCACTTGGCAAACCTTGATCCCCGGCGTCAGCCAACTCGATTGAATGTGATCGATGTTATCCAGATAAAGCCGGCTCACGGCCAGCGTCTTCAGGTAATCCACCGCGGTCGTTTCCTGAACGCGCTTCCCCAGCGCTGTGTTGTCTGCCGCAAAAATCCACGGGATAAACGCAGTGAATCCGCCGGTCTCTCCCTGAAGCTGCCGGACGCGCTCCAGATGATTTACACGATGCCGCAGTTCTTCGCCGCAACCGAACATCATGGTGGCGGTTGTGCGCAGGCCGAGCGAATGCGCGGTGCGATGCACTTCCACCCAGTCCTCGCTGGTGCATTTCAGGCGCGCGATCCTGCCGCGAACTTCGTCATCCAGGATTTCCGCGCCACCGCCGGGAATTGATTGCAAACCCGCGTCCATCAAGCGCCGAATCGTATCACGAATACTGAGTTCGCTGACCTCGGCGATGCACAGAATCTCCGGCGCCGAAAAACAGTGCAGATGGACTTGCGGATAACGTGATTTGAGCGAACGCAAGAGATTTTCGTAGTAGCCAATCTGAAGATCGGGATGCAGACCACCCTGCAGCAGCACGCCCGTCCCGCCAAGGGGCAGCATCTCCTCGATCTTGGCGTAGATTTCTTCGAACGGCAGGATGTATCCGTCTTTCGCGCCCAGCGGCCGATAGAATGCGCAGAACGAACAATACTCCGTGCAGAAATTCGTGTAGTTAATGTTGCGATCGATTTGGTAGGTAACGATGCGCGGATCATTTTTCTGCAGGCGAAGCTGGTGCGCGGCCATACCGATGCCCACCAGGTCATTGGATTCGAGCATTTCGAGGGCTTGTTGTTTGCTGATTCCCACTTGTTTTCCCTTTACGTGCGCCGCGCCGCCGCCAGTTCCGCCAATCCCTGGAAGCTGGCGATTTGCAGCGGTCTTGCCTGAGGAATCAAACCCAATTCGGCGGCCAGGTCGTAATACCGCTCGAGGCCGCGCAGATTTTCCCCGTCAAGAGTGTAATCGATGTTTTCGCTAAGATAACGCGCAATTTTGCCTGCCGGAAGATGCAATTCGCGCGAAGCTTCGGCGCTGATCTCTGCCAGATGCTGCATCCCAAAAGCCAGCGAATCCTGAAAATCGCGAATCACCGCGGGCGTAACGGCAGCAGGCCGGGCAGCCCAAATGGCCAGCACGGCCGGAAAGCTCGTAAGTGCGCGCCATTTTTCCACCATATCGTAAAGGAACAGCGGAGCCGAGGAGGAAAGGCCGGCTATCTCCGCGGGAAAGATGGACTCGCCCGCGGCATCGTGTTTCGCGACAGTTTCGGAGCCGAGCGCCAGTCGCAGAGCAGGATCGCCGATGAGCAGCGCGGCGTCTGCGTCGCGGAGCATGCCGGGCAAATCGGGATCAGCTTCGAAAAAATCAGGCGCAATGTGCCACCGCTTCGCGCAAAGGATACGCACCAGCGCCTGGGTGCTGCGTGAACTGCGGTCCAAAGCGATGCGCCGCACGTCGTGGATAGGTTTCTTCGAAACAAGCAACAAGCTGCGCACGGATTTCTTTGAAGCGATCGAAAGATTTGGCAGAGCCACAAGCCCCTCGGTGCGCTGAAACTCGATAGCAGGAATAATGGCGATGTCCACTTCCCCCGACCGCAGCGCTTCGGCACACTGCGAAGGCACGGTGAACGACAAGTGATACTTTCCGCAGAGCGGCCCATGCGTGAAGCCACGGACAAGCGGCGCGGTATTCAAATACTGCACGATAGAAATGCGAAGCGAGCTCACGGTGTTCCCATCCCCAAAAAGGCTCCTCAAGTATAACAAAGGCGCGAAATCAAGGGCTTTAGGCAAGTCCGCCAGAGAATTCAACGGGTTCGAAACGCGCGAAAGTTGCAGGAGTATGTTTTGCGTTTTGATGTCCATCTGCTAGAATTAAGGTTCCTGTTTTCTATCCTTTGAAGCTTAGGAAGTGGAATATCATGGCACTGAAGTGTGAACTCTGCGGCAAGGGCCCGAGCTACGGCAACGTGGTCAGCCACGCCAACAATACCCGGCGGCGCCGGTGGAATCCCAATCTCAAGCGCGTGCGTGCGGTCGTCAATGGCGCCCGCAAGCAAATCAAAGTGTGCACCGCGTGCATTCGACTCGGTCGCGTGAAAAAAGCCGCCTGAGCAAACCCTTGAACTTTTCCCTGAATCCCGCAATCCGATGGCAGAGAAACGGCGGCGCGATTCATCGCGGCGTGGCGCTGTTGCCCGCGGCGGTGCTGCTGGCATCTTTATTCGTCGGCTGCAAACAGCAGGAAAGCCATGCGCCAGACGTGTGGGCCGTGGTGAATGGCACCGAAATCAAGCGGGATGAAGTAGAGAAGTACTATCGCACGCGCATCAATCCCGAAGCCCAGGAAACTTCACCCGAAGAGGTTCTTTCCGGCAAACTCAACGTAGTCGAACAGCTGATCAACAACGAAATTCTGCTGGAGCGCGCCAAGAAGTTAAACCTTGAAGCCAGCGACGGCGAAGTGGAAGACAAATTCACCGAGCTCAAAAGCGGCTACACCGAAGAAGAGTTTCAGAAAAAGTTGAAAAATGGCGGCATGACCGTGGATGACCTCAAAAAGGATCTGCGCCGCCAACTCTCCATTCAGAAGTTGTTGAACCGCGAAGTCGCTGCGAAGGTCACCATCACGGATCAGGATGTCACGGACTTTTACAATACCAACCGCAACCAGTTTAACGTCGCAGACGCCCAATACCGCATTTCCCAGATCGTGATCACCCCGCGCAAGGATCAGATGATCCGCAACCGCAAGAACGACGACGCCACCAACGAGGCCGAAGCGGAGCGCAAGGCAAAGATGCTCGAAGATAAGCTGAACAGCGGCGCGGATTTTGCCCAGTTGGCGATGGATTATTCCGAGGATCCGAATACCGCTGCGACGGGCGGCGATTTGGGTTACATCCCCGAATCCTCGCTGAATGCGCCTCAGACCGACCCCGTCTTGAAGCGCATGGTGCTTAGCCTGAAACCCGGCCAAGTCAGCCCCCCGATTGTCCTGAAAGACAGCATACGAATTTTGAAGCTGGTGGCTCGCGAAGCCGCCGGACAACGCGGCATCAACGATCCCCAGGTGCAGCAGATGATTCGGGACACGCTGCGCAACCGCAAGGAACAGTTGCTGCGCAACGCCTACCTGGCGGTCGCCCGCGATGAAGCCCACGTAACAAATTATCTGGCGATCCAGGTAATTGAGACTGCAGGGAAGTTGCCGGAAGCCGCGAAGCCAAGCACGCCACCCGCGGCAGGCACTGCACCGATCACTCCAAGCACCGGCCGTCCCACGAACACGCAGTAAAATGGTATCTGATCTTTAATCCCGGCTTGGTGTCAAGCCTCGGGAGCTTGCTCGGGAGCTTGCCTTTTCAGCGACGAAGGATCTCAACTGTCAAATCCACACAATTCGTCCGTGAACCTCAATCCACCCAAGCTAGCACATCCCCCGCGTTGACGGCCTGACCCTCTTTAGCATGCAAACGTTCAACCTTGCCCTTTTTCGGCGAACGAATCTCATTCTGCATTTTCATTGCTTCCACAACCACCAGGCCCTGCCCGGCTTCCACTTCATCGCCCACATTCACCAACCACCGGATCACTTTGCCCGGCATGGGAGCGATGATCTGCTGGCGGCCTTCGGCTTCGAGTGCGCCCTGTTTTCTCCCGTGCCACGCGCGCGGGTCGCGGACATCGGCCTTAAATTCGTGCGGTCCAGTCTGCAGCTTGTAAGTACCGTTGAGAGATGGCGCGATGTGGATGTCGAACACCACGCCGCCGAGAATCACGGACACCGCGTTCGGGGCGGCAAGAATTACATCCGCGTCCACAGGCTTGCCGTCCAAGGAAACCTTGTACGACACCTCATCCTTTTCGAGGTCCACAACGTGTTTCGTCTTTCCCGTGGGCGAGTCGAGATAAACCTCGAATTTCATGGTTGGCGATCCAGTTGGGAACGGCGCCCTTCGAGTTTCCATCGTGAAGGTTCGGTGCCGGAAGTTTGGCCACCGCCAGAATTGCCCGGCTGAATGCTCTCCCAGTAAGCGGCAGCAATGGCGGCCGCAGCTTCCGTGCCCGGTCGTGCTTCCATTGCCGGGGGCTGCGCCCCAGCCAACAAATGGTCCAGCCACTTCGTATGGATTTCGCCGCGAAGAAATTCGGGCTCGCCCAGAATGCGGCGGAACAAGCTCACGTTGGTGCGAATCCCCGTGATGGTGTATTCGTCGAGAGCACGGCGCAGGCGCGAAATGGTTTCTTCGCGGCTGTTGCCCCACGCGATAAGTTTGCTCAGCAAAGGATCGTACTCGATCGGTACGGTCCACCCCCGATAGACGCCCTCGTCAAGGCGAATGCCGGGACCAGTGGCAATGCGCCGCGCGATAATTTTCCCCGGACACGGAAAGAAATTGTTGTCGGGATCTTCCGCGTAAAGGCGCACCTCCATCGCATGGCCCCGAGGCGTGATCGTTTCCCACGCGAAAGGAAGCCGGTGTCCGGCAGCGATGGCAATCTGCAGCTTCACCAGATCGAGGCCGGTAACTTGCTCCGTCACCGGATGCTCCACTTGCAAGCGCGTGTTCACCTCGAGAAAATAGAAATTCAGATTGGCGTCCACCAGAAATTCCACAGTTCCCGCATTGACGTACCCGCCCGCACGCGCCAGGCGTACCGCGGCGTCTCCCATTTTTCGCCGCAGGTCGGGATGAACGACCGTCGAAGGCGCTTCCTCGATCACCTTCTGATGGCGCCGCTGTATCGAACATTCCCGTTCGCCTAGAGACACCACTCGGCCATGGGAATCCGCCAGAATCTGGATTTCAATGTGCCGTGGGGAATCCAGATACTTTTCCAGGAACACGCGAGAATCGCCAAACGCATTCAGTGCTTCCGAGGAAGCGTCGCGAAACGCCGAAGAAAAGCTCTCATCATTCGCAACAACCCGCATACCTTTGCCGCCGCCCCCGGCTACAGCTTTCAGCAGCACGGGATAACCCATCACGCGCGCCAAAGCCTGAGCATCATCCACATTTTCGATCGGATCGTCCGTCCCGGGCACGGTTAGTACGTCGGCGCGGCGCGCAAGTTGTTTGCCCGCGGTTTTGGAGCCCATCATTTCCATGGTTTCCGGGGAAGGCCCGATGAAAGTGATGCTGGCTTCGGCGCACGCGCGAGGCAGAGCGGGATTTTCCGCCAGGAAACCGTAACCAGGATGAATCGCGTCGCAGCCGGACCGGCGCGCAACGTCTATGAGCTTGTCTATGCGTAGGTAACTTTCCCGCGAAGGCGCTGGCCCGATGAGATAAGCTTCGTCGGCCAGCCGGATGTGCAGCGAGGTGCGGTCCACTTCACTGAACACGCAAACCGACGGAATGCCCATTTCGCGGCACGCCCGCAAGATACGTACGGCAATTTCACCGCGATTGGCGATCAGAATTTTTCGAAACATAGAGGATTGAGTAGTCACGCGAATTTTACCATGCGGCCAATACAGGCAAATGACCAGGTAAGGCTTGCGTGTCGTATTGTGTGCGGTGTATGAAAGTGGCCACGAATCAGTTGAAGGAGAAGCCATGAAGCGAATTGCGATCTTGCTTGCGGCCATTTCGTTGTTGTGCGCAGTTGGAGTCGCCGCCCAAGCGCCGGTAGTAGCGCCGCCGGAAAGCTTGGTGCTGGACGGAGTGCCCAAGATTCCCGCGAACCTGGCGGAAACGGCAGGGCGATACGGCGAGTATCGAAGCGCGTCATTGGCCGATTGGCAGCCGGGAAAACGGGGCATGCTGATCAGCACGCGTTTCGCGGCAACACCGCAACTTCATCTGGTCGGCCAGCCCGGCGGGGAGCGCCACCAGCTCACGTTTTTCACGGACGCCGTGCGTGATGGCCGGTTCCATCCGAACGGCGGCGATTACATTGTGTTTCCCAAGGACATCGGCGGCGGCGAGTGGTTCCAGCTCTATCGATTGGATCTGGCGACAGGGAACATTACGCTGCTCACAGATGGAAAATCGCGGAACAGCATCGGCCCATGGTCCAGCAAAGGAGACCAGATCGCTTACACCTCGACGCGGCGCACCGGAAAAGATACGGATTTGTGGGTGATGAATCCCGCGGAGCCGAAGTCCGACCGGCTGCTGGCGCAGCTCGAAGGCGGCGGCTGGGAACCTCTCGACTGGTCTCCAGACGACAAAAAGATTTTGCTGATGGAGGATCTCTCCGTAAATGAATCGTACCTATGGCTTGTGGACACGGCGACGGGAGAGAAAACCGCGCTCACCCCGCGCGAGGCGAAGGAAAAGGTCTCTTACTTTGCAGGCCGGTTCAGCAAAGACGGCCAAGGGCTCTACGTCACCACCGACAAAGATTCGGAATTTCACCGGCTCGCCTACATCAGCCTGAGCACCCAGGAGCATTCCTATCTGACCTCCAAGATTCCCTGGGACGTCGTGGCCTTTGATTTATCCCACGACGGCAAACGCATCGCCTTCGTAACTGATGAGAACGGCTTGGGCGTGTTGCGCCACTTCCGCACGGACAAAAGCGACATTTTGCTCGAGCCGAAGAACTTGCCTGCTGGCGTAATCGGCGGAGTCCGCTGGCGTCGCGATGGGCCAGAGTTGGCATTTTCCGTGGCCAACGCGCAAGGGCCGGGCGATGTTTATTCGCTCGATGTGGCCACCGGAAAGCTGGAGCGCTGGACAGACAGTGAAACCGCGGTGCCGGCAAAGGATTTTCCGTCGGCGGAGCTTGTGAAGTGGGACAGCTTCGACGGCAAAACCATCAGCGGCTTCCTCTACAAGCCGCCGGCGAAATTCACCGGAAAGCGGCCGGTCCTGGTCGTGATTCATGGCGGCCCGGAAGGGCAGTCGCTGCCTTACTTTTTGGGAAGGCAAAATTACTTTTTAAACGAGCTGGGAATCGCGCTGATTTTTCCGAACGTGCGCGGATCGACCGGCTTCGGCAAGACATTCACAATGCTCGATAACGGATTTCTGCGCGAAGACACCTACAAAGACATCAACGCGCTCTTCGACTGGATCGGCACGCAGCCAGAGCTAGACGCCAGCCGCGTCGCTGTTACCGGCGGAAGCTACGGTGGCCACATGACCCTGGCCATCGCAACGTTTTACAGCGATCGCATCCGCTGCTCTGTGGACATTGTCGGCATGTCCAACCTGGTAACCTTTTTGGAGCACACCGAAAGCTATCGCCAGGATTTGCGGCGCGTGGAATATGGCGACGAACGCGATCCCAAGATGCGCGAATTTCTGGAGCGCATCGCACCCATGAACAACATCGAAAAAATCAAGAAGCCGATGCTCGTGGTTGCCGGAAAGAATGATCCTCGCGTGCCGGTGAGCGAAAGCGATCAGATTGTGGCCGCACTGAAAAAATCGGGAACGCCGGTGTGGTACATCATGGCCAAAGACGAAGGTCACGGCTACCAGAAGAAGGCCAACCAGGATTACCAGTTTTACGCCACCGTGGAATTCCTGGAGGAATATCTGCTGAAGTAGCGGAGCGTCATTCTAAGGCCAAGGAATTCCGAGATCATTGCCGCCATCGGAGAGCGTTGATATCAGATCTGCTGCCGCTTCCACCGGCCGCGACGGAAAAGCAGAATTCCGGCAGCCGCGATAGCCGTTTCCGCGATAACAATCGCGAAATAAGCGCCATCGGCCCGGAAATGTAAGGGCACCGCCAAAGCATAAGCCAGCGGAATCTCCAGCAACCAGAAGCCGAAAAAATTCACGATGGTCGGTGTAACCGTGTCGCCCGCGCCATTAAACGCCTGCAGCATCACCATGCCGTAGGCATACCCGATGTTTCCGTAACTGATGATGCGCAAGCAGGAAACCGCAAGTGGCACCACGCTCGGATCGTGCGTGAACAGGCGGATCACCGGCTCTGCGAAAAACACAAAGAACACGCCGACGGTTCCAAGAAAAATCATGTTGTACAGCCCAGTTCGCCACACCGATTGTTCAGCGCGTTCCGGTTGCTTGGCTCCCAGATTCTGCCCGACGAGCGTGGCGGCCGCGTTGCTGAGACCCCAACTCGGGAGGATCACAAAGATCACAATGCGAATAGCGATCGTATAGCCCGCGAGCGCGGCTGACCCGAACAGGCTTACGATGCGCACCAGCCCGATCCAGCTCACATCGGCAATCGCGAATTGCAGGATGCCAGTGATAGACACGCGCACAAGCCGCAGCAAAACCCCGAAATCCACGCGCAACTGTGAAGTGAGAATGCGAATTCGCTCCGTGCCGCGCAGCAGGCGATAAAACTGGTACAACACGCCGATACTGCGCCCGACCAATGTCGCGAGGGCCGCGCCGGTAACGCCGAGCTTTGGAAACGGACCCCACCCAAAGATCAGGCAAGGATCGAGAATCAAATTAATGATGTTGGAAACCCACAACAGCCGCATGGCGATTGCCGCATCGCCAGCGCCGCGAAAGATCGCGTTGTTCAGGAACAACATTAGGATCGCACCGCAGCCTCCCAGCGCGATGCGCGCATAGCCGGACCCGATAGCGACAATTTGTGGCGAAGCGCCCATCAGCTGCAGCAACCGCGACGCGTAAATCCAGCAGGGCACTCCGATAACGGCCGAAGTCGCCAGCCCGAGAACGATGGCTTGTACACCCGCGACCGCCGCATCAGCGGGATCCTTTTCCCCGATCCGCCGCGCGACCATCGCCGTGGTGGACATGCCGAGTCCGAATCCCACGGCGATCACCAGGCTGAGAATCGATTCGGTTAGGCCGACCGTCGCAATCGCATCAGCGCCCAACCGCCCAACCCAGAAAACGTCCACGACCGCGAACAGCGATTCCAGCACCATTTCCAGAACCATCGGAATGGCCAGCAGCACGATCGCGTGATTCAGGCTGCCCTTGGTGTAGTCCTGGTGCGACCCGCGGATCGCTTCGAGAATCGAGCCCCAAAGCGTCAGACGCTGTGAGACCATTATAGTTTCCGGCGACCTCATATAATCCCGCGTATTTCTGCGCGAATCCGTATGCGATGGAAAATGCTCGCGCCGCCAAAAAGACACAAACAGAGAGGAAAAGAAATTCAGTTCCGCTTCAGGAGCGGATCAAAGGACAGGGATGTTACGAGGCTGAAACATGATTCTTTCCAGACGAAGGCCGAAGTAAAGGCCTGCATCAGTGACAAGATTGTAACCCAGTAACGGAAGGTTTGCTACAGCTGGAGGATGCTGGGCGCACCCACCCACCGTACTTCCATTTATTGTTGGTTTTGGGTTGTAGACCACCGGGGAAACATTTAGGACCACCCGTGCGTATATTAGGAATAGAGACGGCAGATGTGTGGCTGCCGCACCGGATGTGGAGGGTGCACTGTGCTAACCCTAGCGTTTATGATTCTGTTGTATTTTCTTCCTGCGATTATTGCGCGCGATAAACGTGATGCCGCGGGTATCTTTCTGCTGAACCTGTTGCTGGGATGGACGGTCATTGGGTGGGTAATCGCCCTGATCTGGGCTTCGACGACGGAGGCCTATCCGCGCGTTCCTATGATCCCCGTGACCGCGAGCGGCCGTTACTGTTGCCGGTGCGGTACGGCGACTTGCCCTGGCGCACATTTCTGCACGGGGTGTGGTTGCACGGTCTGAAACTTTCGTCCCGCATGACGTGCTGAAGATTTTTTGGCACTGTGTTAGGTGGGCTGTGGGCGCCTTATCGATCCGATGACTGATCCGAAGACGCAATCTTTGCGCGAAGAGTTTAACCGCTGGGCGGAAGCCGGGCGAGGCGACGGCATGGAGCAGGATCACCTGCCGATCGCGCTTCCGGTGCTCGAGAAGATGCACCTTTCGACTAGCGATAACGTCCTAGACGTGGGCTGCGGGTCCGGATGGCTGTCGCGGCGGATCAGCAAGCTCGTTCCCGAAGGCCGCGTGGTCGGCATGGACATTTCCGACGAAATGATTCGAGTGGCGAGGCGCACGAGCCTGGGTCAGGACAACATCCTGTTCGTCACCGGAGAAGTGGGCGAAATTCCGTGGGAGCCCAATTTCTTCAGTCAGGCGATTTCTGTGGAATCGGCATACTACTGGCCCGATCCGGCCATGGGCATACGAGAACTCCACCGGGTACTGCGGCCGGGCGGGGCGGCGTGGATCTTGATCAACTATTACCGCGACAATCCTTATTGCCACCAGTGGGGTGGGCTGCTGGCTGTGCCAACACATTTGCTTTCGGCGGAGGAATGGGCGCAACTGTTCCGGGGAGCAGGATTTGCCAATGTTTCCGACGAAAGGGTTGTCGATCCTTCGCCAAGTCCGGAGGTCTATGCGGGGCGATGGTTCCGCGATGCCGCGGAGTTGCGGGCATTTAAGGCGGAAGGCGCTCTGTTGATTCGCGCAGAGAATTGACATCCTCCCCTCCCTGAAGAGTCCCTGAAGAGAGGGGATTCCTACGGGCTCACTCGCTAGGCGGGGATACCTTCGGTGGGTTCCTGACACGATGGGCTTACCTCACCCGGAGGTTGCGAACTCCTTGCCACTGCGTCTTGTATTCCAGTTGACGACGCAACGCGAACGGACCGGTGTCCAAGATGGAACGGTTCAGCCCAGACTTTTGTGCCATCTTCTTTGTGGCTGACTTGCTCATGTTCTTGACTTGCAGGTCTTCGATACAAACAACGACGTGGTTTTTGCTGATGCTGTTCGAGGCCTTGTGTACGAAATCCTTTCTGATATTGGCGACTTTCGTATGCAACTTGCTGATACAGGCTTTCGCTTTGCGCCAGTTTTTCGAGAACTTTTTCTTGCGAGCCATGCACCGTTGCGACTTCGCTACTTTCGACAGGAACTTCTTTGAGCGGCTGACATTGGTCTACGACTTCGCCATCCGACAAGGTTACGAAGTTGACGATACCCCAGTCCATGCCAACTGCTGACGTTGATGGGTGCTGCGGCGTTTCGATTTCTCGCTCGGTTTGAATGGACACAAACCACTGGCCACACGACTCACTTACGGTGACGTTGCTAGCTTCGCCCAGAATGTCCTGCGATTTGCGGTAGCGCATCCAACCAAGTTTCGGCAGTTTGATGCGTCCGTTCTGATTGTCCGCCTCGAAGCCTTGCGGGATACGAAAACTCTCTCGCTGGCCCTTCTTTTTGAACTTGGGGAAGTCGGCACGCTTTTGAAAACAGTTTGTGTAGGCTCGCTCAAGATTTTTGAGGGATTGCTCCAATGCTTGCGGACGAAGCGGCATGACCCAGCGAACTGTCGCAGCTTGCGAAGCTGTTCGCTGTTCGGCATTAACTCGAACTTGAATGCTTGCCGTCTCAACACAACACCACTATAGTCTTGGTCTATGCTGCTGTCGAAAGATATTAGGCGCGGCAGGCATTGCGTTTTCGCATTGCATGTCCACTTGGTCTTCGTCACAAAACATCGCGGAAAGGTATTTGACGGAGACGCCATCCAACGGCTCAAAGTTATCTTCGACAAAGTATGCACCGACTTCGAGGCGCAACTGGTCGACATGAACGGCCAAGCCGAACACGTACACCTGCTCATTAACTATCCACCGAAGCACTCGGTGTCGAGCATGGTCAACAGTCTCAAAGGTGTTTCCAGTCGGTTGCTTCGCATGGAGCGTCCTGATATGGAGAAACGCTATTGGAACGATGTCCTGTGGTCCCCGTCTTACTTTGCCGCCAGTTGCGGCGGGGCACCGCTGGGCATCATTAAGCAATACGTCGAGCAACAAAAGACTCCGCTCTAAAGGGCCTCATATCCCCTCCCTGAAGGACGGGGCTTTACGGCCCTACTGTTAATTTCCAAAGCAAATTTACCTGTGAACGTGTGACCGGCATGTGACCGGCAATCTGGCTGCCTGGTCGGAAGTGTGGTAAGAGTGCGAAGGTTGCGGGTGTGCTGCGAACAAGGCCAACGGAAGGTGAATGAATGGGATTTTGGGATGATGCGGTGGCGGTAATCACCGGTGCGGGATCGGGGATGGGGAGATGTTTGGCACAGCAACTGGCCGCGAGAGGAACATCCCTGGCCTTGGCGGACGTAAGCGAAACCGGATTGCATGAAACCGTGGCACTTCTGGGCGGGGCGACTGGGAAAGTAACGCGGCACGTTGTGAACGTGGCCGAAGAAACGCAGGTGAAGGAATTTGCCGAAGCTGTTGCGGCACAGCAGGGACGAGCCACGATTCTGTTCAACAATGCAGGGGTGGCGCTGCTCGGGCACTTGGAAGAGATTTCGCTCGAGGAGTTTCGCTGGCTGATGGGCGTCAATTTCTGGGGGGTGGTTTACGGGGTGACCTATTTTCTGCCGCTGTTGAAGAAAGAAAAACGGGCGCACATCGTGAACACGTCGAGCCTGCTAGGATTTTTCGGGGCCTCCGGGCAAGGAGCGTATTGCGCCAGCAAGTTTGCGGTCCGCGGATACACGGAATCGCTGCACCACGAACTGCTCGGGACGAATGTTGGCGTCACGTGTGTGCATCCGGGATTTGTTCGCACTTCAATTGCGGAACGCGCGAAAGTGGGGCGGGGCGCCGGGGCAGGTTTGCGCGAGGAAAGCCTGACAAGATTCCAGAAGGTGGCGCGTACCGATGCTGCCACAGCTGCCAGCAAGATTCTCCGGGGAGTGGAGCTCGGCAAGGCGCGCGTGCTGATTGGACCCGACGCTTATTTTGTGGATATGTGGCAGAGGTTGAAGCCGGCAAGTTACTGGAATCTGATCGCGAAACAATTTGAAGAACCGGGAGGCAAGGCGAAGTGAGAAACGGTGCGCGTAATTGACCCAGAATTCATAGAGGCGACCAGGCCGAATTGACACCTGCGCTAACGGACCGCTCGGAGCAGATTTGGGAGGCGTATCTGCAAGTCGATGAAGAGACCAATAGCGAACTGCTGGCGGAGAATTATCGCGCTGTTCATCCCCATGGCGCCGTGCGCATCGGCGAGCCGAGTACGAAGGAAATTGCCGCGTGGCCAATTGAGGATTACTCGCTGTGGGAACCGGGAGCATGGCCGGCGGGGGAAGAAGTGGCGACGCTCACCTACACGGCGGAAGTGGAAGTAAGAAGCGGCCTGTCCGCGAATTCGCTTCGCCGTGGGCGAAGTTTGGATGGGGCATGATGGCGATTGTAAGTGCCGATATTCTTACGGGACGATGCTGAACGCTGTGGAGTCAAACTTGCAGCTGCAACTCATGACACTGTTTTTTTCTGCGTCTCTCGCGATGGCGGCGTTCGCGCAAGCACCAGCGGAAACGGCTTTGACCAGCAATCCCGTGTACGAGAAGAACTGCGCGAAGTGCCACGGAAAGTCGGCGGAGGGCCGTCATTTCGCGGGACCGTCGCTCAGATCCGATAAAGTTGCGGGCGCTTCCGACGACGATTTGCGCAACATGATTACGAATGGCAAAGGGCACATGCCAAAATTTGGCGGCAAGTTGACGACCGAAGAAATCGATACTCTGGTCGAGCAGCTTCGCGCACGGAACAAGAAATAGACAGCTTGCCATGGCCGCCGGCGGAATAGGGATTGCTGGCGGGCCGAGAAGGGTGGCGATATACTGAATCGAGGGGCAGGACGGAGAGAGGTTCCTTGTGGGTGTCATAGACCAGCGGTTTGAAAAGAATTTTCTGATCACTTCGGTAGATTACGTATTCAATTGGGCAAGGAAGAGCTCGCTGTGGCCATTGACGTTTGGCCTGGCTTGCTGCGCCATTGAGATGATTGCGTCGACGACAGCGCGTTTTGACATGGCGCGGTTCGGTGCGGAAGTATTTCGGCCTTCGCCACGGCAGGCGGACCTAATGATTGTGTCTGGAACCGTGACGCTCAAGATGGCGCAGGTGATCCAACGCGTATGGCAGCAAATGCCCGATCCGAAGTGGTGCATTTCCATGGGGGCTTGTTCGAGCGTTGGCGGGCCCTTTAACGCGTATTCTGTGCTCCAAGGAGTGGACCGCATCATTCCGGTCGATGTGTACGTGGTCGGATGTCCGCCGCGGCCGGAGGCGCTTTTCTATGCGCTGCTGAAGTTGCAGGACAGAATCGACACCATGACGTTAGCGAAGCGGCCGACGGAAGTGAGACTGCGGACGGAGATGGTGGAAGAGTTCAAGCGAAACGTAATGGTGGCGCAAGTGCCGGAGCCAGCCGAGAAGTAAATACCACATCAAACGAGGTGAAAATGGCGTTCGTGAGAACCATCAAGGTGGACGAGTTGCCGCCGGGTACGCTGCGGGAACTGTGCATTGAAGGAAAAGCGGTGGCGGTAGCGAACGTGGGGGGAAAAATCTACGCAATCAATAATACCTGCCTGCATCGAGGCGGACCACTTGGGCAGGGATTGCTCGAGGGAAGAGTGGTGACATGCCCATGGCATGGGTGGCAGTACGACGTGACGACCGGTAAGGCAGTCGAGAATCCTGCGGCGGGAGTGGATTACTATGCGGCCGAGGTCCGAGGGCAGGACGTTTTCATCGACATAGGATCCTGAGAAGATGCAAAGAAAAAAGGGAAAACCCGGAGCCTGTTCTGATAGTATGCAGAAAACAATGGGCTTATTTATCTTTGAGTAGTTTTAGTACCGCTTCGGCTTGTTTTCTTCCTGTGGAAAGCCTTCTATCCTTAACATTTTGTTTGGTTTTCGCCTCGCGTCCGTGTATCCTTCACGCGAATCGGAGCCGATGGCGACTGCGACCCCTCAAACACGACATTACTGGATCTTCAGCGCGGACCCTCATCACTATCACTGGGACACACTCTTTGTAAAAGGTAAGGAGATGTGGCACGGCGCGGGAGCCAAACCGGACGCGGTCCGAGCCTTAAAGCAGGTGAAGAAAGGCGACCGCGTGCTTTGCTATCACTCCGCGCCGGAGCGCTCGCTATATTCCATTGCGGAAGTGACCCGCGATCCCTATCCAGACCCCCACGATTACGATGGAAAGAATCTGGTGGCGGATTTGCGCGCGTACGAGAAGCTGCCGCGGCCGGTAACGCTGGCAGAGATGCGCGGTAATCCCGCCTTGCGGAAAGTGAAACTGCTCAAAGCTGTGCGGCGCATTATTTCCCCGTTAACCGAGGCGGAATACCAGGAATTATTGCGGATGGCCGGAATTGTGGCCATGCCGGGCGTGCCATTGCCCTGAAGCTCTGCGGCAAACCGGGAGTCAAGGATTTTCTGGCCATCCCCCAAACATTTTTCGGTGACTTTACGTCTTTCATTTGCTTATGCAGGATGATTTCGTCTGGCTAATTCATTTCGAGTACCTTCAGACCAAAATGCTTGGTAAATGAGCGAAAGCCAAATTCGCTTGGAAATACAGGAGAGAGAAATGCGCGTACGCATCGGGTGGTTGGTGTTGATGATGGTGCTGCTGTTTGCCGGTAGCGTGATGAGAGCAGCGGAACAGTCTCCGTTGTTGGCGCAAGAGCCCACGGTCAGCAAAACGTCGATCGTTTTCACTTATGGTGGCTACCTGTGGAGCGTTCCGCGGGCAGGCGGCGAAGCGCGGCAATTGACGACGGGTGGTCATGAACGCTCTCCCATATTTTCGCCGGACGGGCAGTGGATCGCGTTCACAGGCGAATACGACGGCAATACCGACGTGTTCGTAATGCCATCTGAAGGTGGCACGCCGAAGCGCTTGACCTGGCACCCGGCGCAAGACGTGGCCGTGGGCTGGACGCCAGATGGGAAGCGCGTGCTGTTTCTCTCTACCCGCGATGCCTACGCGGACTTCACGCGGCTCTATACAGTGCCAGCCGGAGGAGGAGTAGCCGAAGTATTGCCGATGTGGAGAGCTTTTGAGGGATCGTACTCGCCGGATGGCACAAGGATGGCGTACGTTCCGAACTTTCAGTGGCAAGCGGCCTGGAAGCGTTATCGTGGGGGCCAAACAACGCCGATTTATGTGGTGAAACTGAGCGATCTATCCCTGGAAAAGTTGCCCCGCCAAAATTCGAACGATGGGAACCCGGTGTGGTTCGGGGATGCGGTGTATTTTCTGTCGGACCGGAATGGGCCGGTCACGCTATTCGCCTATGACACAAACAACAAGACCGTAAAGCAAGTGGTCGAGAACAAGGGCTTCGATCTGAAGACCGTTTCGGCGGGGCCGGATGCTCTCGTGTATGAGCAGTTTGGCGGAATTTTTCTGTTCGACCCACAGTCACGGAAGCCAACAAAAGTGGAAATTCATCTGAATGGTGATTTGCCCGCGACGCGTCCGCACTTTGAGAAAGTGGCCGAGACGATTCAGAACGCCGGGATTTCCCCGACGGGCGCGAGGGCGGTGTTTGAAGCACGGGGAGAAATCCTGACGGTTCCGGCCGAGAAGGGTGACATCCGGAATCTGACGCGAAGCACTGGTGAGGCGGAGCGCGATCCCGCGTGGTCGCCGGACGGTAAATGGATCGCGTATTTTTCCGATGAGTCCGGAGAATATGCACTGCACCTGGAGGATCAGTCGGGGCTCGGAGAGGTGAAGAAGATCAACCTGGGAAATCCACCATCGTATTTTTACGGACCGACTTGGTCGCCGGACAGCAAGAAGATTGCTTACACGGACAAACGTCTGAACCTGTGGTACGTGGAAGTGGAAAAGGGCACACCGGTGAAGGTTGCCACGGAGCGGTTCGAAGATCCGTCCAGTGCGATGAACCAGACGTGGTCACCGGACAGCAAATGGTTGACCTACACCAGGTATCTTCCGAACCATCAACATGCGGTGCTCGTCTATTCTTTGGAAAGCGGAAAGGAGTCGCAAATCACGGACGGAACGGCGGATGCGCGGTTTCCGGTTTTCGATAAAAACGGCAAGACGCTTTATTTCACGGCAAGCACGGACGTGGGTTTGAGCGTGGGATGGCTGGATCTTTCGAGCTTCCAGCATCCGTTGACGCGGAGCGTGTATGCGGTGGTTCTGAAAAAGGGCGATCCGAATCCGGTCGAGCCAGCAAAGCGACGAAGAGAAGATGGCGAAGGCCGGAGGACAAGGGCAAGGACGCGGAGAAGGATAAAGCACAGAAGATAAGGACAAAGCGAAAGAAGCTGACAAAGCCAAGGAAGGCGAAAAGAAGGAAGAACCGCCAGCGGTCACCATCGATCTTCGATGGCATAGGGCAGCGGATCGTGGTCCTTGCCGATCCGCGCCGCCAACTATATTCAATTGGACGCCGGGAAAACGGGAGTGTTGTTCCTTTCGGAAATCGTGGATGTGCCGCGATTTAGCGAACCGCCAAGCGTGACCGTCAGCAAATTTGATCTGAGCACGAGGAAGACTGAGCCGTACGTCGGCGGAGTGACGCAGCTTTATTTTTCTGCCAACGGAGAGAAGGCACTGTTCCGCCAAGGACCGCCGCCGAACGGACCCTGGTTCATCGCTGGAACAGGCGCGGCGCCTAAGCCGGGAGAAGGAGGGTTGAATCTTGGACAAATGGAAGTGTATGTGGACCCGCGCGCGGAGTGGAACCAGATGTACCACGAAGTTTGGCGGATCGAGCGCGATTTTCTGTATGACCCGAATCATCATGGGCTGAATATTCCGGCCACGGAAAAGAAGTACAGCGCGTATCTGGCTGGGGTCGGCGGACGCGGCGACTTGAACTACTTGTTCGTGGAAATGCTTGGAGAAGTCACGATCGGACACATGTTCGTAGGCGGCGGAGACCTGCCGAAGCCCCTCCAAGTAAGAGGCGGATTGCTGGGTGCGGACTATAAGGTGGAAAACGGCAGATACCGTTTTGCCCGCATCTACAGTGGCGAAAACTGGAATCCGGACTTGCGAGCGCCGCTGACGCAGCCGGGAGTGGACGTGAAAGTCGGCGATTACCTTCTGGAAGTGAACGGCAGGGATGTGGCACTGCCCGCCGAAGTCTATAGCTTTTTCGAGGAGACTGCGGGGAAGCAGATCAAGATCAAGGTCGGACCGAATCCGGACGGCAAGGATGCACGGGAACTGACCGTGGTGCCGGTGGACAACGAATTCGCGCTGCGCAACCGCGCGTGGGAGGAAGACAACCGGCGCAAGGTAGATGAATTGAGCGGCGGGAAGTTGGCGTACGTTCATGTGCCGGATACGGCCGTCGGCGGATACACAAACTTCAATCGATTCTACTTCGCGCAGGTGGACAAGCAGGCGGCGATCATCGATGAACGCTACAACCACGGGGGAGAAATTGCCGACTACATTATCGACATGCTGAAGAGGCCGTTGCGCAACTGTGCAATTTCGCGCGAGGGCGAAAAATTCTGCTCGCCGCTGGCGCAGATCTACGGACCCAAAACCATGATCATCAATGAAATGTCGGGGTCGGGAGGGGACGCGCTGCCATGGATGTTCAAACAGGATGGCGTTGGACCGCTTGTGGGAACGCGAACGTGGGGCGGGCTCGTTGGGATCTATGGGTATCCGGCCTTGATAGACGGGGGGTTCGTAACCGCGCCGCGTGTGGCCATTTACGGGCTGCACGGCCAATGGGAAGTGGAAAATCGTGGCATTACGCCGGACATTGAAGTCGAAAACGATCCCGCTTCGGTTGCGGCGGGACACGATCCGCAACTAGAAAAAGCGGTCGAGGTGACGCTGCAAGCGTTGAAGAAAAATCCAGTAGTTTTGCCGGAACATCCGCCGTATCCGAATTATCAAAAAAAGTAAGCGGCACTGGACGCGGCTCTAAAATAACAACGCACTGAAGCCTCGCCGAAAGCTTACAGCAAAGACTTCGAGAACAGCCACGGCATCAGATCGGGCTCGGCATAGGCTTTGTCCCAGGAATTGTGGCCGACACCGGGATATTCGGTGTACTTTACGTTTCCACCGGCAGCGGTCAATGCTTCATTCATTTTGCGTGAGTTCGTGACGGGAACGGTGTCATCGGCGCCCCCGTGGAAAATCCACACCGGAGTTTTGCCGATTTTCTTTGCAACCTGTGTGTAACTGCCGGGATCGTCAGGATACGCGTCCTTGGCCAAGTCCGGAAAGTGCTCGAGCAGGTCCGGGGGAATAATGATTCCGCCGCAAACAGGAACGAGGGCCGCGAATTTGCCCGGATAGCGTGAGGCGATATCCCACGTCGCAAATCCCCCCATGGAAAGGCCCGTAAGATAAGTGCGCTTTCTATCGCCCTTGAAATCCTTTACGGCGGCGGCGAGGGCGGCGAGAGCCATTTGTTCCATCTGCTGCTGCGTCCACCAATGATCCATCAGGCATTGCGGAATAACGACGACGGCTGGAAAACGGGAACGATCCAAGCGAATTGCGTGGGGCAATCCGACATCGGTTTGCAACAAGCCGTCCGAGCCACGTTCCCCGTAGCCGTGTAGAAAAAGGATGATGGGCCAGTTCTGCTTCGGCGTCCAATTGTCCGGGAGGAACACCTGATACTTGTAGGTGGTGCCCTGGAGCGAGAGGGTACGATCGAGGAAGCCGGTTTGTTGCTTCTTTGCGGAGGCTGGGGAAGCCAGTGAGAGGGATAACATCAGCGTGGAAAGGCCGAGCAGCAGAATCGCGCGCACAGGTCGACTGTAGCATGGGCAACAGGGCAAGAAAAGAAACTGTGTGATAGTTTGATGCTCTGGAAAAAATATGCCGGAACTTCCTGAAGTGGAGACTGTGGCGCGCGGCTTGCAGCGAGAATTAGCCGGGCGAAGAATTTTGCGTATCACGCTGGGGAAAACGGACTTCATCGATAATCCAGAAGCGCTGGAGAGCGAACTTCCAGGGCGGACGATTGCTCGGGTGGAGCGCTACGGGAAATTTTTATTGCTGCGATTGGGCGCGGCCGAAGGAACGAACACCAGCGATGGGGAAGCCGCGTTGCTGGTGCACCTCGGTATGACCGGATTGCTGATGCCAAAGGCCGTCCGTGAGCCACAGGCAAAACATACACACGTGGTGATGCTGCTCGATGACGGTCGGGAGTTGCGTTACCTCGACCCGCGGCGATTTGGGCGAATGGCCTACCTGGCCGGGGAAGTGTTGTCCGGAGAATTGCAACGGTTCGGCGCCGATCCGCTGGAAGTGGGACTCGAAGAATTTGCGCGACGAATTCAAGGGCGTAAAGCCAGGATCAAAGCGCTGCTGCTCGACCAGAGCGTTCTGCGAGGTGTGGGAAATATTTACGCGGACGAGAGTTTATGGAAGGCAAAGATTCATCCAGCGCAACTGGGCGGGCGGCTGAAACAAGCCGAAGTGAAAGAACTGCACACCGCGCTACAAAAGATTTTGCAGAAGGCGATTTTACTGCGCGGATCATCTATTTCCGACTTTCTTGACGTGGAAGGATTGCCGGGACAATATCAGCAGCACCACCGCGCGTATGGGAGAGAAGGGAAGCCGTGTTTTCGTTGCAAGACTGCGGTCCGGCGAGTGATTGTGGCGGGTCGCAGCAGCTATTTCTGTCCCAGTTGCCAGAGGGGGCCAAGGCGGCAGAAACGTGCGGGCGAATTGAAGCGGCGAACGAAGAGAAAGGCAAAGAAATAAGCGATTGAAAACGATGCCGGGGTGGCACGGGGTAGGGACAGCGAATGCGAGCGGTGGTACAACGAGTGAGTCGAGCCAAGGTCACGGTGGAAGAACGGGTCACGGGCGAAATTGGGGCTGGGCTGATGATCCTGCTGGGGGTGGGAAAGGAAGATAGCTCCACCGTCGCTACGGCGATGGCGGAAAAACTGGCGAATTTGCGGATTTTCGAGGATACAAGCGGGAAAATGAACCTATCGCTACTGGATGTGAAGGGTAGCGCGCTGGTTGTATCGCAGTTCACATTGTATGGAGATGCGCGGGGACAGAGACGGCCAAGCTTTATTTCGGCGGCGCCGCCAGAACAGGCGAAAAAAATTTATGAAGAGCTTTGCGACGCGCTTCGGAAATTGGGAATAACGGTAGGCACGGGAATTTTTCAGGCAATGATGTCGGTGGAGCTGGTGAATGAAGGGCCGGTCACAATCCTTGTCGATTCCGACAAAACGTTCTAAGGCGCGCGCCAGGGATGACAGACGCGCTGAAACGTGGACAGTTGCGCTCGTATTGGCGGAGTTGAGGAAGCACGGTGAACAACGAAACGTGGACGGAATGGCGCGTTTCGGAATCCGCGCAGAGAAAATCTATGGTGTTTCCAAGCCAAAAATGGACGCGATTGCGAAGGCCATCGGGAAGAATCACGATTTGGGATTAAGGCTATGGGAAACCGGGATTCATGATGCGAAGTTGCTCGGTATGCTGATCTGCGATGCGGAGCAGGTGACCTCCAGCCAAATGGAACGGTGGGTTCGAGAGTTCGACAATTGGGACGTGTGCGACGGAACATGCTGCCACTTGTTTGTGGATGCAAGCCCAGCTTGGGAAAAGGCGTTCGCATGGAGCCGCCGCAAGAAGGAATTCGAGAAGCGGGCTGGATTTGCGATGGCGGCGTATCTGGCTATCCACGACAAAACGACGAAAGATGATGCCTACCGTAAATTCCTGAGGGTGATTGAGCGCGAAGCCTGGGACGAACGGAATTTTGTGAGGAAAGCGGTGAACTGGGCGCTGCGAAATATCGGCAAGCGCAATCGGCGATTGCATCGAGACGCAATCGTGGCGGCGGAAAGAATCCGGCGGGAGGGTACGCGTGCCGGCCGGTGGATTGCCGCGGACGCGCTGCGCGAGTTGAGAAGCGAGGCAGTGCAAACCCGCTTGCAGCGGAAAGGCGGTTGAAGCACGATGGCCGCGATCCAAGGAGTGAAAATCCGCAGAGCGAAGATGGCGGATGCGGCGCGTATTGCAGCGTTGTCCGGGCAATTAGGTTATCCGACGACGACAAAGGGCATGGCACCACGGTTGAAACGCGCATTGAAAATGAAAGGCGGCGCATGCTTTGTGGCGGAAACAAACGAGGATGGGGTGATCGGCTGGGTACACGTCAGCGTGACGCCCTTGCTCGAAGTGGAGTGCCGCGGCGAGGTGAACGGTTTGGTGGTGGATGAAAAAGTGCGGAGCCATGGCGCGGGTGGAAGCCTGCTGAAAGCCGCCGAGCAATGGGCCCGGAAAATGGGATGCGCGGGAATGTCCGTGCGATCGAATGTGATTCGCGATCGCGCGCACGCCTTCTACTTGCTGAGCGGATACGAGCATTACAAAACGCAGAAGGCATTCCGGAAAGCGCTGTAAGAGCGACGCACGCGGTTGATCCCGAAGCGGTTTGGCGGATAGGAAACGTTGAGATCCTTGATCGCGCAACAGCCGCGCTCCTCTCGGTATACCTCGGATCAGTCAAGTGATCCCTATTTATAATTTTGGGGGCAACCGGGACAGTCGTGGTGGAAGAATATATCGTGATACGATAAACTATTCGCATGCCCGAGAAAATCACGGAAACCGAATATCAGGCATTGGGCGAGCTTCGCTATCTGATCCGCAGGTTTTTGCAAGAAGGGGATGTGAAGGCCAAGCAGGCAGGGCTGGAGCCGCAGCAATACCTGCTGTTACTGGCAGTTCGAGGGCTGCCGGCCGGTAAGGAGGCGACCATCAGCACGCTGGCAAACCGCCTGTCTTTGCGACACCACAGCACGGTGGAATTGATCGACCGCATGGAATCTCATGGCTACGTGAAGCGCGTTCGGGGACGCGAGGACCGGCGGCAAGTGCTGGTTTCACTGCAACCTAAGGGAGAACGGTTGCTCGAACGAGTGGTGGAACAACGGATTATCGAATTGCGCGCGAATGGAAGAGCGTTGGTTGCCGCCATCAGTTCATTGTTAGAGTCCCGCAGGGGCGTCTCAGCATCAGATGGGCGACGGCGCAGACAAACGGCGACGCGAAGCAGTTAGGAGCCCGGGGCGCATAATGACGCGGATTAAGCAGCACGGAACCATGTCCCAAAATAGCAAAGAAACGGGAAAAAGGCAGATGGCGCGCCAAGAAGACCTTGGCGATTTTACCGTAAAGTGGCAGGTCTTGAGGATCATGGCGCTGGCCATCCCGATCGGGGCGCTCGCCGCCGTCAGCGCCCTGGTGCTGCTTCGCCTGATTGCGTTTTTCACCAACGTTTTTTATTTCGGACGTTTTTCGACGGCACCGAATCTGCCTGCGAATTCTCATCTGGGATGGTTCGCTGTGCTTGCGCCTGTCGGGGGCGCATTGATCGTGGGATTTATGGCCCGCTACGGCTCGGACCGCATCCGTGGCCATGGAATTCCGGAAGCCATCGAATCGATTCTGCTGAATGGCAGCCGCATCGAGCCCAAAGTGGCGGTGTTGAAACCGTTGTCCGCGGCAATCTCGATTGGTTCCGGAGGGCCGTTTGGAGCCGAAGGGCCGATCATCATGACCGGCGGAGCATTTGGCTCAATGGTCGCGCAGATGTTTCACCTAACGAGCACAGAGCGAAAGACGCTTCTGGTGGCGGGAGCGGCGGCGGGCATGTCCGCCACGTTTGCGGCACCGATTTCGTCGGTGTTGCTGGCGATCGAACTGCTTTTGTTTGAGCGCAAGCCGCGCAGCATCATTCCCGTGGCGGTTGCAAGCGCCACAGCGGCGCTATTAAGACAGTATTTATTGGGCCAAGGTCCGTTGTTTCCCACGATCGGGCACGGACCGTTCATCACTCCGACAATGCTCGTTTGCAGCGTGATTGCAGGGGTGGTTTGCGGGCTGGTGTCTATTCCGCTGTCGAATTCGGTTTATTACTTCGAGGATTTATTCGGAAAACTGCCGGTTCATTGGATGTGGTGGCCGGCGATTGGCGGAGTCGTTGTGGGATTGGGCGGGTTGGTGTTTCCGCAGGCGCTCGGCGTCGGTTACGACGTCATCGGCGAATTGGTGAAGGGCGATAGGGCGTTGCATCTGGTGCTCGGTGTTCTGATTGTGAAGTGGCTGATCTGGTCGGTCGCGCTTGGATCGGGCACATCGGGCGGTGTGCTGGCGCCGGTGATGATGATCGGCGCGGGATTGGGCGCGTTGATGTCCTATGGCCTGCCGGACATGGGGCCGGGATTCTGGGCGATGATCGGGCTGGGGGCGATGCTTAGCGGAACTTTGCGCGTGCCCATGACCGCGATTGTATTCACTGTCGAACAAACCCACGACTGGAACATGTTGCTGCCGCTGCTGCTCGGCTGCGTGGCATCGTATACGGTTTCGACGGTACTGCTTCGCAGGTCGATCTTGACGGAAAAGGTGGCACGGCGTGGCTACCACGTGAGCAGCGAATATGCTATCGATCCGCTTGAACTGCTCTACGCCCGTGAGGTGATGCGGGTCCCCGATGTGATTCTGCCTGCTGATGGCACGGTACCAGACGCATTGCAGATAATGAGCGCGGACATTTCCGAGAAGCAGCGGCTCTTGCCGGTAGTGGATGAACTGGGACTGCTTGCGGGAGTGCTGACGCGCAAAGGACTGCAAGATCAGTTAGCGAGGAATCCAGCCGAAGGGCAAAGCCAGCCACTGCGAGAACTGATGCGGACCGACGCTGTTGTGGCGTCTGGAGACGATCCCTTGCGGGCAGTGGTCAACAGGATGGCAGAAAAGGGCGTGACGCGCATGCCTGTCGTAGAGCGAGGAAACGGGAGGTTCCTTGGACTTATCTCGCTCGATGATTTGCTGAAGGCGAGATCGCGCCATCTGGAAGAGGAAGAACGCCGCGAGCAGACTCTCTGGCTACCCTATTTTGGACCCACGCGAAGGGCGTCGGCCAAATCCAGCTCCTAGAAAAGCGCACAACTAAGAGCCCTGACAGGAATGTTACATCTCGTGCGCTGGACCGGGCCGGTTCGATTTTCGATACGTCTCCATGATGTCTGCGAGGCTGATGACACCCAGAATGCGCGAAACGTTTGCCCGGCTCAGCACAGGTACCAGCGGATAATTTGTGGCCTGGCGCAGCGCGACCTCGAGATCTTCGTCGGGGTGGAGATAGGGCACCACGGAGAGCGATTGCGTTTCTTCGAGTGGACGAAAGTCTCGAGCGCCCATCAGCTTCTTCAGATCCTCTCGGGATAGCACAGCGATCGAATTGCTCTGGCGCCGCACCAGGAAATATTCCTCGTTGGTTGCTTCAACCACGGTCCACGCGTCGGCAACGGTTTTCTGGCTGTCGAGAATGATGGCCGGGCGGGCGCGCATGGCGTCCTCAACGGTGAGAATTTCCTGTTCGCGTTCTTCTTCCAGGGCCGGCAAGTAAAGACCGTCCTGGCGAGTGATCTGTTCCAGAGCCGGGACAGGTTGCAGCTTGCGCGAAATAAGATAGGAAAACATATTGGCGACAAGTACGGGAAGAATGATGGTGTAATCGCCACTCACTTCCAGTGCCATGAAAACGGAAGTAATCGGGGCGCGAAGAAAGCCGGCAAATAGTACGCCCATGCCTACGAGCGCGTAGGTGCCCACCGAACCAGTCAAATGAGGAAAGAATATTCGTTCGACGGTGCCGACCGCGCCGCCGAGCATGGCTCCAATGAAAAGCGTGGGAGCAAACATCCCGCCGGGAGTGCCACTCGTAAACGACAAGGTGGTGGCAAGAATCTTGAGGCCAGCGAGAATGCCGAGCACCTCCCATGTGTATTGGTTGTGCATGGCCTGGTCCATGAAGTCGTATCCGGCGCCCATGACTTGCGGAAACCCTGCAAAGGCGATCAAGCCGATAAGCAACCCGGCAATCGCGGGGCAAAGGAATTGCATGTAGCTCGGGCTAGCCTTGATCTTGGGGCGCAGCCAGCCAATGGCAGCTGCGAAAACCACGGAGGCAATTCCGCCTAAGACTCCGAGCACGCTGTAGGCAAGGAGTTCTTCCCAGCGAACCACCGCGACCGGGGGGATGCGGAAAAAGGGCGCCGAGCCAAGGAACAAGCGCATGGTGACCACACTGGAAACCGCCGAAAGAACGACGGTGGCAAGAATGCCTGCGCTCCAATGACCTATGACTTCCTCGATCACGAAGAGGACCGCCGAAATGGGAGCGTTGAACGCAGCGGCCAAACCGGCCGCGGCGCCGACCGGAGCGAGGATGCGCAATTTCTTGCGTGAGAGGTTCAGGCGTGTGCCGATCGCGCTGGCCAAGCCCGCTCCGATCTGCAAGGAGGGATCTTCCGGGCCAAGTGAGTGGCCCGAGCCAATGGCTAGTGAAGCAAGGATAAACTTCCCGATGACAGTGCGCAGGGGAATATATCCATTCGAAATGTACAGGGCAGCTTTGGTCTGATTGAGGCCGCTTCCGGCCGCGCCTCGAAACACAGTGAAAATGAGGGCGGAGATAACAAGCCCGGCCAGCGAGGGCGCCAGAAAAGCCCTCCACGGCGAAGGAGTGAGGGCGCTCCCCAAGAGGTAGAGGCGCGTCCATTCCATGGTGATGCGGAAGCAGACCACGGCAAGGCCGGCAAAGATGCCGATGAATACTGCAAGAATCAGAAAAAAGCGATCCTCGTTGAAAGCCAGTTGAGCGGTAAGGCGAGAAGCGAGGGCACCCCAAGAGGGGTGCACCGGTGTAGCACGGGGAGCCGCCGCGGGATTGGTCGTGGCTAGGTCGGGAGCGCTCACGGATCTTCCATTTCCCGCTGGTGGGCGATGGCCAGCACCGCGGAGTCATCTGGAGTAGACTCGCCGCAATGGTCCTCGGCCAATTTTTCTGCGGAAGCAGAGAAGTCCATCAGGGTTTCGACCCCCTCGGGGTGCTGCGTGAGAAAACGAGCGTTGGCCGTGGCCATCAACTGTTTCCACCTTTCCAGAAACGGTGCAATAGAAGATGCCGCGGAGGACTGCGGAGATCCGCCGCAGGATTGCAGGCGTTTTCCGGCAATATCAAAAACCCGCAGAGTGCGTTGAACTTTCTCGGTCTCCGGGATGCCCCGCTCATACGGATTGAGAGCCAGCGCCGACTGGATGACCGCCAAAAGTTGTTTGGCGGAAGCATTTGATGGATCCAAGTGAAGGGCACGGCTTAAATAGGTTTGGGCCGCAGGATAATCGCCAACGCGAAAGGAAGCTTCACCGGCGCCTACCAGGGCGAGCAGATACCTGGAATTCAACTGAAGAGCCTGACGATATTGAGCCAGTGCCCGCTGGTCATCGCCGACGCGGGCGTACAAATCGGCAACACCGGTACGCAGTTGAGGATCTTCCGGAAGATTGTCGGACAAAATCATGAGCTGAGATTCCGCGTGTCCCTTGTCTCCGCGATCGAGATAGAAATTGATCAGTTCGAGCGAGGCGGCGCGGCGGTTGGCCTCGGGGTTTTCCGGCCAGTCACCAAAAATGGCACCGTTGAAATAGCGCTCCGCAGCAACGTTGTCGCCCCTGCTGGCGTAAAGGCGAGCCAGTTGAAAATTTACGGGACCATTCGCGGGATTGGTTTGCCATAGAGCGAGGTAGTAGTTCAGCGCTTGTTCGGTCTGTCCGGCTTGCAGCAAGGCATTCGCAAGGTACATTTCGAATCCTGAGTTCCTAGGATCATAGAACAGAGCGGTGCGGAAATTCTGTACGGCGGCGGCGGGACGGCCGTTTTTTAGCTCCTGGTTACCGCGGATGAACCATTCAGCCCCCAGAGCTGTGCGTCGGCGGTCATACGCCTGGGTATAGGAGTGAGTGAGGGCCGAAAAAAGCACGGTGATGAGAACAAGAATGCCGACGAGCAGTGGCTCCCGGATGATAAAATCGCGATGTAAAAGGTTCATTCCAGTCCAATCGCGTTACTGCCGGTGCTCGAGCTACCCGCGCAGGTCCCGTTTGGGCTGACGAGACGGTCGGCCGTGCAACCTACATATATCGTATCACGACATGATTTCAGGTACAGGGAAGAGCGGGACCTGCAAGGGCACAAGCGCGTGACTGGGAGTAAAAGCTAAAAAGCGTCGCCACCGCCCCCGCCAAAACCGCCACCGGAGAAGCCACCGCCACCTGAAAAACCGGAACCCCCGGAACTGCGCGGCGCAGAAGCGAGCACGTCGCCGGCCTGAAGCGACATGGCGTTAAGGTTATTCACAAACAAATAAGGGTAAAAGCCCGGGCCATAGCTGCCTCCCTGGTACCACTGCGGAGGCTGGGTATAAATATTCTGGAAGGCTTTGCTCCAGTTTTTCTCGACGCCGAGGGCCATCGCGAAGGGCAGGAATTTTTCAAACATGTCGGGGGTCTTAATCGTGCGATTGAAACGGTCTGCCTCGACGTGATTGAGAAAGTCCTCAAACCCGAGGATTTTTTCGAGTGCTGTGGCGCCGGACTGCGTTCGTGCAGGCATAAACCAACCAAAGCCGCAGATGATCAAGCCCGTCAGAATGGCGGCAATGACGAACGGCAATGGCGCCATGCCGTAGGTGCGAGCGAACCAGTTTCCGGCGGCAAACACCAGAAATCCCGCCACGATGCCAAAGGCAATGTAGCTTGCGCGAACGCTGTCCGGCCGCCGCGCGTAGTATCCCTTGCCGACGAGGGAGCCGAAGATCTGGTTCTTGATACCGGCAATGTTCTGGTAGAAGCGGTTATGAAGATCGGCGAGAGAAACGACGTCGCCAGCTTGGCCATTGGGGAAAAGGCCGCCAAGCAATTCCTGTTCATGGGATTTGAGCACGGCCCAGTCCGCTTGCGATTTCTGAAGGTGGAATTGGTAATCCTTGGAGTGAGTCAAGCCGAGAAGGTGATCTTTCTGCTGTTCCTGAATGACGACATAACCGCGGACCGCGAGGTCGACGATAGAAGCGGTAATGTCTTTCATATCGACAGAATTGTCGATCAACGTGCCGACTTCGCCGGGGGTGAGTTGATCGGGCGGCTCATATTGCGCGGCGATAGGACGGAGGCGAGGATCGCGGCCGCGCGTCCACCACCACCAGAACATCAAGGGGAAGGCAAAGAAGGGAATTACGAGAGGCCAGTTGCTGCGAAGGAACAGAAAGAATTGGGAGAGTGCTGTTGGTTCGCGGACGCTTCCTTTATCGAATGCCACGGCCACCGTGAGCCCTTCGTGGATTCCCAAGGGACTGATGGTGCGAACATCGACAGCCGTGCCAACGATTGCGACAGTGGCATTGCGGCCGGCGGACTTGTAGGCGCCCGTGAACGCGTTGGCGCGAATGTCGGAAGTGCTATCCGGTAGCACGATATGAGCACTGGCTAGTTCGATGGGAATGGCCCACTCGTCGCCGGTAATGTTCCAGTACAACTCGTCGTGGTCGTCGAAGAAGCGGAGGGCGTCCGAAGCGGTATATTCGATGGAAATGGTGCAGGTGCTGTTGTCGGCGTCTGGAATATAGATTTTCAATTCAAGGTACTGGCGTTGGCGGCTGGTTTCGTATTTCAGTTTGTTGCCGTTCTCATCGGTAACACGCTTGACGTCGAGAAACAGTGAGTAGTTGAGGCCGTTAGGGCCGGCATATTCGACGGGAATGGTGCGGTAGATGCCATGCCAGGGACCGCCGATGAATTGGAAAGTGAGGTTTTCAGTAACGTTCACGCTGCTGTCAGCGAGCACGGCGATATCGGAGTGAAATTTGAGCAGGCGGCGTTCCTTGGCGGATAGGGGATGTGCCAAAATCGCCAGGGCCAGGAGGACAGAAGCGATCCGGAGATAGTGTTGTTGTCGAAAGCGCATTGCGGAACCAGACCGCAATTCAGGCGGTCGGGGCCGCTGGATTACTAAAGCTGACTTTGGGAGCTTCGCGCTCTGCGGCGGACGAAACCTCGAAGAATTCACGCTGCTTGAAGCCCAGCATGCCGGCGAAGATGTTGGTGGGGAATTGCATAATCTTCGTGTTGAGATCGCGAACGACGGCGTTGTAGTAGCGGCGCGCGTTCTGGACGTTGTCTTCAATTTGTGTGAGCGAATTCTGGAGCGAAGTGAAGCTCTCAATGGCGCGAAGTTGCGGGTAAGCCTCCGACAGAGCGAACAGGCTCTTCAGGGCGCCGGAAAGCATGTTTTCCGCTTGCGCCTTGTCGGCGGGGCCAGTGGCGGACATGGCCTGATTCCGGGCGTTGATGACGGCCTCCAGCGTACCTTTTTCGTGGGCGGCGTAGCCCTTTACGGTTTCCACAAGATTAGGAATCAAATCGTAGCGACGTTTGAGTTGAACATCGATATCCGCCCACGCGTTGTCGCATTGCACCTTCAAACGAACCAGGCCGTTGTACATTCCGATGCCGAAAATGACGAGGAGCGCGAGGATGCCAAGGAGAACCCAACCAAACATCGGCCAACCTCCAGACAGGAAGAACAAATCAAAAGCTATGAACTGACTATACGGGTTGACACCGTGCGAGTAAAGCATGCGAAGCTGGTCGGTCTAGAAAGGGCGAAAAAAGGTTCATCGAAATTATTTCAAACCTGTAGCCGGAGGTTTAAACGAGCCTTTTCGCTTCCTCGAACTCCTTTTTTGCTTCGTCCAAGCGTCCTGCTTTTTTGGAGAGCCAAGCCTCGGTTAGTGTGCAGATTAGGGCTCCCAAGGAGACGTCGATGGCTCGAGCATAAACGTCACTTGCTTCGGTGCAGTGGCCCAAATCGAAAACGGCTTGAGCGATATTGGGACTGTGCCTTTAGATGCTTTGGGTCGGCCAGCAATGCCTGGTTGAATTCCGGCAGTGCTTCCGCGGAACACTTCAAGAGCATCAAGGAGATCGCATGATTGACAAGCGCATCGGTGTAATCCGGCTTAAGGACGAGAGAGTGTTTTGGAAATAAACTTCCGAAGATTCCGCAGGGGTGCGCGCGCGGGTACTCGCGGCGAGGGACAGGCAAGCGGAGAGGTTTAAAAGGGAAAAAGAAGACCCTATTGCAACGCACAGATGGCGTCAAAGCTGATTCGCAAATGCTGCGCGATTACGCAAGAGCGAGAAAAGCTGTGGAAGAACGCGGTAACGCGGGCTCGGGCTGTCGGCGCGAGCACATGACCGAAGAGAGGCTGCCGCCGATGTACAGGGAAAGCACCTGAGCGAGGCAATACAATACCGTACACTGGACCGCAGCTACTCGTCTTGACCAGGGAAATGCGGGTACTTGGCTCCATTGACTTGGGTTTACCCGCTGTGTTACGAGTAAGTACGCCTTTTTTGCAACTAGGGCCGCGGCGATAGGCGGGAATGACGCCAGAAGTAAAGCACCTCGAAGTAATCTTGGACACGCACGTCGAGAGCGTCAATCTCGCCGAGGAGATGTGTCTTCGTGTCGCGGAAGCGGTCGGTTTTAGCGAAGATGAGTGCTACCGGATCGGAATGTCCGTCCGAGAAGGGGTCATCAACGCCTTTCATTATGGAAACCAGGAAAAACCGAACAAAAAGATTTACCTGGCACTCGACCTGACCCAGGAAAAAATGATCATTCACGTGATGGACGAAGGGAAAGGTTTCAAACTGGCGGACGTGCCCGATCCGCTGGCGGAAGAGAATTTGCTTAGCACCTCCGGCCGCGGGATTTTCCTGATGAAAGCGTTCATGGATGAATTCAACGTTGTGGCAGGACGGACCGGCGGGGCAGAGATTATTATGTCCAAGAAGATTCCGGCCGGTGGGAAGCCGTCAGGAAACGGAAACCACGGAAAAAGTTCGGACGCAACGCCCAGACAGGAAGCTTAGGAACATGCCAGCCTTATTCATGACAATGCGGGAAGTCGGTCCAGTCACAATTCTCGATTTAAGCGGGAGGATTTCGCTCGGCGAAGGAAGCGCTCTGTTGCGCAAGACCATTCGCGATTTGTTGGAGTCCGGTCAATCGAAGATCCTGCTGAATTTAGGGGACGTAAATTACATCGATAGTTCCGGAATTGGCGAACTGGTGAGCGCCTTTACGGCGGTGCGCAATCGCAGCGGCGAGTTGAAACTGCTGAACCTGACGAAGAAGGTTCACGACCTGCTGCAAATCACGAAGCTCTTCACAGTGTTCGACGTGTACAACGACGAGCACACTGCGGTACGCAGCTACAACTAGAATTTCCTACCTCAACTCAACCAGTGGTGGCGCTTTCCTTGCATTGAGCGTGCTTGACTGGCACGCAGAGTCTGCCAACTGGGCACACGTCCTTAACTGCGGCACAATCGAGGATATGACGACGGACGCGGATCGTACATGGATTGTTGGGCGAGCCAAGGGGATTGGGTTCGATCTGTGCGGCGTCGTGCGTCCAGAAAAATTCCCGGAATTCGAAAAATTTGGAGAGTGGCTGGAGAGAGGTTACGCCGGAGAAATGCGGTATCTGGAGGATCCGCGCCGCGTTGATCCGGGGCTGATGAGCCCTTCCGCGCGCAGCATTATCGTCTGTGGGTTGAATTACAACACGGCTCATCCCAATTCGATCGAAGCGGCGGGCTCGCTCCAGGAAGCGGGTAGTCCCCCACGGGGATGGATTTCCCGGTATGCGTGGGGAGATGACTATCACGAGGTGATGTGGGAGAAGCTGAATGCGTTGGTGGAGTCGCTGAAGGAAAAATATCCGCAGCCTTTCACGGCGCGGGCTTATGCAGACACTGGGCCAGTGTCGGAAAGGATTTTCGCGAAGCATGCGGGGTTGGGTTGGTTGGGCAAAAATACGCTGCTGCTGAATGAATCTTACGGGTCTTGGTTGTTTTTGGGTGTCGTCGTCACTTCGCTGGATCTGGCGCCGTCGCTTGGGCCCGCCGAATCTCCTCCGCCCGACCTATGCGGAAATTGCCGGGAATGTTTGGATGCCTGCCCGACGGATGCGCTGATTGAACCGTACGTTCTGGACGCGCGAAAGTGTATCTCCTATGTGACGATTGAACTTCGTGGGAGCATACCGGAGGAACTGCGCGAAGGGGTAGGTTGGCAGGTGTATGGATGCGACATTTGCCAGGATGTGTGCCCGTACAATCGCAAGGCCCCGGTGACTTCGCTGCGACAATTTCAGCCGCGCGGCGAAAGTCAGCAGAAGAGCCTGCTCAGTCCGAACCTCGAGTGGCTCGCTGAGATGGACGAGCAGGAATTCCGAGAGATATTCCGCAAGAGCGCTGTTAAGCGTACGAAACGGGCCGGTCTGGTGAGAAACGCTTGCATCGCGCTCGGAAATGTAGGACTTCAAATGGAACCAGTCAATCGCCGTCGGATGGAGACGGTGCTCAAGCGCCTTGCAGAGTCGACGATTTCCACAGTTTCGGAATCTGCCCAATGGGCCCTCCAGCGCATCGAACAAACGCCGAAGTAGCCCAGGGCCCAGACGTCCAATGTTCCTACGGTTTTGACGTGATTGAGCGGGCAGGGCCGTTGGCGCTATACTTTCGCGCGGAAGTCCAGAAGCCCACCGAAACTGAGGAGTTCCCGTGGATCGGCGGAAGTTTCTCGGTGAGCAGTGGTCTTGTTGGTGTTGGCGTCCTCGGAAACGGGGTCGGTGGCACCAGAGATTTTGCAACCCGCCCGATCTGAAACAGAACTATATTCCCATCACACTATGGAGGAGAAACCCGTGGCTTTTACAGTTCCCCCTTTGCCGTACCCGTTTGACGCACTAGAACCGAATATTGACGCCAAAACGATGGAAATCCATCACGATAAGCACCACGGTGCTTATGTCACCAACCTGAACAAAGCGCTCGAAGGCCATCCCGACTTGCAAAGCAAGTCGATCGACGATCTGATGAAGAACCTAGCCGCCGTTCCCGAGAATATCCGGACGGCCGTCCAGAACAACGGTGGCGGCCACTGGAACCATTCGCTGTTTTGGCAGTTGATGAAGAAGGGCGGCGGTGGGGAACCTGGCGGTGATGTTGCTGCTGCAATCAACTCAAGCTTTGGCTCCTTCACTGGCTTCAAGGATGCATTGAAAGCCGCTGGGCTGGGGCGATTTGGTTCCGGCTGGGCTTGGGTGACTGTCAAGGACGGCAAACTTAGCATCGCTTCGACAGCCAACCAGGACACACCATACAGTTTGGGAGCAAAGACCATCCTTGGAGTGGACGTTTGGGAGCACTCCTATTATCTGAAATACCAAAATCGGCGTGCCGACTACATTGACGCTTGGTGGAACACCGTCAACTGGAGCAAGGTGGCCGAACTGTACGCAAACAGCAAATAAATCTTGGCGATTGTCAAAAGAAAAAGCCCGACTTCGCTAAGATCGAGTCGGGCTTTTCTACTAGGAAGGAGTTAGCTCTGCCGGTCAGGCCATCAAGCGCGGGCGGGCGAGAGGCAGAACCTTGCCTGCATTCAGAACCCTCCCGGGAATGTCGGTGCTTCTGGTAAACGGACGAATTGATTGCGTAGGCGCCGGATTCCCAACCGCAGCAGCCGGCTTCATCGCGCGCTGAGAGGCTTCGCGCATGAGTTCCATGCGGCTGTGGACCTTGAATTTCGAGAGCAAGGAAGAAACATGGAATTTGACGGTACGTTCGGAAAGATTCAGTTCGGAGGCGATTTCCTTGTTGGCAAGGCTGCGAAGAATGCCATCGAGGACTTCCTTTTCACGACGGGTTAGTTTTACGCTGGTCTTGACGCTCTGGCCGGCGTCGAGGAGTTGTTGTGCTTTCTCGGTGAGCTCACCGAGGTTTTCGGGGGCTGTGGGAACCATGATGAGGTAATCGCTGGGGGATTGACCGCGGACCATGCAGTGCATAGCAAGCAGCCCGGCTGCGTGATCGACCGGAAGCTCCCCCGCAGGCCCCGCCTCGACGTGGAAATGAGCGGTCCCACTTGCTTTCTCGTAAAAAAGGTAAATGCTGGATGCGGATGAGGACTGAGGTTGAGTGACAGAATGCGCGGACATACTTCTGCGGATTAACTTCACTTGCACTCCTCCATGGGGGCCTCGCGCTGGGAACGAGAGGCTCCTTGTAAGTTGGACTTGCGAATGCCTCGACCTCGAGGCTGGCCGGACTCACCCGGCAAGCAAACAGGGCATATACCGGGCCGGGGTGATTCCCCCAAAATCCCAAAACAGCGTCACCACGGGGGTAACGAGAAGGAGTCCCTGTTAACTTGCTAGCAAAAGCTAGACCTGACCGCGGTAGTGTTTAGCATGCAGAATGCCGGACTGTAACTTTTTACAGTCTGCATATTTTCAAGTACTTAAGAAAAGGATTACACAGTATGGGAAAGAGAAGCCGAGTAGAAATTGCGCGCCACCCCTACCTTTTTTCTCGAAATTGCGACGAATCGGGTCGATTAAGGGGTCAGAACACGCGTCTGCTCAGGAGAGATCAGCTCATACTCAATGCCCCGCCAGTGAATCCGGCGGCCAAAAATGGAGGAAAGGAAATTCACTAGGTAAAGAAAGGGCACGAACATGCCCAAAAGAATATAAATCCATGATTGCGACATGATCTGTGAACGCAGCGCGGGCAGAGCCTCTGTGACCCCAATCACGCGCAGCGCTCCGCGGATGGCTGCGAGAAGAAGCGGAAGAACCAGCAAGGTCATGACCTGGAAACTGGGTCGCGAAGCTAGCGCAAGGTTCATCACCAGGATGAGCCCTATCACAAGAGTGAAACAATAGAGAAAGTGTGTGGCGAAAGCGGCGGCCCACATTTGGGGCCGGTAAACGCGCGTGATGCGGATCTGGCGCGTCGAAAACTCGAGCAGCCCGGCAAAATCGGTTTGCACATACGAAGGGGTCAAGCACTCGGGCAAGAAAACGATCTGGCGGCGGGCGCGTTCGATCATCATAGTGAGGGAGTAATCGTCGCTGAACGAATACTGCCAGGCGTCGAGCATGCCGATCTGCTCGAAGATGGCACGGCGAATGGCCGTACCCCCACCCCAGCAGAAATTCTTGTTATGCGGGCCTAACATAGTGACCACCGCGGCGTTCCAGGCTGCCAGGAGGGCGGTAGAAAGGCGATTGTCGTTGGGACAGAACCAGCGCATGGTAGTGGTAGCACCGATACGGGAATCGGTCAGCGGCGCGACCAAATGATGCAGCCAGGTCTTGCCGGGGCGCCCATCAGAATCGGCGAAAACCAGAACCTCAAACTCCGGCGGAAGTTGTTCCACTGCCACACGCAGGTTGTTCACCTTTTCACTGCAGTTTTCGGGTTTGCCGGCGATGACAATCTGGGCTTTAGCTCGGGAAGTAGTGGCCACCCGCTTTACGATGCTGTAAGCAGGATCGGTTTCCGAGGCGAGCACGAAAAAGACCGCATAATTCTGGTGATCAAACTCACACAAAGAAACCAGGTTTCGTTCGAGGCCAGGCTCCATCCCGCGGCAGGGACAGATGACGGCAGTACGCGGAGCGTAAAACCCGGGGTCTGTCGTCAAACGACGGCGGACGTAAGCCAGCCACACGATTCCCTGCCAGAGTAGATACAGGCCGGCGGCGACCTGAACAAGGGCCAGGATATCAAAGAGATTTTCCATGTAACACGAGAATAACAAAGCCTGGGGGTGACAGCGCACGGTTATCTAGAGGTAGAATCGCAGCGGTAAACATCTCTTTGTACACGGAGGAGCAAAGATGACAGGACGAGTGGATAGCTCGATGGTGACCTCAGCGAACGGATTGGATGGATACCGCGTGGTCCGGAATTTCGGGATTGTGAGGGGAATTACGGTGCGCTCGCGCAGCGTTTTGGGAAACTTGGCGGCTGGGTTTCAGACTATTGTCGGTGGAAACATCACGATATTGACGGAACTGTGCGAAAAGGCGCGCGAAGAGGCCTATGAACTACTGTTGCAGCACGCCGCGGCGCACGGAGCGAATGCGATTTTGGCCATGCGCTATGATGCCAACGAAGTGATGCAGGGAGTGACGGAAGTGCTGGCCTATGGGACCGCAGTTCAGGTGGAAAAGATGAGCTGATCGCGCGGAACCGTTCGTTGTGCGATGGGGGGAGTGGTAAAATCCGGACCTCATGTTTTGTATTTCTTGTGGTAGCAAAGTGCCGGAGACCGCGCGGTTTTGCGCGAAATGCGGCAAACCGATCGAAGGACTTGACCCCGACGCGACGGTACTGGGTGACGCCGGTATTCTAGATGCGAACCAGGAGACAATCGCGCCCGATTTGCCGGCGCCAGCGATGGCTACGCCCCGGCAGACCCCATCGCACTCACGGCCCGCTTCCGCACCGCCTTCCAATCCAACGCTAAGCACTTCCGACCCCATCGGAGGAGGGCGATTTGCGCCCGGCGCCATTGTCGCGGAGCGATATCGAATTGTCGCTCTGTTGGGGCGCGGCGGAATGGGAGAAGTGTACCGGGCGGAGGATCTACGGCTCAGTCAGGTACTCGCCATCAAATTCTTGCCGGAAGCGCTTGCAGAAGACGAGTCCGCGCTCGCGCGCTTTCATTCTGAAGTCCGCGTGGCGCGGCAGGTTTCTCACCCCAATGTGTGCCGCGTCTTCGATATCGGAGACGCAAATGGCTTACCATTTCTGACGATGGAATATGTGGATGGCGAGGATTTGTCCTCGTTGATCCGGCGAATCGGGCGATTGCCGCAAGATAAAGCTATTGAGGTTTCAAGACAAGTTTGTGCGGGTCTGGCTGCAGCGCACGAACGCGGAGTAGTTCATCGCGACCTGAAGCCCGCCAATGTGATGCTGGATGGGGCGGGCAAGGCGCGGATCACCGATTTTGGATTGGCGGCGGTCGCTGCGAACATAAAAGGCACAGAATTACGAGCGGGAACACCGGCGTACATGGCGCCAGAACAACTTGCGGGGAAAGAGGTCACGGTCAAGAGCGATATTTTTTCGCTCGGGCTGGTGATGTACGAAGTGTTGACCGGGCGGCGCGCCTATGAAGCGACGACTCTCTCGGAACTGATGAAAAGCAGGGAAGAAGGAACCATCACAAATCCTTCCATGATCGTGAAGGATCTGGACCCGCTGGTTGAGCGGGTGATTTTGCGTTGTATGGACAAAGATCCCACGAAGCGCCCGGCGTCGGCTTTGCAGGTGGCAGCCGCGCTGCCCGGTGGTGATCCGCTGGCGGCGGCATTGGCGGCAGGCGAAACGCCTTCGCCGGAAATGGTGGCCGCAGCCGGAACTACGGAGGGAATGCAGCCGCGGCTGGCGATGGCGTGCATGGCGGCCGTGCTTGCACTGATTGCAATATCCAGCTATCTGGGACTTCGAGAAAATGGGCTGAGGAAAATTCATCCACGATATTCGACGGAAATGTTGCAGCACAAATCGCGCGAAATCCTGGCGAGCCTGGGATACGCCGCCGAGCCTCGCGATGCCGCCGCCGGGTTCAAGTATGATGACGATTACCTGTCGTACCTGACGAAAAAGGACAAACCTGGTTCGGCGTGGAACCGGGTGCTCACCGAGGATCCTCCGATGCTGCAGTTTTGGTATCGCCAGAGTCCCGAGGAAATGATGGCGGATGGGTTTTCGAATATTTCGATCACGCCGGGCGTCGTTACCTTTTCCGACCCTCCCGCGCTTTTCTCCGGGATGATCAACCTGAAGCTCGATCCCACGGGACGCTTGTTGTATTTCCAAGCTATGCCTCCGGAAAGGGAGGATCAGGCGCAAGCCGCGAAGTCGCCGGACTGGCAGCCGCTATTTTCCGCGGCGGGGCTAAATGTCGCGGACTTTCAGCCCGCTGCTCCGGTGTGGAACGGCTTAGCGTCGGCAGACACGCGGGCCGCCTGGGATGGCACATGGCCTGGCAACAGCCGTCGACTGCACATCGAAGCGGCCGCATTGCACGGCCAGCCCGTTCTGTTTCGACTTTCGGGGCCGTGGACGGCGCCGGGGCGGATGCCAGCGCCGGAACAGACGACCTCGGAAAGAGCGAGCGAAATCTTCGGAACCATATTCATTCTTTCGCTGATTTCAGGCGGAATATGGCTTGCGCATCGAAACTATTCCCGCGGAAAAGGGGATCGCCGCGGCGCGTGGAGACTGGCTTGGGTGGTATTCCTGCTCGAAATAGCCTTGTTCTTGTTTCGGGCGCACCTGAGATTTTCCGGTGAATCCCTTTTTCTTCTTCTGTTGGCTGTCAGCACGGGGCTGTTCATGTCCGGGTGCATGTGGACGCTGTATCTGGCGCTCGAACCGTATGTGAGAAGCAAGTGGCCGCAAACCATCGTGTCGTGGTCGCGGGTGATGGCGGGAAAGATTCGCGATCCGCTGGTGGGCCGGGACATCTTGTATGGGACCCTGATGGGAGCGGTGTGGGTGCTGGTTTTTTATGCTGGACATCTTTTTGACATGCGTGGAGGGGAACGCCCGCTGTTGCCGAACACCGACCTCCTTGAGGGCACCCGGGCTGCCGTATCGATGTGGCTAGGGAATATTGTCGGGGCCATTGTGGGAGTGTTGATGTTCTTCTTTGTACTTGTTTTCTTTCGCGCATTGGTGCGCAACCGCTGGCTGGCGGCAGTCTTGTTCGTGCTCGTGTTTGCGATTCCCAAGATTTTGGGGACCAGTCACCCGCTGATCGATTCGCCCGTCTGGATCATCATTTACCTGATCGCGGCGGTTGCGGTGGTTCGCTTCGGGCTGGTGGTGCTGGCGATGGCAGTTTTCACGGCCAATTTGTTGCTGAACGTGCCATACACATCGGATTTTTCCGATTGGTATGCTCCCGCATCCGTTTGCTTCGTCTTGAGTATTGTTGCCCTAGCGGGATGGGGTTTCTATACAGCACTGGCAGGGCAGAGACTGCTGAACAAAGAGCTGTTTGATTAGCGCTTGAGGATGCTGGTAGCTTCGAGGTGAGCCGCTCAGAAACGTGCGCCTCGCGGCACAATATCCCCTGTCAATTGTGAGGTAAGCATTTCGAGGTTGGCGAGCGCGCGGCTTGCGGCCAACCGCGCATTCTCGATGAACGACGAATCCAACAAAAACGCACAGCGATCGACAAAGGGATGATTGGCCGCTTCGAACGGTTTGCGGCTGCGGCGCGTTGCTTGGGCGCGGGCCAGTATGTTTTCATACATTTGTAAATCCGATTGAAAATCAAGGGCGGCGCCCATATTCCAGCGCTGCTGGTGCGTCAGTGCGTCCAGAAATTTCCGGCGAAAGGCGGAAGCGTCCTTGTTTGTCATCGGTAAGACCTTGCGATCTTGTTTAGCGCCCGTTCCTTTGCAAACGATTTCGAGGGCTTGCGCGGACACCGCGAGAAGGGCTTCGCGCTGCAGGATGGTAAGCAGATCGCGATAAAGAGCGGCGTGGACCTGAAGAGCATAACGTCCATGTTCGACGACGTAGGAATCGACGAACCGGGGCACGACACGCTCCTCTACAAGGGCTTCACTCAAGCGCTTCGCGAGGACAGCTGCCGAGTCGGGAATGGTATCTTTCGGTCTTCGCGTGGACGCCATACCAAGTTTCACGTGACTTCTCCGTCCGCTAAAGCGGGACGGCTTCTCAGGCTACGCATGCGATTACCTCCGCTTCATTGACGCCTGAAGGACTTATCCGAGCCCTTTGGAGAATTGCTTGAGCAGATACAACATCACGGGGAGCAATCAGACCGCATGCGATGCAGACGTGCTCTCTATCCGAGAGTGCTTTTCGCACCGAGGCTCCGCAAAGGCACGTCTGCAATGTGCCGGCAGGATTCACTGCAATCAATTGCCTGCCGGCGTTCTCAGCTTTGTAGGTGACTTTTTTAGTGAAGGAAGCCCAGCCAGCATCGTGAACAGACTTGGACAACATCCCAGCAGACAGCTCTTTGAGTATCAGCATCGGCAGTCCTTCAAACTCGTTCGAGACTTCGGCACAATCGTTATCGAAGACTTGAACATTTTCGCAATCGCCAGATTCGAGCTTGAACCTTCTGAAGCAAAGCAACTGCTTTACGTCTCCGATTACTGCCTTTCTTAGGCCGACCGGCACCCCGTTATGCTCTCCGAAGTCTTGCCTGAGCCTGCTGATAACTTATCACGGGGGATCTGTTGCACGTCACGGAATCGTGACTGCGCGTGAAGTAATTCACGCTGATCCTGTAGCTGAAGTCAGCAGCGGGCGTAGCGTGTGCTGAGCAGCGTGTTGTTCAGGAGGGTTGAAGTCCCTCTGGCACTCGAATGAGGGGTGCTATATCCAAAGACGGCGGTAATGCGTCGTCGGCCGAAGGAGGAATCCTTCGGAGGGCAGGGTGTCCATCGCGAGATGGAATCCGAAGGGCATGAGGAGAACTACCGGGCCGTAATCGATGGGGGCTGCCCCGAAGATGAACCGGTCGGCCAAAGGTGGGGCAAGGTCGAGCCTGCACTATGGAGGCGAAGGCATTCTCATTCACCCACCGCACCAAGGTGTTTGCGGACGGCACGGTAGGGAAGAACAAGGCGTGACCTCAGGAGGACTGGCAAAGTCTCCGGGAGGCACCGGAGTAAGCGAGCCCCTAAGTGGAAGCGAAAGGGTGAGCGAAGCTCTGTCAGTAGACGGACGGCTGAACAGTACCTGAAACGCAGTGAACGCTGCGTGACCGAGCAATCGGCGACCAGAGTGGGTCGGGGAAGGCAGCCGACGAAGATGGTCAGGAAGAGAAGGAAGCCAGATGAGCAAGGACGAGAGAGGTTGGAACAGTTCCTTAAAGGAAAAACCCGTACGCTCTCGTCCGAGGAGACTGGTGGACTGGATCAACCTGACGGGTGCCAAGAAGGTCCATTCCTTAATCGACAAAGTGTACAAGCGGAAGAACCTGGAGATGGCCTGGGAAAAGGTGAAGGAGAACCGGGGCAGCGGAGGTGTGGATGGGCAGAGCCTGGCAGCTTTCGAATCTCAGCAGGGCCTGCAGTTGGCTCGGCTAGAGAAGGAGCTGAAGGAAGACACCTATCGACCTCAGCCGGTGTTACAACACCCCATCCCGAAGCGGGACAAACCCGGCGAGTATCGCATGCTCGGTGTGCCGATGATGATTTCATAATGCACCTCCCTCCAATCACGTTAGGAATCCGAGTGAATTCGGCTTGAATTTCGCACCCAATTGCGCAGTTTTTGTTCGTCCTCGGTGTTCAGTGTAATCCAATACGCAGCTCTTTCGTTGAGCCGTCGCGTCTGGATTATATGATGCTTGATCCAGTAATGAACCACGCCGACACCTACGCCAAATCGTTCGGCCACCTGCTGGACGGTCAATTCTTCTTTTTCCTTGAGTTGCACAGGAGGAATTTCATAACGCCAACAGACCCAATGAATCGCCTTTGCCGTAAAGGAGTGTCCTTTCGGAGTACGGAGACCTTCTCGATTCAACTGATCAGCGATTTGTGCCTTCGGCAAACGGCGCGCCAACTCGCGGATTCGGTCGACTTCCGCGGAAGGATATCGAAAACGGTCTGCAGCTTTCGGCGGAAGTTGCACCGAGAGATCGGTGCAAGCGCCACCCTGCCAGCGGATGTGAACGGAGAGCTGTCTTTGCTCGACCAATTTGTTGACGGTAATATCTTTGATGAGGAGCCGCAACATTCGTTTGCGGTCCTTGGCTTGCGTGCTGGGTGCGTGCCACAGACGCGGGAAATCCCGCGCTAATGCGAGCACTTTCGCTTTTTGCTCCGGTGTAAAGACCCGTGCTTCTTTCCGTTGAAATTCCGCAGCTTGCTTTTTCAGATCCTGCAGATGAAGCAAGGTTTCATTCCAGCGACGTTCCAGCGTGTTGGCGACTAACCGATTGGACGGATCTACTTCCTGATAACGCCGTTCGGCGAGAGCAACTTCGTATTCGGCGCGCTCGAGCCGCATCTGCCATTGACGCAGAATGCCTTGATCGCGCGCTTCGAGTTCCTGCAGAGCGGCGAGTGCGAGTTGGAGCTCGGCTGGCCGCAGCGCTTTCAACACTTCTTCCGAAACGGCGGCGTCGAGCAGATCACCACGAAAGCTCATGCAATCTTTGGTCGCCAGTCCTTCGCGACGTTGTCGGTTGCAAAGGTAAGTCGGATAGATGCCGCTGTTGCCCGTGTAACGGACGGTGATGGCGTGGCCACAGTGGCCGCACAAGAGCAGCCCCTGCAGCAAGGCCAAGCCTTCGCGAGCCGGGCCGCTCAGCATCGTTTCTGGCCCATTGGTGCGATTCTTTTCCAAATGCATGGCATTTTCCAGGAATTCTTCCCAGCCGATGTATCCCTCGTGATGCTGTTTCAATTGGACGCGCCAGTCGGGCATGGGGACCGCACGCATTTTTTTCTGAATCTCGCCGGTCGTGCTGATTTTCTGATGATACTGGTAGCGACCAAAGACATACACGCCGGCATAAGACGGGTTCTTGAGCATACACAACACACGCGTGTGAGTAAGACGGCCCCATACCAGCTTGCCGTTCCAGGCCCCGCCATAGGCGCGCTTGGGAAAACGGGCTCTGCACAAGAATTCGTAGAGACCCGCATTTTAGGCTGCTTTCTGGAGAACGATGAATTCGGTCTTGGTGACCGCCATGCGTTGGGCCTTGAGCAATAGATAGCGGAGATTCTTGTAGCCACGGCCCCTTCTAAGCAGGGTTTTGATGTTGCCGTTGATGGCTTCCACCACTCCGAAAGGTACTTTGGTGCGGCAGTAGTTGAGGATGCCGTCGAGATGATCCAGCAGCATGAAAGCGAGTTTTTGAAAGGGTTGCAACCGTTGCCAGCGCAGTTGATCGATCCAACTTTGCAGATAGCGCAGCATGGCTCCTTCATAGTGGTAGGTCCATAACCGCTCCAAGCTTTCCTTTAGAAGGTAGGCTTTCATCACTCTCCGGTTGAGGGCGAACAGCTCGTTTAATTGCTGGCGTTTTTGGCTGCTGAGATTCATCCAGCGCGTCAACAACAACCAGCGTTTGCCCTTCACCACACCGCGCATCCGTCCGCCTTTGCGGAAGAACTCCGCCCGGCGCACTTCATCGATGGCCTTATTGGCATGCTGCAAAACGTGGAACTTGTCGTACACAATGCGACAGTTCGGGGCCCATTGTTCAATGCTGTTGGTGAATGGTCGCCACATATCCACGCAAGCTGCCTCGATACGCTTCCGCTGGCTTTCCTTCAGTTGGCTTCGAAAAAACTCATCGAGGGTTTCCTGTTTGCGGTCCTGTCCGAACCACAAGGGTTCGCCGGTGTCCAAGTTACTGACCACGGTGATGAACCTCATCTGCTTGCCGAAGTAAATCTCATCCACACCCATTTGCACTAACGGGTCCTTGCGGCGCACTGCACTCCAACGCTGCAAATACCGCAGGTCGATGGCTCGCACGGTGCTGGCTGGCAGTCGGAACTGCCGGGCCACTTGTCGTACTGACGCGCTTTCGCACGCTAACCCTACGGCTTCTTCAAAGCGTTTACTAAAAGGCGCTTTACTTGGCAGTTGTGGTACCTTCTCCACCTTTACCCCACACTGCGGACAACACACCCGATACACTTCGATGATCACCGTCGTCCGATACTCGCCCCACGGCAGGTCGCGCACTTCCCGTTCGTTGCAATCATGCGCCTCGCTAAATTTTCTTCCACACCCTGAACAGATCAGCTTGCGGTTTCCTCGCTTGCGCCGTACCCATAAACGCAGCGTCTTGGCGGTTTCATCGATTTCGTGCCGAAAGACTCGGTAGCCCGGCCATCCCAGTATTTTCGTGAATTCGTTGTCGCGCATTCCGTCGAGTCTAGCCGAACCGGTGCTACGACGGAAACCCGCTCTGTTATTGTGTCTCTACGAATTCCTGCTCAGAGCCGGAAAACGCAATGCCCGCTTAACGAAGTTCTGTACTACGGCAAAGGCACTGCCTGTTTCTCGAAACAAGCGAAATACCAAAGATACGGCGCCGCGCACTTCTTCGTCGGGGTCAAGGACGATATGGCCATCCTCGTCGTGACGAAATCCAACGGGGATGGGAAATCGCAATTCTCCTTTCTGCGCTTTGTTGAGTTTACCGCCCAGGAGGCGCGCGCGGATAAAGTGCAACTCTGCTTGCGCCATGGTGCCCTTGAGTCCCAACAATAAACCATCGTTGAAGTCCGCCGGATCGTAGCAGCCATCCTCGTCGATCACGAGTGTCCGAGTCAGCGCACATAACTCCAGGAGCCGGTGCCAATCGGCATTCGAACGTGCCAGTCGGGAAGCTTCCAAGGCAAACACCGCGCCCACCTGGCCCATGGAAACATCCGCTACCAGGGTCTTGAAGTCCGTGCGTCCCGTCGTGTGAGCACCGGATACTCCTAAATCCCGATCGAGGATGCGGGTCGACGCTTCGCTCCAGCCCAGTTCCAAAGCTTTCTTTCGCAGCGCATACTGACGCTCGGTACTCTCCTGATGGTGGCGCACTTGGGCAAGCGTCGACTGACGCACATAAATGTAAGCCGGTTTGCTCTGCTGCTGTTCCGAGATTTTCGGGTTCATCGGTGACCTCCGCAGTTGTCGAAGTGTTGGAGAGAAAGTCCAACCAACTCTCGAGCATATTGGCGACGATCATGCTTGCTAATTGGGGATTGATGGGCACGATGAGCGAGGAAGAAGCGGTGCTCATCGTGTGCGCTCAGAGCGCCTCTCGGCGACGCAGCAACTCGCGGTTGATCTCGCAGATCTGCTCCAAGATTTCGCGAGCGCGTTGATAATGGGCGAGGAATTTCTTGGTCTCCGCAAGACGGTTCTGCGGAACATAGTCCACTTGCGGCCACACATTCGGGAAGCTCACAGACAAGTAGTATTTGGGGCCATGACCGCGGCCCTTGGCGCATTTGCAGCCAGGCTTGCCACAAGGCTTGTAGCGTTCGATGAGAGAACCGCGAAGGATGCCAGCGAGTGACGGCAGCTTGCCTAGCAGAGCCTGACGGCGCTTTCGCAGGGCGGCAGAGGATTTCTTCTGCATAGCTAGCAGACCACGTAAAAGAATGGTCTGACAGTATTTCAAATGAATTCATAAATCAACCTTTTTCTGTAGATCGCTGGGGGAGTTGCTCCAAGAGGGTAACTAAAGCCAGAAGAGATTCGGCGTCAAGTCGCCGCAGGGGCAGTTTCAACGAGTCCGCTGGCGAAGGATCCGCCCAATCGGTCCATTCCCGCGCGACACTGAAAGTGCCACAATCCATTCCGCGAAGAATGAGCGTGTCATTGCCAGCGATGCGTCGCTTTTTGAGTACTGGAAAACGTTGACCGCGCAGTGGATGGTACGGGTGACGGATCTCGGCCCATCCCAAATGCTCACTGTGCTCAAGTGCAGTTCGCGTTGACCGTCCCGACGATCTATGATCGCGTATGTCAGCAAGCGCTACTCAATCGGTTGGAGCCCCTATTCGAGCCGATATTCGATGATGCCAGCTTTGGATATCGGCGAGGGCGATCGACGAAGGACGCGCTGCGCAAGATCTGGAAGGAGATTCAAAGCGGGTCGGAGTGGATCGTGGACGCAGATCTCCGAGACTTTTTCGGATCTGTGGATCACGAAAAACTTCTCACGCTGGTTGCCCAACGAGTAGCAGATGGCCGAGTGCTTCGCCTTATCCAAGCGATGCTCAAAGCGGGAAGCTACGGGAAAGGGCAACTCTTTCCGACCGAGCGCGGCACTCCCCAAGGAGGAGTGGTTTCGCCAGTGCTCCTGACGCCGTTTGATCGGGAGATGAGGCGGAGAGGATATCAGCTGACGAGGTATGCCGATGACTGGGTGGTCACCTGTAAATCGGCAGCGGAAGCACGTTCTGCAGTGGACGCGGCTCGCCGAATCCTGAAACAGCTGGGAGTGGAGTTACATCCGCAGAAGACGCGGATCGTTCACGTCCAGCATGGCTTCGAGTTTCTTGGTTACAAGATCAAGCGCGGGAAGAAACTGCAGTTACCCGCGAGCAAGATTCGTAGCCAGGCACGCTCCGGTGCGCTGTATGCGTACCCGCGTGAAAAGTCGATCCAACGTTTTCAGGACCAGGTGCGGCAACGAACTAAGCGGAGGGTGCCTTTGCATACCAAGGAGCTGATTGCAGAACTTAACCCACTTCTGCGGGGATGGGGCGAATATTACAAGCGAGCCCACGTCCGAAAGCTCTTCAATCAACTCGACCGATGGATCGTGCGGCGGATCTGGTCGCATCGATTTAAGCGTTGGCGTAATGGCGGTTGGACGCAACTGCCTACGGCCACGCTGTACGGTGAGTATGAGCTTGTGAACTTGGTGGGGTTAATTCCTTCTTTAGCATTTCGTAGTGTCGCGTCTTCGTGAAAGCTGCATACGGGAAAACCGTCCGTGCAGTTTGAGCGGCGGACGGAGGCTAGCGCTTCGGCGCGCCTCCTCCGACCCGACACTCACGCGAGTGAGGAGCCCCAAACAGTGAGAGCGAGTAGTAGAATGTCGAACTCATGGGTGGCACTGCGCCAGCCAATCAGCTTCGGCTGAGTTTTGCAGGTTCAGAAGACGGTGAAGCCGAAACGGAAACCTGCCGAGCGGCGAAGCCCTGTGGCGAACGGCGGTTCAGCGAGTTGAGCCCTTGCGGGCCGGAGGGCGTATGCGGACCCGCCTGTGCAGTGGTGTGGGAGGGGCGAGCAGGTGACTGCTCCCCCTATCCCGATTAGAGGTATGTTGCGATCAGTGGATCGCCCGGGGCGAATCTCCAACACCGGGCTGTTGAGGCTCGGGTTCGGGAACGACCGGCGCGATTGGCTCTTTTTCCAGCGCCTGCTCAAGGACTTCATCGAGCGTGCGTACGTAGCTAATGGTTAGGTCGCCCAAAATCTCGGCCGGAAGATCGGCCACAGCGTTGGGTTCATTGTCCGCGGGCAAGAGGACGTGCTTGATGCCAGCACGCTTCGCTCCGAGGACTTTTTCCTTCACGCCGCCAATGGGCAGAACCACACCGGACAAGGTCATTTCCCCGGTCATGGCCAGCCGATTCTTCACCGGGCGGTTGGTCAACAAGCTCACCAACGCGGTGACCATGGCCGCGCCCGCGGAGGGTCCGTCCTTCGGAACCGCACCGGAAGGCACGTGGATGTGGATATCCTGTTTGCGGAAGAAGTCCGGGTCGATGCCGTAGCGCTCAGCATTGGCACGAGTCCAAGTTAGCGCGGCGGTCATCGATTCCTGCATCACTTCTCCAAGGTGGCCGGTCATGGTGAACTGCTTGCCACCACGCATACGGCTGGCCTCGATGAAGACGATGTCGCCCCCGACGGGAGTCCAGACGAGACCGACAGCGACGCCGGGTTTCTTGACACGCTCTTCCACTTCCTTTTCCGTGCGGTACTTCGGAACGCCGAGGAACTCCCGGACGACTTCCGGAGTGACCACCATCTTTTCGGTCTTGCCTTCCGCCAGGCGACGGGCTTGCTTGCGCACCAGGGTGGCAATTTCCCGCTCAAGGTTGCGCACGCCCGCTTCACGCGTGTAGCTGTGGATGATCTCCTGCAGCCCCGCTTCCGTGAATTCCAGCTGTTCGCCTTCCTTGATGCCGTGCTCGGTGGCCTGCTTCGGAATCAGGTACTTGCGCGCGATGTGAATCTTTTCTTCACCGGTGTAGCCGGGAAGCTCGATGATCTCCATGCGATCGCGCAGTGGCTCCGGGATGGGATCCATCCAGTTAGCCGTGGCGATGAAGATGATCTTCGAGAGATCGAACGGCGCGTCAAGATAATGATCGCGGAAGTTGGCATTCTGTTCCGGGTCGAGAACTTCCATCAGCGCCGCGGACGGATCGCCACGGAAATCCCGGCCGAGTTTATCGACTTCGTCGAGCATACAGACGGGATCGTTGGTCTCCGCGCGTTTGAGGCCCTGAATAATTTGGCCAGGAAGCGCGCCGATGTAGGTGCGACGATGGCCGCGAATCTCAGCCTCATCGTGCATTCCACCGAGAGAGATGCGAACGAACTTGCGTCCCAAAGCCCGGGCAATGGACTTGCCGAGAGACGTTTTGCCCACGCCTGGAGGCCCGACGAAGCACAGGATTGGACCTTTCATTCCCGGCTGCAGCTTTTTCACCGCCAAATAGTCGAGAATGCGTTCTTTCACCTTTTGCAGGTCGTAATGATCTTCGTCCAGGATCTCGTGTGCCTTGGGAATATCAATTTCCGTGCTGCCGGAGGATTTTGACCAGGGCAGCGAGGTCATCCATTCCAAGTAAGTGCGCGAAACCATGTATTCCGCGGATGCCGGAGTCATCTTTGCCAGGCGTTTGAGCTCGCGTTCGCATTCCTTCTTTGCTTCCGGAGGCATGCCGGCTTGCTCGACCTTGGTGCGCAGCTCTTCGATTTCCGCCTGCGCATCATCCATTTCTCCCAGTTCTTTTTGAATCGCCTTCATCTGCTCGCGGAGCAGGTATTCCCGCTGATTCTGGCTTACCTGCTCCTGGACCTGTTCGTTGATCTTGCTGCGCAGTTCCAAAACCTCCAGTTCCTTGGAGAGCTCGCGGATCAGGATTTCCAGGCGCTTCCGCACGTTGGAAGTTTCCAGCAACTCCTGACGCAAAAGAGTCGAGAGGCTCGGCAGCGTGCCGGCAATAAAGTCCGAGAGGCGCGATGGATCGTCGATGTTCATGGCCACATTCTGCAGGTCATCGGAGAGTTGCGGTGAATGGCTTACAACGTCGCGGAACAAATCCTGAGCGTTGCGTTCCAGAGCTTCGAGTTCATTGTCGTTTTCGCCGATGATGTCCGGCTCGGCGACGATGTTGGCGCGAAGAAACGGGCGCAATCCCAGTAACTCGTCAATGCGAATTCTTTGCAGACCTTCCATGAAGACGACCACGTTGCCGTTCGGCATCTTGACGGTCTTGTGCACCTTCGCGAGGGTGCCCACTTTGTGAAGGTCGGCCGCCGCGGGGTCTTCCACGCGCGGATCGAGTTGAGCAACCACGCCGAGGAGTTTCTCCTCGCCGGTTAAAGAATTAACGAGAGCCAGAGAGCTTTCCCGGCCGACGGTGAGAGGCAGGACCGCCCCTGGAAACAGGACCGTGTCCCGAACGGGCAAAAGCGGCAGAGTATCTGGGATAGAGTGTTTTTTGTCAGCCATAGGTTCCCCTTACGCTCGGCGGCGAGCAGTGCCGCCTTCAAGCATTAGATGCAGGGAGGGCAAAAAAGGTGCCCGAACCTGCACACTCCATGAGCAACAACATTTAGTGCGTTATGCTCAACTATATAACAAGCCCGGAAGAAGCGCAAACCGAACCTTAGTCTTATGCATACAAAGTACTTATGGCCTGAAAGACAATCTCGTCCTTGCCCTACGGTTCCTCTATCGGCCAACTTTTCGTAGAGGATATTTGGCTCGGACAAAAATATGGGCCGCATCCCTGGTTGTCACTGTTCCTTCGAGTTGGGCGTCCTCGAGGGCCCCAAGGATGGTCTTGAATTCCGGACCAGGAGCATAACCCATCTCACTTAGATCGTCGCCTGTCAATAATCTTGTAGGCCTAACTTGCTCTGGGGGGGTGTGTAAGAGGAAATCCCGGACCATCTTGTAGGCCTCCAGATTGTGGTGGCTGGCCAGGCAGTCCAGGCGGTGGAGTTCAAGATGTTCGTCAAAGTGAGGCTGTCGGACGAATCGTTTGAGGGTGGACTGTCGCATCTGGGCAACGTCCTTGAACTTCATGTGATTGGCAACGAGTGCGAGGATCTGCTCGGTTTCCTCGTTCGAAAACATCAGGCGTTTGCAGACATCAGCGGCTATGCAGACTCCGACATCCACGTGGCCGTCAAAACGGACACGGTCTCCCGTGACGGCGGCGGGCCGAAATGTGGCGGGCTTGCCCACATCATGAAGCAAGACGCCCCAGGCGAGTGTGCGAGAGGCGCCGGCCGGAAGGCCCTCGAGCATCATGCGGGTGTGGATCCACACATCGCCCTCGGGGTGATATTCGGGGGGTTGCTGGACGCCTTTCAATGTCGCAATCTCTGGCAACAGCTGCCGTAAGAGTCCCGTCTCATCCAATAACTCGAATCCCCTTCGCGCCGCGCCTTCGGTCAGGAGTTTGGATAATTCTTCATGAATACGCTCGGCGGAGACGGAATGGATTTGCGAGGCGTGCGACCGAATCGCTTCGAACGTTTTTGCTTCGATCCTGTAGCCAAAGCGGGCGGCGAAGCGGACTGCGCGAAGCATACGCAACTTGTCTTCGGTGATGCGGCGCTCAGGATCGCCGATGGCGCGGATGATGCCGGCCTGCAAATCGGCGCGTCCTCCCACATAATCGAGGACCTCATTTGTGGTGTGGCGCATGAGCAGGCCGTTGATGGTGAAATCTCGCCGAGCAACGTCCTCTTCGGCGGTAAGGGCAAAAACCACCTGGTCCGGATGGCGGCCATCGGAATAGCCGACGTCGTGGCGAAAAGTTGCTACTTCCACTTTATGGTCATCCTGGTTGACGAGTACAACGCCAAACTCCGCGCCAACGGTGAGGCTGCCGGGGAAGACCCGCAAGACTTGGTCGGGAGTGGCGTCCGTAGCGACGTCATAATCGACTGGATCGCGGTCGAGAAGAAGATCGCGCACGCAGCCGCCGACGAGAAAGGCCTGGTGGCCGGCGCGCACAAGTGTGTCGCAGATCGAATTGGCAAGTTCCCGCGCAGGCATATTTAGATTATGCGCCACCCATGAAGGTAGGTGCGGGGTAAAAGAGATCAGTTATGGGACAGGAAGTTACTTGGTCTGAAGGACGAGACAAGTGATGTCGTCGGATTGACGGGTTGTGCCAACGAAGTCTTCTACGCTCCTCATCAGTTGGCCAAGAGTTTCCTGGGCAGAGAGCTTGGGCAACCCTCGAATTACATGAATCCACCGCGTATCGGAAAATTCCTCTCCCGCGGAATTGAAGGCTTCGACGACTCCATCGGTGAAAAGAATGAGAGTATCGCCCGGCTGGAGGTCTATGGAATCGGAGGAAAACGCGGCATCGGGGCCGATGCCGAACGGCAAACTCGAAGACTCGAGGCGATCTACACTGCCGTTGACGCGTCGCAGCACCGGAGAATTGTGGCCGGCATTGACGTATTCGAGATGGCGCGTGTCTGGATCATAGAGCGCGATAACAGCGGTTGTGAAGCGTTGGCCATTCAGGCTGTGGGCGCAAGCGTAGCGATTCAAGCGTTCGGTAAGCTCGACGAGGGACAGCCCTTCGGAGGCCAGTGTGCGAAGGCTTGCCTGCAAGGTGGCCATGAGGAGGGCGGCAGGAACGCTCTTTCCGGCAACATCGGCCATGACCAACATCAACTTCCCGCCGGTGGCGCCGTCACTCAGCGGATAGAAAGCGTCGTAGTAGTCACCGGCGACAGAATTTTGCGCACGAGTCCAGAAGGCCACTTCGGCGCCCGGAATAACCGGAGGCTCGGAAGGAACCAGCCAGGTCTGGATTTCTCGGGCGATCTCCAGGTCACGCTTCATGATGACTTTGTCTGCCAGTTCGAGGGAGAGAAGCAGAAGGAAGAGCAAAGCGGCGATGAATTCGGATTTGATTTCGAGGCGATTGTTGTCTCCGAACTGGAATTGCACGCTGGAAAGGAGGAGAAGGGCTATAGCGACGAGGAGAAGAACGCGGCGCGCCGGAGTAAGTTTGTTCATCATGGCCCAGAACAACTGGCCGGCGACGCGCAGGGGACGCTTCCAGGCAGGAAGCTTGTGAATTTGCTCCCAATCGACGTCCTTGCCGTAGAAACCGTAGCTAGAGCGGGTGTCGGCGGCGAATTGAGACCACAAGTCGTCGATGTCTCGGCCTTCGCTGACGCGCTGCCAGAAGTCGCGAACGCGGCCGAGGCGCGGGGCAGAGGGAGGGATGCTGGGTGGCGCGGCGGGACTCATCCACAGTCAGTATAAGACATTGCCGCGATTGCGCGCGTCGAACGAGCGGAGGGCTACTCATCGCGTCGCAGAGAGCCACCGAACTGCACGGAGCCGAACCCGAATTTGTCGCGAAGCTCGTCGGCGGCTTTCGTGAGGCGGTCGAGCTTTTCGCGGCGGCCGGTTTCGAGGAGATCGAGTTGCGTCGCGCCATGGCATAGGTTGGAAAGAGCGACGCCGAGAAGACGAACCTTGCGCTTCGGATCGCGATGGGTCCGGAACAGATCGAGAAAAATCGTGTGTACATCGGCATCAAGATGTAAGGGATCTTGCACGCTCTTCGAGCGGGTGTAGGTCTGAAAACCTGCGTAGCGGATGGTGAGTGTGAGAGTACGGGCAAAGAGACCGGCTTCGCGGAGGCGCTTGCAGGTTTTCTGGGACAGGTGGCTGACGAGAGACTCCATTTGCGCGACGTCGGCGGTGTCTTCGCCGAAAGTGTGATTATGGGAGATGGATTTGGGTTCCGCGTCGACGAGGAACTCATAGGAATCGCCACCGCGGGCTTTGCGATAGAGAGCCGTGCCCCATTGGCCGAAGATCTTTTCCAATTTTTCCTGTTGGTGAGACGCCAACTGCTCGACGGTTTCAATTCCCAGCGCGCGCAGAGCACGTTCGGTAACTTCGCCGATGCCGGGAATTTTGCGGATCGGAAGCGGCGCCAGGAAACGAGCCTCCATTCCCGGCGCGACCCAGACGAGCCCTCGTGGTTTGCCTTGATCAGAGGCGACTTTTGCGACCAGCCGGGTGGTGGCCAGGCCGCCGGAACAGGGAAGGCCGGTTTGCCGTGAGATGGAACGAAGAAGTTTGTCGGCTGCGGCGAGCGGAGGACCGTGGAGACGCTCTGTCCCTGACAGATCGAGATACGCTTCATCGATGGAGACCATTTCGACGATGGGAGAAAACTTGCCGAGGATGGTGGCGACGCGGTCGCTCCACTCCGAATATTTTTCGTGCTGGCCGTCGAGGAAAATCGCATGGGGACAGAGACGACCGGCGGTGCGGAGAGGCATCGCCGAATGAACGCCGAATTTGCGGGCCTCGTAGCTCGCGGCAGCGACGACGCCCCGCTGATCGGGACGGCCGCCGACGACAACGGGCTTTCCCCGGAGGTCGGGGCGTTCTAAAAGCTCCACCGACACGAAGAAAGCGTCCATATCCACATGGAGAATTGCGGAATGAAGAGGCGTCTGCTGGAGATCCCAGGAATCGTGTTTTGCGCGGAAGCGAGCCAAGTCCGGCATGCGATAAGCCTACGACTTCGGAGCGCTTGCGGCAATGTTCGCGCGGCAAAGCAAGGGGAACGCCGAAATAAACCCACATTTCTCGTTAAGTTCTTTCATCTTGTTTGGACAGGATGGAGGCAGTTCACAAAACGGCGGCTTGAGATTCAGTGTGAATGTTAAAAACGTTCTGCGGAAATGACCCGGGAGATGCCTGCGAGATCTGTGGTGATTGCGACATTGGCCCAGTTGGAGCAATCGAGAAGTGGCTCGACGGCGGAGAGACTGTTGTAGCCTAGCTCGAGAACCAGCAAACCACCTGGTTTCAAATATTGGGCAGCGCTTGGAATGAGCGCGCCGTAAAGTTCGTAGCCTTCCACACCTCCGAACAGAGCCGCGCGCGGCTCGTGTTCACGCACTTCGATGGGTAGAGAATCGGCTTCCCGCAGGCTGATGTAAGGAGGGTTGCTGACGATTAGATCGAACCTTACTCGGGGTGTTTGCGCAAGGGAATATTGAAATGCTGCCAGCAGATCGGATTCGAGAAACTGCATGCGGCCCGATAGGCCGTGGCGGGCGGCGTTGCGGCGCGCGATTTCTAGAGCTGGCTTGGAAATATCCGTCGCATAGATGGTAGCGGCGGAAAGTTCTTTCGCTAGTGCGATCGCGATACAGCCGGAACCTGTGCCGATATCCAGGAGCGTCACGTTTTCGCCGTTTAGCCGGGGTTGCCGACCTGCCCGAATCTCGCGGACGGCCAGACGGTCAAGGGCGACTTCGATGACATGTTCGGTTTCCGGGCGCGGAATGAGCACATCTGGGGTAACTTCGAATTCGAGGCCCCAGAATTCTTGCTTCCCCGTGAGATGCTGCGTCGGTGCACCGGAAGCGCGTCGAGCGAGCAGCTTGAAATAAACTTTCGTTACGGATTCGGGCAGAATCTCTTCGGGATGAGCGTAGAGCCACGTACGGTTTTGCGAAGTGGCATGGAGAAGTAGAAGTTCGGCTGCAAGTGTGTGGGAAGGAACGTTGGCGGCGCGCAGTTGGTCCATACCCTGCTTCAGCAGGGAGCGAACGGAACGATCTGTAGAAACCACGGTCATCGTGCCATTTCTTTCTTTTCTGGACGCACTGCGCGAACCGGCCCTCTGCCGTCCATGTCATTAGGCTTCGGCCAATTCCTGTTTGAGGCGCTCGGCCTCATAGTGACCCACGAGTCCATCGACGAGAGGCGCGAGCTTGCCATCCATAACTTCAGTGAGCTGGTGAATGGTCAGGCCGATGCGGTGGTCGGTGACTCGATTCTGAGGATAATTATAGGTACGAATTTTCTCGGAGCGATCGCCTGTTTTGATTTGCCCGCGGCGTTCCGCGAGGATAGCGGCCTGCTGCTTCTCGAGCTCCATTTCATAGAGGCGGGAGCGTAGAACGCGCATGGCTTTGGCGCGATTTTTGATCTGAGACTTTTCGTCCTGCTGAGAAACAACGAGGCCGCTGGGAAGATGCGTGATGCGGACAGCGGAGTAAGTTGTGTTGACCGACTGGCCGCCCGGACCCGAGGAGCAAAACGTGTCGACGCGGAGGTCCTTGGCTTCGATCTTGATATCAATTTCATCGGCTTCCGGAAGTACCGCGACGGTTGCAGCCGAGGTGTGGATGCGGCCCTGAGTTTCGGTGGCGGGCACGCGTTGTACGCGATGCACACCACTTTCATATTTCAGCTTGGAATAAACTTTGTTTCCTTGAATCGCCGCGACAATTTCTTTTACGCCGCCCATGGAAGCTGGGGAACTCTCCATGACCTCGACCTTCCATCCCTGGGATTCGGCATAGCGGGAATACATACGGAAAAGATCGCCGGCGAAAATTCCAGCCTCATCGCCACCGGTGCCGGCGCGAATTTCGAGGATAACGTTTTTCTCGTCATTGGGATCTTTGGGGATGAGAAGAAGCTTTAACTCGCGCTCGATTTGTTCCTTGCGCGTGGTGAGTTGCCTTTCTTCTTCCTGAGCCATGTGACGCATCTCGGCGTCTTCGGATTCCACGATCATCTGCCGAGTACCGGCGAGGTCTTTTTCTATTTGCTTGAACTCGCGGTGCTTATTGACAATGTCCTCGAGGTCGGCGTGCTGTTTGGCAAGTCTCTGGAAGCGCGCGGAATCAGAGACGATTTCCGGAGTGGAGAGCTCCTGGGTCATCTGCTGATAGCGGACGTCGAGCTGGTCGAGCTTTTCACTGAGAGTTAGAACTGACATTTGCGTATTCCTTCGCGCCAAGAAAGCGCTCGGCTCGCCCGTGGGCGAGAAGCCAAGAATAACTCGAAAAACTTCGGGAAAAGAATATGCGCTCGGGATGGAGCGACCGTTGAGGGGAGCTAATAGAAAGAGGCGAACATCGGGTTTTCTCTGGAATTAGAGTAGCGCCAACACAGATTGGTTGCAAACCTGACTCTGCGAGCCTGGATCTAAGCCGGCACGGACGTTGCTGTTCAGCTCAGGGCTGTACTACGATGCGACTTGGTGGGAAGCCGGAGATCGAAGGTGGAAGGATGAGCGAGGCGGCACAAACGGCCATGGACAGCGGGATGGAAATCCGGCAGGAAGGCACGCCGCAAACGGATCTCGGTTTCCTGTGGGATTTCTGGTATCCGGCCATGCGTAGCGAGGGGATTTCTGGACGAAAGCTGGCGATGGCGACGCTGCTGGAAGTGCCTCTGGTATTGGGACGGACCACCGGGGGAAGAGCGTTCGCGATGCGGGATTCGTGTCCGCACAGGGGAATGCCGCTTTCGTACGGCCATTTTGACGGAAAGAATTTGCAATGCAGCTATCACGGTTGGGAATTTGATGCGTGTAGCGGCCGCTGCATGGTCATTCCCTCGCTGACAAGCCATGACAAGCTGAGGGTGGAGCGAATCAGCGCCGGCCACTTCCCGTGTGAGGAGCGCGACGGTTACGTTTGGGTCTACGTGAACGCGCCGGGCGCTAGATTGCCGGAGTCGCTGCCGCCGGCGCCCGAGCTTCCAAAATTCAGCGAGAAATATAAAATCACGCGGCTCGATTGCGAACTGCCTTCGCACATCGATCACGGAATTATCGGCCTGATGGATCCGGCACACGGGCCGTTTGTGCATCAATCCTGGTTTTGGCGGAGTAAGGCGAGCATTCATGAGAAGTCGAAACAATTTGAGCCGATCCTGGATGGTTTTCGCATGAGCAAGCATTCGCCTTCGACGAATAGCTTGCCCTATCAATGGCTGAAGAAAGTTACTGGCGAACCTGTCACGACGACGATTGATTTCGTGTTGCCGAATATGCGGTTCGAAGAGATTCACAGCGGAAAATACTGGTTCTCGAGCAGGGCGACGGTCACTCCCGTGCGACGGGATTGTTGCCGTATTGATTTTGTGGCTGCATGGAATCTTCCGCTTCCGATTTCCGTGTTTCGGATGTTCGCGAAGATTTTCCTGCGCCAGGATCAGGAGACGATGATCAAACAGTCCGAGGGGCTGAGTCATAATCCGCGACTGATGTTGATTGATGACGCGGACCGCCCGGCGAAGTGGTATTTCGCTTTGAAGCAAAACCTGATCGAGCAGCGACGAACCGGGATTCGCTTGCCGCACCCGATGGCGGGACCGGTCACGCTCCACTGGAAAAGCTAAACTCACCCAAGGAAACAAAGTTCAACGAACGTACGACAAGTCGTATTCGACAACGACTTGCGGCCCTTCGGGAGGATCGATCTGAACAGTGGTGGAATCGTCTGGATAGGTTTCCGCAAGGAATTCGAATTCGAGGGTAGCGCCCAGGAGCACACAACCAAACTCGCCGCAAGACACTTTTGGCTCACCCGTAGAATGGAGCGGTTGGACCGGCTTGTTTTTGCTAAAGAATTGCACCTGAAAATCCTTCCAGAAATCCATCGGGCGAGGAACGAGACCCAATGCGGAAGGCGTATTTGACCCTACGGGAGCAGAGGTGTAAGGCCCATAAGAAGTGGTGAACGCGATATCGATAACAACTTTGACAGTTCCCGTCTGGCTGTTGTGGTCGAGTTGGGCTTGTTGAGCGTTATAACCGTTAAAGTGTTGGCAGAGTTCAAGACCACTTGAGCAAACGGAGAAAGGAAACTCACCGCATCGATGTAGGGACCCTTTTTCGGTGGAGGAAGGTGGGTCGTGTACTTGTCGAGAAGGGCGAGCGTGGTTTCATCGTGTCGTTGACCGATGAAATATGCTTCACGCAATGCGGTGTCGGAAAGCGTCGTATCAAACCCAGCGGCAGGAAATGGAAACACCAATACAGCGATGAGGAGGCAGGAGAGAAACCGGAGCCGGGTGAGCGCCATGGAGGACCCCTTCTCTATATGACGGAGCGGACGGCTGGTGGCGTTTCAGATGCGGCGTTGAATATTGGGGAAGTCGAGCCAGACTTTAATGCCGCAAAAGTGGGAGCCTTCCGTGCAGATCGGCGTGGTGATGCCTGCGCGGAGATGGCAGGGCGGACCGATGTAGCGGGAAAGTTCGGGATGCACTTCGCGAACTTGCGCAATTTCGTCCCTGGAGGCGTTGTAGATTTCTTCCTGGGCATTGAAGCAGGTGCGCATGGTCCATTTGTGGAGAAGATGTAAAAGCGAACCGGTTTCAACGAGGCGGATGGATTTGGCGTTGGGAAGCAAATAGAGAGCGATCTCCGGAGGCACGCCGCGATCGAGAAGCTGATTTTTGGCGGCCCAAGCGTCGAGCATGGCGCGATCGTAGACTTCCTTGGCCCTCGGATTTTCCTGGAGGAGCATCGGGGTAATGTAGTCAGGCTCGCGCGTATCGGCGAGAGTGAGCAATGGGCGCGAGCCGGGGACCATGCGGTGACGCTGGTCCTGGCTGTCTGCGGTATGGCTGATTTTCTTGGCGAAAGTGTATGTGGCGTGTTGCAGCGCACGCATCATTGGGGCATGCACTCCAATGTTCAGAGTTTCTAGCCGGTACAAATTGCGGGCGGGATTCAAAAGACGATCTATGGCCGCCATGTCGGAGCATGCGGATTCCGGCAACCCGACGACAGCGCGATAAGAGGCGGCCATAACGCGAACTGCGTTGTGCGAGTAGTCGAGGAGGCGTGAAGTTTTGCCCTGAAGAGGTGTATCGAACTCCCGGACAAATGCCTCTGCGTGCAGTTGAGCCGGACCGACATCTTTCCATTCGGGAAGCTCTTCGAGCGGAGAAGTGCCAAAGCGGTCGAAAAATTGCGGATCCTGCTGGCGCACTAGCGCCACCATTTCGCCGATCACCGCGCGTGCCTCACTGGGGGTATCGGAAGCCGAACACATGCGCCAGAGTCGATGAAGGACGATGCCGGATAGCGTGTGGACCATGGTGGTGAACGCCGCCACCGGAAGGACATACCGTGCGATTTCGATGGCTCGTTTTTCGGCGGAGCGCTCAATTTTCTGTATGCGTTTCGGATGAGACATGGGGCCGATATGCCAGATGTCGCTCAGGATGGTTCGCGCATCGCCAACGAGGAGTGCCGAGAGTTCGCGGTAATACGCCCAGGCGCGAGCGATGGCCGCCTCATAAATTTCGCGCGAACCCTCGTCGAAGAAAAGCGAAACGGCGGGAACATAGGCTTGAGCACGTTCCATTCGCACATAGCGCTGGCTTTGCTGTTCGGAATTGTAAAAAGGGTGGGCGTGCAGGAAGGACCAAACAAACTGGCGGCTGACGTTTTCGAGGCCAAATTCAAAGTGCGCATGCTGGTAGACGGTGTGGTGGCCGCTGTAGAACGTTGCCGCGCCGATGTTGAGGCGTTGCTTATCGGTGATCTCTTCCGGAGCAATCAGGCGGGAGGAGTAGCAGGTACGGGCGGCGGCAATCGCGGAATCAAAAGGGTGGGAAAAGGCGTTGCGCAGGGTTACCCGCGGCGGCGCGGTTTCCACTCCATCGGGAGTGGGCACGCCGTCAAACATGCGGGATTGTGTCGCCACGTTGGGAATTGATTCTACACGTAGTTCGCGAGTAGGACAAAAGGCGGAAAAAGAAACGGACCGGCGAGAGGCCGGTCCGCGGTCAAACCGATTGAAATTTCCGACTACCGTTTGCCGGTAGGAGCAGGCGCGTTGGCGTATTTCTTGTTAAAGCGCTCCACGCGTCCGGCGGTGTCCACGAGCTTTTGCTTACCCGTGAAGAACGGGTGACAGCTTGAGCAGATTTCGACGCGCAGCATCTCGCCCTTAATGGTCGAGCGCGTCTGGAACGTATGCCCACAGGCACAGTGCACCGTCACAGGATGATAATCGGGGTGAATACCGGGTTTCATGATTCTCCATTCTTTCGTGTCCGGTCTGCACGGCTCCCTGAACGCTAGGGAACTACAGCCGCGTCGCTAGGTCACGAGGCAAATAACAATTATAAACCAAATTAGGATTAGCGCAAAACCGGCTTGGCATGTGCAGCAGCCCGAAGGAAACGATCAAGATGCAGGAACAGCGGCCGTCACCTGATTCGAGTAGACGCTTTCGACTCCGGCGGAATTGACGGCCGTGACGACATAATAATACGTCGTACCGGAAGAGACCGTTGTGTCCGTATACGTCAAGGCAGTTAGCGCTGTGCCAGTCAACAGGTTGTAGGAACTGCCAGAGGATTCGCTGCGATAGACGCGATAGCCGATCACTTGGCTGCTGCTGGCATTCCAATTCAGCCCAACCGTGGGTGGCGTGGAGGGAGGTGGCGGGTTCGTCGTCGGCGGAGTCGAGGCACTAACCCCGTCTCCGGACAGGCTAAGCGTGCCGGGTGAAGAAAGATCCGGGCTTAACAGAGAAAGTGTGGCCGAAGCCACACCAACTACCTTGGGAGTAAACCAGACCTGGAATGTGACTTTCTGGTTCGGTGCCAGTGAGAACCCGGGAGAAAGATCCGCATAACCGAAACCGGCACCGGAAACCGTTACCCCCTGCAAAGAAAGGTTGCTATCTCCGGTGTTTTCGAGCGTGACGTTCTGTGTGCCGGTGGATTTCAAGGTGATGTTGCCGAAACTGATCACCGTAGGACTGACCACCAGGCTCGTCTTCGTCGTCGTCGGCGGAGTCGAGGCACTAACTCCGTCTCCGGACAGGCTCAGCGTGGCGGGCGAGGAAAAATCCGGGCTTAACAGAGAAAGTGTGGCCGAAGCCACACCAACTGCCTTGGGAGTAAACCAGACCTGGAATGTGACTTTCTGGTTCGGTGCCAGCGAGAAGCCGGGGGGAAGATCCGCATAACCGAAACCGGCACCGGAAACCGTTACCCCCTGCAAAGAAAGGTTGCTATCTCCGGTGTTTTCGAGCGTGACGTTCTGTGTGCCGGTGGATTTCAAGGTGATGTTGCCGAAGTTGATCACCGTAGGACTGACTACCAGGCTCGTCTTCGTCGTCGTCGGCGGAGTCGAGGCACTAACCCCGTCTCCGGACAGGCTCAGCGTGGCGGGCGAGGAAAAATCCGGGCTTAACAGAGAAAGTGTGGCCGAAGCCACACCAACTGCCTTGGGAGTAAACCAGACCTGGAATGTGACTTTCTGGTTCGGTGCCAGCGAGAAGCCGGGAGGAAGATCCGCATAACCGAAACCGGCACCGGAAACCGTTACCCCCTGCAAAGAAAGGTTGCTATCTCCGGTGTTTTCGAGCGTGACGTTCTGTGTGCCGGTGGATTTCAAGGTGATGTTGCCGAAGTTGATCACCGTAGGACTGACTACCAGGCTCGTCTTCGTCGTCGTCGGCGGAGTCGAGGCACTAACCCCGTCTCCGGACAGGCTCAGCGTGGCGGGCGAGGAAAGATCCGGGCTTAACAGAGAAAGTGTGGCCGAAGCCACACCAACTGCCTTGGGAGTAAACCAGACCTGGAATGTGACTTTCTGGTTCGGTGCCAGCGAGAAGCCGGGAGGAAGATCCGCATAACCGAAACCGGCACCGGAAACCGTTACCCCTTGCAAAGAAAGGTTGCTATCTCCGGTGTTTTCGAGCGTGACGTTCTGTGTGCCGGTGGATTTCAACGCGATGTTGCCGAAGTTGATCGTCGTGGGATTGACCACCAGATTCGTGATGGCCGCCTTGCCGCTACCCGCGAGGGAGATCGATGCCGGCTCGGGTGCGACATTGGTGAAGATATCGACGGAAGCAGAAGTATTTCCAGCCGAAGTAGGAGCAAAGGTCAACGTATAGGTGACGCTGCTCGCCGCGGGAAGGCTGCGCGGCACTGAAGGACCTGTGATCGAGAATGCTTTATCGGAAACCGACAGAGCAGAGATCTGCAGAGGGGCGGTCCCGGTATTGGAGATGTCGATGGTTTTGGTGGCCTTTTGGCCAACGGCTACTGTTTGGAAATCGACCGAATTAGCGGAAAGCGAGAGATCCGGGACCACTTTCTTGGTGTACTCGGTACAACCAATCCCCAGCCAAGAAATCAAAAACAGGCTAGCAAGGCTGGTAATGCTACGAAGGAACGAAGAAGTTGTGTGAAAGACGTGCATCACGAGAAAAATCTCCCTTGAGGTTTGTGAAATACCAAATTATCGGTTTGGAGACGGTACTCGCAACCTGTACGGCGGACAGAAATGGGCCAGGGAGGTAACTGCCCTGATCTGCATCAGCCAGGACTTTCTATGAGGAAAGTACTTTGAGGCAGGTCAGGATACGAAATGGCATCCAAGGCGGAATGCGCCCTCTTTCGTGGTGCGCGACCATACGGGACGCAAGAAAACGCGCACGGGCGGAAGAATCGGCACATGCAAAACGGCCAATAGACTCTCAGGAAGGTCTTCGGCCTGTTCTAGCTCCAGCGCCACGCCACCAAAGCCTAGATCCAAGACGCGAGCTCGCCGTGTTCCAGTTTCTCCTATGACTGCGTAGGCATTCGTTCCCGCCATGGAGACACGTTCGGACTTCCGCTGAATTGTGAATAAAGGAGCTTGAGTTGGGTCTTGAGCGGTCTGATTGGAAATGGATTCAGCGGCAGCGAAAGAGGCCAAGTCAAATTCCGTTGCCGTCTTCTCCGCAGTACGGGCCGTCATGATGTTAGTTGGTTCCGGACTAGGTGGGGGCGGTGGAGCAACAGTTGCGGTGGCGACGGACGGACCCGCAAGGCGCGCGGCAGGCTCGACACTGCGTTTGTGGTTCGCGTGTTTCAGGAGATAAAGACGTTCGTCCGCTACATGGATCAATTGGTCGGACTGATCCCCATCCTGCGGAAACGTGGCCACGCCATGGTCCATTGCTACTGAGAAAGCCAATTGAAGCGGCTTAAGAGTTTCCGCGAAGACAGTCTCGACGCGGCGGCTTAGGGCCAGGGCCGGTGCGGCATCGGTTTGCGGAAGGAGAAGAGCGAACTCGTCACCACCGATGCGAAAAGCGGAGTCCGAAGTGCGTAATGCTTTTTGAAGCGTTGCGGCCGCAGCACGCAGAACTTCATCGCCGCGAGGATGGCCGTACTTGTCATTCACTTCCTTGAAACGATGGAGATCGAGGATAACGATGGCGAGCGGAAGACCGTAGCGACGGGCGCGATTGAGTTCTTTTTCGAAAGACTCGGCAAAGAGTCGGCGGTTGTAAAGCCCGGTCAGAGGATCAGTAACTGCATTTACTTGAAGCTTCTTAAATTCGTCATACTCGAGAACTACGGGCACACGGATCATACCCGTAGTGGAAAGAACGTCCATTAGAACAGTCTTGAGCGAGATCGGGCGACCAATCTGCTCGGACAATTCACGTCGTCGTGTGCGCATTTCTTCCCAAAGCTGCAAGCTTTGACTCTCGCGTAAGTCGAGATGGGTGGTTGTGCGGAAATATCGTTGGAGAAATTGACCGCGCGCAGAAATGTCCATACCTTCAAGCGTGTCTGCTAGAAGCTCGAGATAGGAGTCTTCGACGGGTAAGCGCGGGGCCGCTGGGGCTCCGGAGCTGGGCATGGGCGGGTGTTCCCACATTCTGCCTTCCCCGCGGGGTCTGGGGCCGGCTCACTCAAATGGCTTTGCTAGCTATGCAGCAAGCCAAGTGCCAATCAGGAAAGCAGTCATAGATCCAAGAATACCAAACCGCTGAGGGTCCGGCGGACCGCTGCATGTTATTACAAATTCGGTAGATATGCGACTGCAAGTTTGAAGTTCGCCTGAGAAAGAACCTATGCGGATCTCCAGAGCAAGACCGCACAATTCCTGGCTGGGGGTATTGGCTTACTCAAGTGGGCGAAGGAATTCCAATCCGAAGACCCGCATATCACCCAGAAGATCTATACGTCGGACACGAGCGGTAATCGGAGGAGTCTCATTTGGTACCAGACTGGACGAAGATCCAGATGGCGTGGGAATGGTTAAGTGAACAGTTTGACCAACGCGGAGGAAGTTAGTAGAGGCGAGACAAACTCCTCGAGCGCTGATATTGAGGGTTTTCGTAAGCTCAACAATCTCGGCGCCTGAAGGGTCCAAAGCTCGGAGGAATACCGGTACCTGGATTTTGATGCGGGAGGAAGCACGTGATTGAGGATATTCTGCGTCGCGCCGTTCGTCCAGCCGCTGAAAACCAATGTCCATTGTTATAGTACTCCAGGCCTAGTACAGAATTGAGCAGGTTGGATGCCAGTTGAGGAATTCGCCCGAGATTTAAGTTACGTATTTCCATTGCGCTAATCGATGCGCCCCGCGTTCCAGCCACGACCATTGCCGCGGTTGGGGCAATTTGCGTACGGGATTTCCCTAAAAGTGCAAATCAAACGCATTTCCCATTGACAGCAAAGCGGGCGTCTGGAAGGATGGATGCGCCACGGGAAAATATTTTCCACTCCTGAGGGACGGCCTGAATAAATGGAAGTCAACGCCAATTCTGTAGGCAAAGATGCTCAGAGCAATGTCTCTCTATCACAGGTGCGTTCCTTCCTTGAAACGTTGGATTATGGAGTTATTTTGTCCGACCACGAGGGCCAAATGCTCGCGTCGAACAGGCTGGCGCTAGAGTTTTTGGAGGTTCTAGGCCTAGATGGTCGCCGCCCATTGAACATTCTGCGGGAAGTGCTCAAGGTGGATGTTGGGGACGTACTGCAGAGGGTGAAAGGGAAAGAGGAAGACGTTACCTTGAAGGGCAGTCAGGACGGCAAACACTATCAGGCACACCTGCGGTGGATACGGGAGTCTGAATGGCTCGCGATCGAATTTGAGCCAGAAAACAAGAGCTTGGAAGCGCTACCTCGGGCGATCCAGCCAACAGTCCAGGAGTTGTTGCAAGAGCGTGAAATCACCTATCGGAACCTATTGGCCGCATACTTGAAATTGCAAGAGGTGAACCGTCAAAAGACTGTCTTTCTCGCATCAGCGGCGCACGAATTGAAAACGCCTTTGGCGGTGATCAAGGGCTATTACGACTTGTTGTTAACAGGATCCCTTGGAAGACTGTCGGAGAAGCAACGAGATATTCTCGAAGAATCAAAGGAAAGCTGTGAGCGGCTGGTAAGACTAGTTTCGATGTTTCTGAACTACTCCGCCTTGGAGAGCGGGAAACTTGTTCTGCAGTTGCGAGAGAACGATTTGCAAGACTGCCTAGCGGAGATTGCGAGCCGATGGTCGGAACTGTACCAGCGTAAGGCAGTAAAACTGGAGAGTCATCTCGATCCGTCAATTCCTACGTTCAAATTTGACTATCAGAAGGTACAACAAGTTACGTTCAACCTGCTCGACAATGCCCTGAAACACACGTCGGCCGGCGGGACCGTGACGCTCCGGGCACGTCCGCATTTCTGGGAGCGGCGCGTCACTCAGGTGATACCAGCGGAAGAAAGGAGAAGATTTCGCTTGCCGAGGCCTAACAGCGTGGAGGTTAGCGTAACCGATTCGGGTCCAGGAATTGCACCGGAACACCATCAAGAAATTTTTGAGGATTTTATGCGTGTAGATATGAAAACGTCAGGAATGGGCCTGGGGTTGGCGATCGCGAAGCGGTTGATCCTGGCGCATCGCGGGAAAATCTGGGTGGAAAGCGAAGCGCAACGAGGGAGCAAGTTTGCGTTTCTGCTGCCGATGGATCAAACCTAAGACTCAAGGAACAAGAACGGGGGAACAGTGAAAGAAGTGAAAGAGACGATTCTTGTAGTGGACGACGAACCGAGCATTCGAAAATACCTTCAGACATTATTGGAGGTGGATGGCTTCACTGTAGAGACAGTAGGCAACGGCAAAGAAGCCATTTCAAAAATTAATCTTGGCGATCGCCCCGATTTTATCATTCTGGATGTATTGATGCCGGAAATGAGTGGGCTAGATACATTGCGGGAACTGATGCGCCTAGACCGAAGCCTAAACGTCATCATGCTCTCGTGTTCGAATGAGGTGGGGACAGTTGTCGAAGCGATCCGATTAGGAGCGCATGACTACCTGACTAAACCGTTTGAAAAGACTGAACTCGATGCGGCGATGCTGAAGTCACGCCAAAAGAAGCAGCTGGCGCAGGAAAACCAGGCATTGAAGGACTATTGTGATCAGGTGACGGAAGATTTGAGTTTCCTGGCGGCCAGCCCTCAAATGGTCCGTATCCGGCAGCAAATCCTGCAGATCGCGCCTGTAGATGTCCCGGTTTTTGTTTGTGGAGAGAGCGGTGTAGGAAAAGAGGTCGTTGCGAGAATGATCCATTTGCGGTCCAAGCGGCGGAATCAGGCGTTTGTCAAGGTGAATTGCGCCGCCCTGCCTGGTGAGTTGTTAGAATCGGAGCTGTTCGGATTTGAGCAGGGTGCATTTACGGGGGCGATTCGCGCGAAACCCGGAAAGTTTGAGTTGGCGAATAAGGGGACAATTTTTCTGGACGAGATCGCGGAAATGTCCGTGCATTTGCAGGCGAAGCTACTCCACGTTCTGCAAGATCACCAGTATTCGCGGCTCGGTGGACGCCATCTCGTGGAGACCGATGTACGAGTGCTGGCGGCGACAAATGTCGATGTGCACGAAGCGATGAAGACAGGCCGCTTCCGAGAAGATCTCTACTATCGGTTAAACGTATTGTCGATCAATGTGCCGCCCTTGCGGGAGAGAACTTTAGAAATCCCCCTGCTCTTTCGTCATTTCCTCGATAAGTACAGCGACAAATTCGGCAAGACTGCGCAAGCTCCTTCACAGCATCTACTCGATGCGGCAGTTAATTATCCTTGGCCGGGAAATTTGCGTGAGCTTGAGAACTTCGTAAAACGCTATGTGATCCTCGAAGATGATGAGGGCAGCCTACGAGAACTGGTAGAAATGTCTGCCACACGCCAGAGGACATCTCCGAGGATCGAAACGACCGTACACCGGGAGCAAGGCTTGAAAGCGCTCGTTCGGGGGTTAAAGGACGAGGCCGAGATGGAGGCTATTGCGGACGCACTCGAAAAAACGCGCTGGTGCCGCAAGGACGCAGCGAAAATGTTGGGGATCAGTTACAAGGCGCTTTTGTATAAAATGAGGCAATTCAATCTAGATAATCCGAAGAACAGACGAAAAGCGCAGAAAGAGCCCTCTGAAGAGGCCACCCCGGTGGTGCTTGGGGCAAAGCGACAGTAAGTGTCGTTCTAGTACGTGCGCTTGCACTTTAAGAACTCCCGCAGGAAAACATAACTTGCTTGGATAGACTTGAGCAAGGTATCGTTTGCAGCGAAATCAAGATCAATCGTCACACATGAACGATCGTGCCGGACCGCGCTGGACCCGTAAGCATACGCGGTGGGGGGGCCGGGTCGATCGGTCACGTGGATGAACTACTAAATTGGTGCGCACTCGATGCCGTATTTCTTGTCAAGTGCTGACGTTTCTTGCCCGCTGGCGTTTGCAGTGTGCATTGGCGACAGCGAGGGATTCTAAAACATCCCGGGCCAGCGAGTGAGGTGCGGTATTTGCAAATTCCGCACCAACAAAACTGTCAAGTTTTGTGAACCAAGAATTTTCGACAAGACTCATAGACGATTTGGCTCCGCGGCAGGAGCCATGAACGGAGCTTGAGGATGGCGTTGATGACGGAACGTCGTATGGCGCGTCGTTATGATTTGACACTCCCTGTCAGTATCCGGTCCGCCGTCGAAAATCTTCTCACGAAGCAGGAAGGCAGGACCAGGGACATCTCGACACGAGGTTTGTATTTCGTGGTGAGCCAAGAGCTGGAATCGGGCTCCGAATTGGATATTACGTTAACCTTGCCTGCTGAGATCACGCATGGGACAGACGTCCTTGTACGGGCCCAAGCTAAAATCGTTCGAGTTGAGCATAGAATGGAGGATGAAACGCCTCGAATGGGAATAGCCGCAGTCATTGAGCGCTATGACATCATCCGTGGAAGCTCATCGAAGGCATAAGGTGTTGGTGCGTTAGCTTTTTGTAAGTTGTTGTCCCACCCAATCGTTATGGAAACTTGCGATGCAACTGAGAATCTGCAGCCAGGCCGCCGAAATTTTCTCCCGTGGCAACCCATGAACTCCCAGAACAGAGGTAGTCGGCGGATCCCAGCTCCAGAACGATTTTCAGCAACCCTGAGACGAAAAAGGGAAGTCAGTTTCCTTTTCCTAGCCCCGAAATTTCCCTTCGCGACTTATCGACGATAAACCATCTGTGTAAATATATCCGCTATTACGACCCGTTTCGCGTGGATGTTATTGAAAAATAGCGGGTTGTAAGTCCCCGCTTCAGATTCAATCGTTAGATCCGCGGCGCAATCTTGGTGGACGATGTGCAGTCACTCGGACTTGATGTCTTCCCCCAGCTCAATTAAGCCCGGTCTCCTCGATGCATGGAACGCTTTTCCGCCCGAGGATATGCTTTTCGGAAACTCTCCAGGAATGCGTGATTTGGAGAGCCGAGCCCGTCGGATTAGCAGAACGACTATACCCATCCTTTTGAGTGGGAGAGGGGGCACCGGTAAGGAAACAATGGCCCGATGGATCCATAGAAATTCGGAATATGCCACAGGGGAATTCGTAAAGATCAATTGCGCAGCGATCCCCGGGTCCCTGCTTGAAAGTGAGTTATTCGGTTACGAAAAAGGGGCATTTACAGGAGCGAATTTCGATAAGCCGGGTAGGGCTGAACTCGCCAACGGAGGCACGCTGTTTCTGGATGAAATCGCAGATCTTGACCTGAGTCTCCAAAGCAAATTGCTTCACTTCCTTCAAGATGCCACTTTTTCCCGCATTGGCGATCAAGTGGAACGAAAGCTGGACGTTCGCGTCCTGTGCGCGACCTACAAAGACCTACATGAGGAAACCAGCGCGGGACGATTCCGGCAGGATTTGTACTACAGGATTAACGGCTTTCGGTTACACCTCCCTATACTTAGTCAGCGGCGTGAGGACATCCCCCGGCTTGCGGAATTCTTCCGCCAACATTTCCAGAGGCAATTCGGGATGACAGCTAAACCGTTTCCGCCCGAAATGCTAGACTATCTCCAGAATCTGAAGTGGCCGGGGAACATTAGGGAACTTTCCAATGCCGTGGCTAGGTATGTTCTGATCGGACCCGAGGCAATGATGGATCCGGTACGTGATCCGAAGAGCGGACCCAGCTTCGATGGGCTCGACGGAATCCAAGTATCGCTGAAGCAAAGATCGAAAGATGCGACGAAAGAAATGGAGCGCAGCGTCATCCTGGAGACACTTCGTGCAAATCACTGGAATCGTAGAAAAACAGCACAGGAGCTGAAAATAAGTTACCGCGCTTTGATCTATAAGATCCACGATGCCGGATTGATGTCACGTCGCGCAGCCGCATCTCACTCGGAACCTCAACACACCGCGCCTACTCGAAACGGGAACAAAGACTGACCTTAGTTACTCCTCTTGCCCGATCTTTCCGTTCAGCAATAGCCCACGCCGATGGCAACCGTGAGCTTCGAAGTTTTTACCGCTGATAGCAGAGATTGCCGATGTCCAAAGCTTCTCTACCGGCGTCCGCTGATATTCCTGGCGAATACTCAGTTGACCTCGAAGACGACGCTTTCGGATTCGCAAGACGCGAGCCGTGGGACGGGAATCGCGTCGACTGTCCCATCGTACAGGTTGAACCTAAGGGCAATCTTTCACTAGGCCGCCGGACAATCTGTTCGGCTGTCCCTCTTTTGGTCCTCTCACCAGTTATGCCGAGTGCCGTGCTTATCTACCCTCAACTCCGGGGCTAGTCCGGAGGGCATGTCAATGAGAGTTGGTCACGCGGAAGTTTTCGTGCACCAGATCCGCAAAAGAGCTCGCAAGGAATGCAGCGGTTTGGTTGGGTTACTCGTGGTCGTAGGTCTGATCCCTCAATTCCTTTTGTTGGGTGGCTGCGCAGGCCTGGTGAGCGGAAACGGAAAGCAATCAGGGGCGCAATCCGCGTTCCAACTGAGACCCGCGAGCGTCAACTTCGGGCAGGTCGCGGTCGGCAAACAAGCCACGCAGGTGGTTTCGATGTCGAACACCGGAAACACCATCTTGAATATCACACAGGTCAAACTTTCCAATGCCCAATTCAGTGTCTTGGGTGTGCCCACCCCGATGGCTCTCGCTGTGGGCCAAACGGGAACTTTCATCGTTGCGGTGAATCCAACCTCGGCTGGAACCTTGACGGGAACACTTACCGCGCAAGGCGACGGAGGCAGCTCGCCGGTCAGCGTCAGTTTGTCCGCGATGGCTGTGAGTTCGCAGCCGCAATTGTCCTTGAGCCCGGCAAACATCAATTTTGGAAGCGTATCAACCGGATTGCGGGCGACCAGCAATCTTGTACTTACCAATTCAGGGGCAACGAACCTGACTATTTCCTTGCTCACGCTCATCGGCGCCGATTTCACAATCAACGGGATCACAACGCCAACGACCATTCCTGCGGGTCAATCGACTGAGGTTGTTGTAACCTTTTCTCCTACAGCCGCCGGAAGCGCCACAGGGAGTTTGACCATTACAAGCAACGATCCCACAAATCCAACGCTCACTGTTCCCTTGAATGGGAGCGGGACCGCGGCAGCGACAGGCCAACTGAGTACGAATCCGGCAAGCCTCAACTTTGGAAATGTTGCAACAGGGAGTTCAACGGAGAAGCAGCTTGTCATTACGAATGCGGGCAACGCCGCAGTGAAAATCTCGAGTGTAACTGCTGTTGGTGCCGGGCTAACAATAAACGGGGCGGCCACACCAACACTCAGTCCGTCAGAGCGCATGATACTTACGGCGTCATTTGCGCCGAACGCTGCGAGTAATACTACAGGATCAATTACCATCGTTAGCAACGCGGGTAATTCTCCTTTAACGATCCCAGTGAGCGGGATCGGGGTTCAAGCTGGGCTAACGATCTCACCTGCGAGCTATGACTTTGGGAGCGTAGTGGACGGACAAACAAAGTCTCAAACAATTACCGTCACCAACACCGGAACGGCGGCTCTCACCCTTGCCGAACTATCCGCGAACGGCAATGCCTATAGTGTGAGTGGGCTGGTCACACCGGCGACACTTGCTGCAGGAAGCAGTACAAGTTTTACCGTTCTGTTTGAACCGACGACAGCAGGTAGCCTGCCAGGAACGGTCAGCATCATGAGTAATGCGCCCAATTCACCAAATGTCTTGTCCTTAAGTGGCACAGGCACGGCCGCGACGGTCACGCTATCATCGAACCCGAGCAGTATGAGCTTTACGAACGTGAATGCCGGTAGTTCGAGCTCTAAGGGTGTAAAGATTACGAACAGTGGCAATACTAGCGTGACCATTTCTCAAGTCACTGTGAACGCGAAAGATTTCAAAGTCAGCGGAATCACGACACCGTTTACATTGGCGGCCGGGCAAAATGCGGCGATGAGCGTATCTTTCAGCCCGACCGCGTCGGAAAGCATTACAGGCAACATTCAGTTCTCAAGTTCTCAGGGAGCAACTGCGGTTATCTCAGTTTCAGGAAATGGGGTGCAGCCTGCTTTAACGATTACACCTTCCTCCGCAAGCTTTGGAGACGTGACCGTGGGATCTCCTGCCACACAGACTATCCAGTTGAGCAATAGCGGCACTGGTTCTTTGTCAGTCACGCAAGTGAGTGTGGCCGGGAGCGGATTTAGCACGGGAACCTTGTCGCTGCCCATAACTTTGAGTTCCGGCCAGTCGAGCAGCTTTAACGTTCAGTTCGCGCCGGCGTCAGCAGGAACAGCGAGCGGCGGCGTGACGATTGTCAGCAACGCACCAAATTCGCCCGCTATAATTGCCGTGAGCGGCACGGGCGTAGCGTCGACGCAAGTACTTACGTTTAGCACCACAAATCTTGGCTTTGGTAATGTAAACACGGGATCATCATCGACACAGAGTGTCACGGTGACGAACTCAGGCAATGCGAGCGTGACCGTCTCCCAGATTAGCGAGAGCGGAGCCGGGTTCACACTTAGCGGAGCCGGCACTCCAGTCACTCTAACCGCTGGGCAGAGTCTGACATTTGGGGTGATCTTTAATCCCAGTGCCGCGGGGAGCGCCGCCGGCGCAGTGACCGTAAGCAGTACGGCAAGCGGTTCTCCTAAGACGATCGCGCTTTCAGGTACCGGAGTCCAAGCGACTGCACCGTCGGTCACTCTGACCTGGACGGCGAGCACTTCAACGGTTTCCGGCTACAACGTCTACCGCAGTACAACAAACGGCTCGGGCTATGCCAAGATCAGCTCCAGCCTGGTCGGCAGCGTGACATATGATGACACGACCGTTCAAAGCGGGACCACCTACTATTATGTAGTGACCGCAGTCAACGCCAGTGGCGAAGAGAGCACAGATTCCAACCAAGCTACGGCGGTCATCCCTTGAAGATTGTCCAACTGCATGAGTCGGAACGAGGAGGCCAAGGGTTCGAACGCCCTTTCGTCCACCATTTTCTCTATTACTTGCGAGTATGCATTGAGTCTCTGTGACCCTGAACCTACCAGAGAGCCGTTCAGGATCTTCCGTTCCACCTGCGTCGAACCCGTCAGGAGTCAGCTGGAGCCAGTTCTGTATTCCTATGATGCCGCATAGCGTTCGCGTCACACCCGAGCGCTGAATTGTGAAGAGCACAGCTGGAAAAATCTCCCGTCGTAAAACCATTCCGAATTGTGCTAGGTATCGGAGCACCCCAGCCAACGGCTGGGTGCCGGACTCAACTGTCGCGTCAGATGCACCTGAACAGACGGTGTGACGGACGTCTCGGGGTGCCTCGAGTGCTGCACGTAAATCAAGGAGTTCCGCCGGTCGAAGCCCGATGGAACTTTGCGTAAATCCATACAAAGACTTGGGCAAGTACCGCGCCAAAGGCATCAATCAATACATCGCGGAAGCGCGCGTCCCGAAGAGGCACAAAGGATTGGTGCCATTCGTCCAGACCGGCATAGCTTACGGCGATCAACAGCGTAATGATGGCCCAATTAAGTCTCCATCCTTTACGCTCCGCCCGAACTCCATGAAAAACAGCGACACTAAAGACGCCGAATTCGGTAACGTGCGCCATCTTTCGAATTCCAAAATGCATCACTCGCAGCGTATGACCGCTCGCGGATGGGAAAAGCCATCGCAGTACGGGAAGAATGAAGCGTCCAGTTTGCTCGGCGCTGAAGTAATGGGTGGAAAACAGAGAAATGAGAATCGCGATGCCAATCGCTGGGATCCAGTATCTGAGGCGCAGATTCATCTCGAGGTTTTGGAGTGCAATGGTCTCGAGTTGGCGCAAATCAGCGGTCGAGAGCCTATCCCTCCAGAAGAATACCACGCTGGGCTTTTGTTTCTCTCTCCAACGGTCGGTCGAATGATTGATCATCTAGCGGAATGTGACGTTATACCTACGGCGACTAGGGCCGATTCTGATCCACGTGTTGCTAATCTAGTATTGGAAACGCGCCTGCACCAAGCCTCTGAGTTTCAGACGGGTTAGGCCGACGTACTTGCGATAACCCGATTGTCAATTACTTTCTCGAGGGCATTCTCAAGCAGCAAAGGGATTAATAGGCTGGCCGATGAGTCCATTGCAGATAAAAATTCGGACAAAGTGAGTAAGTTTCTTCCACCTTGACTCCGCCGAAGAGATTCCCCTTGCTGTTCAACCGAAAGCAAATTGTCTATTTTTTTTCGTAACACATTGATACTAAATATCTTAACATGTTAGGGACGTTCAGGGCCCAGTGCGCAGGGATGGAATGAACCGTGCATCGAATGAAGTAGTAAAATATTTGCGTGTAAGGGGGGTGCTTGCAAGTAAAGTGAAGGCATAGCTCCCCGCCCAGAAATAGGCGAAACGAGGGAATAGCACGATGGTTCGCAATGGCGAAATCTCGGTGACCGATGCGAAAAGGGTTTTGCGCAGGTATTGGTGGATTCTTCCGCTGAGCACCGTGCTCCTGGGCTCGCTGGGATATATTGCGACTCTTGTCCTGCCCAAGAAGTATACGTCTGAGACGAGCGTGCTCGTGGAGGAACCGGTCGTCTCTTCGGACTATGTCAAGCCAGTGGTGACAGCTGATCTTAACATGCGATTGACCTCCATGAAGGCGCAAGTCCTTAGTGGTTCCCAATTGCAACCGATCATTGAGAAATTAAATCTTTATCCTGAGCAACGCGCGAAAAAACAAATGGAAGTCCTGGTGGATCAACTGCAAGACACCGTCGGCGTGGAATTGCTGCAGCCCATGCCAGGGTCAGGAGGCAAACCCCCGGGATTCCGTGTAACCGTGACCTTCGACAACCCCAAAGTGGCACAGCAGATCTGCACAGAAATCACCTCGATGTTTATGGAACAGAACGCTCAGAGACGAATGGAGCAGTCACAAAAAACGAATCAATTCATGGGCAAAGAACTCCAAACGGCGAAAGAGAATCTGGACGAGCAAGATGCAAAGCTCGCCGACTTCAAGAGGCAATACCTTGGCACCCTGCCGGAAGAAGAAGGGACGAACCTAAGCCTGCTGACAGGTTTGAATACCCAGCTGGAAGCAGCCACGCAAACGTTGAACCGCGCCGCGCAGGACAAAGCGTTCAACGAAACCACGCTCAGCCAGCAAGAAGCAAACTGGACGGCGACGCTAAACGGAGGGCCGCAAAATCCGGACACGATGGAACAGCAGCTTGCTGCCTTGCAGGACCAACTCTCGTTGATGCTTTTGCGCTATACGCCGGAACACCCGGATGTGCTCAAGCTGAAATCACAGATCGAAGCACTCGAGCATCGCATGTCGGCAGACCCAGGGACGAAGAAGAGCCCCATCGATCCTGCGCTAGCAAAGCTTCATGAGCCCCCACAGATCCAGCAGCTGCGGGCTAGAGTTAAACAGGATGATTTGGATATTGCGGATTTGACGAGAAGGCAGAACCGACTCCAAGAGCAGATCCAAGCGATGCAAGCGCGCGTGCAGGCCAGCCCCACGGTGGAAGAAAAATACAAAGAATTGACACGGAACTACCAGACGGCCCAAGAAATTTACAATGAGCTCCTGAAAAAACAATCGGATTCGTCCATCGCTAAGAATCTCGAACAGGAGCAGGAAAGTGAAGTCTTTCGGGTGCTTGATCCACCAAGCTTTCCGAGCATCCCTTCATTCCCAAAGTTACCCCAATTTTTAGGCGGCGGATTGGGAGCCGGATTTGCACTGGCAGTCGGGATTTTGGCCCTGCTGGCGTTCCTCGACAAAGCCATGTACTCGGAACGGGATGTCGAACTGTCCTTGAAGCTGCCGGTATTGACGATGGTGCCGACTTTCAACGCCATCATGGGAGAGCGCAGGTAAAAAGAGAGCGAATTCCGAGAACCACAAGGCCGCGGTGGCCTGAGAGGTTTAGAATGCCGCAGACAGGGATTTCCAGAACAAAAAAATGAGCCGGATCCATGAAGCACTGAAAAAGGCGGCGCAGGAACGCAATGCGCAACAGGAGGATATCCTCCCCAATTCCGCACCAACGGACCTAACGTCCGAAGGTCTGGCGGGTGCCGCGCTAGCAGACAACAGGATGCAACCACAAGGACCCACGGTTGTGGTTGACGGACAGAATGCGACATTCCTGCGATTCCAGAAATATGTAATGAATTGTCAGCGTCCCGCTTGGAAGATGAATGTAAATGGAAGCGTCTTTTGCTCGGACTCATTGTTTCCATATGGAGCCGAGCGATTCCGAACGCTGCGCTCGCGGCTTTACCAGCTCGCAAGCACCCACCCAGTTCGACGCCTCTTGGTCACCAGCAGCGTGGCTGCCGAGGGAAAGACTTTCGTCGCAGCTAATTTGGGGCAATCCTTTGTCCGCCAACCCAACCGTAGTGTGTTGCTGATTGACGCCGATCTGCGGGCTGCACGACTTCATGTACCCTTTGGAGCCCCAACGTCTCCCGGACTTTCAGAGTATCTACGGAAAGAGGCGGATGAGTCCCAGATTATCCAGGTGGGGCCCGAGGGGAATCTCTGCTTGGTTCCTGGAGGTAATCAGGTCTCAAATCCAAGTGAGCTGCTGCACAGCGAACGGATGAAACAGTTCCTTGAGAACATGTCAAGGATCTTTGATTGGGTGATTTTGGATTCACCACCAGTCCTGGCAGTCCACGACGCGAGCATTCTGGCCGACATGTGTGACGGAGTTCTTTTTGTCGTGCGTGCGGGTGCAACCGATTCTACGCTCGCAGAGAGGGCAGTTGCGGAGTTTCGAGAGAAAAATCTGCTGGGTGTGGTTCTGAATCGCGTGGAGAAGAGTGATCTCTACGGCGGGTATAACTATGACTATGCGGCTGGGAATCTGGCGGCAAATGCAACGAGCAGTTGAGCTTTTGGTGGAAAAGTCACTACCCACAACCCGATCTACGAGCTTAATTCCTAATCAGGAATAGCAGTCTGTTCTAGTTTACATTCAGCCCCCCACCGCAGCCGATAGATTTGCGAAAGTAATCCAAACCGGAACACGAAAAAAACAACTCCAACCCGGTGAGCTGGTTTTCCATGCAAAGACCACGGATCGGCATAACCTGCAACCACTGTACCGATTCACTCTGCACGCAGGTCTGTCCGGTGGGCGCTACTTTTCACACGCCCGATGGCGTGGTCCTGATCGATTACAATTATTGTCTGGGTGCCGTTACTGCATCCAGGCCTGTCCCTACGGATGCCGCTTCTTTCATCCCACGAAACACACCGCCGATAAATGCACATTGTGCTACCAGCGCATCACAAAAGGTCTAACGCTCTATCCGCCGTTTTCAGCTGCGCGCGCTCAGCTCCACCATGACACAGCTGGCAGCCCTCCCCTCAGTCGGGTATTGGTTGGGCACTCTCCTTCCTTCGCAATCCTGCGCAAGAACGCCCGGCGGCCGTCCCTGGGAGTCCTGGCTTCCCGAGTGAGTTACGCTCCGCTGCGAGTTGAAGCAAGTCGCTGCGGAGTGCTGAAGACGAACAGACCTGAAGACCTAACCTCCAAAAGAGAAAACCAAGACGGCGACATGAGAATAGGATTTACGACTTGTTGCGGCCCGCAGAGCCATTAGTGCTGGACCTGGTAACAGCCTCGTTTTTAGTCAGAGCCGCAAGAGCCAAGGCTGCCGTCAGCCGACGCTTTCTAGTTTGGCTTAAGGCCATAAACATCCAGTTCGCCGGAGACGCTGGTAGACCCGTATACGCCACCGGTATTGTTGCCGCGCGTCCCGACGTACACCTTACCGTTGGCGACCGTGGGAAGGGTGAACTTCACCGCGTTGCCAGCCGCGTCTGCACTCACCAGGGAACTGTTCCACAAATCACTGGTTAGACTGCTTGCATTGTAGGCGTGCAGAACTGCCGGGCCGCAGCCTGGAGATTGCGCCGTGCAGTAGTTTGTATTGTCGAGGGCCCAAACAATCCCGTTGCTTGTTCCATTGGAAGAGACTGATGGCGAAGCGCCTGGGAAACCGTAAGTCGTAGAGGATTGGGAAGAAACCGAAGTGTTGAACAAATTCGTCGAACTATTGAACGAATAGGAAACCAGTGGGCCACTCCATCCTGCGATGTAGAAATTATTGTTAAAGTAGGCGCCGGTTGCATAAATGCCGTGGCCAATATTGAAGTATTGTCGGGCATTCGAGTCACCTAGTCCGCCCATGTTGTCGCCATTCAAAAGGTAGAGCGTGCCGTCTTTGCCGCCTCCGATGACGAGGTGCTGTAAAGAGCCTGACGTCAGATTGAGAATGACGGCAGCTCCACCCGCGCCGAAGTCCTGGTCGTTGGCATCGTCCGAAGCCTGATCGGAGGGGGTGAAATAAGACGAGATGGCGAGACCAGTGGTCAATTGGAGAAAAGAATCTCCGTAGTCATTGTTCGGAGCACCCGCATTTGTAACGTCGAATTCGGCATTGCCCGTGATTAGATACATGTGGTTGTTAGAATCTGCTGATGGTGCCCCCCCACCCATCCAAATGCCGCCTGAACCAACATTGGGTGAGATATTCAGAACGTAAGACTGGGCGAAGGACGAGCCGTTATCTGTGTAGCCGATCACCCAACCATAATAGGGCGTTGTATCTTCGTGGGATGACCAGGCGATGTACACAGTGCCATCGACGAAAGCGAGACCTGGCCGCTGGTTTTGCTGACGCGGATTGAATGTATCCGTTGTGCCACCGTCTCCGGTGCCTGGATAGGTCGCCGTGATTGTCACCGGCGCACCCGACTTTTCGTTCCCGGTTGCGAGGTCAATCGCGTGCAACCGCTGGTAGAAAACGGTTCCTCCCGCATTCATGGACTTCGATACAACATAGAGCGTGCTGCTCGAGGGATCGATGACGGGAGTCCCTGTAACGCCGACTTCCGGCGTTATGTCACCGCCCCCAGTGCCGACCAGAAAACCAGGAACGCCAGAAGGCACAGTGACCTCACCGCCGGTGCCGCCGTGGTTGGTGTCGATGAGACTGACCGTCCACAGCTGGACGCAGGGGTTCGCGTCGGCGTCGAAGGCAAACAAGCTGTCATGCTGCGTGGCGACGAAAACGACGTTGTGTTTGACGCCGCCAACAGCGAGATTGGCGACCCAGAGGGGCTGCGCGTAAACGGCCCCATCCACCGTGCAGGAAAAGAGTTTGCCGAAGCTCGTCGTGTTGACGTTGGAAGTGGTGAGTGTGTATTCCTGTGGGTTCGAGCCATCCCTGGCTAGGTCATTGTGATATGTATACATGCCGGCCAGGTTGGTGACACCAACGGTCAAAGAAGCGCTCACCGTGATATTTGTGACGCTCGTGGCAGTGATCGTATAGGTTCCAGCTGTGGACGGAGCTGTGTACGTGACTGGCACACCCGTTAGGCTGCTTGAGGCTGAGAAGCTTCCACTCGTCGCGCTCCAGTTGACCCCCGCACTGTCATTCGTGGTTGCCGTCACAGAGAGTGGCTGTGTGATGGTAAGGCCGGCGCGCACCGGGCTGATGGTAACGGTAATGGATCCAGACGTCGTTACCGTGAAGCTCACTCCGTTGCTCGCTACCCTGTTGACCGTCACTACCACATTCCCCGTCGTCGCCCCACTCGGCACCGCCACCGCGATGCTCGTCCCGCTCCAGCTCGTCGGGGTCGCTGCCGTCCCGTTGAACATTACCGTGCTCGTCCCCTGCGTCGTTCCAAAGTTCGTCCCCGTGATCGTCACCGCCGTGCCTACCGGCCCCGACGTCTGGCTCAGGCTGGTTATGCTCGGTGCCGGTGCGGTTACCGTGAAGCTCACTCCGTTGCTCGCTACCCTGTTGACCGTCACCACCACATTTCCCGTCGTCGCCCCACTCGGCACCGCCACCGCGATGCTCGTCCCGCTCCAGCCCGTCGGGTTCGCTGCCGTCCCGTTGAACGTTACCGTGCTCGTCCCCTGCGTCGTTCCAAAGTTCGTCCCCGTGATCGTTATCGCCGTCCCTACCGGCCCCGACGTCTGGCTCAGGCTGGTTATGCTCGGTGCCGGTGCGGTTACCGTGAAGCTCACTCCGTTGCTCGCTACGCTGTTGACCGTCACTACCACATTCCCCGTCGTCGCCCCACTCGGCACCGCCACCGCGATGCTCGTCCCGCTCCAGCTCGTCGGGTTCGCTGCCGTCCCGTTGAACGTTACCGTGCTCGTCCCCTGCGTCGTTCCAAAGTTCGTCCCCGTGATCGTCACCGCCGTGCCTACCGGCCCCGACGTCTGGCTCAGGCTGGTTATGCTCGGTGCCGGTGCGGTTACCGTGAAGCTCACTCCGTTGCTCGCTACCCTGTTGACCGTCACCACCACATTTCCCGTCGTCGCCCCACTCGGCACCGCCACCGCGATGCTCGTCCCGCTCCAGCCCGTCGGGTTCGCTGCCGTCCCGTTGAACGTTACCGTGCTCGTCCCCTGGGTCGTTCCAAAGTTCGTGCCAGCAATCATCACCGAGGTCCCGACTGCCCCTGAATTCGGAGTCACGCTGGTGATGCTCGATGCAGCCGTCGGTGCAGGCGAGGTTCCTGCGCCATTCTTGGCTTGCGCGCAACCTTGCAGCAGTGGTACTACAGCCAATGGAAAAGAAAGCACGATCAAAAGATTACGTAAGGTGGTATTAGGCAGGAGCGCCATGCTTGAGAATCTCCGAGGGATTAGGCATATTTGCACCGATTAGCGGACAGTTGATACCCCGGCTAAGCAATATCGTAGCCGTAGAAAATATACCAATTCAGGTACTATTTCCAATGGGCCCCCGGAAGGACCAAACCGGAATTTCCTTTTTGATCTTGAAAACGGCACCATAGTATAGCCATTTCGCCTGTGAAATCAATGAGTTATAGAATCGATGTGCCGACAAGTGAGAACCATGGATTCTGGCCAGAATCCGTGTCTCCTATTGACATAACGCTGCTCGGAAATGACGCTACAAGGTATCGGAAGTCGCTACTTGGAATGACTTTAGAACAAATGGGCATTCGTTTTCTCAGTAATTGACCCAAACCAAGACCACAGGATGGTCCGACAGGGCACATTAGAGCATCGGCTGTGTTCTCAATCACTTAAGGACCGTTAGCGCAAGGGGGAATCCTCCACTTACATCTCGTAATGGCAGCAAAATTGCGATCAAACCACCGGGTGCTCGTGGGGGTATTGTGGCGGTAGCCTGTTGTGGCTGGGCTTATTAGAGGCTCCATCCTCCACGCTTAAGGGGTGATGTCATCTTGGACGAGTTCGATTCCTCAGTGAGGAATGCAGTTCGGTTCCCATGGTTTGCCTTGCAAGTGAGGTCGCGGCGAGAGGGCTTTGTCACGACTTACTTGGAGGGGCGGGGGTTTGAGTGTTTTCTCCCGCTGTACAAGAGCAAACGTCGTTGGTCGGATCGTGTGAAGGAGGTTGAACAGCCTCTCTTTCCCGGCTACCTATTTTGCCGCCTTGATTTGTGCAATCGTGGACCATTGTTGATGACCCCAGGTGTACAACAGATTGTCGGCGTTGGCCGCACCCCAATGCCCGTAGAAGAAAGTGAAATGGAATCAATCCGGCAAGTTCTATCCTCCGGATTGCCCAGTCTACCCTGGCCCTACATGCACGTGGGCGAGAGAGTTCGCGTCAATTATGGAAGTTTGGTCAATCTCGAAGGCATTCTTGTGAACTTCAAGGGGAGTAATCGGGTTGTGTTATCCGTGACCATGTTGCAGCGCTCTGTAGCGCTGGAGATCGATCTTGCGTGGGTCAGTCCCGTGCGCGAAGCGAGACCAGTCCAAGGTTTGAGAGTCCTTGGCGATCGGCCGAGGACTGTCATAGTGACCGGCTAATGGGGGAAACGAAGCAAAAGGTTTAGCTCCAGGAAAGAGATGAAAGATATGGGCTTACTCCGAATGATGGTCCAACGCGAGGAACGGCAAAATGACGCAATGGTTCGAATTCCGAGCCTTGTGCAGGGCGAGAAATCGACTCGGATAATCCTCGGCGAAGACACTTTCATGTCCATGTTATATCTTGAGCGCCGTCGTGCAGAGCGGGCTCACAAGCGTTATCTCTTGGTGCTCGTGGATGCAAAGGAAGGAATCTCGGACAAGCAGAAGACTTTCACGATGCAAAAGATCACCCAGACGATTTGTGAGGTTACGCGCGAAACCGATTTAATCGGCTGGTACTTGAAAGACCAAATCATTGGTGTCATCGCCACGGAACTTGGCAACGCCTGTTCTATGGAAGTCCGTAAGAAAATTTCCGAGAAATTTAATGCAGCTTTCCTAAATGCTCTGGGCCCGAAGAACGCGTCTAAGATGTCCATCTCTTTTCATTTTTTCCCTGAGGAGCGGGAAGATGGAGAACTGAATCATTCCCCGAACAATGCGCTCTATCCGGACCTGTTCAGAACCAAGGCCTCGCGGAAACTGGCCTTGGGATTCAAACGAGCCATAGATATCGCCGGGAGTGCTCTTGCCTTGATTCTTCTAGCACCCTTGTTTGGTCTGATCGCCCTCGTAATAAAACTTACTTCGGAAGGTCCTGTGTTATATCGTCAGGCTCGCCTTGGGCATTACGGTAATAAATTCGAGTTGCTGAAGTTCCGCTCGATGAGGAAGGATTGCGATAGCCGGATCCATCAGGAATACGTCAGCAAGTTCATTGCCGGGCAAGTTGCAGGGGAGAACGGCAACGGTGCTTCAACGACGACATTCAAAATCCAGTGTGATCCGCGTGTTACTGGCGTTGGGAAATTTTTGCGTAAGACCAGCCTGGATGAGGTGCCGCAGTTTTGGAATGTGCTCGTGGGTGAGATGTCGCTGGTGGGCCCGCGTCCCCCGTTGGAATACGAATTCAAAGCCTACAGCCCCTGGCACCGGCGACGTGTATTGGAGATCAAACCGGGGATTACGGGATTGTGGCAGGTCGAAGGACGTAGTCGGATCCAATTTGATGAGATGGTACGTTTGGATCTGAAGTACGGTCGTGCCTGGTCCCTTTGGCTTGATCTAAAGATTCTTGCACGGACTCCCGCAGCCGTTGTCTCTGGCGATGGGGCGCACTAAGTAGTTCTTCGCAGTTCAGTTGAAGGAGACTACCTCTTCATCTCTTCGTTGTGTAGCTATTCTTAGTCCCCAGATTGCTCCGCATTCCGCCCACGAATGATCTACGAACAGCGGAAAAGAAACTTGAATTTCCCCGCCTTCATTCGAGAGCGAAAGTAAAGGAGGCCTAATGATCCGAATTGGTGTCATAGGCTACGGCTATTGGGGACCGAACGTCGTGCGCAACTTCCATACGCACGAGGATTCGGAAGTTGTCCTTGTATGCGATAAGGACCCCAATGCAGAGCTGCGGTTGAAGAAAACACACTCGTCAATCCCATTCACGACTGATGCCATGGCTGTCGTGAAATCACTCAACATTGATCTCGTCGCGGTAGTGACTCCCGTATGGACGCACTTCGAATTGGCGAAGGCCGCGCTGGAAAATGGCAAACATATCTTCATCGAGAAGCCATTCACGTGTAGCTCTGTCCAGGCTGAGGAACTGATCGAGTTGGCCGATCGGAAGAACTTGCGAGTCATGGTAGATCACACATTTCTCTTTACCGGCGCGGTAAAGAAAATTCGCCAACTGGTCGATGAAGGCGCGCTCGGAGATCTGTACTACTATGATTCTCTCCGGGTGAATTTGGGTTTGTTCCAGCATGACGTCAACGTCATCTGGGACTTGGCGCCACACGATCTTTCGATCATGGATCATGTCATCAAGGAGCGGCCGGAGGCGGTGGTAGCGACCGGCGAAGTACATTTGAACGGAGTCGAGGACATTGCCTTCATCACGGTGTACTTCCCGAAGCGAATCATTGCGCACATCAACGTGAACTGGCTTTCACCGGTAAAGGTGCGGACAACCTTAATTGGCGGCGAAAAGAAGATGCTCGTCTGGAATGACCTCGAAGCCGACGAGAAAATCAAGATCTACGACAAGGGAGTAAGTATGTCTGCGAATCCGAGCAGCCTCCACCGATTGTTGGTAAGTTACCGCTCCGGAGATATGTTGGCCCCTCAAGTGGAACAAGTCGAAGCGCTAAGGGCGGAAACGGCTTACTTTCTGAAGTGTATTAATGAGAACAAATCGCCGTTCAATGACGGAGTCAGCGGTCTGAGGGTCGTGCGACTTTTGGAGGCTGCGGAGAAATCGGTTCGCAAACGCGGTGAGGTGGTGGGCCTGTGAGTGAGTTCGTCTGTATTGCCCGGACGGTCCGGCTCGGGAAAGACGTAAAACTCGCCAATTTCATCAATCTTTATGGTTGCGAAATCGGGGATGAAACCAAAATCGGTGCATTCGTCGAAGTCCAGAAGAACGCGCGGGTTGGGCGACGCTGCAAAATCTCGAGTCACACCTTCATCTGTGAAGGTGTCGATATCGAAGATAATGTCTTCATCGGGCATGGCGTGACATTTATCAATGATAACTACCCGCGAGCGACAAGCGCGAGCGGTAGTTTGCAGACAGAGGCCGATTGGAAAGTTGAACAGACACGGGTTTGTAAAGGTGCCTCCATTGGTTCAGGTTCCACGATTCTCAGCAACGTAACCGTGGGTGAAAACGCGATCGTAGGCGCTGGAAGCGTAGTGACAAAGAACGTCCCGGCGAATGCAATTGTTGCTGGAAATCCGGCAAAGGTCTTGCGCTTTGTGACGGAGAAAAAATAGGGCCATGATCAATCCAACGAAAGTTCCGTTTCTCGATCTGATAACGCCTCATCAAGAGTTGGAAACAGAGCTACTCGCAGTCGTTCGGAAGGCCTTCAGCAATGCCGGCTTCATTGGTGGTCCAATGGTAGAAGAATTCGAACGGGAATTCGCTGCCTTTTGTGACGCGAAGTATTGTGTCGGCGTGAATAGCGGTACGGACGCAATACGGTTTGCGCTCATGGCGGCGGGTGTCGAACCCGGTGACATCATCCTCACTGTTCCACACACGTTCATTGCGACGACAGAAGCGATCTCTCATGCCGGTGCGCATATCGCTTTTGTAGATATTGATGAACAGAGCTATACGATGGATCCGAAGGCGCTCATGCGATTCATTGAGATGCGATGTGAATTCGATGGCCGAATCGGAAAACTGATCGATCGCGCGTCGAAACGAAGAGTGGCCGGTATTGTCCCGGTCCACCTTTACGGCCAGACCGCGGATATGGATCCGATCCTTGAGCTTGCGGCAAAATATAATCTGTTCGTGATCGAAGATGCCTGCCAAGCCCACGGTGCGGAATACTTTTCCAAGAAAGACAATACATGGAAACGGGCCGGGTCCATCGGTAAGGCCGGGGCTTTCAGTTTTTATCCCGGTAAGAACTTGGGAGCGTGTGGAGAGGCCGGCGCAATCACCACGAACGACGAGACCATGGCGCGGCGCATGAAGATGATTCGCGACCACGGCCAATCCAAAAAGTATTATCACGACATGGAAGGCTACAATGGCCGTCTGGATTCGATCCAAGCGGGATGGCTGTCTGTGAAACTGCGTCACTTGGCCAACTGGAATGAATCCCGTCGCTCTCTCGCACATCGTTACCATCACGTGTTGGCGGAGGCAAAGGATCTGCAGTCGTAACTCCGATTGAGGCGTCTTGGACGAAAGGTGTCTATCATCTGTACGTCGTGCGAGTGCAAGAGCGCGAACCATTCCAAGCATTTCTTGCGGAAGGGGGAATCGGCTCCGGCATTCACTATCCCATTCCGCTGCATTTGCAAAAGGCTTACCAATGCCTTGGCTACAAGATCGGTGACTTTCCCGTTACAGAGCGAGTCGCCGCGGAAATCGTTTCGCTTCCCATGTTTCCGCAACTCACCCATCGTCAACAAGACGAAGTCGCAAACAAGGTAAAAGAATTCGCCGCATCGAGAGTTAGTGCGGCCCAAGGCAGCTACCGCACGTAAGCGAATTCCCGTCCCACAAAATTAGTATGGCGCGCTCTAACCGGCCTCACTGGTGGGGCTGTTCTTGTGTGCGCCATTCATTCCCCAGCAAGGTAACATTTGCCGATTTAGATTTCTTCCTTCGATCCCAATGCGTGCGAACGGTATGCTTTTGCCTCGGTTCGATCGTCTGACCACGCTTTACTTCGGATTACCCATCACGAAGATTGTGGGGCCGAAGAGTGGCACGCGAGTGCCGATCTTGATGTATCACAGCATTTCCGAGAATCTATTCGGAAAATCCCACCCCTACTCTCACATCAACACTTCGCCGAACGTTTTTCTTCAACAGATGCGGTGCTTGCGGCAGGCAGGGTACCGCACCGTTGACCTGGGCGAGCTCATGAAAGGATTCGAAACCGGCATAGACCTCGCCAAGACCGTTGTCATCACTTTCGACGATGGATATCAAGATTTCTTGACCGATGCAATGCCGATCCTGAAACAGTGCGGATTTACGGCGACCGTTTTCCTTGCCACGGGCCGCATCCAGCAAACATCGATGCGATTTGAAGGTGTAGATTATTTGACTTGGCGTGAGGTACGCGAACTACATATGGAAGGGATCCAGTTTGGATCCCACACCGTGACGCACCCGGACCTCCGGTGCCTGGGGCCGGAGCAGATCGAATATGAACTCGGATATTCGAAAGAGGTCATCGAACAAAAGCTCGGTGTGGCAATAAATTCCTTTGCGTACCCGTTTGCATTTCCAGAGGAGAACACGAATTTCGTGCGACTTCTTCTGGACGAACTGGAGAACCAGGGGTTTGAAAACGGTGTGACAACCATTTTAGGACGCGCCAGTCTCCGTCATAATCGCTTCTTCCTGCCACGGCTGCCGGTGAATAGTTGGGACGACCAAAGTTTCTTCCGGGCCAAACTCGAGGGTGGTTATGATTGGCTGCATTGGCCCCAGTGGCTCAACAAATTTATGTATCACAATGCGTCTCTGATGCAACGCTCGAGCTGGTTATAGCCCGAACGAGCCGAACCAGCGCCGAGCTTTTTTTTGCATTCAGTGAGATGCGCTTCCGGCGATATGCTACCGAAAGGGCGAGGGAACCACGTCGTTGCTGTGTGAACCCCGGGGAGTTCTATGACAAGTCGCTTACAACCGAGCGGTGCGAGGACTACGCTCAACAAGGCTCCCGTGGTGGGACTAGTATGACTACGGGAGCGGAAGAGACCGGCAAGAGTCACCAGGACCGTCTTCCGCCGTACGTTCTGATTACGCCGGCGCGCAACGAACAAGCATTCATCAAGAACACGCTCGATTCCGTGGTGCAGCAGACTCATCGGCCACTGAAGTGGGTGATCGTGGATGATGGCTCGACCGATAGGACGCCGCAAATCGTCGAGACGTATGCAAATCGGTACTCATGGATTGAGTTGATCCGTCGCCTGCCGCGCAAGGAGCGGAACTTTGCAGGAAAAGTCTATGCGTTTAATGACGGCCTCGATCATATCGGGGATCTCCACGTCGAACTGATCGGCAATCTCGATGCAGACATTTCTTTCGGGGTCGACCATTTCGAATTCCTGACAAAGAAGTTTATGGAAGATCCAGAATTAGGCGTTGCGGGAACGGCTTACACCCAGGAGGGCTGGGATTCGACGCGAGACAGTTTCGAGGGGCAAGCTTCCGTGCATGGCGCATGCCAGCTTTTCCGGTACAAGTGTTTTGTGGATATTGGAGGCTATCAACCGAACCCTGCAGGTGGAATTGACTGGATTGCGGTCACGACGGCGCGAATGAAGGGCTGGAGAACACTTAATTATTCAGAAAGGTATTACCACCACTATAGATCTATGGGCACCGCCGAGAGGAGCTCGTTGGGTGCAGCGTTTGATTACGGGAAAAAGGACTACTTCCTAGGTGGATCGCCGGTATGGGAGTTTTTCCGTGTACTTTACCGAATGACTAAACAGCCAGTTCTATTAGGTGGTTTGGCCCTGGGATCGGGCTATTGCCTGGCTGCGCTGCGGCGCATAGAACGACCTGTGTCTACTGAATTGATGCGGTTCCACCGGCGGGAGCAGATGAGAAAGTTACGATTTATTCTGAGTTCTATCGCTAAGCTGAAAAGGGTGCAAACGTATTTGCCAGCAGAGAAAACCGGGAATAGATCCATCGGATAACCTCAAGCGGCAACGACGCGTGTTTGCGAGGACCGCGCTGGGCGCTCGCGCGAACGTGATCCAATTATTCACCGGTAGGTAAGAATATGACAGCTAATGTAGAGCAGGTACGCGATTTCTGGAATGCGAACCCGTGCCAAGCGGCTTTATCTTCCTCGAGAGATCGACGGCGATATTTTGAGGAGATTTCGAAGAGACGATACAGTGGCCGGGATTCGCATGTACCCACTATCGCGAAATTTGATTCGTTCCGTGGAAAAGACGTGCTCGAAATCGGATGTGGAATAGCCACTGACGGTTTGGAGTTCGCAAGAAACGGAGCCAATTATGTCGGCGTTGATCTGACGCCGCACTCAATAGAGCTCGCGAAGGAACGTTTTGATTTATTCGGCGTTCCGGGCCGGTTCGAAATTGCAAACGCCGAACATGGGCTGCCATTCGCCGACGGCAGCTTCGACCACGTGTACAGCTTTGGTGTGATTCACCATTCCCCCGCACCTGAGAAGATCGTCGAGGAAATTCGTCGCGTTCTCCGGAAGGGCGGCACGTTCACGGTGATGCTGTATAACAAAAGGTCGATCAATTATTACATAGAGATCATGTTCCTGAGGAGATTGTTAAGATGGTGCCTCTTACCCAGTTTTATGCCTGGCTTAATTGCCTATGTCACGGGGTTCGAACGGTGGAAACTGGAAGGGCACCGCAAAATTTTGAAGGAAAAGGGGAGAATTTCCAAAGAGGACTGGATAAGCATGAATACCGACGGACCGTACTGTCCACTGGCCCGAGTGTACAACAAACAGGAAGCGGCGAAGCTGTTCAAAGACTTCGGGAACTTCAGACAAGAAGTGTGGGAATTCAATGTTGATCACTGGTCATTTGTCGGAAGAGCGATTCCTAAGTCTGTTGCGTTGCGGCTTGGGCGACATTGGGGATGGCATCGAATGATTTATGGAGCAAAGCCCTGAAGCCTGTCCATAGCCGGTTCCCATCGTCAGACATGCAATCAGCAGTAATTGAGATATGGGAACTAGGCCCGATGCCGGCAAGTTACGCATATACCTGTGCCCCGGACGATCCTTGTATCGTGGTGAACGTCAATTCGATCGACGGCACAAACTTTGTCACGAGGTTTGATTACACGACAAGGGCGCAGCGAGGTGCGGGCTGTGTGGATCCACGCAGCGCACTCACGAGCCCAGATTCTGTGGGCGACGCCGGGTCTTCGCAACGCGCGATTGTCGCGCTGGCGAGAAAGATGTCGAGTTTGGCGTTCTATCTCTTACGGGATGGACGCAGTACGACCCGCTGCGGCTGAAGCAGGCGCGGCCTGATTCAGCAAACTACAGCGGGAAATTCGGGGAGGTCGAAGCAAGCAGGAGAACAAATGCAGGGACGAACGCAAGCTCCCTCTCTTTTTTTTCTGCTTAGCCCGGGTGCCCCCTTCATGGAAGGAGCTATGGAAAACACCACAGCAGACATGTACCGAAAGTTCGTTGATGAATATGATTCGGACAGCGGGGTCCGAAAATATACCTCAGGCACGGCCGGATATGGCATCGGCTACTTGCTCACGCACGACTACGCCCGACTCTACCTCGAAGTCGTCGATTCCTATTTAAAAACATCCCCTCCCAAGCCACTTCGGGTGCTGGAGTTCGGCTGTGGCGGTGGGATGAATATTATCCACTTGATGAAACTCTTGGATAGGCTCGGAATTCCAGTCGATCGCGCCTTTGGTACTGATTTTTTGCCTCGGATGGTTAACGCCGCGGAGCAACAGGCTAAGGCTTTTCTACCGCCCAAGCTCGCTGGCACTCTAAGCTTTCATACCGCTCGAAACGAGAATCTGGGGCAAGACTTGGCTCAGGCTATCGGGAGTCCGGTTGAAAGTTTATTCGGTTCATTCGATCTCATCATCGGTGTCAACACCTTCCGCTATTGCTATCGCCTGAAGAAGGACGTGGACTGCGCGCAAGACATCTATCGCTTGTTGCGGCCCGGCGGCATCTGTGTTGTCTTTGACATGAACACGCGATTTCCCGCCTTTCGCAGCCGGCTGAACGGCTCCGATCAGCGCGACCCGGTCGCTACCTATGTGCCTACTCTTGAAGAATACGCAGCGCCTTTCAAAACAGCCGGATTTGAAGTGCTCCGCGAAGAGAACTTCTGCTGGATTCCCCACTCGGCAGGGCGCGCTCTAACTACTTTCTGCCGAACGATGGGCCCTTTTCTAAACCTTGTGGCCCGAAGCCGAGCCATGCGGTCACTGGTAATTGCTCGAAGGCCGAATCGAGGTCCCGAATAATTATGGCCGGACTCGGCTGCGCAAGGCTCGTTGTTCCTCACACGGGCCAACCGAATCCATCGGATGCTCGCCTGATCCGTCTGGCTGAGTTTCTAGGGATAACGTGTGAGCCGCTACCGGTGGGGAAAGAGGCAAAAGATCCTTTGACGCAAGCTGAAAACACGATTTTGAGGAGGGATGATTGCCTGGTAGTGAACCCTCAGGTAATGAAAGAGTGGACTGGCGGAGTCTTGCCGAGCGATTTCGCCTTGTCTCGATGGTCCCGCTTTGCGTCCTTGCTCGTTTACGGTCTCACACCCGACCCCTTCTGCGAGAAATTGGTCAGGGTGCTTTCGAATGAGCGAGTGCGTTCAGTTTTGCCCATTGATAATTTCAATGCTCCTTACGAAATTGCGCCGAACATGAACGACGTAAGTGGGGCTTTCGCGGGGCTTTCGTTTGGCCCCACAAACCCCACGAACGACTTTGCTTTATCAGTAAGCCCTTCTGAGGATAGCGTGCGAACGCCGATATCCATTGGCAACAAGCCCTTCTTGGCACTGACGAGCCTCGGCGAAACGGAGATCGTTTTCTTGGCAAGCGCAAGCACGATAGATGTGGACGAGGAGGTGGGAAACACGCCTGTAGTTAAGTTCTTTTCTAAACTCGTGCCCCTTGCCATGGCACTGCGTTACCTGTTCGGCGAGCAGTGCTGGCATTCCAGTGAGCATTTTGCTTCGTTCATCGTAGACGACCCGCTCCTTCGCCCCAAGTATGGCTTTTTGGATTTTGAGGTACTTCTTGGCTTGATGATAAAATACGACTTCTCCACGACAATTGCATTCATCCCTCATAATTACCGACGATACTCTAAGCACATCGTGCAGATGTTCAGACAAAACACCGAGCGGCTCGGAATTTGCTATCACGGAAACGACCATGTTGAGGCAGAGTTTGCGGTAAGGGACGTCGCGCGCATAAACGCGATGATCCAAATGGCTGAAGCGCGGATGAAACATCTTGAGCAGGACACGGGGTTGCGTTGCGCCAAAGTTATGGTGTTTCCTCAAGGACGGTTTTCAGCAGAGGCCATGAAAGTTCTTAACTCTGCTAATTTCACGGCCGCCGTAAATACCGAACCCCATCCCGTAGAGAGTCCAGTGAGTCTAACTGTGCGTGAAATCGCACAGCCAGCCGTAAGCCGATACGGAAGCTTTCCACTTTTTCTTCGAAAATACGTAGGGAAATACAGTAGGGAAGACATTGCGTTTAATCTGTTCTTCGGGAAGCCGGTTCTCGTTGTCGATCACCACAGAGTGTTCAGTCATTCGGAGGCGCTGCTTGAGCAAGTCTCGATGATTAACAGGGTGGCACCTAAAATTCGGTGGCGCAATCTTGAAACCGCTGTTACGAACTCTAGCCTTCGACGCAGGATGTCGGACGGTACCCTTCGCATTAGGGCCTATTCGCGCGTCGTGCGGGTGGCGAACGACTCTGATTCTGCGGAGCGAATTACGGTGGAATGGAATCATAACGCGGAGTGTCCTCCGATCGAGCAGGTTCTCCAGAACGGCGTTCCCTTCGCGTCCTTTGACACGGACGAATCGACCCTACGGGTTTCTGCGGAGTTGCCTCCGCACAGTTCGCGAGAGTTTTCCTTCATCTATCGCAATAGTTATCCTAGTCTCAAAGGACTCGGTTTTGGGTGGGGTGTAAAGGCATTCGTTCGTCGCAGGCTCTCCGAAGTGCGAGATAACTACATCAGCAAAAATGAGCGTGCCCTGGACTTTGTCCAAGCGCTGCGGCGCCAAGTTTCGAAACCGCGCAGCGTAACAATGACCCACTGAAGCAATTCAACTGCTCGACCATTTGCACACTGCTCTTCGAAACAGCCAGGAACAACAAACGGTAAGCGGATTATGTGCGGAATTTGCGGACAATATAATTTCGGTGATGCGGCTCCTGTGAGTCGCCGGGATGTCGAGCGGATGACCCGAACGATGGTTCATCGCGGACCCGATGACGAAGGGTATTACTTTGATGGGCCGTTGGGATTTGGTTTTCGCCGACTCTCCATCATCGATTTGGCCACAGGCCACCAGCCGATGTCGGATCAAGAAGAAACCGTGTGGGTGGTCTTCAATGGCGAGATTTACAATTTCCCAGACCTGCGGCAGCGAACTCAAGAGCTTCGGCCACGTCTTCCGCACAGATTCGGACACGGAGGTTATCGTTCACGGTTACAAGCAGTGGGGCGACGATGTTCTCAATCGTTTGAATGGGATGTTTGGGCTGGCAATCTGGGACACGAGACAAAAGCGCCTGATGATTGCTCGTGACCCTTTCGGAATTAAGCTGATTTACTATCGAATCGACGGCGATCGATTGTATTTTGGCTCTGAGATGCGCGCTGTTCGAGCGGCCATGCAGGACAGCGCTGACATCGAGCCCACATCGTTGAACTTGTTTTTGCGTTACCGCTTCACGCCGTCGCCTTACACCATCTTGAGGGGCGTTCACAAGCTCGCGCCGGGAACAAAGCTGGTCGCCCAAAACGGGTGCTACAAAGTCAGCCAGTGGTACCAATTTAAGCCAGCCCCGTTTGCTCCTCCGAAATCTGCCGATGAAGCTAAAGAGGAATTGCTGACTCTGTACAAGCAGGCTATACGGCGGCAGCTCATTAGTGATGTGCCGGTCGGATTGCTTCTAAGCGGAGGTATCGACTCCGGACTGTTGCTGGCATTGATGAATCTTAATGGAAGTTCTTGGCCGACCTACACGGTGGGTTACGGCTCGAGCTACGCTGACGATGAATTAGCCGACGGTGCAGAAACCGCTCGCCTGTTGGGTCTCAAGACACACATCTATCACGAATCACCAAGTCAATCTTCGACGAGGCGCTCCCAAAGATTGTGGCGGCGCTAGAGGAACCGATTGCAACTTCCTCGGTCGTTCCGATGTACTTCGTCTGTCAACGAGCCCGCCAGGACGTCAAAGTCGCTTTGGTCGGCCAGGGGCCGGACGAATTATTTGGCGGCTACCTTCGTCACCTAGGGGTCCGATACGGCGCGCTTTGGACGCACCTGCCGAGTTGGGTTCGCGCATCCATCTCGTCTGCTGTCGCCGTATTGCCAAGAAATGAGACTTTGAAACGAGGCGTCTACTCTCTGGCCGTTAGGGACCGAATGCGCAGATATCAGCACGTCTTGTCGATTCTTCCGGGAGCCCAAGTCGATGAGCTTTTTCAAGAAGGCGTGTTGCCTTCCAACTCCGGCGACGCGATACTGGAATGCTGGTCGAACCTTGCTCGCTCTCATGACTGAAACTGACGAATTGGGTGGGCTTCAGTTCTTGGAGGTACGATCCACGCTTCCGGATGAACTCCTGATGTATGCGGACAAACTTTCGATGGCCCATGGTCTCGAGCTTCGCGTGCCATTTGTCGACAAAGAGATTGTGGAATATGTGGAAAGGCTGCCAGCGAACTTCAAGGTCAGGAACGGTTCAGGAAAATGGCTACATCGTCAGGTGTGCCGCACATATCTTCCGGAGTCATTACTGAAGCGCCCGAAACGAGCATTTGCCAGCAACGTGGTCGACGATTGGTTTCGAGATGCGATGGACAGCAAGATGGCTGATACGTTGCTTGACCCGGGATCGAGGATCTACCAGTTTCTCCTCCCATCGCCAGTCCGCCAACTTTTCGAACGGCATGCATCGGGTCGACAGGATAATCACAAAATCCTGTTTAGCTTGGTGCTGTTCGAGGAATGGCTTCGGGCACAGAATGCGCCCGTTCCAGTTCTAAACTGAAGGTATCAAGCAAGATCGTTTAGCTTTCTAGCCGAGCAGACAATGTCTTACAACAGCATTGAAGTGAGGATAAGAGGACGATGGGTGGCAGTCCCTTCGTTGGATATCAATGGCCAAAAACTTTACGCGACCGGGACGTGGTTGCGAACTGCAAGGGTTCGCGGCGAAGAAATGATGGAAAACGAACTATCAAATCCGGACACGTACATCGAAGAGCTGAAGGGAAGCGGAAAAAGACGGCTAAGAGCCGACATTTTTACTTTCACCCAGAAGCTCCCGCAGTACCCAACCGAAATACCCGTACCCCTTTGAATGGGAAAGCGTTGCAGCTATTCAGGTCGTGAATTTTGACGATTGGTGGGGAAGTTTGCCGCAGGAGACTCGGAAAAATGTGAGGCGATCCGCTAAGCGGGGCGTGGTTGTGAAAATTAACGCATTTGACGACGAACTGATAAAGGGAATTCAGGAAGTTAATGACGATTCGCCGTTTCGACAGGGGATGCGCAATGCCTACTACGGAAGAAGCTTCGATGAAACTAGGAGATCATATGGTGAATTCCCGGGGCGGTGTGACTTTATCTGCGCGTACCACGGTGAGGAGCTGATTGGATTCTTACACCTCGTCTACCGGCGTGACGTCGCAGCGGTTTTAAATTTGACGACCAAAACAGAGTCACTTCGATAAGCGACCGGCCAACAGTTTGATGGCTGAAGCGGTCCGCATTTGCGAGGCGAAAGGCATTTCGTACATCACTTACGGCCTTTACAATTACGGGAACAAGCGGGACAGCCCTCTCCGCGAGTTCAAGATTCGATGTGGCTTCGAGGAGATTCTCGTACCGAGGTATTTCGTGCCCTTGACGTGGTGGGGCGCAATCTGCGTGAAAACGAAGCTCCACAGAGGCATGATCGGCATTCTTCCAAACTCGGCAATCGTTGCGGGTTTACGCGTCAGGGGTTTGTGGTATAAGTTGTTGGCACGTCTCAGCCGGTGTAGCTCAACGACAGAGCGGCCGAATCGTACTCGGCAGATGGGGCGTTCAAATCCTCCCGCCGGCTCCATTACTTAGCGCAGTCGCAGCGCGACCTTCCCTGTAAAGACCGCACTTTCATGTATGACCAATGCCCAACGAGCGAATGGAGACATGCATGCCGGGTCTAGTCGGACTCATTAGCAAGATGCCGCGAGAGCTAGCACAGAAGCAACTGTGCGCCATGATGAAGACTCTATGCCACGAAGCTTTTTATGTAAGTGGTACTTGGGCAGACGGTTCTCTGGGTGTCTACGCCGGCTGGGTTGCCCGGCGAGGATCATTTGCCGAACCGATGCCTTTACACAACGAGCGTGGGGAGGTTACGTTGATTTTTTCGGGCGAGGAGTTTCCCGATCCCGGGATCATTCCCGCACTCAAGGAACGCGGCCACTCCATTGAACCGAATGCGGCTTCCTATTTAGTACATCGATACGAGGATGAGCCCGACTTCCCGAAGCAATTGAATGGTCGTTTTCATGGATTAGTTGCCGACCGTACCCGCGGAACGGTATTGCTCTTCAACGACCGTTACGGCCTGCAACGGCTTTACTATCATGAGGCAAAGGACGCAGTTTATTTCGCGTCAGAGGCAAAAGCAATCCTACAGGTATGCCCGGAATTGCGCGCGGTTGACGCGAAGGGGTCTCGCGGAGTTCATTACTTGCGGGTGCGTCCTCGAGAACCGAAGTCTCTTTTCAGGTATTCACGTCTTGCCTCCAGGAGCGGCATGGACTTTCCGGGGTGGTGTGCTTGAGAGAAAGGGCAGCTTACTTTAATCCGCAAGAATGGGAGCAGCAAGGGCCTCTCGAACCTGAGGAATATTATCGCCGAGCTGCGGAGCGTCTTCGTACGAAACCTGCCGCGATATTTCAACGGCAAGGAGCGAGCGGGCGTTTCTCTCACCGGCGGGTTGGATACGCGCATCATCATGGCATGGCACAAGGCAGAGCCTAATTCTTTGCCCTGTTACACATTCGGGAGCATGTATCGCGACAACGAAGACGTAAAACTGGCGCGGCGTGTGGCAAAGATTTGTCGCCAGCCACATCAAGTCATTGTCACCGGTGATGAGTTCCTTTCACAATTTGCGCATTATGCCGAACGGTCGGTTTATTTGACGGATGCCTGCGTGGACCTTAGCCGTTCGCCGGACCTTTACGTGAATGAGAAAGTGAGAGAAATCGCTCCGGTACGGATTGTCGGTACGTACGGCAGCGAAATAATGTTGCGCGCGGTCATGTTCAAGGCCGAGGAACCCGTTGCTGGCTTGTTTCAGCCCGAGGTCTCACGGCAGATTGGTGAGGCCAAAACAGACTTATTATTCAGCCCGTCGCGGACATCCAGTTACTTTTGTGGCTTTCCGGCAATCACCATGGCACCACTATGGAGTGCTTGGACTGGAACAAACACAAGTTGCGGTTCGCTCTCCGTATTTGGACAACGATTTCGTCAAGACTGTGTATAAAGCCCCAGATACCGTTGCCGTCAACGAACAAGCCCGGCTCAGGTTGATGCGAGAAGGGAATCCGCTTCTCGCAAGAGCTGCGCACAGATCGCGGAATTGGTGGCCTCAACAATGGGCTTTACGCGCGCGCGTCTCGAATTCCTGTTCAAGGCAGAATATGCATACGACATCGGCATGCCGCAGTGGGTCGCGCAAATAGACCATCTGTTTGGCAGGCTTCACCTGGAGCGCATTTGGCTCGGACGGCATAAGATCTTTCACTTTCGAGTGTGGTACCGCGACCAGTTGGCGAAATATGTCCGCGAAATACTCTTGGACCCACGGTCGCTCGCACGGCCATATGTAGAGCCTAAGGCCGTTCGAGCGGTGGTGGATGCTCACATCAAAGGAAATCGAACTACACAACCGAGATACACAGACTCCTCACGCTGGAGCTCGCGCACCGTCTGTTCGTGGATTCGAATTAATCAGGTACTGCCCGTACATCCGCACTAGAGACCATGAAGTTGCAGAACGCAACCGCCGCCAGTCTTTCCGTGGGATCGGAGTTCAGCGGTCTTCCACTCGAGCAGATCTGCAAGGCCGTACTCAGGTTTGCCGATTGGCTCGATCGATACGGGGAGACTTCCTATGATTTTCAGAGTTTCTTCGCGAGCGACTTGACACGAAAAGCCAAGGCTCTTTACTACAGGCGTCCACTGTTGGGAACGATGGCGGTGGCGCCGATAGTGTTCTGTGAGGCGTTTATTCCCGCGGCCCGACGACTGTTTTGGAAGCGACAGCGATTTCCGATCGCGGACGCCCACTACGCGATGGGATTTGCCTTCTTGTCGCAGGTCTTCGATCGTGAAGAGTATTACCACAGGGCGGTCCACTTCCTCGAAGTCCTAAAAAGCACCCGATGCCCGGGGTACAAGAACTATTGCTGGGGATATCCGTTCCATTGGGAGACTATTCGCGGAACGATTAGAGAGGGAACTCCCCTTATCACTACCGTGCCTTATGTTTACGAAGCTTTTCGAGAAATCTGGCGAATCGACAACAAGGCTGAATGGCTTCGGATAATGAAGTCCATAGCGATGCATGCATTTGAGGATTATTGCGATTTCGAGACTTCTGCGAGCGCATCGACTTGCTCATATACTCCAGACCCTAAGCAATCGGTGGGGGTCATTAATGCCAACGCTTATCGGGCGTTCCTATTGACGCGTGCCGCAGAGGATTTCTCGGACGAGAAATTCCAGGAAACAGCGCAAAGGAATTTGAATTTTGTCATTGAGTGCCAGAATCCGGACGGCTCCTGGTATTACGCAAATGACGGAAAGCGATCGTTCATCGATCACTTTCATACATGTTTTGTTCTCAAAGCATTGGTAAAAATCGAGCAAATGACAGGCTGCCGAGCTTGCACTCAGGCCATTGAAAAGGGAATCGGATACTACACGAAGAACTTATTCGACGACGGTGGCTTGCCTAAGCCATTTTCACGCCGCCCTCGGTTGACCGTATATCGGCGAGAGCTGTATGACTACGCTGAATGTATCAACTTGGCTATATTGTTGAGGGGCCGCTTCCCCAAACTGGATCACTACTTGTCTGCTGTTCTGAATGACCTTCTCAATGTGTGGCAGAGCCAGGACGGTTCGTTTCGAAGTCGCCGCTTGCTCGTGGGATGGGATACCACGCCTATGCATCGATGGGCGGAGTCACAGCTCTTCAGAAGCTTGTGCCTGCTGCTGTTTCGAGACAGCAAAAGCGGAAACTACAAGGAAGGAGCAATCTTTTGAGGGTAAGTATCTTCGGTCTAGGTTATGTCGGGACTGTATGTGCCGGGTGCCTTGCGCAAGATGGTCATCAAATTATAGGCGTGGATCCGGTACCGACGAAGGTAGACCTTATCAACACCGGCAAATCGACCATCATCGAAGCGGAAATAGGCGAACTGATCGCCAACGCGGTCGAGAGCCGGATGCTCCGCGCTACGAACAAAACTGCGGACGCTGATCGAGAATTCAGAATTGTCATTCATTTGTGTCGGTACGCCGAGCCAGATCAATGGAAACCTCGATTTGACTCATGTTCGCCACGTGTGCGAGCAGATCGGCCGAGCACTGAGGGACAAACGAGAACGCCACACCGTAGTGATCCGCAGTACGGTATTACCCGGCACGATGAGGAACATCGTCATTCCCGTTTTGGAAGAATATTCCGGCAAGAAGGCCGGAATTGACTTTGGAGTTTGTAACAACCCCGAATTTCTCCGCGAAGGCTCGGCGGTCAAAGATTTTCGATTTCCCTCTAAGACAGTAATCGGCGAATTGGACAGGGCAAGCGGAGATACCGCTGTCCGCTCTGTACGCGAAGCTGGATACGCCGACGGTCAAGAACGGATTTGGAAACAGCAGAGATGATTAAGTATATCGATAACAGCTGGCACGCGCTGAAGATCGGCTTCGCGAACGAAATCGGTAATCTCTGCAAATCGTTCTCCGTGGATGCCCATAAGGCCATGGAGATCTTCTTCATGGACACAAAGCTCAACATTTCTCCTGCTTACCTTCTGCCCGGCTTTGCATTCGGAGGTTCGTGCCTACCGAAAGATCTACGAGCACTGGCATATGCGGCAAAGTTGCACGATCTCGAGCTCCCGATCCTCAAGTCCATCTTGCCCAGCAACGAATTGCAAGTCGCCAGGGGGCTCAAATTGATCATGGACAAGGGGCAGAAGCGAATCGGCATCTTGGGATTCAGCTTTAAACCCGGTACGGATGATCTACGAGAGAGTCCGATGATCGAAATTATCGAGCGATTGACCGGGAAGGGTTATGACATTCGTATTTATGACAGAAACGTCCAAGTGGCCTCGCTGGTGGGAGCCAATCGTGACTTCATTCTGAATCGTATTCCGCATATTTCAAGACTCATGGTCGACAGCATGGACGCGGTTTTGCAACACGCGGAAACGATCGTTATTGGTCACAAAGAAAAGGAGTTCGAGAAGGTTCCTCAACTGCTGCAGAAAGGCCAGTCCTTGGTGGATTTCGTGCGCATTTCAAATAACGGGAACAATAATGGCGATTACGACGGCATCTGCTGGTAGAAGCTCCGGAACCCAGCACGACGCTGGATCAACGGAAGCACAAGTCTGCGCGGATAGTTCGGCCAATTCGACCAACAAGCCCGAGTCGGTAAGCCGTCCATCCCCGAAGAGGCGAGTACTAATTATTGTTGAAAATCAGCCGGTGCCGCACGATCCTCGAGTTTGGAGAGAGGCTCGCTCTCTCAGCGATTACGGCTATGAAGTGACAGTTCTGTGTCCTAGGCGCGAAGGTTGCTCTCGGGGATATGAGTTTATCGATCGGGTACGCATCTACCGGCATCCCATGCCTGTAGAGGCAAGGACTCCGTTAGGCTATCTGTCCGAATATGCCTGCGCATTCGCTCTGGAATTCTTGTACACACTGTGGATCTATTTGAGGCATGGCTTCGACGTTATTCAGGGATGCAACCCGCCGGACAACATTTTTCTGGTCGCCCTGCCGTTCAAAATACTCGGAGTCAAATACATTTTTGACCATCACGACGCGAACCCAGAACTTTATGTCTCAAAGTATGCAAGGCAGGGCGCGCTCTATGAAATCCTGCTCAGCTTGGAGAAGTGGTGCTATCGGCACAGTGACGTTGTTATGGTGACGAACGCGAGTTACAGAAACATGGCAATCAGCAGGGGGCGCATTCGTCCAGAAAATGTATTTATTGTGCGGAATGGACCTGATCTGCAAACGTTCAAACCCGTTTTGCCGAATCCTGCGCGAAAGCATGGCAAGCGCTACCTCATCGGATATGTCGGCAATATGAATTTTCAAGATGGTCTGGACATACTGCTCGACGTTGCAAAGCACGTCAAAGCCATCGGACGGCACGACGTTCATTTCACGTGCGTCGGCAGGGGTCCTGAACTGAAAAAGCTGCAGCAGATGGTTCAGCAGATGGGCTTGGAGGATACCGTTGATTTCACTGGAAGGGTTTCTGATCAGGACTTGATTGAGATACTGTCTACCGCGGATGTTTGCGTCAATCCGGACCGGCCAAGTGAGATGAATGATATCTCGACGATGATCAAAATTATGGAATATATGGCTCTTGGCAAGCCGATTGTTCAGTTCGATTTGAAAGAAGGCAGATTCAGCGCCCAGGAAGCATCTCTCTATGCAAGCAAACAGGAGGGTGCTGCGGATTTTGCCGAGAAAATCATCTGGTTGCTGGACAGGCCTGAGGAAAGAAGGAAAATGGGCGAATTTGGAAGAAAGAGAATCGAAGAAGAGCTTGCGTGGAGATATTCGGTTCCGAAACTGCTCGCTGCTTACCAGAAAGCACTTGGTGGCTGATTCAAGCCTTCCGTACACTCGAATAATGCCAATTTTGGGTCTCAATCTTCTGTTGAGCGGCATTCGAGGTGGATACTACGGAACCTTGGGCGTGAAGTCGCGTTGATGAGCGCGACTGACAGGAGAGAGATCGCCGGAAAAGACGTCGATGCGACCGCTGCTCTCTGAAAAACAGATGATGAATCGAACAAAGACAAACAATTGTTGGCCTATAAACCAGATTGCTTCTTGGTGGTGGTGATCTAATCGTGAGTGAACAACATGATTTGTTCATCGCTTCTCCGGACGATGCCATCTTGATTACGGGCGCCGCAGGATTCATAGGATCGCATGTCGTTAAGGGTCTTCTTGACCGTGGATTTCGTAATCTCGTATGTTTTGTTAGACCAACTAGCAAACTTTCAAGAATTGATACGCTCATCAGGGATCGGCCGCCGGGAACCCGCGTGAAGGTGCTGAAAGGAAATCTTCTATCCCGCGAGGACTGTGAAGCGGCGAGTAGGGACGTCGCGCTGATCTACCACTTAGCGGCCGGGACGGGAGAAAAATCCTTTCCGGATGCCTACACGAATTCTGTCGTCGCCACGCGCAACCTGCTCGAAGCGAGTTTGAAACATGCCTGTCTGCGACGGTTCGTGCTTGTAAGCTCGTTCTCGGTCTATACGAATTGCGACAAATCGAAAGGGCGACTTCTAACCGAATCTTCTCCGACCGAGGAGTATCCGCATCTCCGTGGGGAAGCTTACTGCTTCGGAAAGGTGAGGCAGGAACAAATCGTTTCCGAGTACGGCAAGAGTTGCCACATCCCATATGTGGTCGTTAGACCAGGTAGTGTTTATGGTGACGGCACGCCGGCAATACCCGGTCGGGTCGGAATTAACTCATTTGGAGTTTTCCTACACCTGGGTGGATCCAACACGGTACCGTTCACATATGTCGAAAACTGCGCGGAGGCAATCGTACTCGCGGGACTTGTCAGGGGGGTAGACGGGGAAATCTTCAACGTTGTTGACGACGATCTCCCGTCCAGCAATTCCTTTTTGCGGATGTACAAAAAGAACGTAAGGAACTTTAAGTCTTTGTATCTGCCCCATGTCTTTAGCTACGGGCTTTGCTATCTCTGGGAAAAATATTCCGAATGGTCCAAGGGGCAACTACCTCCAGCATTCAACCGGAAGCGATGGCACGCGTACTGGAAGAAGACACGCTATAGCAATAAGAAGCTGAAGAACAGACTAGGCTGGGTACCTAGGATTCCCACTGCTGACGGATTGCAGCGCTATTTCCAGAGTGCTGCGCGTGGCGAACGCAATGCTTAAGGTTGCCATCGTAGGGTGCGGGAAGATAGCCGATGGACACGCGTCAGCGATTCAAACAATCCCGGGCTGCGAAATCGTGGGCGTGTGCGATCGGGAACCGCTTATGGCGAAACAACTTTATGAGCGATTTCTAATTGGGAGTTGTTTTGGGGAGGTGCACGAACTTCTGAATAAAGCTAAGCCGGACATCGTTCACATTACTACTCCGCCGGACGGACACTACGATATTGCTAGGCTATGTCTGGAAGAAGGGTGCCACGTATATGTTGAGAAACCTTTCACCGTTTATGCGTGGCAAGCGCAGGAGCTTCTGAAATTGGCCGAAAGCAAAAGGCTCAAATTAACGGTCGGTCACAACTATCAATTCACGCATGTAGCTCGACGGATGAGAGCGTTGGTTCAGAACGGGTACCTGGGAGGTTCACCAGTACACATGGAAAGCTATTACTGCTATGACCTCGCCGATCCGAGCTATGCCAAGGCTCTATTGGGTGACAAGAACCATTGGCTCCGCAGATTACCCGGGAGGCTTTTGCACAATGTCATCAGTCACGGCATAGCGAGAATCGCCGAATTCTTAACGAGCGAAGAGCCTTCCGTCATGACATGTGGGTTTGTGAGTCCAGTCTTGAGGCAAATCAACGAGAACGACATTGTGGATGAACTCAGAGTCATCATCTGGGATCAGCAACGAACAACGGCGTATTTCACTTTCTCAACGCAAATGAAACCCTCTCTCCATGAGTTTCGCGTTTTTGGTCCGAAGAACGGCTTGATGCTTAATGACGACCATGAGATCTTGATTCGACTTCGCGGGAAGGACTTCAAGAGCTACGCCCAGAAGTTCATACCCCCGGTCTCATTCGCAAAACAACACATCGACAATCTAGCGACGAACATAAAGTTGTTTCTAAAGAGAGATTTTCACATGGATTCGGGGATGAGATATCTCATCGACGCGTTCTACCGTTCGGTTCGAGAGGATGCACCTCTGCCCATTCCATACCGTGAAATTCTGCTCACTGCGAGAATTATGGACAGGATTTTCGAGCAGCTCGCAACCCGGTCTCAGAATGATGTGACTTTCCAGGGAGTTCGGAATGGATCAGCGGCGAGCTTAGGTCCTAGCCGACTGCGCTAAAATGAACCCTTCAGTCGCTAGCCTAATCTATGCTTGTGGGATCGCCGGTCTCTTCTACCTGGATCGAGACAAATCCGCCCGAACGTCTAAGGCTTTATGGTTGCCCGTTGTTTATTTATGGATCGTCGGCTCGCGGCCCGTATCAGCGTGGCTGGGCGTCATGCCTGCTGGGGAAACCGAGGTCCAGCTTGAGGGCAGTCCGGTTGACAGGGCCGTTTATTTGGCGTTGCTGATTGCAGCTACATGTGTTCTGGTCTACCGGGGGCGCAGCACGACCAGATTTCTGAAGGCCAACTGGCCTGTTCTCGCATATTTCCTTTTTGGTCTCGCGAGTGTTCTTTGGTCCGATTTTCCGGCCGTATCGTTTAAGCGATGGACTAAGGCGATCGGCGATCTGGCCATGATTCTCATTGTCGTCTCCGATCCGCAACCGCTCGCCGCTCTGCGCCGCTTATTTTCTCGCGCCGGCTTTGTCTTGATACCTCTGTCTATGCTGTGTATCAAATATTATCCGGCCATCAGCTCCGGGTATGATGATTGGACTGGGCAGCGAATACTAACTGGCCTAACACTCAACAAGAACATGCTTGGAGTAATTACGTTCGTTCTTTTAGTAGGAGCAACTTGGCGCGTTGTTGCCCTCCTCCGGTCCGACGAAATGCCGACCCACCGCGGCAGGCACCTGCTGGCACAGGGGGTACTGCTCATGATGGGTGTCTATGTGTTGAAAACGGCCGACTCAAATACCTCCACCCTTTCTTTCGTTTTGGGAGCCGCAGTCCTCCTGACGACCAGCCTGCGGTTTGTGAGGCGTCACGCCGCGGCAGTGCACGTGCTCGTCCTGGCGCTTCTATTGACTGCCGGTACCGTCATGTTGCTCGGAGGTGCAGGCGGCGTACTTCACGCGATAGGACGGAATACGACCCTTACCGGCCGTACCGACATATGGGCGGCTATTATCCCCTTGGCCTCCAATCCCTTGGTTGGAGCAGGCTTCGAAAGCTTTTGGCTTAGCCCGCATGTGCACGAGAGGCTAGTGCAACTTTTCGGGAGTCTCCCCCTCAACGAGGCTCACAATGGCTACATAGAGGTCTACCTGGAACTTGGCTGGATCGGAGTCGGACTAATTGGCGTAATGCTGATCGATGGTTATCGGCGCGCTGTCAAGGCTTTTCGTCGCGAACCGACGCTTGGCTGCCTGTTCATAGCGTACATCTTGGCCGGCATGGTGTACAGCCTAACGGAGGCCGGATTCCGCATGACGGATCCAATCTGGATTTTTCTTCTCCTCTCGGTGATAGAAGCGAGTGGCAGTCTCGCCGGCATCATCAACGTTGGAGCATCCGCGGCTGCTGAGGAGACGGCCGGTTACTATCTGCAGTCCCCGGCTGCAAAGGTATCGGCCATGCGGCCGCACCAGGCGAACTACAGCACGAAAAACGCGCGCTGACGAACAGCTTGGTCTTCACCGTTGCAACGGGCACAATCCGGCACCAGCGATTCGGCATCGCGTGTGCCAGCGACTGGCCGGTTTTGCTGGAGCATTTCGGTGCACAGACCGGGCCCGCATCGAGCGTTTAAAACCGCGAATTGCAAACCGAGAGGAGCGACGTTGCCCGAGATTGCAAGTTCAGAGCAGGGTTCCGAGACCACAGCTCACGAACCGACGCATATTACAGTATGCATTTGCACCTATAAGCGGCCGCGCTTTCTTAAACGGCTCTTGAGCGAACTACGGGATCAGGAGACGAGCGGAAGCTTTACGCATTCGATCGTGGTGGCTGACAATGATGCTCTACAGTCCGCCAAAGACGTGGTGTCGGAGTTTGCTATTACTTCGAGTATTGCGGTTGTATACTGCGCAGAACCATTTCAAAACATTCCGATGGCACGAAACAAGGCGCTCGAGCACGCGTCGGGCGACTTCGTCGCATTTATTGACGACGACGAGTTCCCAACTAAGAGATGGCTGTTAACTTTGTTTGATGCATGCAACAAGTTCGCTGTTGATGGTGTGATCGGGCCTGTGAGGCGGAACTTCGAGGAGCCTCCGCCAAGCTGGATAGTGAAGGGACGATTTTACGAACGGCCTACTTACCCGACCGGATTCCGAATCGATTGGACAAAGGGTAGGACCAACAACGTTTTGCTAAAGAGGCGAATTTTCCGGTCTGGCGTGCAGCCTTTTAGAGCAGAGTTTCGGTCAGGGGAGGATCAAGATTTCTTCAGACGAATGATCGATATGGGTTGTGTTTTCGTCTGGTGTGATGAAGCCGAGGTTTTTGAAGTGGTGCCTCCAGTACGATGGAAGCGCAGCTTCATTCTAAGAAGAGCTCTCCTGCGGGGGACTGTTTCCATCGTGCATCCTACATTCGGATGGCGAGACGTCGTTAAATCGATCATCGCCGTCCCGGTTTATCTTGCTGCACTTCCGCTAGCGTGCCTCTTCGGGCATCATCGGTTCATGATTCTCGCAGAAAAGCTCTGTGAGCACACCGGAAGGATTCTCGCCCTTGTCGGTGTTAACTCCGTGAAGGAACCTTACGTCACAAGTTAGTCGCCGTAGGCCGTCACGGACAAAACGAAACTCCGAAACTCATTCAGAGGGTCTTGACCCGTAGCCGTCACTCTACAGTCGCGGTTAGACCTGTCGGCGCTGCTGGCCCACTCGAACTCGGGATTGAACTTTGGCCGAGCGTGAGGGGATGCGGATACGTGTATGGCGTATAGATTGCCGTCCAAGTGTTCGTGCTGGTGCAGACGTACAGCGTATTGGTGTCCGTGGACCACCAAGCTACACCATAGCTTCCTGTTGGACTGGTGCCGTAGGTTCCACCTGGGCCAGCCGTGCAAGTTGACGGACGAGCTACGCCACCAGTCGGCTGAGCGCCCGACAGCGCACCATATCCTGTTCCAGCAGTCCCGGTGAATCCGCTCGAACAAGCGCTATTCGCTGACCCGCAATCGAAATAGACATCCTGATTAAGCGTGATGGCAGTGCCAATATTGACTACAAAACTGTTGGCCGATCCACTTCCTGATACCGTATTCATCCACAAGTAGGCTGGCTCTAGCAGTTCATGCGGCCATCCAGCACAACTAGATGAAACCGGCAGGGTGGGAGCACAACCTGTCGTAGAGTTTGCTGTATTAGGGAAACCTAGCCCGTTGAGCAAATCCCCTTTCCCTCTGCCCACCATGTCCATGCAGGGATAGCCGGTCGAAGTGTTTGCATTGCCATCCCATGAGGAGCCATTGCCATTCGCAACACCACCGCTACCGGGAATCAGTGCCGCTGTACCACAGTAGCCCCAGTTGCCGGAAGGGGCGTTGGTAACACCAGAAACCAAGCTACCTTGGGCATGAGCATTGTCTTGCCGGGAAACGTGAGCAGAGGCGGTCCTGATGCTATTGCCTACAGCCGTGTTTCCCCAAACTAATGACGTATTATTCACGTCGGTACCCGCTTGCACCCCCGTAGTTGCGGACCAATAATTGTGGTAAATCTCTTCCTCACGGCAAGCTCGGAATCTTTGCTCTCCCTGCCCTAAGTTGTGTTCAGTATTGCTGCTTCCGGCAGCGGCAGTGACCTGAAGCACGGTGTTGTAGCGTATTACGAGGCGACCACCCGCTTCACAATCAGTTATCCCGGCACCATTAGTCTGCCAATTATTCTCAAAAAAGAGAAATTGAGAAGTACCCCAGTTTGATGGAGTGTTCCAAGAGACATCACCGAATTTGTCATCCTGATTGTAGGCTGAAGAAAATCCCGAAATGTTTCCATTTCCGACGAAATAATTGTGATCTATCACACCATAGAAAATGCCATCTTCTCGTATACCTGTAAGACCAGCTGGAAGAGGCGTAAATGTGGACATATTTAGATCATTGTGGTCAAAGCGAAAATTATAGCTTGTGCCGTTGAACAATATCCACGGAAGTGGTGCGTTAGCCGTGCTGCCGATACTTCCGCCCTGAACGGTTATGCCGGTGAATCGGAAGTAGGAAGTCGTCGATCTGCCCGTGTTGATTGTTATAAGCGGAGTGCCTTCTGGGCACGAGTTTTGACAAGAATCGACAATGATTGTGTTGTCTGTAGGCGTGCAGGAATAGGTCGATGTTCCCGCCGTGCCCGTGCAAGTTATATTTGTGTCGCCTTGTACAGTTAGGTTCGTGACGCTCGCGGGAACGGCTAGACTGATCGGCGCAGTCCAAGTGCAGGAGCCGGACGGAATCACCAAAACCACAGTGCCCGTGTAAGTCCCGGTGCCCAGCAGATTCCAAGCTGTCTGAACGTTCGCAGTGCTGCAACTTGCGGCTGTGATTATGGAGCTTGAGGTCGGTGTCGTTTGCGCTCGAACCGATGCCGCGAACAGAAGTAGGAACAAAATTGCTGATATCTTTCTCATGGGTATCCTCAATGAGTAAGCCTAGAATATGTCGATCCGTTGTATGAACATATCACCGCTGCAGTGATTGCTCCCCCACTCGTGTACGCGCCCACGTAGGTCGGGGATGTCCCATCCTTGACCACGGCCTGCGCTCCCTGCAGCGACGCATTAAAAGTCGGCAGTGCTGTGCCTGAAGCGCTGTATAAAACTGACGGTACCTGGATGGAACTCACGCATCCAAACGGCGTCGTGCCGGACGCGGAGGCATTCCATGTTCAGCCGTTCGCACATGCTCCTGCCTTATCTCTAAGTCGAAAGCGAACGTCTAATGTGCTTATTCTCGCTCAGGTACAAAATCAAATGCTACTGTACGTGAGCACAGGTTTTCTACCTGACCTGAGTCTCACAAGCGGGAAAGCGCGCTGACTAGGGATTGGCACGAGCACACACCGCCGGCGGTCGGTCCTCTGCCGGCGCAAGCGATGGCATGGGCAGATGGAGTGTAATGCTCTTCGGGCTGATCGCCGAAGACCGGGAACCGACCAGGGGTCACCAGCAACATGAAAATCGCTTATTTGATGCTCTTCCATAATCCTGGCCTACAACGGGGAGACCTGGATTGAAGAAACGATCCGATCAGCACTCGCCCAAACTTGGCCGCGCAAGGAGATTATTGTCGTGGGCGATGGTTCCAGCGATCGGACGGCGAGGGTGGCGCGGCAGTTTTTGAAGCGTCGAATTGCGCAGTCCTAGCCCCATCCGGAGGGGGTTCCGGGTTACGACCTTCAGCTCTTTATAAGCTTCGGGGTGAGCGGATTTAACGAGAGTGTTCTGCAACGCGGCGAAATGAATTATCATCTGGCGAGCAGCCTGTTCTGGATCAATCTCGGCTTGGGCGTGGTGGTGACGGCGGGGTTCGCAGCGGCGGGACCCCTGCTGGGCCAACTTCTACGAACCGCACGGTTGTGCCTGATGAATCGTTTTTTCCCACCATTCTATCGCGCTGGGAAAAGCGTGGGGGTGGAGGAGCCAGAAGTGAAGGAGGGGGAAACCACTTGAAGAAATCCAACGGGTGAAAGTCCCGTCCGGCTAAAGCTAGCGGGCAAGCCGGTAGCGAGTGTTGCCATTCACCGGGCGACTGGCGGATGAGAAGCGTACACAGCAAGGAAGCAGGCCGTGAAGATTCAGCTCCGAAATCTGTCGAGATTGCGTATGCCGACGCCGTTAGGAGTGCGGAAGGCAGCATCCGGGTACGACCGAAATTGCGAAGGGCGGCCCGGGATCGCCGGAGTCCCTAGCTCAGGGCATGTTTCCAAGGATTTCCCACGAACCCAGGAGAGCTCACCATCTCCGCTCGCAAGAGTGGTAAGACGGCCGCCAAGGGAAACCGGAGGCGACCGAGGATGGATGGACGAGCAGTCTTACGACCCCGTAGTACCAGTGAAGGTGGGGAACCGCAGGGCTTCCGAAAGGAGCGGTCTACTCGGAGGTAACTCGCCACTTCTGCCTCGGGTCCGCCGGAATTTCGTGTATGCAGATTGGTCCGCAGGTTTGGGCCCCCACCCCCACCCAGCCCTGAACGGGACCGGGCTTGGTGCGCGCCAGGCATTTGCTGGCGCCGAATAATCGCAATGAAACCGTTAGTTTCAATTCTAATTCCTGCACATAATGCGGAGCAGTGGATCGCGGATACAATCCGATCCGCGATTGCGCAAACATGGCCGCGCAAAGAAGTTATCGTCGTGGACGACGGTTCCACGGATCGCACAGCAGAAGTAGCGCGACACTTTGCGTCAAAAGACCTGTCCGTAATCTCGGTTGAGAATCAAGGTGCCGCAGCAGCACGGAATTATGCCCTGAAGCTCAGCCAGGGTGATTACATCCAGTGGCTGGACGCGGATGACCTCCTAACGCCGGACAAGATCGAGCGGCAAGTTTTGGCGCTCAGAGAGCTCGACAGCTCTCGCGTGCTTCTGTCTTCGCCGTGGGCTTACTTCCATTATCGCCCTCAACGCGCGCGCTTCGTCAAAACCTCCCTATGGCAAGATCTTTCTCGGCTTGAGTGGCTTCTGAGGAAAATGGGCGAGAACCTGCTCATGCAAACTGCAACCTGGCTGACGAGCCGAGAGCTGGCTGAAGCTGCAGGACCTTGGAACACACGGCTCCTTAGTGACGACGACGGTGAATATTTTTGCCGGGTCCTCCTGGCATCGAACGGTACCCGTTTCATACCGGGGGCCAAGGTGTTCTATCGAGTTGCTTCTACGAGTCGGATGAGCCACATAGGTACTTCCGACAGGAAGAAGGACACGATGCTTCTCTCGATGAAGCTGCACATTAAGTACTTGCGCTCGCTTGAAGATAGCGAAAGGGTCCGAACGGCATGTTTGGCCTACATGCAGAATTGGCTCGAAAATTTCTATCCGGAAAGACCAGATATCGTAGCGGAGTTGCAAAGTCTGGCTGCGCAACTTCAGGGCCGCTTAGAGGTGCCTCGCTTACGCTGGAAATATGCCTGGATGAAGCCAATCCTTGGGTACAAGACTGCGAAACGGGCTCAGATGATGTTTCCGCAGCTGAAGGCCTCGCTGGTTACGAGTTGGGACAGGGCAATGTACAAATTAGAGGCTCGCCAAGCGTCTGTTAGCCATGGACGGAGTTCAATGAGGGTAAACGAAGAGGATTAGGATAGGGAAATAGCAACCCGGCAAGTCCAAAAATATGCCTCTTGGAACTTTAGTCCAAGATCGGATACGAATTTGGGCCAACGAGGAGGGGTGATGAATAGCGGGCGCCTCAGTTAGGAGCAGATCATTGCGGTGGAGAAAGAGATGGAAGCGGGACGCGGCTGTAGCGACTGAAAAACGAGAATCAGGAAAGCATTTAGTTTGTGGGACACAGTTTCGACCTACTCGCAGAACGGTGAGGTTGGCGGCCTATACGCCACGCTGATCTCTACCAATCCCTCTTCGAGATTTTATTGCCAGCTAGCAGTGTGAAATTTAGCTGGCCAAATTGTGGAATGTTTCCGAGCTTCCTTCCACCGAAGCAGACAAGGGCGCGCGTCTGTTGAGGCGCGAGACGCGACGCTGCTTCACAGGAAGTCCCAATGAGCAGGAATTGTAATAAATAAATTTTACAATCAAGCTTTCCCTCGCTATTCTGTCGCCGGTGCGAGACTATACCGCCATGGCGACAAAGCCAAAAATTCCGGAGACCGAGCGATACTGGCTTCGTGTGCTCGGCACGTTGAATGAGGCGCAAGCGCGTGTCTTTGTGGCCCAGAAGGCCGTGGAACAAGGACGGGGAGCGGTCAGTCGTCTGGTGCGGCTGACAAGCATGTCGCGGCCCACGATTTTAAGAGACATGGCCGAGCTGGAGGCCGGCCGCTTGCTCGCGCGGCCGGTGGTGGCCGCAAGAGGCTAGAGGATGCCGACCCGCATGTGAAACGGGTGCTGGCGCGGCTGGTCGAAGCCAATACAGCTGGCGATCCGATGAGTTACTTATTGTGAACGAACAAGTCGACGCGTACCTTGGCCGAGGATCTGGCACGCCAAGCCTACACGGTCTCCCATGTCACGGTGGCGCGCTGTCTAGAGGAGAACTGGCTACTCGTTGCAGGCGAACGTCAAGGCCATCGGGGGAACGCAACATCCAGATCGGGATGCACAGTTTCGATACTCGACCTTCGTAAAAGCACACCGATCGTCGAGGCTAATCTCGGTGCTTATTCGGCACGCATTTAGTTCTTGAAATGGGGACCATGGAGTTAGGACCAAGCAAAAGAAAAGTAGCACAAGGAGTAGCATGGGCGAGTTCCGCTGAGTGGGGGGGGCAACTCCTGAGTTTCAGCATCTACACAGGTTTGGCCCGCCTCTTAACTCCACAGGTATTCGGGCTGGCAGCCATCGCAGGAGTTTATATCGCGTTCATGCAGGTTTTTGTGCAGCAGGGGTTTGGCATAGCGCTCGTCCAACGACTCGAGCTCGAGCGCGAGCACCTTGATTCTGCATTTTGGATTGCGACGGCTACTGCATTCTTTTTTTGCATACTTACCTTTCTGCTCGGATCCCAGATTAGTAGGCTGTTTCATGAACCGAGGGTAGCCCCGGTCATCGAATGGCTGTCGTTGTCGTTCTTGTTTAACGCACTGGCCTCCGTGCCCACGGCTTTGCTTTCTCGGGAACTTGATTTTCGTCCGCTTGCAGTTCGCTCCTTGATAGCAACTGGCGTCGGGGGCGCGGTCGGCCTTTCGATGGCATATCGGGGCTGGGGCGTCTGGAGTCTCGTCGGACAGCAGCTTGTGACCTCGATCTTCAGCTGCATTTGTTTGTGGTGGGCTGTTCCGTGGCGGCCTAATCTCCGGGTTTCAGGACGGCACCTGCGCGATTTATACGGATACTCCCTCAGCATCACAGGCAACGGCATCTTGTGGTTCTTCTCTCAAAGGTCTGACCAAACCCTTGTCGGCTATGGTTTTGGATCTCTGGGTCTGGGACCGTACTCGCTTGCCAGCCGTTTGGTTACCATAATTCACGGCGGAATTATAGGACCGGTTCAATCGGTTGCATTCCCAGCGTTTTCTAAACTACAGGCGGAGCCTACAAGGCTCGAACGGGCTCTTCATAAGTTTTGCGAAATGTCTGCTTTCGTCTCCTTGCCTGTGTTCGCCGGAATCATCATCGTCGCTCCCGAGCTTGTTCACTGTCTTTTCGGCGCAAAGTGGATGGCTGCGGTCCCCATCTTGCAAGTCCTGTCCGTTTATGGGTGCTTGCGCGTGTTCCTTGGATTCATATACCCTTTGATGCTTGCCCAAGGTCGACCGGGACTGTACCTGCTCCTGGGTCTTGTTTCGGCTGGTTTAACGTTCGGAGGGTGCGTGGTTGCTTCCCGGTGGAGCCCAGTAACCATTAGCGTGTCCATGGTGCTGACCCTGTTCTGTTTCTCCGCCTTTGCACTCTTGGTATTCAAGAAAGAATTGAAGACTAGAGTCGGGCCGCTCTTAAAATGCTTCGTATTTCCGTTGCTATCTTCCTTATTCATGCTTGCTGTTGTGGCTCTGGTGCGAAGTTCTATAAGCAAGAACCTGGCTCCTGCGGCCACGCTTGTGTTGTGCGTTGCGGCAGGAGTCGTCGCCTACATTTCGACGGCACTTTACGTAAGACCTGACCTTGTTAAGGAGATTTTAGAGATGGTGGGTCACGGTCTGGTTCCCTCCAAGTCTCTCGCCAGCGTTAACGCCCCTTTATCACAAGCAAAGTACCGTGCGGCCGAGGCTAAGGTTGAGTCGTCGGAGCCTTGATATCTGATTCTGGAATCCTCAGTTACAAACCCGGGTCGATTCCGGGATCTGCTGGAGCCGCATTAAGGCGTGTCCCATGCGCGCAACGCGGACATTCTCGAGTCTCGCGGCGAAGTGGTGGCTTTTATGGACGATGAGGTAATTGTTGACCCGGAGTGGCTAGGGAATCTTGTCTCAGCTTTCCTCAGCGGGGAATGGGCAAGCGCTGGAGGGCGCATTCTTCCTGAGTGGACCTGTTCGCCGCCTTCGTGGGTTCCGGTCAAAGAGCCGTACGGGTTAGCTCCGCTCGCGATGTTCGATCTCGGGTCTAAAGGCGGCCTGCTCAGCGAGCCTCTCTTTGGCACCAATATGGCATTCAAAAAAGGAGAACTGCCATAGATGGAAAATGAGTCCCGTGGCTCGTTGACCGAGGTTGCAGCCTCGGGAAAGCTCTGGCGATGGAGAGTGGTCTGATGCGCAAAATGGGGCATCCTTTTTTCTGCGGTTCGTCAGCTGCTGTTGGCAGCAGACGGACGCGAAAGACTGAGCCATAAGAGGAGCAGCAGCTTTGCACGAGTCACAGCATTATGGTGATAGTCTGCCGGCGATCGCGGCACTCGTGCGCAGCTTGATGGCAGTCAACGCACGGGATGATGAAGTTTTGGGTAGTGATCGGCAACAAACCCGTTGCGGTCCGTGCAAGTCAACCCGACATGGCGGTCCCGACCGTAGCAAAGCGAGCGAGTTCGGGTTGGAACATCGGCGGCCCTAGGATCACGAAGCCTTTTGGATCGAATCTGCCGAGGCCCGCAAGGAGCGAGAGTGAATACAAGGTACGCGAAGCCCCGGATTCTATACGTTACACCGGCCTGGCCTGGCAAAACAGCAACCGGGGTCCACATTCGGTCGATTAACGTGCTGCGTGCGTTGCAGCAAATCGGAACTGTCAAGACCGTTCACCTGCGTGAAGAGAACGTTAGTGTCGCCGAATTCCGACGACTTGAGGACGATACAAAGCTTGCATACACCATACCGGTGTTGCCACATCCAAATAGGGGGGCGGTCGAAAAGCTGCGGTGGACACTGGATCCGAAAGCAAACTATCCGTTCGGCGGCTGCGCCGCACAAGAGGCGACGAATCTTATTCGCGCCATCCTGAACGACTTCGATTTAATTTGGTTTTTCAAACCTCGCTCCCCCGACATCTTTCCGAATGGCGCCTGGCCGCGCTCGGTATTGGACATTGATGATCTGGAAAGCAGGTACGAGAGCTCAAGATTACAAGCGGGTGGCAGACTCGCGGAACACTTGCTCGCCCTCAGGAGACAGTTTGCATGGCGACGTCGGGAGAAGTTGTTTGGACGTCGGTTCACAGTGCTTACCGTATGCAGTGAAAACGATCGAGAATACTTGACGCGCCTCGACGAAATGCCACCGATTCACGTCATCCCGAACGGATTCGAACGACCGAGCGTTGAGCCAACGCGCAATCTTACCGCCCCACCGAAAATAGGATTCATCGGGCCTCTTGACTACTTCCCAAACCGAGACGGTATTCAATGGTTTGTGAACGAATGTTGGCCGCGTATAAAACGTGAACTGCCGCTTGTTCGGCTACGTCTAATCGGTCCGGGAAGTGACGGCCCCCTCAAACCCCTAGGCGCAGATGTTGACGGACTTGGCTGGCTACCGACCCCCTCAGAAGAGATCAAAACCTGGAGCCTAATGATAGTTCCTATTCGGGTGGGCGGGGGCACGCGCATCAAGATCGCCCTTGGCTTCAGCCAAAAGTGTCCTGTAGTTTCGACTTCATTTGGGGCATTTGGCTATCAAGTGCGGAGCGGGCATGAGTTGCACCTTGCGGACTCCACTGAGGCATTTGCCGAAGCTTGTACTAGCGTTATTCGCGAGCCCCAGAAGGCTGCGCAGATGGCCGAACAGGCCTGGCGGCAGTATCTGGAGAAATGGACGTGGGAGGCAGTTTATCCTTCTATCTGGGCGGCGGCCGAAGACTGTTTGAAGAGGAGCCAAACTGCAGGGTGACAAACACCGAATTTCCGTGAAACGATGGCGTTTTCCCGACGGCTTTCGGACCTCCCCATTGGCCTTCTTTCCTCGAATCGACTTATGCAGGCATTCGGTTTCCGAGATTTGGCATTCGGCTTGCTTCTGTTGTGCATACGGGCGGTAGCCACCACCCTAGTCGCCCCGACCGAGACGGTGAGACATCTCTCAGCCCCAGGTGTTTGTTCCAGCTGTTGTGGATAAGCCAACGGCCTCGAGCTGCCAGAAGCGCTTCCGTCCCGCGCTGATCATGATCAATGTAACAGCGATATTGTTTACCTGTAATCGTGCGGAGACTTTGGAGCAGACCCTTGTTCTCAGGCATTTCAGCGAGTCCCCGGAAATTCTAGAATTCAGTCCGTATGGATACGATGAGCGGCAATGCTGCTCGCGGGGGTTCAATCTCGCTGTCGGTTGTTTGATGCGGAGCGTATGGCGACCTTGCCCGAGTATTACATCTCGGCCGACAATCTCGCATTTATACAGCCGCAGCAGCTTGCCGAATCGCTGAGGGTATGTTTCGCCATCGTGGACGTGCTCGAACAGAATCGGCGCATCAAAACCTAAACCCGCACAGTGAACCACAACTCGGACGGCGAAACTCTACCGTTCGAAGGGTGGACAGGCGATTGGAGAGCGGATTAACGCGCGCGTCTGAGTGCTGAATCTTGTTGGAAATTGCCACATTGTGGAATCAGTTTTCCCAATGGCTCAGCTAGTTCGTTCCGATTCGTAACGTTACGGGATAAGCTCCACGGCTACAATCACTTAGGTGGGCCGAGCGCCAGTAGATTACTCTTCGAAATGACTAAGTTTGGCAAACTGATTGCTGCTAAGATGTGAACTTCGGGTTCGTTCTTGTGAGAATTAATGGCGGTAGCTTGTCTGTGTGATTTGTAGAGAATGGACAACGACTGTACTTTGAGTGGCTGACGGCCCCGAAGATTACCAAGGCCCTTGAATCCGGCGTGGCTGGCCGAGTGGCCTAGACTTCGCAAGCATTCCCTCTCGAGGGATTCGATGGGCTCGTCGCAGCACCACACATACGAACCGGTCCTCAGGAAAACTAATAATGGCCACAATGGCGATTCCTGTCGGTACGCTGCGACAAACAGAATCTAACTCCTGCCGCTGCTGCGGTGCAAAATTGCATCGGACGTTTGTCGACTTGGGGCTGTCCCCTCCTTGTGAGACTTATTATCCTTTAGCCGCCGATCTCAACCGCGGCGAGGTTTACAATCCGCTGCACGTTTATCTGTGCGAACAGTGCTTTTTGGTGCAACTCGATCAGTCAAATCTATCTTGGATATGAGTGGTATGAGAATACTGTTGACTGGCCATAAGGGCTATATCGGCGCTGTGGCAGGCCCCATCTTGCGCAGCGCCGGCCATGAAGTGGTCGGGCTTGACATGGACTTATTTGCGGGTTGTGAATTCGGGGAACTGGCCTCAGATATTCCGGAGTTCCGCAAAGACATCCGTGACGTGACGAGGGCAGACCTCGAGGGATTTGACGGCGTGGTGCATCTGGCGGCGTTGTCGAATGATCCGTTGGGCGATCTCAACCCAAAACTTACGTATGATGTCAACCATCTGGCGTCGGTCCAGCTCGCGGAATTAGCCAAGGCGGCGGGCGTGACGCGCTTTGTCTTTTCCTCCTCCTGCAGCACCTACGGTGCAGCGGGTGACGCAATACACGACGAGACGGCGCCGCTGAAGCCGGTGACACCTTACGGAGAATCCAAGGTACTGGCCGAGCGCGATATTGCCCTCCTCGCAGATGATCGTTTCAGCCCCACCTTTATGCGAAACGCCACGGCCTACGGCGTATCGCCGCGTCTGCGGTTGGATATCGTGCTCAACGATTTCGTCGCATCAGCGTACACGACCGGCAGAGTGTATATCAAAAGCGATGGCTCGCCTTGGCGTCCCATCGTGCACATACGCGACATCATCGCGGCAGCGCTTTCTGCACTCGAAGCGCCGCGAGAAGCCATCCACAACGAGACCTTTAATGTCGGTCGGAATGAAGAAAACTATCGCGTCCGCGAACTGGCCGCGATCGTAGCCGAGATCGTTCCGGGGTGCCGCGTGGAATACGCGCCCGACGGGGGTCCGGACAAACGCTGTTACCGCGTCCACTGCGACAAGATCAGCCGCATACTCCCGAGCTTCCGCCCCCAGTGGACCGCTCGCGAAGGCGCGCAGGAACTCTACAACGCCTATCGCGCCGCCGGGCTCACACGCGAGGACGTGGAAGGGGGTCGTTACGCTCGTATCGGCCACATCCGGCGCCTTCTGAAAGACGGACGGTTGGATGGTTCCCTGGGTTTGACGTTAGGACACTCCAGAAACACTAATCTCATCGGTTCCCGTAATCCATGCTAACCGAACCCGCTCGGCATCCGGCTACTGTCGTATGGCATTTATTAACAAACACTTACGGCGACGTATGCGGACTACCCGCCCAAGGCGGCTGAAGCTCGAGATTGACTTGCCGACGTCACCGAAGAATGGAAAATCGAGCCTCTGTGGCTGCAATGGCGGTAGCCTGCTTGGAATATCCAATTGTTCCACCTGATCGATTCACCATGCCAAACGGAACGGACTGGGTCAGGGAAACAAAGAAAAAAAGGAGATCACTGCCATGGTTTTCACAGAGACAAAGTTAAAGGGCGCCTTCGTGATCGATATCGAGCGCCGGGACGATCCGCGGGGCTTCTTCGCCCGTGCTTTTTGTCAGCATGAGTTCGAGGCGCACGGATTGAAGCCCATTATTGCCCAGGGCAATATCGCTTTCAATCGCAAGAAGGGCACAGTGCGTGGCATGCATTTCCAGTTTCCGCCCGAGGCGGAGACGAAATTGGTGCGCTGTACGCGGGGTGCCATACTCGACATCATTGTGGACTTGCGCCCCGAAAGCCCGACTTATCTCGAGCACATCGCAGTCGAATTGACGGAGGATGATTACCGTTCTTTGTATGTGCCCGAGCGTTTTGCGCATGGATACCAGACGCTCCGGGATAACACTGATACGTTTTATCAGGTGGGGGAGTTCTATGCTCCGGGCTGCGAGAGTGGACTGCTGTATGATGATCCCCGGCTCGCGTTGGTGTGGCCTTTGCCTGGTACCGTAATCTCCGACAAGGACCGCCTTTGGAAAAGGTTAGACGATCACGAAGAGGAGCTCCGGCAACGAATGGGTCATGTGCCGGTCCAGATAAGAAAATAGGCCGATTCTCGTGGAGAGATTCCCATGCTAATCGTTGATAACGCACTACAGGCGCGCGAGGCGGATGGCCGGCCGATCCGGGTCGCCCTGCTCGGCGCCGGCTTTATGTCCCGGGGGCTCGCGAACCACATCGTGAACACGACCCCGGGAATTCGATTCGTCGGGGTTTTCAATCGAAACATACAACGGGCATTTGATCTGTGCCAGTACGCCGGCGCGAGCGACGTGGCCGCTCCAACGACACAGCAAGAAACTGACCTCGCCATCCGCGAAGGTAAAGTCGTCGTAACTGATGACGCTTTTCTCCTTGCCCGTTCCAGCGGAATCGATGTTCTAGTGGACGTGACCGGCTCCGTGGAATTTGGAGCGCGCGTGGTTCTTGAGGCTTTTCGGTACAAGAAAGACGTGGTGTTGTTAAACGCTGAAATCGACGCCACGATCGGACCGATCCTCCAGGTTTACGCACGAAAACATGGTGCGATCATCTCTGCGTGTGATGGGGATGAGCCAGGAGTGCAGGTCAACCTGTACCGCTGGGTGAAGGGACTTGGGCTAACGCCGCGTGTAATTGGGAATGTCAAGGGTCTTCAGGACCCGTATCGCAATCCCACTACGCAAAAGGGTTTCGCCGAAAAGTGGGGACAGAACCCGGCTATGGTGACAAGCTTTGCCGACGGCTCCAAAATCAGCTTTGAACAAGCGATCGTTGCTAACGCGACCGGATTCGTCGTGCGTTCGAGGGGGATGTCGAGAGGGATGGAATACAAAGGTGATGTCATGCAGATCGGCAAGATCTACGACGCCGAGGAGATCCGCAAGCTAGGAGGTGTGGTCGATTATGTGGTCGGCACTCCTCTGACGAAGGTATTTGTTCTCGCCGAACATCTTGATCGCAAACAGCAACACTATCTTAATCTGTACAAAATGGGCGATGGCCCGCTGTATTCGTTCTTTACCCCCTATCATCTGGTCCACTTCGAAGTACCCACGGCCATTGCGCGCGTGGCCCTGTTTCGCGATTCGGTCGCGAAGCCCCTTGGTGGCCCGGTGGTCGAGGTCTGCGCCGTCGCAAAGACCGAACTGAAGGCTGGAGAAACTCTAGACGATTATGGAATGTACATGACTTACGGCGAGGCCGTAAACGCGGGAGAGATGTGCCGCAATCGTTACCTCCCCGAGGGTCTGGTCGAAGGCTGCGTATTGACGCGGGACATCGCGAAGGATTGTGTCATCACTTACAATGACGTCATTCTTCCGGCGAACAGGTTGGCCGACCAACTTCGAGCAGAGCAATATCACCATTTCCGTGACGAAACCTGGCTGGAGGACCTTGTCGGCTTGCACGCTTGAGTATCAAGCGTCAGCCTGGAGGATGTCCTATGAAAGTCGTTATCTTCTGCGGCGGAGCCGGGATGAGACTCAGGGGATACGAAAATGATGTCCCCAAGCCCATGGTTCAGATCGGGTCGCGGCCGATTCTATGGCATTTGATGAAATACTACGCACACTTCGGCCACAAGGACTTCATCCTCTGCCTCGGCTACAAAGGCAACTCAATCAAAGACTACTTTTTGAACTACGATGAATCCGTCTCCAACGATTTTGTATGGTCGCAAGGCGGCAAGAATGTTCAGTATCTCAATCGCGATATCGTCGATTGGACGATCACCTTTGTGGAGACCGGAGCCAACGCCAATGTGGGCGAGAGGCTGAAGGCTGTCGAGCCGTATCTGGAGAACGAGGAGATGTTCCTGGCGAATTACGGAGACGGACTGAGCGACCTTCCGCTCCCGGCCATGGTGGACACATTCCGGCGCAGTAATGCCGTCGCCTCTCTCATCCTGGTGCAACCCACAGCGAGTTTCGACATTGTCCATGCCGAGCCCAGCGGCACGATACGGGAGATTTGCCCGCTGACTCGCTCCGACATCTGGATCAACGGCGGGTTTTTTGTGATGCGCAACGAAATCTTCCGACATATTGAGCCTGGCGAGGAACTCGTACGGGAACCCTTCCAGCGCCTGATTGGAAAGCAGGCCTTGCTAGCCCATAAATACACTGGGTTCTGGCAGTGCATGGACACTTTTAAGGACAAGCAACACCTCGAAGAATTGAACCAGACAACAGCACCTTGGAAGGTTTGGAACCATGGTGCTGGTTCCGCCTCGAACAACTCGAAGGTGACACCGGCCCGCACATGATCCACCTGAACTTGAATGCAGGGGCAACGGATGCATTGACGATCCTCTGCCTGGGCTCCCATTCCGACGATATCGAGATCGGTTGTGGCGGGACGATCCTTCGGTTGGCCGAGCAGTATCCGAAGGGGGTATTTCATTGGGTTGTGTTCAATGCCACGGGAGTGCGCGAGGCGGAGGCAAAACGTGCGGCCTCATTGTTCGTGAATCCCAGCCGATTGAAGGGGCCTCTGCTGAAGCCTTTTCAAGACGGATTCATGCCGTTCGCCGGCGCTGAAATAAAGGCGGTTTTCGAAGAGCTAAAACGAGAGGTTTCGCCGGATTTGATCCTCACGCACAACCGCAAGGACGCGCACCAGGATCACTGTCTCATTTCGGAATTGACCTGGAATACATTCCGCGATCATTTCATCCTTGAGTACGAAATCCCGAAGTACGATGGCGACATGGGGCAGCCTAGTGTGTTCGTGCCACTCGAAACTGAGGTCTGCCAGAAGAAAGTTCGTCACCTCATGGACGCTTTTCAGTCTCAACGCGGCAAACGCTGGTTTCGAGAGGACACGTTTCTCTCTCTCATGCGATTGCGCGGAATGGAATGCAACGCCACGAGCGGGTACGCGGAAGCCTTCTATTGCCGGAAATTGGTACTGTGAAGTAACGAGCCAAGAATGAGACGCAACAAGATCGGTGAGTTCTGGCGCTACCGTGAATTACTGTATTTCTTTGCCTGGCGTGACATCAAAGTGCGCTACCGGCAAGCCGCGTTCGGCGCGGGATGGGCTGTGATCCAGCCACTGCTCGCCATGATTGTATTCACGATAATTTTCGGCAGGATGGCGCACATGAGCAGTGCGGGCATCCCGTATCCAATCTTTTGCTATTGCGCTCTCGTGCCCTGGACCTATTTTTCGAGCGTATTGGGCGTGGCCAGTGTCAGCCTGATAAACAACGAGCCACTTCTCACGAAGGTGTATTTCCCTCGATTCTTTCTGCCTGCGGGAGCGGTTCTGGCTGGATTGCTGGACTTCATCATTGCGTCGCTATTGCTAATCGTTTTGATGTTTTACTATCACGTGCGTCCGAGCTGGTCCCTTCTGGTCAGCCCCTTCATCATCGTCGTCATGGTGCTCTTGACTGCCGGCGTGAGCATGTTCCTGGCAGCAGCAAATGTGCGCTATCGGGACGTGAAACACGGGCTTCCCTTCTTGATTCAGATCTGGATGTTTGCGACTCCCATCATTTATCCCGCGACGATGATTCCTGCGCGCTTCAGGCCGATCCTGGCGCTGAATCCGTTCTGGGGAATCGTGGACGGGTTGCGCGCCTGTCTGTTCCCCGGGTTGCCATTTGATTTCACCTTGACTGGGACTTCACTGGGCGTCGGCATCGTGGTTTTTCTCGCAGGCGCATTCTATTTTGATCGGACCGAGAAAAGCTTTGCGGATGTAATCTGAGAAAGAATCGTATTCGACCATGAGCTTCGCCGTTCACGTAGAAAACATTTCGAAGCAGTATAGGATCGGCCACGCGAAGCCAACAACGCTGCGTGACTTGATCGTTGGGGCGATGAAGTTTGAATTCCTCCGCAGTAAAACACAAGAAGAGACAATCTGGGCATTGCGTAACGTTTCGTTTTCTATCGATCCTGGCGAAACTGTGGGCATCATCGGGTGCAACGGCGCTGGCAAAAGTACGCTGCTAAAGATTCTCTCCAATATCACTTATCCGACGTCCGGGACGGTAGACGTTGATGGAAGAGTTGCCCCGATGCTGGAAGTCGGGACCGGATTTCACCCGGAACTGACCGGCCGGGAGAATATCTATCTGAACGGTTCCATTCTCGGCATGACCAAGAGGGAAGTAGATCGGAAACTAGAAGCAATTATAGAGTTCTCCGGCGTGGAGAAATTCATTGACACGCCAATCAAGCGTTATTCCTCCGGCATGCGCTTGCGTCTGGGTTTTGCTGTGGCTGCCCATCTGGACGCAGAAATTCTCATTGTGGACGAGGTGCTGGCGGTGGGAGATGCTGCGTTTCAGAAGAAATGTTTGGAGGTGATGGCGAACCTGCGCACACAGACCCGCACGGTCTTGTTTGTCTCTCACAATCTGGCAGCTGTTGAAAACTTGTGCAAACGCTGCATCTGGATCGATCATGGACAGCTCCGGATGGATGGCGAAAGCCGAAGCGTGATTCAAGCTTACATGCGGGGGATAACGTCGGGACAAACCGCTTCCGCGGACCTCGATGGTGTGCAGCATCGCGGCGGTAACGGAAAGATTCGGTTTCGCAGGGTCGACTTTCTCTCTCCGGACGGAACAGCCCAAAAAATCGTCCGGGCAGGCGACGCCGTGGTAATGCGCTTTCACTATTTTGCCAGTGAACCGGTCCGGAATCCGAGCTTCGGCTTCAGGATGTACACGGAAATGGGCACACTGATTACTGATACGAGCACTTGGCACCACGGCATCCATATCCCAGTGGTATCGGGGGAAGGATACATGGATCTGGAAATCGACTGTTTGAATCTGCTGCCGGCCAAGTACGCGATCTCCTTATGGGTGACGGACGACCAAGGCGCGGTGGTATATGACAACGTGGAGAGTGGAGTAATGCTCGAGGTGGATGTCGCTAACATATACCAGTCTGGGAGAGCAATCGACAGCCGCTGCGGGATCGTCTTCTTCCCCCAGAGATGGAATTTGTCTGGTGTATCGGCGCACGGCGGCACAGTCGTAGAGGTCCCAGAATTAGCACGAGTCGCTGACATAACGAACGGTATAAAGAGCGGGTCATAACGAGAAGTGCCAACGCACGTACAATCTCTGCCTTTGGTCAGTATCGTAATACCCGCATACAATGAAGAGAAGTACCTTGCGGAATGCATTGAGAGTGTCTTGGCGCAAACTCATGACCACTGGGATTGCACGGTCGTCAATAATTGCAGCACGGACGGAACGCTCGCAATTGCAGAGAAATACGCAGCCAGAGATCCCCGCATTTCTATCCTTACCAATGAGCGTTTGATACCCGCACTCAGCAATATGAACCTAGCATTCCGTCAGATTTCTGCTGAAAGCAAGTACTGCAAAATGGTATTGGCCGATGACTGGATCTTCCCTGAGTGTTTACAACGTATGGTGGCTGTAATGGAAGAGTACCCTTCCGTCGGTATTGTTGGCGCATATGGCTTGGTAGAAAGATGGGTCCTCTGGGCAGGGTTACCTTATCCTAGTAACTTCGTCTCAGGTCGCGAAATCTGCCGCCAGAGACTCTTGGGCGGACCCTACGTGTTTGGTTCGCCGACTTCACTTCTCTTTCGATCCGATTTAGTAAGAAGTCACAGTCCCTTTTACAACGAGTCGAACATACACGCCGACAGCGAGGCGTGCTTTGAGTTATTGAAGGATTGCGATTTTGGTTTTGTACATCAAGTTCTCACTTTCTCGCGAGATGAGCGTTCAGGGTCGCGTCTTGAAAAGTCGCGAGAGCTGAATACGGCGGCCGCCGGGATGCTACATGAGCTCGTCGTTTACGGTCCGCACTATTTAACCTCCGAGGAGTACAACGGCAGGTTGAAAGCTATGGTGGCGAACTATTACGAATTCCTTGCCGCGAGCTTCCTGCGACCGAGGACCAGTGAGTTTTGGAACTACCATAAGGAAAAACTAAGAGACGCAGGAATCGAATTCAAACGCACGCGTCTGGCGTATCGGGTGGGCAAGCGGATCCTGGACAGATTCCGCGTACACAGGAGGCACGACGTACGCCAATGGGGACTGTAGATGGAAACCGAAAAAGTCATGAATGTCACGGTCATTTTGTGCACCTATAATCGCTGTGGTGACTTGGCGAAAACACTGGATAGCCTTGCATCCTCCACGCTGCCCAGTTCGGTCGCCTGGGAAGTCCTGGTGGTGGACAATAATTCGAACGATCAGACGCGCGACGTGGCGCTGGACTTCTGCCGCCGGTACCCCAACCGTTTCCGCTATCTGTTCGAACCACATCCGGGCAAATCGTACGCGCTCAACTCTGGAACCCGCGAAGCCCATGGGGAAATCCTGGCCTTCACGGACGACGACTTAATCGTCGATACGACATGGCTTCACAATCTGACAATGCCTTTTGGAAACGGCACATGGGCAGGTGTCGGAGGGCGTACTCTTCTGGAGCAAGGCTTTTCGCCGCCGCACTGGCTGGCACTCAATGGATGGTACGGCATGGGAGGCATCCTTGCGCTCTTCGACTTAGGTGATAAGGCCGGTGAACTTGACTGGCCTCCTTACGGCGCCAATATGGCCTTTCGAAAGAAGATGTTTGAAAAGTACGGTGGATTTCGCACCGATTTGGGGCCTACGCCGGACGGCAAAATCCCTCGACCCAACGAGGACACAGAGTTCGGTCGCCGACTGATGGCCGCCGGAGAGCGTCTGTGGTATGAGCCGTCCGCTGTCGTCCATCACCCCGTCCCTGAGAAACGACTCAAGAAATCGTATTTCCTGGCATGGTGGTTCGACTATGGGCGCGCTCTAATCCGCGAAAAAGGCAAAAGGCCTCACTTTTATGGGGTCCCCCGACATCACCTGAGTATACCCGCAATGATTGGAACTCGCATGCCAGTAGATATGCTCCGATGGGTGCTGACCTGGGATCCGCAACGGAGATTTTTCTGGAAGAGTAGGGTTTGGCTGACCGCTGGTGTGGCCGTAGAAGCCTACCGTGCCGCTCGCGATGAAAATGAGCGAAATGAACAGAAATAAAGATCGATTTGCGACGCCCGAATGTGAGGTAGGTCCTGGCGCCTCTGTGAGCCTCCAAGCAAATGGATAACCCTCTAGTATCAGTGGTCATGGTGACCTGCAACGTCGAACGCTTCCTCGCCGAGGCTATTGAAAGTATCCTCTCGCAAACGTTCGGCGACTTCGAATTCATCATTGTCGATTTCGGTTCGACCGACAAGTCCAAGCAAATCATTTCGAGCTGTGCAGCGAAGGACAGCCGAATCAAGTTTCACGAGATACCCCATTGTGGGTTGGCCGAAGCGCGCAACACCAGTTGTTCCCTTGCGAAAGGGCGATATATCGCGATCATGGATGCCGATGATGTCTCGTTGCCAGAGCGTCTGATGTGGGAGGTTGATTATATGGAGAAGCACCCTGAAACCGGCCTTCTGGGTGGTGCTACTGAATGGGTCGACGCCAGAGGCCGGTCAGTGTATACGGATCATTTTCCAACTGAGGATGGCGAAATCAAATCACAAATCGATGTTCACAACGCGTTTTGCCAGCCGACGGTGCTACTGCGGAAGGAGGTTTTTATTCTTGCCGGCGGATACAGGGCAATCTTTGCGCCAGCGGAGGATTACGACCTGTGGTTGAGGATCACCGAGGGCTTTCAGTGCGCCAATCTCACGCAGGTGGTGCTCAAATACAGGATTCACCCGTACCAGGTGTCGATGCGCCTGCAAAAACAGCAGACGCTCGGCAAACTCGCTTCTCAGGCATCTGCATCGCTGAGAAGAAATGGTAGACCGGACGTGTTGAACTCAGCTTCTGAAATTACGCCCGAATTCCTGGTTGCACTCGGTGTAACCGAAGCCAAGCAGGAGAGCGAATTCACCTTCGAATGCCGAAAGTGGATCCGCCACATGTGTATGGCTGGAGAGTATTCCTTCGCCCTCACCGCGGCGGTCGAGCTGTCACAATCTGTTTCCGAACACGTTGCGCGATGGCAGATTGCGGACCTTCACCTCACAATTGCACGGATCTATTGGAGACAAAGAAAACCAATCCGGAGTTTTATTGCTGCTGCTCGGGCATTGGTGACACGTCCTGTTGTAGCAGTACGTCCTCTAAAGCCATTGCTGCAGCGACTTGGATTCGTGCCTCAGGGGTCATTTCAAAACCGGTCATACGGGGTCACTTCAAAAGCGGGCGCGGGAAGGTCCGGGACCTAGATGTTGTACTCTGGCGTCCGCTTTGGTGCTGTCAGGGAATCCCTCTTTATCAGTTTCGTCGCCTTGCGGTGTGGACGCTTCGCTGGATACTATCGATTCCAGTGAGCAAGCGATTCCATTGCAAACTCACGGTCTGGGCGAAGCATGGGGAGATTGCAGAAACCCGCCACCAGTCGCTCGAAGCCAAGAAAAAAAGAGAGTGCAATGACGAAGCGTAATGCGAATCGCCTTGAAACCTTGGACCTCAAAGCTGGAGAATGGGTGGAGGTTCGGTCGAGGGAGGAGATTCTAGCCACTTTGGATGAACGAAGTCGCTTAGAGAATCTTCCGTTCATGCCGGAGATGTTGCACTACTGCGGGCAGCGGCTCCGAGTTTTCAAGCGTGCCGACAAGACCTGTGACCCTGCGCATGCCCCTTGGAGCATTCGTAGGATGAAAAACTCGGTGCACCTTGAGGGTGTGCGGTGCGACGGCGCGGGACATAGTGGATGCCAGGCTGGCTGCTTGATCTTTTGGAAAGAGGCTTGGCTCGAACGTGTTGATAGTGATTTGGTATCCTCTGAGAATTTGCGCCAAACCGTAAAGACCTCGGTGAATAGGAAGCTGTGCACAGTTGATTCAATCCTGGCAGCGAGCCAAACGACGAACTCGGAAGGAGAAAAGGTCTATTCGTGTCAGGCCACGGACGTAGTCAAATTCACTTCGCCCATGAAAATGTGGAATCCTTGGCAATTCGTTCGCGACTTGCGTTCCGGAAACGTCGCGAGCGGGCTTGCCGGAGATTCACTAGCACAACGGGCGATCGACATGGTTCTTGGCATCCTACGAGTCATTGGCGCTGTTATCGTCGGCCTGTTCAATGAGATTCAAATGAAACGTCAGGGTCGCCTATATCCGCGTATCGCAGGCACATTGGAGACAACACCTGTCGAGACGCTCAATCTTCAGTCCGGTGAACTCGTACAAGTACGGAGCAAAGAGGAAATCATGGCAACCCTAGACAGACAAAACCGCAATCGCGGCCTACTGTTTGATGTTGAGCTTCTCCCATACTGTGGTGGCATCTACAGAGTACTGCGGAGAGTCCAGCGGATCATCGATGAGAAAACTGGCAAGATGCTGGACATGAAGTATCCCTGCATCGTCCTTGAGGGAGTAGTGTGCAGGTCGGATTATCACCGCCTTTGCCCGAGGGCGATCCAATGCTACTGGCGCGAAAATTGGCTCAAACGAGCGATCTAGGGTTCAACGTGACGAATTTGACGCCGGTCGTGCGGTTCTACAAGAGGGGGAGCTCGCGTCCATGCTCACTGTTCTAATGGCAACCTTAAACGGGGCGCGAACCCTACCCGAAGTCTTGAGCGCGTACTGTCAGGTCGAAGCGCCAACGGGAGGGTGGAAGTTAGTGATCGTGGACAATGGAAGTACCGATGCGACAAGGGAAATCATTCATTCTTTTGTGGATCGGCTGCCACTCACCTACCTTTTCGAACCCTCTGGAGGTAAGAATGCGGCGCTGAATACCGGGTTGGCGAGTGTAGAGGGCGATTTGGTTGTACTGACGGATGACGACGCCTTGCCGCGATTCGATTGGCTGAAAGAATTGCGCCTTGCTGCCGATTCCCACCCTTCATTTTCCCTGTTCGGAGGAAAGGTGATTCCGCGCTGGGAAAATCCGCCGGAGGAGTGGCTCCTCTCAAAGACTCATTTAGCCGGGATTTTGTTTTCTTGTACGGATCCGTCTTGGGAGGAGGGTCCCATTTTGTCACGCAGCGTTTACGGCCCTAACATGGCCATCCGGAGAAGAATTTTCGAGAGTGGTTATCGCTTCAATCCTAACATAGGGCCGCACGGCCGGTGGTATGCGATGGGTTCCGAGTTGGACCTAAATGAGCGTCTGGCCAAAGCCGGTTTCAGTGCGTGGTATTGCAAGCAGGCTGTTGTCGAACATATGGTCCGAAACTTCCAAATGACCAGGTCGTGGATTTTCAGCAAGGCGCTAAAATTCGGTCGTGGCCAGTACCGTATCGTGATTTGCCATGAGGATGTGAACCGAAAAAAATACCTGGGTATTCCGGGATATCTAATCAGAGAAGTCATGGCGACAAGCCTGAAAGTGGTGTGTACCAAATTGCTCGGCAAATTGCTCGGAGGTGAAGTAAAGCTATTTGAGAGGCGCTGGAGACTTCAATATTTCTTAGGACAGGCGATCGAAGCTCACCTCATCCACGAGGAACTTCGATCCAATAGCGCACTGCAGGGTCTGAAAGACTCACAAACCCGATCCCAATGACCGGCGCCGGCATAATTATCTCTGTCTACAACGCGCTTGAATTCGCGCGGGCTTGCATCGAGGGCGTTTACGAAGCCGGACGAGTGTGCCATTCGAAATCATCGTGGTGGGCAACGGTTCTTATCCCGAGGTGGGGGTTTGGCTCGCGCGGGAACAAAAGCAGCGTCAGCACTTTGACATTGTGCATTTCGACCAGCCGCTCGGTTTCGCACGTGCCGTGAACGAGGGGGCTAAGAACCGTTTCGAGTAGTCGTAGTCGATTTACCCTTTCTGTACCCGCGACTGGTACTGCATGGGACCTGCAGGCAAATCCACGGTAGCGGCATCGCTCTAGCATAGTGTCGCAGCGGTGGAATCAGCGCAAAGGATTGGATCGATGTCGCAAGGTAGTGAGCTATTCGTCCGAGGGCAGGGACGGCCCGTGCCACCGTCGGAGGGTTGTGGAAAGTTCCCCCTGTCATTTGCTCAGGAGCGCTTGTGGGTGTTCGAGCAATTGTACGAGGGCAGCACGGTCCATCATGTACCCTTACTGCTGCGTGTGCGAGGGCGGCTTGATATTGCGACCTTAGAGAAAAGCTTGGCAGAGGTCATGCGTCGCCACGAATGCTTGCGAACGGTGAATGGCCAAGCGCTCCAGGTGCCTCGTCCTGCGCACCGGCCCGCTCTGAGGGTTGCAGATCTCGTCAATTTGCCCGAGACCCGGGAGGAACGCGCTCGCCAAGTCGTCCAGGAAGAGATCGGACGACCTTTTGATCTCGCACAGGGACCGCTCCTCCGCGCGTTGCTGTTGCGAATGGCTGCAGATGACCATTTGCTTCTTCTCGTTTCACACCGCATCGCCCTAGACGCTTATTCGGAGGAGATACTTTTGCGGGATCTGTTCGCGCTGTATGAGAGATTCGAGACTGGCCAAACGCATGATCTCCCCGAATGCTTCCTACCCTATGCGGACTTCGCAAAGGAACAGTGTCGCCGTAACCAAAACGGGGAATTTGAGAAGAGCCTCCAGTACTGGCGACGGCAACTCCATAGCGTCACGGGAAGCCCCGAGTTGCCCATCGACAACCCGAGGCCGACGGCGCGTAGCTTCCACGGGAACTCGATTAGAACCGAACTCTCGCGTGAACTTTTCGGCGCCCTCACATCTCTCAGCGAACACGAGAAAACGTCCCTCGAGCTCATTTTGCTTGCAGCGTTCGAATGTCTGCTTTATCGCTACTGTGCTCAGGAAGACATTGTTATCGGCATGGCGGTGTCAGGACGACCTGACAGGGAGTGGAAAGATGCGCTCGGGCCGTTCGCAAGTTGGCTTCCTGTACGAACAAGTCTTGCGGGCCACTTCACCTTCCGGGAAGTTCTCCAACGCGTCCGAGAAGCTGTCGAGTCTGGGCGTCTGCATGCCGACGTTCCCTTCGAAAGAATAGTAAAGGAGCTGAATTCCGTACCGGACGCAGCTCGACATCCCCTCTTCCAAATATCTTTTGTTGCGTCACAGCCTCAGACCCCGGAATGGAACTTATCAAGGATCCGGATGAGCCGCGTCGACCTACCCTCGCGCACCACGGAGTTTGACCTTACTGTACGTATAGGAATCGGTGGCAAGTTTGAAATTACTATAGAGTACGCGTCGGACCTTTTCCAAGCCGCAACCATTGCACGGATGGCAGGGCATTATCAGACGGTCCTGTCAGGCATCGTATCCAATCCCGATCAGTGCCTTTCGAGATTACCACTCCTAACCCAGGCCGAACGGCATCAGTTACTGATGGAATGGAATAACACCCAAGCAAATTACCCCAAGAATCGATGTGTTCATCAGCTTTTTGAGGCGCAGGTGGACAAAACCCCGGAAGCGACGGCGGTGGTCTTCGGGAACCAGCAGTTAACCTATCGTGAGCTAAACACGCGGGCTAATCAGCTGGCGCACTATTTACTGAAGCTCGACGTCGGCCCCGACACGCTCGTAGCAATCTGCATGGAGCGGTCCATCGAAATGGTTGTGGCGATTCTTGGAATTCTAAAGGCGGGAGGTGGCTATGTCCCATTGGATCCCGGTAATCCGAAGGAACGGCTTCGGTCAATTCTGGCGGACACCGATTCGCCGGTAGCTATCACTCTGGAGCGTCTAGCCGACCGACTACCAGAAGGCGCATCGCGCCTGCTTTGCCTGGATCGTGAATGGCCAATGATTGCGCAAGAGCATCAGGAGAACCCGGCGGCCGCAGCCAACGCCGGACATTGCGCTTACGTAATCTTCACGTCCGGTTCAACCGGGAAACCAAAGGGAGTCTTAATCTCCCATAAGGCAATTGTAAACCACATGCTTTGGATGTGGAACGTCTTCAAGCCTCAGCCGAGCGACCGTGTTTTGCAGCGGACTCCTTATACTTTTGATGCTTCGGTGTGGGAATTCTTTCTGCCGATAATCAGTGGAGCGACATTAGTGGTCGCGCGCCCCGATGGGCACGTTGAACCGGCTTACCTTGTCGATTTGATCGCGCGCGAGAAAGTTACGATCATTCAATTCGTGCCTTCGATTTTGCGCGTTTTCCTGGATGCCGGGTATGTCGAAAAGTGTACCAGCCTGCGACTCGTCTTTTGCGGAGGTGAAGCGCTGACGTCTGATCTTCAGTCTCTGTTCTTCTCGCTACTGAAGTGCGAGCTATACAATCTTTACGGTCCGACGGAATGCACGATTGATTCCACATTCTGGAGATGCCAGAAAGAGTGGGATCATCCGATCGTGCCGATTGGACGACCTATCGCCAACCTACAAGCATATCTGCTGGATCAGGAGTTGCAGCCAGTACCAGTTCGTGTGGCTGGAGAGCTATATATTGGGGGCGCGGGAGTCGGTCGAGGCTACCTCAATCGTCCTGAATTAACCGAGGAGCGGTTCATTGCGGACCCATTTAATAGCGAGCTCGGGGCTCGCATGTATAAGACCGGTGACTTGGCGCGTTATCTGCCAACCGGAGACATTGAATATTTAGGACGCATGGATCAACAGGTCAAAATCCACGGACTTCGTATCGAGCTTGGTGAAATTGAATCGGTTCTGGCTGAGTTCCCAGGTGTCCGCGAGGCTGTAGTATTGGCGCGGGAAGATAGACCCGGCGATAAGCGGCTGGTCGCCTATCTCTTACCACAGAGTTGCGTCTCTCTCTCTCAAGAAGTTCTTCGTACCTTTCTTCGCAAAAAACTTCCTGGGTACATGATTCCATCCGCCTTCGTCCTAATGGAGACGTTACCGCTATCTACCAATGGCAAGTTGGACAGGAAGGCATTGCCGGCCCCGAACTACGAAGAAATCCGCGGCGCAACGGAATATATGGCTCCGCGGAACGCGACAGAGCAGAAGCTGGAAGAGATATGGAGTAAAGTGTTTAATGTTCCAAGAGTCAGCATTCGCGATAACTTCTTCGATATGGGCGGGGATTCATTGTTGGCGGTTGGCCTGATTACGGAGATCGCTACGACTTTCGGGAAGGAACTTTCCTTCAATACGCTCCTCCAGGCGCCCACCATTGAACAGTTAGCAGTATATCTGACGGCTTCGAGCAGGATTGCCCCGCGACATGCACTCACTCCAATCCAGCCTTTAGGTTCGAAGCCGCCCCTATTTTACATACCGGGCGGCCGTGCTCTCAGCGCTTTGCCCTTTCGTGAGACAGCCCTGCTTCTAGGTTCGGATCAGCCCGTGTACGCCGTCGAATCGAGGCTGCCAGGAGAAAGAGAAGCGTTCGAGAGCGTTTCTGTGCGGTCGGAGCATTACTTAGCCCTGATACGCTCGCTACAAGCACGCGGCCCTTACTATCTGGTGGGCTATTGTCTTGGAGGACTTGTTGCTTACGAAATGGCACAAAAGCTTCGAGCTCAAGGCGAGCGAGTAGCTTTTTTGGCGCTGGTAGAATGCAGCGTCCCTGACCCGCCGAGAAGCTTGTTCCAACGGCTCCGTTCGAAAGTGCAACGAGCTTTGCAAGGGCATGAGGAAGAAGTTGGAAGCGAGACAGAACTGCCCGGCCCCACCCAATTGCAAAACCAGGAAGTCATGGAGCGATATCGGCCTCGCGCTTTTGGCGGAAAGATCCATCTTTTCCTGGCTGAGGATTACGTCGAGGCACGAGGCGCGAGCCCTACATTGGATAAACGAAGAGCCTGGTCGAAACTGGTGGACAGTTATGAGGTGCGGGTCGTGCCGGGCGATCACAATTCGATGCTTAATCGCCCCAACGTTCTGGTGCTGGCCCAAGAATTGAGACTTCTCCTTGACGCGGCTCAGCGACATGCCCTTGAGCCCCTTGCCTGAGTAACGTGACCAAAAGTGAGCGACAAGCCGCTGCCTTGAGGCATGAGGGCCCGACCACGTTCATCTGTTGGTCGAACTAGACCCACAGTTTGGGATTCCTCGGCTGGTCCAAGGATCTCAAACGCGTATCGTCGCATCAACTTCGGAAAGATTTTGCGAGTCTAATTTCTCGACCGCCAACGCTTTGGACAAACTCATATTTCGTATCGACAGTCGGCGGTGCTCCGCTGTCTGTTATCAAGCAGTATGTCGAGAATCAGAAGAACGTATGATAAAGACTTCCAAATATTGGCTGGTTCCTACACGCAAACACCGCTGCGTTGGAGCAGACGCGCTACCTCTGTGGCAATCTCTACAACTGTGCCCTCGAACAGCGTCGGATGCACCGTACGAATCAGTTTGCACAGATGCGAGAACTTACGGAGGTGCGTGCAGAATTTGCGGAGTATCAGAATGTCCACGTTCACGTCCTGCAAAACACGCTCAAGAAACTGAATCGAGCCTTCGAGGGATTCTTTCGCAGAATCAAGGTTGCACAGAAAGCGGGATTCCGACGACTCAAAGGTCGAAACAGGTTCGACTCCTTTGCATTCAACGATACCGGATTCAAGTTGGCAGGACGGTATCTTCAGATTTCCAAGATGGGTGCGGTCAAGTTGCGGCTCAGCCGTCCGATTCCCAAAGGTGCGGCTATCAAGTCGCTCACCGTCAAGCGGAACGGCTCGAACTGGTACGCATGCTTGGCCGTTGAGTGTCCTGTGAATCCACTACAGCATATCGACGAAGTGATTGCCCTCGATATGGGCATCGAGAACTTCGCTGCATTGTCGAATGAGAAGTTCATTCCGAATCCGAGAATCTACGAGCAGGAGCAAGCGAGACTTCGGAGAGCACAGCGGAGAGTGGCTCGTCGCAAGAAGGGAGGGTTCGCATCGGAGGCGGAAAGCGGTCGAATTACTCCGCAAGATTCACGAACACATTGCGAACCGTAGACTCGATTTTCTCCATAAGGAATCTACGAAGCTAGTGCAGGCGTACGGAACGATTGGTGTCGAGAATCTCAATGTCTCAGGATTGGCAAAGGGGACTCTTGCCAAGCACGTGCAGGACGCATCGTGGGCACGATTCATTCAACTGTTGGCGTACAAAGCGGAAGATGCTGGTTGCCGATTGGTTGAAGTGGAGTGTATGCAAACAAGTCAGACGTGTCCAGAGTGCGGAACCATCAAGAAGAAATCGCTGTCGGAACGAGAGCACATCTGCGAATGCGGTTGCAGGATGCATCGGGATACGGCAGCGGCGAAGATTATCTTGGCTCGGATAGAGCCATCGGGCGTCAACGTAGGTGAGGTAATGCCATGCGTAGCCTGAAGAATCCCCCGCCCTCAGGCGTTGGGAGTATCAATATGCGCGCGCGAACTAGTTATACATGGGCGACCGTCGGATTCCTGGTTCTCGTAATCGTCATTGCCGTTTGTTCTGTTGCTCCGGTTCGCTGGCGACTCGCCTTAGTGCGGTTGAAAGCCATGGGGTCCCTTCCCGATCTCGGATGGGGGGACCTTGCTTGGATGAGCCGACCTGGAAGCCATTTTAATTTGAAGGAACTGACTGAAACGCGGAACCCTTCCGTTGCTGTCATCAAGAACCCGTATAACTCTGCCGCAGACATCGCGACGGGCGAAGGTATTTTCCAGTCCCACTGCACGATCTGTCACGGTGCCAACGGGTCGGGAGGCCCCTCTGGCCCAACCCTGCAGCGTCGGCAACTGTCGCAAGGCAGTAGTGATTTGGCTATTTTTAGGACCATTTCCTACGGCATTCGGGGAACCGCCATGCCGAGCAGCAACTTGTCGAAGCGCGACAAGTGGCAGCTCGTCTCCTACGTAAGGTCACTCATGGTTGGCACGAAACTGTCGGCAAATTCGATTCCTGCCGCAAATATTCCTGCACCCAAGCCTGTAAGCTATGAGGAAATCCTCTCCGTGGATCAGGTCCCGAGTCAATGGTTAACCTATTTAGGCTCCTACGACAGCCATCGGTTCAGCCCTCTCAACCAGATCACCACGACAAATGCCCCCAGCCTGCGTCTACTGTGGATGCGCCAGTACAGTATCTCGGAACCATCGAACGAAGCTACCCCGTTGGTTGCCGGCAACTACATGTTTGTGACTGTGCCGCCTAGTCGTGTCGAGGCGCTTGATGCCAGGACTGGTGATCTGATTTGGGCTTACGATCGAACCCTCCCGGAACATTTGTCACTTTGCTGCCGTTACGTGAACCGTGGTGTGGCAATACTGGGTAACACTCTCTTCTTCGGTACGTTGGACGCACACTTGGTGGCTCTCGATATTAGCACTGGTCAACTCCGTTGGGAGGTTGCGATCGCAGACTACAAAGATGGCTACAGCATTACCGGAGCGCCGCTGGCCCTGAAGAACATGGTAATCACTGGCGTTGCCGGAGGGGAATACGGCATTCGCGGTTTCCTAGACGCTCGGGACGCAGCAACCGGGAAGGAAATATGGAGATTTCAGACCATCGCCCAGCCCGGACAACCAGGGGCGGACACATGGGAAGGCGATTCTTGGAAGACCGGCGGAGGACCTACATGGACTACCGGCTCCTTCGATCCGACAACGAATCTGCTCTACTGGCCAATCGGCAACCCAAGTCCACCCTATGCGGGGGAATTACGTCGAGGGGACAACCTTTATACGGACAGCGTCGTGGCCCTAGATGCAGACCATGGGACACTCCGGTGGTACTTTCAGTTTACGCCGCACGATCTCTTTGATTGGGATGCTGCCGAAACCCTTGTGTTATTTGACGAAAACATTGAGGGCAAACGGCAACGCCTTCTGGCTCAAGCAAATCGGAACGGATTTTACTACCTCCTGGACCGAGACACGGGACGTTTTCTGCTGGCGCAACAATATGCGAAACAGACATGGGCCCAAGGGATTGACAACCGCGGTCGCCCCGTAATTAATCCGACAGCTCGTCCCACACCACAAGGGACCGCTGTCTATCCCAGCGGTGGCGGAGGCACCAATTGGTGGCCTCCGTCCTACAGCCCCGTGACGGGTTTGCTATATTTCCCGTTCTTAGATTGGGGAGGAATCTTCTATAGAAGCGAAAGAGAACCTACGTATCACGCGGGCGAGCCTTTCGAGGGGGGGGGCTTTCAATATTCTAGCGACCCTCCCGCCGAGGCTGCGGTTCGCGCCGTGAATCCGATGACCGGTGAGCTGAAGTGGGAATATCGCAATCCCGCATATAACGTCGGCGGATTGCTGAGTACGGGGGGAGGGGTTGTATTCGGAAGCCAGGGTCAGTACTTCTTTGCCCTCGATGCTAATACAGGCCGCGAACTGTGGCGGGTTAACACAGGTGGAAGAACTGTAGCAGCGCCTATCACCTTTTTGTGCGAAGGCAAACAGATGGTTACGATTGCGGCAGGTCATGACCTGCTCACATTTGGCCACTGACCCGAGGGCGAACACAAGTCCCGTCGCGGGGTCAGCGAGCAATTTCCATGATTAAGACGTCAAATATGGTGCCGACCCGCAAACAGGGTGCTGCGGAACCAACCCAGAAATGGGAATCTTCGCCCTTCAGTACGGAGAGGATATCAAGAAAACGTTACCCCGACCCAGAATTCCAACGATAAACATTTATAATACCGCCGTCATTGGCCGTCCAGCTTCTTACTAGCTCTGCCCGACTATCCGGAATGCCATTCTCAATCCAAGCCTTGAGATAAGGTCTGCTTGTATTACTTGTTCTTAAAATCAGCACACTCACACCGCTCTTCTCGATATATTTCAAAGCCACTTTAGAATCACAATACGGAAATGGCAGCAATTCCTTTCCGGAATAAAATGCAGCGAACGGGTTTGTGTCCATCACACTTCCTACGTCGGGCATTGTCTTTCTGATGGATATTCCTATCTCCTTATCCACCAGGTTTCCTTTTACATCGTATGATTGAATTCGCAAAGTCCCAAAAAGAGAGACTACGAATAAAGCGCCCAACATTGTCACGTATGCCAAGATCCGGAACCCGATTACTCTTGCCGATTTGGGTTGAAAGCTGTCCTTTGCCCACACGAACAATTCATTCACTCCTTTTCCTGCCCAGAGTAAGGATATGGCCAGAAAACAGACTAAATGCCTAATCCTAAAAAAACTGCCCGCACCACCATATGCCACAACAAGCATCCCTACCCCAAGAAGCAAAAAGCCTTCCTGTAGCAACCGTTCTCTGGACCATGCGCTTCTGAATATGCCTACTATTACATAAAGTAAAAGTAGTGGCTCCCCTAGACAAGCGGACGTCATTAGTCGAATAATTAATTCGCGGATACTGTCTCTGCCGGATCTGAGAGCAAAGATAATTTTGTCCCGTAACGAAATCTTGATCTTTCCAGATTTTAGTGCTGCCTGGATACTTTGATCCTCCAAACTATCACTGATTTTAAATAAGCTCTCCTCCACAGGAATTCCCGAAGCTAAGTTTCTTTGGATTAGATAATTTTTATCACTTTTACCTTCAATCGAAATGTGGCCCATGTGATAGCTCAAAAAGACAACATAGGGGATCACCAACAGTAAAAATGCAGCTATCATTGTCAGCGTTCGGCGAAGCAGTTCTCTCTTTGGCCATATGCCGATGAAATACAAAAAAAGAGCCGACAAGAAAGGGAAAATAATACCTTCAACTCTAGTCAGATAGGCCAAGCCAAAAAGAAAACCAGAAAGGGCCAGGCGGTAGCGGCCTGCCTGAGCTAGCGAGGAAAGAACAAAATATATTCCAAGCATTAAGAAGAAGACGAAGGTCGCCTCCGACAAAACACAGGTCGAGATGCCAATTAGAAACGGGTGAAATGCACTCAGTCCGGCGACAATATATGCGACTTCGCGGCCATAGAGGCGTAACGCAATCAGGGCCATTGGAAGAAGAAGAACGGCTCCGAAGCCGATGGATATGCATCTTCCGGCGAACTCAGAATTGAGTCCGAAATAATGCAATCCGGCTATGAGCATGGTAAACAACGGTTGATCAGCGAAACTGAAAAAGAGTTTTCCCCTAACCAGGTTTTCGGCCATGTGCGCGTAATATACGCCTTCCTCCTCAATCACAGGATGGAAGAGAAGCGCCCAGAGAATACGCACACCGATGGCAAGTAGCAGTAGCGTAATCAGAGTCTTTCGAGGCATATTTGCTTCGGTGACTGGGATTTCCATTTTGGTTTCCGGGCTGACCGGCATGATACGACGGGACCCCTCAGAGTGCAACGCTCGAGCCCAGTTTTCAATGCATCGTTCTCCTAGCGGCGTAGCAGGTGCCATTTCGCAGCCGCGTGTTCGCCTTCTCGACTTCCTTCAATTGCTTCACCTGATCCATCTTCAGACCGCCGTTTTTCCGCCAGCGATAGTAATGACCTGCTCCCCGAATTCAGTCCAGCCAAGACTGAGCTTCTCCTTATCCGTGACGTGTTCGAGGAGTTCCGCAATGATCGCAGACCAGACCCGCTTCTACGGATTTGATATGGGGAACGAAAAAGCATCCCGAGAGGATCGACTCTCGGGACCTACCGAGGCGCATTCCGCAGGGCAGAGTGAATTCCCGTTGGATTAGCACAAAACGACGCCACGGGGATAACCAAGTCTGGTCCGGGACCGGGGGAAACACGCTTTTGTAGAAGTCAGGCTGCGGCGAAAGCATCACGTAATAGCAACGAATAGGGGGAAGGGCGTGATTAACGGAAAGCGCATCGCCGTCGTAATGCCCGCTTACAACGCGGCGAAGACGCTCGAGCAGACCGTCCGCGAGCTTCCCGAAATTGTAGACATCAAAATCCTGGTCGACGATAAGAGCGCCGATGAGACCGTAGAGATCGCGCGGCGTCTCGGTCTACGGGTTTTCGTTCACGAGAAGAACTACGGATACGGCAGAAACCAGCAGACGTGTTACCGGGAAGCCTTATCCGCAGGAGCAGACATTGTCGTGATGGTCCACCCCGACTATCAATACACGCCCCTCCTGGTTACAGCGATGTCCAGCATGGTCGCCTCTGGAGTCTACGATGTGGTGCTGGGTTCGCGAATCGTCGGAGGAGGCGCGCTCAGAGGCGGCATGCCCTTCTACAAGTACGTGGCCAATCGGTTTCTGACCGTATTTCAGAACGCTTTCACTGGCGCCAAATTGTCCGAATACCACACGGGCTTTCGGGCTTTCTCCAAGGATGTCCTGACCAACCTGCCGGTGCTTGAGAACTCGGACGATTTTGTCTTCGACAACGAAATGCTAACGCAGTGCATCTGTTTCGGCTACCGCATCGGTGAACTCTCCTGCCCGACGAAGTATTTTCACGAAGCGTCCTCGATTAATTTCTCTCGCAGCGTCAAATATGGTTTCGGAGTTCTCAGTACGACGTTGAAGTATCGTTTGCAAAAATGGGGAATCACGCATTACAGGCTCTTCAGCCCCACGGGCAGAAAACTGCTGCTCGACTACTACGTGCCCGCCGAAACGGTTGCCCCGGAGCAAGACTTTCGGCAGCGGTGAAGACCAGGTCGACATCGCGAAGGCGCAAGGGATCCTCGACACTAACCAACAATTGGCGAGCGGGAAGGGGCGCGTGATGTTTCGTTGGAAAGCTGAACATTCGGAACTGTACTCTTCCGGCAACCGGTCAGAAGGGGCGCGGGCAACGACTTCTACAAGTGAGCCACTTATAGTCGTCGCTTTGCTACTCGCCTCGACGGTGGTGTATTGGCATCATATTCGAACTGCTCCCATTGGCTACGACGAAGCGATCACGCTCCTTACAACATCCGGACACGCCATTCATCCAGATTGGTCCCTTGGCATGTCCCTCTTTGAACCCTCAGCCCATCTGACTAAGATTTTGTCCGACCTTTTCAACTTCGATGTGCATCCCCCGCTGTACTTCTGGACTGTAGCATTGTGGCGGTGTTTGTTTGGTGGGTCAATTGAAGCAGCTCGTTGGCTGTCAGCGGCTTTCATTCTCGCCTCCATTCCATTGTTGAATTGTGTCGCATGCAATTTAAAGATGAAATGGCCGGCGGTACCCACGATAGTCTTCGCGCTGTCCGGTGCAGCCCTTCAATATGCGTTCACCGCGAGATCGTACGCTATGGCAACGTTCCTAATCGTCCTTACTCTGTACTTAGGAAAGCGGAAATCCAAATGGACTGGCGCGTCCGCTGCTGCGTGTGTTGCCACGCACTACTTTGCAGCGCTGATTATCGCCCCTGTTCTCGTAGTTTACTGTGTTTGCCAATGGAAGACTGATCGTCGATGGTCAATGTTAACCGCTATCTCGTTCGTCATTCTTTGTGTGCCATTGCTGGTTCTTGTCATGAGACAACTCCATGCTCGTCCAGACCAATATGCAGGTTTTGGCACATGGCGGGCTGAATTGAAAGCGATGTTGAAGGGGTCAATTGGAAGCGCGTTGCCGATGAGTTCAGTCTTCCTCGTCAGAAGACTCACCGTAATGATCGGTGCCTGCTTTGCTGCAATGGGCGGATTCTACGCACTGAAACACAAGGCAGTGGTTGTGCCGGTTGCATACTGTGCCTTTTTGGCTGGTTTCTTTGTCATGGCGGCTGCGACGAACAAATCCATAATCAGCATGCCCGGTCACTACTACTTGGGTCTGGGCGCTCCTCTGTTGGCGTTATTGGTCAGCTTCGGTATGAGCGCCTTTCTCCGAGCGAGCGCCCCCCTCGCCCTACTGCTCGTCGCCCCCCTCGCCCTACTGCTCGTCGCCCCCCTCGCCCTACTGCTCGTCGTTGGTGCAGCGACAGCCACTCCTATCTTTAATAACGGCGATTTCCGCAGCATCGTTGGGAGAGTGCGATCTGAATGCAACAGCTGTGCAATTGTCGTAGGCGCAGGTTCAGGTTACGGTAGAGGTGTTCCAGCCCAAGTATTGTACGAAGCAAAAGGGATGAACGTTTTCGTATTAAATTCACAGGACAACCTGGACGAGGTTGTAGATCGCATTGGGCGGCAGCGAGCGATCTACTTCATACCTACGGAGGATTCAATCACGTCTCAAGCCGAAGAGAGTTTTACTAAGTCCCCCGCCGCTGAAAGGCAAGAGGGCTATTTTAGGTTCGAGTTCCAATGAAAATGACTAGAACTCATCTGGCTCTGTTGACATCCTCGAGAAAAGGTACCCATGCCTCAGGCGATAGAGGTTGAAACTCAATCCAAGCAACAGGGCTTGGCGCATCTGCGCGGGCAGCGAGCGGCCAGGCGCAAGAGCCGAGAGCTTGCGTTTGATCGAAGAAAACAGGCCCTCGATCAGAGCGCGACGCGGCTAGGGTCGTTGCGGAGACGATCGGCGCATCTCGGCGCGCACTCCGCGCACGCGCCGGGTTTTCTTCTCACGTTTGGTGGGAATCACGCTTTAATATCTGCAGACAGCAAGAATTTCCGTTGAAATACACGAGGAAACTTTCGTGCTGTTGAAAAAGCCTTCCGCAGCCAGTCGAAGGCGGCATCCTTCTCTCCCAAACGCCCATGAACGCCCCCGATAAAGCCGGTTGAAGGGACATGGAACAATCCAGATCTGAAAGAAGCTTCTGGCCTTTCTTTGCCGCCGCCACGGTGGTCGTGATCATATTCGCGGCCGTTCGGTGGTCGCTCGCCCACCCTTACGGGGTGCATTGGGACGAAGCCGAATACCTCAACAACGTCTGGATCGATCTTCAGCGCCTTTACAGAGGGGACATACTTAAGTTAGGTGGCAGAATTCTCATAAAGAGCTACGGCATGCCGCCTGCATATCGTCTTCTCGCTCTGCCTTTCCTCGCGTTGTCCGGATTCCACGTAACGATGGCGCGACTGATTTCTTTGTCCGGATTCGGTTTGAGCTGTTGGTTCATATATTTGGCCACGCGCCGCGTTGGAAGCCAGGTGGCTGGCGCTTTCGCAGTTCTCATCTTTTCATTGTCGCCTGAGGTTGTTTCCGCCAGCATGTTCTTCGGCACGGATCCTCCCCTGTACTTGGCTACTTCCGCAATGCTGTATTTTCTCTTCGTCCACTGGAGCGACCCATCGGAGCGCCCGGGCACTTGGATTGGCCTCGGGGTGGCAATCGGCCTTGGGTTTTGGGCGAAGGCATCATTTGCGGCGATCGCGCTTCCTGCTTTGGCGTTTGTCCTAGTCGTGGATTATCGTAGGGACCGCACTATTCAGAGCCTGGTGCCGATCACCAAGGCCGGAGTATTGGGAGCCTTACTTGCCGCGCCTTGGTGGCTGGTGAATGCCAGATATGCAGCAGCCTATGCCAGATACTCTAGAGACTTTGTTCGAACTTCGTTGGGGCCGCCATCTGTCATAACGTCGATGCGGTGGTTCAGTACAGTGTTGCAGGGTTTACTTGGGGTCAGCGTTAGCATTCTGATTGGCATTGTTCTAGCTATTTTTCTTATGAGAGCCACGAGCTCAAGAGCTGTTCCGAACTCTCTCCAGAAAACGACTCTTGGTGTTTGTGCTTGCGCAGGGTTACCGATCCTTCTCGCACAACTGTCAGGGACAAATCACTTACTTCGGCACATAACAGCAGCGGTCATACCGCTGGCTATTGCTATCGGTGTCCTCACGGACTGCGCGGAATTGATCCACTCCCGCACAATTATGGCGGCTTGCGGCATCCTGTTTTGCTCCCAGTTGCTCATGATCGTGGCTCCGGTGTTTCACCCGAACCACAGTGTGGTGAACCGTGGACTCGCTAACGGGTCGCTTCCTTGGCAGGTCATGGTTCGCTTCGATCAATGGGACTGGGGACCGATCCGAGACATAAGCAATGGTTGCGGCCTCGAGACGCCTAAGATTTCGTACTTGGGCAGTGGGAGGGAATTTAATCCGCCTCAGATTGAACGCCCCTGGGTCCCCTGGGCAACTAAAACTACGTCTTACCCTGACGTGTCGTGGCTGTGGCGATATGAAGATGGACCATTGGATTGGCAGAAGATAATGGATTCAGCAGAGAAAAGCGATCTCGTCTTGACTGCGCCTCACTTCATCGGAGGGGTTCCGTACAAAGAAGACATGGATAACCAACATAACGCTGAGTTTTCCAGGCGGCTCGCAAATGACCCTCTCTTCCGCGGCCCCATCCATCTAACGATGGGGCGATTCGAACCTATCGACATTGTTGTGTTTGTGAAAAAGACTCTCGTATGCCACTCTAAAGGAACGTTTGACTACGGATCGCTTGCCTACCGAATTCGATAAGTTTGCCGATACGTACGCCGATCTCCTGAAGGACCCTATTCGGGATCGATTCGCAGGGAGCGCCGATACCTCCTTTTGCAGCTGGAAACTGAATGTTCTGAGCGCATTTCTGAACAAGAGCGAGCGCAATCCCTGCCTTTAGGCAAGGGGTCAAGCGAGCGCCATAGTAGGTAGGTTGCAGTAAGTTATTTACATAGACTGCTTAAACTGGCATAAGAAAAACATGATTGCCGGATACAAGTCGAACAACAGCATTGTCTATTCCAGCAAGTACCACATCGTCTTTTGTCCGAAATATAGGTGGAAGGTTCTGGAAGGTCGCATTGCTCGACGCTGTGCCACCATCTTCCGCGAGGTCGCCAAGAAGTACCGTGTGGAAATCTTCGCCATGGAGATTATGCCTGACCACGTTCATTTACTTGTGGAACGCTTCGTCAAAAACACCAAAGGCATCTCATCTCATCATCTTCGAAAAGAGTTTCCAAGTTTGGTATCGAGGATACCCAGCTTGTGGACCAACAGCTACTTCTGTTCAACGGTTGGTGGTGCTCCGTTGTCAGTCATCAAGCAGTACGTGGAGAATCAGACGTATGATTCAGGCGCAACTCAAGCTTCGACCGAATAGGAAGCAGGAAGCCGTCCTCATCGGGTGGCTGTGGAACTTGACAGGCGTGTGGAACTGGGCGGTGCGGAAGATTGCGTTAGACGCTAGGATAAAATCTACTACAGCGCAAAAGACTTCCAGAACCTACTTGCTCACCACGGCGAGAAGATGGAAATTCCCAGCCACACACTCCAAGGCATCCTGTCGCAGGCGCATATCGCCTGGGCTCGTTGCTTCAAGAAGATTGCTAAGAAACCCGGGCTCAAGGGCATGAGAAATAAGCTCAATAGTATTCCGTTCCCAGACCCTATCAAGCCGCCAAAGGATAAGCACATCGGTATTCTCGGCCTCGCTCACTATCGGCTTCGACAAATGATTGCGTACAAGAGCCGTGCCGGCGGTACGGAATACGTCGAACCTGCTGCTAAGTTTTCCACCATGACCTGTTCTGCCTGTGGGAGCCATTCTGGTCCTACAGGTTGGGATGGGCTTGCGGTATGGCAGTGGCGTTGCTCAGACTGTGGAAGTCTGCACGACCGCGATGTCAATGCGGCTCGCAACACGCTACTCGCCGGGCTTGGAACGAGCCACGAGGTGCATTGTGCCAATGCATGATGTAGTCAGGAATCCCACGGCTTTAGCCGTGGGGAGGTTCAAAAGTCCCTTGCTGCGACTTGGCGGCCAGTACGCAGTGTTCTGTCGAAAGGTAGATGGCAAACCGACGTTTGCCTATTGATTCCGGTGACTCACAACCTACTTACGTCCCGGCCCGATCCGCGGCTCGTTTCGATCGTGATGCCCTTTTACAACGAAGAGGAGATATTCCCCCTGCTCCGTCCGCGGTTAACGGAGTTTCTGGACAATTCACCCTATCCTTGCGAAGTCATCGCCGTAAATGACGGAAGTGAGGACAGGACGATCGACCTTCTTGTTGATTGGAGCAACCGAGATTCCCGCATTAAAGTCCTTAACCTATCGCGCAATTTCGGCCATCAGTACGCATCCACGGCCGGGATCGATTACGCTTCTGGCGAGGCAATTGTCCTGATCGATGCGGATTTGCAAGATCCCCTAGAAGTAATCCACGAAATGGTTCAGCAATACAGAAACGGCTACGACGTTGTGTGTGGCCAGCGAATCACACGCGCCGGTGAGGGGAATTTCAAGAGACTCACAGCTTGGCTCTTCTATCGTTGCATGCGCTTTTTCTTTCTAGAGTCACTTCCTCGAGATGTCGGTGACTTTCGGCTAATGTCCCGAAGATGCGTCGATAGTCTCACAGCAATGCGCGAACTTCACCGGTTCTTGCGAGGCATGGTCGCTTGGGTTGGATATCCGCAGACCTGCATCAGTTACCACCGTCAGGCGCGTGCGGCCGGAACAACAAAGTACCCATTCTTTAAGATGGCTCGGCTAGCTTGGACAGCTGCTCTCTCTTTTTCCCCACTGCCGCTACGACTCAGCTTCCTGGGTGCCGGGGTAATGACTATTGTGGCGTTCGAAGAAGCGATCCGTGCCTTGGTCGCACACTTTCTTTTGCACACAACCGTCCCCGGTTGGACGTCCCTTATGGTTGTCGTGTGTTTGAGCAATGCGGCGCTCATGACCGCGGTCGGTATTCTCGGCGAGTATGTCGGCAAGATCTATGAAGAAGGCAAAGCACGACCTCTGTATATAGTTGCGGACACGTGGAACCTCCCACAGCGAGCCATTCGCGAAGAGCCAGATTCCTTGGGCCGTTCTACCGCAGAAGAAGTTAAAACACCGAAGTAATCACAACTATCGTTGGTTCCCATAAATGCTTGGGAGGAATTCAATTCCGTCGTACGGAATGCTCCCACTTCTCGCGTCCTTCGCCGCACCTCGCACCGCAGCCGTTCCAACGGATTATTCGTCCGCAGACACCGCCAGTGGTCCCGCGAAAAAGTGTGGTATTACAGCATCTCTTCGATCCCGGCGACCACCCAGTTTCAATCGGCCGGTTGCGCCACGCCTCGATCTGCGCGTAGATCCTCTGGTTCAGCTCGCTCTCGGTGCTCGGGCTGACCCGCGTGCCCCGCTACGCTTCGGTGATGTCTTCGACTCGCCGCACACTCACTCCGGCAAGATACATCTCTACCAGCGCTTCTTCCACCGAACTCTCTCTTCCCGGTAGCGCCCGATGATCGCGGTCTCAAACGGCAGGGTGCGCCATTTGGGTGCACGCGTATAAGGGTGCCCGTCCGGGAGGCCAAAACAGAAATCCCGAATGATTCCCTTCTGCCGCTCGGTCGATGAAGGCCGGAAGGTCATCGAGATGATGGCTCAGGAATGGTCTTCGTCAACACGATGACGGCCTTAAAATTCATGTCACGTGCCGGATTAGTACTCAGTGAATAAGCTATTGCAGTCGAAGAATCGCGCGGCTCCGGGCTGATTGCCCAGCTAAACGTCCATGATCCACTCTTAAGTAAGTTCTTTGGAGATCAAGCATTGGGTATATCTACCTGGACAGATGTAGCGAGATTTTTGCGCAATTTTTGGCCACGCCTAGTCGCAATTTCATTTGCAGTGATTATACCCTGCCTGTGGCACCCGCACATCGAAGCCGGCGACCTGCCCAGCCATGTGTACAACGCCTGGCTCGCGCATCTTATCAAAACCGGGCAGGCGCCCGGTCTGTGGCTCGCCCGGCGGTGGAACAACGTTCTTTTCGATCTCGCACTCAGCGGAATCGGAAATGTCGTGGGCTGGGGAGCCGCCGAGAAGATTGCGACCTGCGGAGCTGTGCTGATTTTCTTCTGGGGAGCATTCGCTCTGGTTTGCGCAATGACGCGGCGCCTCAACTGGTTCCTTCTTCCTTGCTTAGCGATTATCGCCTACGGGTGGACATTCGAGATGGGCTTCATGAACTGTTACATCTCATTGGGTCTGGCGTTTTTTGCCTTGGCGGCTCTTGTTCGCGGCCGAGGTTGGGAGCGAGGCTTAGCCGTCGTGCTGGCCCCTCTGATTTGGCTGGCGCACCCCCTTGGCCTGGCCCTACTCGTGACCCTCGGTGCTTACGCGGTGCTCGCCGAACGCCTACCTCTGCGCCACCGCCTGTTTCTGTTCGTTACATCAGCTCTCGTGCTTGTGGGGATCCATATCTTCATCCGAGTTCACTATCTCACTGGTATTACGTGGAGATACGAACCCCATTACGTTCTTGACGGCTTCGACCAGGTGCTGCTCTACGGGTCTCAGTACATGCTGCCCGCACGATTGTTCCGGGCTTTCGTTTGGGCTTGTCTCCTAGTTGACCTAGTACGGCATCGTCACACGCTGCGATGGTGGTGTCCTTACCTGCTGTCGTCAGAACTTTGCGCTCTCACTCTGATGGCTGTCACATTGCTTCCGAACGGAATCGACACTGGGCTCTTCCATCGGATTGGTTTCCTTTCGATCGGTTTTCTTATTGAGAGGCTGACCACCGTTGCGGCAATACTGGTTTGCTGCTTATTGGGCGCGGTGAAGCCGGAGAAGTGGCATCTTATAGGCTTTGCCATGATCGCGGCCATTTTTTTCTTTTTCTCTTACAATGATACCGCCACGATCAACCGCGTGGAGGAACAGATGGGGCGCCTCGTGCGCAGTATTCCTCCGGGGCAGCGTGTAGTCGGCACGATCATGACATTCCCCTGTCGCAACCACATGGACACGGCGCACATCATAGACCGCGCCTGCATCGGACACTGTTTTAGCTATGGCAACTACGAGCCTGCGTCTGGGCAATTTCGTAATCGGGCGAACTTCGGAAATCCGTTCGTCATGACTGATTGGCGACCCATAACGGAAGTACAGCATGGCAACTACATTGTTCAGGCTCGCGACCTGCCCCTATTTGAGATCTACCAGTGCGGTTCGACCGTCACCTCATTATGCGTCCGTGAACTTGCCGCGGGGGATAGGACCAGGACCACTCTGCCGGTCGCAAACAGTTGCACTTGGGTTTCGCTATTCAACGGGGTGGCACTGTTCTTCGATCTCTTGCTGGCAACGGTCATGATCATGGGTGCGTATGCGGGACGGTGGCTAATCGCCCGGGTCAAGCAAGCGGCCTCCTGATACACGTGGGTTGCTGTCCCTAGCATAGTAGGCAAGCCATCTCATAAATACCTCAGGAGGATTGCGCACGCGAGCTGCAGCATTCCGAGGAAATTCTCTGGATAGTATTCCAGCGAATCACGACGCGCCGATAGTTATGGAGCCACGCGAACAGACGCTCGATCTTCCAACGACGCCGGTAGCGGCGCAGCGCGCGGCCATCTTGTGTTGCTGCTTTGCGTCGAGTGGAGTTGTGCGGAGCCACCAACTGCGCTGTTCGAGCGTGGGTCCGACAAGCTTTGTTTCATGAGGCGAAGCGCTGGCCATGTGCACGGCGAGAGGAAGACCATGGCCGTCGCTGATCGCCATGATTTTGCTGCCTTTGCCGCGGCGAGTAGGGCCGACAGCAGAGCCCCTTTTTTCGCCGAGCTGAAGCTGGCGTCGATGAACGACTCGCTCAGATCGAGTTTTCCTCGGTCGCGCAAATCTTCGGCCAGCTTTTGCAGCAACCGCGTGAGCAGCCCGGAACGCTGCCACTGTTGGAAGCGGCGATGACAAGTTTGGTAGGGCGGATAGCGACGCGGCAGATCGTGCCAAGGAGCGCCTGTGCGTAAGACCCAGAAAACACCGTTCAACACGGCTCGCGTTTCCTGCCACGGTCGGCCTCGCCCATCGGCCCGGCGCGGAGGTCGAAACAGCGGCTCGAGCACCGCCCACTGGGCGTCGGTGAGGTCCATGCATCGGATTTACGCCGTTTCGCATGACTTGCAATCGAGCAACGGCTTAAGTGTGTTTATGAGATAAACTAGATAACTTCTAGCGATTATTATTTCCTTATTGCTCTATCTTGTCTTGCGCTCTTGTTCCCCGAGCGTGAGAGAATAGGCCTCGCCAGCTATGCTTGAAGACAAAAAGAGGAATGCTTGAGTTCACCCATCAAGCTCGCGATCGTCGGCTGCGGAGCGATTACAGATGACGCGCACTTGCCCGCCGCCTTGCAATCTGGCGCTGTTATTGTTACTGCCTTGGTGGATACGCAGGTAGACAACGCCCGAGCCTTGGCCATCAAGTACTCGTTGCAAGGATGCACCATTGCAAATGACCTTAATGCTGTCCTGCGCAGCGTTGACGGTGTACTCATCGCCACGCCGAATCACACTCACTTCACCTTGGCGCAAATCGCCCTCTCTCACGGCGTACCGGTGCTCGTCGAAAAACCCTTCACCACCTCTTATGGAGATGCCATCGCGCTGTGCGACTTGGCCGAAGAGCGGAATACGTTCATCTCGGTCGGATACATGACCCGGCATTACCCGAGCGTGCGATTGCTCAAGCAATTTCTACAAACCGGATACCTCGGAAAGGTGAAGTCCTTCTCCTACTTGTACGGATTTAGAGGCGGTTGGGAACCGGTCTCCGGTTATAACCTCGACGTGCGGAAGGCTGGGGGAGGGATTCTCACGGTTCAAGGCACGCACTTCATTGACCGGATACTTTACTTGTTTGGGCATCCCGAATCGTTCGAGTATTCGGACGACAACTATGGCGGCGTCGAGGCAAATTGCCGGGCCAAGCTTTGCTTCAATAACGAATCAGGATCTTTCGAAGGTTCATTCTTCATCTCCAAGACTAGGCTTCTCGCGAACCGGTTGACGCTACAAACGGAACTCTACATTTGTATTCTGGAGGAATTTAAGACGGAAACCCTCCGGTTGTTTCCTCGGAACCGGCCCGACCTTGCCTTGGACGTATTTCCGAGAGGTTCGAAGCCTGACGACCTGCCTCCTTCTTACTTTCAGGTTCAACTGGAAGAATTTGCCTCGGTGATTCGCAATGGCGGCCAGCCCACCGTAGAGGGCCGGTCTGCCGCGCAATCGGTCAAGCTGATCGAAGAAATGTACCGCGACAGAACCCAGATGGAAGAACCCTGGCTGACCTACAGATCAAAGGTTCCGGCATCACACACCTTGCATGTCTAAGCCAACGATTGCCATTTTCGGTGCATCTGGTCTTGTGGGCTCGGCCTTATGCGAGCGAATGTATTACCAATATGGTCCCTGCTTTCGTGCCTTGATTCACACGTTTGGGAGCGCGGCGCGGATTGGTCGATTTCCCATCGAAATCCGACAGGTCAATCTTCTCGAGTACGAGCAAGTCAGAAGGGCCATCGCGGATTGCGAGTGTGTCGTGAATTGTATTTTGGGAGACCGCACGGCTATGGTAACGGGGCTCAAAAACATGATCCGAGCCGCCATGGAGTGTCGAACTAAGAAATTCATCCACCTGGGAAGCATAGCCATTTATGGTGAGGATCCAGCACCAGATTGTGATTCGGAAGATGCCGCGCCAACGCCCACAACGGAGTATGGCCGCATCAAGCAGCGTCAGGACGAGTTGGTCTTGGAGTTGCATCGACGCGGTGTGCCTTCCGTCGTTTTGTGTCCGGGTCATGTCACTGGACCTTATTCAACTTTCATTTTGGGTGCCGTGGAGAGGCTACTGGCGAATGATTTCGTGCTGGTGGATGGAGGATGCCATCCCACTAACCACACCCACGTGGACAACTTGGTTGAGGCCATCGTTAGGACGATTCAGGCGAACCAGGGCTGGGGGGAGAGATATTTTGTTACGGAGTCGGAACGTCCCACTTGGGCTCAGTTCTTTTCGGATCTCCGTGACATATTGGGCTTGCAGTATGAATTTGGCGAAGTTGGACGCGATGACGTCACGCGTCATTTAGTGCGGACACCGAAAACCAAGTTCTTTTCCGATTGTTACAAGGCGCTGGTAGTTGGGATGCGCGAAGGTGCGCGTGAGTTTTTCCATTCTCTCAGCCCTGAATTGCAATCGCGCATCAAAACCAGATTGAAGAGGCCCAGGATGATCTCAATGAAATCCTCAGCGCCAGACCTGGGTCAACGGTTCATAGCCGTGCAAGTAAGGCGACCGTATTTTGCGCCTCGCAAAATTCATCAACGTATGGGCTACAAACCAATCCTCACCTACAGGGAAGGGATGGAGACAATCAGGTCTTGGTATGACTTCCCCAATTCTGCTTGATCCTCTTTGTCGTATGTCCAAAACAACAGACTGATATCCGCGGAGGCTTGCCACGAAAGTCGGTGTCGGTTCGAATTCCAGTTTGCTTTGCTGGGATGCCACGCAGTTCGAGAGCGCACCCATAAAATCTGCATGCACGGGGGATACTTTCGCCGTGCGGCGTTTCCGTTTGCAAGGTTTCGGGGCGCCAAAATGGCATTTTTGAATGAAGCGAAACTGAAGTCCGGAAAGGACTCGCTCCTTTCCAGTTGCTGGAGTTGGTGCTCCTGGAACGAATCAACGCCACCGATCACATGGTACAAGGTGATTCGAATGATGTGGTATTTCCTGTTCTTTTTTGTTTCGGGGTTTTGCAGCATCTTGTATGAACTCATCTGGCTGCGCCTGGCGATGGCGCAGTTCAGCGTCACCACAGCGTCCGTGTCCATCGTTCTCTCGGCATTCATGGCGGGCTTGGGGATGGGCTCGATAGGAGCCGGGGCATGGATTCGGCATAGATCTTCTCGGGAGACAAGCAATGAGAGTTGTTAGATTCGCGCGACCGTTATTGCGTCTCTGGCCATTTCAAGCCGGAAAGGAAAGACTTGCATCGCTGCTTGACGTGAAGGAGATACCGGAAGGAACCCTCACTAGAATGAAGGTCGGTGTGACGCTGAGGCTACACGAGGACCCGATGTATCGGGCACCATTTCTCTATGGCGAGTATGAAGCTGTACACACTCGCTTAATACAGAGCATCATCCGCCCGGGCGATGTGTGTCTGGACATAGGAGCGAATTTTGGATATTACTCTGCCCTGTTTTCAAAGCTCGTCGGCGCCACCGGAAAAGTTCACGGCTTTGAACCAGTCCCGGCTTTCTACGCTTTGGCACAAGAGACTATTGAATTGAACGGCGCATCGTCGATCGCCAAATTGCACAATGTGGGCCTTGGGTCAGCAACAGGAACCTTCACAGTCTACACGTTCTCGGAGCTAGCACAAGGGTACGCATCGTCAAGCGATCTGAATAGAACGGATGCTACACCTCACCTATGTTCGGTGACGACGTTGGACAAATTTGTGGAAGCGAATGCAATTCGCCGTGTCGACCTCATGAAAGTTGATGTCGAGGGCGATGAACTGAATGTATTTCTTGGCGGGAAACAATTGCTATCTGCCCCCTTCGCGCCCGCAATTACCTTCGAGATTAATACAAGCTGTCTTTCCGCGCGTGCTTTGACGCCTGACGATGTGCAGGCGGTGCTAGCTGAATATGGTTACTGCACTTTTTTCCGGATCCCGAATCGCGGACGGATTTATAAAGTTGCAAAACTCCTAGACTTTTCTTCCGACTATGTGGCTCTCAAACCTGACCGCTTGTGTCGCTTGGCTGACAGACGGCCAGGCATGTGGTGAGGTTATCTAAGCCGAATGGTCAATTGAGCGAAATTGCAGATTCAGAAGTCGCAGACGGCGTCACATGCAATGGCATCGGCGATTGCATGAGTCTTCTCCGAGAGCCGGATGCGGAAAATCCGCCCTTCCGATTCGATGAGCGGGATGTGGAAACGGAAGCATGGTGAGGCTCCGCCAGACGAAAGGGTCGGCAACAGATAGGTTTCACCTACACCACCGCGCCACACCTCGACTCCACAGTATTGACCATCTCGACTAGCTGGGCGCAGAGTTTGGTGCGCCCTGCCTCGCGACAAACTATCATCATGCTGATTTACGGGGGAACGACGTGATTAACGGGAAGCTCATGGCCATCGTAATGCCGCGTCTACAACGCGGCGAAGACACTCGAGCAGACCGTCCGCGGGTTTCCCGAAATTGCAGACATTCCGGAGCGGACATCGTGGTGATTGTCCACCCCGACTATCAATACACGCCCCTCCTGGTCCCGGCCATGTCCAGCATGGTCGCCTTTGGAGTCGACGACGCGGTGCTGGGTTCGCGAATCGTCGGAGGAGGCACGCTCAGAGGCGGTATGCCCTTCTACAAGTACGTGGCCAATCGGTTTCTGACCGTATTTCAGAACGCTTTCACTGGCGCCAAATTGTCCGAATACCATACGGGCTCCAAGGATGTCCTGGCCAACCTGCCGCTGAGATCTCACCGTGTATAAGTCAGTCCATCTGGGCGATCAAAACGAAAATCCTGGATCAAAGCGGAAATTCCGATTGACAGGGTTTCTTCCAGAACGCGCACAGGCCGATTCCAGCAAGCAGAATCCAGGAGTCGGCGGCCGCTTTCCGGACTGGTTCACCCTCGGAGTCACCGCGTCCTTCTTTGGGATCGATTTGTTTAATATCCTGCATCACGAAATGTGGAGAGACGAACTGCAATCATGGACGATAGCCAGATGGAGCAGCTCGATTTTCGACTTGGTGAGAAACATGCGTTACGAGGGACATCCGCCCTTGTGGTACCTACTGCTGTATGCAATCACGCGATTTACCAAATGGGTATCTGCGATGCAGTTTCTCAACTTGGTAATCGCAACAGCAACCGCTTACTTGGTAGCCCGGTACTCTCCATTCACCAAATTTCAGAAAGTGCTGTTGTGTTTCGGATACTTTCCGCTTTACGAGTACGGAACAATCAGCCGCAGTTATGGAATCGGCCTGTTCCTCCTATTTTGGTTTTGTGCTTGGTATCGTCCGGATCGGAAACAAAACTGGCTTATTGCCGCATTATTGCTTTCGCTCCTGGCTAATACATCCGTTTATGGCACCATGATCGCGATGGCGTTTGCCGTGTCGCTGTTTGCACTCCCCGCTATCGCCGCAGAAGACCCTCGAGGGTTCTTGGCACTACGAGCCACCCACGTGCGGGCGGCCGCGTTGATTTTTTGCGGTTGCATTGCGATTGCAGTTGCCCAAATGCATCCGCCGCCGGACACCGGAGTGAGGCTGCCCTGGCACCTGCATGCCACGGCTCGCAGTCTAGGGGAGACTCTGACCGGCGTGTGGAGAGCGTTTCTGCCGATTCCGAGCTCGTTGTCTCATTTCTGGAACTCCAACTTCTTCTTGGAAAATACTACTCTAAAACGGCGATGGCCGATGCTTGGCTCGGCGATCATCCTGTTGATTGCGCTCCTTCTACTCGCGCGAAAGCGGTTTGCGCTGCTCGCTTATGTTTCCGCCACCGCAGCAACGCTCGCGTTTATGCAGGTAAAGTATCTGGGTGGTTTACGTCATGCTGGGCACCTCTTCCTCGTGTTCGTCGCTTGTCTATGGATATCCGCGCGGTTCCCGGAGGAGTCTTTGGTCTTTCATCCCTTTGAGCGCCCATCGCGGTTGCTGGTGGGGCAACGCCAGAGGATTCTTAGCTGTCTTCTATGCGTTCACTTCGCCGTTGCTGCGACTGCATCCTGGGTTGACTGGGCGAGGCCTTTCTCACAGGGCAAAGCGGTAGCTGCATTCCTGCGTAGCAGTGGAATGGCAGGCATGTTTATGGTGGGTGATCCCGATGCTGCCGTTGTGACGGTCGCAGGATATCTCGACCGCGGAATTTATTATCCGCGCAGCCAAAGCATCGGGTCATTTATCGTCTGGAATCGGAAGCGGCTTCAACCTCCGCGGAGTCTGATTGAAGCCGCCACCGACATAGCCACTCTCAGGAACGAAGAGGTCTTGATCATCTCAAATAGTCCGTTGGAGACGGGAGCGAGCTCAGCCCATGAAGTCGCGCAGTTCACGGGAAGTATCGAGCAGGACGAGGACTTTTACTTGTACCTGGTCCGTCCCGATCATTGAAACTCGTACTCAACCATTTCATCAGCCTTGCGCTTTTTCTGGGTTTCACCCTACGGTTTAGCGGGAATCCCGAGGAAATGGCTACGGTGGATCGGACCCTTTCGGGCAGTCGGGAAAGTGTAAACCATTACATTTGGTGACCAACCTTTCCTTGGTGCTCTCAGGCAGTGGTTGGTTTCCCGTTACTGCCATCCATTGGACTAAAGGGGGATTAGCGCATTGGTCTCAATGGCGAATGGCTTCGTTCCCGATGAAGTAAAGATTTGCCGACTCGTCACCCAAGAACTTTTTCCTCATATCACGGAGCCCGAGCTGAGCCGACGCGCGGATGAGATTCTGCCGCTGGCACAAGCGTATATCGACAGCGGCAAGGAGCCATCTTAAAAGACACGACCACCATGAGCGACGACGATTGTGGGGCCAGGGTTTTTCGTCCTGCGTACACTATCGATACGTTAAGCTAATTTGGAAAAGCTTGATGCGCGCCTGTATATCTTCGCGAAAGAATAGAGGGGTTTTGTAACAGTCTTCCATCGCAGATGGAGAACGGGTTTGAAACCGCGTCAAACGAGAGGTGAAACCAAGCGATGGGCCCGCAGGATTCTTGGAGTGGCGTCGGCAGCCGCAATGTTATTCGCTAGATTACGGTCCGCAACTAGCGAAATGAGTCCAACCTCAGGACGAATCCGATGCTGCCTCCGATGAACAGGAGTACAAGGGCGTTTGCAAACATTGCAAGGCTAAGCCATCTCCTGGATGCAAAACTCGAAGCGCTCAGGGCTGTAAGCCAGCAGATGACAATCAATGCTGGAGCTGCGAATCGAAAATCTCGATCCGCGGAGAACGGGTAAAGTACCGAAAATGCCACGGTTCCGACAATCCAAACGGCAGCAAAGGCGAAAACGGACACCAGCGATTTCCTTCGTTTTGCATCACGGACAAATCGAAGATTGAGTGATGCCAAAATGAAAAAGAGTAATAGCAATCCACTCAAAACAGATGCACACAGGCTCTCAATTCGGCCTCCACGATTCGTCTCCCCGAACAATGACGTCTTCCAGAAGTAATGCCAAAACATTTGCCTCCCATATCGGTCGTCGTATAGGTCCGTGAACGGTAGCTGGATGAATTGCTTAGGGCTAAACAGTAAGTAATTGCTCGGTCGGTTCCCCACGGCCAAGCTGGCGGCAGGATATTGTTTGTGTCCTATAACCTCTGGCGCCGGGTCGGCCACCTTGAGTGTGTACTTTCGCCAGCTGCAACGTCCTCCGGCAATGGCAATCCCCGTCAGCAACCGCTGCGCCACGAGGGCCTCATTTTGAAATCGGACGTTGTGTTTTTGCTGGCGGCCTCGCTCGAATTGCTTATCTATATGCGATACGCCCTCCTGATTGCCTTTGCATTCGATCAAATGAATCTTGTTCTGGCCATCCACTGCGAAAAAGTCTGGGCACTTGAAAGGGCCTGTTTTTTTTCGTTTGACGAACTGAGCCATGCCCTTACTTTGCAGGATCTGCATGGCGAATGCGCCAGCAGAAAAGAAGGGTGAAGCGCTGATGAGGAACTGAGGGAAAACCAGGACCGAGACGTTGAGCCGGGGAGCACAAGCAGGAGGAAAGTGAGCCTGCCGTACCCGCGGGGCAGATGGCACTCCAGTTAATCGGCTGCGCGAACACAACCCAGACACCGAAGGTTTCCCCGCCGATGATCCGCCTGACTCACTTCACCGAACATCGGAGTGACGGAATCCTGACCGCCCGGCCGGGCGAGATCATCTCTACCGGTTTCAACTGGCACAGAAAAGCAGGGCGAGTCAAAACCAGCTACCAATTTTGTGGCCACCCAAACACAGAACGATCATGGCAAATGCGCTTTCGTGGTGACCAATTCCGAGAACCTTCGGTGGAAGCGGTCGCTGCACCACCCATCTCTTCGGTCTCCTACGGCAACCATGGAATGACTCGGGCGGCCCTGCATCGGGGCGACCGGACGCCGCCAGTATCGAATCCGGCCCCAGATAGTCCAGTAATCCAAGAAATACTCAACTTAGACCCCCACATCATAGCCCATTTTCTCAATCCGTTTTTTTGTCTCCACATTTAGCTCATTGATAAAGTTTCTGAATCGGGGAACTTTTTCTTTAACAACCAAATAGCGATAAGGCTTGGTTTTCGGAGGGGCCAGACGTAAACGCGTCAAATCGAGATCAAGCGACATGACTTCAATGATCTTAAGAAACTCCTTTAACGGATCGATCATGAAGTCCTCAAGCCGCAACGTGAGCGTAGCGCATTGGAGATAAAGGGCAGTTTCCTCAACAAATTCCGACAAAGATAAAAATCGCGGGCCGGGCACAGCTGCCCAAAAACCAGGGTCCCCTTCAGCAAAGGCCTTGAATTCCAGGAAATTCTGCTCCAAATCGGCACATAGATCGCTTGTATTCTTATAAGCCTGGGAGATCCCCTCAATCTGGATGTTGTCGCGAATGTATGTCTGCCACCAAATCCAATTTGTCAGCAACGAATCGAGGGGATGACGATAGATAAAAATCAAATCGGCAAATCCCGATCTGACCGCTTCGAATATACGGCTCGTTTCCGCTGGCAAATACTGATCGCGAGAAACATACTTGATTGTGGCATGGCCGCTGTAGATCATAGATGTCGGACCTGAATGCCAGCGGATCGTTTCCCTAAAATATTTCGCCCTTTTCCCAAGGTTCTTCAGCATCAGTTCAGCGACATACCCACGTCCGCTACCGAACAGTCCAATAACATAAGCTGTCCTGTCGTTCCCTAGATGAGGGACGCTCCAATCCCAGATTCCGAAATACCGGCGGACGGTCAGTGCTCGTTCGTAACGGGATTTTCGCGCGAATCTGATGACGTCGTGAAGTAACTGGTGAGGGGATCTTCGCACTAAATTGAGGAACTTCTGAGATGCTCGCATCAGACTCCACCGATCCAAAATGTTGTACGACGCCAAATCGATACGCGCCGACGCACCCGATAAATAAGCCATCCACCGAGACAAGAAACATATTCAATGAATTGGCGGTCGCTTATTTCTGGCGATACACCCTCAACCAAGCCGGGCTTCCATGGTAGCCGAATCATAGGTCATCAACCTCAGATCGGACAATAGCCAAGGCGAATGTGACCTCCAGGCTATTAAACACAGCGTCTTAAGTTATTGCGCATAGACGGCGGAGGGTTTCGTTTCCGTTACGCCAGTTTTTAAACTGCGTCTCGACGACAGCGACGACCTCCTCCAGTACAGGAAAATATCGGTTGTGCAAGCATTGACGGCGCGTCAGCTTCCAGACCCGTTCAATCGGATTCAGTTCGGGGCTGTAGGGCGGCAAGTAATCCAGCACAAAGTCCTCAACGTGTGACGCTCTCCATTCTTTGTGAAGCCGCGCGTGATGGTATCTGGCATTGTCCGTGATGACCACCACGCGGCGCCCCGTTCGAATACTGGTGCGCCGTAGCCCTTTCAGAAAGGCAAAGAAGGTCACCGCGTTAAATTTACCCGTTTCCCTAGAAAACTGAAACTTTCCATCCCGCAACCGTACGGCACCGAAGTATCCCACACTGCGCCGTGTCGGATGATGCAGCAGCACGGGGTCCTTGGTTTCCGGGGGCACCCACATGCGACAACGCGAGCCGTGCTGCTGGAAGTGTACTTCGTCCGTAGCCCAGAGGTCGACCGCAGCATCTTCCATCAGCCCTTGGAGTTTTTTTTATGCACCTTCTGCCGTTCGGGATCGGCTTGCGCAATCGCGGGACGAGGCTTGCGTAGCCGAAAACCCAACCGCCGAAACAGACGCTGGCATTGCCGTACGCCCAAGTCGATCCCGTACTCCCGCTCGATCCAGGCCGCCAGCGTCTTGCCGTCCCATAGATTTCCGCTCAAGCCTAGCTCTCGCGGCATCCGCCGAAGAGCGGCGTTGATTCCTCGAAGATGCTTCTCGCTCAGGCGTCTCGGCCGCCCCGACCGTTCCCCCTCACGCAAGGCGGCTAGGCCTTTCTCCTCGAACCCGCGAATCCAATACTCGACGGTTCTCGGTGCGTCTCCTAACAGCGCCGCCACTTCCGGACACGTCATACCATGAGCCACCAGCAGCACGCCGTGAAGCCGATGGTCATAGCGTGATTCCTCGGTTCGTCGAATTTCATCTTGTAATCCCAGAATGATGGTTGCGGAGTCCGCAATCGTTAGTGGTTTCATTCCACTAGAAGAACATACATCGATCTAATGCGCAATTACTTATGACGTCGTGTTTAGTATTGGTACGCTGCTGCGCGACCATCTTGCGTGGGCTCTTCCTGGGAGGTTTCATGAGTTTCCGTCGCGTGGTGCCTGCCACGATTGTGCCCAGCGTACTTCTGATTTTGTTCTTCACTGTTCTCTCGAATGTTGCTGCCCGGCAAGAAACCACCGCCGCGGCCAAACTCGGGGAACTGACAGACAGTTGAGCGCATCTTCGGCCCACCGAGCTTGAGCGGGCGGCTCAACAGCGGTGTCGCGTGGGCTCCGGACAATCACCGGCTCAGTTTTTTCGAGGCCAAAGGCACCGGGAAGAAAGTGAGCCCGAACTGTGGGTGATGGATACCTTGACGGGAGAGCGTTCGCTGCTGGTCTCCGCGGAAAAACTCGAAAATGTCTTGCCGTCACCACGCGGTAAACAATCTCAGGCGGCCGGTGCGGAGCGCCGTCCGTGTACTCGTCGCGCGCCCATGGAAATCTCCAGTACGGGGCAGGAATCAAATTTGGGGAAGAGAGATCTTTCGGGGGACGGCATGAGTTCGCCGGCGGCTGCTCCCCGGGCCGCCTGAGGAACGGCATCTACGTTATGCGAACGCCACACCGGCGGGGATCTGGGTATCGGGCTCGGGCAGTAACCTTCAGATTCTGAACAATACCGTGACCAACATCACGACCACGTCGGAGGAGAACGGGAACGCTTTCGGCATTGCGGTGTGCGCTTCGGAAGCGCCCGCGGCGATCAGCGATATCACCATCAGCGGCAACACCGTTTAGACTGCAAAACCGGGAACAGTGAGACGGTGAACGTAGATGGGAACGTCACGAACTTCACGATCACATCCAATACGATCCACGACAACGACAACATCGGGATCGATGCCATTGGTTTTGAAGGTGTGTCTCCGGATCCGGCGTATGATTATGCCCGCAATGGGGTAATCGGCGAAAATACGGTGTACAACATCAGCGCGATCAGCAATCCTGGGGAAGGGAATCAGTATGACGCAGACGGGATCTATTGCGACGGATGCGACAACGTTATCATTGAGCGGAACAACGTTTCGACGAGCGATCTGGGAATCGAGGTAGCAAGCGAGCATTCGGGCCATGTGTCCACCTATGTGACGGTGCGGAACAATCTGGTTTTTAAATAACAACTCGGCCGGCATATCGATTGGCGGATATGCCAGCAATGTCGGCGGCACGAGCTACTGCACTATCGTCAACAATCCGTTGCTGGGGAACGACAGCAAGAGCACGGGAAGCGACGAACTGCAGGTGCAGTACTACGCCACCAACAACGTGTTCGAGAACACCATTGTTTATGCCACTTCGCAGGGGCGGTTCATTAACAACTTCATCAACAGTGGCGAAGGTTTCGGAAAAGAAGGGCAAAGAATTGACTCGAGGCGCTTACTACCAGGCGGAAACACTCAATTACCACTATTGAATCGATCAGCCGGATAACCGCGATCTGCCCCGGTGGTTTGTGCTTCTGTTACGCCTCTAAGACTGACCGCTCAACCTCATCCGGTTTCTTGACTAAGGAGCGCATGCCTGTTATCCATCACTTAAGGAGGTTTCCTCGATATCCGATGGAGATGCCCATTCGTCCAGATTCGAGCTTCGATTTTCAGGTCAACTATGATTTGCCGACAACCTCGCTGATTTTGATTGGGCGAATTCGCGAACACTTCGCAAGTAGTGACGCTCATTGGATCGAGAGCGGTATGGCTGCCGCCGAGCGAGCGCACGCTGGGCAGTATCGCGGAGATGGAAGTCCTTATGCCATACATCCGTTCAGGGTTGCTCTCTTGGCTCTGGACTATGAGCTGTCGTGTACAAAGGAAAGTCTTGTCTCCTGCTTTCTTCATGACGCCATTGAGGATACCAACCTTACTGAAGAAGATGTTTCTCGGCAATTCGGACCAGTTGTTGGCAATCTTGTGGCCGCAGTCACTCGCAGCAGGCCCCAGAACGAGACACCCGCACAGAAACGCGATGGAAAAATTGCCAAATGGCATCAAACAATGGCGGCGCCCAGGGACGTCCGAGTGATTAAGACTTTTGATTATTGCGATAATCTTATAAGCTGTAAATTCATAGCGCCGGACAAACCAGCTTTTGCCAAGATTCCGAGATGGCTTATGGAAGCACAAATGCTTTATCTGCCGCTGGCCGAAAGAACTAACAGAGACGCCGCTCGATTGATCGAAAGTGAATTACAACACTACCTCGCGGTTGGCCATAAGATTGGTAGCTGGCTCGAATAAACCAGAACTGACGTTCGGTTCGATTCGAAGCGATGGGGGCAAGAATACTCTGTCCACGGTAAGAGCCGCTAATTTCTCTTCAGGTTTTAACTACGGGCGGGACAATTTCTCGGAACAGTGGAGCCAGATTCATCAGATTCGCCCGAAAAACCATCGCGAACAATTGATGGTAGTCCGCGAGCATTTGGAAGAAATGGATTGGTATTGGAAAGTCCATAAACCGGGGAAGGACAGAACCACTTATGTTGTTGGATTGTTCGGCACCGGACGTCATTATATCAATAGACTGATGCAGTAGCACATTGGAGACAGGGCGAAATATTTCAGGGAGGCGGGGTTCAACTTCCGCTTTCATTCAGGTCCGACATCTATGATCTATAGCGGCCATGCCACGATGAGGCATGATTCTTGGGGCCACAGGTCGCCAGCGGTAACGAGCCGTATATTGGATGCGGTCAGATCGAGATTTGCCGATTTGATTTATATCTATAATCATCCCTGGATTCGTTGTTAACAAATTGGATTTGCTTGCGTACCTTTGGTTCCGACAAGTACATGATTTCTGGTATCTCGCAGGTTTGTAAGAACACGGACGATCTATGTGCCGAATTGGAGCAGAATTATCTTGAATTCAAGGCCTTTGCCGAAGGCCACCCTGATTTTCTTGCGGTCCTACCAGGCCCGCGATTTATGTGTTTTCCGGAATTTGTCGAGGAAAATGAGCCTTTTCTCCAATCCGCCACGCTTGAGGACTTCATGATCGCTCCGCTCAAGGAGTTTTCGAAGATCGTTGAAGTTATGTCGGTTGATCTTGATTTGAGGCGTTTACATTTAGCCTCTCCGAGAACCATGCCTTATCGCTATTTGGCTGTTAAAGAGAAAGCTCCTCGATTCAGAGAGACAAAAAGACGGATTGAGAGAAGGAGCACTGTGGACGTCTAAGTTGAGTATATTTTGGATTACTGGACTATCTGGGGCCGGATTCAGCCGGCACCACCGACCACCGCGTAATTGTCGGTGGGCACACCAAGAGACCGAAACAATAATTGCTCAGCCCCTCAAGCGGTTGCGGGTTTCAGGGCGTTGCAAATGGAGTCGACGGTCGGTGGCTGTGGGACGCAGAACGCGTTCCGAGCCGATGTCTGCTGTGATTTCGGGATGATCCAGAAACGTGAACAGCGAGCCGCGATGCTTGCCATACTCGCCATGCCAGTCACCGGAGTGCCTGTTATGCGCGTCGCGCCGCCCAGGCGCGAGTCACAAAAGCTGTCTCATCCTGCCATTGGCTCTCTGTCGGATAGCGCGTCCTCGAGTAGAAGCTCCCCCTCCTTTACCATGTTCTGGTACAGCACCACGTCCTCCGGATTGTCGATTTCGCCCCATTGGCCATCGGTGCCGAAAGTGCAGATGGGGAGCTCCTTCGCGGCTAACAGCCGGCGCAGCAATCCGGTCACATCGAGGCGATTCCGGTTCAGTGCGTCGAGTGTACTGAGTAGTGCTTCGACGGCAATCCATGCCGGTGGCGTGAATTTCAAGAGGCCCATATATTGCCCCTCGATATCTTCGATCCGCGTCGTCTTGCCACCGATCTCCAGCAATTGGCCCGCCGCATTGATCTGGAAGGTCTCGGCGTCGGCCAAAGGATCGGCGAAGCGGCGGGTCCATAGACGGCGCCACGCCCGATCGTAACTGATGACCAACTGGCCTGGAGCATCGGCCAGACCGCGCACCAACTCGCTGCGGTAGAAGATGTCGGCGTAGCTGACGATGACCGGCCCCGAGCGCAGCCAAGGAGCAGCCGCAGCGAGCGACATCACCATATTCGTTTCGGCCCATCGTTCGTTGGCGAAATAGGAGAGGCTGGGAAAATCGATCATCTCGGCGCGATAGCCGCGGACAACCCCGATCTCGTCCACCCCACCACGCCGGAGCGCAACGATCTGGCGCGCGATCAACGGCCTGCCTTCGAGCTCAACCAAGCATTTCGGGCGGTCCTCGCCGAGATGCCCCATGCGGCTGCCACGACCCGCGGCGAGAATAACCGCGCGCATCATTCGACCGCGAAGACCTGGCGGAACAGTACCACGTCGGCAGGCGAGAACGGGGCGGACCGCTCAGGGTGCCACATAATCCCTGTTATAGGCTGGGCCGAATGGCGAATCGCTTTGACGACGCCGTCGCCGGCGACCGCCCAAACATCGAGGGGTGGCCGCGAGTCGAAGGCCGCAAAGTGATGATAGCTGTTGACCTCTGTGGGCTTGCCGTTGACGCGAATTACCTGGTGTCGTGTCACATGGCCCTCGATGCGACGCAGCGTGATTGCGCAGCGCTGCTGGATCACTTGCATCCCACGACAGACGCCAAGCACGGGCAGCCCGCGCTGCTCTGCCAAATCGAGCAGGGCGTTTTCGACAGCGTCCCGTTCCGGGGCATCGCCGCCCAACACCGCAAGATCGTTACCGCCGGTCAACACCAACCCGGTAACGTCTGCTCCTGCGCATAGCGCCAGGGCCACCTCAATAACGTTCGGAAGCGCTAGCGGCATGAGTCCGCACGTGGCCAGGAACCGTGGCCAGGCCTGATCGAGACAATCACGGCGTTCACCATATTCTGGGGCGATTGATACTCTCTGGGTAATTGCAATTTTCTTCATGTGATGGTTAAACCTTCTGGTTTGTATAGCCCAGGCACAGCTGTCACTCAGTCCGCAAGCGCGGAAGCAACGCCTCGCCAGGGCCGATAATACCAAGCTCGCCTGGAGTCCTCCTCTACTTCTGCTACTTGATCTTTTGTGCAAAATAAATCCGAGTTGTGTAGGGCACATCAATTACTTCAGGCAGCTTGTCCAAATAGCTCGCGATTTGCTGAATAATGTTGTTGAACAACGAGTCCCTGCCCGCCTGGCGCTTAAGTGTCGCATGCGATTTCCAGGCAACAATAACGTCTGCCTTTGGCATTTTCCACAAAAAACTATCTTCAATCGATTTCGTAGCGGAGAAGTAGCCACTTGTATTGATAATGTTAGTCGGATCTTCTCTTCTTGATCCATACGAGTAAGTTGGAATCGAGGATTTGATGATGGACTCTATCCGTTGTTGAATCGGATCATCTAAATCCCGATGATTCCACATACAGGCAAACCAGCCGCTGGGGACAAGTATTCTGGAAACCTCGGATAGGGCAAGGCTTTGATCAACTACATTGAATGAGCTGCCAAAAAAAACGGCGTACACACTGCTTGTCGGCAATCCTGTTGCCTCACCTGTGCCAATAGACCAGGTGGCTGGTTCGCCCTTAGTGTTTTGGATTCCAATAGTTCGCATCGCATCGTTTGGCTCGACGGACCTGATCGTTAATCCGTGCTTGAGTAGCTCCTTTGTGAGCTTCCCCGTGCCTGCACCAATATCGGCCACGGGCCTAGAAGGGGCGCAGCCAATTGCCTTCAGCAAATTCTTAATCGCATCGCAGGAGTAGTCGGCTCTCTTATCGTAATGAGAAGCATGCTCGGTGTAATCCCAAGTAACTTTGGGTGGAGAAGTGCTCGTGCCCATCGATTGCCTCCGTCAATTCTAATGTTCGATGATAGTGTTTACCTGTTGGGGGATGGAGACCGTTTTCATGCGATGACCACGACCTGCTGGTTCGAGCAATCGAGGCACAGCTTGCGCGCCGTCTGCCATTGCTGGAACAGGCCTTCGCCGGCCCCGATTACCGCGGGTATGCCGAGTTCGCCGGCGCGGATCGCCATGTGCGAATTGGCGCCGCCGAACTGAGTGACGAATCCGCTGATATGACGAGTGAAGATCCAGTCGAAGCCGGGGTCCGCGCTGGGCACGAAAAGAATCCGTCCCGCAAAGCGCTCCGGCGGGTCACTGACTAAGGCGACCGGTGCAGTGACGCTTTTTCGGGTAATGAAATTCGGCCGGCTCGGGGGAAGGTGAAAGGCAATCACGTCGTCGGGCGACGCGATGACCGGCGGGAGCACGAGATTGCGCGTGAGCGCGTGACGCTCTCTGCCCTGCGCGGCACTCTCCCGCAACACCTCGCGCACCGAACGGCTCTCCTTATAGAGCGTGCGGAGGGCGTCGTAGTTCAGAAATGCACAATCCTCCGCCGAAAGACCATGATCCTCGCCCAGCTGTCGGATCAGCGACAGAGCGTCGCTCAGGGTCCGCGTGAACACGAACTTCGCAAATTCGCGGCCCTCAATGCCGGCCTTGATGAACTCGATCAAACTCAATACGTCGATGTCGAGTTCATGTTCCTTGAGCAGTTGCTCGATGCGGCGCAACTGCTCGATCGAGAGCGCGAAGCGCGGCGGCGCCGACACCGCCGGTCGGGCACCCGACCAGTCGAAATAAAGATCGGGCGCCTCGTCGTAGCGCGGAGACAGGATGTCATAGGTCCCCGGGCGGAGGTGGCCGTAGCGCGCGAGGAAGTCTTCCTTCGGAAGTTCCGCCAAATCTCGCCCAATGCGCGACCCGATGGCATCGACGCTCGCCATGAATGTTGACTTCTCTTCAGCAGTGAGAACGCCCACCCCCACCAAGGACTGGAGCATCTGAACCGCGATGAAGCCCGCCCGCGCGAGACCGGCGAACGGAAGCGTGCCGTATCGCTTGCAGTCCTCGATCATCCAGTATATGCGGCTGATCTTGTCGATCTCCGCGTTCCAGATTATCGGGAGCCGCTGTGCCAGCAGGTCGATCTTCGCGCGATCGCGCCGCCACAAGGCGGTCTCGCCATGTATGATGCGATTGGTGAGGCGCCGTAAGGCGCTCGAAAGTTCGGCAAGGTCTTTTGGAGAAAACCCGTTCTCGGCGAGCCTGCCTATTCGCTTCGGCAAATCGAGGGTGTAGCAGGAGTAGATGATCTCAAATTCGACCTTGTCATGGAGATGCGGCTCGGAAACGAGGCGATCGATGTAGTAATTTACGAGACGCCCGGCGAGATCGTCAGGTACGTCGCGTGGTATGAAGGAGTTAAAGTCGACACGCACGTCGATGTAGGGCAGTCCGTGAAAGCTGACCAGCAGCGGAAAACTGCGAAGATTCTTGTACCCGTAATTGTCCCGCTGATAGGCCCAGATCGAGTCGGTGATGAGTTCGCAATAGAGTGACAACGAGAGAGGGTAGGGCCGCAACCCAATCATTTCAGCCGGGTTCCAGTCCGGCATGACACCGAATATCGCCCGGCTTCCGTGCAGGTAGGGATGCGGGCGGCTGAGCAGCTCGACCTTGCGCGCGACATCAGCAAGTGCGGTTTCAACATTCGCGTCCGCTGCCAGCCCCTGGTGGTCGACAGCGAGCGGGCGGACTTGCAGAAGGTAGAGCTGCCCGTCGTCGCCGACCGCGAATTCCACGTCGATTGCATAACACGCTAAAAGCGTTTCGAGCTCGCTGACAAGAGCGATGACCGGTGCTAGCGACGGTGGGCAGGCATGAGGCCGCGATTTGAGGCAACAAAAAGTCTTGAGGTTGTCACCGACACCGGCGGTCACGCGATCGGTTAGGCCGGAACGGTCGTCATAATTGATAATGAAATAGGGGCCGCCGCTGGGACTGCGCGAGAAGGCCACTCCTGCCATCGCCACGCGATCAAGCATGGGCTGCACAAAGATCTGGTCGTCATCGCTTCCGTCACTGGCGAACGAATCAATCACTCGGTCGATTGCCTGTGCCACCGCTGCGCTACCGACGACACCGAGTACGGAATCGTATTTCCCGGCCTGGCTCCTCGCGGCGCCGTCTTCGCCCCGTCCACTGCTACGCACGATGACCCGGTCTGAACCCCAGGGCGCAGCGCTGACGGCAGCGAGCACGCCAGCGGCGTCCGAGCGCCAATCGCCAACCGAGAATCGGACCTGTGGCAGGACGCGCCCATTGCGCAGCAGCGGCGCCAGCGCTTCCAGAGTCTCCGCCTTCGTTTTGAAGGCGACGAGGCGCGCCGACTGTGCCCCACCCACGCCATTCCACCTATCGCATACCCCCAAGATGCGATCGACCGCCGCGGGAACGTCGAGCGCCCCATAGTTGTCGAGGACCACGTCCGGTGCCTCGGGAGCCTCCGCCGGCATGTCAATACCAACGACGTTGCGCGCATCACCACGCTGAGCCTTCGTGTAGATGCCCTTGCTATCCCGACGCTGTAGCTCGTCTATCGGGACTCGAAGGTAGATCTCAAAATAACTGGGGATGTTCTCGCGGTTCCAACGCTGCACCGCGTGAAACAGCGAGATGGTCGCGCAGACGACATCGACGCCCTGCTCAGCCAGCAACCGACACAGCCGTGCATTACGCATCGCCGATCGCAGTCGATCGCCTGCGCTATGGCCAAGATCTTCGGCGATCGCAGCACGGAGCGCGTCGCCATCCAGGAAGGTGACCGGACGACCGTCGGCCCGCAGCCGGCTCCACAATTCTCGCCCCACAGTCGTTTTGCCGGCGCCGGATAACCCGGTTATCCAATAGACACGCCCATGTGAAGCTTCAGATTCGGCCTCAGGCTGGCGTCCCACCTTTTTTATCTTTGTCAGCATATGAAATCGTGTCGTTCCTGTAACAACGCGCTCATACGTTAGTAACACTGCCGTAATAATCGGCACTATATCTGAATTTACTCTGACAGTAAACGGTAGCTTCGTTACTCCAGGGCTTCATAAAGCGCTCCGGTAGCTCGAAGGGCTTCATCCCTGCCTCCTTTGTGAGGCTAGCCGTGACTCGGAATCGGCTCAGTTCAATAGAGTTAAGGTGTGGCTGGAGGCATTCCTCTGCCGAAGCCCGGGGACGTCAAGCGAGCGGTCTGAGTTGGGTAGCGATTGTCGCCCGTAATGCTTCGGGGGTGGACGGCAGGGGGTGTCAACGCTGTGCCTCCTTATCCGCAATCACGTGGATCGGTTACGAGCTGTCGGCTCCAGAAACCCCAGTTCGACTATTACCGTCACGTATGCCACGGCGGTGACGGGCGCGGATTTTGCGGCAGACAGCAGCCAAGTTGCGAGCGGCTACACGCCCACTTTCGATTCGAGCGCGACCGGCTACGGGACCGGCACGACGGTCAATACTCCGTCGGTCACCGCATCCGGCACCGATGTTTTTTATTCAGTATCATCGGCTGTGGTTACGGCGGTTAATTCACCTTGGGTAGCGAATGGGATCTCATCGGTGGATCGGACCCTTTCGGGCAGTCGGGAAAGTGTAAACCATTACATTTGGTGACCAACCTTTCCTTGGTGCTCTCAGGCAGTGGTTGGTTTCCCGTTACTGCCATCCATTGGACTAAAGGGGGATTAGCGCATTGGTCTCAATGGCGAATGGCTTCGTTCCCGATGAAGTAAAGATTTGCCGACTCGTCACCCAAGAACTTTTTCCTCATATCACGGAGCCCGAGCTGAGCCGACGCGCGGATGAGATTCTGCCGCTGGCACAAGCGTATATCGACAGCGGCAAGGAGCCATCTTAAAAGACACGACCACCATGAGCGACGACGATTGTGGGGCCAGGGTTTTTCGTCCTGCGTACACTATCGATACGTTAAGCTAATTTGGAAAAGCTTGATGCGCGCCTGTATATCTTCGCGAAAGAATAGAGGGGTTTTGTAACAGTCTTCCATCGCAGATGGAGAACGGGTTTGAAACCGCGTCAAACGAGAGGTGAAACCAAGCGATGGGCCCGCAGGATTCTTGGAGTGGCGTCGGCAGCCGCAATGTTATTCGCTAGATTACGGTCCGCAACTAGCGAAATGAGTCCAACCTCAGGACGAATCCGATGCTGCCTCCGATGAACAGGAGTACAAGGGCGTTTGCAAACATTGCAAGGCTAAGCCATCTCCTGGATGCAAAACTCGAAGCGCTCAGGGCTGTAAGCCAGCAGATGACAATCAATGCTGGAGCTGCGAATCGAAAATCTCGATCCGCGGAGAACGGGTAAAGTACCGAAAATGCCACGGTTCCGACAATCCAAACGGCAGCAAAGGCGAAAACGGACACCAGCGATTTCCTTCGTTTTGCATCACGGACAAATCGAAGATTGAGTGATGCCAAAATGAAAAAGAGTAATAGCAATCCACTCAAAACAGATGCACACAGGCTCTCAATTCGGCCTCCACGATTCGTCTCCCCGAACAATGACGTCTTCCAGAAGTAATGCCAAAACATTTGCCTCCCATATCGGTCGTCGTATAGGTCCGTGAACGGTAGCTGGATGAATTGCTTAGGGCTAAACAGTAAGTAATTGCTCGGTCGGTTCCCCACGGCCAAGCTGGCGGCAGGATATTGTTTGTGTCCTATAAACAGAGACGTGTTACTGCCAGATATGCGCTCTCTAATGCCGCCTCCAAAGGTAACAAGGCATGCGACAACCAAGAGAGGCGCGAGCCAAAACAGCTGCTTGTAGACCGTGCGCTTGTTAAGCCAAGCGCGCCACTCGAGGCCGGCAGCCAAGGCCAGAACTGGCAGCAGGAGAAACGCAGATGCCTTTGTGACGATCGCGAATGCGAATGCGACAGACGCAGCAAGTATCGAGCGCGGGTCCTTGTCGGAATGCCAACGTAAAATGCATAGGAGAAAAATCGCCGCCCACAAAAGGAGAAGAGAGTCGTTCCCGATGCGGACCGAATCGATGACAACCGTGGGCCAGAATACATAGAGAGCAAACGCCGTTGTAACGGCGCGTTCGCTCTGTGCCGCCTCGACACAAAACAAACGGGCGAACTTCCGAAAGCAAAATAAGGCCACAACTGCAGTCAAAATCGAAAAGACAAGACTCAAGCCCTGCACCGACGTCGGCGTCAAGCCAACGCCCGTGAGACCGAAATGTCGTTCCAGAGACTCCAGGCCTGCTCCAACATAGTAATAGAGAGGAGCTTGAGTCATTTCCCAGCCCGCATTGCGGTCGGGACGAACCCAGTTCTGAGCGACGAAGGCGATATATTCGAGGTGTCCGTAAACGTCGTGCGCACGAACGCGGGGTGGCGTTTTACACCAATACACAAGCCGAACGCCCAAGCCGAACGCACAGATGGCACTAATTTTCCAACTCTGGTCTGCGGCGCGGCAAAAGAAGAGAACGAACAGAGAAACAGCAATCAGAACGGCGCCGCCGAAAAGCAGTGCGATCGGTGAATGCAAAGCCGGCTCGAGGTTCAGCATGAATGAACCGCTGGATGACAGCATAATCGCAAGCGATTGAATACGGTTGCGTGGAAATCCAGAAAGATCAACATCGCAGCGAATTGTGGGAGCAATTGGATCCGGGTGCCCTCCGGCATTATCCAGGGCATGACACGACGGCTCAATCAACCGGTGGCCGATTCGGATTTGAGCGACAGCGGCTGAGGTATCGATGCTGATTCGAGGAGTCGTTCGGCTACCGATCCAAATGAAGCCATCGAACCCATACCTACCGGGCTTGTCACCCCAGTAAGGTAGCGAGGCTTGCAAGAGAAGGCTATTTCCATATTTGCTATCCTCAATATTGAGGCAGCTCCGAATGACGATCGAATGAGTCAAGTTAAGATAGCCGCACACGGCTGCTGTGATCAGACACAAAAAAGCTCCAGCTCCGTATCTTATCCCTGGCCGCGCCCAGATCACAGTCTGATCCGTCGATAGGTCCATAAGCGATCCTGTTCGGAATGATGCTCCGCCGGACCTGCGCGCCGCCCGTGCCCGCAGGTGAGCCCCGTCGATTCCTCAGGGGTCACCTCAAAACCGGCCAACGGAGCTGGCCCAAAACGTGTTGTTTTCTTGAGATGCTCCATTCTCTAAAACAGATTTAACCTTGGCTTCACCGCTTCGCCTTGTGAGTCGGGAGCGGGGTCAAGGGCGCCCGCGGAGCGTTCATCGTTAGACCCTTGACGCCGCGTACGGGTCCCTCTGCCGCTCGAACCCTTCCGTTACTACCAATACGGAGTTTAATGGAGCTGCGCAGATCATTCTCAGTCGCAGAGATCAGTGCAAAACACGTGAGACGCGTAGCAATCCTTGCGGGTGCCATATGAAGGCCGCTAAAATCCTTAGGGCGGTGCATCCGCGGCGGGTTCACAACGAGCTGCGCTATGGCCGCATCAATTGATCTCTCGAAAAGCGCTGGGGCGGGTGGGCTGCTCGCGTCTGCTCCTTTGTCGGCAATCGAGCTTACCTTTCCCTTAGGCTACAACCTCCGCTGGGTTCCTTCTCTCAAGAAGGACGGCGATTGCCACCCTCGGATCTGACTTCCACCTCCATAATTTCATCCGTCCCAACGCCGGTAACGGCATTTGGAGAAAATCGTCCTAGACGCGTGGCGATGGCATCCCCAAGCATCCCCATCAGGAGGATCAGCAGCGCGCTGATCAGCGCCAGCATCGCCGACGCCGACACGTTGGGCTGATGCGTCAGGTCGATTCCCAGCTTAATGAATCCGTACGCCGCAGACACCATCGCGATCGGAAAAAATATCCGCAGTGGTCGGAATAGCATGCTGGTTCGCAAAATCAGGATCAGGAAACTTCCGGCATCCCACGGTACGATCTTGGATGGGCCCATCCGCGCTCGATAGTCAATCGGGATATAGGTTACCGCATACCGGTCGCTATGCATGGCTAGCGTAACGGTTGTCGTCCAACTGAATTGGTCTGGGAGAATGGGAAAGTACTGCATTACAACATCTCGTCGAAATGCGCGCAGCCCACTGTTGAGGTCCGGAATTCGTGTGTTAGTAAGGTAGTTCGCCAGTCGATTCAGTACCCACTTAGCCGGGCGGCGAATCAGGGGAATTTTTGCGCCAGGGGTGACGCGGCTTCCCACAACCATATCCGCGTGTTCCAATTCATCAAGTAGGACGGGGATCTTCTCGGCAGGGTAGGTTCCATCGCCATCGATAATGGTTACGATGCCGTGATTGGCAGCGGCAATCCCTGTCTTCAAAGCGGCTCCATACCCGCGATTGCTTCGGTGTCGTATTACCCGCGCACCTGCCGAGGCCGCCGCCCGCGCCGTCGCATCGGTCGAGCCGTCATCCACGACAATGATTTCCGCCGAAATCGCGTAATTTCCGAGGACCCGGCGCAATTCGGCCACGACCAGCGGGATACCGGATTCCTCATTGTACGCGGGAATAACGATACTAACCGCGTTCGTCACGATGCTCCTTTCTGCGACAGGAATCCGACGCGCAGTGATGCTCGGTAATCCTCCAAAACATACCACGGGACAGAAGTTTGGCCATTTCTTCACGCCTGCATGATTTACTGTTAGTATACCAAGGACCGGGCGATTCGACATGACGGCATTGAGCATGGATTGAGCATGGTTCTCCGGGTTTTTTTATTCGCGGGCTTAGCAGCTCACAAGGTGGTTTGGGAGGTATTGAAGCGCGGCCAACGGCAGCTGGAGGCACCGAAGCCTTCTCCACAAAACCTGTCGCTGCGAATCATAAAGGGCGGCAAGATTGCGATCACGCTCGGCCTATTCGCTCAGCTTTTTCTTCCGGAGATTCTGCCCATCACGAACAGCCCCTTGCTACCCCGCGTCGTTGGAACGATCGTCTTCACGTTCGGACTACTTATCGCGATTCTGGCCCGTCTGGAGCTTGGCAATAATTGGTCCGACATCGAAGTGGGGCAGTTGAAGCAGAATCACATGTTGGTGAACCGAGGTGTGTATCGGTACGTTCGGCATCCGATCTATACCGGAGATTTAGCCATGTTGCTAGGATTTGAACTTTGCCTTAATTCGTGGCTTGTAGTTGCGGTTGTGGCCGTCGCCATACCAACGATTTACCGAGCAGTTCGGGAAGAGAAGGTGCTCGCCAAGACTGTAACTGGCTACGATTCGTATTGCACACAAACAAAACGCTTTATTCCATTCGTGATTTGATGAGGAAAAACGGTGTCGACCTTCTCCCTTGGAGCGTCCCCTTGCTTCAGAGCCGAACGATAACGTTTCGGAATAATCTATCGGATCCGACTAGCCCCACATGAGGGACTCGCAAGTTACAAAACAGGCGGTGCGATGGAGGCAGTGGGCCTCTCGTTCTAGCAGCGGGCAAGGCTCGCATCCGCGCGTGCTCATTCTTGGCGCGGGCCCAGCCGGCGTGGGCGCGGCATATCAGCTTGCACGGAGAGGAATTGCTCAGGCCACGGTGCTCGAACAGCGTGACATCGTCGGCGGCAACGCCGGGAGCTTTGAGGTGGACGGCATTTGGGCCGACTACGGTAGCCACCGGTTGCATCCCGCCTGTGATCCGGAAATCTTGGCGGACTTGCGAGAACTGCTTGGCAAGGACCTGCTCAGCCGCCCACGTCACGGACGGATCTGGCTTCGAGGCAGGTGGATTCATTTCCCTCTCAAGCCGCTGGACTTGATGTTTCACTTGCCACCGCCGTTCGCGTTCGGTGTGGCCGGTGACATGGTCCGCAAAGTCTTTCGCAGCCGCAATTCCCGGCCGGAGACATTTTCTTCTGTGCTCGAACGTGCGCTTGGGCGCACGATCTGCCGCGATTTCTATTTCCCGTACGCCCGTAAGATTTGGGGCATCCCCCCGGAGGAACTCTCCGTAACACAAGCCCAACGGCGTATATCAGCGAATTCACTTTCCAAGATGCTTCGTAAGGTGGCTTCCTCGATACCGGGACTGAAGCCTCCGGGGGCAGGGCGTTTTTACTACCCTCGCTTCGGCTATGGTGAAATTTCGGAGCGGCTGTATAAAGCCGCGGCCGCCGCAGGAGCAGAATTCCGGTTTGGTGCTCGAGTAGCGGCAATTGAACGAGAGGGTAGCACCATCACTGCGGTACGTTTCGTACAGGGTGGCGAGGAGCGCAGGATTCCGGCCACGAACGTCTGGTCGACTCTGCCAATTACGATCTTGGCGCGGTGCATTCAGCCGCAGGCTCCTGCGGCTATTTTGGAGGCTGCCTCTAAGATTTCCTTCCGCGGGATGATACTCATTTACCTGGTGTTAGAGCAAGATCGCTTCACAGAATACGATGCGCACTATTTCCCCGAGGCATCGATCCCGATTTCACGGCTATCTGAACCGAAGAACTACAGCCTTGCCCCCGAGCCACGCGAGCGTACCCTGCTCTGCGCCGAGCTTCCCGCAGATCCGGGGTCGTCGGAATGGAAGATGACTGACGAACAGCTGGGGGAATTGCTCTGCCGGAGCTTGGCGGAGGCAGGTCTTCCTGTATCTGTTCCCGTCCGGCGCACCTTCACGCGGCGGCTGCCTCAAGCATATCCGACGTATCGGGTCGGGTATGAGACGCAGTTCGACGCGGTCGATCGCTGGCTACAAGAAATCAAGGGGTTGCTTACGTTCGGTCGGCAGGGACTGTTTGTCCATGACAACACGCACCATGCTCTTTACATGGCGTATGCTGCAGCCGAGTGCTTCACGTCCGACGGAATTTTCGATTGGGCCCAGTGGGGTGAGTTTCGAAAAGTATTTGAAACCCACGTCGTAGAGGACTAATGATAGCCAAAGATATTTGAAATTTTTAAAACTCACGTAGGCTCTCGTTGGGGTACGATCGTGCAGCTGTGCTTGCCAGAGTGATGCACTCAAAGTCAGGGGACGAAACTTGACGGTTTCTTCCCTTGCAACCCCCTTCTTCCCCCTAGCTCAGCGAATTCGGTCGGTATTTCCTGTTGGCCCCACCGGTCCTCGTATCGGATGATTTTGTCGCCAAACAAAGTCCCAGGAGGAGGACCGATGGAGACCTTTGGCAAGCCGTTCGGCAGCCTGCTTGCTTTTGTATACCATTGCTTCTACCGCGTCGTCATCTAGGGATATCGGGATATCTGCCCCTGCTCACCCGCGAAGAGCATGGAACTTTCCAAAGCAGAAGGGTCAGTCGCCAAGTTTGAAGCACTCTGGATCAAGTGGGCTAAGATCACAATTCGTTTTGCTTCTTGTCTTGGCGATCTATGGTATGCGACTCATAGTCCTGGGAAGAATACGTCTATAAACCATCGTTAAAAGTCAAAATAGAGCTTTACATCTGCCGTTATATTGCCTAGCGTTAGGCAAGGTTGAACGGCAATGAATCAGCTAAACACGACGAAACGAGCACAGATCATAGCGGCTTTGATTGAGGGAAACTCGATTAACGCGACGTGCAGAATGCTTGGAGTAGGCAAACATACCGTGTTGCGATTCTTGGAAGATGCTGGATCAATCTCAGAGCCGAACGCATTCTCTACAGCCTCAGCGATCTCCGAGTATGTACGTAATGATTAACTTGGAATCGGCATCAATCGCAGTCCGCGTCCACGTCGCCACATCCCTCAGCCACTTTCTTCTCCTGCGAAGTGTTCTTCACATACGACGCTGCGCGTGACTCCGGCAATGGAAGCTGGTTTAACGGATCACGTCTGGACACTAGCGGAACTGTGCGCCCTATTGCCTGAGAAAAAACCGAATGCACGGGCAGACAACGAACTGTGGTTTTGAAGGCGCTGCAAAAAGCGAACTAGGAAGATTATGGCAAAGGCAAATCAGGTTTCGATTCCGTACCTTCATCCAAGCGTGCAGCACGTTGGGATTAGCAAATTGCGGGCTTTGAATGTCACATCAACCTAATAGGCTAGTTGCCTTCCGTGGATTCGCGCACGATACGCAAGGCGTTCTGACTGCTGTCCGTCAGTTTGCACTTGTGGGCATTGAACTGTCCTTACGAAAGAGCGGTCTTTCCTTCCTCTGCGTGCCAAGTCGTTTTCCGTTCAGACTGGTTTCCCAGACGTTCCAGTACATCCCACTGTTTTCCGGTCCGAGACTGTGGGTCTGTTGGAAGCGGTTCGGCGAACGCTCGAAGCTGCGATGACAGAGTTGGCTCAGGTCGCTGCTACGGCCGTAATCAACGTGGGCACTTCGGTTGTTTTCTTCGCCAGCCGAACCGCTACCGCCTGCTGTACCACACCCGGATGAACGGATAGTATAGATGCCGATGACCTACGAAGTTTGGCTTGATCAGATGAAGGAGGCCTTAAACCCCTTAAACCGACATTTCCTCTTTAACTCTGAGTAAGTGGTTGTATGATCGCGCCAACGCCAGTATTCATGAGGCTTTGAGAGTAAAACGAACTTTGCGGAGGCCTCGATCCAGTGGGTGAGAAACAAAATCAGCCCTTTCAGCTCTCGTAACAGCATGAGGGTGAGCTGTTTCCGCGAGTCGGCTTTGTCGTTACGAACCTGAGTCTACCCAGTCGAGCGGTAGTGCGGTTCTACAATAAGCGGGGCACAGCCGAGAAATGGATCAAGGGAAGCAAGCAGGCGACGCGCTGGACCCGGCTCTCGTGTCATCGGTTCCGGGCAATGAAGCGCGCTTACAGTTGAGCCTGGTGGCCCACGACTTGGGCAGCCTGTGGCGTCGCCTCGTGATGCCGAAAAGCATCGACGACTGGTCGCTGACAAGCTCGCAGCGGCGGTTGGTCAAGACGGGCGGGTGGCTGATCAAGCATGCCCGCTATTATTGGCTCCTGCTGGCTGAGGGTCATCTACACCGTCTGAGAAATCGATTACGCGGCAACAACGGGGGCGCGTCAGACGCGCAAAAAACGAGCCGTCGGCAGCCAGCAGTCTCGACGAGGACTGCTCTGGTCAGAAATTTCTTGCGTGGAGGGTCGAAGGAGCGTTGAGATACGCGAGTTAGAGGCCAAATTGAAAACTGCGGTTTAATTGAAATGCTGTTCCGTCGCCGCTCGGATCTCATCTTCGGGGCTGCTATCGGTTTGGCGGTGATCGCAGCGGTGTGGCTTCGCTGGACGGGGCTGGACTCGCAGAGTCTCTGGACGGACGAGGGATACACCGTCTGGATTTCGCAGTTCTCGCCCAAGGTGATCTGGCACATCGTGCAGGGGGACACGGGGCCACCGCTCTATTACATTGTACTTCATTACTGGAGTGCCTTATTTGGGAATTCAGAGTTATCGTTGCGGGCGCTCTCCGCGCTCTTCGGAACTCTTTCACTCCCGCTGTTTTACCTGATTGCACGCAAGATCCTGCCGAGCCGGATGTCTGTGGCCCTCGCGATGATACTGTACTCGGTTTCTTTTTATCAGGTTTGGTATGCGAAGGAAGCGCGGTGCTACGCGCTACTGGTGTTCCTGTCGCTGGGAAGTGTTTATTGCGTGCTGCTCTGCCTTGAGAAAGCCAGCGCGCTTCGTTTGCTCGGGTTGGCCCTGGTCCTTTCCGCGAGCCTCTACACGCACAACGTGGCTTGGTTTTACCTACCTGGACTGGCGGTGCTTTGGTTCGTTTATCCCTCGGAGATGAGGATGGGCGCCCGCATCAGAAATGCCCTGATTGTCGCAGCCGTTGCGTTGCTCTTATACACACCGTGGCTGCCGAGCGTGGGCGAGCAGATGCGACGACTGGTACATGGATCTTTCTGGGTGCCCAAGCCCCGGGCGCGGGATCTCTTGGAAACCCTTTGCATTCTTAGCGGTCTCGACACGCTTACCCTTCAGCACGTATTCCGCGATCATTTTCATAGCGAAAGACTGTTCGTTCATAGCCAAAGACTTTTCGGCTTTTGGACCTGGGGGCCGACGTTTCTGATCATTTTTGTTCTCTGTGTGATCGGGGCATTGTATGCGGTTCGCTCAGCGGATCGCAGGAAAGGTGCAGCTTTGTTGGTTTATTCAGTCCTGCCTATCCTGTTGGTGTTCCTCGACAGCCGCCTCTCCGCCCCTATCTACATCAACCGACTTTTCACGGGGGCCTGCGTTCTGCTACCCGTGGTGTTGTGCGCCCCGATTGCGTTTCAGGTCGGCAATCGAAAAAGGCTGTTTCAATTCATCGCCCTCGTCGTTCTGGTGGGAACGGCGACCTCTGCGTTTGGATATCTGCGGCGCGAGCGCAGAGAGGACTGGCGCGGAGCTACAGAGTATTTGCTGAAGCTTCCTGAGCGGCCGCGCCTCGTCGTAGTCGTCCAGGATTGGTGTCAGATCCTGGTACACTACTACTCGACCGGGTTATTCAAGTCCTATGCGCCGATTGAGATCACCGGGCTGGAGACGAAGTTTAATCCTTCTTTTTTTCCCGAGCTTCTGAGGCCTCGGCACTTTAGAATGTCTGTTGATCCAACAGCCATGCTGTCGCGCACAATGGACTCGGGCAGGTATAAGGAGATCGACTTTGTCTTACAGCCTACGGCGGAACCAGTGAAGCACATCACTGACTATCTGGCAGCGCACTGCGCCTCCGTCGAGGTCATCGAGTTCCACTTGCTGGAGGTGAGGCGGTGTTTCGTACAATCGAAATGATTAGAAACGTCCGGCACTTCGGATGCACAAGGTTAGCTCGGGTATTTGAGTGTCCGCTTCCGAACCGCTCCTTTCAAGGCCCTGCCCCTCGCCTCAGAATGGGTAAGTCTTGCAGCATGCGCCGGAGCCAATAAAACCGGTTGATGAGCGAACTAGAAATGTGTGTTGAAAAGCTCCGTGGTTGGAAGCAGGCAAAATGAAGGAAATTTTAGAAGCATCCCGGCGTTGCCATCGCTGTCGTGTGCGATTGTGCTCGGCGGCGCGCCGCTTTGCAGCCGGCACGACGTCAAACAGACCAGCGATCCTGCGGGAGTGAATGGTCTACATCAATTCCAGCAGCAACTTGTTTCCCGGCTTAAAGACGGTGAGCGCTAAGCGAACCCCATCTTGTAAAGATTCGCGTCGCATTGCAATGTTGCGACATGACCAAGCGCTCAAAGAAGGCGTGGATGAAGTGGCGAAGGCTGGTTTCCGAGCAGGCACGTAGCGGACAGAGTGTGAAAGCGTTTTGTCGAGAGCACGGTTTGTGCCGGCCGTACTTTTTCGTGTGGAAGAAGCGGCTGGAGGAAGACACGCCAACAAAGTTCCTAGAAGTGCAAGTGGCGGGGCAGGGGCTGAGCACGCCCGGCGATTCGAGCGTTGAAATCCGACTGAGGAATGGGCGAAGCCTGATGGTGAGGCCAGGATTCGATGCCGAACATGTGCGAGCGTTGTTGGTGGTAGTGGAGGCGGCGGAGTGATCGGGCTGCCCAGTTTGCAGGCGATGGATCGTGCGCAGGGAGCGCGGATCTGGATGGCCAGCGAAGCGACGGACATGCGCTGCGGATTCGATCGTCTGGCGGAACGTGTGCGAGCGGTGATTGGGGAGAACCCGCAAAGCGGTCATCTATTTGTGTTCCGTTCGCGTCGTGGAGATCGTTTGAAACTGTTGGTGTGGGACCGAGACGGCTTCGTACTTTGGTATAAGCGCCTGGAGGTTGGAGTTTTCAAACTACCGCGAGTCGAGCAGGGCGCGCGATCAGTGGAGTTGCGCGCCAGCGAGTTGGCGATGATTCTGGATGGGATCGATGTTTCAAAACTGAAGCGTGTGCCGCGCTACCAGCGAGCGACAGAAAACTGCGGATAAAGTCGTCGTCGAAAACAAAAAAAAGAGAAAGAGAAAAAGAGAAAAGAGAAAAGAAAAAGAAAAAGAAAAAGAAAAAGAAAAAACTACAAAAAAGATCGCGATGTGTGTAACTAAGTTGGTGGAGACACGTCTAAACGAGCGTGCCCGCCAACGAAATTTCTGTGAACAACTTACCGGAAGACAGCGCGTCGTTGAAAGCGATGCTGCGTGAGGTGCTGGCGAAGCTCGAGAGCGTCAGCGCGGATCAGGAACGCGAGAAGCGGCGCGCCGAAGAAAACTCCATGCTCGTCGGACAGTTGCAGCAACGAGCCGACGATCTGTATTTGGAGAACCTGCGACTGCAACAGGAGCTGGAGCGCTACAAGAAGGCGACCTACGGGCCACGAGCGGATCGTTTGAGCATGAACCAGCTGGCCCAGATGCTTCTGGAGTTCGCCGAGGCTTTGGAACAAAAGCCGATCCAGCTGGAAGATCTTCGACAAGTAGAAGCCGAACCGGAGTTACGGCGGGTGAAGCGCCGCAAGGGGCGGCGGGCCCTGGCGAACTTCGAGAACCTTCCGGTCCAGACACACGTATACGAGCTGAGCGCAGAAGAGCGGCCCTGCCCAAGTTGCGGTGTGGAGCGCAAAGAGATCGGCAGCGAGAAGAGCTGGCAGATCGAATACATTCCGGGACACTTCGAACGGCTCGAGCATGTCCGCAAGAAGTATGCGTGCGCCAGTTGTGAGGGTCGGGGAGAAAATCCGCAGATCGCAGTGGCCGCCAAAGCAGACACCGCCATCGAGAAAGGCTTTGCTGGACCAGGGCTTCTGGCTTTTATCGTCACCAGCAAATTTGCAGATTACCTACCACTCTATCGGCTGGAAGATATTTTCGAGCGACAAGGGTTCGAGATTTCCCGGGCCACGCAGTCGGTGTGGTGCAGGGATGTCGCGGATGTGGTCGAGCCGTTGTACCAGCGGATGGCCGAGCGGGTCAGGAAGTCCCATGTAGTGGCCACCGACGACACCGTGTTGCCGATGTTGAGCCCAGGCCAGACGCAGCCGGCACGCATGTGGGTGTATGTGGGTGACGAAGCGAATCCGTATAACGTGTTCGACTTCACCCTCAACCGCAGTCGAGAAGGCCCGAAAGAATTTCTGAAAGACTACACGCAGGTCTTACTGGCCGACGCTTACGGTGGCTACAACGGGGTGGTGGCCGGCAACGCGATCACGCGTGCCGGATGTTGGAGCCATGCCAGACGCAAGTTCGTGGATGCGGAGAAATCGGCGCCGGAGATCGCGCGCGAGGCCGTCACTCGGATCGACACACTGTTTGCGTTGGAACGACAGGCGAAAGACGTTTCCGTTGCTGAGCGCCTCCAGTTGCGACAGGAACAGTCGGTTCCGCTGTTGGCAGAACTGCATCGCAAGCTGCTGATCTGGAAAGAACAGTTGCTACCGAAGCATCCCATGGCCGACGCCGTGAACTACACGCTCAGCCAGTGGGACGCACTGACCGTGTTCACGACCGATGGCGCCGTGCCCATAGATAATAATGTTAGCGAACGGGAGATGAAGAGGATCGTACTCAATCGCAAAAACTCCCTATTCGTTGGCAACCCTCGTGGTGGGCGAACCGCAGCGATCCTGGCCAGCTTGACCAGCAGTTGCCGCCGGCACGACATGGACCCGCATCTCTATTTCATGCAACTGCTGGTGAATCTCCCTACCTGGCCAGCCAGTGACCTCGACGCTTGGCTTCCCGACCGTTGGAAGCAAGCTCATATTGCCCGATGCGCCGCCCTGGGAATTCCGGTTCCTCCCAATCCATAGCACCTGCACTTCACGTATCGCTCACTAAAGACGCTTCGAATGAAATAACCGCCGCGACAAATTCTGCAGCATCGCTCAAGGCTACTAAGAAGCAAATTGATGCCCAGAATGCTGCTTATGAGGAGCGTCAGAAGGTCGCCGCTGCCGAGAACGCGCGACAGGCTGCCGCTGCAAGAGCTGCTCAGGACAGACGGGACGCTTGCGCCGCTCCTTTAACTGCTCAACTCAATGATGTTGAGAGGCAGGCGATTGAAATCAGTGAGTCAAAAACGAACTGGTGATAGGGCGGCGGTGGAAGCGCTGCGAAGTGGAAAATTCGATAAGAGGTACAACGAGGTGGGCCGGGATTATGAAGCAGACCAGGGGATCAGCAGCCGATCAAGTTGTCCGATCTACCTCGCAGTCAAGACGGAAGTACTCGCCATCAAAGCGGCTCTGAGGGACCAAGTCGAAGACGATTTCTACGTATCCGACCTCTCGCAAATATTCAAATATTCAGCGCTGTATTGGAGCCAACTTCGAAGAGAGCGTTTGGCAAAGCCCTCTTAGCAATAGCGAGTTTCCTACACCTTACGCATATTTGTTATACGAGATCAGTAGCGATCTGCACGATTTGTCGGCTGACACATTGCCAAGGGAAAGCAACCATTCTGAATCAATAACTGAGGCTCCCGCCAGAGTCGCAGGGGATCTGGCCATGAATTGGTCTTCTTGTGTTTCGAATATTGCGGATTCTCGGGGTCAAGTCAGTCCAGATTTTCGCAATGATGTTATTCGGCGATACTTGTTGTTCGTCCTCGCCCTCAACGGGGAACCAAGCGAAGTTTATTTGCTTCTCCAAGGGATTGTCTAGACCGCTTTATGGGGCCCTAGCGCTTTCGGCAAAACTAACCACTCGGCCTGTTCGGGCCGCGCTCCGCACGCTTGTACGAGAATGGCGGATCATGAGAGCGCACCGGCGCGGAGTACGCAAGGCATTGGCTGCGACTCTTCCCTGCGCGCTTCATATCGGGTGTGGACCCAACAGAAAACCGGGCTGGATCAATATCGATCTTAACCAAGACGCAGATATTTGTCTGGATCTCCCGGAACCGCTGCCCTTTCCAGACAACTCAGTGAAAATGGTGTACAGCGAACACTTCTTCGAGCATCTCGACGCCTCAAGATCAAGCACCTGGTCCCACTGGCCCTCGTGAACATTGGAGAATCCGCAATCTCTCTCCAGTTCAATTAAACGTCTCTTCATTCATAGGAATACTTGTGTTCGCCATCCTGGCGGAAGAAGTAATTAGCACTATGCATAGGCGTGGTACACCATTCGGGGTGGTAACGGTCACGAACTCTCAGCCATTTCTCCCGATCACCGCTCGCATAGTCCTGCATACACAGTCGAGCGTTCGGAACCCCAAGGCTCAGCCGCCCCCCGGGAACTAGCACGCGCAGACACTCCCGAAGGAAACGTGTACCCTCTTCGACGCTTTATATCGATGGCGAGAAGCTCACATCAACCTAAATAGGCTATTTGCCTCTCGTAGATTCGCGCACGATGCGCAAGGCGTTCTGACTGCTGTCCATCAGTTTGCACTTGTGGGCGAATTGTGCCGTTGACATCTGCCGTCCGCGATTCGCACACCTTGCCGCCGTAGGTGTGTCGCGCGTCGTCGCCTCGATCGAGCGACCTGACAACTCTCGTGGCCTTAGCCGGACCGACTGTGACCTCATGATCTCGAACCTACAATAGGTATTCTACCTACCAAGCTCGCTGAAAGTCGACTCGATGATGGGTAATGGGCGGGCGACATGGAAGGGAGAATGGTTGGGTTTCTTTTTTTGTAGCGATTATCCTAGCGTATGTAATACGCTAGGATAAAGGAGGCTAAGCTTATACTTATGCCCTACTCCCTTGCCGAATTAGAGGAGCGTCGCAACGCCATCGCTCAGCGGATCGCGGAACTCGGTGATCTTCGAGCTGGTTCCATTTCTAACACGTCGGGCCGTTGTGGCAAGCCGAACTGCCATTGCCATCGGCCCGGCCAGCCGGGTCACGGCCCGAATCTCCGGCTCACTTATAAAGTGGACGGCAAAACCTTCTCGGAGTCGTTGCCCACGCCGGCCGCTGCCCGCAAGGCCGCGCGCGAAGTGGCGGAGTTCCGGAATTTCCAGGAACTCAGTCGGGAATTTATCGAAACCAACGCCAAAATCTGCCGCTTGCGGCCAGTGGAAGAGAGGCTGGAAACGGAGCAGGAAAAAAAACGGCGGAAGCGATCCATCAAGAGGTCGCACGCGAAGTAGATCAACTCTTGCGGGTCATTTTCCAGGGTCGGCGCAAGACTGGACGTCTCGATTTGGAAGCGATCGAGATGGCCATACGCTCGGCCATGCACCGGGCTGGCGCGGCCGCCTTGAGCGAACTGCTGGAGTTCGCGGCACCGACCAACGCCCAACGCACGGTGGCTTGTGCCTGCGGCCAGCTAGCCCGGTATCGCGAATTACGCTGCAAACCGGTGCTAACCGCCGTAGGCCCGGTGCAAGTCTGGCGTCCCTACTATTTATGTCCGCACTGTCACACCGGCCAATTTCCTGTCGATGTCGAACTGGATATTGAGAGGACGGAATTTTCTCCCGGGGTGCGCCGCATGCAGGCCCTGGTAGGCCAGCAGGTTCCCTTTGATTCTGGCCGCGAGCAGCTGCGAGTTCTGGCTGGTTTGGAAGTGACGACCAAGTCGGTCGAGCGTACGGCAGAGACGATCGGAGGTGATATCGCTCAGCAGGAACAACAGGAGATCCAGAGAGCGGTGCAGTTAGATCTGCCCATTCCCGTTGGCCCGCCGATTCCCATCCTCTATGTACAAATGGACGGGACCGGAGTCCCCGTGGTGAAGCAAGAGACGTTGGGGCGGCAAGGCAAAATCGCGGGCCAACCCGCTCATACACGTGAAGCCAAGTTGGGATGTGTGTTCACACAAAGCACCTGGGACGAGGAAGGCTTCGCCATCCGCGATCCGGATTCCACCACCTACACCGGGGCCATCGAAACGGCGGTCGATTTTGGCAAGCGCATCTATCGGGAAGCGCTAAAACGAGGTTGGCGCTGGGCCAAGAAGAAGGTGGTGATCGGTGACGGCGCGGAATGGATTTGGAATCTGGTGGCCGAGCATTTTCCGGACGCGATTCAAATTGTCGATCTCTATCACGCGCGCCAGCACCTCTGGGAGGTGGCTCGCCCACGGTATCCCCAGGAGGAAAACAAACAGAAAGTTTGGATGAAGGTCCACCAGAAGCGTCTGCTGGACAAAGGAAAAATCGAAAAACTGAAAAACTGGTGGGAGCGCTGCGGGCCATCGAAACCAACAATTTACAAATGGCCGAGAAGATTCGCGCGGAGGCAGACTACTTCGAAAGAAATGCAGAACGGATGCGCTATCCCAAGTTTCGCCGCCAGCACTTGTTTGTGGGCTCGGGGGTGATCGAAGCCGGATGCAAAACGGTCATTGGTTCACGTCTGAAACAATCCGGAATGTTCTGGACCGTGCGGGGAGCCAACGCGATCCTGACTCTGCGATGCTCTCATCTCAACGGCCGCTTTGAGGATTATTGGGAGGGACACCGCGAGGCCCAGGCGGCGTGACATCCACTCCTATGTCGCCCCGCCCATGGGTAATTTGCTCTTACTTGCCAATAATTTAAGGTCTTAACCGGCTGCCTGAGAGTGGCGGATGGGAAGCACCATTCGGCTGGTGAGAGGGCGTCATCGGACTGAGGCCGTTAATCCGGTAGGAGTCGCCGGACCAGCGGATGCGGTGGTCGTGTTCCCAACGAAACTCGTGATGCTCTGCGCTGGCAGACTGTAGGTAAATGAATTTGATGTAAGGGCCACAGTGGTCTGTGCCGCGATCCGCTGAGTGGCCGATGTGATATAGGGAGTCAGTGTGGCAAAAGTCGGAGCGTTTGTAAGTGTGAAGGTTTGCGAGATAGCCGAAGCAGTGTAGTTTGTTGCCACAATAGCCAGCTTGCCAGTGGAAGCATTGTTGTATGCCGAGACACTCACGCCGGTCTGCGGTACGTGCGTTGCATCGATGCGGTAATAACCCGGTCGCACGAAGTCCGAATACTGCCCTAATACATAGCCGGTTATCGCTATCGAGGGAGATTGCGTAGACCAGGTGAGGCACGACGAACCGTTAGCGCACCACCAAAAATAGGCATTTGCGTTCTCGACGGCTATGCGGTCATCAATCCACGCTGCGACCTCCATTAACTGGGACACGGAAGTCAGGCACACCCAACTAGTGCCGCTGGTGCAACCTGGCGGAGCTTGAGCATTCCCTGCGGTAGTTGGGTACACATCTTCAACTTCCGTCATCCAATATTTCTTGCCAAGTGACGACCATGGGTTCGGGGTCTTGTTCACGGTGTCGGGTATCGCATATGTCGCGTCATAGTCGTGCCAATTATTGCCGCCCACGTACTGGTAGCAGGCTGAGTTCGTCATGCAAGTGGTGCCCCAGTTGGCAACCCCAATATAAGTGCCACCAACGTCACCATAAGTGCCCGATTCGGGGAAGAAGATCAGCGTGCTGATACCGTCCGTCGCGAATGTTGGCCCGAGGTTCGATTCGATGTAGGTGGCCAGTGTGGCAGCCGTCCACTCCATACTGTTTCCTGCGAGGCAAGTGTCAGGCTCTCCCTGTATCGACATGGAATAAACCGGAACACCCGCATATTCGATAACACTCCGGATAAAATTCGCTTGCCATGTTGCGTAAAGTCCGTAGTCCGCTGTCAGGAGGTATCCTTCTCCATTTCCCGTCGTACAACCTAGCGAATCATTTGCCTTGTACTGTGCTGGAGCGGTGTCTCCATCGGCATAAAGGCGTCCACCATTAGAGACTATCGCTTGCATGTCGCTGACGTAGGCTCCGGCACAGCTTGAGCTGACGGTAAGACAACTGCCAGGATTTTGCGTACTACCGTCAGTAATAAACACGCGCAGCAGGCTCAACCCAAAGTTTGGAGGCGTGGTGTTGAAGAAGAGGGTCTGAAGTGAGCTTGGTAAACCAATGCCTGTTCCGCCCGCGTTTTCGTCGGACACCCCGAAGCCGTCGATCACCTGGTGAACGTTTGTCCAATTGACCGTTGCCGTCTGGGCTTGGCTCAGCGGACCATAGAGCAACAGCATGAAAAAACCAGTCAAGAATAACTTCGACAACTTGCCTTTATCTCTTTTCACGGGATGCCTGCAGGCCAGCCAAAACGGATGGCCCAATAGCTGCTTCTAATTAGGGCGAAAGCATTGGGAGGCACATCAGCAACCAAGAATGCTGTAGCGCCACTCGGGTCGGCCAGATAGCGTCCATCGTCGCTCACTCTTGGACGAAGCGCGATCGCTCCGTAAACGTTGGAAACCGTTCTAGAGAGAGGACCAAATACGGGTACGAGGCCGCGGAGCTTGGCAATCCCGTCCCCCACTTTCTTAAACTTGGGCAGCTGCTCGTCTGGGTTCATGGGTCTCCTAACAGGCCTCGAAGTTACCAAAGCGGCTGGCTTGTAAACAACTGGCCGAAGGGGCAACCGTGCCTCCTGTCCGGAAGACAGCTACCTAGTCTCGTCCACCATCAATGGCCAATCTTTACAATGATTTTATACCGTTTGCAGAACGGAACCCGAGGGATCGCTCCGGACCTTGGCGTCGATTTAACCTCACGCAAGTGGAACCGGTTCGCTCGCTCCCATCGTCAAGCCGAACCCTTGCTTTGCCACCGATCGCAGTCACCGATAGGACAGAACGTGTTCTGAAGCCTACGCGGCAGATGCCTGAGCAAGTCAGGCCGCGCCAGGAGCTGGCTGAGACCTGCGGGGCCAAGGTCGGTAGGTGCGTAGAGGAGCCGTCTGATGTACTTCCCCCAACAATTCGCCAGCGCGGAAGGCAAGAAGGGCGGACACACCACGCTGCATCGTCAAGCTGCTCCTCCAGATGATCGAGCCCTCCTACAAGGGCCGCGTGTACGATCCCTGTTGCGGCTCCAGCGGAATGTTCGTGCAGAGCGAAGAGTTTATCCACCAGCATGGAAGTCGCCTCGGTGACATTTCCATATACGGCCAAGAATCGAATCACACGACTTGAAAGCTCGCGAAAATGAACCTGGCCATCAGAGGAATCGAAGCAAATATCGGCCCGCACAATGCTGACACATTCCACAACGACCTTCACAAAGATCTGAAAGCTGACTTTATTCTGGCCAATCCACCCTTCAACATGAGCGATTGGGCGGTGAACGCCTGGAAAAGCGCGTGCGTTGGAAGTATGGCCGCCCACCTGTGGGCAATCGTGGGTACAGCCCATCATCCATCACCTTGCGCCAACAGGTGTGGCGGGCTTCGTCTTGGCTAACGGTTCAATGTCGTCGAGTCAAACGAAGGCGAAATTCGACAGAGCATTCTCGAAGCTGATTTGGTGGATGCATGATTGCGCTGCCACCACAACTTTTCTACGGGTCGCAGATCTCGGTCTGTCTTTGGTTTCTTGCTCGCACTAAGGCAAACGGGAAGTTCAGTTCCTCAACCGTGAGCGGAAGACGCTGTTCATCGACGCCCGCAAGCTCGGTTATATGGCGGACCGCTCGCATCGTGAGCTTTCCGAAGCTGACATCAATCGCGTTGCCCAAACGTATCATGCCTGCGCGGAGAGAAAGGTGCTGGGAAATATGACGATGTCTCAGCGTTCTGCAAAGACGCTTCAATGGAAGAAATTCGTGCTAGCGGCTACATCCTGACGCCTGGCCGCTACGTCGGGACGGAAGTGATGGAAGACGACGGCGAACCGTTCGAGCAAAAGAGGAAGCGCCTAACGGCCGAGCTTGAAACTCGGTTCAATCTCCTGCGCCGCTACGACTCCAGGCGAGCAATTTGGGTGACGGGGGACGTGAGCTGTTACAGTACACTAGACGCGCTGGAACCAGAAGGATCCTGGATCATCATCAGGGGTTTGAGCTAGGATAGGAAAGGCTCGATGTGTCTCGTCTCGGTGGTTGTGCCAAAGCCAGTTGAGCGCACCGACAATCTTAAACTTGGGATTGAAAGATAAGAAGGCCTCGAGCAAGTATTGCTCGTCCCATAACCACCGATCAATCAGAACCCAATCCGGGAAATAGTCCCGCGGCGTGCAAATATCGTGGGAGTGGACGAACACGCCGGAGGTCAGCATCGGCAGCACCGTGAGGTACAGGAAAACAACGTCTCCTTGAGGTTTGATCACGTGTGAGGAATCGATAAACAGAATGTCGTTGCAACCAAGGCCTTGGAAAATACTGGGATCGACGCGTTCCACCCCCTGGCGAACAACGGTGACGCCCAACTCTTCGAGCCAAGGATTTTCATGGGGTTCGATGCAGAGGTGCTCGCAAGCATATGCCTGGTCATCAGCAATGTTTCTGTTCACAGCGCAGCGGATCATTTTGGTCGAATTTCCGCACCCAACCTCGATGATTTTCTTAGGCTTGAAGTACCGAACCATGGAGTACAGGTATTCGGCATCGCCGGGGCCAAAAAACGGTTGTTCAAAGGTATAACCGAGATCCGATTTGGGCCGTGTTGCAATTTCCCGCAATTCATCGCCATAGTCGAATTGACTTAATATGCGGAGTTGCTCGTCGGCGTTCATCTCGATGCCCGGCAGAATTCGTTCTGCCGACAGGTCCTTGATGATGTCCTCCGGCACCACGATCGGTTGATAGTAGTGATGCGGGATGTAGGAGATTTTGTATCGGTCGAGCGCTCGCCTGACGAGCGGCAGGTGGCGGCGATGCGCCAGGTAACTGGTGAAGGGCGCCACAAAAGGCAGCAGAGCGCCGGCGGCCACACGATCTAATATTCGATCCCTCAAACCTGGTTTCTTAGTCCACTTCAATTGATACCTCCAGATGTAGATCTTTCTTCAAATCCGGTCCCGAAAGTACCCAAGCCTACTGGGTATTATCCCAAATCAGTACTGATTGCATAACAATGTCGGCTCCCTTGACCCGAGTAGACTGTGGTTACTCAACGACCACGGGCTCGGGAGAAAGGAGCCGAACGGTATGTCCGGGAGAAGGCTGATGTATCCGGTGGGAGGTAGACCCACCAGGGCAAAAGTCAGAACCCTGTAGCTACTTTCCGGCGCAAAATAGGGCTGAAAAATAGTAGATTAGCGCGGATTCTCACCCCATTTGTCGACCGGAATGTCATTTTCTGCTTGACAGAATTTAAGAGCCGCCTACTATCGTTGTATGAGTAAGTCACAAAGCAAGCAGCAACTCCTACGTCGACTCCTGAAAACTGCGCAGCTCATGGTGCAGGGCGGCTTGTCGGAGACCACTCGCCGCTGTGGCAACCGGAATTGCATTTGCCACCGCGACCCCGCACAACGGCACGGCCCGCATCTCTACTTGACCTATCGTAGCGAAGGCAAGAGCTGTGCTTTGTATGTACCGCACCAACATGCCGAGCAGGTTCGCCAGGCACAGGCCGCCTGGAAAGAGTTTTGGGATGTGGCGTGTGCCTTGGCCGCAGAGAACCGTGAACAGCTGCGCGAACGCACGCAGGGACAAGAGCCGACCGCCAGGCGGAGGAAAGTCAATGGTTGAACTGCGTCATCACCAGCGGCTGGTGTGGGAGGGATGGTTTCCGGAACAAGCACAAGGATGGTGGGAAGAGTGGATGAGGCAAGCCGATCAGGTGCTGGACGATGCCGAGTTGTTGGAGCTCGTCTATGAAGCTCAGGGAAAACGGCGACCGAAAAGCCGTTGTCATGGGCGGAAGCAAACACCGGCCGAAGTAGTTTTGCGACTGGCGGTGCTCAAGCACGTGCGGAACTGGAGCTTTGAGGCCACCGAGCGGGAAGTACGGGCGAATGTGGGGTACCGGCAGTTTACGCGGATTGGAGCGGAAAAAGTTCCCGACGCCAAGACCTTGGGGCGGCTGGTGCAAGCGCTGGGTCCGGCAGTGATCCAACAGGTGCATCAGCGACTGGTTGCCATAGCCCAAGAAAAGAAGGTCGTGCGGGGACGCAGGCTTCGCCTGGATACGACGGTCGTGGAAAAAACATTCACTACCCCACGGACAGCAGTTTGCTCGGCGATGGCGCGCGGGTGCTCACGCGCACGATGAAGAAGATCACAGAGCTGACGGGGAGAGCGGGAACGAAGTTGCGCAACCGTATGCGCACGATCGGGCATCGGTTGATGGAGATTGCACGGACCAGCCGCAGCAAGGGGCCGCAAGTTCAGGAAAAACTGAAACAGGGCTACCGAAAGCTGCTGACCACAACTCGCAAGGTAGTCAACCCAGCGAAGTGCTTCCGGAAAGAGATGGCCAGCGGTGTGAAGCGCGCTAGCGACCACGAACAGAAATTGGTTCTGCAAGCGCTGCGGAAAGATCTGGAAACCATGTTGCCGCGCGTGCAACAAGTGATCCGGCAAAGCAGGGCTCGCGTGCTGGGTGGAGACGTCCACGTAGCGGGGAAACTGGTGAGTGTATTTGAGCCGAGCACGGAAGTGATCCGAAAAGGGAAAGCGAGCAAGCCGACCGAGTTTGGAAAGATGGTTAAGATTCAAGAAGCGGAGAACCAGATCATTACTCACTATGAGGTGTTCGAGAAGCGGCCCAATGACGCGGATCTGCTGGTGCCGGCAGTGCAGAAGCATGAAGAGCAATTCGGGCGCGTTCCACAACTGGTGGCCGGTGACGCAGGGTTCTACTCTGCGGGTAACGAGGCCGAGCTGCAAGACATGGGCGTGAGGCAAATCTCGGTTCCGAACCGCTCCACGAAGAGTCCCGAACGACGACGACATCAGAAGAAACGATCCTTCCGTAGAGGCCAGAAGTGGCGAACCGGGGCAGAGGGTCGCATCAGCGTACTAAAACGGCGCCACGGAGGAATCGCTGTGGCGGCCCTCTTCACCCTCTTCCACAAGCGCATCTGCGGCCCGTTGCCAACAGCCTGACCGGCCCACATCCACACGCAGCTCCAAGCCCCCTGCCAAAATCGAGATGGCCTATAAAAAAGCCGATGCTGCCATTCAAAACCTCATTCACCAGCTCGCCGCCTGGCAGAAATCTAAGGAACCAATCCTCAGATATGCGAGACTAGAGCCTAATCCCGCGCCGCAGAAGGAGCGGAAGCCATCGCCTGATCTTTCCTCTTTCCGGGCAAATTCGCGCGTCACACTTGAAGCTGGGCCTTCGCGGAGCGATACCAAGCTACGAATTTCTTCAGTCCGTCTTCAAATGACGTCGAAGGCCGATAGCCTAACACGCGAGAAGATTTTGAAATGTCCGCCCAGGTGATGGGAACGTCTCCGGGCTGCAAAGGCTTCTGGTCTCGGAGAGCCTTGCGTCCAGTTGTCTCTTCGAGTAGGCGCACCAGTTCGGCCAATTCGACCGGGCGAGAGTTTCCTAGATTGAAGACCTCAAATGATGTTGCGGCTTTCGGGGGCAATTCGTACTCGAGCGCCGCCATCACACCCGCAACGATGTCGTCGACATACGTGTAGTCCCGCCCGGCGGACCCATCGCCAAAAATCGGCACTGGCTTCCCTGCTTCGATCAAAGCGGTGAATTTATGTATTGCCAGATCCGGTCGCTGTCGCGGCCCATATACGGTAAAAAAACGGAGGCAGATTACTGGGAACCCGAAGAGATGCGCGTAGGTGTAGCCCAGTATCTCCCCAGCCAACTTCGTGGCTCCGTAAGGCGAAACCGGTCGGAGATCAGCCTGTTCTTCCGAAAAAGGTGTCTTGCTGGTTATTCCATAGACGGAGCTTGAGGATCCAAAGACGAACTTTGCCCCGCCAAACTGATGGCAAAGTTCCAGCAAGTTTAGAGTTCCCCCGATGTTGACCCGCTCATACAAAAGTGGCTGTTGGATCGAAGGCCTCACGCCGGCGCGAGCCGCTAAGTGAATTATCGCCTCGGGCCGGGAGCTTGCGATCACGTCGCGCATTTTGTTACTTACTCGAATGTCCTCATTCACGAATTTGTACTTCCCGGAGCGGCCAATCTCGTTGAGATTCGACTTCTTCCACGCAAGCGAATAAAACCGATCCAGGTTGTCAACAATTGTCAATTTCGCACCGCGGCGAAGCAGCGCTTCTGCCACGTGTGATCCGATGAATCCAGCCCCACCTGTGAGCAGGACGCGCTTGGGTTGGAAGCCCACTCGGCCTCCTTTTTGTTCGAGATTTTTGCGATGCACTGGCCAGTCTAGCAGCAAACAGTCACGCTCCAGTAGCCTGTGTGGCTCCTGTTTCCATGTGCTTTGTGCTGGCTCTCATCGCCCGCCCCAAACTAGCCGTGCTTCCGGCAGGTAAACCTTTTACCAACGTGAGGTGCGCCAATCGAAAGTCACTCGCGCTGCGTTTGAGGCCCTCCGCAGCGGTAGGCTCTGAGTCATGACCCGACGCAATATCCTGATCAATCGCGCCCCAGTGCCTGGGCAACCGTGGTCGCCGAGCAACTGGGATTTGACGAGGACGAAGCATTGTCACTCGGCAGCACGTGGCTGGTCTGAGCGCTTGGGGGTCGGCGACTGGACATATTCATAGCGGAGGTTCTGATAAACCAGTTCCTCGAAGTCGCGGAGCGTTCGGATCGCGCCATCATCGTAAAAGGGCATCAATTGCATCATCTGGACAGCAGCGATGTGCTTTACGGGATCAATCCAGAACTCGGTGTTGAACATGCCAGCTCCGCTCATGCTGCCGCAACTGCGGAATCTTGCGTACTTCGGGTCGCCGGACGCAATCTGAAATCCGAGGCCGAATTTGTCGCGGCCGGCCCCGAGCGGAAACGGCCTGGTAAACGACTCGTTGGTGCCAGTCTGCAGCTCGACGAAGATCGAACCGATGTTATTCTCACCCATCATCTTCACCGAACTCTCACTCAGGATTCTCGCTGACCCCAGGTGACCGCCGTTGAGCAGCATCTGGAGGAACTTGCCGTAATCCTGCGCGGTGGAGTAGAGGCCGCCATCGCCGTAGAATGGACGCGTCGCCGTCGACGGGCTGAGCGACGGTGGCGCCTGCTGCAATTGGCCGTTTACGCGGCTGTAGACGATCGGTACCCGCGACTGCTTGGCCGCCGGCATAGCGTAAGACGTATCGACCATGCCGAGCGGTTGGAAGATGCGTTGCTGGTAGTAGGCTTCGAGCGACGCGCCGGTGATTTTCTCGATGATCGTGCCGAGCACACGGGCGCCAGGGCCGTAGTTCCATTTGTCACCGGGATCACTCAAAAGCGGCAGCTCCCATACGTCCTTCTTCGTTGCTCCCGTGAGCCGGGCTTCGATCGGGTTCGAAAACCTGTAGCAGATGCCGGAGGTATGCGTCAGCAGATGCCTGATCGTGATTGGCCGCTTCGCCGGCCGACTTTCGTAGGTCCCGTCCTGCTCGTTGAATTTCGTGAGAACTTGCGGGTTATCGAAGCCAGGTAGATACTTTGAGACCGGGTCATCGAGCTTGAGCTTGCCCTCTTCGAACAGGATCATGATGGCTACTGACGTAACCGGCTTGGTCATCGACGCGATGTGGAAGATGGCGTTCGCGGGCATCTTCACGTCATGCGCGATGTCGAGCTTGCCAGCCGCGCCTTCATAGAGCACGCCTTCGCGCCCGACGACTAGGGCAACAACGCCAGGCGTATCGCCCCGAGCAACTGCGCCGCTCAGTTGGCGCGACAGCGCCTCCTTGCCCGCAGCCGAAAATCCTTGCGAAGATTGCTGAACTAGGTTCCGCGTGGCGTAGATGGGGGCGGTCTGCGCCTCACCGTGCGGAGACGATGTACAACCTTGCTGTATGGCTGCAACAAAAAATAAAAAAGAAATTGTGATCAGAAGATTGCGGAATGGGGTCCTAGCGCGAAATGTCATTCCTTAGGATCTCCATGGTGCAAACACAGTAGTAGTTAGTTAGCACACAACAAATAAAACTCCGGTTGGGCAAAATGAGGACTACTAAAAGTATAGTGTCGCCCAGGTACTCTTCCAAATAGTACAGAGGGCATATTCCCCCCAATGGTACATAACGCATGGTACTGCCTATAGAAATCTTCGAGAGGTTGTTCCAGGGTAACAACGCTCCAAGCGTTTTTGGCCTGTTGGTGCACCTACTGCAATAAAGAGCTGCCCGGCTGTAGTAAAAAGGAGGGGTGCGGATCTTGCGCAGCGCAGGTGGTTGCTGAGCGGCACGGTCTCTTCTCTAAACGACGAGCGAGAGGGCGCCCAACAGCAACTTCTCGGCCATGGCCACTCACGAAATCTGGCGCGTGTTCAGTAGCAGCGGTTGCAGTTGTGAGCGGTAAATTCAACAGCATTTCGAGTGCTTCCTTATCACGCACCGGCAAAATCGGTTTCCACGAGAGGCCTTAGTTAGTCGCAGTTCCAATCTAGATTTCCATCTTGGTATTTTGGGATGCACAAACACTATATTCTTTAACCGACGGTTGGCTCTTCGACTTGGAATCACAGGAAATTTCGAATTCAGAGAGGATAAAATCGAATAAGTTGAGTTGAATTCATTCTGGAGTTGAAGAGGAATCCCGTTCGAGCTCTCCCCTGACTGCAACCACTCCAACAACTTGTTGATTAGCGTTGTCTTTCCTGTTCCCACTTCACCCGTGAGCGTGATGAATCCCTTACGAGTTGATTTGTAAAGAACAGGTAGCGAGGATCAGGATTGACTCTCTCGTTTTGAGCCCAAAATCGACTCGATTTGAAGATCCTAGCCAATCCTTCATGGACTACTAATCGATGCTCTCCTCCCTCAAGTCGACTCTCACGGCAAGACAAACGGGCGGGGGTGCCATTGCAAATTCACGGTAACGGTTTGGCCGGAGAAGGTCGAACTCGTTCCGCAACCTGGGACATTGCAGCCCGGGTAGTTGTCTTGAAGGTTTTCGGAAAATGCAAGGGAAAACCTCAAATTGCGACCAATAGGACGGCCGATACTTCCGCCGACAAACCAACTATTGTAACTTGGATTGCTGGCCGTCTCGATGGAGTTGATTACGGTGCGGTTGCGCCCAAACCCTACGTAGGCACTCGCACTCCATATTCTGCTGAGTGTTCGGGTGGCCGTAAAATTCACTTGGTCCAGAATCGAACCTGTCAAGAGGCCGCTGCCGCCGGAGAGCCCGTGCGTATAACTTCCCGAGATTGCTCCCTTCTCCAAGGTATAGTTCAAAAATGCACTCGCATAGCCACTCGTCGTGCTCGAGGTGGTGCCAACGGGGACACGAGTTGACGTGAATTGAGGACCACCATAAAGGCTCAGGGCCAGGCGCCCGGTGATTTTCCGGGAGTATGCCGCGCTCACTGTTTGGCTGCCATAGGCCTGAGGATTGCCAGGATAATGATAGCTGGCAAATTGGTAGAAAACGCCGATGGTGTCCTTAGGGTTAAGCTTATAGTTATAACCCAAACTACCAAAAGCCGAGTCCGTATCCGTATTCCCAGGATTCACAAAGTGCAAAATCCCATAGGAGCCGGAAGCGGTTAGGGAACCCCGCCGGCTGAGCTGATAAGTAGCTTGCATGACGATAGAATTGCTATAGCGTGGACCGTACCCGCCAAAAATGGTCTGATCGGGAACGTAACTGTTTCCTATGCCAGGAATCGTGGTTCCGAGGGAACCACCCACTCCTGGGACGCCAAGGGTCGTGCCTGCACCAAAACCAAATGCGGATTGCGGCAGTTGCGAGAACTGGTCCACGATCTGAACGATCCAACGATTGAGGAGAAAACTTTGCGCGAATGCTAATTCTTGATAACCGCTATTTCCTTCCGTGCTGTTGGTCGAGAAAGTTCCGCCGCCTGAGTAGTTGATCGCCAGTTGAGAACGACTCCACGCTTCAAGCAAACTAAGATTTCCGGTCACGAAATTCGTTGCAGACCAGCCCGACGTATTCGTCGCGCCGAGGAGATTGGATTGCACTACGGAGCTAAATTGGACTCCGGGCACCCAGTAGCTGTGCTTGACCTCGGGAAAGCCTAAACCGGCATTGAGCATTCCGGTGAGCGGCGTATAGTCGGGTTGCAAATTGTTCGGGTTGCCGAGTAGACCGCCGAGATCGAAGGGCGGCAACGCCTGGCCAGCTGGTTTTGGCGGGGTGTTCTCCCAGGGTTCCTGGGGTTCCTGGGGTTGTGGTTGCTGGGGATCTTGGGGTTGCTGGGGATCTTGGGCGCGGAGCGTGTGTGCTCCAACCAAAAAGAGTAACGCTAAAAAGAAGATCCCGCAAAGCACGTTACGGTAATTCATAGTCCTCTCTACGGCACCACGATGACGTCGTTTGGTTGCAGGAGAATGTTGTCTTCTGGTCTTTTACCCTTTACAACGTCCTTATAGTGAAAAGGGTATTTTGTTTGCTTTCCGTTTTCGATTCGCAGAATGTAAATGTCTTTGATTCTGGCGAATGGAGTAAACCCACCCGCACTAGCCAGTGCTTGAAGCACGGTCATATTAGGCAAAAGAGGCAGAGCCCCGGTTCGCGAGACCTCGCCGGTGATGTAGACTCTGCGGCTGTTGATCATCGTGACGGTCACAGTAACTTGTGGATTCGTAAGATACTTGGTCAGTCCTTCGCGAATTACGCCTGCCAGCTGCATGGCCGTAAGTCCCGCGGCTTGCACGTCGTTCACCAGGGGCAATGATATCTTTCCGTCCGGACGAACCGGGATCGTACGGGTAATTTCCGGTTCTTTCCAAACGTCAATCTGAACCACGTCCTGTGGTCCAATCCGGTATTCATCCGTTGCAGCCGGTGCGGCTGAATTGCTCGTGTTCGCCTTAGGATCTGTCTTTTGGCCCTGTGACGCCTCCGATACCTGCCGGTGGGTGTCCTGCGCATGCGCCTGTGCACACAGGAGAATCCCTACCAGCAATGTAGGCACCTTAATGTTCATTTGTTCGGTTCCCCTCCGTAAAATCTACTGTCCCCCGTGAGATGTTTCGATTGCTTTGAGTTTATTTAGAAATGACTTATAACTGATCTGTAGTTCCTGTGCCGCTCGTTTTCGGTTCCAGCGCGTCCGCTCCAGAGCCTGAATGATCAGTTCGCGCTCCGCTTGCTTTGATGCGGCGCGTGCCGCCATTTTTAGAGACGGCACGCACACGTTTTGACCGGGCCTCTGGTTCACACTATGGAGTAACTGAAGTTCATCGAGCGCCATACGCACATCGCCGAAGGTCACCATCTTAAGTGCGAGGTTTTCCAGTTGGCGGATATTGCCCGGCCAAGAGTATGCAAGCAACATTTCCAGAGCACCCCTGTCTAAGGACGGGATTGTCTTGTTACTCGCAGTGCCGTGCTTGCTCAAGAAGTATTCCATGAGAGCTGGGATATCGTCTTTTCGTTCCCGTAAGGCCGGCAGGCGAAGACATGCCCCGTTGATTCTGAAATAGAGTTCGCGACGAAATCGACCGGCTTCGAGTTCGAGGCTTGCATTCGTGGAGGAAATAACGCGTCGGCGCAAACCCAGACTTTTCCCCTGACCCTCATCGTCGGGTAGGTATGAGAGCAAGGCACGCTGACAGTGCAGATCTAAATCCTGCACGCCATCCAAGTAGATAGTCCCCCAGGCATCTTCGCTGCTCCGCTCCCCGTGCGGATCGTTAAGCTGTTTGAAAAGGTCTGCTGATTCGAGGGCGGCGCAATTGATCTTATGGAACGCCGCTTCAGTCTTTTGAGAAAGACGATGGATGAGCCGAGCATAGGCATCCTTCCCAGTTCCGCATTCTCCCATGATCAAAACCGGAATACCTGTGGGAGCAATTTCGGCGACCATCGCATTCAAGCTCCGCATGGCAGACCCATGCCCGTAGATAAACCCCGGAATTACGGGGTTTTGGGCCAAACTGCTTTCAGTCGGATTCATGAGGTTTGGCAAATTTTACAACGTCCCCAGTGCCCTAGCTTTTTGGTGCGGGCAATAGAACTACATATAATGACTGTGGGGAGAGTGCAAGTCCCCTACCATAAAAAAGGGGAAAATAAAGCGCTCAGTTTGGGGCTTAACCAACAATGTTTGTTAGACTTAAGCACACTTTGTGCGCGAGGACAGACAATGGGTTATTCGGTTCCCCCAAGAATAATTCCATTTTGTGGCAAACTCTTGCCACTAATCGGCCTTCCTGCGAACGCCGTGACGCTTACAAGAGCCACCGCAAACGCTGAACTATAACGTACAAGCGAATCTAACTGATAGAAATTCGTGCTGCCGGTGACTTGAGTCTGGCGAACTATCACTGTTGCCAAGACCTGCTAAAACGCGTGGGCAAAGCTTTCAAGGCATTGAAGACGGGTGATAAGACTGGCTATCCGAGGTTCAAATCGCATCGCCGTTATGACAGCATCACCTTTCCCAGCACGGGACGGCAACAACCTGCTTGAGAAGCATCTTCGCATGCAAGGCGTCGGAGACATCAAGATCAAAACGCATCGCTGCGTAGATGGGAAGATTAAAACCGTCCCTATGATGCGTGAGGGCAATTATTCGAAGCGTTAGGGCAAGGCGGTGCAATTCGTCGTGAACATTCACCGCGAAATCTTGAACCAACGTCGGGGCTTTCAACACAAACTGTCTCGCGAAATTGTGGACTCGTCGCTATCGAGGCCTTGAATGCCAGAGGCCTCGCTGGCGGTATGCCAGCGAGGCCGGTAGCTGATGTCGGGTGGTCATCCTTCTTAAATATGCTTTCGTACAAGGCTGAAAGTGCTGGACGAAAGTTTGTGATGGTTGACCCTCGTGGTACCAGCCAGCGCTGTCCTTGTGGTAGGCCTGCTCCGAAGGAACTTTCCGCCAGGGCGCATGTTTGCAAACGTGGGCTGCGAACCACGAGAGACCACGCGTCTAGTTTAGAGAAATCCTAGGGCTCGGACGGAGCCTTCAAGACATAACGAAACCTGATGTAAGGGTATGCGTGTCTTGAGAAGCCCCCTCCTTCAGGCGGGGCACACCAGACCAGGCAGTCGCACGCATTCGCACTCTGCCACAGGCCGCATGCCCCTGCGCCCTGTATCTCCTGGAAAGTACTTCCACGGTGACATACCATGGCTGTGCTAGGAAAGCTCTCGCAGTCGGACTGGATGAATTGATCGGCAGCGCGTTTACGATTCTGGATCCCTTTCTCGACTTTTCGGACACGGAATCATCAACTACAATTGTGCAACCAGGAGGGAATATGAGGGGTGTCGTACTGGCCGGGGGAACGGGTAGTCGATTGAATCCGCTGACCAAAGTTACAAATAAGCACCTTCTTCCCGTTTACGACAAGCCCATGGTGTATTACCCGATCCAGACCCTCGTCAATGCGGGAATCCGAGAGATTCTTTTAGTGACTGGCGGCAAAAACGCCGGAGATTTTCTGCGACTTCTCGGGAATGGGCGTGATTTTGGTTTGAAGCATCTGAACTATACCTACCAGGAAGGAGAGGGCGGTATCGCAGAAGCTCTCAACTTGGCGGAGGATTTTGCCGACGGCGATCCGATCTGTGTCATCCTCGGAGATAACGTTATCGAGATGAACATTTGCAGAGCGGTCGAGGCCTTTCGGCAGCAAGAACGCGGGGCAAAAATTATCTTGAAGCAGGTATCTGATGCCGAGCGATTTGGTGTCGCAGAGATCCGTGGGAACTATGTTGTCGGCATCGAAGAAAAACCTCAAGTTCCTAAGTCCAACTATGCTGTAATCGGAGTCTATCTGTACGACAAAACGGTCTTTGAAAAAATTAAGCGTTTGAAGCCCTCCGGTCGCGGGGAGCTCGAAATCACGGACGTCAATAACTATTATGTTCAGGAAGGAACTTTGACTTTCGAAGAACTCGATGGCTGGTGGACTGACGCGGGAACTTTTGAATCCCTCTTTCGCGCCAATATGTTGGTAGCCCAGACCGGCGCCAATAAGCTTAGCCACCAACCTGACGTAACCCTTGCCGAGCGGAAGTCGAATTCATGAAAATCCTGGTGACCGGCGGCGCGGGATTCATCGGTTCCAATTTCATCCGACTGCTTCTCGCATCCGGGAAAGGTTATGCGGTCGTCAATTACGACAAGTTGACGTATGCCGGTAACTTAGCGAACCTCGAACCGGTCGCTAAGGATCCCAAGTACACCTTTGTGAGGGGTGACATCTGCGATGCCACGGCTCTGGAAGTTGCGATGCGCGGCTGCGATGCGGTCGTTCATTTTGCCGCCGAGTCCCATGTCGACCGCAGCATCTATGAGCCATCCCCGGTCATTCAGACAAATATCAATGGAACCTTTATACTCCTGGAGCTTTTGCGCAAGCTTTCCGTCCCCCGCTTCGTGCACGTTTCGACCGACGAAGTCTACGGCGATATTCCGCCAGATGTGTTTGCTGACGAAAAGTTCCCGCTGCAACCGAGCAGTCCGTATTCGGCTTCGAAGGCTGCGGCAGACCTTCTGGTCTATTCCTACGTACGGACTTACGGGGTTGCCGCGCTCATCACACGCTCTTCGAACAACTATGGTCCCTATCAGTTCCCCGAGAAATTTGTGCCACTGATGATCACAAATGCGCTCCAGGATAAGGCCCTGCCGATCTATGGGGATGGCCGACAACAGCGCGATTGGTTGCATGTGGAGGATAACTGTCGAGGTATTCTGACGGTTCTCGAGAAAGGGAAAATTGGGGAGATTTACAATATTGGTGGACCCAATATCGAAGAAAATATTTCCATGGTGAGAGATCTGCTCCGATTGATGAATAAACCGGAAGCCTTGCTTTCTTACGTTCAGGACCGTCCGGGACATGATCGCCGTTATGCGCTCACCTATAAGAAAATCGAGACGGAGCTGGGTTGGAAGCCAACAATATCGCTGAGCGACGGTCTGCGCCGGACAATTGACTGGTACGACCACAACAAGAAATGGCTCGACGATATCCGCGCGGGGGAGTATCGCTTGTATTACGAAAAATACTATGAAAATCGCGATCGTTCACTTGATGCGATTGCCCGGTCGGGATCTCAACCCGCGCTATAGGTCTGAAAGGATATTGTGGAATTAGCTTGCAAAAAGAACCTGCGCGGCACTGCTCAGGCAGTTGCACAGATTTCCTGGCTCGGAAATGGCGGGTGATGGAGCGAATAGAGACCTCTCTTCCTGGCGTCGTTGAACTACGGCCAACCGTCTTTCGCGACAAGCGCGGTTTTTTCCTGGAAACTTACCATGAGGCAAAACTTGCTGCTCTTGGTATTCGAGATCATTTTGTTCAAGACAACCATTCGTCTTCTGCACGCGGGACGCTGCGGGGGCTTCACTACCAGTTGCGGCATCCTCAGGCAAAGATTTGCCGAGTGGTGCAGGGAGCGGCTCTAGACATCGTGACCGACATTAGAGTCGGCTCTCGTTCCTTCGGAAGATGGACCAGTGTTCGGCTTTCCGCGGAGGAGCAGAATCAGATATATGTTCCCAAAGGGTTTGCTCATGGCTTCCTTGCCCTGACGGACAATGTCCAGTTTCTCTACAAATGCAGTGATTTTTATGATGCCAAAGATGAACGTGGGATTCTCTGGAGCGACGCTGATCTCAACATTTCCTGGGGAATCGCGGACGTCCTTGTTTCTGAGAAAGATGCAAAGAACCCCAGACTGGCACATGTTCCCCAGGAATTCCTGCCACGGTATACAGAGGAATGAAAAGAGTGATCCTGCTCACGGGGAAGACGGGGCAGGTCGGTTCGGAACTGTTGCCTTTATTGCCGAGACTTGGCGAAGTGGTTGCGCCGGGCCGGCATGAATTAGATCTGCTCGATACAAACAGCATCCGCCGAGCTGTACGTGAAATCCGCCCGGAGCTCATCGTCAATGCCGCAGCGTACACTGCTGTCGACGCTGCAGAAAGTCATGAGGCCGATGCCTACGCAATCAACGCCAGCGCCCCCGCCGTGTTCGCCGAAGAAGCAAAGAAGATTGGTGCGCTGATCGTACATTATTCAACCGACTACGTATTCGACGGACTGAAAAGGACACCTTATGAGGAGACGGATAGAACCGGCCCGATTAGTGTGTACGGAAAAACCAAGCTCGCCGGTGAGCAGGCCATTGTCCTGTCGGGCGTCCCTCACCTCATAATTCGGACAGCGTGGGTTTACGCTAGGCAAGGGCGGAACTTTCTACTGACGATGTTACGTCTCGCCACCGAGAAGAAAGAGTTGGGAATCGTCCGAGATCAATTTGGGGCACCGACCTGGAGCCGGGAGATTGCGGTGGCGACCGTGAAAGTCCTGGCTCAAATCACAAGTCGGAGCAGTGCCGCATCGACAGCTCGAGAAGTGAGTGGAATTTACCACCTCACGGCAGGGGGCGAGACGACCTGGTACGATTTTGCCTGCGCGATTCTTGAAGAAGCCGCCTACATCTCGCCCGAGGTCCCTTGGTTCGCCGAGGCTACCAAGCGACGGCCGATAATCGCTAGCGGAATTCTTCCAATTACCACAGCTCAATATCGAACGCCAGCCTCACGCCCGACCTATTCGGTTCTTTCCAATTCCCGCCTCATCCAGACGTTCGGCTATCATTTGCCCGACTGGCGCACGCAACTCGGCGAATTGTTTCGGAGCGTTCCTCCCGACCAGTCTCCAGTTGCGATCAAGACTGACTGAAAGGGTGAATCGATTATCAGTATGTTATCCATAAAATACCCCCTCTAAAGTACAGGTTTGCTTCCCTTGTGTTAGTTCTGATTATTACAGTCACGTATCCGGCATCCCCTCGGCCAGAATCATCAGAAACAAAACGAGTTAGGAGGTCGCATGGTGCTAAAGTATTAATAAATCATTAAGAAACTAGCGAGGTAACTGTACCGAAGTACAGGCGAGACCCCTGGACGAGAAGCAGCCAAGGTATTGGCCCCCCCGACATCTCTTTAGTTCAGTAGCGGCGTGACCTGCAAGTTTGCAAACTGCGGTCATGAGTTTGCCAACCATAGGGGCCATGCGATCCCTGAGACGGGTCGTCAAGACACTAGCAGGAGCGGGAAACACAGTGAGGTTACTACGCGTGCTGGCAGCCGCGTTGCTCGCGGGAATTGGGGCGGGACACGCGGCGGCAGGGACCCTAAAGTTTAGCCACTCGTTGGTGAACTTTGGAGATGTAGTTGTGGGCAGCCACAGCGCAGTCAGCATAAAGATCACGAACACAGGAAAAGAAAGGGTCGTATTTTCGCAGGAGTTGCTGCACGCGAAGGAATTCAGCGTGGTTGGATTCACGCTCCCGAGAACGTTAAACGAAGGAGAAGAGCTGACGTTCATCGTGAAATTCTCTCCCTCGGAGAAAGGACCGACCGAGGGAAGTATCGAATTCGAGAGCAATGCGACGAATCACTTGGTCCATTTAGCTTTGCAAGGGACAGGAGTGGCGGCTTCGAGCAGCCGCACCCTGAGCGGGGCGCTCTCGGCAACTCCAGAGACCGCGAGTTTTGACACAGTGCCGATGGGGACGACGAATACCCAGACGATCGCACTAAAGAATGTAGGCAAGACGACAGTAACCATTTCGAGTGTGAACGTGAGCGGAGCAGGATTCAAGGTCACGGGACTGAAGCTTCCCTACACGCTGACTGCGGGGGAAACGGCGGGGTTGCAGGTGGGATTCACGCCGACGAACGAGGCGGAATCAAGCGGGAAGGTCACCGTCGATGGAAACGCGGGACATGTAAGCGCTACCATCGCACTGAGCGGAACAGGAGTAGCGGATATAAGATCACTTGTTACACCAACTTCGGTGAATTTCGGAAACGTGACCGTGGGGAAGCCGGCGACGTTAGTCGTGGACGTGAAGAACACTGGCAATTCGAGCGTGAAGATTTCCGGTGTAAGCCTAATGGGAACGGGCTTCAGTGCCACGGGAATAAGCGCGGGAATGACGATCGGAGCGCAGGCTACGGCGACCTTCACGGTGGAGCTAACACCCAAAACGGTGGGAAGCACTTCGGGGAGCATTACGATTACAAGTAATGCGCCAGATGCCAAAAATACAATCGCAGTAACTGGCACGGGAGTGGCAGAGACGATTCACGAGGTGCAATTGGCTTGGGGAGCGAGCAGTTCTTCGGGTGTGGTGGGGTACAACGTGTACAGGTCGAACGTGTTGAGAGGGTCGTTCTCAAAGATTGTGGCGTCGCCGGTCAGCGGGACCGAATATACGGACACGAGCGTACAAGCTGGCCTGGAATACTATTATGAGGTGACCGCAGTGAACGCGAACGGTGTAGAGAGCAACCCGTCGAATCAGACGGCGGTGACGATTCCATAGAGCGGACCCCAATCAATGAGATGGGTCGCCAGGTTTTAGGCGTGAGGTTTTTATTTTCTGGTTAGCCCATTGAAAAAGGAAAAAAGGAACGCTACCAGTTTTGTATTAACCAGTCCTTTGAAAATCAGAGGCTCATCTAAGATCGGAATTTTATTTTTCCTATAGGTTAAAATAAACCTAATTCCTACAAGGGAACAAAAACGGCATCCATCGCTGGAACTCTACTTACTGAGTCCCGCGTAATATAAAGTCATTCTGACCACAATGAAGATTGCTTCCAGAATGCGGTGATCAGCCGCGGACGGCGGCGCATGCGACGTAGCGTTCGTCGCGCTGCTTCGCTCAGGTGCCAGTAGTCCTGGGGGCAGACATTGGGTAGCTCGTGCTGCTTCCAGTAACCCCAGATGTACTCGACCGGGTTTAGTTCCGGAGCGTAGGGCGGAAGATAGGCAGTGGAAATCCAACCTTGCAAACCGGCAATGTAGTCCTGCACCAGCCGGCTGCGATGGCCGGGCAGGCGATCCCACACGATCAGTAACGGCTGATCCAGGTGACGCACCAAGGCCTTCAGAAAGTCCACGACCTGTTCCTTCTTGATGGTCCCGGCATAGATTCGAAAGTAGAAGTTCCACAAGGTGAGGCCAGCAGCGACCGACAGACTCTTCCAATTGAAGTTGTATTGCAAGATGGGAGTCTGTCCACGAGGAGCCCAAGTGCGACAACGATGCGGTCGCTGACTCAGTCCGCTTTCATCGATGAAGACGAGGATACGCCCTTCCCGGTGCGCTTTTTTTTTAGTTCCGGCCAGACCTTCTTCTTCCAATTGAGGATCTGCTTTTCATTGCGTTCTCGTGCTCGCCCCTCCGGTCGCTGGGGGCTCCAGCCTAGACCAACCAGAATTTTCCAGACATGGCCTTCGTGATAGCGAACGTTAAATTCCTGCTCGATCAAATGAGCTACACGGGGACAGGTCCACAACGGGGTCTCATAGCCGAGCCGCTCCGGACCTGCGACCAGGTGCTTCTCTAACTGCTGCCGCTGCTTCTCACTCAAGCGCGGCATGCGCCCAGCGCGCCCCGCTTTGCGAAGTGCGGACTTACCTTCGGTGCGATAGTCATGCACCCAACGAGCTACCGTCTGCCGGACAACGCGGAGTTGCCGAGCAATCTCGGCTTGACTCAGTCCGCGCTCCAACATCTGAATGGCTTGAAAGCGTCGTTTCTCTAAGGCTTCAAAATCGCGGGGTACTCCAGCAGCGTTTCCCATATCCAGTTAGACGCAGGATACTGGAAAAAGGTTCGCTATATTATGCGGGATTCAATAATTAGGGCAAAACGACAACCCCCACGTCCGATTCATCGACTACTCGAAAGCCAGGGCCACCCGGCTTCATCGTCGTGGAAATGTACCTCTGGAAGCCCACGCTGCGCATGGCTGCGAACCTGGTGGCCCGCACTTCAAAAGCCTACAAGAATTTCCTCACTATCGATCTCAGGTTGGCTCGGGGTGTGCGAAAAAGAACTTGGGGTGTGCGAAGAAGAAAATATTCGTTGATGGGCCAATCATCCTGAAGAGCGGAGGTAGCGGGCGCCAGCGCAATCAGTTGTTCCGTGGTCATTTCTGCCGACAGCATGAGATCAAACTGCTCGTCCGCTGTCTTCGCTGGCCCCCATTCCATCATGTCGGTAACCGCCTTTGCCGGCATACGCGCTGCAAGTTCTGCCGCGCTGCGATCCGGAATGGGGCGATCACTCGCAAAAAAGTGCCACCCCCAGTGTTCGACTGAAGGAAAAACGCGGACATAGGAGAAGGAATTTTTCAACGCCCGGGCCACCGAGGCTTGCACGGCATCGTCGCCGCGCGGCAGCCATTGGGCGAGGATTCCTCCTGGCTGCAACCGCTCCTTAACCACCGCGTAGAAGTCCTGGGAATATAGCAGGCTGGACGCAGCCGCCTGGACCGGTGGCGGTGGATCGATCACGATGACGTCGTAGCGAGCAGGGTTACGCTCCAGATAGTGGCGGCCATCATCCGTAACGATGTGCGCGAGGGGCGATGCGAGCACCTGCGCCGCATCGGCATGGAAGAAGTGGAAGAGCTTGGGAACGCTGGGAACGAGATCGACCGCGGTAACCGGAATTCCCCAGGAGAGCGCGGACCGAAACGTCGTGCCCATGCCGAAGCAAATCACCAGCACCTCGCGGGGCGGATGATCGAGCGACGCCAAGGGGAAGTGCGCCATCATCTTGGTGATCGGTGTCAGAATCGTCATGCCGGCGCCGTTGACTAGAAGGACCTTCTTCATCCCCGTCCCCGCGGCGATGACGGTGGCGGTGCTGTCGCGCAAAACCTCGCGTTGCGGGAATTGGGTTTCGTAATCCTTAGTAAGAAAGAAAATCGCGCTCGCCGCCAATAGAATGATGGCGGTGGCCGCACGCAGTGCCAAAGTCATCGCACGCGTGCTGCGGCTCGGGAGCGCCATCACAAACCAGGGCAGCACGAACAGAAGCATGGAGAGATGTTCGCCGAGCAGCGGCAGCAGGATGAAGCCGGAGACTAACGGTCCCACGATGCACCCCGCAACGTTCACGGCATAGGCGCGGCCAGCGCGGTCCGGATCGCCTGCCGACCAACGGTCCACCAGCATGGGAGTGAGAAATCCGATTACGGCCGAGATCGGCATCACGCCGAGGAAGACGCGATGGAGAACCATTAGATGGACGCGACTATCAGACGTCAAAAGCGGCAACAGTCCAAGCAGCGCCAGCGAAATCCAGGCGACCCTGCTCTCGCGGCCATGGCTGCGGCTCCACACGCGATACACCTGCGAGCCGGCAAACGTGGCCAAAAGATAAGAGGCCAGAATTGCCGCAAAGGAGTAGACGATAGGGCCAAGGTATGGTGTGAATAGGCGGATCCAGACGACTTCCATCCCCATCGTGACAAGGCCCGTCAAAAACAAGAGCACCAGGACGCTCTTCCGCTGGTCCAACTCCGCAGAAACAGCAGCGACTGGTTGCGAACCTGTTCTCGCGGTGCGGCCCCGGGAGGTCAAGGTCACAACGAACGCTGAGACGGCAATGGTGGCGTTCAGCACCGCGCCCACCCGCAGCGTGCCGCGAAAGCCGTAAAGCTCAATGAGAAACAGCGGTAGTACTGCTCCCGCAACTGCCCCCAGCACATTTGCCAGATACAGAAAACTGAACGAGCGGCGCGACTCGTAACGCGCTTCGCTGCGGATGGCAAACATTGCCACTGGAATCGTGGCTCCCATGCAGGCGCACCATGGCACCAAAGTCAGTGCCATCCAGGCGCCCGATATCAGGTAAGACAGGGCAGAGGAGAGGGCGGCGTGGGCTGCAGCTGCTTCAAGAACGCGGTGTCCCCAGGCCAGTTCCGTCGGAACCGCGAGCGCCGAAACTCCGATCAAAAGCTCGGTTAGCGCATACAGCCGAAGCGGAGGAAACCGGATCTCTTCGCCGTGGCGCTGAATCCATGCCCCGGCTCCTACCGAGCCCATCCCCAAGCCCGCCATGAATGCCGAGAGAACGATGGACACGAACGCTGTGGTGACGCTGAACTGCGCCATCGCCAGCCGCAGCCAGATGAGTTCATACAAGATGCTGCAAAACCCCGAAACAAAAAAGAACAGGAAATACCACATCATTCGAATCACCTCGTACCATGTGATCGGTAGCGTTGATTCGTTCCAGGAGCAGCAGAAGCGCCTGTTCCTGCAAATGTTGTAACACTGGATGCAGGAAGTGTGTAAGTGAAACAATTCCCCGACACTGACACTGCCGTTTGCGCTTGAATGGTTTGAGTGGCTGATGTGATATAGGGCTTAAGACTGGTGAACGCTGGCGCGTTGGTGATGCAAAAAGCCTGAGAAACCGATGAACTGCTGTAATTTGTTGCTACGATGCTAGAAGCTATTGCACAACCCTCCGTAAGACGATCATGAAGCAGGCGATATGAAAAAAAGCGCCATAGATCGTGAGCGAACGATCGTAGCGCACGACCAAGCGTCGGAAGTTTCCCAGCCAGGCATTGGTGCGTTCCACGATCCATCGACGCTTGTAACGTCGCAAGGCTCGTCCGTCTTGCGTTGCCGGCCGAACGCGATTCCTCTTGTGCGGGCAGATCAGTTCGATACCGCGCTGCCGCAAGCGTTCCCGCAGGGGATCGCTGTCGTAGGCTTTGTCGGCAATCACGCGCATCGGCTTTTGCCGCGGACGGCCCGAGTGATGGTTCCGTCCTACTCGGATCGTCGCGAGCGTCGTCTCCGCGAGTTTGACTTCCGCCGGGGATGCAGAGTGAAGGTAGTTTCCCAGAGGAAGACCGCGGCCGTCGACCACCACCAGCCACTTCGTCCCCTTGCCCCGCTTGGTTTTTCCGACTCCGCAGCCCCTTTTTTCGCCGGAGCAAAACTGCCGTCCAAAAACGATTCGCTCCATTTCAATTGCTGGCGCTCGTTTAACTCGCCCAGAAACGTTCGCCAGATATTCAACCAAATGCCCCGCTCCTCCCAGTCTCGCAATCGCCGCCAGCACGTCGAAGGGTGCGGAAATTTCTCCGGCAGGTCCTGCCAGCGAGCCCCGCTCCGCAGAATCCAAAGAATCCCTTCCAGCACACGGCGATTCTCGATCCACGGACGACCACCTTTGCGTTGTTTGCGCGGCTTGGGGAGCAAGGGCGCGATTTTCTTCCACTGCGCTTCGGTCAGCAACGGACCGGATCGCGCCATCGGCCCTCCTTCGGCGCTGCTGACTCTGCTTATCCCTCATTTCACCAAGCTCAACCATACTCATTTCACGGGCTTGTCCTCGGTTATGCAACAGCTTCTAGTGTGATTTGTCGATGTATTTTGGTACGCAGAAACGGTCACACCGGACTGAGGAATGTGTGTGGCATCGATACGATACATTCCCGGTCGCACGAAATCGGAATACTGCCCTAATACATAGGCGCGGGTCGCTGTCGTGGGGCTGCCCGGAGGATAGGTGAGGCACGACGTACCGATAAAGCACCACCAAAAATAGGCGTTTGCGCCCTCGTTGACCAGGCGGTCATCAATCCACGCAGCGACCTGTAGCGCGTCGGCAAGGTTCGGACACCAATTACCTCCAGTACATCCGGGCGCGATGGTGGGGCCGTAGCCAACGTTCGGCCCCGAGACTTCCGTCTCCCAATATTTCTTTCCCGTAGCCCAACCGCTCGGATATGGCGTCGCGTTCACGGTATCGGGAGCCGTATAGGTCGCGTCGTAATCGTGCCAGTTCACACCGCCCACGTAGTTGTAGCAAGCTGAGTCCTCCATGCAAGTGGTGCCGCCTTTAGCACCTGTGAGGCCGGCATAACCAGAAGGCTCAGGCACGAAGACCAGCGTCGTGATGCTATCGGACGCAAACGTCGGCCCGAGGTTGGTCTTGATGAAGGTATCGAGATTGGCAGCGGTCCACAACGTACTGTCAGAAGACACGCAAGTTTGAGGCTCGCCTTGCGGCGATAAAGCATAAATCGTGGGACCACCCGCATATGTGGAAACGCTCTGGACGAAATTCGCAATCCACGTCGCAAAAGCTGCGTAGTCTGCTGTCAGAAGTGTTCCGTTTCCGCTTCCCGCAGTGCAAGAAGTCGAACCGTTTGACTTATAAGCCGCTGGGGGACTCCAGGAAGAAGCATAAATGCGACCACCTTGTGCCACGATAGCCTGCATGTCGCTTACATAAACACCAGCGCAACTAGAACTAACCGAAGCACAGCTACCTGGGTCACCGCGCCCATTGGTAACGCCCACACGCAACAGGCTCAACCCGATATTTGGAGGCGCGGTGTTGAAGAAGAACGTCTGGTTTGCACTCGACATACTGGTGCCTGATTGAGCATCGGCAGCACCGAAACCATCAATCACCTGATGAACAGTCGTCCAGTTGATAGTGGATGTCTGCGCTCCTGCCCTTGAAGCCACAAGCAGAAACAGGAACAGGAAGGCAAGTTTTAGAAAATGTTTCATCAATGGAACCCCGCGAACACAGAATTATAGCCATTGGACAGGCTACTGCTGGTCATCTGTGTCGTTATGCCAGATTGAGTTGCAGACACATTCTTGTCGGTCTCTCCCGCTCCCGTAGTCATACGACTTGTCATACAGTTCCTCGGGTTCATGCACAACGAGGTGGCTTCCTAGCCTGAAGCTTCCCTCCGATGTTGGGCTCGTGTCCAAGAGCCGGTGACCGCCGGACCTCGAAAACGAAGCGCCTAAGAGGCTTATCTGAGTAAGGGAAAGTCTGTTAGTGCATTTTTGCCGTTGTGGCAGAGATGGCGTTCTTGGGTCGCCCAAATTTGCCGAAGGCGTAGAGCAGCCGGCCAACTGCACGCTGTCTCCCAATGTCGGGTCACGCGCCTCTGGGGTTCTATCGAATCCCGGATCAGGGCCTCATCCAAACTTCTAAGGTCAACACCCAGTTCGTTATTGCCCTCAATCCACGAAAGTCCGTTCCAGATCGCCACATGAAAAGACCGAAACGAGTGCGACGAGGCTATTGGCTCAGGAAGATCTCAACCTGTCCCGAACCGAACTGGGCGATCTTACGCCAGCCATTGTCCTCACAGAAGCCGTCAAGCTTCATTCCGTTTGAATCCGAGTAATGCTTATCCCATACCGCAACAGTCCCGCGGGGCATCTTCTCGATGGGTGTTGGCTTTTGCCAAATTTGTTCGGGCGTCCAAGGTAGGTCGTAGAAATAGTAGAAATAAACGTGTGTCGCCACTACTGCAGAAGGCGAAACCGGTTGGGCCCGTAGCCACTGTGCCGCCTGCCAGACGGCCACCTCTTCGGGCGCAAGTCGACGTGGAACTTGAGTAGTGACGGCCTTGTAAAGAACTGGTACTACCAAGAGGACGGCAAGCGCCGCAATGGCGACAGAATAGCTCCAACGTCCCCTGAGACCTTGTAAGGCCGCTAAGGCGGGATTGAGTAAGGAGTCAGCTCCCAAAGCCGCTATGATGGCAAATGCCGGTGCCGTGGGTGAGATGAAGAGGTAATATCCTCCAGATGCATAAGCGCCGTAGTGATAGATAATCGTGTGCACCGTAAAATATATCGCGTATGGTGCGAGATACAATATTGGCCGCCGAAGGCGCCAAGCCGAAACGAGACCGATCGCGACCCAAAATCCAATGGCCATCCCGACTCCATGCATAGTTGGGAGCACATAATGGAACCAAGTTCCGCGACCGTAGTAACCGTGAAAGGAGGAAGAAGCGAAGTAGATGAACAGTGGCAGCTTCTGGAGAGGTGGATGCAACGCGATGAGATAAACTGCATTGTACAGAGCGGTAGGAATCCCGCCGACAAGTACTGCGCGCCATTTGTGCTGTGCGACGAGGTACAAACCCCAGATTGCTAATAGGGCGATACCTTCGTGACGGATTAGCGGTAGTAGGCCCACGGCGATCGAAGCGCTCTCGAACCTGCTTGCAAGCCATTCATGGACGGCGAGGATGAGAAACAATGTGAATGGAACGGTGGTGCTGGCTGTGTACATCAAGTCTGCGCCCCAATACTGGAACCAGAGAAAGAGCGGTACCAAGAATAGGTGCCGGACCCCCAGCACGCGAGACACCCTCATCGTAAGAAGCACGGTGATGCAAGACATAAGAACGGATGCCAGTCGGGCACCGTTCAGCCCGAAGAGCGAGGGAAGCATGTAGAGAAGGGTGTTAAAAACCCGTCCCCAAATGTTGAGCACGAGAACGGGGTAGTTCCACGCATTGCGGGCGATGAGGAAATGCCCGATCTCGTCCTGGAAAGATGTGCCGGGAGAACGGAGCCACAGCGAGACCGTCCATGCTAGGCCGGCAACAAACACCGCGGTGTAAAGGATACCATTACGAAACTGGGCATTCGCTGCTTCTTTGAACAAGCTGTACTCCGCGAAGTATTGTTTCCCCCTACAGAGCAGCGACTCGCTCGGTTCGTGTTTGTCGGCCGGAATTTCCATTTTGGCCTCGAAACGCTAAACAGCATAACAACAATCGCCCATTTCGAGTTATAACTTGCGCTGAAACATCAGACTGCCTTTAGGAGATGGATAATTCCTTGGATGGCGTCATCGGCCTTGTGATTAGCGGTTTCCAGTGGGACTGTGGGGTGCGCGTTGGAGTGGGGCCGGTGGTGAAGAGATTATTGGCGAGGGGGCCACAGGGGCGCTTATGGAAAAAGAGGACCCGCAGCAGGTTGTCATTTGCCGGAAGCCGAATCGCGTATTTCACGCCCCGTTCTTCCATCGCTTCGTAGATCTCCGCCGAGGCTACCAAGTGACGACCGATAATCGCTAGCGGATTTCTTCCAATTACCACAGCTCAATATCGAACGCCAGCCCTCACGCCCGGTCTACTCGCTTCTTTCCAATTCCCGCCTCATCCAAACGTTCGGCTTTCATTTGCCCGACTGGCGCACGCAACTCGGCGAATTGTTTCGGAGCGTTCCTTCCGACCAGTCTCCTGTTGCGATCAAGATCTGACGTAAAGGGTGAATCGATTACCAATATGTTATTTAAAAAATACATCAGTTCGGGTTTGCTTCCCTTGTCTAAGTTCTCATAATTACTGTCGCATATCCAATGCCAACGTAGCCATAATCGATAGAAACAGAAGGAGTTGTGAGAGTTGTGCCAAGAATGGGATCGACGCTGTTGGCCGTTGCAGTCTCTTCCTACACGTATGTTACTTTTACGTTATTTAAGGGATTTGAAGGACAGGTGAATCGGTAATTCCGATTTCTCGCCATGGCCCTCTGAAAAGAAAAAAAGGAACTCGCAGCCTGTATCCGCCTCGCTCAACGCAAACCCATCGACGTGGTTAGGGCTTCGGAACTACTTCTTACCGAACGAGCAGGGCAGGACACCCTTCCTCTCATAGTCCTGATAATGTGGATTGGCTGGTGCTCTGGCCACCAGACAGCTCTACGCTGGATTCTGCCGGTACGTCCATTGCAGTTTTTCTTCTGGAATCGCGGGCACGGGGCGACGGATATCGGCGAGGATCGCATCAACTGTGGACCTTTTGGGAGCTAAAGAACACACGGGGTCTGTTGCGGCCGGATCGCCTGCAAGCAGAAAGGCCTGGCAGCGGCAACCTGCGAAGTCCTGAAGGCGACGGTCACAGGATTTGCAAGGTTCCTGCATCCAGTCTTCCCCGCGAAACTTTTGGAATGCCGCAGAAGTATCCCAGATCTGTCGCAAGTTCTTCTCTTTTACATTGTCGAAGGCTAGCCCGGGGATAACCATCGCGGCGTGACACGGATACGCGGTTCCGTCTGGCGAGATAACCATGAGCTTGCGCCCCCACCCGCCCACGCAGGCTTTGGGATATTTCGCATAGTAATCCGGAACGACAAAAACGACGCGAGTTTTCCCTTTGAGTAGCTCTTCTGCATTTTTGAGTCTGGCGACGCAATAATCCAGCTGCTCCCGCGTGGGGAGCAATCGAAGCCGATTGGTGAAACCCCAGCCGTAATATTGCACGCTCGCGAATTCGGCGCATCCCGGCTGATGTTCCTCGACGAGGTTAAGCATTCCTTCCAGTTCGTCGATATTTTGGCGGTGAATGACGAAATTCAGGGTGACTCCGATGCGATGCTGTTTTAGCCAGGTGAGGACACGGAGCTTGTGGCGATGTGTTTCTGTACCCGAGATATCTCCGGCAGTTTTCTCGCTCGCACCCTGAAAACTGAGCTGAAAATGATCGGCGCCGGCTTCGACGAGTGCAGCGAGTTTACCCTCGTCAAGGGGAAGGCCGCTGGTGATGAGGCTGACATAGAGTCCGGTTTCACGGGCTGCGCGCACCAGAGCGACGACGTCATTGCGCGCAAGCGGTTCGCCGCCGGTGAAGTCGGCCTGGACAATTCCGAGCGCTGCCGCTTCGTGAAAAATACGTACCCAGGTTTCCGTCGGAAGCTCTACCTCGCGCTTGGCCAGTTCGAGCGGATTCGAGCAATACACGCAGTGAAGCGGGCAGCGGTGCGTGAGTTCGGCCACGAGAGCGAGAGGTGTGGAGGTGGTGCTCATACGTAACGAATGACACCTGCTTCAGAAAACGGCCACTGCTGACCCGAGATCGCTCAAAAATCGATGGCGCGCTTGTTATGAAGAAGCGCGAGATACCTCACTAAGTCATCGGTAATACGTTGCGGTTCGCTTTTGGAGTACAGCTGATGCAATTCCTCGGCAATCTGCCGGACCGTGTTCTTTCCATCGCAGCGTAGAACAATCTCGAGACTAGGACCAGTTAGGCGAAGGACGCGTTCCGGCATAAGGAGCATTCGGGGCTGCTGAGGCGTTTCGTTGAGACGAACTCCAGGAGCAAGACGTGGTGTGGCATCGAGCCCCGGTTTCATCGGGAATCCTCGGCCGGTTGAAAGGCGCCAGGGGGCGGCCAGCCGGGATGAACGTAAGCGAAATAAAGGGCGTCGAGCTGAGCCCAGAGGATGTCACACTTTGCGCGGAGTGCGGCGTGCGCGAGATCCTGCTGTTCGCGAGTGCGCGCATGGCTGAGGCAATATGCGAGGGCAAACTCAGCGTCTTCGGGCGCTTGCGTGAGACGTCCGTGAAAATAATCCAGTGCGGGAACCAGCCAGGGGTAGTGCTGACGCATGCGATCCATGCGCAGGGCGATAAGTTTGTGGCTAAAGAGCTCGGTTAGCGAAGAGGCCACGGCTTCTAAGTGCGAGTGTGTAGAAACGAGCCGCACGTAGGCGTCGACGGCGAAACGTGTTACCGGGAGGATGCCGGTTCCGTGAATCGCCTGCTCGCGTGGAAGTCCGGTGGCTTCGACGAGCTTGAGCCATTTCTCGATGCCGCCTGGTTTGCTGCCGTCGCCGTCGTGATCGACCATGCGTTTGCGCCAGGCGAGCCGGAAAGTGGGGTCACTGCTACGGGCGAGAATGGCAGCGTCTTTGATGGGAATGTGGGCTTGATAACAGTAGCGATTGAGAGCCCATGCCTGGAGCTGGCCGCGGGTGAGTTTTCCTTCGTGCATGAGCAGATGGAAGGGATGCTTGTGGTGGTAGCGCTGCTCGCCAATGGCATGGAAACCCGCGACGAACTCGGCCTCGGTTAGCAGAACCTGTTCGGTGGCTGCAAGATTCATAGGTCGATGGTCATTCCATCGTAGGCGATTTCGTAGCCTGCTTCGAGTACCGCACGATGTTCGGCGCTTTCTTCGTCCAGGATGGGGTTGGTGTTGTTGATATGCAGCAGAATTTTTCGACCCCTTGCATTCTGGGGATATTGCTCGAGTAAACCCCGGGGCCCGGACAAGGGAAGATGACCGATTTCGGTCGCAGTTTTCTGCGTACGGCCGGTCTGACGGAGTTCATCGTCGGACCAGAAGGTGCCGTCGAGTAAAACGAGATCGGCGGTTGCAGCGGCCTTGGTCCACTCCTGGCTTCGGCCGGAAAGGGTGGTTACGATGAGAACTTTCTTGTTGTCCTGCTCGAGGAGCAGGCCGACAGTGGCCTCGTCGGCGGTGGCGTTTCGGCGGAATTCCTCGCTCGCGTAGTCTGGGTAAGAACCACCCACAGGGATGGAGCTGTAGAAGAAAGTGGGGGCAGCGCCAGGGTCTCGGGAAAGGTGGCAACCAATGCGGCCTCGAGAGGAGAGCATCTGCCATTGGACGGGAGGATTTGCGCGATCGAGAACTCGGAAGATGCGGTTTTCGTTTTTCAGAAAACGTTCGACGGTTGGCGTAGCGAAAACAAAAAAATTCTGGAATTCGCGCAAGTGCAAAAGACCCATAACGGAATCAACATCGGCGGAGGAAAGGAAAACCCCGACAATCGGAGAGTGGCTCTCCAAGTCGGGAGAGAATTCGGGAGTCATGATGATTTGAGAACGCAAATCAGGAGAGGCCCCAATAAGAAACCATACTTCTGGAAGGGGAGAGAACGCAATCTGCGTTTGCATGCGGGACTTGGAACGTAATGTCCCCGCTCGGAATCCTGCACAGTTGCGGCAACTACAATTCCACTGTGGGAAACCACCGCCAGCGGCCGAGCCAAGAATTTTCAGGCGCATGAAGCGTGTCCACGATTACAGACGCCACACCGAGCAGAGGGATCAGGCGACCAGGGGATATAAACACAAAACCACGCTCTTAATCCCTGACGTCCGACCGGGATTACATTGGCGGCCGCAAATCCAACAGATTTAGAGCTCGGCGTTGGCGTACGAGCTAACTTCACAATTCAATTCAATTTCTTCGTGTTGGGGGGTCGTCCATTCCATGCGTGCCGCTCCTTGAAAATCGAGTTCGAGGACGCAAGAAAAATAACACAGGGCGAGTGGGAAAGAAAGAGTAGGGACGTAGTTGGACATGGCGGCACTGGGAGCACAAGGGCCGGGCGGACCACGAGGCCGAACCTTCTAGCCGCCCATGCCGCCAGGGCGAGAGATTGCGAGAGAGTTGGTAATTTCGACTGCTCGTTCACGTTTTGCCGTAATTGCTTCTGTACCACTCCCAGGTTCGCCGCAGCCCCTCTTCAAAGGCAACTTGGGGCTCGAAACCGAGGACCCTACGACTAAGCGAAATATCGGCTTGTGAATCGCGAATGTCTCCAGCGCGGGGGGAATCGTATTTCGGTCGGATCGCTTGTCCTGTAATTTTGCTGAGCAATTCTAAGACCTGGTTGAGAGTGATTCGAGCCCCCGTGCCCCCGTTAAAGACCAGCCCAGAGGCCTCCTTTACTGCGCAGGCGCGCAGGGTTATGTCGACCACATTCGCGATGTAGATAAAATCCCGCGATTGCTCGCCATCTCCGTAGATGACTGGATTCTCTCCGCGCAAAACAGCCAACATGAAACGTGACAATACTCCGGAATATTGCGACGAAGGATCTTGCCTTGGCCCGAAGACATTGAAGTAACGCACGGAAGCGTTTTCCAGTCCGTATACTCGTCCGAAGAGCTGGCCATAGAGCTCCCCGACGTACTTTGTGATCCCGTAAGGAGAGATAGGAGCAGGTGCCATGGTTTCGACCTTGGGTTGAACCGGGCTTTCTCCATACGCTGCAGAGGAAGCAGCAAGAACAAAGCGCTTAACATTAGCATCGCGAGCCGCGACGAGAACGTTAAGCGTTCCATCAATATTCACTAGGTTTGTGTCGATCGGATCTTTGATTGACCGCGGTACTGATATTTGCGCTGCAAGATGAATGACGTAATCGACGCCTTGGCATGCGTTTTCTACTGCGGCCAAGTCTGTAATGCTGCCTCTCCTAAAATCTATCTGGGTGCGGATCGAGGCAAGATTGACTTCTTTGCCGGAGGAAAGATCATCAAGGACTACGACCTGGTGACCGCGACGAAGCAGCTCTTCGACGATGTGTGATCCGATAAAGCCCGCGCCACCCGTAACAAGAAATCGCATGCAACCTCCATCCCTTTCCTCTTTCACCTCTGTTGCCACGAATGATCGTCTCCTGCACCCGGGAGAGTCACCAGGGTGTCAAACAAGCTACGAGTCTTGGATTCCAGTGATTGCTCGATTGAATTTCTGACCGTCATTGTACCGAATACGTGTGCAAGGTATCACCTTGTCTTGAGGTTTCTTCCCTCCGCCCGCGGTAAACAGCCTTGTTGATACGTACAATACCTTCGTGTAGCCGCATTTGCTTGTTAATCTCGATGAATTTTCCTCGCACGTAACCATGCGGGGGTTGAGCAGAAGCGGGATGATGCATTATAGGCGTTGGACAGCGTCACCGTTTTTGGTGTTGGTTGTCTGCCATCCGATTGGTGAGCGGCACAACATTGGCCTCATTTGGCTGTCGGCGACCAAAGATATAGAGGACAAACTCCACCCTGTTGGAGATACCAAGCTTTTCGTAAATTCTGAAGAGGTAATTGCTAACCGTATGTTCGCTCAATCCGAGCTTCTTCGCCACTTCCCGATTTGTCAGGCCATCCGCTACGAGTGTAGCGACTTGCTCTTCCCGCTTGGTGAGCAAATAAGTGCCCAGCAAATTCGTCACTCGCGGCTTGACTTCCACGAGTGCCTCAAGGATCACTCCCATTTGTTCAGAGTCAGCCCAAACCTGTCCTTTGTGCACCGCCAAAATGCACTTGCCCAATGTTTCGATCGGCTCTATCCGACAGAAGATTCCCTTTGCGCCGCTACGAAACGCCTCGAGAGTAAGCTCACGGCGGATTTTTTTAACCAACACGACGGAGCGAATGTTCGGGTGGCCCTTGCGCAGGAGTTCAACAGCTTCAACGCCTTTGTGAGGGCCATCCTGTAAGTCTTCACTAATAAGTGCCACATCAATTGGATGAAGGTTGCAATGAGCGACAACTTGATTGACAGTTCCTGCACAGTAGATTTCTCCCAGGCCGAATCGCGAGCGTTTGAGCCCATCCTTGAGTAACTGACAACCCATGGGAGTATCTTCTGCAATCAATACCCTGATAGCGGCGACCCGCGGCGAAGACACATCTTGGAGTGCATGGCTGGGAGAGTATGCATTCATACAAAGTTATGTAATGGTTCAACGCGGGGACAAACTATAATCAAGAAGATATCCGGCCCACATAGACAGAGTCAAGGGTCATTTCACCCTTCACCAAAAAAAACCACTGAGAGTAGTGCAGGTAATGGCAGTTCCACTGGTTTGTCACCACTCCGGTATCTGTTTCTGTTTCCGGTGCCACGACCTTCTTGCTCAGTCGCTCGGCGGGAATTCATGGCACTTGGGATTAATGAAAATTAGATTTTTTTCTGAATGCTTGAATGCTTATGTGTCGTCATAAATTAGCTTTCTGAGCGGCGCTTCAGGCAAACCAAGCCGATGGAAAGGAAAATCGATTCTCATTTTTGTACAAGCCTGTCCACCGTGATTTGCGAAGTCTTCATCGTTTTTAGGAAAAATTCACGCACTCCTACCATAGATCCGTTTGGTTTCGTTGAGTTTATCGGGTGCACGTTGCGAGGACCTCGGCTGGTACGGTTCATGCAGGAAAGATCACATTCGCGCTAGGAAGGGCAGAGAGAACGCCTGCCCCTAGACTGCAGATGGACCGGCGGAGAATCAGCCGATGAACACAAGAGTAATCTGCTTCATGCGCAACCTCGACTGTAGTCGGGAGCGGGCTGCACGCGCGAAGGCTCGCTGCAGGGGTCGGGGAAGTTACCACTTGGTGACACGGTCCAAAACGGCGGTAATCCAGGTAGGAGCTACGAATGTGGAAGTTTGCTGCGGTCACGAAAGGGACACTCCCGACGTTGACCGACCGTCGTTGCCGGAAGGTTGGGCGAAATTACAGGACTCCGAACGGGCACTCGACTTATCCGGCCGCGGACGGAGTATTGGGAGCGAGTACTGGGAGAAAAGGGTGCCGAATTTTCAGTACGGATCCGCTATTCGTTTTCTGAAGGGGCACCCATAGGATGGGGGCATAGAGTGAATGCGGTTCTTGTTCGCGGTCTCGAGCGTAATGTGCGTAAGAAGCTCGTGAGGACAGGGATCCGGCGGTGCCTGAGAAGCGGTACAGGGCAGCTTGCCAGAGTGGATAGGTAAGTCACAGTAGCGGAGCTTTGCACAGGTGATGAGACACGACATGATCAACTGCGATTTTGGGATGCCGGCCGGGTGGTACGCTCTTTACACGCGCCATCAGCACGAGAAGGCTGTGGCAAACACGTTATCGGCGAAGGGATTTCAAGTTTTTCTGCCGGTATACACCGTAAGACATCAGTGGAAAGATCGAAGGAAGCAGCTAACACTACCTCTGTTTCCCTGCTATGTTTTTGTCCACACTTCCTTGAGCCAACGAGTCGAGGTCTTGAGAACTCCTGGTGTACATCAATTTGTCGGATTCACGGGCATGCCATCCGCTATCGCAGTGGAAGAGATCGCAGCCGTGCGACGAGCAATCGACTGTTCGCTTGAAGTCGAACCCCATCCCTTTTTGCAGTGCGGAGAGCGTGTGAGAGTCAAGTGTGGCCCCCTTACGGGGTATGAAGGGATCTTGGTGCGTCAGAAGAATCTGTGCCGCCTGGTTCTTTCGATCGAAATTCTAAGCAGATCCGTTGCCGTCGAAATGGAAATGAGCGAAGTCGAACGGCTAGCGCCCGATGCAGTATTAGCTCCAAGTGGGATGCTCCACGGTGCGATCGCTTCAGCTCAGCCAGTCACGGCCAGACGCTTTTCGACTCCCGATTCTGATCATATCTGACACCAAGAGCCATGCTTCTATCGGCCGCAAGCCACTCTCTTTTTCCCAACTAGGAATGCACGAGTGATCGAAAATCGCAGAACTAGATTATCTGTAGCGGATGAAATTGTCGGCACCCACGAGTTTGTCCTAGCGCGAGGCCGAGGCTGGAGCTTCGGCCTCGCGCTAGGACTTGCGCGAATCTTCCCTGTGTGTGAGGTATCGTGAAACCGAATCGGCTCTTCTCTATCCTATGCGGGCTTTTTGTCGTCACACTGTCGTTATTCACGCATGGCTGTTCGAGTGCCTCAGTAGGTGCACCACCTGCGACTCTCCGAGCCATCATCATCTCGACTACAAAGGGCTCCACTACTTCCGCAGCACCCTCTGTGGCGAATGGCACTTCCGTGCAGCTGTACGCAACGGGTATGTACACCGATAACAGTGCGCAAGACCTGACCACAGTGGCTTCTTGGCTCTCGACCTCTGACGCAAAGATGGGGGCTCAGGGCCTCGTAACCGCAGTCGCCCAGGGAACCGCCACGGTCACTGCGACCTTTGGATCGGCCAGGGGAAGCACAATACTCACGGTGACCCCGGCGGTTCTGCAGTCGATCGCCATCAATGCGGCGAATGGCTCGATAGCCAAGGGCACGAGCGGGCAGTTCACGGCCACGGGAACTTACAGTGACGCGAGCACGGCGAACCTCACCAGTCAGGTAACGTGGAATTCGGCTTCACCGACAATCGCGACGATCAGCGCCAGCGGCCTGGCCATGGGTGCCGGCACGGGCACATCGAACATTACCGCTACCATGAGCGGGGTGACATCAAACACTTTTTCGTTGACGGTCACTGCGGCGGTTCTGCAATCGATCGCCATCAATGCGGCGAATGGCTCGATAGCCAAGGGCACGAGCGGGCAGTTCACGGCCACGGGAACTTACAGTGACGCGAGTACGGCGAACCTCACCAGCCAGGTAATGTGGAATTCGGCTTCACCGACAATCGCGACGATCAGCGCCAGCGGTCTGGCCATGGGTGCCGGCACGGGCACATCGAAAATCACCGCCACCATGAGCGGGGTGACGTCGAACACCTTTTCGTTGACGGTCACTGCGGCGGTTCTGCAGTCGATCGCCATCAATGCGGCGAATGGCTCGATAGCCAAGGGCACGAGCGGGCAGTTCACGGCCACGGGAACTTACAGTGACGCGAGCACGGCGAACCTCACCAGCCAGGTAATGTGGAATTCGGCTTCACCGACAATCGCGACGATCAGCGCCAGCGGTCTGGCCATGGGCGCCGGCACGGGCACATCGAACATTACCGCCACCATGAGCGGAGTGACATCAAACACTTTTTCGTTGACGGTCACTGCGGCGGTTCTGCAGTCGATCGCCATCAATGCGGCGAATGGCTCGATAGCCAAGGGCACGAGCGGGCAGTTCACGGCCACGGGAACTTACAGTGACGCGAGCACGGCGAACCTCACCAGCCAGGTAATGTGGAATTCGGCTTCACCGACAATCGCGACGATCAGCGCCAGCGGTCTGGCCATGGGTGCCGGCACGGGCACATCGAACATTACCGCCACCATGAGCGGAGTGACATCAAACACTTTTTCGTTGACGGTCACTGCGGCGGTTCTGCAATCGATCGCCATCAATGCGGCGAATGGCTCGATAGCCAAGGGCACGAGCGGGCAGTTCACGGCCACGGGAACTTACAGTGACGCGAGCACGGCGAACCTCACCAGCCAGGTAACGTGGAATTCAGCTTCACCGACAATCGCGACGATCAGCGCCAGCGGTCTGGCCATGGGTGCCGGCACGGGCACATCGAAAATCACCGCCACCATGAGCGGGGTGACGTCGAACACCTTTTCGTTGACGGTCACTGCGGCGGTTCTGCAGTCGATCGCCATCAATGCGGCGAATGGCTCGATAGCCAAGGGCACGAGCGGGCAGTTCACGGCCACGGGAACTTACAGTGACGCGAGCACGGCGAACCTCACCAGCCAGGTAACGTGGAATTCGGCTTCACCGACAATCGCGACGATCAGCGCCAGCGGTCTGGCCATGGGTGCCGGCACGGGCACATCGAACATTACCGCCACCATGAGCGGAGTGACGTCAAACACTTTTTCGTTGACGGTCACTGCGGCGGTTCTGCAGTCGATCGTGATATCCGAGACAGCCACCAGCATCACAGTTGCCGAAACATCGCAGTTCACAGCCACGGGAACTTACAGTGACGCGAGCACGGCGAACCTCACCAGCCAGGTAACGTGGAATTCGGCTTCACCGACAATCGCGACGATCAGCGCCAGCGGTCTGGCCATGGGCGCCGGCACGGGCACATCGAACATCACCGCGACCTTAGATAGCCTCATCTCTCCGGTGGTTGTTCTCACGGTTAATGCTCCGGCGCTGCAGACCATCGTCATAACCGGGACGCAAGGTTCGACAACTCCTGCAGCACCGTCTCTGGCCAATGGCACCTCGGTACAGTTGTACGCGACCGGGGTATACAACAACAACAGCACGCAGGATTTGACCACGCAGGTTTCCTGGTCCTCGACTTCCGACGCCACAGTCAGCAACAGCAGTGGCAGTCAGGGTCTGGTGACCGCTTCCGCCGTAGGAAGCGCCACCGTGACGGCAACTTTGGGAACGGTTAGCGGGAACGCACTGGTAAGCATAACACCGGCAGTCCTGGCTTCGATCGCCATTAGCCCGACGACCGTTACGAGCTGGCCGCAAGGCACCACGCAACAGTTCACTGCAACGGGCACGTTCACGGATGGCAGCACGCAAAACATCACGACGACGGTGACCTGGAGCGTGAGTAGTACGGCGGCCACGATCGTTGCGAGCGGGGCAACCGGGGGTTTGGCTACCGGCGTCAGTCAAGGACCGGTGATCGTCTCGGCATCGGCACCCGGAGTTCCGACGGCTTCTACGCAGACGCTGACGGTCGGTCCGGCGGCGCTGGTTTCCGTCTCGATCAGCCCAGCGAATGCTTCGATCGCACTCGGAACAAACGAGACATTCACAGCCACGGGTAATTACACGGATGGCTCTACACAGAACCTGACGAGCGCCGTGACGTGGTCAGCGGCGCCAGATCCTACGGGAGCCGCAACGTTCCCTGTAAATTCCTCGATAGCGACAGCGACGGCGGAAGGAGTTGTGACCATCACAGCAACGCCGACGTCAGGCCCGGCAGGTACGACGGCGTTGACCATCACCGCACCAGTGCTCATGTCGATCGCGGTGACTCCCGCGGCGGCGAAAATTTATCAGGGAGGAACCCAGCAGTTCACCGCCACGGGAACCTTTTCCGACAACTCGACACAGGACCTGACCTCGACAGTGACTTGGGGAACCAGCAACGGAGCGGTAGCTACCATCAGCACATCGGGAGCAACGGCAGGCTTAACATCCGGAGTAGGAGGCGGTGGACCGATAGGGATCTCGGCAACGTTTGGTTCGATCGTCAGCACCACAACGGGTGGCGACGGCGCGTTGACGGTTGTGGGTATCACTTCGATTGCCGTGACCCCTGCTACGCCCACCGTTTACCTCGGAGATGCGACTCCCTCGAACCCCTATGGCTCGACGAACAACACCGCGCAGTTCATTGCGACGGTGAACTACGCAGACAGCAGCAACGCGGTGGTAACAACCAGCGCAAACTGGAGTTCCGCTACGACGACGGTGGCCACGATCAGCAACACTACGGGGACGCAGGGTCTAGCGACGGTGCTAACGGCAGGCACGAGCACGATCATGGCGAGCTATGCAGGGGCGTCCGGCACGACGGTGCTAACGGTATCGCCGGCACTTCTCGAATCGATTGCGGTGACGCCGGCCAGTGTTTCGCTGGGGCTGTTAGGAACGCAGCAATTTGCGGCCACAGGAACGTACAGTGACGGCAGTACCCAGGATGTCAGCAGCAGTGTGACTTGGACGTCGGCGACGCCGACGCTCGTGAGTATCACTTCCCCTGGAGGACTGGCACAGGCACTCGGTTACAACGCGGGGATTTCCATCACGGCCAGCGAGACCAACGCTGCGGGAACGCTGATTACCTCTCCGGCAGCAACGGTGCTCGTACCGCCGCCGACACTTCTTTCGATCACCGTTGGACCGCCGACGATCTCCCTGGCTGCGGGATACACGCAACAGTACACGGCAACGGGAAATTATTCCGACGGGAGCACGCAAAACCTGACGGCCACGGTTACGTGGGCCTCAAGCAACCCGGCTTTCGCGACGATCACCGCCGGCGGTCTAGCCTCGAGTCTGACGATCGGTACGACAACGATTTCGGCGACCTCCGGGACTGTGGTTGGTTCCACAACCTTGACGGTCACGGCCCCGGTCCTTCTCTCCATCGCGGTGTCGCCGGCCGGAGTGTCGCTTGGCCTGAACGGCACACAGCAATTCACAGCCACCGGTACTTACAGCAATGGCAGCACGCAGGACCTCACCAACACCGCGACATGGGCGACGCAAAATGCCCAGGTGGTCACGGTAGGCACTACAGGCTTGGCCACTGTAGTTGCAGCCACAAACGTTGCTGTCGCGGTCACGGCCAGCTCGGGGACGATTGCGCCTTATGGCACAACCAACACCGCCTGGGTGAGCGCGCTTTCCAGTCTGCCGGTAAGTTGTCCGTCGCCGACGATCGACATGAGGCTATTGGTGGTAAACAATGCGGAGGCGAACGCTGGGGCTGGCTATGCAGACTTTCCGGCGATCCAGCAAATTCTCAACTATGTGGGCACGCCGTACGACGTTGTGGATGTATCGGGTGCCGCGCCGACGCTGTCCGATGGCGACTGCCACGCCTACTACCAAGGCGTGATCTTCGCCTATGGCGGTGATTACTACAACATTTCCGGTTGGCAGTCGACGTTGATCTCCTTCGAGCAGACCTTTGGAGTGCGTCAGCTGAACTGGTATGACACTCCGGACCCGAATTTCGGACTGAGCTATACCGGAACACAGATACCGTCTACCGAGAGCTACACAACCAACTTCACGACAGCAGCGGTGCCTGTCTTCTTCTATGCGAACACAGCTACGCCGTTAACCATCACCAACGCAGCCGTCGACCTGGCGAGTGCAGATCCAGCCGCTGGCGGTACTTTGACACCACTCTTGCAGGACGCCAGTGGCAACATCGTCTCTGCGATCTACACGCTGAACGGCCAACAGTTCCTCAGCCAAACCTTCGACAGCAACCCGTATTTGACGCACGATCTGGTGGTGGCTTACGGTTTGCTCAATTGGGTCACCAACGGCGTATTCCTGGGCGATTACCACGTGTATGCCACACAGTCGATCGATGACTTTTTCATCGATGATTCGGAATGGATACCCAGCACGGCATGCCTCTCCGACCCGCAAACGTTCGATCGCACACTACCGGATGCCTCCAATCTACCGGTTTTCCGTGTAAATTCAGCGGACATGGCGCAACTGGTAGCCTGGCAGAAGAGCAAGCAAGCCGATCCTTTACTCTCGCAATTCGAGTTGACCATAGCCATGAACGGCGTGGGGACCTCAGGGAATGGCGACTGGACGGGGTTGACAGCTCCTATTATTGCCTCTTCGGCAAGTGGTGGCACAGCGACCTTCACGGCCCAGGACTTCTCGGGATTGGTGGGGCAGTCGGTCACCGTGACCAACACCACTAACGGCGGCGGTGTGCTGAACGGAACCTGGACGATCACCGCGGTTACTTCGAGCGCCGCGACCACTCCTGGTACGACAACTTTCACAGTGAACATTCCGTCGGCGCCAACTGTTGCTCTAGCAACCGAGAAGGGGATAGTCGACAATCCGGCAACGGCGACTGCGAGCGTCGCCGACGACCTGGTAGCGAATCTGCAAAGCTACCAGCAGTACTTCCACTGGATCAGTCACACGTATAACCATCCGACAACTCTGACCGGTCTGTGTCAGAGCGCTCCGACCGGTACGGGCTGCGGCGATGTTAACAATAATCCACCAACCGACTACATCAACCTGGAGATATTGACCAACCTTTGGGTAGCCTCGAGTCCTGGTGGAGTAAACCTAGATACAGATACCGTGGTTGGACCCTATGATGACGGAGGCTTGAAGCAGCTCACCTTCACGGACTTCAATCCGGGCAATATCGTTACGCCAGGGGTCACGGGGCTGAACGATCCGAACGTTCCCGGGTATATGTACGACGACGGCATACGGTACGCGGTGAGCGATACGTCGGTAGCGACAACGACCAACCCACCGAACAATAACGGACCGAATCCGTCCCCGAACGTGGGCATTGTGAACAGCTATGCAACGGGAATTTATGAAGTGCCGCGGCATCCGAATGATGTGTTTTACAACGTGGCCAACTGGGCCGACGATCAAGCCGAATTCCAGTGCGTGTACTCGTACTACGTAGCCCCAGGAGCCCCGGCGGGAACCACGCCGGCTCCCGATCCGCCGTTCAACGCGTACGTTGCGGCGCAAGTTCTGGACTTTACGAGTTCGGCGTTTCTGACCAACATGCTGATGGGCGACATGGATCCGGAGATGTTCCACCAGCCAGACCTGCATTTCTCCGACAACTATCCGTACCTGAGCGTGGCCCCCGTTCCTGCCAGCGTCACGGCGTTTCTCGCGGGGCAGACGAGCCACGTTTCTTCTCTGATTTCGGACACTTACGATCTGACCTTCAGCAAGTATGAAGCGGTGTATAAGCTGCCGGTACTGACTCCCACGATGGATCAGTTGGGGGTGCTGATGCAGAATCGCAATTCCTTCAACCTGGCGGGTGTTACCGCGAGCATCGTGGGCGCCGGCACGGCGAACGCGAGCATCACCATCACCATGCCATTGACCGCAACGGTTCCGACCGCAGTGATTCCGGTTACCGGTGTGACCAGCACGGGATCGGAGATTTATGGCGGGCAGAATATCTCGCACATCAACATGACGCCGGGCCAGACCATTACTTTACCGCTGCCATGATGACGGGAATAGTTGCAAGAGATAGAGAAGGAGGAGCGGTGTGAGCGAGATATTTGAGGCACTGACGATCGCGCAAGACCGTGCGGTCGAGAAGCTGGTCGAGCGGCAGGTGGAACGCGAAGAGCCGATCGCGGTGCTTCCGAAGAGCGGCGTAATTTTCTCCCATCGCAAGCTCAGGAACGGTCTGATTCTTGCTTTTTTTGCCGTAGGGCTGGCGCTGCTGGCCACCAATTACGCGTTCAACGCGAATGGAGTATTGGTCAAGGGCCAGCCGATCTACGGGGTGGCCTTTGAAGGCACAGTGCACCCGGCAAGCGAATTCAGCATAACCGCGGACCTGGGTGGAACGGTGTCGGGGATTACGGTCAAGGTTGGCGACACGGTGCAAAAGGGACAACCATTGCTGCGCATGGATGGCCGCGAAGCAGAATTAGCCCTGCAACAGGCGAGTGTGGAGTTGCAGGCGGCGGAGTCGAACCTGGAGCAGTTTCGGGCACAGCTAGCTGAAGCAAACGCACGAGTCGCGGTGTCACAGCGGGAAGAGCAGCAGGTTCCCACGCGGCAGTGGCGCGATTCTCCGGAAAGGGCAACCGCCACGTACGAGCTTGCGTTGAACAACTACAACCGAGCCAAGCAGCTGTACGATGCCGGGATCACGCCAAAGCAAGAGCTCGATGGCAAAGCGACGGAACTGCGCATCGCCCGAGATGATCTGGAAAATGCTAAGAAGTTGGCCGGGGCGTCTTCCAAGCTGGAACGCGACCAGACTGTCCAGGCGAAACTGCAAGCGATGGTCACGCGCGAGGATTTGCAGGAGCAGTTGCGGCAAGCGCAGTTGAAATATCAACAAGCCAAGGAGCAGGCCGGGGAGAAGGTTGTGCGAGCCACGCAGACGGGCGTGGTGTCGGAACTTCCCGTACACCTGGGCGACCACGTTTCCCCGGGTACAGCCGTAGCGCGATTGGCGGAACTCGATCATATGATTGCGGAAGTTCCAGTGGCCGCGCGGATGATTGCGGAGCTGAAAGTCGGGCAGTCCGCGCAAGTGGAACTGCCGTCCTCACCGCCGCGTCAGGTGGAAGGGAAGATCCGGGTGATTAATCCGCTGCCTTCCCCGAACATGACGCATATCGTCGAAGTCGAATTCGATAATCCAACTCTTTTGCTTCTAGCCGGGCAGGCGGCGGAGATTCGTTTCGCGAAACCATGAGCAGGCAAAGACCGCTATCGGTGCTGCTGGCGACGGAAGGGACTTATCCGTTTTACACCGGGGGTGTGAGCAAGTGGTGCGACCTGCTGACGCACGGTTTACCGGAGATTGAATTTCAGGTGCTGGCGGTGGTCACGAACCCGTATCCGGAGACCAAGTACGAACTCTCGCCCAATGTGCGGGGAGTGACCAAGGTGCCGCAATGGGGTTTACTGCAGCCTGCGGAATTTTCGCATCACCAGGCGACTTCTGTGGTCCTTCGCAACATGTGGGACACGACGCAGGGAGTGATCGCGGCGCGCTTCAAACCGATTTTTGAACGATTTCTTGCCTTGGTATTTTCGTCGCAGTGCGACAAAGAAGAACTGGGGCAGGTGCTGCTGCAATTGCAAAGCTACTTTCAGCGGCATGATTACACCCGGACGATGAACTCGGTGGAGGCGTGGGATGTACTGCAGCACGCGGTGCATGCCTCCTGGGAATGCCGTCCTGTGGCAGCGGAGAACCCCACGCTGGCGGAAGTGAAACAAGCCTACCGTTTGCTGTATCACTTGCTGATGGTGCTGCACTTTCCGATTCCGGAAGCGGACATTACGCATTCCTCGGCGGCGGGATTTTGTGGGCTGCCCTGCGTGCTGGCCAAGCTGTCGCACGGTACGCCTTATCTGTTGACCGAGCACGGGGTGTATCTGCGCGAGCAGTATTTGAATTTACGCCGTCAAATGAAGTCTTTTTTTGTGCGCTGGTTTTTGTGTCGTTTGGTCGAAAACGTGGTGGAATTGAACTACTACTTTGCCGACCAGATCTCCCCGGTATGCGCATTTAATTCCCGCTGGGAAGAGCAGCTGGGCGTGGAGCGGGAGCGCATCAAGGTCATCTTTAACGGTGCGGATCCTGAGAAATTCCATCCTTCGGAACGGGAACCCCGGGAGCGACCGCTGGTTTCGACCGTCGGACTGATCTATCCCTTAAAAGGCCAGCTGGATCTGATTCACGCGGCGGCCATACTCAAGGAAAAGTTCGCCGATGTGGAAATACGTTTTTACGGGTCACCCAACGATGCCGAGTACTTCCACAACTGTGAACGCAGCGTCGCGGAGCTGCAGCTGGAGAACAACGTGACTTTCGCGGGATCCACGAAGGAACCCTGGAAGGCCTACAGCAACGCAGATATCGTGGCGATTCCAAGCATTTCCGAGGGATTTCCCTTCGCGGCGCTGGAGGCTATGTTATGCGGCGCTGCGATCGTCGCCACCGACGTGGGAGGTGTAGCCGAAGCCATCGGGGAGTGTGGACTGCTGGTGCCCGCGAAGACCCCGCAAGCCATGGCTGATGCGCTCGCTCTTTTGCTCCAAGACGCGACCACCCGCAAACAATTAGGTCGCAATGCCCGGGCGCGTGCCCTGGAATATTTTACCGAGGAACAGTTTCTGAAGGCCTACGAGAATACCTACTGCAAGCTGTTGTCCTACAGGCCGCTGAGACTCTTGCGGGCCTAAGTTTTGATCGGAGAGTGAATGTGCCGTTGCTCCGGGTTGTATTGCTGATGATAACGTTCTCAACGTTCAGCCTCTTGTTCACGCCCAGCGCACGCCCTGACAGTGCGGTCCCGGCGCGTTTGGCGATCTATTATGGTTATCCAAGTCTCGTCAACGGCTCGCGCGGAGATGTGGAGAAGGCCGCCCGCGTTTTCGCTGACTATGATGTAGTGGTGTTGGGTGACGGCCTGGAATTCACAGATAAGCAGTCCGAGCGTTATCCCGAAGGAGCTCCTGAGGAACATCAGAAAACACTGCAGATCATTGCCGCTGTCCGGAAGCGCAGCCCAGGCACGCGTTTTTATGGCTATGTTTGCCTAGGCGAGATTCCTTGGCCGAAGGGGCAACAAACAGCACTTTCAACAAAGCAGCTCGAAGAGCGCATTCAGCTTTGGAAACAAATGGGTGTGTCCGGAATTTTTCTGGACGAGGCAGGATACGACTTTGCCGTGGTCACCCGCGAACGCCAGAACCTGGCCGTGCGCATGATTCATGAATTGGGCCTGAGCGCATTCATGAATGCTTACTTCATCGAGCACCTGTTCAGTCTAGACAACCAACTTCCCAACGCAAACGGCTCGGATAAGAATCCGAGACGCTTGGCGCCGCTTTTAGACCAGCGCGATCTCTTCTTGCTCGAGTCTTTCCAGGTGAAAGAGGGAATCTACGAAAGTACTGGAGCGGCGCAGAAGCGCTTGAACCAGGCGCTCGCGTACCGTCGAAGCCATGGAACACACATTTTCGCGACGACAACGACAACCGCGCAGCAGCCCTTCAGCGTAGAAAAGTTCAATTATGCCTGGTGGACTGCCAGGGTTTACGGCCTGGATGGTTTTAGCTGGGGAGAACCAGACTTTGCGGCCCTGAGTAACTCCTTGCCGGTCCGTCGATGCGAAGGCGAAAGCAACACAACGCTCCCTGCGTTTGAACGATCATCCGCGGTGGGTTCCGACAGCATTTATGTCTGGAGAGAGGCGGGCCCTTACCTGGTCGTAGTCGACGCCGGCGCTCATTCCGTTCGCCGTATTTCCTCCGTTGGTTCTGTCGAATCCAAAAGCGTCAGAGCGTTAGTCAGTTCGTCCCCGTCGCAATCTCCTTTGACCTGTGACGGAGCCAAGCAATGAAGCTGAATCGCAAAGAGGTCGAAAATTTACTCCGCAGCGGTGAAGCCGGCTCGACAAAATTCGTCCACGCTCGTGAAGTCGCGGCCTTGCTCGAATCTCTCGGTTATAACGACCGATCCGCAAGAGAATTGGGTTATCCGAGCATCTTCCCTTTCGCTGAGGAGCTGTTTGCCCGCTTGCAGCAGGATCCGGAACCGGACGACGCGCCACCCGACACACGAAAACGGCTTTCAGCCTTGGCGGAGTTGAGTTACGCGGTGCGTAAGTTTTCGCTCGGCCTAGCTTACGCCATACCCTGGATGGCATTGCTGACCCTAGAGTATTTAAGACCGAACGCTCTGAACGTTGCGCCGGAATTGGGTGGCGCATTGAGCCTGGCCCTGATTGCCAGTCTTATCACCACAGGCGGATTCATTCAGATGATCTCCCGCAGCGGCAGCTTCTATTACGGACTAAAAGAGCCCGCCTTGGCGCGCCGCACTTGCATGAAGCTTCTGAACGTGGGATTGACCAGCACCCTGCTGCTGGGATTGCTGGGGATGATTTTGGGAGCGTACTTCCGTCTCTTCGCCCCCTACTACCTCCTACTGGCCGCCATCAACTTTGTTGCCCTAAGCCTGCTTTGGATGTTCTGCGCCATACTCTCGGTTCAGGGAATCGGCTGGTGCATCCTGCTGGTCTTTTTACTCAGTGCCACGATTTGCGGCCTGGCAAAAACCCTGACGGGCGCAGGAAACACCCTGCTCTTGACGCTCTGGCCGATAACGGCTGTTTTGTGCGCGTTGATTTCAGTGTGGACAGGTTTTTGTCGTGCCGAGAAGAACTTCTCGGATACACGGAACAGTGCTCGCCCACGATTCGGTGTCCTGTCCATCTCCCTGGTGCCGTTCTTTCTCTACGGCACGTTCTATTTCAGCTTTCTTTTTGCCGATCGACTGGCTGCAGGAAGCGCCGTCCCCTGGGTTTCCGGCCTGAGCTTCGGCATTGACCCCGCCTACAAGAGAGGTATGGATCTGGTTCTGCTGGCTTTCCTGATCACAGCGTCACTCGTGGAATATTTAAGTGATGCGTACTTACGATTCTGGCGTCGACTCGCGGCAGAGTTACCACAGTCGAGCGGCGGGGAACTGGTCGCAAGACTCCGCAGACGGCACTGGAAAACAATCTCGGTAATTTTTGTCATGTTTGTTCTTGTTTCTTTCGGGGCCTGGTTCGCTTTCTCTCGGGTGAACGGCGCGCCTCCTTCTCCACGGTTATTACAAACGGCAGCGCTCGGTGGGCTCGGTTATCTGGTGCTCAGTATTGCCCTGCTCGAGATCGTGATTCTCTCGAGCGTTAATTCCACTTCATTCGCGATGGTGGCCGCGGCCTTCGGGCTGGCCGTAAATCTAATCACGGGATATGGGCTGAGCCATTTCTGGGGGGTGCAGTATGCCGCTGCCGGATTGCTCGCCGGGTCGGCAGTGGTCTTGTGGACATGTAACGCAGCCGTGAGACGGATTCTGCGCCGGCCCGATTATCACTATTCGATTTCCTGAAACCTTTTATGCAACCACTGGATACATTTAGAGCTGCCTGGATCCTGTTCATCTCCCTCTTGCTATTTTTCTTTCTTCCAGCGCATCTGTTTCCGGGCCGAGGAAATTCTAAGACAGCCCTTCGACTGGCTGGCAACTTTGTTCGTGCGTTGCTGATGGTGACGATTGCAGGTGTGCTGCTAACCAGCTTGAGGATTTTCAACACCACGACAGTTGTATTGCTTTGCTTGGGCGCACTAATCATAGCTTGGGTGCGCAAGCGTGCGGGAAGCTCTGGGAATTGGCTGGCCGGGTTGCAAGAAACTACGATAGGAATCGTCCGCCTGATCGAAGGCCACCCCATTGTTCGCGACAGCGGAACGCGCGGGTCGGCCGAGCAACCTCAGGAAAGTATCTGGTCAAGAACTATACAAGAAAGACAAATGCTGGCCGCCGCTTTCTCGGTCGTGGTGATCACCACCGCGGTCTTGTATTTTGCACACCCGCTTCGCGAACTCCGTCTTGATCAACCTGAACAATATGAAGTGCTGCTTCGGGGCCGAGAGTTGATGCTCAATCTCCATGGTCATGACCGACCAATGGTATTTCCGTCGGTGATTGCAACGGTCGCTTTCCTTAGCAGTACCGATCCGATGCAGGTAACGCGGTTTCTGTGCCCGATGCTCGAGCTGTCGATCGTCCTTGCAGTTGGCTTGCTCGTCCGTGCATGCACCCGTGGCGCTGTCGCTGCTATCGTTGCCATCTATTGTTTGGGAGTGGCCGCCTTTCAACCCGTGGGAAATGAGGCGGCCGTGCCCATTTCGACGATGGAAAAACTCGAGAGTGTTTTCCGGACCTCTTTGACAAGGGCTCGAAGCAGCCCCGAATTTGAAATCGGTTTGCTTTGCCTTCTCCTCGCCTTGGCTTTTCTGGCACATTGGCACAAAGACTCGCGAGCGTGGGATGCTCTGGTGGATGCTGCGTGTTGCCTGTTGTTGGTGGGTGTTGTTTCCCAGTACTTACTGCTCGTCTGTGTGATGACGGCGGGTGCTGTTCTGCTCTGGCCAGTGCTGGGCGTGGTGGTCTTTGTCTTGATGTCTTATGGTTTGGCAGTTTACGCGACGCTTGCTGGCAACATTGGGCTCCCGAACGAAGTGCGCCTAACCCTACCGATCGCGGCCGTGCTGGCTGTGGGTTGCTTCCTAGGGTTGATCGAAACCAAGATTATTGCCCCCATGGGCAAGGTAGCCGAAGGACTGCTGTTGCTTGCCTGTGTAATCATTGCCGTGTTGTGGTCCCGTCCGCACCCGCTCGCCAGCCAATACTTTGAGTACGATAAAGCGGCTTGCGAAACCCAAGTAATCGCAGAACGATTTCCCCGTCAGACGTGGGCAGTGGTTGCGCCGACAGAGCAATTGGCAGAAACGCTTGGTTTGGGAGGGTATGAGGACTTAGCCGAATTTGTCGAAAAATATCAAGACCGCGCCTCGAATCCTGAGTTTCGTATTCCCGATGCGCCGGAAGATTTGTTCGTCTATGTGGAGAAGAGGCCGTTCCAGTATTTCTCCCGCGAACCCGAATTCGTTCCTTTGGGCGTGCTGTCCGATACGACCTACCGGAGTTACCGCTCACCGGCAGGGCGTGCCAGCTTGGAGTCGGCAGCGCTACAGCTCTGTGAAAGTTACCGAAAATCCCACGACGACGCGGATGTATTTTTTGAGGATGAAAATCTGCGCATCTATCATGTCCATCGACAACAAGTTCTGAAGACCGGAGCAAGCGGGTGAGGCACCGCTCGCTCGCATTTTCCATGTTTCAGAGTACTCACTTTGCAGCAGACTCAAATTCACAAATAACGACATTTGGTATTCGACGCTAAAAACTATGTATACAGACTTCTACAAGCTAAACCGCCATCCATTTGAAATCACTCCAGATCCTTATTTTCTGTATTCGACCAAAAAACATAAAGAGGCTTTGGCGGCGCTTTACTATGGTGTTCGCCAGCACAAAGGGTTTGTGGTATTGACGGGCGAAGTTGGCACCGGCAAGACCTTGCTGATCCGTTGTCTTTTGCAACTGTGCAAAGGCACGGACATCGCCAGCGCGTATATTTTCAACAGCCGTCTGTCAACGCTGGAGTTTCTGCAGTATGCAGCGACCGATTTTGGGCTTAGCGCGTCGGGCAAACATAAAGGGGAGATACTTCATGAGCTCAATCGGTATCTTCTTGCGCGCCACCAGAGGAAATTGACGACCATGATGGTGGTGGACGAAGCCCACCATCTGTCCACGGAGGTTCTCGAAGAAATCCGACTTCTTACCAATCTGGAGACGGCCGAAGAGAAATTACTGCAGATCGTGCTGGTGGGACAGTCGGAATTGAGTGACAAGCTCGATTCCCATGAGTTGCGGCAATTGAAACAACGAATCACCCTGCGTGCCTACCTCGAGCCACTGGATTTAGAGAACACGAAAGGATATATCCAGTGCCGGTTGCAGCTTGCGGGGGCCAGTGCCGAAGCGAGCAACTTGGTTCCGGATGAAACGATCGCAAGGATCCACCACTTCTCGCGGGGGATACCGCGTCTGATCAACACCATCAGCGATAACGCACTGGTTACCGCATTCGCAAGACAGCTGGCCAGCGTGCCGTCGAGTATCATCGACGAAGTAGCCGATGAGCTGCGATTGAACGTGGGCAGATCACGCAGTGTGTCTGTATTTCAGGCAACGAAGGGGGCCAATCAGACCCTGTCTGTCGGGCAAAGCCTGCTTCAATTGCGCCACCAATAGTAAAACGCAGGAGAAGAACAACATCGCTCCTAAGGCTCGACGGAGGGACTGGTATCGGTGCGTTCAAACGCTCCTTCACTTTGCAAACCAAAAAATACTGAGGGTTGTGCGCGGTAATGACCGTTCGCGAATGGTTGATGAGAAGTTGTGCGCGCAGAACCGCAGCTAGGGAGTTTCTTACCACTGCCCAGCAGGAGTTGTTTTTTTCGACGAGATGACTTCTTGCTCATTTCGCTCCCATCAGAACTCCACCCTGCGATGGGAGTTTCTGCCACTTGAGGAGGCACGCAACAGTCATTACAGTATCGCAACGCGGAGTTGGGCCCAAGCCACACCAATACAGGTCGAAGCTATGACTGTCTCCGGAGTTTTCAGCGGGTCTGCGGCGCTCACCAAGAGAAAATGCCTACGAAGATCGCCGAGAGTCCCCGCCGAAGGGTTGGGCGTAATACAGGACTTCGAACGTTCTTGTCCCGCCGCGGGAGTACTGGGAAGCAGGTATTAAATTGTTCAGTACGGATCCGCTATCGGTTTTCTGGCGGAGCACCCATAGGATGGGGCATAAAGTGAACGCGGTTCGTGTTTGCCGCCTCGGGCGTACCGTGCGTCTAGAAGTATCCATTTCTTGGCTCCCACATGTGATGCGGATGTTCGGGAGCTCCTGAGCACGGGAATGCGGCGTTCCCTGAGAGAAGCAGTTGAGAGCTTGCCAGACTGGATAGGCCTCCGTAAGTCACAGTAGCGGAGCTTTGACCGGTGATGAAAAACGACGGCTGCAATTAAAGAATGCCGTGCAAACAGTTTCTCGGTACGCACAACGGGCCCTGGTTGTAGTGCCGAAGAAGAAACCAAGCGCTACCGAAAAGAGAACATCGATTCCGGTAACCGAAGAACAGCCATAGTTTATTCTAAGATTATATAATCTATATGATCATTTTGCCAGATGGTGCGTACCGCCGCCCACCGTCAGGCTTCCATCACTCTACCCAGCAAGTGAGGTCTTTATGTTTTCGAAGTATCGTTCCGGTATTTTCTGTGGACTTTTCGGCATGGCTCTGTTGCTTTTTGCCATGTCCGTGCCGAGCGCCCAGGCCCAGAGCGTTACGCTCTCGGCCACGTCGCACACATTTGGTTCCGTTGCCGTCAGCGCGACCAGCGGCACAGCTTCCGTTAGGTTGACGAATAGCGGCACGGCTGAGCTCACGGCCGTGAGTATCGCGGCGAGCGCTAACTTCGCCGAGACGAACACTTGCGGAACTTCGGTGGCAGCAGGCAAGAACTGCACCATGTCGATTGCCTTCCAACCCACCGCAATCGGGGTGCTGACGGGGGCGATCACGATCACAGACAGTCTGGGGACGCAAACGATTACGTTACAAGGAACGGGAACTGCCCCGATTACTGTTTCGCCAATGTCGCATGCTTTCGGTTCGGTGGCTCTCGGGCAGACTAGCGCCGCGGAGAATTTGACAGTCACGAACAAAGGGACGGCTTCGGCATCCATCACCGTCGATCCGAGTTCGGCGGCATTTCAGGACGCCAACTCGTGCGGCTCCTCGCTCAACGGCGACTCCACATGCACAATTAGTGTTACGTTCCTGCCGGGTACAACAATCGGTCATCAGACTGCAACCATCGCCATCGGCTATGCCCTCGACAGCGCCTCTGGCACGATAGCCGTCGCGGTGCAGGGAACCGGGATCGAGCCCATCACAGTTACACCTTCCTCTCGTAGCTTAGGCTCCGTGGCCATAGGACAAACCAGCGCTGCGAAGACTTTCACCGTAACGAACCATAGTACAGTTACACAAGCCCTGACGATTACGCCGAGCGCGGAATTTGGTGAAACGGACAATTGCGGGAGCGTCGCCGCAAGCGGGACGTGCACGATCAATGCTACGTTCACGCCATCAAGCACAGCAATCGGTCTGCAGAGCGGAACAATTACGATTGCGGATAGCCTTGGCTCGGCAACGGTCAGTGTGCAAGGAACGGCCATCGCGCCGGTCACGGTCTCACCGACCTCGATCGCCTTCAGCACCACTTTGGCCGTTGGCACTCCGAGTGCCGCGCACACTGTGACGATCAACAACAAAGAAACGACAGCGCTGTCGATCCAAAGCATTGTGGCAAGCCCTGCAAGCTATGCAGTGACGGGAAATACCTGCGGGAATTCCTTGGCGGCTTCCTCGAGTTGCACAGTGACCGTAGTTTTCACTCCCGCGGCTGCCGGCTCCATCCCGGGAACCCTCACCATTTCCGATGGTGCGGTGGGCAGCCCGCAAGTGGTTAACATGACGGGAGCAGGGGAACTGGACAATTTGGTTTCGGTTGCCATCACCGTGCCGGATGCATCTCTACCCAATGGCACCACGGAGCAACTCCAAGCGACGGGAACCTACAAAAGCGGAAAGACAGGAAATGTCACCGCCAACACGACATGGTCGTCGTCGCCAACCGGCACTGTCTCGATTAATACCAGTGGCCTCGCCACCGGTATAGCTCAGGGAACTACCTCGGTTACCGCCACTGTGGTGGGAACTACGACGATCACCGGCACGGCCTCACTGACGGTTGGCCCACCCTTGCTGACTTCCATCGCGGTGTCGGCATCAACTACCAGCCTTACATATCCTGGGACCCTACAGTTCACGGCCACCGGAACCTACAGTGACGGCAGCACAGGAAACATCACGAGCACGGCCACCTGGGTCTCGAGTAATACGGCGGCCGCAACCATCACGTCCGGAGGTATGGCTACGGCTGCCGACCCGACAAGCTCGACTACTACCAATATAACGGCGTCGTTGAATGGCATCACATCGGCTCCGTTCGGCCTGACGGTTGTGAATGCGGCTCCGGCGCTGCAGACCATCGTCATAACCGGGACGCAAGGTTCGACAACTCCTGCAGCACCGTCTCTGGCCAATGGCACTTCGGTGCAGTTGTACGCGACCGGGGTATACAACAACAACAGCACGCAGGATTTGACCACACAGGTTTCCTGGTCCTCGACTTCCGACGCGACAGTCAGCAACAGCAGTGGCAGTCAGGGTCTGGTGACCGCTTCCGCCGTAGGAAGCGCCACCGTGACGGCAACTTTGGGAACGGTTAGCGGGAACGCACTGGTAAGCATAACACCGGCAGTCCTGGCTTCGATCGCCATTAGCCCGACGACCGTTACGAGCTGGCCGCAAGGCACCACGCAACAGTTCACTGCAACGGGCACGTTCACGGATGGCAGCACGCAAAACATCACGACGACGGTGACCTGGAGCGTGAGTAGTACGGCGGCCACGATCGTTGCGAGCGGGGCAACCGGGGGTTTGGCTACCGGCGTCAGTCAAGGACCGGTGATCGTCTCGGCATCGGCACCCGGAGTTCCGACGGCTTCTACGCAGACGCTGACGGTCGGTCCGGCGGCGCTGGTTTCCGTCTCGATCAGCCCAGCGAATGCTTCGATCGCACTCGGAACAAACGAGACATTCACAGCCACGGGTAATTACACGGATGGCTCTACACAGAACCTGACGAGCGCCGTGACGTGGTCAGCGGCGCCAGATCCTACGGGAGGCGCAACGTTCCCTGTAAATTCCTCGATAGCGACAGCGACGGCGGAAGGAGTTGTGACCATCACAGCAACGCCGACGTCAGGCCCGGCAGGTACGACGGCGTTGACCATCACCGCACCAGTGCTCATGTCGATCGCGGTGACTCCCGCGGCGGCGAAAATTTATCAGGGAGGAACCCAGCAGTTCACCGCCACGGGAACCTTTTCCGACAACTCGACACAGGACCTGACCTCGACAGTGACTTGGGGAACCAGCAACGGAGCGGTAGCTACCATCAGCACATCGGGAGCAACGGCAGGCTTAACATCCGGAGTAGGAGGCGGTGGACCGATAGGGATCTCGGCAACGTTTGGTTCGATCGTCAGCACCACAACGGGTGGCGACGGCGCGTTGACGGTTGTGGGTATCACTTCGATTGCCGTGACCCCTGCTACGCCCACCGTTTACCTCGGAGATGCGACTCCCTCGAACCCCTATGGCTCGACGAACAACACCGCGCAGTTCATTGCGACGGTGAACTACGCAGACAGCAGCAACGCGGTGGTAACAACCAGCGCAAACTGGAGTTCCGCTACGACGACGGTGGCCACGATCAGCAACACTACGGGGACGCAGGGTCTAGCGACGGTGCTAACGGCAGGCACGAGCACGATCATGGCGAGCTATGCAGGGGCGTCCGGCACGACGGTGCTAACGGTATCGCCGGCACTTCTCGAATCGATTGCGGTGACGCCGGCCAGTGTTTCGCTGGGGCTGTTAGGAACGCAGCAATTTGCGGCCACAGGAACGTACAGTGACGGCAGTACCCAGGATGTCAGCAGCAGTGTGACTTGGACGTCGGCGACGCCGACGCTCGTGAGTATCACTTCCCCTGGAGGACTGGCACAGGCACTCGGTTACAACGCGGGGATTTCCATCACGGCCAGCGAGACCAACGCTGCGGGAACGCTGATTACCTCTCCGGCAGCAACGGTGCTCGTACCGCCGCCGACACTTCTTTCGATCACCGTTGGACCGCCGACGATCTCCCTGGCTGCGGGATACACGCAACAGTACACGGCAACGGGAAATTATTCCGACGGGAGCACGCAAAACCTGACGGCCACGGTTACGTGGGCCTCAAGCAACCCGGCTTTCGCGACGATCACCGCCGGCGGTCTAGCCTCGAGTCTGACGATCGGTACGACAACGATTTCGGCGACCTCCGGGACTGTGGTTGGTTCCACAACCTTGACGGTCACGGCCCCGGTCCTTCTCTCCATCGCGGTGTCGCCGGCCGGAGTGTCGCTTGGCCTGAACGGCACACAGCAATTCACAGCCACCGGTACTTACAGCAATGGCAGCACGCAGGACCTCACCAACACCGCGACATGGGCGACGCAAAATGCCCAGGTGGTCACGGTAGGCACTACAGGCTTGGCCACTGTAGTTGCAGCCACAAACGTTGCTGTCGCGGTCACGGCCAGCTCGGGGACGATTGCGCCTTATGGCACAACCAACACCGCCTGGGTGAGCGCGCTTTCCAGTCTGCCGGTAAGTTGTCCGTCGCCGACGATCGACATGAGGCTATTGGTGGTAAACAATGCGGAGGCGAACGCTGGGGCTGGCTATGCAGACTTTCCGGCGATCCAGCAAATTCTCAACTATGTGGGCACGCCGTACGACGTTGTGGATGTATCGGGTGCCGCGCCGACGCTGTCCGATGGCGACTGCCACGCCTACTACCAAGGCGTGATCTTCGCCTATGGCGGTGATTACTACAACATTTCCGGTTGGCAGTCGACGTTGATCTCCTTCGAGCAGACCTTTGGAGTGCGTCAGCTGAACTGGTATGACACTCCGGACCCGAATTTCGGACTGAGCTATACCGGAACACAGATACCGTCTACCGAGAGCTACACAACCAACTTCACGACAGCAGCGGTGCCTGTCTTCTTCTATGCGAACACAGCTACGCCGTTAACCATCACCAACGCAGCCGTCGACCTGGCGAGTGCAGATCCAGCCGCTGGCGGTACTTTGACACCACTCTTGCAGGACGCCAGTGGCAACATCGTCTCTGCGATCTACACGCTGAACGGCCAACAGTTCCTCAGCCAAACCTTCGACAGCAACCCGTATTTGACGCACGATCTGGTGGTGGCTTACGGTTTGCTCAATTGGGTCACCAACGGCGTATTCCTGGGCGATTACCACGTGTATGCCACACAGTCGATCGATGACTTTTTCATCGATGATTCGGAATGGATACCCAGCACGGCATGCCTCTCCGACCCGCAAACGCTCGATCGCACACTACCGGATGCCTCCAATCTACCGGTTTTCCGTGTAAATTCAGCGGACATGGCGCAACTGGTAGCCTGGCAGAAGAGCAAGCAAGCCGATCCTTTACTCTCGCAATTCGAGTTGACCATAGCCATGAACGGCGTGGGGACCTCAGGGAATGGCGACTGGACGGGGTTGACAGCTCCTATTATTGCCTCTTCGGCAAGTGGTGGCACAGCGACCTTCACGGCCCAGGACTTCTCGGGATTGGTGGGGCAGTCGGTCACCGTGACCAACACCACCAACGGCGGCGGTGTGCTGAACGGAACCTGGACGATCACCGCGGTCACTTCGAGTGCCGCGACCACTCCTGGTACGACAACTTTCACAGTGAACATTCCGTCGGCGCCAACTGTTGCTCTAGCAACCGAGAAGGGGATAGTCGACAATCCGGCAACGGCGACTGCGAGCGTCGCCGACGACCTGGTAGCGAATCTGCAAAGCTACCAGCAGTACTTCCACTGGATCAGTCACACGTATAACCATCCGACAACTCTGACCGGTCTGTGTCAGAGCGCTCCGACCGGTACGGGCTGCGGCGATGTTAACAATAATCCACCAACCGACTACATCAACCTGGAGATATTGACCAACCTTTGGGTAGCCTCGAGTCCTGGTGGAGTAAACCTAGATACAGATACCGTGGTTGGACCCTATGATGACGGAGGCTTGAAGCAGCTCACCTTCACGGACTTCAATCCGGGCAATATCGTTACGCCAGGGGTCACGGGGCTGAACGATCCGAACGTTCCCGGGTATATGTACGACGACGGCATACGGTACGCGGTGAGCGATACGTCGGTAGCGACAACGACCAACCCACCGAACAATAACGGACCGAATCCGTCCCCGAACGTGGGCATTGTGAACAGCTATGCAACGGGAATTTATGAAGTGCCGCGGCATCCGAATGATGTGTTTTACAACGTGGCCAACTGGGCCGACGATCAAGCCGAATTCCAGTGCGTGTACTCGTACTACGTAGCCCCAGGAGCCCCGGCGGGAACCACGCCGGCTCCCGATCCGCCGTTCAACGCGTACGTTGCGGCGCAAGTTCTGGACTTTACGAGTTCGGCGTTTCTGACCAACATGCTGATGGGCGACATGGATCCGGAGATGTTCCACCAGCCAGACCTGCATTTCTCCGACAACTATCCGTACCTGAGCGTGGCCCCCGTTCCTGCCAGCGTCACGGCGTTTCTCGCGGGGCAGACGAGCCACGTTTCTTCTCTGATTTCGGACACTTACGATCTGACCTTCAGCAAGTATGAAGCGGTGTATAAGCTGCCGGTACTGACTCCCACGATGGATCAGTTGGGGGTGCTGATGCAGAATCGCAATTCCTTCAACCTGGCGGGTGTTACCGCGAGCATCGTGGGCGCCGGCACGGCGAACGCGAGCATCACCATCACCATGCCATTGACCGCAACGGTTCCGACCGCAGTGATTCCGGTTACCGGTGTGACCAGCACGGGATCGGAGATTTATGGCGGGCAGAATATCTCGCACATCAACATGACGCCGGGCCAGACCATTACTTTACCGCTGCCATGATGACGGGAATAGTTGCAAGAGATAGAGAAGGAGGAGCGGTGTGAGCGAGATATTTGAGGCACTGACGATCGCGCAAGACCGTGCGGTCGAGAAGCTGGTCGAGCGGCAGGTGGAACGCGAAGAGCCGATCGCGGTGCTTCCGAAGAGCGGCGTAATTTTCTCCCATCGCAAGCTCAGGAACGGTCTGATTCTTGCTTTTTTTGCCGTAGGGCTGGCGCTGCTGGCCACCAATTACGCGTTCAACGCGAATGGAGTATTGGTCAAGGGCCAGCCGATCTACGGGGTGGCCTTTGAAGGCACAGTGCACCCGGCAAGCGAATTCAGCATAACCGCGGACCTGGGTGGAACGGTGTCGGGGATTACGGTCAAGGTTGGCGACACGGTGCAAAAGGGACAACCATTGCTGCGCATGGATGGCCGCGAAGCAGAATTAGCCCTGCAACAGGCGAGTGTGGAGTTGCAGGCGGCGGAGTCGAACCTGGAGCAGTTTCGGGCACAGCTAGCTGAAGCAAACGCACGAGTCGCGGTGTCACAGCGGGAAGAGCAGCAGGTTCCCACGCGGCAGTGGCGCGATTCTCCGGAAAGGGCAACCGCCACGTACGAGCTTGCGTTGAACAACTACAACCGAGCCAAGCAGCTGTACGATGCCGGGATCACGCCAAAGCAAGAGCTCGATGGCAAAGCGACGGAACTGCGCATCGCCCGAGATGATCTGGAAAATGCTAAGAAGTTGGCCGGGGCGTCTTCCAAGCTGGAACGCGACCAGACTGTCCAGGCGAAACTGCAAGCGATGGTCACGCGCGAGGATTTGCAGGAGCAGTTGCGGCAAGCGCAGTTGAAATATCAACAAGCCAAGGAGCAGGCCGGGGAGAAGGTTGTGCGAGCCACGCAGACGGGCGTGGTGTCGGAACTTCCCGTACACCTGGGCGACCACGTTTCCCCGGGTACAGCCGTAGCGCGATTGGCGGAACTCGATCATATGATTGCGGAAGTTCCAGTGGCCGCGCGGATGATTGCGGAGCTGAAAGTCGGGCAGTCCGCGCAAGTGGAACTGCCGTCCTCACCGCCGCGTCAGGTGGAAGGGAAGATCCGGGTGATTAATCCGCTGCCTTCCCCGAACATGACGCATATCGTCGAAGTCGAATTCGATAATCCAACTCTTTTGCTTCTAGCCGGGCAGGCGGCGGAGATTCGTTTCGCGAAACCATGAGCAGGCAAAGACCGCTATCGGTGCTGCTGGCGACGGAAGGGACTTATCCGTTTTACACCGGGGGTGTGAGCAAGTGGTGCGACCTGCTGACGCACGGTTTACCGGAGATTGAATTTCAGGTGCTGGCGGTGGTCACGAACCCGTATCCGGAGACCAAGTACGAACTCTCGCCCAATGTGCGGGGAGATGAGGCTACCCCCAAACAATTAGGTCGCAAAGCCCGGGCGCGTGCCCTGGAATATTTTACCGAGGAACAGTTTCTGAAGGCCTACGAGAATACCTACTGCAAGCTGTTGTCCTACAGGCCGCTGAGACTCTTGCGGGCCTAAATTTTGATCGGAGAGTGAATGTGCCGTTGCTCCGGGTTGAATTGCTGATGATGACGTTCTCAACGTCCAGAAAGAGACCATGTACACAGACTTCTACAAGCTAAACCGCCATCCATTTGAAATCACTCCAGATCCTTATTTTCTGTATTCGACCAAAAAACATAAAGAGGCTTTGGCGGCGCTTTACTATGGTGTTCGCCAGCACAAAGGGTTTGTGGTATTGACGGGCGAAGTTGGCACCGGCAAGACCTTGCTGATCCGTTGTCTTTTGCAACTGTGCAAAGGCACGGACATCGCCAGCGCGTATATTTTCAACAGCCGTCTGTCAACGCTGGAGTTTCTGCAGTATGCAGCGACCGATTTTGGGCTTAGCGCGTCGGGCAAACATAAAGGGGAGATACTTCATGAGCTCAATCGGTATCTTCTTGCGCGCCACCAGAGGAAATTGACGACCATGATGGTGGTGGACGAAGCCCACCATCTGTCCACGGAGGTTCTCGAAGAAATCCGACTTCTTACCAATCTGGAGACGGCCGAAGAGAAATTACTGCAGATCGTGCTGGTGGGACAGTCGGAATTGAGTGACAAGCTCGATTCCCATGAGTTGCGGCAATTGAAACAACGAATCACCCTGCGTGCCTACCTCGAGCCACTGGATTTAGAGAACACGAAAGGATATATCCAGTGCCGGTTGCAGCTTGCGGGGGCCAGTGCCGAAGCGAGCAACTTGGTTCCGGATGAAACGATCGCAAGGATCCACCACTTCTCGCGGGGGATACCGCGTCTGATCAACACCATCAGCGATAACGCACTGGTTACCGCATTCGCAAGACAGCTGGCCAGCGTGCCGTCGAGTATCATCGACGAAGTAGCCGATGAGCTGCGATTGAACGTGGGCAGATCACGCAGTGTGTCTGTATTTCAGGCAACGAAGGGGGCCAATCAGACCCTGTCTGTCGGGCAAAGCCTGCTTCAATTGCGCCACCAATACTAAAGTCGGCAGCAGGAGAACAACACCGCTCGCTCACCCGTCGTTTCGACGGGGTGCTTTCTATCTGCTCGAAGAACCCGCCCTTCCGCCTCACATCCAAGCCTGTCAGCCTTCACGCGTCTCGTGTGGCCGTGCCATGGCCAGGATATCAGCCATCTCAGCGATGGCCGATATCCGTCCCTGTACCTCGGAACAGTATAAATGACACTTTCCTTGTGCTAGGTTTGCCTTCAGTCCTCTGGCTTCGCGGAAAAAGTCCCAATTCCCGGCAATTCCTGTTGTTCGTTTTTTTTCCAAGGGACGATCATGTTCGATAGCCAAAGACCAGCAGGCTTCTCAAGACTTTTGACCGCCTTTGCCGCTTTGCTAATTGCTGCCGCCGCAATGCAAGGATGCGCGGAGGCCGTCAAAAGCAGCACTAGCCAAAATCCATCTACTCCCCAGCTCAACATCTCCGTAGTAACGCTGCCGATTGGACAAGTCGGAACGCCATATAACGCAATGCTCACAGCGACCGGCGGAACAACCCCCTACACCTGGAGCCCGGCCAGCGGCACACTGCCGGCGGGGCTAACACTAAATGCTGCCGGCGCGATCACCGGCACACCCACGCAGGCTGTTACGAGCACCCCGCTCACCGTTAAGGTCACGGATTCCAGTAGTCCGGCACAGAAGCAAACTGCCACCTTGACCCTAACGGTCAACGCAGCGGCGAGCGCGGTGAGTATTACGACCACACTGCCAGCCGCGACGGAGAACGCAGTGTACACGCAACAACTGGCAGCGACGGGAGGGAGTGGCAGCTACATCTGGAGCTTGACGACGCCGGTGAGCGGTTTTTCGCTGAGCAGTTCGGGACTGTTGACGGGCACAGCCACGAGCACGACGACGCTGTCGTTCGCGGTGAAGGCGACGGATAGCGCGAACAGCAGTAATTTTGGGACAGCGACGCTACTGCTGACGGTCAATGCGACGAGCAGCGGCTCAGCTTTTTACGTTTCTCCTTCCGGTAGCGACTCCAATGCGGGCACGCTTTCCTCTCCGTGGAGAACGATGCAACACGCGGCAGATTCCGTGCAAGCGGGCGATACCGTTTACGTGCTTGCTGGAACCTACAACGAGTCAGTCACTATTGCGGTGTCCGGTTCTTCGACTGCTGGACCGGTGAGCTTCATTAGTTCGCCTTTTGGCGCGGCAATTGTGGATGGGACCGGGCTGACACCTTCCGGTTCCAACACGCAAGGCCTGTTCAACATCGAGGATGAGAGCTACGTCACGATTCAGGGCTTTACAATCCAGAACTACACGACCTCGAATGCGAACGCCACGCCAGCGGGAATCTGGGTGACGGGTTCGGGTAGCTACATCAACATCCTCAATAACACCGTAACCAACATCACCACTTCGTCCGAGGCGGAAGGGAATGCCTTCGGAATCGCAGTGTACGGTTCAGAAGCCCCGACGGCGATCAGCTACATCACCATCAGTGGGAACACAGTCTACGGCTGCAAGACCGGGAACAGTGAGACGGTGAACGTAGATGGGAACGTCACGAACTTCACGATCACATCCAATACGATCCACGACAACGACAACATCGGGATCGATGCCATTGGTTTTGAAGGTGTGTCTCCGGATCCGGCGTATGATTATGCCCGCAATGGGGTAATCGGCGAAAATACGGTGTACAACATCAGCGCGATCAGCAATCCTGGGGAAGGGAATCAGTATGACGCAGACGGGATCTATTGCGACGGATGCGACAACGTTATCATTGAGCGGAACAACGTTTCGACGAGCGATCTGGGAATCGAAGTAGCAAGCGAGCATTCGGGCCATGTGTCCACCTATGTGACGGTGCGGAACAATCTGGTTTTCAATAACAACTCGGTAGGCATATCGATTGGCGGATATGCCAGCAATGTTGGGGGCACAAGCTACTGCACCATCGTCAACAATTCGCTACTGGAGAATGACAGCAAGAGCACAGGAAGCGGCGAACTACAGGTGCAGTACTATGCCACCAACAATGTGTTCAAGAACAACATTGTTTATGCCACCTCGCAGTCGCTGTTCATCAACAATTTCACGAATAGCGAGTCCAGTCCGCTGGCCTCCGACTACAACCTGTTCTTCTCCTCGACAGGCGAGTCATCCGCTAATTTTGTGTGGAATGGGACAAACTACACAGGATTTACAACGTATCAATCGGGGACGGGACAAGACGGACATTCTCTCTACAGCAATCCGCAATACCTGAACCTGAGCTTGACGACACCGAACCTGCAGGTTCAAGCGACATCGCCGGCGGTGAATGCCGGGATTGACCTGGGGACCACGGTCGTGGGCACGGTGGATTATGCTGGCAATCCTCGCCTACAGGGAACCACCATCGATATGGGTGCCTACCAGTAGTAGGCTCCCAGAGAGAAAAGTAAAATGGCCATGGTCTAACCTGCTTTATTCACGAAGAGTGATTTCTGATTGATTTTCTGTTTTTCTTCGGTCGTAAGACCCTACTTGACCACGCGAAAATTTCCGGGAAACCGGGAGCTTGATTCTGAAGCGTTTAGGTAAGTCGCGAGGCACAATTTTCGCTGAAAAGGTGACACCCGTATCATGGCGTGACGAGTAAAAATTTCCTGCGACGTTCCGCTGGTCGACTAGCCACTTCGCGCGCCCAAGTGCAACGCGAGGCGATGGAAACTATGGAGATAAGGAAACGACCGCGGCAAGTGCAGTACGATTCGGCGCACCGACGCAACCACTTGGGCTCCGAGTTTCAGGAAGCGCTCCCGCAACGTGGAAACTTGTGCACGCGCAGAAGCGGTGCCGGCCAGGCCGGAACGTAGTTCCTGCATCAACACGTAGGCTGCTGCGGTCATCAAGACACGCAACTGATTGGCCCAGAAGCTCGTACAACTGGTGCGTCCGATCTCCATCCCGTAATGCAGTTCCTTGATCCTGTTTTCGAGGTCTCCCCGTTGACAATAGACCTCCTCGTAGAGCCACTGTGGACTCTGCTTCATGTTGGTCACCACGAAGCGCGGATTGTCCTTGGGTTTCTTGCCCTTCGCCCGCACCACCTCCGCTTTATAAATGACCCGACGTTTCCACGGCCAACTCTTCCGAGTCCGGTACTGACATTCAGCGTAGACATGTTCGGTCCGCCCGGAGATCTTCGAATCATGACGGGCGCGTTTCATGGCCGACGCGGCTTTACGCTGCAACACCGTATTACTTGCGAAATTGACGAGGTATTCCACTTTCGGCTCGCAGTCCAAAAAATCCAAAACTTCCGGCGCCGCAAAACCACCATCCAAGCGCACCCGGATCTTGGCCTTCGGAAAAGCTTCCGTCAGCCGCTCGATCAAACGGCGCAGCAGGCCCACCGCTCCCGACGAGCCCGGCGCGTTCCCCGGACGCAATACCGCGGTGACCAGATATTGCTCCGCCTCCTGGTTGAAGGTCAGAAAACCTACCATCGGTAGGTAGCAGTAGGTGTCGTAATGCCAATTGAAAAACGCCAATTGCTGCGCACCATGCGTAGGATCGTCGGTGGGATCCAGATCCACGGTGATCAGACCAGCCCGACCGCGCAGCCGCTTGCGATGGCGTTCGATCACCGTGTCCGCCAGGGCTTCGGCCATGCGAAACAATTCTTTACGATCCACGCTATTTTCAAACCGCGAAAGGGTCGATTGCGAAGCCAAATCTTCCCCTTCCACGGGATCACGACCGACCAGGAGTTTGTGCACCGGGTCGCACGCCAGTCGGGCGGCATCGTTGGCATCTTCGTAGCCACAGGCGATGGCCATGACCCGCTGGGTGAGCAGCTCATCGATTTCGTGACGGACCTTAGCCTCTTGGCGGTCGTCTTTCAGGCAAGCTGCCAACGCCGTTATTAAACCTAACTCTCGGTCCGCGGCTTTGAGCAACACCGCTCCCCCATCGGAGCTGCCTTGCGATTGATCGAACTTGGCAATTACAGGTCGCTTAAAAATTCCCGGAAAGAGAACACACTGTGTCGTGGTATGCTCAGGCACGAAAGCCTCCGGATTGGTGTAAAGACTGCGTAGACAACAGCTTTTTACCATGAGGGAGGCTTTTTGTGTCTCTAAATTCGCGAATAATTCAGGCTAAGCCGAAACTCCAGAGAACTTCAACCAATACTCACGCTGATTCGCTCAATAGCTTCTGGCAAAGGTCTGCTACTGCCTCTCTCGGCGGCGGAACTTTCTTGAATGTGGGGTTGGATGATTTCAATTTTCGAGCGGCAGATCGCACGCATTGGCCAAGTTCGCCCGCGGCGTGTGCAAAACTCCCTGCAGAAATCCGTCTTCCGTCCGGGGTGTGAGCTTTTTTGGACTCTAGTGTGGTGTCCCAGCTAATTCTTTGCAACGGCGCACCTTGTCGAGGATGACATCCGCCGTGGCCTTCCAAACGAATGGGTGGGGCTTGTTATTCCAATTGGCAAGCCACGCATAGATGGCGCTTTCGAGTTCTTCCACACTACGGAAGGTGCCGCGGCGGATCATACGTTCTGTAATCAAAGCGAAGAAGCGTTCCACCTGATTGAGCCAAGAACTGCTGGTTGGGGTGAAGTGGAAATAGAAGTGGCGGTGCTTTCGGGATTTGAGCCACCGCTTTGCAGTGGCGCTCTTGTGCGTGCTGTAGTTGTCCAAAATGATGTGCACGTCCAGGTCGGGAGGGACTTGCTTCTCCACTTGATTGAGAAACTTTGCGAACTCTTTGCCGCGATGACGCGGCAAGCAACTGCCGATGACTTTGCCGTTCAAGATATTGAAGGCGGCAAATAGGGTGGTCGTTCCGTAGCGCTTGTAATCGTGGGTCTGGCGCTCCGGCAGTCCCGGGTGCAACGGCAGGATCGGAGCGGTACGGTCGAGAGCCTGAATCTGGCTTTTTTCGTCGACACACAGCACCAGAGCGCGTTCCGGAGGGTCCAGGTACAGACCGGCGATGTCGCGCACCTTTTCCTCAAACTGCGGATCGTTGGACAATTTGAATTTCTCGACCCGGTGGGGCTGAATATCGAAACGCTGCCAAACCCGATGCACCATCATGCGCGACACGCGCAGGTGTTTGGCGAGCGTTCGCACGGTCCACTGCGTCGCGTCCGGTGGTCTGGTTTTGAGCGTGGTATCCAGAATCTTTTTCTCCAACTCGGCGGTCAGCGTCCAGCGCGGCCGGTTCCGCGTCGGCTTCGCGGTCAGCGCTTGCACCCCGCCTGTGCCAAACGTGGCCCGGGCGGCGATCACCGTCGGGCGCGACAGGCCAAGTTGTTTGGCGATCGAATGATTGGACATCCCTTCCTGGGCCAGCAGAATCACCCGGCATTTCTGAGCCACTCCTTGTGGCGTTGTTCCAGAGCGGACCAACGATTCCAGTTGCCTCTTGGCCTCGTCATCAACGGAAAGAGCGGTGGCGATAGGGAACATGACCCGATTGCATCATGACTAACCCATATTGTCAATAGTGATGTGGGACGGGACACTAGCAATTTCGAGTGCGACCAGCCAGAAGCGAATTTCGCCGGGAACGGCCTGAGGAGCTTGCCCGTGTTCCAGTACTGGTAAATATAAGAGCACCATAACTGTACTGCTTAGGTAAATTCAACTGTACCACAATCATACTTCTGTACAGGTTTCCTAGCCTCCATCGTTCTTTAGAGTTGGGGTTGCCAGCTCTGATCGACGAACTCTTCCTGCCCAAGGAAATTTAGAGTTTCGCCTGAGGGGAAGATAATGATGGCGCTACATGTCCGTCGCACTGCACTCTGTTCGCATCTGCTGGGTCTGTTTGCTCTTCTGATAGCCGTCGCAGGCGCATTACCCGCATTCGCGCAGGACCGTAGCGACTGGCAGAATTCTTCTCGTACTTCAACCGCCCCGCTCAAGATTCTGCTCTCCCCGCTGCCTACCGGGAAAATGGACGTACCATACAGCGCAGGGCTAACGGCCACCGGCGGAACGCCACCTTACACGTGGAGTCTCAAGAGGGGAGTGTTGCCCACGGGCCTCGCTTTGAACTCGTCTACCGGTGTAATCAGCGGCATCCCTAAGGAAGCGGTGGCGAGCGACCTGCTTTCCTTTGAGGTTAAGGATTGCAGTGACCCCGAACAGAGAAGAATTATCACCCTCTCCCTGACGATCAAGGCAGCGGCAAGCGCGGTGAGCATCACGACCACACTGCCAGCCGCGACGGAGAACGCAGCGTACACGCAACAACTGGCAGCGACGGGAGGGAGTGGCAGCTACATCTGGAGCTTGACGACGCCGGTGAGCGGTTTTTCGCTGAGCAGTTCGGGACTGTTGACGGGCACAGCCACGAGCACGACGACGCTGTCGTTCGCGGTGAAGGCGACGGATAGCGCGAACAGCAGTAATTTTGGGACAGCGACGCTGAAGCTGACGGTCAACGCAGCGGCAAGCGCGGTGAGTATTACGACCACACTGCCAGCCGCGACGGAGAACGCAGCGTACACGCAACAACTGGCAGCAACGGGAGGGAGTGGCAGCTACATCTGGAGCTTGACGACGCCGGTGAGCGGTTTTTCGCTGAGCAGTTCGGGACTGTTGACGGGCACAGCCACGAGCACGACGACGCTGTCGTTCGCGGTGAAGGCGACAGATAGCGCGAACAGTAGTAATTTTGGGACAGCAACGCTGAAGCTGACGGTCAACGCAGCGGCGAGCGCGGTGAGTATTACGACCACACTGCCAGCCGCGACGGAGAACGCAGCGTACACGCAACAACTGGCAGCGACGGGAGGGAGTGGCAGCTACATCTGGAGCTTGACGACGCCGGTGAGCGGTTTTTCGCTGAGCAGTTCGGGACTGTTGACGGGCACAGCCACGAGCACGACGACGCTGTCGTTCGCGGTGAAGGCGACAGATAGCGCGAACAGCAGTAATTTTGGGACAGCGACGCTGAAGCTGACGGTCAACGCAGCGGCGAGCGCGGTGAGTATTACGACCACACTGCCAGCCGCGACGGAGAACGCAGCGTACACGCAACAACTGGCAGCGACGGGAGGGAGTGGCAGCTACATCTGGAGCTTGACGACGCCGGTGAGCGGTTTTTCGCTGAGCAGTTCGGGACTGTTGACGGGCACAGCCACGAGCACGACGACGCTGTCGTTCGCGGTGAAGGCGACGGATAGCGCGAACAGCAGTAATTTTGGGACAGCGACGCTGAAGCTGACGGTCAACGCAGCGGCAAGCGCGGTGAGTATTACGACCACACTGCCAGCCGCGACGGAGAACGCAGCGTACACGCAACAACTGGCAGCGACGGGAGGGAGTGGCAGCTACATCTGGAGCTTGACGACGCCGGTGAGCGGTTTTTCGCTGAGCAGTTCGGGACTGTTGACGGGCACAGCTACGAGCACGACGACGCTGTCGTTCGCGGTGAAGGCGACGGATAGCGCGAACAGCAGTAATTTTGGGACAGCAACGCTGAAGCTGACGGTCAACGCAGCGGCGAGCGCGGTGAGTATTACGACCACACTGCCAGCCGCGACGGAGAACGCAGCGTACGCGCAACAACTGGCAGCGACGGGAGGGAGTGGCAGCTACATCTGGAGCTTGACGACGCCGGTGAGCGGTTTTTCGCTGAGCAGTTCGGGACTGTTGACGGGCACAGCCACGAGCACGACGACGCTGTCGTTCGCGGTGAAGGCGACAGATAGCGCGAACAGCAGTAATTTTGGGACAGCGACGCTACTGCTGACGGTCAATGCGACGAGCAGCGGCTCAGCTTTTTACGTTTCTCCTTCCGGTAGCGACTCCAATGCGGGCACGCTTTCCTCTCCGTGGAGAACGATGCAACACGCGGCAGATTCCGTGCAAGCGGGCGATACCGTTTACGTGCTTGCTGGAACCTACAACGAGTCAGTCACTATTGCGGTGTCCGGTTCTTCGACTGCTGGACCGGTGAGCTTCATTAGTTCGCCTTTTGGCGCGGCAATTGTGGATGGGACCGGGCTGACACCTTCCGGTTCCAACACGCAAGGCCTGTTCAACATCGAGGATGAGAGCTACGTCACGATTCAGGGCTTTACAATCCAGAACTACACGACCTCGAATGCGAACGCCACGCCAGCGGGAATCTGGGTGACGGGTTCGGGTAGCTACATCAACATCCTCAATAACACCGTAACCAACATCACCACTTCGTCCGAGGCGGAAGGGAATGCCTTCGGAATCGCAGTGTACGGTTCAGAAGCCCCGACGGCGATCAGCTACATCACCATCAGTGGGAACACAGTCTACGGCTGCAAGACCGGGAACAGTGAGACGGTGAACGTAGATGGGAACGTCACGAACTTCACGATCACATCCAATACGATCCACGACAACGACAACATCGGGATCGATGCCATTGGTTTTGAAGGTGTGTCTCCGGATCCGGCGTATGATTATGCCCGCAATGGGGTAATCGGCGAAAATACGGTGTACAACATCAGCGCGATCAGCAATCCTGGGGAAGGGAATCAGTATGACGCAGACGGGATCTATTGCGACGGATGCGACAACGTTATCATTGAGCGGAACAACGTTTCGACGAGCGATCTGGGAATCGAAGTAGCAAGCGAGCATTCGGGCCATGTGTCCACCTATGTGACGGTGCGGAACAATCTGGTTTTCAATAACAACTCGGTAGGCATATCGATTGGCGGATATGCCAGCAATGTTGGGGGCACAAGCTACTGCACCATCGTCAACAATTCGCTACTGGAGAATGACAGCAAGAGCACAGGAAGCGGCGAACTACAGGTGCAGTACTATGCCACCAACAATGTGTTCAAGAACAACATTGTTTATGCCACCTCGCAGTCGCTGTTCATCAACAATTTCACGAATAGCGAGTCCAGTCCGCTGGCCTCCGACTACAACCTGTTCTTCTCCTCGACAGGCGAGTCATCCGCTAATTTTGTGTGGAATGGGACAAACTACACAGGATTTACAACGTATCAATCGGGGACGGGACAAGACGGACATTCTCTCTACAGCAATCCGCAATACCTGAACCTGAGCTTGACGACACCGAACCTGCAGGTTCAAGCGACATCGCCGGCGGTGAATGCCGGGATTGACCTGGGGACCACGGTCGTGGGCACGGTGGATTATGCTGGCAATCCTCGCCTACAGGGAACCACCATCGATATGGGTGCCTATCAGTAATAACGACGAAGCGAGGTTCGGGGTGGCAGCGCTTACCATTTGTCTCTGCACTGATTTCGCAACCGGAAAATCTGTTGGGTGAGAACCGGCATCCGGCAAAGACCAAACCGTCTGTCGTTCTGCCTTCCCCCTGCGAAGAGGAGATCCCATCCTCCTCCCTGGCCTCAACTGGCAGATGCATATAGACTTAATCTAATTGTCTCTTGCGATTATTAGTGTGGTCTTTTGCTTGGGAAATTAGCAATTCCTCACCGCTTGGCCTCTTTTCCTCTCGAACAGAATGAAATGATGACACCGATTCCGGATCAAGAATGGCGTCGAGACGATTACGTCGAAGACAGTGCTAACGACTGTGGATGATTCTGATTGTGTATTGACGCTTAGTGCGAGCCCACGGATTGAGCCGTTGTGGAGTAAGTTCGGACATGGAATCTTTGTCTAAGCGAGTCGACTCGGATTGTGAATCGCTTTAGCAAACCTGGAAATCCAACGCTTTTTTCGTTTTATTCGCTCCGATGCCGATCTTGAGGAAATTCATGAAGAAGCCGCTTTTTCGACCCGTGTTTGCAGCGATGCTAATTGGGTTAATGGCGGGCACTCCGGTGGCCCCTATTTTCGCGCAGGAGGCTGCCCCCGCGCAAACGCACCCCGCGGCGCAGGGGGGGGTACCAATATCGCTGGGCGTCTCCAAATTCGACTATTCCCGAGCGCCGAGCGCCTTCCCGGACTTTGTCAATCCCTACCGTACCCAGGTAGTCGCTCCTGGCGTGCTCACCAATTCCCCCCGGCTAGAACAACTGATCCGCGACGGCAAGCTCCCTCTGAGCCTGCAAGACGCCATCGCTTTAGCGCTTGAAAACAGCATGGATATCGTTGTACAGCGCTACACCCCCTGGATGGCTGATGCGAGCTTGCTGAAGGCCCGTGCCGGCGGTTATGGATATGGCACGCCCGGCAGCATCGCCGTGGGTTCAACCGCCAACCTGCCTGAACTGTATTACGATCCGACCGTTACCCAGGTTGTTGGTTTCAGCGATGCCACGACCCCCATCGCCAATCCTTATACTTCTGGTCTTGGTGCATCGGGTGGTACAACCGTCGCGCAGCCTCTCTTCTCCCATGCCGCTGAGTACAATACCTCGTATTCGCAGAACTTCGTTACAGGATCGACCCTTAGTGTGAGTTGGGACAATACCCGTGCCTCTTCTTCGGCCGCGAACTTCTTCAATCCCTACGTGCAATCTTCCCTGTCGGTTACGTTTCAGCAGCAACTCCTAGCCGGGGCTGGGCGTTTCGTCAATCGCCGAAACATCATCATCACGGAAAATAATCGAAAGATTGCCGACCTCACCTTCGCCCAGCAAGCCATCACCACCGTGACCAATACCATTACCGCCTATTGGGAACTGGTCTACGCACGCGAAAACGTCAAAGTCGAGCAGCAGGCCGTCACCGTTTCAGAAAAGCTCTACAACGACAACAAGAAACAATTGGAGATCGGCACCATGGCCCCCTTGGACGTAACGCGGGCCGAATCCGAACTGGCTACGGATCGCCAAAACCTTATCGTTGCACAAACCACTCAGCTACAGGATGAATTGGTCCTCAAGAATTACATTTCCAAAGACCCCATGGCTTCCAATCTTCTTGATGTCGAAATCATTCCGACGGATAAGCCAGAAACTCCTGCAACGATAGAAACCGAATCGTTCCCAGACGCCGTCAAAGAAGCTTTCCAAAAGCGCCCGGATCTCCAGGAACAATATCTTAACCTTAAGAACGCCGAAGTGGACGTCCGCGCCACGCGGAACGCACTACTTCCCACGGCCACCCTCGGGCTTCAATACTCAGCCAACGGACTTGCAGGCAATTCTTTCACGACCGGCACACCAACCACCGTCGCAGGAGTCCCAATCGTGGACGCCAGTGGCAGTCCTATTCCCGGTTTCTATACTCCCCTAACCGTTACGCCTGTCACAGGTTCGTTCAAGGATGGTTTCTCGACGGCTCAATCGCAGATCTTCCACAACAATTTCCCGGTATATGCCGGCCAGCTCACCGTGAGTCTTCCGTTGCGTAACCGTGCGAACCAAGCCGACAACATTCACTCTCAATTGGTGCAGCGGCAATTTGAAGCGGAAGTGCAACAGACAAAAAACAATGCCTTGTTGGATGTTCGGAATACCATCATCGCCGTTGAGCAAGGCAGTGCCCAGGTTGAGGCAGCGAGCAAGGCCCGAGAACTACAACAACAGACGTTCGACGCCGAAGAGAAAAAATATCAACTTGGCGCTTCTACCGTTTACAACGTCATTCTCACGCAACGCGATCTCATCAATGCCCAGGGCACGGAACTGCGCGCACTCGCCAATCTTGCCGAGGCCAAAGCCAATTACGAGCGCGCGCTCGGCCGCACTCTCGAGGTCAACAACGTCACCATCGCCGGAGCAAGGAAGGACATGATCGAGAAGGACGCTCTCATTCCTGGCACTATGAACGGCCAGGTCATAGGAACCGATTCCCTCTTCAAAGCTTTGGAAAAAGCGAACGTTTCCGACCAGCGCTGAATAGGAGCCTTTTGGAACTGCTTCCCTATAGCTGTTGAAGGCAACGCTTTATGGCAGCGTGTCCTGCTATTTCGCTGGCCTGGAACTCCGACGTGATCGCTCCTTCATTTTGTCAATGACATGGGTATTCTGGCTCCCTCAGTGGTCAGGTCAAAACCGGCCATATGTGGTCACTTGAAAACCGGCCATAGGAGTTGGCCCGGGACTTAGCCGTTGTACTCTGCCATTCGCTTTCCTTACAAGTCTAATCTCCGAAATTTCGAAGTGGAGGACCATTTCCTCCTCGAAGCTCGAAAAAATCTCGTTTACAGGGCCGTGGTTGCATTTTCTCGAAGTCTCCCATAGTTCAGGTCGTGGCTTTCCGGGTAGTTTTCGGCGCGGAGCTCATTGTTCGGCCGGCAACTTGGTCCTCCAGCTCCGCGGACCGCATTTGAGGATATGGCCGTGGTGGAGCAGGCGGTCGAGCATGGCGGTGACGGCGGCGCTGTCGCCGAGCAGTTTTCCCCAGTCCTCGACCGGGCGGTTCGATGTCACCAACGTGCTCGTGCGTTCGTAACGGCGCATGACGATCTCCAGCAACTCCTCCGCCGCTGTGGGCCCTAACTTACGCATCCCCAAGTCGTCGACGATCAGCAGGGGCACGGTGGCCAGCAGTTCCATGTGCTCTTTGCGTTTTCCGTCGAGGGCCGCTTCGGCGATTTCCTCGAGCAGGACGTGCGCCTCACGGTAGATCACCCGATAGCCCTGGCCGATGACCGCCTGCCCGATGGCCTGGGCCAGGTGACTTTTCCCCGTGCCAGGCGGACCAAGAAAAAGTGCATCTTCGCGGCGAGCGATGAAGGTGGCCGTCGCCAGATCGAAGACCAGGCTCCGATTCATCTTCTTGTTAAAGTTGAAATCGAAGTTGTCGAGCGTCACCTGCGCATCGCGAAATTGCGCTTGTTTGCGGCGTCGTTCCAGCAGCCGGTCCCCCCGACGAGTCAGTTCATCCGATACCAGACAGGAAAGGAAGTCGATGGGGGCCATCGGTTCCGCTTGGGCTTGCTGCAGGCGCGTCTCTAGTACCGCAGCGATGCCACCGAGACGCAGTTGTCGTAAGGAACGATTCAACTCGATCAGATTCATTCTGGTTGCTCCTTGATTTTGAGATTGACGAAATCGCGATACTCGGTGAGCTCGCGAATCAGGGGATCGATCTGGCGCAAAAACATTTGCGGGTGTGGGCGGCGCTCCAGATAACGGCGCACGAAGCGGTGTTCCGCAACGCCGATGTCCAGAGCGATGGCGCAGGCGTCTTCGACCGCGGCCGCCCCGTATTTCTTGATCAGGGAAAACACTCCCAGGATGCGGCGGATGCCCGTCTCTGCTTGCCGCTGATAGATCAACTGGCAGAGCTTGCCGATCTGGGTTCCCGCGTGTTCGGCGCGCCGCAAGAGTTGCGCTGTGCTCAGCGGCATTTTCTTGGGGTGGTCTTCTTCCCGGATGCGATATCCGCCACGCTTCTGACGCAGGTGCTCGCGCAGAAGTTGGTTGGTATTCGGATGGAGGATGCGCACGTGCAGTTCATCCCACTGCACCTTCACCGGCCGTCCGATCCATCCCGGCGGCAAGCTGTAATAGGCGGCTTCCACCTCCACGCAACCGTCCAGATGAACGACGCGTTCTCCGTATTGGTAATAGCGGAAGGGTTCCAGAGGCAGAGGGAGCAAGTGCGGTTTTTCTTCGGCGAACATGACCGCTACCTGCCGTTTCGTTGTGCCATGAATACGCGTATCTGCCCAGCGTTCTTCCCAGCGGTCCAGATACGCCTGCGCTTCTTCTAGACTCTCGAAGTGCATCCCTTTGAGAGGCGTTTTCTGTGTGTGGCCGATCCCCGACTCCACTTTTCCTTTGCGATCGGGATCCTTAATCCGACAAGGCAACGCCACCACACCGTAGTGTGCGAGGACATCTCGAAACAGTGGATTGAGAAGGGGATCGTAGACGTCGGGAAGCAGCACACCTTCTTTCAAATTGTCGAGAACCACAAGTCTGGTGCAACCACCTAAGCGTCGAAAAGCTCTCTCATGCAGTTCCGCCCAGATGCGTGCACTCGAACGCCATACCAGCAAGCGTACGGATTTGCGGCTGTAGCCAAGCGTCAGTACGAACAGTCGCGTTCGGCGATACTTGCCGCTCTGCGAGTCACGCACCATCGGACCACTGCCGTAATCGACCTGGGCCTCTTCTCCGACGGCGGTGAGGATGATTCCCACGGATTGTGGTGACTCTGATCCACGCAGCTTGCGAACAAAACGCTTCACAGTCTGGTAGCCGTGGGGAAAGCCGTGATCGGAAACCAAGTCCTGCCAGATGGCCATGGCGTTCCGGCCGCGACCGAATCCTCGCTCGATCACTTCGCGGTACGGCTCGCAGGCACTGGTGGCCCGATCTTGTTGGGCAGTCGGAGGTGAGATCGGCTGGCCAAAGTCGGTGGTCACCCCTATGGCCGGTTTTGCCTCAGAGGGTTCGATGGTCACCTCGTTGGCCGGTTTTGCCGGATCGGGGTCGGTGGTCACCCCTATGGCCGGTTTTGCTGGTGCTCGCCGTCCCCACCCGGGCAGGCACACCACTACCCCGGCTGACTTTAGGTAAGCACTTGCTGTTTCTCTACGGACACCAGTGACTTGCTCGATGCGCCGTAAAGGCCATCCGAGCTTCCCCAGTGCGATGACTTGTTGTTTTTTCTCTTCGCTCAAGACATTGCTCATACCGACCGAGCCTATAAGGGCTCCTGTCGGAGTCAATGTCCCGGGCTTCACTCATGGCCGGTTTTGGGGTGACCACGCTTGGCCGGTTTTGGGTGACCACTGAGGTTCTGGCTCGAGCGAGAATCTGAGTTATAGGACTTCCGTACCAGCAATAGAATAGATTGATCCACCTTTCTGTGAGTACCGCCTTGCCATAGGTTTCTTGCAGTAACCCAGCTAGGCTTTCATGAGAAGTCTATGAGGATGGGCAAGGTGAAAGACAATGAATTCCTCGTTCGATAGCGGAACAAATTCGAAAGTGGGTGGAATTCCGGCCCATCGGCCGCAGTGGGAGCGACGCGCGAGCCGTCGCTGCAAGATCATCCAGCCGATACGTATCCGCCCCTCTAATCCAAGACTCGAGCCGTTCGATGATATTCGCAGCACACTCAGCGTCTCGCCGACGGGGGTCTATTTTCGTTCAAGCGAGGCCAAGTATCAGGTGGGGATGCGCCTGCTCGTGTCCTTACCTTATTCCAACGAGCCCGAAGACATGCCCCACGAGTATCTAACGGAGGTGGTGCGAGTCGCTTCACTTCCGAACGGGTTATTTGGAGTCGGAATGAGGATTCTGAGGGAGATGAATCTTCAAGGTAGGTAAATCACAGAAATTGAGTTAGCAGGAAATATCCCCCCAGAATACAACCTTCTTTCCTAATCATATTTCAGATCAATGACATTGCTCAGTCGAATGGCACTCCATTCGACTGGCGAATGTTCCGAATCCCATCTGGACATGCCGTCTCGCAGGATACGGCTCACCGTCAATCTTTACAAGATGGGGTTCGTTTAGCGCTCACCACCGTCATGACCTGATCGATCTGACTGGCGAGATTGACAAGTCGAGTCGAGTCTCGTCGAGGATGTCGAGGAGATCGAGGAGAATCACCTTGTCTTAGGCAGAGGTTAGGAGTAGGGTCTATACCCCAGGCCCAGCGACCCAGGATTAGAAAGAAAGGCCAGCTGCTATGGCTAATTCTTGGCAACTGGGGTCCCTACCCTCCAGAAGATTTTATTCCCGTGTAGAGACCGCTGATGAGGTTTGGGTTTACTGGAACTCCGAGGGAAGGGCGGACGTTTCGCGCGTACTGGATATGGGCATGGGTGGTCTTTTTCTGAAGACACCCATTGTCAAACATATGGGATCTGTTGTTAATCTCCACTTCCTGGTGCAAGAAGGCCAAATTCGTGCCGACGCTACAGTGCGCCACATAAGACCGGGAATCGGTGTAGGAATGAAATTCGCAGCTGTGAGTCAGGAAGACCGGCCCAGGCTCGCTGCCATGATGACACGCCTGCGCACTCTGTCCGCAAAGAAGGCCAGGTAGACAGCTCTCATTCCCGCACGACGCTACAGTGTGGTTTCGACGAATTTAGATCGCTCACGTCACGGCTCCGTGCCGCAAGCGTGCACGGAGTTCGAATAAATCGATTGAACCCCGTAGTTATGTCCGTTAATGCTGAAGAATGGTGGATTGAAGTAAGCATTATCCCCGATAAATGTGACGAATTCACATTCATCGCCCACTTCGTCTCCGTACATAGCGTTCGAGGTTGAATTGATCCAGGCGGTTCCGTCGGGATCGGTGATGGTTTCAAACGATTCGTGGTTCAAGACGTTGTCCGTCGAATCGACCATTTGCCCGTTGGGAGATCCTGGTTTCACTTGGCATCCCGCTACATCTTGATAGGGTTCCACGGTGTAAAGCACATGGCCAATGTCAGTAAATGTGACACTGCTGTGATATCCGCAGTAGTAGAAAGTGCTGAGATTGTCCGGCGAATAGCATTCCGTATCTGTCGAATCGAAGCACTGGTCTTGCCCCGGCGGAAGGAAGATATGATAGATGTGGCCGTAGCCCGTATCGCCCGAAAGGGAAGCAAACAAGTACACCACTGCCTGCATATCGGCATCCGTCAGCGGAGTACTCGGAGGCGTATAGGTCACTTTGCCCCTAAATCCGAGCGTATAGCGGTCTCCGCCAAAGAAGCCGATATATTGATCGGCCAGATGAATGAAATCACTTTTGCCAAGATCCTTTAAAAAGCCTTCGGGATTGCCCCAGCATGTGGCGATGGGGCATTTCCCGTTCGGCAGCAAGTAGATTGCGTGGAACTGGGCAAAGTCGACCACCGAACCGCCTTGGTAAGTGACGTCACCCTCGTACTGGAGGATGCCACCTCCTCCCCCATCCGTATTTTTGCCGATCTGTTTTGAGGCTGCGAGCTCCTTCGCCCGAAGCGATCTTCCGGCAGAAGTATTTGCCAGGCGAGAATGTCGATAAATCATTTGTGCCCCACCGGTTGCGGCATGGTTACCGGGCTCAAACGTGAGATTCAGTTCATTGGTTGGACTCTCCTGCGCAAGTGTAGTCGAAGTGCCAAATAGCAGCGCCACCCCGAGAGCAATGCCACACCCTGCTCGGACAATTCCCGAGCCCAGAACCAGTTTTTTCATTGTTATTCTCCCATCCTAGACGTTCTTGGAGGCCCCTTGCGGCGCTCTATATATGTCAGCGTTATTAAGGTGTCAACAAAATAAACCAGCGTGACCTAAAATTTACAAGATGAATCATAGGCCAAACCCTTAAAGCCCCGTGAGGCCGCTTGGCCGAGTGAAAACTGCCGATTCGATTCGCCCTGCTGACAAGTAAACCTGGCGTTAACTTCTGAAATAGGTACTAGCCCTCCGCTTCTCCCCTAACCCGACTGAAGGAAAACTCGACGCCACGTTGGAGTGGCCGAGCCTAAAGCCATCGAATCATTGGACCGGGCATCGCTTACGTTCTGCGCCAGAAGCACGGTGAATGGGCCCGCTCCCCCGACGGCCACGTCAATCTGGCTAGACCGAGTCTTCCGGTCAGAGAGCTGGTCAAGATGGGGAAGGCATCAAAGAAACTCTGGTCCACTGTGGATCAGGCAACGATCTCTGTCGTCGTTCTGGATTTTGCCGCCAAGTTGGTGATGGAAGCCGTTCTCGAGGCGAAAACCGAGACGGACGGCAGTTTGTCCGTGACCCTTAAAGAAGGAACCTGGACCGCCTGGTAGGCGCCGCTGATCCTCCGGAACTCAACGTATCTCAACCCTAGTGCGTGCTAAGAAAAAGGGCCTGTCCCATTCCGGCGAAGTGAATTTCGATAAGGGTGTGAGACCCGTCTCTGTTCGTTTGGTACCCTACTTCATTCTCACTGTACCTGACACCCTGTTTGACCCACTTACCCTCGACGGTGACAGTCCTACTACCTTTGTCGTCCTGGAATTTCACAATGGCATCAGGGGTATACGATTCCCAACTAATCACGCACTCTCCGGCGGGCAATTGTTTGGCAGCGACCTTCAGCGCGGGAGGTAACCTGAAATCCCGTCTTCCCCTCTCGTACGATCGGGGCGTGAAACCGAGCGACGCCAGATCCCTGTGTGCCGCTTCAGACTCACTATCACCTCCGTAAGGTCCGACAAGAACTTGATAGGATTTTCCCCAAAAACGGTTCCATTGAATGACCGTTGCAGGAAAACCCAATTCAGATAATTTGACGGTCGTTTTGTCAGCCAACAGTTTTTCTTTAAACCTTCCGACATCGAGATACTTTTCGGAGCGCATGACGATGCCTTCTACTTTCGAAGGCTCAAAGTGGACAGCAGGTCGGATCGCCAATTCCTTTTCCAATGCGGAAGACCGGAGCATGCTGGTGCTTGGACCTGAGGCGGGAGCGACGCCAATCCCCGGAGTCAAAGGCCGACCAGTAGTTGAACTTAACGCTGGAGTATCGGAAGGCTTGACGATCGGAACAGAAAGCGAAGCAGAGGCAGGGCTCGCGGCTTCGAGCTCTCCGCCATCGGACTTAGGTGCTGTTAGCCCTGCCGTCGAGACGAGTTTCTCCTTTAGCGGAGCTTGAATCGACGCTTCTTCCACTCTTTGCGGCTCTCGCAATATATCCTGCGATTTTGGCGTCAGTGGCTGTGGCTCCGGCTCTGGCGATGGAGTGCTCGATTCTGGTGCTGCCGGAACCGTCGAACTCGAGCGCGGTTCTTGTGAGCTGGCCTGTGGTTGCGACGATATCGGCGGCGTCCAAGATTTTCCTCCCAATCGTTCGCCCAATCGGATGAACGTATCACCCAGCTCGCGACTGTGGGTAAGCAATGAAAATGCGGCTACCATGAGGGCCGAAACGAGAACTCCAGCCAGCAAACCTCCGGAGAATCCAGTCCATAGTCTTCCTGATCGAATATTCCGAAAACGTGCCTCAACTCTCTCGGAGGCACGCCGCGCAGCACTTGTAAGTTGTTTAACACCAAAGAAACGAGGTTTAGGCGGCGACAGGGCAGCCATCTCGTTCAAGGCGACCAGGGAAGCCTGGCGTATCCAATTGCGAATTTGCTCGCGGGCTTCTGCGGGTAGGTTCGTGAAGCGCAACCCTCCCGTCTTCCCGGTAGGGTCTGTCCACGCTAGTTCGCTCCCGGCTTCGATAAATCGCGAGACTCCTTTCGCTGACGTTAGCCCTCCGTCAACTTCAATGGGGTGGCTCCGGTAGGAAAACCATAGGCGAATCGTCTCAGTCCGTTGAATGGAAGCCGTAGATTGAAAGCAAAGACCCCCCTCAGAAATATTCAGGACGACTCCACCATTGTTTGGATCGAGATTGACATAGGCGTGCCCTATCACTGTCATCCGAGGGACATGTCGGCGTTCTGTCCTCATCATCGGCGCTATTCTCCTTGCCAGTTGTCGGTCTTCGACTCGGAAGTTGCCGCTGTCCAAGTAGAGGACGGCCAAGCCGGCTTCCAGTGATTCACCCGGCTCGATTTGCGCAATGTATGGCGGCCAAGGCTATTTGGTCCGCGCTCTCTTCTGGTCAGGCTGGGAGGTAAATTAACGAACGGAAGACTCGTATTGCATACCCAAGAGCAGACAGACGGTCAATAGTACGGGGGTACTAACTACTTTCCGTCGCAAATATAGAGCATTGTAGTGCAACCCCGCCGCCAACGAAGCCTATTTCCGAGGCCGCTATTTCCTCGACCGGCGGACGAAGGAAAATCTCGACAAGCCCTCGTCGATTTCCAACGAACCACTGAGATCGAGCCGTCGTTTGCGCCCGCGCACGCCAGCCTCTCGGAGGTCTACCTCTCCCTTATTTTGTACGATCCGACGAAACAGGTAGAACTTTTCGCGAAAGCCCGTGCCTCATCATTGAAGGCGCTGGAGATCGACGACTGCCTGAACGCGGCACACTATACCTTGGCTGTTAATCACCTCTCTACTTGGGATTGGCCCGGGGCCGAATTGGAGTACCTCCGTGCCCTCGAGGTCAAGCCCAGCAATGCCTCAGCGCACGGGTGGTATGCAGATCTTCTAATCTTCCAGGGCCGCATGACCGAAGCTGAGGCGGAAATCCAGCGAGCCGAAGCATTGAATCTGGCCTCCCTTCAGATCTACGGAGCCGCAACTGCGTTTCGCTATTATGCGAGCCGCTATGACGAGTTAATCTAGCGCTGCGAAGACTTGCTTAAACGGAACCCGGACCTGGGATGGGTTTATCATCGATGCCTGGGCGCAGCCTACGTACGATTGGGTGGGTCTGAGCAAGCGATTGCAGAACTTCACGAGGCGCTTAAGACAGGCCAGCAGCACAGCGACGACCGGAGCTAAGACCGTGACGATTACCGGCGTTTCGGGCTCACTCAGCTACACGACGACGATCAGTCTCAGGGTTCGCCGTTAATCTTAGCCAGTAGTGCGGCGAAGATTTATCGCCCGTGTGACCGCTCGAGGAAGCCTGCCATAAAACTGTCGCACGTTGTTGTCTTCGTGCTTCAGAGTCGTCTTCACCACTTCTCCCCTTGTGGTGTCCACATTGCGTTTGCGGGCGAGCATGCAAATCAGATCCTACAATTCTCACCTCGGCCTCCTTCGGTCCGAGTTCTGTTAGGGTGAACACCGGACAGTTTGCTCGGGCCGTCGCGAGGCCTGCGTCGTTAAAACTTCAACGAGCACTCAGCGGAGTCCCGAATGCTTATTGGACATCTTCGGTTCAAATGGTCAACAAAAAGCGGTACCTTTGCCTCAGTGAACGGAAGGATTCGCGACAACTCCAAGGGCGAAACGAATTTTCAGGTCTCAGATTCCTTTCGTCGCGAAAAAAAACCGATAGCTGGTCAATTATTGAGAATCACATAATATAGTGACATTCTAACTATTCTATGCTATCGTTTGTGCATGGGAAACCCTAAAGGAGTACGGCGCGACTTCACAGCACTAGAGGAGCGGCGTCTGCGGGCGGCAGGCTTGCTCGAGAAGGGCGTCAGTCAATCGCAAGTTGCTCGACAAGTCGGTGTACATCGTCAGTCAGTTAGTCGCTGGGCGCAGCAACTGGAAAAGGACGGCCGAACGGGGCTTGCGCAAGCCGGTCGAGCCGGACGGAAGCCACGCTTGAGCGCTGAGGATCTAGAACGGATCGAACGCGCTCTGAAGCGCGGACCGGAAGCGTTTGGCTATGACACTGGCTTGTGGACCTCGGCGCGAGTGGCGGATTTGATTGAAAAGGAATGTGGGATTGACTATCACCCTGGACATGTCTGGCGCCTATTGCGGCAACTCGGCTGGAGTTGCCAACGTCCGACCGGACGAGCTCTGGAACGCGACGAAAAAGCCATTGCCCAGTGGAAGCGAAAACGCTGGCCGGAGATAAAAAAAAAGCCCAAAAACAAGGGTTCGTGATCGTTTTCGTCGACGAAAGCGGACTGAGCCAGAGACCGCATCGTTGCCGAACTTGGGCACCGCGAGGACAAACTCCCGTGCTGCAGTATCACTTCAATTGGAAAACTTTGTCGGCCATGGCCGGTGTAACGTGGTGGAACTTTTACTTCCGGTTGTTCCCGGGCTCGATTCGCAGCCCGCAGGTCGTGCAGTTTCTGAAACATCTCCTGCGTCATCTCGACTGCAAGCTGTTGGTAGTTTGGGACGGATCCCGCACGCATCGAAGCCGTTTGGTCTGGGACTTTGTCCGGGAACAGAAAGGACGACTCTGGCTCGAATTTCTTCCCGCCTACGCCCCGGAATTAAATCCGGTCGAGTATCTCTGGTCACACTGGAAACAACACGAACTGCCAAACTTCTGCCCGCAAACCTTCTGGCAGTTGAGCCATTATGCCCGCAAGGCTCTTCGCCGCATGCGTCGACGAACTACCCTGGTCACTGGCTTCTGGGTACAAGCGGAATTATTCTAGTCACTATATTATGTGATCCTCAATAGGGTAGTCGATGAGATATGAACCATGATTCCAACCTAACGAGGTGCACGTGTTGACGCACAGGACGCCACGACCTGAAAAATTTGTTATTCATCTGGCTCTTGCTTTGGCCGGCGCCTTGTTGACCTTTGCGACTGCTGCGGCGGCACAACCAATGCAATCGCGGGCGTTGACCGGTATCTCTGCCCCGAGTGGGCTCGTCGTGGTTATTGAGAACAAGCCGCAAGAGAATCGATTAAATTTACGGGCATTGAATAATCCCTACATTGACGGCGTGGCACTGCAAATCCGTTGGCGCGACATCGAACCGATCCAGGGAAATCCGGATTGGTCTAAGCTGGATCAGTTCTTTGCCGCTGCGGAAGCATCAGGGAAATGGGTTCAGCTTCTCATCTTCCCCGGGTTTTTTTCTCCCCCGTGGGCCTTGGAAGACGTCAAGACCGAGATGTTCCCGATTCAATATGGGCCCGACAAACACACGGTCGAGAGACTTCCATTACCCTGGGATGACATCTACCTTGACCGTTGGTTCGCGTTCGTAAAACAACTGAGCGACAGATACGAGAAGTCTCCCGCTTTTCGAGTGATCGCGGCGGCCGGACCGACATCAGTTTCTGCGGAGTTCACATTGCCAAGCAAGCCCGAGGATGTCAGGACCTGGCTCAATGTGGGTTACACACCGCGCAAATACATCGCGGCATGGCAGAAAGCCTTCCGCATATATGCCAGTGATTTTCCGAATCAGTACATCTCTTTGTCGATGGGGTTTGGTCTCAATATTGATGACCACGGCAAAATTGATCCTCGCGAACGGAAGCGCACTAGGCAAGAAATTATCGATGAGGCCATTGGCCTATTGGGACGCCGTTTCGTGCTCCAGTTCAGCAACCTCGATGGATTTCCAGGCGCGGGCCCGGTCCTCGCGGCGTCGATTTTGTGATTGGTTATAACGGGCGTGTCATCACCGGCTTTCAACTTCGCACTTCTTGCGAACGCCACAGCGGAGACATGGGTGCCGAGGGAAATCCCGCGCTCGCTTTGAAAAAATCCATCGAAATAGGGATGCAACCGAACACTTCAGGTCGGCATGTCAATTATCTGGAAATTTACGAGCCGGATGTGCTTGCGGATGACTTACAACCGGCACTTCGCGATGGAGCATCGTTATTTAAATAGCTTTCCCATAGGGATAACTCAAGGTGTTTGGGCCGTTTTTCAAAAACATCCGCATCAAGCCCAAATCGCACAAGATAAACTCAGGCGCGGGCGGTTTGAGGCACGGTGGCCTTCAGAAACTGATGCTTCCCTTTTACTTGGAGTGCATACTTAAACGTAAATACGCCCATCCAAGGTTCAGTAACCTTCAGCCACGAACGGCGAACGCATAGTCCGAAAGCTCCATATTAATTCATATTTTATTACTGCGTTAGTTATATTCCTACGTGCGTCTTCCGCGTCGGCAGATCGGCACCGGGCCTAGGTACTATTGACAGAGTGATTTCGATCATCTGTAATTTAGCCACTCAGCCAACCAGCACCGCCCACTGAGATATTCATTTTAGCTACGCCAGTCTGCACAGATTCTCTCTGCGCGGATGAGAATGCAGGTTTCGCACACTGTCGTGTGGAGGGGCTCCTGCCCGCTAGAGTGGGAGCCTTTCCGATAGATCCGACCGGATACAACAACTGAGAAGTAGTGGGGCTGATTATGGTTCCTCAGTTCGACATCTTTCGTTCCTTGAGCGCCAAGGAACACCTCTGGATCGAAGCAGCGGTCACCCTCGACGATGCCATCACGCGAGTGCGACAAATCGGCGCAGTACAGGCAGGTAAATATTTCATTCACTCCCAGAAAACCCACGTTGAAATCGCCATAACTGTCCGACGTTCCGCAAATGTCAGACGGAAGTTCAGTATCCACTCAGAGACTCTCACCGTGCGTCTCGGTCCCAGACTGCTCTGCAAACCGGGAACAGTACACGAAGGAGCAAAAACCGAGACGCCAGGGCATCAGACCCACTTAGCCATGGCCACCACGAACACGCAATGCACCATATCGCCGGGGATTCGTAATTCACTTCTGGTCGCTTATCTTCCCTCTGCTTCCAGCTGGCAATAGTCGCCGCTTTTCCGGTAACGCGACATCAGGGAGTCAGCCAAGAATCTAGAAGCTATTGCACAACCCTCCGTAAGACGATCATGAAGCAGGCGATATGAAAAAAAGCGCCATAGATCGTGAGCGAACGATCGTAGCGCACGACCAAGCGTCGGAAGTTTCCCAGCCAGGCATTGGGGCGTTCCACGATCCATCGACGCTTGTAACGTCGCAAGGCTCGTCCGTCTTGCGTTGCCGGCCGAACGCGATTCCTCTTGTGCGGGCAGATCAGTTCGATACCGCGCTGCCGCAAGCGTTCCCGCAGGGGATCGCTGTCGTAGGCTTTGTCGGCAATCACGCGCATCGGCTTTTGCCGCGGACGGCCCGAGTGATGGTTCCGTCCTACTCGGATCGTCGCGAGCGTCGTCTCCGCGAGTTTGACTTCCGCCGGGGATGCAGAGTGAAGGTAGTTTCCCACAGGAAGACCGCGGCCGTCGACCACCACCAGCCACTTCGTCCCCTTGCCCCGCTTGGTTTTTCCGACTCCGCAGCCCCTTTTTTCGCCGGAGCAAAACTGCCGTCCAAAAACGATTCGCTCCATTTCAATTGCTGGCGCTCGTTTAACTCGCCCAGAAACGTTCGCCAGATATTCAACCAAATGCCCCGCTCCTCCCAGTCTCGCAATCGCCGCCAGCACGTCGAAGGGTGCGGAAATTTCTCCGGCAGGTCCTGCCAGCGAGCCCCGCTCCGCAGAATCCAAAGAATCCCTTCCAGCACACGGCGATTCTCGATCCACGGACGACCACCTTTGCGTTGTTTGCGCGGCTTGGGGAGCAAGGGCGCGATTTTCTTCCACTGCGCTTCGGTCAGCAACGGACCGGATCGCGCCATCGGCCCTCCTTCGGCGCTGCTGACTCTGCTTATCCCTCATTTCACCAAGCTCAACCATACTCATTTCAGGGGCTTGTCCTCGGTTATGCAACAGCTTCTAGGTAACGGGCATGTTCTCTAATCGGCCAAATCCAATCTCGAAGGTACTTCAGGAGATGGCGCGAGTAGGGGAGAGGCAACCTAGCGATTGATAATGAATTCGATTTGCAGAGTGCGCATCCGGCAGGCGATTTCACGCGCCTCGAATCCTTTTAAACGGAATCGGAGCGCTATCTCTTGCGAATGCTCCCAGTGCTCCATTCACCGGCAACACTGCCGTGTGCCAAACCGAGATGTGAGTAGCCTGGAAATTCGCGCAATGCAGCTCCAGCAAGGTTAAACGTATGCCCTTTTTGACCTTCGGAGCGGATTCGACCTGTCACTTCTGCCAATTCCGTAGCCTTTAACCCCGATTTAGGCTGCTACACTGAGATTAAGAGGAAAGACCAGAAAGGAGTTGTTCGTGTCCGGAGGTGAAAAGGATGAGCGCGCAAAGCGCGAGGAATTTATAGCAAAGCGAAACGAACTTTATGAGCGTTTCTTGAAAGTCCCCGCGGCTATTCACTTAGCTTCGGAAATCAGGATTCTTGATGACAAGATCTCAGAATTCACTGAGCTAATCAGGAAGAAGAAAAATGAGGCCTGAACAACTATTGTGCCCTAGTCATCAACTCAGATGGCCCTTCCGTCTGCGAATACTTCGGGTTCTTTATTTTCAACCAGCCGATGCTGTTATTTTTCTACAGATCTGATGCCTCGTAATCTTTGCAGATGGTTACACGGCTGCGCGCACTTGTTCACGCTTAATCACGACACGCTTGATGCTATGAATGACTATTCCGTGGCCACAGCGGCGGCAAGGGCGTTTGGTTCTTCTGGGCATCGGAGGATTTTTTATCACCAGTGTTTTACAATACTTGTATTTTGGAACCTTTCACGATTTGCCATTTGCTGATAAGCGCGGTTTGATCGAATCAAAATCAATCTCATACTTTCGGCCATCGCTGGAGTCGCGACAATCCGTAACATCGTAGGTGTCAGAGGGAGAGTCCTTGATAATTGAGCGCTCCGGCACCGTCGATGGGCGTACAGTTGCGGTCAGATGAGCTAGCAGGGGACATTTCTAACGGGCTTTGACAATGAGCTAGCAGTTGCATTGACTTGCAGTGACGTGGGGCCTATCATTTAGCCCACCGGCGACCTAAGTTGGACGGCCCGCTGCGTCGCAATTCCAGGTATGCTCCAGCGCAGTCTTCCGGTGGTACAGCATGCTGAACTCTGTGGTGTCTCATTACCGCGTTCTCGATGCTCTGGGTAGCGGTGGTAACGGAGTTGTTTATCGAGCCGAAGACACGGAGTTGCGGCGCATCGTCGCCCTCAAATTCCTGCTTGAACAAGCTGGGGCTGATCCCAAAGCCCGCGAACGCCTGCGCAGTGAAGCACGCACGGCTTCATCCCTGAATCATCCGAACATCTGCTCGATTTTCGAAGTAGGCGAACAGTCCGGTGAAGTCTTCATCGCTATGGAATATGTCGAGGGCAAGTCGCTCTCGAAATTGATTCGCCCCGAAGGGCTCCCCGTCGAAACGGTTCTTCGTTACGGACTGCAGATCGCTTCTGCACTCGAGCATGCGCATCATCATGGCATCATTCATCGTGATTTGAAGCCTCTGAATATAATTGTGACGCCCGCGGGCGACGCAAAAATTCTCGACTTTGGCCTGGCCCGGCAAAATGATCCGACAGAGTTCGATAGACAGACCCTGGAAACTGTTGCGACGGCAGCAGGCACCGGATTGGCGGGAACGTTTCCCTACATGGCACCTGAGCAGTTTGAGGGAGATAGTGCTTCAGCCCGCACGGATATTTGGTCGCTCGGGATCGTGCTTTATGAGATGGCCGCGGGCTCGCGCCCATTTCATGGAGAGAATCTGTACCGGCTTTGCACGTCCATCGTCCGGGATGCGCCTCCACCCCTACCACCGCATACGCCTCCCGGGCTAGCCTCGGTGATTTACCGTTGTCTCGAGAAGGAGCCTGCCCGGCGTTATCACAGCGCGGGTGAAGTGCGCGCTGCGTTAGAGGCATTAGTTCCATCGAGCCAGACGGGCGTTACTACGCTTCGCACCAAATCGTCGCGCTCGCTGCGCGCTACAATTGCTGCCGCGGCTGTCGTTCTGCTTGCTGCCGCGGGATTCTTTGCGTTTCGCGCCGGATACTTCGGAAAGCACGGCGGCGATCTGCCGATGCCCTCACGAGTTCTGCTCGGAGTGCTGTCCTCCCCGAGCAGCGGCGATGCAAGTCAATCCGCCTTCGAAAATGGCCTGGTGGATACGCTGGATTCGCGCCTCGGAGACCTGGGCACGGCCAACCGCCTCGCCGTCATTCCAACCAGCGAAATGCGCAACAAGCGCGTCACCACCGTTGAAGCGGCCCGGAAGCAGCTCGGGGTGAACCTCGTCCTGGTTTTGAATGTCCAGCGAGCGGCTGATCAGGCGCGAGTGAATTACGCCCTTGTGGATGCAAGTTCACTGCAGCAATTGCGCAGCGGCACAATTACCGCGCCGGGAAATGATCCCTTCGCTCTTCAGGATCGCGTATTCGAAGGCGTAGCCACTGCCATGCAGCTGCAGCTCGCACCGCAGCAGAAGCAATCGCTTGCCACTCACGGCACCCTTCAGCCCGCTGCGTATGACTTCTATTTGCAGGGCCGTGGCTATTTGCAGGATTACGTCAAACCCGAAAATGTCGACGCAGCCATTCAGGTCTTCACCCATGCGCTCGACGAGGACCCGGCCTTCGCCGCAGCCAACGCTGGACTAGGTGAGGCCTACTGGAGCAAGTACCAGTTGACGCACGACAAACAATGGGTGGACGCAGCGACTCGGAATTGCCAGAAGGCTGCGGAACTTGATGCCGCTCTGGCATCTGCGTATATCTGCCTCGGGAGAGTGTTTGTTGGTACAGGCAAGTACAAAAACGCACTGGAGCAGTACAAGCGCGCCGTTGAGTTGGAACCGGCGAGCGACACAGCGCAGGGAGGGCTGGCCTACACCTACGAGCAGCTTAACCGCTTGGATGATGCGGAAAAAACCTATAAGCAGGCCATTGCCATGCGCCCCGACTATTGGGCCACATACAATTGGCTTGGTCTCTTCTACCAGCGTCATGCTCGCTACGAAGATGCCAGGGCGATGTACTCGCAGGTGGTGTCCCTCGCTCCGGACAGCTTTACCGGTTATTCCAACCTTGGCGGCGTCTGTGTCTTGCAAGGACGCTATGCCGAGGCAATTCCATTTCTTCAGCAATCGCTCAGTATCCGCCCTACAGCCGACGCAAGTTCAAACTTGGGCACCGCCTATTTTCAAATGCGCCGCTACCCAGAATCAGCAGTCCAGTTCGAGGACGCGGTGAAACTGGACGAGAATGATTATCAGATGTGGGGGAATCTGGGCGACGCGTATTTCTGGAGTCCGGGGAGAGGTTCCGAATCTGTGAAGGCATATGGCAAGGCTATCGCTCTCGGTGAAGAGAAACTGCGTGTCAATCCGCGCGACTCCGAAGTGCTCGGCTACCTCGCCATGTATCACGCCATGCGCCAGGAACGAAAGCCCGCACTCGAAAATTTAGACGCTGCGCTTCGCCTAAACCCTAAGAGCCCCGATTTGCTCCTCACGGCAGGCATTGTTTATCAACAGCTCGGAGACACGCCGCATGCACTGGACGCGGTCGAGAAGGCTATCGCGGGAGGAATTTCGCCCGCGACGTTGAGTGACACACCGAATTTTGATGGCTTGCGAAGCAATCCTAGGTTCCTAAAGCTAATCCAACGGTGATTTAACAGAGTGAAGGAGGACGGTATGAAGGTGTTTCCAGTCTGGGCCCGTCACATGAGGCTATTTGCCATTCTTCTGTTTGTCGCCATGGCAATAAGCGGGTGCAAGAAAGAGCATCTGTTCTCTGCATACGCTTGCGGAGATATAACAATCCATGTGGACCCCTCGTACAATACGGACTCGTATCCAACATATGTGGATCACAAGGTGGTCTACCTCTGCGCGAACAACGAAGGCAACTACACAATTACCTGGGTGCCTGGACCAAACGTAAGCTCATTTCAGGTGGTGTTCGTCGGTCCTGATCTTCCGTTCGGACCAGCTACCACGACGTTTGGCACGGGCGGGCGCAGTACCACTCCATCGTTGAACGACCCGGGGCAACTCACTGTATTCAAATATAATCTCTCGCTAACTGACAAAAGTGGCAAAACGTATGAGTCTGACCCGCATGTGGTCGGGGGTGGGGGCATCGCTACACGTACCGGTCCATAGACAATGCTGATGAAATTTGACCCTCGTGTGAGTGGCCGCTCAACGCAAAAGACCTGGCAACCGCTCAATTTCGAGTGGCTTCAAGCTTTCAGCATGCGCGCTCGATGCACGTTCACTGTTCCACATTAGTTACTCAGCACTAAAGACGGTGCGGCGAGCTGGGGTGTGCCAGGTCGCAACGCAGAAAAAGCTCAGGTTTCCCAGGGACGAGCCATAAACCTCACCCGTGCGGTCTTTCGCTCAATTCTGCTGGTATCCATGTCGCCTGCATTCTTCCCGGTGGTCACGCTGCACAGCAGGGAAGTGTTCCTGCACGAATTACGGACGCGATCGACGAAACGAAACTCACACTCCTGGCTCGAAAATCACTGCGCTTGTGCTTGGCTGGGTTGAGGATTCGGTGCTTCGATCCGATAGCCGAGGTTTCGGAGTTGCCGGATCATTCTCTTCGTGCGCTTTTGCTTTGACTGCTTGGTGACGGCCGGGCCCCGTTCTTCGTAACGGACTCCCTGGTGCAGGATCAACCAGATCAGCCGACATTGCCGATGGGCAATCGCCCCGATGGCTTGATTATGTCCCAGGCGCGGGACCGAGCGGCGATACACGATCTCGAAGATGCTTCCTTTGGTTCTAGCTGCGGCGTTCGCAGCCTGATTGAGTAAGCGGCGCATTTGGCGGTTGCCCTTTGGAGAGCGGTGGCTGTAGTTCACCCCTGCGCTCTCTTCGTCGCCGGGACAGGCACCCACCCAGGAGGAGAGACATTTCTCGGAGGGAAAGGTTGCTGCAGTAGGGCCGACTTCGGCAATGATCTGTTGTGCGGAGTCCACTCCCAGACCGGGCACTTCCGCCAGCCGCTCGACGGCATCCTGGTGCTGGCTGAGGAGACTGGCCATCTCCTGGTCCAGTTCTCCGATCTGCTCGTCGATTAATCGCAATTCCTCCAACGCCATCTTCAGCAGCCGCCGGTAGACGGCGTTCAACTCCGTACAGGCGCCGAGCGCATCACACAATTGTTCCGGGGTAGCGCGCAAGCGTTGATCGGCCAAAGCGGCGAGAGTTGCCGGGTTGGTTTCTCCGTCAGCGAGGGCCTTCAGCATCCGCCGGGCACTGAGACCCAGCAGATCGGAGACGAAGCTGGACAACTTGATATGGGCCTCTTCCAGCAGAGACTCCACTTGGTTCTGCAGGCGCACCCGATCGCACCTCAACTGGTACTTCTTGCGCGTTACCGTCCGCCACAAGCGTTGTTCGGCATCGGGCACAAAGCTCAAAATCAATTCCCGGGCCACCAGCCGCTTCACCAGGCGTTCGGCATCGGGGAAATCCCTCTTGCGTCCCCGTCGTCCGCGGTTCGATTGCGCCTGCGCGAGATGCAACGTTCCGGACCTGCGCCTTGCGCCTTCCCGCTTCTCGCGTATCGGTTTCCAATACCGTTCCAAAGCTCCCCACACTGGTTTCCAATATTGCGCCGTCGATTCCATGACTACTTCTTCGGCCTCTTGCTCGAGCAGCCATCCGGCCAGTGCTCGCAATTGTTCAGGGTTGCTGCCAAACATCCGCCGCTCAAATTGGTATTCGCTTTCGATTTCGACGTCAGACACAACTACAGCCAGCATCTTTTTATGAACATCGATTCCCGCTATCCTATACGGCATCGTTTCCTCCTGGCCGGGAGCGGAGAGCGCGCTGCGGTTACCTTAACCAGGCTCGCGGGCTATCGCCGCTCCCCCAGGGGAAGACAACGATGCCCAATTATCCGCTCAAACACGCACGCTCCGGATCAGACAGAAAGACAGCCTCGACTTCTCCAATGGAGAGCACCGACCTCGCCGCCCAGGCCATTGCGATCCTACCTCAAAGTGATTTTCATGAGCTTTCGAGCTTTCGCGGGCTGCAAGCCCTAAAGGACAGAAAGGTAATACGCATCCCCTGGCGCGACCAGAATTCGACCGGGGTCCCGCGCCGCCGACTCTTCCTCTTGATCGAATGCTTCTTGTGCTTCGGCACAGCCCGGAGCAAGCCGCGGCTCGGCAACTGCTGCTCGAGCAACAACAGGATAAATCTTCCCCCAACTACCACAAGTGGCTCACGCCGGAGCAGTTTGGCCGACAGTTCGGTCCACTGCAAAGGCCGTGGAGCGCAGAAAAAACGTTCTGGGACGAGAGAAGCACCCGAGTATTGCGATGAGCCGTTACCATTTTCTTGAAATTTACGGAATGTCCATTTCGATTTGCTCAGAATATGCACTTTCGTTTCCGCTCGAGTTGACCGAAGTGGTCACATAATAGTACGTTTGCCCGGTCGTCACTGTTGCATCTGTGTACGTCAATCCTGCTACTAATGAAGAATTGATTTTGGCGAAGCCACTTCCGCTTACCTGGCTGCGGTACACATTGTATCCCGTTACACCTGAAGAAGGGCTTGCGGCCCACTTCAACAGCACCGAATAACCAGAACCCGCGGCTATTATGACGCTGAAACTCGCAGTGGCGCTGGTTGTCGGCGAACCGGAGTCCGTTACTTTCACTGTGAAGCTGGAAGATCCCGTCGCCGTCGGTGTTCCGGAGATTGTGCCTCCGGCCGAAAGCGTCAAGCCCGCAGGTAAGGATCCCGAAGAGATGCTCCAGATGTAAGGCGTCGTGCCCTCTCTTGCCTGGAGAGTCGTCGAATAAGCCACGCTCACCTGGCCAGCCGGAACAGAGGTCGTGGTGATTTGCACCGGGCCATTTGCAGCAGCCGCAGTGAAGGTCAACGACTTCGTAGCCGTTTGCGCTGTCGGCGTGGTGGAGTCTGTGACTTTAATCGTGAATGTGAATGACCCGGCGGTGGTCGGCGTTCCAGAAAGCGTTCCGCCTGTCGACAGGCTCAATCCCGCCGGCAATATGCCCGAACCGAGGCTCCAACTGTAGGGTGTGGTGCCGCCACTTGCCGCGAGCAGAGTCGAATATGCTACTCCGACCTGCCCAGCCGCAAGCGTAGAGGTCGTGATCGTCACCGGCGTGACTGCGGCAGCAACGCTGATGGTGAATGACTTTGAGGCTGTCTGCGCCGTTGGGGTGGTCGAGTCCGTGACCTTCACCGTGAAGCTGGACGAACTAGACGCGGTAGGTGTTCCCGAAATGGTTCCGGCTGCAGAAAGCTTCAGGCCTGCGGGCAGAGCACCGGAGCTGACGCTCCAGCTGTATGGCGTTGTGCCGCCGCTTGCCCCCAGCGTAGCCGAATACGCTTTGCCTGTGGCACCGCTAGGCAATGAACTCGTGTTGATCGCAAGAGGTGAGCTAACTGTCAGAGTGGCGACAGCACTCGTCAAATGACCTGCGGAATTATTGATTGCGACTTGAAAGGTCGAACCGTTGTCGCTACTGGCCACTGCCGAAGTTGTATAACTGTCCGCAGTAGCGCCACTTATGTTGGCCCCGTTCTTCAGCCATTGGTAACTCAACGGTGCCGTGCCGTTGGCGACCACAGAAAAAGTAGCAGTTTGACCCACTGCTACGGTCTGATTGGCGGGTTGCTTCGTGATTACAGGGCCCGAGGCAACTGAGAGTGCAGCTGAATTGCTAGTCACGCTCCCATCGGAATTACTGATAACAACGCGAAAGGTCTCACCATTGTCGGCCGAGGTGGTTACAGGTGTGGTGTAGGTCGAAGATGTCGCGCCAAGAATTGGCGCGACATTCTTCTGCCACTGATAGGAAAGTGGCGCGGTTCCAGCCGCCACAACCTGGAATTGTGCGGTTTGCCCAGCGGTGATCGACTGATTAGCAGGTTGTTTCGTGATCGAAGGCGCAGTGGCCGTTTCCCAAGGTAAAATCTCGAGAGCACTTATGATCGGAAAATTCGCGTTTGCGTGACGTACAAACTGGATAACGACTCGGCCATCAGTTACGGAGATCTGAGCAGATTTCACAAGCGCATGATCTGCACCAGCTTGGGCAAAAATATCCAATGCCCTGAATAACGTTGCCCCTTGCATTCGCACGTCAAAGACACGCCTCCCAGCACTCCTAAAATTAGTTTCCGCAAAATACAAATTCACCTTATAAATTCCATTTTCGACTGCGAATTGGTACTGAAGCTCCGGTTCTGACGAAGGGCTGAACCGCGCACTTTTGAAAAGCGTCGGATCCGAGGTACCAGTGACTGTCGCTGAGCGTGCAGAACTGGAGAGTTCTCCGGTGTTGTATCCATAGTCAGCGCTCCACAACTGACCCTTGGTATCGCGATAAGCGGGACCTCCCGCGTTCACTCGGATCGTTTGTTGGGTCTGCGCAGCTATAGGCAGGCACACCACGGCCAAAATTGACAAAACGCCAATCAGCCTCTTCACGAATCCACCTGAAATGACAATCGTAAAGAATGAACGCCCCTCGACCGCATGCGGGAAAAGTCGCCGGGAGCCTTCGCTCGGGCTAATGGGGGAGCATAGCCGCCGCAGAGAGCGAACTGGGGATTAAGCTCGAACATTTTGCTAAGCCAATTAACACAATGCCCGCTCCTACGAATTTGAACACCTGTACGTCGGTACAGATGGGGGTCAGGATAGGAGGGCAGGTTGCTAAAGTGTTGGGACAGTTCTAGTGCCGAGACCGGATTAGCGCAACCATTCTGGCCAATGCCTTGGAAACGACAGTAGAGCTTATGGTGGGTAACCTACTTATCCCCAGACCTGTCGGCTCATTCGGGTTTCGTGCTCTTCGGTAAGGATCATGATGGAATTCTTCAATCCGGCACGTAAATTGAGCTTGCGTTTGTGATCGTAGCCGGACAGAATCCGAACGACCCATCAGGTATCGGGAAACCAGCACTCGCGGCAGCTTGTCGCGAGGAAATCCGTGCAGTAGCGAGTTCGCGAGCTCTCTCTGATAGCTCCTGTCAATTTTTGGTAAAGGCAAGAGACGTTCAGAAAGCGCTTTGCGTCCCGGATAGCGAACTCGAGCTTGCAGATTCAACGTTTACTAGCGGACACCTTGCTTGTGACTTTTTGAGGTGAACGCCTTTGGTAATCTGGCGAATCCAGCCTGGGACGCCTACCGATTCGCCCGAGAGAGACTCACAGGTGCATTTTCGACAGCACTTTAGGCCTGAGCTTCATAAGACCCGCAACACTATTTTGTTTGTCCTTTTAGCTGGTCTCGTTGCGATCGGAGCAGCGATCAAAGGGCAGTCTATTTGGAATCGATTGCGCGCGCACTCGTTACCTGAAAGCTCACCGCGTGCAGTGCGATTGACCTGGAGCGCAAGCCCTTCACACCAGACTATCGGTTATAACGTCTACCGAAGTTCTGCGAGTGGAAGTGGCTATCGGATGCTGAATGAAAAGCCGGTGACCGAGTTGAGTTATGTTGATCGTTCGATCTCCAATCAGCAGACCTACTATTATGTCGTGACCGCGGTGGACGGTAAGGGCAACGAGAGTGGGTATTCGAAGGAAATCCAAATCAAGGCTCCGTAGCTAACTAGGCAAGGGCTTCGCCCTTGATATCCGTGCGGAATAAAAACGAGAGGCGTCCAGTGGGTTATGCTCCAGGGATCTGACCCCTCTGGAGGACCCATGAACGCCTTCTACGAACACCATAAGGATAACATCCGTTTTGCGTATCGTTGTTTCGATCGTATCCTGCTTCATGCTGCGATCCAGCCCTTTCAGCAAGAACAGCGGGCGATCGGCTTTTTCTGGAGCTATCGGCAGATCTATCCAGTCAGTCGGCAGCTGTTGCGTGACATCGCCACTCAGTATCACAACTGGGTCAAGAATCGCTCTCTGCAATGGGGCGTACCCATTCAGGAAGATCCCCCAGGCCGGCGCGATGACTTCGTGGCCCGCTATTTCCGACGCGCCGACCCCGATCAGGTCGTGGCCATCATCAAAGCACGCGAGCCAGCCACCATCATGACCGCCATCGGGAAAGACGACCGTTGGCATCTGGAGTTGAAGCGCCGTTGGGTCGAGCAATACAACTTCTATGTCCAGGACCCCCGTTGGGGACAAATGTTTGTACGGGTTTGCCCCTACTTTCCCTTCTCCGCGCGGATCTGTCTCAATCAGCATTACTGGCTGGCCCTGCGCATGCAGGAGCAGGGCATCCGCTTTCAGCAGTGCGCGAACGCCTTCTTGCAATGTTGCGATCCGCAGGCCCTGCAGAAACTCGCTGATTCCCTCACCGCCCACGATCTGATCACTTGTGGGCAAAAGTGGTTGACCCACTTCACGCCCTTTTTCACTTCCGAGGAAAGAAAGCACGCCGGCGTTCAGCACCGGCTGTTCTTTGCCCAGGTGGAGACCTGCGACAATCTCATCTTCCGTCGTCGCGCCGCCGTCGATGCCCTCGAACAACGGCTCCTCGATGCCAATCGCACCATCGGTCAACCCAACAAACTTACCCTAATCTTCGGCCGCCGCATCACCCGTCGTCATGGCGACAAGCTTCAGACCGTGATCGAGGATCTGAACCTAGGCAACCCCGTGATCCGCAGTCACTACCGCAAGGGCTTCGTCAAACAGTACGTCCGTGATCGTTTCCTCCTCCGCACCGAAACGGCAACCAACAATATTTATACCGATTACGGCCTGGGCAAGGCGGTGGAGAATCTTCCCCCCTTGCGGAAGAAGCTAGACGGCATCATCGATCGCTATCTGGACGTGCAGCAAGATATTTTGGAAACCTTTGTGGATCGCGAACAACTTCGCCAACTCACCCAACCTACGCTTCTTCCCAACGGCAGACGCCTTCCGGGTCTGAAGCTCGATCAGCCCCGACAGTTGGCCCTCATGCACGCCTTGGTGCGCTTCTGCTACCTCGCGGCGGAAGGCACTTTCACCACCCGCGACTTATACCCACAAACCCTGCAGGCACTCCAGAAGACAGCGGAAGAATACAAACTGGCATCCTTGCGTTATGACCTTTGGAAGCTGCGCGCCAAAGGCTTGATCGAAAAGATCCCGCATGCCCGCCGTTACCGGCTCCTTCCCCACGGCTATCAAATCTGCCTGGTTTTCCTAAAACTCTACGAAAAAATCTATGCTCCCTTGACTGCCGGCATTCTGCAGCCCTTTGCCGCGGATCAGTCCATTCCCAAAGAAAAGATCACTGCTCTTGATTCTCGATATACTGCCGTCATTCAGGCCCTCGATGACCTCGTGGACGCAGTCGGACTCAAAGCTGCCTAACCAACACCTGCATTATGAGAACGAAATTCTCGTTCGGGGCCCTATAACGGAACTAACTCTTGCAGGTATAGCTGCATGGTAATTTCAATTCTTCATACGTTATGTGGTGAATAGGAAAGGATGTGCCTTTGTTGCGCTGAACTTGGGAACCAGATACTTCGAGATTATGTCTCGCTCACACCCTGCGCTATCATCAACGATTAATGTGGTGTAGTGTGTCAACTCGGAACCGCCATGTGGATTTGGTTTAACTCACGTATCTGAGGCGAGCAGCCTTATGACAATCGCCGACGTAGCAAGCCATGATGAGCGAGTGCTGATCGTAACAAATATCGAGCGGTTTCCGGTCACGTGGACGTCCGCAAGCGGGCACCCGGGAGAAAGCATCATTGCGAATTCTGCGCCCAGTTTTCTGCGACAGCGCGAGCACCCGGGCGCTGTTTTCCTCGTCAATTGCGATCCGCAGTTGAGTTTCAAGTTAGCCAGCGCATTGTGGTTTCGCAAAACGCCTGACTTGGTCTCACTCGATCTTGTGCTGCGAAGACCGCACAACCTGCGAAGCGGTCTTACCATGATTGCGAGACGGCTGCTGTTGCGAAGATTCAACCACCACATCCATTATTTTCGCGACCTTGCGGCTTATGGACGTGTGTATGGAATTACAGCGGAGAGGAGCTCCTATGTGCCATTCAAGCCCAATCCGAAAGTTGTCGAAGAGCTTCCCCCGGATGGAAACGGAGAATATGTGTTGTGTTTTGGACAATCGATGAGGGATTTCGATATTTTCTTTGACGTGATGGAAAAGCTCGGGTATCCGGCTGCAATTCCCGAGCCTGATTTCGCGTTGTTGCGGAAGAATGGATCGCGATTCACCCGTCCGCTGAACAAATTGCCTGCGAATGTGCGGCGGTTGCCCGACAATAAGAGCACCGAGGCGCAAAGAAAGATGATTCGCGATGCTCGCCTGGTGGTTTTGCCGATTCTGAAGACGAGTATCGTGGCGTCTGGCATCGGGACCTCCCTTAATTCCATGCTGGCTGGGAAATGCGTAATCGGAACAGTGGGACCAGGCATGTCCGATATTTTCGGAGACGAGATGTTGCTTGCGCCGCCTGGAGATGCGGAACAGCTGCGACAGGTGATTCGCCGGGCATGGGAAGATGCAGAGATGCGACAACGAACTGCCGAAGCAGGACAACGGCTGGCAAAGTCCCTCGGCGGTGAGAAAGAGTTGTTCCAGCGAATTATCGACGCGGTCGTGGAATGGTCGGCTTCGCGCAGCAAAAGTCTTTGACTACGCGAAACTTACGGAAAAATCCTCACGCCGTCAAGAGCGCTTGATCGCCCGATGGAATGCACCGAGAATCGTGCCAAAGGGAGTGCTGCAGATGACTGCGGGAAAGCAGTACGGCAAGTTCCAATATGTCGTTGAATAAAAGCGCTTCACCAATGATCTCGCTCCTTGCCATTGTCCCCAATAACCCAACACACAGGCTGTTTTGAAGGCACGGATAGCTAGCATCTTCGACAAAAGGCTTCGCAGCTCCAGAGGACACACGGCTTCAATATCGGAAGGGTCAAGCAGAAAAGGTTCTATTGGGCGAGCACTCCGATAGTTCTTCGCCAGCTCAGAAGCCTCGCAATGATAATTTACAGCGGGGGTGAGTCGAAACGAGACAGTTTCGTTTAACAGGAATTTCAACCAAAGATAGGCATCCTCAGCGAACAAACATCGGTCTCGATCATAAAAGCCCCCCCATTTCCGCAAGGCGTGCGCTCGGACGACCGTCGACCATGGAGACATATATGCAAGTCCATGGATCGCTATCATCGGATCTGTTGTGGGGGTCAAACGAAACGTTCCATCCTTGATTCCGCGGGCTTCCCACATTGGTCGCCTTGAAACGCCAGCTGGAAACTCAATGTAACCGGACGAAACCGACACCACATTTTGGTCGAGTTCGTCGAGGAACCGAATGCTACCTTCCAGGTAATCGGGAAGCCACTCATCATCCGCATCCAGAAAGGCCAGGATCTCGCCCTGAGCTTCCACTATGCCTCGATTGCGTGCCGAACCGGGACCGTCGTTTGACTGGCGGACCAATCTGAATCTCGGGTCATTGTATCCGGAGACGACATGGGGTCCTTGATCCGTCGATCCGTCATCGACAACGATGGTTTCGAAATCGGCAAAAGTCTGTCGCGCTATTGAATCCAACGCGCGCTTTATCCACCGCTCCTTGTTATAAAGCGGAACTATAATGGACACTCTCATTTGGTTTACCCAAGGACGTGCGGAATTCCGATTCCAACTCCGCTCGTGACGTGATCACCAACGGACATACGATCAGGCAACAAAAATCTCTCACTTTTGTGAGCCGGCAATGGCGTTTTTGCCGGTCAAGCAGCTGTGATACAACGACAGAATCGAGCCACAGTAGGCCTCCGGGGAATAAGCCAGGATGCGCTCTCGGGCAGCTTGGGATAGTCGATCTCTGAGATCTGCATCCGCCAGCAGTCGTCGGATGGCCGCAACAAGGGCTATAGGATTTTCTTTTTCAATCAACAGCGCATCTTTCTCGTTGGTTGCGATTTCAGGCACTCCACCGACGGCGGTAGCGATGACCGGAAGTCCCGCGGCCATGGCTTCGAGGAGAACATTTGGAGAGCCTTCTGTATGCGAAGGCATGACCATCAGATCCGCGAAAGTGTAGTAGGGCCGAAGATCAGAAACGAGGCCGGCGAAAATAACCCAATCCTCCACCTGAAGTGATTTTGCCAGGTCCTTCAACATTTGGTAGTCAGGACCTTCGCCAGCGAGGATAAATCTTATCTTGTACTGGCTGTCCTCTTTCTTGAGGAGGGCGACGGCCTGGATCAGGTCAGTTTGAGCTTTCTCGCGAGACAGCCGGCCAACGCAAAGGACCACTTTTGCATCCTCTGCTATATGCAGGGTCTGACGAACCGCCAGGACTTGGTCGTTTGAAGCTGGCTGGAACGGTTTTACGGAATTGTGTTGAACAACAATTCGGTCTCGACAAACACCTACCCTCTCCAACGCGTCGGCAAATGGACGACATACTGCTACAACCCTGGTGGCGGCTGGTAAGGACCAACGATCAAGGCGGTTGTAAATCTTGGTTCTGGTGCTTGTCCAGGTGTATCCATGCTGAAAAGCAATCCACGGACGACCTCGATTGACGCGAGTCAATCGAATCAGGAAATGTGATTTTACGGCGTGGGTCTGGATGATATCCGGTTTGCAATGATCCACTAGCCTGCGGATGGCGGGGAGGATAGCCGCATCATACAGGAACCGCTCGCGAATTACATGCACCTCCAATCCTGCCGCCACGCAGCTATCGGCGAAGGCATTGGAAATAGGTCCTCGGCCGCGATGATAAGTGGCAATCGCGATGTTCGCGCGCATAGCTGTTCCTGAGCTACGCGCCGCGCGCTGCGCAAACTCCAATAGATTCTTGGCAGGCCCGATGGTTGGCCAAAGAGCTTCTACAAAAGCCAGCACGCGGATTGACTTTTGTGGTGAGCCGGAGCTTCCTGACGCCGGTAGGCTGATGTTCGGCTCTTCGGCGGGATGTGGGCCGCTTGACAAACCTGGGTTCCTCGATGGGATTGTTGAAACATCCTAGAGCTAAATGACCAATTCTCACAAGCTGCTAGACCTCGGCACACGAACCGAGCATCGAAAGTATACCAAGACTATATGAATGTTGGTTGAGTTACGGTCTACAGGTCGAAAGGTTCACGGGTTTGTCAAAGAGCGGGGGCCGTCTAGCCTACTCCAAAGGTCGTCGCGTAGCTTACGGCAGCATGATTGCCTTGAACAGATCTTCGTACAGGTCGACAACGCGTTCAGTGGAGTAATTTCCCAGGATGTGTTCGCGAGCAGCCTGGGACATGCGGCGGCGCAAAGCAGCGTCGTGAAGCAAGAGTGCGATGGAATCGGCTGTTTTTTTTGTGTCGCCGACGGTGGTCAAAATGGAGTGCACTCCGTCTGTGACGAGCTGACGATTCCCGGGGATATCTGTCGCTACGCTCGCAAGACCGGCGGACATTGCCTCTTCCAACGCACAGGGAAAACCCTCGGAAGGAGACACAAGCGTGAACAGCGTGGCAATTTTCAGCCATTGAGGCACGTCCTGCGGATTTACGCGTCCCGTAAATCGGACATTCCGCTCCGTCAGTCCCAGTCGTTTGGCTTGCTCAACGAGGGCCGGCCAGGCAGAACCATCTCCGACGAGAACCAGGATAACGTCGGGGACCGTTCTAAGCACCTGCGCGAACGCGTCCAACAACGTTGGCAGCCCCTTTTCGAGAGCGAGCCTTCCGGAGTACATCACGACCGGCGCCGTTTGCGGAATTCCAAATCGGTCGCGCAACTGGGATTGTGCCTCGGGTGATGCCGGTGAAAACTCATTCGTATCTACGGGATTTGGCATCAAGAGCAACTGCTGCGGGGATATGCCGTAATCGATGGCTTCCTGGCGCATGCCTTCGTTCAGGATTAGTATTTTCCTGGCCCAGCGCTTCAGCCAACGAAGCTCCTGGCGACCTATCCTGGATTTAGAGATCCGCGACATTTCGCCGCTGCCCGATATTTTCATAAGAATCGGCTTTTCCAGCAGTCGCGCTATTGGTAGACCTACAGCCAGGTGTAGCCCTTGCATTAAGAAATATACGAACTGGTAGTTCTTTCGCTCGCGAATCAGCATGCCTGCAACGCGCAAAGCGTAAATGACGTTTTTGAGTGTTCCGTCTGGACGCCTCGCATAGATGCGCACCGGCACGCCTTGAGGATCAATCCAATCTTGAACGGGAGGCATGGGGTCGCCGCCGGCGCAGACGACGGTCACACGGTGTCCGCGGCGAATGAGCGCACTGCACACACGCTGCGCTTCGATTTCAGACCCACCGAGGACTGGGAAATAAGTCTGACAAATGAGAAGAAAAGAGCACGAAGGGGTCGCCGGCTTAGTCATCGATTCTCGTTCCACGGGCCGCACGGCCGGTGACCAGCTTTTCGATCTCCGAGCCCTGACCAATTCTCTCAAATACTTCCCAGTTCTCGCCTGTGCGTCTGAAGAAGGTCACGTGGTTCTTTGTATCTTCTTCATGAGTTCGGCCGACAATCCATAGTCCGCCTGGCTTTAGACTCTGAAATGCCGCTTGGATCCCGTCGATCAGGTGTTCCTTCGGAAAGTAAGCGAAATTCAATATGTTCATGGTTCGAAGTACATCGATACCAGGAGTTCGTTCAAACACAGAACGCGTGCGAATCGTGAATCTGGGGTCGTTCATGGTAAGCGAGAGCGCCTCCGGATGGACGCAAGAAATTTTGCCGATCCGGTACTCTTTGTTTTCCGGAGGATCAGACAAGTTCGCTGGAAGCGCAAGAGAGCGAAATTTTTTCCTGGCACGAGCCACCACCAGATGATTCAGGGGGTACCGTAGGGGCTCGCGGGGGCAGAGGCAAACGGCAAAGGGCGACTCGATGTATTGAAGGGGCTGGCCGTCCGGCTCTACTATAAAGGTCTGTCCGTCGGGCAGAGAGATGCGAAAAAGGTGCAACAGGGCATCCGAGGCTTCAAATTGCGTTTTTGGATAGGCGGGCAGCAACTGTTGTGCCCACTCGGTGGATGTCAGGCAGGTTGATGCGGCGCGATCCTGGACGATAAGCTCGGCGTTGGGCGGGTAAGACGCATGAATGAGTCTTAGAGCCATTTCATTTACATCAGGCATGCGGTTCCGGAAAGTCATTCGAGTGGTGCCATTCGAGGTGCGAAGGTTGTAACTGATTTCTTCAAACCGCTGGACCTCGTCGTGCGTAGGCGGATCGCTGGTTTCCAACAACGTAAAAGCCACGCCGGAGCCCGCCGTCCGGCGCCTCTCTGTAGCTCTCGCATATTGCTGTGGGGTCAAGATCCCAAATTGCAGCATCGCCAATTTCACTCCGACGCGCGCCCGTATTCTCGAAACGCACGATCACTGGGAAGAATAAGTCCAACCAAAATAATTCTAGATGTAATTCTGCCCACACCACTCACTACAAGACACTCTGTAGCACCAGTCGGTGGCAGGAGTCAGCTCCAGGACTCAACTGGAGAACTTTGCTGGCCCTGGCTGACCTTGGCCTTCAGGTCCATCACCAGCCGGTTACTGGACGCTGCAACCGCGATCGAAATCCCCGCCAAAGCCGGCAGATAAAAGTAGTAGCCAAAATTCAGAAAAAATATAGTCGCACAAAAGCTGATTAGCGCAATGCGCACGCACAAGACGGCAGCAGCCGCTTCTTTCACGCCAGGTTTCCTGGCCAAAAAACGGCCGGTTTTGTTCAACAGGAACAAAGAAGAAAGGACTCCGCCAAGATAAAAGATAAAGCCGGGAAATCCGTTTTCGCTGGCAACCTGGGTAAATGAATTGTGCGCTCCATACCAAAGTCTTTGCCCCGAATGAGCCGTTTGCTGCCCTTCGATACTGGCAAATTGACCCGTGCCGACACCGAACAGCGGGTGGCGAAACACGGTTGCAATGCTATCCTTAAGCAGTTGTGCTCGATCGCGCGACGATTCGAGCGCTTCGGATGAAGCGTCAGCATCGTCCGCGGAAAACGCAAAGATACGATGGCTTACGCTACGGGGCAGAAGCGCAATCACCAACACAGCCAAAACAGGCGCAGTCACCAACACAATGCGGCGGACTTTTGGCGTGGTTGTAAATGCGAAGACGATGATTGCAGTGGCCAGGCCAATCATCGCGCCCCTGGAACCCGCGGCCAGAATTTCATACAGCGCCAAGACGAGGACCAGGAATCCCACGATGCGGACAACTGTTGACCTGGTGACCAGAATGACCCACAACAGAAACGGTAGAACGAAGATTAGATGGCCGGAGTAGTCATTTGAGTTTGCAACCGTCCCGAAGGCCAAGCTGGTTCTTCCGTGAATATCAATTCTCCGAAAAAGTAGAACGGTAACTATGTTAACGACCGCGGCCGAGGAGATCGTGTACATTAACCATCGACACTCCCGCCACGTCGTTACCAGACCCGCAATCGCGAATAGAAGGATCAATTCCGTTCGGTAATAACCCATAGCGATGTTAAGGGAGCCTGCTTTCCAGCTACTGAATACAGAGGTGGGTAACAACCACAGCGCAAACGCCGCCCAATACAACGCCGGCCGGTATTGGAACGCACGATGGAAACCGCCCGTGGCGGGAATCGCAATTAGGACCGGAATTGCCACAAAATAGAGAAGATAGGTGTCGGTGTCCAGCAAGAACTCCAGTAGCTGATGGATCATGCTGAGACGGACAAATACCAAGCCCAACGCAAAATAGAGGGATATTCTGCGCCATTTTTCGAACTTCTCTCTACTCTTGGCTTTGCGCGGGGTTTTGCCTGTACTGTCCGCGACTGGTGGCACTACGGAAGATTCGCTGGAGCCCGGGCCAGTGTCGGACCACGAGTGGCTTTTGGATCGCTTTTGCAGGCCTGTTGGAGTCATTTAATTAACTTCGGCTTCTCAACAATGGGGTAAACTTGTCGGCACGTCAAATACTACTCTTTGAAGACTTCGCGAACGACTAATGCCCACTGGAACAACTCATGAAGCACTAGCGCCCCTACTAAAGATTATGGACCGACACGGAGTACGTTGCAGCCCGGAAGAATTCCATGAAGCCGTTAACGTAAACTTTCACAACTTCGAAGCCAAGGTTTACGACCAGGAACACTCCGACATGTGGCAAAGCTTGCCGCAGGAATTCAACCGGCTGGCGGATGATTGTACGGAAGCTGCGAAACGTCATGATGAGCTGCACCTGCTCGACATCGGGTGCGGCACGGGACTCGCCACTGATTGCCTGTTAAAGACGGCTCTAGGGAGGAAAATCAAGAGCGTTGATCTGCTGGATACCTCCCGAATCATGTTGAAGAAAGTAGCTGAAAGAGCTCGGGGATGGAATATTCCCGTGACCATCAACGAGGGGTTGGTCAATTCCCTGCCAAAAGGCAAGACGTTTTCATTGATTGTTACCTGCTCCGTCTTGCACCATGTGCCGGATTTGCCTGATTTCCTAGCCAACGTTCGACGCCTTCAGTCCGACGGTGGAATCTATCTCCACCTGCAGGATCCGAATGGGGCATATCTCGCCGATCCAGAGTATCTGAGGCGAGCGCAACAGGCGGAGCCCCGGAAATTACTTCCCGACAACCTTGCACGTTTTGCTCCCAGAAGAGTTTTTGGACGAATTTACCGAGAGCTGACTGGAAAGCAGCGCGAGTCCTACTGTGACAAAACGAATCTCGAGCTACTGGAAAAAGGAATTATTCAGAATCCCTTGAGCGTCGCGGAAATCTATTCGATCACGGATATCCATGTGGTTGACGGGGCAGGAATTTCCGTCGACAAAATGATGAGCTGGATGCCCGATTATGATTTGATTTCCAGGCGGTCCTATGCGTTTTTTGGCAAGCTTTGGAGCGATTTGCCGCCACACTTCCGGAAATTAGAGGAAGAGCTCGCGTCACAGAAAGCTTTGAATGGACTGCATGTGGGCGCTGCATGGAACCTGCGGTAGCCGTCCTTTTCTAATTTCCAGCAGCAAAGATCGCTCATTGAACCCAACTGTTTTTCGACAATGTGCTGGTTAGTTCTGGTGTTTTCAGCACTAGACGCGAGACGAAGCAGTATTTGAATGGCGACGGAAGCTCAACCGCAAAATCTCGACCGGTCTCTGGCACGGGCCGTGGCGTGGAACGCTGCCGCTCGATGGGTCTCGCAGATCCTGAGTTGGGTATCGACGATCATCGTGGCACGACTCCTGACGCCGTACGACTATGGGATCATCGGCATGGCCAGCTTGTACTTGAACCTGGCGTTGTATGTAAGCCAGGCCGGGATCGGTGATGCGATCATTACGTTTCGTGATCTTACCCGGCGGCAAATCGCCGAATTGAATACCCTTGCGATCCTTATAGGAATGGGGGCGCTTGGTCTGTCCTGCGCATTGGCCAAACCCATTGCGCATTTCTTCTCCGCACCACCCCTTACCAAGGTTTTGTTAGTCTCCAGCCTGATATACGCCTTCAATTCCATGCAGGTAGTGCCGCGGGCCCTCCTGCAAAAAGAATTGCGCTTCAAACTGATCGCAGGAATTGAAACGACACGCACGGTTCTTCAGATTTTGGCCATCGTTATATTCGCATTGCTGAAATTTCGCTATTGGAGTCTGGTGATCGGCTACCTTGTCGCCAGTGTCTCGACGAGTCTGCTCACTCTCTATTGGAAACGTCATGAATTTAGCCTGCCTAAGTTTGATAGCATGAAGCGGGAGCTGACGTTCAGCAGGCAAATCATTCTTTCTCGCGTGGCCTGGTACGCCTATGAAAACGCGGACTTCGGCGTTGCGGGGAGAGTACTCGGTGAAGTGCCACTTGGGAACTATACGGTCGCGTGGAACATTTCCTCGGCACCACTAGAAAAGATCGCGAATTTGGTGACAGGTGTAACCCCTGCTTATTTTTCAGCTGTACAGACGGACAAGAACGAACTGCGCCGCTATCTTCTGAGACTAACGGAAATCCTGTCATTCGTTACAGTGCCTGCAAGCATCGGATTGGCGATGGTCGCCGATTATGCCGTGCCGGCTCTTCTGGGGCCGAAGTGGATGGGGGTGATCGCCCCACTTCGGTTGCTAGGGCTTTTTGTTGCAACTCGATCGCTCAGCACGTTTCTTCCAAATCTGCTTACAGCCGTGGGTGATTCCGCATTCGTGATGTGGACAATGGTTGGTTCGGCAATCGCCATGCCCATTGCCTTTCTGATTGGCAGTCACTGGGGAACAACGGGCATCGCCGCGGCATGGTTGTTGGCTTATCCCATTATCATCGCGCCGGTGTATTACAGAACATTTCAGAAAACAGGCACGACCGCGAAGGAGTATCTGCGCATACTCCTGCCTTCCATAAACGCGTCAATCGTCATGGCAATTGTGCTTTTCGGGATTCGCGCCATAATGTCTGCAAAAATCCGCGCCTTATGGGGCCTTTCCCTCCTGACGATCGTCGGTGCCGCAACCTACAGTAGCGTCCTGCTTGTGTTTTATCGGGAACGTGTCGGCCATTTGATGAGAACAATCAAGGCCATGCTCGGGAAGAGTTAGGTCACACGGGGTCGTTCAACGGCAACAGTGGCTCAGAGAAGCGCCAGCTACAAGCCAGCAGACACGTACCAGCGATATGTTTGCTGGAGGCCTTCGCGCAGAGGAATGCTCGCTTGCCAGCCCAAATCTGCTAGACGTGAGACATCCAGCAATTTGCGAGGTGTGCCGTCGGGTTTGGACGTGTCGAAGACTAGGCGGCCGCGATAGCCGGTCACTTCTCCTACCAATTCGGCTAACTCTCGAATCGAAATGTCTTTTCCTACTCCAACGTTGACAATTGGCTCGTCGTCGTAGTTGCGCATCAGGAAGAGCGCGGCGTCAGCCAGATCATCCACGTGCAGAAATTCTCTGCGTGGCGTCCCAGTGCCCCAGATCGCCACTTCCGGCGCTCCGCGCTCCACGGCATCATGAAATTTGTTGATCAATGCCGGAACCACATGCGAAGAGGCTGGATCGAAGTTATCACCTGGGCCATAGAGATTCGTGGGCATCAGGCAGATGGCATGAAACCCATATTGCCGCCGGTATGCCTGGGCCATTTTCAATCCCGCGATTTTCGCCACGGCGTAGGCTTCGTTTGTTGGTTCAAGGCTACCGGTAAGCAGCGCGTCTTCGTGGATCGGCTGGGGAGCAAGCTTGGGATAGATGCACGAGGAGCCAAGGAACTGCAATTTCTGCACGCCGTGACGATGCGCCGAATCGATCACGTTTGTTTGGATCAAAAGGTTTTCGCGGAGAAATTCGGCGGGATAATTGGCGTTGGCAAGGATTCCACCCACTTTGGCGGCTGCCAGAAAAACATATTCGGGCAGCTCAGAGGCAAAAAAACGTTCCACGGCTGCCTGGTTGGATAAATCCAACTCCGAGCGATTTCGCACGATCAGGTTGTGGTAACCCGCGGAACCGAGCTTGCGATGTATCGCGGAACCGACGAGGCCCTTATGGCCAGCTAAAAAAACTCGGCTATTCTTATTCATGGCGGTTTAACGTTGCGACGAGCCACGCTGTACGACATGGTGTCCCGCCCTTGCGAGGGTTCTTTCTTGTTCTGCCAGCTCAAGATCGTGTTCTACCATCATCTTGACGAGCTCGGAAAAGGTCACTTTAGGCGCCCAACCCAGTTTTTTGCGGGCTTTGCTTGCATCCCCACACAAGCAGTCGACTTCGGTTGGACGAAGGTAGCGAGGATCTTTCTCGACAAACTTTTTCCAATCGACGTCACAGTAGGACGCAGCCAGATCCAGGAATTCCTGCACGGAGTGCGACTCCCCGGTTGCGACGACGTAATCATCCGGATTAGGCTGTTGAAGCATCAACCACATTGCCTCGACATAGTCTCCGGCATAGCCCCAGTCGCGCTTGGCCTCCAAGTTGCCAAGATACAGCTTATTCTGCAGGCCCAGCTTGATACGGGTCAGTGCCCGCGTGATTTTGCGGGTGACGAAGGTCTCTCCTCTGCGCGGCGATTCGTGGTTGAACAAAATGCCATTGGTTACGTGAAGGCCATACGCTTCGCGGTAGTTTGTGGCGTACCAGTGCGCCGCTACCTTGCTGACCGCGTACGGACTGCGCGGGTAAAAGGCGGTATGTTCATTTTGCGGAGACAGCGCGGCCCCAAACATCTCCGAGGATCCGGCCTGGTAAAGACGCACGGTCTTTTTTGTGAGAGCGAATTCGCGCATTGCCTCCAGCAGACGCAGAGTGCCGGTGGCGACCGCGTCAGCGGTGTATTCTGCCTGGTCAAAGCTCACGCGAACGTGGGATTGGGCGGCGAGATTATAAATCTCATCAGGCGCTACTTCCGCGAGAATGCGGTGCAGTCCTGCGCCATCGGTAATGTCCCCGTAGTGCAAGAATAGCCTGATGCCTTGCCCGTGCGGGTCAGTGTATATGGGATCCAGCCGCTCCGTGGTGAACGTGGAAGCGCGGCGAACAATCCCGTGAACTTCATAACCCCGGTTCAACAGGAATTCAGCGAGAAAAGATCCGTCCTGGCCGGTGATGCCAGTAATAAGCGCCTTGGGAGGGCTCGGTTGGCCTGGACGATTCTTTGTTTCGGTCATAAGAATTAAACTCTCACTGGCCACCAGCAGCGTTATTTCAGCAATAAGTTCGACACCAACTCCCTGCGCTGTGATTCGTGCCTCTCATCAGACGATTCGACTAGGATCATCCCAGCTAGATCAGACCACCAGCTGGAACTTGAGTAAAACTATAACAAAGCAAATTCACTTCTGTAAGCTATGAAAATCCGGCGTTTAAACAGCTTCAGATACCAAATGGGTTTCCTGCTGAGCCTTTCTTTTCCTGAGGATCTCCAGGAACGACGTGCATGCCATTCCAAACAGAAGCAGAAAGAACCCATCGATAGGGACTCGATAACGGTTGTTCTCAAAGCAGGAGAGGAAATTGACGATTCCAGTGACCATGAGGATATGAAACAGAACAAAGCCCAGGAGAGCGGTCTGCTCGCGTCGGAACACTTTATTTCGCAGGCGCGCGAAAAATACCCAGCAAGCATAAAGAAACAACGCCGGCAGACCGATCATCAGGAAAATACTCGTGTAAAGCGTCAGATAAAGCGGCGACGAACCGGCGGACTCCAGCTTACGCAGATCCTTTCGGTCGGAAGCTTCGCGCAACTGGCCAAAAGCGACCATATTGACAAAGCGATCGAACCTGTAAATGTGAGGACGTGTTTCTTTAAAGAAGATGAAGTCCGTAGCCGGCAGAAAGTATGCAAACCAGGCTTTTACGCACGATCGCACATACGCCTTAGGGTAGTGTAAAAGCAGAAATTTTCCATCCGCGAGATAGATTTTCTGCAATTGAAGGTAGCCCAATTGATTGAAATTTGGCCGACCGTTGGAATCCAGCTGCTGATCGAGAATTGGAATACCGGTCGGCGGAGGTATGGTGACAAAATCACGATATTGCGAGAGTGGTCCCAAGGTCTCCAACGCTTCCACCGGCGAAATCTTGCCTCCGCGAATAAATGTTTCCATCTCGCCGTCGGTTAACTGATGCGTGGTAATCGTGTAAATGTTGAATCCCATCCAAGAACTGCTGGTAAATTGTCCGTAGAGTTTCCAGTTTTTCGCGTATGTCGAGAATGCCAGCAGGAACGGGACGATTGCCGCCAGTGCCAGCATCTTTCGATGGCCAGGAAGCAGAAAAATGACTGCTGCCGCCACAAGTACGAAGTAAAGGAGGTGAAATATAGAACGAAAAACGACAAGCCAAGCCACCAGGAAAAAGAACCCATTGGCCAGAAGCACGCGTGGACGCTGAAGCAAGCGGTAAAACCAAAGAGCAGCCACGCACAGCATTGCTAGCATCGGGTATTCATAGGCCAGAAAATTCTCGTAAAGGATGCATTCCGGGCTGACAATGAACAAGCATGCGAGTGCGGCGGACAAACCCGGCCCAACTCCCAGCGCTTGTAATAGATCGTATAGCGCGAAAAGCAGCGCAACGCCGAACATCATATATAAAACGTGAAACGCCGTCACAAAATGGTTCGGAAATAATTTCAGCACAATTCCCAGCATGATGTTATAGCCCGGCGGGTACGTGTGCGCGTAGTATGACGTCTCCAGCAAACGCGTCCGCAGCAGCGCCGGATCGAAAATCTGGAAGAATACGTCAAGAGGCCTGGTGTCAAACCTGATACCGGCTGCAAAGTAAGCCAGCCGGGAAAATACGAAAACGCTTAGCAGCCAGAGGCGCGGTGAGCTCAACAATTGGGACAAGGAGCCAAAACGGCCCTGCGCGACGCGGGGTTGGTGAACAGCGGTGGACATGAATTCTCTAAACGAACTTAATTCGGCGCATGGCCAGAAGCGCCATCCGTAGCAGAATCATACCGTGACGCCAGCGCTGAATATTGGTATCGCCGTAGGTGCGTTCCGCGTAGCGGATTGGCAAATCCATGATTTTGAGGTTGTACTTGGCGGCACCAAAAAGCAAGTCAAAATCTCCAAAGGGGTCGAAGTCGCCGAAATAGGAGCGATTTGCTGCAATCAACTCATAGTCTTTCTTGCTCAGGACTTTGGTGCCGCACAACGTATCTTTGATGCGCTGATTCAATAGCCATGTGAATACCGCACTGAAAAATCGATTTCCAAGCAGATTGAAGAATCGCATAGCGCGGTTCTCCATGGGATAGACAAGACGTACGCCGTTGACGAAGTCGGCCTTACCGGATCTCCAAGCCTCATAGAAACGGGGAAGATCTTCGGGAGCTACAGTCATATCGGCATCGAGAATCATCAAAACTTCTCCGGTGGCCTGCTGCAAGCCGGTACGAACCGCATCTCCCTTTCCCTTTCCAGGCTGCTTGTAGAGCCTCGCATCCACATCCGGACGCCGCGCGATTTCGGTTTCAATCGCCTGGAACGTGTTGTCACTGGAATTGCCTTCCACAAAGATAAGCTCGGTGCCCGATCCCATTTGAGGAACCCGATCAAAGATGCCCGGGATATTGCCTGCTTCGTTGCGAGCGGCGACGACCACGCTCACTTTTGTATCTCGGCGCTCTCGAGTGGGCCTAACGCGCGCAACCAGGATGCTCGTCAGTGCGAGCTGATCAAAGGGCCAGAACTTGACGACGAACTTGTTGAAGAACGTCCCTATCAAGGGCGTGGGGACTGGCCAGAGAATCTCGCCGCCGACACGGATCATTTCGAAGTTGGTAAGATCAATCAGGTTCACAACGTCGGACATCATGAGCCAGTTCTGCGTCAGCATCTTTTTCGCCAGACCCAGTTTCTCGGCAAGCCGGCGAGGCAACTCCCACACGCGACTATAAGTATTTAGAACGACCCGGGTAGACGGAACACTGTGGCGGCGGAGATTGTTGAAGAGGGTTTCGACGTCCCAGACATCGTTGACCAAATCCGAACAGATGATGTAATCAAACTCAGTGCCGAGATCGACGGTAAGCGCATCTCCTTCGATGAAGTGCAGCTCGGGATACTTCGCCTTCGCCGCGGCAACCATCTTTGGCGATAAATCGATTCCCACGCCATAGGATGGCCGGACAGCCGCGAGGAGATCTCCACGGGAACAGCCGACTTCCAACACACGCTTGCCCGGGGGAATTAAAAACCGATAAATCTCAGACAGCCTTCGCTGGTAGGAAGTTCGGAGGGGTTGCCACCCACCTGCACCGCCAGCGACCTGATCCCAATAGCGTCGGCGCTCATCGGTGTACGCCTGCTCCTTCCGGGACTGGGGAATGCTATGTAGTTGGGTATCTTCCAAGAGTTGGCGCCTCATTCTCGGCTCTTACCTATCAGTTGAATCCTAATTCGGTCAGTTCAATATTCGATGAACACGAGTCCGCCACAAACGTTTCTAGTAGCTTGATAGAGGCTGAGCGCGGGCATACAGGACGAAAATTCACCATCAGGCTATACTTCCACTTGCACGTTGGTTCTCTAGAAGCCGAGTTTATGTCCAAGCGGAGGGGACTATCCGGAATATCCAAATTTCGAACTAATGGGCAAAATCGTACGCTTTGCGGTTGCTTATGTCAACTTCGCGCAGCTTAGTTGTCGCGCAGCTTAGGCCTGAGCAACAACAAATCCTTGCTATCATGCTGTCTCAGACTTCAGATTGGACTACGAGAGACCCGGTGTGACAGTGCTTTCGAAGCGCAATCGCGTCGCTGTGGACGCCACCGGTTTGGCGCAAGGCGCGGTGAGCACGTTCTTTGTGCGGCGCATGCATCCCCATGGGCAGAAACCGCTGCCCAGGCGGCACTGGTTGAAGTGGGTAGTCGCCGTGGATTTGGATCAGCAGTTCGTCTTGTCGCAACTCGCGCGGCGCGTTCCGTGGAATGACTGCGCAAATTTGCCTGCCGTCGTCGAAGCAGCTTCCCAGCAAACCCGCATCGGGCTGGTGCTGGCCGATGCCGAGTTCGACAGCGAGCGCAATCCTACCTGCATCCGCCAACGCCTCGGAGCGCAGAGCGTGATTCCCGCCAAGCGCGGGAAGAAAACATGGCACTTGCGCGGAGTACGCGCCGAGATGCGGAGTGAATTCCCGCAACGGATTTACCGCCGCCGCGCCCTTCGAGAGCCTGTTCTCTTCCGTGAAGCGGAAACTTTCGGCCCGTGCACCAGGTCGATCGCTGCGCGCACAGATGCGTCAAGCCCTGCTGCTCGGATTGAGTTTCAATTTGTACCGGTTGAAACATCGCCGCCTTTTCCTGAGGATGTCAACAGAGCCAGATAGCTTCTAGATAAAAACGTTCAGGCCTTTCCACCGCGTATCCGTGAATCACACCTTCAACACGCGATTGATTGTCCTCATCGACCGCATCTGTCGCCGCATGGATGTCCAAACAACGATACGAGCTTGAGTTGTTAGCACGCTGCGTGTCGGCTACAAAATAAAAATAGGGGAGAACCTAGCGGCTCTCCCCGGTGAGATGACCCCACGATGGAGGTCAAAGTGCCTTTTTGATTACTGCACTGAGCCCGTCAAGCTGGGCGGTGGCAATAAGGTAGTTGGATAGCTCAGCTGATGGAGCGCTGTGCCGATGTTCGTACGAGCCGTTTGCAAACCGGTGCCGGTATATTCGTAGCTGTCCAGATTCGTAATCCAGCTATTGATCTGCGAAGTGACGTAGCTTCCCTGTCCTGCGGTCGTCAGGGCCTTCAAATATTCATAATCCTGAAAGCCGTCACGCTTGTTCTTCAACCGAATGGATGGAACTAGGATCGGAATGGTAAGCGCGGATCCTCCCGGTTGTGTGATCCAGTTTTTAGATGCGTAGGGGCAGTTCGATTGCGGATAGTCCATCGAAGCGCTGCATGTGTAAGTGCTTGGATAGGCGAGCGTCCCATCACCATTGTTTCCAAAAGTGTATACCGTTACCCAAGGGTCTACCGGAGAGCTGTTCCCAAAATAACAACCGGTGCCGGGATATGCGCAGAACACCTCAAAGGACAGTTCACCCGTCTGACCGTTCAGATAACTCATCCATTCCATAGCGCGGTTAGAAGCTGGTTTTCCGTCAATATTGTCATTGGGATAATTGAAATCGTTCGCTCCTTGCGTTCCATTTCCACAGGTCCCGCCAGAAGAACAGCTTTCATAAGCCCACAGATGGCGGGTCAATCCATCTGTCGGAGTTCCGGTCAGCCATGACGTATAGTTGGAAAGTTGGCTGCCTTGAGTGCCAGCAGCGGTCCCGCATTGTGCCTCATTCGTCAGATTCAAATACATGCAGGTCTGTTCTACCACCATATAATCGATGTAGTTCAATCCCCCCGCCGAGCTTACATTGGCATAATATGTAGCCCACAGAGAAGGCAGCTTGGGAGAAAGCGCGTGATCCGCCTTCGCTGCGGGGATGCACGAACTGGTTATGCCACTGCTGCTAGGTTCGTCGCAATCATAGGAAACGGCTTGCACTGTAGGCCAAATGGAAGCATTCGTTACCTGAAACAGCGTGTTGAAAGCCGAGAGCGTATTACCGGAACCTTGCTGCGTGGCGTTCGTTGCCGCTGCCCCGGGAAGCAATGTCGGGAAGCTGGAAGTGGCGGTTCCCGCCAGAAGGTTCGTTACCGGAGTGCCGTTATAAGCAGAAGTAGAACCGCCGACGTTAAACACGCTGATACGGTGGTCAAGAAACATCGTTTGACCGATCCCGTTCGCAATGCCGTTTCCACCCCCGGTCAAACTGGGAAAAAGACTCCCGAGTTGAGTCGCACAGTTGGAGTAATTCGTATAGAACTGCTGACACAAATCATCCCAATCCATCGAAAATTGCGTTGCCAGTGACGAGGTTGCTGGCATGTGACCGCCCTGAGCTGAGGGCCACTGCCACACGCCAATGATAATGGGCAACGTGGCAAGGGTTGTTCCGCTGTTTGACACGGTGATCGTGCCCAGGTAATAGCCTGAAGGGGCGTTTTGCGGGATGAACACGTCAATCCAGGCCGATTGGTTGTAGCTCGCCGTAACCGCAACGGGAAACGCATTCGTGGTTTGGCTGAAGTATGGGTCGACGGCGGGAATGAGCGCATCCGGATACCAGCCTGTGGCGTTGTAATAAGCTGGCGAGGTATTCGTCACCGTCGTGATGTCGTGATAAAACTCGCGATAGACAACGACGTTCTTTGATGCACCCGAAATCGTAAAGCTCGTGGGAGAGGATTGCACAAAATTGCTGGAGGAGACAGAGAGTGCTGTATAGCCTCCACTCGGAGCTTGGATGTGCACCTGAAAGTCAACGAACTCGCCCTGCGTGCCATAGAAAGTGCCCCAGTGAGTTGTGCCTGGAGAACCCGTACGCTGCTGCACTTTCTGCATTGTGTCTGTGACCCAGATGTTGCTGGGATAGTCCGCTGCGTTCGTGTCGATCGTGGGCATGTAGGACGGACTCAAAGGATTTTGCGCCGGCGCTAAGGCTGGGATGGCCAGGCATAGAACAATGAGCAGCAGAAGTTTATTCATGATGACGACTCGCCCTCCTGAGATGGCGGGCAAAGATTTCGTTATTTTCATTTCCCAACTCCCCGGTTAATTGGCTTCAACGGCATACTGCAATTGGGCTGAACTCTTTTCACATTGCGTTTGCAACTCTCGCGCACAATGTGGCTGCACGATCATTCGTGGCTCCGCCTACGGAATGATCATCTGCAATACTTCGGAATATTCGCTCTCGTCTCCGGCGGCGTCAACCGCGGTAGTCACATAATAGTACGTTTGGCTGGCGATCACGGTCCCGTCAGTGTAGGTCAATCCCGCCACAGGCGAGGAATTAATCTTGACGTATCCGCTGCCGTTTACTGTACTGCGATAGACGTTGTATCCCGTTACTCCGGAGGATGGGCTGGCTGTCCAGTTTAACAGCACGGAGTAGCCAGAGCCCGCGGATATTGTGATGCTGAAACTCGCGGTGGCGCTGGTTGCCGGCGAACCGGAGTCTGTTACCTTCACCGTGAAGCTGGAAGATCCCGTGGTCGTCGGTGTTCCGGAGATCGTGCCTCCGGCCGAAAGCGTTAAGCCTACGGGCAACGATCCCGAAGTGATGCTCCAGGTGTAAGGCGTCGTGCCCTCCGTGGCCTGCAGGGTGGTCGAATAAGCCACGCTCACCTGGCCAGCCGGTACGGAGGTCGTCGTGATTTGCACTGGGGGATTTGCAGCAGCCGCGATAAACGTCAAAGACTTCGTGGCCGTTTGCGCTGTCGGCGTCGTGGAGTCCGTAACCTTCACCGTGAACGTGAACGAGCCGGCCGCGGTCGGCGTTCCAGAAAGCGTGCCACCTGTCGACAGGCTCAACCCCGCCGGCAATATGCCAGAGCCGAGGCTCCAGCTGTATGGCGTGGTGCCTCCGCTTGCCACAAGTAGCGTCGAATACGCTACGCCAACTTGGCCCGCCGGGAGCGTAGAGGTCGTGATCGTCACCGGGCTGACTGCGGCCGCAATCGTAAGGGTGAGCGATTCAGTCGCGGTCTGCGCTGTTGGCGTCGTGGAATCCGTGACTTTCGCCGTGAACGTGAACGAGCCGGATGCGGTCGGCGTTCCGGACAGCGTTCCGGCCGCAGAAAGCGTCACGCCTGCGGGCAGAGCACCGGAGCTGATGCTCCAGCTGTATGGCGTCGTCCCGCCGCTTGCCCCTAGTGTCGTCGAATACCCCGTCCCCACCTGCCCTGAGGGAACCGTACTGCTCGTGATCTGCACCGGGGTGACTGCCACCGCTATCGTGAGCGTGAACGACTTGGTCGCCGTCTGGACCGTCGGTGTAGTCGAGTCCGTCACCTTGGCAGTGAAACTGAAGGAGCCGTATGCTGTTGGTGTTCCCGAAATCGTTCCGCCCGTGGAAAGCGTCACGCCGCCAGGCAGAGCACCAGAACTGATGCTCCAGCTGTATGGCGTTGTGCCGCCGCTCGCCGCCAGCGTGGTCGAATACGCTGTGCCCACTTGTCCCGTGGGAACCGAACTCGTCGAGATCGTTACCGGCGCGCCCGCCGCTGCCACGGTGATGGTCAACGACGTTGTGGCCGTCTGCGCCGTCGGTGTCGTCGAGTCCGTGACTTTTACCGTGAAGCTGAACGAACCGGACGCTGTCGGCGTTCCGGAAATCGTTCCGGCCGTGGAAAGTGTCAGGCCGCCAGGCAGAGCCCCAGAACTAATGCTCCAGCTGTATGGCGTTGTGCCGCCGCTTGCTGCCAGCGTCGTCGAATACGCCGTTCCCACTTGTCCGGAAGGAACCGAACCGGTCGAGATCGTCACCGGGGTGACTGCGGCCGCGACGCTGATGGTGAACGACTTTGTGGCCGTCTGCGCTGTCGGTGTAGTGGAGTCCGTGACTTTTACCGTGAAGCTGAATGAACCAGAGGCTGTCGGCGTGCCGGAAATGGTTCCGGCCGTCGAAAGCGTCACGCCGCCCGGGAGAGCGCCGGAACTGATGCCCCAGCTATATGGCGTTGTGCCACCGCCCGCTGCCAACGTCGCCGAATAGGCTGTCCCCACTTGTCCGGAGGGAACAGAACTTGTTGAGATCGTCACCGGCGTGACTGCGGCAGCCACGGTGATACTGAGAGACTTTGTTGCCGTCTGCTGTGGCGACGAGGAATCCTTGACCTGCACCGTAAAGGTCGAGGTCCCCGCTGCTGTGGGAGTTCCACTGATTTGGCCCGTAGAGGCAGACAGCGTAAGCCCTGCAGGCAGGGTGCCGGAACTGAGCGACCACGTGTATGGCGTGGTTCCACCGGATGCAGTTAGCGTGGCGGCGTAACTTGAGCTGACCTGGCCGCCGGTCAATGAACCCGTTGTGATCGACACTGCTACCACCGCCGCGGAAATCGTGACCGTGAACGACTCCGTCGCGGTCTGCGGCGTTGCGCTTGAGTCTTTCACTTGCAGAGTGAACGTGGAGCTGCCGGATGCCGTTGGCGTCCCGCTGATCATCGACGAGGCATTGTTCACGGCCAGTCCGGCGGGAAGATTTCCGGAAGTGACCGACCAGGTATAGGGCTGAACACCGCCGACAGCCGTGAGTGGCGACGTATAGGAAACGCCGACCTGCCCATTCGCTAGCGAAACTGTAGTGACCTGTAGCGTTCCACCTTGCAGGGCGATAGAAATCGTAAAACTCTTTGATGCGGTTTGCGCAGGTGTGCCCGAATCTTTCACCTGCACAGTGAATGTGGAACTTCCGCTCGTGGTCGGCGTGCCCGTGATTTGTCCTGACGCCGAAAGAGTCAAACCTGCTGGCAGCGAACCCGATAATACGCTCCAAGTGTAGGGCGTGGTGCCGCCAGTGGCCGCCAACACCGCGTCGTACGCGGTGGAAGTCGCACCCGCCGGCAAAGTGGTTGTCGAGATCTGCAGCGTGGTGGCCTCAACCACAATGCTCAGGTTCGCTGTTCCAGTGAGCGCTGGCAATCCGGAATCCACGACCTTCGCCGTGAAGTAGAACGTACCGGACTGCGTCGGCGTGCCGCTCAACGCGCCCGACGCGGAATTCAAGCTGATGCCGGAAGGCAGCGCGCCAGAGGAGATCGACCAAGTGTAGGGAGTTGTGCCGCCAGTGGCGCCTAGCGTCGCACTATAGGCCACGCCTTGCTGTCCGTTGGAAAGCGACGCGCTTATGATGGACAAAGGCGTGCCGGCCGCCGCAATCGTTGCACTCAACGACTGGGTCGCCGAAAGCGCCGGATTTGAGGAATCTTTCACTTGGACGACGAACGGGAACGTGCCCGACTGGGTCGGGGCTCCACCAAGCTGGCCAGTCGCGGCATTGAGCGTCACACCGGCAGGCAGAATACCCGAGCTAACGGACCACGAGTACGGCGTCGTGCCGCCGGTGGCAGACAAAGTCGCCGCATAAGCCACGCCAACTTGTCCCGATGGAATCGAGGTGGTGCTGATTTGCAGCTGTGCGGTCGCCGCGGCGACTGCAATGCTCAACGGCTGCGTGGCGGTTTTTGCCGGAGAAGATGAGTCCGTTACTTGCACGGTGAACGAAGAGTTTCCCACCTGGGTTGGCATGCCGCTGATCGTGCCAATGGCCGCCAAGGTCAAGCCGGTCGGCAAAGTTCCGGACGTCATAGACCAAGTGTAAGGCGCGGTCCCACCAGTCGCCGTCAACGTGGCCGAATAAGCGGTCTGTGCTTTCGCGCCTGGTACGGAACTGCTGGTGACCGACAGCACCGAGGTGCTCGCATTATTCGGAATGACGATACCCGAACATCCGGCAACGACCTGAACAATCATCAAAACCACAAGGGCCCAAATCGAGTCGGTCTTGGTCAGACTCCGCAGCCAACTACGTTTCGTCAACCTAGTCATTGGCGGGGCTCCCCGAAATTAAGCTAGCAGGGAGTAAAATTCACTTCCTACTGTCTCGAAGGTCGGTTTTGGGATAGGTCTGGAACAGGCAACGAACCTGTACCATGGTCCATGGCTCATAAATATCTGAATTGGAGCAACTTACAGACTCATTAAAAAGCGCGGGATCGCGGGTTTCCGTATGGCCAAAGAGTTAGCACTCAGAACTTGGCAAACAACATCCCAATTTTAAAAAGATGCCTTTGCCTGCGCGTGGAGCAAAAGTTTGATCCAAACATGGAAAAGAAATTCCCATTTCTCTTCAGGGTTTCTCTGTATTCATGAGAAAAAAAGACACTTAGTACTTCTCCGGAAGGCCCCCTAATTGCCATACCTTGTAAGCGAGCTTTCAGAATCGATTTCGCGTCGATTAGTACTGGTATCTTCAACCCGGTTTTCAATCGATCTACCAAAGGACTTTGTTCGCTTACAGTGCTTGAAACTGCCATTGTCGGGACAGGCCCCTACGGGCTTTCTATCGCTGCTCATCTTCGCCGCTTGGGAATTCCGTACCGCATTTTCGGTCGCCCCATGGATAGTTGGATTTCGCACATGCCCAAGGGCATGCTGCTGAAGTCCGACGGTTTCGCGTCCAACATTTACGCGCCGGATGGGCAGTTTACTTTGAAACAGTTTTGCGCCGAACGAGGCATCCCATATGCCGACATGGGATCTCCGGTGCAGTTAGACACGTTCTCTGACTACGGCCTCGCGTTCTGGAATCGCATGGTGCCGGAGTTGGAGGAGAAGCTCGTTACTCGCGTTGAGTCTCACCCGGACGGTTTTCTTCTGGGGCTCGACAATGGCGAAACTCTGACCGCCAAGCGCGTGATTCTCGCCGTGGGAATTACACATTTTGCTTACACCCCGGCTTCGTTGGAAAAGTTGCCTGCGGAGTTTGCCTCGCACAGCTTTCAGCATTCCGCTCTGGAATCATTTCGCGGACGCAGCGTGGCTGTCATCGGCGCGGGTTCTTCTGCGATCGATCTTGGCGGCTTATTGTACGAGGGCGGCGCGGACGTGCAACTCGTCGCGCGCGATGAAGCATTGAAGTTCCACAGCAGGATGCAGACCGACAAACCTCGCTCACTTTGGCAGCAGGTCCGTTCGCCGATTTCTGGCCTGGGACCAGGTCTGAGTTCCCGCTTTTACGCGAATTTCCCTCATGTGTTTCATCGTTTGCCAGAGAGCTATCGCCTGGAAACTGTTCGCACCTTTTTAGGCCCTGCCGGCGGATGGTTCGCGAAAGATAAAGTCATGGGGAAGGTGCCATCATCACTGGGCCACTCGATCGCGAGCGCCGAGATTTCGGATAACCGCGTGTGCTTGAATTTGCGGTCAGAAAACGGCAACCAGCGAACTATGCGCGTGGACCACGTCATTGCCGCAACGGGTTACCGTCCGGACTTGGATCGATTGACGTTTCTAAGCGCCGACCTGCGTTCGAAGATCAAAACCTCCGACCGGTCGCCGGTTCTGTCTCCCGCATTCGAATCTTCGGTTGCGGGCTTGTATTTCACCGGATTGGCGGCTGCGAACAGTTTCGGTCCCGTCATGCGGTTCGCGTTTGGCGCCGGTTACACGTCTCGTCATTTGACAGAGAAAATTGCCAAAGTAGCGGCGCGTGGCAGGGCATGGAGTCCGGTTTCCGAGGTCAGCACCGGTCAAGGCTAGTCGAATCAGGATGGAAACACTGCGCGATCCCAGCATCGTGAGGAACACCTGTCTATGAGATTAGAGACGATCGCCATTCATGAAGGCTACGATGGCGACCCCACCACACACGCGGTGGCTGTTCCTCTTTATCAGACTGTTGCATTTGAGTTTGACAGCGCCGAACATGGTGCAGCCCTGTTCAATCTGGAAGTCCAGGGGAATATTTACACGCGCATCGGGAATCCCACCAGCACAGTGTTGGAAAAGCGTGTGGCGGCCCTTGAAGGTGGAGTCGAAGCTCTGACCGTAAGCTCGGGGATGTCCGCGATCCATTACGCGCTCGCGAATATCACGGAAATGGGCAACAACATCGTTTCCGTTCCGCAGCTTTACGGCGCGACGTACACGCTGCTGGCGCACATTTTCCGCAAACAAGGAGTCACAACTCATTTCGCGGAAACGGATCATCCCGATGCCGTCGAAAAGCTGATCAACGAGAATACCCGCGCCGTTTTTTGCGAAAGCATTGGCAACCCGGACGGCAACGTGGCGGATATTGAAGGGCTCGCGCGGGTTGCGCACGAGCACGGCGTTCCGCTGATTGTGGACAATACTGTGGCCACACCGATCCTGTTGCGCCCGATTGAATACGGCGCAGACGTTGTGGTTCATGCGATGACCAAGTTCATGGGAGGTCATGGCACAACACTGGGCGGAATCATCGTCGATAGCGGGAAATTTCCCTGGCTGAAGTATGCGGATCGCTATTACATGCTGACCAAGCCGGAAATCGCGTATCACAATGTTGTATATACCGACCACTATGGACCGGCCGCGTTTGTAGCCCGTTGCCGAACGGTTTGCCAGCGCAACACCGGGGCAACGCTTTCGCCGTTTAACAGTTTTCTGATTCTTCAAGGGATTCAGACGATGGCTCTGCGTATGGAGCGGCACGTTGAAAACGCAAGGAAGGTGGCGGAATTTCTGCGTGACCACAAGCAAGTTGAATGGGTGAACTATGCTGGATTCCCCGACAATCCGCGCTACGCCATTGCCCAAAAATACCTCGGATCGACGCGCTGTTCGCTTTTGACCTTTGGTGTCAAGGGCGGCCTCCCCGCTGGCATAAAATGCTTCAATTCATTCCGACTGTTCAAACGCATGGTGAACATGGGCGACACCAAATCGCTCACCTGTCACCCTGCGTCGACGACCCATCGCCAACTCACTCCCGAAGAACAGCTGAAAGTTGGAGTAACGCCAGAAATGATCCGGCTCAGCGTGGGTATTGAGCATATTGACGATATTCTTGAGGATCTCGACCAGGCACTTGCAAAGGCCTCAGTTGAAGATTTCTCCGAGTCTCCGGTCAGCGATGCGGGCAAAGTCTGATGGCGCTGGAATTCAGGACTCGCGACTTGTTGCCTGCGTCAAACGCCGAGGACTCCACGCGCGCGAATGCAGTGGACCGCGAATTGAGCGCGGACAATCCCCTTCGGATAGCGCTCGTCAACAATATGCCGGATTCTGCGCTTGAGGACACAGAGGCGCAATTTGTCGAGCTTCTTGGCGCTGCCGCGTCTGAAGTTAATGTCGAGCTATCTCTGTATTCGATTCCGTCGGTGCCGCGGGGAGAACGCGCACAGAAACGGCTGAATGAATTTTATTTCGGGCTGCCCGAACTGTTGAACGCTCGTTTTGATGGCGTGATCATCACGGGGACTGAGCCGAAGCAACCGGATCTGCGAAACGAACCATATTGGAATGAACTTACCTCGGTGATGGCGTGGGCCGAGGAATCTTCTCATTCGACCGTCCTTTCCTGCCTTGCCGCTCATGCGGGTGTGCTTCAGAGTGATGGAATTTTGCGTCGCCGTCTGGAGGACAAGCGATTTGGTGTTTTTGCAGAAGCGAAGATTGCGGACCATCCTTTAACAGAGTCTCTCTGTTCGCCTATCTGTTTCCCTCATTCCCGTTGGAACGATTTGCCGGCGGACGAACTAATCGCTGGTGGATACACCATCCTCACGCGGGCCGACAATGTTGGCGTCGGGCTGTTTGTGAAAGAGAAGAAGGAAAGCCTGTTTGTACATTTTCAAGGGCATCCGGAATATGGCGAGCGAACGCTCTTTAAGGAATATCGCCGGGATGTACGGCGGTTTCTCGTCAAAGAACGCGAAACCTACCCTTCCCTGCCCCACGGTTACTTCGGCGCAGAGGCTGAGGGCCTCCTGAACGCATTCCGAGCGGAATCGCTTCAGAATCGTACCGAAGAAATGATCCAGATGTTTCCAGGCAATGGCATCGGAGCAGCGCTGCAGAAAACGTGGCACTCTTCTTCCGTGGCGATCTACAAGAACTGGCTGCGCTACATCACGGCCAAGCGTTCGCAGGCGAATGACAAACACGTTTCCGTTCAAGCCGCCGGTGGCTAAGCTCGGGGGTGTGAATCCTGTGGGTGATGTTGCGAGAACCGAATTTCCGACGTCTTTGCTACTAGAAACCGAGAACGTTTGAATAGTCCGAGGTTCTGAGCGAGTGGACGAAGTCCGAGCCAAAATACTGGCCGATTTGCCGCCACGGTTGTACGACGCGGTCCGCTGCTGGAGTCTGCGCACCCCCGACCAGCTTGCCATCGCGGATCCCGCTGGAAAATGGACATACAAACAACTCGACCTTGTCGTCGAGCGGACCTGTTCCTGGCTGATCGGTTCAGGTGTTCGCCCTGGCGATCGCGTGATGATCGTCAGCGAAAACTGCATCGCATTTGCAGCCATCTTTTTTGCCCTACTTGAAATCGATGCCATTCCCGTTCCTTTGAACGCTCGTCTCTCGGTGAGAGAACTCGACGTGATACGCAAGCATTGTTGCGCCCGCCGCGTGATCTATTTGACCGGCGCTTCGTCGTACGCCCTAGAGCATGCGGAGCGTGTTGGGGCGACAATCGAAACCGTTCCTGATCTCGGGTCGATCGGCCTCGGCTCGTTGGATGAAAGTGTGACGCCGGATCCTGTCGACTCGGACCCTACAAACGCCGTGGCAGCGATTGTTTACACCTCGGGCACTACGGGAAGTCCTCGAGGCGTGATGCTGACCCATCGAAATTTGTTGTTTTCCTCTATGGCCTCGGCGACGGTCCGCAGGGTCACTCCGGAAGATAAGCTTTTGGGCGTTCTACCGATGTCCCACGCTACCGGCCTCTCCATGCAATTCCTCGGGATTCTAATGAGCGGCGCAACTCTTTATCTGCTGCCGCGTTTTGATCCCATGAAGGTGCGCGCGGTTCTAGAAAAAGAACAACTGACCCTACTTTACGGAGTGCCATTCCTGTTCACGCAGTTTCTGGAATATGCGAGACTCCGGGGATTGAAATCACTGCAATTTCCCTCTCTCAGACTCATGAGTTCATCGGGTGCTCCTCTGCTGCCATCCGTTAAATCGGCCGTTGAAGACCTGTTTGGTTTAGTTCTGCACAACGGCTACGGCGTTACAGAGTGTTCGCCGGTTATCTCGGTTACCAGGATCGGAACTCTTCCTCGGGCTGCGTCCGCGGGCCCTCCCTATCCCGGTGTCGAAGTAAAGCTTGTAGGAAACGATCAAAGAGAAGTGCCTGAAGGAGAGGTCGGCGAGGTGTGGGTGCGCGGGCCAAACGTGATGAAAGGTTACTACCGCGCCCCGGAAGAAACAGCGAAGGTCATCAACGACGAAGGATGGTTCAACACGCAAGACCTCGCGCGAATGGAACACGGAAACCTCATCATAATAGGAAGAACGAAGGAATTGATCATTCGTTTTGGATTCAACGTATATCCTGTCGAGGTGGAGGGCGTACTCAATATGTTTCCTGGGGTCGTCCGCTCTGCCGTGATCGGCCGCACCGTGGAAACTACCGGGGAACAGGAGGTCATTGCATTCATTCAGTTGGCTCCCGACTGCAATGCAACGACTTCCGAGCTGGCGAAACATGCCGCTCAATACCTCGCCTCTTACAAGCGGCCAGGGGAAATCCGCATTGTTACTGAGATGCCGTTAACAGTTTCTGGAAAAGTGATTAAAGATCAGCTGGCGAAGAAGCTCATCAACGAAGCTGCCGTGCTCTGAAGGACCCTTCGAGAATTAATTACACCGACACTTCGATCAGGCTCGGCCCGTCGTTATGGAGACCTTGCTGCAATCGTGAAGCAAATTCCTCCAGCGAATGAACACGCGTGCCGGATATTCCCATGCCTTTTGCAAGCGACACCCAATCAAGATCGGGCTGTCCGATGCTGAATAAATGGGATGCGATCTCTCCCGGGTCACCGGCGCCAAGGTTGGCGAACTCTCGTTTCAAGATTCCGTAGGCTCGGTTGGCGAGGATTACGGTCGTGACGCTCAGACTTTCGCGCGCCATTGTCCAAAGCCCTTGCAAGGTATACATACTGCTGCCGTCGGCGGATAGACAAAGGACGGGCCGGTCCCTGCACGCGACCGCGGCTCCTACGGCCAAGGGAATCGCGATGCCGATCGATCCTCCAGTGTTGGCCAACCAGTCATGCGGTGCCGCGCCTCTCGCGGCTGCCATGATGCCACGGCCCGCAGTCATCGATTCATCGACGACAATTGTGTTTTCCGACAAGCACGATGCAATAGCCGCCGCCAAACCGTCCAATGTGATCGCGCCTGTGGGCAAAGGCGGGCGATTTGCCGGCTCGGCCCGTTCTTCCGACCCCTCGAAATCTCCTGTCGAGAGAAGGGCTTCCAGCGCGGCCGCGCAATCTTCGCCCGGTTTGGCGAGCTGATGAATCGCGCAATCCGGCGAGACCAGTTCCGCACCCCTGTTCGGGGATGCAAAATAGGCCAAGGGCTCGTTCGTTCCGAGCAGAATCAATTGGCGAAACTGCTTCAGTAGTTCCGCGGCTTGTTGAGGGGCATACGGGATGCGATCAACAATCGGCCGTCCAGCACCTCGCTGGAGGCGCGCAAACGGATAAGGAACGAGCAGCCTCACGTTCGTTGCCGCAGCAACACGCCCGGCGGTTTCCAGACCTGGCCCGCACAGCGTATTTCCAGACAGTAAAATCGCTGTGCGCAAGCCGGAGCGCAACATCTTCACGGCCCGTTCGATAGATTCTTGTGATGGAAGCGGCGCGGCAGGGATGCGCGGAATTACAGGGACCTCACCGCCCGATTCCCAAGCCACATCAGCAGGTACGATCAGGGTCGCAATCTGCCCCGGCGGTGTTAAAGATGCAACGACAGCCTCCGCTGCGTCGCGGCCTACTTCTGAAACAGAACGCGATGTTCGCAACCAATTTGAATAGGACCTCGCAATGCCCTCGATGTCGGAGTTGAGTGGGGTATCTTTCACCAGATGAAAGAGCGCATGCTGGCCGATCAGGTTGATCATCGGAGTACGCGCGCGCCACGCATTGTGAATATTCGCGATCCCATTGGCGAATCCGGGCCCGAGATGGAGCAAGGTGCACGCGGGTTTTCCGGCCATTCGCGCGTAGCCGTCTGCCGCCGCCGTCACGACACCTTCGAACAATCCAAGCACGCACTGGATTTTCTTCTGCCTATCAAGCGCCGCAACCATGTGCATTTCGGAAGTGCCGGGATTCGTGAAGCAAACTTCGACACCGCCCACACTTAGTGTTTCGACAAGGCTTTCGGCTCCATTCATCAACGGGATGGTCCTGTCTGTTCCTTGCCCGGAATTTCAGACAGGTAACGCGAAATGACGGTAGCCAAATACTGGTAATAGGTGGTGAGCAATTCTTGATGATCTCCGGGGACAGTTTGCACTTCCATTTGCCCCACGAACTTTGTCCATACTCTCGCGGGATCATCGGGAAAATGCAAGGGGTCGCCCGCCCTGACGAAGCGAATTCTGCCGGGATAGGCACGAGGCTGGTAATCGACGAGAGCCTTCCGCGCGGCCATTTGGACCTTCAGCATAGGTGGGGTGAACACTCTTCCCAGATTGTGCTCAGACTGCCTGGGCGGTGTCGATCGAAGCATCTGTCGAGCACGGTTCATCGCTTTCCGGGCATACACGCGCAGCCGCTGCGCCAGCGGTGCATATCGGAGCGGCGGATAGGAATCGATCATCACAAGCAAGACAATCTCTTCGCCTGTGCCAAGGAGATGGCGCGCCATCTCGATCGCAACCAAGCCGCCGAGCGAATACCCGGCCAGTAGATAAGGACCATGTGGCTGGAGTTCCCTGATTGCATCAACGTGAAACTTTGCCATCTGCTCGATACTCGAAAGAGGCTCTTCCAATCCATCCATTCCACGCGCCTGCAGCCCGTAAACAGCATGAGAAGTTTGTAAGTGTTTTACCAAGCCGAAAAATTCCATGATATTTCCCCCCAGCCCATGCATCAGGAACACCGGCGGATCTGCGTTTCCGGATTTGAGCTGAATGTATTTGGGAAACGCTGGAGTCTTTGCAGCTTCCATAAGAGCCGCGAGCGACGCAATGGTCGGCGCCTGGTAAATCACCAGAGGGGAAAACAATCGGCCAGTTACTTCTTTGATTTCGTCGAAGAGTTGGATGGCCAGCCAAGGATCGCCACCAAGATCAAAAAAGTTTTCGTCTATCCCAATGCTATTTTTGCCCAAAACGCGTCGCCACGTCCGGGACAACTCCCCTACCGTTTCCAAAGCGAGCTCATTCGCCATTGCTGATCTCTGCAGAACGCGAAAGCCCTTTTACGACGCCTTCTTTTTGCGATTAACGACTCAGCGCGCAAGGGCTCCAGAAGTCACAGTCCTCGAATGTGCAAATGCCCAGTAAAGCTCGCGCGCCCGCGTGTATATCGGCCCCATCGGGAGTGTGCGATCATCAATGCGCGTCACCGGGACCACCTTGGAATAATTTCCAGTTGCGAAAATCTCATCCGCAACTTGAAATTCGGCGTACTGCATCGTTTTTTCGACCACAGCTACACCGTCTCCCCGTAACAGGCCAATCACTCGCTGGCGCGTAATTCCCGCCAGAAACGTCCCATTGATTGCGGGTGTGTATACAACTCCGTCTTTCGCCATGAAAATATTCGAAGTCGAGAGTTCGGCCACATTTCCGAGCAAGTCACACATTACCGCGTTGTCGAAACCGCGAGCCCGCGCTTCAAAGATGGCCCGCGCATTGTTTGGGTAAAGGCAGCCCGCTTTGGCGTTCACGGGCATCGACTCCAGCGTTGGACGCCGAAAATGAGAAAGCGTAATAGAGAAGCCTGTCGGCTTGCGCATCGGAGCCTCGAAAATACAAAGACACCACCGAGTCGACTCGGTGTCTGGTTCCTGGATCCACGGACCGCCCTGCTCCGCCCAATACATAGGACGGATGTAAAGCGACGCGTCTTTGTCGAAGCGCGAGATGCCTTCCTTGGCGAGCCTCACCCAATCTTCGACGGATACCATCGGCTTCAAGGAAAGCTTTTCGGCAGACTCGTTCACTCTGGCGCAATGTAATTCCAGATCCGGGGTCACGCCTTCAAAAGCGCGAGCGCCGTCGAACACAATAGAACAGAGCCACGCCGCGTGGGTACGAACTCCCATAATGGGTAGGTTCCCCTCATGCCACTCGTTCTCAAAATACGTCCACGTTTTTGACCAGTTTTTTTCGTCCGGCATATAGATGCTCCAGTGTCTTCAGGTCATCCGAAGACAGAATCTCGCTGATTCACTCCCTCCAGAATTTGCCAGCGAGGAAGTCTCGTTCGAGGAACTCAGGACTTATATAAAGACACACATACTTGCCGTATGCGAGGGGCAATTTGTCTGCCAAACAACATAAGCAATGCTGGAACGATATTCCCCTATTTCGCTGATAATGAAATGGTTAGCTCGCATGACGCTCTGGCGCAAACAGAGTACTTGATGAGATTGCTAGGGCAATCGTAATTACGGGAAGAGCTTTGCACAATCGGATCGCCAATTAGGACACTGCGGGACCAGGCGCTACGACCCTTTTTCGCTCAAGGCGAGTACCGCGAAGGCCGTGGCCGCATCGGTCATGAATCGGCCGACATTGGAAGAGGGATCGAGCTTCAAGTTGAGCGAATAGGCTGTCCAATAGCCCTCCGTCTGATTCTGGTTGCGAATCAGCCACGCTATCGCGCTCTTGAGCTGAGGATTATCGCGAGGCACTCCCGCTTGCTCCAGCACGAATGCCAAGTACCCTGTCGCCAGCCCATCGCTTCTCGTCTCCTGCGGAGTCCAGTCATTGCGGCGGCGCGTGGTCAACAGTGACGGTATTCCGAAATAACGGGGGGACCAGGTGAGCGACGATAAACTCCAACCTCCGTCGTTTTGCTGTTTCGCGTAGATTTCTTTTACGATAGACTTTTGCTGTTCGGCGGTCAGCAAACCTGGCCACTTCGTCGAAGCCCAGAGCAGACCTGCCCGGTTCAGCAACGATTCGTCGGAATAGCCTCGGTCGAGATATCCGCGCAGCTCCGTCAAATTGATTTGAATGTCTGGATTCGAACGATAATTCCCTGGCGCCACACCGACAGCCAAGGCGGCGAGAGTTGCTCCAAAATACGGCGATGCGCTGGATTCCCAGGGGCTCAGTCGGAACTTCTGCCACAACCACGCGCCCTCCTGGCTTCCTGACGTTTGCTGCAGCGCCCACATATTCTTGAAGGCCAATCGGGTGTCGTTCGTGAGTTCTCCGGTTTGAGAGTCATGGAAGGCCAGAATGACGGCGCTCAGGACCGCTTCAGTGCCTCGAGAACCGGGGCCGTTGCCGGACGCATCTTCCTTGTCGCCGTAATAAGATTCGACGGAACTCCAAAGCCTCACTCGCTTGGTTACGTCCTCAATAATCTTATTTTCGGCGGATGAGGTTTGCGCGTCTGTCGGTAAACCACGAAGCACCGATTGGGCGAACACAAACGGAAGATTGGTGTGGCAGGAAACGCAGAAGGTATTGTTGTCGCGCTTGGCATCGTTCCACTGGAGCCACCAGGCTTCGCGCTGGTCGAGATACGCGGCAGCCGAGGCCGGGTTCCACGTAGAGGCCGCTCCTGCGGCAACGGGAACCGGGCGGGCGGTGGTGGACGCTTGCTGTGCGGAATCGTCAGAATACCCGCTCCTGATGCTCGAACAGGCGCAGGCCATCATGGCCGCCGCAAAAAGCGGGGCTATAGCCGAAAGCTGTGGCCCGAAGATGCTTTGCATAGAAATCCTGTCTCCGAATGCTGGGCGAAATTAGAGCCAAACCTTGCCATAAGCCCTTGAAATGCGCAATGTCACAAATTTCGGCCAAGCATATCGCACCATGCGTTATTGGCGTAAAATGTGCAAACCGATTTCCGGGATCTACGCGACCTATGCCCGCCATTTTATTGTTTTTGACAGCCTTGGCACTGGGGTTCTACATCGTTGCAGGCTACCCTCTTCTTCTGGCCCTGCACGCCCGGCTGCGACCAAAACCCATTTCCAAAACAAGGCAGCGAAAGTCGGTATCGGTGGTGATCGCGGTCCATAACGGGGAACAGTTTGTGGCCGATAAGCTCGAGTCTATCGTCCAGCTCAATTATCCGGCTGAGCTGATCGAAACCATCGTCGTCTCAGATGGGTCCACAGACGGGACGGTCCCCGTGATACAGGCCTTCGTTTCTGATAGGCTTCGGTTGATCGAGGCGCCTCGCGGTGGGAAGTGCGCGGCTCTCAATCTAGCTATCTCTCATGCCAACAATGAGATACTGCTCTTGACGGATGTGCGCCAAACGCTTGCTCGAGACAGTCTCCAGTTGCTAGTCGACTGCTTCGGCGATCCCACGGTTGGGGTTGCAAGCGGTGAGCTCAAGATTCGCGCGGGACGGGATTCTACTGAAGCAAGCACTGGCCTTTATTGGCGCTATGAAAGCTGGATTCGGACGCAATTAAGCTGCATTGACTCCATGTTTGGTGCGACCGGACCTTTTTATGCCATGCGCCGGGAGCTGGCTGTTCCGCTCCCTTCGGATATCCTACTCGACGACATGTATCTGCCTCTCTCCGCATTTTTCAAGGGATATCGCCTAGTCCAGGAGCCGCGAGCGGAAGCGCTGGATTACCCTACCTCGCGAAGCGTGGAATTCAGACGTAAGGTGCGGACCCTTGGAGGTAATTATCAAATTCTCTTTGCCTATCCTGCGTTACTCGGACCACGCAATCGCATGTGGTTTCATTTTATGTCGTATAAATTTGCCCGACTGCTTCTGCCTTGGATTTTCCTCGCTGTGTTTGTAAACAGTTGCTTCCTGCCTTCACCCTGGAAATGGGTATCCGTTGGCGGCCAGGCGCTTTTCTATTTATTAGCCTTGATCGACCCTTGGGTGGCGGACGACTTTGTGCTGAAGCGGCTTACGGCAATAGCTCGCACGGTTGTCGCGATGCTGGTGGCAACTCTGTGGGGCCTCACGGTCTTTTTTGTTCCGCCGAAAAGCTTATGGAAAGAAACGAAGATTGAACCGAGTCACCTATAGCGGTTTATGTATGACTATAGGTACGGCAGGGTAGGGTATTGTTCAATCCTATTGGGTCTGATAGCGTAGAAATGAACGGCCGACCATCAAGCCTTAATTGTCTTGTCTCAGAATTTGAACCGCCCTGTAACCTCTTTGGTCGTTTACTAGTTTGTTGGACGAGCCAGTACTCGCATTTAATTATTGAGTGCATCGCATCGGAATCCTGCGGGCTGGCCGGTGCCATCGAATTGGTAGAATTCCAGTGGCAAGAAACTTAAACGAAAGATTGACCCTGCAAACGTAAGCTGTATGACATCCGATCACTTTCGCGCACTTCTTCGTCAGCGGCTTGAGTCCTTCTCTCGCCGAGTCTTGCTTCGGATCATAATCTCGACGAAGGAAGATGACGTGATGGAATTGACCGGCGCTGAGTTAACTGCGAAAAGCATCGAGTTGGCTGAAAAGTACTGCCAGGAGCCCCCGTCCAGCGTCGTGCTCTTACTGTTGCCGCACTCGGCAGAGCTGTTTTTGCTTCACTTGGGTTTGGTTTTGACTGGACGGCTGCCTGCAATTTTGGCTTGGCCAACAAATCGTATCGATCCAGGAAAGTATCAGCGCAACCTGGTACACCAGTTGCAAAATCTCCCTGCGGCTCAACTGCTTACCCTGCCCAAACTTGCACAAAATCTGGATCCAGGTTTGTCATTCACCGTTACGGGGTGTCCGGTCCACCAATATGAGGAATTCGAAGCGCGCTTCTCGGTGAAATTGCACTTCGGTGCGGTCGAAAAGAAAAGTACTCCCCAGGAAAATGGAGCGCCGCACGACGGGTTGTTTCTGCAGTTTTCTGGCGGCACAACGGGCGATCAGAAATGTGTAATCGTGACCGCTCCTATGCTTGTGAACCAGTTGGCGCGATTGGGGGCAACGCTGCAGTTTGACGAGCGAGACGGTGTTGTCAGTTGGTTGCCGATGTACCATGACATGGGTTTGATTGCTTGCCTCTGGCTGCCTCTCTGGAACGGCGCGCCTTCCGTGCAATTTGCCGCGATCGACTGGCTGATGCATCCCGGCCGTCTGTTCGAGTTCCTGCACAGATACAAAGCTACTTTTTGCTGGCTTCCCAATTTCGCGTTCAGCTACCTAGCCGCTCAGAGGTCACGGGTTGACCAGGACTTTGATCTAGGCCACGTCAGAGCGTTCATCAATTGCAGCGAACCGCTGAGACAAAGTTCCATCGAGGCATTTGCCGAAGCTTTCTCATTCCAGGGAGTCAGGCCGGACCAATGCCAGGCATCCTACGCAATGGCTGAGAACGTTTTCGCTGTTACCCAAACTCCCCTCGGGACCGAGCTTGTCAAATTCCCCCGGCAAGCTGTGCGGGCAGAGGATGACGAGCCGACGTCTTATGACCTGCTGGACAAACATTATATTTCTAGCGGTAACCTCCTACCTGACACCTCAATGCGCATTAGAGATGCCGACAATAACCTGTGCGGAGACGATGTGCCGGGCGAGATAGAAATCCGGGGCCAGAGCCTGTTCTGCGCTTACTGGGGCAGCAACGGATTCCAGACACAATCGCTGACCGAAGATGGATGGTACGCTACCGGGGATTATGGATTTACGCATGAAAACGACTTGTTCGTCGTCGGGCGGGTCAAGGACATCATTATCGTCAGTGGCGCAAATATTTTCCCCGAGGATATCGAAGCTCTCGTGAACAAGGTGAAAGGCATCTACCCAGGACGTGCTGTGGCTTTTGGTGTGGATGACCAGAGGCGCGGCACGGAAAGTCTCGCTGTAGTTGCGGAAATGCGAGGAGAATTTGATAGCCTCATGGCATCGGAGTTGGAGCATAAAATCCGACACCTCATTATTTCTGTTCTTGGCATTACGGCGCGATATGTGCGGGTGACCCCGGAGCGTTGGATCGTGAAGAGCACCGCCGGAAAAATCTCCCGCCGTGAAACGCGCTTGCGCTTCGTGGAAGAACTTGCCACCCACGGTGCTCAGGTAAGGGTGGACGCTTGAGCTCGTTGCGTTCCCGTCTTGCGACCTCCGATCATCCTCTGGCCCGAATGACGCGAGGTGCTTACCGCTTTATTCGCAACTTTACCCTACCCGCTCCCCGATGGATATTTCGGCCCATCCTGCTGCTGTTTCTCTTTTTGCGCCAAGTTTATTATTTCTGTTGCAGAGTTTTTTTCTGTGAGCCCCTTTTCAAAGCTTACTGCACCCAATACGGACGCAATGTGCATACAGGACCGTTCCTTCACTGGGTTATGGGCAGCGGCCGCCTGATCCTTGGAGATAACGTCACGATCGACGGCAAATGCGGTTTCATATTCGCACTTCGCTACACGGACCAACCTACACTTCGTATCGGCAACAACGTGGTTATCGGCCACGATTGCACATTCACTATAGGACGAGAGATCACGATCGGTAACAATGTTATGATTGGCGCAAGCATCGAGATGTTCGATAGTCCCGGGCATCCCACGGACCCAGCATTGCGCCTTGAGGGGTCAATCGGTCTTACGGGGGCACCTGCCTTGCCAGAAGACGTTAAACCAATTCACATCGAGGACAATGTTTGGGTCGGAAGCGGGTCAACAATCTATCCCGGCGTTATCTTGGGTGAGGGCTGTGTTGTTGCTCGCGGAGCGATCGTGATGAGCAGCATTCCTCCCTACGTGGTCGTAGCCGGTAGCCCTGCACGTCAAATAGCTCGTTTGAGCAATCCGAAGGAGAAGAGTTGATGCAACGATATGTGGAAGAGGACCTGAACCAGATTAAGGGGATACTGAATCAACTATTGAGTCAGGAGACGGCGATCGGAGACGATGAGAACATCTACGAGGCGGGCATTACCTCGATTATGGTGCTACCTCTCCTATCCGAAATTGAAGACAAGTTTGGGGTAACCATCCCGGATGGCGAGTTTCTGGACGCCAAGACTCCGCGTTCGCTCGCACAAGTGGTTCAGCGGCTCCGTGCGAACTAGAAGTTATCTGGCTCTGTCGACATCCTCAGGAAAAGGCGGCGATGTTTCAACCGGTACAAATTGAAACTCAATCCGAGCAGCAGGGCTTGACGCATCTGTGCGCGCAGCGATCGACCTGGCGCACGGGCCGAGAGTTTCCGTTTCACGGAAGAGAACAGGCTCTCGATCAGGGCGCGGCGGCGGTAAATCCGTTGCGGGAATTCACGCCGCATCACGGCGCGTACTCCGCGCAAGCGCCATGTTTTCGTCCCGCGCTGGCGGGAATCACGCTGTGCGCTCCTAGGCGTTGGCGGATGTAGGTAGGATTGCGCTCGCTGTCGAACTCGGCATCGGCCAGCACCAGCCCGATGCGGGTTTGCTGGGAAGCTGCTTCGACGACGGCAGGCAAATTTGCGCAGTCGTTCCACGGACCGCGCCGCGCGAGTTGCGACAAGACGAACTGCTGATCCAAATCCAGGGCGACTACCCACTTCAGCCAGTGCCGCCAGGGCAGCGGTTTCTGCCGATGGTCTGGTCGTCGAGACGCTGCAAAAAACGATACAGGGTCGTGAAGTCAGGCACACTCACAAGTCCCAACACCTGGCGCAACTCGCGATGCGATCAAACGCTCCTCGGCTTCACGAAAGGTCCAGTCTTCGTAACGCATCAGGCAGAGAATGGCCAGCAACTGCGGCTGGGTAAATTGGCGTTTGCTGAAACGGCTTCGATAGCGGGGGAGCACCACCCGAGAGCCTTGCAAAGCGATGCCGGCAAAAGGCAAGAGTCCGACTTCGGCCATCGCACCTCCTGCCTCCATAGAAAACCACGGAGGCAGCCAATCGCCGTCCCAAATTTCGATGAAGTTGCGAGGATGTCAACAGAGCCAAGCTATCTGCGGAGTTCTCTTTGCCGGGCACGACTCGACACAGCTCAAACGGCCTTTTCTACATAATTACCGAAAGACTTTTCAAACCCCTTAATCCAAAAGTAGAAGCCCACTCTGGCCGCGGGCCAGTGAGCTTCATCTCCGGAAAACGCTGCACCAAGTTCAGGAGCGCAACCTGTCCTTCCAACCGTGCGAGTTGACTTCCAATGCAAAAATGCGGACCGGCACTGAACGCCAGGTGTTGGTTGTTCAGCCTTTTCAGGTTTAACTGATTCGGTTCCTTGAATTGTTTTGGATCCCGATTCGCGGCGCCGAGCATGCAAAGAATGGACCCTCTCTTCGGTATCCGCTGGCCGCAAACCTCGATATCTTCCTTGAGCACCCGGGCCGTGAATTGCACGGGACTCTCAAAACGTAGAAGCTCCTCCACAGCCGAACGGATCATCTCCGGTTTCTCGCGTAACTCCGCTGTCTCTTGCGGATGCTGCAGGAGGGTGTACATCCCGTTGCCGATCAGATTTCGAGTGGTCTCGTGCCCTGCGAAAAGCAGCGCGATACACTGCGCGTAGAGCTCTTCTTCGGTCAACACTTCTCCGTCTTCTTCGATGTCGATCAGAAGGCTGATGAGGTCGTTCCCTTTATTGCGTCGCCGTTCGGCCACGGTCTCCCGGAAAAAATTGGTAAACTCAACGAGGGCATCTTGCGCCCCGCGGGCTTGTTCGACTGTGGGGCCCGGACTCCCTCGAAATAGCGCGATGGCCCGCGACCAATTGACGAATCTTTCATGCAGTATTTGAGGAACGCCGAGCATTTCCGAAATGATGCGCACCGGCATGGGATTGGCAAACTCGCGCATGAGTTCGACTTCGGAGCCAGGCTTCAGCGGCTCTAACATTCGCTGAACCATGGCCTCGACTGTGGGACGCAAGGCTTCGATCGCTGCGGGCGAGAATCCCTTGTTGAGGAGTTTGCGCAACCGGGTGTGCTCCGGCGGGTCCATGAAAATCAGCCACAATCCCAGCATGCGCGCCAGTTCACTGAACTCACCCTGGCGGTTGAACGGCAGGGGCAACAACATTTGCTGCGCGCGTTTTGCGGAAAGCCGGGGATCTTTGGCGATCGAAGAACATTCGGCATGGCTGAAGATCGACCATACCGCCCATTTGCTGCCGACATCCAGGTAATGCAAGGGACCTTCTGCGTGCAGACGGGCGTATGTTGGATACGGGTCCTGCAGAATTTCGTCGCTAAAAATAGCTTTTTTGTCGGGGGCGATAAACTTAGACAACCTTCGTCTCCTGGCAAGTCAGGAATTTCAGTCAGCGGATCCCCGAAATGACGTCGAGTTTAACATAGAACTATCCATGGAAATTTCGCAGAGACTACGACCATCTCGGCCATTCTGCGAGCAAATACGCTCATCAGGAGCCGCCCGGCAGGCGCTGCCAAATCAATTCGACGGTCTGGATTTTCCCGTTCATCGGTGCAGGCGGCGTAACTAGGATAATTTGATCGCCCTGGAACGTGACGCTGCGGACCAGGTCCTTGCCTACATAACTTTGGATGGATGAGATCTCCACGTGATGAGTTACCGTGTCGCCGCTGACGGTGTACCGTCCGGCATAAGCAAGAAACGTCTTAAAAGCCTCTGCCTGTTCATCCAGCAGCGTGGCACTCCGGCCGACAGCGATTGGCTTTCGCCCGCCATAACTGATCAGTGCGCTTACTCTGCCATCCCCGGTATAGGTGAGAAAGCCGACAGGGCTGGGACCATAGGGGGTTTCGTTTCGCTCTCCCTTAGCTGTTGTGCTCGAAGCAGACACCAGCTTCCACGTGCCCATAAGGGCGCGGAGCTCGAATGCTCCAACAGCTCCCATCCTTATCCTCCTTTCGATTTCTGTGCCCGCGAATTGCGAAGGAGGCAGCGCAAATTAGGCCACGAGACCTTGCGCAAATGGTAGAGCGATTATCAACGGAGGGAACGGGCTAATGATGCAAAACTTCAGCGCTACCTTCATTCGAATCATGGCCCGCTGCGAGAGGAAGCCACAGCTGAGCAGGAGACGGGAGGTCCTTGCTGCTTGCCTCACGTTTCGGATTCCACGCTGGGATAGTTACAGGATAAGCCCGGTGCTGGGAGCGAGTAGCTACGGGCGGGCTTACCTTCGCAGGTTCGCTGGATACCGGCTCAGCAACCTCCGTGGAGCGGTTTCGCCTTGCTCGGTGACGAATCATGTCGCCGGTCAGAATAAGCAGGGCTCCAAACATTGCCAAAAGGAAGGGCTCGGAGATTACTCCAATTCTGATTGACGTCACGAGGATGTTCGCTTCGATAGTACAAGTGAGCATGGGTTCCCTTGTATTGAAAAACAGAACTGCTTCGAAAGGTGGAGCAATTCACGTACCAGGGCCCCTGCTAGGGGATTCCCCGGATGGCTGTATGTCATTGCTTTCTCATGAGATAAACCAAAGCTAAAGTGCCCCAAAATGCTCTTCGTCGCGGAACAGCAAACATTGCAAAGTGTTTCCACTCTTGACTACTATTGTTCCTGTATTCTGCTAGGTCTATCGCTTCAGTTATCAGGGCCATTTTTCGTTCTTGCATGGTGATTTCGCATTGGAGCGAGTTTGGGAACAGATTTTCCCAAATGAGGAAGTGCTCAGTGCATACTAAAAATCGAATTTGGCGGAACATTCCAACCTGAGTCCGTAGGTCCTTTGTATACAGCCTCTTGGCCACCTCAAATTTATTGACTTATCCACAGGCATTGGAATAGATTTTGCCTCACTACTATCGGGTAACTGAGGTGTCGAACCAACTGTGCTAACCACGGTTGCCTGTCATCGGGAGTAGTTGTCGAGCGAACAAGGGGTTGGGTTCGTCTCGACGGTCCCCATCGGTTCGAACGCTCTGGAGAACCGAACTTAACAAAACATTGATTCTCTAGTCTTGGCAGTCGCCAATAATTCTGGAGTCGTCGAAGGAATCAGATTTCTAGCGCGCAGAAAGTCGAAGGTAAACTCGGTGAGTCAATTCTTTCGTCTCTATTTTCCGAACCGAATGATCCTGTTGTTAGCGGGTGAGCTGGCGGCGATCGTCGCGTCTTTTTCATTAGCGGTCTTGATTCGGTTTCACGCCGGGTCCATGGTCGTCCTGACCGGTTCGTTTTGGAAAATCATCGCAATCGCAAGCTTCACCTTGTTATGCGCCTATTACATGGAGCTATATGACCTGCGCGGTTTGACGGCAACCCACGAAGTCTATTCCCGAGTCTTCAAACTGATTGGAATCGTGGCTCTGTTCTTCGCGGCGTTTGCAGTGATATTCCCAAAGTTTCTGGTGCAAGGAAATGTTCTGGTAGTGGGCCTGCTAATCCTGACGCCTGTGTGGATCATTTGGCGTGCGGCTCATGAACGGCTGATCCTCAACCCCAGTTTCAGGCAACGAGTTTACTTAATCGGAGAAGGCAACCTCGCGCGGAGGGTGCGAGATACGCTCGAGTCGCGGCCTGAGTTGGGCATGGATATTGTTGGCTGGGCAAAATATGCGAGCGTTGACGGCGAGACGGAAGAATCGCTCCAGCAGGAGCTCCGTGAGCTGGGCGCGAAACGCGAGATCGAGCAAGTCATCGTGGCGTTGTCTGATCGCAGATTGCGCATGCCGGTCAAAGAACTCCTTGAACTCAGACTAAGGGGTGTCGTGGTCGAAGAGGGCACAACTCTTCTGGAAAAGGTCTCCGGTCAGATTGAAGTTGAAGAGCTTCGGCCTTCGTGGCTGATTTTTGGCAACGGCTTTCGGCTGAAGCCCAAGCACTGGGTTGCCCGCCGCGTGGTTTCAACGATTTCGGCTTTGATTCTCACAACCGTTACGCTGATCTTCGTTCCGCTGATTGCTCTCCTGATCAAACTGACGTCGCGAGGCCCGGTGCTTTATAGCCAGAAGCGCGTCGGCCTGAACGGCAGAGTATTCCAGTGCTATAAGTTTCGCACCATGCGAAGTGATGCGGAAGCAGACACGGGCCCCACGTGGGCTTGCGATGACGATCCACGCATCACCAAGATCGGCCGTTTTTTGCGGGCCTCCCGGTTGGATGAAATCCCTCAACTTTGGAACGTGCTGAAGGGGGACATGGCTTTTGTCGGTCCTCGTCCCGAGCGCCCCGAATTCGTCGAAAAGCTGAGTCAGGCAATTCCCTACTATAATTTGCGCCAGGCCACTCGCCCCGGCATCACTGGGTGGGCTCAAACCCTCTATAAGTACGGCAACACCATTGAAGATTCGACGGAAAAGTTGCGCTACGACCTTTACTACATCAAGAATTGTTCGCCCGCTTTCGACCTTTGGATTGTTTTCAATACCATTCGAACGGTTCTGCTAGGCAAAGGCGCCAAATAGGAAGGTCCGATTCAGCTAGTCAGCCCGTTCTTCAGGACCCCATCTAGAACTTTAGTTGCAATTAATACTGGCTTTCTCTAAGAATTAGATGGCCGAAAAGTGATCTCGCGCGCTCTCCGACATTTGTCCCACACCGAAGATGGGTCGCGTATAATCACATGGCTTGGAAGCGTGTAGTTGGTGTGCGTTCAAATAATCTGAAACGCCCGCGCGCGGCACAAGGAAGTACAAGGAAATGACCGAGATTGCTTTGCGGAATATATCGGTCGAAAGGCTCTGGTCCGATTGAATCCGACCTTTCTTATCGCGACGTCTTCCTACTGGATGCCGACCGCCCGACTTGGCATTGCGTTGTCCCAAGCTGGCGCTCAGATTGATGCGATTTGTCCGGCCCGTCATGTAATCCGAAAGGCTGCCGAACTCCGGAATGCGTACACCTACAACGGGTTGTCACCGCTGGCATCTCTTCGGGATGCAATTTCGTCTTCGCAACCCGACTTGCTCGTCTCTGCGGACGATCTGACGACCCAGCACCTGATCGATGTGCATGCGCAAGAGAGGACGAAGGGCAATTCGGGTTCTGCGATTTGCGAATTGATCGAGCGGTCTCTCGGCCCACGAGAGAGTTTTTCCTTCATGACCGCGCGAGCCCGCTTTATGGAGGTTGCGAGGGAAGAAGGCGTCCGTACACCCAAGACCGGTGTCATCAAAGACCAGGCTGATCTCGAGGCTTGGGCGGCCGAATCTGGATTTCCCATCGTTTTGAAAGCGGACGGGAGTTCGAGCGGTGAAGGTACAAGGATTGTGCAATCTCTCCCGCAGGCGGAACGTGCCCTGAAATCCCTACAAGAGCCCGTCGAATTGATTCGCGTTGTTAAGCGTGCGATCGTGAATCACGACTTGCGTTCCGTCCGTCCGAAACTCCAACACCGCCGCGCTACCGTCAATGCCCAAAAGTACATTCCCGGACGGGACGCTACGACCCTGGTTGCTTGCTGGAAAGGCAAGGTACTTGGGGCACTTCACTTTGAAGTTGTCGAGAAGCAATACAAATTAGGCCCGGCGAGCGTTATGCGCTTGACCGAAAATCCTGAGATAGAAATGTTCGTCGCCAAAATTGTCAGCAGGTTAAAGCTTTCTGGGTTGCACGGATTTGATTTCTTGCTCGAAGAACAAACGGGATTGCCGTACATGATCGAGGTCAACCCTCGCGCTACCCAGGTAGGGCATCTGACTTTGGGCAAAGGGCGCGATCTGCCGGGAGCTTTATTTGCGGCTGTGACAGGGACACCGCCGCGCGAGGCACCCAAACTCACGGACAGTTCGACGATCGCTCTTTTTCCCCAGGAATCGATCCGGGATCCGAACAGCTCCTTTCTAAAGAGCGGCTATCATGATATTCCCAGCAATGAGCCGGAACTGATACGCGCCTGCCTGCGCCAGGAGCACAAAGGCGCCACCCAACATCTCGTTGGAGCCTATTACCGGATCTTTTCTGCCGATCGTCATTGGCTGTGGTGAAAAATCTCCGAACCGATGAAGATCTCACTCATTCTTCGAAACATTCTAGTAATAAGCGTTCTGGTCGCAGGATTCTTTGTGCTCACTCTCCCTGGAGTTCCCAACCTTCCGTTCTTCTACGATGAGGCCGATTACGCTTACGCAAGTCATCAAGGGTGGTTCGCCAACTGGGTTGATCATCCCGCGCTGAATATAGTTCAGTTCGTCCGTCTCGGTATGGGTTCCGGCCGGGACCGCAGTCGCCGGGTTGACTTGTCTCAAACTATCCGCAATTTCGGTGACATCCATTTCTACCGTCACTGGCACGGACCGCTGTTTTATCAATGGCTGGGATTCATCGGCCACTGGACATCGCGGGAATATAATTTGCGCCTGCTTTCTTTATTGATTCCGGCCGTCGGTGTAATCCTGGTTTATTTCGGTTGTCTCTGGGTTATGCCTTCATCGCAGTTGAGCGCCATACTTGCCGCCGCTTTTTATGGCTTCGGTTATTCGGTTGTTGCTTCGCCGGAGCTCGCGCCTCACCAGCTCTTTGTTGTCGTGTCGCTCGCGGGACTGTTTAGCCTCGCAAAACTGGAAGCAAGTGGCGACGTGAAGTGGTGGTGGTGGTCCTGTGTCTGGGCCGCCATAAGCTTCGTAACGATCGAAGTGGCCTTCGTCAATATTGCCGTTGCGCTTTACATCGGTTCGCGCTGCAGAGCGGTACTATTTCAGTCTAAGTATATTTGGCTGCGCTCCATTGGCTTGTTCCTGGCCACTACCCTTCTCCTCTGGCCCGCCGGCATCTTGAAGCTGGAACCGGTTCGCTCTTACATTTTTATGGCGTACCTAGCCATCTTCAGAAAGGGGGCTTGGGGAAACACCACGCTTGCGGAAACGTGGCTTGTCCGGTTGCGCTCGGAGCCCTTCGAATGGATCTTTGTTGCGATTGCGCTGGCTGTTTGGTGGTTCCTGCCCAAGAAAAATGAAAAGTACGCCGCGCTCCCGTTCTTAACTTACGGCGTCCTGATGCTGATCGTGATGTTGAAGGTCAACGCCACAGTGCCGCATTACGCGCTCCCTTACCTGGCGCCTCTGACCGTGTTTGCCGGAATTACCTTGGGGGCCGCCGTGCAGAACTGGCCGACGCTGGCTCGCGGAGCTGTGGCCACGGCCATGATCGTCCTGGTAGCCGCCGGAACTTATCGATTCGTGCATAAGCACCTCCCAAGCACTACCTCCCGGATGCTGCAAATTCTCGAATCGGCGCAATCGCGGCCGATGGACGGCAGGATTCTCCTGGCGCCTCAGGTCGACGTGAGCGTCCTCCACTTCTATTTTCCTCACGCGAAGTTAGTTTTGTATCTGGACGAAAGCGACAAACAACGTGCTCTTGCACTAGGTCAGCCCATCGACATAATCCTGAGCGACGAAAACGAACCATTTCGCATCGACTACGTGGATGACCATGGTCAATAGCTGATGCTTTCAACGGACTTATTTTGCGCGGTCCAGCCCGTAATATTGGTCGGTGTAGTTTACACGGTCGAATTCGGAGGCTTCGTTGAGGACGATTCCGATTAGTTTCGGATTATCCAGATTCTCTAAGGCTCGCTTCAGACCGTTGATTGGCGTGACTCCTTCGCGTATGACAAGGAGCGTGCCGTCCACCAGGCGCGACCACAGATTTGTGTCCACAACCGGCAGAATCGGAGTGGAATCGACTACAACCCAGTCAAACCAACTCGCTAGGCGAGTGAAGGTTTCGGCGAATCGGGCCGACTGAAGGATTTGGGATGGGTGATCCATGCTAATTCCTGCGCCCAAGAACCACAGCGGTAAACCATTCAAGCGGTGTACGTAATTCGAAATTCGTTCCTTCTCTTCTCGAGCGGTCCACCAGTGACCGATTCCCTGCAATTTACCTAATCCGAGCAGGGATGCGAGCGTCGGCCGGTGGAAATCCCCTTCAACGATGAGAACGCGGGAGCCGGTATGCTGCGCCAGCGTTATCGCCAGATTTCCCGTCACCAGCGTCTTTCCCTCTTTGCTCACCGTGCTTGTGACTTGCAGCGACTTCAAGCCATGTTCTTTTCGGTAATTTTCCAGGCGCGTAACCAGAGCGCGGAATTTTTCCGCCGCCAGCCCTCGAGGATCGGTCACGGCGACCAGGCGCGTTCGTTGCGTGATTTCAACGTCGGCCGTGGGCGCGGTGGCCATCTCGTCGGTCTGCGCCATCACGCTGTTCACCAACTCCACAGGTTGCAGAGACACGATCTGCAACGGGTCCGACTTGCCCCGCTGCATTTCCATGCGCTTCAAAGTTTCGTAAAGCCGGCTCATTCCGATTTCATCCCGGACTGAACGTGTGTTTTCTGAGCCGGGTTAGCGGAAGAAAGGCTCATTTCTTCTCTGGTTTTCCGATGCAGAAGTTTCAGGCCCATCGTCGGCCCTTCGCTGCCCTCTGTATTCTTGTTCGAAGGCGGAACGGGAACCGCGGCGACCTGATCCAAACGGAAATCCGAAGCTACTTCCTTGACGATCGCCCGCGTAATCTGCCTCGCCTGCAGGCCATATCCCAACATCAGGGCATTCTCACACAGCGTATTCACCAGGCGAGGAATTCCTTTGGACACTTGGCAGATCGCCTCAATCGTCTCCTTCGGGAAAAGCGCCTTCTCCGTACCCTTGGCTCCAGCCAGTTCCAGGCGCCGGTAAATGTAGCCTTCCACCTCCGTCAGTTCCAGGGGAAGAAGATGGCAACGCAAACCGACGCGCTGCTTCAGCTGCCGGAGCTGATGAGAATCCAGTTTGCGATCGAGTTCAGGCTGTCCCGCCAATACGATCTGCAACAATTTGTGTTGGGTGGTTTCGAGATTGGTCAGCAATCGGATTTCTTCCAACAACTCCCAACTAAGCAATTGCGCTTCGTCCACGATAAGTGCGGTCGTAAGTTCATCGCGTGAGCGCGTCATCAGATAATTGTTCAATCGCGCCAGAGCTTCGGTCTTTGACCGCGAAGCAACGGGGAGACCGAGATCGGCAAGCACCTGTTCCAGAAAATTTTGCACCGTGAGGATGGGGTTGTAGACGTAAGCGAAAGCCACTTTGTGTATCGCCAAGGAGTCCAGCAGGCAACGCACGAGCAGGGTTTTCCCCGTGCCCACCTCTCCGGTGACCACCACGAATCCTTTGCGCCGGAGAACACCGTAGTTCAGCAATGCCAGTGCTTCGTTATGGCGGGGCGTGGGAAAAAAGAAATAGGGATCCGGACTAAGCTCGAAGGGATTGCAAGCGAGATTGTAGAATTGTCTATACATTTGCGTTCAACTTTTATGAAAGGCGTAAAAGTTGCCTGCCAATATCAATACTGCCATCAAAGACACTGCCGCAATTTCCAGCCAACGGAAGATTGCATTGAATTTATCCTCCCCGGGCTCGTTCAGATGGGGAATTCCTACGAGAATGCGCGCCGGTATCAATCCGTCGAGGTCATCTTCCGTACGGACCAAGTCATTTTTCAACTCAAGCAAGACCGCCAATGCCAACCCCAATACGGCTCCGGCCATCAGGCCTCCCACGCTGAGCAGCAATCGATTGGGCGCCGAAGGCTTGTACGGATAACTCGGAGGATCCAGCAAACGAAACTGTTGGCCCTGCTGCCGTTGTTGCAAACTGGTTGCCAGTTGAGACTGGTTTTGTTTTTGCAGCAAGGAATTGTAATTAGCCTTGGATTCTTCATATCCCCGCGAAACATCGGCCAACTCTTGTTCAGTTTGCGGGGTCATGTTGAGGCGGTTCCGATAAGAGGCAATCTCCGATTCCAGTTCTTTCACATGTTGCTCATAATTCTGAATTTCAAACGTCACGGCTTTTAGCTGGCTCTGTACCTGCATTATCGGCGTGGTTGCGCCATGTTGTACCGTGGCTGTTGCGCTCGAATCAACGCTCTTCGTGGACTTTGCAGCTTCCGCGCGGGAAGCATTTTCTGCCTCCAGATTTTTTTTCAGCTTTTCCGTTTTGGCAATCTTTTCCTTGAGCGCAATGACATCGGGATGTTCGTCCGTTAAGCGCGCCCGGGCATCCGCCAGTTCAAGGCGCAGCTCCGTCAACTCTTTCGTAAGCGCGGGCACAGAAGGACCTGTAGAGTCCTCGGTTCCCAGGTTTGCTTGCGCCGCTTGGTACTGTTGTATCAGCGATTCTAGATATAGCTTCTGTTGCCGCGCCGCATCCAGATCCCGCTGTGTGCCTTCCAGCTGATTCTGCAGGCCCGAGAGAATCGAGACGTTCGTTTCCGCCTGACTGGGCAAATCTCCAAAATGCCTGGACTTAAATGCGCGCACCTTTGCTTCTTGCTCTTCGAGCTTCTCTTTAGCATCGGTTAGTTGAGTTTGTAGAAATTCCGTCGTACCTTCGGACAGCTCTTGTTGGGACCTTAGGTCCTCCGCAAGAAAAAGGGATGTCAGTTCCTGGTTGATTTGTTGCGCCAACTCTGGCGAGCGGGCGGAATAATCAATCTTAAAGGCAGTCAACTCACCTGGATGCGCAGCGGAATCCACCGATTCAATCTTTATGTCCTTGCGCATTTCTGTAACGGGGTCTCCAACTGGCATCACCTTGCCGCTGCCCCTCCGAACGCGGTATAGGCCGTATCTGTCGATGGTCTTCTGCAGGCGGGTTCGGCTCAAGATTTGTGCGGTCATGCTCTGTAGGCGATCCTGCAAGCTTTCTGTCACGTTCGGAACTACATATTGCTCAGGGATTTTCTGCTGCTCCACCAGGACCAGCGCCTCAGACGTGTATATGGATGGGATGAACCAGCTGGCTGTCCAAACGGCCACCCAGCAAAGAAACAACGGCAGAAGAATCGTCCATCGGCGGTGAACCGCGATAGCCCAGTAATCCCGTAAACCCCTGCCAGAAGATTCACCCTCTAACTCATCTGTCTCATCGTACATTCCTAACTCCAGCCCGCTGCAAATGGCTGCCCGGACACACTCCACCACCTAAGCTAAGTATCGTTGCACGTCAGAACCCATCCGCTCAAGGTATTTTCCTCTCAGAAAGAACGACTCATATCTGATTCTTTTTCAATCTCTTATGGGCGGAGGGATTCCCGGAAATGGACGTCCGACAAGGCACCAACGAAGAGGTTGGATAGGCCCCCGCGGTGCTTTTTGTCAGTAATATGGGAAACATTTTGCCCACTGCCTCCTTCAGCAAGAATGCGCCAAGGTCTTTATGGGCTCTTCGGCCGAACAATTGACGAACGACAGGCACAGGGCTGGCACCGTGGCGAACAGCATGTATGGTTACGAACACTCACGAGCGCTGGTGACGATTAAAGAAGTATTTCACGGTGCTTACATAGAGCCGGTAAGTCTGTCAGAGAACGGCTGCTGTGAAAGCCACGATAGAAAGTTACCAGTGCTGGAACGAAGGATTTTCTGTTGGTTGAAGGAGGTCAGCTCGATAGTGGGGCATGTGCGGCTGGATCGGGCCACCACAACTCCGCAATGGGGTCTGCACGCAAAAGGTCACCTGCACTTGCTATTTACGCGCAATAGCAAGTTCCTGCAACCTGTACTTCGCCCTTCATCAAACTCCAGAATTCAATTGCAGTGATCCCTGGAACAAAGGCGGAAGGGAAAAGGAAATCGGGTTGAAGCGGCTGTCCCTTGGCTAGTGCAAAGTCCTTCCTGGGAACTGGGTATAAGGTAGGACCCAGTACCAAGTTTTGGTTAGCCGTGCGGAACTTGACTACTTCGCACACGGTTTGGAAATGAGCAGGGTCCAGGCGCCACTGAAGCAGAAAGTGTTCCCTAAAGTGTGAGAAGAAGCGGAATATTCGTGATAGCCCTTAAAGAACAGGCTGAAATTCTTCGCGGGAAGAACCAGTGCTCGGTTTCCCACCCTCATTGAGCATTAGTTCGCAGTTTCCGAATGACAACAGCCCCCAGCTCATTTCGCCGTTCTCTTCGTGGTGCCGGATTGCTTTGAACCCGATTCGGCGCTCCTGTGATGGTAAGCGCACGATCATTCGTGGCTTCGCTTACGGAATGATTATCTGCAATACTTCTGAATATCCGCTCTCGTCCCCGCTGTCGTCGACCGCGGTAGTCACATAATAGTACGTCTGGCTCGCGGCCACGGTCCCGTCAGTGTAGGTCAATCCCGCCACGGGCGAGGAATTAATCTTGGCGTATCCGCTGCCGTTTACCGTACTGCGATAGACGTTGTATCCCGTTGCTTCGGAGGATGGGCTGGCTGTCCAGTTCAGCAGCACGGAGTAGCCGGTGCCCGCAGACACTGTGATGCTGAAAGTCGCGGTGGCGCTGGTTGCCGGCGAACCCGAGTCAGTTGCCTTCACGGTGAAGCTGGAAGATCCCGTGGTCGTCGGTGTTCCGGAGATCGTGCCTCCGGCCGAAAGCGTTAAGCCTACGGGCAACGATCCCGAAGTGATGCTCCAGGTGTAAGGCGTGGTGCCTTCTGTGGCCTGCAGAGTCGTCGAATAAGCCACGCTCAACTGGCCAGCTGGAACAGTTGTCGTCGTGATTTGCACTGGGCCATTCGCAGCGGCCGCGGTGAACGTCAACGAGTTCGTGGCTGTTTGCGTTGTCGGTGTGGTGGAGTCCGTGACTTTAATCGTGAATGTGAATGAACCGGCGGTGGTCGGCGTTCCAGAAAGCGTTCCGCCTGTCGACAGGCTCAATCCCGCCGGCAATATGCCCGAACCGAGGCTCCAACTGTAGGGTGTGGTGCCGCCACTTGCCGCGAGCAGAGTCGAATATGCTACTCCGACTTGACCCGCTGGGAGCGTAGAGGTCGTGATTGTCACCGGCGAGACTGCAGCTGCGACCGTAAGAGCGAACGACTTAGTCGCGGTCTGCGCCGTAGGTGTCGTGGAATCCGTAACCTTCGCGGTGAATGTGAATGAGCCGGACGCTGTCGGCGTTCCGGAAATCGTTCCGGCTGCAGAAAGCGTCACGCCTGCGGGCAGAGCGCCGGAACTGATGCTCCAGCTGTATGGTGTTGTGCCGCCGCTGGCTGCCAACGTCGTCGAATAGGCCGTTCCAACTTGTCCGGAGGAAACCGAACCGGTCGAGATCGTTACTGGCGTGACTGCAGCTGCCACGGTAATGGTGAACGATTCTGTGGCCGCCTGCGCGGTCGGTGTCGTGGAATCCGTGACTTTCGCAGTGAATGTGAATGAGCCGGACGCTGTCGGCGTTCCAGAGATCGTCCCGGCTGTCGACAGAGTCAAACCCGCAGGCAAGGCCCCAGAGCTGATGGTCCAACTGTATGGTGTCGTACCACCTGATGCGGCCAGCGTCGTTGAATACGCTGTTCCAACCTGACCAGAAGGCACTGAAGCGTTTGAGATCTGCACCGGCGTGGCAGCAATGGTGATGCTTAGCGATTCTGTGGCGGTCTGAGCCGGTGAGGACGAGTCCTTAACTTGGATGGTAAAGGTCGATGTTCCATTTTGTGTGGGAGTCCCGGTAATTTGACCGGATGATGCGCTCAGGCTCAGTCCTGCCGGCAACGTTCCGGAACTAACCGACCAAGTATACGGTGAGGTCCCACCAGAGGCCGTTAGAGTAGCTGCGTAAGTCGAACTTACCTGACCGGAAGTTAATGAACCCGTTGTGACTGACAGGGGCACTGCACCTATCCCGGTCCCGGTGACAGCGACCGAAAACGTGGAAGTCGAACCTTCCCGATTTTCGATGCTGATAACAACTTGACCGCTAAATGTGGCAGCGGCATTCGGCTGGAACATGACCTGAAAGGATGCGCTGCCATGCCCGGCGAGAGTCATAGGCATGGAGGGGCTGACGACAATGAACTCTGGAGCAGTACTAGAGATGAGGCTGACCGAAACGGGGTGCCGGCTATCGTTCTTCAGGACAACAGTGCCTGCCGAACTTGTAGTGTTCATCGTGACCGAGCCAAAGCCCAGCGAGGCAGGGGAGACGCCGACATCAGCCAACACCGGTACAGGAAACAACACCGAAACTACAAGGAACAAAGCGGGCGGCAAACACACAAGTAGCGTTTTACCCATGGGCGGATCATCCTTGTCAATTCTTTTTAAGCACGCTGAGAGCAGGGTGAAGGGGGGTATCAGTCGCCGCTCGCGATTCTAATGACTAAGATGAGAGTAGAAGGCGCCGCGATTTCGGACTACTGGTAAGAAGGTCAGATAAAGAACAGGTAGGTGAAAGTCCCTGAAGGGCAAGAAAAACTTGCCCTCCTCTTAAAACACGAACCTGGCCGTTGCACGAAAAATTACCGTCTGCGCCCGGCTAGTCATTTAGCCAGAGTTTGTCATGGGGAAAAAAAGAGAGGAGGATGCCCCGGGTTTAGTTGAAACTTGAGAACAAGAAGCAGCGGCTCTCGCCCGAACTCAGATAGGGTTCGGGTTGCGAATCCCTTTTAAAGGAGAGAGCCGCCGTGAGAAACAAATTGCGGGTACCGTTGCCGACGGCCGAGGTGTGGCCCGAGATGCAAGGGCAGGTGGAAGAGCTGACCGGGCAAGCCGGGCTGCAGATTCTGCGCGCCGTTTTGGAAAACGAAGTCACCCGCCGTGTAGGGCCTCCGCATCGGCCGAATCCCAGCGCCGGTTGTGTGCGTTGGGGGAAGCAGCCGGGTTATGTGGTTTTTGGTGGACAGAAAATCCCGCTGGAACGGCCGCGGGTATGCGCTGCCGTTGCCAAGCGGGTAGCACGCCGATTGCGGTGCAAAATCTGGCGCTGAGGGAGGAGTGGAAATTCAAGTTAACCACATGCATATCGGGAACGCAGGCTTTACGCCGATAAGCCCGCCTTATACAATTCCTGCAAGCCATATGGCACATACCCGACGGACTCCTCCCTTACCGATCCGAAGATTTCGGTGGTGATTCCTGTTTACAACGAGAAGGTCACCATCTTTGAAATCTTGCGCCGCGTTCTCGATACCGACTTTCGTAAGGAAATTATAGTCGTCGACGACTGCTCGAAGGATGGAACGCGAGACATTCTGCAGAACATGGCCAACCTGCAGGCAAACGGCGAAGCGCAGGCGCCCGCGCTGGACGGCGGCGACCCTGTCGCTCTCGACGACATCGGCTTTTTCGTTCAGGCGCAGAATCAGGGAAAAGGCGCGGCGCTGCGACGCGGCTTCGCGGCCGCTACCGGCGATATCGTGCTGGTGCAGGACGCCGACCTGGAATACGATCCGCGCGATTATCCCAAATTGCTGGAGCCGATACTCGACGGACGCGCCGACGTCGTGTTTGGCTCGCGCTTCCTCCGCGGGCCGCAGCGCGTGTGCATTATTTCCGGCACTACGTGGCGAACAAGGGCCTTACGCTGCTCTCGGATATTTTCACGAACCTGAAGCTGACGGACATGGAGACGTGTTACAAAGTGTTTCGCCGGGAAGTGTTGAAGGGAATCCAGATCAAGTCCAACCGCTTCGGATTCGAGCCCGAAATCACGGCGAAAATTTCCAAAGGCAACTGGCGGATTTACGAAGTGCCGATCAGCTATGCCGGGCGCACGTATGAAGAAGGAAAGAAGATCACCTGGAAAGACGGCGTGCAGGCGCTGTGGTGCATCATCCGCTACCAGCCTAGCGATTGAGGCGTTTCTTTACCGGGTTCCAAGCCCACTACGCACTGTCATCCTGAGGCCGGTTTTTGGCCGAAGGATCTCAACGTACAATTTGGGCACGATTGTTCGGTTGAGGAGCGCGAATCGGTTGAGATCCTTCGTCGCAAAAGACGCTTTATTTGCAAGAACGGCTTCGGGCAATCGCAACAGCGTGCCGGATTTTATTTTTTGCCATGATAGACATACCTTATGGCGACCGAGTTTGCTATTCTCCGAACAGTGGTCACACGGCAGGTTGCGACTCCCGCATACGCCGCTTGGCCAACCCTGCGGCCACGCTTCCCGCCAGAGAGCCTAAGGCTACCGTGAAGGAGACCCGGTAGATCAACTCTTCAAAGATGCCGAACCAAGGGAACGTGGGCCAGAAACTGCGCGCGAGGGGTCCAGACGGGTGATCGTAGTGCTGATGGCGGACTAGGGCGAAGAGCATGATGGCCACGACGGGAATCCTCGCCCCCACCCCGTAGGCAATCAGAGTCCTGCACAGAGTTGGCCAAGCCAAGTACTGCAAGTAGGCGCTAATAACCGCGACCGTCCCCAGGATCACCAGCGGGCCGTAAACGCTCGTGTCAGCGCAACGTAAGGATGCTGCTCCAGCCAATTGGTTAATAACAACCCCCACGAGCCCGAGAAGAAAGGCGCGATCGACGCGTTCAATTCGCTCGCCTTCGCGTCCTAGCCTCCAAGCGAAATAAAATCCGAAGATCGTCGGCAGAAGCCAAATGATGCCCACCATGGCACTGGTCGTGTCGGACCACGCACTCGGCCAGCTACGCAATTCTCCCCCGGGGCGCAGGAGCGTAACTCCCAGCGTTAAGAGTATTGGGACAAGCACGAGTCGGGAAATCGAAAGCAACGAGAGGGTTTTTGCAGAGTTGCGGCTAACGGTGACTGGCATCGTATTTTGTCGGATCCAATCGCGAAGTTGTACCCGAGTTTCTGCGGTCAGATTGATGAATCTTAGACCGCCTCTCTTTCGGGTCTCATCCACCCATGCCAGTTCGCTGTCGACTTCGATCAGTCGCAGGGCACCGCTGTTTCGCGTTTCATTCATCCATGCCGGTCGGCAATCGGCTTCGCCTTGGCGGCGGTCCTGCGAGAACAATAACTGGATGGTCGCGGCCTGTGGAACCGGCGTGGTGGACTGAAAGCAAAGTCCTGTTTCTGAGATATTCAGGATGGTGCCGCCGTTTTCGAGGTTGATATAGGCAATCCCGTCGATATCCATCCTGGGACTCTGGCGGCGCTCCGTGCTTATCATTGACACCGTTCTCCTCTGCCGATTCATCGGGTGGCATTCGCCCTCAGAAGCTGCTGCGGTCCCGAACAAAGCATGGCCTATGGCACCTCTCGTTAGTCGGGGTGCCGCTGGTTCGGCATGCTCGATCGCACAAAGGATGGTTGCCAGCTGTTGCTGGTCTTGGCGCGTTCCCTAGCGGGAAATGAGTTAAGTCGACGAAATGAAAACGAGGTCTAAATATCAGAAGCGTGAACGACGGTCAATGGTACAAGGGTACTAAGTTAGGACAGGGTGCACTTCGGCTAATTGACTTGAAGGTTCAAACGTTTTCGGTATTCTGCGGTTTTCGGAAATCATGCCAAGGGAACAGGCCGGGAGTGATTGACTCAGGACAAACCGCAGTTTCGACACCCCTGCCAACGCATGCGAGGTCAAGGTCGCATCTCACAAATAGGACAGATTTTCTGCTCATCAAGGAATTCCATTAGACCTGTTAAATTTATCCCTTTTGCCAGTAGCCTCGAATCGCTGCGTTTTTATTCTTGCAACGTTCAAAAGCATTTCGAACGGCGCCTGGTTCCCCCTTCCCCGGCTCTGACCCGGCTCTATCAAAAACTGACAAGGGCGGTCCGCCCACGCATAAGACGCTATTGGTGTGCTTGTCTCTCGCATCGTTACTTGCCGTTTCCGCGCTGTTCTCCAAACCGGTGCAAGCTCAAATCAAAGTCGCCCCCACTTCGCTGTCATTCCGCAATGTCGCTGTGAACATCACATCCTCCGCAGAAACCCTTGTGGTGACCAATGAGAGCTCACAACCATATTCGGTCCTCCAGGTCTACAGTTCTGTTCCGGAGTTCATTGTCATCGGCCAAGAGAAGCACGCTCTCGCCTAGGTGGACTTTCACAACGCGGCCGCGATCCGTCTTCGCAGAATTCAAAGCAGCCTCGGTCTGTTCGTTGACTTGGCTCAAGCCCACAACCTAACATTCCCGCACCATAGGCGCGGACCGATTTGCTTACCCGGCGCGGGAGGTGTCAATGAAGCGCTCTGTCCTTGCGTTCTTGTTCGTGGTCTATCCCATATGGGCCCAGCAGCCCTCAATACCCGAAATCCGCTACCACTCCGTGCCCAACTTTCTCCAACTGCCACCCGATCTCCATTTCGGAGAAGTTGCAGGCGTGGCCGTCAATTCCAAGGGCCACATCTTTGTTTTCTCTCGCGGGAACACTACTGGACCTGCATACGGAGCGGCCGCCGCGCAACTCCTCGAATTCGCTCCCGACGGAAAATTTGTCCGCGAGATCGGACACAATTTGTATGCCTGGTCCTTTGCGCATTCGGTGAAAGTCGACCCTTGGGACAATATTTGGGTGGCTGACAAGGGATCCGACATGGTGATCAAGTTCACTCCGGAAGGACGTGTCGCCACGGTTTTTGGCCGAAAACAGGAAGCCTCCGACGATGACACCGGTCCCCTGAAACACGTGAAGCCACCTCTGCCTCCTCAAGACGGACTTTTTCGCCAGGTAACGGACGTCGCTTGGGACGCCGCTGGCGATACCTACATCAGCGACGGATACATCAATTCTCGAATCGCAAAAGTCGACAGGGCCGGGAACTGGGTGAAGGCCTGGGGAGAGCCCGGCGACCAACCTGGGCAGTTCAACACCCCGCACAGTATCGCCCTTGATGCCGAAGGAAATGTCTATGTGGCTGATCGCGGCAATGCACGAATCCAGGTATTTGACGGCGACGGTAAATTTCTTCGCCAGATGATCATTGACGTGCCAGTTGACCCGGACGCACGACCGGCTATCGGCAACAAACCGGTGCACCCGACTGGAGCACAGAAGCCCGGTTCACCCTGGGCCATCTGTATAACACCTCCGCCACATCAGGTGCTCTACAGTTCCGATGCGTTCCCCGGCCGCATCTACAAGCTGAGTCTTGACGGAAAGGTGTTGGGAATGCTCGGTAAGTCTGGGAAGCAGCTTGGTGAGTTTGGCTGGATCCACGAGATGGCTTGTCCCTCCGAGAATGAAATCTACGTGGCTGAACTCCTCAATTGGCGTGTGCAGAAACTCGTGCTTGAGAGCACCCACTAGCGCAAGTCGCAAGGTGGCGGCGAGTATCCAGCCATTCGTCCATTCGACGGACTTATGTGTCGCGTTCGCAGTGCAGGGACCAAAGCGTGAATTGTGTGCGTGCCGACAACAATTGCCTCTCACTCTTTTTGAGGCACACGACCAACACCAGTCCGAGAGTTTTTTCAGACCAAGTTCTATTGGACCATTCGATGTCCGTTGATAGGTGGAAGCGCAATGCATGTACACCCCTTCTCGGCTGAGCATCCGCGAAGCACAATTGGTTTCAGCCCGCCCAAGCCAGTTTTCTACTGTGTGGCTGACCCCTGTGTCCTCCCGGATTGTCATGGTGGCGAGGGATATGCCGCTGGTGGACCACGGACTCCGAGCAACCTGAAGCTGTCGGGAATTGCGGCCTCAAAAGGCCTCTGAGTTGGTAGATCAAACCCTCCAGGGGTCGATAAGATCAATGTCGCAATCGGCGAAGTCATCGAGATTCCGTGTGGCAAGCTTCGCTCCCCGCGTTCGGACGATGGCCGCGATTTGGGCGTCGGCATGGCTGATGGGTCTGCCAAGAGCCCGGCGATGTGCAGCAATTCTCGCAAAATTCCGAGCCGCGTCACTCTCGAAACCGAAGACTCGTCCCGCGAAGTCCTCGGCAAACATTGCCTGTGCCGCTTCGAGCAAGCCTTCGCGCCGCTTTCCTTTGCTGAGCAGTTCGATCCCATAGAAGATCTCGGCTTCGGTGATTGCACTGGTGCAGAGTTCGGTTGCCAATTGTTTCTGGATCCAGGTCACCACGTGAGTATGCGGTTCGGGTTTCATAAGCTCTGACAGTACATTCGTGTCGAGGACAATCATTCTTCAAAACCAGAGATCTCTCGGACGGCGTCACGGTGAACTGGCGGGAGATCGATTCCACCGAAGGTCGCGAATCGCCGATGAATCGTTTCCGCCAAATTCCCTTTGAGAGAAGCAGGGGTGGTCAAAGCAGAACGCAAGATTTCGCGCGCCTCTGCCTCCATCGAACGGCCGTGGTGGGCCGCGCGGATTCTTAGCCGGGTCTTTGTTTTCTCGTCCAATTGCCGAATCGTGAGTGTCGCCATGCCTGCAATGATAGCATTGCTAGCACAGAATGCAACAACTGAGTTCGACCGTGAATGATTGCTCTGTCGAACCGCGCCCTCGGATGTCCCCCAATAAGCAAACTCCTTACTTTTAAGTTCGATCATCAACGCTTCAGAAAGCTTGCGGTCAGCGACCTGAGGCTTTGTAAATGTTGCTTCCCGACCTCATCGGACCATTTTCCCTTAGCAAGCTTCGCGTTTCTCCTGGCCAATCGGTCGCTCAAGACTGAGACGCTAAATCTGCGCGTATCTGTGGAATTCAAACGACGGCTCATAGAGGAGGCAACGAAGGAGAAGGGATCCGTTACGAACTACATCGAGGCGACCATCACTGAGCTTTGGTGCCAGAAGGCTCGCCGTCCCATCCGTCAGAAGACAGGGAAAGAAGAGTGAGAATACGAATTTTGGGTAGATCAGGGGCAACGGAAATCGTTGATAGGTAGACCGATTTTGTCGAAACGGCGTCAGCCAGAATTAATTGTCTGCCATCGAGCTCGGACGCAATGAAGTCGGAGCGGAAGTCCTGTTCGCGATCAGTCGAGAATTTGGCAAGTCACTGGAATGGTTACTCACGGGCGAAGAATAGGTTGTAGTCGGGGGAACGGCACAAGAGTCACAGATTCATGGTTAGCGAACTTCTTGATTGGCTTACACTCTGAGAGTCCAGAGGATCTCTAACTTTTTTTCAACAAGGGCGAAGTCTTTGTCGCTCGTAGCGAGCGAGGCTTTTCGATTGATCGCGAGGGCCGCGGCAAAGCAGTCGCTGTAGGGCAATTTGTGTTCCGCTCGCAATTCAGCTGCACCGCGAGTCAATTCAAGATCAGCGTCCACGATTTCCAGCGGCAGTTGTGCGATATCACTGAGAACCTTCCGCGCGACCCTGGGTCCCTTCGCACGCCACGTGGAGTAGTACACTTCGCCCCAATTCACCACGGACATAAGCAATTGGCGCTTGCCTTCGACGCCCAGACGAATCAAATCCTCGACTTTTTCCGCCCCAGGTCGATCTTCAAAGAAGGTCATCAGCGCGCTGGCATCGAGGACGGTGCGCTTCATAACTTACGCTCCCGTTTGCGGTCTTCCAGCAGAGCTTTCCGTGCAGAGGGTTCGCCTTTAAGGGAGCCGCGGAGGCTGCGGATGAACTCCGGTGTTAGGGGCTGCAACACCAGACGGTTCTCTTGCTCCACAAAAGCCACCTGGGTTCCCTCCTTGATCGAATATTTGCGTCGAAGCTTGGCAGGAATGACTAGCTGGCCTTTTGTCGTGACGGTGGAAACTTCTGTTTTCATGGAAACTCCGAGGCGTGGGATTCGAGATAAGTATGGTGACAGTCTGCATGTAAGTCACGATCTATCATGACTTACATCATAGCATCCGTACTACGCCCTTGTGAAGGTGGGTACAGTTGCGTTGGCACCCACGGAACTGTCGCGGCCAGGTGAAAACGTTGCGAGCCTGAAACATCCCATTACCTCTGCATCGTGCCTGTTTTTGTCACGGCCAACGGACATCTAAGGCGTTGGTAGCAAATTGGTACGCGAGGACAATATAATTCGCGCAGATATAACTAAAAATATTAATATCACTATAGTATACACCGTCGTTAGAAGTCCTGCGCTCCTGCCAACCGAAGAGTTGCCGACACTTGTATCGGTCACCTCTTCACCGGATTAAGCGCGAACACGATGACGATTGTTGTCTGCACATCAACGGCTTCTCCATTCACCATCGTCGGTTTATAACGCCACTTCTTCAACGCCGTTTCTGCTGATTTCGCCAGTAATGGGTCCCCATCGATCACCGTCACATTCTGCACGCTTCCATCCTTCGCTATAACTGCTCGCAGAAATCAGGCGAAACTCGATAAATCAATTTGGCGGGTTGGACATCCTGCCCGGCCTTCGGTTGGTCTTGTGCGAAACACTGTGACGCTGCCAAAACCAATCCCAGGCTACAGCATCACCGCCCTTGGAAGAAACATAGCGTCGCTCCTGCTTCTGAGAAAGTCGTGACGCAATTATGCCACGAAAGACTTCCACTTCGGTTCATGCCCCATTAACGGTCATCGAAAATGGGACCGCGAATGGCCTGCTCACGATTCGAGCCTCCTCGATGGCATACGTGGCGACAAAGCGCGAATCTAGTTTCCGTACCAGCAAACTGTCGCCTCAAAATCTTAATAAAGTTAAGTACAAAACGAGGCTAACGGTTGCATGCCGCGCCAACTCGAACGGCTCCACCGGATATAGGAAAAGCGTAGAGCAAGGGTGCGTTGGCGTGCCGATCGACCCACTAACTCGAGAAGATCCAAAATTACAAAACGAACCCACGTAAGTCCCTAAGATTCTTCTAGTTGACGTTTTCAAGGTTGTCGGTATTTTCGTATTTCCATCGGACAGGGAGGCAAGGCGGCCGTCGAGCGAAACGGGAGGTTAAGAACATCGCGCCGTCTGGGGTAAGATCGCCCGTTTATGGAAAAGCGACCGCCACCCACCGAGCTGCACGAATCTCCAAAGTGGACGACCTAAATCACTCCGATGCTTTTGGAGCAAGATTTCGGTAAATCCCGAAATCCCGCAAAGTGGTAAGCTCACGCCATGAATGAAGAGAAGCTCAAACCGGATCAGCCGATCGAAGACGAGAGCTTAGAGAAGAAGAAGCCCTCCGTCGAAGAGAAGCCCGAGAGCAAGATCGAGGTCATCGATCTCACGGATGAGCTTATGGGACAACTTTCAGTTGTGGCGCAGAAACTCGCCACCAGTGCCTGATGTTTCGATTGTGTAAGCTAACAGACATCTCCGATTTTTGACTTTCCACTAACGGCTTCACGTTCCCACTCAGGTCACCGTTGCCAGTCCACGACTTCCTTTCAGCCCCATCTTTTTCTTGACACATCACTGACCGGGAATCCTTATTTCACCGGTAAGATTAGTGCCTTTGTGGGTGCCGTCCAAACTACTCTGCCTTGGTTATCGAAAAATTGGAGTGATGCCTGCCCTTCAATTGCGGCGGACTGTCCGTTCAGTCCTTTCGCCTGCTCCGGCCTTGCCGAATTCAAGCTTAGACTGCTATAAACGTGGCCGTCCTGATCTTTAAGGATAAACTCTTGCGCTTCGACAGTTTTGGCCCGGATGGCTGTAGGATCGACGCGATCGGCAGGTTTTGCTCCGATCAGCATCAACGAAAGGCCTGAAACTACAAAGACGACGCTGATGAGCTTCCACCGCCGATTTTGCGCTTCGAGCTTCTCCACACGCGCCGCCAAGAATACAAGTCCCGTGTTCATGGAATGCATGGTTTACCTCCTAACGACTGCTCGCGAATCTGCCACCATATTCGGGCGTGCTGCGAATAACAAGGCGAATATAATGCCTGAGCCTCGCGTAGCCCGACGTCGGCTGAATTTCTCGTTCGTGATTTTGCGACTTTTGTAAGCGGCAGCTGGAGGTTGGCATTGTTACGATTTGACCAGCACTGATTTTCAGATTGTCGACGACAAAAAAGAGGGAACGTTTTCACGTTCCCTCTTTGAATCACAACAACGTCAGTAGCGGCACTTTTTCTACTGCGAAATAACCGCAGCAACGATCACCGACTTCGATTCCTCTTGATTCTGGGCAAGCCGGACTTCCGTGCGGCTTGTGGGCAGTTCGCGTCCGCTCGAATTACCTGCAACCCAGATCTGCTGGAGGAAATAATAGGCGCCCATTTTTTGGAAAACGAGCTTGGTAGTCTCTGAGGGTCTGGCGCTTTGGCATGCTTGAGACAGCAGCAGGCCCATGCCAGTGTGTTCGGCATTGGTAATCTGTAGGACCACGCCGCTGTTAGTGAAGGAATATTCGCCAGCGGGGTAGGCGCGGTCGCCAACGACGAAGTTAAATGGAATGTTGGCAGAGACTTTTGTGTGTTGGGCCTGAGCGGCCGTGGCCATCGTCAGCAGTGCAACTAAAACTGTCAGGATAGAACGTATGTTTTTCATGGGACCTCCTTCGTTGCGAACAGGGGAAAGCGGAGGAAACGGACGGCTCACGATTTTCACGAGCCATGTCGTTCCAGGACGTTTTGTCAGCACCGAGATCGCTACTGCTTTCCGGTCTGACCGCATCACCATGCAACAATCGCTGATTCCGATCAATGCACCACGGATAACCTGTTAGTGAACTGCAAATCATCGCGTCGCCCCTTCTCACTCACTGAATCTCCTCCACTTCCGCGCCCCGGCTTCAGAACGTCCAGAAAAATCTGTTCTGCCCAACAGAACCCCACGGGCCAAAAACGAACGGACCTCCAAAAAGATGATCGGAGCCTCGTACTTAAGACCGATCACCCAATTTTGGAACTTTGGTTTTCCAATAGAGGGCTCTGTTTCAAAGCGATTTTCCTGAGTCCCATCGTGTCCGGAATCGTTGACTTACCTACGTACGCAACCTAAGATGGCCGCACTATGGCGGAGTCCGACTCGCTCATCGGTCAGACCGTCTCCCACTACCGCATTCTCGAAAGACTCGGCGGGGGCGGGATGGGTGTTGTGTACAAAGCCGAGGACACACGACTCCACCGTGCGGTGGCCCTAAAATTCCTGCCTGCCGAGATGCTTCATGACGCTGCTGCGCTCGAACGCTTCCGGCGCGAAGCACAGGCAGCTTCAGCGTTGAATCACCCGAACATCTGCACCATTCACGACATTGGCGAACAAGATGGCCAGCAATTTATCGCGATGGAGTTCCTCGACGGCGCAACGCTGAAGCACCGCATTTCAGGCAAGGCGCTTCCGTTCGAGGAGATGTTGGAACTAGCAATTGAAATTGCCGATGCACTCCGGGCGGCACACGCTCAGGGCATCATCCATCGAGACATCAAGCCAGCAAATCTATTTGTGACCAAACTGGGCTATGCCAAAATTCTCGATTTCGGTCTGGCGAAAGTTATCCCTGGTGGCATAAGCGTCGGAGTTTCCGAAATGCCGACCGCCACGGGGGCAGAGTACTTGACCAGCCCCGGCTCCACGATGGGCACGGTGGCGTACATGTCACCGGAGCAGGCACGTGGTGAGGAGTTGGATGCGCGGACGGATTTGTTTTCGTTTGGCGTGGTTCTATATGAACTGGCAACAGGACGGATGGCGTTTCCCGGAAAAAGTGCAGCGGTCATCTACGAGGCGATCTTGAATCGGACACCCGCTCCAGCATCGCAGATTAATCAAGCACTCCCACCAAAACTGGACGAAATCATCGGGAAGGCGCTCGAGAAAGACCGGAAGCTTCGATACCAAAGTGCAGCCGATATTCGTACAGATCTGCAGCGATTGAAGCGCGACACAGAGTCGGCGAGGGTGCCAGCAGCTTCGGGTGCGGCACCCAGGGAGAAATCCGTCCCGCGCAGGGAAGAGATCCGCGGAATAGTGATTGCCCCGGCTGTCATGGCTTTGGTCGTGGTGCTCGCCGTAGGCAGTTACTTCTATTTTCACCGCACGCGTAAGCTTACGGACAAGGACACCATCGTCCTGGCCGATTTCACGAACACGACAGGAGACCCGGTCTTCGACGGCACACTGCGGCAGGGGCTATCCGTACAACTGGAACAATCACCCTTCTTAAGCATTATCTCTGACCAGCAAATCCAGCAGACCCTACAGATGATGGGCCAGAAGCCGGATGCGAAACTCACGCCGGAGATTGCGCGGGAACTCTGCCAGCGAACGGGCAGCACCGCTGTCCTCGAAGGCTCGATAGCACAGATTGGTACTCAATACCTTCTGACTCTGAAGGCGGTCAACTGCGGAAGCGGCGAATCGCTGGCGAGCACGGAAGCCCGGGCGAGCGACAAGAACCATGTAATCGATGCTCTGGGAGAGACATCTTCGGAAATTCGGAACAAGCTGGGCGAGTCGCTGAGCACTGTGAAGAAGTTTAATACGCCGCTTGAACAGGCCAGCACCACTTCGCTGGATGCGCTTCAGGCCTACAGCATGGGGTGGAACAACATGGCGAGTGGTGACCGTCCTGCCGCAGTTGCTTTTTTCCAGCGGGCTACTCTCCTCGACCCGAAATTCGCAATGGCTTATGCGCTGCTCGGGGTGAATTATTCTCGGTTCGGAGAATCCGGCTTAGGGGCTGAAAACACGCGAAAAGCCTACGAGTTGCGCGAGCAAGTGAGCGAGCACGAGAGACTCCACATTGAATGTAACTACTATTACTTTGTCACGGGCGACCTCGAAAAGGCGAGGCAATCGTCTGAACTTTGGGCGCAAGCCTATCCGCGAGACTTCGTGCCGCACACCACATTGGGTCTCATCTCCAAAACCCTAGGGCAATATGATGAGGCCCTGCCCCAGACCCTCACGGCCCTTCGCCTCGGACCAGAAAGGGCCGCCAGCTATTACAACCTCGCCGAAGTCTACATTATATTGAGTCGATTTCCGGAAGCCCGAGCGGCGGCCGAAGAGGCACAGGCGAAAAAGCTCGATTCTCCTTACTTGCGCGTCACTCTGTACCAGCTTGCCGTTGTACAGAACGATGCGGCAGGAATGGAGAAGCAGGTGGCGTGGGCGGCGGGCAAGCCGGGAGTAGAGGACCAACTGCTAGACTTGGAAGCCGATACAGCCGCCTATTCCGGGCGGCTCAGGCAGGCCCGGGAGTTCTCCCTTCGGGCAGTGGATTCCGCCAAACGAGCAGAGAAAAAGGAAACGGCCGCAACATACTCAGCCACGTCTGGTCTGCGGGAAGCCTTGTTCGGCAACGCAGAGGAAGCACGACGGCATGCCACTTTCGCACTCGGGAACTCGACAGGGCGCGACGTGGAGTACTCCGCTGCGTTAGCCTTGGCGTATGCGGGGGACGACGGGCGAGCGCAAGCGCTGACGGATGATTTAGGCAAGAGATTCCCGGAAGACACGCTCGTCCACTTCATTTACCTGCCGACCCTCCGCGCAAGGCTTGCGGTCAACCGGGGAAATGCTCCTGAGGCCTTGCAGAGTCTCAGAGTCGCCACTCCGTATGAGTTAGGTAAGCCCAGCGCGAGTAACTATTGGCTTGCCTTGTATCCCATCTATGTGCGCGGCGAAGCCTATATAGCGGCGCATCAGGGCAGTGAAGCCGCCGCAGAGTTCCAGAAAATTCTCGACCACCGCGGAATTGTACTCAACGAACCCATCGGTGCACTCGCTCATCTCCAAATCGGCAGAGCCCATGCCATGCAAGGCGACGCCGGCAAAGCCAAAGCTGCCTATGAGGATTTCCTGACGCTCTGGAAGGACGCCGACCCTGACATCCCCATTCTGATCGCTGCCAAGGCGGAGTACGCGAAGCTGAAATAGCTCCCTGGTTGGATTGACGCAATGCCTAAGTAGCGATTGATTCCCGTTCAAAGGCTTAGATTAGATGCTCGACTCAAAAGAGGAGAGGCCCCTCCCTTTCGAGAGGAGCCTCCTTGGCTGGAGCCTCTTGGGCTGGAAAACGGACGCGACCGAATCAGCCTCTGCCTTTGCCGGCAGCGGCGGCCATAGCCTTAGGCGTGACTGTGCCACCGAAACCTTTCTGTGCAATTTGGCCGGCTTCTTGAAGAATAGAGGTTCGCAAGGTACCTTCCTGCAGACTGTTTGCGAAGACGGCCAGCTCGGACGCCAACGCAAACGCAGCAAGTGGATGTGGCGGGTGAGTGCCGCAATAGTCGTCTTCCCACTCCGCAAGGGATTGGTCGGCTGCTGAAACTAGGTCCCGCCTTATTTGGCCTTCTGGGAGCTTCGACGCGATTTCTTTGATCGCAGCTGCTGAGACAAAAAGTGCAACCGCCGGTGAACGGGGCTGCCAAGCATTAGGTCCTGATCCAGTGTGTTCGTCCCAGGGCCAGGGTCCACTCTCCTTAGTCTGCAGCCTTATGTAGTCGGCCGAGCCGGCCGGTTTTCCGGACACCATGCCTGCGTACTCCAGCGCGTGTCTGGTTTGGTTTTCCACCATTTGACGGACTATTCCTTCCAATTCTGTACCAAGATTCATGTCGGATACCTCCTTCGTCTATCGAGTTCAGCTTGTGAGAGGTTTCTGGTTTGTGTGGGCTTTGCCAAACTCGACAACACGCTACGCCCGCGAGGGGCGTCCAGCAATGCACGAGAGATGACCTCCCGATGAACTTCGGATGGACTAAGGCTTCTATAGATGGTTTTCCACGAGCACTTGGTTCAAGCCGCGCAAACCCTAGCCTTCAGGTCTGCGCTTGCCAAGCGCCTTACCTATATTCCTCCCACTGCGACTACGTTGAATTCTGATGCCCGCATCGATTGTTCGAGAAACCCGACTTTCCGCTTGTGGTCGGATACGAGCGCCATACCGGTGTGGGCCCGGAAAACAGTAATGCAGAAGAAAACTTCTACCGGCCCCTCTCATATCAGGGCACGAGCGTACTGCCGCATTGGTACCTGAGTGCTATACCGCACAGCATCAAGGTGAGTCATATTTCTGAAAGTCGCTTTGGTCGGACACCTCAGAGCATGTTGGACCGAGCGACAACCGAATTTGGGCATCTTTAACTCTCTAAATGGATGCCCTTTTTCAATTTTGGAGTGCGTTCATCGTCGGTCGTTCAAGGGCCATCTATTGACCACTATGTGGAGCCAAACTCAACAAGCCGAGAAGCGCCTTAGCCGAAGGGCCAAGATGAGCAAGATGTTGCGAGTCCGTCCTTCTGAGGCACAGGTCGAGCATTTTGCAGACCTTCCGGTCAGCGTCAACGTATCCAAAAGCGGTCTTTACTTTCATACTCACCGGTGCGACTACTACAGAGGCATGCGTTTGTTTGTCACTTTCCCGTTTACATTTGCAAACGACCCGATGAATTACGAATATTTGGCCGAGGTTCTGCGCGTCGAAGTCCTACCCAACAACCGCTACGGCATTGCTGTCCATTTGATAATGACGATATAGATTCGAATCCAGCATCAGAATTGCAAAGCGGAGAACTCTTAGACAGGTTTCTGGCACTAGCGAGGCGTCAAAGACGCAGTTAAGGAGTTAGCGCAGTTCTTCGGAATTAAAAGACAAAAGCTACCGTTCATAAGTGCCATGATTTCAGCCGAACGCTCCCTCGCATCGGATAGCCGCAGCAACACAACCATAGCAGTCGTCATCCAGAAAACCTGGTATCTCGTTTTCTTGGGGTGCCCTCGATCAGATAGGAGTATCGGCCCACGCTTCGACCCCACACTGCCGCGCTGTTCTCACAGATAGGTGAGTATAGTCCTTCTGGCGGGGGAACAAATTGATGATTTTGCGCGTTACTCTAGCAGAACTCACGGGTTTACAGGTGAAGGATGGCGATGCACCCGTCTCATACCCTGCGCTGGGTCGCGAATTATCGAGGTAACGGAATCTATTGCGTCGGAAACGGCGTTGCTGCTAGAGGCGTCTTCTCCTTTGCCTGTAGGGGAGGACCGCTGATGGCATCATTCTTAAGATCTTTAAAAAGAACCATCTTTGGAGGGCTCAGTCCGTCCTTCAGATTTTTCTGCCAGAGGGGGCCGGATAGTTTTCCTTGCGGATTCAAGGAGTATACGCACAACATGTCCACATTTGCACTGGCATCCGCTGCGGCTACAAGGCCGGCCTCGCGCTTTTGCCCATTGCCTGCATGATCCCCACTATCGGCATTTGCCACGCGGCCTTTCCGAACAAACACAACCAGGTCTGCCTCACTTCGGCGAGTCGCAATTAAGTAATAACCCCAATTGTGTAGAGCGTTCTGGACGTTTTCTACCGCTTCCCGATCCTCGGGAGTGACACGGGGATCACGGACCGAGCCTGGGCTGTCTGGTCCGTCAAAGGCTTCGACGAAGACGAATTTCGCGGTCGCAAGAATCGCGAGCGGCTCAGGCATCTTGGACTGCGGGCCAGATTGGGCGTTGCAAAGGGGAAGGCAAATTAGCATGACGAGACCCGGAAACACAAAATAACGCATGTTCTCTCCTCGATATGCAGGGAGGATATCTGGGTGTGCGGGGATGACTCCAGAGTTGCGGGGACTTATAGCATATCGCAGAGGCGGCCTAGCCGGCAACATTAAAGAAGCCAGGCCGCAGCGCCGAGCTGACGGTGTAATAGCTAAGACCGAGATGGCGTCTCAATCTAGGACTGCTAGGCTCACTAACTCTTTTTTTGCAGGTTTTGCTTGGCGACGAGAGCACATTCCCTTACACTTCTGCTCATCACCGGAGACAGTCCCGCAGGCTGTCCGCACGTCAGTGCACAAATATGTACGAGCAAGTTTTCCAATTTTTTGGCCTGCGGGAGAATCCCTTCCACGCCTCTCCCGATCCACGATTCTATTTCTCGACTCCCGCGCACAGGTCGGCACTCGGGGAGTTGATGGTGGGCGCCGATGTCGGGCAAGGCCTTTTCGTGCTCACTGGGGAACCGGGCACCGGGAAAACGGTTCTTCTGCATCAATTTCTGAGTTGGCTGGAGTCGCGGCAACAATCAAGTTGTTACATTTTTCAACCCCAGTTGAAGCCGCTGGAACTTTTCCAGATGATCCTGCAAGACTTTGGTGTGCCGTGCCATTCTCGACACAAGAGCGACCTGCTGATGGCGTTGAGCCACTGGCTGCTGAAGCGCCGCAGAATGGGCGATTCGCCGGTATTAATCATCGATGAGGCGCAAGGGCTTTCGCTGCGGACGCTCGATCGGTTAAGCATGCTGTTAAACCTGGAAGCACAAGGGAACAGGCTGCTGCAGATTGTATTGTCAGGCCAGCCGAAATTAGAGGAAAAATTACAGCGGCGGGAATTGCGGCATTTGCATAAGAGAATGTTCCGTTGCAGCCTGCTGCCTCTTTCCATGGAGGAAACGTCCGCATACATAAAATCGCGGCTGGCGGCGGTTGGAGTTGAAGACATGACCGTGTTCTCAGAGGAGAGCTTGGAAGCGGTGTACGCTTTTGCGCAGGGAATCCCACGTGTAGTGAATCTGTTGTGTGAGCATGCTTTGATTGCGGCGTATTCGGAAAAGTGCCGGGTGATTCCACGCGAGGTAGTTGCGCGCGTTGCGGTGGATTTTGATCTAAGCTCAAACTCGGAGGCAGCAGACGAGCAAGAGGCACTGCTTCGCTTTGGACAACTGGTTCCCCTGCGCCCAGGCGAGGAAATGATGCCCGAGGTCGTGCGAGAGGTGGAGCAGGCGGCCGTGGAGGTGGAAACCGCTCGCGAACTGGAGGCAAAAGTAGCGCCAGATCCAGCCGTAACACCAACGATGAATGAGCTGCATTCGCTAGCTGAGCCAGCCGAAGAGGAGCGACAGACTGTGGTGCCGTTCGATGCGCCGAAGCCTGCGTACCCAGAGATTGCGCCAAACGTAGCGGCACCGAAGCGACCTCGTCGACAGGAGCTGCCTATAAATTGGAAGCGCCCCCGCGTTAACGCGCGATTTGTGCTCTACTCACGGGCAGCAAAGCAATCGTTTGTAAAGGACTGGGAACAATTCTCACGCGCCCGTGCATGGGCAAAATTAATGAAGGCGCTTCAACCAATAATTTTGGCAGCACCCAAATCGGTGGCGGCAGCGTCATCGATGATTACGCCGGTAAGGCTCAAAGTGGCGAAAGTGGCCGCAGCAAAGGGAGCTGGCCGACAGGAGATACCCGTTAATTGGAAGCTCCCGAGCGTTGGAATGCGATTTGAGTCTTACTGGCGGGCAGTGAAGCAATCATTTGCAAAGGACTGGGAACAATTCTTGCGCGCCCATGCGCGGGCAAAAAAGGCATCCGAGCCAGTGATTGCCATCTCAGTCAAGCCGGTTGCGGCCACATCCCCGGTGATGCCGTCGACAACGCCCAAAGTGGTCGTGAAAATGGCAGCATCAAAGAGAGCGGACCGACGGGAGGCGCCTACTAGTGGGACGCAGCGGGGTGTTGTCACGCGGCTCAGCCTCTACTGGCGCGGCGTGGAACAATCGTTTGTAAAGGACTGGAAGAGGTTTTTGCAAGCTCACGCACAGAACAAGAAAGCTCCAGGTGCAGATTCAAGTACCGCATGAGCTTTTCGCACGCCTCGAAAAGGAATAATCAAATTCAATTTTCGTAGGACAAGCGAGTTTTTGCATCTCACAACTTTAGTCAGCCGAGATTGAAGATAGCGACTCGATGTTCGGCGTTGCTGATGATCCTGCCCCTGAGTCTATAAATTTGCAGTCCTGACATCCGGCTCTCAAGAGGACCAGAATCTGGCTGCTGCACGGATAACAGGAGTCAATATGCCGGAACTAAGAAGACCGGAGCCATTGCGGGATGATCCTGATCCTACACCGGGGCCTTCGCCGATTCCGTACCCACACTCCCTGACCCTACACCTACGCCGCCTGATCCCGGCCCGGACCCGACCCCCACACCCCACCCAACAATAAGGCGATAGATATAATGTGGTGTTTCAGTCTCCAACCTTCAACAAAGTAGGCGACCGAGTGGGCTTATGTTGTGCACACGCAGCAGTCGAGAACGTCCGTTCTTCGCGATGTTTCCCGCCCCAAACGCCACATGATTGGGAGTGTCTGATCTAGCGAGCTTTAGGACGGAATGAGTGCAAGGTTCAGTAGTTTGCGGACTGCATTGAAATCCGGTCGAATGCCTGGTTGGTACGCGCCCTCGTCGGCCCGCCGCTCCCAATCCAGCAAGATTGCCTCAACTATTTCCCTCCCATCGGTATCATTCACTGCTTGCATAGGGGTGCGGCCACCCAAAGCGGGGATTTTTTCATAGGCCCAAGCCTCGACTTGTTTCTGCACTTTTTCCTGGATTTGTTTCCTCACCTCGGGGTCACGCAGGATGTCATCAATAGTGTCTTCGTCAATCTTCTCACGTATTCTGTCTCGCTTTGGAGACTTCGCAAGCATCTGGTCGACCGTCTAGACTACAGTGCCCTCGTGAGACGCACCGACACCGAGCCGTTTTTCAATTTCAACGCTGAGTCGCTTGGCGCGATTTTCGGAATTCACTTCGGCAACCAGCGAGTGTCCAGAGATCTTGATGTTGCCGAGGATCGTGTTATCCCAGCTTGAGATTTTCGAGTTGCCCTTTTTGAGCCAGTCGAACGCCACTGCGTGGAGTTCTCCCGCCCCGTCAAATTCCGCATCGCCCAGAAGTTCCTTCCGGGAATGCCCCTCGGCCAGGGACGCCAAGGCCTCAAAGGCATCGTTCGGTGATTTGATTTGAAAAGTGAGAGTGTGAAACACAAGCGGATCACCGTCGGTGTTACTGAGTCTCGGCGGCTTGTCAAACGAATCTCGAACGAGCAGGTACGTTGCCCGAATTTCGTCGGCATACCGAAGCAGATCTTCAGCGTTCAGAGGCCTCTTTTGCTTCGCAATTCTTCTCCGCAGCATCTTCCGAAGACCAACGATTTCTGCCTTCCAAGAAAGTGGGATCTTAATCGGTGCGGAACAACCGAGAACGGTGATTTCAGGCAACGTCCAAACGGAGCCATAGAGCAGATCTCCATGCTTCGCCTGTTGTGACGCCATTTGTTCCCTTACATCAAACTGCAAGCCAGTCAGAACGTCGGCAAGTCGGAAGCTCTCACCGGGCTTGCTGGCTAAAACCTGGTAGAAGCTGACCGGTTGTCTCATGGCCTGTTCAAGAATCTTTCGTTGTAGCTGGGTTAGTCGGCGGCCGTTGGTGTGGAGGAAGGCCTGGGCAACCACTCCGCCGTCGGGGAGTTTCCGCTTTCTCTTGCCAACCGACTCCGGATCCCAGTGAAACAAAAAATATGGCATGAAGATCATCTGTTCGTCAGCGGTCCACGAGAAAGGTCTGCTGACCTCGCCCAGATGAAAGTCTTTCCAAGCGTCGCCTACGAAGTCCTCAAAGGCATCACGCGCATAGCGGATCATTGCCCTTGTCAGTTCGTCGGATTCATCACGTTGCTGCGACCAAATAGAGTGCTCTGCTGCCTGTTGCTCCAAGCAACACCGCTTGTATTTCTTGCCGCTGCTGCATGGGCAAGGATCATTCCTGCCGGTCTTCCTGTTGCCGCTAAGAGCCATGATCTTGTGACCTTACCGCGCGGAATCTGAGAAGACAAGCAGCGCTAGAGTTCAGCACCGGGGCAAGCGTTCCTACTCGCTGACTTACCCACGAAAGGAGATTTCACCGTGTTCGAGCAATTCGTCAAGCGTCCGTTTCAGCGTCCGTTTCATCTGGCTTTGTATCGCACCGGCCCATACGCTGAAGAAAGGAGCGGGCTCCTGGCGCATTTAGTACAGGAGGGCCGATGCCTAGCCACCTTTAAAGTCCTCAACTGGTTATTACTGGAGGTTACCAAACGTGTTTACCTGAGTGGGTGGACCGAGGCGAAGCAGTACCCCGCTATAGACAATGTAGTGATCCGCGACGTAGTAAAAATGGGTGGCGGAAGAAATAGGAAAATTGGCTTGGCGAGGACACCTCTACGGAAAAGAAGGCCGCCGTACGGCGCCAAAGAGCGAGTCCCCGATTTCCGGCGTTTCTCACCAGACGGTTCGGACCGCTTTGGATCGGTGGATCTGGCGGTCGGCAGAGAGCAAAGCTAGTCCCGCAACCAGTGCCGTAGCTGCGATAATGCGATCCGCAGGGTCTTTGGGATAGATCTCTGGAAGTTCCGTTGCCCGCGCACACACCTTGCCACTCATAGGTAGGACAACAAACCGAGCCTCGACTTCTTCTAGGAACGATTCGAGGCTGATGTCGAGGTGGATCCTGCCCTTACTCACAAGTGTCGCTAACTCCAGCAAAGTGATATCCGAGATTGCCAAGCCGGCCGCATTCTTACGTGCATCGTCGATGGCAACCTTAGCCTTTCGGGAGAGTTGGTCTTGACCAAACGCAAGCCAGACGACGACATGTGTATCAACGAGTATCACCTGAGCTTGCCCCATTCTTTAGAGGAAATCGCGGGCGAAACAATGTCTCCTACAATGGCACCCTTACCTGCGAGGAAATTGTAAATTGCGTCCCTCTCCGTGTTTAGCGGGACGAGTTTCGCCACCGGCTTGCCACGTTTCGTAATAACGATCGTCTCGTGTTTGGTCTGAACCTCATCCATGACCGCAAGACAGTTTGTCTTGAAGGAACCCGCTGCCATTTTCTTCATAAAGGACCTCCTAAGCTCCATAGTCATGATACCATGGTCATATCCTTCAGTCGCCGCCAACTTGGCCGAATTATCGTAAGGCTCAGGAACCGAATGCCGTGGGTATGCTCGCCGCTATTTTTGGACTAAATGGATTCCAGTTTACTTTTCGGCTGACGCCCTCGCTTGCGCCTGGTCTGATGTCAATTTCGTCGTGCCGAGGGCAGACGAAAGGAACAAGCAGATGAACAATAGAGTGCGCAAATCAGTCCAGGAGTTGGAGCGACGCGGTCTCCGGTTCGCTTACGTTCGTAGTCGGCGAGCGGGAGAGCGCGTGATGGCGAGTATCACAGCCTCGCTCGGAATTCCGTCTCTGGTCTCTGTTCGGTTCGCAGTAGCCTAATCCGCCGAATCGCCATATGCGGACCCGCATGTACCGTGGTGCGACAGGGAACGCGGGCGACCGCTTACCTATGTCGATTAGTCGTTCGTATTCTTAAGTGGGACCACTCAGATCATATTCCTCGATGCAGATCGGCGAGGAAACTGAGCGTCCTGCGAGCAACGGATTAGCCTTAACCGATATTCCACGTCGGGTTGTCGCGAGATGAGCCGCCGAAGCAGAAAGCGGCTGCAGCCTGTCGGCCTTGCGGGTGTGCTTTGAATCTTGACGATCTCGCTCAGCAGAAACCAATCCGTGAGCAGCGTGCGGAGATGGATTGAGGCGTTCTCCGATCCTCCATGTAAACCTCACTCTGGGATCCTGAGGATGCCAATTCCGAGAATGCGGGGTAGCAAGTTGAGATCGCGCACGGTTCAGTGGCAAGGCGACCACTGGTACTTAGGTACGGTGTCGACTGTGGATGTGCATGCACATTCCGGGAAGTTATTTCCAGTTGTAATAGTTCAGAATTCCTGGAAGGGGATCCGCGAGTCCTGCAATTGCGGTGACATCTGGCCTCGTGCGTTAGGGTTAGCTCGGATCGAAATTCAACTTCCTACTTGGCATCAAATATGCTCGCATAGTTCTTGCGGGCTACGTGGTTGGATGCCCTACTCCCTCACCTGACCAGTGGCGGGCAACCTGACGTCAAATAGTCCTAGAACCACGTAGCCCGCGCCAAGCAGAGCGGCCACTGGCGATGATGGCAGCACACAGCCCTTCTGGCGGCAGGGTATTAAACTACCCGTCGGATGTCAGGCATCCACCTTTCAGGACGTTTTGATTTTTTCCTTAGTCTAACCAGCAAAACTGCAAGCAGGATTCCGGCCAGCCCTATCAAAAGAAGTGAGTACATAACACCGCCTTATTTCGCACTCAAGATAGGACGATTTGGATCAAATCGTCAGGTCATTCCCACAATACGCCATCCCCAGCGCGACGTTAGCAGCTATTTAGACTCGTGTTCTAGGTTTGCAAACAGTGCTGGGAGTGGTGCGAAAAACGCAAGTGCTCGTGCTGTAAGCAAAGGGCTAAATCCCGGCACCGCCTGGGATCGCCAGTGCTCGCTCTTAGGCCTGAACCCCGTTGCATTCTAGCCGAACTTTCGCAGTTGCGAGCGATTTTTGGTATTTTTGGCCTCATTTTCGTAGTTAAGTCGTGCGTTTCCATCGCCGAGCTATGAAAAAACGGCAGAGTGGAGACCTAGTGCCTTCCCTTTGGCCCCGGACTTCTGGCAATCTGCCGTCAGCATGTTTCTGCGCAGCAACAATCGTAAAAAAGACGGCAAAGATCATCGCTACTTCAGCATCGTAGAAAACCATCGAATCGCTTCGGACAAAACGGTGCAGCGAACCGTTCTCTATCTCGGCGAGATCAACGATCAACAACAGGCGGCATGGCGCAAGACGTTGTCGGTGTTTGACGAACAGCAGCAAGAGTATGAGAACTTGAGTTTGTTTCCTGACGACCGCGCGATTCCCGCCGATGCGGTCGACACTCTGCAAGTGAAACTGAGCGGTCTCGAGCTGCGGCACCCGCGCCTGTTCGGCAGTTGCTGGTTGGCGTGCGAGTTGTGGCGCCAACTGGGCCTCGATGAGTTCTGGGACTTTCGTCTTGCCAGATCGCGGGAAGACGTCCCTTGGGAAAAAGTATTGCAGCTACTGGTGGTGAGCCAATTGCTGGATCCGGGCAACGAGTTTCGTGTACATCGCCAGTGGTACCTGACCACCGCCATGGATGCGCTGCTCGGAACCGATTTCGCCGTGGCCGAAAAGGATCGCTTGTATCGCTGCCTGGACCGCGTGCTGGAACATAAGCAAGATCTCTTTCTATGGCTGCGTCAGAAGTGGGCTGATCTGTTTAAGGCGGAGTTCGAAGTGCTGCTCTACGACCTGACCAGCACGTACTTTGAAGGCGCGATGGAAGAGAACCCCAAAGCCAAGTACGGCCACAGCCGGGACAAGCGGACGGACTGTTTGCAGTTGGTGATTGCGCTGGTGATCACCACGGATGGTTTTCCGTTGGCCTATGAAGTGATGGACGGCAACACCAGTGATCGCACCACCCTGCGCGGGTTTCTGGACAAGATCGAGAAGACCTACGGAAAAGCAAAACGCATGTGGGTGATGGACAGAGGCGTTCCCACGGAAGAGATTTTGCAAGAGATGCGAGACCCAGCACGCGAGATTTTCTATCTGGTGGGAACAGCGAAAGGCAAGATCCA
>CAWBOF010000007.1:0-297582 GCA_963790355.1 Candidatus Acidiferrales bacterium
GATTCAGGAAGACAGCGAACCTGCGCTGGCAATCGTCGCCGAAGCCAAAAATCCTAGGGCGCTTCCCGACGCACGAAAGATTGCCGCCGCGGTCCGGAATTATCTCAACGTGGAAGTGGCGGTAATTTCTCTCATCGCGCCTCGTGCGATCCCGAGAACGAGTTCCGGGAAGATTATGCGCCATAAGACTAAGCAGCTGTGGCTGCGAGGTCAGTTCACCGTTCTTTCCAACTTTTCGCGGGAGAAGGACGCCGGGAAACTCCCCGTCCGATTCCGACATGCATTCCTCTTTCGCCGAATTGAAAGCCAGGTACGGCCTGACAGGTCTGGAATCGTACAACCTCGTCGAAGCCGGCCTGGATTCCCTGGATCTTGTTGTGTTCATGCATGAGCTCAAGGAACTCCTGAAAGATAAAGGCGCCGAGATGCTGGCGAGGCAGGTAGATATTGGTGTCATTCAGCGTGTCAGCGTAGCCGAGCTATTTGTACTAGCCGAACAGTTGAAGCGCGCTCCCGAAGAGGCACTGGTTCATCTGCGTCATTCCCTTGCGGCTTTCCGTGAAGAGCAGTGCGCCGCCGAGAAGCAGATGATGAGCAACGACAGGAAGCTCATCTTCGAGCCCCCGGTGCCTTTGCCCATGCCGGAGATACCGATGCTGAATCAGGTGCTGCTCACGGGCGGGACCGGCTTCATAGGGCCATTCCTCGTGAAAAGCTTGCTGGAACAGACACGGGCGAAGATCTATGTTCTCGTCAGGTCTTCTGACGAAATGCAGGGTAGGCAACGACTGAGAACTGCGATGGAGTCAATGGGACCCTGCGGGGTAGGTCTGATGGAGATGTTCGAAGCTCGAGTGATCCCCGTCTGCGGCGATCTAGGCCAGCCAAAGCTGGGTCTGACGCAGGACGTGTGGGATTTCCTTGCGAGTGAAATCGACACGGTGTTCCACAATGGTGCAACCGTCAACTACCTGTTCAACTACGACCTGATGCGTGACGCGAACGTGCTGGGAACCAATGAAGTCGTAAGATTGGCGTTCGAGGGAAGGCCCAAAGAGTTCAATTATGTCTCGACCACTTTCGTGTTTGGCTGGGCGGTCAAATCAGTCCTGAATGAGACCGACCTGAACGAGAATATGGAGCTGCTCGATTTTGGGTACAGCCAATCGAAATGGGTGGCGGAACAGGTGGTCGTCGACGCGCGCAGCCGAGGACTTTCCGCGCGGATTTTCCGGCCTGCTCTCGTGAGTCCTTCCGTCACGGGCGGAGGCAACAACTTCGATATCGCCGTTCGCTTAATCGCCTTCATGGTAAATCACGGTATCGGCGTTGATACTCTCAACCAAGTCAGCTTTGTTCCGGCGGACATTGTGGCGAACAACATCGTTGCGATCTCTACCACTCCCGGTACAGCGAATAAGACTTACCATGTCACACGGGACGATTATTCGAACATGATGGATATTACCGGGCTTATTACCAAAGCGACTGGCCGGCAATTCGAAACATTCAGGCTTCCCGACTTCGTTCCCGAGCTGATCCGGAGATGCCGGAAGGAAGATCTTCTCTTTCCGCTGCTGGATTTTTTGGTGGGCTCTGTCGACAACATCTCCGCGATGGAGTTCAAACGCTATGACAGCTCTTCTTATCAAATTGCCCGCGATGCCTCCGTGTGGGGCAAAGCAGATCCGTCTCTGGAAGATACCGTCAACGGTATTCTGAAATTCATGTATCGCAAGGGGATCATTTCGGTCGCGACTCGTGAGGTCAACGCCTTGTCACCGAGCGATCGGCTTCTGGATTGCACAGATGCAATGTCCGCTACTGCTTCTTAAACAAGAGCTTCTCCGTTACCCGCTGGCCCGTTTCCAACGTGCCTGTGGTCGATAGTGTCATCTGCTGCCCATCCGCGGAAACTACCCACCTATCCTCTTGCGTGACTTGATCGTCCCGTCGGTAGCTTACATCCACCGTATGAGGATCGACCAGTTCAAGCGTCACGGTATCATTGCGCGAGTTCTTTAGATCGTATTGCTTTCCGTCAAAACGGGCGGTATAGCTGAAGTCGCCCAGAAAACGGATCCCACCGCTTCCGTCCGTCTCGATTTTGAGCACCAAACCTTGCCGCAAACGGGTCTTGCTGAGGTCCTGCGTCCATTCGCCTGCGAAGAGGTCATTGGCGATCTTCGTACCTCCGCTTCGCGTCCACACGGTGATCTGATCGGCGTGGCCGCCCGTCACAGTCGTGGTCGTTAGTTCGTTCCCATCATTCGAAAGTTTTTCGCGAACCGTCGCCACAACAGTTCCATCCTTTTCCTCCTTGACCTCCGCCTGCCTCTTATCGATCCTGCGCAGCTCAATTTGATTGAACGCGAGATTGCCTGGTGCGGACGATTCGTGTCCGTTCCAATTCGCAGTGAAATCGAGATGGGTTTCGCCTGACATGACTACATGCACCCCGTCATGCAGAGGTGTTATGGAGAGCCGGTTCGGAGGATCCAGACTAGACTGCGCAGAGATGAGCGTCCACCAGCCAAGGCGAGGGTCTGCCACCCCAGATTGGATGGCGGCAAGCAGTCCAAGCAAAAGTAAGATACGAATTGATCCTCCTAAATCGATGGGGCAGAGTTTAGCAGATTCAGATAGCTCCGTACGTGGGTCCTGCACAAGTGTAAACTCGCGAAACTGAGCGCAAACGTACGAATCGGTTCCGGACGGAACACCTCTTTCGCCCCTATGGTTCTTAGGTGCCACCGGAGAGTTTTTGTGACGACGATCTTGTGTGATATGACACGATGATAGCTATGTATGTGCGCCGTTTTTGGGTGTCAGGGATCGTCCTCGCAGCTGCCGTCGCACTTCTTCCATTCTCTTTTCACGCGGAGCGCCGCCTGGAGACCGCAACCCGTGTCGAAGGGAGCCAAGCTGAAACTGTCCGGGAGGAGCTGGCTAGTCGTTTTCGGTCGCCCTTTGTGGACCGCGTTGTCCTGGTGATCGAGGGACTCCCACCTGCGGATTCGGAGGAAGGCGGGCAGGCGTTAGAAACCATCGCGGCAGGACTGAATAAGCAACCCGGCGTTTCAGGAGTGGTGTCCTATCTGGAGTTGCGCGATCCGATTTTTCTGGGCCGGGGAGGGGGAACATTTGTTCTCGTGGGACTCACGTCGACCGGCGGCCCAGTCGAGTCGCTTGTTCCGGAGCTTCACCAGCTGGCAAGCTCGCTTGAAAATCAACTGCGGGGCCGTTATCCGGCGGTGAAGCTCGAACTCACAGGCGAGATTCCACTGAATTTCGATATTCGGAAAGCGAGCGCCGCCGACGTGCATCGCGGCGAGATCCTAGTGATCCCTGCGACCCTCGCGCTTCTGCTGGTGGCTTTTGGAAGCCCGATCGCCGCGCTGATTCCATTGGCGGTTGGCCAGCTTGCCATCGCGACCACTCTGGCGATTACGGGATTCCTGGCCCAGCGCTGGCACTTGTCTATTCTGGTTCAGAATTTGGCCACCATGCTTGGCCTGGGCCTGGGAATCGACTACGCGCTCCTCATGATCAGCCGTTTCCGGGAAGCGATTTCCGCCGGGCACGACGGACCCGCGGCCTCGGTCATCGCGGCACGTCAGGCAGGTCGCACGCTCTTGATTTCAGGCTCGACGGTAGCCATCGGATTTCTAGCTCTCTTGACGGTTCCTATCAGCGAAATCCGTTCCATCGGTGTCGCGGGATTCCTGGTGACTGGAATGAGTGTGTTGCTTACAAATACCCTCGTTCCGGCAGCGCTAGTGTTGCTCGGTCCGCGGATTGATCTTGGCCGATTGCCCTTTACTCCAAAGTTGGATGCGCATGGAGCCGCACCTACGGGAAATCGCTGGCGGCAATGGGGAAAGATGATTGTCGCGCATCCCTGGCTGGCCCTGTTTGTGGCAGGTACTCCTTTGCTTCTGCTCGCCTGGCAGGTCAGGCGACTGGATACCAGTCTCCCCCGAGGAGATTGGCTTCCGCAGGCGGCGGAATCAGTCCACGCGCTCCACACCCTTGAACGGATGGATCGGGGCGGCGTTGTTGAATCGTTGCGCGTCATTGTCGAACTTCCAACGGATTCCATCGCGCAAACCGACGCGGGGTGGAATGCGCTGGATCGTCTCACCAAGCGCCTCGCGAGCGACCCTCGCTGTGACCGCGCGATTTCTATCACTACGATTGCGGAGAGCAACCGGTCTTCCCTCCCTGACCTCTCGCGGGAATCGCGTCGAACGTTCCTGAGTAGCGACGGACGAGCGGCACTGCTTGAGGTGTTACCCGCGAGTTGGGTCTCCCTGCGCGACCAGGTCAACTGGGTGCGGGACCTCCGTAAGACCGGCGCGCCAGCTCTCACCGGAGTGCCTGACGCAACCCTTCTTGTTGGGGGCATCCCGGCACTCAACGCCGATTATGAAACGATTATCAGAGACCGCTTTCCGTCCGTAATGGCGCTGGTAGTGGGGGGGACGCTCCTTGCTCTGCTCTGCGGGTTCCGATCGATCTTCGCCGCCGTGAAGGCCATCGCACTCAACCTGTTCTCGGTCGCGGCGTCCTTCGGAGCACTCGTTTTCGTTATCCAAGATGGACACGGAAGCAGCTTCCTGGGAGTTCTTGGGGGAACCGGTAGCGTGTTTCCCCTTGTTCCGATCGTCGCCTTTGCCATCGTCTTCGGATTAAGCATGGATTACGAGGTATTTCTGGTCGCACGCGTTCTCGAAGCCAGAAGAAGCGGGCTGAATGAAATGGATGCGATCCCGGAGGGTCTTGCTAGAACCGCAGGCCTGATTACGAGCGCCGCCGCGATCATGATCGTGGTATTTGCGGCATTCACCTTCGGAGATTTCCTGGTGGTCAAGATGATCGGATTTACGTTGGCGGTCGCCGTGTTGATAGACGCGACACTCGTTCGTATTGTGATCGGTCCCGCGCTCCTTCGTATTGCAGGCGATTGGAATTGGTGGCCTGGCGGGCTCGCCACAGCGCGCAGGGCTGTGGTTCGCCAAAACCCTGGCCGACCTTGAAATCAATGACCTAGCCCCTCCGGTCACTGCTCAGGTATAGGTCCTAGCCATGTTTCGATTGATTGGCCTTTGCCTCAGAACGTACCATTTCCGGCGCGCAGAATTTCGGCGACGCACAGGTTGCACAGTGTCATACCAGTGTCATATGCCTCATGATCAATTGCGGACGACAGCGAACAAAAACTAAGAAGAGAGGGTGAATCTGACTAATCCCAATTAGCTCCAACTTGCCAATTCCCTCGATTTGTCTCGGCTCCGGCACCTTGCCCTCCGTGATTAAATTAGGTTCAAGGCTGCTAACCGAAGGTCTCCCGAGAGGAACCGACCAACAATCAAATACTCGTGCAGCGAGCCTGGAGCAAAGGCAGAGCGACGGACGGCAAGACCAAAGGATCAATGAAGCCCGTCGCCATGCATCCAGCCCTGTACGAATTCTTGAATGAGTGGCGGAAAGAGTCTTGCTACAACAAGGACGGCGATTGGGTGTTCGTATCGAGTCGCGAAAAGGAAGAGTTCCGCGAGCTGCGTCTACTTGTGGAAAGCACTACCTTCGACCTGCCGCGGTAGCCGCCGGTGTCCTTGCCAAAGACGATCGTTCACGATTCGGTTGGCACAACCTGCGGCATAGTTTGGCGACATTTTTTGGATCGAATGAGATCCCACTCTCCACGATTCAGTCGATGCTTCGCCATGCAAAGCCCGCGACGACGGCGCGCTACATTCACGCGGTCAACAGCAAACAGGTTGAGGCGCAGGGTAAGTACCTCGTAGCAATTAAACTAGGGAAAAACGGAAAGAAAGCGGCTTGAAAATGCGATTCGGGTTGGAGTTCGGGTTGAAAACCGGCGGGACTTGCCATTCTTTTCGCGTAACTGCTTGAAAAAGAATGGCGGGGACGACGAGACTCGAACTCGCGACCTCTGCCGTGACAGCCCTCTGCCGCCAAGCGCAAAACGAGATATCGGGTGATCCACAGAGACACTGAGAAGTGCCCTTTGCACGCAAATATCAACCATTTCGCGTAGCTTTCCTGGATAGAGCGACAAGGCGGAATCTGGTGGCAGATGGGCAAGGAGACCTGGGTTCCGACACAATCCTCGACACAAAAGGGCTGTAAACATGACCATCCCCGGACCGAGGATTCCAAGCTTCGGAGATGGGTGCGATCCACACCGGTCCTAGCAAAATCTCCCTTAACTGGCCACAAGTGATGGCGCGGGCTTGCCAGCCAGCGCCGCATCAATGTTGTCCAATGCAAGCATGCCCATCGCCGTCCGAGTCTCGATGGTGGCACTGCCAATGTGGGGCAAGAGGAATGTGTTCTTGAGGTCAAGATACCCCGGATGAAGTTTTGTTTCGCCTTCAAAAACGTCCAGCCCGGCCGCCGCGATGTGACCGCTTTTTAGCGCGGCGATTAGATCCTCGTCCACAACCAATCCACCCCGAGCTGTGTTGACGATAATTGAGGCCTTTGGCAAAAGCTTGATTGTTTCGGCATTCAGAAAATGATGGGTTTCCGGCGTCTCCGGAGCATGCAAGCTCAGGAATTGACTTTCACGAAGTAAATCCCGAGAAGTTTCGTGAAATACGGCGCCGCCTGTCACTTCGTCCGGCAATCGTGATGAATTCGAATAGTGGATCTTCATTCCAAATCCTCGCGCTCGACGCGCCACGGCTTGCCCCACGCGTCCCATCCCGAAAATGCCGAGGACCTTGCCACCAACTTGCCAGCCCAAGAGCATGCCAGGGCTTAGAGGCCTCCAAAGTCCTGTTCTGACTAGCTCTTGAGCCTCGTACGCACGACGTGAAGCACCCAGTAAAAGCAGCATGGCGATGTCGGCCGTTGCTTCATGGTTGACACCGGGAGTATAGGCGACCGGAATCTTTCTGCGAGCGGCGGCTTCCCGATCGATATGCTCAAAACCCACCGAGTAAGTGACGATGATTTTTAGCGTGGCCGAAACTTTGCGGAAAAACTCCGCGTCCAACCGGTCTGCCGGCGTGATGAACAGGGCGTCGGCTCCTTCGGCTGCGGATAGCAGCTCCTGCCGAGTGAAAAGAGACTGGCTCGGAGTTCGTCGGGCGGTGTAATCCCGGTCAATACGGTCTTCAATTTCCTTTGGATAACGGCTGGTTACCACCAAAATGGGCTTAGTCATACCCAAGGTCTCCTTGCATGAGAAATTTCAATGCGTGGTCATCGACACGCGGTTACTCTCGAGGCCAAAGGGCGACCGTCAGAGTCATGACTCCCTGCGCCGGGTGTACGACCCGTCCGCCTATGTCGCCGGATCCCGACGGACCGGACATCAACACCGAATAGGCTGTGTTCCGGAAGGCAGGATGCCTGTATGTAAAATCTACGTTTTCGACAATATCGACGGGATCGAGCAGAACGACAAGATCGTGCGCCAGGAACCCAATGGTGTTGACCCGAAAATCCATTTCGCTCAGGAGAACGGAACCTGTTTCGGCAATTCCCATCGGGGATCGCACAATCGTTACGTCGATGTCGGCGGCAGCCGCCCAATTCGAGTAGTCCTCGGGAGTTGAATTACCTACATACTCGGGCACGGCCGAACAAAAATTCTTCGCGTTCGGAAATCGAGTCCGTAGGAACGCTGCAAAATCCTCCGGCTTTTCGTCGACAAGCGCGCCAGACATTTCCTCGAGTCCTTTCCGAAATTGTGTTAGGAAGTCCGTCTTGGCTAAGCGTGGGAAATCGGGTATTTCCGGCTTGGCCTTCGCGGGAAGCCGGTTCTTTCGGACACGCTCCAGGATGTCTTGCCGTGCGCTCATCGCCTTAAGTCTCCTTCAACCGATGCTGTCTATACCATTGGTGGAATGTCTGGTTCGGGGGTACGGGAAGCTCACGATGTTTGCCCCACGCATTGAGATCGTTAAAGATGGCAAAATGGGGGAGGACCTCCAGCGTAGCGTCGGCCATGGTCGTAGCTATTTGATACAGCTCTGGATGGCTCAGAATGTTGCCGGCGACCTTCAGCGCAGCCTTCTTGGTTAGATTGATCTGATGCTTCTGGTCCATCACTCCACGCCACGCATAAATCTGCTCGTGAATGTTGATCTTCACGGGGCAGACGTTGGAGCAACTGCCATTCAGTGTGGAGGCAAACGGCAGTTCGCTATAGCGGTGGATATCGAAGGTCGGCATCATAATGATGCCGATCGGCCCCATGTAGGTCGAGCCATAGCTCAGGCCGCCGCTGCGTCGGTACACCGGGCAGGTGTTCATGCAGGCCCCGCAGCGGATGCACTTGAGAGACGGCCAGAACTGCTCCATTCCCAGACGCTCCGATCGGCCATTGTCAACGATGATGACATGCATTTCCCCATCCTTGCGTGGCCCACGGAAGTGCGATGTGTATTGTGAAATCGATTGCCCAGTGGCGCTGCGCGACAACAGGCGAATAAAGACCGCGAGTTCCTTGTTAGAGGGAAGAATCTTTTCGATGCCAAAGCTGCAAATGCGGACTTTCGGTACATTGCCAGACAGATCCGCGTTCCCCTCGTTCGTAACTGTGACGATCGCGCCGGTGTCAGCTATCGCGAAGTTGGCACCCGTCATTCCTACGTCGGCCTTCTCGATTAGCGGACGAGTATGATTGCGCATTTGCTGCGCGAGATAAACCTCGTCAGTGTTGTTGGGATCTGATCCGTAGGTTCGGGCAAACAAGGCCGCTACATCTTCGTTGGACTTCTGTATGGCGGGGCCGACGATATGGGCCGGAGGTTGATGATCAAGTTGCTGGATCCGTTCTCCGAGGTCGGTCTCGGTGACAACGATTCCTCTATTTTCCAAGAAGCGGCGCGTGTCGCATTCTTCGGTCAGCATAGATTTCGATTTGATTAGCGGGGTGGCGCCCCGTGCTTGGCCATGATGTCCGCGACAATCTGGTTGTGGTCGTGCGCATCATTCGCCCAATGCACGTGAACACCATTGCGTTTCGCGTTCTCCTCGAACTGCTCAAGGTAATCCGCAAGATGGGAAAGGACATGCTCTTTGGTTTCGGAGGCGATATCTCGAAGCTGTTCCCACTCGGGAACCGCCGCCGCTGCTCGATCCCTGGCAATGCGCATCGCCCAGATCAACCGGTCGAAATGACGCTGGTGTTCGCGGTCTTCGATGAACAGCTTCGCATTTTCCGCCTGATTGACTGGTTCCATGTCAGACCCCGTTCAATACTTGAGCAATGTGGAGAAACCTAAGCGGATTGGCGGTTCGGCGAGCGCATCCTTGGAGATGCATCAAGCATGACATATCGGAAGAAATCACGTATTCAGGCTTTGCGGCACTTATGAATTCCAGTTTGTCGTAGCCCATTCTCGAGGAAACAGCCTCTTCGGTCGCAGCGAAGGTACCTCCAAACCCACAGCACTCGTCGTGACGATCAAATTCCACTACCTCGATTCCGCTCACTTTCTGAAGAAGGGCTTTGGGCTTATCGAACACGGGATTATGAACCCGCTCACTCATCGACGCCATTCCAATACCGCGAATTGCTGAACAGCTGTTATGGAGGGCGACGCGGTGGGGGAAGGAAATTCCGTGGAATGTATCAACCTTCAGAAGATCGTGCAGGAACTCCACAAGATCAAACGTATGCGTGGATATGTGCTGACGTTCGCAAGTCGCTTCTGCAGCAATGAACTTGTTTCGGATATGGTGAGTACAGCTCCCGGACGGAACAACGATGTATTCGAACCGGGAGAAAAGTCTTACGAAATGCTCTTCTGTCGCGCGACTGTCTCCCTCACATCCTGAGTTCGCCATCGGTTGGCCGCAGCAGGTCTGCTCGAACGGGTATTCAACCTCCACCCCGAGACGCTCGAGCAGCTCAAGCGTGGCAATGCCGACTTCCGGATAAAACGCATCGATATAACAGGCAACCACCAGTCCCACCTTCATTCGGCCTCGTTTCTCGCCCACTGATGCTCGTACCTCAGGCGGAAGTTGAGTTTCTTAGTCTCAGTGAAACAGATTTGTTTTTGCCAAATCGATCAGTTCATCTCCACGGCCGTTCATTACGGTGCGAAGCATGTACAAACTGAAACCCTTCGTCTCCTCAAGCGTGATCGTCGGAGGCATGGCGAGTTCGATTCGGCGCGTGAGGACTTCGATGACTGCTGGCCCATTGTGCGAGAATGCGGCTCGCAAGGCAGGTTCAAGCTGTTCAGGGCGCTCGACTCGGACGCCGAACATGCCCATCGCTTCTGCGACCTTTGCAAAGCTGGGGTTCTTCAGGTCCGTACTGAACGTGACGTAGCCGCTGCTCTTCATTTCAACTTCGACGAACCCCAAGGCTCCGTTATTAAAGACCACAACCTTGACCGGAAGCTCCATCTGATTGAGCGTGAGAAGATCGCCCATGAGCATGGCTATACCACCGTCACCCGAGAGGCTGATTACCTGGCGACCACGAAATGCGGCCTGCGCGCCGATCGCTTGTGGCATCGCGTTCGCCATGGAGCCGTGATTGAAGGAGCCCAGAATTCGGCGCTTGCCGTTCACCTTGAGATAACGCGCGGTCCAGATGACCTCCGTACCGACATCACAGGTGAAAACGGCGTCCTCAGCGGCAAGCTTGTCGATGATGGCGACTACGAACTCAGGGTAAAGAGGCGAGGTGCCTTCTTTGCCGCTGGCGAGAGCATCGAGGTCCTTTCGCGTGCGAGTATAGTGGGCCAGGGCTTTATCCAAGTGACTACGATCCGCCTTATCGGAGAGCAGCGGCAATAAGGCTTGCAAGGTGCTTTTCACGTCGCCGATGAGACCGATCTCGACGTGTGTGCGCCGGTCGATCTGTTCACCACGAATGTCGACCTGGATGACGGTGGCTTTTTCGGGATAGAACTGGCGATAGGGAAAATCCGTGCCGAGCATAAGAAGTACGTCGCAATCCATAATTGCGTGATAACCGGATGAAAATCCGAGAAGCCCAGTCATCCCGACATCATAAGGATTGTCGTACTCGATAAATTCCTTGCCTCGATATGCGAACACGATAGGAGCTTTCAGCTTCCCCGCAGTGTCGATGAGTTCGTCGTGCGCTCCCTTGCAGCCTGCGCCTCCGAGAATCGTGATTTTCTTGCCGGTGTTCAGCGCATCAGCAGCTCGCTCGAGTTGATCCTGGTGAGGAGTCATGGAATAGGTGTTGTGCTCAACAGCTATGGCCAGGGGACGTTGTGAGCACTCACTGGCCATGACGGTTCCCGGGACGACTACGACCGCGACCGTGCGTTTGGCGATTGCGGTGCGCATTGCAGTGGCTAGAACCCGAGGAAGTTGATCTGGCTCCGAGACCAGGGCGCAATAATCGCTGCATTCTTTGTAGAGAATCTCCGGATGAGTTTCTTGAAAGTAGTTATTGCCGAGCTCAATGCTCGGAATTTGAGCCGCGATCGCGAGAACGGGCACTCTGCTGCGGTAACAGTCGAATAGTCCATTAATGAGGTGGAGATTTCCAGGCCCGCAACTGCCAGCGCACACGGCCAGTTCGTCGGTCAGATGCGCTTCGCCACCCGCGGCAAAGGCACCCGCCTCTTCATGCCGGACATGCACCCACTCGATACCGCCATTGGATCGAATGCTGTCGGTGAAGGCGTTCAGGGAATCTCCCGATGCGCCATAAACACGGGTCACCCCCGCGTCAAGCAGCATTTGAACGAGGACTTCAGCTGTTTTCATGATCGAAAGGCTCCTTTTCGGTTCAAAAGAAAGCAGATCGATTGCCAACCGCCCGACATACATCAACTTTGGCGGTGAGTAACTTGTGTAAGATCACGGCGATTCGAGCATTGGTTGACCTGACAATCTCTGGCGCATGGTCAAAGTCGTTAGCTCGTCGAGGGCTCGACTTTTCGGTCTAGAAATTGACACTCACTCTGGAGTTGCACCCATCGCACGAACGAATTCATCGTGTGCGCACGCGTAGTCCAATTGTGCTTGCAGCAGGAGTGCCTTGGCGTCGAACTCTTGAGCGCTGGCCGTGGCGGCCTGCGACTTGAGTGCGGCTCCTCGCAATAGTTCTTGCTGCTGAACGCGGTTCGATTCGTGTCGCAGCGTCAGGATCTCTTCCGAGACTTGGAGCATCTGTTGGGTTCGTTCCAGTTTGTTGTAGGCAGTTTGGACCTGCAGTTCGACTTCATCCGTGACTTTCGCAAGGTTTTCCTTCGCTTCAGACAACTGGGATTCGCGCTCATGGAGAACGGCGCGTTTATGGCCGGCGTCAAACAGGTCGTAGCTGAAATGAACGCCGAACGTGCCGAAGTTGTGCGCGAGAAACGGAACATTGTTCTGGTAGCTATAGCGGCCAAACGCGTCAACATCGGGTAGCCAGATATCGGTCTTGGCCAAACGCATAGCGGCCACCGCCTTATCGACCTCCGCGCGGGCGGCTCGTATTTCCGGGCGCGAGTTCTCCGCCGTGGCAACACATTCCTCGCGTGGGCAGCTCTCCGGAACATTGCCAACCGTTGGATCTGAGATCAAGAGACGTGTTCAGGGGCAGGCCAATGAGGTCGTTGAGTTTCAGCTTGAGGTCCGTCAACTGCAGATCCGTGGTCAACAATTCCTGCTTGGCTTGCAAGAAATTCGCGCGGCTTTCGATGGACTCCTGTTCGAGAGAAGCGCCGAACTTAACCTGCGCGATGCGTTCGGTCTCAAGGTCCTGCGCGGCCTGAATTCTCGCCTCGGTGGCGCTGCGATGGGCTTGAGCAATCAGGACCGCGTAGTACACCTCATGCACCGCCAGAGCCACATCATTGGTTGTCAGTTGTGCCTTCGCGCGTGACACTTCTACGTCGGCCTGGGCCATATCGTTGGTCCGCCTGATTTTAAGCAGCGAGGTCAACGGCTGTGTGATTTGTGTCCCGCTGGTGGTCAGGTTGCGTCCACCTTGATTCAGGATGGCGTTCCCGGCGGGAATCGGCGTGCCGCTGACCGTGCCCAGGCTGCCGGCTGGAATCTCAATCAGTTGCGTGTCCGTCAGCCGGGCAAAGTTACTGTCGTTGTGAATCCACGGAAAATATGAACTTTTTTCGGCCTCTTTCGCGTGTTGTTTTTCGTCAGCAGAGAATCCCGCGAGTCGCACGTCATGGTTGTGTTTCAGGGCTAATTCAACCGCTTCGCGCAGCGTAATGTGGCGCGGCGCCGCTGAATTTGGTGTCTGACCAGCCAAGCCGGGAGAAGTCCAGAGTGTCGCGGCCATTAGCAGAGCAAGCGCCTTTCGCTTCATGATTTTGACTCCTTCTGGGGAAATAGTGCTTGCTGGATGGTCTTGAGATCGCCGTAGTCCAGCGGTGATTTGCGCATCAGCGCCACCAACAACAGCGCACACACGCAACTCCAGGCGATCAACAGAAAACCGTCGACAATACTCAGGCTGTAAGCTTGAAGACGCACCCGTGCCCCAATCAAATCCGCCGCGCGTTCTCCGGCAGCCGCCATGCCGGTTGTTTTCGCGGCTAATCCAGCCGTCATCGCGCGGATGTTCGAGATAGTGATCCAGTCTCCGGCGCTGACGTGAAGCCCCAGTAGGTTGGAATGTAGTTTTTCGCGCTGAGCCAGGAAGTGGCCCATGTAGATCGCGCCCGCGGTTCCGCCAAACAGGCGGACCACATGGAAGAAGGCCGAGAACGTAAGAGCCCACTCGGGCTTCGACAATCCGCCCGTGAAGATCGCCTGCAATACGATGCAGCCGACGAGGCCGATGAAGGCAAACGCCTGCCCAACTCCCGTCAGCAATTCAGTGGGGTAAAAATTCTGGGCCGCCCATGTGCTACTGTACTGCGCGTTCAACCAGGTAGCGTATGCGGTGCAAGCAAGGCCAGCGGCTAAGAGCAAGCGCGAATCGATTTTGCGGAGCAGAAGATACCCAGCCGTAAACGCGATCGGAAGAAGCGGCAGGGCGCTCCAAATAATCGCCGGACCGATCTGATCGGCTTCCAACCCGCGTATCGCGAGCGATTGAGGAATAAGAATGATGGTCGAACATAGTGTGAAGCGAAACCAAAAAAGCAGGCCGCCCAGCAGCACCGTGTTCCACTTCGTCAGATATGGCAGCGCCACGAGGGGGTTGGGGCCGCGCAGCCTCCGGACGAGCGCGCACAAGAGAAAAAACATCCCGCACCAAAACCAGCCATTGAATGCGCCGGAACGAAACCAATCGAGTCTTTGACCCTGCTGCAAGGCGGCGAACACGAAAGCCAAACCCAGGCTCAGGTACAAGAACCCGGCGAAACTTGGAGCAGCACCCGCCTTCTTGTGTGGCGGCGTCGGCGGAATGCCCAGATATACGCAGAGAATCATGATGGGCACGATGGCGGCCGAGTTCCAGAACATCCAACGCCACGAGAGGTGGTCTCGGTACCAGCCGTAGAGCGACGGTGCGATATTGACCGCGCCGTCCACAAAAGTGGCGTACAAGGCAATCGTAAATGGAAGATAGCGCAACGGAATTTTGCGGAGCGCGAACGTCAATGTGAGCGGATAGAAGGTGCCTGAGGTCATCCCGGCAAGAACCAGCGCCGCGAGAAGGAGTGTGTAGCTGTGTACAAATGGAAGAAAGACGCACGTTACACCGAAGATTGCTGCGGCACTGAGCAGTATCAGGCGCGGGCCCAGCAATCCACCAAGATAAACGGTGAATGGCCCGATAAACATCAATGACGCGTTGAAGGCGCTATCCAGCCAGGCGCCATCGTCGAAACTTATTCCGACATGTCCCTTCAGATCCGGAAGACCAAGGCTCAGCATGCGGCCGGCCAGCGTCACCAGTCCCGCACCGAGGACGACTCCGAGAATTCCGAGCAGGGGACGCGTGGACACTTCCGATGGGATGGCGGCAGCGGCACCATGCGCAATGTCGAGTGCGGAGGGGCGGATAAAGATGCTCGAAGTTCCCATGGTTTGGGCTACTGTCTCGTCCGGACAGTTGCTACCACGGAAAGTCCGGGGCGCAGTTTCGCGGCGAAGCTGGAATCATCGAGCGCAATCTTGACTGGAATCCGCTGCACGACTTTGGTGAAATTTCCGGTGGCATTGTCGGGGGGAAGCAGAGCGAATTGCGATCCGCTGGCCGGGGCTATCTCCAGCACTTTCCCGCGAAAAACTTGTCCTGGGAATTGGTCGATCCGGAGTTCGGCGGGATCGCCGACCTTAACATTGGTCAATTGGGTTTCCCGGTAATTAGCTAGCACCCACTTCGTGACATCAACGAAGGAGATTACTTGTGTGCCGGGTGAAACGAGCTGCCCGACTCGGACTTGCCGTTCACCTACCGTCCCATCGCCCGGGGCGTAAATCTTTGTGTATCCCAGATTGACTGTGGCGGCCGCTAAGTTCGCTTGCTTTGCGCGCAGATCAGCCTGCAATTGCAAGTCCTGAGATTCGAGAACGGCCTTCGAGCGGCGCTCAGCTTCGGCGCCGAGCTCATTGCTGCGCAACTGCGTGCGGGCCTGTGCAAAATCGGCGTCACGGCTTGCGAACTGGGCAGAGAGGCGCGCTTCGTCGGCTACGGCGGTTTCCAGTTTCTGTTGTGTCGCCGAATGCGCCTGATACAGATCCTCTTGGCGCTTATGCTCGGACCGGGCGTGAATTAGATCGGCTTCCACGGCCTCTTTTCCGGCTTCCGCGGCCGCGATTTGTGCTTTCGCCTGATCGATCCCGGCCAAAGCTTTGTCGATGCGCGTATCCTGCAACTCGCGTTGCCGGCGGTTGTTTTCGATCGCAGCCCGAGCCGCTTCGACCGCCGCAGTGGCTTGATCCACCTGCGCTAGGTAATCGTCGTCCTCGAGTTCCACAATCAGATCGCCTTTGTGAACTTGTTGATAGTCGGCGACGTGTACCGCGCGAACGATGCCCGCCACCTTGGTGCTCAGCGGAGTCAGATCGCCGCGTACGTAGGCGTCGTCGGTGACCTGCTCGGCTTTTCCGCCTTCCCAGGCATTCCAGTTGCGCGTAAGCGTAATCAGGATGGCCAGTGCGAGCAAAATGACCACCAGGGGAGTTACGAATTTTTTCCATCCGGCCTCTGGCGGGACGCTCTGAATTTTCTCGTGCTCGGACGCCGGTTTCACAGAGGGTGTGGCAGGATTTGCGGGCGCGGGGGTGGAAGACATCAACTTGCTCCTTGGCACCAAGAAATTTTGTAATCGTAAGAACTTTCAAGCTTGGTTTACGGAAGGGCGGTGGGAACGAGAATTAACTTCTTGTTCCCAAATTCTTCCAGACCAAGGTTCGAGAGTTCTTGTCCGTAACCGGAGCGTTTAATTCCGCCATAAGGCAGATCCAGATAGCTCACATGGGGACATTCGATGAACGCCATGCCCGTTTCGATGCGGCTCGCGACAACTTTCTGCGTCCGCGTGTCAGAATGTGGCAAGCCGTGGGCCAAATGCGATGAAAGGAGGGAGGCTGCAAGGTGCTGGGGAGAAAGGTCTTGCCGTGAGCCCAATGTCGTTTGCGCCTTCTGCGGATTTGCCGCTGCCAAGCGTTTAGCGTTTTCGCCACCTGATTGACACCGGTATATTTCCATCCGGACGCGGATCGACTTGCAAACAGCTCTCGGACAGATTTCGCCGAGGTCTGCATTTTCAATTAGCGGATGAATCACGCGAAAGGCTCGGGGCAACCTGCACTCCGAACTCCGATACGCAAGGCCCAAGGTTAGGAACCAGGAGGCAGTGTTCTCTCAGGAAGGCGGGCTCACATGAACAACGGTCGGACAGATCCGGCTGCAAGCTTCCGTCGATGAATCGGCGCAACCATGACTCGCGGCAATCGCCGCGCAAGGTGCCGTTTCGCGCGCGAAAGCCGGGCCTTGAAGGTGCTGCTTCGAACGCCGAGTAGCGCGCAAGCTTCTCGGACGGATAAGTCTTCGCAATAGATCATGCTGAATGCCTGTCGAAGCAAAGGGTTCATCCTGCCGAGACGCTCGTTGATCAGTTGAAGAGTCTCTTGTTCTCCGTGGGCGACTTCCGGATCGGGCTGCAAGCTAACGAACCGCTCGGTCCAGTTGGATTCATGCGGCGTATTTGTTTCAGCAGACGGAACGATCCGCCATGGTCTTCGTTTTCGTTGAACCATCAGTGCCGCGTTAACCACGATTCGCGTGAACCACGTCGTGAGTGCGGACCGGCCTTCGAATCCGCGCAGGTTCAGATAAGCGGAAAGATAGGCATTGTGGAGAGCGTCTTCGGCGTCTTCTGTGTTTCGAACGATAGTACGGGCGAGCGCCAGGAATCTCGGACGAGAAGTTTCGAACATTTCCTGAAAAGCCTCTATCTGAAGCTGGTCTTTGTGACGCCGCACAGGATGGCGTATCTCCAGAGCTGCCGGGTGGCGAGAGACTGAACCGCCATTCCCGTTTCGCGCCCGATGTAGACGCAAGGCGTCACTCGCAGCGTCAGCGCCCGCATGTCGTCGAAATTCCATCGACTCTAATTCGTAGGTGATCATCAGCAGCTCCTGTTGTTTCAAAACTCCGTAAAGCAAATCGACATCCAAAACGGAGCCGCACGGCGGATCCGTGTGGCAATCAGTGTTGTGACTTGATTTCAAACGAAGAATCCGGATATGCGCCTTCGGTAGAGAGAAAGGAGTCCTGTCGGTGGAGGAAGTTCGCGGCGGCGCTTTGACGGTAGCGTCGATTGTGTGACTTGGTGTGGCGCTCCGCGATCGGGAGTCGCGTGAGAACGGGGGGAGCTAAGCATTTGGAATCGAAAAGCCACATCCCTGGACTCCAGTCACCGGTGAAGTTGCGGGCATTTCATGGAGGAGACCTACAAAAACGCCACGATGTCGTGGAGCACGGAGGACCAGGACAGAGGCAGGAGTGCCTGTATCACTGGACGTTGCTACCGTTGCTCGACTGCTTGCATGATTTGTCCCATTTCGATGGCGTTACTTGCAGGGATCTCTTGAAGAGATATCGCCAATTGCTCGGTAGTGACTCCAGTTAGCTGTTGAAACATGGACCAGAGTACAGCGGCATGCGTGTCAACTCCGGTGTGCGAAGAGTGTAAGCTGGACCAACGCCAAAATGATCTCCAGTCCAATGAATATCGACTGCGCAGAGTGATTCGGCAAGATGATGGGCGCCGCGCCTTGCCCGCTATTTCCTCAAGTCCTTCAGTGTCTTGAGGTCGTCGACGATATAAGCCATGGAGGCGCGCACGCCTTTCCCCGTGCGAATTGGTGCGAGGTCGGAAATTTCTTCCCCGTCGGCTGCAAGCAGCTTAAGCGAACCCTCTCCAATCCACGCTTGCTCAATCTTCACATCGTGCGGAACGTTCTCCACCAGTTCGTGAACAGCCGGTTGGCCTTGCTTGTCCGCGGCGAGGCGCGGGACATGCAAGAGGTTGATGACAGGTCTTTGCGTCAGTACCGATGGGTCCTTTACCGGTTCTCTGAGCGTCACGACTGCCTCGGCAAGGCGGCGGCCGCTCGCGGTCACGGAACCTGCAAATTTCGATCCCGCCGCAACCGCCGGCCCGGCTTTACCGGTCGCCGCGTAGTACCTTGTCTGAAATACCTCGCCAAAGCGCTTTGGATATCCCTGCGTCCAGCCCCGCGCCAGCGCTGCGTCATTGTCGACAAAAATATAGGGGCAATAGGACACAGGCTTTCCGTCGTACAGAGCGTCGAGAAGAATGAAAAATTCGCGGTACTGGTAGCGCTCTGGATCCAGATGCTCCTCGTTTTTTCCGCTGAACTGCCAATCGTAGAAATAAACAACGCTGTGGCCGTTCGCGGAGTGGTCCGTTTCAAGCCCTGGCGGCAGTGTCGCCGCGACAGCCGCGGGATCCGCCCAAAACTCGACGCTCAGAAAATCCGACGAGTAGTACCAGGGAGGCGCTGGATTCAGTGTCGATTTTCCCTTCGGCGTGAGCGCATAATGGAAGCCCTTGAGCATCGGTGTTTCTCCTTTTTCGTACCACAACAGCGAATCTCTCTCGGTGATTCTCGTCTCCGGCCTATTGAGCAACTCGGAGTCCATGCCGGGATTTCGACGGAGAACTTGTATCTACTGTGTTTTTCGAAACAAAGGCGTAACAGCAGCAAGGACACACAAAGCAAATTCGCGCTTGTCGGCGGAGCTTCGACGATAGTGTCGAACTCTTGACTGAATCGAGAACGTTTGGACTACTCCCCTGTCGATCGCTTGGCCAATGATTTCACCTAGTAAAACAATACCTCGAAGCGCTCAATTTCCCGGATCCGGCTTGAAGCAATTCTTGTCGATTTTCAGCGCCTTAATCTTAGATTCGAGCGTCGACCGCGGTATGCCCAATTTGGCCGCGGCCCCGGCGGGTCCAAATACACGCCCACAGCTTGCTTCTAGAGCCTCTTCAATGATGTTCTTCTCTTGTGCCTCGAGTCTTCGGGGCAGCTCCACGTGGCGGTTCGATTCGGTTGCCGAAGGCGGCAATGGTAACCAGCTTTCGTCGATCGAGAATATGTCTGACTCGCAAAGGATCACCGAACGTTCGATCACATTCTGTAATTCGCGGATATACCGCGCCGCTGATGAAGCGGCTGAGATTGCACGGTTACATCCAAGCCCATATTATTTCGGTAGCGCGATCCAGTCCACCAGGTTCGCCAGCAGATTTAATGAGGCAAAGTCATGGCTCGCCAAAGCGGACGACCTTAGATTCGACAATTTACTAATCCGGCGGAAGAGACTAATTGTGGCATTCGCTACAGGCGACCGGGACAAAGTCGAAAAGATCCTCAAAGAGGAGGAGCGAGGCAGCGATCGAGAAGACTTCCTGCATGAATATTCCTTGATCGAGATTCAGCGGGGTCGCTTTCACTCTGCCGAACGTCTGCGACTGCAAGCTTTGGGGCCAACCTCGAAGGCCAGCAATGCTGACTGGTGGGCGGTCCTCTCGGGCCTGATGCCGAAGTCGGAAAGGATGTGCAAGCTCGACGCTATGAAAGCGAGGCAGCTCGAAGCAAGCTAGACCGTAATAACAAGGTTGCCCTGGCCCTGGCACTCGCGAGATCAGGACAAACAGAGGAAGCGAGTCAGTTTGCAGACCAGATCAGCGCGGAAAGGCCCGAGGACACGCTCGTGCAGTATTACTTCATTCCCACCATCCGGGCCGCGATCAAGCTGCGGCAACACGATCCAGCGGCAGCCATCGATCTGCTCGGCGGCACTGCCAAATACGATCTGGCATTTACGGGATCGTTCGACTATGGGTACCCCGCGTACATCCGCGGACTGGCGTATCTAGAGCTCGGCGATAGCAGATCGGCCGCGGCTCAGTTCCAAAAGCTGATCGACAATCCCGGTTTTAACGTGAGACATGTCACGGGACCCTTGGCCTGGCTCCAACTTAGCCGCGCACAGAGGATGATGGGCGATGAAGTCGCTGCACGGCAGTCCTACGGGACTTTCCTCGATTTGTGGAAGGACGCGGACCCCGACATTCCCATCTACGAGCAAGCCAAAGCCGAATACGCTAAGCTTTTGAAATGAATTGCACCTGATGGCGGTATGATCTACCAGCGATATGCCACGTCAAGGTCCCGGGACTGGCCTGAAGCGATTCTTGTTGATCTTTAACGACCGAAGCTTCGATTCCAGCGTAGACCGCGGTATTCCCAACTTGATCGCAGCCCCCGCGGGTCCCGACACACGCCCGCGTGTCTCTTTAAGTGCAGCCTCGATCATTTCCTTCTCTTGCATGAGAAGTCTCCGGGGTAGCTCAACTTGCTGTTTCGGCTCGGGCGTCAGGGCTGACGGTCGCGGTAACCAGTTTTCGTCGATCGAGAAAATTTCCGTTTCGCAAAGTATGACCGAACGCTCGATGACGTTCTGCAGTTCGCGGATGTTTCCGGGCCACGGATATGATTGAAGCAATTCCAGCGTCTTCTTGTTGACACGCTTTATGTCCTTCCCAGCCTTTCGCGCATAACGATCGATGAAGTATTCCACCAACAGAGGAATATCCTCTCTCCGCTGTCGAAGGGAAGGTATGTCAATCGGGAAAACGTGCAGCCGGTAAAATAAGTCACTACGGAAGGACCCCGCGCCGATGGCGGCCTGCAAGTCGCGGTTAGTGGCAGCGATCACCCGGACGTCAGCGTGGATTCGACGAGTGCCGCCGACACGCTCGAACTCATGCTCTTGCAAAACACGCAGGAGGGCAATTTGGGTCTCGGCTGGAAGTTCCCCGACTTCGTCGAGGAAAAGCGAACCGCCATTTGCTAATTCAAACCGACCCGGGCGCTGCTGAGTTGCGCCCGTAAAGGCGCCCTTTTCGTGGCCGAACAACTCCGAAGCGATAAGATCACGGGGGATTGCGGCACAGTTCACGCTGACGAACGGGCGCGAACTGCGATCGGACCGTCGGTGGATCGCGCGTGCTACAAGTTCTTTACCGGTTCCTGTTTCACCCATGATGAGGACCGTGGAATCACTCGGTGCCACCTTGGAGATGCGCGAGAGAACACTTTTCAAAGCAGGAGAAGTTCCGACGATCTCCTCAAACATGGAGGCTTTGTCGATTTCTTCCCGCAGGGCAACGTTTTCGCGGTGAAGTCTGTCTTCAGCCTGCTTGCGATCTTCTATGTCCGTTCCGGTGAAATACCAACGTCTAATCTGTCCCTGTTCGTCCAGCAATGGGTTAAAACGAGCCAAGAACCAGCGATAACTTCCATCACGTTTGTGTAGTCGCAACTCCATCTCGTCAGCTGTGCCACTTGATAAAGCACGGTCCGTATAGGTCTTAAGCCGTGCCGAGTCGTCAGGATGAGCACTAGCCGCAAAGTTCTTGTGCCGCCATTCGTCGAGACTTATGCCGAGGTAGTCGAGCGCGGTGCGGTTTGCATAGAGCCGTTCACGGTTAGGCCCGTACACCGCAATAAGTTGAGGCACAAGGTCGACGATCTGGCGAAGCTCTGCTTCTTGTTCTCGGATTTTTTCTTCTGCATCCTTACGCTCGGTGATGTCGGTCACCGCCCCGACAAACTCGCGATTGCCGGATGCATCGTGTAAAGCGTGAGCTATCGCGTGGACGTGCTTGACTCGACCGTCAGGCAGCAGCAAACGATAGCTATGCTCGAAATCTGTCGCTCCCTGAGCGGCACTATCGATGACCTTCTGAAAGTCGGCCCGGTCTTGCGGATGGACGCGCTGAACCACCGAATCTATTGTTGACTTGACCGAGCGGTTGTATTCGAAAATGCGGTAGGTTTCGTCTGACCAGACAATCTCTCCGGTATCAGGTCTCCAGCCGAAGCTGCCTGTGTGACTGAGGCCTTGGGCTTCCGCCAGGTATGCTTCACGTCGCCTCAGGTTCTGGGTCAGGAGCTCATGCTCCGTAACGTCTATCGCGCTGCCAATGTACTTTTTCAGGCTTTGGTTTTCGACAACAGGAACTCCGACGCAGCGAATGTACCGGACCTCACCGTCAGGACGAACGATGCGTTTTGTGGCATCGAAGGGGGAAGCTTTTGCCAAGATTCCCTTGATCAGGGCTGCCATGGACTCGCGATCGTGTGGGTGGACACGATCCAGGTATTCCTGGACACTAGGCGGCTTGCTGGCCGGGTCGAGACCGTGCATCCGAAATAATTCCGGCGACCAATAGTAGAAACCGCCGGGATCGAAGGCCCAGCTTCCCATGTGGGCAAGGCGCTGCCCTTCGGCAAGATAAAACTCGCTTCTTTGCAGCTCCTCGGCGTTGCGGCGGAGCTGGTCTTCCGCCGTTTTGCGCTCGTCGATATCCAGGCTCGATCCATACCACTTGACGATGTTGCCGTTCGCATCGCGAAGTGGCACTTTGCGGTGGAACATCCAGCGGTATTCGCCATTGGCTCTACGGACGCGAGTTTCGTATTCGAAGGTGTCCCCAGACGCAAGGGAGGCGCGCCATTTGGCCACAATTCCATCAAGGTCTTCAGGATGAATGAACGCGGTCCAATTCCAGCCGGCCACTTGATCCAAAGTGACGCCGAGATATTCCAGCCAAGGCTTATTGAAGTAATCGAGGTAGCCGTCAGGCCTGGCCGTGTGAATCAGCGCAGGGATCGAGTCTACAAGTACTTGGATATCTACCGAGTCGAATTCCAGCTGCGAAGACGACATGGCCCGCATCATACACCCCCCGCATCCGCGCAACGATAAGCGATAGAACTGAACTTCCCCTGCGGTCCGATCCCCACCAGCATTCGATTCATTACGGAGTGCCTGGTTAATCCTTTTTTCCGGAGCCCAGTATCGACACTACCGGCAGATTTGTACAGGCCCTCGCCAATTGTCGAAAGTTCGGCGTTGACCCGTGCCGCTAACAGATTGCTTTCTAAGTACTTACGATTGGAGCTTCAATTGCGCTCTACACGGAATGGTTGTGTTGGCGAGGAACCCGATGCTGAGGATCACGCGGACGGCAAACGGTGGAGTCGTCTTTAGAGTCAGCGGCCAGCTGAATTCACAAAACGTGGCGGAAATTGGAACGCTGATCGAAGCAGAAAAGAAAGGGAGCCGTATTGTCCTGGACTTGACAGATTTGAGGTCGGTAGATGGCGAGGCTGTTAAATCTCTTGAGAAGTGGGAAGCGGATTCAATCAAGCTGAGGAACTGCGCCGGATACATCCGAGAGTGGATCCGCAGGCAACGAGTGGAAAGGCAGTCTGAGAAGGGGACATAGGTGGATATCGGTAACGAACGCGCGGCATTTAATTTGGCGGGGAGCGTTGGCGCGACCTTAGGAGTGAAAAATGAGCTCAGCTTTCAATTCCGTGTTGCAAATTAATGAAAATCCAGGAAACAGGCCAATGAATACCCTTATGTATCACAGTGACGACCTACGCCTTCGCAAGGACGAGCACGAGGAACTTCCCTATGTAGAGACAATCGTGGGTCGACGTGGGAGTCTCCGTGCCATCCTGTCTCTAGTCGAAGCGGTTGCGCCCACAAATACGACAGTTTTGATCGCGGGCGAGACCGGCACCGGCAAGGAAGTCATAGCCCGCGCGATTCACGAGTTAAGCCCCCGCCGCAATCGAACTCTGGTGAAGGTGAATTGCGCGACAATCCCCGTCGGCCTTGTAGAAAGTGAGCTCTTTGGGCACGAACGCGGAGCCTTTACGGGCGCCGTCAACTCCCATGTCGGTCGCTTCGCGCTGGCCGATCGTGGCACTCTGTTCCTGGATGAAATTGGAGACATGCCATTGGAGCTTCAACCAAAGCTGCTGCGCGTCTTGCAGGAGCGCGAGTTTGAGGCAGTCGGCAGCACCCGCACCACGCGCGTCGACGTTCGCGTTGTTGCTGCGACCAACCAGGACTTGAAGCGAATGGCTCAGGATCGTGAATTCCGCGAAGACTTGTACTACCGGTTGAATGTTTTCCCGATTTATCTGCCGCCACTACGCGAAAGGAAAGCCGATATCCCCGAGCTCGTGGAATATTTTGTTCAAAAGTTTGCCGCTTCGATGGACAAGTCGATCGAATCGATTCCTCAGGGAACCATGCGCTCCCTGGTCCGCCACCAGTGGCCCGGCAACATTCGAGAGCTCCAAAACTACATCGCGCGCGGCGTCATCCTCTCGAATGATGGCGTGTTTGAACCAGCGCCTCTGGAAAGCTACGAGCCGCCGGAACCCGAGATTTCCAACCCCACCCTGGAAGACAAGGTGCGCAGAGAAATTCTGGCTGCTTGCCAGCGCGCGAATTGGAAGCTCGGAGGTCCGCGAGGAGCAGCTGCCAGACTTGGCTTGAAGCGCACCACTCTGTTTTACAAAATGAAGCGCCTTGGTATTGCGCCGCCCGCAGACCATTCACAGGACTAAGTCGAGAATCCAGGGTTACCAAGCTTTGCTTGCGTTGGACAAGAAATCCATATGAAGGGAAGGCCCAACAATGCTAGTTAGAATCCGATTCTCAAGATTGCTCCCCGTCCTGCTCTTACTTACCCTTGTCAACCTTCCTGCCTCTAATGCCCAAAACGTTGAGCCATTCAGGTTCTTTCGCGACTATGTTGGACTGAAAGAAGATCAGATTGCGGAGATCCGGAACGGAAAAGCAGTTGCAAAAGTAGTGGAATCCCGCACGCCGGATGAGGTGTTTGTATTCGGCTCGGTGTATGTGCAGTCGACTCCAGAGAAATATCTCAAGCTCGCTTCCGACATTGATACGCTTCGCAAACTTCCCAGTTATCTCGCGATCCGAAAGTTCAGCGATCCGCCACAGCTTTCCGACCTCGACGGTTTCACTCTGGATGCGGACGACATCAGGCAACTAAAAAATTGTGAGCCGGGCGAATGCGACATCCAGCTGCCCGTCGACGCGATGGATGCGTTCAAGCAGTCCGTGAATTGGTCCGAGCCTGACGCGGCAAATCAGGCAAACCAGCTTGCACAGAAGATGGCGCTCGAAGCGATCCACCGATACACCCAAGGAGGAAACGCGGCCCTTGGAACCTACATGGATAAGCATCATCCGTCTGTTGTGGGGGAGACGTTTACATCTTTACTCAGCCGTTCGAAAGCCCTTCCGGTTTATTTGCCCAAACTGGACCAATATCTGCTCGACTATCCGCACGCACAATCAGAAAACATTCAGTCCGAATTCTATTGGGAGAAAGTACAGTTTGGACTTAAACCCACCCTTCGAATTGTGCAGGCCATAGTCTACCGAGACTCCCGTTCTACGGACCCCGCCTATGCCGTTGCTATAAAGCAACTGTATGCAAGCCATTACTTCGAGACCGCTTTGGATTTGACCGTTTGCGTGCGAGACCAGGAGAATCCCGACCGCGGCTTCTATTTGATCACCCTCAAAGGTTCACAGCAGGCCGGGTTGACGGGTCTAAAAGGCGGAATCGTGAGAAAAGTGGCCGTAGACAAAACCCGCTCTTCGCTCGAACGGGCCCTTGGAACAATCAAGCAAAAATTGGAAAGCGGGATGGAGTGATTCGGCTGGCTGCGAAGATTCATGGTTTTTCCTGATCGTAGAACAGCGAGTATTTTACTGACAATCCTTCTCTTCGCGATTGTACTTGCCGTGGTCTACGTGGCGCGCACTGTCATCGTCATTCTTGCCTTTTCTATCTTTTTGCATATTTGATCAATCCTATCGTGCGATTCCTGCAGCGACACTCTCTCGTTTTCAAAAACCTGAGAGGCCCGCACGTCGCGGAAGCCTGCATCGTTCTGATCGTCTTCATTGTGTTTCTCTCGCACGGTCTTTTTCCTCAATTTCGCAAGAATTCCGGACAGCTTCTCACGGCAGTTCCCACCCTGACGGACCGAGTGTCTTCCGGAGAAATTGCCAACAACCTCGGAAATAACCTCGGTTGGGCCGATGAGCAAGCCGACCAGATCAGAATCTTCCTCCAGCGCCATCGCGCGAATGTCGAGCGCGCTTCGGCGAAAATCGAACAATCCGCGCCGGCGGCCCTGGCTGGATTTGTTGTGATCCCAATTCTCGCAATCTTTTTCCTGAGCGACGGAGAGAATCTTGCCAACCAGGTTATTCATCTCGTGTCTGCGAAAGAAAGTCACGTAGCCATGCGAGCGCTGGCGGACGAATTGCACGTGATGCTGCGGCGCTACATACGGGCAAAAGTAATTCTTGGCGGGCTCTCTCTCCTCTATTGTTCGATCGCGATGCTCTTGTTGGGTTTTCCAAACGCGATAGTGCTGGGCGTTCTTGCCGGAATATTGGAATTCATTCCCGTGGCGGGCTGGATGACCGCTGCGGTAATCATCGTCACGGCGGGAGCACTCAGTCACTCACATTGGATATGGATGCTTGTCCTGCTCGCTGTCTGGCGCCTTCTGATGGACTACGGCATTGCGCCTCGGGTCATGGGGCACGAGCTCGAAATTCACCCTCTGCTCGCAATCTTCACTCTCATGGTGGGCGGCGCGGTGGGTGGAATCGTGGGGATCTATCTTTCAGTACCTCTCGTCGCTGCTTTGCGGGTCGTCTACCGAAAGTTCGCAGGGCCTCCGGTTGGCGCGATACTCCCGGGCAGTATTGTTGATAGCCAGGAGCAAAGTAGAAAGACCTCCGTGATGGCCTGATGGCCACGTCGAGACTGAGATGGTTAGAGCGGACGCTGGCACAGCGCTCTTAGGGATTCCGTCCGCATTGGCCATGGCGCGCAGGTCTTACTCTCCCACAGTTATCAGCATTTTTGTCTGGCCGCCAAAGCTCAGACCGTTGAGTGAACGTTTTGACAGTAATTCTGCAACCCGAATCATCCCGGAAAAGCAACGTGCCTCTTTTCAACGACCTGAGCTAACAAACATCTTTGGCAGACAGGATGCTCTTCGAGGTCGTGGGTGCACAAATGCGCAAGGTTAAGGGGAACACTTCATGGCGAGTCCAAGTAGATAGCTGGAAATTCTCTCGTATAAGGAGATGGTCATGCCGAAAAAAGTCGCTGATGTCTTGTGTGAGATGCTCGCCAACGTCGGCGTCAAACGCTGCTATGGAATTGTCGGAGACGCGCTCAACCCGTTTATCGATGCACTTCGGGGAAATGGCAAGATCGATTTCATCCATGTCCGCCACGAGGAATATGGAGTTTTTGCTGCTGTTGCTGAAGCTTACCTGACAGGTAATCCGGTGGCAGTCTGTGGAACGGCTGGTCCGGGTGTCGTTCATCTGTTTAACGGCTTGATGGATGCACGCAAGGAAGGTGCTCCGATTATCGCAATAGCGGGCGACGTCGAAACGAGCATCTTGGACACATTCACGCTGGAGGAACTTAACCCGTACAAATTCTTCGATACTGCCTCTCTCTATACAGCGCGGGTCGTCAATCCCGAACAGGCTCGTTCCGTGTTCAATACCGCAATTTTAACGGCGATCTTGGAGAAAGGCCCCACAGTCATTTCTCTCCCTGGCAACATCGCATCCATGGATGTGGAAGTCGAGTCGACCCAGATAACGGTTCCGGCCACCCCGCTTTTGCGCCCTGCCGATGCGGACTTAAATCGACTCGTGGAAATGATCGACGATGCAAAAACAGTAGCAATTTTTGGAGGCGATGGCTGCAGGTACGCACGTGATGAGGTGGTTGAACTTGCCGAAAGATTAAAAGCGCCGGTCGGGTATGCGCTCCGGGGCAAGCAATGGCTGGAGCACGCCAATCCTAACGCCGTTGGCATGACAGGCCTGATCGGTTACGGCGGAGCCTACGGCGCAATCAATGAGGCGGAGCTCTTGCTGATGCTTGGGACAGATTTTCCATTCTCAGAGTTCCTCCCCGGCAACAAGGTTAAGAAAGTCCAGATTGACAAGAACCCGAAGCATATTGGGCGCCGCACGACTGTTGATCTTGGCCTCGTTGGCGACATCAAGGCCACTCTGAATGCGCTGCTCGAGCGCGTGCGGGAGAAAACCGACAGGCGCTTCCTCGAAAAGCACATAGCGGAAACGAACTCGTTTCACGGCCTATTGCAGCACTACGTTGATAAAGGCCCCCAGATCAAGCCTATTCGTCCGGAATTCTTGGCCAAAACGCTCAGCGATTTGGCCTCTGATGACGCGCTTTTTTTCGCTGATACTGGAACGGCTGTTATATGGCTGGCGCGACATATCAGTGGTGGCAGGGATCGGAGGCTTTTCGGCTCGTTCTCATGGGCATCCATGGCGAACGCTGCCCCTAATGCTTTTGGCGCACAGTTGGCATATCCAGGGCGACAAACGATTGCACTCTGTGGCGACGGAGGCTACACGATGCTTGCCCTTGGCGATCTCTTGACACAAGTGGAACGGAGAACTCCGGTGGTTCAGGTCATCCTCAACAACTCTTCCTTTGACTTCGTCAAGATCGAACAGCAAGAAGCCGGCATTGTTCCCTTCGGTGTGGATTTCAAAAGTCCAAACTTCGCCAAGGTTGCCGAAGCGATGGGAGCAAAGGGAATCCGCATCGAGGAGCCAGGCGACGTTCGAGACGCGCTTGCCGAGGCTCTTGCATACAAGGACGGCCCTGTTGTCGTGGACGCAGTAGTAGATCCGTTCGCGCTGGCATTGCCGTCGCACGTTCCGTTTCACACGGTGAAAGGCTTCACATTGAGTATGGCGAAGCAAGTGCTGAACGGCAGGATGGACTCAATTATCACAACGATGGAACGCAATATCAAACTAGTTTGAGGTGTTTGGCGGCGCGTAGGCCTGGATATATATATAGTAAAATCAAAAACTCGAAACCCACAGACCGAGTTAAAAGCAAAATGCATCGCCGAGCCTTCAGTAGGAGGCTACAGCGTCATAAGACCATCGTCTATTGGCATTAGAAATGGCTTTGGGTGGTGGAATGCACGCGGGCGAAAACGAAGTTTTGACGCTACCGCGAAGTGCGCAATAAGCGCAAACATTCGGAGACCCAAAGTAGGTGAGGTCGGCAGTTGTCTAGCTTAGCTAAGCTAGGTGCCACGCGTTAACGAGATTTATCCGTTGAAGGCCCAACGCATGGCGGTCACCAAGACCGACTTCATCGTTCTTCAGAAAGCAGCCTAAAATGCGCGTCTCTATGAATTCTCGTGCAGAACCGGAAATTCTAGTGAGGCGCGGCCTGTCCTCCAGGTCTATCAGTTTTCGCGCACACAACAGTCGCTGCAAATAAGATTGCGAATTTCCGTTCGGTGATTTGAGATTTCAAGCTTGGTGTGCAGAGGAAGGGTTCACAGTGTGCCTCGGAATCTAATCGTTCTACAACTGCCAAAATGTTTTCACCGTGCAGGCTTTCCATTTGATAATGACCGTGTGCTCTCGCCGAAAAAGAAAAGGCCCGGTAGAGTCCGGGCCTTTTGTGCGCCAGTTTGGCTCTTAACCTCAGTGGCACTGAAGAGTCTGGCCCCGCAGATTCCTACAGGATGTCGCTGAATGCAATACAGCGAAAAGGGTATACGTCCTCGCGCTCGCGCTGCGAGTGTCAGAGAGCCACCAATTTCTCGGATACAAAGTAACCCCAAATCCTTTACAGCAAGCGCCTGATTCTGCGCTACGACATGGACCCGTAAACTAGCACCGTGAGCCTGCTGGGGGCCACCGAAGTAAGCCTCCGAGGGCGAAAAATTCGGCGGTTTCCGGCATTAATGCCAAACATTTGGCGACTGACGTTAACTGGCTGCTTTGGCTGCTACTTTTGACAGTCCCATCTTGTTTGTTACCAGAGCAACATAAGATGTCTATGGCTGTCTCAAGATGGTCAAAAACAATAATCGATAGCATCGTTAACGAACCGCAGTTCCGAACACCTGTTCATTCAACTTCCTGGCTCACTCGCCCAAGTGAACGGAATCGTGGGGCGAGTCTATGGCCGAGAAAAATGACATTCTGGACGAACTTTTCAGATTGATGCAACTACAAATGCAGGCGAGAGAATGCGGTATTACGGCCGGACAAGCGGGAGAATACGAAAAACGTGCAGAGCGAATTGATCAGCTACTCAACCACTTAATCGGGCCAAAGAGTCCTGTCGTACCCCGCTAAAGAGATCAAGCGATGCGCTTAAATTCGCGCTTGATCGTTGGGCATGAGGCGAAGGTCAACCACCAAAAGTGTCACCCAGTTGGACTTGCGCCCACACGGACTGTTTTCTTGGAGCTGCGGGCGCAATACACAGCCACAGAATTGTCGTGTAGCGAGAGGTCCCGGTTTTGCCTAGCTCTTGGCCTACCGAATACAGGCAGAGTTCGCCGACCTGACCGCTGTTCAGCAACGACTGATTCTCTTGCAGTGGAGTAGACGAGGGTACGAGGCGCAGTTGCGCTGAGCTATCGGACTGAAAGACCCCGCCGACAGAGCCGTGGCCGACCCCATCGACGCCAGGTCCAGAATAGCTCTCGCCCCTAATACCGGCTGCGCTTCCGCTGTATCCGAAGACTCCTTCTGCAGTAGCACTCTCGCCGAAGACTCCGGCTTTGCTTTGCGAACCACCGGAAACACCAATACCCGAATTGGTCACGCCGTAGACTCCATAGCCAACGTCGCTTTCGCCGACGACACCGCCGGCCTGCTCTTGTCCGTAGGACGTACCCCACACGCCGATATTGGTGAAAGTGGCAAGCAGCTGCCCCTTGTCTTTGATGTTGCCGGTCTGGCCGCCTATAACACCGTACGTATCACCCTGTCCGATTACACCTGTATTAGGGAAGGTCGACAGGATCGAAGGAAGGTCCGCGGTCGGCTGAGACACCTCACGCGAATGTCCCGTGCCAACCACGCCGATCGCGCCGTCGCCGCCTACTCCAAACCCCTTCCTAACGAGTCCCTTCAAGCCGGATACAAAAGGGCGTCATATAGCTGCCGTAACCATCGCTCTGAAGGATCTCTCCGCCGCTTAACGAATTGTCCAATTGTCCTGTAGCCAGAAGATGTAGGCGTATTCGGGGGTACCTTTCCCGAAGGTGCCGTTCGCGTGCGAATTAGCGAAGAGCGTCGTGTGGTCCTCGGCCCTTTGACCATCTCCAATTTTAAGCTTGTCACCTGTGCTCATGATATCTCTCCTTAAGCCTACTCATCGCGACATGAATGACAGCACTCACCTTGTCCGAAACAAAGAGAAAAGACAATACACATGAGATTACATGAGATAAACAAGAAGCGATCTAAGGGTGATTTTTCGGCTCTGCCGGCGTGCGTCGACCAGAATGACTGGGCGGGACCTGCCGGGCAACTTCGCGAGGGTAGAATCTCACCGCCTCGAGTTCTACTTATTCCGGGGAATGGTCAGGTTGCCCGGAAGTATACAACGCGAGGTTGCTCGGCAGTGTTCTCGTACGGTTACCTATTCTCCCTTGAGAAGTGCGGTGTTTTTGCACTGTAAGAAGTTATAGTTTGAGAGCTCGGGCTCAAGATGGCTGAGCAAACGATTACGCCGGGACAAACCCATTGATCATGAGAGTTCTACGATGTCCTCATCTTCTCTCGCTAGTAAGCGATCTCAGAGCGCCGGGTGCAGACAGTTACCAATGGCGAAGAAATCCCGCATAGTGGCGACTGTCGCCAAGTAACCCACTTCGGGACAGAAACATCCGAGGAAGGAGGGATTGTGGGCCTTCAAATTTCAATCCGGCAATGCGGCGATGTCAGCATATTGGATCTTCTGGGAAGATGGACCATTGATAGTGGCGAGAGTGAATTGCACCTCCGCGACTTGAACGCCACCGGTAAAAGCAAGTTGTTGCTGAACCTGGCGAACCTAGCCCAGATCGACAGTTCTGGCGTAAGCATCATCGTAAAAATGTATGTTTCGCTCAAACGTACCGGTGGCGAGTTAAAACTATTGTCTCCGCGAGGCCGAGTGCTTGATGTGTTGATAGTGTTCCGCTTGTTAGATGTTATTCCTAGTTTTGAAGATGAGACCAGTGCTCTCGCAAGCTTCCAGCCGAGAACTTGCTCCGCGACGCGCTAATCACAGGTGCAGCCAGGAACCGCGGAAATTAAAAAGGGATTTGTTTTCACGTCTCTTGAGCTAGACTATCAGCCCTGTCGCAAACCTGAGTTTTTTTGGAGGCACCGTGACACGATGCGGCAGGGCATCTTTCGCTCCCTCCCCGGTTCCCCCGAGAATTGCGCTTGTCGTTGATTCCGGCACCGAGATCAATGAACTGCTCGACGGCGTTTTCGCGAGCGAAAACTGGAGTGTGCAGCGCGTCCACGACAATTGCGCAGCCCTCACCATTGTCACAGGCAATTCGTTCGACTTGATCATTACAGGATCGAAGAGCCGATGCACTGAAGACCTTGAAGTGGTTCACAAAATCAGAGCCGCTCGCCCTCATGTGCGCCTTATCATCCTTACCGACAAGTTCACGCCTGGGGACGTACTTGACGCCATGCGTGAAGGTGCCTTCAGTTACTTTTCTGGTCCGTTCGAGCACACGGCTCTCGTCGATATGGTGCGTCAAGCAAAGGACTCGCCCTGCTGGGACGACGGGATCGAAGTCCTCTCGGGGACGTCCGCTTGGGTCAGATTGGCGGCCCGCTGTGATGTTGAAACCGCAAATCGCTTGATCCAGTTCCTGCATGGAGCTAAAGATCCCAGCATTCCTGAGGTAGACCGTGAAGCCGTCGTCTCCGCTTTCAGAGAAATTCTCCTGAACGCAATGGAGCACGGAGGGCATTTCGACCCGAGCCACTATGTGGAAATTTCGTTTGTACGTGCCAGTCGCGCTGTCCTATTGCGCGTCAAGGACCCCGGTCAGGGCTTTTCGCTTGAAGAGCTCCGACACGCCGCAATCAATAGTCCGGCCGGGGATGCCTTGAGCCACTTTGGCGTTCGCGAAGAGCTGGGTCTTCGACCAGGCGGCTTCGGCCTTTTGTTAGCGAAAAAGCAAGTGGACGATCTCATTTACAATGAGAAGGGCAACGAGGTATTGCTGATTAAATATATCAATCCAGCGGCATCGCAAACTGGTAGTTGATTCCGTCTTACGCGCCTACGGTGCCGCGCGGGCACTCAATAGAAAGGAGCGCCGTAGGGTGCAGGAAGCCGCGTGGACGCATGACACTTCAATTCGCTGGGCTGTCACCTCGGTAGAGTTTAGGTCCCGCCGCGTGCCGGGAGGGGGCGCAAAGATCACTGCGGGCTGCTTCCCGAGTTTCTAAGTCTAGGTGTAAGAAGCTGTCGCTCTTCTATCATCCTGCAAGGTAGCGAAATCGTTGAGGCCCGCCACTGATACCGCGTTTTCTCGTGCCAGCTCCAACCACCAAGAACAGTGACCTCGACGGTGCAGGGCTCGGCGGCGGGAACTTTGAACCAAGCTGAAAAGACTGCCTCCTCCCCCGGAGGAAAGTTCAACAGTGGATTATCGCCGGATTCTATGTTCTCAATTCGGAGGATCCCGGTAGTCGATGATCGTGTTGAAGTAAGCCGCCTTGTGCCGGCCAACTTTTTAAATGAGGCTTCATTCTGCATGGTCGGAGACACATACGCCTGCAGATCATGCAAAGTAACGGCGCCGCGGTCACCCTTTTTGAGGTTCGCCGTCACAACCAAATAATCCATGCTCGGTATCGTCAAACCCGAATGAGCCCGCTGACACGTTAGGGAAAGTGAAAGATTCGAGATTATATGACCAGAAAACGCCTTGTAGAGAAAGAAGCCACCGGCGCAAGCCCACGCAAAAGCCTCGCACAAATTCTTGAAAGTCTCTGATATTGTATTGCCCTGGCTCTGTCCCAGAACCCAATCACAACTGTCGCCGAATCCTGCAATAGGATCATAAGGGCGGAAGAATACCACGAAGGGCATTAAGCGGAAGCCGCTTTCGGGCTGGAGTGCTTGCTTTCCCAGGTCTGGCGCATCTCTGCACGCCTGGCGAGTACATATTGTTTGGCATCCTCGAAGTTCTCGTAGACTCGCTTGCCTTTGATCATGTTGCACGGACGACAGCAGGCTACCAAGTTGGCAGGATCCTTCTTGCCTTTGTGAGCCCGCGGCACGACGAAATCAACGGACATGACCAGCGCGTTTTCAAAGCTGGTCCTCCCATCCAATCCGCAATACCTGCAGCAAAATTGATCGCGCTCCAGAATTTTCAGGCCTTCAGCCTGGCTTACGGGCATATCCACTCTTGATAGGGTCATGATGTTCAATGGCATGGAGCACCTCCAAATCGGAGATCCTATTCCTTATTGAGCTGACTGAGAAGCGGGAAAGCCTGTTGTCGATAAAAACGGCACATCTACTTGTTGCAATACCTCCGCGGCGGTCATTGGATTGAGTACCGAAGCCAAACGCGCGTACTAAGTTCCGAATGTTCGGCGAAGATCACTCAGGTATTGGTGTTGATTGTTCGGCAAAAGTAAGAACGTCGGTCGGTGGAAAAACGAGGCGCTCCGGACTATCTTTAAGGACCGTTTACGGGGATGCAGGATGGCAAAGTGTGGCGCTCGCGAGTGTACGTGCGAATGCACAAATGGTTGCGGCTGCATTGCGAGCTCCGATGATCCCACCAGTTGCGACTGTCGGTGTTTTGGCGGATTAAGGGCGCCAAACTTCGGGGTCCTCGAGGGTGTCAACCAAATCAATCTGACCCTTCGCGGCGCTCCTGCTTCACAGGTCGCGGTTGCGCTTTCGCGAGCGCTCCGGGTAGAGCTTGCGGTCCCCACTTCGTTACTCGACAAGCGGCTTAGCGTGCGGTTGAAGAACACCCCCGTTCGGACTGTCATCAAGCATCTCGGTTTCGTCAAGATACGAGGAGCATCCGCGAATAGTCCAAGCAAACGCAAACGCTCGCGCTGAAAGTGTCCGTGAACTGGGTACGAAACTGTCCAACGCGAGCCGAAATCAAGTGCCGCTTTTCTCTGATTTCGTTGGGTGTTGTCCGCTGCTGTTGTTTCGTGTAGTTTGCAAAATCCGCCTACGAACCAGAAGGTCGCGAGTTCGAGTTCCCCAAGCGGAAAGCCCATGAACTTGGACAACCTCAGCAAGCGGGTGTTGGCGCCGCTCCTGAAAGCTGCAGGTTTAGAGTGGTTCGGCTGGTATTCGCTGCGTCGGGGGGCAACCACACTCGCGGGATTGACACGCGATGGGATGGCTTCGAAGGGTTTGCTGCGTCATACAAACCTCGCGGCAACGACAAGGCACTATGTCAAAGATGTGCCTGAAAACACGCTTTGGGCCATGAATCAGCTCGAAACATTGTTCAACGATTGTTCAACGGTGAAGCATTAGACGGCTTGTAAGTGATTGAAAGAATGGCGGGGACGAGGTGGCCGGGGCACCCAGTGCGGCTCCGGGAAGTTCTCTCGATGGGTATCCGACATCGAACGGCAATGAGCACGTGAATTTCATTGGCACAGACAATTACGTGTATGAATTGGTTTACAACGGCCAGTGGTCCCACACCGATCTCGCCCAGGGGTCCGGCGCGCCCAATGCGGTTCCGGAAACTGCTCTGGACGGCTATCAGACCTCGGAGGCAATGAGCACGTGAACTACATTGGTGGCGACAATCATGCTTATGAATTGGTTTACACCGGCCACTGGGCCCACAACGATCTCACTCAGCTATCTGGCGCGCCTAATGCGGCTCCGAAAAGTGCTCTGAAGGGGTATCGGACCTCGAACAACAACGAGCACGTGAACTACCTTGGTGGCGACAATCACATTTATGAATTGGTATACAAGTAGCCGGGCGACGATTTTTGTCGGCTTTTTCTGGCAAATCGTTTTTCGGAAAAGAAAAACTCGTGAGCTCCTCAGTCTTTGCGAATCAATGGTTTCGTTTACGTGACACTCGGTTAGACTCGCCGCGAATTGCGTTCTAGCCGCAATCTCTCACAGCTTGGCAGAAGAGGAATGAATGTTGTTCGATCAGTTCCAGCCGATTCAGGGTGCTCTTTCCTGCTAAGACTTGCCTGCGGGGATCTGCCTTCTCAACCAGTACCGCCAGCAAGGGATCGTTGCGCAACTCCTCGTGATCGTTCAGATCTTCGTATCCCAAGGCCAGACCATAGACGCGCTGAGCCACCATCTCCGCCACTTGGTGTTCGATCAGATCGGGATTCCGATAATCGGTGAAGCAGGCGGCAAACTGGCGGAGGATCCCGACCCGCTTCTCGACCTCTCGCAGGAGCAAACCACCGCCATCGCTGGTGATCGCTCCACCGTCGAACTGCGCCCGAATCTCGCGTCGCTTTTGGGGATGAAATCCGAAGACAAACTGGTTACACTCTGTGCTCATAAAGGCTGTCGCTCCTTCTTGGCAACATCTTTCTAGACAAAAGAGTTATGCCACGAAGTGACAGCCTTTTTCTATTTATTATGAGAATTTCAGGCTAGGTCCTTCGGTGGCTTGTACGGTAGCCGCCGCAATCCTCTCGTAGTCCACAGCCTGCGCTCCCCATGAAGCCTTGCTCTTCTTCTCTTCCCATGCGTAGAGCTTGGAAAGACGGCGATGGTTAACACGGTTAACGTCGAGGCACGAGAACTGATCGTGCGAAGATGGCGCTGAGGTAACACAAACAATAGTTTGTAGGCGATCTAAACCTTGGGAAACAAGCCACAGATGAATAAGAGTTTAAGGGAGATGTTTCAGGCAGGTTTTTGGGCCAGCTCAACTGCCTAAGGGTGTTCACAAATCTCATGTATTTCGAACGCTGAAAAGCTGTCTGACTCCACCCGAAATATCAATCAGTTCCAAGCCGCATCGCTTTAGGGTTTTCTGAACGCCTGGTGACAATTGACAACTCGATTCGGTGTGCTTACGATTCGACCGCGCTTCAGTTCTGAGGGCTGAAAAATCCCCAACTCCGGCCCGGCGAGTAAGATCGTCCCCATTCGGCCCCACGGGAGATGAGTATCATGACCAAAAGAGTCTCGTATGCGCTGATCGTTGCAGGCGTGATCCTATTCCTTTCATTAAGGGGGCTGAACGCGCAACAGTCCTCTGGGGAAACGATCTCGATCGGCGACGATGACATCGGCGGCGTGGTCACGAGCACCAAGGGCCCGGAGGCGGGCGTTTGGGTGATCGCGGAAACGGCCGACCTGCCGACCAAATTTGTTAGAATTGTCGTTACTGATGATAGTGGGCGCTATCTACTGCCGCAGCTTCCCAAGGCGAACTACAAAGTATGGGTGCGCGGCTATGGGCTGGTGGATTCCGTCCCAGTGCGGGCCACGCCCGGCGAGGTTGTCAATCTGAATGCAACAATGGCGCCGGACGCGCAGTCAGCCGCGCAATACTACCCGGCCATTTATTGGTTTTCCATGCTGCGCGTGCCGGGCAAAAGCGAATTCCCTGGCACTGGGCCCAAGGGCAACGGCATTCCGGAAAACATGAAGAGCCAAGGGCAATGGCTGCATCTCTTAAAAACGGATAGCTGCTGGTCCTGTCATCAAATCGGGGATAAGGCAACACGAGAGATTCCAAAAAGCCTGGGTCACTTCGATTCCTCGACTACAGCCTGGGCGCGGCGCATACTGTCGGGACAAGCCGGCAACAACATGGTCAGCGGCCTCGGCCAGCTAGGCCCAGAGCGAGCGTTGCCGATGTTCGCGGACTGGACCGACCGCATCGCTGCCGGTGAATTGCCGCGCACACCTCCGAGACCGCAAGGTGTCGAGCGAAATGTGGTCATCACCGAATGGGACTGGGCGGACCCCAAGGCGTATCTCCATGATGAAATCGCGACCGACAAGCGGAATCCAACGCTGAATGCCAACGGCCTGATTTATGGGGCCACTGAACTCAGCACGGACTGTCTACCGGTTCTTGATCCGGTGAACTCCGTGACGAGCCAAGTGAAGCTGCCTGTTCTCGATTCGAAGACTCCATCAAGCGCCGACGACAAGGTTATGGCGCCTTCGCCGTATTGGGGGGACGAAGCCATATGGCACAGCCAAGCCAATGTCCACAATCCGATGTTCGATGGGCAGGGGCGAGTCTGGATTACCTCCAGAGTCCGTCCGAGCGAAAACCCAGCGTTCTGCAAAGAAGGCTCGAGCCACCCTTCGGCAGTCTTATTCCCCCTTACAACGAGCGGCCGGCAACTCGCTGTTTACGATCCAAAGACGAAGCAGGTCACGTTCATTAACACCTGTTTTGGTACGCATCATCTAGTGTTTGCCGAGGATGCAAACAATACATTGTGGACGAGCAGCGGTGGCGGCGGAGGAGCGGTAGGTTGGCTGAACACGAAGATGTTCGACGAAACCCACGATGGAGAGAAGTCGCAGGGCTGGACTGCACTTGTCCTCGACACCAATGGAAACGGAAAACGCGATGAGTATGTGGAGCCTGATCAGCCCATCGATCCCACTAAGGACGCGCGGATCAACGCCGCTTTCTACGGCGTCACTGTGAGTCCAGTGGATGGGTCGATCTGGGGAACGGTCCTGGGATTCCCAGGCGCAGTCGTTCGGTTAAACCCTGGACCAAATCCCCCGGCAACCGCCCTCGCAGAAATCTACGAACTGCCGTGGAACAATCCAAGAGTGCCTGTTCACGGGTTCTCGCCGCGCGGGCTCGACATCGATCGTAATGGTGTTGTGTGGACAGTGATTGCCAGCGGTCATTTGGCGAGCTTCGACCGGCGCAAGTGCAAAGGGCCGCTCAACGGTCCAACCGCGACAGGACAACATTGCCCTGAGGGTTGGACGCTCTATCAACTACCGGGGCCGCAGTTGCAAGGGGTTACCGATCCGGGAAGCGCCGAGGCCAGTTATTACGATTGGGTGGATCAGTTCGACACTTTGGGACTGGGAAAGAACGTGCCGATCGCCACTGGTAACGGAAATGACGCGCTACTTGCACTGTTGCCCGGCAGCGGGAAGTTTGTTGTGCTTCGGGTCCCGTATCCCATGGGATTCTACGCGAAAGGGATGGACGGCCGAATCGACGATCCGAAGTCTGGCTGGAAGGGAAAAGGCCTGTGGGCTACCTACGGCACTCGAACTCCTTTCCATGCGGAAGGCGGTAAAGGAACGACAAGCAAGGTCTTACATTTCCAACTTCGCCCGGACCCTCTCGCGCACTAGACACTGACGCCCGACAAACGCACTCATTCCGGCGCTAACCTAAGTTCGTCACGGCGCATGTTAAAACTGGAGCAACTCCTTCAGAATCAGCTCGCGCAGTCGCCGAGTCTACACTACATTGACGGTTGAAACTGAGGCGGTCGGGAAAGCTGATGCCCAGCAGGTCGAGAAGAGATTTCTGCTCGGCGGTGGCCTCGGTCACGCGACGCAGGCGTATCTCACGGCCGTCTGTCGTGGGCAGAACGATGTCGCCGCTGTGCAGTTTGGATAAAACCGCCAGGGCTTGCATGGGTGTAAACGGCTGTGCCTTCCCGACACTGGCCGTCAGTGGCTTCGGAATCAAGGCTGGCCGGCGCTGCAGCAGATGTTTTAAGGTGACCCAGAGCGCATACCCTAGAAACGCCACCATCACGTGGGCTTTGACGCGCCGCTCCTTCTGATGAAACAGAGGCCGAATGGAAAGTTCGCTCTTCAGTGCCCGGAACGACGCTTCGGCCTCGGTCAACTGCATATACTTCGACCATAACTCCTCGGGCGTATCCGCCTGCAGATTGGTACGCAGCAGGTAGGCGCCTTCGCGCGACTCGTGCCAGTGCCGACGATCCTCTCGCATCTGCCAGAACAAGCGCACACCTTCGCCCGTTTCTCGCAGAGAGATTTCATAGAGATCGTTCACCGAGGGATTCCAGGCCTGAATCTTCCCCAATCGTCGCTCCATGCGGTTGCGATCTTTCAGCCGCCCGGTGGCAATGGTCTTTTCCAAGTGCTTCAGAGCCTCTTCCATCCGGGAGCAGAAACGCTCCCGGATCGCTTTCTCTTTTTCCCGACGGCCGGCCGTGCGACAGAGAATGTAGGTTTCTTGGCCCTCGGGAATGGCCACCTTCTTTACTTCCACTTCGGGCCGCACCCGCGTCCAATCCTCTTTCAGTAGCTCCGCTTCAAACCGTTTCATCTGACGCCGGGGTGTGCCTACCAGATACTGTCCTCCCCGCTTGCGGATCGCCGCCAGATTCTCCTCGCTCACGATGCCCCGATCAAAGATCCAGATCCTGCGCGCCTTCCCATATTTGCGCTCGACCAGGCGCAGGATCGTTTCCACCGTCGAGACGTCGGCGCGGTTGCCGTCGAAGGTCTCATAGCTGAACGGAAAACCTTCACTATTGACGATCAGCGCGATGACCATCTGCTCGCAGTCGGGACGATGGTCGCGCGAATAGCCGCGCCGCATCATCGGGTTGTCCTCCGCCGCCCCTTCCACATACGTGCTCGTCAGATCGTAGAGCAGCACATCGAACTCGGCCCCAAAGAGCGAACCGTAGCGATCTTTCAGATGTCCTTCCAGCTTCGTCTTGTGCGGCAGGATACGATCCAAGCAACGGTACAGGCGGGTGTCGTTAATCTTGCCTTCTGCAATCCCCAGCAGATCGTCCAGCGCGGTCGCGGGATACCAGCGTTGTTCGACCGCCAGTTCGCTGCCGGGCGCACACAGCCGGTTGCTGGTCAGCAGTGCAGCGATACGAGACCAGGGCACATCGGCAGGAGCACGATCGATGGCTTCCTCGAAGAAGCGATCCAGTTCAAGGCGTTTTCCAAAGCTCCCAACCCAGATAGCAGGCACCGAACTGCCGCGTTCTTTCCAGGCGCACCTTGTTCAGCAGAACGCGGGCTACCTGCGGATCATCGGCCGGCGGCTCGATATGCGCAGGAAACAGCTTCAACTGTTCCGCTTCGCCCTGTTCGTTGAAAACCTCGATGGTTTTCAACCAGCGTGCCTGCGCCGAGCCATTCAACTCACCCAAATAACAGAGCGTCTTCTGTCGTGGACCGTCCGGCCTGCGAACCGTTTCAACCAGCGACCAGTAGGTGTGATCTTTGCCGTCTTTGCTTCGGTGGTTGGGACGCAAAAACATGCTGCGGCGAATCCTCCCATGTAGAGGTGGGCCGCAACAAGAGGGTAGGTCTACACTACAACGCCATTTTCAATAGGCGTGCTTGCAGCCGCAGGGTTTGTTACCTTTTTAGGGCTGCAAAATCTGGCTCTGGACGAGAATTCGTAGACGAGCGCATTTTAGGCGGCTTTCTGAAGGACGATGAATTCGGTCTTGGTGACCGCCATGCGTTGGGCCTTGAGCAATAGATAGCTGAGATTCTTGTAGCCACGGCCCCTCCTAAGCAGGGTTTTGATGTTGCCGTTGATGGCTTCCACCACTCCGAAAGGTACTTTGGTGCGGCAGTAGTTGAGGATGCCGTCGAGATGATCCAGCAGCATGAAAGCGAGTTTTTGAAAGGGTTGCAACCGTTGCCAGCGCAGTTGATCGATCCAACTTTGCAGATAGCGCAGCATGGCTCCTTCATAGTGGTAGGTCCATAACCGCTCCAAGCTTTCCTTTAGAAGGTAGGCTTTCATCACTCTCCGGTTGAGGGCGAACAGCTCGTTTAATTGCTGGCGTTTTTGGCTGCTGAGATTCATCCAGCGCGTCAACAACAACCAGCGTTTGCCCTTCACCACACCGCGCATCCGTCCGCCTTTGCGGAAGAACTCCGCTCGGCGCACTTCATCGATGGCTTTATTGGCATGCTGCAGAACGTGGAATTTGTCGTAGACAATGCGGCAGTTTGCGGCCCATTGCTCAATGCTATTGGTGAATGGCCGCCACATATCTACACAAGCGGCCTCAATTCGTTCCCGCTGTGGGGCACTCCATTGACTTCGGAAAAACTCATCGAGGGTTTCCTGTTTGCGATCCTGGCCGAACCACAAGGGCTCCCCGGTCTCCAAGTTGCTGACCACGGTGATGAATTTCATCTGCTTGCCAAAGTAGATTTCATCCACACCCATCTGTTTCAACGGCTCCTTGCGACGCGTGGCACTCCAGCGTTGCAGATACCGCAGGTCGATCGCGCGCACCGTGCTGGCAACCAGTCCGAACTGCCTGGCCACCTGGCGAACCGATGCGCTTTCACACGCCAATCCCACCGCATCCTCAAAGTCTTTGCTGAACGGCGCTTTGCCCGGCAGTTGTGGAACCTTCTCGATCTTTACCCCACACTCGGGACAGCACACCCGGTACAGTTCGATGATCACCGTGGTCTGATACTTCCTCCACGGCAAGTCGCGCACCTCGCGTTGGTAATAATCATGGGCTTCGGTAAACTTCCTTCCGCATCCCGAACAGATCAGTTTGCGGTTGCCCCGTTTCCGCCTCACCCATAACCGCAGTGTCATCGCGGTTTCATCGATTTCATGTCGAAAAACTCGGTAACCCGGCCATCCTAAGATTTTCGTGAATTCGTTGTCGCGCATTCCCCCGAGTCTAGCCGAACAGCTTCCTCACGGAAACTCGCTCTTTTATTGGGTCTCTCCAAATTCTCGCTCAGAGCCCAAAATCTTAAATGACCGGCGCCGTGACGAACTTAGGCTAAGTGTCGCGGTAGGGACGACCACCGCTGATCGCCCCCCGCCTAGACCCGTACGAGCGCGTCTACGCATACGGTTCTTACGAAGGATGAGTAGCGTAGAAGCGAGCGTCGGGATAGGGGTGCAGAACACGGGGTGGAGGAATCCACCGGGTCAGGACTGGGGTAAAACGTTCCCAGCGCATCTTTGCGCGCTGACTGCGGCGGACCAGAACGCTCTGCCATGCCTGCACACACGAAGTTCGAAGATACGCAACTGAGTCGTGTTCCCTGGGAACAGCGTGATATGGTGGCGTGTCTGCGAATTGTTATTTCGCTAAGCCACATGGCATGCGACATTGTTACATCCCTTTCTTTATGTTTTCTTTATGTTATTGATTTCAAACGCGCTCTTAATTTTGGCGAGGCACAGGTAATCGCCAGTCAAACTTTAGCGGGAAAGCAACACATGAAGCTCACATCATTGCTCGGGCTCGCCGTCTGTCTGGCGGCGAGCCTCTGGGCTGGAACGGCCGTCGCTCAGACGACCGGAACGGCCCCCAACTGTTGCGGATCGCCCCCGATTCATGATTCGTCGCAGAAAACGATGGTGGGAACCGCGGTGAATTCCACCAGTTCCTCCATTTATTTCACCGGCTATGAGGGCAATGTCTCCGAGGTCTACTATCCGACCGTCGACACCCTGGCCACGTCGAACATGGAATTCTTGGTCGGAGACACAGCCAAGACCTTCCTCGACGAGGAGAAGCTGCAGAGCTGGACGGTCACCCAACCCGACCCCAAATCCATGCGTTGGCAGGCGGTAACTAGCAACACCGCCCATAACTGGCAGATCACCAAGATAATCTTTGCCGATCCGTCGAACAGCACACTGATTCAGCAGACCACGTTTCAGGCACAGAACGGCAAGACCGTCGGGGATTTCAGTCTCTACCTTCTGTACAAACCGTATCTGAAAAACGCTGCGGCGAACAACAGCGGCATGACAGTCGTGTCCGGCGGCAATACCTACCTGATCGCCAGCAGCAGCGACAGTACCGAATACTCCGCCTTCCGCGCCTCGCTCGGCTGGACCGTCGAGAACAGCGTCACCATGGTGTCGAACGGCTATTTCGGGGTGAATGACGGCTGGCAGGATCTGATGGTCAACAATCCCGTCCCCTACACGATGAGGTGGGCCTACAACTCGGCCCCCAGCGGCAATGTCGCCCAGATGGGCTGGCTCAGCACAGCCGGCAATTCGGCGACCAGCATTACCTTCACGGTGGCGGTGGGCTTCGGCTCGACGCAGACCAATGCCATCACCGCCGCAAACAACACGCTGGGCGAGAATATCTCAACCCAGCAGACCAGCTATGACAACGCCTGGCACAGCTATACCGGCGGCCTCAGCACCCAGAATGGCACTGCCGACAATCAATATTATCTGTCGGCGATGACGCTGAAGACTATGCAGGACAAGAGCAATGGCGCTATGATCGCTGGGATCGGTACCCCCTGGGGGCCCTATGAAGGCGACAACGATGCGAGTGGCTACCATGTGGTTTGGTCGCGCGACATGTACAAGTTCGCCAATGCTTTGATCACCGCCGGAGACCCCGCCTCGGCCACCAAAGCGGTGAACTGGCTCTTCGATATCGACATGAACCAGTCCACCGGACGTTTCCCCCAGAACGCCTATGTGAACGGGACGCCCAACTGGAATGCCACGCAAATGGACGAACAGGCGATGCCGATCATCCTTGCCTACCGCCTGGGGTCGTCGGTCTACAACTCGTTGTGGTCTGAGATCAAACTGACCGCCAACTACATCTACAGCAACGGTCCGTGGACCGAGCAGGAACGCTGGGAAGAAAATCCTGGCTATTCCCCCTCGACCATCGCCGCCGAAATCGCTGGGTTGGTCGACGCCGCCCAGATCGCCCTGGCCAACAACGACACCGTCGATGCGGCGAACTGGCTGAACGCGGCCGACTACTGGCAGCAGAACATCACCGGCTGGACCTACACCACGCTGGGCTGCCCGAACCTCAAGAGCAATTGCAACAGCACGAGCATGTATATGCGAATCAACACCTCGGGTGCGCAAGGCGGCGCCCTGCCCGGCGGCTGGAATCCGAGCGCCTATCCCAATCCGAACATGTCCATCAGCATCAGCAATAACGGCGGGAACCATCGGGCGATCGACATCATCGACGGCGGTTTCCTCGAACTGGTCCGCATGGGGGTGAAACGGCCGAACGACCCGACCATCATCAGCAGCCTGAGCACCTATGATGGAGTCATCGAGCAGACGATCGGCAGCAACGCCGCATGGTTCCGCTATAATTTCGACGGCTATGGTGAAACCAACGCAGGCGGTCCCTACAACAATTCTTTCGGCCGTGGCAGGCTGTGGCCGATCTTCGAGGCCGAACGCGGCAATTACCAAATCGCCTTGACGGGAACCGGCAGCGCCGGCGCGCCTTATCTGGCCGCGCTGAAGACCTTTTCGACGCCCCAGGGCTTTCTCTCCGAGCAGATTTTTGGTCCGAGCATCACCCTGCCGGGCGACACCGACGATCCTTCCGGCTGGACCGTGACCACGCCCGCCGGCTCGACCCCCGGCGCCATCACCGGCTCGATGGAGCCGCTCAACTGGGCGCAGGGGGAGTACATTACTTTGCTGGCCGACATCGCCGCCGGCTCTGTGATCGACATCCCCCAGGCGGTCTGCTCCCGCTACTACGCCTGCAGCTCGCCGCCGGGGTCCGGCCAGGCGCAAGTCAATATCAACGTCAATGCCAGCACCCAATATGGCCAATACACGTATGTGACTGGTAACACTGCGGTGCTCGGCAATTGGAACTCCAACCTGGGCATTCCGCTCGATTCGTCGACCTATCCGTTATGGAAGAACGCGGTCAACCTGGCCGCCGGCAGTTCCTTGCAGTACAAATATTACCGAAAGAACGCGGACGGCAGCGTGACCTGGGAATGCTACCCGGGCCTGGGCAATTGCAACGCCAACCGGTCGCTGACCACGCCGTCTAGTGGGGGGACGGTCACTCTGAACGACACGGTCAGTTGGAACTAAGCGGTTCCGCTACGGCGGCCCGGGATGCGATCCCCACCCCCGGCCATCACCTGACGGTTTCGAATAAGAGAGGACGGTCCAGAATCGATGCCAAGCGCGGAGATAACTACCGTTCAAGCATGCAGTGGCAGGCAGTACAGGCTATGGTTGGCCCATACGGGGTGATGAACACTTGGTTGCAAGATCTTCTCTACGCCTGGCGCATGCTTCGCAAGAACGCGTTATCGACGCTAGTTATCGTGGCATCGCTGGCCATTGGAATCGGTGCCAACTCGGCAATCTTTAGCGTAGTGGACGCGCACACTACCTGACGCAGCTCGAAAATGCCCGTCCGGGAGATAGCTGATATACCCACGGTTGTGCCACCGGGGATTAATCGGTACAGGTCAGCAACACGATCTTATCTGTTGAATCCCCGTCGATGTGTCCCTTTTTCACTTTGTCGCCGCAGCGATAGACGTAATCGAAATCCTTAGAATTACTCGAGCTGAGATCAGCGATTTTGCTCGCGGCGTCTTTGACCGCGAAGTTGCAACTCCTCTTCGCGTTGCAGGCCGACTTTACGTACTTTGTTGCATTCCCCAGCGCGCGCTTGCTGATATTCAGTCCAAAACTTGCGGAAGACACCTCAATTGTGGGCTTCTGCTGGCCATGCAAGCCTCCACAAACCGACAAAACAAAACAACAACCAACGAATAGCGTTTTGGTGGTTTTGCCTATTCTTTTTGGTACTCGATCGAAAAATCCGACCATCTCACGCCTCCGTTTCGAGCACCATCGTCCGGATGAGACATCTGTATGCGATTACTCGAAGCTGCCTGTCGCTCCCTGAAATCCATTCAGGACCCGCTTCGCAAGCCATTTCATGGCACGAGCAGTGTCGTAACAATATGCGACATTGTAGCCGAGAGTCGATGGCCAAGCCGTAGCCTTTAATTTTGACGATCCTGCCATCTTTGACGACGGCCAAGGAGAGGCCAGGAATGTGCTGAAATCCCTCTCGGAGTCTACGCAACGCAGCGAATTGGATCATAGCCAGCCGGTTCTAAAATTCTTTGCTGATAAACGCGTGAACAAAATCACCACAAAAATGATTCGGCAATATATCAACGAACGGCATGAGGCAGGCCGCACCAATGCAAAAATCAACAAGGAACTGTCCATCGTCATCGGCATCCTGCGTCGGGCAAAACGTTGGTACCTATTTGCAGACGATTTGAAGCGTCTGAAGGTGCGTACCAGCTCGATTGGAAGAGCATTGAATTATGAAGAAAGCTGAAACTTCAGCGATCGGGTGAGAAGAATCCTAGTTGGCAGCGTGCTTACCTGGCCTACATATTGGCTGTGAATACAACTCTGCGGAAGGGTGACATTCTGAAGCTGCAATGGCGGGACATAGATTTTCTAGAGCGATTGATTCTTGTTCGCCATGGAAAAAGTCGTGACAGCAGCCGCGAGATTCCACTCACTGATGATGCCCTCAACGCCATTCTGAAATTACGGGAACAGACTCAAGAACTGTTCGGCAACAACCTCCCGCCCGATGGTTACGTAATGTTCTGGTGGCCCGGCACGGGAAGGCCTGACATCACGCGCCACGCCAAAGGGCTCAGATCGGCCTGGAAGTCAATCGTGCGCGAAGCAGGAATTGGCTCCCTTCGGTTTCACGATCTCCGCCACACCGCGATCACAGACCTAGCGACAGACCAGAATAGCGATGAAACGATAATGAGTCTTGCCGGACACGTCGACCGCAGAATGATGACGCACTATTCGCACATTCGGAGGGACGCCAGGAGGGAAGCGGTGAATGGTCTATCGAAGCGCAATCCTCGCCCGGCATGGAACACAGCACAAACCACAGTACAATCGGCCACAAAAGCCGATTTCGAGGAAAAGTCTGGCTCGCAAGTTCTTGAAAAGAATGGCGGGGACGACGAGACTCGAACTCGCGACCTCTGCCGTGACAGCGCTGCGTGGATAGGTTTTACAACAACTTAGAACAACGCGGGGACCCGAGCAGTGGTGTTGGCCACAGGCGTGGACTGGCGTCGGCTGCAGGCGAAGGGTGAAGATCGATTGCTGGGACACGGCATCTTTTGTGGAGCGGCCCGCCAGGAAGCTACCAATGTAGTCGGCAAGAAGGTCTTCATCGTAGGAGGCGGCAATTCAGCAGGACAAGCAGCCATGTTTTTGTCGAGCTATGCCGCTGAAGTAAAGGTATTGGTACGGGGCGAGGGGCTGAAAGTCAGTATGTCGCAATACCTGATTGATCAGATTGCATCGAAGGCCAGTATCAAGGTGCTTCCTCATACCCAGGTTGTTTCTGTTGAAGGCGAAAATCATTTGGAGCGAATTGAAGTGTGTGTCGACGCACCGATTGAGATGGAGAATATTCGCTTCTATGAGGCCGATGCATTGTTTGTGATGATCGGCGCCGATGCCAGCACGTCATGGCTACCAGACGATTTGGAGCGGGATCCACGCGGCTATATTTGCACAGGGCGCGACCTCACCACCTGGAAACTCGATCGCCATCCATTTCCCTTGGAGACCAGCTTGCCAGGCGTGTTCGCGGCTGGTGACGTGCGCCACAACTCCATCAAACGAGTATCGAGTGGCGTGGGCGAGGGCAGCATGGCCATCGCGTTTATCCATCAATACCTGGCTATATAGCAGACTGGAATGGATGGTAATGTCAGGCGAACAAATTCCGCTTCAGCAATGGTCCAGCTTTTTTTCGATTACCTCAGCGGCGTCTGCGACCTTGCTCGGACTGCTGTTCGTCGTCATCACCATTGCGCCGGGGATTGGGCGGCAACTTGCATCCAAGAGCAAAGTGTACTTGACCCCTGCGGTGATTTATTTAACCAGCGTCCTCATCATGAGCGCGCTGCTAACCGTTCCCAACCAAACGCGACTTTCAGCTGTCCTTTGCATCTGCACCATGGGTGTTTTCGGCCTAATTTACATTGGCTCGCTCACAGTTTTGCGAAGCGGATTTTACGAGAGTCGCTTTGACCGGTACCGCTATGCAGTGGTGCCGTTGCTCGCATACGTCGTCTTGTTCAGTGGTGGCTTGGTATTGCGCCGAAGCGGGCAGATCGGCCTCGACGTCGTGGCAGCAGGGATGGTCATGTTGCTGAATGCCGCAATTCAGAATTCGTGGTCAATAGCGATATCAATCATTTCGTCGGAGGAGTGATACTGGACCGTTGGAGCTTCTTTCCGCAGCCTCGTCGCGATTGCGGAATCGGTATCGCCCAGCGAAGTCATCGCTCAGGCCAGCCGATCGCGAAGTCTGCGATATCGCTAACGGTGGAGTGAGCGATATCGGGACAGATAGCCGGCAAAAGCTCCAGGCCGTGACAGGCGCCCATCATTTGACGGCAACGCGCCGAAACGCCGCTTGCCAACAGCAGACGGTAGAAGGCGATGCCCTCATCGCGCAATGGATCGCACTCGTTGACGCTGATAACCGTCGGCGGCAGGCCCTCGACATCCTGGCGTGTAGCGAAGCTGGGCCAGGCGAGCGGGTTGCGGGCGTTGAAGGCCTCGATGCCGTAGGCCATGGTGGCGCGGTTGTCCCCGAAGTTGAGCACGATGCCCTCATTCTCGATAGAAGACGGGTACTGCGGCTGCGGCCACTCACCGGCGATGTAGGGGACCAAGGAATAGATGCCCCTGATCAGGCCGAGTTCACCATCCTGCTTCAGCTTCATGCCTACGCCGAGAACCAGGTTGCCGCCACCGCTTTCTCCGGCGACGATGATGCGCTTCGCATCAATCTTGAGAGTGGTTGCATTCGCGTGTACCCACTTGAGGCCCGAGATGCAATCGTTCAGCCCCGCGGGAAATGGAGCGATTTCCGGTACCTCGGAGGGATGCACGGAGTTGCGGAATTCAACCATAGCCACCGCGACGCCTTTGGCGGCGATCATCCGGGCCCAGGTCCTGTAGTTGCCCTCAAAGCAGGAGCTCATCTCCATGCGGCCGCCGTGAATGTAGTACACACATGGCAAAATCTCACTGTTATCCGGGCGGACATACCGGATCTTGATGGTGTTTCCGTCGGGCGAGGAGGTGAGGGTCTCGACGCGCACGCTCAAGCCGGCGGACGGAGCGATCTCCTCGCTGTCCATCGAGTCGAAAAAGGCCGTTTGGCGGGCCAGTGCGGCCAGCGCCGCCGGAGAGTTTTCCTGTGCGAGCAATTCTTCGCGGCTCGAAACGTTCGGCTTTTCTACTGGCGCCGGCATCCCGGCGAACACCTTTTTGATGCGGGGATCAAGACGGGGATCGGTTTCGGTCTTCGAAGGCATGCTGGCTTTCGCCGGTGCGATTGTCTTTGCGGCGCTCTCTCCGGAAGGCTGCGGCGCATTCAGCGGTGATTGGGTCGGCATGTCGGTTCCTTTCTGATTAAGAGTGAGGGCAAGCGACTTGCGGTGGGGTGATCCGCTTGCCTCGTGGTAGTTAGGTCTGCCTTCGCAGCAGACCTATCCCGTGTATAGCCCTGACTAAGTAAGACCTTCTCTTCGTTCCGGCTCTACGGTTTGACCGCAAGGCCAAACGTGTCATCGAGCCAGTCAAAAATGCGAGCGTTTGCAAGACGATCCGCGCCGCACTGGCAGTGCGCACCGGCACCCTCAGCCGTGGTGAAGCGGATCATGGTCTTCGGACAGGTGAGGTGCTCATAGAGCACGTCAGGCTGGCCCTTCAAGTACATATCTTCTTCGGCATCGAGGACAAGTGTAGGACAGGAAATCTGCTCCGCGATGCCGTCGCGAAGATTGAATTTGAGTATTTTCGCAAGGGTAGCGTGAGGCGTGGACTCACCCATGACGAACCCTGCCTGCTCTCCACCCCATTTGGCGTCTGGCGACTTATTCATACCCTCTACGATCTTGCGATCGAGTTCGGGAGCGTCTCTCTGATTGAGGGCAGCAATAAAGGCTTCCCGCTGATCTGGCGGGACGGCTGCCAACTGAGTGACGCCGAAATCGTAGATTCCGTCGTTGGCCACAAGAGCCGCGATTCGCTTCTCAAAAGCTGCGGCACGCGGTGCGAGATAGCCGCCCAGGCTGACGCCCATAAGGGCAATCTTTTTCGGATCAACGCCGGGCAGAGTAAGTGCGAAGTCAACCACCGGGGTGACGACCTTCTCCCAATCCGGACGAAACGGCAGACGCTCACGATGAATCGGACCGTACTGGCCGGGGCCGTCGAAGACCAGGACATTCCAACCGCGCTCGACACCGGCCCGTGCGCCTTCGCCGTGCATTTCTTCGGCTGACCCATCGAAGCCAGTATGGAGAATCAACAGCGGGCGCTTGGTGCCCGATTCGTCGACGCGATGGAAGTAGCCCGGCAGCGTGGTGGTCTCATAAGGAATCTCCACCGGAAGAATAGGCGGGTCAAACAGGCCGGCGCTGAGCTTATATGCGCGGATTGACTTCTTGTAGGCGCTATAAATTCTTGGGTCTTCGTGATTGCCGTGCAGGAAGAATTCGGAGGTGCGGAAGTAATTTGCTGCGCGCAGGTAGCCGTCGCGTGCGCTTACGCGATGACCGGCAGCCAGTTGCGCATCAGCTTCAGCGGAAATCCGTTCGGCTGTGGCATTCCACTCGTTATACCAGCTTTCGTAGTCGCCGGACGTTATGCGATTGAGGCTGGCCATGACTTCGCCGAATTCGCTGGAGCCGTAGCTAGCGGCGCCGAAGGCACGTTTGGCCTCGAACCAGAACTCTATGTTGTCGGGGAAGAAGGGATATTTCTCTGGAGTGGAAGCAGTTGCTGTGGCTGTGCTCGCCGCTGACGGTGCGGTTAAGGTTGGTGCCATAGGACTCTTTCCTCTCGGTGAATTTTTGAAGTGAACGACCGTTCTTGGAGCGGAAAATGGAACCTACGCTACCGATTTGTGGCCTTGAGGCCGAGCGTCCGAACCGATCTGCTTCGGAAGCCACTGAGAAACTATGTCAATTACTTCCGGCAACTTCGAGACGCCACCCAACACGGCACAATGTCCAATGTCCGGTAGCAAGTGGACTTCGGTTTTGGGGCGACCTTTGAAGACGAGCGTATCCGCCTGTGGGACGAAATAGTCGTTTGCGCCGTTGATGACGAGCATCGGAGCGTTTTTTGTTTGGTCGAGCAGCGGACGCCGCGAGAACTGTTGCACTGCCGCCATGAATTCCGGAGTGGATGGCTCTTTGTCGAAGCCCATGTCGTTGCCGATGATGCCCGGCATGCCAAAGGGCAAGTTCTGCGCGTTCTCTTTCCCCCAAGCCTTATCGACTGGACCGCCGAGCACGATTGCGGCATCGACGGCGCTCGAAAGCCCTGTCATCGCCGAAAAGTTGCCGCCAAACGAAAATCCAAGATGCGCGACCTCTCCGTTGCCGAGCTTGCGCGCCTCATTCACGATGCCGAGCACGAGCTCGTCACCTTTGACGGAAAGTGGGATAGTACTTTCACCAGTGCCTGCAATGTCGAAGCCCAACATCGTAATGCCGAGGCGTTGGGCTAATGTCACGTAGATCGCGTGCAGACCCATTTTGTAGGTATCGACGCCGCCGGTGTAAATCAGCACCGGCGCGCTCGCATACTGGCCTGTCATTGAAAACAGATGCACCGGTGTGCTCACAGTTCCGCCTTGATAGGGGATCGCGAGTATTCTGCGCTCGAATTTGACGGGGAAGCTCGGTGCCGCCTTGAGGTAGCATTCAAGCTGATTTTGCTGCGCCTTGCGCCGCGCATCGTTGGCGAGGCAGGGAAATATGGCAAAACCGTAGGCGAACGACGCGAGAAGCGAGTTTCCCGCTTCAAGATATTTTCGGGCGAACGCGGACCATTCGTAAGACCACCCGCCCGGCGCATCCGCCCACATGTCCTTGATCGTGGCCCGCAACGTATCGACATCTGCCTTCGGGATGCCGAACGCAATGAACTGGCTGTAACGGTCTTCGAAACTGACTTCGGGGCGAAGATCATAGGTGTAGCTCATATTGATTCCTTTCAATCTGCTGGTTGTATTCTTAAGTTAACGCATAAAATTGCAAGCGCGCGGGGACGCCAAAATACCGGTAAGTCGTACATGTCATCATATATATCGTGGATTGGGTTGTGGGTTGGAAAATCCGACACCTAGGCCCCCTGCCCTCTCCCGACAGCGGCAACTCTTATATTCGACAATCAAAGCACCAAAAGATCAACGTAGAGTGAAATGCGAGAATGTTGCCGCCGCAAAGCAAGTCACTCGAATCTCACTACTGTCCGGTTGTCGAATTCTCATACCGACGTAACTGTCTGTAACGCTGGAGCTTAAGTGACATTTCGACTTTTTTCGATTTGAAATGCAAACGGCGTTTTTGGCTCCTCCTGGCTTGGTCTGATTCTGCGAAACAATGGGGTGTGAATACCGGACGAACTGTTTTTTCGCAGCTAATGGATTTTCTGCCCGCCTACGAGTTTCATAAATGTGTAAGCCGCTACCGCGGCGATCACAAGGTACAAAACTTTTCCTGCCGAGACCCGTTTCTCTCGATGGCTTTCGCACAACTAACGTATCGAGAGAGTCTCCGCGATATCGAAACATGCCTACAGTCTATCGGCGGTAAGCTCTACCACATGGGGTTCAGAAGCAAGGTGGCACGATCCACTCTGGCCGACGCAAACGAATCACGCGACTGGCGGATCTATGCCGACTTTGCGCAAGTGTTGATCGCTATCGCGCGGCCACTCTATGCGAGCGATCCGATCGATGTCGATCTGGACCAGAGTCTGTATGCTTTGGACTCCACCACCATCGATCTTTGCCTCTCGCTCTTTCCTTGGGCTAAGTTTCGTGAGCACAAGGCTGTTAGCGCCGGTTTAAAAGGGATCCACTTTCACCGTCTTGCGCTGAGCCATTTGTCTGAAGGGCTGCCTTGGGGCACACTCACACGCTGACTGTGCATGAAGCGAGCAGTCTCAGTTCCGAGTTTATTTCCCGCCAGATCACGCTGTCAGCTCACTGGCGTTCCTCCCGCGCCGTCAGCAGGATCGTGATTCGTAGAATGTTGGTTGTGTTCGGTGTGCCATCTTGACCGACTCGATGGCCGAGTGCAATTTTTCTGCCCGCTGATCCTTCCCGACACGCAGCAGTAGCGGTCTGGCGTGATCTGTTGAGATATGGGAAAGTCACGCAGGCGTGGACTCGGCGGCTGGAGTGGTCTTGCATGAGGAACACTACACAGCTCCGGCATTCCTTCCGCGAGAGCAAGAGAGAGTGTGGCGCTGGAGTTGAACATGGAAAGCCAAAAACGGAAATTAGTTAAACTCCTGACGAGAATTTAAATCGAAGCGCGGCGGCGTGCAAGATTTAGAAACTAATTTAGAGTTCTTACTGCGTCCTTACCAGCGGGCTCTGGTGGATCACTGGCCCCGGCCAAAACCGGCGAGAATGGCTTCGTTTTTCACTGGCGCTGACACAAGGCGGCGGTGAAGATGCATACGCTACTGGATCTGCACGGCAATATCCCCACGTTTATCCGCATTACGGACGGCAAAGTGCATGACGTGAACATCCTGGATGAGTTCTTTCCCGAAGCCGGTGCGTTCTATGTGATGGACCGCGGCTACATCGATTTTGAACGCCTCTTCGTGTTCACCCTCTGCTCGGCATTCTTCGTCGTACGCACCAAAGAGAATGTCTTGCTGCAGCGGCGCTACTCCCATCCTGTGGACAAGACCACAGGCGTGCGATCCGATCACACCGTCATTCTGACCGCGATCGATTCCGCGAAAGCCTATCCCGATTCCTTGCGCCGAGTCAGTTATCTCGATATCGAAACGAAGAAGCAACTCAAGTTTCTGACCAACAACTTTGTGCTTCCAGCATTTACGATTGCCCAGATCTATAAGTGCCGTTGGCAGGTGGAATTATTTTTCAAATGGATCAAACAGCACTTGCGCATCAAAGCGTTCTACGGCACCAGCGAGAATGCCGTGAAGACTCAAATCTGGATCGCCGTCTCCATGTATGTACTGGTGGCCATCGCTCGCAAGCGTCTTGGGCTGGAAAAGAGCTACCAAATTCTACAGATTTTGAGCATCACGAGTCTTGAAAAAGTGCCCATTTTACAGGTGTTCGAAGCCTTCGACTCCCAATCGGAGTTACTCGATAACTCTAACCAGCTAATTCTGTTCGGCTTATAACCGGACAGCAGTGCTCGAATCTATTTCGCCCCTCCCCTCCCTCTATTCGTCTCTATGCCTGAAGATTCTTCTGCTCCGCAATATTGAATGTTATCGGCTTTGGAAGTCAACGGCGATTGAAGCAGTTAATCATCAACCGGCATCCTGCGTCACAGCAAGACTCAGACGACACTCCATCTCGACAGCGAACAGATCCGGGCGGCGCAAGGTGAATTTCTTAACTCCGTGGGGATGCATGCGACGGATAACTGGCTGTGGGTTGAGTTGTGGGTTCGGCTCTGCGGTGTCGCCGCGTAAGAGTGGCGCGGACAGACCGCTTGACCACACGAGGCCCCTGCCCTTTCCCGGCAGCGTCCTAATTTCTCGGCAACTCTGCATAACCCTGCCTGAAAATGGTCGTCGGGTTATGAGCCGGATAAAATACTAGCCCGTCTTTGCTTCTCAACAACTTACGTACCTGTTGATCTACCTATTTCATTGGTGTTCTTCGATAGTTTGTTCCCAATTTGTTCTCGATTTGTTCCCAGTTCTTCCGACTGCACCCCTCTGATGAGACAGTTTTCGATAGGCACACTAGGCCAGAAGATTTGCGCGCGTCCTCCTCCCGAATTGTCTGTTTCCGAAAGCCGCGGTTATGCTCCAGTCGGAGAAGCCCTATGGACCTCGATGCCGACGAGCTGCGAGAAGAAATCCACAGTATTTTTCACCCGGAACCGGTAGTGGGCAACGAAGGCGAGGAGTGGTAACTTGAGGATCGATGGTCCCAGTTCGTCATCGCAATCTTAGATGTATTTCCTATTAAAGCTAAACATGCTATAGTTTAATAAGAAATATGCTTATTAAAGGGAGCTTGCATAGCGCTAGTGTCCAACGAGAAGAATTCAAGACTGGCACTTATGTCTCAACAACGACAGCAGGTGAGACGGTGTGGGCATTTGTCCCGCCGCCATTGCCACCGGACCCTCCCGTCGATCTTAGCGGGCTGCACCGGCAGCTTGATCGAGCAAACCAAGCTCTCGGTCGTCTGGATGGTCTGACCACTCTTCTGCCCGATACACGGCTTTTCCTTTACCTCTATGTCCGCAAAGAAGCCCTTTTATCCTCGCAGATTGAAGGCACCAAATCTTCGTTCTCAGATTTGCTTCTCTTTGAAAACGAAGCAGTGCCTGGCGTACCCATCGACGACGTTGAAGAGGTCTCCAACTATGTGGCTGCGATGCAGCATGGCCTCCGTCGCATCAAAGGAGGCTTTCCGCTTTCGTTACGCCTGATTCGAGAGATTCACGCAATCCTGTTGCGCGGCGGGCGCGGCGCGAACAAAACACCAGGTGAATTTCGCCGCTCGCAGAATTGGATTGGCGGCAGCCGTCCCGGAAATGCTGCATTTGTTCCCCCTCCGCCGGAACGCATAATAGAGTGTTTGGACCTCTTCGAGCATTTTCTTCACGACGAAAAATACAAGCTGCCCGTTCTCATAGAGGCAGGTCTAATCCACGTGCAGTTCGAGACCATCCACCCCTTTCTCGATGGCAATGGTCGGTTGGGCCGTCTGCTCATCACTTTGCTTCTCTGCGCCAAAGGTACTTTGCGTGAGCCGTTGCTCTACTTGAGTCTTTTCTTCAAGACTCATCGGCAACGCTACTATGATCTGCTTCAGCGGGTGCGCACGGAAGGAATTTGGGAAGAATGGCTCGAGTTTTTTCTAGAAGGCACTGAGACTACGGCGCGTCAGGCAGCGGATGCAGCCGTTCAAATTCTCCATCTCTTCGAAGCGGACCGGAAGAAGATTCAATCTTTGGGTCGCAAGACTGCATCGGCGTTGCGTGTTCACGAGTATATGCAAGGGCATCCGCTAATCAAGATTGGCCCGACGGCAAAGGCACTCAAACTGTCCGTTCCCACCGTCACGGGTGCTCTTGAGAGCCTTGCAACACTCAAAATAGCAAAAGAAGTTACCGGCAAACGGAGAGATCGCTTGTTTGCCTATCCTCGTTATCTACACATTCTGAGCGAAGGAACCGAGCCGTTGAGGAATCATTGAGGTCAATGATTATTTATATCGATGACAGCGGTACAAGCCCTGAAAATGCAGTGGCTGTTGCCGCCGGATGGATCGCGTATGCGGATAGTTGGGTAGATTTTCAAGCCGATTGGGACAAAGCGCGCGATATTGACGGGGACAAATTTGATTCGATGCACATGGCTGAATTTGTGTTTGGTCGAAGGGGGACGGAATTCGAAGGATGGCCTCTTGTGAAAAAACAACGAATCTCAGCTAGGCTCCGGGGCATTATCAAGAACACGGTGGCGAAGGGATTCGCGCTTGGCATTGTGAAGAAAGACTTCGATGAGCTTGTTCCCAACTCGCTCCGAGTGCAGGGTTTTGAAAGCCACTACACATATGCCATTCGCCGTGTGCTCGGCATGATTGATACGTGGCGTCAAAAGGAAAAACTAACCGAATCAATCGAGTACATCTTCGACTGGATGGACCCTGGCGATCCCCGTCGCAAGGAAATAGGAGCCGTGTTTGGACCTGCCGAAGGCGAACCGGAGGCCCTTCGTCGTTATGGCCTAGGCAAGGGCGGCTTCTCGTTTAAGCCAAAGAAGAATCTCGCACCGCTTCAGGCAGCAGACATGTTCGCGTGGCTAACGTATCAATGGCTTCTGAACGAATGCGAGGGCAAGAAACTGAATCCGATCGCGACGGAATCGTTTAAGGACTTCTACCTACCCCGCAACAAGACTTTCCTGGAAGGCGGATACAACAAGAGGGCCGACTTTAGCTGACTGGGTGAGAATGAAAGGCTTTGCGATCCCATGAAACTAAACACGACGTCATAAGTAATTGCGCATTAGATCGATGTATGTTCTTCTAGTGGAATGAAACCACTAACGATTGCGGACTCCGCAACCATCATTCTGGGATTACAAGATGAAATTCGACGAACCGAGGAATCACGCTATGACCATCGGCTTCACGGCGTGCTGCTGGTGGCTCATGGTATGACGTGTCCGGAAGTGGCGGCGCTGTTAGGAGACGCACCGAGAACCGTCGAGTATTGGATTCGCGGGTTCGAGGAGAAAGGCCTAGCCGCCTTGCGTGAGGGGGAACGGTCGGGGCGGCCGAGACGCCTGAGCGAGAAGCATCTTCGAGGAATCAACGCCGCTCTTCGGCGGATGCCGCGAGAGCTAGGCTTGAGCGGAAATCTATGGGACGGCAAGACGCTGGCGGCCTGGATCGAGCGGGAGTACGGGATCGACTTGGGCGTACGGCAATGCCAGCGTCTGTTTCGGCGGTTGGGTTTTCGGCTACGCAAGCCTCGTCCCGCGATTGCGCAAGCCGATCCCGAACGGCAGAAGGTGCATAAAAAAAACTCCAAGGGCTGATGGAAGATGCTGCGGTCGACCTCTGGGCTACGGACGAAGTACACTTCCAGCAGCACGGCTCGCGTTGTCGCATGTGGGTGCCCCCGGAAACCAAGGACCCCGTGCTGCTGCATCATCCGACACGGCGCAGTGTGGGATACTTCGGTGCCGTACGGTTGCGGGATGGAAAGTTTCAGTTTTCTAGGGAAACGGGTAAATTTAACGCGGTGACCTTCTTTGCCTTTCTGAAAGGGCTACGGCGCACCAGTATTCGAACGGGGCGCCGCGTGGTGGTCATCACGGACAATGCCAGATACCATCACGCGCGGCTTCACAAAGAATGGAGAGCGTCACACGTTGAGGACTTTGTGCTGGATTACTTGCCGCCCTACAGCCCCGAACTGAATCCGATTGAACGGGTCTGGAAGCTGACGCGCCGTCAATGCTTGCACAACCGATATTTTCCTGTACTGGAGGAGGTCGTCGCTGTCGTCGAGACGCAGTTTAAAAACTGGCGTAACGGAAACGAAACCCTCCGCCGTCTATGCGCAATAACTTAAGACGCTGTGTTTAAACATCGTATGAGTTGCTTTTTGCCAAAGAGCCTATCCGGTGTCATGCAAAGCCGTTCAATCATTCTCGGGGGCCTTGCCTAGGCGTTTATTTTTCTTTTTAGCCTTAACCCACCTTGTTTGAACCGCCTTTTTTGCTAGTTCCGTCCTTTGTTCTGGTGTCAGCGCCGCCATGCGTGCCTTTCCACCCTTCTTTCCACCCGCCTTCCCGCCCTTTTTCCCCATCGCACGCATAACTTCCGAGATTAGTTCGCGCTTCATGCCACCCATCCTAGAATGAATAGGGGTATTGTCGCCACTTTTGTCGCTTGACAGAACTGCTCCCTCTTGCGATATTTCTTTACGAGAACCGCTTCTCGTATAACAGTCTTAAATGAGCGGGACTCAAACAAAGAAGAAACGGGACGCGCCGGTGTTGAAGCACCAAACGCGCCCCTAACCAAAGTCGCCTGGATTAGAGGCAACAATGGCTGTCACAAAAGGTAATGGGTTCTGCTTTCGGGTGCAACCCGCCCATCTCTGTTTCGTTTCCATCCCGCGCTCCATGCCGTTGCGCGTCGCGCATCCCCCACCCGTGCGGCGACTGCGCTGCGCTCGTCCGAGATTCTGGCGCTGCGCTGGAGGGACGTGCTGTGGCATGAGGGAAGAATCAGGATTTCAAAACGCTGGGCCAAGGGTGAGGACGGAGAAACGAAAACCGATGCGTCGGACGGGTATGTCCCGCTGCATTTGGTTTTAGCCGGGCATCTTCGCGCGTGGCTGAAACAAACGTTGCACGCGAAGGAAACCGACTTCGTGTTTCCGTCGATGAGAGCCAGGGGAAGGAAACCGCTCTGCTCTTCCGTATTCGTCGCCGATTATCTGCGACCGGCCGCAAAGAAAGCCGGAGTACACATCGAGGACGGCCAGAGGTTCGGGCTTCACAATCTTCGCCACTCACTTTGCAACTGGCTGGTGAACAAAGCGAAAGTCGAACCCAAAACCGTGCAGGGAATTCTGCGTCACAGCAAAATTCAAACGACGCTCGATCTGTGCACTCAGGAAGACAGCGACGAAACACGGGCCGCGCAAGGCGAATTCCTGTCAGCTGTGGGGATGAATCAGATGGTGCAGTAGAAGTTGTGGGTTGAGTTGTGGGTTGGAGTTTCCGGTGTCACGTCCGGTAACTCCTTGAAAAGAAATGGCGGGGACGACGAGACTCGAACTCGCGACCTCTGCCGTGACAGGGCAGCGTTCTAACCAACTGAACTACGTCCCCAACCGTGAAATCAATAACTTGCCGTAAAGTCTTAAGGAATAAGACCGTTGCAAGTTTCGCATACAGCGCGCGCTCTGCATCCTGTGTCAAAGAATGCGGCTGTTTCCGGCGCAACCGCCCCCAAACCGCCTACAAATCTCTGTGCGCTCATGCGAGATTTATCCTAACACAGATGCGCTTCCTCGTCATGCTCTCTGGGAGCTTCCTGTCAAAGCTCTTTAGAAATGTCCCCTTTCTTACCTCATTAGAAATGTCCCCTTTTTTTGTTTTGTACCTCTTTGTGCTTTTTTTTTCTGTTTCCCTGGAAAATTTCTCTCTAGCAAGCCCTAGGAACGATGATCCTGTTCTCGGTCGACATACGCATCCCTGTGTTTTCTGACTGGTTGGTCTGGCCCGGAGCGCAGCCCTGCGTAGCCCGCAGGGCGGAGCGTTTAGGGCGAAGCGTAGGGCCGGACCAATGACGAGCGCGGCGCGGTGGCTCCCAACTTGGAGGCTCGCTTCTGCACCTTCGGGCGGGGCGGTTCATGCCATGGATGGCTGGGCGGCGGCGTCCACTTCCGTTTCTTGACCGAAATCGGTACCCGGGTCCCCCTGCGGGCTGCTACATCGAGAACCTGCGGTTGCGCCGGCGCGGCGATTTCCCGCCAGCGTAGTTCGTGCCCCCCGTACTCGATGCTCATCCTGCCGTACCGTCCCTCGCAAACCCACACTTTGCTCCGCGCGGGCACGATGTGCCCGCTCTGCGGTTCCAGTTGGAAAAAACGATTATCGTACCGCACCACCCAATCGTCACTGACCGTGCGTTCACTCTCCAGCCGAAAGATGCGGTCCAGTTCCGCTCCTCGCGGCGCGCGACCGTGATAGTCCTCCGGCCGCGCCGCGGCCCGCGCGAAACGCTGGTTGTGTTCCGGCAAGTACTCTCGCTCCATATAAACGTTGGTTCCTTCGTAACTATAAATCCCCCTCCGTCGTAGCTTTTTTACCAAGCGATCCTGATGCGTGCCGTGCTGACGTTCCACACGCCCCTTGGCTTGCGGAGAATTCGCGGCGATCAGCGTGATCCCCAACTTCGCGCACATCCGCCCAAACTGCGTCACCGGCTCTTCTCCCCGCAACCGTTCCCTCGCGTTCGCCGGCCGCTTGTACAAATTCTTCCAATCCACATACAGGGCCATCGGCACCCCGTAGCGCTCGATCCATGCACGCAGCGCATCGGCCACCGCCCAGATCGTCTCTTGCTCCCCAAGTTGCGCCCACGTCGTGTTGGTGGCGTCATCGACCATGTCGATCAGGCATCCCTCCGGTCCGCGCTCCTCCAGCCAGGCGTGAAAGCTCCCGTCCATCTGCACCATCTCCCCAAAATGTTCCTTGCGGTCCCGTCGCCGTCGATGTCCCCGCCGTTTCCGCTCCCGGCTCCATAAACCTTCTGCCAGCATCCAGCGACGCAGCGTCTCTGCGTCCACTTGCAGACCATCCTCGGCCGCCAAGTGCTCCGCGGCGAGCGTCGGCCCAAACCGCTCCCCTACTTCACCACCGTACTTCTCCCGAACTAGCCCAAGTACCTTCTGTCGAAACTTCTTCGCGTGACCGTGATTCGAAGGCCGCCCCGCGCTGCGGTGCTGCAGCCCGGTGGCGCCTTCCTCGCGATACCGCTTCCACAGTCGCTTCGCTTGCCGGTAGCTCACCTGCAGCAGCCGCCCGGCATCCACCACCCGCAGCTGCTTGCTTCGCACCCGCGCCAGAACTTCCACCCTCCCCAACTCCCGCTTGCTCATCTTTGTCCGCCCCAAGCTGACCTCCTGAACGAGCTCAGCTTAAGGGGACATTTCTATCGAGGACAAAAGGGGACATTATCACTGAGGTTCAACAGCTCTCTGGGAGCTTCCGAGTGGCCGACACTCGGGAGTGGACGCGATATTATTAAACGGAAGCGCGTCTCGGTACTCATTCAGCCGACAGCAGTTAGAATCAGGCTCTCCCCTGAGTCAAGAACTCATAGTCGCGCTTGCTTTCCGTGTTTTAGGTTTTAGTGGGTCTTCATCGAGACACGGGCGACCAACTCGTCTAATCTCGAAAGGAAGAGCTTTAGGATGGGAGATTCGTTCGACTTTTTGTAGCCGAGGACCAGATCGACAGTTGGCGTATCGCCCTTCAGAGGACGACTCGTTACAGACGAAAGGAGAAAGTTCTGCGCTGATAAGCAGATAACAGTTACGCCCCCTGTCGACGCTATTATGGACATTGCCATGGCTAGGTTATCCACCTCGTGGGTCGGCTTGATATTGATGCCCGACCGCTTCAAATATTTGTCGATGACCATCCGCAGCACAGGAGCCGTATCGTCCACGGTCACGAATGTCTCGCTTACTAGTGTCCCGTCCCGTATAAGTGTTGACAATATGGGCTAACCATGTTTCAATGGGGGCATGTTTGCCACCGCCGCAGCTCTTTCCGTTGATGTCGAGGCCAAGAGGCAACTGGAATCGTTGGTCCGCTCTGGAACAACGCCACAAGGAGTGGCGCAGAAATGCCGGGTGATTCTGCTGGCCCACGAAGGGATGTCGAATCGCTCAATCGCCAAACAACTCGGTCTGTCGCGCCCGACGGTGATCGCCGCCCGCGCCACGTTCGGCGCAGGCGGAGTGCAAGCGTTGACCGCCAAGCCGACGCGGAACCGGCTGCGCCGGACGTTGACACCGGAGTTGGAGAAAAAGATTTTGGATGCCACGCTCAAAACCAGACCGCCGGACGCAACGCAGTGGACCGTGCGAACGCTCGCCAAACACTTGCGCGTGTCGCGCATGATGGTGCATCGGGTTTGGCAGCGTTTCGATATTCAGCCCCACCGGGTCGAGAAATTCAAACTGTCCAACGATCCGCAGTTTGAGGAAAAGGTGCGCGACATCGCCGGTCTGTACCTGGACCCTCCGGAACGCGCTCTGGTGCTGTGTGTCGACGAAAAAAGCCAGATTCAGGCTCTCGACCGTACCGCTCCGATCCTGCCGCTGCGTCCCGGACTGCCAGAACGGCAAACCCATGATTACAAGCGCTACGGAACGACCACCCTATTTGCCGCCTTCAATATCTTGAACGGCAAAGTCACCGGCAGTTGCTTGCCGCGTCATCGCGGCAAAGAGTTCGCAAAGTTTCTCAATCAAGTGGAGAAGCAAGTCCCTCCCGACCTGGACGTGCACATCATTTTGGACAACTACAGCACGCACAAGAGCGCCACTGCAAAGCGGTGGCTCAAATCCCGAAAGCACCGCCACTTCTATTTCCACTTCACCCCAACCAGCAGTTCTTGGCTCAATCAGGTGGAACGCTTCTTCGCTTTGATTACAGAACGTATGATCCGCCGCGGCACCTTCCGTAGTGTGGAAGAACTCGAAAGCGCCATCTATGCGTGGCTTGCCAATTGGAATAACAAGCCCCACCCATTCGTTTGGAAGGCCACGGCGGATGTCATCCTCGACAAGGTGCGCCGTTGCAAAGAATTAGCTGGGACACCACACTAGCAACTGGAGAAACCCTCCTCGTCCCGTCGAGAAATCGGCGGAGCAGGGAAGCCGTATAACCGGCAGCACCGGGAAATCGGTAGATGGCGAGAGGGATTCGGCTGGGTCTGCAGTAGCGAGGAAGCGGAGTAACGTCCGCGGAGCGAAGAGGCCCTGCTGTTTGTAATGACTCTAACAAAACGGGAGGCAAGGGTGAGATGACAAAAGCGCCCATCAGTTTGCAGGACCTGAGAAGGAGTCTATATGTCAAGGCGAAGGCAGAACCGCTTTGGCGTTTCTGGGGACTATACGTCCACGTCTGCAAGATGGAGACTTTGCGGGAAGCTTACCAGATGGCGAGAAGTAACGGCGGGGCACCAGGGATTGACGGGGTCACGTTCGAAGCCATCGAGGAAAGCGGAGCGGAAAGTTTTCTCGGACAGATTCGGGAGGAACTAGTTACCAACACGTATCGGCCCATGAGGGCACGGAAGAAGGAGATTCCGAAGGATGGGGGCAAGAAAGTCCGCGTCCTTTCGATTCCCGCAATCCGTGATCGAGTGGTCCAGGGGGCGTTAAAGCTCATCCTGGAGCCGATCTTCGAAGCTGATTTCCAAACAGGGTCGTATGGATATCGACCGAAGCGGACGGCGCACAAAGCCGTAGCCCGAGTAGCCCAAGCGATCGTCGGGAAGAGAGCTTTACTTTCCTGGGTTTTCAATATCGGCGCATCGTTAGCCTTCGGCGAAAGTGGCGGCCACACTATGCGCCAACGCTGAAGAAGCGAACCGCGCTGTTTGAAAAGCTCAGGAGATCTTCCGACAGCAGGTCAGCTGGCCCGTCGAGAATGTGATTGCGAAAATCAATCCGATTCTGCGTGGTTGGGTGAACTACTTTCGGGTCGGTCATTCGAGTTCCTGTTTTTCAATGGTCAAGCAGTGGGTAGAGAGGAAGGTCAGGCAACATCTGATGCGCGCCCGGGGACGCCGAGGTTTCGGCTGGCAGCGGTGGAGTAGCGAATGGCTAAACGATCGGCTGGGTTTGTTTAACGACTACCAGCTCCGTCGATGGTCAGCTGCGAAAGTCGCCCCAGCACAATAGGCCCCATAACTCTTGACACCAAGCAAACAGGTGCGCCCAGCGCGGGAAATCCGCACGCTGGGTGCGATGTGGCGGGGGCCGGAAACGGATTCACGGTTTGGCTATTGAGGCACTCCCAGAGGAAACGGGGAGCAACCGCCAGGCTACACCTTCGGAACACCGCGCCAGTCCTCGACCCGACCGGCTTGCAGCCAGTAAACACAGGCGATTGAAAGACGCAAGACAAGCCGGTTTGAGGAGCCTATAGCCCGCCAGCGGCGCAAGAAAAAGGCCGGAATCCTGGATTCCGGCCTTTTGGATCACGAATTGGTTGCGGGTCAGATTTGAACTGACGACCTTCGGGTTATGAGCTTCATCAAACAGTGGGACAAAAATCCAACAAATGCTTGATGTGGCGTTGCTTAGCACCCAACTTCCCGTTTCTCCTGTTGAATTGTACCGAAGCTGTACCGAGTCTCCATAGCGGACATCGGGCTGTGCACGGGCGATTATCTACAGCAAGGAGCACAGTGCTTGGTGAGGGACAAGGGCTTTTCTGAATCTTTCGGCTCCCACTAACTTAGCTCAATGGAGCGGAGAGATTACCATGCGCACCTCTGCATCAGGAAAAGAACGCTTATCCCAAACCAATAATTTTGAAACGAAAGCGGCGGCATCCGCTTTTTCTACTTCGTTCACCACCTTAGGAATGTCGTATTGGCTGAGACTCAAGATTTTCATTTGCGGCAACACCTTACGAATCAATCGTGTCGCCTTGATCCCGTCCATCCGGGGCATGATGATGTCCATGATTACGATATCAGGTCCAAGTTATGATAAGTGTTGTAGTCTTGCTTCGCACTTTAGCGGCAAACTGGGAGTGAGGTTGCTGCATGAATGATCTCTTAAAACAGGCTGTTTCGCTTTCGCTCCTCGGGAAGTGCATTGCCGCGGCGGTCGGAATTCTCATTATTCACGGCACGTTTCGCGTGCTCGAAGAGACGCTGCCCCGGCGGTTTGGGCGGTCCGATGCACGTTATAAAGTCCGCAAGCTCGTCGTCTTCTCCGGATACCTCTCGATTCTCATTTTCCTTGCTTTCGTCTTTGAAGATCGCTTGGGCCGCCTCAGCTTTGCCCTCGGCGTCGTGGGCGCGGGTGTAGCCGTGGCGCTGCAGGACGTGCTGGCCAGCTTTGCCGGCGCCTTCTCCATTGGGTTTTCAAAGCTGTACGCCGTAGGAGACAGGGTTCAGATCGGCAAAACGCGGGGCGACGTGATCGACATCGGGCTCCTGCGAACCACCTTGCTCGAAACGGGAAACTGGGTCAGCGGAGATTTGTACAACGGCCGGATCGTTCGCATCCCCAATAGCGCGGTCTTGAAAGGGACCGTTTTCAACTACTCGCAGGGTTTCCGGTTCGTCTGGGATGAGATTAAAGTGCTGTTTACAACCACCAGCGATTGCCAGTTTGCCAGGGAGATGCTCTTGCGGATAGCCAAAGAGGCGATTGGCGAGTATTTGGTTGAAGCGCAGATTTCTTGGAAAGTGATCAGCGACAATTATCGAAGCGAAAACCCTCCGTTGGAACCGACCGTCGCGCTCGTCGTAAGTTCCGGGTCGTTGGAATTCACCGTCAGCTACGTGGTTGACTACACGAAACGAACCGCGATGAAAGATCAATTGTTCACGAAAATCATAGAGGAAGTTTCAAATAGCAACGGGCGGCTTGAATGCGCATCATCGGCGGTTACTCTCATGAGCCAGCCGGCGACTCCGGCCGCGATCGAAGCGCACCGGCCATCTTCGGCCCAAGCCGCGGGCAAGGTGGCAGGTTCTCATTGATACTCTCTCGCTTCCCACTTCTCCCGAGAGCTCTGCCTTCTTGGACGTATAACGCGGTAATCGGATTTTAGATGGCTCGATACTCTTTGTTGCTTTCCGAATTTCGTCATGAGAGAGTTACCGCCTACCTGGTGGCCCCCAGCTTAAGGCGTTTTTCGATACGTGGTAGAAGTAATGGCAAATCTTCCAGCGGCTCGTTCGACCGTCGTAATTTTGTTTTGCCTGCTGGGATGCCTGTGCCCTAACCTCTCTGCGCAGATACTGCCGTTCGCGCCTATCTCTCCGACCGACGCTAAAGAATGTCAGTCTTTCAGCAGAGCGGTTGACGACTACGCGGCCGAATACTCCGCGCAGCACGAAAAGTGTTTGGCCGAAAACAAACCGGACCGCCCGGACGACACCCACGATTCCTTAGTGTGCTCGAGATCCCGCTGCCAATATCTCCATGACATGCCGTATGACGGGAACTCATTTCTATCCGTCAAGTCTAAACAAAAGGAAGTGTCCGCTTGTTACGAGAAACTTAGGGAATATCAAGCGGAAGAGGCACGAAAGGCAAAAGAAAAGGCCGAGGAAGAAGCCCAAGGGAAACAAGATGATGCAGACCGGGCAGCCCGGCGTGCTGCTCAGGATGCACAGGCTCAAAAAAAGGCCGCCGACCTGACAGCGCGCAAAAAGGCAGATCTGCTGTTGAATCGTGAAAAGGAGGAAACATGGTGATATCAGGCAGGATTCGCACATTGAACAATGTTCTGGCTGAGATTTTGCGCCTCAACGTGCATTTAAGTTTCCGCCTCGTTTCAATTTTCGAAGACAAATCCTCCAAGCTCATGCTCCTTCTCTCGTTGGTCGCACTTTTTGCTTTTCAGACAAGGGCTCAGAACCCTCCACCTCCCCCGCCGCCTCCGCCCGCGGCCGAAGCCGCCCCACCGCCTGCGCCGCCGGGTCCACTGCTTAAAGAGAAACCGTTGGAAAACCTCGTGGCCAGAATCGCGCTCTATCCCGATCCTCTGCTGGCGCAGATACTCACTGCGTCTACATATTGGAACGAAATTCCCGAAGCCGCCGCTTGGGCAAAGGAGCATAGTTATCTTAAGGGGGATGCACTGGCAGATGCGATTCGCGCGGATAATTTGCAATGGGATCCCAGCGTCCTGGCGCTGATTCCGTTTCCGTCGGTCCTGAACATGATGGCGCAGGATCTCACGTGGACTGAGCAACTAGGCAACGCGGTTCTGACGCAGCGCGCTGACGTCATGGACGCAGTTCAACGACTTCGTAAGAAGGCGCGCGAATTCGGCTATTTACAGACGAACCCGTACTGCACGGTAGTCGAAAACGATGGGTACATTGAAATCTTTCCGGTCAATCCGGCTTACATCTACGTTCCCACGTACGATCCTCTTGTTGTATTTGCGGCACCGCGTCCTGGATTCTTTATCGGGGGTGCCATCGTCTGGGCTCCAGCCGTTGTGATTACCGCAGGTTTTTTTCCATGGGGCTGGGCGCATCCCTATTTTGGATGGCGCGCACACGCCATCTTTTTCGACGCTACGCCCTGGGGTCGCGTTTGGGCGAATCGCGGTTACTACTTTCAGCCCTACGCTCACCCTTGGGTTCGGCCAGTAGGACCTCGCGTGGAGGTGCATCCGCACATAGAACGGCGGCCATAGACTAGGCTATTCGTTCCGCGGCTAACATGACTGGCACGTGCGATTATGCGTTAGTAGCGCTCTCGGTGGTGATTGCCATGCTTTGCGGCATTATGCCGCGCTTGATCGTGCGGCGCGCGTGACAGCTGCGACCGGCTGGGCCCCCTGGATCTGGCTTACAGGATCGCTCGGTGAAGATAACACGGACTCAAGCGCAGGACTTGATCATGCCGCACCTGCAATGCATCCGCGAGGACTGCCCTCAGCGTTGCTTCTGGGAGCCAATCTCGCGGTCGCTCAACATGTTCTTCAACGAGGAGGAATGATGAAGCTGATCAGCGACGAGGAGCAGATCAGGGAGATGCCCTAGGAGATAGTCTCTGGCTCGTTCTACCCTGTCGTTTAATGGATACAAGCGCGTTCTCGGTACCCATCTGGTGAGACTTCGCACAAGCGGACTTCCGGACCGCCGTCCCAAACTGCGGTCAAGTGCCGAGCGCGCGCCCAAAATTGGCAGAAGAACTTCTGAATACCCGTCACCCAGGGCATTTTCTCGCACCAGCCATCCATGCTTTGGGCGGTGCTCTGAAACTTATGATGCTCCAACCGAAATAGCCGCGGATGATTGTGATGCGTTTGAGCACCCTCCGGTCTCTAGTCAGCAAAATCCGCTTGTCGTCTACCGAGATTCTGATCTGGCGAGTTTCTTGTCCGCGTAATTTCTGCGGTAGGCGGTGAAGCGCGATGCGCCTACGTTTCCGAAGGCTACAACGTCTTCAGCACTACCAACGTGAAATCGTCAGCAAGCACAGTCGTTTGCCGAAATTGGATGACCGAGGCATGAATCGTCTCGACGAGTTCGTCGGGACTTTGTTGCAGATGAGAACTCACGATTCCGGCTAGTCGCTTTGCAGTATATTCTTCTCCGTACGGATTTTCGGCCTCGACCACCCCATCGGTGAAGAGCACAAGCACGTCTCCGGTCTGAAGATCGATCTGGGCACTCTCGTAGCGCGATCCTTGAATCATACCCAGCACAGGACCTCCTTTGTCTAGGGGAATTGGGTCTCGGCTGCCGCGAATCACGAGCGGCGGATTGTGGCCTGCATTGGTATATTCCAAGGAGCGCGCCTGCGGGCCGAGCTTTCCATAGAAGAGAGAGATGAACCGATCTGCGCCCGTGATCTGGTGGACGACGTTATTAAAGCTTTCGAGCAAATCATTAGTGCGCGGGAATCGCGGCGCATCCATGCGCAGGACCACTTCGATTGAAGGCATCAGCAGACCGGCCGCGACCCCCTTGCCGGACACGTCGGCGATAACCAAACCAATCTTCCCGTCCGGCAGTTCGAGGAATCCATAGTAGTCTCCTGCTACGATCCTAGCTGGGTACATACGCGCCGCAAATTCGAACCCAGGCACTGCGGGAATTGATCGAGGCAAGATGTTCTGTTGCACCTCTGCCGCTAATCGAATCTCTTCGGCAAGCTCGTCCCGCTGCCTTGCCGTTGACTCGGCTAGTCGCCGGAACTGCTCCTCGCTTTTCCGCAGGGCTTCCTCGGCGCGCTTCTTTTCCGTGATGTCGTGGATGACACTCAACACCGCTCGGCCTTCGGTAGTCTCCACCGGACTGAGCAGAATGTCGACCGGGAATTCGCTTCCATCCTTGCGTCTAGCGTAGAGCTCCACTCCAACCCCCATCGGCCGCATTCGGGGTTCCAAGTGAAAGGTTTTGCGGTGGGCAGGATGAGCGCTTCGAAATCGCTCAGGAATCAAGGTCTCAACCGGCTGACCCAGTAACTCGGAACGGTGGAATCCAAAAAGTTTCTCAAGTTTCGCATTCGCACCAGTTATTCGTCCTTCTTGATCGGTTACGATGATGGCGTCGGGTGAAGATTCGAGCAACCCTTCAAGTAGCATCTGAGAGGTGTTCGGTACGTTCCCAGGCGAGGCCCCGCTCATGCTCATCCAACCTCTGATGGACAGGATTCCCGTCGACCCATTCTCTTTTCCGGAGGCGACTGGCTATCTTAGACCGGAGCGGCAACGCTGCACATCTATCTATCGGCCCGCACCACTTCGGCGGATGACATTCCGGTTCAGGATCTCTGAATTGTTAATCCGGGTACCGGACGAGGGGCCTCGGCTTCAGAAAGTGGCGCATGGGAAGTTATAGCCTAGATTCCGGACGGAGTGACCGCAACTCGGAAGTCCAAATAGCCCCTTCTGTTTTCGGATCAGGTCGATGGTGCACCCAAGCATCTCGGCGATCACGGTTGGCGAGGAAATCACGGATCGCGTAGGCTTGGGCTGAGCCGCGTTTCCCTGTGACCTTCACGGTGTCAGGCTGATTAGTTTGTAGTTCGTTCGTCATAGGTCGGGACCAGAGCCTGATATTGCTGGAACTCGGAGATTTGGCCGAGCCAGAGGGTGCCGGTTTCGTTGGAGATGGTGACGACGTTGGGAACATCGCAAGGCCCGAGGCAGCCGCTGATGCTTACTTGGACGCGTTTGAGAGATCCTCGCGCGCGCCATTCTTTCTTAAGCCATTCCACGGGCACGGGTGGGCGGCCATTTTCGGTGTTGCCACAGCAGCAGCCTTGGCACACGGTGAGATGGCCGATGACAATACGCTTGGTCGTGAGTGAGAAATTGTCCGTGGGCTCTAATTGGCTGAGGGATGAGCGAGTCTACTCTGCGTCAGCGGAACTGACGCTTTGCCCCTGGTGTCCTGCAGAGGCAGATTGCGAAAGAATGCCGCGCACGAACTGGTTAGCGGAGCGCACCGATGGCAGCAGTGTGGCGGAGTTGAGGATGAAGGCCAGTTCCGAGGTAACGTGAATGAAGGCGGCTAGCAAAGGGTTAAGGAAGCCGAAGGCAGCGAGGCCAACGCCGATGCTGTCGACGACAAGCGTGCCCACGAAGTTTTGCAGGATGGTGCGACGGCAGCGACGGGCGGTGTGGAGGGTGTCGACGAGCTTGGAGAGATCACTGCCGATGAGGACGACGTCGGCGCTCTCGCGGGCAACATCGGTGCCAGAACCCATGGCGACGCCGACGGAGGCCTGCATCAACGCGGGCGCATCGTTGACACCGTCGCCAACCATAGCGACTTTGTGGCCTTTTTCGGCGAGTTGCTTCACGTATTTCAATTTGTCTTCCGGGAGAAGTTCAGAGGCTATTTCGTCGACAGCTAATTTCTTGCCGACATCTTCCGCGGATGCTTTGGCATCGCCGGTGAGGAGGACGGTACGAAGGCCCATGGATTTTAGCGATTGGATAGCGGAGTTGGCTTCGGGACGGATGGTATCGGCAATGTTGAGAGTCCCCAAGAAACGGCCGGCGCGAGCGACGAAAATTTCCGAGGCGACGGACGCGCTCGTGGTTTGCGAGAACTGGATTCCCCGCTCAAGCAGGAAATGTTGATTGCCAACGATGATCTCGTCATTGCCAGCTGTTGTGGCTGCGATGCCTCTTCCGGGGGTGTAGTGAAATTCGACGGGATCTTCAAAGGCAAGGTGTAGCTGAGCGGCCCGGCGAAGGATGGCTTTGGCAATGGGATGTTCGGAGCGCGACTCGGCGATAACGGCAGTCTGCAGCAGAAGCTCGGGGGAGATGTTGCTAGCCACGCAGATATCGACAACTTCGGGAGTGCCGAAGGTGAGCGTACCGGTTTTGTCCAGAAGGACGGTGTCGACTTCACCTAGTTTTTCGAGATAGAGACCGCCTTTGATGATCGCTCCTTGTTGCGCAGCGCGGCCAATGGAGCCGAGGATCGCCAGTGGCGTGCCCGCGGCGATGCCACAAGCGCCCGCAACGATGACCACAGAAATGGTGGAACGAATGTTGTGCGAGATCAGAAATGTCAAGACGGCCGCACCGAGCGCAAAGTAGACCAGGTAGCCCGCTAGGCGGTCTGCAATGCCTTGAATCGGTGCGCGAGACTTTTCCGCAGTTTCTACCGCTTCAATGATTTTGCCGAAGGTGGTTTCCCGACCGAGGCGTTCGATGCGCAACTCAAGTGCGCCGGATTGGTTGATGGTACCGGCGTAGACCGAAGCACCGGCCTGCTTTTTCACTGGCATGGATTCGCCGGTGATGGGTGCTTGGTCCACGAAGGAATGGCCTCCCACCACTTGGCCGTCAACGGGGATGCGGCCGCCAGGCTTCACGAGCACAACGTCTTGCGACGAGACTTCGACGATGTCGACGTCGGTCCACGTGCCGTTGCGCCGGACCGTCGCGGTGTTGGGGAGCAGGTCGACAAGATGCTGGATGGCTTTGCGGCCCCGGCCGACGGTGAGGCCTTCGAGGATTTCGGCGACGAGAACAAAGAGCGTAATGACTAAAGCGGTGAAGACTTCACGGATGGCGAGAGCGGCGACGATCGCTATGGCCATGGACAACTCCATGGTCATTCGGCGCTGGACGATGTTCTCGTAGGCTTCATGAAAGATGGGGAAGCCGCCGACCAGAGTGCAGACCACGCCGAGACCGGTGATGTAAGCATTCGACGCACTCCCCAGGAACCAGATAGCGCCGGCAGCTGCGGCGACAAAGAGGACGCGGTTGATTTCGCGCCAATATAGGGGATGGTCGGGCTCGTGATCACCTTTGTGGTCGGTGTGGGGCGAGTTGTGGGCGTGATTTGATGGTGCACGCTTGACGGCTTCGGGTTGTTGCGCGTTGGCGTGGTTCATAGATGTCCTTTACTGAGCCAACTAGGGAAGTAGTGCAGCTATTTCAAATAGGCGCGAACGACGTGGATCAATTCCTCGACTGCTTTCGCTTGCGGAGAATTCTGACGGGCATTGGGTGACAGGACGTGGAACCGGACGTGACCTTCCATCACTTCGGCCATCAAACCGTTTAGCGCTCCCCGGCAAGCGGCCATCAGCTGCAGTACGCTAAAGCACTCCTGTTCGGTATCGAGGGCTCTCTCCATCGCTTCCACCTGACCGCGAATTCGTCGCACTCGACTCAAAAGCCTTGTTTTGTCCTTCGTTGTATGAGCCATCGCGTCCCCTCCAAGGACCGGAATATAGCATACTGTAGTACAGTATATTAAATTTCGACCACGTTAATTTTGACTAGCACAGTGACGCGAAGGACAGTTTTACGGGTGAAGGAGTTGTCGGCGACAGGACGCCGGAAGCTGGACCTCATCCACAAACGGATGCAAGGGTCTTGGCAAACGACGGTCGAGTTCTTGCGGGAAGTCCTAAGCTAGGAACGGCAGGAAACCTAAACCTCGGTGGAAAGACATTCAATCCGGACGGCAAAGCTGATTCTTCGAGATATTTCGGCAAGCATATTTTGTCGCAATACGTTCGGCAAAACGCGGCGAAGTCTCTGACCGCGTCGAGGGAAAGATACGAGTCCCTCTATGCATCGAGGGGCGAAAACGCGCTGGAATTCTACCGGCGGTACGCGTCCAAAATGGTACGAAACTATGCCAGTTTATTCTCGGACGCTTCGGCTCGTCGTCGCTTACATCGGCAAATCACGCGCTTCCTAGGCACTGAGACCATCGACTTTGTCGCAATTGACGGCAGCTGTAACAAAGACCCTTTCAACGATTTCATAGTCTTCTCTGCTTGCGCCTATGGAACAAAAGGACAGTTTGAACTGGAGGCGGCAGGGGGCACGCCACGACTGCGCTATCGACGATGGCAACTTGACCGAGACGTCTCAATGGTGCTTACGTGCCAGTCCCTTTTGCGGTGGGCCGGCTTCGCGAACTGCCCCTCTCTCGACCGTTACCCACGGACAAGGCTCTCGCACGCCGCTGCCTCAGGTTCTCAGCATCTCCCAAAGCTTATGCAAAGATCGATGAATGGGCCAATTCGCTGCATCTAACGCGTCGTACGTTCGCTCGGTTGTTTCGACAAGAAACAGGACTCAGCTTTGTGGCATGGCGACAACAAGCGTGCATTCTTGCGGCGCTACCAAAGCTGACGGCAGGGGCATCCGTAACCCAGACAGCAGCCGATCTTGGATACGACAATCCGACAGCCTTCAGCACATTGTTCAAACGAACCCTGGGCGTGACCCCTCGGGAGCACATTCAATCCATCGACCGGTCCTGGGAATGCTCCTCTTCCAACTGAGTCGGATCTATAGCGTGTTGTGCGCGAATCCGCTCAATGGGTGCAGGGATGCACTCGTCCGCAAAACTCTTGCGAGACGTCGCAAACGCAGGTCGCTGGCACGTGGAGTCCGGGCCTGACTGGTCCACGGAACGCAACGCCGATGCGGGTGATTGAATCAATTCGAAACGGAAGGGTAGGACGCCTTTGGCTTGCGAATTTCGCACACCCCTTCGCAATGAGTTCTTATATCCTGAGGAACTGATTGCGAATAATAGGAGGATGAATGGCGCAAGTTTGGTTAGTGACGGGCAGTTCTCGCGGTCTGGGTCGCGCGATTGTCGAAGCGGGCCTTGCGGCGGGTAATAAAGTGTTGGCGACAGCTAGGGACATCGAGTCTGTACATGACCTATCGGAGCGCCACGGTGACCAGATCAAGCTCTTCGCGCTGGACGTGACCGACGAGTCCGCGGCAGCGAGCGCAGTGAAGGCGGCGATCGGTGCCTTTGGCTCGCTGGAGGTTGTTATCAACAACGCAGGATACGGCAATCTCTCGTCCGTCGAAGACACGCCGGTGTCGGATTTTCGCGCACAAATCGAAACGAATCTCTTCGGGACGATCATCGTGACGAAGGCCGCTCTTCCGTACTTTCGCCAAAGGAAAGCCGGTCATTTTGTTCAGTTTTCGTCGATGGGCGGAAGGATCGGGCCTCCAGGGCGCGGGCCCTATTCGGCTGCGAAATGGGGTGTCGAGGGTTTCTCAGAAGTGTTGTCGCGCGAAGTGGCGCCGCTAGGCATCAAGGTCACCATCGTTGAGCCGGGTGGCTTCCGCACGGACTTCGCCGGCAGTTCCACCAAACTGAGCGAAGGAAATCCCGACTACGACTCGACTGTTGGAGCAACCGCCAGGTTTCAACGCGACTACAACGGTAAGCAGCCCGGTGATCCGAAAAAGGCGGCTCAAGCGATCGTGCGACTGACGCAGGAACAGAAACCTCCATTGCGACTGTTGCTCGGCAGCGATGCGTACAACGGGGCGGAGAAAAACGACCTCGCACGCCTAGCAGAGGCAAGGTCCTGGAAAGAACTCAGCCTGTCCACTGATTTCGAGTCGAAGCCCCCACACCCGGAGCGACCAAAGTGAACCTACCTTCGTGGGAATCCGGCCCACGGACGTGCCGCCTTTTCGCGCCGCGCAAATCATAGGAGCACGCTTCGCATTTTTTGTTTCGCTGGCTCATGTCAAAGACCGCCTAAAGCAAGGCGACGGTGTGTTCGAGAGCGGTCTTGGAAGCCGCCGCCAAATCGCTCAAATTCTTGGTAAGCACTTGGTAAGCGTTGGGCTGCGAATGAGGTGTGTTGGTGCAACTGAGGAGCTTCTAACGCTAACAAAACAAATGAGAATCGATCAGTGCGAACGGGTCAGAGTGAATTAGGAAACCGCCGCCAAGGAACTGGGCCGCTCTTTCCGTTTCTTCCGAACCGCGGCTTGAGTTCCGACGGCGTGCTAAACCGTCGTGTCTTGAGTCGATTTTCGGTTGCACAACGCTTCCCAAACAGGGGCGTTTTGAACCGAGGTAGGGCATCTGGCCCAATCATAAGTTATTTATTCCGAACACAGGCTGTGAAACGGGAAATTTTGCTAAGCCGTTTTCTGTGGAAAAGTCGGAACACGGATTTTGAGTGCCCGTGACGAAGAAAGCCTCTGTAATCGTCTGTATCCCTTAGACTACAGGTCGTGTAGTTTAAACGCACCACAGCCCTATATATTCAACTGGTTGCACACGAGTTGCACAGGTCGCCCATTCGTCGGAGCGATGGTCTGTAGAACCGCTGTTGGGTTTCACTTCGACGAATAGCCGACTAATACGTCCGGGTGGCAGCGGCGGCGGTTTGCGTTTGCAAATCCAGCGTTCGCCCCGGCAGCCTCGGAAAGACTTCTACTCGCCATGGAACTTAGACACAACGAACTTGCGGAATTCAATCGCGCTGGCCGGAAGGTAACGATCGGCGATCCACCCGATGATGATTTCATAATGCACCTCCCTCCAATCACGTTAGGAATTCGAGTGAATTCGGCTTGAATTTCGCACCCAATTGCGCAGTTTTTGTTCGTCCTCGGTGTTCAGTGTAATCCAATACGCAGCTCTTTCGTTGAGCCGTCGCGTCTGGATTATATGATGCTTGATCCAGTAATGAACCACGCCGACACCTACGCCAAATCGTTCGGCCACCTGCTGGACGGTCAATTCTTCTTTTTCCTTGAGTTGCACAGGAGGAATTTCATAACGCCAACAGACCCAATGAATCGCCCCAGGAGAAACAGACGGTGGAGAGGAACAAATCCGTATTGGGGATTTACGGATCGTGCGATGGCGTGAAATCAGGAATGGCGGCATTGCAAGCTGCGGGATTTCCGAGTGCCGAGCTGTCTCTGCTGCTGCCCGAGAGTTCCGGGGCGAACCAAATGGAGGCGGGGAAGTTGAGCGCAGGCGCAGCGACGGGAACCACGGGCGTCATGATTCGTGGAGCGCTGGTGTGGCTGATGGGAATTGGCGGACTCGCTATTCCGGGCTTAGGACCATTCATTGTGGCCGGACAGATTATGGCGGCGCTGGCTGGAGCCGGTGCTTATGGAGCTGGCGGAGGTTTTGTCGCCGCCCTCGTCAGTCTGGGAATGCCTGAATGCAAGGCGAGAGGACATGAAACGCGTTTACGACATGGAGAGATAAGGGTGGCGGCAAGCAGCGAGACTGCGGATGACATGGACCGTGCGAAGATGGTTTTGAATGAAATGGGAGCGGAAGATATTCCCGAGACCAACGAACCTGGTAGCGGTGGACGGACCGAGCATTGTGTGAGCGACGGCCAATACGATCAGTTACCCTGCGGTACGGAAACTCAGGTCTGACGGCGCGATTTCTGCAGGATTTCTCTGATTCATTCCGGTGAACATCTACAGCATGCTACGGAGCCAGGGCGACGGAACCTTTGCCTACGGGAGACGACCCAACAAAGAAGAACTTGGCGACAAGAGAGGCCGACGTTGCTGACTCGCGAGGACCTGGTCCAGAACCGCTGGCTGAGCCAAATTGTGTTTCTGCTGTGGATTCTGACGCTGTCGCTGATCGTGGCGTTCTGTTACTTCGCCAGTTCGCTTTGCATTACTTTGCTGCTGGCGGCCTTCCTTGCAATTGTTGCTGATCCGCTGATCATGTATTTCGAACGCTGGCACATTTCACGTATGGTGTCCGCAGCGGTGCTGATCGTGGCGGGGACAGCGCTGATTGGCACGCTAGCCTACATGTCTTACCGGCAAGGTTCCGACGTCGTCGATGACCTGCCGCAATATGCGCGAAGAGTGGCGCAAGTAATCGCTCCGCTCAACAAGAAGATTCAAAAAGTGCAGGACAGTGCGGGCCGGCTGAATTCCGAAATGCCGACTAAAAAAGTTCCGGAGGTGAAAATCAAAGGGGAATATCCGGAGTGGACTTCGTACGTGATTCGCGGAGTCGGTCCGGTGAGCGGAGCCGCGATCATCATCGGCGTCGTGCCATTCCTGATGTTTTTTTTGTTGGTCCAGAAGAACCGGCTCAAACAGAAATTGGCAATTGTGTGGGGAGATGAGATCGACGTGTCGGCGATGGCAACCAGGGTCACCCGGATGGTTCGCGGATTTGTCTTGGGGAACGTGGTGATCGGATCGCTGATGGCGTTGATCACTGTTGCGGTGCTTTTTGCGATGCATGTTCAAGGCGCCGCGGTCCTAGGGACGATCAGCGGGTTGCTGAATCTGGTGCCATTTTTGGGGGCGATCCTGGGGACCGTGGTGCCGCTGGGAGCGGCATTGCTGCAAAATGAACCAGTGAGCACGTTGACGATTATCGTGGTGACGGTGATTTTGCTGCACGTGATCTCGGCAAATCTGTTGGTTCCGCGAATGATCGGAAGACGCGTCAGCATCAGCCCTGTTGCGGCGACGGTGGGCATCCTGTTTTGGGGATGGCTGTGGGGACTGATCGGCGTGTTACTGGCGGTGCCATTGACGGCGTTTGTGAAAATTGTGGCGGATTCGCACCCGTCGTTGGGTAAGATCGCGAATCTGCTGGCGGACCGTCCGATTGCGGTTCCTCCCTGGTCGCGCGTGAGCGAAGTGCGCGCGCCGGTTGAGTATCGGGAAGGACGAATGGATGTGCGAAAGTAGCCGGGAAGGAATTGGTTGGACTATTTCTTGAAAGTGCGCATGCCTTTTTTCATGCGGCGACGGGCCTCGCCGGGCCCGCGAACGTCGAGAATGCGATATTGCGAATTTGACAGTTTGTGATAATTCACGAAGAATTCTTCCAATTCTGCTATGAAAGTTTTCCCAAGATCATCGACGTGTTTGATATGCGCGTAACTGTGGTTGTCTTGTTCTATGGCGATAATGCGATCATTCCGTAGCTTTTCATTTTTCTTGTAGGCTTCGCCCTCGATCACTCCAACGAAGCGGCACTTCAACAGACAACCGGGGAAGGCCGGCTCATCCATCAGGACGAGAACATCCGTAGCATCGCCATCTTCGGCTTTTGTGGAAGGTATAAATCCGAAGTCATAGGGGAAGGCCATACCCGCGGGAAGGACTTTTTTGAGCTGGAACAGGTTGTGGTCGGGATCGAAGGCGTATTTGTTGCGGCTGCCCTTGGGGGTTTCGATGATCACCTGGATGACTCGTGGGTCATCATCGTCGCGAGGCGGGAGACGCAGGAGGTTCGAGTTATTGGTGATGCGCTTTTTTGCCATCGGTCTGGACCTGCACGGGAGACGAGCAAGCAATTTTTAATTGTCGCCGGGCTCCAGCCCATAGGGGAGTTTGCGGAGTTATCGATGGATATGTCCGTATCGGCTTGGTTTTACCTACCACAAACGTGATTTGTCTAGAGTGATGAGTATTTTTGGTGTTCCCCAGGCGAGGTACGTATGGCTCGCCCCGACGCCGCTTTTTGGTTGCAGTTCGAGTGGCATCTTTATAGACCCATGGAATCCATAGGAGGATCAATGGCAAACGAAGGAACGAAGAAGGCTCCGGAGACCGAGAAGCGTCCGATGCATGACGATCCGCGTCACGAAGACAAGAACAAGCAGCAACAAGGAGGCCATAAGCAAGATCGCAAAGAACACGAAAACCAACAAGGTAGTTGAAAGCCGTATGAAGGTGAGTGGCGGCTTCGACGGCCGCCCTTTATGGTGTCCGGGTCAGAGGCTTTGGAAAAGGAAGGCCAGCGAGGCAGCGCACATGATGAGCGTGCCAGCCCAACCAAAAATACGCAGATAGCCAGGCAGGGCGAAGCGATCCATGATTTTGCGATCTTGTGTAATGAGCATCATCATGGCCATCACCGGGGACGCCATAACTCCATTGATGACCGCAGCGATAAATAGTGCGCGAATCGGATCGAGATGAATGAAGTTCAGCGCCAAGCCTAACAACATTGCTACTCCCAGAGTGAAATAGAACTTCAAAGCTTTTCCAGGTTTGACCTGGAGACCAACGCGCCAGCGCATGGCCTCGCCCGCCGCGTACGCTGCAGCTCCTGCGAGAACCGGAACCGCAAGAAGGCCTGTGCCAATGATTCCCGCGGAAAACAAAATGTAGGCATAACGGCCGGCAAGGGGCTCGAGCGCTTTGGCGGCCTGCGTCGCGGTCAGGACATCGGTGTCTCCGTGAACGTGAAGCGTGACAGCAGCGGTGAGCATGATGAAGAAAGCAACGAGATTGGAAGCAGCCATACCGACATAGGTATCCAGCTTGATTCTCCAAAGCTGCTTGGGCGCCTGTTCCGGCGCGCGAATGAGAGGCTTTTCCAGTTTCCGGTCTTTCACTTCTTCGGCTTCCTGGGAAGCCTGCCAAAAGAACAAGTAAGGACTGATGGTAGTGCCGAACACAGCTACGACCATCGTGATGTACGCCCCATGGAAACTGGAAAGCGGTGGAACGAACGACTGCCACAACACGCTGGTCCAGGGGACACGGACGATAAAGGCGGTGATGACGTAAGCGAGCAGGGAAAACGATAGCCACTTCAAATAATTGACATAGCGCGTATAGCGAACGAACACTTCGAGCAGAAGCGAAGCGATGCCTAACCAAAGGATGTGAATCCAGCGGGCGCCGCCGACCAGCATGTGCACGGCTTCGCCCATGGCACCTAAATCCGCGCCCAGATTGAAAATGGACGATATCAGAAGGAGTAGAACGATTGTGACGACGACAGGTCGCGGATAGTTTTTGAGAAGATTGGCAGAAATGCCTTTGCCTGTCACTCGCCCGATGCGCGCACTGATTTCCTGAACTGCGCACATGAGCGGGTAAGAAAACAGGGCCATCCACAGGACGCTGAGTCCGAATTGCGCGCCTGCCTGGGAATATGTGGCGATGCCGCTGGGATCGTCATCGGATGCGCCCGTGACGACCCCTGGTCCAATGCGGCAGACAGTGCCCAAAGTGGACCAAAAATGCGGCACATTTTTTTCGTCGATCGATGCTTCGGACCCCTCGGCCGAGGGCTGCAAGGTCTGGCTGTGCGGGAGGGAGGGGCCGCTGGGGAGTATCATCACCGGATTGTCAGAACCTGCCCATCAAGAGCAAGACAAGAAGAATCACCACGACCAAGCCCAGTCCGCCGCTTGGATAATAGCCCCAGCCGCGGCTATAGGGCCAAGTCGGCAGCACGCCCAAAGCCAACAAAAGCAGAATCACTAAAAGTATAGTCAGCATGTTGTGTTCGTCCCGCAGGCAAATTCCCTTGGCGATGAATCGTTCCAGAGAAAATGCGAAACGCGAATGCGGGCTAGTAACCTCCGCGCCTATTCGAATCCGAATGGAAGGAAGATGCAATCAAGGCAACCGTGTAAGTCGCACACCACTGAACGTTAGAAGATGCACGGTTCGTTGCATGTCACGCAGGAAGACGGGGACATACACAGCGTAGCTTGCACGGCTACACCAAAGACTCTATAGCTGGGCAATTCGAATTTGCGGATTCTGAATACCTCAATTACTGGAGGCAATCGACAATGGGCGATATGGAGAAGGGCAAGAACAAGAGCGACAAGAACGGGCGGGAAAAACTGATTCAAGACCTTAATGAAGACCTGGCTCGCGAATATCAGGCCATCATTGCGTACACGATATATTCGCAAGTCCTGAAGGGGCCCGAATACATGGACATTGCGGGCGAATTAGAAAACCACGCGGCGCAAGAGCTGAAGCACGCTCTGATCATCGCAAAGCAGGTGGATTATCTGGGCGGTATGCCGGTGGCGCAACCAAAGCCGGTGCATGTCACGGACGACAACAAAGAAATGCTACGGGCCGATTTGAAGAACGAAACCGAAACCATCCGAAATTACCGCCAGCGCGTCCGACAGTGCGAAGCGCTGGGCGAATACGCGATGGCCGAACTGATTCGCGGCATTTTGGTGAACGAGCAAGATCACCAAATCGATCTTGCGACGGCCCTTGGCATCGACGTGCCGCGAGCCGAAGCCTCGGGCAGCACGAGGTAGAATTAATCAAAAGAAGAGGACTCTAGAGCAACCAGCAGGCCCGCATCTGTTGTGGGAGTTGTGGGTCTGGACTGCCTGGGAATGGCGGGAGCCCGGGATCCGGATCAGGAGGAGGAAGCTGTGGCTCTGAGGGACGCTTCGGTGGAAATTCCGGCTGCCGTGGTTGTGGTGTTGGCTCTTTCGGCCTGGGAGTTTTCGGACGGTCGGGGTCGGGCATGGTATCAAGACATAACATTGGCACCTCTTTTTTTTCAAGGATAGCCGTTCGCAAACTTTGGCATTTTCGCAAGCACGTGACATTAGGGGCATCGGGTGATTGACCGAGTTTGCAAGGAAATCCTATGCACTCGTTTGAAGCAAATTGCCGCGCAAGCTGATGGCGATTATGTGTGTTCTTGCGGCAATTAACGGATGGAACTTTTTACTGACACGAAATACCCTGCGTACTGAACCCTGAGAGACACTGGCGGTCATGTCCGATTGCGGAGTGACTGCACACGGTGATCCGGAGCGGGCCTTTGCAGTTTGACCGATCTGGAAGTCATCCTGACCGCCAGTGTTATTCATCTCCCAGTGAAAAATCAGAAGGTGTCTTCAAGGGTGAGCTCATCTGACTAAATTGGCAAAAATGGCAGGTTCCCAGCCCTACTTTTCCCTCCGCACAAAGTCCTACCCCTTTAGCATGCAACGTTTCACGTATTCGAAGATGCCGCGAAGGCGCGGAGCTTCTTGTGCTTGTACATGTCCTGATCGGCCCTAGCCATCAATTCACCGAGAGGAAGCGGAGATTGCGGATCGTATTTGGCGACGCCGACACTGAGCGAAAGCTTATAGCGGGATTCCTCCACGTTTACTTTATCCAGGCTTTTCGCCAGGCGTGACAGCATGACTTGAAGATTTGGAATGGATGCTTCCCAGGCGAGGATGGCGAATTCGTCGCCGCCAAGGCGAGCGAGCAGGTCGGAGTCGCGAAATGTCTCCTCCAAGGCGTCTGCCGCGCGAACAAGCACGAGATCTCCTTCTTGGTGACCGAAGGAGTCGTTGATCGCTTTTAGGTTATCGACATCGCAGAAAAGCAGCAGAACATTCAAATGATCGCGTTGCGCGAGCTTCAGTTGCTGCGAAGCCGAAGCAAGGAATCCTCTGCGATTGAAGAATCCGGTGAGATCGTCGGTGATGGCAAGCGAACGAACCTCGCGATCGAGCAAGGACCTTTCGACGGCCCATACGGCAGCTCTTTTCAAAGCGTCATGGACGGCTGCGGGATCAAGCTTTTTGGATTTGATGATATCGGAAAGGTCGTCCAGTGCGTGCAGAATTTGATCGAGTTCATGATCTTCGGATCGAAAAACGGAAGACAAAATGGACTCCAGAGTTTGTTTGCGGGGCAATTCCCGGCGGCTAAAAGGAAGCACGCGATTGGAGGACTTATTCGCCCTGGGCTTGCGCTTATGGCGGGAGTTTGCCGGCGCATCCTTCTGCGCATCAGAACTTCCTGAAGTCCGGCGTGGCATGGGCCCAGTCCCTCGCATCCGTTCTAAGAGACGCCTGCGGGTCGTCAGGCTATAGTCCCATTACTAGGGCGGACGTACTATCAGGTGATAGCTGTACTTTGAGGAGCGTCACAGAAGTGCGATGGACGGCGATAAAGAAAGGGGGTAACCTCAAAATCATCCCGTGGGAGGAATGAATGGAGATCGATCAACAATTTGCGCATGTCTTGCTATTTAGCTGTCCGCAATGCGGCAACCCGCTGGCATCCGCATGTGCCAGCACGAAGAGAAATCTCGAACAGGCGGAAGCACATTGGTTCAACCCTCATTGCCACTGTGGATGGACCGGCGATGTGATCGGGGTAACGTCTATCAAGCATTGGGTTGAACCGTGGCAAGAAGCTGTGTTGTCCGATGGGACTTCCTGCGACGGAGAACCATTGCACTAACAAACTCACCGATGAGTACAGATGACGCGACGAGCGGTTCGGCCAAAGAGCCTTCCGACAGCGGCGACGCAATGCAATCACAACGGCGGCCGAGAAGAAGCAGGTGGAAGAGCGCGTCGCGGTCGGCGTCAAGGTGGTTTTTGAGCTATCCGTCGCGAAGGGAAGTCGAATTGCAGTGTCCAGCGGCGGCGCTGGCGTGGCCCGCTTTTGCAGCGTGACTGTCGAAGGGTTTTTCCTTTCTCGCTGAAGCATTGTTGATCGCGCATTTGCCGAACGCGTCCTGGACGCCGTTGATCGCGAAGTCCGGGTATTGTGTGGGATTCCTGGCTGTGATTCTGGGGCGACACTGCATTCCGACTCTGCTAGGAAACGTGGTCGGCGGCGTATCGCTGGAGTTGGGACTGGGCACGCACAAGTGGTTGGAGGGAAGGAATGACACCGACCGTGGTTACGTGAGTCTTGTTTAACGAAGCGCGGACATTTGTTCTTGAATTTGTGGCAGCGATTTTTGCTTTGATGAATGTGCTGTCTCTTTTGCACCGGTTTCTTGCTGCTGATTATCGGGTAGGTCGATTTGAAAATAGCCATCTTCCCAAGTGGAGGAATAGGTGTGCACAAACTGATGCTCGAGATCTGTGGTGGCGGGCTCGTTTGTGGGAACTAAAATAAAACGTACGTGGCGCGCCCATTCGCTGAATCGCGGACTCCATCTGGTCGTCGTGTTTGAGCAGGTAGACGTTCATTCCTTTGTTTTCATACAAGACGCACGCGGGAACAGCTCCGGCATAACCAACTCCAACGAGGATCGGACAATCGGGGCACTGTGAGCGGACCTGGCTCATCATGCCGCGGTAGTCGATCGATTTGGCCATTGAAACGGGCGTGAGCGCGCCGGTGATCACAACTAATGCGAGCAAAGGAGTTGCACGAGGAAGTGCAGTGACCCGTATCCGGTGAGCAAGGCCGCAAAGGGCGCGGCGATGCCAAGGTAATAATCCGTGGGCATTTTGGAGATGGATTTGTTTGTGACGATGGCTAGAAGCAGGAATCCGCACAGGAACGCGCCATAGGTGATAGGCACCAGCAGTTTGTTTTGCTTATATGCCCACCAGCAGCCGAATGACACGAACGAAACCGAACAGCGCAATGGTCCAACCCGGTAGCCAGGTGCTGGACATGATGCTTTCCATCGAGCCTTTCAGCAGCGCCCACAGTTCTTTGTGAAAAATGCCGAATTCGGGATATTGCAGCGGGCGCGCGCCGATGTGAACGCGAAGAAGCGGGATCAAGAGAGCATCACAAATGGCGAAGGAAATTGCGGTGAGCCAAACCCAGCGCCGATTGGACTTCCAATCGACGAAGCATTGCCAGAAAAGAATTGCCAGTACGCAGAGCGCGGCAAAATAATGCGTGGCGATGCAAGCGGCGGCGCACACCCCAGCCCACTTTGACTTTCGGTGGGCCAAGAGAAGCGTCAGCACTATGAAAAACGAGACCATGGCGTAGGGGCGTGCGTTATAGGCGTAACGCAGGCCTACGGCCGATAACGCGTAGACCACCGGAATCGGCGCCCAACGCATGCACAGGTCGATTGTCAGGCGATAGAGGAGACCCAGAGTGCCCAGGATGAAAAGTGCAGATAAAGCGCGGGCGACTTCGAGCGATTCGCCGAACGCTACACGCCAGAGTGCGAGCGTCCAGAAATAGAGAGGCGGGTGCACGTCCTGCTCATAAAGCTCCGTTACGATTTTCGCCAAATTAGCGGAGGGTTTGAATTGCGCAAGCCCGAGTGCCCAATTGAGTTGGGTGTGGGCGGAAGTTGTGAGTATCGTGATGGCTTCGTCGTACCAGATGGAGGTGTTGCGCAAATGAATGGTGGCGGACACCAGTGAAACGATGATTGCCGTCAGAACGATTGCGTACTCCAGCTTGCGAGGATTCACTAAGGCTCTGGCGCAAGAACACGATAAGGCTGGCTAGGGAAGTGTTGTTCAAGTCCAAAAGGTAATGACATAAAGTACGAGTGGCCTTTTTCACCTGCGATTACAGGGAAGAGAATCGTTCGAATGGGCGGATAGGCTAGTTGGTTCCCGCCTTCAGGTTGTCTAGATGCTTTCCGCGTTGCGGTATTTCAGTGTCGCCGTAGGCCTCATCAGGGTGTTTGTTCAAATTGGCTGTCGGCGGAAGTCCGGGCACTTTCGACGTAGGCGGAACTTGTGTGTCGCGGGATTGCCGCTTCTCTTGTTCATCTAGGGTCCGGTGCGTTTTCACGCGGCTGTGGCGCTTACGTGCTTTTGTTTCTTCGCGATTCTGGACCATGACGACCCCCTGTCCCTCTTTGTGAAAACGAAATCCGCTTGCGGGCAAATTTGAGAAAAGAAACGGCGCTAGCCTTTGCGGTGTTTGAAGAATTCGACCTGCCGAAGACGCTTCTCTGCGGCGGCCTTCGTTTTATAAGGCCCACCCAGGTTCTTCTTCCCGTTCTCGGAGAGGACCTTGTAGCCATCTTTTACTTTCTTGATCATAATTCTTCCCCCTCATCCGATTTTCGGTGAGCCTCTATCCAAGTCAATGAATGAACCCCTGTAGATACACGTGGCACGGGCGGGTAGGTCGTCGTTGAGCGAGTCCCGCGTGGTTTTCGGTGATGTACCGAATAGGGCCTTGCGCGAATGGGGTCAATCGGACCAGCGCCTGCGGCGATGGTATTCGCCGCCGCCCCAGCCCCCCAGATCAACTATCACAGCAATAATCAAAATAACCAAATTTATTCCGGCGAGAGGCAAACCGGAGTTCACGATCCATGCGTAGACGAGCGTGGTGAGCGGCAGAAAAATAAATCCGAGAAGCGGCAAGAGCAAACCGTGGTAGGCGCGCTGCAGATAATTAGAGAAAAAGAAAAGCAGGACGAGTGCGATGCGCGGAAATGCGGCGAACAGAATAAGGATAAGGCAAGGCATAGGGCACCTCTGACTGGCTATGGATTCGCTTTCCCGACCGACGGCATGAGCGGTGGTTGTCTTGCCCTGACCTATGGTGTGTGCGTCCGCTCCTCCGGATCTTGCGTTGCGAAAGCTATTAGACAACAAGTGGCATAGGTTTGCTCTACGTGGAAAGCTGTAGACACGGGATCGATTTGAAGGCACTACAGAGTGACAGGAGATAGATTAGGGTTCGCGCCGTATAGAATCCGTGTTCCATTACAAGTAGCTTGAAGACATCGGAAGTTCAGTATGGACAGGAGGCTATAAATGATACGGTGGGCACTTGGATTTTTCGTGATCGCGTTGATCGCTGCGGTTCTGGGATTTGGCGGTATCGCCGTGGCTGCCGCGGGAGTCGCCAAGATTATCTTTTACATTTTCATCGCGCTTTTCATTATTTCGTTGATCGGTCACCTCGCCAGCAGGGCTTAGGGGTCGCTGCTGGTAAACCGCAAGCGTAAAAACCCAAAGTGAAAAGAGGCTCTCGCTAATACAAGTCGGCGAGGGCCTCAATCATTTCCGGGGAATCTTACCAGGCTAATCGCGTTACGTGGATTTTCCTTTGCGCATGCTTGCCGCCCTGCGAGCTGCGCGGCGCATGCCTGCTTTTCCATTGGTACGGGTGGTCTTCTCCGCGGATTGGTGGCGAGACTGGCTGGCACGGCGCCGAGCAACTGTGCGAGCATGCATCGATAAGTTCGTCGGCGATGCGGCCGAGTGGGCTTCGCGTCTTAACGCATTTAAAGTGGCGCGCGAGCGCACCCGTGAAGGTTTGCGATTTGCGGCCACCTTGCCATTTTGCGCGTCGCGTCGGGCATGCTCGCACGTTTTGGCAGAGGTGCCGCGCTTGGGAGAAGAAAGCGCAAACGCCGGCGCGACGGGCCTTCGACATTCCGATCGCGATGGCCTGCTGGGGTGACTGAGCGCCATGCTTACCCTCGCGAATGTGATGCATCTCTCTTCGCGCACAAATTCGCAGGCCTGCGTGCTGGGTGACTTTCCTTCTTCTTTACCGTGACGAGAGCGGTCCAGGACTTCTTCTTCTGGCATGTCGCCTTCTGATCCGAAAGATGTGAGTGGCGGAGCGTTGCCGGACGGCAAAGGCAATCGCGTGTAACCGTAGCCAATTTGAGAACTGATTTTACGGAATAGAGAGCAGATCCGGCTGATAATCCGGGGTTCGACGGCCCTGTGCGCTGCGCGATACGCCGCCACCGGCACACTCGACGCAGCAGCGCGTCCAGGGAATGGCCTTCAGTCGCGGCATGGGAATTTTGTCTCCACAAACCCCGCAAATGCCATAGTCGCCAGTTTCAATCCGGCGCAGCGAAAGATCGATCTCTGCGAGAGTGCGAACTTCCCGCTCAATATTGGCGATGGCCATACCCGTGGAACAATTGCGCAGGGCCAAGCCAACTTCGTCCTCGGGTTCCTGATCCATGACGATCTCCTGACGACGACGCTCGATGCGGCTGGTGAGTTCGTCGCGTTTTTTCTGGAGGAGCACCCGCAAGGATTCATATTCACTCTTCTTGTTTCGCTTGGTCATGACAAACCACCTACCTTTTCTGGATGTTCCTGTGACAAGGGAGGATCGATGTGGCTTCCGGCCTTCTTGTTATTCGCTGCAAACACTGAAAACGTTTCTCTTGATTTGTCTCCGCGGCGGGCTTGCTCCCGGTGCGCTGAAGAGAGATCGGCAGCCAGGTCGAAGTCTCCCAAAATCAGGCTTCGCGCAAATTCGTCGGCTTGCGCCTCGATGTCTTTTCCGACAATTCCATAACGTTCCTGAATGGAGCCAACCAGTTGATCGCGCTTGCCGCGGAAGACCATGGAATTGTCACAAATAAACATTCCCCACTGAACCCGGAGACTGCCGGAGCAGCGCTTCCATGTACCTTGAATCCGGTCCCACATCATTCCGGGCCTCCTTCGAAAGCCGAGCCACAAAGCTGAGCACAGCAAATTTGCAAGGACTTCAAATACCAGAGCTATAAAAGCACTTCAGGGAGACGCAGGCTATCCGCAGAAATATGGAGACAAAGGGAGAGGAATCCTGCAGCGCATCGTGCCGCGTCTCGGCCGGAACGGATAGCAGCGACGGCGGCGCGGTTTATTCCGCCGCAAAAGGATTATGCGCGGATAGTGGAAGGGAACTACGCCTCGATGATGCTGTTCTTGATTGCGTAGCGCACGAGCTCGCTAACGGAATGCACCTGGAGCTTGCGCATTATATTGGCGCGATGAGTTTCGGCTGTCTTCACGCTGATGCCGAGAACGGAAGCCACTTCCTTGCTGCTTTTTCCTTCGGCCAGCAACTGAACGATTTCGCGCTCACGAGAGGTGAGGTGGCTGCGCGGAGAAGCCGGAGGCTGGGCCGGAGAAGAGACGCGATCAGAAAAATTATTGAGCAACATTTCCGCTGCGCGCGCGGTAAAAAAGGTGCGGTGATTGGACAGAGCCTCAACCGCGTTCACGAGGTCGCGATCCGCGTCCGCCTTCATGACGTAGGCACGCGCTCCAGCCTCAACAATATCTTTCACGAGCTGATCGGAGAAATGGAGACTCAGAATAATGATGCCGGTTTTTGGCAGGGCCTTGCGGATGCGGCGAGCGGCTTCCAGACCGTTCAGATCTGGCATGCTGATATCTATGACGACGATATCCGGCTTATGTTCTTCGGCAAGGCTGACGGCTTCTCTTCCCGTGCGCGCCTCGGCGCAGACCTGCCAGCCTGCATGAGACGTAAGAAGTTGTTTCAAGCCGCGGCGAAGAATGTCGTGATCGTCCGCCACCAAAATGCGCAAGCTCTTTGCATACGGAATCGCACTGGGGGCTTTCTGCGTTTGGGTCGCGGCAGTCGAGGTAGCCATGATGTTTGCCTCTCTGAACTTTGAATAAATGGCCGTAGGGACGACTGGGAAACGCAAGTATTGAAGTATGGACATCGTATTTGCGCCATAAGGTAAATCCTGTATTGGACGACGCTCAAATATTGAGGCGGCATTTCATTGTCCGAGAAAACTTAGATCCAAAAATATTTGTTGCTCGGGTGACGCAAATTCATGGCTGCAGGGTTCGCCCGATAGGAGAGTTGCGCCCGGCTTGCGACGATTGCACCCGTCGCATCTCCACAATGTATGTCCGCTCGCGACTTGAATGATCGAAAATTGAAAGGGGAAACACGAGATGGCAAAAAATAAATCTGTGCTCGGAATTTACACGTCCCGCAGCTCGGTTGAGTCTGCAATTACCCACTTGCGGGATGCCGGGTTCGCTAGCACCGACATTTCGATTTTGCTGCCGGAGAATTTGGGGCCGAAGGAGTTGGCGACCGAGAAAGCAACAAAGGCTCCGGAAGGGACAGCAGCTGGAGCGGGGTCGGGCGCGGTGATCGGCGGCGCACTGGGATGGCTGGTCGGCATTGGCGCGTTGGCGATACCAGGGCTTGGTCCATTTATTGCGGCTGGACCGATCATGGCGGCGCTCGCGGGAATCGGAGTTGGAGGCGCAGTGGGAGGGTTTGCCGGCGCACTCGTCGGGCTGGGTATTCCGGAATACGAAGCGAAGCGGTATCAGGGAAGGCTGGAGAGGGGAGGGATCTGACTTCGGTGCATTGCGACACTTCGGAGGAGATTGATCGCGCGAAGGAAGTTCTGAAGCGCACCGGAGCGGAAGACATCTCGACGACGAACGAGTCTTCTGTCAGCTCAAAGTCCGATGACATGGCACGGCGGGCCGGACGGTAGGAAATTTGGTTCAGTTGGCAGTCCGTGTGAAGTTCTGTCTGCAACATCCGCCGGTTGCTGAGGGCTTGATGAGAGCCAGCGACCGGCGCATTTTGTTTCAGTAGTGTTTTGCACTCGGTTGCTGGTTCCTGGATGGCGAGGCTATTTCGTGGCCGGGCTCAGCCTGGTGTGGGTTGCAAATTTGTATCGAGATTGCCGCTAGTGAAAAAGGTTCCGGGCTAAAAGATAGAGTGCATGCGCAACCGTATGACAATTATTCAATGGAAAGGAAATAAAAACCGCAGGAAGGGAACATTGGACGAGGAGAGCGACCCGTCCCAGCCCTCTCGCTTCATCTCTGAAGCGCTCCGGGTCGCCTCCTCGATCGAACAACAGCGTAACCGGGGCAAGGTTGCCATCCCCTTTTGGTGCGGTCCATCGGGTAAATCTGGTAAAAATGCAGCAAGTGAGGAGGAATTTGCATGGAATATCGCCGAGGTTTCGCTTTCTATGTGCTGGCGAAAGGAAATCGCAACAGATTTGCGCTTTAACGTAAAACTTACTTCGGGCCCGGATCATCGAAAGACTAAAAAGGGGGGATCATGGCGTCAACTTTGTGGAAGGGTCACATTACTTTTGGACTTATATCCATTCCAGTGCGACTGTTTGCCGCAGCGCGTTATGAGCATACCCGGTTCCATGAAATTCACCGGGAATGCGGTACGCGAATCCATCACCAGTTGTACTGCCCGTATGACGAACGAGTGGTAACGCGAAACGAAGTCGCTCTGGGCTACGAGGTGGACAAAGATAAATTCGTGTTGGTGGAGTCGGCGGAGTTGAAGAAAATCCAGCCAAAATCCTCGAAAGTGATGGAGATTCTGCAGTTCGCAAAGTTGGATGAAGTCGACCCTATTTATTTTGAGACTTCCTATTTTGCGGTCCCCGAAGCAGGAGGGAAGCGAGCCTTCGACCTGTTGCTAAGGACACTGGAAGAGTTGGAATATGCAGCCGTGGCGCGGATCACGCTGCACCAGCGCGAGCGCATTGTGATCATTCGCGATTACCAACAGGGCCTGACGCTGCACACAATTTATTATCCGAATGAGATTCATAAGGTGGAACAGTATAAGCAGGCAGGCCTGAAAGATCTAAAGAAGCCGGAGATCGCTCTTGGCGAGCAATTTGCCAAGACGCTCGTGAAGTCCTTCTGCCCGGAGGAATTCCGCGATGAGTATCAAGGGCGCGTGAAGGAACTGGTTGAGAGTAAGGCGAAAGGTCATGCGGCGCCAAAACACGAGCAACCCAAACGGCTGGCGCCGGTGATCGATTTGATGTCGGCGCTGAAGAAAAGCTTGGCGAATGCTCCAACCGCCAAAACGCCGAAATCCAGGAAGCTACGCCGAACCGCTTAGCCAGCCACGCAACGCTGCGAAAGTAAGGGCTCTTTCATCGCATTCTCGGGGATCGCTCCTATTGGCCCACCACCGTCAAGGAGCTTACATTCATCGGGCAAGCTAGGCCGAGTGTGCGTCGAACAAAGGTGGCATATGAGATTTGGACCATTTTTGGTGATTGCTCTGCTGCTGTTCGTTGCCTGGATTGGCGGCTTTCTGGTTTTTCACGTAGCCGGAGCGCTGATCCATCTTGTTTTGCTGATCGCGATCATTTCCTTGATCCTGCACTTCTTTACCAGTTCCAGAACCACGTAGACCCAACAGCAATCGATGGTGCGCGCGTTCTAGAGAGAACTGCCTGACGTGCGCTTTGACGAGGAGGAGCCATGGCGGATTCAGCGAGACCTGCGGGCGGTGGAATCGTTCACGTCGATATAGGGGATGAGCCGGGCATCGGGAAGGGTGCGATGCGGTTGTTGGTATTTGCGATAGCGGGCGCCATCGTGATGCCGTGGGTGGCATATCGTTCGTTGAATCGCTATGACATGTTGCGCATGCCGGTGACGGCGGCCGCAGCGGGAGCCGCAGTGAGTTCTGCGAATGTCGTCGGCGACGCGGCCAAAGCGGTTAAGGAAACCGCGACAGTGGCATTAGGGGCCGTCTCGAAGGCAAATCTTCCCGACGGAACAGAACTGACGGTGCCGCCGCGTGGATTGGAATCTCAGATTATAAATTTCCTGACCGATACTTCCGGAACTTCGGCGAACGAAGCGTCCTTCGATTGCGATCGGGTGATTTTTGATGCCGGGACGGCGAACTTACAGGCTGCTTCGACAGATCAACTGCGGAATGCGGCCAAGATTCTGAAGGCATATCCCACGACGAGCGTGCAGATACATGGATACGCGGACAACACCGGAACGAAGGCGGAACAACAGAAGCTATCCACGCAGCGCGCAAAGGCCGTGACCGCCGAGCTAGCCAACCTTGGAGTTTCGCCGGCGCGAATGAGCGCAAAACGGAACGGTGACCATCAGCCTGCAGCCGCAGATACCGCGCAGGAAGTGCCGGGGAGCAACGTGCAGGTTTCCCTTGTAGTGATCAAGAAGTCGCAGTGAAGCCGCTTAGCGTCGCGCGTTGTAGGAAAAGTTTACACGCAATACCCGATTGAGCGGGCGTGCCCTGGATGGTGATATGGAATTGACGACCGACTGATGAGGTGAAGCAATGGGAAGTGGGAAAGGAATGAAGGTGGCCATTCTGGTTACCGATGGATTCGAGCAGGACGAACTGCTGAGGCCGCGCAAAGCTCTTGACAAAGCCGGAGCGGACACAAAGGTTGTTTCGCCCAAGGATGAAACGGTGCGCCGATGGAACTACACCGATTGGGGCAGTGAGGTGAAATTGGATGAGCGGCTGAATGAAGTGAAGCCAGGCCACTTTGACGCCCTGTTGCTGCCAGATGGGGTGATGAATCCAGACAAGCTTCGGACGGATCCGAAGGTTGTCGAACTCGTGAAATCATTTTTTGCTTCGGGAAAGCCGGTTGCGTCGATTTGCCACGGTCCATGGACGATCATTGAAGCGGGTGCGGCCTGCGGGCGGAAGATAGCGTCATGGCCATCGGTGAAGACGGATCTGCGGAATGCCGGCGCGGAATGGGTGGATAAGGAAGCTGTTATCGACGGGAACCTGGTGTCTGCAAGAAAGCCCGACGATATTCCTGCGTTCAACCGCTCGATGATCGAAGTGTTTGGCCAGGCGCAGGATAAAAGTAAAAAGAAAACGGCAGAGGAAGCGGCCAGCGAGAAGCGCGTGAAACCAATTTCGAATGATTCCGATCCCGGGCGTTATGCGCAACACCTGAAATTGCTGCTAGATGACGTTGCGGGGCGAGACCGCGACGACATACGAAAAGTGTCCGATGCGAACGCGCGGGCGCTGTTTGAAACAACCGCCGAAGCGCTGAAGGGCCTGGCTAAAGCGCTTGACGACTATGAAGCGAAACGAGAAGAGGCGTGGAAGACGGCTGGATCGCGATAGTGTTTTGTCGGAGGACAATGGGAGGAAGCTATGCCGAGATACGGGCGGGGCGCAAGCAAATCTGTCAGAAGCGCGATGCGGCGACGCAAGAGCGGAACCTTGCGTTCGGGAAAAGGCGGCAAGGGCGGACGAGTGAAAAGCCGAAAGCAAGCGATCGCGATTGGCCTGTCTGAGGCGCGGAAAAAGGGCGCCAAGGTTCCGCGTAAGAAGACTAGCAGCTAGGTTGACGCTATCGTTGACGAACTCTGTGTCGCTTGACAAGAGGTCGTGCAAATCTTCGTCAGTGTAGCCAGACTTTCGGTTCCACCGACATTCCAGGGCGCAGTCGATGGTCCGGATCTTCCCCTTCGTTCAGGCGGATGCGAACAGGAAGTCGCTCGACGACTTCAGGTGGAAGCAGGCTGGTGACCGCGCCGGTGGCTCCCGGCATGCTTTCCACATAACCGTGAAGCTTTGCCTTTATAGGCGTCGACGCTGATATCGACCTGCTGGCCCGCATGCATTTTGCGGAGTTGTGTTTCTTTGAAATTGGCCGTAATCCAGATGTCATCGATTTGCGAGATCGCGAACATCTGTTCGCCGGGTTGCACGCGCTGGCCCAGTTCCACGGTTTTTTCGTCGACGATGCCGTCCACGGGAGCAACGATTGTTGTATATGAGAGGTTCAACTCGGCCTGATCCAGTTGAGCTTGAGACTGTTGAAACCGGGCCTTCGCCTGTGGCGAGTTGCGCTTTACCGATGGCGGTCGAGCGAGGCGCGTTGTTGCTGAGTTCGGCCAAGCGGCTTTGCGCTTGACGCAACCTGGCGCAAGCCTCCTCGACGTTTTTCTGTGCGGCCAGGGCACTGGTTTGCGCGGCCTCCACGGTGGCTTCCTGGCTTTTCGCCGCTGCCACTACGGTATCGAACTGTTGATGAGATATTTCTTCCCGTTCCACGAGTGGCTCGTAGCGTCTCACATCCGTTTGCGCTTTGACATGGTAGGCCCAGCAATCAGCGGTTCGCTGTATTCGCCGAGCCGAAATCACCGCTCCTGTATGACGTCCCATTTTTGCTTTAGAAACGCTTACGGGATGCCTGTAGTTAACCCGACCGCGGAAAATAACTGTAGAAAAAAGTACTTTAGTGACGGAACAAATTCACTCCGGTAGGTCTGTTTGCGCCGGGGAACTGCTGTGGACCCTTGATTTACTGTTTTCCGTATTGGTTCATCATGTGCATGACAATCGGCTTAGGTGCACGGATGTTGGAAGAACGTAAGGCTCAGGGGCACTACGAATTCTGTAGAGGGGAGCTCAAATGAATACGGAGAAGGAAAGGCTAACTTTTAAGACATCGTTTTGCAGCAAATATGAGGAGCTGTTGGTTGAATGTCAAAACGCGCTGGAAGTATGGGCAAAGCGGCGCGAGGAAGCGTGGCAGATGGGATGGCATGGCAAGGAAATCGGCGGCGAGCTAGTGCGGTTGCAAGCGGCATTTGCGAAATCCTACGCAGTGCTGCAGAAACATACGCGGGAATGCCCGTTGTGTGAATTCGTATTAAAGATCGCAAAAGACAATTCGCAGTCACCTTATCTCACGGCTACGCATCAATCCCGGCCGGCGTGAAAGACGCGGCGGGCGTTTGAGTGAAAGCAGATTGATTTATGTAGCAAGCGGTCGAAACCTCGCTCAGTCACACGCTGGAACCGATCTGCCCCCGGGATGATCATAAAATGGGATGTGAGGCGAAAGCACGACAATAACTCGAGTTACAGCTGGCGTTCCGGCATGGAAGGATGCGATTACGATCACCCACAGGAAATTGAATGACGCCAAGTTTGTTGCCAGATGCTAAGAAGCGGCGTCGCTGCTGATCGTTTCTCCACTCTCTTCGTCCTGGGAGCGGCGCGCGACAATTGGAATTTCCACAGATACGACCGTGCCGCCGCCTTCAGCACGCCTAACGGACAGCAAGCCGCCCAGCTCTCTGGCACGCTCGCGCATGCCGCCGAAGCCTACACCCATACCTTCATTGCGCTCGAGGAATGAACGCAGGCGCTCTTGAGGGATGCCACAACCATAATCTCTGACGCTCATTGCGACGGTATGTGGGCCGATGTCCATGGTAATTTGCACGCGTTCGGTTTTGGCGTGGCGGTGGGCGTTCGTCAGGCTTTCTTGCAGGATGCGAAAGATGGCAGTCTCAATCTCGTTGGAAAAGCGCGGAACGGTCTCCGGTACGTTAAGAGCGACGGCGATACCGCTGCGCTGCGCAAATCCCTCGACATACCAACGAATCGCGGAACCGAGCCCGGTCTCATCGAGCAAGGGCGGGTGCAGGAGGTAGGAGATCGTCCTGGTTTCGGTGAGACATTGTTCGAGCAATCCAATCGATTCCGTCAGCACTTTGCGAGCCGATTCGGACTCGATGTTCCTCAGCGAGCTCCGAATATTGATTTTGACGCTTGCGAGATATTGACCAAGGCTGTCGTGCAGATCGCGGGCTAGCTTGCGGCGCTCAAGGTCCTGGACTTGCAGAATGCGAGCGCTCAAACGGCGCGCGGCCTCTTGCGCTTGTTTTTGCAATGTTAAGTCCGAGTTGATTTCTAGCCAGCCAACGGGGTTACCCTTGGCGTCGCGGCGATAGGTCCAACGGCTTGCCACGGTCATCCGGTTGCCATATCGGGTGGACTGTTGAAGCTCTCCCTCCCAAACTCCTTTTTGTTTTAACGTGGATACAACTTCCTGATAGGAGACCGGGAACTCTGTCTGCAATAGTTCCGATGCGTTCTGACCAACGGCTTCTTCCTTTTTCCATCCGTAAAGGCGCTCCGCGCCATGGTTCCAATAAGAAATCCGGTTTTCCAGGTCACTGATGAACACGGCGTCATTGGCCAGGTCCAGAAGTTTGGCCTGCGTGGCCACTTCCTGAGCACTTTGCTGGAGAGCGACCTGATGGCCCTTTACTTCCTCAAGCAAGCGGTCCCGACCACTGCGTAGAGTCTCTTCCGTCTGTTTACGGCTGGTTATATTTCGCGAGGCTCCGATTACGCGATACGCTTTGCCATCGGCGTCGTAAAAGAAACGCGCCTTGTCTTCGATCCAGCGAATCATCCGGCTGGGCAGGATGATGCGATATTCCATGCGCAAATCCTGGCGTTTGTTCCTGGCAGTTTCCCACTGCTGCAGAAGCGCGGGAAGGTCTTGCGGGTGAATACGGGATTTCCATGCTTCCCACGACGCGGGAGTCTCTTCGGGAAGGTAACCTAGCAATTCGTATTCGCTTGGGGACCAGATCATGTGGCTGGTGTCCAGATCCATGTCCCAGGTACCCATTCTGCCGAGTTCCAGGGCCAGGTTGAGGCGTTCTTCGGATTCGTGACGACGGATGTGCGAATCAATATGCGCGGAAACGCGAGAAAATAATTCGCGAGCGGTGAAAGGTTTCGAAAGATAGTCGTCAGCGCCGGCATTCAGACCCTGGACACGGAATTCCTCCCCAGCACGAGCAGACAAAAGTATGAACGGGGTGGTCTTCAAGTTGGGATCCTTACGAATCTCCCTGAGAAGCTCAATCCCATCCATCCTGGGCATCATGACGTCGCTGAGGATCAGGTCGTAGCTTTGCTTGGCCGCAAGAATGAGAGCTTGCTGGCCATCGCCGGCGGTTTCCACTTCGTAACCGCCCTCCTGCAACAGGCGGCGGACATAATCGCGCATGTCTGCATTGTCTTCCGCGAGTAAAATGCTGGGGACCCGTCCAAAGATTAGCTTCGCATTCGCTTGCGTGGCGTTGGCAGACTGCAGCGGCTGCTCCGCCTCGATCGGGATCCACGCGAGGGCCTCATTCTGAAACATCGCGCGATGCCGCACTCGGGCCAACTCATCCGTAAACTGTCCAATGCGATCCTGCGGCAGGTGCGCGGACCCAAAAGGTATGGATACGATGAATCGAGTACCGGCGCCATCTTTGCTTTCGACGGAAATCGACCCGCCGTGAAGTTTTACCAGTTCCTGAACGAGCGCCAAGCCGATTCCGGTACCTTCATGAGTGCGGCCGGAAGTTCCTTCGACGCGGTGAAAGCGTTCGAAGATCTTCGGAAGCTCCGCCTTGGGAATGCCGACGCCAGTATCCTCCACGGTGAGCTGCGCCATGCCTCCATTGGCTTTGAGTTCGACGGCAATTTTTCCAGAAGGGGTAAACTTCAGGGCATTGGAAATCAAATTCAAAACAATTTTTTCCCACATCTGCAAATCGATATAAACCAACTCGCCGAGATCAGGACAGTTCACTTCATAACGAAGCCCCGCTTTTTCGATAGCGGACCGAAAGACGCTGGCAATGTCGGTGGTAACCTGGTCGAGAGAAGCCGGTTGATAAGTCGCTTGTGTGCGGCCGGCTTCGATGCGAGAGAAATCAAGCAATGTATTCACGAGCTTCAGCAGGCGCATGGCATTTCGATGCACAAGATGGAGTTCGCTGCTCGAAATCGTAATTGGGTCGTGGCGCGATAGCAGATCTTCGATCGGTCCCAGAATCAAGGTTAAGGGAGTACGAAGCTCATGGCTGATATTGCTGAAAAAGGTGGTTTTGGCGCGATCGAGTTTCGCGAGTGCTTCCGCGCGCCCGCGTTCCTGATCTAACAGACGGGCATCGGCGATACTTTTTGCAATCTGACCGCTCACAAGTGACAAAAACCCGCGGTAGTCATCATCGAGCTTCTTATGGCAGTTCACTCCCACGACCAGTGCTCCCATCGCAGTTCCTTGTCCGGTCTGAGCGATAGGCAGGATGATCAGTTCGTTGGGGCTCATCCCCCAGAAACCCCCAGGTAATGAGAGATGGAATCCGTCTCCTTCTCTTAATTCCACAGGATGGCCGCTGTGAATCGCGTCTTTCAAGGCTGGAGTCAATAACGCCGCGCCGTTACCGTTGCGAAGCTCGATTTCGTTCAGGAAGAAGGAGTCCTCAGCGCTTGTTCCCGTGCTGGCGACGGCAACAACTTTCGTCAAATCATCATTCGCTTTGTAGAGAACCGCGCACGGGATGTCATAGGGATTAGCCCCCAGAGCTTGCGCAGCAAATTCCCAGGACTCCGGTTCGTTGGTAGCGTCCAGACTGCGCGTGCCCAGGTCTCGGAGAGTCAAGAGGCGGCGCTCGCTGATGACTTTATCCGTGGTTTCCGCCACAGGAGTGATTACGCCGACAACTTTACCGAGGCGGTCGCGAATCGGAGTGTATGAAAACGTGTGGTAGGTCTCCTCGGGATAGCCGCTTCGTTCGAGCAAGAGCATCAGATCGGCAGACCATGTGGCTTCACCGGTCCGCAACACGTTTTCCAACATTGGGCCGATCACATCCCAAATTTCTGGATAAACTTCACGACCGGGCCGGCCAAGCGCGAACGGATGTTTTGCTCCCAGCGTTCGACGATAGGAATCGTTATAGAGCATGATCAAATCGGGTCCCCACCAGACGATCAGATCGAAGCGGGAACTGACGCAGATGCCAGCGCTCAACTGCAAACTCTCCGGCCAGCATTCGGGAGGTCCCAGCGCACTGTCGGACCAGTCTCTTGTGCGCATCAGCGCACCCATTTCACCGCCGCCGGCAAGCCAAGGGATGCGGTCCTTTGTCAAAGCGCGGGTGGAGGCTTCGTCAGTCCAGGCAGCAGCGCCATTGCGAGCACCGACGATTTTATCAATGGCCCCAAGCAAATTACGCGACAGGTCGGCTTTCGCTACATATCCGGCAGCTCCAACTACGATGGACTGCCTTTTGGTGATTTCGGGGTCGTTCTGGCTGATGATGAGGACTGCGGTATCCGGAAATTCGCGGCGGATAATTCTCGCCGCATCGACGCCGTTCATCTCCGGCATGGAGACGTCCATCAGAACAATATCCGGCCGCTGAGCGCGGGTCATCTGCACGGCTTCTTTGCCATCGCAGGCTTCACCACAGACGGACCATTCGGGACGAGAAAGCAGCAATGACCGCAGAGCTCGCCGGATTACTTCGTGGTCGTCTGCGATCAGGATGCTGAGCTTCTGCAGTTGCATCACCTCTACCTGGAAACAAGGAGTTGCGCGCCTTAGTGAGGGTGCGCTTGAGCGAACGTTGAGTGATTAAATCAATGGATGTGCGGGATGTACATACATTACTTGCTGTACGATTCGGCGAATCCAGGAAGGTTCTAGAACTCGGCGAGGCAAAAATAGTGTATCCAGTGGATGGTTACTCCAGCGCGTTGAGTGTTATTCAATGAGGGTAAGGAAATATGCCGTGCAAGCACAACATACGAGCACTACGAAGGGTTCCGACGAAGGTAAGGCGGTCGTGATTGTGGACGACAATGCGGCCGTGCGGAAAACGGTCGGCCACGCACTGCTCGAAAATGGATTTCGCTACTATGGCGAAGCCGAAAACGGCGCGGAAGGTATTGAAGTTGTGAAGGAACTGAAGCCTGATCTGGCGATATTGGACTTGTCTATGCCGGTAATGAATGGCCTGCAAGCGGCGTTGGTTCTCCGGAAGTTATTCCCTCACATGCCGATTATTCTTTTTAGCTTGTACGGCGACGGCGCGGTCAAAGCGGAGGCGGAGCGAGCAGGCGTGGACGCGGTTGTGTCAAAGACGGAAGACATGCCGGTATTGATCGGCAAAGCCCACGAATTGCTAAAAATCTGACATTTTTTAATTGGGCCCGAGAATTTACGAAGATGTTCGATGGCGTCTGTGCAGTGAATGCCTGATCCTTCTACAGAGAACCCATAGAAAGACGGAAACTGCTAGCCAAACCGAGACGGAAACAAGTAATACCATTGCCGGATTCCAACGCCGCAGCAATTGCCAGATAACCCCGGCAAAGCAGGCAAGGCCGATCGAACCGACCGCCGTGCCGCTGCTCTCGAGCGCGGCAGCTTTTTTCCCGCGAATCGTACCATCCATGCCATGAGCCGATTTCTTCTCAGCCTGCTTCTTTGCCAACAGCGTGACGCTTGCGGGAAAAATTGCAGGGAACGCCAGGAACAGGCCGCCGACGGCTGGGCCAAAGTGCTGGGCGACAAGGCCGGCAGCTGCGGTGATTGTGCCGCCAAACAGAAAACGCGTGGCCAATTCATTCCATTTTATTTTGCCAAGCGCCTCAAACTGGAATTGAATGAGCATGGTTACCTCAGAAAGGCCAACCAAAAACCAAACGCACAGGCGAACCAGAGCGGGAGTGACGCGAAACTGGCTTTGGTTGCACTCCATTTGCCGAAGTCGAGAAGGACCAGGCAGCAGCAAGCGTAGAAAAAGAAAGCGAACGCGCCCCAAACCATTGACCGGCCCTCCTGAGCCGCAAAGGCTCTGCCTTCGGCCCAGATGGTGAGGCCGAGAGTGGCGATAGCGACGGACGGCGAAGCGCCGAAAACGCCGGCCAAACTTTTCGGGCCGATGACTTCTCCGAGCAGCGCGAAGGCGGTCACGACGATTCCGCCGACGAGAAAACGAATGATGAAGGTGATCACTGTACCCACCGCTCTCCTTGCAAGTTAACGCACGTTCATTTTAGGCCCGGTTTCGCGGAGCGTGTGGGTCGACATGGTCCGTGATGGCTCCAGGCGATGCTGCATCAGTCGGTTTCCGCGCTTCATCCGGATGCGGAAACATGGATTTTTCCTTTTCACCCGCGGATCAAGTTATTCGTTATGCGAATCGTATAGCGATTTCCTGATTAGGTGCATGCGGTTTAGAAATACAGCGGCGAGGGTATAGCCAGTGGCAACGACTGCCAAGAACATAGCCTGGTCAGAAACGCCCAGAGAGGTTGAGGCATGCATCCTGAAGAACGATTTCATTTGATTCAGAAACCCGCCTATGAAATTTACCGCCAGCGCGATGCCCATGACGGGACAGCCGAGGAAGATTGGCGAAAGGCGGAGACCGAGATCCAGAGGGAAGAGGAATTCGCGTCCCGGCCGCGACAGCACAAAGAGCGAACGAGCTGGAAGGAATTGATGTCGCACGCTATGCCCGATGTTGAAAATCCAACTCAAAACCAAACCACCGGTTGCCTATGATCCGGCGATTTAGGGGGAGACAGATGCCAAAGATTCAAATCAGGATTGAGGACGGAACCATTCGGCAAATCGACGGTCTACCCACGGATCTTGCGGTCGAAGCGTTCAATTTACGACATCGAGAATCTAGATCGGAAAGGCCTTTCCCTGGACGAAAACGATAAGGCGTGCGAAATCAAAGAATGGCACGCGCCGGAATAGTTGCTCGAGGCAGTTCACTTTCATTGGGCTGGATCGAAATTCAAGGAGAGAGACGATATGGGTTCTGAAACCTTGATGAAATGTGCGCACCCGCCTTGTGAGTGCCTGGTCGAGGCGGAACAGCAATTTTGTAGTTCGTCCTGTGCCAGCGTTAGAGGATCGGCTCGCGTGCCGTGCATGTGCGACCCAGGTTGCGTCGGCGAACAGAGGCTTGGCGAAGAGGACGATCCCCTCGCGGCGGAGTGATACCTCAAGTCTCCTGCGACAACATCTGCTCGACCGTTACATATTCCAGCTCGCATCGCTCGCGCGAACAACGGAGCAGCAACGCGCCTCGGCTCATGTTGCCCATGCCTATAAATTTGCGGGGAACGAGCAGACGTTCACCGAGGACTTCCAGCAACAGCGGGATATATTTACGCGTTGCGATACTTCCCAAGAGCACGACGCGAAAATTCTGCCCGATAGTTTCCGAGAGCCGGCGTAAATCGCGCTCGAGCGAATCGCGGTAAGCGGGGTCTTGCGCGTCGATGCGAACATTGGCGAGTTCGGATAGGTCCGCGAAGCTGAGGATGGTTTCCGGGCGAAGCAGGCCACGCGACGGCGTGATGAGATGAGTGCCGGGGATGCCTGGCGGGGTATTACAAAAAGTGGAAGCATAAGCCAACTTTCCGCGGAAATAGAGTGGGCTCATGAAGCTGAAGGCTTCGCCAATGGAAATTCCAGTTGTACGTAATCGCTCCGCCAGTTCGAATTGCGCTTCAGGGCGGAAGAGCACCCTGGCGCGTTTGCCGCCGGCATATGCAGGGGACAAAAGGTAGATATAACGATGGCCGGGCGTTGACGCCGCTCCAGCAGTTTGTGGCGTAGAATCGCCGGGAGCTTTTCCATGGAACACGAGACGCTTTGCTGTCTTCTTTTCGCCCATCTGAAACCTTGCTGCCCTCACATACTCTGTCTAGGTGTCAAAAGCGCAGGGAATACCTGAACTACAGGAGAGGAATGCGATATTCAGCGCGTTCCAATGAGGTGCGGCGTTTTCAGGGTCCGCAAACAATAATTTTAACAGGGGTAGCCACCGTGAAAAATAAAGTGACCAAAAAACAGGGAAAAGGCCGCGCCACGAAGGCAAAGCAACGCCAATGGCGCGAATCTCCGCATTTTGTCGGTATTCCCGCGGTGTCCAGAAGCTTTACAAAGAAGCCGCCGAGTCGCCAAGGTGCTGGGGAATTGCTGGAAGAGGTGCCGGGGGAGCATCAAAGTGCGACACAATCGGGCGATCTCAGCGACATTTCCGAAGTCGGCTTCGGGGGTGGCGAGAGCGCTTTCCAATTGCTGGAAGAAGGCCAGGATCTTGAAGGAGAATTGTTGCTGGCCATCGGAGAGGCGGGCGATGCCGATCAGGGCGACGTGCGGGTGCATCTACAATCACGGGAAAGAGTTTCAGATTACAAAAACCGCAACCGGATGTAAGTTGCTGCGACCGAATCGAAATGCCAGCGCCGAAGGAGAAAAGAGGATAATCGTCAAGTGCGAATTCCTTTTCGAGTGAAGCCGATGCTGGCTACTTTGGTGGATGCGCCGTTCACGCGGGCAAACTGGATATTCGAAGAAAAATACGACGGCGTGCGAATCCTCGCGTACAAGGAAGGATCGCGGGTGACGTTGATTTCGCGGAATGCGATTGACCGTACAGAGAATTATCCGGAAATCGCTCGAGCCGTGCTAGCGCTGAAGCCAGAGACGCTGTTGCTTGATGGAGAAGTGGTTGTCTTCGATGCCAAGGGCGTGTCTCGCTTCCAGCTGTTACAGCAGGGAAAGGGGAAACCAGAATATGCCATCTTCGATTGCCTTTATCGGGATGGCAAAGATCTGAGGCGGGAACCCTTGGGGTCACGCCGGGGGAGTCTGGCAAGTTTGACTCGTCTCGGTACGAGTCTGAGGATATCGGCGAAACTTGATCCGGATGGACTGAAGGCGTTTCGAATTGCAAGCAGGCGGGGGCTGGAGGGCGTCGTCGGGAAAAACCTGCAATCGATTTATGAGAGCCGAAGATCGCGTGAATGGCTGAAGATGAAGGCACATCTCGAACAGGAATTCGCGATCGGCGGATTCACGAAGCCCAAAGGTACGAGGTTGGATTTCGGGGCTTTGCTGCTTGGTGTCTACGACCGCAAGGGGTTGCACTACGCGGGAAAAGTGGGGACGGGCTTTGATGATGAGACGCTGAAGAATTTGCGGCAGAAGTTTCAACCTCTCATTCAGAGAAAATCACCTTTCGAAGAGTTGCCGAAGGAGTCTGACGTGACTTTTCTGAAACCCGATTTGGTGGCGCAAATTTCATTTACCGAATGGACCAAAGACGGAAAGCTGCGCCATCCGGTTTATTTGGGACTGCGTGACGACAAGAAGGCAAAAGAAGTTCGCCGGGAGGGTTAGATGCGAGCGGCCGCTGCGGATCCGGAAGTGAAGATCTCAAATTCAGATAAGATCTTTTGGCCGGAAGAGAAATACACGAAACAAGACCTCGCGAACTTCTATCGCGATGTTTTTCCGCTTTTGAAGCCTTATGTGGAGGATCGCGTTTTGACGCTTGAGCGGTGTCCCGACGGTATGGAAGGGCAATGCTTCTACCAGAAACAGAAACCCGAGAGCATGCCAAAGGATACCCCGACGAAGCGGTTTCACAACGCGACTGGAAAACGAAAAGCAACGGATTATGTTGTGGGAGGGAAGCTTTCGACACAGTTGGCGCTCGTAAACCTGGGATGCATTCCGGTGCACGTGACTGGGACACGAGCAAAGACGTACCCAAAACCCGATTGGATCTGCTTTGATTTGGATCCCAATTCCGGAAAATTTGCGGACGCCGCCGGTGTTGCGTTGCTTGTTCGCGAAGCGTTGGACAAAGTGGGCCTGCGCTCCTTTCCGAAAACGTCCGGCAGCCGTGGACTGCATGTTTTTGTGCCAATTCGCCTGGGACCTACCGCGGATGAAGTGCTGAAGTTTGCCGAAGAATTTTGTGCACGCCTGGCGAGTGCGTTTCCGAAGCAGACGACTGTGGAACACGCGATTGCCCAACGGGGGGAGCGCGTCTACCTGGATCCGTTTCGCAATGGACCGTTGCAGACGGTGGTGAGTCCATATTCGGTGCGAAGAAAACCGCATGCGCCGGTCTCGACGCCGCTGGCGTGGTCTGAACTGACGACAAAGCTCGAACCATCCAGTTTCAATCTCGGTGATTTTCGAACGCGGCTAAAAAAGAAGGATCCGTGGGAGGGCTTTTTTTCATCCCGCCAATCGCTATCGACAGCTATCTCGCGCCTGAAGAAAGCCTGAACGCGGAGAAGAGGGGTACATCATGCCGCTTGAAAAATATCGAAAGAAGAGAAATTTTCGCGTCTCACCGGAACCCAAGGGGGAAAAAGCAGGCAACCGGAAAAGTTCGCTACTTTACGTCATTCAGAAGCACCGGGCCACGCAACTGCATTACGATTTCCGGCTGGAATGGAATGGGGTGTTGTTGTCGTGGGCCGTACCGAAAGGGCCATCGCTCGATCCAAGCGTGAAACGACTTGCCGTGCAGGTCGAAGATCATCCGGCTGAATATGGAAACTTCGAAGGCGTGATTCCAGAGGGCGAGTATGGAGGAGGAACGGTGATGTTGTGGGACCGGGGAACCTGGACCCCCGAGCAGGGCGACGTCGCGGAAGCGTTGAAACAGGGCAGTTTGAAATTTGAGCTGCATGGCAAGAAGCTGCACGGATCTTGGGCGCTCGTGCGCACCAAAAGTTATGGCAAGAGTGGGAAGAGGGCATGGTTGCTGATCAAGCACCGCGACGAATTTGCTTCAAAGAAGGACATTACGAAAGAGAAGGCAGCGTCGGTGTTGAGCAGCCGCTTGCTCAAGGACATTGCTCAGGACGGCGGCGGCGATGTTGCAAAAGCGGCCACCGGCGATCCTCGGGACTGAGATAAAAATGCAGCCGGCGACAAACGCCAGTCGCCGGCTGCCGGCAGCAGCAGATCAAGCGTTTGCGGAACGTGATTTGCCTTTGCGCATGCTGGTGCGAGTTTCTTCTTGTTCACCTTTTGCTTCGGTTTCTTCGTCCTTGGCACCCTCTGAGTTTGCAGATGCGTTGATTTGCTCAGCCAGCTCGGTGAGGCTGGCGTCGGTTTCCTTCTCTTCGTTCAGGGTTTTTTCCAGAATCGCAGCGGCTTCGTTTTCTCCCAATTCCTGGGCCCAGCTGTGAACGCAACCATAGGCGGCGATTTCATAATGTTCCACGCGTTGCGCGGCTGAGATGAGGGCAGCGTCTTTCACGCTTCCCTCGTAATCCTCTTCCATCATTTCATCGCCTTCCTGAACAATCCCCGCCATTCCCGGGCATTTCTTCGCCGTGGGTTTTTCGTCCAGTGAAGTAAGGACCTTCTTGAGCCGTTCCACGTGCTCCTTCGTCTGTTCAAGATGATGCTCGAATCCAGAGCGCAGATCGTCGGACTCGGCTGCCTTGGCCATCTTAGGGATCGCTTTTACAAGGCGATTCTCCGCGTCGTAAAGATCGCGAAGCTCGTCAATGAATAAATCTCTGAGCGTGTTTTTCTTCATCATTCACCTCTTAGCCTGTGTTTGTATTTGGGCCTGACTGGATCAGTACCCGTGTTCACGGTAGGTGGATTGCAACCGAACGCAAATACGGGTGAAGCCTGAGGGCCGCGAGTGCAAAGGTTTAGCAAGCTCGGTTGGTCACTTCGAAGGCGTCTGACCGCGAACGAGAGGTGGCTCGAGGACTGCGGGCTTATGAAGTTCTTGTTCGAGGGTGGGGCGCTCTTTTTTGTCGATAGGTGTGATCTCGACAACTTTTCCCTTTTCCGCAGATTCCTGAAGAGCATTGATGATGCGAACATCCGCCAGCCCTTCCAGCCCGTTGGGCTCCGGTTCCAGGTCTTCCAGAATACATTTTGAAAAATAGGCGAGCTCCGGTCCAAACTGATCCCGCTTCTTGTACGTTGTCTTGTGGGCTTTCCCCTCAATGGTGAGCTCGCATTTCAAATCGCCAGCCATCTCGAAGCCGGGATTCATTCTCAGGCTGCCTTTGGTACCGACAATCTAGTATTCCGAGCGGTCCGCGGCGCCGAAGCTGCAGGTGAACGAGGCGAGGCAGTCCTCCGGAAAACGCATAACCGCCGTGGTCATTTCCTCTATCTCCGTGAAGCGGTCGTCTTTTCGTTTCGCGGAGAAGGCAAACACCTCATAAGGCTCCGCACCGAAAAGATATCGGGCAGCGTTGATGCAATAGATGCCTAGGTCGGACAACGGACCACCACCCATTTCGCCCTGCAGGCGGGTGTTGCCCGGAGTCACTTGTTGGCAGAAAACGGAATTGAAGATGCGCGGCATGCCGATATCGCCGTTGCGGACGGTCTCGATCGCGGAAAGGTTTCCTCGTTCGAAGTGCAAGCGATACGCGACCATGAGCTTGACCTTAGTTTGCGCAGCAACCTCCATCATCGCTTCACATTCCTGCTCTGTGACAGCCATGGGTTTTTCGCAAAGCACGTGGACGCCCGCTCGCGCCGCGCCTTCGGCATAGGCGCGATGCATGGCGTTGGGCAGCGCAATATAGACCGCGTCGACACCCTCTGCGAGGCAATCTGCGAATTGTTCATAGCTGTACGTCTTGGGAACCTTGTATTTTCTACGCAGTGCTTTCAGTTTTGCTGGATCGCCGGAGACCAACGCGACCAATTCCGAATTGTCCTTGGCGTGCGCGAACGCTGGAAGAACCGCCACCTGGGAGATATAGCCGAGACCTACGAGGGCGTACCGAATCTTCCTGTGATTGGAGGACCCGGAAGAGTTGTTGCCGTTCTCGTTCGTATTCTTCGTTTCGTGATCGTGATCCATTTCTACCCTCCAGAAATAAATTGCCAACTCAAGCTTCAAGACAGGGGTTTCGCAAAACAATCGAGCTGATCCGGTATCTTCTGCGAACAGCGGAGGAACTGAAGGGGCAGGTTGGGCCTATTGCGGTCGTGCTGGGAGGGATTTCAGGTACGCGATAATGGCTTTCGCGTCTGCCGGAGTCATATGGTAGATATGCATCGGTGGACGCAGCGCCTCGCCTTGGGGACCGATCCCTTTTTCGAGCACTCTTTCCATTTGTTCATCCGTATAACTGGGAAGACCGGCGAGGGCGGGTACCTGGTCCGCCCAATTAGGGATCGGGCGCACCGGCATGATCCAAATAGGGGCCCCTTGTAACCACGCTTGCGGATCAAGATTGCCTTGCGCATCCCGGGGGGTGTGGCATTCCGCGCACTTGGCCACTTCTTCCACTAAATATTTGCCGTGCTGGACATCTCCCTGTTGTGATTGCGGCGCGCTCCGTTGCGTGTGACCGGCAGCAGCAAGGCTAAGGAACCCAATGAACGAAATACAGAGGAAAGAAGCCAGAATGACGGATCTTCGTTTTGAAACAGCCATATTTGCCCCGACGTTTGCGTCTTGATTGGCCCAGCACGAGACAAAATTAACCGTAGGCCTAAGCGCGATTCGAGACAATCCGCAATTGCAAGTAGCGCGTACAGTTAACTCCTGTAGTCTTGCGGCACCTGCCAGCCTAAGCGGGAGCGGTGTAATGTTGGCGGATCGCCTTCAGGATCATTTCCCGACTCTCGGACGGATTAAGCCTGCTGTCCGTTTCATAGCCGGCCACAATTTCGGCGATCGTTTCATCCTTGATGGCATCCCGCAGCCACCGCGAATAATCCCCGTGCGACAAGTGAAAGCTCCAGGTCTCATCATCCACGCCTTCCGCCAGTTGCGCGAACAGATTCATGTTCTGCGCCCGGAGGTTCAGTTTCCCTTCCGCACCGCGAAAGTAAAAGCTTTTGTCTTCCCCGAGTTCGCCCGAGGCATATTTGCGTTGATGGCGGCGGCGCTGGTTCTTCGCGGGCTCGAGCTTTACGTAGCAATGTCCCGGTGGTTCCGGAAGATGCCAGGCAAGGATGTGTCCAGTTTCATGAGCGCGGGGAGCATCTGGATGCCAGTATAAATTCTTGGAGGTGGCCTTGCTGAACTGGTTGACGACGGCTTGCGGCTCCGGGCCTACGGCAATGATTTCTTCCACCGAACTCAGGATTGCGGGAGAGACTAGATCAGGATGGACCGTCACCAGCACGAAGCTGTCCAGTTCTTTTGGCACAGCACCGCCCGCTGCGCCAAGCTCAGCGGGAAGAACGTGGTGAGCTTCGTCAATCACGATCCAATGTGGCCGTCCGGTCTTGAATCGAAGTTCCTGGACGCGCGCAAGCAATGTTTGAAAATACGAAGGGCGATCTGCGAGGGGAACCCCAAGCAAGTTGATGGTTAATGAACGGCTGGGATTATTCAGGATTTCCAGGATCTCCGTGGCCGCGGGGATTCGCTCCGGGCCCCCAAGAGTGACCATTTCCTCAAATTCGTCATAGTCTCCTTCTGGATCAAACAAACAAACCTGATATTTGTCTGCCACCAAGCGTTCGACGATGGCCGAGACTACCGTTGATTTGCCGCTGCCGGACGGGCCCGCAACCAAAAGCCGTGAACCGTAGGCCGGCAGAAAGAACGATTCGCCGTTGTCTTTCGAGCCCAAGAGAATGTCATGGCGCGAGAGGCGCGGGGCGAGATCGGACAGGTCACTGCGCAGAAGCAATTGGATAGCTTCTTCCGCGCCGGCGCCGTGAGAATGGCCGGTAACCCAGTCCGCACGCTCCTGAAGGGCCGGGAGAGCATTTCCCACGGCGATGGAGCATTCGCACAATCCCAAAAAAGCATGATCGTTCTCGGCGTCCCCGATGCCCACGACGTTATGGCGCGAAAGGCCGAGTTCATGAAGGGCGACCTTTAACGCGGTACCCTTGTTGATTCCGGAAGGCAAAACCATCACGGCGTTTTTGTTGAAAATAATCTGCAGTTCAAGACTCATGGTGCGAATTAGTTCGAGCACTGTGGTCTCGTGCGGATGCCAAGTGGCAACCACGCAACGTCCGGCGGAAAGAGGTTGCACACCTCGGCGGGCAAGTTCCTCGACAAACTGCGGTGGAGGCGGCTCGGCAAGAACAATCTGTTCCCGCGTTGCCGGCCTGTAAAGTACGCCACCGTTCTCCGCGACGATGCGGTCAAAAAGAGAGAATTCCGGAAACACGGAGCGGAGATCGTCGAGCTCGCGGCCTGTCGCAAGAATTAGTTTACGTCCGGAGGACCGCGTTTTCTCCAAAGCCTGCAGAGTGCTCTGAGCAACTTTTCCGTTGCGAGCGATGGTGCCGTCGTAGTCGCAGGTCAGGCAGACATAGCGCATGGAGGACAGCGCAATGATTCGACGAAAGTGGTCAGGTGCGCCATACAGGAAAGAGTTTATGCCGAAGGAAAGGTGGCCAACTCAAGCAAGACGCGAAGGCCGTACGAAATGGGAGTCAATCTTTGATTCGGATCTCGATAGAGCCGTCTTTGCGCAGAACGTCGACGGCGAATCCCTTGTCGTGGCGGGTGATGAGCAAATCCACATGAGCATCATTGACAGAGAGACCCTCAATTCGGAGTTCGTCGAGAAACGAAGGAAGATGGGGATTATCGAATTGAATGAGCCGCTCTGACGCGCGAACCTCAAATCCCAGGGAGGCGCAGAGCAAAAGATACGGAGCGCCCGATGCCCAGGCTTGCGGTGCGCACGCCACGGGGTAGAGGGTGGGTCCAGTACCGTCGGGGCGACGGTGGAATCCGCAGAACAATTCGGGAAGGCGATTCAGATCGACGTGGCGTGCAGCGTCGAACATTCCCGTAAGAAGCCGCGCGGCGAGCTGTTGTTGTCCATAATTGGCCATACCCGCACCAATTATGGCCGTGTCGTGCGGCCAGACGGAGCCATTGTGGTAAGACATCGGGTTGTAGCGTGCTTCGCGTGCGGCAACGGTGCGAATCCCCCAACCGGAATAAGAAGCGCCATCCATGAGAGTGTCTGAGACCAGGCGAGCGCGCGACGGCGCGGCGATGCGCGTGAATAACGCGTGGCCCGCGTTCGAAGCTCGCACTTCGCATTGCTGCTTGTGGCCATCAAGCGCCAGCGCATAGGTTCTTAGTTCGTCATTCCAGAACGCAAGGTCGAACCGGCTTTGCAATTCACGCGCTTGGGTGGCGAGTCGCGAACTCATCTCCGATTGGCCGACATGCTCGCACAGCATGGCTACCAATTGTTTCGCCGCATAAACGTAGCCTTGCATCTCGCAGAGCGCAATGGGAGGTTCGGCGAGGCGGCCATCTTTATGAAAGATGGAATCCTGAGAATCCTTCCAGCCTTGCTGCGTCAATCCTTTTTCGGAGCGCTGGCGATATTCGTAGAATCCATCGCCATCCATGTCGGCGTAGGTATCAATCCAGCGGAGAGCCGCTTCGATTTGTGGCCAAATACCTTTGATGAAGTCTAAGTCGTTAGTGCGATGGAAATAGGCTCCGGCGAGCATCAGAAACAACGGCGTGGAATCAACACTGCCGTAATAACGGCGGAAAGGAACTTCGCCCGTTGCTGCCATTTCGCCGTGGCGGATCTCGTGAATGATTTTTCCCGGCTCTGCGTCTCGGCTCGGGTCTTCTTCGGTTGCCTGAGTCTCCGTAAGATACGCCAGAACGCCGCGGGCAATGGCGGGTGCGATCCAAAGGCACTCCATCGCGGTGATAATTCCGTCGCGGCCAAAAACCGTGCTGAACCACGGTACGCCAGCATAAGGATAATCGCCTTCCGGATTCCCTTCCATGAGCATCATGAGGTCGGCTTGGCAGCGAGCCAGCCAGCTGTTGGTCCGTTTATTCGAACCAATCAGACGGGTTCGAAAAATCGGCATGGAGGCTGACTCGGTATGGCGTGCAGGTGAAGTGTTTGGAGCTTTTGAAGCTTTGGGGTCAAAGCGCTCGCAGGTGACCGTTATCGACAGGCTCCATTCTTCATCCGGACGGAGTTCCCTCGCAAAAGCGACTTCGCGATTGATCATCGATTCCGGGGCTGCGGAAAACGAGATACGAGTTTGCCGTCGAACGCCGTCCAGTCCTTCGTAAGCCAACAGAAGAGCTTTGTCCTCGATCGAATCTTCCAAACGCTTGCCGTGTTGTTTGCGTGGGGTACCCCGCACCTCGAAAATGTCGGCGAAGTCGGCGTCAAAGGCGAACGCCAGCCACAAGGGATGCGGGTGGGCACCGTAATTCAAAAACCGAAAGTGCATGTGACACACGGCTTTGGAAAGCGAGGCCGAGCGAAAAATGTGAATCGTGCCTTGAGGGACATGACTGTTTTCGCCTGATTGAGTGTCGAGGTTGGTGGCGTCGACAGTCAAAAGGGAATTGTCTTCTCGAATCGTGGAACTCAGGAGAAGAGGCTTGCGTCCACCGAGATAGAACGCCAGGCGCGAGAGATGGCGCGTCTCCATATGAAACAAGCCAAATTGCATGGTGCCGAGAGATTCGATGTCGCCATAACGATTGAACACCGTAAAGGTTTCGCCGTATTTCAAAACACGGGTGCGGTCGTCGGCGAGCGAAGATGTAGCCCTGATGTAGAATTCCTGGTCGAGGCTGAGCAGGTCTTCGCGTCTTGCAGGCTGCTTCATGACACGATTGTGCTAGAAATCTCCATCTGGTGCACGGCGCGTGACACCGGCAAGTGGTGGTCGGCGAGTGATTCGTAGATCGTCAAATAATTCTTGGCCATGCGGCAAGATGTGAACCTGCGGTCGAACGTGGCTCGGCATTTTGCGCGGTTCAGGGCGGCAACGCGATTCAGCGCTTTCGCCGCCTGTTCCTCGCTGTTGACGATGAAGCCGGTGACCCCGTCGTCGATAATCTCCGGCACAGAACCACAACGAAACGCGATCGTGGGGGTACCGCAGGCCATGGATTCAATCATGGTTAGACCGAAGGGTTCGGGCCAGTCGATGGGAAAAAGATAGGCGTAGGCGTTGCCAAGGAATGCGCCTTTTTGCGCTTCGCTGATTTCACCTAGAAATTCCACTCCCGGCTCGCGGAGCAACGGTTCAATCTCTGTCGCAAAATATTGCGTGTCGACGTCGTCGATTTTTGCCGCGATCTTCAGTGGCATTTTTGCTTTCAGGGCGATTCGGATGGCGCGATCGGGCCGTTTTTCGGGCGAGATGCGACCGAGGAAGGCAAGATACTGGCCGGGATTTAGTTGTGGGCGGTATAGATTCCGGGGAAGTCCGTGATACACGTTGCCAATCCAGTTCACACGGCCTAGTGGTTGACGCTGCGCTTGAGAGATCGAGACCAAGGGTTGGCGGTCAAACTGCTGATACAAAGGCAGCAGGTCCGGCATATCCAAACGCCCATGCAGGGTCGTCACCGCCGGCAATTGTAAATTTCTCGTGGCCGGAAAATGCGTATAGTCGGTGTGAAAATGCAAAATGTCGAAGTCGTCGGCCATCGACAAAACTTTATCGAGCATCACGGTGTGGTGGGCGAGCGGATCTTTGCAGGTTCGGGTGAGCCGCAAAGCTTTCGCACAGCCGCTTTCCAGATGAGCTGTGGTTACAGAATCGCCGCTCGCGAACAGAGTGACATCGTGACCCAAGCGTACTAGTTCTTCGGTCAGGTAGGAAACAACTCGCTCCGTGCCCCCGTAGAGTTTCGGAGGGACGCTTTCATACAAAGGCGCAATCTGGGCAATTTTCATGAAATCCTCTCTGCCTACAGAGCTTAGCCAGTGCCGCACCATCACTGTATCCGAACAAACCCGTAAAACAGTTCGAGGGTGGCTGTAGCCGGTTCGGCGCGCAGGCCATGTAACCGGTAACAACCTGTAATGTTAATGGCCTGGGAAACATGCGGGAAAATACAGGAAACACCCTACTGTCGCGGGTACAGCCAAGCTGGTAAAAAGTCTGGTGCTACCTTGTAATTCTGTGGCGAAAAATACTTAAGTTTCTGCGAATTAACGGTCCGCGGTCCTGGGTCAATTGACCGCGAGAGGTAAAAGCATGAACGGAGAGCTGGCCGCCGATATCTCCACGCCCCAAGAAAAGAAACGATCCAAGCGGAAAAATGGCAGCAACGGTTTTTCCCAAAGTGCATCCTCCGAACTAGCGATAATTCTGCAAACTCTTTTAAGCGTCCGAAATGGAGACTTTTCGGTCCGGCTTCCGGTGGTCTGGACAGGATTGACGGGCCGGATTGCGGACACATTCAACGATATCATTAGCGCCAACCAGCAAATGGCGCTGGAACTGAAACGGTTGGGACAAACCCTAGGGAAAGAAGGAAAAATCCGGGAACGCGTGCGTTTCAACATTCCGCAAGGCGCCTGGGGTGAGATGGAGAGCTCGGTCAATACGCTGACCGAAGACCTGCTGCGACCTATCACGGAAGTTACCCGCGCCATCGCCGCGGTGGCGCAAGGAAACCTGACGCAAACTGTGCGCATGGAAGTGGACAACCGGCCGCTCGAAGGAGAGTTTTTGCGTTCAGCCAACATCGTGAACACGATGATTCAGCAGCTTGGGGTGTTTACGGCGGAAGTGACGCGCGTGGCGCGCGAAGTGGGCACAGACGGCAAGTTGGGCGGACAAGCCGTGGTGCCAGGTGTTGCCGGCACGTGGAAGGACCTGACGGATTCCGTGAACCTGATGGCCAGTAACCTGACGGGGCAGGTGCGCAACATGGCCGAAGTGGCTACGGCGGTGGCCAGCGGCGACCTTTCGCGCAAAATTACTGTGGACGTGCGCGGCGAAATTCTGCAGTTGAAGGAAGCCATCAATACGATGGTGGACCAGTTGCGTTCGTTCGCATCGGAAGTAACGCGCGTGGCGCGCGAAGTGGGCACGGACGGCAAGTTGGGCGGACAGGCTGTGGTGCCTGGCGTGGCCGGCACATGGAAGGATCTGACGGATTCGGTCAATGCGATGGCCGGGAACTTGACGGCGCAGGTTCGCAACATTGCCGAGGTGACGACGGCAGTGGCCCGTGGAGACTTGTCTCGCAAGATCACTGTGGACGTGAAGGGCGAAATCCTGGAGTTGAAAGAAACCATCAATACGATGGTGGACCAGTTGAACGCATTCGCAGGGGAAGTGACACGCGTGGCGCGCGAGGTGGGCACGGAAGGAAAGCTTGGCGGACAGGCGCAGGTACCGGGCGTTGCGGGTACCTGGAAAGATTTGACGGACAACGTCAACTTCATGGCCAGCAACCTGACAGGCCAAGTGAGAAACATCGCGGAAGTGGCCACCGCTATTGCGAAAGGCGACCTTTCGCGCAAGATCACGGTCGATGTACGCGGCGAAATCCTGCAGCTCAAAGAGACATTGAACACCATGGTGGACCAGTTGAACCGGTTCGCCGGCGAAGTGACGCGTGTGGCGCGCGAGGTGGGTAGCGAAGGAAGACTTGGCGGACAGGCTAACGTGCCTGGCGTGGCGGGAACGTGGAAGGACCTGACCGACTCCGTGAACTCGATGGCCGGAAATTTGACAGCTCAGGTTCGCAACATTGCCGAGGTGACGACGGCGGTTGCGCGAGGCGACTTGTCACGCAAGATCACGGTGGACGTGAAGGGCGAAATTCTGGAGTTGAAAAACACCATCAATACGATGGTGGATCAGTTGAACGCGTTCGCTGGAGAAGTAACCCGCGTGGCGCGCGAAGTTGGAACAGAAGGAAAACTGGGCGGCCAGGCGCAGGTGCCGGGCGTGGCGGGTACTTGGAAAGACTTGACGGACAACGTCAACTTCATGGCCAGCAACCTGACGGCGCAAGTTCGCAACATCGCGGAAGTGGCGACGGCGGTGGCGCGCGGCGACTTGTCTCGCAAGATCACAGTGGACGTGAAGGGCGAGATCCTGGAACTGAAAGACACGCTGAATACGATGGTGGATCAGCTTCGTTCGTTTGCGTCGGAAGTAACACGCGTAGCACGCGAAGTTGGAACGGACGGCAAGTTGGGCGGTCAGGCAGATGTGCAGGGTGTTGCGGGAACGTGGAAGGACCTGACCGATTCTGTCAACTCAATGGCCAGTAACCTGACGGGGCAGGTGCGCAACATTGCGGAAGTGACGACGGCGGTTGCGCGTGGCGACTTGTCACGCAAGATCACGGTGGACGTGAAGGGCGAAATTCTGGAGTTGAAGAACACCATCAATACGATGGTGGACCAGTTGAACGCGTTCGCTGGCGAAGTGACGCGTGTAGCGCGCGAAGTTGGAACAGAAGGAAAACTGGGCGGCCAGGCGCAGGTGCCGGACGTAGGCGGTACGTGGAAGGACTTGACCGACAACGTCAACTTCATGGCCAGCAATTTGACGGCTCAAGTTCGGAACATTGCTGAGGTAACGACGGCGGTTGCGCGAGGCGACTTGTCACGCAAGATCACGGTGGACGTGAAGGGCGAAATTCTGGAGTTGAAGAACACCATCAATACGATGGTGGACCAGTTGAACGCGTTCGCCGGCGAAGTGACGCGCGTGGCCCGCGAGGTGGGTACGGAAGGAAAGCTGGGCGGCCAAGCGCAGGTACCGGGCGTTGCAGGTACCTGGAAAGATTTGACGGACAACGTTAACTTCATGGCCAGCAACCTGACAGGCCAAGTGAGAAACATCGCGGAAGTGGCCACGGCCATCGCCAGTGGCGACTTGTCTCGCAAAATTACCGTGGACGTACGCGGCGAAATCCTGCAGCTCAAAGAGACATTGAACACGATGGTGGAACAGTTGCGTTCGTTCGCCGCAGAAGTGACACGCGTAGCACGCGAGGTGGGCAGCGAAGGAAGGCTGGGCGGACAAGCAAACGTGCCTGGGGTGGCTGGAACGTGGAAGGACTTGACGGACTCCGTGAATGCGATGGCCGGAAACCTGACAGGCCAGGTCCGCAACATTGCTGAGGTGACGACGGCAGTCGCGCGCGGCGACTTGTCTCGCAAGATCACGGTAGACGTGAAGGGCGAAATTCTGGAGCTGAAGAACACCATCAACACGATGGTGGACCAATTGAACGCGTTTGCCGCTGAAGTGACGCGCGTGGCACGTGAAGTCGGCACGGAAGGAAAACTGGGAGGCCAGGCGCAAGTGCCGGGTGTGGCGGGGACGTGGAAAGATCTTACGGACAACGTGAACGTGATGGCCGCTAACTTGACGGAACAAGTGCGCGGCATCGTGAAGGTGGTGACCGCTGTCGCGAACGGTGAACTCACGCAAAAACTCACGGTTAACGCGAAGGGCGAAGTTGCTGCGCTGGCCGAGACTATCAACAATATGACCGACACGCTGGCGACGTTTGCCGATCAGGTGACCACCGTGGCGCGCGAAGTCGGCGTGGAAGGGCGCCTCGGCGGACAAGCCAACGTCCCGGGTGCATCGGGCACATGGAAAGACCTTACCGGTAACGTGAACCTCCTTGCGGATAACCTCACCAACCAGGTGCGCGCGATTGCTGAAGTGGCCACGGCGGTGACTAAAGGAGACCTCACCCGGTCGATCCAGGTGGAAGCGCGGGGTGAAGTTGCCGAACTCAAAGACAACATCAACACGATGATCGACAACCTCCGACTGACGACCGATCGCAACACGGAACAGGATTGGCTGAAGACCAACCTCGCGAATTTTACGAACATGTTGCAGGGGCAACGCGACCTCTCTACGGTCGGCCGCATGCTGTTGTCGGAACTGGCACCGCTGGTTAACGCACAACAAGGTTTGATCTACCAGATGCAAACGGAAGAACACGGGGAATTGGTGCTGCTTTCGGCCTATGCCGACGACGTTCCCGAGGGCCAGCGGCGTCACTTGAGAGCCGGCGAGGGCATGGTGGGGCAGTGTGCTTCGGAGAAAAAACGCGTGTTGATCAAGAAAGTCCCGCGCGACGCCATGACCATCAGCTCGGGCTTGTTCAAAGCAGTGCCGCAAAACGTGATTGTGCTGCCCGTATTGTTCGAGGATCGCGTGAAAGCGGTCATCGAACTTGCGTCGCTCGGTGAATTCACCGCTTCGCACCTGGCGTTCCTTGAGCAGCTCACTTCGAACATCGGTATCGTGCTGAACAGTATTGAAGCGACGATGCAGACGGAAAGTTTACTGAAGCAATCACAGCAGTTGGCCATCGAACTACAAACGCAACAAAAAGAACTGCAACAAACGAACGAACAACTGGCGCAAAAGGCGCAACAACTCGCCGAACAGAACGTCGAAGTGGAGCGCAAGAACCAAGAAATCGAGCAGGCGCGCCGCGCGCTGGAAGAAAAAGCCAAGGAACTGGCGCTCACCTCGAAGTACAAATCGGAATTCCTGGCGAACATGTCCCACGAGCTGCGCACACCGCTGAACAGCATTCTGGTTCTTGGTCAGCAGTTGGCGGAAAACGCCGACGGTAACCTGTCCGCGAAGCAAGTGGAGTTTTCACGAACGATTCACGGAGCCGGTACGGACCTGCTGAACTTGATCAGCGACATTCTCGATTTGTCCAAGATTGAATCCGGAACAGTATCGGTCGAAGCCGAAGAGGTTTTGTTCACCACTTTGCTGGAGATGGTGGCGCGGCCCTTCCGGCATGAAGCGGAGAACCGCCGCCTGACGTTCGATATTTATTCTGATCCCCACCTCCCACGCAGTTTGGTCACAGACTCAAAACGCTTGCAGCAAGTGCTGAAGAACCTGCTTTCGAACGCCTTCAAATTTACCGAGCAGGGAGGCGTGCGCGTTTCCGTCTGCGTGGCGACTCGTGGATGGAGCGAGGATCACCCGCTGCTGAATACGTCCGCTTGCGTAATCGCATTTGAAGTTACAGACACGGGCATCGGAATTCCTCAGGAAAAGCAGCGCATCATTTTCGAAGCGTTCCAGCAAGCGGACGCGGGCACGAGCCGTAAATATGGCGGCACCGGTCTGGGCCTGGCAATCAGCCGAGAATTGGCCAATCTTCTCGGAGGAGAAATTCAGCTGCGCAGTGTGCCCGGGTCCGGAAGCACATTCACACTGTATCTGCCGAAGACGTATGTGGGGCCATCGTCGGCGATCGCGACCCAGGAGTCGCGTCCGGCATTCCTGGCGGCTGGGCGCCAACTGGCTCATGTGGTGGTCTCCGAGAGTCCGGAAAGAATTCCTGATGATCGCGATGATCTTCAGCCAGGTGACGCAAGCCTGCTGATTGTGGAAGACGACATCCACTACGCGCGGATTTTGGCGGATTTAGCGAGAAACAAAGGCTTCAAGGTGCTGGTGGCAGGCAAGGGTGCCGAAGGGCTTTCGCTGGCTCGCGAGTATCGGCCGACCGCAGTATCGCTCGATGTGTTTCTGCCGGACATGCTGGGTTGGACGGTGCTGAACCATTTGAAACAGGATCCGACCACGCGCCACATACCTGTTCAGCTCTTGACCATGGATGAAGATCGTCAACACGGTCTGGCGCGTGGTGCGTTTTCTTTTGTCACAAAGCCTGTGACACCCGAGGGCCTGCAAATGGCTCTGGATAAAATCAAAGACTACGCTGCGCCTCGGCGGAAACGATTGCTGGTTGTGGAAGACGATCCCGGTGAACAACTGAGTATTCGCGAACTGCTCGGACACGACGACATTGACGTGACCGTTATTTCGACCGGCGAAGAAGCCCTGGAAGCGCTGGAAGAAAGTGCTTTTGATTGCGTAGTGCTCGATCTTCGATTGCCGGACATGAGCGGATTCGAAGTTCTCGGCAAACTTGGGGAAAGTCCCGCGCTCAGTGAACTCCCGGTGGTCGTCTTCACCGGGAAAGAACTCACGGCCGAAGAAGACGCACGGCTGCGAACCTTGGCGCGAAGCGTGGTAGTGAAGGGCGTGGAATCGCCGGAGCGTCTGCTGGACGAAACAGCGCTTTTTCTGCACCGCATTGTCGCGGATTTGCCTGTCGAGCGGCAGCGAATGCTCGAGAAGCTGCACGGTTCGGATGAGGCGCTTGCCGGCAAGAAGGTGCTGATCGTTGACGACGACGTGCGCAATATTTTTGCGCTCAGCAGCGTGCTGGAGCGGCGCCGGATGATTGTCTTGACGGCGGGCACGGGCAGGGAAGCGATCGCCACGTTGGAATCCACACCGGATGTTGCCATCGTGTTGATGGACATCATGATGCCGGAAATGGATGGATTCGAAACCATGCAAGTGATTCGGCAAAACCCGTTGTGCTGGCGCATGCCGATTATCGCTCTGACGGCAAAGGCTATGAAGGGTGACCGGGAAAGGTGCCTGGAGGCCGGAGCTTCGGAGTACCTGGCGAAGCCAGTCAACACAGAACAACTGCTGTCGGCGCTGCGCTTGTGGCTACATCGATAATTATGTCGACTGAGGTAAAATCGCCGATGCGCACGGATGGTCCGGTGAACATCCTAGTGGTGGACGACCAGCCTGCGAAGCTGCTGAGCTACGAAGCGATTCTGCGCGACCTCAATGAAAATCTGATCAAAGTTTCTTCCGGCCGCGAGGCACTTGACCAGTTGCTGAAAACCGACATCGCTTTGGTTCTGCTCGACGTCAGCATGCCGGACATCGACGGCTTCGAACTTGCCAACCTGATCCGCCAACATCCCCGCTACCAGAGCATGGCAATCATTTTCATTTCTGGCGTGCATTTGACGGACGTGGATCGTATCCAAGGATATCAACGCGGTGCGGTCGACTACATATCTGTACCCGTCGTACCGGAACTGCTTCGCGCCAAGGTGAGCGTCTTCGCCGAACTGTACCGGAAGACCAGGGAACTGGAGACAGTAAACAACGATCTGCGGGTCGCCGAGGAGCGGCTCAGGCGTTTAACAGGCCGCCTAATGCAGATTCAAGATGCAGAGAGGCGCCGCGTGGCGCGCGATGTGCATGACGGCCTGGGGCAGTATCTGGTGGGCGTGAAAATGGGCATCGATCAGCTTGCCCGCCGGTTTGAGCGCGAGCCCGCGGTACACGAAAGCGTAAGCGAGATTTCGGTGCTCTTGCACCGGGCGATTACAGAGACGCGAACTATCTCTCATTTACTTCACCCCCCCTTGCTTGATGAAATCGGCCTGGAATCCGCCCTTGCCGTGTACATCGATGGCTTCGGCAAGCGCAGCGGCATTTCCGTGACCGTGAATGTGGCTCCGGACTTGGGCCGGTTAGAGGGCGATGTGGAGACAGCCCTGTTTCGGGTGGTTCAGGAATGCTTGCTGAACGTTCACAGGCATTCCAATAGCGCCACGGCGAGTGTCTCTCTGGACCGACAGAACGGGGATATCCGGCTGCAAGTGCGCGACGAAGGCGTCGGTATGAACACTTCGCAGGATGGAACGGGCTTGGGTGTGGGGCTGTTGGGGATACGCGAAAGAATCCGCCAATTGGACGGGGCGCTGGAGATCGTGTCCGTTAACGGTGAAGGGACCCGTGTGGTGGCGACCATTCCCAACCGCGTGCAGAAGGAATCGAGCAATTCCAGCCCCTCGCTCTCACTCGACAGTCCGGCCGCCATCAAGCAGTCTTCCTAGCCGCCCTAGCCGTTCTAGGCAATGTGCGAACACAGGCACGTTATAGAGTTTTCGCTCCGTCGGGCCATATACAGAATCGTCCCGATTGTCCCGCCCTGGAGGTTCCGCTAAAAAATAATCTCCATCTTTGAAAACTCAAGCATCTATTCGGGTAGCAGGCTAGAAATCAGGGGGAGTTTTATGGATAACGGATTGCCAATATTGATTGTTTCCTGCCGAGCAGACAACCGGAAGATGTTGATGCGTGTTTTTGACGGGCTGCCGATTGACAGCTACTCCGCGCCCGGCATCGAGCAGGCTAAGGAAGCTCTGAGACTTCGTCCGTTTTCTGTTGTTTTTTGCGAAGAACGCCTTTCCGATGGCGCTTACAACGATTTGCTGCGAGAAGTGCGTGCCATCTCCGAGGACATTCGATTTGTGGTGATGCTATGCACCGGCGAGTGGGAAGAATATCTCGAAGCGCTGCGCCTGGGTGCTGAGGAAGTCCTCCGTTGCCCGCTGCAGCCCACGGACGTGGACCTGGCGCTGATTCACGCGATGAGAGGTACAGCCACCAGAAAAGAAATGGCCGCACACGCGTAGGCGTGCGAACGGCTCCCCTTCTTATTGGCCGGCCTTTAGACCGGCCAGAAGTAAACCCGGGTAAAACGCTAGGAGAATTGTTTCCGATGGCTACTCTACCTATTTCCCCATCTAGCGGCCTGAATAACCTGCACAAACTGACTCGCACCTGCAGGCACTGCGGCTCCGATGAAATCTACCGTCAGCGGCCCCGCGGCCTGATCGAACGCCACGTCTACAAAGTGTTTCACTTTGCCCCTTACTGGTGTGCCGGCTGCGACAAGCGTTTCTACTTGCGCCATCGCAACGCCGCGGCAGGCCAGCGCACATAGCTGTTTGTCTGCTTCTGTTCTGATTTCTCATAATGTCTGGTGTGAAGATGTGGAAGGAAGCCGCAGGCCGAGTTGCGGCAAATGGTGGGCAGTGCAGGGCTCGAACCTGCGACCTCCTGCTTGTAAGGCAGGCGCTCTAACCAACTGAGCTAACCGCCCGTCCGCATTTATCTTAGCACGCGCGCGGCGGCGGCCCGTCGAAAATTTGCCGGCTTTCTTGCGAATTTCCCGCTTGGCCAGTATACTCAATGGTTCACAGTTCCATCGAGGACTCTACTGATATGTTGCTGAACCGGGACTACGTCGGCCACATGGCCTCCGAAGTAATCAAGAAGCTTCTGGAGGATGATCAGGTCGAGATCAAAGAAAAAGATCAGGAAGCGGTGATCCTGCGGGTGCGCCAGCGTATGCTAGAAGAAATTACCATTGAGGACAAGGTTAACGAGGAAGTCCGCAACATCCTCACGCAATATCAGGACGAAATGCGCCGCACCGGCGTCTCTTACCAGGAGATGTTCAAGAAGGTGAAGGGGCAAATTGCTCGCGACCGCAAACTTATCCTGCGATAGAGAAGGGAACAGGGACGACACCGAACCATGCGATTGAGCCGCGAAAAGATTGTGCGCATCTCTCACCAGATTGTCGAATTGCTGGTGCAGAGCAACGAAGTGGAGTTCATCGAGGACCGCGATACCATCCGCCAGCACATGGTCCAGACCATGACCAACGTTCTGAAGGAAGAAGAAAAAGTTGAAGTCGAGGTGCGCAAGCGCATTACCTCGCAAAAGAAAGAAATCCTGGAAGGCAGCGAAGAATGGGACGTGCTCTTCCGGAAATACTACGCCGAAGAACTTCGCCGCCAAGGAATTGCCGCAGCTCCTGAAGAGCATCAGAAGGCCGGACACCGCTAAGCAAGAAAAAGGGCGGCCATATCGGGCCGCCCGTCTTCACTCTAATATTTGTCTTTACAATGAGGCCGCTATTATGGCGAAGTTGACGGCGTCGATGGCGGTGGCGTCGATGATGGTGACGTCGACGAGTCATCGCCATCAGGCCGGCGCTTGAGCGTTGGGCGATCATCATCGCTACTGCTCGGATCCGATTGACCTTGCGCCGTTCCTTGTCCTTGTCCCTGAGTCTGCCCCTGCTTTGTCTGCTCCGTCTTCGTGCGCAGCGTGGGCTTGCCCGGACCGCTGTCTTGCACTTTGCGCGCAAACATCACATTGCGCAGACGGCCCTTCACGGAATCAAACTCGGATGTGGTGACGATATATTCGTCTTTTTCCGGCAAAATCCGCGCGATTTCCTTTTGTGCGGCGGCGATGCGGTCCGGCGTTGGCGGGTGCGTAGAGAACATTTTTGAGACAGTGCCCGGCCGGCGCTTCTCGTCTGCCTGGATGCGCTCGAAGAAGGTCACGTAGGAATTGGGATCATAGCCCGCTTTGTACATGTACTCAATGCCGAGGTAATCGGCTTCGCGTTCAGCGTCGCGAGAGAACTTAAGGAAGGTCAGGGGAATCGCCAGTTGCATGCCTTCGTAAATGCCGTAGCCGGCCCAGCCATAAGGAACAAAAATCATGGCGGCCATCGCGCCGATCTGGATAATGTCGGCCTTCGTGGCCTGCTTGGTACCGTGCCGCGCGGTGACGTGGGAGATTTCATGCGCCATCACGCCGGCGAGTTCCGATTCTTCCTGCGCGCGCAGGATCAGTCCGCTGTTCACATAGAAGAAGCCGCCGGGAAGCGCGAAAGCGTTCACTTCGTCGGAATCGATCACCTTGATAGTGAAGGGGACTTGCGCGTCCGAATTGCGCACCAGATTTTGTCCCACGCGGTTCACATATTCGGTGATCACCGGGTCATCGATCATCTTTGAACTGCGCTCGACCTGTTGCGCCAATTGTTTGCCGAGCGCAATTTCATGTTCGAGCGAGTAAAAGTTCACGCCTTTGCCGATGTTGCGGTTGCCGATCGCGTCCACATCATCCTTGGAATTTTTTGGGTGAACCGTCTGCTGTTGCTGAACCGGTTGATCGCCAGTCATCGATTGGCCGGAATTCGCGGGCTGCGTCGTGGAGCTGTTGTCCGGGCAATCATTGGGTTTCTGCGGGGCTGGCTGCGAGGTTTGCTGCGAAGTCGGTGAACCTTGTGTTGTCTGAGAACCTTGCGTGGTTTGCGCCGGAGGTGGCGCGCACGGATTCTGCGGTTGCTCCTGGACCGGGGCGGGATTGGCCGGGGCGCTGGTTTGAGCCGAGTCAAGAGCAGGCCAAACGGCCAAACTCCCGAACAGAACTAGCCCTATGGCATAGCGTGAAGAGTTAAGGATCATACAGCCTCCCCCCATACCAATCGGAGTATACACCCGTTGACGGCCACAAAACCCCTTATTCTATGCGTAGGATGTAGCTGCCTTTCCAAAGGTTTCCTTTGTCTCCCAGCCCATGCCCGGATCGCTAAGATTGCTTGCGGATCAAGGGACAGTTGACACTTCTGGCCGGGATATTTACAGTCATTGACGACGATGAGCGCAAGAAAGATTCAAATAGGCCAGCTATGGAAAAACCTGGAGAGTGGGGACACTTTCCTGGTTACCCGCGTCTACACCGAAGCCCTGAGCACAATAGTGGTACTTCGCAAGTCCGGGGCCGAAGACGAACATCAGTTACGGATTAAGGTCGAGCGCACCCCGCAAGGGCAAAATATTCCTGGGTTTGCTCCGGCCATGGACGACGATTCGATGTGAATTTGCGCCGGCTGGTCAGCTAGATCGAGCGCACCGGCAGGGCAACGACATCGTCTACCGACATTAACTCCTTCTGCAGGAACGGTTCCCCGTATTTCACGCCGATCATCTGCCCATAGTGGCGCGCCAGGAGGTCCATTCTGGAGTCCAGTTCATCGATCGCCAGGAACACTCTTTGGCGCTTTTCGCTTCGTGCCGGGCGAAATTGGGAAGCGTAGGCCAGAATCGCCCGGCGTCGCGTCTCATATTGCTTGGTGATGTCTACAATGAAGGTTGCAGGCATACCCTCAAACGAGGTCGCGTAAAGAATTTTGAACGGCCGGAACGGCTCCCCCTCAATCGGCAGTTGTTTCAACCCGGCCAGGAAGCATCCTTCGTATCCCAAAGTGGAGGCGTGGTAATGGTCGGGGTGCCTAGCTTCCCAGTAGGGAATAATCACCGTATGCGGCCGGAGATCGCGGATCATTGTGGCCACCCTCAGCTTGTGCTGCCGACTGGGTTGGACGTCCGAATCGGGAACGCCCAACGTGCCACGCCATGAGACTTTGAGTATTTTGCCTGAACGAGCAGCCTCGTTCGCCCGGGTTTCAGGAGTGCCGCGCGTGCCCATCTCCCCGGCCGTCAGGTCTAAGATCCCGGTTTTGTAGCCCTTCTGGACCATTTTGATGAGCGTGCCGCCGCAGGTCAGTTCCACGTCGTCGGGGTGGGCTGCAATGGCCAATACGTCCAATTTCATCAGGAGCCTCGCAACTTCGGCGTGGATTGTAGCACCAAAGCGAAATCGTCCCCCGGTGCCGTCGGCAGATCGTCGGCAGCTCCATTTGTCGGCCCCTACCGCCGGTTTCATAGATATTTCTGAGTTACATTTCGCGTCTGGCCCGTGGGGAAAAGCATACGGCGGATATGCTACCTTTGCGGCATGAGCGAAGAGAAGAAACTGCATGGCCGCGTGGCGCTGGTGACCGGAGGCGCCAAGCGGATTGGCCGCGCGGTGGCGCTGCGATTGGCGAATGAAGGCGCCGACGTGGCCATTCACTACGGAAAATCGGCAAATGAGGCGCAAGAACTCGTGTCGGAAATTGAGAAGCTCGGCCGCCGTGCCGGTGCTTTCTCGGCCGAACTTACTGATGTTACCGCCATCCAAAAGCTGTTTGCCGACGAGGCCGCGCACTTCGGGCGGCTTGACATACTCATTAACGGCGCCGCCAATTTTCTCCAAACAAAATTTGGCGAAACTTCCGAACAAAGTTGGGACGCTTCTCTCGATACTAATTTGAAGGCGCCGTTTTTTTGCTGCCAGGCCGCCGCTCCTCACCTCAAGCAATCCGGCCACGGCGTCATCGTCAATTTCGCCGACATTGGCGGGCTACTCGGCTGGCAGGAGTTCTTGCCGCATTCGTTGTCCAAAGCCGGAATCATCATGATGACCCGGATTCTGGCTAAAGAACTTGCGCCCAGCGTTCGTGTGAACGCGATTGCTCCGGGTACCATTACCATGCCCGGGGATCCGCCGGAGTGGCAGGCGGACTACGTCCGGCGCGCGCCGCTCCGGCGTACTGGACGGCCCGAAGAAGTGGCCGACGCGGTGTTCTATCTCATTACTGCCGAGTTTCTTACAGGGCAGACGTTGGTCCTCGACGGCGGCCGGACTCTTTAAATGACGGCTGCATTTGAAATTTCTCTGTACTGAATCAGGAAAATTTCTGACCGCTGTTATGCGCTCTGTGGCGCGAGGGTGTATTCTTACAAATTGGGCGTCATGAACGCTTGCGCGTAGGGAATCTCTATGCGCGCGGCAAAGGAAGGGCTATCGCTCCTATGGATCAGGAAACATTCGCTCCGAGACACGTCGAGGACGTCGAAATTCAGGAATGGCTGGAATCGCTTGATTCCGTGCTGCTTTCCAGCGGCACCGACGTTGCCCGCGAAATTTTGGAGCGCCTGCGCGCACATGCGACCGTCAGCGGGATTGATCTCCCCTTCACGGCCAATACCCCTTATGCCAACACGATCCCCGCGCGTCTCGAGCCTTTGTTCCCCGGCGACCAGCAACTGGAGCGGCGCATCAAGTCGCTGATTCGCTGGAATGCGCTGGCCATGGTTGTTCGCGCCAACCGCATGGAGCACAACATCGGCGGTCACATCTCCACCTTCGCTTCCGCCGCTACCCTGTACGAGGTCGGCTTCAATCACTTTTTCCGCGCGCGCTCCGATAACTTCGAAGGCGACACCATTTATTTCCAGGGCCACGCCGCTCCCGGAATTTACGCGCGTGCGTTTCTGGAAGGCAGACTCAGCATTGAGCAACTGGAAAATTTCCGGCGCGAATTGAAATCCGGTGGTGGGCTCTCTTCTTATCCCCACCCTTGGCTGATGCCGGACTTCTGGGAATTTCCCACCGTATCCATGGGCTTGAGCCCGTTGATGGCCATTTATCAGGCGCGGTTCAATCGCTACCTGGAAAATCGTGGACTGAAGCCCGCCACAGACGCCAAAGTTTGGGCCTTCCTGGGCGACGGAGAAACGGACGAGCCGGAATCGCTCGGCGCCATCACGCTTGCTTCGCGCGAAAAGCTGGACAATCTTATTTTTGTCATTAACTGTAATCTTCAGCGCCTGGACGGCCCCGTTCGCGGCAATGGCCAAATCATTCAGGAGCTCGAATCCGCGTTTCGCGGCGCGCGCTGGAACGTCATCAAAGTTCTTTGGGGATCAGAATGGGATCCGATTCTCGAGCGCGACACTGAAGGCCTGCTGGTGAAGCGCATGGGCGAAATGGTCGACGGAGAATATCAGAAGCTGGTGGTTTCTTCGGGCGACTACATTCGGCAATTCTTCTTTGGTAGCGATCCGCGCTTGCTGAAGCTGGTTGAACCACTGCCGGATGAGGCGTTGCGGCGCCTGCGACTCGGCGGCCATGATCCACGCAAGGTGTATGCCGCGTACAAAGCCGCTGTGGAGCACAAGGGCGGTCCCACGGTTATTCTGGCGCGTACCATCAAAGGCTACGGCCTGGGAGAAGCGGGCGAAGGCAAGAACGTCACGCACCAGCAGAAAAAACTCAACGAAGACGAACTGCGGGAATTTCGTTCGCGCTTTGGCATTCCCATGAACGACGAGGATGTCAGCCAGGTGCCCTTCTATCGTCCCGGTGAAGATAGCGAAGAGATTCGCTATTTACGCACACGCAGGGAATCGCTTGGCGGTTATGTTCCGCATCGCAAAGTCCGTTCGAAGCCTCTGGTGGCGGATCACGATGAATTGTTCCGCGAATTCCACGACGGCAGCGACGGCCGCGAGGTTTCCACCACCATGGCTTTCGTCGCCATGCTCCGCAAAATGTTGAAAGATCCGGAAATTGGCAAGCTTATCGTGCCCATCGTGCCGGATGAAGCGCGAACCTTTGGTATGGAATCGCTGTTTCGCACCGTTGGTATTTATTCGAGCGTGGGACAAAGATACGAACCGGTGGACGTGAATACACTGCTGTACTACAAGGAAGCCAAGGACGGCCAAATTCTGGAAGAGGGAATCACGGAAGCGGGTTCGATGGCGTCCTTCATTGCCGCCGGCTCAGCGTATGCCACGCACGGCATCGATACCATTCCCTTTTTCATTTATTACTCCATGTTCGGCTTCCAACGCATCGCCGATTTCATTTGGGCTGCGGCGGACATGCGGACGCGCGGGTTTCTTCTGGGAGGTACTTCGGGGCGCACCACGCTGGCGGGCGAGGGCCTGCAGCACCAAGACGGAAACAGCCACGTCCTCGCGCTCCCGGTGCCGAATCTGGTTGCCTACGATCCTGCGTATGCTTACGAGATCGCTGTCATCATTCAGGACGGTATCCGGCGGATGTACAAAGATGGCGAGAATATTTTTTACTACATCACGGTGATGAACGAACCTTACGCCATGCCAGCCATGCCGAAAGGCGTCGAAGAAGGCATTCTCAAGGGCATGTACAAGGTTCGCGCCGCGACTAACAAGAAGGCCAAGCTTCGCGCACAATTGCTGGGCAGCGGTGCGATTCTGAACGAAGCGCTTCACGCGCAGGAAATTCTGGAAAAGAACTATGGCGTTGCCGCCGATGTGTGGAGCGTCACGAGCTACAAGGGTCTTTACACGGATGCCATCGAGACTGAGCGCTGGAATCGGTTGCATCCGGACGAAACGCCGCGCGTTCCGTATGTTGCGCAGAACCTCGCAGAAGAACAGGGCGTGTTTGTTGCTGCTTCGGACTACCTGAAGGTCCTGCCCGCGATGATTTCCAAGTGGGTGCCGCGCCGTATCGCCACGCTGGGTACTGATGGCTTTGGGCGAAGCGAAGGCCGTGAATCGCTGCGCGAATTCTTCGAAGTGGATGCGAGGTTCATCACCGTCGCCACGTTGCACGAACTTGCGCAGGAAGGCCTTGTCGGCGAAGCCACGGTCCAGAATGCCATCAAAGATTTGGCTATCAATCCCGACAAGCCGAACCCCGTTACGTCGTAATCGGCTTTCCCATGCGTCCCGTAGCGCTGGCTTTATGGCAGCGCTTTCCGCGTTCTCTACGCGCTTCCAAGAACTTCTGCTGGCTTGATCTTTCCGGTGGCCAGGTGCGCAATCAGTTCGCGATTTGCCGCCAAGAAATCGTATTGCGCCAGTTCTTTCGGTAAGACCCAAGCCACCTGCTCAAAAGTGACCGGTTTCAATTCGCTAGGGGAAATCTGAGCGGCGAAAAAATGTATTTCCAATTCCTCAGGGTAATTCGCATATTGGTATTGCACCTTGGCGATTGCACGGCTCTTTACGACCGTTACCCCCAGTTCTTCCTGAAGCTCTCGCGCCAAGGCCTCTTCCAGTTTTTCCCCGCTGCGCACTTTTCCACCGGGAAATTCCCACTTTAAAGGCGAGGTATCGCCGGGCCGCCTCTGGCCGATCAGCAGCCTCCGGTCGTCTCGCTCAATCACCGCTGCAACCACCTGCCTCATTCTTCTGCCTCGCTCACGCACCGGTCGCCGCTAAACTTTTTCGAGCATAACAGAAGCGCCACGATGCGCCGGTTCCAACCGAGCCAGCAATTCCCATCAGTACACCGTGCAGTCGGTTGTCTGGCACCTGCATTGACACCTTTCTTCATGCTGTGTTTGACTGCCACTTCACATTCTTTCCCCGGAGGATTTGTGTCTTATCTGAAAATCGTTTCCTTGCTCTTCTTTACTGTGCCTCTTTTGGCGCAAACATCGGCTGCTCTACCATCGTCCACGGAAAACACCGTGAAGTTTCACGCGTCCTTGGAGAATGTGAAAGCAACGTTTGGGCCTGCGGAAGCGGTGGCTCATGTGAAACCCGGAGGTCTGTTGGAAGCCAACTCGCTCGATTGTTTCGGCAACGCTCTACAGAAGCCCGGCGACCCTTTCTCCAACATCAAGATCGATAATCCCCTGACCGGCCCGTTCTTCATCGACGGCGCAGAACCGGGCGACATGCTCGTCGTCCACATCCTGGATCTTGACGTGGACGGCAAACAAGGCGTCGGCACATTCGGGCCGGGATTTGGTGCGGCCAACTCAACGCACTACACACCGATGCTCGAGAAAGAGCCGCTGCCAGCGCGCGCGTGGTATTACCCCATCGACGCAGAACGAAAAGCGATCACGTTTCAGGCGCTCGATTCGGATTTTAAGGTGGAATTTCCCATGCATCCCGTTCTAGGTTGCATCGGCGTTGCGCCCGCGAATGGCGAGGTTCGCAGCTCCATCGTTCCAGCGGAATTTGGCGGCAACATGGATGCGCCGGAAGTTTCGCCCGGAAACACGCTATATCTACCCGTCAATGTCCACGGCGCGCTCTTTTATTTCGGAGATGGTCATGCCGCAATGGGTGATGGGGAAGTAGCGGGGAGCGCCGTGGAGGTGCCGATGAAGGCGCGCTTCCGCTTCGAATTGGTGAAGGGACAAAGCACGGACTGGCCACGCTTGGAAAACGATCGCGAACTGATGACGACCGGCATCTATCGTCCGGTCGACGACGCCGTCCGTATCGCAGTTACGGAACTTGTTCATTGGATCCATCGCGATTATGGCCTGTCCGATCTGGACGCGTACGAGTTGTTCTCCAAGGTCGGCGAACTTCACCTCACCGAAATGGTAGACCCCAACTACGTTGTCGTTGCTTCCATCAACAAAAAATATCTGCCGGCCAAAAAATAATACTGTACGACGGGCATTGTCACGCGCCGCACTCACTGCGATACTTTTTGTCATGTTCAGCGCGGAACTGCTCGATCATTTTCAGAATCCTCGAAACGCGGGGGATTTGCCGGAAGCGAATGTTAAAGTGAAAGTCAGCAACCCGGTTTGCGGGGACTTGTTGCAACTTGCGGCGATTATTGAAAACGATGTGATTCGCGATGTGCGGTTTCTCTGTCGCGGCTGCACCGCTTCGATTGCTTCCGCATCGCTGCTCACGGAATCCATTCAGGGCAGGGAATTGCGGCAGGTTTGTTCCATCTCTCCGGAATCGCTGGCCGCATCGTTAGGGGGCCTGCCGACCGCTTCGTTTCATGCTGTGCAATTGGCCCACGATGCGCTGCAGGCTTTGCTGCGCGCAGTTCCGAAATAGCTGATCGCTACATCGAGCGAGTCATGCGCGTAAACGTCGCCGGATCGTTCAAATTCACCACGCATCCTTCTTCCGCTGTGATGTACTCATTCACTTCCTCTTTGTGCGCCCAAACGACGCTGCGCGCCCCCAGCTCATGGGATGCGTTTTCCAATTCACCGTAGAGTGCCGCGGAGAAGATCACGGGATGTCCACGACGCCCTTCGAACACCGGGATGACCACGGGTGCGTGGCTTGCGTAAAACTGGTCTACCAAGCCATTCACCAGCGAGGTGCTGACCAAGGGATGGTCCACCGGGCAAACCAGCATGCCGTCGGTTCCCGCAGGCAAACTGCGAAGCGCCAGCTGGATTGAGCTCAATTGCCCGCGCTGCCATTCGGCGTTGATCACAACTTCATCGGGTTTCAGGATCACCCCTTTGCCGATCGCTTCCGCGTGAGCGCCGAGCACAACACGACGCACGCCGATCTTCGGATGCGTGGTCACTTGCAATAAATGTTCAAGGAAAGGGCGGCCCTGGTAGGGAAGCAACGCTTTTGGTGAGCCCATCCGGCTGGAGCCCCCACCCGAAAGGATGACTGCGGCCAGCATGACGCTATCCTTTACTCTATTTCTCGACGACGCTACCCGTTTCCAGCTTCAGTTTCTTATGCGCCGCCGGATCCGCCTTGCGCCGTACGGCCACGAGTTCCGCCACGATGCTCAGTGCGATCTCTTCCGGAGAGAGTGCTCCAATCTCCAGACCCATGGGAGCGAACACGTGCTCAAACTCTTCCATGCGGTAGCCCTCTTTTTCCAGTGCTTTATATACGCTCAGCACCTTGCGGCGGCTGCCGATCATTCCCACGTAACGGGCCCGCGTTCGTACCGCCCATGCGAGCACGCGCATATCTTCCTTGTGTCCGCGCGTTACAATCACCAGATAGCTGGAGGCGTTCGGGTCCAGTTTCTCAAACGCGTCATCGAAACTTGTGAAAATTTCCTGGGCCATTGGAAAGCGGCTGGCACTTGCGAACGCTTCCCGGTCATCCACCACGCTAATGCCAAATCCCGCGGCCTGCGCCGCTTTCGCGACAGCCGTCGAAACGTGGCCGGCGCCGAATAAATAAACAACGGGCTGCGGCAGTATGGGTTCCACGAATACTTCCACGGTCCCGCCGCAGATCAGGCCGTTATCGAACGTCGCTTCATTGTTCAGGTGGAAAACCAGCTTTCGCGGCGCTTCCTTGCCCATCACTTCCTTGGCTGCCGCCCACACATCCGCCTCAACGCACCCGCCGCCGATGGTGCCTTCCGTCGAGCCGTCTTCACGCACCAGCATCCGCGAGCTCTCGAAACTGGGGATCGAGCCGTTGGTATGGACGATCGTCGCCAGCGCCCCGCGTTGCCCGGAGCGCCGCATCCGCACGATCTCTTCGAAAAGGTCCATGTCTTTCAGCCTACGGCCCGTGCTTCCCCCTGTCAATTCTACGCGTCTGGGCAGCGGCCTGCCTTGAGTTTAATCTTGCCTCAAGGATTGTTCAACAAAACGCCCCGAACATATCGTGATACGATATATATACGGGCCATCGTTTAATTCATTCTCCTCCGGGAGGGTTCTCATGAAAGCCATCGTTTTCCACCAGCATGGTGACCCCAGCGTTCTGCACTACACCGATGTCAACGAGCCGCACCTCCGCGCCAACGAAGTGTTGGTCCGCGTTCACGCCTGCGCCCTGAACCATCTCGATCTGTGGGTCCGCCGCGGCTTGCCCGGAGTGCCGATTCCGTTGCCGCATATTCCCGGCAGTGATGTGGCGGGAGAGGTCGCCAAGATCGGCCCGGATGTACATACCGTCTACGTCGGGCAAAAAGTGGTCCTCGCGCCTGGGGTGACCTGCGGCAAGTGTCCGGCATGTCTCGCTGGCAACGACAATCTTTGCCGTGATTACACCAATCTCGGCTACATGAGCGACGGCGGGTGTGCGGAATTTGTTCGCTGTCCCGAAGTGAATTGCATGCCGTATCCCGAAAATCTGGATTGGGTGCATGCCGCCGCTATACCTCTGGTGTTCCAGACTGCGTGGCACATGCTGGTCCATCGCGCACAGCTCCAACCCGGCGAAACGGTGTTGGTGCTCGCTGCCGGCAGCGGTGTGGGCAGCGCAGCAATTCAAATAGCGAAATTCTTTGGGGCGCACGTGATTGCGACCGCAGGCAACGACGAGAAAATGGTGAAGGCCAAAGAGATCGGCGCGGACGACGTGATTCACCACGGCATCATGCCTATCGCCAAGGAGGTCCGCCGCTTGACGCAAAATCGCGGCGTCGATGTGGCCTTTGAGCACGTGGGCACTGCGACCTGGGAGAACAGCGTGAAAAGCTTGGCGAATGGCGGTCGTTTGGTTACCTGCGGCGCCACAACGGGCTATGACGCCAAGATCGATTTACGCTTTCTATTTACTCGCCAACTTTCCCTCGTGGGGTCGTACATGGGTACCAAGACCGAATTGCGGACAGTTCTAAAGTTGGTCGCACAAGGCCGGCTAAAACCCATTGTGGACAAGGTTTGGTCGCTGCACGATTGCATTGCCGCGCACAACTATCTGGAAAAGGGCAAGCAATTTGGCAAGGTCGTGCTGACAGTCCCTTAAGGGCAGATCGATCCAATGCATCGGGGAATCGGCATTTGTCTGCCTTGCCTCCCTATGCCAAAATAGAAGCGAGGACGATATGGAAACCACCCTGGGCAAAAGCGTCACTCTCACCAAACCCGACGATTTCGGCAAGCTGCTGCAGGATGAAGGCATCATCTTTACCCAGCTTGATAAGGCCGTGAACTGGGCTCGCAAGAGTTCCATTTGGCCGCTGGGCTTTGGTCTGGCCTGCTGCGCTATTGAAATGATGTCTATGGCCGCTTCGCGCTTTGACGTTGCGCGCTTTGGCGCTGAAGTGTTTCGGCCGTCTCCGCGCCAGGCTGACCTGATGATCGTTGCCGGCCGGCTTTCGCAGAAAATGGCGCCGGTTATCCGTCAGTTGTACGATCAAATGCCAGAGCCGAAGTGGGTCATTTCCATGGGAGCTTGCGCCACGTCCGGGGGCGTGTTCAACAATTACGCCATCGTTCAGGGATGCAATCAGGTGATCCCGGTGGATGTGTATGTGCCCGGTTGCCCTCCGCGGCCGGAGGCCGTACTGTTTGCGATTCTCCAGCTGCAGAAGAAGATTGAGGCTGAAAGAGGATCGTTCAAGCGCGCGCTGAATCTGGCGTAGCTCCAAAAACGGCTTTTCTCTCGCTTGGTTACCTGTTAGCTTTGTTCGCGATGCTGCCTGAAACTGTCAGCGCTCGTGATCTGTTGCGCCATTCGCTCGCTACCATCGCTTATCGCGCGGGTAAAGTCGTGCGCGATGCCCCGCAGGGATACGAGGAATTCCAGCCGGGACAGAATTGCCGCACGCCGGTGCAGCTCCTTGCGCATATTGGCGATCTGTTCGATTGGGCTATGAGCATGGCCAAGGGGCAGCCCGCCTGGCACAATTCACAACCGCTCCCATGGCCGGACGAAGTGCAGCGCTTCTTCGAATCCCTGAAGCGCTTCGATGACTACCTCGCTGGACCTGAACAGCTTCGCGCTTCGCCAGAAAAGCTGATGCAAGGCCCGATTGCAGACATTATGACTCACGTTGGCCAATTGGTGATTCTGCGGCGGCTATCGGGCCTCCCGATCAAGAGCGAGAATTACTTCGAGGCGGATGTAGCCGCAGGCCGCGTGGGCAAAGACCAGGCAGTCCCAAGATACGAGTTTGATTGAAGATTCGCTGGACCAACGTCCGCCCGGGTCGTTAAACTTTTGGTCTGGAGAGGCGCCCTGATGAACGCTCCTGATCAACGGCGTTACCCTCGCGTGAAGCCGCCGAAAACGGTCGTGGCCGCTTGGCAGGCTGGCACGAAACGCGGAGTTTCGTTCGTCGATAGCCTGGGCATCGGCGGCCTGTTCGTTCGTACCAAAGAACGCGTTCCGATGCGTTGCCTGGTGCAAATTCTTCTGGATCTTCCCGTTGGGCAAGTGCGTGGCCGCGCCATTGTGCGTCGCGTTCGTGATGGCCATGGGATGGCTGTGCAGTTCATAGCTATGGACCCGACCGACCGCGCCCGCCTTTTCCAGCAAATGCGAACGCTCCTACCCGCGTAGGCGAGGGGCTTTTGACCGGCCAGCGTGTCAAATCCGCGTTTCAATTTTAGATCCCAGACAAACCCCTCGGCGTCTTTTCTGGCAACGGCACGTCTTCCCTCAAAAGAACCTGAACCCATAGCCCATCGCGTACCCGCATGATTTCTTCGGTTACATATTTGGCGTTGCGCGCGGCGAATGGCGCAAACAGTTCCACGAACTTTGACTGCAACTCTGCCTTGCCGGCCCAACGTCTCCCGCGAGCATCGATAAATTGCGCCTTGGACGGAAAAAAACGCCCGACTCATCTTTCCTGCCTGAGCGCAGCGCACTCAAAAAATGCTGAAGAATAATCGTCGCGTCCTCTGTAACGCGGGACATAACATCTGAAGGCATTGTTGCCCGTCCTAGTCCTTGCCGCGTGAGGGATGTCCGGAAGTCGGAAAGAGTCACTCCCTGAGCGTTGAGTATGATTGCTGCCACACTTTTGTCCGCACGTAACAATCCCAGAAGGAGGTGCTCGGTTCCGACATGCTTATGGCCGAGACGCTCGGCCTCTTCTACCGCAAAGTGCAATGTTTGCTTGGCGTCCGCAGTTAGAGGAAGCTCGATCGAGGTCGATATCTGTTCGTGCGGCGTGATCCTGCTTTCGATTTCCTTCCGCAAAGCTTCGAGGGAGCCCGCCCGCAACCACAAACGCTGGGCGAGTGCCTTATCTTCGCGCATCAGCCCAAGGAGGAGGTGCTCGGTTTCTATGAAGCGGCTGCCGTATTGGCTGGCCTCAAAGCGTGCGAAGAAGATCACGCGGCGAGCTTTTTCCGTGAAGCGTTCAAACATAAGCAGTCTCCCAATCGACAGGCACGTGGGAACTGCAATTCTATGCCACTGATTCGGGATCAGGTAATTGGCGTGGCGATAACGGTAACGCTGCCGTTGGGAATCGCGAGTTGGCTTCCTACTGCGGATTTTTCTCGCCGTACATAACCCATGCCAATCCACCCTTTGAGCGCGGGAGAGAATCCGCTCCTCGTCACATAGCCGGCTTCCTTTTCATCCGCGAACAAAGGTGTGTGCGCCGGCGGCGCGGCTTGAGCGTCAAATTTCAGGCTCACTCGCACGCGATTCACCTGGCCGCGCGAGCGCACCCGTTCCACAATCTCTTGCCCTGTGTAGCAGCCCTTCGTGTAGGAAATGTGCGAACTCTGCAAGCCAGCTTCGTGAGGAATCTGCTTCTCACCGAAGTCATATCCAAACCACGGAATGCCCAATTCCAGCCTCACTGCGTTTAGCGCTTGATATCCGACTGGGCTTCCGCCATCGCGGCGAACGGCTTCCTCTAATATTTTCCAAAGATCCGCAGCCTTTTCGCGAGCAACCAGAATTTCCGCACCCGCAATTCCTCCCGGCGATCGTTTGCTCACGCGCCCGGGAATGCCCTGGATTATTGCATCTCGGGACTCCAACTCGTCCATCCCAGTGAGATCCACTCCGCTGACCGCTGAGGTTAGACCGGCGGCCTTCGGTCCTTCGAGGGCTAACGTAACAAAAGCGCTCGTACGATCGGTCAACGTTACGTCATCCATGATGATGTATTTATCCATCGCGGGAATCAGATAGTCGCGGATCATAGCGTACGAAACGCAAAGCAACGTATCTCCAAGCGCATAGGTTTCGAGCTCGGCTTGAATGTGTCCCTGCGGACTTAGCAACAGAGAAACAGTTCCGTGGTTTTCTGTCAGCCCCTTGATATCGTTGGTCAGGATGGCATTGAGATAGCGCGCACGATCTGGTCCGGTGAACTCCAGATACGCCCGATAGTCCTTATCCAACAGTCCCACGTTGTCTCGCAACGCCCGGTATTCCGCCTGCCAGTCTCCAAAATTGTCCGGCAAATCGCAGCCAAACCACACCCCTATGTGCGCAGCGGCGCTGCGATGCAATTTGCTCAACGCCCTGATTCGTGTGTCGGTGGGCAATTCCACGTTCTCAAGCTCCTCTCGCTGCCAACCAACTCAGTGTAGCAAACCACTCTGGGCAGACCTTCCTCTGGCCGCCCACCAGGAATGATGCGCCGGAGGGCCAATGATATACTTCCCCTAGTGGACGGAATGAACCCAGCACACCGCATGCCCGACGCGGCCAACCAGGAAATGATCTACGTGAAGATTCCGGTTGGCATGTTGCAATGCAATTGTTCCATCATCGGCGACCCACGCACGCTCGAGTGCGTGGTGGTCGATCCTGGTGACGAGGTCGAGCGCATCCTCGGCCTGCTCGGTCGTTACAAACTCAAAGTCAAGGCCATCGTCAGCACACACGCGCACATCGATCACGTGGGCGGACTCGCCAAGTTGTATCAATACACGGGAGCGCCGGTGATGATGCACAGCGACGACCTGCCCCTCTATCGCGGCATGGAAGTGCAAGCGGCATTTCTCGGCGTGCGCCCCCCGGAATTGGTGGAAGTGCATCAGTTGCTCAAAGAAGGCGATGTGCTGCAGTGGGGCGACTTCCTGGCGAACGTCCTTCACACTCCTGGCCATACGCCGGGCAGCGTTTCACTGTATCTGCCCACGGATGGAGCGAACACCACTTTAAGCCAACCACAACTTTTTTCGGGAGACACTCTTTTTGCCGGCAGCATTGGCCGCACCGATCTTTGGGGTGGATCGTTCGACGATATCATTTCATCTTTGAAAGGGAAGCTCATGCAGCTCCCCGACTCCACGATTGTCCATCCGGGCCACGGCGCCAGCACTACGATCGGCCACGAACGAGACAGCAATCCTTTTTTGAAGTAATCTCCTGCAGCTTGATCCGGCTGTTATCTTTTGCCGCGCGGAGGACGTCCTGGGAAACGAACTAACCTGTACCGTGCATCATCAGGGAAAATCCTTTTCCGGCAAAGCGTTGCTGGAATGCGGGGAGATCCTTTTTCGGGGCGAGACTCGTTTCAAAATCGCGGTCAGCGCGATCACCGGGTTGCAAGCGAAAGATGGCAAACTGCACGTGCAGACGGAAGAAGGCGCGTTCGTCCTTGTTTTGGGGCCTCAGGCGGCCAAGTGGCGCGAAAAAATTGCCAATCCTAAATCGGTTCTGGACAAACTCGGCGTAAAGCGTGGCCAGACACTTTCTCTCATGGGCACCTTTCCCGCTGATTTTCGGAAGAGCCTGCAGAAAATGGGCGGTGGCGTGAGTAACGGGAAGGATGGCAAAGATTCTACGTGCATTTTCTTCGCCGCGAACAAGAAAAAAGACTTGAGTCGCCTTCCGTCCGTAGCGAAGTCTATTCACGGGGACACCGCTCTGTGGTTGGTTTATCCGAAGGGGCAAGCGGTCATTACCGAAGCGGATGTGCGTTCATCGGGGCTCAAAGCAGGATTAGTGGACATCAAAGTCGTCAGCTTCAGCGCCACCCACACCGCGCTGAAATTTGTGCTTCCTAAATCGGAGCGTTAACCCGCATTTTGCGCGGCTTGCCGTGCTTTCCGTATCTCTTCCATAACCGACTGAATCAATTCCTTGGCGTGTGTCAATTCCTGCGAAATCATCCGCAGGTCCATCGCCGGTACGGTGGGATTTCTCGGGCTGGTGCAATAGACACCATGCTGTCCTGTCAATACAAGCGCGTTAGTGATGCGGTCTAGCGACACCGCCAAGCGTCCGCGTTCCTTTCCAAACATTTGTTCGTAGCGTTCCAGCTCTTCGTGGTGTTGTTCGAATGCGGACATGCCTGCCTCCCGGGTTTGCCATTCTCTACAGGTTTTGCCGGGTTGCACTTCGGGCACAGGCTTCCGGCGCCAAACTTTACGCTAACCGATCCCCCGGCCATAATCCACTTTGGGCTTCACCAGAAAGCGGTTTGGACGATGAGTTATCCAGAGCAGGCAGCAAGCCAGTACGTCCCATTTGGGACTAGGCCCGAAGGAAATTGGGAGCACCGAACCATGCGACGTTCAGACCTTGTGCAATACAAAGAAGAGAAAGAGACAGGGCGGATTCCGCGCACCTCGCAGATTGTCTTTGGTGAACGTCAGCACTTGCTCCGTGTCCTGGATTCCCTGGAAGGCACCAGCCTGCCGATTGCCCGCATGCAGCAGGAACGCCGGATCCTTGAAGAGTTGATTCACGCGCGGACTCGCGAATTGAATCACATCAATACCGCGTGGGACGAAAAGATTGGTCTGGTTCTCAGCGCGGAAGCCAAGCCGGAGATGCTGGAAAAGCTTACCAAGCAGGCTCCGAAAGAAGATTTTTACTTGCTCCGTTTGATCAGTGAGCATCCGAGGGCCAATGCGAAAACGCTGAATCGCCTGGCGCGTCATCCGTATGGCGCCATTCGGGAAAATGTTGCTCGTCATCCCAATGCCGACGCGAATACGCTTACACTGCTCAGCCGGGATAAAACTCAGCCGCTTTGGTATCTGGTGGCGTTCAATCCCAATACGCCTACGCCGCTGCAGCGCAAATTGCGGGATCGCCTGAAGCGCCTCGGCGACGTCCAAGCTGGGCGCTAGCCCTTCCTAGCGGTCCGTTATAGGGCCCCGAACGAGAATTTCGTTCTCATAATGCAGGTGTTGGTTAGGCAGCTTTGAGTCCGACTGCGTCCACGAGGTCATCGAGGGCCTGAATGACGGCAGTATATCGAGAATCAAGAGCAGTGATCTTTTCTTTGGGAATGGACTGATCCGCGGCAAAGGGCTGCAGAATGCCGGCCGTCAAGGGAGCATAGATTTTTTCGTAGAGTTTTAGGAAAACCAGGCAGATTTGATAGCCGTGGGGAAGGAGCCGGTAACGGCGGGCATGCGGGATCTTTTCGATCAAGCCTTTGGCGCGCAGCTTCCAAAGGTCATAACGCAAGGATGCCAGTTTGTATTCTTCCGCTGTCTTCTGGAGTGCCTGCAGGGTTTGTGGGTATAAGTCGCGGGTGGTGAAAGTGCCTTCCGCCGCGAGGTAGCAGAAGCGCACCAAGGCGTGCATGAGGGCCAACTGTCGGGGCTGATCGAGCTTCAGACCCGGAAGGCGTCTGCCGTTGGGAAGAAGCGTAGGTTGGGTGAGTTGGCGAAGTTGTTCGCGATCCACAAAGGTTTCCAAAATATCTTGCTGCACGTCCAGATAGCGATCGATGATGCCGTCTAGCTTCTTCCGCAAGGGGGGAAGATTCTCCACCGCCTTGCCCAGGCCGTAATCGGTATAAATATTGTTGGTTGCCGTTTCGGTGCGGAGGAGGAAACGATCACGGACGTACTGTTTGACGAAGCCCTTGCGGTAGTGACTGCGGATCACGGGGTTGCCTAGGTTCAGATCCTCGATCACGGTCTGAAGCTTGTCGCCATGACGACGGGTGATGCGGCGGCCGAAGATTAGGGTAAGTTTGTTGGGTTGACCGATGGTGCGATTGGCATCGAGGAGCCGTTGTTCGAGGGCATCGACGGCGGCGCGACGACGGAAGATGAGATTGTCGCAGGTCTCCACCTGGGCAAAGAACAGCCGGTGCTGAACGCCGGCGTGCTTTCTTTCCTCGGAAGTGAAAAAGGGCGTGAAGTGGGTCAACCACTTTTGCCCACAAGTGATCAGATCGTGGGCGGTGAGGGAATCAGCGAGTTTCTGCAGGGCCTGCGGATCGCAACATTGCAAGAAGGCGTTCGCGCACTGCTGAAAGCGGATGCCCTGCTCCTGCATGCGCAGGGCCAGCCAGTAATGCTGATTGAGACAGATCCGCGCGGAGAAGGGAAAGTAGGGGCAAACCCGTACAAACATTTGTCCCCAACGGGGGTCCTGGACATAGAAGTTGTATTGCTCGACCCAACGGCGCTTCAACTCCAGATGCCAACGGTCGTCTTTCCCGATGGCGGTCATGATGGTGGCTGGCTCGCGTGCTTTGATGATGGCCACGACCTGATCGGGGTCGGCGCGTCGGAAATAGCGGGCCACGAAGTCATCGCGCCGGCCTGGGGGATCTTCCTGAATGGGTACGCCCCATTGCAGAGAGCGATTCTTGACCCAGTTGTGATACTGAGTGGCGATGTCACGCAACAGCTGCCGACTGACTGGATAGATCTGCCGATAGCTCCAGAAAAAGCCGATCGCCCGCTGTTCTTGCTGAAAGGGCTGGATCGCAGCATGAAGCAGGATACGATCGAAACAACGATACGCAAAACGGATGTTATCCTTATGGTGTTCGTAGAAGGCGTTCATGGGTCCTCCAGAGGGGTCAGATCCCTGGAGCATAACCCACTGGACGCCTCTCGTTTTTATTCCGCACGGATATCAAGGGCGAAGCCCTTGCCTAGTTGGTTCCCACTTTTAACTGCCAGAACAAAAAGCTTAGTGTGTCTGTGTCTTCTTCGATTTGTTTGTTTACCGGGCGCCCGCCGGAGTGGCCGGATACTGTGTCGTAGAGCAGCAGGATCGGACGATCCGAGGCTGTTGCCGCTTGCAGCCGGGCTGCCATCTTCCGTGCGTGCAGGGGCGCCACGCGAGTGTCTCCATCGCCAGTGATAAAGAGTACGGCTGGATACTTCACACCTGCCTTCACGTGGTGATACGGCGAGTACGCATATAAGACAGGGAATTGCTGTTCGTTCTCCGCGCTGCCATACTCCGCCACCCAGTAGGGGCCCTCCAGAAAGTTCTGGAAGCGTAGCATGTCTTCGAGCGGATAGGCGCACACCACCGCCTGGTACAAATCCGGGCGCTGCGTCACCATCGCGCCCACCAGTAAGCCCCCATTGCTTGCGCCTTCAATGGCCAGTTTGTCGGGCCGTGTATATTTTTCGGCAATCAGATATTCGGCCGCGGCGATGAAGTCGTCAAACACGTTTTGTTTCTTCTCGAGCATTCCGGCGCGATGCCACTCCTCCCCAAACTCGCCCCCGCCGCGAAGATTCGGAACCGCTAAAATTCCACCGCGTTCGGCCCACACGAGGGCGAGTTCTTCAAAATCCGGCGTGATGTTCACGTCGAATCCGCCATACGCAGTTAGTAAGACAGGGGTTTCCGCTTTGCGCTTAGTACCTTTCTTCGAAAATAGGAACATGGGTATTTTTGTTCCGTCTTTCGATTTGAAAGACACCTGTTCCACCTGAAAATCCGCTGGATTCAGCGGCACGTTGCTCTTTGCCCAAACAGACGACGCTTTCGTGTTCACGTCGTACGCAAAGAGGGTCGGCGCATAATTGAAGCTTGTATACGCATAGTAAATTTCGGGAGATCCCCAGCGGCCTGATACTTGCACGGTTCCCAATCCCGGCAAGGGCACGGTGTAGGAGGCCTTGCCGTCCCAATCGAAGATTTTTAATTCTGTCGCCGCGTTGCGCATATACGTCGCGACAAGTTTGCCCCCAGCCGGTGTCACCACGTCCATCTTGATGTCGGACTCCGGCACCACCTCTCTCCAGCTTTCGCGCGACAGTTTTTGGGGATCGACGGCATAGGCGTGCCATTGCGGCGCTTTCCAGTCCGTTTGCAGCAGTAGCGTGTTGCCCGCCCAGGCCGTCCAGAACAGATTGTTCAGGTCATTCACCACCGGCACAATCGGGCCATGTTCCTTCAGGTTCTGCAGGTAAACCTCGGTCTTTTCCGAACCCGCTCCATAAATCACAAGGTAATAAATATAGGAGTCGTCTTCGCAAGGCTCCAACGACAGTTCCTTTTCCTTGTCCAACTTCGCGCCAAACAACAATTTGTCGGTCGCCGGATCAGTTCCCATTGCGTGGTAGTACGCGCGCGGCCCTTCTAGCGTGGCCTTCGCGTAGTAGATGCCGGTGTGGTCCTTGGTGGGCTCGACAGAACCATAATTCGCCGACGGCAACACATCCGGGAGATCCTTATGTGCATCGATATCCAACACGTGAACGGTTACCTCGTCCTGCCCGCCCTCGCGGCGCCCGTAATACAGGAATTTTCCGTCCCGGCTGATTTTCTCGATAACGGCGCTGACGGAGTGATCCGGCGACCATGGCAGCGGATCTACCAACACCACGTCTTCGCCTTTCGCTCCCTGACGCATGCATATTTGCGCCAAATCCTGCCCCGCCAATCGCTTGGTGAAAAAATAACGGCCGCCATGCTCTTCCGGCAGCCCGTAAGAATCGATGCGGTATAGCTCTGTGAGGCGCTTCGTGATTGCTTCTCTGTCTGGCAGTTTGCCGAGGGCTACTTGCGTGCACTTGTCTTGGGCTTCGATCCACGCGCGCGTTTGCTTGCTGGCCTGATCCTCCAACCAACGGTACGGGTCCACCACCACGGTCTTTCCGTAATGGTCTTCCACGTTTTCGATGAGCGTCTTCGGTGGGCAAGTGCCTGCGCTCTGCTGGGCGTTCAGCAGGGAAGGGGCCGCAAACAGAATCGCCGCCGTCGCCAGCCACGCACTTCCCCTCAACCTCAATTTCATAGCGTCTCCTTCAAACAATTCAGAGAAAAGCAATCAGGCGAACTGCGGAGTGAATTTCTTGAGGTAACAGAACCCAGTCGAGCGCTAGAATACTCGAAAATGGCCTCGCGATCGAATCCAAAAACATTACAGCCCCATGCATCGCAAGCCGGTGCCTTATGGACGTCATATCCATGGCCTGGCCAATCGAAGAATTACCTCGTCTACCTGCTCATTTCGTTTGGGCTCCTGATTCCTTGCTTCTGGCATGCCCGCATCGAAGCAGGCGATCTCGGCAGTCACGTTTACAACGCCTGGCTCGCCCAGTTGGTCGAGCAGGGAAGAGCGCCGGGCGTTTACACCGTGTGGCAATGGGACAACATTTTGTTTGATTTGATGCTTTCGTTTTTCGGCAAAGCATTCGGTTTGATCGCGGCTGAAAAAGTCGCCGTTTCCATTTGCGTGCTTATCTTCTTTTGGGGACTGTTCGCGTTCATGAGAGCCGTCAGCGGAAAGCCTCCATGGTTGCTCACGCCGTGCGTCGCAATGTTGAGCTATAGCTACATCTTCCATATGGGTTTCATGAACTATTATTTGTCTCTCGGGCTCGGCAGCATTGGCTTGGCTCTCGTTTGGCCCGCTCGCAAGAGCGGGCTGATCGCGGGCGCGCTGCTTGCGCCGTTCATGCTGCTGGCCCACCCGCTCGGGTTCTTATGGTTTCTTGGCACGGCGGCTTACCGGCTTCTTTGGCTCCGCTTGCCAGGCGCGTGGAAGCCGGTTCTGCCCGCCACTGCGATCGTGATTCTCGTTGGCGCGCGAGAGTTTGTTGCCCATCATCGGGGATACGAAGTGGAATGGCGTGAGACGCCGATTTGGGAACTCAATGGCGCGGATCAATTCCATGTCTTCGGCTATCGCTACGTATGGTTCACAATCGCAATGGCTGCCTTTGTGCTAGCCGCCAGCGCAATCGCGTTCTTCCGCGAAACGCAGCGCCTCAGGTTCTGGAAAGAGCGCCGGCTAATCCTCGAACTCTATTTCATTTCCTTCTCTGCCACGGCTCTGCTGCCAGAGAATCTGCACACCGACCCGACGGGAGGATGGATCGGCGCGCTCGTGACACGCCTGACTCTCATCAGCGCCATGTTCGCCTTCTGCTGGTTGGCTTCCCTGCCGCTCCGCAGTTGGCATCTCGCTTTTTCCGCCATTTGCGCCGCGGTGTTTTTCACTTTTATTTACCAGGATACCGGCTTCCTCAATCGCATGGAGGCCAGCACTCGCCGAATCACGCAGCAATTGCCCTTCGGGACGCGCACGCTGTCCACAATTTTTGCTCCCAACGATTACCGCACCATCTATCTGCATATTCCCGATCGCTCGTGTATCGGGCACTGCTTCCTGGTTTCGAACTACGAGCCGTCCACGAGGCAGTTTCGCGTCCGTGTCCAGCAGGGAAGCCGCGTGGTCACCGCGTCCGACGACGACAGCGAAGACATGCAGTCCGGTACCTACGATGTTGAGGATGAAGATCTTCCGCTGAAGCAGATTTACCAGTGCCAAGCTAAGGACCTTACCAAAATCTGTATTCGCGATCTAGCGGAGGACGAAAAGAACGGGCGCCTTGGCTACCACCCCATCACAAATCCCTTTTTCTCCCAGAATCCCTGAACCGCCGCGCAAGACATATTGGCTCTTGCAGCAGGCCAATTTCTGCTAAAATACCACTAGGGTGAGAGACAATGCTGCCATTACACCTTCAACCCGAAAGCCATATCCCCCTCTATATCCAACTGCGCGACCAGCTTCGTTCCTTGGTCCATGCCGGTGACCTTCGACCGGGCGACCGCATTCCCGCGAGCCGTGAATTGGCCCAAGTGCTTGGTGTTCATCGCACCACTGTCGCCAACGCTTACGCCGAACTCGAATCCGAAGGTTTGATTCAGGGCCACGTAGGCCGCGGCACATTCATACGGAACAACGGCAATGGCCTGAAGATCACGCCGCCGGCTCCATCCACGTTGACCGGCAATTCCGACGGCCTTCGCTGGGAGCTTTTGTTTGCCGACGAGCGCAGCGAAGAAGTCCTTACACGGCTGACTGCATCTGCACCCGCCAATGCGCTCTCCTTTGTGATGGCGCGCCCTGCGGAAGAATTCTTCCCTGTGGAGGAATTGCAGGCCTGCTCACAGGCTGCACTGCGCCGGGAAGGGCAGGACATTCTTAATCTCGGCGCCTCCGATGGCTACGCACCGCTGAAAGAAGCGCTGCTCGATCTTCTGCGACACGATGGTCTTTCGGTGAAGGATGATTCGCTACTGATCACCGATGGCTGCCAGCAAGCGCTCGACTTGATCGCCAAAGCGTTTGTTCGTTCCGGAGACACGGTGGTTCTTGAGAATCCCACGTATCCTGGCGCCTCCGCGGTTTTCAACGGTGTGCACGCGCGTTGTCTGGGTGTGCCTGTGCGCACGCACGCTGAGCCCGACAGCCCGCTTGGGATCGATCTTGAAGTTCTGGAGTCCACGCTTGCTAACAACCGCGTGAAGCTACTGATTCTTACGCCGGATTTCCAGAATCCTACCGGCACTTCCATGCCGTTAGCCTCGCGCCGCCGCGTTCTGGAACTTGCCGGCCGCTATCAGGTTCCAGTCGTTGAAGATCATATTTACGCGCGTCTGCATTCCCACGACGAGCGTCTTCCGTCGTTGAAGCAACTGGATCGCTCAAATCTTGTGATTCACATCGACAGTTTTGCTAAGGTCGCATTTCCTGGTCTGCGTGTCGGTTGGATCGTTGCCCACCCCGCTGCGATCGAGCGCCTGCGACTTGTAAAGCAAATGGCCGACCTGCACACCGATCAACTCGCGCAAGCCACGCTCGCCGAATTCCTGAAGCGCGGATTGTTTCACAAACATCTTGCTCGTATGCGCAAGATTTATACCGACCGCCTGAACGCGCTCGATGAGGCTTTGCGCAAGTTCATGCCAGAGGGTGTGCGCTGGACACGGCCCGAAGGCGGTATGTGTTTGTGGCTGGAGCTTCCGCCGGGCTTCGATGCCAGCGAACTGATGATGCATGCGCGCGAGCGCGGTGTTTTGTTCGCGCCCGGGCGCTATTTCTATGTGCAGTCGCCGTTGCCGAACGCGTTGCGCCTGGGTTTTGCGAGTTTGAACGAAAAACAAATTTCTCGCGGCGTTGCCATGCTCTCGGAGCTTCTGCGCGTGGAGATGCGCAAGCGTCAGCGCGGGTCGCGCCGTGCAGAGCGGGCCCACGTCGCGCTGGTGTAAGCAGCCTAGAAAAACAAGGATATGGCCAACATTCTTAAACTCGAGCCGAAAGCCACCAACCGCTGTTTTGGCTGTGGGGCCGCAAACTCCGCGGGGATGAAGCTGTCGTTCGATTTGAATCTGGACGCGCGCCGCGCTCGTGGTTCCTTCGTTCTCGGCCCGGATTACGCCGGTGGTGGAGGTTTCGCGCACGGAGGAATCATCGCGGTGGTTCTGGACGAGGCCATGGGTAAATTGTCCCGCCTGGCGAATGAGAGCGCCGTCACTGCGGAAATGAACATCGAGTACAAAAGGCCCGTGCCTATCGACAAACCCATCGTCGTGGAAGGTTGGCAAGAAGAAGCCACGGGAAGAAACCGCTTTCGGGTTGCGGAAATCTATGATCTGCAGGGAAATTTGCTGGCCCGTGGCAAAGGACGCTTCGTGATCGTCAAGCAAGCGCATTTTACGGAAGCCCAGGCGGCCCAACCGAATTCGTGAATTTCGATTTGAGAGGAGACTGGAAATGGCAACAAAGAAACCAAACGGAAGCGCTGACAACAATGGGGCAAAAGGGTCCAACGAATGGCGCGTGAAGGTCGGCCTGGCGGAAATGCTCAAAGGCGGCGTGATTATGGACGTTACCACCGCCGAGCAGGCGCGCATTGCTGAAAAAGCGGGGGCCTGCGCGGTAATGGCTCTCGAGCGCGTTCCTTCGGACATCCGGAAGGAAGGCGGCGTCGCGCGCATGGCTTCCATCAAGGTAATTCGCGAAATTATGAAGACCGTCACCATTCCGGTGATGGCGAAAGTGCGCATCGGACACTTCGTTGAAGCTGAAGTTCTCCAGGCGCTGGAAGTGGATTTCATCGATGAGAGCGAGGTCCTGACTCCCGCCGACGAAGAAAACCATGTTTGGAAGCACGATTTCCGCGTCCCGTTTGTTTGCGGCGCGCGGAACCTTGGTGAAGCGCTTCGCCGCATCGCGGAAGGCGCCGCCATGATTCGCACCAAGGGCGAAGCGGGCTCCGGCAACGTGGTGGAAGCGGTCCGGCACATGAGGACGATTGTGAGCGAGATGCGAGGGCTCACCACGCTTCGCGATGACGAACTGATGCGCAAGGCCAAGGAATATGGTGCGCCACTCGATTTGATCCGCGAAGTCGCCCGTCTGGGCAAGCTGCCAGTTCCCAATTTTTCCGCGGGCGGAATTGCTACTCCCGCTGACGCCGCGCTGGTTCGCAAACTCGGGGCCGAAGCTGTCTTTGTCGGCTCCGGGATTTTCAAGAGCAGCGATCCCGAAGCGCGCGCGAAAGCCATCGTCAAGGCCACCACCCACTTCGAAGATCCTAAGATCGTTCTCGAAGCTCACGAGCAACTAGGCGAAGCCATGCCCGGCATCGACGTTCGCCAGCTCGAAGAAAAGGATCTTCTGGCCACTCGCGGCTGGTGACGCCTTTCGCGTTTTGGTCAACGCAAAATAACCGCCCTAGAGCAACCGCAACATGAAAATCGGTATTCTCGCCATCCAAGGTGACTTTCAGGCGCACGCCGAGATGTTTCACAAACTCGGTGTGGATACGGTTGAAGTTCGCACCGTCGCCGACCTCGAAGGTTGTGACGGTCTCGTCCTGCCTGGCGGCGAAAGCACCACGCAATTGCAATTCCTTCAGGAAGAAGGCCTGTACGACGCCATTCGCGAATTCTCCGGCAAAGGCGGAGCCATATTTGGCACTTGCGCCGGAGCGATTCTTCTGGCCACAAAAGTGAAAAATCCTGCACAGGATTCGCTCAAGCTTCTGGACATGACCGTTTTACGCAATGGCTACGGGCGCCAACTTGCCAGCGACGTTTTCTTCGGCGCCTCCACGCTGAAGAAAGATCCGCTGGAAATGGTGTTCATTCGCGGCCCAGTCATCGAAAAGGTCGCCGCAAGCGTCCGCGTTCTGGCCAAGTTCGAAGGGAAGCCCGCCTTGGTGGAAAAAGGACATATCCTTGCCGCGACGTTCCACCCGGAACTCACTTCGGATACGACGGTGCACGAACATTTCCTGGAACTCGCCACGAATGGTTCAGCACCAAAAAGATCCCGGCGTTAGCGCACTTCCATTCGTTTCGTAAGGGGCAGCACTGAAGGCAGAGGAACTATTTCTCGCTCGTCTACGCGAACTACTCCGTGGAACTCCGGATCGCGCGCTCGCGGCAAAGAGCGTAGCAGAAGCCATCGCCGGCGAGCGTGGCTACCGCTGGGTTGGTATCTACGAGGTCACCGCTGCTGACATCGGCATGATTGCGTGTACCGGCAGCACACCGCCGGCATTTCCCAGGTTTACGGTGGCGAAGGGTCTTTGTGGTTCCGCCGTCGCGCTCCGCTCCGTCGTGACCGTCGGCAATGTTCAGGAAGATCCTCGCTGGCTGACCACGTTTGGCACCACGCGCTCGGACATTATCGTGCCCATCATCACTGCTGCTGGCCAAGTGATTGGGCTGATCGATGTGGAGAGCGATCGATTAAAGGCGTTCTCTGGAGACGACGAGGGTTTCCTTACCAGTTGTGCACCGATACTGTTGCGGCTGCTCCGTAATTCTTGCTCCGGCACGATACAATACTTCTATGGCCACAGTGAAGCACAGCGTCCTGTTTGTTTGTGTTGGTAATGCCTGCCGTAGCCCGATGGCCGAAGCCATTGCCCGCCAGATCGCTTCGGAAATCATCGAAGCTTCCAGCGCCGGTCTCTATCCACTCGGCCACCTTCCCGATGCCACGGAAAAAACACTGATTGCCAATGGATATGCGATCGAGGGGCTGGCGTCCAAGCCGTTGCTACGCGCGGATATGGAAAATGCCGACCTTATCATCAATATGTCCGGCCAGCCGCTCAGGGAATTGCTCGACAACAGCGACACCACCGGCGATCAAACGCTTGCGCAAAAGATCGAAAACTGGCACGTGGAAGATCCCTATGGCGCGGACCCTGTCATCTATCAGAGAATTTTAGAGGAACTGGAATCCCGGGTTTTGTTACTCGCCAGCCGGCTTCGCTCCGTCGAGCGAGCTGCCAGTTCTTGATCGTATCGGAGACTCTTTGCGCCGCGAAAAGACCAGTGTTTCGCAAGAAGACTACCTCAAGGCCATTTGGGAAATGCGCGAGGAGAACCAGCTTCCCATCAGCGCGCGTCTGGCCGAGGAACTTGACGTTACTCCTCCCGCAGTCACCGCTGCGGTTAAGCGCATGGCGCGCGATGGTCACGTCAAGGTCCAGCGCGGCGGCCAAATCCTGCTGACCGCCAAGGGGCGCAAGGTTGCCCAGCACTTGATGCTTCGCCATCAGCTTGCCGAAATGCTTCTCACGGAAGTCATCGGCCTGCCTTGGGCCAAATCTCACGCGGAAGCTGAGAGGATGGAGCACGCGATTTCTCCAGAAGTCGAAGCGCTCCTGCTACAACGCTTCGCCACTCACAAAACCTGCCCACACGGTGTTCCGTTGAGCGGCGGCGTGGCGCAGCTTCGCAAACAAGGTGGCGTTCTTCTCTCGGAACTCCAATCAGGGCATTCCGGAGTTATTCTCTGCGTGTATGAGAAGGATGAAGGATTCCTTGATTTTCTGGAAAATCTCCACCTGCTGCCTGCCAGCAAGGTGGAAGTCGTCGAGCGTGGTTACGACGAGACGCTGACGTTGCGCGTCGCCGGCCAGACTATCCACCTCGGCAAGACCGCGACGTCTCGCATCTGGGTGCGCCGCTCTGGCAATTAGGCGACGAGCTACGTCATTCTTCCTTTGAACTGAATTGTCCGCCAGGGTCGCGCGGCACGTTCCAGTGCCGCGATGTCGAGTTTTTTCATCTTGAGCATGGCTTCGATTGCTTTGGGATGTTTGATCAAATCGGGCAATCGCGCGGGCACAATCTGCCAGGAAAGCCCGAACTTGTCCTTCAGCCACCCGCACTGAAGATGGCTGCCTCCCTCGGAGAGCTTGGCCCAGTACTCATCCACTTCCTGCTGCGTGTCGCAACGCACCACAAATGAGACGGCCTCCGTGAATTTAAACATGGGGCCGCCGTTCAACGCGGTAAACGTCTGACCATCACGCTCGAAAGCAATCGTCAGAACGCCGCCCTTCGGCGCATGGGTGCCTTCGCCAAGATTGCGGACTTCTTCGAGCCGCCGCGAGTCCTTGAAGACACTCAGGTAAAAGTCGACCGCCTCCTCGGCATTGGCGTCAAACCAGAGGAATGGTGTTATGCGTGGAAAATGTTCGAGAGCGCTCATTGCAATCACCTCATCTGCGTAATGTTGTAAGCGCGCGAAACCAAAGCAGCGCCTGAGCGGGAGCAACGGCGACGAACTTATTTATTGCACATGTCGCTTTAATGCAAGTGAAGTGTATATTCTTTTCCGAGCCAGAAAGCGTCCTTCACACCTTGAAAGGATGACCTGCATCATGAAACTGAACCCTTATCTCAACTATGGCGGAAACTGCGCCGAAGCTTTTCGCTTTTATGAGAAACATCTCGGCGGAAAAATCACGATGATGATGACACAGGATCAGCAGCCCGATCCCAAGAACATACCTCCAGGCTGGGAGAAGGCGGTCATGTATGCCAGCATTAAGTTGGGCGATTCAGAGTTGATGGGCAATGATGTTCTGGGAGATCGCTTTCAACCTATGCGCAGCGCTTATCTCTCGCTTAGCGTCGACAGTACCGCAGAGGCCGAGCGCATTCACACACTTCTCGCCGATGGTGGTCAAATCTTTATGCCAATGCAAGAAACCTTTTTCGCCTTTCGGTTCAGCATGCTGCGGGATAAGTTCGGAACGTCCTGGATGATCATTCACCAGCGGCCAGCGCCACCCCAAGCCTGAACGATCGGTTTGCGCGTCCCGCAAAGCAACCCTTGCCCCCTCGTGGTTGCACCAGGGAGAGAACATTCCCTGGCAGAGTCAACGCGTAGACGGAAAACCGAGGCGTGGCTTCCGCGGAGCAATGCTATCCCTCGCCGCCCTCGAGTGCCCGGGAGGCGCGATAATCGCGGGTGGTTGCATCGCAGGCGTAAACTGTAATTTCGCCGGAATTGCTGATCAGAGCGGGATAAAAGATAGAAATTGGCAGTGGCCGGGCGAACTGCTCGCTCATTGCTCATGCGCAGCGATCTAAGTGTTAAGAAGGGGATTGAGGGGAAAAATGCGAATGAGCCGTTTGAATATAAGCGTATTGATCTTATTGTTGGGGTTCGATTCGAGCACCCGGGAAAACCTATGTGGAAAATGAATGGGAAGCTGTCCCGAAGTGGAATGAACCCTACCGTTTATCTTCCAGCAGGGTCTTGAGCCGTGCGTATCCCGCGCGGCTCACCGGAAGTTTCACTCCGCTGGTCAAAATTGCCACTTTGCTATCTTTGGCGTACGGCTCGATGCGCACTACGCGCTCCAGGTTCACGATGTAAGAGCGATGAATTCGTACAAAGAGCGTCGGGTCCAGTGCCAACTCCAAACCTGAAATGGTCTGTTGCTTCAAGTGTTTCTTGCCCTCGCTCACCAACGACACGTAATCGTCCAGCGCCTCGGCATAATCCAGTTTACTCACCGCGACCAGAGTCACCTTGGTGCCGTCTTTCACCACAATCCGTTCCGCATACTGGCCAGAGGGGCGTGACGCTGCAGCCAGTTCCGCGGCGTCCACGACTTTTTTCCCTTCCTGGCTTTTTGCTTTTTCGAGCGCTGCCTCAAATCGCTCGCGACTGAATGGCTTCAGCAGGTAATCCACCGCGTGCACATCAAATGCCTTCATCGCGTACTGGTCGAACGCGGTTACAAACACGATGGCCACTCCATTACGATCGATCAGTTCCAGCACATCGAAGCCCGTCAGCTTTGGCATCTGCACGTCCAGGAACAAAAGATCCGGTTTGTGCTCCCCCGCGGCCTTTACTGCTTCCATGCCGTTTCCGCACTCCGCTGCAATTTCGATTTCAGGGTGTGTGGCGAGCATTTCCCGAATGAGTTTTCGCGCCAACTCCTCATCGTCCACAATCAATGCCTTCCACTTCCGTTTGCCGCCGTTCACTTTGCCTTCTCCGTCTCTGCTGGAAACGACAGACTCACACGAAATATCTCGTCTTCGGCCTTCGCCAGCAATTGCGCCTCGTTGCCGTAGCGTGCTTCCAGCCGCCGTTGCACGTTTCGAAGCCCGACCCCGTTCCTGCGCGAACTCCCCGCCTCTGGATCCCACGAATTCTCAACCGTTAACAACATGCGCCCGCCATTTCTGGCTGCATGCAGCTTGATCCAGCCGCCCTCCGGCATTTGCGCAATCCCATGCACCACCGCGTTTTCGAACAGCGGTTGCAACAGTAGCGGTGGCAGCAGGCATTCCTTCGCTTCTTCTTGAATTTCTTCCTTTACCGTCAGCCGTTCGCCAAAGCGCACCTTCTCAAGCGCGCAGTATTTTTCCAGCAAGCCCACCTCTTCTCGCAATGGGATGACGGCCTTCTCTCCCATGCCCAGTGTCAGCCGTAGAAAATCCGCTAGCGAAACGCACATTTCGCGAGCCCGCGCCGGATCGATGCTGGTCAGCGCGCTGATCGAGTTCAGGCTGTTGTAGAGAAAATGCGGATTGATCTGCGCTTTCAGTGCGCTCAACTCCGCTTCCCGCGCGCGCACACTCGACTCCAGCGCGCGTTCCTGCGCCTCTTGGCTGGCCTTTTGCGCGAACAACATATAGTGGAACGCCGTGCCCAGCAGGTAGTAGGAAAAACCGACCCCGTAAAGATGTGCCTGAGCCGCCGCAAACTGCTTATAAGTCCCGCTCATCCCCAGCCCGGAATCGATCCACTGGGCCAAAAGTTTCCCGATTCCTACCCATAAATAGGCGAGCACAACCGCCGCCGCCACATGCGTCAGTACCGTGCTCCGGACGTCCTTGCCCAAGAGCGGATGGCTGCGGCACGTGAATCGCGCAGACCAGGCTATCCCCTGTGCGAACGCTGCCATGGGCACTGCTAGCATCAGCGCCGCCAGCCAGTTCATCCCCCAAGTGGCGACCAGCATGGTCGCCATGAGCGCCGCAAATAGCACCCCCGCAAGCCAAAGCACCGCCCACGCGGATTTAGCGATGTTTGATCTGTCCATGGATCGCTTCAGTTCTTTACCGTGATCCCGCCAAATAGCGCTTGTCCGCGCAGGATCAAGCGTTTCCTCGCTGCCGCGCCCGGAACGTCCGGCAGCGGCGGCCGCGTTTCGTCGCTGTAGCCGCCGAAAATGCTTTGCCCCTCGTATACGACTGTCCAACGTTCCGGCACGACGAGTTCAATTCCTCCGAAAACTGCTTCGACGTATAAGACCGCTTCTTCGCCCTCAATGTCCGCCGATCGGAAGTCCAATTCCACTCCGCCAAATGTTGCCGTCGCCGTCCCGCCGGCAAAGTTGCTCATGCTGATGCGACGTTCTACCCCTCCAAACAGCGTCGCTACGCTGATCTTATTAGGTCCCTCCGGAGATGTTGCATTCAGTCTGGGCAACTCAAATCGGCTCCAAATCAATCCAAGCCCAACAGCGATCAGGATGATTGGCCAGAAGTCCGCCACCGTTATGTGCAAGTACCCTAGAGTGCTCAATTGGAATAAGGTCCCGACAATCATCAGCATCAGGCCGAGCACCCGGGAGCGAGACTCCAAGAATCGCGTTGCACCCACGAAAATCAGGATCATCGGCCAGAATTTCCAAATCCGATCTACAGGCAGGATCCCCATGTGATCGAGCAGAATCGCGGTGCCGATGATCACCAGTATCAGGCCAGGCAGCACGCGGGTCCTCGCGCGCAGGACGCGGTCCTGGTAGCCATCCATGCGCCCGCGGATGCGCTGATGGATCCGGTCGTGCAGGTCCTGGCTGAACTTGTTCGGATCGAATTTGTCTTCGCTACTCACTCCGCTCTCCCGTCTTCTATTCTGTGTCCCTTACGGTCGCTGTGGTCGTCTCTCATTCTATTCCTGCTGCCCCGCCTATCATCGCTAGTCAGCTACAAACTTGCTTCACTAGAACTCCGATCATCGGTAGCCAGCCCAGAATGGCCGACATACTGTTCACCACGTGCGACAACACATAATCCACGCCGAACTGCATTTCTACAAGGGTGATCCCAATTCCCGCTGCCCATGCGACACCCGCTATCACTCGATTCTGCTTCCTTACTCTCTTCGCTTCCGTCCCCATGGCGCCCTCCAGGTGGCTATTCTGCCGCCCGTAGCCAGATTAGAGCGAGCCCTCCCGGCCTTCACGCACAAATCGGCGAACTGCGCTTGGGAGTCGGCCAATGCCGCCAACGCGCCGGTTGGTGTCCCGGCCTTGAAAACCGCCCTCAACCGGTTTATGGTGGGGCTACGCGAAATTCATGACCGCCCAGGTCAGCTAACCCCGGCGGACCTTTGCTTCGAAGAGGTGCAAATTGTCCCAGAATTCTTTGTCTGCCCCGCGTAGGTCGGGGTCGCGCCATCATTGGGTTCTCTACGTTTTCCTGGCTTTTTTCGGAGGGCTGCTCACCTTTGCCGGTGCTCGCGCGCAGCAGAAAGCTTCAGACGACACCACGTTTCGCAAGCTCATCGATACCTATTGCGCTGCCTGGAGTTCCGGGAATACCGCCAACGCCGCGAGGTTTTATGCCAAGGACGATAACCTGGTTTTCTATGATGTTGCGCCGTTTTCCTACTCAGGCTGGAAAGAGTACGACGCCGGTGTGAAAAATAATTTTTTCGACAGCACGGAATCGGTTTCGCTCACTGCGGGCAAGGATCTCCGGGTGACGCGCCACGGCATTATCGCGTGGACCACGGTGCCAATGCATTTGACGGTGAAACTGAAGGATGGCCGAACCATCGATACGCCGATCCGTTACACCGGCATCTGGGAAAAACATGGGACCTCCTGGCTGCTGGTTCACGAACACCTCTCCGCTCCTTATGCTGGTTGACGCTTTTCTCTGATGTGCGCCGATATCTTTACTTAAAATGGAAACCTATAACGTATAACTGTCCGTGTGGAACCTCCTCAAATTCTATTGGCTTGCTTCATCCGGCTACCGCCTTCAGCCCTGGAAAAGCCCCTACATCCAGTGGCGGTTTGAAACTTTTCTCGGCAAAGAAGCCGCTGGCCTTGACGCCCGCCAATTTCTGGCGCTCTCATGGAAATACCGCCACAACCTGAAATCCTTCGCCGATTGGGCTGCGATTCGCCGCCGCGCCCAACACCCTTAAAAAGCTGGTGATTTTCAGTCTCGGCATCTCCTGGTGTGGCGAAGCATTTCAACGTCCCATTCCGCCCGAGCGTATAATAAATGGAGAGGTCTGCGATTTATGTCGACCCTCCAGATCCTCCAAGCCACTCCCACGCTCCACGAAGCGCGTTGGTGGGAGCCTGAAGCGAACAATCGCGTCCACTGTTACCTCTGTCCCCGCCACTGCCACATCGGCCATGGGCAATCCGGCTTTTGCTACATCCGCGCCAATCAGAACGGAAAACTGTATAGCCTCGGTTACGCTTCTCCCGCCGCTCTGCAGGTCGACCCTATCGAGAAGAAGCCACTCAACCATTTCCTTCCGGGTACGCGCATCTTCAGTCTGGGCACGGCCGGTTGCAACATGGGCTGTTTCTTCTGCCAGAATTGGGACATTTCCAAGTCTCATCAGGACCAGGTTCACTCGAAGCACGTTCCTCCGGAGGACGTTCCGCTGCTGGCCCGGAAACACGGCTGCCAATCCATCGCATTCACCTATAACGAGCCGACGATCTGGGGCGAATACATTATCGATATTTGCAAAGCAGCCAAGCCTCTCGGCTTGAAAACCGTGATGGTTTCCAACGGTTACATTACCCGCGAAGCTTTTCACGATATCTACGACCACATCGACGCTGCCAACATCGACCTGAAAGCATTCACTGAAAACTTCTACGGCAAAATTACGCTTACGCACCTGCAGCCTGTCCTCGATACTTTGAAATGGCTGAAAAACGAAACCAATGTCTGGTTTGAGATCACCAACCTGATGATTCCCACGCTTAACGACGACCCCGCTGAAACGCTAAAGCTGGCCGATTGGATCCTGGCCAATCTTGGCCCCGATATTCCCTTGCACTTCACTGCCTTCCATCCGGACTTCAAGCTTCAGGACAAGCCACCGACGCCGCCGGACACTCTCCACCACGCTCGCCAGATTGCGCGCGAAGCCGGGCTTCACTACGTGTATGAAGGCAACATTCATTCCGACGCAGCGCATACCTATTGCCCGAATTGCAAGAACCTGGTCATTCGCCGCTCCTGGCACAACGTTTTGGAGAATCGGCTGAAAGCAGGAACCTGTCCCTACTGCGCAAATGCCATTCCGGGCCACTGGTCAGGCGCCTCGGTAATGTAGACCGATCTGCTGATGCGGATAGACCGATTTGTTCCCGAAGTCTGCAAGGACTACAATTCTCTGGGAGAAGCTCTCATGTCCGATCAGCTGGTTATCGCAGGTCGCGCTTTTCATTCTCGCCTCATCGTTGGAACCGGTAAGTACCGCAGCTTTCAGGAAATGTCTAGGGCGCACGCTGCCTCAGGCGCGGACATGGTTACAGTTGCAGTTCGGCGCGTCAACCTGACGGACAAGTCCAAAGAATCCCTGATTGATTACATCGATCGCGAGAAGATTTTCATTCTGCCGAATACGGCCGCGTGTTATTCGGCCGATGAAGCTATTCGCACCGCACGGCTGGCGCGTGAAGTCGGCCTGTCGAACTGGATCAAGCTGGAAGTGATCGGCGACCAGCAGACTCTATTTCCAGACACGGAACAGCTTATCGAAGCTACCAAAGTTTTGGTGAAGGAAGGTTTCGTCGTTCTGCCCTATACCAATGACGATCTCATCGCCGCTCGCAAGCTGATTGACGCCGGAGCCGCCGCCGTGATGCCGCTCGCCGCGCCCATTGGATCTGGGCTGGGCATTCAAAACCCCGCGAACCTGCGCATTCTGCGCGAGCGCATCACCGAAGTTCCCATGATAGTTGACGCCGGTGTCGGTACTGCCTCCGATGCCGCGGTGGCGATGGAACTTGGCGCCGATGGCGTGCTGATGAACACGGCCATTGCCGAGGCAACGGATACTGTCCTTATGGCCGAAGCGATGCGTGACGCGGTGGTCGCAGGACGGAAGGCATATCTCGCCGGTCGCATGCCTAAACGTTTGTATGCATCGGCGTCCTCACCACTGGCCGGAGTTGTGCGCTAAGACTGACACGCACCGCGGTTTCACATGTTGTTCCTTCTGTGGTCTGAAGGCGTGGCAGCTAGCCCATTGTAGGCACTTGGCATCCCAACGCTGTCCTCGCTTTACGGCATAGAAAAGAGTTTCCTCGTGTCTCCACTGAAAAATACGCGCGTGATTATCACCGGCAAGGGTGGGCCCGAAGTTCTCAAGATGGTCGAAGAGGAACTACCGAATCCGGGCGCAGCGGAAGTGCGGGTAAAGGTCTTTGCCGCCGGCGTAGCCTTTGCCGATGTGCTCATGCGTCGTGGGTTGTACCCAGGTCAACCGCCATTTCCGTTCGTGCCGGGCTATGACGTCGTTGGCGAAATTGATGCTGTCGGCGAAAGCGTGACGGATTTCCGTGCGGGCCAGCGGGTAGCGGCGCTGCTAATGACCGGCGGATACAGCCAGTTCACGATTGTGCCTGAGGCGGACTTGGTCCCTGTTCCCGATGGCCTCGATCCTGCGGAAGCGGTCTCGCTGGTACTGAATTATGTTACGGCGTATCAGATGTTGCACCGAGTTGCGGAGCTGCGCTCCGGCCAAAGCATGCTGGTTCACAGCGCGGCGGGTGGAGTGGGCACGGCAGCCCTGCAGTTTGGAAAAATTATCGGGCTGACCATGTTCGGCGCAGCCAGCAAGCCGAAGCATGAGTTGGTTTCCGGCTTAGGTGCGGTGCCCATTGATTACCGCACGGAGAATTTCGCGGACCGCATCCGGCATCTCGCTCCCGGCGGGCTGGATTGCGTGCTGGATCCGATCGGTGGACCACAGTGGTGGACATCCTACGGTTGTTTGCGGCGAGGTGGGAGCCTGGTCTGTTATGGTGTCCAGGCGGCGGTTTCGAAACGACAGCTGGCTGCGGGAGCCGGTTTCGCATTGTTCGGCCTGATGAAACTCATTCCCGACGGAAAACAGGCGGTTTGGTACAACGTGACCAAGCTTCGGAACCAACACCCCGCATGGTTCCGCGAAGATCTATCCAAATTGTTTGCGCTATTGGCTGACCGGCAGATTCAACCAGTCATTGGAGCAAAGTTCCCGTTGAAAAACGCAGCTCTCGCCAACGCAATGCTCGAAAAAGGCCAAACTTCCGGCAAAATCGTTCTGCTCCCGTGGAAGTAAATCGCGATTGGCCGGGACGTTCACTATCGCATGACCCAGTTCTGAATCTCCAATGCGCGCGCACACCGGAAGTCCTTTATCTGTTGCGTTTCTGCGGCTTATCCTTCTTTCGAATATCCAGAACTTCCTTCGCCAGATTAGCAATTAGATAGAACGCGCGCTCCAGGCCTACTGCGGGCACGGGCAGCGCAATTTCATTTGCGCGCCTCTACTGCCTAAGGACACCGGGTAGGTATACGGCCGGCTTCTATCCTAGATTGTCTTGCCGTGGTGGCGTCCGGCCGGCTCGAAGAGGGACAAGAGGTTGGTCATGCTAAACAAATCTCGAATCTGCTGGCTAGCGTTTACGACTTCCAGTTGGCAGCCTCGCGTCCTCGCGGACACATACAGACCCACCACCGCGCCAAGACCCGAACTGTCCACTTGAGATACTTCCTTCAAATCGATCACGATTCTCTTGTGGCCCGGGATCCTTTCGCGCACGGAATCTTTCAGCACTTGTGTGTTCTCAAACGTGAGCTTTCCATGGCATTCCGCCACCAGCGCATCCTCATGGTCATAGCAATGCACGCGAAATCCCCGGGTCGAACTGCTGGGTAGCTCAACCATCACAAAGCCTCCTCAAGTGATCGCCATTGCCCCGTCCCCTTCTATCGTACTTGGCACAGATTTGCCACACTTTCACTCCTTCGTGTTGCGATCCGGGTTAGACTGAGTGCGTGCAACGCAAAATCTTCTGGATGTCGTTTGCGGCGATCGGCCTGGTAGCCGACCTTATTCTGCCGTTCTGGTGGGCTCTTGGCGCCACCATCCCGATTCTTGCGTTCAGTTGGTGGCTCGCCTACCGCAGTGAATGGTTCAACTAGCCAATTTACAGGGTGCGGAAGAAGAAGTGCCAAACCGCGTCAACCGCGGCATGTACAAGCGCGGAAGCGAAGATCGATCCCGTTTTTCGCCACACCCAACCGTAAAATAAGCCTGCGATCGTGGCCAAAATCACATAACGCCAGTTGGGAAATCCCAGATTGGTGATATGCGAAAAACCGAACAGCACCGACGCTGCCCACCATCCCGCCAGTTCGCTCTTCGAAGCCTTCGATAGAAAGTTCTGCAGCAATCCGCGAAACAGCAATTCTTCTGGCCACGCCGTGAATAGCAGAATCGCCAACGAAAGACCGGCGTAGGCGGCCCATTTTCCCGACTGGGGCGCAAACGCGATAAAACGCAACGCGATGCCCAGCGGAATGGCGATGCACGCAAACGCCAGAAAACTCCCGGCAACATACTGTCCCCAATGTTTTCCCCACCCGATGGAATAGCCGATCCCCTTCGCGCGCCGCATCAGCAGGAACGAAGCCAGCGTCGCATTCGCCGCCACCATCACGGTCAGCACATGCGACAATTTACCTGAGGGGTAAGGCCACAGCAGCCAGATCCGATGGCCAAACTTCACGACCACCCAAATTCCAAGGATGGTCGCAAAATCCTGCCAAGCTCCTAGCGCCGCGTTGTCAGACCAAGCTGCAAAGCCGACCGGCACAAAGAGCAATCCCGCCACAACAGCGATTCTCGTCCACGAGACGCTTCCAGTTCCCAGCAAGTAGAAGATGTACGCTAGCAGCACGCACACGCCAAGAAATACTCCGCCGGCCGCGCCAAGCTTTGCATTGATTCCTTCCGCTACCCCGCGCGCCGCCAGCAACAACATCGGCAGCAGCAGAAACGCAAAGCACGTCAACGTTGCCGCGAACGCCCTTCCGCCATATCCTTGCCATGAGGCAAACAGTGCGCCCCCGAGACAACATCCTGTCCAAATTCCCAACACCGCCCACGGGCCCAATTGCTTCATCGCTCCACTCGCCTCACCTTGTTCCTGTTCCTAGCAATATTTGCACATCCCGCCGCATCTTGCCGGAATCCCGCCCGCAGAAGTCGGTAAACTAAGGAAGAGCCGCCCCTTGAAACGCCTCGCCTACATTGACTGGATGCGCGGTCTGGCGTGTCTGCTGATGTTCCAGACGCACTGCTATGACTCCTGGCTGCGTCCCGAACTGCACCAAACTCAACTGTATAAACTATCGCAGCTTGGCGGCACTCTTCCTGCTCCGTTGTTCATTTTCCTGGCGGGAGTTTCTTTCGCGCTGGTGACGGAAAAGCTGCGCCAGAAGGGCATTGGCCGCTCGGCCGTTGCGAAACAAACCATTCGCCGCGGTACGGAGATCTTTGCCTTGGGAATCCTGTTCCGCATACAGGAATATGCGCTCGGCTACAAATGGGTGACGTGGACAGACCTGCTGCGTGTCGATGTGCTCAATATTCTGGGGTTGTCCATGATGCTGATGGGCGTTCTTTGCTGGCTCACTGCGGCGCCAACGATTTCCATGGCGCGCCAACGGGGAATTGTTTCGGCTCTGCTGGTCGCCACGGTCATCGCACTGCTTACGCCGCCGCTTTGGACCAGCTGGCGGCCAAAGTTCCTGCCCTGGCCGCTGGAAACGTACATCAACGGTACGCATACGTATAACCAGCCGCAGCACTGGCTGTTCCCGATCTTCCCGTGGTGCGCATTTGCGTTTGCGGGTTTGGCAGTTGGTTTCCTGGTGTTCAGCGATTTTGCCCGAAAGCGGGAATCGCTCTTCTTCGCCTTACTCGGGCTCGGGGGAGTCGCGGGGCTTCTGCTGTCGATGCTCTTCGATGTGCTGCCGGTGCGTCTGTATGCAGTCTACGATTACTGGCATTCGAGCCCAAACTTCCTTCTGGCGCGCTGCGGAGTGCTGCTCATCATCTTGTCGCTGGTCTATTCGTGGTGTAAATGGGGATTCGCGCAAAAGGGTTTCAGTGCCGTGATTCAGTTGGGACAAACATCGCTGCTTGTCTATTGGGTGCACATCGAATTTGTCTATGGATGGCTGTCGATCTTGCCGAAGCACGGGTGCTCGATCCCGAAAGCCACATTTGGATTGTGCGTGATCTTTACCACGATGCTGGGGCTATCGATCCTGCGGACGCGCTACAAACGGGCGAAGGTCAAGGCTTTGCGGGCGCCGGCTGCTCCGGAGCCGGCAACTTGATGATCACTTCACCGGGCTGCGCTAAGCCCAGTTCCTCGCGGGCAATCTTGCGGATGGTCTGCGGATCGCTTTTCAAATCCTGGACATCCTGCTCGAGCAGCGTGTTTTCCCTGTTCAGCCGGTCGAGCACGGAGCTGACCTTGCGAATCTCTTGCAGCTTCAGCCGCATGGCCAGAAAACCGTGTGTGCCGAAGACGTCGTGGACCAGCAGCACAACAACAAAAATAGCCAAGACGTGTCGGCCGTACGCGCGCCACAACTTGCCAACTTGTTTTTCCCAATTAATTTTCATTCGCCGTTCAATATCCACTCGGAAGCCGGGCGGTAAGCTCCTCTTCCCGAATAGGATTTTGCTCCATCCGCATGATCCGCAGATACAACTTTTCCGTAACAGCGTGTCGTACAGTCCACGGCCGCCCTGCAGACCATATTTGCCTTCTATTCGCGTCCATCCCGAATCCACCTATGATGGAGCTGTCGCAAAGAGTTGGCCGGATCGCCGAACCCGGGAGGTCGCACTATGAACAAATGCGCTGTCTTCTGTGTATTGTTGGCGATGTTCGCATTTGCCTGCAACGAGCAGCCGGTTGCGGTGAGCCGCGCAACGGTGGGTGCGGAACCAGCAATGCAAGCGAGCGCTCCGGCGCCGGCAGTTACTGGCGGGTTCGATGGTGGCCAGGCCTTCGACCATGTGCGGCGCTTGGTCGAACTCGGACCGCGACCCCCAGGTTCAGAGGCGATCCACAAGGCGCAGGAATACATCGCGACTCAGCTCAAGAGTTACGGATGCCAGGTAGAGGAACACGATTTTCATGGGTCTCCGGCACTGGGCGATCTGGCCATGAGGAACATCATCGCGAAGATCTCGGGCAATGGGACTGGCATCGTTCTTTATGCCACGCACTACGATACGGTGTGAATTCAGAACTTTGTCGGTGCCGACGACGGCGGTTCCGGCACCGGAACCATGCTGGAATTGGCGCGAGTGCTGTGCGGCAGAAAAGTACTCTGAACGTCTGGATTGTTTTCGTGCGTCATCGTATGGGCACGGCCCCTTTTTTATGGGCAAGCCAGCCTGGGTGCGGTCAAGAGCTTGGATCTGGCTCTTTTCGTCCAATGACAGCACGAGTGCATGCTCGGGCGGATTCAGAACAGGCCGACGATGTCCTCCAGTTTCTCGGCGAAACGGGGATCGTTGCTCAGCTTGAAGGTTTCCGCTCGGTGCGGCTTCAGACCGTGACTGTGCCAGATGCGCCGTACACTAGCCTCGCTGATACCGGTGACGACGGCCATAGTGCGAGTGCTCCAGTGGGTCGCATGAGCAGGTCTTTCCCGTGTAGTCTTGGCAATCACCATACGCACGAGTTCCGGTGAGATGGAAGGCGTGCGGCCAGGCCGCGGAGCGTCGTGCTCCAGCGCCGCGATACCGTCGCGCAGAAAACGCGAGCGCCACCGAGCAGCAGTGCGCGGTACGATCGAAAGCAGGTGGGCAATCTTCAGGTCCTGCTTGCCTTCGGCGGCCAGCAATACAATCCGGGCGCGCAGCACAAGCCGCGCCGGAGTACTGCGCCCGCGCGCATAGACCTCTAGCTTGGCTCTTTGCTCCCTGGTCAGAACTACTTGGGGTGCGATTCGCATCAGCCGTGTCCTCCTATTTTGTAAGAACACAGCGAAATAATAAATGTTTCTATTTATGACGCATTATAATAATGCTCAGCCATGAGCAAACCGCAATCGATGGGGAAGTGTAATCTCTGCGGGGAGATGGCCGGCCAAGCTTCCATGACTCGGCACCTAAGTGCGTGCCGTCAACCGAAAGCTTCCGAGCTATTGCCGGCTTCTGAAAAACGACCGCCTGATCGAAGGACGTGACTCCAAGGCGTACTGGATGCATGTGGCAGTGCCGCAGACCGCCCCGCTAAGTAAGCTCGACGATTTTCTCCGCCATACCTGGCTTGAATGCTGCGGCCACTTGAGCGCTTTTGAGATTGGCGGCAAGCGTTATGCTTCCGAGCCCATGGATGAAGAAATGAGCATGAGCGCGCGGTTGAGCGAAGTGCTTAAGGTAGGGATGAAGTTCTTTTATGACTATGACTACGGTTCTCCAACGGCTCTCGTGCTAAAGGTTGTTGCCCTTCGTGAGCAAGGCTTGCCGAAGGGCGCCGTACAACTATTGGCCAGAAACGAGGCACCCCAGGTAAGCTGCCAGCGGTGTAGCATCCAGCCCGCCACGCAAATCTGCACCGAATACGCGGGGAATGGGGAAGGCTGGCTTTGTGAAGCGTGCGCCGTCGCACATGAGTGCGGCGACGAGATGTGCCTGCCGGTAGTTAACTCTCCTCGCGTTGGAGTGTGTGGGTATACGGGTTAGGCGCGCCTCTTCCATAGATGCTCGGAATTTCGTCGCACTACGCTAGATACCTATTGGCACACGCCAAAGACACGCTGGAGAAAATTGATCCGCGCTGCCTGGCGACTGTCGGCCACGTCCTGCTGAAACGCTGCCCGAACTCGAACAGAAATTCAAAATGAGAGAAGCGTTCCTAGACTGAACGTTCAATCCACCCTTAGCGGGGCTTCGACGGAGCCGGTGCGGCCATTGAGGTCGTCGCGCACTACGAATCGTACCGTATATTGGCCCGGTGAAAGTTCGAGGAATCCGCGATAAATCACTCCGTTCTGCCGTACGGCGGACAAATTCTGTGGCGTCAGATGCGTGTCAATCTTCTTGCCCGTCGGCTGATCAACCTGCTTGCCTTCGGGCGTTCGTGCCAGTGCCACGAAATCAACCACAATATGATTGTTGTCGGTTTCATTGATCAGCGAAGAGTCAGCAGGCAAACGCAGTTCGTAATTCGCGTGCTTTCTACCCTGCTGCTGGCTGGCTTCGATATTGTTCCATCGCGCCGACAACGGAATCGAAGTGAAATCCAAGGGAGACTGCAAGGCGGAGGAGATGTCGCTGGAGCGGCTACTGTCGGGATCGCTGGTGGAATTGGTCACAAAGAAGCCGCTGCGCGCGCGCACTTCTCCGTGCTCGCGCTTGAGTTCCACCTTCAGCCTCTGCCAGCCGGGCTTGGTATCAGATCGATCGAGATAATAGCCGAGTATATAGTATGTAGAGGAATCCTCCACGGCATCGTGAAAACCTTTCACGAGATCGTTGGAGTTAAAATAGGCGCGGCCCCCAGTCATCGAGGCGAAGGTCTGAAATGTCGCTTGCATATCCATCTGCCGGAAAGTGCGATTATTCGACGGTGGGTGGCCCGCTCCACCATGGGAAGAGCCGGAACGAGAAGCACTGGGCATCGAGGTGCGCAGCCCCCTGACGTCCACGGGATAGAGAGCGATTTGTGCATCGTTCAATAATTGCCAGGTGCGTTCATACAAAGGCAGAACATCTGTGAGCGTATCCCGGCCGGCGGGCGCAATTCCCATGGTATCGCTTACACTGAACGGGAATCCGCCGGTCGCCCAGATGAGTGCCTTTCGTCCTGGAAAGCCGACCAAGGCCTGCGCGACCTGCTGCATGCCTTCAAGAGTGTAAATGATGGCCATGCGTTGTTCGGACGATTGAAAATTCAGCTCGCCGCCCCCCAGCACGCCTTGCAGCTTCGAAGCCTCGCTGTGAACCGCAGACGATTTTGCGCTCTTGCCTCCTCCCGCTGCATGCGGTTGTCCCGAGCTAGGTCCGCTCGAGTTGCTCCCTGCCGCCGAATCATCGGCACTATCGACCATTTGATCTGGATCGCCGTTCACCTGATGCAGAGCGGCTACGAGTATCTGAGGATCGGTGGTGAAGTCATGGATTACCTGAATGCCGGAGCGGGTAAGAATGTAAAGCCCGGTAGGCTCGCGCACATCGACCGATTCCGTCAAATATTTCAGCAGTTCCTGGCGGGCGGAAGCCTGGTCGGAAAAATGCGTGTTGATGAGGTCGAGGACGATCAGGGTAATTCGCCCTGCAGAAGGCCCTCCCACAAAGGAATTGCTGAATTCGGCGCGATTGGCGGCCAGGGAAAAGCGGCGCGTGTCGCTAGTGATTTCCTCGAACGTGGTAATCTTTTGTTCCTTGCCGTTTTGTTCGACGGTGAAGTCCTCCTGTTTCAATCCACGAATGTGCGCTCCAGACTTGTCGGTGACGAGAATGGGAATCAGAACCAGCTCTGTATGGACGGTGAGCCTGGTATCCGTGTCGTGCTTAGGCCAGGCGGGTAGCAGAACGAGAAATATCAGAGTGGCGATACTGAAACCGCGAAACGAGAATTGAGACTTGCGCGAGAATCTCATAGAAAACTCCTTTGACTACAGGAGAGAATCCGGGACCGTCAGTGCCGGTCCCGGTTCTTGGTGTTTTCCAAGGAAAGATCCGGCCGAAAGCATACCACTTTTAAACGGGCAATGAACGAACGAGCCTGTGCCTCCTAGGGGTAAAGGGAAATTCGGCAATCACTACGCGATCGACACTAAGGAAGAATCCCCGGGGAAAATCATTCGAAGCCGGAATTCTGTTTTGCATCATGGGCGAGCATGCTGATCGTGGGAGGAAGGAGATGGAAACTGCGCCGCCACAATTTGCCCACGTATTGTTATTTGCTTGTCCTGTGTGCTTTCGACCGCTGGTGACCGCATGCAACAGCACCCACCAGAACCTGGAAGTCGCCGATGGCTACGATTTCTGCTCGCATTGCCATTGTGGATGGTCCGGCGAGGTAATCGGCCTGAAAGCCAAGAGGCATTGGGTGGAAGCGTGGTCCGATAAAGCGCCGGTGGGAAAAGGGAATTGCTGGCTCTTGCGACGGCGACACCGCTGCAGGAAGATAAGTACGAACCGAAATACGGGGAACAGGGTATTGGCTTAGGTCCTCGCGATGTACATCCTGGTACTTGGGGACCTCGGTGCGAGTCATCATCGCGGATGATCACGCGTGGATCCGTCAGGGGGTCCGCTCGATCTTTCATACACGCCCGGAATGGACCGTTTGCGGGGAAGCTGCGAACGGCCAGGAAGCTATTGATCTGGTCCAAAAACTGCGACCAGAACTGGTTGTGTTGGACATCAGCATGCCGGTCATGAATGGCTTGCAGGCGGCCAAGGCTATCCGCTCATCGGTGCCAGAAACAAAAATCGTAATCCTGTCCATGCACGATTCGCCGCACGCGCGGCAGGAAGCGCTGAAAGCAGGCGCAGACGGGTACGTCATCAAGACGGCCGAACCGGCGGAGCTTTTCGAGACCATCGAATCACTCGGATTAAAGCAATAAACACCGCGCGTGTCTTCAAACATCCACAATCTTCAGTGCACGTAGTATCCGCTCTTTGCCAGGATCACGTAGTCGTGTCCCTTTTTCCCAAAGGAAGAAGCCAGCCGTAGGTCGAGTTTGTGCGGTTTACCGTTGGCGCCGTTCGCATTCGTGTAGTAGCCGACGGTGTAGCGGGTCTTGATGCGCTCAATCAGCGCGCGAAAGACGCTGTCCAGATGGGGCACGTCGGGAACATCGAAAATTTCGCCGCCGCTCTGGTCCGTCACTTTGCGGATATTGACCAGGCCCGGAACCATACTGGCGTAGTAGAGAGTTCCGGGCGGATTGTAGCCGGGAATTTTAAGGTTGTAGAGTACGGCGTCCGCGGCGATGGTTTCGGTCACGATGTCGCGGGTGCCCTGGCCGCCGGCGTCGGTGCCCACGTCGTCACTGATGAGGATAATGACCCGGCGGCCTTTGGGTGGCGTGTTCAGCAGATACTGGGCGGCTAGAAAGATTCCGTCATTGATGTTCGTGGCCCCGCCAACCTGGAACGCGCTGATCTGCTGCGCAATTTTGGATTTGTCGTTGGTGAACGGCACACGCAACTGCGCCTCGGTGGAAAAGGTGAAAAGCGCGACCTCGTCTTCGGGTTTCAGAGCCGAAAGGGCAACGTTGGCGGCTTCCCGAAGGGGACCGAGAAAAGGGCCGATGGAGTCGCTGAGGTCCAGCACCAGCGCGACGTTGAGCGGCAGTTCGTCGCGACTGAAAATGTCAATTTTCTGAGGAGCGCCGTCCTCGCGAATTTCGAAATCCTCCTTCTTCAGGCCAGACATGATTTGTCCGGATTTTGTTTTGACGGTGGCATCAACAAGGACGAGATTTACGTCCACGTGGATGACGGTTTGGGATTGATTCTGCGACTGGTCTTGAGCGGAGGAAGGTGAGAGGAACAGAAACGTTAGGCCAACGAGCAGAGCGATCGGGCAGAACATTTTTCGGCGGATGATTAGCATTGGTGCAGAAACAGTATAGCGGTTGGAGCGGCGCGCAAAAACCTGCAAAAGCATGATCGCATCTAAAGGCCCGCGTCTTTTGCGTACCCTCAATGGAATGAGGCTGGCCGATCTGAAGATCGGCCATTATAGGCTAACGCCCTGCGTTGGGGTGGTTGTGTCGCCAGGTCCAATATTCGCGCTGCTGCTCGTGGCTGAGTCGCGCATACTCGCGATATTCGTAGTGCCGTTCCGCGAGCCACATGCGATACGCGCGGTCCTCGCGATCGTTCCAGTAGTGATAATCCGAATAATAATCGTCATAAACGCGCACGTGGGCCGCGCAGCCCGCAATGGCGAGCGGCGTAAGAGAGGTGGCGGCGAGCAACATCGTGCTGAGAAGGCGTTTCGTGTGGACCATGGAATTCTCCTCGACTTGTGCTGACATACATCGCGCTCTGGGGTGCGTAGTTTGTGAGAGGCGCTCCTCGTATTTCATTATTACTGGGGCCTCCACTCTATGAACAAGAAACACGATTTGCGGGGGGAAAGTTGCGCGATTTCTGATCGGCTTCACGACACAGTAACGGATGCTTTTGTAAGGTACGCTAGGAAGGCCCCAGCCGCCTAAGACTCGCCTTCCGACTCATGCGAAGTGTAGAAGGAGCCGTCATGCCAAGAGAAAAGAGCACGCCGTTGCCGCAACCGGTATTCAATGAAGGAAATTTGACGCCGGATCCGAAACAATTCAAGGTGAAACATCCTTCGGATACCCAGCAATACAAAGAGATCGAGAAACTGCTGACGAAAGACGTGGTGGCATTCGAGCCGTCGCGAGGACAGGCGGGCGATTTGTACACATTCGAAAGCGCGATGGGGCCCCACGGAGCGGAAGCCGTGCAGGCCATCCAGAAGGCCGGGACAATTAGTTTTCATTGTGCCGGAGACACCGGTGCGTCGAGCGAGGGCAAATACGGAAACGAGTTGCGGGTGTCGGACCAGGTCACCAATGACTGCCGCACCAGCGACGTCGCGAACCGCCCGGCCTTCTTTTATCATTTGGGCGACGTGGTTTATAACTTTGGCGAATCGCAGTATTACTACGATCAGTTTTACGAGCCCTATCGCAATTATCCCGTACCGATTTTCGCCATTCCTGGCAATCACGATTCCTTTGTCATCCCCGGCACGGCTCCCGCCGATACGCCACTGACCATTTTCATGAGGAACTTCTGCGCGCAAACGCCAACAATCACGCAAGAAGCCGCTTCGCTGCACCGTACCGCGATGACACAGCCGGGCGTTTATTTTTCGCTCGATGCGCCGTTTGTGCGGATCATTGGATTATTCAGCAACGCGCTGGAGGATCCCGGCGTGATTTCGAGCGAAAGCGGAAAGTGGGCGGCGGTGCCGGACTACCAATTACAATTTCTGGCCGGGCAGCTCCGGCGCATCAAGAAAGAAAAATATGCGGGAGCGGTTTTGCTGGCTGTACACCACCCGCCGTTCTGCTATTCCCCAGGCCCAAAGTCGAGTGGGACCGGCGGAGATCATTCGGGGAGTCCGAACATGCTGCAGCAGATAGACACGATCTGCAAGACACAGGGCGTCTATCCGCATGCGGTTCTTTCCGGTCATGCGCACAATTACCAGCGCTTCACACGAACAATCCGATTCGGGTCCAACATCATCAATGTGCCCTTTATCATTTGCGGCGACGGAGGCCACGACGTGCTGAAGTTGGTGCAGGGGAAAGGTGGCCAGCCTGCCCGGGAGCCCCAGTTTGGAGTGGAAGTGGACTACCTGGAGCCGGCGAAGTCCGCGGTGCAAGCGAAAGGCCTGGTGCTGAATCATTACGACGATACCAATTACGGATACCTGCGCATCGCCGTGGATAAAACCAGCCTTAAGATCGGCTTCCATCAGGTGGGAAAGAGCGGCATTGCCCAATCGCGCGTGGATATGGTCACTGTGGAGCTGGCGAGCAGAACTGTCGTTGCGAATGCGTAAGCGGCGGAGCAGCCCGGTCTTATAGAATCGTGTGTGGAGAAGGCAGGAATGAAACGGGAGCTGAGGTTTTGTGTGGTGCTGGCGACCTGCGCGACATTAGAAGAAGCCAGAAAGATTGCGCGCGGCGTGGTGGAGAAGCGCTTGGCGGCGTGCGTGAATATCGTGACGCATGCCGTCGAATCGTTTTATGCCTGGGAGGGGAAGCTCGAAAACAGTAGCGAGTATCTGTTGATGATGAAGACCACGGACGAACGAGTGGAAGAATTGCAGAAGGAAGTTCTGAACCTGCACTCCTACGACACGCCGGAGTTCATCGTCCTGCCCATCGTGGGAGGCTCCGAAGAGTATTTGAAATGGTTAGAAGACTCTACCGCCTAAATCTGAGATGACCCTCTGCGTAGCGGCGCAGCACTGCTGCGCCCCATGTCCGCAAGATTGACCGGTCTTAAAGGACGCATTCCGAATTACCTCGGCTAGATGTACAGCAGTGCCTGATCGAGGTCCGCGATGATGTCTTCGACGTCTTCGATGCCGACGCTGAGCCGCACCAGGCTGTCAGTGATGCCAATGCGGTCGCGCACTTCCTTGGGCATGGATGCGTGTGTCATTTGAGCTGGAAGCGAGATCAGCGATTCCACGCCGCCAAGGCTCTCCGCGAGCGAGCAAATCTTCACCTGATTTAGGAAGCGACGCGCGGAATCCTCCGTGCCGAGGTCGAACGAAAGCATGGCGCCGGGACCTTTCTGCTGACGCCGGGCAAGTTCATGTTGGGGGTGATGAACCAGGCCGGGATAAAACACTTTGCGTACTTTGGGATGTGCGTCCATATGGCGTGCGACGGCAAGTCCGTTGGCATTGTGCTGGAGCATGCGCACAGCGAGAGTCTTGATGCCGCGAGAAGTGAGGAAGCAATCCATCGGAGCAAGACCAGCGCCAGCGGAGCGCTGGATGAAATAAATTTTTTCAGCGTCGTCCGGGCGCGTGAGGACAACGGCGCCGCCCGTCGCATCACTATGCCCGTTGAGATATTTGGTCAGGGAATGGACGACGATATGCGCGCCAAGTTCAATGGGACGCTGCAAATAAGGAGTAAGGAAAGTATTGTCGACCACCAGAGTCGCATGCCGCTCGTTGGCCAGCTTGGCCATCGAGGAAATATCTGTGATGCGCAGCGTGGGATTCGTGGGAGTCTCGATGTAAATCATCTTTGTGTTCGGCCGGAACGCGCCGAGCACCACGGCCGGATCCGACGTGTCCACGAAGGAAAACTCCAGGCCAAAATGTACGAGAAGCTGCGTGGTGAGGCGATAGACGCCGCCATAAACGGCTTCCGAAACGATCACGTGATCTCCGGGCCGCAGCAGACGAAACACGGAATCAACGGCAGCCATCCCGGACGTGAAAACATAGGACGCAAGCGCTCCTTCGAGCTTAGCGATCGTACGTTCGAGAGCCTTGCGATTAGGATGATTCGTCCGTGCATAGTCGTAGCCGCCCTTGGTCTTTCCGAGTTCTTCGTAGACGTAGGTGGAAGTCTGATAGATGGGCAGAACAACGGCGCCGGTGGAAGGATCCGGTTCCTGACCTACGTGAATCGCATTGGTAGCAAATCCCATTTGCATCTCTCCTTGGATGGCGTGCGCAGAAACGAGCGGAGGACGAAGCGGACCATCGGAGCGATGGATACCAGCTTGTCGAGGCTAGAAAAAAGTTACAGGAGGAGGCTCAACGAGTCAAATGGTGAGCACTCTTGACGTTTCCAGAACTTCCAGACAGGATTGAGGAGACAACCATGAGAAAAACGTCTTGGCAACTGCGCATGCTGATTCTGATGGCGTTACTGGCTCTGACGACGGTAATGTGCACTGCGCAAGACCAAGTTTCCCCGCCGAAAAAAGATCAGGCACCCGCTCCAAGCAATCGCCTGACCATTGAAGTCACTGGCGGAGATTCCAGCAAGCCAGTGGAAAATGCCAGCGTCTATGTGAAGACCATTGAAGAGCACCTGATCAAGGACAAAAAATTCGAAGTGAACGTGAAGACGAACCAGGAGGGAGTGGCGCACGTGCCAGACGCGCCCATGGGGAGAGTGCTGGTGCAGATTGTGGCCGACGGTTGGAAACCGTACGGGCACTGGTACGACATCACGGATCCAAAGCAAGTGATCAAGATTCATCTAGAGCGGCCGCCGAAGTGGTATTAGGAATGCCTCTTCAGGAATTCCGAGACAAGAGTTTAGCTCTAAGGCACATGCGAAGCCGCCTAGGCGAAGAATTTTCATAAAATTCTTTGTGAGAAGAAGGGAATTGCACCAAAACAGTGCAAACCGGATCATCGCGTTGAAAGTCGGCGGGTTAGTCGGGGATTTCCTGTAGTTTCCACAAGGTTTTCCACTTTTGTGTGCAAAACTTAACGCGAGAGAAATATTTTTTGTTGCGCGAAGGAGAGAGTCGTGCAACAAAACTCCGAAAAACATATTTGTGACAAATTTTGACCGCCAGAATTCGTCAATGTTACAGTGAGATAGACGAAAAACTCATGAAAGAAACAACCAGCGGTCCATTTTCAATGATGCAGATGTTCTGGGGTAACCTGGCGGCGCGCCCGCTGCGCTGCTTCCTCAGCATTATTGCCATCGCTATCCAGGTCGTGCTCGTGTTGCTGATTGTGGGAATGACGTCCGGCGTGCTGTCCGATTGGGGCAAACGCGTGGAGGGGGTGGGCGCGGACATCGTCGTGCAGCCGCCCAACGCGTCGATTTTCTTCGCCTTTTCCAGCGCGGTAATGCAAGAGTCTTTGCGTGATGAAATCGAAAAATTGCCGGGTGTCGACGAAGTGGCTCCCACGTTGATGATGACCGATCCGAAGACGCTGGTGGTCATCTACGGAATCGACTACAAACGCTACAACGCTTTGAGCAAAGGATTTATCTTCCGCGCGGGACGCCCCTGGGAAGCCCCGGACGAAGCTCTCGCCGACGACATCGCGGCGCAGTCGCGGCATCTGAAGGTCGGAGATATGGTGACGCTTATCAACCGGCCCTTCCGGATTTCAGGAATCGTAGTGCATGGGAAGGGCGCGCGGTTCTACATCCCGTTGGAGACCGCGCAGGACGTCATGGGCGCTGATAAGCATGTCTCCGTGTTTTTTGTGAGGAGCAAAGGAGACACGGAAGCGACGCGCGCGGAAATCCTGAAGCTGAACCCGCAGAATACGGTGCGCTCCATGTCCGAGTATGTCTCCCTCATGAGTTCGTCGAAGCTGCCGGAATTGAAGCCTTTCATACGCACAATGGTCGTCCTAGGAATCGTGGTGAGCTTCCTGGTGGTGCTGATGAATATGCACACGATGGTGATGGAGCGCACCAGGGAAATCGGCATCCTGAAAGCGCTGGGATTCACCCGCTTCGAAGTTACGGAAATGCTGCTCGGAGAGACCACCGTCCTGGCGATTATCGGAAGCTTGGTGGGGATCGGTATCACCTTTCTGACACAGGCAATTCTGAAGCAAACGAATCCCTCGCTGCCCATTCAGATTTCGGCCGGCTGGGTGATGGCTTCGATCGGGTTGGCGCTGCTTGGAGCGGCGTTGGGCGCTACAGTTCCCGCACTGAGAGCGGCTAGTTACGATCCAGTGGAAGCGCTGGCCTACGAATAAAGAATTCCGAATCCCTCCTAAGTTTTCCTCAGGCGCGGGATTGCGCAACAAACCCGAAACTGATATGAGAGAAGCAGAATTGGGGCGGTTCGCCTGGCTGCGAACCCGGTGTTCTAAGAAACCAGGGAGAAATGCATGAAGCGGATGAAATGGGCAGTGATGCTGTTGCTGTGGGTTTGCGTCATGCCTGCGCGTGCGCAAATGGGCATGGATATGTTCAAGCGGCCATCCTTCACCAAGATGTTTCATCCGGTCGTTGGCAAGGGAGCGGAGTATGAGACCACCTCCAAAACCGGCTCCGATAGCAAAGTCCGCACCATGGACATGGGAATTGTCGGCAAAGAGAGCGTAGACGGCAAAGACGGCTATTGGATGGAAATGATGATGAGCGAGCCAAGCGGAAAAACGATCCTGGGCAAAATGCTGATGACGCCCGACGATTTCCAGTTTCACAAAATGATTTTCCAGATGCCCGGAAAGGGCGCCATGGAAATGCCATTCAACCCCACAGCAGCTCAGAGAACGAAATTGGAAGAGAATATGCAGGACTGGCACTCCGCAGGCACGGAATCGGTCAGGGTACCCGCGGGCACGTTTGATTGCGAACACTGGGAAAATGACAAAACCGGCGGAGAAGTATGGGTCAGCGATAAAGTTTCACCGTTCGGATTGGTGAAAGAAATGAACAAGGACCATTCCATGGTCCTGATAAAAGTGTTGAACGATTATCCGGAGCGCATCACCGGGCCTGTCCAGAAATTCGATCCGCAGATGATGATGCAACAAATGCAGCAGCAGAGACAGCAGCAACCTCCACAATAGGAGCCGGGAAAGCGGCACGCGAAACAGGGAAGAGACCACATACGGGCGGGAACGCACGGGCGTCCCGCCCGTGTCGTTTTCTCAAGCGGGGCATCCAAGGAGAAGGAACACAGGACGATGGCTACAGATAAGTATCTTCAGGCAACCATTGTGGACCGTAGAGAGGTGGCGCCAGACCTGTTCTTGTTGCACGTTGAGGCCAGCCAACCATTGCCGTACCTGGCGGGCCAATATGCCACGTTAGGCGTGGAAGTGGACGGGAAACACATCGAGCGACCCTATTCGATGTGTTCGTCGCCGTACGAGAAAAAGCTGGAATTTTTCGTAGAGCGCGTGCCAAATGGCGCGCTGACGCCGTTGCTCTACGCGATGGACAAGGGTACACCGCTGCTCCTGCGGCGATTTGCGAAGGGCCGGTTCACTTTAGATTTGCGAAGCGGGCGCAAGAATCACTTGCTGCTTGCGACAGTCACCGGCGTCGCACCTTATGTCAGCTACGTACGCACGGTTTTTGAGGATTGGAAAAAAGGCGAAGGCATGATGCCCGGCGAGCACAAATTGTTCTGCATCCAGGGCGCCAGCGGGAGCAAGGAATTTGGCTACCGCGACGAACTCGACCGTGTGGCCGGCGAAGTCCCTTGGTTGAAATACGTGGCCACCGTGAGCCGTCCTTGGGAAGACCAGGCATGGAACGGCGAAAAAGGGCGCGTGGACGACGTCATCCGCAAATTTGCCGACGCGTGGAACCTGAAACCTGAGGACACGACCGCGTATCTGTGCGGGAATCCCAGCATGGTCGAGAACGGACGGGCGATACTGCTGCGAGCGGGATGGAAAAAAGACGCTCTACAGGACGAAGCTTATTTCCCACTGGGTTAGTAAGCGTCTGCAGTTTAGTTCCGTTATAGGGCCCCGAACGAGAATTTCGTTCTCATAATGCAGGTGTTGGTTAGGCAACTTTGAGTCCGACTGCGTCCACGAGGTCATCGAGGGCCTGAATGACGGCAGTATATCGAGAATCAAGAGCAGTGATCTTTTCTTTGGGAATGGACTGATCCGCGGCAAAGGGCTGCAGAATGCCGGCAGTCAAGGGAGCATAGATTTTTTCGTAGAGTTTTAGGAAAACCAGGCAGATTTGATAGCCGTGGGGAAGGAGCCGGTAACGGCGGGCATGCGGGATCTTTTCGATCAAGCCTTTGGCGCGCAGCTTCCAAAGGTCATAACGCAAGGATGCCAGTTTGTATTCTTCCGCTGTCTTCTGGAGTGCCTGCAGGGTTTGTGGGTATAAGTCGCGGGTGGTGAAAGTGCCTTCCGCCGCGAGGTAGCAGAAGCGCACCAAGGCGTGCATGAGGGCCAACTGTCGGGGCTGATCGAGCTTCAGACCCGGAAGGCGTCTGCCGTTGGGAAGAAGCGTAGGTTGGGTGAGTTGGCGAAGTTGTTCGCGATCCACAAAGGTTTCCAAAATATCTTGCTGCACGTCCAGATAGCGATCGATGATGCCGTCTAGCTTCTTCCGCAAGGGGGGAAGATTCTCCACCGCCTTGCCCAGGCCGTAATCGGTATAAATATTGTTGGTTGCCGTTTCGGTGCGGAGGAGGAAACGATCACGGACGTACTGTTTGACGAAGCCCTTGCGGTAGTGACTGCGGATCACGGGGTTGGCTAGGTTCAGATCCTCGATCACGGTCTGAAGCTTGTCGCCATGACGACGGGTGATGCGGCGGCCGAAGATTAGGGTAAGTTTGTTGGGTTGACCGATGGTGCGATTGGCATCGAGGAGCCGTTGTTCGAGGGCATCGACGGCGGCGCGACGACGGAAGATGAGATTGTCGCAGGTCTCCACCTGGGCAAAGAACAGCCGGTGCTGAACGCCGGCGTGCTTTCTTTCCTCGGAAGTGAAAAAGGGCGTGAAGTGGGTCAACCACTTTTGCCCACAAGTGATCAGATCGTGGGCGGTGAGGAATCAGCGAGTTTCTGCAGGGCCTGCGGATCGCAACATTGCAAGAAGGCGTTCGCGCACTGCTGAAAGCGGATGCCCTGCTCCTGCATGCGCAGGGCCAGCCAGTAATGCTGATTGAGACAGATCCGCGCGGAGAAGGGAAAGTAGGGGCAAACCCGTACAAACATTTGTCCCCAACGGGGGTCCTGGACATAGAAGTTGTATTGCTCGACCCAACGGCGCTTCAACTCCAGATGCCAACGGTCGTCTTTCCCGATGGCGGTCATGATGGTGGCTGGCTCGCGTGCTTTGATGATGGCCACGACCTGATCGGGGTCGGCGCGTCGGAAATAGCGGGCCACGAAGTCATCGCGCCGGCCTGGGGGATCTTCCTGAATGGGTACGCCCCATTGCAGAGAGCGATTCTTGACCCAGTTGTGATACTGAGTGGCGATGTCACGCAACAGCTGCCGACTGACTGGATAGATCTGCCGATAGCTCCAGAAAAAGCCGATCGCCCGCTGTTCTTGCTGAAAGGGCTGGATCGCAGCATGAAGCAGGATACGATCGAAACAACGATACGCAAAACGGATGTTATCCTTATGGTGTTCGTAGAAGGCGTTCATGGGTCCTCCAGAGGGGTCAGATCCCTGGAGCATAACCCACTGGACGCCTCTCGTTTTTATTCCGCACGGATATCAAGGGCGAAGCCCTTGCCTAGTTAGACTCAGCGCGAGGCGTAGCGTCTGACGAATCGGCGATCGCCTTCAGCATAAGGCGCTGCATCACGTGGAGCCTCGGCTCGATAGGGCGGGAACGGATATTGCGCCTGAGCTCAAGCAATTGATCAAGGTGCGGGTCGAACGCAGGCCACGTGGGACCACCAGGATAATACGGATCGCCGGTCTTGGCGAATTGAGCCGAGCAGCTACGAATCGTTTCGTCTAATTAAGACCTTGTTTTTGGGATCGTGCTGTCAGTCCTGAGGAAACGAATCGCAGAGGAAATTCAGTTCCAGTCCATGGTGCGCCCCAGCCGCGCACGCTTGCCGGCTTCCGCGAAAGTGAATTCGTATAAATAAGCGTGCTGTCCCCCCCGCGTCATAGCGAGGGCCATGGAATACGCCCCATAGGCGTAGGAATCGTTTTGTAGTTGCAAATAACGCGCTGCGACGTCCGTATCGGATTTTGCGGGATAAGCGGCAAATTCCTTGTCGGAGAATTTGCCGGTCTCCTGTTGAAGGTACCTCTTGTACTGGTCGACGGTGTGGATACCGCCATCGCCAAATACACTGGCCTCATCGGGATCGCTTCCGATCAGAGTAGCAATAAGCAGCTGTTTCGGTGCACCGTTAGAGATATTTACTACCGGTAGCGAATCGGCGTGCAGAGCGGATGGCAAAGTGGAGAAACTCAAGTTCGCCGATGCAAGAACCAATAAGAGCCTAATCGAAAAATACTTGCGCATAGAGATCACTCCCCGGGTTTCTGGGCACCTGCGTCGGCACTTTTCCGGGAATATGCTCCGCGAAATACGATATTCCATGAGACGCCATTATCGGAGGACTTCTCCCAGGTTTGCTCGACGCGATCGGCGCCTAGGCGCGTGACGCGGATGCGATTGAGATCGGTTTCACCTTTAGCGCCGCGGCTTGGGCCGATGAATTCCGCGGCGCCTCCCGAGACTTTTCCTTCGAACACGTGGACCCGCCCCTCATTGTCAGCAAACAGGCCGTGCCAGTGCTGATCGTCGGCGCTGTAGGCGAAAATATTTATCCCTTCGTGGCCTTTTCCACCGTCCCAATTTTCGACCAGCACGCACTTGCCGAGTTCGTGATAAACCTTACTCGAGCTGGCATTCGCAGCGCCAGGATAGCGGACATCCCAATTGCCCACCCAAAAGTCAAACTCGCGGCTCTGTGCGTTGGCCGAACAAGACGACGGATCGGGCGCAGCCAATGCCAGGGCACCCGTCAGGCAGAAAAATATCGCGGGAACCGAAACGAACAGGCCGCGCAAGATTCGAATGATTGTCCATTGATTTGACATGGAATTCCTCCTTAACTGCGAAACTTCAGCGAACCTTCCACCGGACGTTTAGCATGAAAGCGAAATGCGTACGGGTTGGTGTCGACTGAGACGTGCTGAAATCCCGCCGCTTCCAGGCGCGGCGCCAGGGTAACAGGGTCAATAGGAACGAGCATGTCTCCGAGGTGGATGGCTCGCATCCAGAATTTTGTCAGGCCTAGACTGTCTACTCCGACGAACACAGCTCCGGGCTTTAACACGCGCCACACTTCACGAAAAACCTTGTCCTGCAGATATGGCGAATGGATGTGATGCAGCATATGCAGGCAGACGGCGCCGGAGAATTGCGCGGCGTCGAGCGGCATAGCCGTGGCATCGCCGCGCACCACGGTCACATTGCTGCCGGAAAAACGAGCGGCCAGCGAATCCGCAAGCTGGGCATCAATCTCGAGCGTCGTCAGATGCGTAACGTGAGGGCGGAGAAGTTCGGTCGTCAGACCATGTCCGGGTCCCAGTTCAAGTAGGTTCGAACCGAAGGACACATCCTTCAGCACCCAGGGCACAACATATTCCCGGAGGACATTGTGCCAGGAGGCCGAGCGGCAGAGGCAGCGATGCAACAAGTTCATGCGCGATTTCCCCAGCGCCATAAAGGTATTCGTTGCGGATACTCCCTGCTTTCGCTATTGTGACAAGAAATGTCGAAAATGCGACAAACTGCATTTCTGGACCGCCGAGCGCATGCATCCGCACAGGTCACCGCGCTTACCTACGACTATGCGCACGGGCAGACAATCCCGTGGCATTTCCACGAGTGGGATCAACTGGTCTACGCCTCCAGGGGAGTGATGACGGTACGCACCGGGGAGGGAACGTGGGTAGTGCCGACGTACCGCGCCGTATGGATCCCCAAGCAGGTGCTGCATTGCATCGCGATCTCCGGAGTCGTAGCGATGCGAACGCTATACTTGAGGCCGAACCTGGCCTCCAAGACTCTGCGGGCAAGATGTTGCGTGCTGAATATTACGCCACTTCTGAAGGAGTTGATCCTGGAGACTTGCGCCATGAAGATGCTGAAGAAGTCGGTCGCGCACCAGCGGCATCTTGTGCAGGTCATTCTGGACCAACTGAAGACCATTCAGATGATACCGCTGCAGCTTCCGAATCCAGCGGATCCCAGGGCGCACCGCATCGCCGAACTGTTACTCGCGGACCCCAGTGACCGCACTCCGCTCGCGCAACTTTGCAAGCGCGCAGGTGCCAGCAAAAGGACTATGGAGCGATTATTCCGCACTGAGATAGGCATGACGCTCGGGAAATGGCGGCAGCAGTCGCGTCTGATGCAAGCAATGCGCTTGTTGGCCGGGGGAGCCAAAGTGACGCACGCAGCCCTGGAAGCTGGCTACAGCACGCCCAGTGCCTTCATAGCAATGTTCGGCAAAACGCTCGGAACTACGCCGGTAGCCTACTTCCGCGCGGGAGTGGGATACGCAACGAAGTACTAAACGCCTGGCGCTGCGGCCTCCAAACGGTCCGCCACATCGGAAATGGTCTCAACCGGGAAGCTCACATGAATGTTATCGGTGTTGTTCACGGCGTCGACGTACAGTTTGCCATCGCGCACCGTGACGCGTACATGATCGGTGCCATTGTGAACATCGACCAGTTCCGCGTTCGGATATTTCTTGAGTTCCTTGGAAAGTTCGCGCATCGCCGGTAGAAACGGTCGAGCTTGCGCTGCGGCGCGCTCCAGATGGTGGAACGGCACGACGCGTAAGCCAACCGGAACCACCGTTGCAGGCACAAACAGATGAACGTGCGAACCGTTGCTGCAATTTTGATCCACATCCACGCGGATCACGCCTTCATGAAAGACGTAAGCCCCGGTGAGCGTGAGGGCGCCACAGAATCCCAGAGCGGCTTTCGCGAGAAAGAGCATTTTGATCTCTCCTTTTATCCGGCAAAGTCCGGCGTTTAGTCAGAAACATTCTTCGAATCGATCCAGACGTGCACGGTTTCCTGGTCATCCTTGACGCTCACAAGTTCGGTGTCTCCATTGGACGAAAGCGCGCGAAGAGCCGCCACCACGTCCAGTTCGTCTTTCCCGGCCGAGAACAGCGCATCCACCACTTTCATGGGCACCTTGATCTCCACCTTGGTGTCCTTGCCGCTCTCTGAATGTTTGCCAGATTTCACATGGATATAGAGGTAACCGGCACTCTTGGCCACGCGCACGTCTTCCTCGTTGCTCTGGACAGTCACATATTCGCCGTCTTTCGAGGACCGAACCGCGTCGAGAATCGCGCGCAGATCGACGTCGTTAAGATGTGCATGGTCGATGCGGACCTTGCCTCCCTGAAGATTTTCATGATTGATCGCGGGAAGGACCTTCGCCGCCATCTCAACCGGCACATTGACGCGGACGGTCTCGCCCTTGTCGTCCTTACTTTCCACTCGTACATGGATCCATTGGTCGCTCTTCGAAGACGTTTGTGCGAGGGAGGAAGCAGGGAAGAACACGCAAGCGGACAGCAACAGCGAGCCGGCAAAGCCGAGCATACCCTGTGAAAAATGGTTCATGTAAAGCTCCTTTGGTTGGTAGTACGGAGAGAGGTAAGGAAAAGTTCCCGAGGGGGCGAGATTTGAGGCAGCTGGCCCCTGCCAAATGCCGGAAAGGTCAGTCGCCGAGGGGGATTTCACCCTTTTCGAGGTTGGGGAACAGCGTTTGAGGGGAGACCGGGGAGAGGGGCAGGCCGTCGTCAATGTCCCCGTAACCGTCATGGCGGTGACGGAAGGAATGGATGCCCATCCGGCAGAGATCAAAAGCGCCATACAGAATGTTGCCGCGGATCACATCGCTCTTATAAAGGAGCACTTCATTACGGAAATAACGGACCACCGGGGAGCGCGGGCGTATGGGAATAAGGGGATTGAGCCGGGTGTACTCGATCGACGGGCGGTTGCAATCCTTAAGCTGCACGATAGTGAGCATGCCGTCGGTGCGCATCTCGTCTCCGCTGGAGTTCACCATCATCTGGTGAACGTCCGGCCGGGGCATCAGGTAAACGGAATCGACACAGCCGGAGAGGGTAAGATCGCGGACCAGCATGTTGACGCCGTCGTCGAGGTAGGGAGAGATGTGGTGGATGAACTTGTGATAGCGGAAGGAAAGGGCGGCACTGGTCTCGCGGGTGTAAGCGCCGAGCCATGCTTGCTGGTCCATCACCGTATGAGTCTCCGTCCAGATGCGGATGTGTTCGCGCTTGCCATAGCTGTCAAAGCTTTTTTGCCACGTCAAATCCTGGGGCTTGCCATTCAGCAGCTGACGCGAAATGGGCATGGTGGAATAATTGCTGAAAGTCAGAAACGCATGAAATTGCTTCAGGAAGGCCATGCGTGAATTGGCGTCGGCGGGGAGCCAGCCTGCCGCGGTGAAGCCGTCCTGAAGCTGGTGCTGGGAACCAAGGAACAGCAGATTGACGAGGTCGGCGTCCTTGCCATACCGCGTAGTAGTGCGCTCTGGAACGTTTTGCATTAGCTGTTCGATGTCCCCGCGCTCGTATTCGTCGAGCTGGAAGGAAACGACGGGAAGCTCGGGTTGATCGGCGACATATAGAGGCACTTCGATTTGAAGGCGAAGATCGGTGCCGGGAGGAAGATAGATTTCCGGCTCAGGCAGAACACTCAGGGAGCGGTATACCATCAGCGTCACATCGCCGTAGGGATTGTACGTGGGCAAGTGAATCAGGCCGCTCGTGATGCGCCCTTGCGGGGTGTCGGTCGACCGAATACCGTGAATGATGCCCTTGCTGGCTATTTCACGGGCGTTATCAACTTCCACCACTTGGGCAGAGATCGGAAGGATATCTCCGTTGGAGGTGACCAGGCGGTTGAACTGAATCTCCAACGCCGCGGTGTCGTGCACGAAGCCCATGCCAACTTTACGGACGGACATGACTTCGCCATCCACTTCCAGGCCGGCGGGAAAGACGGGAGTCGAACGACACTCTGGAGACTGGATGAGTATCGCCCGCACGGAAGTGCCGCGTTTGGAGCTGTAGGAAGCGACCGGATCAAGCAGGCGAATCCAGAAAGATTTTCCGGCGGGAATATATTCGCAGTTGGCGGAGGCGCGCGCGGGAGAAAACAACAACAGAAGTAGTAACAAAGCGCCGCCGCCTCCCCACGATAACCGGGAGGTCGTTGGGACACAACAGAAGCTGCGGGCCTCTGTGGCCCTCACCATGGATTGTTCAATTTTCAACGCGTACACCCTCAGCCGCTAATCACCCATGAACAGTGTGCCCTCAACTGGTCAGAGTGTCTTGACCATCCCTCCTGGAGATATGCGCAAAGCACAACTGGTACTGCGTACAGGGGATCGCGCGGGCATGAGCAGGCGCGAGAAGACCGATCAAACACTTCCCCCAGAACCGTGATTCCAACCCTGATTTTAGGATACCTGAAAGGTACTTCATGGGGAAAGATAAGTTGGGCGGATGCGCGAAGGCGAAACGAGTCATCTGGCCTATTTTACTTCCCGAGCCGAGCCAATTTTAACGGTGCTGCCGTAGCGCTTGTAATTCGAGTAGCGAATGGTCATGCGGATGTGTACATCGCCGCTGCGGAAGTGCAGGTAATCATCGGCGCGCGTATAAACCGGGAACCAGAAGCCCTTCTCAATGTTTTCGCGGTAAGTGCGGAAACGGGGAAAGACGTTTTCATTGTTTTTCGAAATGATGTCGGGGACGGCCTTGCCGTCGGTCATGACGATCTGCATATCTTTATCGTCCACCCACACCCGGCCCTGAAAGTACCGCTGCTTCTTCTCGATCACTTTTGGCTTTACGTCGAAGACGTAGGTAGAGAGCTCGTCGACCTGCTGGCGGCCAACGTAGGTGACGTCATACTTGGGAAGTTCGGTGGTGGTCAAAACAAATGGCTGAACGTTGCGGACATCGTCGAGGTCCTGTTCGCTGAGCATGATGCGTTCCAGGGTGTTCTGGGGAGCGAACGTGACCTTCTCAAAGCGCTTGCCGTCGGGTGTAAAGATGATGTCGCTGGTCATGCGGTACTCGCCATCCGGTCGGTTGTCATCGTCGAGAGTTTGAATGGCGAAGTCTTGCGTGTAGGTATAATTGTCGCGTTCCAGTTTGAAATCGGCTTCGCGTTCGGCAAAGCGCTTGATGATCTGGTCGGCCGGAATGGAGGGAGGTTCCGTAGTGATCGGGTTGTCGCCTGGCGAGTGGATATGTGTCGGCGGTGGGGCCGTGTGATAGGTCTGATTTTGCGGTTGAGGAGGAGCTTGGGTACGTGAAGCAGGAGGCGTGGGAAGCGGGCCCGGGTCTTGAGCCGCGAAAACGCAAGCAAACGAGGCTGCGAGCAGGAATCCAAAGCCGAATGGAATCAATTTAGTCATTAAACGAGTCGGTGAAGTCACGTTCATACTTCTCCCGAAGAGACTTTAAGACTCTTCTCCTAAGAGTCTAGCGCAAAGCATAGGGTTGCATGAACTGGGGAATCAGGACGGGCGCCACTTCAAGAAGACGGCCGCGAGCGGGGGCAGCGTGAGTGCCAGGGAAGAACTGCGGCCCATCCATGCGTGCTCGGTGGTATTCATGCCGCCAAGATTGCCCACGTTGGAACCGCCGTAGGTAATCGCGTCCGTGTTCAGGATTTCGTCAAAGTGGCCGGGGCGCGGAACTCCGATGCGATAGCCATAGCGCACGACGGGCGTCGCGTTCAGGACAACCAGAAGCATGTCGTCCGGATTTTTGCCACGGCGAACGAACGAAAAAACACTATTGTCCGAATCGTTGGCGTCTAGCCATTCGAAGCCCTGCCAATCGAAATCGACTTGATGCAGAGCCGGCTCCGCGGCGAGCACCTTGTTCAAGTCGCGCACCAGGCATTGCACACCGCTATGCGATTCGTACTCGAGCAGATGCCAATCCAGGCTGCGCGCTTCGTTCCATTCGTGCCGTTGCGCGAACTCTTGGCCCATGAAAAGTAGCTTTTTTCCGGGATGCGCGAATTGGTAAGCGAATAAGAGTCTTAGGTTGGCGAATTGCTGCCACATGTCTCCCGGCATTTTGTGGAGAAGGGAGTTCTTACCATGCACCACTTCGTCGTGCGAAAAGGGAAGTACGAAATTTTCGGTGAACGCGTAAAGGAGCGAAAAGGTGAGCTTGTTGTGCTCGTAGCGCCGGAACACCGGATCCTTGGAGAAATAGCTTAGCGTGTCGTTCATCCAGCCCATGTTCCACTTCAGGCTGAAACCTAAACCGCCAAGATACGTCGGACGAGACACGCTGGGCCATGCGGTGGATTCCTCAGCAATGGTCAGAATGCCGGGAAAGCGCTGGTGCGCCACTTCGTTCAGGCGCTTGAAAAAATCGATAGCGTCAAGATTTTCCCGCCCGCCATATTTGTTGGGAATCCATTCGCCGGCCTTGCGGGAGTAGTCGAGATATAACATCGACGCGACGGCATCCACACGCAAGCCATCTATATGGTATTTGTCTAGCCAGAAGAGTGCGTTCGAAATTAAATAATTGACCACTTCGTTGCGCCCGTAGTTGTAAACGAGCGTGCCCCAGTCCGGATGCGAGCCCTGGCGTGGATCTTCGTGTTCGTAAAGATGCGTGCCGTCGAATAATGCCAGTCCGTGCGCGTCGCGCGGAAAATGCGCGGGAGTCCAATCCAAAAACACACCAAGCCCAGCCTGGTGGCAGCGGTCGATAAACTCCATGAAATCCGTGGGAGTGCCGAAGCGGCTGGTAGCGGCGAAGTAGCCGAGGGTCTGGTAGCCCCACGAGCCGTCGTACGGATGCTCCATGATCGGCAGAAGCTCGATGTGTGTGTAGCCGAGATCCTTGACGTACGGGATGAGCTGATCCGCGAGCTCGCGATAGCTCAGCCAGCGATTGTTATCTTCGGGGAAGCGGCGCCAGGACCCCAGATGGACCTCATAAATGCTGATCGGCGCATCCAACCAGATCTTGCGGGTACGCTGGTGCATCCATGCGGAATCGGCCCACTGGTGCTTATCGATTCGAGCGACAACCGACCCGTTGTTTGGGCGGAGCTCGGCCGAAAACGCATAAGGATCAGCCTTGAGGGGTAGGACTATGTCGTTGCTGCTCAAGACTTCGAATTTGTAAATCGTGCCTTCCCCCAGTTCGGGAATGAAAAGCTCCCAGATGCCGGAGGAACCGCGAAAGCGCATGGGATTCACGCGCCCGTCCCAATGATTGAAATCGCCGACAACGCTGACGCGGTGCGCATTGGGCGCCCAGACCGCAAAGTGTATGCCACTGATGCTGTCAACCATTTTTACGTGGGCGCCAAGTTTTTCGTAAGCGTCGTAGTGGCGCCCTTCGCCCATGAGATACAGATCAAATTCCGTAAGCAGAAAAGGAAAAGCGTATGTGTCGTAGCCTTCGATCATTTCGTTGTATTCCGTTCGAAACCGAATGCGATAGCGCGAAGGCGGCGGCGCGAGTTCGCTGACGCCCGGCAGAATCGCCTCAAAGAACCCTTCGGGGCGAAGCTTGCGCATGGCAATTGGTTCCGAAACGTTTTCATGAGGCAGCGTTTCCGAGGAGAGGCCGCGCAGCAGGATTTCCGCCTCCAGCGCGCGCGGCTGAAAAAAGCGCACGGCCCAGCGGCGTCCTTCAGCCGAATCGAGCGGATGTGGCCCGAGAATGCCGAAGGGGTCGGAATTATGGGCGACCAGGAGAGATTCCAGGCGCGCGCGAAGCTGCTCTGCCGCGGGCGGCTTTGCAGGGGAAGGATTTGTGTCAGGCACGAGAGCATTCTATCGGAAGAATGGGACGGTGCCAAAGGGTTGAGCCGCCAAATCGCCGGAAAAATGAGGACTTAATGGGTAATCCGCGGCCAAAATCGGGCGAATCGATTAGATCTCTAGCGGGAGGGAGATACCGGGACGCAGGCGATGCAATCGATCTACAACGCCAAGTGCGCTCACCAGGTCTTCCTGGCTTTGCTTGAAATGTTGCCACCCTTCGTTGTGTACAGGGACGATTGCCGCTCCCTGAAAATGTGCGGCGGTTTCCAGCGTATCGTTTGTATCCATTTCAGATAAAAAGGTCCGCGAGCCTGTGCGGCCCTGGCAAATAGCCTGTTGCGGCTTCAGGGCAGGGCCCGTGAGTTTCGTCAAAGTGACTGCGCCGGTGTAACTGCCCGGCGGATCGAAGGTAGGATCGGTGAGCACGCGCAAGCCACCTATTTCCAATAAAGCGGTTGGGCCACCGATCAGAGTGATCTTTAGCGTATCCATAGAGATGCCCGCAAAGATGGACCCGGGCATGATACGCCAGCCGGTCACTGGAAGTACGTGAAATGATTTGCTTACTACCGCAGAGAGCAGAACGCCCAGTTACGGATTGAAATCATTGCGACGGTTGAGAGATTCCGCGCCCGAGTTTGTCCCTCAACCGCCGCAGGTGGTATCAACTTTTGCCGATACCAATTCGTTCCGTCAGGGGAAGCGAACGCGTTTAGGGTGTCATTCGCGCCAGAAGGAAGCAATCCCGGAACGTGCCAGAACGAGAGCGATTTGAGCGGGAATGAACGAGCCGGCCAAGTATTGACTGCAGAGAAAAGATTGAGACTACGAGCGACCTCGAAGCAACGAAGACAGGGCACGCTTGCGGGTTTTCGCCCGCACGGGTTAGAGTGCACTGGCCGTTCGCGAGATTCGAAAATCACGAAAGATTTTATCTTTTCAAAGGGAGAATCCTCCAGTGGGCCAAATCCGTTTCGCAAGGAAAACAATGTTTGCCGTCGCTGCGCTGTTGATTGCCGCAGGCACGAGCAAAACGCAGGACCGATCGCAGAACCGCTCGATGGTGATCTCCGAGAACGGGATCGTGGCCGCGGAATCTCCGCTGGCAGCGCAGGCGGGCGTGCGGATCCTGGAGTCGGGTGGCAACGCCGTCGATGCTGCAATCGCCACCAACGCCATGATGGGCGTGGTCTCACCAATGATGAATGGCATCGGCGGGGACCTGTTTGCCATTGTCTACGACGCGAAGGCCAACAAACTTTACGGATTGAACGCGAGCGGTTGGGCGCCGAAGGCGTTAACGATCGATGCGCTGCACAAACAAGGATTACGAGAGATGCCGCAGCATGGCGCAAACGCTATCACTGTACCCGGGGCCGTGGACGGTTGGCAGAAAATGGCGGACAAGTTCGGCCGGAAGAAACTGTCAGAAGACCTCGCGCCGGCCATTCTGACAGCGAAGAGCGGTTATCCCGTGACGGAATGGGTGGCCGCCTATTGGGCAACGGAAACGGATTACCTACGAGGCGATGACGAGGCCGCAAAGGTCTACTTGCCGAACGATCGCCCCCCGAAAACGGGGGAAGTGTTCCACAATCCGGACCTCGCGTGGTCCCTGCAACAGATCGCGGACCACGGACGAGACGCATACTACCAGGGAGAACTCTCCAAGCGCATGCTCGAAACAATCAAGCGTCATGGCGGTGTGATGACCCCGCAGGATCTTGCAGAATATTCCGCGGAATGGGTGGAACCCATCTCGACCACCTACCGCGATTGGACGGTCTACGAACTCCCGCCCAACGGCCAGGGCCTGGCGGCGCTGATGATGCTCAACATGATGGAGACGTTTCCATTCGGGCAAAAAGACTACGGCTTCGCATCAACGAAAGCATTACACGCGATGATCGAAGCAAAGAAACTGGCATATGCCGACCTGGTGAAATACATCGGAGATCCCCGCAACGAAACGCTCCCCGTCCATACGCTTTTATCGAAAGATCGCGCCGCTGAACGCGCGAAATTGATCGATCCGGATCACGCCAATTGCGAGGTGGCCACGGGAACACTTCCTGGCGCGGGAGACACGACCTATCTGACGGTGGTAGACCGCGATGGGAACATGGTGTCTTTGATCCAAAGCAATTACGACGAATTTGGTTCTGGGATGGTCGCGAGGGGAACCGGATTCGCTCTGCAGAATCGGGGAGCGCTGTTTAATTTGGATCCATCTTCGCCGAACGCGCTCGCTGGGAGGAAGCGTCCGCTGCATACGATCATTCCAGCCTTTGCGCAGAAAGGCGACACGCGGCTGGCGTTTGGAATCATGGGCGGCTGGAACCAGTCTCAAGCGCACGCGCAATTCATCGCCGATCTGGTGGATTACAATATGGACATTCAAGCCGCTCTGGAGGCCCCGCGGTTTACCAAGCGCACATTCGAAGGCTGCGACGTGCAGATGGAAAACCGCATTTCGGGCAAGGTCCGCGAAGAGTTGACGGCGAAAGGCCACAAGATTCAGGTGACGGGGACGTACTCTTCCGTGGTGGGAGGCGGCCAGGCCGTCATGAGAGATTTTGCTGCCGGCGTGAATTACGGGGCATCTGACCCTCGAAAAGATGGCGCCGCTATAGCTGAGTTACCGATTGATGTAAGCACGAAATAATTAATATACTACCCACATTCTTTTCCGGGATACCAAGTCTGGTTGGGCAGAGAGCTTCCGAAGAAAAGAAAAAGGGAAGTTGTATTCCCAAAGCGCGCTCAGGAGCGGGACCGGATCTCGATGTGAGGCGCGTCACATCAGTTGGTTGTGGGGAAGGTGACGGGCGCGTCGTTTGCAGGAGAGAAGAGGTTCAAGGGTCTCGCTCCGAGCTCGACGGCATGTACGCAAGGCCCGGGAGATTGCCATGGCGGTTTCCAGCGGTCTGCGATTGACGACTCGGCTTTTGGGCGCAGGTTTGTGCCTGGTCCTGTAGGCCGGGCGGGCGATGGCCGAAACCTGCGAGCTCGCGGGTGAATACGTCTGCACCGAAGTGCATGTCACCAGGAATCCGATGCCCTGCACGGCCGCGCCTCTGAATCTGAAAACTGGCGGAAAATCTGAACTGCAAGGGTGCGAGAGAGAGTGTGTGCCTCGTCAGCCGGTACTGGGCGGAGCTGAAGGGCGCAGTTCTGAAATCGCGCGCAAAGATTGCGGCGGGCCACAAGATTCGATTCCGCTTTTGTAATAAACGCGGATTGTGCGAAATGGTGTAGGAGAGGCGCGTAGCCGAGATAGGCACGACGGTGTTGGGAAGATTCCGCGCGCGAGTTAAAATCTCAGTCGTCAATCAAACAGCGTTCGTTCACGAGGTCGGCTTACAGTTCCACCCTGCAGAGTCCCCTTAGCCAAATCACCACACCGTTCCTCGAGCAAATCTTCAAATTGGCGCAGGGTTTCGGCCGCGGGAACTTGGAGGAGGTGCATCGTGAAATGATAACGCATGAATCGGCAGATTGTGCCCGCGGATGGCTGCGGGGGCGACCGCTCCAGGGCAGGCGAAGATTAGGAGAAACTACGCGAGATTCTGCCGGCTCCGATGTGAACGGGAATCTCGGAATTTTCTGTATCCTCCGCAACGTGATTTGCGTCACAATGTCGGCATCCCCGCCCAGTCCAAAACTGAGGATTCCGTGCATTCGGCACGAGCATATTCATACCTTCGGAGGAGGAGGAATGAAGAGGCGTTTCGAATTGTCACTGGTATTCTTATTGGACATGGTTGCCGGCGCTGGCCCAGCGGCCCGGCGAAACCGGACACGAGCAAGGCGCCGCTCGCCGCAGCGCAACCCGCCGCGAGAAAACCAAGGAAAAATTCCGACACCGGCGCCGCAGTGCACGTGAATTATCTGGGAACCTAACGAAAGGAAATGCAGGGAGAGTTTTTATGATGTTCCAGAAGATTACTCGGGGGCGGACCTGTCCGGTGTGCAAGAGTCCCGAGGCTTACCGTGTGAAGCGCGCGGGCCTTTCGGTGAAGATCGTCTGCAAAGTCTTGAATTTGCGCCCGCAGTGGTGTCCCCAGTGCGACACTTTTTTTCTCGGCCCCAGGCATTCGAAGAAGCAGGCCGTCCATGATCCGCTCAGTTCGGCGAGACCACCCAAGCCAGGAGGTACCCCGACCCAAGCCGACAGCTTGTCGCAGTAATCAGCCGCGCGGGGAACTGGCGTGTAAATCTTCAAAGGGCACGTTCAGGATCGGATACTGCTTCCAGTCCTTGTAATCGAAGTGCCACCATTCGTCTTCATTCACTGTAAAGCCTTCCGATTCCATGCCTCGGCGCAGTAAGTCGCGATGCCAGCGCTGCAGCGATGTGCCCCCCTGAAAATGGGGGAAAGAACGCGGTGACATTTCATCATACAGCCCGGGCATCTCGATAGGTTTGTCGGTGCGAAGGTCATAGAGCGTGAGATCGACGGCGCAGCCGCGATTGTGCCGCGAACCTTTTTGGGGATCCGCCACGAAATTGTGATCTTCCGGCGGCGTGGCATCCCAGAAAAGCTTGGTGACATACCATGGCCGGTAAGCGTCGTGGATCAGCAGTCCGTAACCGAGTGGTTGGAGTTTGTGTAGAACACGGACGAGCGCGGCAGCGGCAGGCCGTTGCATAAATGCGCGCGCCTGGGTGTACAGGGGCGTTGAAAGAAAATTATCGGATTGCGCGTATCGAATGTCGAGATGGATCGCAGGATCCAGCATGGCTAGCTCGACTAGGTCGGGCTCGCGGAAAGGACCCGCTTCAACAGGTGGCTTTGCGGCAAGCGCCGCTGCCCGCAGTTGCTCGACGGATTTTGTGGGCGTGATGTGATAGAAATGCGCCGGGTCAGTGCCGGCATCCACCCGTATGAAAAATTCAACCAAATAGGAAAAACCGGTCACGCTTCCGTTCTTGTCGCGCTGTTCATCATAGATATATGTCCGTCCATCCGGCGCAGTGATTAAGACTTTCCCGTCCGTCTCATGAATCTCTTCACGCTGTTCTGCGAAACCGTTGGGTTGCATGAACAGGCGTTGGTCTTTCTCAAGGAAGATCGTCATTTGTTTCGGGTTGTTTGCGCTGCGGTGGTCGTATATCCCGACGAGTTGTTTCCATTCCGCCGGGACGTCCGCCGGTTTAGTACCGGGCAGCAAAGAGACGTTCTGGCTTGCGGCATTTTGGGCTTCAAGCGGCGGGAGTGAAACAAGGAGGCAGGTCCCAATAAACAGAGGCAGCAATCGTAACTGGCGCTTGTTCACGAGCCCCATGACAGTGAAAATCGGTCGAAACGAAATAACGGAACAAATCTGTCTCGCAGGGGCGCTCAGCATCGCTGCGCCCCATCTCGGCCCACGAATCGCTCGATTCACTTCTTTGCGGTGGCTACGGAGACTTCGAGTCCCGGTGCGACAATCGGATTCAGGAACGGCATCATGGCGCGAAGCCTGGGGCCAAGTTGCTCGATCCCATTCTGCTGCTCGGCCTTCCGTTTCGCCAGGAAATTGGGGCAGCCCTTTTCGTTTTCTTCGATCCACGCTTTTGCGAAGCTGCCGTCGCGAATTTCCGCAAGAAGCTTTTTCATCGCTTCACGCGTCCGCTCGGTTACAATGCGCGGTCCGGCATGGTAATCACCATGTTCCGCAGTGTCGCTGATGGAGTAGCGCATATAGCTGAGGCCGCCGCGATAGATCAGGTCCACGATGAGCTTCAACTCGTGGAGGCATTCGAAATAAGCCACCTCGGGCTGATAGCCAGCGTTGACGAGCGTTTCGAACCCAGCCTTAATCAGTTCGCTCACGCCGCCGCAGAGTACCGCCTGCTCGCCAAAAAGATCGGTTTCTGTTTCCTCAGTGAAGGTGGTTTCAAGCACACCGGCGCGGGTCGTCCCCAGTCCCTTGGCATAAGCCAGCGCAAACGCTTTGGCCTGACCGGAAGCGTCCTGGTGGACGGCGAGGAGCGCGGGAGTGCCGCCGCCTTCGGTGAACACTTCACGTACGCGATGCCCGGGCGCTTTGGGGGCGATCATGCTGACGTCCACATTCTTCGGCGGCACGATCGATCCAAATCGAATATTGAAGCCGTGCGCAAACATCAGCGTCTTTCCCGGAGTGAGATTTGGTTCGATGGCATCCTTGTACAGCTTGGGCTGCCGCGTGTCCGGAGCAAGAATCATGATCACGTCTGCCCAAGCAGCGGCCTCGGCAGGAGTTTTTACCGTCAGGCCATCCTTTTCTGCCTTGGCGCGGGACGCGCTGCCTTCGGGAAGTCCGATAACCACAGACACCCCGGAATCGCGCAGATTCAAAGCGTGGGCGTGGCCCTGAGAGCCGTAGCCGATGATGGCGACCTTTTTCGCCTGTACTAAGGCGAGGTCTGCGTCCTTATCGTAGTAGAGATTTGCCATTGCGTTGATTGTTCCTTTCCTGGGCCGCGTTACGGCCAACAAATTCATTCAGAATCTTGTACTTGAAGGGCTGCCACCCGCCCTCCCGTAGAAGTCTATCGACATCATCCCCGTGAAGCGCAGCTAGCTGGATGCCGGGGCAGTGTCTTTGTGCTTGGAGTGATTGGTGGCTCCGGTCGGAGGGCGCAGCACGTCGCTGCCTTTGGTCATGGCGATGCGTCCGGTCCGGCCCATTTCCAGCACGCCAAACGGACGCAGAACTTCCAGCAAGCCATCGATCTTTTCCGTGGTGTCTGAAACTTCGACGATCACGGACTCTGGCGAGACATCCACCACGCGCCCGCGAAATGCTTTCACCAGTTCCATCAGGTGAGGCCGGTTCATGTGATCCGCGGCAACTTTGATCAGGGCCAGGTCACGCTCGAGCATCGAGCGGTCCGAAATATTTTCCGCGAGCAAAACGTCGACAAGCTTCTCCAGGCTGGCTTCCAGTCGCCGCGCCCCGTTTTCGTCCGTGTGCGCGCAGATGGTCATGCGCGCGATTTCCTCGTTTTCCGTGGGACCCACGGTCAGCGAATCAATATTGATGGCCAGGCGGCGCGTCAGTGATGCGACGCGATTTAGTACGCCCGGTTTATTTTCCACATAACAAACGATCGTTTGCATTAGCTCCTCAATCTTTCTGCACCCCAAGCCGGTCCAAAGGCCGGCCACAGCAAACCGCTACACAGATTATGGCTCGGAAGCCGTTTCCACCAAAGGGTTGTTGGGCCGGCGGATCATCTCATGAAGCGCCGCGCCCGCCGGAACCATCGGATAAACGGAATCTTCCTGCTCAACACGGAAGTCCAGCAGCACAGCCTGTCCCGACTCGCGCGCGGATTCGATCATCGGCACCACTTCCTTGCGCCCGGTGACGCGTTCGCCGCGAATCCCATAGGCATTGGCAAGCGCCGCAAAATCCGGTGCCACCAGCGGCGTGGCCACATAGCGCTTGTCGTAGAAGAATTCCTGCCACTGGCGAACCATGCCGAGAAAGCCATTGTTGATGATGGCGATGTTGATTTTGATTTTTTCCTGAACGATGGTGGCGAGTTCGCAACTGGTCATCTGGAATCCGCCGTCGCCCACCACCACCCAAACTTCCGCGTCAGGTTTGGCGAATTTCGCGCCAATCGCCGCGGGCAAGGCAAAGCCCATGGTGCCCAGTCCGCCTGAGGTGATCAGAGTGCGCGGTTGATCGTGGTGGTAATACTGCGCCTCCCACATCTGATGCTGACCCACGTCGGTGACCACGATGGCCCCGCCCTTGGTGACCTTCCAAAGATCGTTAATCACGTGCGCGGCGTAAAGATGTCCGCTGTCCGGCAAGGATTGAATATCGCGCACCGCGGAATCGCCCTTCAGTTCCTTGATATGCGCCAGCCACTCGCTGTGGTCGCGCTCATGGACGTGGGGAAGCAGGTTGCCGAGCGTTTCGCCGGCATCGCCGATGATCGCTGCATCCACCTTCACATTTTTGTTAATCTCCGCGCGATCCACTTCGATGTGAATCTTGCGAGCGTTTCGCGCATACGTGCGTAAATCGCCGGTGACGCGATCGTCGAAGCGCATGCCCACTGCGATGAGCAGATCCGCTTCCTGAATCGCGGTGTTCACCCAAGCTTCGCCGTGCATGCCCATCATGCCCAGGTTCATCGGATCGGTGGCAGGGAAGCAGCCAATGCCGAGAAGCGTCATGGCCACGGGAATATTGCTTGTCCGCACGAATTGCTCGAAGGTGCGCATGGCTCCGGAAAGCATGATGCCGCGACCAGCCAGAATCACGGGCCGCTTGGCGGAGTTGAGCAATTCAACTGCGCGGTCGAATTCCTCCTGGTCGTGGTTGTTGCGATGGCGTTTCGAAGGAAGCTGCGGCTCCGTGGCATCCCACTCGAAATCCGTGGTGGCCTGTTGGGCGTCCTTGGTTATGTCCACGAGCACGGGGCCGGGACGACCAGAGTTGGCGATGATGAACGCCTCGCGGATCGTGCGCGCAACGTCTTCCACTCTGGAGACCACAACGTTGTGCTTCGTGATCGGCATAGTGATGCCCGTAATGTCCACTTCCTGGAACGCGTCGGACCCGAGCAGCTTGCTGCTCACCTGCCCAGTGATGCAGACCACCGGAGAAGAATCGAGCATAGCGGTGGCGATGCCAGTGACCATGTTCGTCGCGCCGGGGCCAGACGTTGCCATGGCTACTCCAACGCCACCGGAAGCCCGCGCATACCCGTCGGCCATGTGCGTGGCGCCTTGTTCGTGGCGCACCAGTATGTGATGCAGCTTGGATTTGCCGATTGCGTCATAGACTGGGAGAATCGCGCCGCCGGGATATCCGAAAATATCGCGTACGCCCAGACGCTCGAGCGTTTCGCAAAGAATCTGCGCACCAGTGAGCTTCATAGCGTTCTCCCCGTTGAAACCGGCACAGCGCCGGAAGAAAAATTCGCGGGCACAGCAGTGATCGCGCCCAAAGAAGAAGAAGAAACCAGCAATGCGTACTTGGCCATGACGCCGTTAGCGTACCTTGGCTTGGGTGCCTGCCACGAAGCAAGTCGCTTCTGTAGTTCCGCATCGGTTACTTCCACGCTCAGCGCGCGGTTGGGTATGTCAAACACAATGGTGTCGCCGTCGCGCACAGCGGCGATGGCCCCGCCGACCGCAGCTTCGGGAGCGACGTGTCCCGCCATCAGTCCGTGGGTGGCTCCAGAGAAGCGGCCGTCCGGTAAGTAGCGCAACAGAATCGCCAAGACCCGCGCCAACCAAGGCCGCGGTTACCGCGAGCATTTCGCGCATGCCCGGGCCGCCCCTGGGACCTTCGTAGCGGATCACCACAACGTCGCCGGCTTTGATCTGGCCATTTTCCACGCCCGCGAAGGCCGCTTCTTCACTGTCATACACACGTGCAGGGCCACGGAAACTCAGCGTATTGTGGCCGGCCACCTTGATGACACAGCCTTCGAGTGCAAGATTGCCTTTCAGAATGACCAGGCCGCCGGTCGGTTTGATCGGGTTGCTTTTTACGCGGACGACTTGTTGACCGGGTGTTTCTTTGGCTTGGGCAGCTTCTTCAGCGAGCGTGCGTCCCGTGACGGTAAGGCAGTCGCCACGGAGCAGGCCTGCTTCAAGCATGCGCTTTGCGACGAGCGAAGTACCGCCTGCTGCGTATAGGTCGGTTGCGACAAAGCGTCCTCCTGGTTTGAGATCGGCCAGAATCGGCGTTTGCGAACTGATGCGATCGAAATCGTCAATGGAAAGAGGAATGCGCGGCTTCGTTGAGCGATAGCGAGCAGGTGAAGAACGGCGTTGGTCGAGCCGCCGGTAGCTGCTACGCCGGCAATCGCGTTTTCGATCGCTGCTTTTGTGACGATCTTGCTGGGCGTCAGGTTTCGTTTCAAAAGATCCAGTGTGAGCTTTCCGGCAAGCATACCAGCCTGAGCTTTGCGCCGTTCGTTGCGGGAACGCTGGACAATCCCATCGGCGCAATGCCGAGGAATTCGCAAACCAGTGCCATGGTGTTGGCAGTGAACTGGCCGCCGCACGCTCCTGCTCCGGGGCATGCAGCACACTCCAATTCGTTCAGCTGCGCGTCGGTCATTTTGCCGCGCGCGTGAGCGCCAACGGCTTCGAAAACGTCCTGAATCGTGACGGAATGCCCTTCAAACTGGCCGGGCGCGATGGAGCCCCCATAGAGAACCAGACCAGGAATATTCAAGCGAGCCAGGGCCATGACCCCGCCAGGAATCGTCTTGTCGCAACCGACCAGGACAATCAGTCCATCGAATAGATTGCCGCGAGTGACGAGTTCAATAGAATCGGCGATCAGTTCGCGGCTGATCAGTGAAGTGCGCATCCCTTCGGTACCCATAGTGATGCCGTCAGAGATGGAAATTGTGTTGAATTCCAGGGAAGTCCCGCCGGCGGCGCGAATGCCGTCACGCACATGCACGGCAAGCTCGCGGAGATGGTAATTGCAGGGACCGATTTCGATCCAAGTGTTGGCGATGCCGATCAGGGGCTTGCGAAAATCGTCGTCCTTCAACCCGGCGGCTCGCAACATGGCGCGGGCAGGAGCGCGATGAGCTCCATCGGTGAGTGCAGAACTGCGAGGCTTCAACGGACTGTCGGTCACGAAAAGATTCCTCCCCAAAATCGAACGCCTGCCATCCACGCGCGGGTTTCCAAAAGGCCTTACTCACACCCGCAGTTCGCATGGCGGCAGGGAATCAGCGAGCGCCAGCGAACTACCAGCATGGGCCAACCGGGGTGAATCAGTCAAATTAATAGAAATGCATTCTAAAATAAGATGAAATTATGTTAGGGAGGCGGCCCGGCTATGCGTAAAGTGCCACTTATTCAAACCGCGAGAATTCGCTGTGGCCTCAACATGGTAAAGTACTTTGACCTGTTAAGTCGAAAGGCATCCCGGCAAGACAGGAGCGCATCATTTGACTGATATGGCGACAAAGAGTGCGTCGGTCGTTTCAGGGTCTGCGGGTGGGCGGGCTTATCAGGAATATGTAAATCCACAATGGGTTGCGCTGCTGAACCTTCTCGCTATGAACGTCGAGTACGAGCGCTGCTCTGGCTGCGAACTCTTTACCAAAGACGGGCGCCGCATTCTGGACTATCTCTCCGGCTATTGCGTTCACAACACCGGCCACAATCATCCTTATATCGTGGAGGCCTTGAAACAGGAGCTGGATAAATACGGTCCGGCGATGCTGCAGAGCCACGTCCCAGCGATCGCTGCCGACCTCGCCGAGCGCCTGTGCCAGTTGGCGGGCGGTGGATTAGAGAAAGTTTATTTCAGCAGCACCGGCAGCGAAGGAGTTGAAGCCGCCATCAAGTTCGCTAGGGCCACTACCGGCCGCTCGGGAATCATCTACGCGCAACACAGTTTTCACGGCCTGACCACCGGGGCCTTGTCATTGATGAACGATGCGTTTTGGCGCGAAGGATTTGGGCCATTGCTACAACACACCGTTGGGGTGCCGTTTGGCGACCTGCCAGCGTTGGAAAAGGCGCTGGCCGGCGAAAAATGTGCGGCGTTCATCGCGGAACCGGTGCAGGCGGAGGCCGGGATACGCGTTCCATCAAAGGCCTATTTGCAGTCAGCGCAGGAACTGTGCCGCACGCGTGGCGCTTTGTTCATCCTGGATGAAGTGCAGACAGGCATGTATCGCGCGGGGACATTTCTCGCGTCCCATCATTATGGACTGCAGCCCGACGTAGTCGTGCTGGCAAAGGCACTGAGCGGCGGGTTGATGCCAGTGTCCGCGGTTTTGATGACGGACAAGGTCTATCGTTCCGTTTACTCGTCGCTGAAGCGCGCCATCGTGCATACCTCCACGTTCAGCGAGAACAGCCTCTCCATGAGAGCGGGGCTGGCCACACTGGATGTGCTGGAGCAAGAGCAGTTGGGGCCACGTGCGATCAAGTTGGGAGAGCAATTCCGCATCAGACTAAGGGAAGCGCTGGAACAGTTTGAGATCGTAAAGGAAGTGCGCGGGCTAGGAATGCTGTCAGGGATTGAGTTCAAGGCGCCGCAGAAACTGACGCTTCGTGCGCTCTACGAGGCATTCCGCCGCATTCATCCGGCGATGTTCGGGCAAGTCATCGTCATGCGAATGTTCCACGAGAAAAATATCCTGACACAGATCTGTGGAAACAATTTCATGGTGCTGAAGGCGGCCCCTCCGCTGGTGGTAAGCGAAGAGCAATTGGTCGAATTCGTCGTGGCGATCCGCGACGTGGTGGAACTGGCGGATACGTCCGCGGCGTTCTGGACCGAGGCCCTGAACCTGGCACGCCGTCCGGTAAACATTTGACAAATCGCTGACAGGGACATGAACGCGAATTGATAGAGTCGTCCACGAAAGGTGGAATGGGTGCATACGAGGGAAGCGCGAACGGACGTTTTTGTCATTGGGGGAGGACCTTCGGGACTGGCGGCGGCAATTGCCGCACGGCGAAAAGGTTTTGCGGTGACTGTTGCGGACGGGTCCGAGCCTCCTATCGATAAAGCGTGTGGCGAAGGCCTGATGCCAGAGGCGCAAGCAGCGCTGGCGCAATTAGGCGTGGAGCTTCCCGGCGGGTCTAGCTATCAATTTCGAGGAATACGATTCCTGGAAAGCGAAACTGCGGCGGCGGCAGATTTTCCAGACGGACAGGGAATTGGGATTCGCCGGACGCGTCTGCATGAAATATTGATCTCCAAAGCTGAAAATTGCGGCGTCAATCTGCTTTGGAAAACTCCCGTAGTCGGAATCGCGAATCATGGGGTGTACTTGAACGACGGAACGGTGCAAGCGCAGTGGATTGTTGGAGCGGACGGGGGTCACTCTCGCGTGCGCGAGTGGTGCGATTTGAATTCCGGGGTAACGGCCAGCTATCGAGTGGCCAGCCGCAGACACTATCGCGTGCGTCCCTGGACGGAATACATGGAGATCTACTGGGCGCCGCGCGTCCAGGCATACGTCACCCCGGTTTCGCACGAGGAAGCTTGTATCGTGACCATGGGCGAAACGGCGAAGACCGCCGACTTTGATCAGGTGCTGAATCTTCTGCCGGTGTTGCGCGAGCGCCTTTCCGGCGCAGAGTTGGCTAGCCGCGAACGAGGCGCAGTCACGGCGATGCAATTGCTGGCGCGGGTTTGGCAAGGAAGCGTTGCGCTGGTTGGTGACGCTTCAGGCGGCGTCGACGCAATTACCGGCGAGGGCTTACGGCTGGCGTTCGAGCAGTCACAGGCGTTGGCGGAAGCAATGCAAGCGGGGGATCTCAGGTTGTACGGTCGGGCCCACAAAAAATTATCGCGACGGCCGCTCTGGATGGGCAAATTGATGCTCCAATTCGGTCGCTACGGAGAAATGCGCTCGCGTGCAATGAAAATATTCAGCCGCAATCCAGAACTTTTTCAGCGATTGCTGGCTATTCACGTGGGCCATTCGACCACGAAGGCAGCGCTGACCACGGGGCTCGAACTAGGGTGGCAGTTTCTAGCAAGCTGAGGGAGAGGAAGTAGAATGCGAGTTTCCGGATGGAAATCAGCAATGGGAGCAGCTTGCGGAATTTTGGGAATTGCCGTGCTCTTGTCTGCAACCGCTGGCCCACCCGCAGCACAGTCGACGCAAACCGCGGAAAAAGAAGTGACGCTGGACGTCGATCCCGCACAGAGCAAAGTCCACTACGTGGTAGACACCACGTTGCACACCGTGCACGGCACATTTGTACTGAAGGCCGGGTCGGCCATGCATTTCGACCCAGAGAGTGGCAAAGCGGGCGGAGAGGTAGCTGTGTACGCTACGAGTGGAGAGTCGGGAAACAATTCGCGCGATGAGCGGATGCACAAAGAAATTCTGCAGACCGCCAAGTATCCCGACGCAATTTTCCGCCCGGCGCAGGTCGAAGGCAAAGTCGCCCTCGCTGGAGCTTCCGATGTAAAGTTGCGTGGCGTGCTGCTTCTTCACGGTGGTGAACACGAAATCGTTGCCGACGTTCATGCGGAACTGGCCGGCGATCACTGGACCGGAACGGCGAAATTTGACGTGCCGTATATACAATGGGGCATCAAGGATCCGAGCAACTGGCTCCTGAAAGTGAAGCCGGTGGTGAACGTGGAATTAGACATGGCCGGCAAGGTGGCCAGCGCCAAGTAGCGAACGGAAAGTAAAGCCTACAAGCAATAAAGCCGAAATGACTAGAAAATTGTGGTGCAAAAGGTGCTTTTCGTTTGCATATCGGTGACGCATCCCCCAAAATAGATGATTTGGGATACAGTGTTTTGCAATGAACTGCTGTGCCCTGTGCAGGTCTACCAACTGAAAAACTGAGGAATTCATGGAAAAGCCAAACAGTATTGCTCCGCCAAGAGGGAAGCTCGGAGTGCTGTTGCCGGGAATGGGAGCGGTGGCAACGACGTTCATGGCGGGCGTCGAGCTGGTGCGCCAGAAAAAGGCCGTGCCTGTAGGATCGCTGACGCAGCTAGGTACGATCCGGCTCGGCAAAAGAACCGACGGACGGTCGCCGAAAATCAAGGATTTTGTGAAACTGGCGAAACTGGATGATTTGGTTTTCGGTGGATGGGACATTTTCCCGGATAGTTCGTATGAAGCGGCCGCGAAAGCAGGCGTACTGGAAGCGCACCACCTGGCGGAGGTGAAGCAGTTTCTGTCCAAGATCAAGCCGATGCCCGCGGCCTTCGACCGTGAATACGTGAAGATGCTCGACGGCAAGAATGTAAAGAAGGGCAAGACGAAGTACGACATCGCCCTGCAAATTAAAGATGACATCGCGAAATTCAAAAAGAAGCACGGCTGTTCGCGCCTGGTCATGTTATGGTGCGGGTCCACCGAAGTGTTTATGAAGCAGCAAGAAGTGCATGAGACCGCGGAGTCCTTTGAGAGGGCCATGAAGGAAAATCATCCGGCCATCGCCCCTTCCATGCTGTATGCCTGGGCGGCCATCACCGGCGGAATTGCCTATGGAAACGGCGCACCCAACCTGACTGTGGATATTCCCGCGATGCAGGAGCTTGCGCAAAAATATAGCGTGGCGATCGGCGGGAAAGACTTCAAAACGGGTCAGACTCTCATCAAGACAGTGCTCGCGCCGGCCTTCAAAGCGCGCATGCTGGGCCTGAACGGCTGGTTCTCCACGAACATCCTCGGAAACCGCGACGGGGAAGTGCTCGAAGATCCGGGATCGTTCAAGACCAAGGAAGAATCCAAGCTGGGCGCCCTGGAATTTATTTTGCAGCCACACCTCTATCCGGAGCTGTACAAGAAGATCCATCACAAGGTGCGCATCAACTATTACCCGCCGCGGGGCGACAACAAGGAAGGTTGGGACAATATCGATATCTTCGGCTGGCTTGGTTACCCGATGCAGATTAAGGTCGATTTCCTTTGCAGGGACTCCATCCTGGCTGCGCCGATTGTGCTCGATCTCGTTCTGTTTCTGGACCTTGCACAGCGCGCCGGAATGCGCGGCATTCAGGAGTGGCTGAGTTTCTACTTTAAGTCGCCGATGACTGCGCCACAACTTTATCCAGAACACGACCTATTCATTCAACTGATGAAGCTGAAAAACACGTTGCGCTGGATGCAGGGCGAAGATTTGATCACGCATCTCGGCCAGGAGTATTACGACTAGCAGGGAAAACGAAATCATGTCAGGGCGCTCGAAGTTCGGCGCCCTTTTTTATTGCACCAGGGTATAACCGGAACCCGGCGCCGAGTGCTTACAGGCGCTCAGGGATTTCCCATTTGCCGGATTGCGCGGAACGGAACAGCGCTTCGACGACCGCCATGTTGCAAATGGCATCTTCAAGTGGATTGGGAACTTCCGAGTTCTCACGGATCGCCACGGAGAAAAGATCGGCTTGAATCGTGAACTGGTTGCAGATGGGCAAGGTTTCGACGATCGCGCTTCCTCCCGCATAGAGATCCTTGCCGTCGTCGATCAGGATGCGGCACGGCTTGTCGGTGGGCGCATTAAAAGGAATCTCGATGTCAATGCGGCCGGCATCACCAAAAAATTGCATTTTCTGATAGTTGACCATCTGTGTGGACGAGGTAAAGACCGACTGGCCGGCGGGGAATTCGAGAATCGCGGAAGTCAGTCGGTCCGTCTTGAAGCTGGGGTCGCGTTCGATGCAGGCGATCACGCGCACGGGCTCTTCCCCAAAGACCAGGCGCGAGGTCTTAATGGGATAGCAGCCAATGTCCATTAGCGCGCCGCCCGCACAGTCGGCGATGTTGCGCGTGTTTGCGGGATCGACGTTAAAGTAACTGAAATGGCCAAGGGCAGACCGAAGCTTGCCGATCCGTCCGGCACGCACGAGTGCGACGGTCCGCAGCCATTGTGGATGAGTGCGCACCATAAACGCTTCGCCAATCTTGACGTGATAATTGTCCCGTGCTCCGAGCAAGCGTCGAGCCTCCGCAACACTACGGCTCAGTGGTTTTTCGCACAGCACGTGTTTCCCACGGCTGGCGGCGCGGATGGACCATTCCACATGGAGATGGTTGGGAAGCGGATTGTAAATGGCCTCGATTTCCGGATCGTCAAACAGTTCCTCGTACGAGCCGTAAACTTTCGGGATCGAGAATTGCGCCGCCGCAGCCTTTGCCTTATCGAGCGAGCGCGACGCGATTCCGGCCAGTTCCGCATGCACGCAGTCGAGCATGGCAGGCAATACGCGGCGCTGCGCGATCGATGCGGTGCTGAGAATGCCCCATTTCACTTTCTTCATCATGAAGGACCCCGAAAGTTTGATTCGTCAATCCTGAACTCGTAGTTCGCGAACCGTGAATTGTCACTCTTTTACACCACGTAACACAACCATCCAGCAGTCACTATCGACGACGCTCAATCCAGCCAGGCAAACGATCGCGTTACAGCTTTCCTCCACTGGCGATAGTAAGTGTCACGCTGAGCTTCCTCCATGTGCGGCTCCCAGGTTCGGTCCGCCGACCAATTTTCGCGCAAATCGTGAAGATCGGAGTAGTAACCCACGGCAAGCCCGGCCGCATACGCTGCACCCAAGGCGGTGGTCTCCTTGATGGCAGGCCGCAGTACCGGGATGTTCAAAATATCCGCCTGAAATTGCATCAGGAAATCATTCTCCACCATGCCGCCGTCGGTTCGAAGAGAGAACAAGTGAATCTCTGAATCTTTCTCCATCGCTTCCAGCACCTCGCGCGTTTGGTAAGCGGTTGCTTCGAGCACGGCGCGCGCGAGATGGCCTTTATTTGCAAAGCGCGTGAGCCCGGCAATCACGCCGCGAGCGTCGCTGCGCCAGTAGGGAGCATACAGGCCAGAAAACGCAGGAACAAAATAGACGCCCCCATTGTCGCGCACGGAACGCGCCAGCTCCTCGATGTCCGAGCTTTTCTGGATGAGTCCAAGGTTGTCGCGAACCCATTGCACCAACGCCCCAGTGATGGCGACACTGCCTTCCAGTGCATAAACAGTCTTCGCGCTGCCAAGCTTGTAAGCAACCGTGGTAAGCAACCCGCAGGACGAAGGAAAAGGTTGCTCGCCAGTATTCATCAACAAAAAACAACCAGTGCCGTAAGTATTTTTCGCTTCGCCGGGCTGGAAACAAGTCTGGCCGAAGAGCGCCGCTTGCTGGTCACCAAGCACCCCGGCAATTTTCACGCCATTGATGGGATCGAACGTCGCTGCGCCATACAACTCGCTGCTAGAGGCGATGCGCGGAAGAATGTTCGTGGGAATATCAAACGCGGCAAGAATGTCCGGATCCCATTGCAAGCTTGCAAGATTCAAAAGTTGCGTGCGGCTCGCATTGGTCACATCCGTAAGGTGAAGGCCCTGGTGGGTGCCACCCGTCAGCTGCCAAATTAAATAGGTGTCCACGGTGCCGCAAAGAATCTCGCCCGACTCGGCGAGCTTGCGCGCATTTCGCACATTATCGAGGATCCAGCGAATCTTCAGCGCGCTGAAATACGTGGAAAGAGGCAGTCCGGTTTTCGCGCGAAACCGGTCGATGCCCCCTTCCTTGGCAAAATCGGCGACCATGCCTTCCACGCGCGTATCTTGCCAAACGATGGCGTTGCAAAGCGGGCGTCCGTTGTTTTTGTCCCATAGAATCACCGTTTCGCGCTGGTTGGTGATGCCGATCGCAGCCAAGTCGCTGGGCTGCAGGATTTCTTGTTGCATGGCCCGACGAATAACGGATTGTGTGCGCCGCCAGATTTCGTCAGGGTCGTGTTCCACCCAGCCTGGCGAAGGATAAATCTGTTCATGCTCTTCCTGCGCCGAAGACACGATTCTTCCACCCGGATCGAAGACGATGAAGCGCGTGCTGGTGGTGCCTTGGTCGAGCGCTCCGAGATAAGCGGGCATGACAGCTCCTTAGATGGCGAGGAATTTCACAAGAAGTCCGGCCAGTGCGGCACCGACCAGAGGACCAAACACCGGGATGTAACTGTAGCCCCAGTCGGAAGAGCCTTTACCGGCAATCGGCAGAATGGCGTGTGCCATACGAGGGCCAAGGTCGCGCGCGGGATTTATCGCGTACCCCGTTGTGGCGCCCAACGAAAGGCCGATGCCCCACACAAGGCTTCCAACCAGCACGGGCCCGAGCCCCGCGGCCAGTCCGAGCGAAGATATATTTTTCGAAAAAATGGTGTTAACGACAAAAACCAGAACAAACGTGCCGATCACTTCGCTGACAAAATTTGCCGGGGCATTTCTAATTGCGGGTGAGGTGCTGAACACGGCGAGCTTCGCTTCGGGCTCCGGTGTTTCCCGCCAATGAGGGTAATAATGAATCCACACGCAAGCAGCGCCCAGAAACGCTCCCGCAATTTGCGCCATAATAAAAGGTAGGAAGTGCGAAAAATTACCAGACTTGATCGCCACCGCCAGGGTTACGGCGGGATTGATATGCGCCTCTGGACTGCCGCAGGCAATGGCCGTGAAAACTCCGCACATAACCGCGAAGGCCCAGCCGGCAGTAATAACGATCCAGCCCGAATTTGCTGCCTTGGATTTCCGCAGCAGCACCCCGGCGACAACTCCATCGCCGAGCAAAATAAGAACGAAAGTGCCCATGAACTCACCGAACCAAGGAGGGAGCATAGGGTACTTCTATCACAGGAGGGCCGAGGCCGACAGTCAACGCAGAACAATGGGGACGGCCGAACCACCGCTGGCAGGGTGTCCTAGGGACCAAAAAGCAACAACAAGTTTTTAGATGCAGCCAAAGGGAAAGAGGTAGTAAAATAGTTGAATTGAATCGGTTCAGAGCTTTGATGTGATTTTGTGCGTCCAAACGGAATTGGACATGGGGACCTGACTCAGCCTGGTCGGAAATGGCAGTAAAACTGTAGTTGTTGCAATTGAGGGATTAGTGGAAGTCTGTTTAAAAGGGGAAGAGAAGACATGAAAATTGTCGTTTTGGGCGGTGACGGCTATTGCGGGTGGGCGACGGCGCTGTACTTGTCCGCGAAGGGGCACAACGTCGCGATCCTGGACAACTATATAAGGCGGCAATGGGATCACGAACTCAGCGCACAGACTCTGACGCCGATCCAGCCGCTGAGTGATCGCTTGAGGACGTGGTGTCGTCTCACCGGCAAGACCATCGACATGTTCATCGGTGATGCGACTGACTACGATTTCCTGCTGTCCTCGCTGAAGAGTTTTGAGCCCGAAGCCATCGTGCATTTTGCCGAACAGCGCTCCGCTCCCTATTCCATGATTGATCGCAAGCACGCGGTGTTCACGCAAGTGAACAATGTCGTGGGCACGTTGAACGTGCTCTTCGCCATGCGCGAAGCCCTTCCGGATTGCCATTTGGTGAAGCTCGGCACGATGGGCGAGTATGGCACACCCAATATCGACATTGAAGAAGGCTACATCACCATCGAGCACAATGGCCGCAAAGACATCCTGCCGTTTCCGAAGCAGCCCGGCTCGTTCTATCACCTCTCGAAGGTGCATGACAGCCACAACATGATGTTCACCTGCAAGATCTGGGGCTTGCGCGCAACGGATTTGAATCAAGGCGTGGTCTATGGCACCATGACCGACGAAGTCGCTATGGACGAAGCACTCATCAACCGGTTCGATTATGACGACGTCTTTGGCACGGTTTTGAATCGCTTCTGCGTGCAAGCTGCGATCGGGCAGCCTTTGACCGTATACGGAAAAGGTGGCCAAACCCGCGGATTCCTCGATATCCGTGATACCGTCCGCTGTGTCGAGCTGGCATGCTTGAACCCGGCGGCGCGTGGTGAGTGCCGCGTATACAACCAGTTCACGGAACACTTTTCTGTGTTGGAGTTAGCGCACAAAGTTCAGGTCGCTGGAAAGCAGTTGGGTTTAAACGTGGAAGTGGACCACATCCCCGATCCCCGCGTTGAAGCGGAACAGCACTACTACAATGCCAAGCACTCCAAGCTCGTCGATTTGGGCCTGGAGCCGCACACGCTTTCGGAATCATTGTTGGACTCCATGGTGAATATTGCCGTGAAGTACCGCGATCGCGTCGATCCAGCGCTAATGCTGCCGCAAGTGAATTGGCGCGAACCCAAGAACGATCGGCGGATTCAGATTGGCGTGGCCGCCAAATCCGCGCTGGCTGGCGCAACGGGGCAAGACAATCGTGTGCCGGTAAGCAAAGGCCGCAAGCGCTAACGCAGTTGCGTTTGTTGGCGCCAGAGCGCCGTGCGCTCGGCTACTTTTAAGGCAAAACTCAAATCTAACGGAAACTCCGATCCACCAATCGCGGCCTCAACCCGCGCGATAAAACGCTGGATGATCGGTTCCTTATTCGCCAGCAGATCGATTTCTGCGATCTGGCTGTCTTGCTTTGTCAGCCACACGCGGCGTTCATCGGGTTGCTCATACCCGCAATCGATCTCCGCAATAACGGAGTTAGGAACGCAGCACTCGTGGATCGAGAACAGATGCGATCCCAGATTGTCCAACGCAGATATGCCCGTGTGATTGGGGCGGTTAACTTTCATACGTCCCGCAAAAATCAGCTCTGCCGCAGTGCTCCATTCGCGACGCCACGTTTCCACCTGTTCTAGTAAACAGTATTCGTAATGAATGGCGAGCACGGCACTGCGGGATTTGCCAAGCGCCTGCAGTCGCCGTGTTTCCTTCGCGGAGCCGAACCACGGCTTTTCGACCACAACATGTAAACCCACTTCGACGGCCGCCTCAATCATGAACGCAATGTGATCGCCCGGTGGAACGCAAAGCCATGCAATCTGTGCGCCGCTGGTTTTGAAAAACGATTGAAGCCGCTTGCGATACGCGAAGTCGTCCTCGGATGGCGCGCGGCGCGATTGTTCAAGAGAAGCCACACGACGATTTTCGCCGGCGAGGATCGCAGTCATGCGGGAAGCCCAGCGGCCGCGGCCCACAATGACATACATCGGCGTGTCAGTCACCGCGTGCAATCCTTTCACAGACCAACCGTGCGGCCTTTGCCGCGCTTACCACTTTCCCGGAAAAAATGTGTATCTCCCTAGAGGCATTTTCCTGTAGATACAATGTGCGACGATCTTCCTTCGGATTGTCCTCCACCACGCGTATTGTAAATCGCGAGCCCAGATACACGGCATCCTTGGCAAGCGGAACAGAAAGAGCAGCGTCCGCGCGCATGACTTCAAAACGGGTAAACTCCACCGGTTCGAAACGCGGGCGATTCAAGAGATTGGCGTAGGGCTCAGGGATTGGCTCGTGGGGATCGCTCGTGGTCCAGTGATTGGTATTTTTCGCAGAACCAAACTGCGAGCTCGCTGAGTTGCCGTAAGGATCGAATGCAGTGAACGGGCCATCGACTACGACTAGCGCGACGCGACGCAGCGGCTCTGGCATTTCAACAAGAATCTTTTCCGCGACCTGATATTTTGCGGAGCGAAACATGCCGCTGCTGGAACCCATGCCGTAAGTAGCGTAAATCACGAAATCATAGTTGCCGCGCATGGAGACTGCATAAGCTTCTCGGCGGAATTTAATGCCAACAGCGCAAATGCGCGACTCCAGCAATCCGCGCAACGCCTGCGGATCATAGATATTCTCGTCCACCTCGTAACAGCGGTCGATGAAATCAAAATTCATCCAGTGAGGTTCGCAGCGCCGCAGAGGGAGCTTGTGACGGGCCATGACCTCTTCATACACATCAGGCGGCGTCAGCGAACCAACCTTGGGCACGCCATAATAATGTTGTGTGCCGCGCACAATGGCAGGGCCAAAAGTGGAGATGAATTCATCGCGTGTCTCTAGCGTTTCCTCGATAGTCTCCGGACTGCGAGGATAGTGATAGCCAGAATGAATGCGGAACTGGTTGATGTCCGAAGCTGCGCGAAGAATTCCGATGGGATCAAATAGTTCCACGCTGTGACCCGCCTCCGCGAGACGAATTGCGGAGTACGAGCCATAAATCCCGGCGCCTACGACTGCGATCTTGATGCTCACGATTCTGGTTGTGGCGAGATGTCCGGAGCACGGTCCGCGTTCGCGAGCATCAATTGTCCATCGCGCAAAATGTAATCAACGCCGCGCCAGCGAATGGTCCGGCGCGTAAAGCTGGCCAGCCAGATGACAAACGCGGTGGCGTCCCAGACAGGGATCATCCACATTTTCGACCACAAACCAGACTGCTTCAGGCCGTGCACGCCGACTAACCAGGTCATCAGCACTCGGCACAGGGAATAGCCACCCAAATAAATACCAGCGGTCGCCAAGCTCGGAGCCACAGCAAACGCCAACAGCGACCACGGCAATCCAAACGTGAAAATCAGCCCCAAATGTCCCCAGGGCCGCATATTCCGCATCACCGTCATCCAACGTGTGCGCTTCACCAGCAGATCTTTCATCGAACGAAAATCAGGCGTGGTCTGCACCACGTAAGGAAGCAATTTCACTTCGAAACCTTGTTCTGCAACCAGCCGGCAAGTAAGAAGGTCATCGGCCGGGCGGCTTTCAATCGCTTTGAATCCGCCAAACCCTTGTATTCCCGACCGAGTGGTCACAATCGTCTGGCCAAAACCGAACGTTACCCCGTCCAACAGCCACGCCACGAGAATACCCGGAAAAAAATCGCACATCATGCCCAGTTCCTGAAGTTTTTCTGTGAACGTGTTCTCGCTCGTTATCGTGTAAAAAACAGTGGCGCTGCCAACCTTCGGGTCTTGCAGTGGCGCAACCACGGAACGCAAATATCCAGGTTCCACGCGCACGTCTCCATCCGTAAGAACCCAAACATCGTAATGCGCTTCCTTGGATAGCCGGTCGAGCCGCGCCACTTTGTCGTTGATCGCCACGTGATCAGGACCGTACAGCAACCGGATTCTTGTGTCGGGGAAATCCTGCATCAAGCGTTTCAGCACGGGCAGCGCCGGATCGTTTTCATCCACGCAAAACAGGATTTCGTACTCCGGATAATCCTGCCGGCAAAAGCTGGCGAAATTCTCGTACGCGCCCTCATCCAGGCCTTTGATCGGCTTCAGGCAGCTTACTGGAGGGGTAAAAGCCGGATCGTTGGAGGTCGACCGTTTCGGCCCAGCGAAGAATTTCCAGGTGCTATACAGGGCCAGAAGATAATAGATGAAGGGAATCGCCGCGACGCCCAGAAGAATGTAGAGCTCAATTCTCACAGTCAGTCTTACCTTGCATCTATGGCGAATTCGCGCGGCGCTAAGCGCCCTCCATCAGCGAAACGCCAGATTCCGTGGTGCACACGCAACGGCCAGATTCAGCCGTAACAACGCTCCTCACACCACACAAAATCAATATAACGTCTTCAGTGGCTGGCTTGGAGGAGTTCAATCCATAGAGTAACATTAAATAAGACACCTCGCAGAAAGGACCATACCGACGCCGGACAGAAGTTCCAAAAACTGTTCGGGCTTGTCGAAGACTGGATGAAAGCTGGACCGGCACTGCACCTGAAGACATATCTAGCGATTTTTGTGATCGTAATTTTCGCACCGATGGGCAGCGTTTTATTGGGCAAGGGAATGAAGGGCGTGGGTTCGGCCGCTACCTGGACCCTGACGGATTTTTGGCCCGTGGTCACCCGCATTCTTTCCAGCGGCTATATCTGGCTTGGCATCGCCTGCCTGCTCACATTTTTTGTAGCCTACATGCTTATCCTGAGCTGGGCGGATTACAGCTACGTTCAGCCGTCCACGTCACTCTCCTATGCCACCGTTGCGCTCCTTAGTCATTTCGTGTTGGGAGAATTGATCAGCCCGTTGCGCTGGCTCGGTGTGCTGGTTATCTGCACCGGCGTATTTATCGTGGGGAGAACCTCTCCGCGCGCGCACGGAGTCCAATAAGAATGCTCACGGCCTTTCTTTTTTTCCTCATCATCGTGTCCGGAACAGGTGGGGAATTGTGCGTGAGTCGCGCCATGCGCAGCATGGGAGAAGTTCACGACTTCAGCCCGAAATCGATCGCAGGCTTCGTCTTCCGTGGACTGCGCTTGCCGTGGATGTGGGTTGGCGTGGCCATGATGGCTCTTGGATTCTTTTCTTTGCTGGCGATTCTTTCGTTTCGAGACGTCAGCTTCGTGGTGCCCGTCAGCGCTCTGAGTTACGCGGCGGGCGCCTTTGGAGCCAAAGGCTTTCTTGGCGAACGCATCAGCCGTAACCGATGGCTCGGCATCGCGGTTGTATGCATCGGTGTCACCATCGTCTGGTGGAGCGGCAGATAGCGCGCCTCCAAATCAGCAAGCGTGGAAATCGACATAGGTAAGCGGTCGCCGGCGTTCCCTGTCACACCACCGTACATGCGGGTCCGCATACGGCGGTTCGGCGGATTAAGCTACTGCGAACCGAACAGAGACGGAATCCCGAGCGAGGCGAAGTAGGCATTGGGCAGTGCGATATGCAGGCCTGGGGATTCGGCGAGCCGCCATGGGCCATGAACACTGCCCGCCGTTTGAGCGGCGAGTTCCGTGTCCACTCCTCGTTGGACGAGTTCCGCGAACCGTACCGAGCCACGTTTCCACTGCTGCCACAGAAACGCCCGGAGGCGCCGCCGTGTCCAGTAATCAAGGTCTCTCAGCACCCATGGGGTTTGGCAGTAACCGAAGTAGCCCTGCCATCCTTGGAGATAGCGCCCGAGCTGCTCGGCCATCCTCTCCACGCTTACCCCGCGCGTTCGTCGCATCAGTTCCCGGACTTTCTCCTTGAATCACTGGATCGCCTTTGGCGCGATGCGCCGGTGCGGTTCGCGGTGCAAGGTAAAACTGAATCCTAGAAACTTCCGCTGCCACGGTCGCGCCACCGCGCTCTTCTGTTGATTCACCCGGAGTTTGAGCTTGCAGGTAATGAACGCCGTAATACTCGTCATCACTCGCTCTCCTGCCCGCCGACTGCGAACGTAAATGTTACTGTCGTCCGCATAGCGAGCAAATCGGAGACCGCGTCGCTCCAACTCTTGCTCCAACTCGTCGAGCACGATGTTCGATAACAACGGGGATAGTACTCCTCGAACGCAAAAGATAACTTCAGTTTTGACCGGATATTGAGGTATCGGTAGATGCGTACTATTCTGTACTTGTGTCGTGTCATATATGGTTGTACAGTTGTGACATATGGATCGCGCCAGCGCGAACGTAAAAGCCGAACGCCTCAACCATGCTCGCGAACTGCTACAGCGGTTCGATCATCTGCCAGATGCGGTAGCACAGATGGTGCACGACCGCGGTGTCTCTCCGCGCCAGGCCTATCGTTATCTGCAGCAGGCCCGCCGTTTGAAGCAACCAGTTCCCATCGGCGACACCAAGGTCGCTTTCACCGTGAAGCTCTCCCAAGAGTTGGTACGACGAGTGCGCTCGTTCGCCAACACCACTGGTCTATCGCTAAGCGAAATCGTCAGCCGGGCGTTGCTGGCGGTCCTGAAGCAGAGAAGAGGGCGTGGCTAAGCGCGCTTCATCGGCTCGCCACGCTGTTCAGCTGGAATATCGATTCGATCGTTTGCTCATCAGGAAACTGGAGCAAGCTTACCAACTATTGGTGCCCGAGATACGTCGGCCAGTTGGATCAATGACGGTGAATTCCGGTCAGGAGGTGACGAATGAACAAGCCGGCAGCCCTTTATGCACGAGTCTCCTCGGACCGACAGAAGGAGAGCCACACAATTGGCAGCCAGACGTCGGCACTGGTGGAATATGCCCAGACTCACGGATACGCCGTTCCGTCGGAATGGGTGTTTCAAGACGAAGGGTAGAGTGGCGCCAGTTTGGTGCGACCGGGGTTGGAAGCGCTTCGTGATTTTAGCAGCGCAAGGACAGATTGTAGCAGTGTTGATCTACTCGCCCGACCGGCTCAGCCGTAAATACGCCTATCAGGTCTTGTTGGGCGAAGAGCTTTCGCGATGTGGCGTTGACGTTGTCTATTTGAAGTCGCCTTCTGGAGACAGCCCGGAGGACCAACTTGTGGTTCAGTTTCAGGGCATGATCGCCGAATACGAGCGCGCACAGATCGCGGAACGACACCGGCGCGGGAAACGACATCGAGCCCAACAAGGAATGGGGAACGTGTTATCGGGAGCTCCTTACGGCTATCGCTATGTGCGGAAGACGGACACTTCAGCCGCGTACTACGAGGTGGTAGAAAGCGAAGCAGACGTGGTCCGAATGGTGTTCGCGATTTACACGCAGCAACGGTTTAGCATCAATGCGATTGCCCGTTTGTTGAATGAGCGAGGGATTTCGACAAGAACGGGAAAAACTCGCTGGGAACGCTCGACCGTGTGGGGACTGCTACGCAACCCGGCCTATGAAGGCAAAGCGTGCTACGGCAAAACCGAACAGTCAGAACGCCAGCGCATCACGCGGCCACTACGTCAGCGGAGCAGTTCCTCTCACCGAAGCAACTGTCATCGTGATCGGCCTCGCACGGACTGGATCGAAGTGGCCGTTCCTGCGCTGGTGAGTGAGGAGACATTTGCTCTGGCACAAGAGCAGTTGAGCAAGAACAAGCATCATTCTCCGCGCCGAACGATTGAACCGACACTGCTGCAAGGGATGCTGGTATGCCAGCAGTGTGGCTATGCCTTGTTCGATCTTCCACAAGAACGTCCAAGCGAAAGCTGTACTACTATCGATGCCTCGGTTCCGATGCGTATCGTCATTTCAAAGGTGCGTTGTGCACCAACCGTCCCGTACGAGCGGACTACTTGGACCAGTTCGTGTGGGACCAGATCATCGGCTTGTTGGACAATGGAATGCTGATTCAAGCTGAAATTGATCGCCGAAAAGAGGCCGCGCGGAACAGCGATCCTCGGAGGCAACGCAGCGAAACCCTGCGGCGCGAGCAGGCGCGATTGGGAAACAACGTCGCACGACTCATCACTGCCTATCAGGAGGGTCTGGTCAGCTTGGCGCAACTGCGTCAGAGAATGCCGGAACTAAACAAGAAATCTCAGTCCGTGGAATCGGAACTACAATCGCTCGAGACGGCAGCCGTGGACCAGGCTCGTTACCTGCAGCTTGCCGAAAGCTTGGACGGATTCGGAGAGTACCGAGCGTCAGTATGCGCTGCGAAAGAAAGCTTTGGAACTGGGCTGGAGCGAAGCGTCGACCCGCATCCTCGATCGGGATTTAGGAGTATCCGGTGCTCACACGACGGGACGCACGGACTTCAAGACCCTGGTAGCGGATGTTTCCATGGGCCAGGTGGGCGCGGTGTTTGCCTTGGAAGCTTCCCGACTGGCACGTTCGAATGCCGATTGGCACCGGCTCCTGGAGTTATGTGCGCTGACTCGGACACTCGTGATCGACGAGGATGGCTGCTACGATCCGGCGGACTTCAACGATGGTTTATTGTTGGGACTCAAGGGCACCATGGCGCAAGCAGAGTTGCACTTTATCCGCGCGCGCCTCCTGGGCGGTAAACTCAACAAAGCGCAGAAAGGAGAATTGCGATTTCCCATCCCCGTTGGATTTCGTCACGACGAGGATGGCCATATCGTCCTTGACCCCGACGAAGAAGTGCGCGGCGCCGTATCTTTGGTATTTCGCTTGTTTCGAGAAACAGGCAGTGCCTTTGCCGTAGTACAGAACTTCGTTAAGCGGGCATTGCGTTTTCCCAAGCGCGCCTATGGCGGGGCCTGGAACGGCAAGCTGGTATGGGGCCGTCTTACTCACACGCGTGTGTTGTGTATGCTCAAGAACCCGTCTTATGCCGGCGTGTATGTCTTTGGTCGCTACCAGTATCATCAGAAAATCAGCACGACCGGCGAGATTCAGAAAAAAATGCGTGCGGTCCCCATGCCCGACTGGCGCGTCCAATTGAAACAGCATCACGAGGGATACATCGGCTGGGAAGAATTCCTGGAAAATGCCATGCATTTGGAAAAGAATCGCACCAATGGGCCAGAAACGATGCTGAGCGGCCCGGCTCGCGAAGGCTTGGCCTTGCTGCAGGGGCTGCTCTTGTGCGGCCACTGTGGCCACGCCATCACCGTCCGTTACACGGGCAACAGCGGCATCTATCCGACTTACCTTTGCAACCGACAACGTCGCGAAGGACTGGCGACCAAAGATTGCATGAGCTTTCGTGGTGATCTGCTCAACGCCGCCGTTTCGGAAGAAGTGTTGAAAGCGCTGCGGCCAGCCGAGCTCCAACTCGCACTCGCCGCTCTGCAGGAACTCGAAGCGCGCGATCAAGGCATTCTGCGTCAATGGCAGATGCGGCTCGAGCGCGCCGAATACGAAGTTGCTCTCGCCGAACGGCGTTATCAGGAAGTAGATCCGTCCAATCGGTTAGTCGCCAACACGCTGGAACGTCGCTGGAATGAAACCTTGCTTCATCTGCAGGATCTGAAAAAGCAAGCTGCGGAATTTCAACGGAAAGAAGCACGGGTCTTTACACCGGAGCAAAAAGCGAAAGTGCTCGCATTAGCGCGGGATTTCCCGCGTCTGTGGCACGCACCCAGCACGCAAGCCAAGGACCGCAAACGAATGTTGCGGCTCCTCATCAAAGATATTACCGTCAACAAATTGGTCGAGCAAAGACAGCTCTCCGTTCACATCCGCTGGCAGGGTGGCGCTTGCACCGATCTCTCGGTGCAACTTCCGCCGAAAGCTGCAGACCGTTTTCGATATCCTTCCGCGGAAGTCGACCGAATCCGCGAGTTGGCGCGCCGTTTGCCGAAGGCACAAATCGCTGATCAGTTGAATCGAGAAGGTCTCCGTACTCCGAAAGGACACTCCTTTACGGCAAAGGCGATTCATTGGGTCTGTTGGCGTTATGAAATTCCTCCTGTGCAACTCAAGGAAAAAGAAGAATTGACCGTCCAGCAGGTGGCCGAACGATTTGGCGTAGGTGTCGGCGTGGTTCATTACTGGATCAAGCATCATATAATCCAGACGCGACGGCTCAACGAAAGAGCTGCGTATTGGATTACACTGAACACCGAGGACGAACAAAAACTGCGCAATTGGGTGCGAAATTCAAGCCGAATTCACTCGGATTCCTAACGTGATTGGAGGGAGGTGCATTATGAAATCATCATCGGGATGCCCAGTTTGCGCACCCCGCCATCCGGTTTCGGGATTTCTACCCGCTTCACCGGTTGCGGTTTGTAGGCCCCACTCAACAGTTGCTCCCGGATCGCTGGCCAGTGCTGCTTCAGGTGTCCCGCTAACTTGTGAACGCTCATCCCATCCACACCGGGACTCCCTTTGTTTGCCCTGACTCGTCGTAATGCCTGCTTGCAGTTTTCCCGCTCGCAGACTTCTTCCATCACATGTTCGGTAATAGCCGGGCTTTCGGTCCTGCGCTTCGCCGCAAGCGATTCGGTCCCTTCCTCGACCGCCGTCGGAGCTTCACTCCTACTCTCTGCCGGAAAGGCCAGCACTAGCTGGTTCTTCTGCCGCCTGTCGCCCATGAGTCGCGCCGCCTACTCACCACTTCTCTTACCCTCCTTGCGGAGGACCGTTCGGGCCTTCCTCCCTTCGTGAGTACTACGCCCTTTGCTGACTTCTCCCGCCCGGTCAGGATGAATTGCTCCCTCCTCAGTCACGATTTCGTGACCAGCGAGAGATCTCCCGAGGTAAGTTCCGCCGCCTTCCGCGCACAACCGCCGGATTTACATCGAGTGCCCTTGATGGATAGGGGCTTCGCGATCCTTTGCCCGCTCACCCAGCACTGTCTGCCTCAAATCCAGTTCTTGTCCATCGGCTCGCGCTTTTGCTCCGCGCTTCTTTCGGACCTCGCCTCGCGGCGACGCCCTTGCGCTTCGCTATCACTTCACCTCCATCAGGTTTGAAGAGGACTTGCACCTCCAGGCTGCTGAACATGCTCGGCACACAAAGAACAAGGCCAGAGCCGTGAGCTCTGGCCTTGTTTCGATGATGCGAAGCGCTCTCGAGTGATCGCGGGGCGCTACCGTTCGTGGCTTCCGCCCTGATGCGACTCGTGTTCGGGCGGCTTGCTCTGATGCGATTGCTGTGGAGGCTTCGAAGAATTGGGATGATCGTTGTTATTGTTGTGGTTCGCGTTCCCTTGCGAATTGTTCGGATGGTTCGAATTGTTTGGGTTGCTGTGCGCATTTTCAGAATGCGCGGCCGATTGCGGCGGACGACCTTCGGAATGCGAGTTCACGTTACTTTGCCGGTTTGTGTTGGTATTCGAAGAATTGTTGGTGCGCGCGCTGGGCGGACGATCCGTCTGCATATTGTTGGGCCGGTTGCTGTTGCCGGCTGCGTGCGTGGCCACCACGCCTTCGCCCTTAAACACGCCAGGATGTGCCGTGGCGGCCACCGCCGGGCGGCCATGATTCTCTGACGCCAGCATGCTGCGGTCGCTCCGCGCGGCTTCCTCGTGTTGCGTTTGCATCGAGGTTGGCTGGACATGCGGCTCGTTCATGGCTGCTCGTTCCTGCGCTGTCGGCTGAGAAGTAACGCCGCCTGCGCCTCCGTTGTAGCTCACGTTGTTATTCACCACAGTCCGGTTCACCACCGTATTGTTGACGTAGGTGTTATGGATGACCGTCGTGTTTACGTTGGTCACCGCGGTGTTGTAGTGAAAGACTCCGCCGCGCCATTCGCCGCCGACGAAGCCAACACCGCCATAGCCGAACCCGTAATTGATGCCGCCGTAGAAGCCCACGTGCGGGCCCCAGTATCCGGCATGCCATAGGTACACGCCGCCGCCCCAACCCCAATAGCCAGGCGTCCACAGGTATCCCGGCGTGGGAGCGAGCACCCACGTCCCTGGAACCCAGTAGTAGCCGGCCGGCCCATAAGCCCAATAGCCCGGCGCCCAGATGTACCCGGGGGAAGGGCAAACGGGCTGGACGTACACGGGCAGGGCGGGTGGCCCAATGTGAATGGAGACTCCCACAGCGATCTGTGCGGGCGCCGCCGAAGGCAACGCTAAAGCCGTAAGAACTCCAAAGAGGAGCAACACTGCAGTCTTGCTGAGGCGGATCATAATAAGGTTCCCCTTGAACTCTATTGCAATTGCACTGCTTGCTTACCTGACTGCCTGGCCGAACAAGCTGCGCTGGGTGCCAGCTAAGGGGTGAAACCCCAGTATTGGCAGGAAGTTGCTCTCAACCGCGCAACCTTCTTGCAATCAAGCATATCTGCCATTCCGGCGTCATGGGAGCCAGAACAAGTTCAGGCGGCGAAGAATTAACCCTGTCCCGCCGTACAGGGTGTCCGCTAAATGTTGACCACAGACTCCGCGCCCTTTGTACGTTCTGACATCCAGGTGTATTCGACGCGGTGAGTTCGGTCGATACTTGTGAACCGCCGGTAATGCGGCCAAGTGCGTCCTTCGTGCTTCAGGCCATCTACCACCGCATTCAATATCATTCGCTCTGCCCCAAACCACGGTCCCCCAGGACTTTTCGGACCGAGCTAGACGTCAAAGATTTTTTCAGTTGTTGCGGGAATCGTACGACCGACCGTGACCTCAGTGAGCTTCATCGCGTTTTCTCCTTTTCCTGGGTGAAAAATTCCTCCAGTCGATCCAGGTGGTCCAAAAATGCTTGTGTTTCAGAACCAACTGCGCGACGTCGCGCAAAGGGTCTGCGCACAACGCCACGGTTTTGTTGCGGCCGCGGCGAGTTCTCCGGACCAGGCCGGCTCGCTCCAGCGAATGCCGCTACGGGATTTTCCGATTGTGTCTGTGTTCCGGGAACAAGCTCGTTGTGTGAAAAGAATTCTGGATCCGTTGTGTAGAACCACGCGGCCGCATACGCATCCACCACCCAGTGCCCCCATCGTTGCGAATAGCCAATCTCCGGTTTGAACGCCCAGCCGTTGTTCCTCAGTTGATCAACTTCGTTGGATCATACTGCCCAGTTGGCGTCACGATCTTAATGCTGGCTCCAATCAACATTTTCTGCCGCCATTTTAGATACTGATCGAGCGGCATTGCTGGTCCGCCCTTCAGGTTCACCGAGACCGGTAAAAGGAATCCAACAATCCAGATCGGTAGAGGTGCCCTTCCGCTCCCGCTACTTCCCCTCGAAGATTCCAACGCCATAGGGCAGGGAAGCGATAATGTTGGCGGAACGGCCGAAGAAATTCAGCGAGTAGTAATAGGTGATGTCTGGAATATTTATTTTTCCCGTGGCGCCAGTTATCAGCACATCGGTGTAGTAGGAGTAGGTCAGCGTGAACGCGTTCGAGTGCAATGGGGTAATTATATAAGCTCGCGGAGCAAGCTCTTGCGCTGTGGCGAACGCCGCAGCGCAACGTAGGGAGGTTAACGCGATCGTAAGCTTTCCCAGAAAAGCTATAAGGTGGATGCTTGCAGGGCCCCCGTACGATTGCGCTGTTCCGATTTTAGCGTTCGTTGCACACTAAGCACAGTTAGGTCAGCTGCCCGATACTCGCATGGTTTCGCCGGGAGCGGGATTTGAAATACCCTCGAGCAAACAAACTGCCCGTTTGCCTTAGTCAGTTACGTGCCCGCGATTCCTTTGTTCTGCAATATCCTGACCACCACTCTGCGATTCTCGGCCTGTCCTTCGGTCGTGGCGTTCGGCGCCACTTGCTGTGACGTTCCCATTGCCCCTGGCGCCAGTATGTTTGTCAGTGGAATCTGTCCGTTTTGTTCGAGGAATGCCAGAACGTTGTCAGCGCGCTCCAGGCTGAGCTTTTGATTCAGAGCGGCAGAGCCGACAGCCGACGCGTAGCCTTGCACTTGAATGATATAGGCATCAATCGTCTTCGCTTTCGTTGCCAGCTCCATCAGCTGCGGCTTATATTGCGGGTCGACCGCCACCTTTCCATTTCCAAAGTACACGGTAACCTCGCCCAGAATGTTGTACTCGCCCAGTTCGCCAAAGCGTTTGTTGGCCGCCGCAATTGCCGCCTTTTCCGCCGCAATCTTTTCCTGATTCGCCGCGATCTCCTGCTGTTGCGCGGCGGTCTGTTGCTCCGTCGCCTTAATTTGCGCCGCGTTTGCTTGCACTTGCTGATCGGTGGGCGCAAGTCCCGCCTGAATGTCCTGCGCGGTCTTCAAATCTGATCCCTTGAACTTCACGGTGTCCGCCACCAGTTGATGCTTGTCGTTCATGGAGCCTTTGACTTGCACAGGTAGTCCGGGAATGAGAGCTGTCATCCCGAGATCCTTCTTGCGTAGCTTGAACGCTCCTTCAATTTCTTGCACCTGCGTGTCCGTAGTCAGCGCTACGGTGATGGTTTCGTTGTCCTGCGTTTTGACGATCATGGTCGCGCCACTTCGTCCCGTGATCAGCCCCTTTATCTGCGTATCCTGAGCGGCCGCAACTACCGCCAGAGCCAGCGCAGCCAATATCAGTCCCAGCCCAATTGAAACGTTTCCAAAGCGCATTCGATTCATGGATCTTCCCCTTTTCTTTCTTCACGCTATTTCGTTCCCCCAACCTTAGCCCCGTTGTTATCCAATTAGCGGCGGAAACCGCCGCCATAACTCCGCCCACCGCCGCCTCCCCAACTCCGTCCTCCGCCGCCGAATCCGCCATAACTGTGATTGCCGCTCTGGTAGTGTTGGCTCTGCGTCGAACCGCTTTCCCGGTTTTGTTTGTCGGAGTCCAGGTTTTGCGAAGAGAAGCTGCCTGACGACTTATCCTGATTAAAGCTCTGTTTGTCGTTCTGAGCCGTCGCTTGGCTGTTCGGATGCGACTGCTCATAACTCGACTTGTCCGACTGCGCGGTCGCCTGGCTGTTCGGATGCGATTGTTCGTAGTTCGATTTGTCCTGTTGTGTGGTGTTGACGTTGGTCCAACCGCCGTTGCCGTTGGACTTTTGCCAGCCGGAGCCGGTGTTCTGATAAACATTTCCGTCGTGCCCCGCATACATATCGCCACTCGAATTTTTACCGGCATACGAATTCCCGTACGCACTGGAAGAGGCATAGCCCTTTCCGCCCTGCGATCCCTGGCCGGACGCTACCGTTCCATTTGCCGTTGAATAGTGCTGCGTTGTGGCGGATTTGTTGCCCTGCGAAACGTAGGAGCTTCCCCACTGTGCCGTGGGGCTCGATCCCTGATGCGTTGCGCCATAGGATCCGGTGTACGGGTTATACGCCTGACCGACACTCTGCTTTCCATATGCTGTCGTCGTCGAAGCGGTGCGCGTCGATGTTCCCGTGTAAGGATTGTAAGACGCCGTCCGAGTCGCAGACCCGTATGCCCCATACGCAGTTTGCGAAACGCCGTACGCTCCCGTCGATGTGTGGTAATAGGAAGTTCCGTATGCTCCATAGGCGCCGTAGCACGTGGGGTAGGGATGATAAACGGGATATCCATACGCGGGATATCCGATGTAAGGCGGATAGTAGTAACCACTGCCGCTGGCCACGATGGCTCCCACAGCCGCACCCATCACGAACGCGCCGAGGTAACCCGCCGTGTAGCTCGATTGCACGTAGCCCGTGGAAGTGGTTACCTGCGTCACATAAGTCACGTTGTACACCGGCGAACTCGGCGGAATGGTGTAAATCACTTGTGGCACCGAACTCGCGGTCGTCCATGGTCCCTGCGGAGCCGTGGACATGAACCACACGCCCTGCAGGCACAAATAATAAAGGTCGCCAACCTGAATCACTTTGTCCGGGGTATTCGTTGCATAAAGCAGAGTCGTGCCTTCGATGGGCACGAATTGCGGCGCTCCCGTGTATTCAACCTTCGCTTGCGCCGCCGCCGTCGTCGGATTCAGCAGCATCACTGTTGGAATTTGCGCGATCAACACCGCGTCCTTCGCCTGCGAAGTCCCTGGCACAGAGGCGAGTATCGCGCTTGCGGGGCTCGAGAGGGGAATCTTGGCAAAATCCGCTGGCAAGCTCAGGGTGGCGAAAGTCCATGGCCCCGTCAGATTTTGCGCGCTGAACCAGCGTCCCGCCGCCAGGTAATAATACGTTTGCGTCGGACTATAGACGAAGAGCGGGCTATCGGTATTATTCGCATAGACCAATTGCGTTCCGGGAATATTGGTGTAATTGGGCTGGCCATCAAACAAGATCACTTCCGCCGGCACAGTGCTGAAGAAAACCTGCGGAATGATGGCGCTGGCCACCTGCGGAGGCGGAACCATTTTCTTCACGTCCGAGAATCTTCCAGATTCCGGCAACTTACTGAATTCCTTCGAAAGCTTATTCACCCGCACCCACGGCCCGTGCAGGTCGCCCGCGCTCAGCCAGATATTGTTGACGAGCAAGTAGTATTGCGATTGCGATTTGTCGAAGAACAATGGCCACATGGTGTTGACCACATACTTCAAACTCGTTTTCGAAATGTCGGAAAGTACCGGCTCGCCGTCGACGCTCAAAAGAATCGCCGGATTGTAGCCGACAAAAATAAACGGTGGATCGTTCCTCAAATCAATAGTCTTCACAGATTGCGGCTTGGGCATGTAAGCCACAATTCGATCCAACGAAGCGGTCCACGTCAGTGGCACAAACGTGCGAAATAGTTGATTCAGTTGCTCCGAAGTGGCCGGATCCTGCGAAGGAAAGTAGGTATTCAAAACGTTGATGTTGAACAGGAACACTGTGTGCGTGTCGGTGTTTACTTCGGTGGTCGCTTCAAACGTTGCCGCGCCCACCACTTGTTTCCCACCCATGGGAGTCATCTGAAACGCTGCGCGCCACTTGATGTCCGTGAAATTCTGCCAGTCATCCACCTGCGGCTGGTAAATGAGGACCGTGCCTCCTGGTTTCACCAACTTTCGTGGCCAGCCAGGGTCCTGTGCCCAAGCGTACGAACAAAACGCCACGACCAGCGCCAAGATTCCCACAACCCTCACTGCGTATCGCATGCCAAACTCCCGTTTCGGAGTGCGGCGGCCCAACTCGCACCGAGCCTTGAGTGGCCGCCGCATTGCAACTCAAACTTCACCACCCAACCCCGCTATTCCAGCTCACTTGATGTTGAACGTAGCCCCAACCGCCAACCCCGGCATGTTCACGTCGTAAACAAACAGCGCTCGGCTGTTCGGCCGGTAATCCACGCTCAAATACCGGTATCCAACCAGCAAAACCCATCTCCGGCTGATCTTGTATCCAAGCGCTCCGCCCACCTGATAATCCAATCTTGCTGAACCCCCGCCCGCATCCCCAAAAATTGTTGCCGAAGCCTTTGGGGTCAGCGCGAATTCGATTCTTCCACCCGCAACCGCATCCGCCCAATTCGCCGATTGCGAATACCCGTTAACGATCTGTGGTTGCAGCGTTAGGGTAGTGGACAAGTGCCAGTAGCGCACGCCGAACAACGCATCCACCTTCACTCTTTTCCCATCCGCGATTCGATAACCGATTTTTGGCGTCAGGATCGTCTCCGTCATTTGTGCCTTGATCGAGCTCAACCCAGCCTCGTTCACCGGCAGCCCATGGTTGTCGGACAATTTCATCCACAGAAAATCGACCGGCAGGATCACGCGGTTGTATCGCAAATCCACCACGCCCATCGCGCCGATATTGAGGTAATTGAAGATGTCGCCGAAGGTTGCGTGTACCGATGCGTCGTGATCGAGGACTCCGGAGGTCCCGTGAACGCCGGCGAACCATATGTACGGCGTGATTCCCACATGCCACCCGTCGCTCGAGTCCGTCTCGTTTGGATCAGGCGAGTTCATCGTGGTTGGCGCCGGCGTCTGGGCCTGCGCGCTCGCTCGTGGCAAGGCCAATAACGCCCCCACAGTCGCAAGCAAAAGACCTCTTTTTGCAGCCTTCCAGAAGCAATTCATTTTGTCTCCCTTTCCCTCAATCCCAAATCAACCTCATTCCGCCACCACTCTCATCCCTAAATTCTGTCGCGCCCGTTCAGCCGATGTAATTGTCAGAACTAACAATCAACCTACGACCCTCTCTGGGTGCCCGACTCTGAAGGCTTTCTGCGAAGGGTGGCTCTTGGGGTGATCGTGCTACGGTCGTCTACCTTCCGCTCGGCCTGGACGGGATACGAACCGCTCCTTCACTCCGGCTACTGGCACGAGCCGTCATCAACAAACTGATTCGTCGTGGCCATCGACGCCAGCGACCGCGCGCACGTCACGATCTTCTGGTCCACCTGGTCCGACTTCAATGAATCCGGATCGATGTAGTTCATGTTTTTGGTCATTTGTAGGTATTTATCCGTCAGCGTGCTCATGTTGTTGAACTCATTGACCACGAACGGGTAGACGCTCCTGTCCGAATCTGTATTGATGGCCACCGACGCCAGCCGCAGTGCTTCCCGAGCCTGTGCGCGATAGGGAGTAAGCCACTCTGCATTGAGTGGCACACCCCGTTCGATCGCGGTTCTCAACGCCGTGTGCCACTCGCGAATTTCAGCCATCGCCTCGATACCCGCGGTTTTGAAAACGTTCGAGAACCCAGGAGCGGAAGCGGGCGCCGCAGAAGGGGCTGCGGTCCCCAGCGCAGCATTTCCCCCGACTCCGGAAATCGTTAATACAATCTGGTTGCCGCTGAAGCTGATGGTCCCGCTGACCACCCGGGCCAGGCCCTCAACTTCCACGTAATTGCGCCCCTGCACCTGGATCACCGATGCTTGGCCTTGTTGCCCGCTGACCACCAGCGAATTGGTCTGTTGCGCCAACAGTGTAATGGCCATTGCGGGCAGCGCCAGAAACGTCCCGAGAGCACACCATTTTCTCCACAGATTCACTTTCATCTCTCCGCTCCTTCCGCAATACCGCTCGACGCCAGGCATGCAGGTTACCGAATCGAACTGAAGTTTCTTCAGTTTACTGTTTCTGACAGATCGGACACGGCCACGCCATTGTCAATAAAGACAGGGGTCCCGCCCCCATGGTGGGTCCAAGAGCTTTGCGGCTTTTCTCTAAAACGCCTCGCCCACACCCATGCTCCACGTGAAGTTATCTTTCCCCCACGCAAAATCCGTCCTCAGATTCACGTGATACTTCTTGCTCAGTAGAAACCGGATGCCTGTGCCTCCCGCAGGGAGGAAGTCGTTCGCTCGGAATTTGTCCACGCCCGGCGCCACTTCTCCCACTCCGCCAAAGGCAACCAGGCCGAGCCGCCAAGACAGCACCAGCCGGTACTCCAACTGTGTTCCCAACATATAGCGGTCGAGATAGCGTCCCGCGGTGTATCCGCGCAGCTCGTTGTTCGTGCCATAAATGCAATTCCCGTAAAACGGCGGCGCTCCGCCCGTGCCGCAAAAAAACAGGTTATACGCTAGCACCTGTTTCGAATTCAGGCTCGCGTACTTATTGAATGTGAATTTGTACGACTGAAACGAGTATTTGCTGCCCAGGCTGTTCGCGAAAAAATCCCCTGTGAAGTCGACCAGGCTGCCCTTAAGCGGATAAAAACGGTTCGGCCGCGAGTCGCGCACAACTTCCATTCCAAGAGCTCGCAGATCTGTCTGCAGCCCCAAACCTGGCGGGACAGGTGGTAAGGGGCCTCCTTCCGTGGGCTTGATCGTAATGAAGGAGTTGCCGTTAACGAACCGCCCTCCCAGATAAAAGCCCCAGCCGATCCTGCGCAGGAAGTCGATGAAAAAAAACTGTCCCGTCTGCACCAGCGGCAGTTTCAGTCCGGCATTCCCATTCACATAACCAACGCCGTACAGGTTGTAGTCAATGTTCCCGCGCACGTACACCGCCTTGATCTCGTAGCGTGCCTCCTTCAAGTAAACATCACCACCTAGTCCAAATCCGCGCGTGCCATTATTCGTGGCAAGTCCAGCCACCCCGATCACCGACGGTTCAGGATGTTCCTTATTGACCTGTAAAGGGAAAATGTAACCCACCACGGGCACTATCCCCGACCCGATTGCCGGACTCACGATTGGCAACGGCGCAACGACGATGGCTCCCCGATGAGCCTTCTTTTCTTCCTCTTTTTTCTTCTCTTCAGCTTTTGCGGATTTTTCCGCTTCCTTGGTTTCTGTCGTGCAAGAAGTTGTGGGGTTCTGAGCGGCGTCTTTCGGGGATTGCGGTTGCGTTTCCGGCGGCAGGGCACTCGGCGCTGGATCCTGCGCCCTGATCACGTGCGCCAGACAAACACAAAAAAGAAAAAATATACAAACTCTTCCGAGGCGAATGGCTGGAACGAGACTTGAACCCTTTGGACTGCGTTTCATTTCAATTCATTTATCTGGAGCCCAACGTAACTCCAGCGTCGCCGGCGCCACTTCAGTCCTGTTCCTTTCTCTCAAGGAGAGACCGGTCGTGGAATTTGTTTGGCGAGAGGAACCCCACAAGATTCGGCCATTCGGGGTTCTCCTCGCCCCAACGAAAGCACGGCAACCGCGATGGCTGCGGCTGCTCTTTACAGTCCTTCCGTGGTTCCTTTATTCAACAGGACCTTCACATCCACGCGCCGATTCAGCGCACGTCCCTGAGAATCGGTATTTTCCGCCGCCGGATGAGTTGACCCATAGCCCGCGGGTGCCACGATGCGCCTCATGGGAACATTCCCTTTGACTTGAAGGTACTGCACGACGGCTGCCGCTCGTTCTTCGCTGAGCTTTTGATTCTCGGCTTTCGTCCCCGTACTCGACGCGTAACCCGCCACTTCGATCAGATAGCCCTCCACGCCTTGGGTTGCCGCAACGATCATGTCCAGGTCCGCTTTCGCCGCGTCATCCAGATTTGCTTTGCCGCTGTCGAAATAGATTCCGGCCTCAGCCACGGTCTTATAGTCGTCCATATCGGACACGCGCTGGTTCACTAATTTGATGGCCGCCGCATCCATCACTGCCACATCTCCCGCTGCTTCCGCGGTATTGCCAGCTTGATTGGCGGAAGTTTGCGCTTGGTTTGCCGAGGCTTGCGCTTGGCCTGCCGCCGCTACGCCCTGGTTGGCGGTCGTTTGTGCCTGGCCTGCCGCCGCCTTGTTGGCCATAATCTGCTGCTCTTCCGCCACTTCAATCGCAAACTCGTCGGGAATGAACGTGACTTTCTTGGCCACGAGCTGTCCCTTCGCGTTGCCCACCCCTTCCGCCTCGATCGTCAGTCCTGGCACCATTGCCGTAACGTCCATATTTTCATGGCGAAAAAATTCAACCTTCCCTTTTTTGCGTTCTACCTTCGTGTCGTCATTCAGGCTTACCACGACAACGCGACCGGTCTTGTTCTCCTTCACGGACACCAAGTCCCCATTCCTGCCTGTGATCGTTCCGGTGACTTTGGATTTCACGTCTTCTTTGATCTGAGGCTTGCCTGGCGCGGCCGAATATGCCAGGCCCCCGAGCAAAACAACGCACACTAAACTGCATAGAACGCGTAGCTTCCAATTTCCAATATTGAATCTCATCGTACTTCCTCCATTCGCACACTTCGCTTGCCTGAACTTAATCGTCGCTGAATCTTAGGCTGACTGTTCGAATTGATTCAGTCCGATTGCATAGCCTGACTGGATCCGCCAGACACCAATCACTTCAGGCTAGCTCTCATGTTTTTGACAGAACGCAACCGGGCAGACTATTGTCAATAATTACAATGCCGGCACCGCGGACTGGAGCATTGTCTAGCCACACAACAACTTGAACGGCAGTCAGTGCGATTCTTCTTCAAAAATGTAGTGCGTCAGCAATTACTTCCAGGGCCGAATATTCACGGCCTTGATGTACTGGTTCCCGAAACTCTCGATCTCGTATTTTCCGCTTTTCTTGTCGAAGCGAATCTTTGCTGCCGCCATGATTTGTCCGGTGCCTTCGCGCTTGGCGTTCACCGTCACCTGCAGAAAACCAAACGGATAATTCGTGCTGCGTCCGTTATTATAGAGCTCGACGAACGGCATGTTCCGGGCCGTAACGATCGTAATGATCGTGTTCTCGCCTTGCTGCCGTTTGCGCGCTACCGCGATCGGATTGCCCGTGGAACCCACCGCGCTGATGCGGCCCTTGTCTTCCTTCTCCAACGCCCGGCGAAGAGCGTCGGTGCCCTTATCCTTCACCAGTTGTGCGAAGTTCTGCACCTCTTCGTCGGTGGTGTACTGCGTGACTCGAAAATCAAACTGAATGCTCTTGCCGCCCACGGTCCCGCCTGTGCCCATAGCCACGCCGGAGTATGCATCAGTGGGGGCTTTGTCTTGTGCGAAAGCGCCGGGAAATACACAAAGAGACCAGAGAGACACGAAGAGTGCGACGCGGGAAAGCTGAGTGTTCATGGATCAATCTCCTAAGTAATGCCTAAATTGTGATTAATCGCAGCTTTGCCCTTATCGCCGCCGTTCCGGTTACTCTAGGGCGTTTACTTAACGCCGCTTGTGACGATCAGTTCCAAGTCCGAATTCCCACACATGCCGTACATAGATCCGGGAGTGCAGGCGCCCGCGGTGTATTTGAAGCACCCCGCCTTCTTCGCCACCACGCTGACCGGCCGGTCGGAGCCTCCCATGATCGTTCCCGATGGATCGAATGGCGAGGAGTCGCCGAAATCGATCATGATCCCGGTATTTTTTCCCGCACCTTGCCATGTCACGTTCGCGCCCGTCTTGATGCAAACCGGTGCGTCCTTCCCGAGGTTCGCGATGTTAGGTGTAACCGAAGCTTCTGTCCCGCCCCCGACGCGTTTCACCTCCAACACGCAGGGAGTCCCGTTAGCTCCACATGTATTTGCCGCGGTACACAGTTGTTCAGGATGCGCGTTGGAGCAAAACGTCGTTTTGTTTTTCTTGTCCTTCGCAAGTGTGTGGCCCGCCACCACAAACAGCAACAATGCCACCAAACTGCACACAATCACTGGAAACGACCTGCTCTTCATATGACACCTCGCTGTATCTTAGAATGACGTTCTTTCGAGGCCCGTATCTTTCACTTCCGTTTTGTTGACGGAGCGACGCTCTCACAATCGCGTCAGTTCGTTCCCGGCGTGCCCTTCCAATCGAGCACGTCCACCAGATTCCAAGGATTTTGCGTGAGTTGGATCTGCAGCTGGCCTTGCTTGTCAATTGCCAGTTGACATTCCGGGTAGAGCACACCGGTGCTTTTGCTTTTATCCGTGTCATTAATGTCAAACTCTCCGCCTGTCAGGTTGAACGCCGTAGATTGTGCGTCCGCCCACACCTCTCCAAATCTCAACAAGCGATTGGTGACGAATCGAATTTTTCGGCCGGTGGGCGTTGGGATCAAGCGCACAAACGCCAGGTCATAACCGATTGTCCCGGTGACGGAAATATGGCCAACGGCGCGCATCTTCGTAAGCGCATTCACGAGGCCCTGGTTCTGTCCCTTGTTGAACGCGTCGACCAGAACCTGCCTTTCCTCCGGCGTTGAAAAGTCGTAAATCTCCACGGAGATGCCGGCATTCTGGCCCATCTGCGTGCCCGTGCCCATGGCGGTCGCTTCGATGGTTTCGTATTTATCGTGTCTCGCCGAAAGCGCCGGAAAAGCGGCCAGAATGAGCAGTCCGGTTGCAAGCAGGCCCATCGCCACCCAGCTACGAGACTTGCTCCTTGATTGTTGTGTCTGCGGCATAAGATTCTCTCTCCTTAGCGAAAGTCGAGAACCAATTCGGGACTTCCAGGGTGCATTCTTACGCTTGAAAGAAGGGAAGGGTATTGTCAAAAGGAACAGTGGGACCCGGCGTATCAGTACTTAGCAGAAGCGCTGCTATGCGATCGGGAGGCTCCATGACTCTGAATCAATGCAGCGCCTTCAGCAGGTCATCGAGGACCACGACCAGCGGCACCTGGGTAAGAATCACCGGGAGCGCCGGAACCGCCACGGCGGCGGCCAGCGTTATCAGCGCCCCGCGGTCTGCGGGAAAAGGTCTCAACGCTCCAATACTGTCGTACACGCGGCCAAAATTAGCCAAAGTGGTGCTCTCGGCTGCCTGCAGAAATTCACCTTCATGTCCGGAGCGGTGCGCAATCCATTTTTCGTGAAAATCTGTGCTGTGTATTTGCCCCAAAACTCCATATTCCAGAATCCCTTTGCGCCTCAGTTGCGCCAAGCGCGGCACAAAAAAGGCCAGTGGCGCGAGCGCGACCATCGCAGTGATCACAACTAGGGCAATCGCCGGCAGTTTAAAGTCCATCAGGCGCGCCCCGTCGTGCAGAATCGCCTGACGCCACGTAGCTCCAATCACTGCAGTCGCGGCGAAGGCCACCGGTGCGAATGCCGATGCAGTCAGGCCCAGGAAACCCAGGCCGCCGTGTCTGTCTGGATGGGTGGGAACCAGCCTCAAATTACGTGTCGACAGTTGAAACGCAAAAAATGTCCACATCAGCCACTTCCACAGCCCTAGCCCCAGCAGCAACTGGAACATCGATGTGCTCACCACCACCACGAACCAGCCCGCTGCCGTCAACTGCAGTTCGTTCCCTACCCGATGCGTAAGCCACCGTGTAGCGTCGGCCAGCCCCCTGTATGACGCCACGGTGTGAATAATCAGCAGCGCCAAAATTGCCAACTCCGGCAGCAGGGAATCGCGCAGTCGCAACAGCCAGGCGATTACGTTGTCCATATAGGCCGTGTCCGTCTCCGTCAGCAGCTTCGCCGCGCGTATGTGCGCCATCACTGCCCGGAACCGCGTTTCCATCAGTACCTCGCCCACCAGCAGCGCTGGAATCGCCAAGAAAAATCGCGAGTACGCCCGGTAATCCTTTAGCAAGGAAACCAAGCCGTCGGGGTTCAACACAGCAGTGATCGCAACCAGCGGTACCCAAGTCACTGCGACCAAAACCGTAATGCGCCGTCCAAGGTTCCATTGATTCGGGCGCATCAGCCTCAACGCTTGCTGTACTCGGTAGAATGGTCCGCCGCGAACTAAGGAAACTTCAGCAGCGGCTTCGTTCAAAGGAGGATGAGCTGGAACATCCATAGAAGTTTTCCGGGAAAATCGCTTCGCAAGCGATCTAATTCAGGTCGTCGTCTTTGTAGTACTTCGTGCCCGTCGCGCTGATATCGGCGGCCAATCCTGTCTCCGTCAATTGATACATCCACACCCCGTCGGCCACGGAAACCGCACCGCTCATTGCGGCGCCTTTGGCCCCCATCTCCGCCGCGGCCGTAGTTTGTCCGCCAAATTCCCAGCCGGAATCCACGAAGTGGTTCAGCGCCTGTTCGTTGTCAAATAAAAACACAACGCGATACTTGTCGACCCCGACTCCGAGCCCCGCTTGGACCTCGAGCATCTTCATGTACGTCACATGCTTGTTCCGGTTGTTCACGGCGATGCCTTTTCCATTGCCAGATCCCGCAAACAGGATCTTCACTCCCAGATCGCTGAACACGGCATACCCGGCCGCGTGCCTGACCGCCAGTTTCGACTTCGGCTCGGCCTTATAAAGCCGCTGAAGTGTGTCTTGCGCCATGTCCTGGATTTGCTTCTGCTGCTTTTCCCTGTCCTCGGCGCCGACAGCCCCAATTGCCAGTCCGCACGCCAGAGCGAGCAACACGAACTTCGCTGCCGCTGCTCCCGTTCGTACCATGGATGTCATTGGCGTTCCTCCTTCTCGTCTATTGCAACGTTCAATCCTGAGGCACACGCAAGCTGTGCCGCCCATCTTCACGGGCGGAGCACCCGAGGCCAATCGCTACATCGCGCGGCGTCCTTCACACGGCTTGCTTGCTATTCTTTGAAAACCAGCGGAGGCCCGCTGACCTTATGGCCCTTAAGGGCGATATCTACCTCGACGCGGTCCGCGATCTTGATGAACGGAATGCCACTGTTCATCCCAAACTCCTTACGGTCGAAGGCCATGGTTCCTTTAATGGTGCCCTCGCCTGTCCCCTTGCCGGTGAGCGTAAGATTCAGAGTTTCTGGCTTCGACACGCCGCGAATCGTAAAGGTCCCCAGTACATCAAAGGTGTTGGGACCTGTCTGCGTAACCTTGCTTGAATGAAACGTAATGTATGGGTCGTCTTTGGCATTGAAGAAGTCTTTACTTTTCAATTTGTCGTCCTTCATGCCGCTCCCCGTGTCTACGGAGTCGGCATAAATCTTGATGTCCAGTACGCCAGAGGTGGCGTCGGTGGACGGAAAGGTCAGCGTGGCATCCCACTTGTTGAACTTGCCATCGATAGCCACGGAAGCTTTCACGAAGAACTTAACGTCGCTTTGTTCCGGTGTAATGGTGAAAATCGGACCTTGCGCCCGGCTAAGCGACGGCATTACCGCAGCAGCCAACAGGCCGACAATCGCTAATCGCATGAAAAACCCTCCTTGACCGAAACAGAATTCTCTGGCCCTGCATCCTTCCACTAGTTAAGGCCGGTTCCTATTGTCAGAAGTGACAGGGGCATCTCGCGGAGTGACGAAAAATGCTAATCCGCGGCCGGCCATGCCTTCTGCATCACCGTAAACAGAAATGCGGTTGTCAACCCGAACAGGATCCAGCCGTTCAGTGCCTCCAGCGTGCCCATCAACTGCCAGCCTGGTGCCAGGGTCAGACTCGCATGGCCATACGTCGTCACGGGGCCCAGTGAACACAGCATGGCGGACTTGTTGTCCGGTATCGCCCCAGGAAACGGTAAGCCACGGCCCAATTGCTCCCTCAAATCCGTGCAGCGCCGTGGCCCCAACCGCTGTCCATCCCGTCACCATGATCGCAGCCACGGAAAACTTGGAAACTCGGCCGGCGATCACCAGCACCCTCGGCACCCTTCGATTGATGACGCCAAGGCCAAATGCGTGAATATTACGGTCAGAACGATCAGCGGCAACCCCCACACCCAATCGCTTCCCCAATTCACGATCGGACCCATCAAAGTACCTCTCTCACGTCATTGCCGGAGATCTCTCGAGAAGGTATCGGATCGACCTCCGCCACAGCCCAGACCAATCGCGGCATTAGGACGCTGCCGTGTGTCGGAATCCTCCCTCTCCCGTCGGCATTAATCCGCCAGAAAATGCGCAGTTTTCTTTCCGGCTTCTTCGGTATAGTACACCGTCACTTTCGCGCCCTTTTCCACGCCTTTGCCGGTGCCTTTGGCGGCATCATCCAGAGCCTTGCCGGAAAGCTCAAACGTCTTTTCCGTTCCGTCGGCCGACTTCACCACAATCGTCTTGGCGTCTTTATCGAACTTTTCAACCGTTCCCTTGGTCACCTTGAAGCCGTCCTTGCTCACCTTGCCAACGTCCACGGCAGTCTCATCAACACCCTTTCCCGTCGTACGCGCCACCACTTCCGTTCCTTCCTTCAACCCGTCGAATCCATCCTTGGTTCCTTTCACCACCCCATCGTCCGTCACTTTGATCGTGTGTTCCGTTCCATCCGCCGTCTTCACCACAATCGTCTTCGTCGTATGATCCACTTTCTTAATCGTTCCGTGGATGATGCTTACCAGATCCTGCGCCAGGCAGAGCCCTGCTCCAAGAATCAAACAAACTGCCAACCGTCCCAGCTTTTTCATGTGCCATCCTCCTAGCTTACGAACCTTCTCTTTATAGCGGCGAAGCTACTGCCGTCTCCCCGCAGCTCTGCGCCTCTAAAAAGAAAATTCCATTCCGACGACCGGGCCCTTCTGTGACAACTGCAGCGCCAGCCGGTCCTGAGTTCCGTTAACCGTCAGGTGCGACGCCAGTTGGTATCCCCCATTCAGAGTTATGTGCTTCTGGAGCGTCACTCCCAGATCCCCCGCCGTAGATACAAAGCTGCCGTAGCCGAAAAAATACATCCCATACCCGTTGCCCTCGATGAACACGCGAGGCGAATTTGTCAGGTACAGCCGGAATTGCGGTCCCGCCACCGGAATTGGCGCCAAAAGGGAACCGCTCGCGGATGTTCCCGCAGTGACGCTGCCTCCGCCATTCACTTGCCCTATCGCCGCTATTTTCGCCGTCGATTTGAACAGATCCATCTGTACCGCCAGCCCAAGATGCCCCCGCTTCCGCCGGATGATGTCGTACTGGTAGCCGGGCGCAACGAAAAACGCGTGCAGTTGGCTGTTCACCTGCGCGCCCACATCAAACGTCTGCCCCTGGAAGGTAATCGTCCGATTCAATACAAATTGCTTCGAAGTGAACAGTGGCACGAGCTCCACATAAAAGTGGTTCTTATGCGTGAACTTCCAGTCCACAAATCCTAGTCCTGTGGAATAACTACTGAAGCCGAGGTCCCTTTGAAAATAAACAGGGTACTGATCCGCGTGCCCCTGAATGGTTCCCGTCGGTTGTGAGTAAAACCAGAACCCTCCGATCCGCAGCTTGTACTGATCGAACTCATCGGATTCTTGGGCCCGCAACAACGCCGGCACCACCAGGACGAGGCACACTAAAACGGTCAGCCTCCAGCCCAGCCCTGGACCCCGCCCAGGCCTCGTCGAATGCCTCATTTCATTCCTCCATAGGAAAAATGCCATCTCCAATCCGACGCTTGAATGTGTGCATCGCCCAGGTGCAAATCGACGCCTCGCAGCCGCCCTCGGACCGCCTTGCAACTTCAACATCACCCGATACTCGCACTTCTACTGCGAGGTGGGTAATTGTCACTAGTGACAGTTCTGCCACCTCCCGCCAATTTTTGCTCCTTCGTTACTTTTTTAAGGAAAAGTACAGATTCAAGATCAATCCCACGGAATTCACCTGTTGATTCGGGTGCTTGCCGGTGTTGTTGTCATGTTCGTAGTACGTATTGAATTGCACGTGCTTGCCAACGGGAAACAGCGAACCCGCATAGAGAGAAGTAGTGCTCCATTTATGGTACTGGGTTTCGTAAAAGGGCTCGGCTGCCACATACGGGATGAAATGATACGAGTGGATCGCAAACGTGCGCTCGACCGTCAACTTGTTGCGGTAGCGCCACGTAAAAACGCCGTTTTTCCAGTCCAACTCGAAGCGGTTCCGGTCAGAAACGAAAAACCCCGCTTGCAACGGAAAATTCGAAGTTAGGCCTTCGATTAGCCGGTTTTCTGGCGGCGCTCCAGGCGCCGTTATGTAACGGTAGCCTGTTTCCACTACCAGGAATCGAGACTTGGAGTCGTCCAGGTCGAACTCCGTAACCTTCTTTAGCTTCAGCAGTGGTTTCAGATAAATCTGCAGGCTCGGCCCAAACAGAAATTGTGTCGGGTCGCCGCCGTCCCGATCGTCTTTCGCTTGCAGGTAGGCCCGGAACGTCGAATTCATCGTCAGGTGCGCATCAATTTCCGGCAGAAATTCCGTCTCTTGCGCTTGCGCGCGGAAGCAAAATGCGCAAACAAGGATCACGCATCCTAAAATTGCTCTGCGAATTTGCCTCATGCTTCACGGCATCCTGGCTTCGAGAAAAGTCTACATAGGCAAAGGGCGGCCCTTTCGAGCCGCCCCCCCATGACGTGGCTCCGAACTAGTTGCTGGGGCCCTTGGCCGCTGCTTCCGCCTCGGCCATGCGTTTCCCCATCTCCGCCTTGATTGCGTCAAGGTTGAAGCTCGCTCCCCGTTGCATCGGCGGGTAGTCGAGGAAGGTTTGGATTTCCTTGCCCATCACCTGCTGCACGAACACGAAGCGCCAGAATTGGTACTTGAACCAATCGAAGTATTGCTGCGCCCCGTCTTTCGTTCCATTACTGGGCCAGCCCGTGCGCTCGAATGGATCTAGGCGCAGATTGGTGATGTACGGCACGTCCGGATGGGTCTTCTCGCCCAGCCAGCCTTGCGGTTGGTCGATGAAACGGAATTTGTAATCGTCAATCCGCACCGCGCCGACAGTGCTTTCGCCAAGGTAGAAAATTTCATGACGCGCGGATGGGCCTTTGCCCGTGATGGCAGCCAACTGGTTGTAACCATCCAGATGGTTCTTGTAGGTTCGATCGCCGATGGTTTTGCCCTTCAGCAATTCTTCGGTGATGTTCGGATTGCCCGCTGCCGCCACGAACGTCGGCAGCCAGTCCATCCCAGAGAAAATGCCATTCTGCACGGAGTCCGCCGGCACATGGCCGGGCCAGCGAAGGATCGCAGGCACGCGGAAGCCGCCCTCGAGCACGGTGCCCTTGGACTGCGCGAATGGTGTCTGACCGCCATCCGGCCACGTGAATACTTCCGTGCCGTTGTCGGTCGTAAACAGCACAATCGTATTGTCGTCCACGCCCATGTCCTTCAGCTTGGCCATCACCAGTCCGATGTCGTCGTCCAGTTGCGCCATGCCCGCTTCTTCTTCTGACCAGCCATTTACGGAGTTGCGCAACGCTTCATACTTCGGCGACAGGTGCGTTACGATGTGCATGCGCGTCGGGTTGATCCACACGAAGAATGGCTTGTTGTCGCTCTTCGCCTTGTCCATGAACTTGATGGAAAGGTCGCGAATTTCGTCGTCCACGGTTTCCATGCGCTTGGGATAGAGCGTGCCGGCATCCTCAATCCTTTGTTTGCCGATCTTGCCCCATCGTGGCATTTCCGTCGGGTCATCCTTGTCTGTGGCCCAGCAATGAACCATGTTGCGCGGGCCCACCACGTTCAAGAGATCCTGCGGATAGTTGGGATGCGCCGGGTCTTCCATCGCATCCAGGTGATACAAATAACCAAAGAACTCGTCGAAACCGTGAACGCAAGGCAAGAACTCATTGAGGTCACCGAGGTGATTCTTGCCGAACTGGCCGGTGGCGTAGCCCATGGACTTCAGCACCGTGGCAATCGTCACCGCTTCGGCGGGCAGGCCAATTTTTGCACCCGCCTGGCCTACCGTGGTCATGCCCGTGCGGATCGGCAGCTCGCCGGTGATGAAGTTCGCGCGGCCCGCCGTGCAGCTCGCCTCGGCGTAATAGTCCGTGAACAACATGCCTTCCTTCGCCAGCTTGTCGAGGTTCGGCGTCGTACCGGCCATCAGTCCGCGGTGGTAAGCCCCGATGTTCCACATCCCGATGTCGTCGCCCATAATCACGACGATATTGGGCTTCTTCTCCTGCGCCTTGGCGGCCGGTCCTGATGCACCGAACAGCGTCACCACAGTCGCTAATGCCAAACTAATTCTTCCTGACCATTTCATCCTTGTCCTCCTCTTCCTTTTCCCTCATAAAACTCAAAGAAAGCTGTTTTTCCCGTGCGGCGAAATTACGCATACCCCGCTTGACGCGGAATAGTGCCCCCGATCCCATCGTTTCGTAATTGGCAAAAGTGACAATCGCCATCTGCGTCGAAGCCGCCACCAGGACGCAGCTGAGCGCTATCGACAGCACATGCTATAACCTTTTTGCCTTCATCGTAGGACTCCGCGTGAATCAGAAAATTTGCAATATTGCGTTGGCGACGATCTATAGTAAGTGCCGTTCCGCCCAGTATGGTGATATTGCTCACCCCACTCACTCCACGTAATTGTCAAAAGTAACAAGGATCGTCGCCCTTAAGCCTTGCGGACTCTAGCAGAGTGACGCGACTGTTCCGGCGACGAAAAGTTTGCGTGATATAAGGCAACTCTGGGAGGCAACACAAATGAATACACGATCGTCACTCCGTCGTGACACTTGGCCTCGGGTATCCTCGCGGTTCGTCCAGCAACCTTCGGCTCAAAACGCCAAGCAACGCATCACGTCCATCCGTGTGCTCGTGATTCTAGTACTTACTCTTTTCATTGCATTCTCAGCGGTAGCGCAAACCGATGTTTTTCTTGGCACTTGGAAAATGAATCCCGCCAAATCCAAGTTTGGCACTGGTCCTTCCCGCAAAAGCGAAACCCGAATCGTCGTCTCTACTCCGACAGGAATGAAGATCGATGTCGATCGCACCAACTCGGATGGCAACAACCAGCAGTTTGAATACACCACCAATCTCGATGGCAAAAGTTATCCCATTACCGGCAACGGGCCGTACGGCGCAGACGCCATCTCCTCCAATCTCACTTCGCCAAACACCATTTCGTCCACTCTGACAAGGGGCGGCAAGGTCGTCGGCACCGGCACCTTGGTCGTTTCCAAAGACGGAAAGACCCTCACCATTTCAGGCAAAGGCACCGATGAAAAGGGCAAAACCTACGGAAACGTCGTCGTTTACGACAAGCAGTAGTGCGATCTGTGCTGCGGCACGTCATTAAGGGCCGCCGTTGCAGGCGGGCTGCTTCTCCCTCATCCCGGCCGCAACCGCTCGCCCCGCGCCAGTTGCCGGCAAATGTCTTTCACATCCGGGTCGATGTGCCGCCAATGCTTCTGCAATCCGCTGCACAAATAATTCAATCCCGGCTCGCCATCACGCGTTCGAATCACGCGGTTCTTGAGGCATTCCCCATTGCATGCAAAAAGGAAACAGCACTCTACACATTGCTGGGGCAGGGAATTGAGCTTCGCGAATCCAAATTTGGTTTGCTGCTCGGAAAAAACCATCCGCGAACTGGACGTCTCCAGGATGTTTCCCAATTTGTATTCCGGGTACACATAGTGATCGCAGGAGTACAAATTGCCGTCGTGCTCCAGCGCCACACCTTTGCCGCAAAATTCGTGGTAGATGCACAGCTGTGAATCCATCCCCTTCCACTGCGCCACCGCCGTTTCAAAATGATTGACGAACACTTTGCCGATATCCCGGTGACACCAGTCGTCCCAAACTTTGCATAGAAAATAACCCCAGTCGTCGGGATCCACGGACCAATCCGTCACAACAGAATCCGGGTGCCCCGGATGCGCGGCCGGTGAATCCTGAACCGGCAAAGTAGCCGGATCCCACTTCTGCGGCGCGATGTTTTGAAACCCTTTCGGCTCCACGCAAGGGATGAACTGAATCTCGCGTGCCCGAACCTCATTCTTCAGAAAACGATAGAAAACGATAAACATCGAGCGGCGGCTTCGCATTCTCGCGATTCACCACGGACAGTGCGTTGAACGGCACTCCCTTCCGGCGCAGCATCTCGGCCGCCGCAAACACCTTATCGAACGTAGGCTTCCCATCTTTCGCCACGCGATATCGGTCGTGCAGTTCTTTCGGGCCATCAATACTCAATCCCACCGGAAAGCCATGTTTCTTCAGGAAAGCGCCCCACTTGTCATCGAGCAGCGTTCCGTTTGTCTGCAGATCGTTCTCAATACGCTGATGTGGCTTTTTATACTTTTGCTCCAGCGCACCCGCCTTCTCGAAGAACTCCAACCCTAGCAGCGTCGGCTCGCCACCCTGCCAGGAAAAGACGACCTCGCTGCGATCCTGCCCCTAGCGGGGGTTTACTGCGAGCTCAGCCGACAGATACCTAAGAGTTCTTTTTTGTGCGATCTAAGTCGTCCGGTTGGTATTACCCACGATGGGTAGTCTGCAGCTCGTCCAGCTTCAACGCTTTGGCCAAAGCCTGCTGCGCAAGGGTTTGCTTCGAGAGCACGTAGGCGGCGCGATCGGGGCCTTTCTCGCCTTGCCGTGGATAGAGCAGAACGAACTGCTGAATCTGCTGCAACTCGTCAATAAGTTGTTCCATGGAAAGATCGCTCCAGGCGACTCTGGCTTGGCGATGCACATACTGCAATAGAGAGATGCCCAGCATGCAGTAGAACGCATGGATGCGAATCTTGCGGTCGGTCCAGTGATGCATCGGTCCCCAAGCGAGCCACGCTCCGTCTTTCAAGCCGCGAAAGACCCGCTCAACCTGTTGTTGGCCGGCATAACCGGCCACCACTTGTTCCGCCGTCCAGTCCATGCGGCTGGTGAGCAGCACGGTTCGGCCGAGACGACGACCGAGGAGGCGCTCAAACGCGGCTTGATCGAAATCAAACTGTAGCTGCCATTGGCCGTCGCGAGATTCCAATTGGTAGCGAATTAAATCGGAGAGGAACTGCCCGGACAACCACTTTGCGATCTTGCGCCTGATACCTTCCTCGGTCCAACGCGAACGAGGTTTATTCAATTCCTTCGAGAAACGTCGCAGGGATTGCAGAGTGCGGCTGATGCTGGTGGTCAGGCTGTGCAGTTGTTCGGCGGCAAAAGGCGCCGAATACTTCAGCACCGCGAGATATTCCTGGCCGTGCACCAACAGCTTCTCGGCCACGGCCCGCACGCCCGGTTGTTCGGCGCTGCACGGCAGCAGCTCTTGGCTGGCTCGCTCGCGCAATTCCGCCGGAGCTTGATTCCACGGCAGAGCGGAAATCCATCCCACCCCGGCCTCTTGCAGTTGCACGGTGTTGTCCAGTGCCGCCGTACCCTTGTCGAAGACCAACGTGACCGTGTCGCGAGCAATTTGATTTTGATCCAACAGGCGTACAATGCGTGCCAAAGCGACGGAGAACTCTTCGACATCGGCTACGTTGCCCGGGTAGACGTGGTGGCATAGGCTCAACCCGCTCTCTCCGTCCAGAACATAACTCAGTCCCACTTGGCGCAAGTTGTGCCGACCTTGTTTGTTGTGTCCGCGCTGCGCCAATTGGTTTCGCGTGTTGGTGCTGGCAATGTAGGTGTAGAAGTTAGTGGTATCGTAGGCCAGCAGTCGGCGACCGACCAGTTGCTTCTCTTTCCACAGAGCGAGGAAACGCAACGGTACTTGATCGAGAGGATCTTCCGCGGGAGCCAGCGTCGCACCGGTCTCCGGCAGAATCTGTTCGAAGGCGTCCCAGAAGGCTTGCGAGGTAAAGCGTTCCGCAGGAAAACCCCACTCGGGAGCAAGGATGGTTCGCTCGTACCAGTGACTGACTTCGGTCTTCGGACCGGGATCACAGATGCGGTGAATGGCGGCGAGCAGGAGATAGTGAGCCGGACCGGGACCGGAACGCGGAGAAGGCCACAGGGATTCCAGCAGGGGCCACAAGCCGGACTGTTTTGCAGCCAGCCACAGGGCGCCCGGAAGACCGAAGTTACGCAAGGTCGCGGAAAGAGGGATCGGGGCGGACTTTTGTTCGATGAGTTCGGCGAGTTTTTCGGCGGTGCCGAGATAGGCCTGATGGACGACGCGAGGTTTGCCATCGACGCGGGCGCTTTCCACGAGGTAATAGTAGAGGCGATTGCCTTTTTTCTTTTTGACGAGGCTAGCCATTAAGGGTAATACATAAACGAGACACCTCTACATGTCAAGCATAAAATGTGCAATAACAACCAAATATAAGCTCATGAATAGGGTAATACAGATTCAAAGAAGAAAGACCGACTTAACTTCTACGGGTGGAATGATTTAGTGGGAATGGGTAAAGGTTAGGGAAAGCACTCGCAGTAAACTCCCGCTAGATGTACTGCCGTATGTGGGTTTCCAGAATTTCGTCAGAAATGCGAAATTTGCTGTTACTGCCGAGCAATTCCTGTTTGTGGAGGTAGTAACAGTAGGTGCAGTCCAGATTGCAGATCGCCCCGATGGGCTTGATCATCGCGTGATACGCGCGTCGCGCCCCGGCGGGCGCCGGCCACGCGGATAGTCCTGAGCATGTAGTTTCGCTCCCTGCCACGTTCGTCTCTCTTGACGTAACGCGCTGCCTCCACCCTTCAGGGAGCGCTTAGGGGCGAGCCTTTAGCGGATTACTGAGGCGAACGATGCGGCCGCTCTTCTGACGGCAGCGTTCGCCTCAGATTCTTTAGGTTCATGGTTATGCTGAGCCCAACAACCACGGAGCGTAATTGTCAAAAGTGACACCCTACCGATTAAAGCTGACCAAACAACCCAGTCGGGTCTCATTGCAAGGGAAATCGCGAGACGAATTCGCGCCCCTCTAATGCCTCATTCATCGCCGGAATCAAATCTGTTTCCATCAGCACCTTCACCACATATCCCAAGCCGCCCGCGGCAATGCACGTTGCCAGAATGTCCGTATCTTCGTGCACCGTCAGGAATACGATTTTTGCTCTCACGCCGCGGTTTCTCATCTCCCGCGCGACCTCAATTCCACTCATACCCGGCATGGAGATATCCAAGACCGCCACATCCGGATCCAGGGCCACAATTGTCTCTAGTGCGCTCATTCCATCCGAGGCAATCCCGACGATTTCAAATGATTCATGCAACAGGTTTGTCGCGGCGCTCAACACCTGAGTTAGATCATCCGCGAGCACTACTCGCCTGCCATTCATTAGAGCTCACCTCGGAGCCGTCTTTCAGTTCCAAGTACCGCAATCGAGATGCGGAGCAAGTCAGGCCGGCCGCATCCTCTGGCGCCTGGAGCTCATTTCCGTCACCGCACAACCACACTCCTGCTATGAAACTGCGCGTGATTCAAGAGTTTGACTATTGGTAGAAATTACAATGCGGGTCGAAAAGTTAAGGAAGCTCGCGCGGCTCCAGAAAGCTAGATCGAGATAATTCTCTGCTTGATGGCGTATTGCACCAGATCGGCATTGGTACGCAGTTGTAAAAGTTCCATTACAGCATACTTATGCGCCGCAACGGTCCGTTTCGTGATGTTCAAAACCGACGCCACTTCCTTCATGGAGCGCCCCTCCGCTAACAGTTGGATCACTTCGCGTTGTCGAGGCGTCGGCTCCGCGGTATGTTGCCGGGCTTGCGGCTCTCGCAACGCGATGTTCGCCTGGCCTTGCGCGGCGCTGGGCGTCACATACGAACCGCCTTTCACGACTTTGTCGATTGCTGTCGTCAACTCGAACGCCGCTGCCTGTTTCAACAGAAATCCCGACCCGCCCGCACGGAATGCCTCTCCCACCAGGTCCGGGTCTTCGTTCATCGTCATGAAAATAAGTTTTACCTGCGGCATGCTGTGCTTGATCTGTCGCGCCGCGTCCAGTCCGTTCAGTCGCGGCATGGCAACGTCCACAACCACCACTTCCGGTTTCAACTTGGCGGTCGCCTCCACCAGCGCGCGGCCGTCCCGTACAGAGCCCACCACCTCGAACTTCGGCTCCAGCACTCCCTTCAGGGCGTCTGCCAACATTTGATGATCGTCCGCAAGCAATACTCGTATGCGCTTCAACATTTTATCCCCCGACAGCTCGTGATTTTGTCTGCGTCCCACCCTCACCAGTGGTCCGCGGTACCTCGGCGACAATTTCTGTCCCGCAATTCGGCTGAGACCTGACTAACAATTGGCCTCCAACAAGCCGCAGTCTCTCGCTCATCCCGATCAGCCCAATGCCAGCATTCGATTTCCGCATGCCAGCATTAAATCCTCTGCCCGAATCCCGGACGCTTACGATAACGGCACTTCCGTTGATCTCAAGCTCAACCTGCGCACTCTTAGCGCCGCTGTGTTTCGCAACGTTTGCCAGCGCTTCCTGCGTCACTCGGAACAGGCATAGCGCCGCGTCTTGCGACACTTTGAAGTCAGGCTCGCATCCTTTGAATTGCACTTCAAATTTTTGCTTCTCGCTCACGTCCCGACAAAGTCCGTTCAACGCCGACACTAGCCCCACATGCTCCAGCCTGCTCGAGTGCAGTTCATGCGACAGCGAGTGTAGGTCCGTCGCTAATTCCTTTGTTCCCTTCAGCATCGCCTGCAAGTTCTCGCGTTCGGCAATGCTTTCCTCAGGCAATGCCTTCCAAAGCTGCGCTAGGCCGATGCCCAGCAGCGCTAGCCGCTGGCTGAAGTCATCGTGTAGTTCCCGCGCGATGCGTGCGCGCTCCTCTTCCTGCGTGTGAATCAGCCGCCCGGTCAATGACTGAAGCGCTTCCCGCGCGTTCTTCCGCTCCGTTATGTCGATGCCGATTCCCCCAACCGCTGTCTGACCACAGGCGTCTTGGAATGGGAATTTATAGGTCAGCCATGTGCGTGGCTCTCCGTCCGGCCCGATGGACTCTTCGGTCACTTCCAGAGGGTGCCCCAGCGCCAGCGCTGCTTGGTCATTCTTCGCGAATTCCTCTGCGATCGGTTGCGGATAGAGTTCGAAGTCTGTCTTGCCTCGCCGGTCTTGCTCGCGTACCCCGAGTTGCTTCAGATAGCTCTCGCTCATGTACGTGTAGTGCCCTCCCTCGTCTTTCATCCACGCCACTGCAGGGTTGTGGTCCATAAACAGCCGAAATCGTTCCTCACTGTTGCGCAGTGCCTGCTCTGCCATCCTTTGCTCGGTCACGTCCCGAATGATCACCGTAAAGAACAGTTTCCCGGAAACGTTACTGTGCGAGATGGACGCTTCAATCGGAAATTCTTCGCCGTTCGCCCTTAATCCCCATAACGTTCCCAGCGTGCCCATCGCCCGGCTGCTGCTGCCTGTCTCTCCGAACCTGCGGATATGTGCGCCATGTCGATCGCGAAATCGCTCCGGGATGAAACGGTCGACGGGACTGCCGATCGCCTGGTCTCGCGGGCAATCGAACATTTTCTCCGCGGCCTCGTTGAAAAGCACGATTGTTTGCTCGTCATTCAGACCAATGATCGCATCCATGGCAGATGCCACGATCGCTACGATTCGCTGCTGGTGCTCCCGTAGTGCTGCCTCCAGTTGCTTTCGCTCCGTAATATCGACCGCCATGCCCAGCATGCGCTCCGGTTCACCCTTCGCGGAATACTGAAATTCTCCTTTCGCTGTCACCCACCGCTGTGTTCCGTCTGACCAAACCACACGGAATTCTCCCTCGTATAGCGCGTGATTCTTCCGCGCATCCCTCACCGCCGCGAACACCTGTTCGCGATCCTCGGGGTGCACATAACGCTCCAGAAACCCAGTTGCGCCCTCTGCATACATCTCGGCGTCGATTCCAAAGTTCGTCTTCAGGTCACCGAACCAGGAAAGCTTGCTGTTCCTGGCGTTCCATTCCCAACCCATCGAGTTTGCGGAGTCCATTGCCAAACGCAGCCGCTCATTCGTGGTAGTGAGGTGCGCGGCCAGTTCGCTCTTCGCCAGATATTCCTTGATGAATGCGGCGCTCGCCAGGCACAGAATCGTGACGAACGCTACCAGCACGCGAAAGGTGCGTACCCCGCTAACCCCTTCTCTTCGCAGCAGTTCCCACACAATCGGCATCGAGATCAACACAACCGCAACCATCGCCCATCCCGACGCTTGCGATCCTCCCACGCTCTCGAGCGGCGTCGCTCTTACTTTGGCCCCTGCTAATTGGCGCGCCCGGATTGGTATCCATGCAAACCAGCACACTGCCGCCGTAAGCCCAACACCGTACAGTTTTCCGTTTACATATCCGCTGGAGTCCGTGACAAGATTGGCCACCGCCGAACTCAACGCATATACCGTCGCCGCGCCCAGCAAATGCAGATAGATCGATCTCCACGGGGCACGCGCTCGCAGGGTCAAGAAACCTGCGGCCAAAATCAGCGCCCAATTTTCCAGCGGATACAGAGCATCGAAACTTACAGCGTAGCCTGCCGCATTTGGGTACAACTGATATGGAAACACCGCGCAAAAATAAAGAAAGCCCCAGAAAGTCACGGTCAGCAGCGCGTTCAAAACCTCTTCGTAGACTCTGCGTTTGGTCCCGTCCCGGTGGGGAAATGTCGCCGCCGCGCCCATGAAGAGTGCCACGTGTAGAAAGAGCGCCGGATCGGCCATCGAATTGTCAGGCACTTCAATGTGAGGGCCCAATTGGTAGTACAGGAAAATCGATTGGTCGAGCGCCCACAGGCCATAGCCAAGGGTCATGAAAACCCAGAATGGTCGACTCTTCAGCGTGCCGTCGATTCCGTTCCTAATCGCGAAACCCGTTGCCAGCAACAGCAAAAGAAAATAGGGAATCCCACCGTACTCGAGCAGCAAGGAATCGGGCTTTAAAGCTAGCGAGACAAACACTTTGAAGACGAAAATTCCCAGGATGGCCGTCGGCCAGAAAGACAGCTGCAGTTTTGCTCCATTTATACCGGAACCCGCAGCGACTCCCATGCGTCCCGCAATGGCAGTCATCCACCCTAACCCAGTAGCGCGCGGGCGGACCTGGGCCGTGTTGTACTTACCGACCCTCGGCGAGAGAGCGGTCATGGGTACCTGTCTTCAGGACTAATCTAGAATGCAACTAGTTGGGCAGCTAGATCCTCGGACATGAGCGGAGCGAAGATCAGTCCGAATCAACGTTCTCCGAGAGCCTGCCATCTCCCCATGGGCGGTGGAGTGTCGCTGGCTGGATCAACATAAACGGTCAACGTGCCGCTCAATAATCCAGGTCAGGATACAAGCTCTGAAGTGCGTGCATTCTAACAGAAATCTTAGCTCCATGTTCACCAATCACAGTGATCCAAATCACCCCCCATTCCCCCACCCTTCGACGGTAGGCGCACGGCTTCTTCAGCCTTGCCAGACCTCCCAAGTACCTTAGCTGGATCACATCCAACCTCCTGGTGCTTCACTCTCAGTCCGTGAAGGGTGGATCTCGGGTTTCTTTTCCCGGCCACGGATAGTCCGCCACCCCCCACTTTTACCCCTAGCCCCCAACCCCTCTCTACTGTTAGTTTTGACAATTCTCACCACGCCTTCCACGGCGCATCCTCCTCCTAGAAGCGCAATGTTTTTCGCGCGAAACACCCTCGTTCCCAAGGCGGCCATTTGAGACGTAGAATCTTCACGTGCGACCACGCTCAGTCCCCGCAAGCCCTTCAGCCTGCCATTTCTGTCTCCGGTCGAAATCTTCTCAGCCTTTCGCCTTCGTTACTTGTCTCCGCTTTGTTCTGCCTGAGCTTTTTCCACCCCCTGTCGTCCCCTTTGCGCGCCGGCTCCAAGCCACCGGCATCTCCATCCGCCGCTTTTGGCCCAACGGTACCGAACACCAAGCCCTCGCCGGGTCCGGCTCCAAAAGGAATGGTCTGGATCCCGGGGGGTGAATTTTCCATGGGTGCGCAGGATCCGCCGGACATGAACATGGTCGGCATGCAAGCGACCAGAGATTCGCGCCCAATCCACCGTGTTTACGTCGACGGCTTTTTCATGGATAAGACCGACGTGACCAACGCCCAATTCGCCGCGTTCGTCAAAGCCACCGGTTACATCACCATCGCCGAAAAAACTCCCTCTGCCGAGGACTTTCCCGACGCCCCTCCAGAAAATCTGTATGCCGGCGGCGTCGTATTTTCTCCCCCCAATCATCCCGTCTCCTTGAACGACCACTTTCAGTGGTGGCGTTACGTGAAAGGCGCCGACTGGCGCCACCCGACGGGCCCGCTGAGCTCCATCCGTGGAAAAGAAAATTATCCCGTAGTGCAGGTGGCCTACCCCGATGCCGAAGCTTACGCAAAGTGGGCCCATAAGCGCCTGCCAACAGAAGCCGAATGGGAATTTGCCGCCCGTGGTGGTCTTGCCGGCAAGCCTTACGTGTGGGGCGAAAAATTTAAACCCAACGGCAAATGGATGGCCAACACTTTTCAGGGACAATTTCCCAATAAGGACACTGGTGCCGACGGCTTCATCGGCTTGGCCCCCGTCGCCCAGTACGCCGCCAATCAATACGGCCTCTACGATATGGCCGGTAATGTCTGGCAGTGGACTTCTGATTGGTATCGCCCCGACTATTACGATCAACTAGCCCAAGAAGGTGGAGTGGCGCGCAATCCGCAAGGCCCCGATGCCCCATTCGATCCGGCCGAACCTAACGAAAAGAAGAAAGTTCATCGCGGCGGTTCCTTCCTTTGCACTGACCAATATTGTTCGCGTTATATGGTCGGCACGCGCGGCAAGGGCGAAGTCAGCACAGGCACAAACCATCTCGGCTTCCGCTGTGTCTCAGAGCCCGGCGAAAAGAAATAAATAAGGCTTCACTGAATTCTCGGTGCGAAAAAAAGGAGACAAAATAATGTTACATAACAGATTCGCAAAACTCGGTATGGCTTTGCTGCTCGCGCTCTTGGCCTGCACTCTCGCGTCCGCCCAGGATGTCAGCACCAATTCCATGCCCGGAATAGATTTCTCGAAATACCACACCTACAAATGGGTAACGGTTCAGGGTGCCACCTATCCCAACCAGATCGTGGACGCACAGATCAAGCAGTCCATCGACAACCAGCTCGCGGCCAAAGGTCTCACCAAGACTGATGCCGACACCGCCAATCTCTACATCGGCTATCAAGTCTCCCTCAATCAGGAGAAACAGTGGAACGCCTACGGCATGGGCGGCGGTCTCCGTTGGGGCGGCGGCATGGCCACGGCGCAACAGTCCACCATCGCCATTGGCACTCTCGTGCTCGATATGTACGATCCCACCACCAAACAACTCGTTTGGACTGGCCGCGCCTCCAAAACCCTTGACCCCAGCGCCAACCAGCAAAAAAAACAAAAAAATCTCGACAAGGCCATGCAAAAGCTCTTGAAGAATTTTCCGCCCAAAAGCTAGGGCGGCAAATATTCGCAGTTCATCTTGAGAGGAGTCCTATGAGAATTACGGTACCGTACGGATTTACAGCTTTGACTCTCAGCCTCTCGGCGCTTTTAGCCGCCGGCGTCTGCGTTCCGCAAGCCCGCGCACAGGGCCAGGAACTGCAGGAGCGCGTCGCCGAGATGAAAGAGGCAAGCGTCAAAAACAAGCAGCAACTCGCGCAGTACACGTGGAACGAGCAGGTCACCATCAGCCTCAAGGGCGAACAGAAAAAACAGGAGCATTTCCAGGTTCGCCTTGGCCCCGACGGCAAGCCGCAAAAAACCTCTCTCGATCCACCGGCCGACACCGAAGAGAGTGGTGGCCGCCTCAAGCGCCACGTTGTCGCCAAGAAAAAAGAAGAATACAAAGACTATGCCGACCAGATGAAAGCCTTGGCCCAGCAATACGTCCCTCCTGACAAGGATCTTCTCCAGCAGGCCTTTCAGCAGGGCAACATCACCTTGGGCCCCGTCGACGGCATGCCCAATGAAGCCAAATTGATCATTCACAATTACATCAAGCCTCAGGACTCCATGACCCTCATCTTCGACAAAACGCAAAAACAATTGCTCGAAGTTCAGATCTCTTCCTACATGGATGATCCCAAGGACGCCATGAACCTCTCCGTGCAGTTCAGCCGCCTTCCTGATGGCACCAACCACATTTCTGCTATGACCATCGATGGCGTCAGCAAACAGCTCAACATTGCCATCCAGAATTCCAATTACCAGCACCTGTAGATTCTTCACGGGCGTTCGCACGGCAGCATTGAGAATTTAATCCAAGCAGCACACAAGGAGCATGAGAATGCGGAATAAATTGATCGCGGTGGTAGTTTTGGCTGGTGCATGGATAGTGGCTACTCCTGTGGCGCGCGCGCAAGCGGTTGCCAGCACGGATTCTCCGACGGTCACCGATCAGGACATCCAGTTATTGCGCCAGGATATCCGTTCGAAGAAAAAGCAGATGATCGCCGCGAATTTGACCCTCACCGACGCGGAAGCCACCAAGTTCTGGCCTATTTACGATCAGTATGCCGCCGAAATGACCCAGATCGGCGATCAGAAGTATGCCCTCATTAAGGAATACGCGCAGGGCTTTGGCAAGTTAACCGACGCCCAGGCGAAGAGTTTGCTCAATCGTTCCCTGGCCTTGGACGAAGCCACCGCGCAACTTCGCATCAAGTACGTGCCCATCATCAATCAAGTTCTGCCGGGCACCAAGACCGCAACCTTCTTCCAGATTGATCGTCGTCTCAGCACTCTGATCGACCTGCAACTGGCATCGCAAATTCCCCTGGTGCAACAGCAGAACTAGACGCCATTTCAAAAATGGTGGCAGGGGCATTTAGGGGGGACCTTCAGCTCGGATATCTCCGGCCAAGAGAATCTGGGCCTTAGCCTCGGGGGAAACTCTTCTCCTCATCTATGAGACAAGTTTCTGGTTTTCTCAACGAAGGCCGAACAGATCCGCGATTCTTGAGATACATTGCGCAGTGCTTGGCTTGTTGAGGCACCGAATTGCCCAGTACAGTTTGGCAATCACTCGCCCGGTCAGCCCGGCAGGGTTGGCCGATAACCAGGAGCACGATCCAATGTTGCCCAGATCTCGAGTCCCATTCGCGTTTATCTTTTTGTTTTTGTGCTTGTCCACTGCGGTTTCGTGTCTTGCAAAGGTCAACCGCCATGACACCATCATCATGAAAAATGGCGACCGCCTCACCGGTGAAGTGAAACGATTGCAGGACGGTATCCTTTACGTTCAAACCGATTACTTCGCCGGCTCGGTTGGCGTGGATTGGCTGCAAGTCGAAAAAGTGGAAAGCAAGGCCACGTTTCAGATCGTCTTGAGCGACGGCAAGCGCCTGACCGGATCGATTTCCAAAGTCGAAGCGGCCGCCGCGCCGGGCAAAGACGTCATCGTCCGTGCCGAAGGGGTCGAAGTGCCCGTCGCCGGAACCGACGTTGTGGAGATCCAATCTCAGAAGCAAACTTTCTGGCGTCAACTCAAGGGCAGCATTGATCTTGGCTACAATTACACCAGCGGCAATGGCCAGTCTTCGCTCAGTTCCTCAGCCAGCGCCGAATACCCCGCGACACAGTGGGCTGCGGGCGCTTCCTACACCGCTTCGTTCAGCGGGCAAACCCGTGGCACCACGTCCAACCTCTTCGAAGTGCAATCTTTCGGCGAGCGTTTTCTCAATCGCAATTCTTACCTCATTGGCCTTTCTGATTTCCTCCACAGTTCCCAACAGGATCTCGTCTTGCGCACCACCCTAGGTGGCGCCTATGGACGCTACCTCGCCCGCAATAATCAAAATTCCTTGCGCTGGCTTGTCGGCGCCGACTATACCCGGGCAAGTTATCAATCCGGCCTCGCTCAACCCACCCAGCAAAACGCGGAATTACTTCTCGGCGCCGAATATCAACTCTTTCAGTTCGATCGTTACACTCTTCAATCGCAAGTTTTGGTTTTCCCGGGCTTATCTGATTTTGGCCGCATCCGCCTCACAACCAATGATGTCTTCAGCGTCAAGCTGTCCAACAATTTCTACCTGAATTTCTCCTTCTGGGATAATTTCGACAGCCGCCCGCCCCTGAACGCCCAGAAGAACGCCCAAGGCATTAGCACCGGTCTCGGCTGGACATTCTGATGGCCGTGATTTCAACTGAGCGCGCCGTCTCAGCCGTGCCGAAAAGTTCCATGGCCTCAGGGGTTTTAAGCCCCGAGGTACACATTTGTGAGATAACTGGATAACTTGCACGGACGTTTGGAAATTCACGGAGGAAATAACATGAGAAAAAAGTCTTTACTGCTGGCTGTCCTGCTCGCAAGCCTCGCGCTGCTGACGGTCGCCGCACCCAAACTCGAATTCACCTGGAAGAATCCGAATTACACGGGTGGCAGCTTCAAGAACATTCTCGTCCTCGCGCTCAACGGCAAAGCTGCAAGCCGCGCTGAGTTTGAAGACGAACTCGTCGCCGCAATCACCCGTCCGGGCGCCAAGGCCTACCCCAGCTACGAATTTATGCCGCGACCCGATCTCACTCCCATCGACATGAACGATATGCGCGAGCTCGTCAAGGAACAAAACTTCGATGCCATCGTCGTCGCTCGCCTCACCAAAAAAGACATCAAGACCACCTACGTCCCGGGCCAGACCTATACACCCTTTCCCTATTACGGCACCTTTTATGGTTACTACGGCGCGCTCTCACCCATAATTTACACACCCGGCTACATGGAGACCGAAAAGCAAGCGCAAGTCGAAGTCAATTCCTATTCCACCGCCAAACCCGATGGCGAACTCGTTTGGACCGGCACCACCAACACCTTCGACGTAGGTTCCGTGAAAAAAATCATCAAAGACCTAGTCAAAGCTGTCTCCAAAGAACTAGAAAAAGAAAACATAATTCAACCCGAATCCAAATAGCCACCACACACTGCATTCCTGGGTGCACACTCTGGGTGTTCTCCACAAAAAAACCGTGTTGTCATCCTGACCGAAGTGAAGGATTTCGACCCATTGTTTTGCTCCCAAGCTTACCGTGTGCGGCTCGCCCATCACCACGTACCGATCCTCACCACCGCCTGCGTGGAAATCTTCAAACCCTCCTGCGGATGAATCGCACCTACATCATTCATCCACGACCGCGTATATTCCACGTTGATGATGCGCCAGGCAAACGGCCGTGTGACCACCCAATCAAATCCGCCGCCAACTGCTATGCTCGGGCCGTTCTGCGCGGTTTCGAATTCATACGCGCTGCGCATGGGATAGTGCGCAAGCGTGCCAGTCCCATTGTTCCATTCGTCGAGAAGTTGTTTCTTCAGAGCCAGATTGTCGATTTCGTAGGTCACTTTTCTGCCGCCGAACATGAATTGTCCGAAGGGAGAAAAGCGATGAGCGGACAGCGGTGTCCAGCGGAAACCGCCGCCGTAGAAGAGGCTGTCCGCGCTGTAATTGTAGAACGGCTGGTGCATAATTAGGCAGCCGCTGACTTCGGTGATGACTTGCCAGGAAGGATTCACGCGCGCGGCACCGGAGCCACCGCCCCCGATGCAGGAACCGCCGCCGAGGAAAGTTTCGTAGTATGGAAAAGCGGTGAGTTCGATGTCCGCAGCTTTGGGACGTGGCTGCGTGAACTCTATGCCGGCGGGCTTCCAGGCGTCCTTAACGAAGACGAACGGCTTCTCTCCATCGCCGTTCTTATACTCTTCCATGAGTTCTTTTCTAAGATCGTAGTAAGAACCGAACAGGCCGAGGCGCGTGTCGCGGTTCCAGGGAACTTTAAAGGCCATCATGTTGGCGAAAGTCCGGCCCGGATTCAGGAAGCTGCGCACCAGAATGATGACGGCACGACTGTTGGTGCGATTCTCGAGGCCCATGATCACATAGCGATCGGCGGCATCTTCGGCGAGCATGGTGACGAAGCCGAGCGTGGGCGTGTCCACGAGGGTGATAAAACCAGGGGAAGCGTGGAGCATCACGTTGCCAATCGAGGCTTCACTGATCGGTCCGATTTTCCATTGCGTGTGCCAGACCGCGGCGTAGGCCATGGAACGCAGCATACTGATCCAGTATTCGCGGCCGTCTCCAAACTGCACGAGATGAAATTGAGGGTCGTTCTGGCGTTCGATAAAACCAAAGACCGACCCTTCGATGGGATGACCCACATAGGGAGCCATGAACTTGTCGCTATCGCTCCAGCCGCGCAATTCGGACACCGAATCGGTGTAGTGCGTGAACCAGTGGCCATTCATCGCATCGCGGGTGCCAGCCTCGCTTGTAAGGTTGAACGTGTGCATGATGCCGGTGAACAGCAGGGATTCGCCGAGCGCCGGTTTCCATCGGAAGCGCGTGCCTTCGCCCTTTTCTTTGTCCTTCGGATTCGGCTTGATACTGGAATCATTGGCGCGCGTATTCGCCGGAGGCAACGGCGGCAGAGTCAGAGCATTGGGCGAATCGGAGGATGAGCTTTCAGAAAAGGCCGGCGAAAGGGGAACGAACCATGCCTCGTCGACTGACTGGAGCAATTGCGGCTGTTCATACAGCACGTCACGAGAGCCCTGGAAAATGTCAGGGTAGCCTTGCGCCAGCACCGGCGCGCGGAATGATCCCCACCCGATAACTAGGAGCACGACGCAGGCAGTCGTCCTGCAGAATCGTGTGAAACTCCGTCGCGCTACAAGTGTTCGGTCGGCCCCGAGGAAAACGCGCCCACTTGTGCAAATGCACCTGCCGCCATAGGAGGCCATCTCTATCCCGCTTATGCTCCCGTTGGGCGGCTGCCCAGAGATACCGATGCAATTGTAGGCATCGGGTTCCTGTCGCAAACAGCGCTGCCCAAGCGGCCCTCAAGATATGCCATCCTGCGAAATATCGATATTGTCAGATGTTACAGGTAGCCGTTTTCCGCCGAAACCACGCCCACTCATGACGTCGTGGCCGCCCATCCCATCCTTGCAGCTTCGCCAACCCCCCCTGTCAGTTCTACCAATAGCAAACGTCTGGCCAAGGGGACAGGATGGACGAGAGACTGGTGTGTCCCACCTGTCGAGTCCGATCGCTCGCTTCCACCGAGCAGTCGGCTCGTTCAAATTCGCGTAACCATACGTGCCCTATTACAGCGAAAGTGGAAGGCCCTCAGCGAGGAACTATGAAACGCATTCAATGTTGCATGTCATTCGTGATGGCATTTTTGCTTCTGAGCGCCACATCTGGAATCGAGGGCTGCGGCACCAAAGATTCCTCTCCCGCAGCCGTTGTTCAACAGCCACCTGCAAATTCATCGGCGCAAGATCCCTCCGCGCAGCAACCACCGGCCACGCAAACCGCGCAACCCGCCTCCTCCGACCAGAGCCAACCGCAGGCGCAAGCCGAGCCCCAGACTCAACTGCCTCCGGTTAATCTCACAGCCGACGGCCTCGACGAACTACTCGCTCCTGTCGCCCTTTACCCTGATCCTGTTCTAGCCGTGTTGCTCCAGGCCTCCGTCGATCCGCAGGAAGTGATGGATGGCGGCAACTGGCTCGTGCTCCCCGAAAATCAAAATCTGAAAGAAGCGGCCCTGGACCAAGCCTCCAGCAAGGCCGGCTTCACCCCCGTGATGCAAGCGCTCTTGCACTATCCCACAGTCGTCGATCTCATGTGCCAGCAGTTTGACTGGACCAAGCAACTCGGCGCCGCCTATCAGGGAAATCCAAAAGCCGTCCTCGACTCCGTGCAAAGACTTCGCGCGCAAGCCGTCGACAATGGCGCGCTGAAGAGCTCTCCGCAGATGACCGTCGACGTCAAGCAGGACCAGGGCAGGGAGGTCGTCGAGCTAAAACCGACCGACCCCAAAGTCGTCTACGTTCCTCAATACGATCCCAGCCGCGTCTATTCCACCACCACAACAACGACCTCTCCGAATGGCTCCACCACGACCACCACCACATCCAGCGCCCCGGCTGCTTCCAGCGGGAGTTCCACCGTCGTCGTTCAGCAGCAGAGCTCCGGTGTGAGCACCGGAACCGCTGTCGCGATTGGTCTGCTTTCTTTCGGCGCGGGCATCGCCGTTGGCATGGCCATCAACAACAACAATTATTACTATCCATCCTGGGGTTACGGCGGTGTGTACTACGGTCCGCGGCCCTATTATCCTCCGCCGTATCGCCCAATCTATTACCCCGGTTATGGCGGGGGCTATCATTACAATCGCCCGGTACACTACGGCAACAACAACATCTACATCAACAACAACAATAATTATTACAATCGCTTCAACAATAACAACAATCTGAATTCCAATTACAAGCCGAAGCCGGTCCCCTACAATCGAAACAATCCGAATAGCACTTACGCCAGGAGCATGGGAAACAATCCCGGCGGAAACAAGGGCGTGAACTATCGGCCGCCCGCTAGCAATAACGCAAACAATTTCAAGGGCCAGGGTACCTATCAGGGAAATCAGGCAAATCGTCCTGCCAACAACGGAAACGCCAATGCCCGGCCGGCCACCGGAAATATTCAGAATCGCCCGCCCGGCGCGAATTCCGGAAATAATGCTAATAATTGGAAGGGCCAGACCACCTATCAAGGTAACAAGGGCGCCAACGCCGCCAACAACGGGCAGTCTCGACCATCCACTACGCCCGGCAACGCTGGCGCGAATAATCGCGTAGCCACTGGTAATCCCCCGGCGAGAAACCCTTCAGGCGATCGCGGTTTCGGCCAAACTGGCGGAACACGCCCAACCACAAGCAATACGCCAGCCGCTCGACCCGCCACGGGCAACACGCCAGCTGCAAGGCCTGCCTCTGACAATTCCAACGCGTCCAGACCCGCGCAAAACAACGCACAGCCGGCAGCGCGCCCTGCCCCGCAACAAGCCAATCGCCAACAACAGCCCTCATCGAGCGGTGGAGCTTTCGGCGGAGTCAGCAATCCAAAGAGTGACCGAGCCGCAAGTAATCGCGGGCAGGCCAGCATGGGCGCGAAGTCCAAGCCTGCAAACGCCGCAGGCAGGAAGAAGTAGCCATGAACATGAAGACCCTCCGGAGCAGTGAAAACAAAATGCGCACAAAAACTCTTTTGACAGCGTTTCTGCTCGCTTCGTTCCTGTTCGTAGCGCTGGCAAACGCTGCTGACCAAAAAACGTTCGCCACTCCGGATGAAGCCGTGCAGGCCCTCGTCAAAGCCTCGAAAGATGGCAACCAGGAAGAAATGCTCGCGGTCTTTGGTGATCAAGGCAAAGATCTCGTCTATTCCGGAGACTCTGTTCAAGACAAAGCGCGCATGCAACGTTTTGTAAAATCGTACGAGACCAAGCACGTCCTCGTCCGCAAAGACGCCAACACCCGCATCCTACAGGTCGGCGCGAACGACTGGCCGATGCCCATTCCCATCGTCAACGACGGCGGCAAGTGGAAATTTGACACCGCGGCGGGCATGCAGGAACTGCTCTTCCGCCGCATTGGCCACAATGAACTAGGCGCGATTGCCGCCTGCCGCGGCTTCATTGACGCGCAGAAAGACTACGCCGCCGTTGGCCACGACGGGTTGCCCGCCGGAATTTATGCGCAGCGATTGATGAGCGAGCCCGGCAAACAAAACGGGCTCTACTGGGAAACAAAGGAAGATGAACCCGCAAGCCCCGCCGGTCCTTTCCTCGCGCAAGCGGGCGGCGAAGGCTACGGCGGTACTCCAGGGAGCGCCGCAAGCGAGCCCTATCACGGCTACTTTTACCGGATTCTGAAAGCCCAGGGTGCCGCCGCCAAAGGCGGAGCGAAGAACTATCTCAGCGATGGCAAGCTCACGCAAGGAGTGGCGCTAGTCGCCTACCCCGCACAATATAAGGTGAGCGGCGTCATGACCTTCGTCATCAACCAACAGGGAATCGTCTACCAAAAAGATCTCGGCGACCAAACTTCGGATCTCGCCGCAGCCATGACCGAATACAATCCAGACAGCACCTGGACCAAAGTCACCGACTAGCCCGAGCGCTACACATGTAACGCTGTTTATGTAGCGCTGGCGCTCCTTGCACTTCGCGCAAGCGCTATTCCGCGCTTTACCCCACGGATTCTCAAAAATCGAGCGGCAGCGCGAGTTGCCCTGTTCGATTCCCACCGGAGCCCTGCGGCAGCGCCGCTTGCAGCACTCCAAACGTATTGGGATTGCTGATGTTCGTCGAGGGAGGCGCAAGATTTCTGTGGTTCAACACATTGGTGAACGTGGCCTCGAAGCGCAAATGAAACCGTTCCCCGAACTGGAATTGCTTGGCCAGGCCCGCGTCGACGTCGATCATACCGGGGCCCTCCAAAATGCCCAATCCACAATTTCCGAAGCGGCCAGCGCCGACAGGTGTCGAGGTAAATGCGCTGATATTGAAGAAATGTGAGGAACTCTGGCCCGCGTAAGGATTTCCCATGCAGTCCGGACGAAGGGAGGCACCCGTGTGATTAGCGATATCGGTGTTGGATTGATCGTTAATCTGCGAAGGGTCATTCGAGTTTGGCCCTGTAGGATTGATGGTGGGAGTCAGCCACTGGCCAGTCTGGATGGTTGTCACCGTGCTCAAATTCCAGCTGCCCAACGCGGAATTGAGCCACCCCGAATTGCTCCAGCGGTGCCCCGAGCCAAACGGAAGTTGGTAAGTGCCTGTCAGCAGGAATCGCTGCCGCGGTGTGGCCACCACGTTGCCGCGGTCCATACGCAGATCGAAACGGTTCGCAACCTCGGCCGCGTACGATTCCTCGCCAGAGAACACGGTCGGAGCATCGCTGCCCTGCGCGTCACTGATATTTTTTGCCCACGTGTACCTTCCTTGAAACGACAGGCTGTGCGAGAACTTATGCACCATTTCCAGTTGCATCGCCTGGTAATTGGAACTGCCCGCGTTTTGCGAAGACATCAACAGAAACCAGTTGGGGTAAGGAACCGCACTGGGTGAATAGGGAGTTGTGCTAGCTGCGCGAACTCCGCATTGTTGTTGAACGCTGTAACCTTCATCTCCGCAATTCCTTCCGCCGAAGGATACGTGTCCTTCAAGGCTCCGTTCGGCGCACATTCGCCGTAGAAATTCCATCCACGGAGTATCCCAACATTGCTGACGACGCGCCGCCCACGGCAATATTTCCCTGCGAGTCCTTCACGACGTCAGGCGAAGCCGCCAAAGCTGCCAACGGGCTGGTCGACACCGCACGCGAATTCAGCGCCAGCTGCGTAATATCGGTATTCAGCTTTGAATCCGTGAGTGTGGCGTTTTCCGTATTCACAAGCACAGCTGCTTCGCTTACTTCCACTACCTGGCTCTGCGATGCCAGTGCCAGCGTCACATCCAGCCGCAGATTTTGCCGCGCTGTCAATTCCACTTTGTCGACAATTCCATCGGCAAAGCCATCCTTGCTGGCGGTCAGCCTGTAGTGCCCGGGCTTGACGTTCTCAAACGCGTAGTTTCCGTGATCGTCGCTGGTCGCGGTGAACTCCGTGTTCTCATCATCATTGTGCAATTTCACTTGCGCCTGCAGGATGAATGGCCCCGTCCGATCTAGCACTGTGCCGCGAATGCTGCCGAACGTCGACTGAGCACGAGCACCTGTGGCCGCAAAACTAATAAGCACGAGTAGCCCGAAAACAGTTCGAAGACAAATCTGTCCGTCGCGCATTTGAAGCCTCCCATTTGACCTACGAGATGGATGACCAGCGTTAACTTGCGCGGAAGGATCTAGAAGCTGTTGCATAACCGAGGACAAGCCCGTGAAATGAGTATGGTTGAGCTTGGTGAAATGAGGGATAAGCAGAGTCAGCAGCGCCGAAGGAGGGCCGATGGCGCGATCCGGTCCGTTGCTGACCGAAGCGCAGTGGAAGAAAATCGCGCCCTTGCTCCCCAAGCCGCGCAAACAACGCAAAGGTGGTCGTCCGTGGATCGAGAATCGCCGTGTGCTGGAAGGGATTCTTTGGATTCTGCGGAGCGGGGCTCGCTGGCAGGACCTGCCGGAGAAATTTCCGCACCCTTCGACGTGCTGGCGGCGATTGCGAGACTGGGAGGAGCGGGGCATTTGGTTGAATATCTGGCGAACGTTTCTGGGCGAGTTAAACGAGCGCCAGCAATTGAAATGGAGCGAATCGTTTTTGGACGGCAGTTTTGCTCCGGCGAAAAAAGGGGCTGCGGAGTCGGAAAAACCAAGCGGGGCAAGGGGACGAAGTGGATGGTGGTGGTCGACGGCCGCGGTCTTCCTGTGGGAAACTACCTTCACTCTGCATCCCCGGCGGAAGTCAAACTCGCGGAGACGACGCTCGCGACGATCCGAGTAGGACGGAACCATCACTCGGGCCGTCCGCGGCAAAAGCCGATGCGCGTGATTGCCGACAAAGCCTACGACAGCGATCCCCTGCGGGAACGCTTGCGGCAGCGCGGTATCGAACTGATCTGCCCGCACAAGAGGAATCGCGTTCGGCCGGCAACGCAAGACGGACGAGCCTTGCGACGTTACAAGCGTCGATGGATCGTGGAACGCACCAATGCCTGGCTGGGAAACTTCCGACGCTTGGTCGTGCGCTACGATCGTTCGCTCACGATCTATGGCGCTTTTTTTCATATCGCCTGCTTCATGATCGTCTTACGGAGGGTTGTGCAATAGCTTCTAAGTAAGTCTTAGGAGGTTCGTAAAGAATTTGTTATTTCAATCAGAAAACTTTCGATGGCATAAATCAGAATTTTCACGCGGTTCAAATCGGTGCAGAGCCTGGCGGAAATGAAATGCCGCGATTTGGATTCCACCTATCCGCGCTAAGTTCCGTATAGCAAGCGTTCTAGGATAGGACCAAGCGCCAGCGCCGGCAGATAGCTGAGCGCTACCATTGTGATCAAGCACGCTGTCAGCAGGATCCCGAATAGCAACGAATGCGTCGGCAGCGTCCCCGACGACGAAGGTGTGTTTCTTTGCCGCGCAAAACAAGCGGCGAACGCCAACGCAGGAATCGCCAGCGCAAACCGGCCCGCCATCATGGCAAGCGCCGTGGTCAAATTGTAAAAGGGCGTGTTAACGCTCAGACCGGCAAAACTCTGGCCATTATTGGCGAAGCAGGAGGCATACGCGAAGAGAATTCCAGTAAAGCCGTGTGGACCGCCGTTGGTAGTCAATCCAGACAATCCCGCTCTCATGCTCACAGCAATGGCCGTAAGGGGCAGCACAAACAAAGGTGCAGCCAACGCGGACAGCATGATCATCTTATTTTCGGAGGGTCCGATCTTTTTCCCCAGGTATTCGGGCGTACGTCCAACCATCAACCCTGCCAGAAACACCGCAATCGCGGCTGTCATCACCATGCTGTACAGCCCTGTTCCCAGTCCGCCAAAAACCAGCTCTCCCAGCAACATGTTGACCAGCAACACCATTCCGCCCAGCGACGTATAACTGTCATTCGCGGAATTATTCGAGCCTGTGGCCGTATTGGATGTAACGACCGCCGTCAGCACGGAACCGCCAATGCCGAAGCGCACTTCCTTTCCTTCCATGTTGCCGCCTGGTTGCATGGCGCTGCTCTGGAAATCCACTTCCCCGAGCAGCGGATTTCCTTTCTGTTCCAGTCGATGCCCGAAGATCAATCCGCATGCGAAAAGAAACATCATCACGCAATAAAAAAGCCAGCCCTGCCGCGGTTGCCCAACCATCCTGCCGAATGTGTTCGTCAGTGCTGCTGGCAGCAACAGAATTGCAAATAGTTCGATCAGGTTCGAAAACGGCGTGGGGTTCTCGTAGGGATGCGCGCCATTCGCGTTAAGGAAGCCGCCGCCATTTGTCCCCAGATTCTTGATCACTTCCAGAGCGGCCACGGGACCCTGCGGTATCACCTGCTTCGCGCCCTCCACGGTTGAAGCCAGCGCATAGTGATTAACGTTCATCGGCACGCCTTGTGACACGAGCAATAGAGCGCCCAACAACGCTCCCGGCAACAGAATCCACAACAGCCCGCGCGTCAGATCGACCCAAAAATTGCCCAGCGTGCCGGACAGTTGCCTGGCAAGTCCGCGAATGAACGCAATGCCGACGGCCAAGCCCGCGGCGCCCGCAAGGAAGTTCTGCGCGCAGAGCCCCACCATCTGGCTGAAATAGCTCATGGTGTTTTCGCCTGCGTACGCTTGCCAGGTCGTAGTCGTCGAAAAACTGATCGCGGTATTCAGTGCCAGGTCGGGCGACAGCGTGGTCGTGAAGTACTGGGGAAAAGACCAGGGAAGGAACTGTTGCAGCCTGAGGACGCCATACAAAAGAAGCGTGCCAGTCAAGCCAAACAGCACGAAACTGGTCGCATACTCTTTGTTGCCCATCTCCTCGTCAGGGTCAATTGCGCTTAAGCGATAGATGAGCCGTTCCACGGGAACGCATAATCGATCAAGGATCGTCTGCTTCCTCGAAAAGACGCGCTCCACATACCCGCCCAGAGGCTTCACGAGAGCCGTCACAATCGCCAGGAAGACCAGGTATTGGACCGCGCTGAAAAAATCCATAGACCCCACTTAACAAGCACGCAAACATATAATTTCGATCAAGGGACGCTCAGAAGCCCTCAGAAGTTCATCAAGAACTTGTTAGGACGATAAGGATCGCACACCCGCAGACGCCGGGCTTCACCGCGGCAACCCCTCCCTGACCGCCGAATCTCTATTCCGACAACTCCTCCACGGATCTGCCCAACACGCCCGCAAGCGGCCGTCAATAAACTATTTTCAGTGAGAACTGAATTTGCCGTGAGGGTCCGGCAGTTTTACTGATGATCCCGAACCCGCTGCCCCGCACGGTGTGGGAAGGTAGACCAAAATTGACAATGTTGAAGATGTTGAAGAATTCCGCGCGAAATTGCAGTATGCCCAAGTTCGCCTCCGCTGCGATGACCGAAGGAGTGTTCTTAATCAGTGCAATATCGAATTGATGGAAGCCGGGGCCACGAAACGTGTCCGCCCCAAGGTGCCGAAGAAGCCGGAATTGGGCCCGCTACCTCCGGCAAGGTCGATGGGAATGTAAAAGAATGAACTATTGTTTGCGCCGCGCCCAAAGTAATCCTCGCGTATGGTACGGCTGGTCGAGAAATCCGGCATGGAAACTAAATCGGGACGATCTGTTCCGCCCGCGCCTGCTCCGGTCTGCTGAATACCAGAGTAAACCGTGAACGGCGGCCCGCTGGTAAGAGAAGTGATGTTGAGGAACTGCCATCCCTGGGTAACGTAGTGGCTGAGCGGCTGGAGAAAACTGATGCGATTGAGCGGCAGATCCTGAATCACACTAAGCGAAAAAACATGAGTTATGTCGAAGGTGGAGGGGCCTTTGTCGTCTTGAGGGCGCAGAGGATCCTGCGGCAAAGTTTGCAGAATAATCCCGCATTGGCAGGCAGTCCACCCAGAACCGCGCTAGTGTCGTCGATCGATTTGGAAAAAGTGTAGCTGGCCTGATAGCTGAGGCCGATGCGCGAATTCGTCTGGCTGACGCTGGTTTGCAGAGCGTTGTAATCGGAATGAGAGCCGGTTTGCATCACGGCTTCTGGCCCAAATCCACCGGTGGCCTGCCCCGCGGAATTAAATTGCGTGAAGGGAGCGTAGGCGGGATCAGCTCCCGCATAACCATTCGAAGAAAATACCCGCGCAAGATGGTGTCGCCCAGAAATGTTGTGGTATCGATGCCTTTGCGTTCGTCAGCCGTGGGCACCGCGAAAACTTGTGTAGTGCCCAGGACTTGCTGGAAGCCCTGATACTCGCCAAAATAAAATGTTTTCCCGCGCCCATCGTAAACCCCGGGAAGAACCACGGGCCCGCCATTGGTAAATCCAAATTCATTGCGCACGAACGGAGGAATGCGGCGAGGTTCGACCACGCTTTCATGGTCGAAGAAATTGCGCGCATCGAACGCAGCATTGCGTACGAATTCAAACACACTCCCGTGAATCTGCTCGGTCTCGGACTTCGTAACCACATTCGTGAAGCCCGCAGCCCCTTGGCCAATTTCAGCCGGCATAACCCCGGAACTCGATTGCACTTCCTGGATGGCGTCGACGTTGAAGTTGGAAAATGTCGCGCCTCCCAGTTCCGGATCGCTGCTGTCCGTCCCATCCATAGCGAAGACTGAGGCGGTGCCGCGCAATCCATTCACCCTAAACTGCTGCGTGAAGTTGGCCGCTCCGTTAGTGTCGGTCATGGTGCCGGCGGCCAGCAACAAAAGCTTGCTGAAGTCGCGCTCGTTTAAAGGCAGGCTGGAAACTTCGCCGCTGGTTAATTTGGAGGTATTCGTGGATACCTGCGGCACACTGGTTGCCTGGGCTACAACTATTACAGTCTGGTTTTGATCTGACAGTTCGAGATCGGCGATCAGGGAATTCCCGGATTGGATAAGCACAGGCTCGGTTGTCTTCCAGGTCTGACCGTTTGCGGAGACGGAAACGACATAATCCTGCGGAGCGATATCAGAAAAAAGAAATTCGCCCGCGATGGAAGTGGTCGAGGAGTAGCTATCACTTCCTGTCGTAGATTGAAAGAAACGATAGCATCGGCCGCCGGGTGGCCGGACTTTTCGCGGACCACCCCTTGCCAGGAATTGGCGGGAAGCGATGGGGCCGACAAGATCCAAAAAACTGAAAATAAGCAGCAAAACGTCTCAACAACACCCATAGTAGACCGTAACTTACCCGTAATTGTACACGCACAACGATGGCCGCGATAGAACCAAGCAGGGAATCCACCAAGTTAATAATGCCTATCCTCGCTCACCATTTCTTCTCTCATCTGTTCGCTAGAACTCGATCTTTCCCTGCGGTTGTATTGCTTTTGGCGATTCTAGAGGAAAACCCAGGCCGAACTCCTGTCGCGCCGTTTAGGACGCTTAAACCATCTTCAAGATATTTTGCGATCGATCGGGCGACAAGCTCATTTCCACTAGGATCCAGATGCATCCATTTATCGATGTACAGCGGCTCCTTTACGGTGTCAAAAATGTCTCCCAGAAACACAAATCTCCCGCTCGAAGCACTCTGCGCCTCCGCCTTCTGATAAACCTCAGCCAGAATGCGGAACGAGCTCTTCGTGGCGTCGTTGCCGGCAATTTTCATCTCGAAAGGATCAAGTGGCTTGTGCCCATATACCAGCGCTGGTTGCCAGAAGCAGAACACCCGGAAACCATAGCCCTCGCCAAGTATTTCTGCCATATGCACATTCGCTTCGTAGTTATCAAGCGTTGCTGAAGCTTTTGGCCCAATTTCTGCAATTTTTGTTTCAGCAGGCCTCACCCTCCGAAGCCAATTCAGTCCGGTCATCACTAACTGCAAAGTGTTGGAATTACGAAGAAAGTCGATTCTTCCTGCGACTGAACCCTCAACCCGTGCCTTAATGTTTGCCAGGGATACATGAGCGTTCGGAATTCCCGGCGAAATTGCGCCTGCGAACGAATCGTTTACTCCGTCGTAGAAAATAACGATGCTGGGGCGCCCCCCGGCTTTGAGCTGTTCCATCAGAAGAATAATCTCTTGATTGGTGACGTAACCTTCCACGCCGAAGTTGCTTACCACAAAACATTCAGGTCCGGCGGAGTTCAGCTCTCGCGATAGGAACGACGGCAAAGTCGCTTGGTCGGGAACGCCCGTCCCATAAAGGGTCGAGCCCCCAAACATCCACACCTCAACGCTGTTTTGTTTCTCACACCCACCATTCTTCGCGTTGATTGTTCTGCGCCAGGTACCTTGTGGCGTGGTGTCCGTATTTATGTATTTGCTGTGCCAGGGTACCGCTCCCCAGATAACGAACGGTTCGTAATGGCCGTGCTGGGACTTCCAGCGTGCCTTTTCTTCTTTCCAATATTCAGGTGCCCATGAATATTCGCTATAAGCCGGGCTGCTATCCGCGAAGTTGTCGCGTACGTCGGGCCGAATCCAATGATAAGCGGACAATACAAGGAACGCTCCGAACTCGAGCAAGGCAATCGCCGCGATTGAGCTGACTACGACAAGTCCAATAAATGCGAACCATCTTCGGAAGAATCGGTCGCGTGACAAACTCTCAGCTGGTCGGCGCCTAACCATTCTTCTCAACCAGGAAATCGCCAAGCACCAGGCAATCCATCCCACTCCTGCGAAATGTGCTCACCGCATCCTCTAAAGTGTTCACGATCGGTTCGCCCTTCAAGTTGAACGAGGTGTTGAGCACAACGGGAACTCCCGTCGCATCACCGAATCGTTCGATCAGCGCGTAATAGCGCGGATTGTGTTCACGAAACACGGTCTGCACGCGCGCCGTACCGTCTATGTGTGTCACCGCGGGCAGGGTTTCTCGTCCGCTCTGCTTGGTTGGCGCTACATACTGCATGTATCGCGCCGGATAGTGCACGGTTGCTTGAGGCAATTCGAAATAACATTCGGCTCGCTCTGCCAGCACGGATGGCGCGAATGGCCGGTACGGCTCCCGAAACTTGATCTTGCTGTTCACAGTGTCTTTCATGTCGCGGTTCCGTGGGTCTGCAAGAATGCTGCGGTTGCCAAGAGCGCGTGGCCCCCACTCGGACCGACCTTGAAACCACCCCACAACCTTTCCTCTCGTCAATTGCGCAGCGACGGTACCCAGCAGCTCGTTCGAGTCTCCGATCCGACGGTGAGAGATGTTATTTTCTTGCAGAAACGCGCCTATTTCCGATGCGGAATATTCTGGGCCCCAGTAGGCATGTTCCATGCAGTAGGTCCGCGGGTTGCCGAGCAGCGAATGGTAAGCCCATAACGCTGCGCCTAAGGCGCCTCCGCCGTCACCGGCAGCAGGCTGGACAAAAATCTCGTCAAAGTCTGTATCGCGCAGGATGTGACTGTTGGCAACGCTGTTCAATCCCACGCCACCTGCAATGCATAGCCTCTTCAGACCTGTCTCCTTCTGCAGATTCCGTGCCATCCCGATAAGCAACTCCTCGGTAACCTTTTGCACGCTGGCCGCTATGTCAGCGTAGTACCGGTCGATTCGGCACATTTCTGTGCCGTGCGCTTGCGGCTTGCTGAAGTCCGTTCGCGACACGCTCGATTCGGTAACAAAAGGCATCCCACAGGGCCGCGCGTCTCCGAAAAGTTCTGTAAAGCGGCCGTTGAACATGCGTTCGGTCGAACGATGAAAACAAAAATAATCCATATCGAGCGAAAACGATCCATCGCTGTTTTGCCGTACCAGTTTCCAAACTTTGTCGGCATAACGCGGATGTCCATAAGGCGCCATACCCATCACCTTGTACTCGCCCTCGTTCACTTCGAAGCCGAGGAATGCGGTGAAGGTGCTGTACAGTAGTCCCAGCGAATGTGGAAACTCGATTTGCCTCGACAGCCGTATCTGATTGTCTTTGCCAGTGCCGCAGCCGGTAGTGACCCATTCGCCCACGCCGTCCACCGTGAGGATCGCCGCTTGGTTGAACGGAGAACAAAGAAACGCACTCGCTGCGTGCGAAAGATGGTGCTCGGAAAACAGCACTTTGTTCTTTTCGATCCCCAATTCTGATTGCAGAGTGCTGGAGATCCACAGCTTGTCGAGCACCCACCCCACCATGGACTCCCGAAAGGCTTTCCATGATCTAGGATATGTTTGGAGAACGCTGGTGAGAATACGGTCCAGCTTGCGAAAGGGCTTCTCGAAAAACACGACGTAGTCCAGGTCGGAACCCCGGATATTGCCAGTCCCCAAGCAAAATCGGATGGCGCTCCTTGGGAAGCGGGAGTCATGTTTGACCCGCGAGAAGCGCTCCTCTTCCGCGGCTGCTATCAGTTGCCCGTCCTGCAAAAGGACAGCGGCCGCATCGTGATAGTGGCAAGAGACTCCTAGGATATTCATCGCGTCACTGCTTGTGGGCCCACGGCATGTCCAAGGTTTGCGGCGGCGCGTCCAGCCACTTTGCGGGGCGTTCGTTGGTGCGAAGCGGGTCTGCGAACAACCGTACGCAGAGGGCAAAAGGGAAGAGAATTACGACATAGAGAAATGTCAGCAACACTCGCGCCTGGAAATCGCCGATCCTATGTGCCAAGCGGGTCCAAGCTGCCCACAGGCCCTTGGCTTGGTCCCAAACACTCTTCTCCATAACGCATCACCGCCTCTAAAAAAGCCTAAAAGAGCGGGTATAGGAACGGCGCTAAAACCGAACTTTGCGCCAGGATAATCAGTAACGCCATCAGCAGCACCGCCAGAATCACCGGCAGCATCCACCAGCGCCGAAGCATGAAGAAGAACAGAAGCTCGCCCGCGATGCCGACCCTTCTTCCGGTAGTGCGAACCAACCCCATCCGTCCCCCTCTTTCCCCTTCCGGCAGAAAACACGGAACGCTTCATTGCCATGAACTAGCAGGATAAGGCTCGGCACCAATCACTTTGTCAACAGTGAGTCACCGTTCCGTCAAATACATGTCTGTCAGCCGCAAAATCTGAGATGTTTTCCGTACCGTCCTCGACTTTTCTAGTTACGACGTGAACAAGGAACTAAGCCGCCGCAAACAGGGTTATCTGTCGGAGCGGGAGCAAGTGATGCAGCTCACTTTGTTCGATCGCCCTCGCTGTTAGAATTGTTCCCATGTGGCAGCCGTTTGCAGACGGCATCCCCCAAGCCGGCGATTCGGCGGCCTCGACCTCGTCATTTCCTTGCTGAACCGCATGCACAAACTGCCGGAGGTCCAGGAAGCCAAAGAATTGATGAACCAAGCCAAGGACTGGTCGGTGCTCAGGTGGTTCTTTGAAAAGCCGAGAGTGCGCCAGACCGCGGACCGGGCAAACGCCGCGTTGGACCGGCTGAACCGGACCGTTAAATCGCGCTGGAGCGATGAGGTCAAGGCAACCTACAAAACCCTAAACAAGCCTGGAGCCGCCCGGCGACCGCCAGTAAAACTGCGGCCCTACGGCAAACGTGTAAGTCGTCGACCGAAAGGGCACGTGGATCGCACTCGGGGGGATACCAACCGCGCTTAGCGCTGGCGCCTAAACCGTCTCGCTTCCGTTGATCGTGCCCGCACTACTGATGACGCTGTCGCTAATAGCGCTGACATCTCCACCCAACGCCATCCACGGTTTCACCGTAACGCCGAAGTCCATATCAAAGCCGCGTTCGGTGAGGTTACGGGCAGGGCTAAGCATGTAATCGAAACCGGTATAAAGCGTGTATCGATTAATGTCAGTGTCCTGCGCCAGGGAAGGAAAGCAAAAGCAAATCGCAAGAGCGCAAAAAAAGCACATCGCGCAACTGACACACTTGCGAGAAGTATAGAAGGGAGCTTCTCATGTAATACCTCTTCAGTTTCTCAGGTCGGCTCTGTTTCGAGGGTTATTCCGCAACTGAGTGGGCGTATTGAGAATCCCCTGCGTCCGCACAGCGTGGTAATTGACTTTGGCTGCAGACTTACCTCCTTTGCAGTGATCTTCATCACCTCCCGTCGGGTTACCGGAAGAACTAGACTGGCCGCGGTCGAACAAGCAGTCAGTTGGGGCGAAGTACACCGTCGACTAACAGTGAGAATGAATCTTCCAAGGTGAGGCCGGATTCTAGTAAGGGCTGGACATAGAGCTGGTGAAATTCTTCGGGATGGTCTTTAGTTTCAGCGAAAATGTTGTCTAGTGTTTGCAGCTTGGGGCCCATGTCTTTGTCGATCAGATCGATCCGTTTACGGATGTCATCAGTTATGCCTCGAATTTCCGCGCGGCCCCTGATACGAATCTTGCGATCTCTCATTTCCTTCTACTCCTTCCTTCTCTTTTTCGGGGAGAAAGACATTCAATCCTTCACGCTTCCGTCTCTGTGCCAGCCGTTATTGCATGGCTGGCACAGAGACCTCCGTGGAAGCGGACCAATTACGCGGTGATATAGAGCGTTCTACCGCCGCGATTGACGAGCAACAGCGGCTCGTCGCCACCCTTCTTAAGCGCGTTCTGGAACTCAGCAACGTTCCTCACCGAACGGTGGTTTACTTCCTGAATCACATCGCCTCGGCTCAAACCGGACTCCGCCATCTTGCTGGAAGGATCGACACCGGCCACGACGACTCCTGTCGTACTCGCGGGCAACCCTAGCTCTTGCGCGATTTCGGGGTTGAGGTTTGAGACTTCCACGCCGTCCAGAGCTTTGCTTCCGCCTTCTTCCTGCGAATTCAGCTTGGCTGTCTCCGTGGGCATTTCGGCGAGTTTGACTGTGACGTCGCGTTCACTGCCATTGCGTAGGGTCTTCAGGTTAACGCTGCTGCCTGGCGTCATCATGGAAATCGTCATGCGCAGTTGGTTGCTGTCGCTTACTGGCTTGCCGTTCATCTCCAGAATGATGTCGCCGCGCTGAATGCCGCTCTCTTGCGCGGGGCTGCTGGCAGTCACGTCGCCAACCACGATGCCCTTGGCTTCTTTCTCGCCAAACGCTTTTGCCATGCTGGGGGTAACGTTTTGCGGCAGAATTCCAAGATACGCGCGAACAACTTTGCCGTTCTTCAGAATTTGGTCCATCACCTGCCGGGCGAGATTCGCGGGAACCGCAAACCCAATGCCCTGGCTGCCGCCTGAACCATGCGAAATGATGGCGGTGTTGATACCAATCAGTTCGCCGCGATCGTTCACAAGCGCGCCGCCGGAATTGCCAGGATTAATGGGTGCGTCTGTCTGTAGGAAATCCTCGTAGTCTTCAATGCCAAGGCCTCCGCGGCCCTTGGCGCTGATGATACCTTTGGTCACGGTCTGTCCGACACCGAACGGATCGCCAACCGCAATCGCCACATCACCTACCTCCACCTTGGAGGAATCGCCGATCGTAAGCGGTACTAGGTTGCCGGCGTCAATCTTGAGCACTGCGACGTCCGTCTTCGGATCTGTGCCGACAATGCGCGCCTGAAATTCACGCTTGTCAGAGAGCGTGACCTTTACGTCGGTCGCGCCATCCACCACGTGGTTGTTCGTCAAAATGTAACCCTCTGGGCTGACAATCACACCGGAGCCGAGCGCCTTCTCACGTCGATCCTTGGGCGCTTCCATTCCGCCTTGCCCGAAAAACTGGCGGAACATCGGGTCCTGCTCCATCTGTTCCATGCCGTCGACGCTGGCTTTGACGACTTTCGAAGAGGAGATATTCACAACCGAGGGAAGAACTGCTTTCACGACAGGTGCAAAACTTGTTTTGCTTGCTCCTTCGTTGACATCAGCCAACTTCAATGTGGCTGGTGGATTCGTGTCTGCCTTCTCCGTCGCTGTTTTTGTACTCTTTTGCATAGTGTGTGCAAAGCTAACTCCAGCGACTCCCAATGCCAATCCGAGGGCGAGAGCGGCTGGTCTTGATCTGAGTGAAATCGCATTTGCTTTCATCTGTCCGTCCTTAAGTGAAGCGTTTCTGCGCACCCTGTCCGCCGTGCTTTGATGGATGCGCTTGTTTGGTTGCACACAATAAGATGTCCTCAGGCAGGCAAATACACCTCCCTGGCGGTCAGTATCTTTGTACCCTGTGATTGGGTAGTGCCCGGATCTGGATGACGGAAGGGGATTTAGGTTGTGGGCCAGCCGGGATCGTCAGGAAATGATGCCTTTGCGCACTGCGTAGAGAATTAGCTCCGGAACCCCGTGTAAATTCAATTTTTCCATGATGTTCGAGCGATGCGTCTCCACGGTATAAACACTCAAATTCAAAAGCTGTGCGACCTCCTTGTTCGATTTGCCCTCGGCCACAAGCTGCATCACTTCCCGTTCTCGCGGCGTCAGCAGATCGTAGGGGTCCTCCGTCCCGGAACGCTTCAGTTTGCGTACATAGTCGTCCAACAGAACTTTGCTGACGGCGGGACTAAAAAAGGACTTGCCCTCCGCGACCGAGTGCACCGCTCGTATCAGATCCGCTTCTGCAGAGTCCTTCAGTAGATATCCTTTCGCACCTGCTTTCAGAGCCCGCAGAACATAGCTCTCATCGGAATGCATGCTCAACATCACGATCGCGGTTTCCGGATGAGTTTGCGTAATCTGTGCTGCGGCTTCAATGCCATTCAGACTCGGCATCCCGATGTCCATCACCAGGACATCCGGCCTCTGCGACCCCGTTAGCGCTACCGCCTCCCGTCCATCCGATGCTTCGCCTACCACCGTTAAGTTCGCCTGCTGTTCAAGCAACACGCGCAGTCCGCGCCTCATCAACTTATGATCATCGGCAAGCAGGATCCGTATTTTCCTCATGAGTTCAGGTCGACTCCAAACGCTGCGCAGGGATCTCCGCAAGCACAGTTGTGCCTTTTCCTGGTGCCGACTTAATGTTCAGGCTTCCTGCCAAGCGCTTTACCCGTTCCTCCATCCCCAAAATCCCCATACCCCGGACGCGTTCTGCAGCAAATCCTTTTCCGTCGTCAGCAATTTGTACCCGAATATTGTCCCCGCTTTGAACCACGGAAACCTGCGCGTGTTTTGCACTTGAATGCCGCGCCGCATTCGTCAGCGCTTCTTGCACCACCCGGTAAATGCAAACCTTCACATCGTCAGGAAGTTGCTCGGACACACCTTCAGAACGGACGTCAACTTCCATATCGCCACGGCGTGAAATCTCCCGTCCTTGCCATTCCAGCGCGGGCACCAGCCCCAGGTCATCCAACATGGGCGGCCGCAACAGCAACGCAAGATTCCGAATCGATTTCACCGCCGTCTCTGCAATGGACTTGATCCTCACGATATGCGTCTGCAGAAAATTGTCCTCTACTGGCACCAGCTTGGACAATTGCCCCAAATCCACAAGCAGTGCGCCCAATGTCTGTCCAACTTCGTCGTGCAATTCGCGCGAAATCGATCGTCTTTCCTCTTCCTGCGCGTCTACTAACCGCGCCGACAACGCTTCTAGTTCTTCTCGGCTGGCAACAAGCTCTTGATAGCGGCTGCGGCCCTGCCTCTCCAACTTCAAAATATAAAATCCTCCCAGCAGTGACAAAACCAGCCCCGCCAACAATGACAGAGTAACCATCGACATAAGCCGGGTCTGAGCATTACGAAAATCCATTGCCAACGATTGCTTTGCTTCCGTCAGCTTTTCGTCATTCAATGAAGAAACGTCTCTGGAAATTCGCAGAATATAGGCGCGGCGCAACATCATCTCTTCGCCCATGCGCTCCTGTCTCTCCTGGGTCTTTCCCCGGCACGTTGGCTGACGAGAACGGCGAAAGAGCTTTCCTGCTCCGCGAATCTCCTTTGTATCTCGGACAGCAACGCCTGCTCGTCCGGTTCTGTATCCGTGGGATACTTTTGCAAAGCGTCGCGAACTCTCGCACCGCAGTTCCGTACATCAGCGACGTCCGTATCGGCTTCGGGATTTTCTCCGCTTAGCAAATAGCGTTCCATCTTGTCATGATAGACGTGCACCGAAATGAGTATCGTTGTCAGTGCCTGTGTGTGCGTCGAGTATCTTTGGTTCACCTGGCGTTCGAATCCGTCCAGTTGTCGCAACGAATGCAATGCATCCAAACCTGCGGCCACCATCAACGTGAGCAGACCGCCGAAGGCCACAAACAGAATTCTTCGCACTTTTCCGGCTTGCTCTCTCGATTGCAAATCGTCTTCGGTCATCTCGGTCAACACCATTTTTCTCGCAAACCCAGGTCAGGCATTAGCATAATCCAATCGTTCCCTGGCAGCGAAATCGCTCAGGCTGGTGCTCTTCCTCCCAAAAAACAAAAAGGCCGGGCGCCTGTGCCCGGCCTTTAAGAAGTTAAAATTCAGAAGAAGTCTTCTCCATCGCCTTAAAGCGCTGCCTCGGCATCTCACCCAGCGGATATCCCGCAAAATGCTTCGGCCCTGCGCTGTTTTGCAAAGGCTGGGCTCTTCCTCTCAAAAAACAACAGGCTGGCGCCTATCCCGATCCGTGAATTTTACGAAGTCTTCTCATCGCTTTGCGGCGGCTGAGGCAGTACCGCAGGTTTGTATTCTGGTGTCGGTCTTGGCGCCGGCCTGCTGCTCGGCACCTTAATCTCCTTCTTCTTTGGCTTTTTCTTTTCCCGGCCTCGTGCGTCTCGATTACCCATGATTCGCTCCTTCCAACGATGCGTGCCTCTTCTGAAAATCGTGGGACAGCTGAAACGTTCCCGCATCCCTCGCGGAGGAATGCGCCACCAAAGCACTCGCAAACAAAAAGCCCGGGCGCCTGTGTCCGGCCTCACATCCCAAAATTGTTGGCGCCGGTTGACCAAATATCTTACGGAGCGACCATCATAGCAAACTAATCGAAAACAACCCCCCGGCAATCCAGACGGCGTGATGCGCTATAACACTCACCACAGCGTCTACCGAACTATGCAAGCCAAGCAGTCGTTCGCCGATCCAGCCTATCGACACAGAACCCGCGAACGCCGCTCCGCTGATTCTCAGAAACCGATACCCGCGTGTCCGGCTCAGCAGAATAAGAGAAGGTAGGATCACGGCGACTAAGATCAGCTGCATCGTTTCAATGCCGAGGTTAAACGCCAGGGTGCCGCCCACACGTTCCCACCGCCCGAGCCCCAGCTTCTCCAGGGTCGCAGCAAACGCCAAACCATGAATAAGTCCGAAGAATGCTGCAATCTGTGCTTCACGTCCTGGAAAAATGGGTCGAAACGCGTGGATAGCGGAGATAAGTATGGAAAAGGCGATTAGCACTTCGATGGGACGGCTTGGCAACCGCACCAGCCCCGATGCCGCTAACATCAGGGTAATCGAATGACCGATCGTAAATGCCGTCACAATTTTGAGAATCCGCAGCAAACTACTGCGCACTTCAGCGAATCCGGCCCAGCGCGAGCCAATGACCATCAGGGGCGCTGGCAGAAGCAGCGCCAGCAAGAACAGAAGATGATCTGTGCCTTCGGCAATGTGACACATGCCAAGACGGAATACACTTGCGAACCCGACCCTGCTCGTCCATCCGTTCGGCCGTCCCGTCAGCGATGCTGAGTCCGCCCCGCTCGCACCTGCGCATAATCCAGCCGATAGAACGAGCGGGTTACGTTTCGATTCTGCGCGAGGACCCGAATGTCCGGGTCGGCCGGAACGAGGCAATTAACCAGGTAGACGAATATTCCGTTTTCGTGGTGGTTCTCGATTACGATTTTCCGTTCGGACCCACCACTAGCCAGGTCCACGGTAAATTCAATGCGGATTTCACCAAGTCCTTCTTTAATCTCCGCGATTGCCGGAAATTTCTGCGAGATAAGTGCAGGCCTCGCACTCGTTCCATCAACCGTAATCGACAAATCGCGAAGCACACGCGCCGCATAAGCCCGTTGTCCGTCCTCGGAAATCACGCCGTCACCGTTGCCGTCGATGCTCGCAAGCACAGTGGAAGCAACCGCGACTCCGGGGATTAGGCGCATGGACATCTGAATATGGTTTCTTTCCACTGAAATGATTGTGGCTTGCAAATACTCATCGAGCCGGTGCGCGAAGGCGCTTGTTCCGAGCGACAAGAGAATTGCAGCAGCGGCAACGAGTCTCGCGTTCATTTCGGCGTGAGCTCCCGTCCATAGTCGTTCGTCGGATCTCAGTACATGGTATGGACATGCATCGAAGGGTCGCCCCCCAGCGTCTGAGGTGCATATTCGATGACGAGGTGCGGACCCTGAATTCGATATAGGCCGTGTTTTTCCTGGGATCTGCTGTGGTCGGACCGCTCCAGGCGAACCAAGTGTCGTCGATATCGCGCCGAAGTCCGGGAACTGACGCGACGAACGCGCGGGGTAAGCGTGGAGAGGATGGCCGAGCAGCTCGGGCGCTATCTCCAAGGATGGCAGGGCTACTTCGGTTACTGCCAAACCCCATGGGTGCTGAGAGACCTTGATTACTGGACACGGCGGCGCCTCCGGGCGTTTCTGTGGCAGCAGTGGAAACGTGGCTCGGTACGGTTCGCGGAACTCGTCCAACGAGGAGTGGACACGGAACTCGCCGCTCAAACGGCGGGCAGTGTTCATGGCCCATGGCGGCTTGCCGAATCCCCAGGCCTGCATATCGCACTGCCCAATGCCTACTTCGCCTCGCTCGGGATTCCGTCTCTGTTCGGTTCGCAGTAGCTTGATCCGCCGAACCGCCGTATGCGGACCCGCATGTACGGTGGGTGCGCCGGTAAAATCGGTATGGAGTAGTGAATGAAAGAGTCACACAGGGAAAGCGTAGCGAGCCACCCTGCCCCCGAGTCATGCGCGGCCAGTCGCAAGGCTGTTCGTGAAGCGTTGACAGGGGCACATGCAGGCGGGACATCGAGCTGCGAAATAAGTCGATTCGGAGTGCTGACGTCGTCCACCGAGACGGAAGGCCACACTGATGGAAGCGCTAACGCGAGCTTTCAAAGGACTCCGCGCAGTCAGAGACCCCAAGCATGCATGGAAACTCCATGCGCGAGAACCGGGAGGCCCCAGCAACGCCCGTTGCGATTTCCTGAGCGGGCCGGTTGGAGAAGGTCATGAACCAGAAGTCCAACATGCACGTTACTGGGGAGTCGGACGGTCGTACAGTACCGACGAAGTGCTCGAACAAAGGCGGGAAACCGTCGGCGGAGGGCAGGGAGGGAAGGCGACCGACCAAAGAGAACATCGAGCAGACGACCGCGTCCCAGACTCAGAGTTGGGTTAATTAACGCGTCGAGCGGCTTGCTCGGTGTGCGAGAAGCAGCTAAACGGGAAGGGAAGACGCGGTTCACTGCGTTACTCCACCATGTGACTGTGGCACTACTACTGGAAAGCTTCTACGCACTGAAGCGAGACGCTGCACCGGGTGTGGACGGAGTCACATGGAAGGAATACGAAACAGATCTGGATAAACGACTGGAGGACCTACACGGTCGAGTACACCAGGGAACGTATCGAGCGCAGCCTTCCAAGAGAACCTACATTCCCAAAGCGGACGGACGAAAGCGACCCCTGGGCATAGCGGCCCTGGAGGACAAGATCGTTCAGCACGCGGTGGTCACGGTCCTCAACCAAATTTATGAAGAGGACTTCTTGGGGTTCTCCTATGGGTTCCGTCCCGGGCGCAGCCAGCATCAAGCGCTGGATGCGCTCTGGGTAGGACTCATACGGAAGAAAGTGAACTGGGTGCGGGATGCCGACATTCGTGATTTTTTCGGATCCATTTCACACGAATGGTTGGGCAAATTCATCAAGCACCGAATCGCCGACCGAAGAATACTCCGCCTGATTCGAAAATGGTTGAGGGCTGGAGTATCGGAGGAAGGGGCCTGGGCGAAAACGGAAGTGGGAACCCCGCAGGGAGCGGTGGTATCTCCGCTGCTCGCGAATGTGTACCTACATTACGCTTTCGACCTTTGGGCACAGCACTGGCGAAAACACCGCGCTACGGGCGAGGTCATAATCGTGCGCTACGCGGATGATATCGTCATGGGATTCGAGCAACGAGTCGATGCCGAGCGCTTCCTCCAGGAATGGAAGGAGCGCCTGCGAAAGTTCGGGCTGGAACTACATCCGGGCAAAACACGCCTGATTGAGTTCGGGCGTTTCGCAGCCGAAGACCGAAAGCGGCGAGGCCAGGGCAAGCCGGAGACATTTAACTTTCTGGGATTCAGTGTGCTGCAGAAGCACACGGAGGAGGAGTTCATCATGAACTGATTCACCGTGAATAAGCTGCGCAATAGATGAGGGAAGGCCCCTCGGGATCGGCTTTCAGGAGCAGGTCTCAAACCGCCTACAAGCCGCTGTGGTAAAGAGCCATGGTGGTGAGCGTTGGAGGAAAAGCGCGAGAACAAACTCGTGCAGGTGAGCATCCGAGAGACGAACGAAAGTGAACCCTTCGAAGACGCGTCGTTAAGAAATCAAGAGTCGTCGAAACCAGGAGCGTGTATCCCACCTGGGACAAGTCCGTAGGGTGCCTGATGACTGAGCGGACGGCGACCGGCGTAGAGAGGGCGTGAAGCGGATGCAGGCTATCGCGTGGAACTGCAGGAACCAGTCGCTCCGATGTGAAGGGAGAAGCCCAAGCGGCGAAAACCGCGAGGCGAGCGTACCGATGCGGAGCACTGGGGCGGACCGACTCGTAAGAGCGAGGAAGGCTCGTAATGGGGCTGGAGCGAAGGAGTCGGGTCAAGTGGTCGCATGACCGAAGCAACTGGAAACAGGAGGACCTCGATGCGTGCGACAGACAAGCCGTTCAACATCGATAAGAAGCTAGTGTATGAAGCGTACAAAGCGGTCCAATCCAATGGAGGAGCGGCCGGGGTGGACGGGCAGACGATCGAGCAGTTCGAAGCCGACTTGAAGAGGAATCTCTACAAGATCTGGAACCGAATGAGCTCGGGAAGCTACTTTCCTCCGCCGGTGCGCGCCGTCTCCATTCCCAAAAAGTCTGGAGGACAAAGGATTTTGGGTGTGCCCACAGTAGCCGATCGCGTGGCGCAGATGGTGGTGAAACAAGTCATTGAGCCGATTCTGGACCCCATATTTTTGGCAGACTCCTATGGCTACAGACCGAGAAAATCGGCACTCGACGCCGTAGGAGTTACGCGGCAGCGGTGCTGGAAGTATGACTGGGTGTTAGAGTTTGACATCAAAGGCCTGTTCGACAACATTGACCATGAGCTTTTGCTACGAGCCATTCGGAAACATGTGACGTGTAAGTGGGCGCTGCTGTACATCGAAAGATGGCTCAGAGCGTCAATGATGCAGGAAGATGGAACCACAATTGAGCGAGACCGCGGAACCCCTCAGGGTGGTGTGGTCAGCCCAATCTTGGCGAACATTTTTCTCCACTATGCGTTCGATCTCTGGATGACGCGGAAACACCCGGACCTCCCGTGGTGTCGGTATGCGGACGATGGACTGGTGCACTGCCGTAGCGAGCAAGAAGCACAGGCGCTTAAGTCTGAGCTACAAGTTCGCCTGGCAGAGTGCCGCCTGGAGATGCATCCAACGAAAACCAAAATCGTCTATTGCAAAGACAAGAAGCGCAAAGGCAAGTATCCGAACGTCAAATTTGACTTTCTTGGGTACTGCTTTCGGCCTCGTCTGGTGAGACGTTTCCGGGATAACACGCTATTCTGCGGTTTTAATCCCGCAGTTAGCTCCTCGGCGATGAAAGCCATGCGGTCGACGATTCGGGAATTGAAACTTCGTCATCAAACACAGCTGTCTTTGCAGGATATTGCCCAGCAGCTCAATCCACTCCTGCGGGGTTGGATCGAGTACTACGGACGATACGCCCCATCGGCTCTGTACCCCTTACTGCGGCATGTAAATCAGATGCTTGTAGCCTGGGCGATGCGAAAGTTCAAGCGCTTTAACGACCATAAGATCCGGGCGAGCCAGTTTCTACAACGGCTTGCTGCGGAGCGCGCGGAGCTCTTTGTACATTGGAGTCTTGGTATGATCGGCACGTTTGCTTGATGGGAGCCGGATGCGCCGAGAGGTTCACGTCCGGTTCTGCGAGAGGCTCGAGGTGAAATTCCTCGGGCCTACTCTACCGCATATCTGCGCGAAAAACCGGAAGACCGGCGGCTTTTCGGTCGATCGCAAGACTATACGTAAGCGACTCTCCGTAAAACTCAAAGCCGTACGGGAGGAGCTTCGGCGGCGCTGGCACGAGCCAGTGGCCGAAGTCGGGAAGTGGTTGAGGTCCGTGGTACAAGGCTACTTCAACTACTATGCGGTTCCTGGCAACATCGATAGTCTGCAGAGCTTTCGGGCCCAAGTCGTTTGGCACTGGTCCCGCGCGCTACAACGGCGGAGCCAGAAGAGTCGGATGCCCTGGGAACGTTTCGGTCCGCTTGTCGCTCGTTGGATCCCGAGTGCTGTGATCCTGCACCCGCGTCCTGCCATGCGCTTCAACGCCAGGTATCTGCGGTAAGAGCCGTATGCAGTAATCCTGCCCGTACGGATCTGTGCGGGGGGCGCGGGGTTAACTCGCGTCCCTACCGCGACTGTGACAGGGAACGCCGGCGACCGCTTACCTATGTCGATTCTTCGGTACAATTCGGTACATTCGGTACAACAACTAAAGGAATCTCGAAGCCGATTCCATCTACTTGCTCATCTCCAAGCGACACGCTTCGTCCGCCACAGAGCCCTCGTACAGGTCGCTCATGTCCTGATTCCGGCTGTGCCCGAGCCAATACTTCAAAAGACGCCGGGCAATTCTGCGTGCGGAGATAACCGTCGCGATAGCGGCGGAAGGCGTGCTCTCCTGCCTTCTGCCCGGTGACTCCGGGCTTGGCGTCGCTGCCGAGCAGTACCGGATGCAGATACCGCTTGAGGATGTTCGTCGCACAAAGAGCGTTGTGCTTCTTGTTTTCAAACACGAACCCGCTAGTGCGCTGGTCGATGTGACTGCGGAGTAGCTGTGCAGCGGTGCAGTGCAACTCGACTATGCGCTCCGCGTTGGCGGTCTTCAGCCCATTTCCTGACGCCCCGCGTAGTTCTTCTCGATGATGCGAAGGCGGTAGCAATCGTCCAAAACGTTCTCGATGCGCCAGCCGAGCAGTTCGGAGATTCTCAGGCCCGATGCCGCCAGCAGTGCAAACAGCACCCGGTATTGACCTTCCGCACGCTCGACGATCTGACTCACCTGCTTGTCGGTGAACGCGAAAAGCAGATCGTGGTTCTTCGGGAAAGTGTTGCAGCGCTAAAGCGCACGTAATACTGATCCGATAAAATCGAAGGACTCAGCGACCTTGAAGCAGGATGCTGGTTTGGCTTGGGAAGCGCTGGTGCGGGAGATTTGAGTCGAGCCGAGTCTGCTCGCCTTCCGTTATCAGCGGAAGAAGCGGAAGCCATGACATCTTTTCACTTCGAAGAGTACTCTAATTTAGAGGAGCACAGATACGGTACCGTAGCGTATCGAAAAAAGCCTGCTGGCCGTATCGCGTACCAATACGGTACCGTATCGCTGCAAGAACAAGGAGAAACGAGCATGTATTTACTCATGGGCATTACTGGAAAAGTTGGGGGCGCCACCGCGCAGCATCTGCTGAAGCAAGGCAAACAGGTGCGGGCGCTTGTGCGCAATCGCGAGAAAGCGGCGAAGTGGGCAGACCAAGGCGTGGAGTTGGTGGATGGAGGCTGGAACGATGCGACAGCCATAGCGGCGGCGCTCAAAGGTGTTGAGGGCGCGTTTGTTATGTTGCCGGCTGTATGGGCACCCTCGCCTGATTACAAAGAAGCAAAGGACGTGATTGCGAACTATGTCGAGGCGCTGACCGAGGTAGTGCCGCCGCGGGTGGTAGCGCTTTCGTCGATGGGCGCGAATAGAACAAGCGGGCTGGGGATGATCACGGCCTTATCGCTTTTTGAGCAAGGTTTTCGCAGCCTGCCATCTCCGGTCGCATTTGTGCGCGCAGGCGGCTTTTTCGAAAACTTTCTTTTCGGCTTACAGGCCGCCCAAGGCGGAACACTACCGGTCTTCTACAATCCTACAAACCGGAAATCAACAATGGTCGCGACAAACGACATCGGCGCAGAGGTAGCAAAGCTTCTGACCGGGCCGGCGTGGTCAGGGCGTCGCGTTATCGAGCTCGGTTCGATGGTAAGCGCGGATGAAGTGGCGGAACAATTGGGTGAAGTCCTAAAACGCGACATAAAAGCCTTTGCCGTCCCACGTGCAGGGTGGGCGGAAGCGTTCGAGCAGTTCGGCGTCCCGAAGGGCCACACTGGACCTGCCGAAGAAATGTTTGAGAGCGTGAACGCGGGATGGATGGACCTCGGAATCACGGGTACGGAGCACGTAGCGGGTACGACGTCCGCACGCGATGTATTCGCGGCTGCGCAGCAGGCCGTCAAGGCGAAAGGCCATTCCGTTTGAACGGCTGCGATGGCGTCTCTGAGGGACGGTCTCTATTCGGTAGTGCCGCACTTGGTGCTGGAAATAGAGAAGTTTACTGGGATGGCTGATTCCGAGATTGAAGACCTCATACCCCCTGAGGTGATCGCCCGTAAACTTGATCGCCGGCAGCGCAGCGGAGCTCCAACTTCCGACTGCATCGCTAATGAAAACCGACACAATTTTCCTTTTTCGTTTTCAAAATAAGGAATTACCAACTCCAAAATGGTTTCTTTTTCCCCTGTGTTCGGTTTTCAGTTTTCCTCATGCTCTTTTCAAGGAACTCCTTCCTCTTCCGAAGTCCCGGTTTAAACTGGGGAGGTGTTCGCGGACTTCTGAGTGCCGCGCGAACTCCTCTAAGCTGATCCTGTAGCGTTAAAGTACGGCGTCCCATCGTTTTCTCCTCCTACGCTTCTCTTTTGATCTGGGCCAAAAGCGCCGAGGCGGCGTCAGAGTCTGGCCAAACAACGCACATGTTTGACATCGGAAGATCCTGATACCCGAAGCTGCGACGGAAAATTCGAGGGCTCGGCCACAGAGTGGACATAACCCAGTTCCGAAGGCTTCCTCAATGGTTCGGCCTTACCATGTCAACTTACGTGGCAAGTGCAGTTATGTCACCAATTTTCAATGATTTATGAGAGTCGGCGCCTTCTCACTGCAACCAAAAACTGATTTATCCGGCAATGACAGGCAGGCTTCGGGAGAATTACCCGGCACTTGGCTAGAGCGGAATCTCATTTTTCCGGCGAAGAATCTGTGGGCGCGAATCCTGGCTTGTGTAAAGAGATTGCCGGGCCAGGACGATTCATACCAAAATACGGATAATTCTTCGGAAATTGAGAAAGAAGAGGCCCGTGGTCGTCCCACGATACCGGACAACTTTCCAACTTTCTAATCGGCGGACGCAATGCCTGGGTCTGGTTGCTCGAGGAGTCGTGGCCCGAAGTAGGATGGGCAATGCTCGCGATTCGCAAACGGGCCGCCGGATCGATCTCTGATATCAAAGTGGCACTCGCCCCAATAAGGGGAAAGAACAACGACATTTTGGCTTCCGCGTTCTTGCGGGAAGCTAAAACGACACCGGTCAGTTCAGAACGAATTCGAAACTCGAGACAATCTCTATTCGATATACAGGAAGCAATTCGCGAGATCTCCTCGAAGGCAGACGACGCGATGGGGAAGTGTAACGAGGCTGCGACAGCACTTCAGCAACATTTCTCGACTCCACCGGAGCAGGAATTGATCGAAACTGAGTGTGTGGACAGATATATCCATCTGATTCGAATGCAAAAGAAGCTCAGGAGCCTTGAAGAACAGGCAAATGTGGTGGACGTGCAACTCAGAGATATGGAGGCAACTTTCTCTCAAACTGAATTACTCAAATGTTTGACTTCCAAGAGATATGCGGTCGAGCCGCTGAGCATCGCTAATGCATTGGCTGGCTTGCCTATCATGGGGTGTAGACAGTCACATTATCGATGCTCGGCAATGCCATACGAATCAGAGTCGCATCTTTCGTATCGACTTTTATGCTCGATCAATGAGATTTGGCGAAAGCGCCCGACCAAGCCATTGGACCATCCTATCGATTTTTTCAAGGAAGGTGTGTTGGACCTGGAGCATTCGTCTGCCCGGGACTGTCTAATGAAAAACTGGCACGATTTCAAACTGGCAGTCGAAGAATCTTGGAATCCTGGCAGCTACTTCGGCGATGAATTGCCTTTTGTGATTACTCGAACGTTTGTAAGTCTCGTGTCGGAATCCAAGGCTCCAGCGCAGCGCATTATTGCGGCTAAGGACGAGTTGCGAGATCGATAGCGTCCATTTCCCAGGGGGATGGGATGGAGTGTGGCTGAGCTCTAGCCGTCGAAAGTTAACAAATTAGGATTTTAGACACGACGCATGCAAGGCTTGCCACAACTCGCACTGACATGAATTCCAAGCAGAACAGAAAGGATCATTACATTCCTCGCAGTTTTCTTCGAGGCTTCATCGACCCGTCTCGATGGAGTTTGGAACAGCCGCTCTGGTACCTGGACGTTTCAAACAATGTGTGGTCCGAACGAAGTCCAGCTGAAGTCGGTTACCGGTACGGATTCTACGATTACGCCAAGGCAGAAGTCGGTTTAGAAAACGCAGATGAGGGGTTTGCCGAGCTCGAAGGGCGTTACCCGAGAATTCGCCGATCGTTGGTCGAAAGCAATTTTAAGAACTGGAAAGAGCATTTGGACTTTCTGCTCCGATATGCTCAGATGATGCGAGCGAGATCCCTGCTGTTCTTTGAATGCCAGCAAGCCGAATGGGGCAAAGCGAAAGGTTGGATCGCTGAAGAGGTGTTCCCGGACGGAAAGAGCATCAAAGTGAAGTCGATGACGCCTGAACCCCTTCCTAGCACTTTCATACGAAACCGTACGATCGTTAAAATGCTTGGTGAGATAAAAAAGGGAGCCGCTTGGCTGAAGGATTTTAATTGGTGCCTCCGATACTGCGACTCCCCTTCTACGCCGTTTGTAATCTCAGAGATACCCTTTGTCTGCCGTGGACGTTCTTCCGATCTTGCGGAGGCCCTTCAGGACCCGGAAACTCTTCTTTTTTTTCCGCTGTGTTGGCAAGCTTGTTTAATAGGGAGCCAGCAGTTCTTTGACAAAGACACGGATCGTTTTGGAGATGAAGACATGCGCACGACGCAAAGGATGTACCGAGAGAGCGCAAAGCTTTTTGTTCTTTCTCCAACGATGCTGAACTTCTGAACTCCCCCGAGGGTTGTGGATCACAATCGCATCATGGAACGGGATTCAGAAGATCGGAGATCACCCAATCGACAGCTACTTTGCAGCCTTTAGCTACATTTATATCGATGAAATACGCCGTGCGGGCAGCATCTCGGTCGGCGTGTACATGATTGCGAAGGTAAAGCATCATGCTTGAGAGTGCGGCCAGCTTGGTTCCGACTTTGACGATGTTTGCGTCTTTTGCTTCCGTAATCAATACTCCTAAAGCTTTGCTTCTTCCTCCTGGTAGCCTATCAGCAAGGATCGCTTCCAATACGCCACCAAACAGACCGACGATCGCCCTCGATAACGGATATCCCTCCGTGTCAACATCCCTGAGACAAGTCTAGTACCCTTAATTAATGAGCAGAAGGGCGAGAAAGAAGCAGGCAGGGATGATCAGGAATTCTCTTGGTGTTGTTCTTTCTCCTGGAGGTTTGGCTGCCGCGGAACGGAGCGAAGGCTCGGTTTGTGAGCCTGAGCGTAGTGCAGCGGCAGCCAAAGTAGGCGCCGGCGCTGTGCCAGTTTTGCCGCCGGATTCCGAGGTTGTCGCCAACGCAAAACGTCGTGTCTTCACCGCTGCATACAAACTGCGCATTGTGAAGGAAGCCGAAGATGCTGCAGCCACCCCAGGTGGCGTGGGCGCGCTGCTTCGCCGGGAGGGTTTGTATTCCTCGCATCTGGTCAGTTGGCGGCGGGAACGCCAAGCCGGGAGCCTGGAAGCCTTGACCCCACGTAAACGCGGCCGCAAATCCCAGCGTGATCCGCTGGCGGAGGAAAATGAAAAGCTGCGCCGCCAGCTAGGCCAGCTGACGGAAAAACTCCGAAAAGCGGAGATCATCATTGACGTTCAAAAAAAAGTGGCGGCGCTGCTGGGCCGTCCGATCCCGGATCCGGAGGAGAAACTGGGATGACCGCGGCCACCGAGTTGGCCACGATCGTGGGCATCCGCGCGGCGTGCCAGGCGCTGGCTCTGCCGCGAGCTTCCTACTACCGCAAGCTTCATCCCGGTTCTTCGGCTTCGCCGATTTCCCGGCGGCCGCCGGCACGGGCTTTGCGTCTTGAGGAACGGCAAACGGTTCTCGCCTGCTTGCACGAAGAACGTTTTCAGGATCGCTCTCCAGCCGCTGTTTATGCGACGCTGCTCGATGAAGGAACGTATCACTGCTCGATCAGCACCATGTATCGCGTGCTCGACGAACACGACGAATCGCACGAACGCCGCAATCAGTTGCTTCATCCGCCTTACCAGAAGCCCGAACTGATGGCTACTGCTCCCAATCAACTGTGGAGCTGGGACATCAGCAAGCTGCTCGGCCCCGTCAAGTGGACCTATTTTTATCTCTACGTCATCCTCGACGTGTTCAGCCGCTACGTCACCGGCTGGATGGTCGCTTATCGCGAAAGCGCCGAGTTGGCCAAGCGATTGATCGAGGAGAGCTGCAAGAAACAAAACATCCAGCCCGGTCAACTCACCCTGCATGCCGATCGCGGTACCTCGATGAGGTCCAAGCCAGTAGCGCTTTTACTTGCCGATCTGGGGGTCACGAAAACGCATAGTCGGCCGCACGTCTCGGACGACAATCCCTTCTCCGAGAGCCAATTCCGAACCATGAAATATCGGCCGGAGTTCCCGGACCGCTTTGGGTGCATCCAGGACAGTCGTGCTTTCTGTCAGAGTTTTTTTCAGTGGTATAACCAAGAGCACCGTCACTCCGGCGTAGGTTTGTTGACGCCAGCGGCGGTTCACTATGGGCAAGCGGAAAACATTCTGCAGCAACGCCAGGATGTGCTCAACGTTGCATACCAACGTCACCCGGAGCGCTTCGTACGAAACCCTCCCAAACCACCGGCCCTTCCTAGCGAAGTCTGGATTAACAGGCCGGTTTCCACTCTGGAACCGCTAACTGGAGGAACGTAGATGAGACCGACGCGATCCGCTTCGAAAAAACGAAATGTGCTTGAGGAGAGACAAAAAGCGGGGATGCTGTGGGTCGCCCCAGTTGGCGATCGTCGTTCCTACGCGATCCTGGCGCGGAATTTCTTGGTGGAAAAACTCAACAAACAAAAAACTCACTAAATTTCGCGAGTACCTGTCTCAAAGTCGTTGACACGCGCCGTATTCGTCCGTGTGGCGTGAAAGGTGCGTCCCGCTGACATAAAACATTTCGATCAGTCGTTCAGCGAAGAAATAGTTTTCGATCGCGAATCGCACCAGGCTCTTGTCCTGAATGACAGCAAAAAAGGACTGATATGTGTGTACCTCTGAATCCATGATGTGAGCGAGACTTGCATCGTAGACGGCTAACAGCGTCCTCATGAGCACAGGTCTGTGCGCCTGTTGTAGCTGTTCGGCCTCCCAATTCTTCTTGCCCTCCAGGTACTCGATGAATCCTTTAGAGAGCGCTAGCAATCGATATGCGCCCATCCTGTTTGGAGTTTTGCCTTGGTCCGGGCCGTACTTCATATCCTCTCTGTACGCTTTTTCAAGGTTTTCGATGGCTCGTTTGGCATCAGAGTCGCTGACGAGGTACATATGACCAAGCCGAAAGAAGGGCATACCTTTCGACACAGGATGCGGTCGCAGGCGGTCGGCGATCGCTTCCCATGCGGCAATCTGCTCTTCAACTGTTTGGAGCGACCAGATCACCTGCTCGATTTGTTTCCAATTCGCGTCAAACAGAAGCGGGTCCAGTTTGAGGATTTCGTCAATCGGAGCCATAAAATTCACTCTTGCAAATTCTTTGATTCGGCCGGAGTGAAATCTGACTGCCCACTCTGGAGAAATGCACCGGACTTTTTGGCCATCGATGATTCCGGACCCAGTCAACGATGCGGCTGGATACATTTCTCCTTTTTCCGGCGGGCCGTACACACCGTTTCCGGTGTCATCAAGCACGATGACGTGCACATCGATTTCCTTGCCAGTCTCATCGCCCAATACGAAATTCCACGGACGCGCATCCTCCAGTCTGACTTCTCTGAATCCACGCACTAAGAGAACATCGCGGAGCAACGCGACATGCTTCTCCTCAATCGCGATATCCAAGTCTTTGTGCTGCCTGGTTTGTTTGCCGAGGAGCGCATCAACGCCCCACCCTCCATCAATCCAAACTTCAACGCCGACATCGGACATCGTTTTGTAGAAATCAAGCACGTCGTGTGCGATCATTCGCTCACGGTACCACGAAACGTTCACTCGCAAACTCTAGGCAATCGTGCTCGTTGGTGGTTCAAATCCTGGTTTGTTCTATAAAAGCAGCCCACTTAATTGAGCAGGATCTGTTCTGACGTTCCGCGCCATATGCTCGGTTGCTGGATATGGCGACGCAGCGGTTTGGGTTTTCTCTACCAGCGGTTTTCATCGCTCGTTTGCGACGAAGCCTGTCAGTTCCGAAACCAGCAAGCAGAACGTTGGTCAGGTGGCGACCATGGTTCTATCTGGGACTCGTGGCCCATAGCTTTTTCTGGTTATCCGAGAGGGCCTAAGGTCGCGTGTGAGACTGCGTGCCGAAGCACACAGCGCCTAACAAACCAGCTGAGACTCGCTCTCGAACCAAGGTGTCACGAGAACCCACAGGCCACCGCTAGAGAAGATCCCCAGCATGGAGCGGATTCGATCAGAGACACTCAAGCTGTTTGTGGTTTCAGATGATTGGCGTCGAAGCACACCCCTTTCTTCCACACAATTAAAACAATGGTGGTAATCTTCCTGGCTAAGGTCAGTCGCGCCATTTCTGGCCGCATACCCTTGGCCACTAAAGCCGTGTAGAACTCCTGAAAGGGGCCCGACTTGCTGGAAGCTACGGCGGCCGCACCCTTAAACAGGTTCTTCAGATCGTGATTGCAGTTGCGGTTGAGGCCCCGCACCAAGACATTCTTCCTGGATCGTTGCAGTTGTCCGTCGACACTTCGGTGATCGGCGCTACTGTGCATCTCAATCGCTAAACCTCCGTAATTCCACAGCGGCCGCTTGCTGCGAAAACGATGCGGCGTCTGTAGGATGCCCAGCAAAACCGCTGCTCGGATCGGGCCAATCGAGGGAATCTCACAGAGCCGTTTCCAGGCCTTGTGTTTCTTGCTCTCCGCGAGTAGATCCCGCCGCACTTCCTGGCGCACCGCGCGCAGCGCATCGAGTTGTTGGTAATAAAATTCTGCCCGCCGGCGCACTCCTAGTTCGCTGATCTTTCCGAGCCACTCGGCGCGATGACACCGCGCATAAACCTGCTTGCCGGTACAAGGGATGGCCCAACTTCGATAAATAGCTTTCACCCGGGACTTCACTCGTGCCAGATCTTTGGTGATGGTCAGATAACTGCGTACCAACTCCTTCAGCGTTCGTAGGCCATGTTCGCCATGATAAACCGGAGTGAGATGATCGAGGCGCAGCAGCCCGGCCAATCGGCGAGCATCAATCTTGTCGTTCTGGTTGCCTTCCCGCATGGACTTGTTTTTTCGTGGATCACACGCCACCACTTTGGTGACGTGCGGTTTCAGTAGGTCGTACAACCAGGCCGCCGACGTTCCTATCGAATCAGGTATTAGGTACCGAGCGGGCTATAACGTTGAAGGTAATAATTAGCACACTACGATATTTGTCCCGGAGGAACTGGTACTTTTGACGGTAGACGGGAATGAATGTTGCGGGCAGCATCGCGAAGCCCAAGAGGGTGCAAATAACTGTTCGACAGAGCAATCGCTCGCGTCGAGTTCTGCCCTGTTGGTAGGCCTTACCACAAAAGATCTGAGGGCTCAAGAAGCCCGGTTTGGAAAAGGAAATGATGACCAACACCAAGAAACTTTCCTTTGTTTTAGTTGCGTTTATGACGATTTTCATTCTTGAGCCGTTCAAGGCTCACGCGCAGCAGTCAAATCCAGCTGATAAGGGCTTTTCGTTCGCTGTGTACGGCGACTCACGCTCAATGATGTATCTCCCGTACAAGCAAGACCAGGAGACGGAAGCCCGCCAGTTAGTGGTGGACATGTTTGAACTGGTACTTCCGGCGAAGGTAGCGCCGGAGGTGGTGAAGAAGGACGTAAAGATGATCTACGACCCGACGACCAAAGAACTGGTGGAGATGGTCATGCCATTCGCTACCGCGAGCGAGGTGACTACGCTCAAGTTCGACAAGGGCTGGGTCACCGAGGCTTCGGTCGAAGACGTAAAGCTGCTTCCCGGAGTAAGCCGCACCATGTTCCGGCTGGAAGGCGGGGACTGGGTTGCTAAAGAAGTGGTGGCGAACATAAGGAGTGGGCGCGCCCAGTTCATAGTCAACACCGGCGACTTGGTGTGGTGGGGCAAACAGGGCAACAAGCCGTCCGACAATCCGTACTGGAAACTGGTGAACGAAGATGTGTTGAAGCAACTGCCGAAACCAGATCGAGAGATGGAGAAAGCGGGAATGCCGGGCCGCGTCTTTCCTGCGGTTGGAAATCACGAAGTGTGGGCCGACTCGGACGTCGAAGGTCTGCTAGCGGCTTTCCCCTATCTGAAAAAATTCGGTGTTACCGACAAACAACTCATCTACAAGTTCGATTATCAGGGCGTGCGATTCATCTTCCTCTGGACCGGCGCGTACGACTATCGCGACCCGACGGGATGGAAAGCGACACGTCCTCCCTACGAAGCGCAGATGGAGCAACTCCAAAAGTGGCTGGATGAAGCGAAGGCGCAGGGCACGAAGAAGGTATTCATTTCGTTTCACAGCCCTGTGTTCGCTCGCTCCGGAATGGGGGCCATCCCGGCAGACCAGAGTCCCCACAAGACGATTGCTTCCTACGCCAAGGACCTCGACATCGTGGTTTTCAACGGGCATGTGCACACCACCGAGCTTTACCAGGTTGACGGCGTGAAATACATGCTACTGGGCGGCGGTGGTGCGGAGCAGGACCCGATCCTTCCCGGCAGGACTCACATCAAGGTTCCTGAAGACTATCCGCCCGATTTGTATTGGAAGGGAGCCAGTCCTATCGAGGAATACAACTACGTGCTCGTAGATGTGAAGCCGGGTCAACCGACGAAGTTTACCCTCAACCGTTTCCGTCCGGGTTCGGCTGAGCCGTTTGCCACAGTGGAGTTGTTCAAATGAAAAACAATGGCGGTTCATTTAGTCGTTTCATTCTTCCATTGCCTGCCTTCGTGCTGCATCCGTTTACGGCGTTGTTCCTTGGAGTTGTGCATGTTTTACCTTGCCGAAGGTCATCTCTCTAAGCTAATCGGCGGCTCTCGCACGTGGACGGACATTTGGAAAGGATTCGGTGCATTAGCGGGAGCGTATATATTCGCGGCCCTTGCGTCCCGCGGACTTGCTCAACGACGGAAACCCGGAACGTCTGGAAGCACGATTGCGAGCGAGACTGCTAAATTTATGGCGAATCCGGCTAACTCCTGATTCGTTGACACACTAGCGCACCAGTGATATTAAACTGGAACTTCAGCTTGAACTCGGCTTCACGGTTTCTGCCGTTGGACAAAAAACAAAGGGAGGAAATTTATGAAGTGATCTATGAGAATAGGCCTTGCATTGGCGATTATTGGCACACTTTTCGGAGTTGCAGGAGTGCCCGCCGCGAAGGCGCAGGAAAAGAAACCCAACATCATCCCGATTGTCTCCGATGACTTTGGCTATGGCGATGCTGGACCGTGGGGCGGCGGTATAGGACGCGGCATGCCCACACCAAGTCTCGACCGAATGGCCGATGAAGGCATGACCTTCTTCGACTTCTACGCACAGACAGCCTGCACTCCCGGCCGGGCCGCCATGATCACCGGGCGCTTCCCAAATCGGAGCGGTATGACCACCGTAGCCTTTCAGGGTCAGGGCGGAGGACTGCCGGCGGCGGAATGGACTTTCGCGTCAGTACTAAAGACGGGTGGCTACAAGACTTATTTCACTGGCAAATGGCATCTCGGCGAAGCGGACTATGCGCTACCCTCTGCCCACGGCTTCGACGTGATGCGGCATTGCCTGCTCTATCACCTCAACGCCTACACTTATACCGACCCGAAGTGGTTCCCCGCCATGCCGGCCTCGCTGCGCGATCTGTTTATCAAGGCAACGAGAGGTTCCCTGTCAGGCAATGCGGGCGAGACGCCGAAAGAAGATTGGAAAGTTACTGCCGAATATGTGGACACGCCAGAAAAGGGCCTCGTCGGCATTCCGTTCCTTGACGCTTACATCGAGAAAGATGCGCTGGATTTTCTCGATGATGCGGCGAAAAACCCAGACAAACCATTTTTCATTGATATCAACTTCATGAAGGTGCATCAACCGAACTTGCCGCATCCGGACTTCATCGGTAAATCCATGGATAAGAGCAAGTACGCTGATTCGATCGTTGAGAACGACACCCGCATCGGCCACGTTATGGACAAGATCCGCGCACTTGGTCTGGACAAGGGCAACACCATCGTGATCTGGACCTCGGATAACGGCGCCTGGCAGGATGTCTATCCAGATGCCGGCTACACTCCATTCCGCGGCACCAAAGGCACGGATCGCGAAGGCGGCTTCCGTGTGCCTGCCCTCGCCTGGATGCCGGGGAAGATAAAGGCAGGAAGCAAAAACTATGACATCGTAGGTGGCCTTGATTTTATGGCCACGTTTGCCGCGCTGGCCGGTGTCCAGCTGCCGAAGAATGACCTCGAAGGCAAGCCAAGGCCCGTGTGGCGGAGATTTGGCACCGCCCGCGTTTCTGCTCTTCTTCACGTGCTAAACACGACGTCATAAGTAATTGCGCATTAGATCGATGTATGTTCTTCTAGTGGAATGAAACCACTAACGATTGCGGACTCCGCAACCATCATTCTGGGATTACAAGATGAAATTCGACGAACCGAGGAATCACGCTATGACCATCGGCTTCACGGCGTGCTGCTGGTGGCTCATGGTATGACGTGTCCGGAAGTGGCGGCGCTGTTAGGAGACGCACCGAGAACCGTCGAGTATTGGATTCGCGGGTTCGAGGAGAAAGGCCTAGCCGCCTTGCGTGAGGGGGAACGGTCGGGGCGGCCGAGACGCCTGAGCGAGAAGCATCTTCGAGGAATCAACGCCGCTCTTCGGCGGATGCCGCGAGAGCTAGGCTTGAGCGGAAATCTATGGGACGGCAAGACGCTGGCGGCCTGGATCGAGCGGGAGTACGGGATCGACTTGGGCGTACGGCAATGCCAGCGTCTGTTTCGGCGGTTGGGTTTTCGGCTACGCAAGCCTCGTCCCGCGATTGCGCAAGCCGATCCCGAACGGCAGAAGGTGCATAAAAAAAACTCCAAGGGCTGATGGAAGATGCTGCGGTCGACCTCTGGGCTACGGACGAAGTACACTTCCAGCAGCACGGCTCGCGTTGTCGCATGTGGGTGCCCCCGGAAACCAAGGACCCCGTGCTGCTGCATCATCCGACACGGCGCAGTGTGGGATACTTCGGTGCCGTACGGTTGCGGGATGGAAAGTTTCAGTTTTCTAGGGAAACGGGTAAATTTAACGCGGTGACCTTCTTTGCCTTTCTGAAAGGGCTACGGCGCACCAGTATTCGAACGGGGCGCCGCGTGGTGGTCATCACGGACAATGCCAGATACCATCACGCGCGGCTTCACAAAGAATGGAGAGCGTCACACGTTGAGGACTTTGTGCTGGATTACTTGCCGCCCTACAGCCCCGAACTGAATCCGATTGAACGGGTCTGGAAGCTGACGCGCCGTCAATGCTTGCACAACCGATATTTTCCTGTACTGGAGGAGGTCGTCGCTGTCGTCGAGACGCAGTTTAAAAACTGGCGTAACGGAAACGAAACCCTCCGCCGTCTATGCGCAATAACTTAAGACGCTGTGTTTAGTTCAGTCATGATCCAATCAATTTCATCCGGCGTCAGAAAATCAGCTTCCGATGGACGGTTCGGAAGTAGGAAGTAGGTGAGAACACCGCAAGCTACGGCGGGAATGCCCTCCAGAACCAGCAGCCACCGCCAACTGCTAATACTTAACCAGTGCACGTGATCGAGAATGAGTCCCGAAAGCGGTGCTCCGAGGATACTGGTCACAGGCAAGGAGGATATCAACAGCGCAATGGCCTGCGCCTGTTCTCGTTGACGGAACCAGTAGGTCAGATAGAGCAGGATTCCAGGAAAAAAGCCGGCTTCGGCGACTCCGAGCAGGAAGCGGACGATGTACAACTGGTGCGCGCTGTACACAAACCCGGTTAGCATCGCCATAATTCCCCAACTAAACAGTATGCGAGCCACCCAGAACCGTGCCCCGAACTTGTGGAGCAGCAGGTTGCTTGGAATTTCAAAGATGAAATAGCCGAAAAAGAAAACTCCCGCAAGCAGCCCAAACTGCTGGTTCGTGACCGCCAGTTCCTTGTTCATCGTCAAGGCGGCAAACCCAATGTTGATCCGGTCCAAAAAACAAACGACGAAAAGAATGCAAATGAAGGGGAGAATCCTAATCCGTACTTTATGGAGTGTTCTTGCCTCGATAGACACGGCTCGAGTGGCCGATTCGCTGGCCAATGTTCACCTCGGTGTGAGACTGCCCCGACCGGAGGGTTTTATGAGAGATTTGCTGTTTGTCCCAGACCATCGTTATGCTTATTGGCACGCCGTCGCTGTCCACGCCTTCCGTCGTTTGGGTTAGGACCTTGCCGTCCTTGGAGACTACGCCTGTCACCGTGAAAAGAGGGCTCTGGACGAGAATTCGTAGACGAGCGCATTTTAGGCGGCTTTCTGAAGGACGATGAATTCGGTCTTGGTGACCGCCATGCGTTGGGCCTTGAGCAATAGATAGCTGAGATTCTTGTAGCCACGGCCCCTCCTAACCTGCTTTATTCACGAAGAGTGATTTCTTGATTGATTTTCTGTTTTTCTTCGGTCGTAAGACCCTACTTGACCACGCGAAAATTTCCGGGAAACCGGGAGCTTGATTCTGAAGCGTTTAGGTAAGTCGCGAGGCACAATTTTCGCTGAAAAGGTGACACCCGTATCATGGCGTGACGAGTAAAAATTTCCTGCGACGTTCCGCTGGTCGACTAGCCACTTCGCGCGCCCAAGTGCAACGCGAGGCGATGGAAACTATGGAGATAAGGAAACGACCGCGGCAAGTGCAGTACGATTCGGCGCACCGACGCAACCACTTGGGCTCCGAGTTTCAGGAAGCGCTCCCGCAACGTGGAAACTTGTGCACGCGCAGAAGCGGTGCCGGCCAGGCCGGAACGTAGTTCCTGCATCAACACGTAGGCTGCTGCGGTCATCAAGACACGCAACTGATTGGCCCAGAAGCTCGTACAACTGGTGCGTCCGATCTCCATCCCGTAATGCAGTTCCTTGATCCTGTTTTCGAGGTCTCCCCGTTGACAATAGACCTCCTCGTAGAGCCACTGTGGACTCTGCTTCATGTTGGTCACCACGAAGCGCGGATTGTCCTTGGGTTTCTTGCCCTTCGCCCGCACCACCTCCGCTTTATAAATGACCCGACGTTTCCACGGCCAACTCTTCCGAGTCCGGTACTGACATTCAGCGTAGACATGTTCGGTCCGCCCGGAGATCTTCGAATCATGACGGGCGCGTTTCATGGCCGACGCGGCTTTACGCTGCAACACCGTATTACTTGCGAAATTGACGAGGTATTCCACTTTCGCCTCGCAGTCCAAAAAATCCAAAACTTCCGGCGCCGCAAAACCACCATCCAAGCGCACCCGGATCTTGGCCTTCGGAAAAGCTTCCGTCAGCCGCTCGATCAAACGGCGCAGCAGGCCCACCGCTCCCGACGAGCCCGGCGCGTTCCCCGGACGCAATACCGCGGTGACCAGATATTGCTCCGCCTCCTGGTTGAAGGTCAGAAAACCTACCATCGGTAGGTAGCAGTAGGTGTCGTAATGCCAATTGAAAAACGCCAATTGCTGCGCACCATGCGTAGGATCGTCGGTGGGATCCAGATCCACGGTGATCAGACCAGCCCGACCGCGCAGCCGCTTGCGATGGCGTTCGATCACCGTGTCCGCCAGGGCTTCGGCCATGCGAAACAATTCTTTACGATCCACGCTATTTTCAAACCGCGAAAGGGTCGATTGCGAAGCCAAATCTTCCCCTTCCACGGGATCACGACCGACCAGGAGTTTGTGCACCGGGTCGCACGCCAGTCGGGCGGCATCGTTGGCATCTTCGTAGCCACAGGCGATGGCCATGACCCGCTGGGTGAGCAGCTCATCGATTTCGTGACGGACCTTAGCCTCTTGGCGGTCGTCTTTCAGGCAAGCTGCCAACGCCGTTATTAAACCTAACTCTCGGTCGGCGGCTTTGAGCAACACCGCTCCCCCATCGGAGCTGCCTTGCGATTGATCGAACTTGGCAATTACAGGTCGCTTAAAAATTCCCGGAAAGAGAACACACTGTGTCGTGGTATGCTCAGGCACGAAAGCCTCCGGATTGGTGTAAAGACTGCGTAGACAACAGCTTTTTACCATGAGGGAGGCTTTTTGTGTCTCTAAATTCGCGAATAATTCAGGCTAAGCAGGGTTTTGATGTTGCCGTTGATGGCTTCCACCACTCCGAAAGGTACTTTGGTGCGGCAGTAGTTGAGGATGCCGTCGAGATGATCCAGCAGCATGAAAGCGAGATTTTGAAACGGTACCAGCCGTTGCCAGCGCAGTTGATCGATCCAACTTTGCAGATAGCGCAGCATGGCTCCTTCATAGTGGTAGGTCCATAACCGCTCCAAGCTTTCCTTTAGAAGGTAGGCTTTCATCACTCTCCGGTTGAGGGCGAACAGCTCGTTTAATTGCTGGCGTTTTTGGCTGCTGAGATTCATCCAGCGCGTCAACAACAACCAGCGTTTGCCCTTCACCACACCGCGCATCCGTCCGCCTTTGCGGAAGAACTCCGCTCGGCGCACTTCATCGATGGCTTTATTGGCATGCTGCAGAACGTGGAATTTGTCGTAGACAATGCGGCAGTTTGCGGCCCATTGCTCAATGCTATTGGTGAATGGCCGCCACATATCTACACAAGCGGCCTCAATTCGTTCCCGCTGTGGGGCACTCCATTGACTTCGGAAAAACTCATCGAGGGTTTCCTGTTTGCGATCCTGGCCGAACCACAAGGGCTCCCCGGTCTCCAAGTTGCTGACCACGGTGATGAATTTCATCTGCTTGCCAAAGTAGATTTCATCCACACCCATCTGTTTCAACGGCTCCTTGCGACGCGTGGCACTCCAGCGTTGCAGATACCGCAGGTCGATCGCGCGCACCGTGCTGGCAACCAGTCCGAACTGCCTGGCCACCTGGCGAACCGATGCGCTTTCACACGCCAATCCCACCGCATCCTCAAAGTCTTTGCTGAACGGCGCTTTGCCCGGCAGTTGTGGAACCTTCTCGATCTTTACCCCACACTCGGGACAGCACACCCGGTACAGTTCGATGATCACCGTGGTCTGATACTTCCTTCACGGCAAGTCGCGCACCTCGCGTTGGTAATAATCATGGGCTTCGGTAAACTTCCTTCCGCATCCCGAACAGATCAGTTTGCGGTTGCCCCGTTTCCGCCTCACCCATAACCGCAGTGTCATCGCGGTTTCATCGATTTCATGTCGAAAAACTCGGTAACCCGGCCATCCTAAGATTTTCGTGAATTCGTTGTCGCGCATTCCCCCGAGTCTAGCCGAACAGCTTCCTCACGGAAACTCGCTCTTTTATTGGGTCTCTCCAAATTCTCGCTCAGAGCCGAAAAGAGTATTGCCTGCTTTTTTCTCGACTGCTGTGCGCGTATTTGCGTCCACACGGATGATTGCTAAGGTGTCTGCGCCATTTGGGCGCCTGCCAGAAATCGGTGCATCCTTGCCGTCGAGATTGGACGTATAACCCCATGAAATCGGACTGCCATCCGCAGCAATCCCTTTGTAGCTGACCTTGCAGCTGTCACCTTGTGCGACCTCGGTTCGCGTCTCGCTCTTGGGCGGTTGGGAGCCCGTGAACTTAGACTTCGCCACGTTTAACTTCCACGTGCCTACCCACGGACTATCCTGAGCCAGCAACACGCGCGAAGCAAACAGAGATAGAGCCATAACAGGAATAAACGCGAGTGTTCGCTTCATCGAGTCTCTCCTTAAGGATACTTCGATTCCGGTGGTGCATCCTATGCCTACCCCGCGACGAGTGCAAGAACGTTTATGCGGGCCTGGGGATAAC
>CAWBOF010000008.1:0-256187 GCA_963790355.1 Candidatus Acidiferrales bacterium
AGAAGTATGAAAAGAAGTGGCTCGATCTGCCCTGGCAGCAGGTTCGCGAGTCGGTGGACGTGAAACTGTTTGAGCAGGACGGCGAACTCTATGTGCTGGCCAAGAGTGAAGGAAGAAGAGCCAAAGAGATCGCCATGCGCCGTAAGCGTCTGGCTCGCTTGCTTAAAAAGCTCCGTGCTATGCGCCGCAGCCTTCCTTCACGTGACCAGTTGTTGATGCGCTTGGGCGCCGCGAAATCGCAAGCGGGCCGCTCATTCCATTTCGTGCTTCTGCAAATGCCCGAGGAAGACCAGGAAATCACGCGCGAGACCTTTCAGTTTCGTGTGGATAAGAAAAAACTCCAAGAGGCGGAATGGCGTGACGGACACTACTTGCTGCGCTCCAACGTTACCGCCGGGGATCCCAGCGTCCTGTGGACGCGCTACGTACAATTGACCCAGATTGAATCGGTATTCCGGTCGCTCAAAAGTGAACTCTCCATCCGTCCGATCCGCCATCAACTGGAGCATCGCGCCGACGCGCACATTCTGATCGCCTTTCTCGCCTACTGCTTGCAAGTGACGCTGAAGCAGCGCCTGTTGCTGCACGCTCCAGGGTTGACGCCTACGGCGGTGTTGGAGAAGTTGGCGGAAATCAAAATGATTGACGTGTGGATCCCTACGGTCGATCAACGATGGTTGATTCTGCCGCGCTACACACAGCCTTCTGTTGACAGCAAGGTGTTGATCGAGAAACTGAAATTGCAGCTGCCGAGCCAGCCGCCACCACGCCTGGTGGGGCAAAAACAGAGCTACGAAATCGAGGTAGGAGGCTAGTTTGTGGTGGAGACCTTTCCCTAACCTCGACTGATTCCAAGGCACTTAACCGGCTCAGATGTGCCCAACTGCGAAAGTTCGGCTAGGTCTTTGCGTTCAAGCCGTGGCTCTTGTCTCGCGAGTGACGATGACGACATTCACCTCTCGTGCCTTGTTGGAGTTCGGCGAAACAGCGCAGCTAGAGAATGTCTGGCAACCGAATTTGTGCAACGCTTGGGTGAAATTTTGCACGGAATTTCCCGCGCATGCTTTAGTTACCCTTTTTGTATGTGCTGCTTTTTGATGGCCTTCGAATTGCACTCCCTTCTTTCAACTGGGTTCAAGACATTACCCAAATCTCAAATTCGTGATGACAAAGGCTGGTCGGTAGCCTAGAATCCGAGCACTTTTGCCACTCTTCCAGTATTTTCTTGATGTCCCCTGGTCTTGACTAACGACCAGAGAGTGCTTTGGTCCGGGTTTCTTTGCTGCCTATCGATGCGATGAAAAGAACTCTTTGCTTTTCTGCACCCTCATATTGGTCTGATGAGTTTCCGCTTGGGTGAATGAGAATTCGAGGTCCACGGCCCTTGGTCTTGAGTGTCGGTTCCGAACTCAGGGAGATGCTTTGAAACTCACTTCTAGGCGTTCCAGCTCTCAGTCAGAAAAGATGTGGATTTCGGCGAGTGCCACAGTGAGATTCATCCTTGGTATCTGCGCGATTGTATCTTTCCTGTTTCTCCGAAGCATCGCCCCCCCCGACAGCGCGCCCAATGTAGGCCTGGCGACGCATGGTCTTTCCGCGAACGCATTCCGGATGGCAGCGGCTGCACGTCCACCCGACCTATCCTCTCCATTCGTGTCGTCTCAGTCTCCCGCTCCTTATCCGACTCTGCATATCGGCACCGATGCTGCACAGCATACAGACGCTGGTCGGTCGAAGACTAGTTTCAGCCCGATGAAGACCGATCTGGCCACCGCTCGATCTGTCGCTGGAGGGCGTGCAACTCCCTTCGTGGCCGTGCCAGCTGTTTCAATGGACGAGGTGATGGCCAATTCCTCTCCCGCCGCCTTGGATGGAGGTCAGCACCATCTTGCCAGCTATCTCAGGTTGCCGATGAGTTTCGAAAGGAACCAAGGCCAAGCACCCGGAAGATATGGCTATGTCACCCAGGGCAACGGATACGGCCTGGAGTTAGAACCTTGCGGAGCACACCTTTCACTCTTTATTCCAGATCCGAACAACACCGAGCATAAAGAGAAGGCGACAAACCAAGCGAATCATCCGCTACGCAGAAACGGGCACTACGCGGAGCTTCAACTCAGTTTCGTGAATGCTTCCCGCAAAGCCAAGGCGGAGGGCCTCGATTTGCTTCCCGGCAAAGCTAATCATTTTCAGACGAATGACCCGAAGACGTGGTTCACAAATCTTCCCACTTACTCTCGAGTGGCCTATCGCGGAGTCTATCCAGGCATAGACGTTTTCTACTATGGAAATCAGAACCAACTGGAATACGACTTCGTTGTTTCTCCAGGTGCGGATCCTAGGACCATCGATCTTCAGTTACTCGGTTCGAAAGTCCAGCAAATTACTTCGGACGGAAGTGTCTTGGCCCGACTGGATGGCGCCGGAGTGCGTTTTCACAAGCCGATACTCTATCAGTGGAACGAGAAGGGTGAAAAGCAATACGTCGAGGGAGGCTATTTCCTCGAAGCTGCGAACAAAACGACTGGTGAAGCTCCGCACCTCCGTTTCCACATCGGAAACTACGACACCCGACGGGAACTGATCATCGATCCAGTCCTCACTTATTCGACCTATGAGAATGGCTTCTCTGGATATATTGATTCCATCGCGCTCGACTCAGCGGGCGACGCCATCATTCTTTCCGGTTACGGTCAAACCAACATTTCTGCTCTTTCTCCGGACGGCACGACTTTGCTGTTCACTACCACGTTGGGTTCCGGCAATGAGTCCTATCCTTTCTCGCTGGCGTTGGATCCATCAGGGAATATCGCCGTGACTGGGGAGGTCCTTGGTACTACCTGGCCGACAACGACGAGTGGCTATCAATTGAGTAATGCGGGTAATTATGACTTTTTTGTGACCGAACTGAACCCCACGGGCGCGAACCTTGTCTATTCCACCTATCTCGGAGGTTCTGGGGAAGAAGAGTATTCGTTTATTGCCAGCGACACTCTGGGGAAACTGTATGTTGCAGGATGGACCTACTCCACGAATTTTCCTACCACCGCAGGCGCCTACCAAACAACGTTTTCTGGTCCCTACTCGGGAGCAACTGTTGCCAAGCTGGACCCAACCCTGTCCGGGTCTGCTTCACTTATTTATTCGACTTACGTGACGGCAACAGCCTCCAGCTCGTATGTAAACGCACTTGCTGTCGACAGTGCCGGAAATGCATACATCGTTGGCCCGCAGGATAACGGATTTCCGATTACCTCGGGGGCGTTTAGTTTTGACGGCTATGAATCGTCTACCGGCGGTGTGTATGTAACGAAAGTAAATCCAACCGGCACTCAGCTCGTTTATTCCGCCTACCTAGGGCCAGGGGCTCCGTACGGAATCGCAGTCGACGGGTCCGGCGCCGCGTACGTTACGGGTACCAGTTCCTATCTTGATTTTCCGGCGACGACCGGGGCATACCAGGCCGCAAATGCTGCTTCACCAGGTGCCTTTGTCACGAAACTGAGCGCGGATGGATCGACGCTTATTTATTCGGGCTTTCTTAACGGGCCGACGGGTTTCACCACTCCTCAAAGCATCGCGCTGCTGCCGGGTTGCGCCAGCAATTGCGCCGCTTATATCGTCGGCTACACGACTGCCACGGACTTCACGCTCAACAATCCCATCCAGAATGCCATTGCCGGTTCACGAAATGATTTTATCGTGCAACTCTCCGCGGATGGGACCACGGCACCGTTTTCCACCTATTTTGGCGGCAACAGTCAGGAGGGAGACTCCTTCGGAAGCTTTCAACCTGACCCCGTGGTAGCGGTGGATGCGAGCGGCGATATCTATTTCGGCGGCGGGACAACTTCGTCCCTATTCCCCATAACCATTCCCACAACGCAAACCAACGGATTCATCGCTAAGATCGCGACCACCAACGCCGCAACGGGTGTAGCCGTGCCGTTGTCTCTTAATTTCGGTTACGAAGGAATCGGGATCACCAGCAAGCCCCAGCCGCTGGCTTTCCGGAATATGGGCAGCGCAGCGTTGACCGTGAACTCGCTTCAGGTCACCGGCGATTTTGCCGAAACGGATAACTGCGTGGGAACCATCGCCGCTGGTGGCAACTGCACGGTGAACGCCACGTTCACGCCGACGTATGCGGGCACTCGCTTCGGGACCATTACCATCGCGGACTCAGGCAACAACACCCCTACGGTTATGAATTTGCAAGGCACGGGTCAGGACGGCGGCGATATTAGCTGGTCACCTACGATCCTCAATTTCAGCCCCATTGCCGTTGGTACTTCCGGCGCGCCTCAAACCGTGACCTTGAGCAATATCGGAAATCTCCCCGTTACCGTCTCGAGCATCTACCTCAACCCGGCCACGAGTAATTTTTCTCAGACCAATAATTGCCCTGAAGTTTTCAGCCCCGGCGCTTCCTGCAGCGTCACGGTGACTTTTACCCCAACGGCAGTCGGCTACCTGACCGCTACTCTCACGGAATCCGACAATGGTGACGGGTACGGCAACTACCCGGTGACTCTCACGGGTTCTGCCGTTGAAACTGCAAACAATGCCGGCATCACTCTTTCCTCGACGGGTCTGGTGTTTCCGCCCCAGCTGGTGGGCAGCACCAGCCCCTATCAGTATGTAGAGCTAACTAGCACGGGTGCTTCTCCAGTCAGCTTCACCAATGTTTCGATTGCTGGCAGCAACGCCTCAGATTTTGCCATTTATTTGAATACTTGCACCTTGAACACCAATCTAACGCCCGGCAGTAGCTGCTACGTTTACGTGAATTTTACCCCAGCAGCCACCGGTCCGTTTTCCGCGACCCTTTCCATCACCGAAGATGGCGTGGTAACTCCACTCACGGTAGCTCTATCCGGCACAGGCACGGCAAGCACAAGTTCGCTTGTCGTAACGCCTACGTCGCTCGTCTATCCAACACAAGTCGTGGGAACGAGCAGCAGTATTCAGTACGTGGATATCTACAATGTGGGGACCGCTCCCATCACTCTACAGGACTTTTCAGACGCTCCGGAGTTTCCACTAACTATAAGTAGCTGCCCGCTCAGCTTGTCTCCCGGCAGCAGTTGCTATGTCGGCTTTGTGTTTGACCCAGCTGCAGCGGGGACTCGAACTGCAACCGTCAACATTTCCAGCAGTGCTGGCAGTCAAGCCCTGAGCTTCACGGGAATGGGTGCTCTTTCGGCAAGCGCCGTGGTTCCTGCCGTAGACGCCCTCGCGTTCGCGCCACAAGTAGTCGGCACTACAAGCGGCGCGCAGGTGGTCTATTTCTACGATACAGGGAACGTTCCCGTCACAGGTATTACCGCATCCATAAGCGGCGCTCCGTTCGCATTGCTGAACGACAGTTGTACGGGCTTGTCCATCGCGGTGGGAAGCTATTGCTACGTCAACGTCGTGTTCAGCCCCGCGACCACGGCGGCCGGCCCGCAAACTGGAACTCTGAACTTTACCAGTAGTGCCGGAACCCTTACGGGGATTCCCCTCACTGGCACAGGTGTCGCCACAGCTTCCGCGATCGAGCCAAGTGCTTCTTCGATCGCCTTCGGTCCGCAGGTTCAGAACACTTCGAGCGCGGCGCAAATCCTGTATTTCTATAACACAGGTGATGTTCCCCTAGGCATTTCCTCCACCGTGCCGAGTGGTCCATTTGCACTGGCCTATGACGGGTGCACAGGCAACACGATTCAGCCTGGAGGTTATTGCTATGTCAGCGTGACATTCACTCCTACGACTACAGGCATGCTCAGTGGGGCGGTTACTCTCTCCAGTTCTGGTCTAAGTACTTCAGTGATTGTAAGTCTGACCGGGACGGGGGTGAGCGTCTTGGATGAACTCGAACCCTCCGTATCTGGAATTGTTTTTGGCCCGCAGCCGGTTGGCACAACCAGCCAGAACTCGCAACAGATCATTCTGACCAATGCTGGCAACATCCCCGTCACCATCACGACGGACACTCCCACTGGTGATTTTGGGGTTACGACGGATGGTTGCGCTGGCAACACGGTTCAGCCCAATGGTGTCTGTTACCTATATGTATCATTCACGCCAACCGCCTCGGGCCTGCGCACGGGAACACTGACGATCACTAGTTCCGATCTCAGCGGTCCACCTCCCATCAGTCTTAGTGGTAATGGCATTCTGGCCACGCAAACATTGCTCTTCATTCCAGCGTCTATGAACTTCGGCAGCATCGTCACATCTTTGACTGGGTCCCAGAACATCGACGTCTCGAATACGGGATCCGAAGTAGTGACACTGGGGGCCACTCCGACGTCCACTGGGGATTATGCAATTTCGTCCAACGGCTGCGGTGGTAGCGGCACGGCGTTGCAGCCTGGTTCAACCTGCACGCTAGCACTTACCTTCACGCCGGGCACGACTGGCACCTTGACAGGCACACTGTCCGTGCCTAGTTCCGCGAGTAGCAGCCCGCAGTCCGTCAACCTGACCGGTAGCGGGGTCAGTTCCCCCCCGGCGATTGCCTTTGCCCCCAATGCGTTGGCATTTGCTCCGCAGCCGATCGGAACAAGTCCTTCGCCTCAGACCATTACTGTTCAATACAATGCAACTGGATCTGTCACGATCAATAATATTTCCGTCTCCGGCGAGTACCAGATCCTGTCCCAGAACTGCGGAACACCACCGGTCACCTTAAATACCCCCACGACATGCAGTGTGAACATCAATTTCACACCGACAGTGGCGGGCGACCGTGAGGGCACGCTGCAAATTACGGACACTCTTTCCGGCAGCCCGCACCAAGCCACACTAGATGGCAATGGGCTTACTTCGAATAACGCTGCAATCACAAATCCATCGGGACTTGTCTTTACGGACCAGCCGCAGGGCACGACCAGCGCAAACTATCAAACCGTCAATCTCATAAATACAGGCAACGTAGCGCTGAACAACATTACCGTGGCATTCAACAATGCGGATTTCACCCAGTACGTTTACCCGTATCAGTGCGGGTCCTACTATACGTCTCTCACTCCGGGACAAAGCTGCCCCGTATATGTTTATTTCACTCCGACAGCAGTCGGGGCGCGTTCGGGGACGATCACTTTCACGGATAGCGCCACAAACAGCCCGCAGACAGTCTCGCTCAGCGGCAATGGGAGTAACAACATCACGACTGCAATAGTAAATCCGGTCACGGTCGTGTTTACAGATCAGCCGCAGGGCACAACCAGCGCGAGCTATCAAACCGTCAATCTCACAAATACGGGCAACGTACCCCTTAACAATATTACCGTGACATTCAGCGGTACGGACTTCACCCAGTACGTCTACCCGTATCAGTGCGGGACTGCTTACTATCCGTCCTTGGCTCCCGGACAGAGCTGTCCCGTATATGTCTATTTCACTCCGACAGCAGTCGGGGCGCGTTCGGGGACGATCACCTTCACGGATAGCGCCACAAACAGCCCGCAGACGGTGTCCCTGACTGGCAATGGTATTACCGCTACGCCCGCCGCCGTCGCAAATCCCAAGGCGCTCGGTTTTGTAGACCAGCCGCAAGGCACAACCAGCGCGAGCTATCAAACCGTCAGTCTGTTAAACACCGGCAACGTACCCCTCAGCAACATAACCGTGACATTCAGCGATGCGGATTTTACCCAATACGTCTACCCGTATCAGTGCGGGCCCAGCTACTATGCGTCTCTAACTCCGGGACAGAGCTGTCCCGTATATGTTTATTTCACTCCGACAGGAGTTGGGGCGCGTTCGGGGACGATCACTTTGACGGAGAGCTATGGTACGCAGACACTCACGCAAACTGTGGCCTTATCTGGCAAGGGTCTTACTCCGAACAGCGCAGCGGTGGTATCGCCCACGGCCATGCCATTCGCGGACCAGCCGCAAGGCACAACCAGCGCGAGCTATCAAACCGTCAGTCTGTTGAACACCGGCAACGTACCCCTCAGCAACATAACCGTGACATTCAGCGATGCGGATTTTACCCAGTACAGCTATGCGGCTCAGTGCGGGTCCTACTATACGTCTCTCACTCCGGGACAGAGCTGTCCCGTATATGTTTACTTCACTCCGACAGGAGTCGGGGCGCGTTCGGGGGCGATCACCTTGACGGAGAGCTATGGTACGCAGACACTCACACAAACTGTGGCCTTATCTGGCAAGGGTTTGGCCACGAACAATTCTGCCAGCGTCACTCCGAGTAGCCTGGCGTTCCCACCACAGACTTTGAATGTTGCATCCTATCCCCTGTCTCTCACCTACACGAACACGGGTAATGTGCCGCTCGCGGTCTCGAGCGTAAACGCCACAGCGAATTTCAGCATTAGTTACAATACATGCAGTACCGTGTCCCCAGGCTTAACCTGCACGATCCAGGTCACCTTTACCCCCACGTCCGCTGGTTCTATCACTGGCACGCTCACCATCAACGATAATTCCGCGACTCCAAGTCACGCCATTCCGCTCAGCGGCACGGGCATAACCACGTCCCAGGCCATCCTACTTTCACAAACATCCGTCAACTTCGGCAATGTGGTGACAAATACGACCAGCAACCCCGTCCTTGTGTATTACTACAACCAAGGCTCCTCAAACGTTCAAATCACCAACTTTGCCATATCCAGTCCGTTCTCGATGAGCGGATCGCAGTGTTACCTAACTACATACGGTGCCGGATCGTCCTGCTATTTGAATTTGACCTTCTCTCCCACAGCGACGGGGTCAGCGAGCGCCAACTTAATCATAACGGACACGGCAACAGGTAGTCCGCGCACGATTGCGCTCACGGGGACGGGGATTAGTCCCTACCCAATCGTGTCGCTCACACCGCTCGGCGGCCTTGCGTTCTCTTCAGAGAACATCGGCACGACGAGTGGTACCCAGACGGTTATGCTCAAGAATGCTGGGACCGCCAATCTCACCTTCAGCGCTCCAACATTTACCGGTGCAAACCCAGGCGATTTCGCCATCTACTCCAACGGTTGTGCCTCTCCGCTAGTTCCCAGTGGCTATTGCTACATCTACATAACCTTTAGCCCGGGAGGGACTGGCTCACGCAGTGCATTGCTCAACCTGTCGAGCAACGCCACTCCAAGCGTGAACCAATTGAACCTCGCTGGCACCGGTGTGGCAGCGGGACCCGCGGCGGTCCTCTCCCCCGATAACCTGAGTTTCAGCACTACGAATGTCGGTACTTCTTCCGCTCCTCAAAACATCCAGCTTTCGAATCCCGGCAATGCTACGTTAAACATTGCTAGCATCGCGACTAGTCCAAACTTCACGCAGACGAACAACTGCGCCTCGACACTTGCGGCTAGTTCAAGTTGCACCATCTCCGTAACCTTTTCCCCCACTTCGACCGGCAATCTTCAGGGGTATGTTACGGTTACAGACAATGCAGGGAACAATCCTCAGAAGGCGAGCCTCTCCGGTACTGGAAATCCCACGCCACCCGTCGCGAGCCTCACGCCTAGCAACCTGGTTTTCTCGAATCAGCCGATCACTGTCTCGAGTAGCGCGCAGCCCATCCAGTTAACCAATACGGGGTCTGGCAGCCTCAACATTTCGAGTATCGCCATTACCGGCACGAACGCCGGCGATTTCGGGCAGACCAACAATTGCCAAGCGAGCCTTACGGGTGGGCTTTATTGCACGATTGAAGTTACGTTCACGCCTACTGCGGCCGGAACTCGCACGGCTGCAGTCAGCGTCACGGATAACGCCTCGGGTAGCCCACAGTCCGTTCCCATCAGCGGCTCCGGTCAACTCGCTCCGCTCGTGACTTTGTCGCCGTCTTCTCTCACCTTCCCGAACATCAATGTTGGCTCAAGCAGCGCTCCGTTAACGGTCGGTTTGCAAAACACGGGAACTGCTACGCTCACTGTGAGTTCGATTGCCCTTTATACCGGCGCTAATGCCAGTCAATTTTCAATTGGCAACAACACTTGCATAACGACCTTGGCCATCAGTGCGTCCTGTAGCTTCACCGTTACATTTTCCCCGACTCAGGCGGGTAGCGACAATTGGTACATTTCGATCACAGATAATGCCTACAATTCCCCGCAGTCCCTCACCTTGACCGCGACAGGCATCGGCGCAGTAGCGACCCCAAGCCAGGGTAGCTTGATATTTCCAGCTCAGGCGATTGGCACAACCAGCGTTTCGCAGCCGATCACTCTCTATTCGCAAGGCAACGTTGCGCTGTCCATTTCGAGCATCACCGCCAGCACGAATTTCGGTCAGACGAACAACTGTCCGACCGGCACAGCAACGCTGGCTGTGGGGGCGAATTGCACCATCAATGTAACCTTTACTCCCTCGACCGCCGGAACTCTCACCGGAACACTGGCCATTAACGACAACGAATTTGGCAGTCCACAAACAGTCGCACTCTCAGGTCTCGGCTCCGGTGCTGTGGTTCAACTTGTCCCCACAACTTTGAGCTTTAATAACCAGGCCACCGGCAGCACGAGTGCGCCACAGACGGTGACGCTGACCAACACTGGTAATCAAACGTTATCCATTACCTCTATCTATACAAACGACGGCGAATACGCGATCGTTAACAATCTCTGTGGTTCGACCCTAGCTGCCCTTGCTTCCTGTACACTGCAGGTGACGTTCAGTCCGAGCACAACCGGCTCTCGGCCAGCCTCTTTGTTCTTCTCCGACAATGCACCTGGCACTCCGCAAGCCGTGCCGTTGAGCGGAACAGGCACGGCCGCGCCGCTGGTTAGTCTGTCCTTTTCGTCTCTGGGTTTCGGCACTCAGAACGTCGGTACAACCAGCAGTTCGCAGAACGTGATTCTCACGAACACGGGCAATGCGCCGTTAACGATTTCGGCGATTGCTTTTAGTCCGCCGTCCCCTGCCAATTTCCTACAGACAAATAATTGTCCAGTGAGTCCCTCTTCGCTCGCTGCCGGTGGCAACTGCACCTTTACCATCAGCTTCACACCAACAGCGGTTGGTGCTCTCAGCGCTTCCATCGTCATCACGGATAATGCGGCTACCAGTCCACAGAGTATTGCGCTCTCAGGCACGGGGGCGGGTGTGTCCGGAGTTCAGCTCAGCACAAGTTCGCTCACTTTCCCCTCGCAGTCCTTGGGAGTTCCAAGCTCAGCGCAAAGCTTCACAGTAACCAACAACGGCACTGCGACACTCACCTTCAACTCTCCTGCGATTTCTGTCACGGGAACCAATGCCGGTGATTTTAGTCAGAACAATAATTGCATTAGCCCCCTAGCTGTGGGCGGATTCTGCACTGTAAATGTCACGTTTACTCCTACGGCTAGCGGTTCTCGTATTGCCATCGTCTCAATCTCTGATAATGCAACTAGCAGCCCGCAGAGTGTGGCTTTAGCCGGTACGGGAGCCGAGTCGACACAACAGACGTGGACGTTGACGGTCACCGACATCGGCACCGGCAACGGCACAGTCACAGACAATCTGCAGCAGATCGATTGCATCACCACGGCTGGAGTGCAGAGCGGCACATGCTCGGCAAGCTACACCGCGGGCACGCCAGTAACTCTGACAGCTACGCCGAGTGGCAACACCACATTCGCCGGATGGGGTGGCGCTTGTACAGGCACGACCAGTTGCGTGGTAACGATGAACTCCGCGCAATCCGTGACTGCATCGTTCACGCCGCCGCCGCAGCAGATCAACGTGACGTTTAGTTCCGGCACCACGGTTTCCGGCATGGCCACCTACGACTGCCCGTCGAATCCGAATCCCACGCCAACGAATCCCTGCACCGATCCCAACGCGCATGCGCTGGCGCTTTCCATTCCGCAAGTGCTGGTGCCGTTCACCGTGACGGTTCAAGCCAGCGAAGTGCCGCCATCCATGGGCAACGGCATCTGTCCCAACGGCGACACGCCCACGCAGGATTTCGACTGCCGCTTCGTAACGTTCTTCACCTACCAGACCAACGCGAACGGCGACAAGGTCGTGCCGCTCTGCTATCCCTACGCGAACGGCAACTGCGTGCACTATCAGATTTTCTCTGGCACGCCGGGAGTGGAGCCGAATCCCAGCAACTACGTTGGCCCCATCGACTGGGAAATCAGCTGGAACAACGACGCTTTCGTTCCGCCCGCGCCGTACACTGGCAGCATCCCGCAACTCTACGACGATCCCGACTACGCCGTGACGCCAACCTCGCCCTACGGCACGGATTGCACCACGCCGATGCTTGTGAACGGCAGCCCCACGAATCCGGCGATCTACTGCCAGTTCGAATTCAACATCACTACCGCGTACCTTCCGAATAAGAAAGTAGACGCAGGCATCACCGGCAGAACAAAACAGTTCAATGACGTGGCCGTAGCGTTCCCGCCGGCAAACGTAGGCAACCTGACGATCACCGACGTGCCACTCTCGCCTTCAGTGGTAGCAGGCAGTTCGATCGGCTACACGATCACGGTAACGAACAGCGCCGGCGGAGCGGTCACCGGAGCGACGCTGACAGACGCGCTACCCGCTGGAACAAACGTGAACTGGACGATCAGCCCAACCTACGCAGGCCCAGGCACGTGCGCGATCACCGGCACAGTCGGAGCCCAGGAGCTCAGCTGCAGCTTCGGCACCATCACCGCCAGCCAAACCTTCACCATTGGCCTGCTCAGCGTCAGCTCCTCGATCGGCACCTACACCGACACCACGACAACTGTTTTCGGCACCCAGCAAATTCTTTCCATTGCCACATTAACCGTGCAGGGAATCACCGCCACCTTCAGCAACCTCACGCCATCGCAAACCATTCAGGCCGGCAGCGCTTCGATCACGTTAAGCGGCGCGATCGGCAATGGTGAGCAGTTCCCGGTCGGTGAAACAGTTTCCATCGCCATCGGCTCCGTCACGCAGCAAGTCACCATCGGCAATGCCGGAGCGTTCAGCACCGTGTTCCAGACCTCCGCGCTCCCCGCGTCGAGCACGCCCTACCCGATCACCTACAGTTACGCGGGCGACGGTACCTTCACTCCCGCCACTGACAGTAGCACCACGCTGACCGTGACCGCCCCGCCAGCCCAGTTCACGCTGACGGTCACCGACATCGGCACCGGCAACGGCACAGTCACAGACAATCTGCAGCAGATCGATTGCATCACCACGGCTGGAGTGCAGAGCGGCACATGCTCGGCAAGCTACACCGCGGGCACGCCAGTAACTCTGACAGCTACGCCGAGTGGCAACACCACATTCGCCGGATGGGGTGGCGCTTGTACAGGCACGACCAGTTGCGTGGTAACGATGAACTCCGCGCAATCCGTGACTGCATCGTTCACGCCGCCGCCGCAGCAGATCAACGTGACGTTTAGTTCCGGCACCACGGTTTCCGGCATGGCCACCTACGACTGCCCGTCGAATCCGAATCCCACGCCAACGAATCCCTGCACCGATCCCAACGCGCACGCGCTGGCGCTTTCCATTCCGCAAGTGCTGGTGCCGTTCACCGTGACGGTTCAAGCCAGCGAAGTGCCGCCATCCATGGGCAACGGCATCTGTCCCAACGGCGACACGCCCACGCAGGATTTCGACTGCCGCTTCGTAACGTTCTTCACCTACCAGACCAACGCGAACGGCGACAAGGTCGTGCCGCTCTGCTATCCCTACGCGAACGGCAACTGCGTGCACTATCAGATTTTCTCTGGCACGCCGGGAGTGGAGCCGAATCCCAGCAACTACGTTGGCCCCATCGACTGGGAAATCAGCTGGAACAACGACGCTTTCGTTCCGCCCGCGCCGTACACTGGCAGCATCCCGCAACTCTACGACGATCCCGACTACGCCGTGACGCCAACCTCGCCCTACGGCACGGATTGCACCACGCCGATGCTTGTGAACGGCAGCCCCACGAATCCGGCGATCTACTGCCAGTTCGAATTCAACATCACTACCGCGTACCTTCCGAATAAGAAAGTAGACGCAGGCATCACCGGCAGAACAAAACAGTTCAATGACGTGGCCGTAGCGTTCCCGCCGGCAAACGTAGGCAACCTGACGATCACCGACGTGCCACTCTCGCCTTCAGTGGTAGCAGGCAGTTCGATCGGCTACACGATCACGGTAACGAACAGCGCCGGCGGAGCGGTCACCGGAGCGACGCTGACAGATGCGCTACCCGCTGGAACAAACGTGAACTGGACGATCAGCCCAACCTACGCAGGCCCAGGCACGTGCGCGATCACCGGCACAGTCGGAGCCCAGGAGCTCAGCTGCAGCTTCGGCACCATCACCGCCAGCCAAACCTTCACCATTGGCCTGCTCAGCGTCAGCTCCTCGATCGGCACCTACACCGACACCACGACAACTGTTTTCGGCACCCAGCAAATTCTTTCCATTGCCACATTAACCGTGCAGGGAATCACCGCCACCTTCAGCAACCTCACGCCATCGCAAACCATTCAGGCCGGCAGCGCTTCGATCACGTTAAGCGGCGCGATCGGCAATGGTGAGCAGTTCCCGGTCGGTGAAACAGTTTCCATCGCCATCGGCTCCGTCACGCAGCAAGTCACCATCGGCAATGCCGGAGCGTTCAGCACCGTGTTCCAGACCTCCGCGCTCCCCGCGTCGAGCACGCCCTACCCGATCACCTACAGTTACGCGGGCGACGGTACCTTCACTCCCGCCACTGATAGCAGCACCACGCTGACCGTGACCGCCCCGCCAGCCCAGTTCACGCTGACGGTCACCGACATCGGCACCGGCAACGGCACAGTCACAGACAATCTGCAGCAGATCGATTGCATCACCACGGCTGGAGTGCAGAGCGGCACATGCTCGGCAAGCTACACCGCGGGCACGCCAGTAACTCTGACAGCTACGCCGAGTGGCAACACCACATTCGCCGGATGGGGTGGCGCTTGTACAGGCACGACCAGTTGCGTGGTAACGATGAACTCCGCGCAATCCGTGACTGCATCGTTCACGCCGCCGCCGCAGCAGATCAACGTGACGTTTAGTTCCGGCACCACGGTTTCCGGCATGGCCACCTACGACTGCCCGTCGAATCCGAATCCCACGCCAACGAATCCCTGCACCGATCCCAACGCGCATGCGCTGGCGCTTTCCATTCCGCAAGTGCTGGTGCCGTTCACCGTGACGGTTCAAGCCAGCGAAGTGCCGCCATCCATGGGCAACGGCATCTGTCCCAACGGCGACACGCCCACGCAGGATTTCGACTGCCGCTTCGTAACGTTCTTCACCTACCAGACCAACGCGAACGGCGACAAGGTCGTGCCGCTCTGCTATCCCTACGCGAACGGCAACTGCGTGCACTATCAGATTTTCTCTGGCACGCCGGGAGTGGAGCCGAATCCCAGCAACTACGTTGGCCCCATCGACTGGGAAATCAGCTGGAACAACGACGCTTTCGTTCCGCCCGCGCCGTACACTGGCAGCATCCCGCAACTCTACGACGATCCCGACTACGCCGTGACGCCAACCTCGCCCTACGGCACGGATTGCACCACGCCGATGCTTGTGAACGGCAGCCCCACGAATCCGGCGATCTACTGCCAGTTCGAATTCAACATCACTACCGCGTACCTTCCGAATAAGAAAGTAGACGCAGGCATCACCGGCAGAACAAAACAGTTCAATGACGTGGCCGTAGCGTTCCCGCCGGCAAACGTAGGCAACCTGACGATCACCGACGTGCCACTCTCGCCTTCAGTGGTAGCAGGCAGTTCGATCGGCTACACGATCACGGTAACGAACAGCGCCGGCGGAGCGGTCACCGGAGCGACGCTGACAGATGCGCTACCCGCTGGAACAAACGTGAACTGGACGATCAGCCCAACCTACGCAGGCCCAGGCACGTGCGCGATCACCGGCACAGTCGGAGCCCAGGAGCTCAGCTGCAGCTTCGGCACCATCACCGCCAGCCAAACCTTCACCATTGGCCTGCTCAGCGTCAGCTCCTCGATCGGCACCTACACCGACACCACGACAACTGTTTTCGGCACCCAGCAAATTCTTTCCATTGCCACATTAACCGTGCAGGGAATCACCGCCACCTTCAGCAACCTCACGCCATCGCAAACCATTCAGGCCGGCAGCGCTTCGATCACGTTAAGCGGCGCGATCGGCAATGGTGAGCAGTTCCCGGTCGGTGAAACAGTTTCCATCGCCATCGGCTCCGTCACGCAGCAAGTCACCATCGGCAATGCCGGAGCGTTCAGCACCGTGTTCCAGACCTCCGCGCTCCCCGCGTCGAGCACGCCCTACCCGATCACCTACAGTTACGCGGGCGACGGTACCTTCACTCCCGCCACTGACAGTAGCACCACGCTGACCGTGACCGCCCTGGCCAGCCAAACGATTACGTTCACAGGCACGCCAGCATCGGCCACGTACAACACCACTTTTTCCGCCACGGCGACGGCGAGTTCTGGGTTGCCAGTAACCATCACGGCAAGCGGCGTCTGTTCGATTAGCGGCAGCACGGTCACGATGACCAGCGGCACGGGTACCTGTACACTGACCGCTTCGCAATCGGGGAACGCAACATACGGCGCCGCAGTAAGCATTGTGAATACGGTGACAGCGACTCTAGCGCAACAGACCATCACCATCGGGAGCACTCCAGCAACGGCGACCTACGATACGAGCTTTTCAGTTACCGCTTCGTCGAATTCGCTCTTAGTAGTGACGATTACGGCGAGTGGCGTATGCTCGATTGGCAGCGGCTCGATTACGATGACCAGCGGCACAGGCAATTGCACAATAACCGCTTCGCAGTTGGGCAACACCAATTATGCTGCAGCGCAAACCACGAGAAGCGTGGCGGCACAGAAGGCGGCCAGCACGACTACCATCAGTTCGGACGCACCCAATCCTTCGACCGTTTCGCAGGCAGTGGCGGTCGTCTTTAACGTAACCGGGGTAACCACTCCGACGGGAACGGTTACCGTCACGGCCAGCACAGGCGAGTCCTGCAGTGCGTCCTTAGCGTCCGGCTCGGGCAGCTGTTCAATTACCTTCAGCACAGTCGGAATTCGGGCGCTGGCCGCCAACTACGGAGGTGATACAAATTTCAACACCAGTGCTTCCGTTTCCGTCAGCCAGACAGTGAACGGGAGCTCCACGTCCGGCCTCGTGATCTCCCCGGCTAGCCTCGACCTCGGGCAAGTGCCGCTCGGCGGACTAGCCCTCCAAGAGGTCAGTTTATCCAATACCGGTAAAACTGCCATCGCGATTTCCACAGTTGGCTTGAGCTCAATTGGCAGTGGAGACTTCCATGACTTCTTTGTCCTCAATATCTGCCCGAAGAATCTCGCGCCCGCGGGCCGGTGCGCTCTTGAAGTGGGCTACCAGCCAAATGGCAATGCGCCGGTCGGGACGACGGTGTCCACGTCCGTCGTGATCACGGATACAGCTGCCGGAAGTCCGCAGTCTGTGCCCGTTCAGGCGCAGCCGATAAATCCGAAAGCCAGGCTTAGCAGTGTCCTGTTGGCATTTGGGAATCAGAAGGTGGGTACAACCAGCAAGGGGATAACTGCTACCCTAACGAACATAGGGACGTCTGCACTGAATCTCGGATCCGTAAGGGTCACGGGCGATTTTGCCCTCGTCGCCGGCACGACATGTGCTGGGGGAATGAGCCTAGTTCCATCGCACAGCTGCACATTGGTCGTCGAATTCGAGCCCTCAAGAACTGGTTTGCGGGAAGGAGCCGTGACCATCAGGGACAATGCCTTGATTGGTGAGCAAGTTATCCTGTTGATCGGCAACGGCAACTAACAAATGGCCGTGCTCGAGAGCTTGTTCAAACAGATTCACGTTCAGCCGGACGAGGGAGCCTTCGCACTTCGGCATCTGAAGAAGGATGTCAACGTCAATCTCGAGCAGTCAGGTGAGCGTTATGCGCTCCAATGGCGCGAAATAGTGTTTCGCGGGTCGATGCTGTGTAAACCTCACGACACGATTTGGCTTCCGGAACAGAAAATAGCCTGTTCTTAATCGGAAGTCGGTTTTTGGGGGGAGTCTACCGATGTTGCTTTCCATTTTGTACGAATGGCCTTGAAACCACGTTTTTCGAGCTCGTTTTGCACGTGGATTGCAGCATCCGCGTTGTTGTACGGTCCAACTAGCACTCGATGGAACCGATCCGTGGGGCGCGTGAAAACAAACGCAGGGAAGTTTAACTCGCTCAACGACTCTGCGAGCGCATTTGCATTTTCTTCATGAATCATCGCGCCCACTTGAAGCACGAAAGTGGGATGGCCCAGAGATGGCCCTGTATTGGGAGTGGAAGCGGGATGGTCCAGAGATGGCCCAACATTGGAAGTGGGAGCTGTAGAAGTCTTGGAGGAAAGTGCAGGAAGATTCGGTTTCGCTGTCATTTCTCTGCCTTTCTGACGATTCCCTACCTTCTGCAAGTGGTAACGAAGGCCAAGAAAGGCTAAAAGCAACAACACGGCAACTAGCGGCGGTCCGATAAGATGTCCTGCCTTGCCAGAACGGCTTGTAGCATTTGCGGCGGCTATGACAGTCTCTGAAACGGTTCCGGATTCTTGGGTTTCGTCAGACGACCAGGCTTGGGAAAAAGTCGAAGACTGGTCTCGATTCTCAGCAATCAGATCGGCAGTCCCGGACGCGCGAGCAGGGATTGCCGTTGCCATCTCGGAGTTAGCCTCTGCACTTGTCACGTTTTGAGCCGATTCAACCGACATGCTCTTTGGAGATTCACTCAAGTCACTTTGCGAAGCGATCCACATTCGTATTTGTGCGCACACTTCATCAGCGGGATGGACGAATTCTATGCCTGCCACCTTCCTCGAAGCGCTTCTCCACGCAATCCGTCCTCTTGCTTCAACCCAGGGCTGTAATTGCGAGAAATTAAAACGAATCGGTAATTCATCGTCGACCAATTCCGTGTCAGTCTGCAATGCCAACCCGTTTGGGCTGATATTCAGAACTCTGCCGCGATTGTTTTCGCTGATCACTACGGAAGAAAACGAAACCTTCTGCCGCCCATAGTTGCGCCGGTCGGGGATAAAAGGACTTCGGTTCGACTCGTGAGGGTCGATCATGCTCAGGTAGCTTGTCAGTTCCGGGCCCTGGTCGTATCAGGTATTTGCGTTCCTCAGATTATAGGTCTCAGTCCAACACTACGCACTGACAAATTTATGCAGGGTATATGGTTCGTAAGCGGATCCAAGGTCGGGTGATCGCGGCGATGATCGCTTGCCCTTCACCCAAATGAGTTACGCTTCCCGCCCCCGAAGCTCCAGCGCGGCCTCCCACTTTGGCGGCACCTCACCCGGTAGCTCGCAGCAACAAGCCACGCCGGCGAAACGGCCCCCGAATTGTCTCTCGCCGAAGGCTTGGAACGACGCGCGAGCACTGAACGGCGCCCCGGGCCTCAGGTCCGCGAGGAGCTCCTCGTCGGCCCTGACCCATTGCACTAGAGTGTCGCATACCCGCTGCGCGGTCGCCATTTCGCTAAGAGGATATGTTTTTCATTTATGGAATGCGACTGACCTTTAGGCCAGTCCTAGACCTGTCAGAGGGCCAGGTAGGAACGAACCAGTGAATCAATCGCCGAAGTTGCCTAAACGGTGAGGCTACAAATCGCCACAAACCTTCGGCGCCTTCCGACACGCCGATTCCCCGCCAATTCGAAAAGATCGAAAATTACAAAACAACTCAGGTAAGTGTCTGAGATTCTTCTTTGAGTACCTTTGAATTAAATTAGGCGCTTATGAATTTTTATCCAGCGTGTGATGGCTGTCTATCCCGGCGCCAATTTGCGGACCATGCACATTCGTTCATCGGCGAGGGATAACAAACTCCGCAGTGGCCTCACCGTTAGGGTCAGTATGGTCCTTCGAGCCAAGGAAGCCGCAAAGAGAGCGGTGCGAAAATCTAGCAAGTCGTTAGCGAAGCAAGAATCTGTGGATAAGGCGATCTCTGAGGCGGCGTTTGCGCTGGAGCGGATAGGACAAGGGTGGCCAAGTACCTGAGGCAATGCACAATCTAAACCGCGTTTCACACGTCATAACGTCACAGGGAATTAAATGCGTAGCGCTTGAAATTCAGGTATTATTCCTGCTCAGGCCCGGGCCACGAAGGACGGTGCCGATGGCCGATGAGAAAATAATTTGCGTTCAATGCCACTCATCAGTCTTGGTAGAGTGCCGACAGGCAAAGTGGCCTGTGGTTTACTCCTTCAGCTGTCCAGCATGCGCCAATAAGCTCGAGGTTATGGGTGGCCTTCCTATCCGGATTCATCGAATGGACGCCAAGGGGAATTGGCAGTTTGTGGAAATTCTCGGAAGAGATAATCGATAAGAAGGATCGGGGCCACCGGCCCGTGAGATTGTTGCTCGCCGAGCAGCGCCTGCCTCCATTTACGTATAATTTAGGCCACCGGGCCAAGTCCTGGAGAGCTTTTTGATCGTCGGGTCGTGCCCACCGTCCCCAGCGTTTGTCCGAACCAAAATGGAATGAACACTAGATCGAGAGTCCAATCTGCGTGTTTCGTTCGGAACGGAAATGCAACACCGGGACCACTACTTTCCTACTTTCGATGGGCGGAACGTGCCGGGGAACGATTGCTGGAGATATTTGCTGGGGTGATCGGTTTCCGTAACCAACCGACTATGGGCGCGAGAACTTTGCGACCGTTGGTCGACTTGGCGCCGTTGGCCGGGGAGGCGAATCGTACAGCGGGAGTCGTCACGGTGACACTATTGGACAAGAGGCGGCAATCACGAACGAAGGAGTGAGAAACGGAGCGAGCGTAGCGAACAACCGGATAGATGAGAGCGTGCCAGACACGATGGATGGACGCGATAGAGTTGCGCGCGAACACAGCCACGGCTGAACGCGATCGATACTTGCGCCAATATTTGGCGATTCCACTGAATCTGTTCGGGGCGGCGGGACAGATCGGGCCGGCCACAGGTTTGGGAGATTCCCGGAGAGCGGGGGGAGGGACACCTGGGGCTGGATCCTCACCGAGAGCAGACTGCGTCTCCCTGACAACCAGATGAGTGAGAGCGTGCCAGACACGATGGATGGACGCGATAGAGTTGCGCGCGAACACAGCCACGGCTGAACGCGATCGATACTTGCGCCAATATTTGGCGATTCCACTGAATCTGTTCGGGGCGGCGGGACAGATCGGGCCGGCCACAGGTTTGGGAAATTCCCGGAGAGCGGGGGGAGGGACACCTGGGGCTGGATCCTCACCGAGAGCAGACTGCGTCTCCCTGACAACCAGATGAGTGAGAGCGTGCCAGACACGATGGATGGACGCGATAGAGTTGCGCGCGAACACAGCCACGGCTGAACGCGATCGATGCTTGCGCCTATATTTGGCGATTCCACTAGATTCGTCCGGGGGTGTGGGACGGACCGAGCCGGCCGCAGGCTTGGGAAATTCCCGGAGAACGGGGGGAGGGACAGCTGGGGCTGGATCCTCACCGAGAGCAGGCTGCGTCCCCTTCCAAATTGCGTCGGGCAGGTCTTTAAAGATGTCGAATTCAATCTGCTCCCAACAACATTCCGTGAAGCGCGGCTTGGCGACTGACGGCGCCGCGATTGTTTCGATGACCGGAAACGGGGCTAGACGTGCGTCGCTCGGTCTTGGTTCCGCGTCGGCAACGGCCATAGGTTTGGCGATAAGGTCAAAGTCCATCGCAATGCGCTGGATCATCTCAGGAGAGACGACGCGTTGTCGCTCCGCGTAGGCGGAGATGATGGCATGCTCGCAGAGGACGTTGACGACACGCGGGATCCCGTGGGAAGACTCGTAAATATCCTCTACGGCCTCGTCGGGGAAGAGTGAGGAGTTTGAGCAACCCGCGACCGCCAGACGGCTGGAGATGTAGGCAGCGGTCTCTTTTTGAGTGAGAAGAGGAAGGCGGGAATGAATCATTATGCGCTGGCGCAAGTGGCGAAGTGCGGGCAGTCGCAGCTTGTCGTCCAACTCCGGCTGGCCGGAAAAAATGATTTGCAGGAGTTTGCCCCGAGGCGTCTCGAGATTGAGCAACAGGCGAATTTCATCGAGAGTTCGCAGAGGGAGGCCCTGTGCTTCATCAAGGATAAGCACCGGCAAATCCTGGGCGGCATGACGCTGAAGCAGCCAGCCGTGCAGAGCCTTGACAAGCTCGCTCTTGGACTTGGACTGACACGGTACACCAAAATCGCTGAGGATAAGGCGCAAAAGCCCGATCGGTTCCAAATGAGCATGGAAAATATAGGCATTTGAGCGCCCCAGTCGGCGCAACCAATCAAGAATCTGGTTCAGAAGATGAGTCTTGCCGGTGCCAGCTTCGCCCGTAAGAACCATAAGGCCCTGGCGGGTCTGTATGCCGTAGAGCAACTCAGTCAAAGCTGATTCTTGAGCAGTTGTGGGGTAGTAAAAACGAGGATCAGGAGAAACGTGGAAAGGATTCTCACGCAAGCCCATGAAATTGAAGAATTGTTCGTACATTACATTCTTCGCCGAACTACCCGGGGCCGCCGTTTCGGATCAATGGGATTGTAGGAAGGGAGATGCACAACAGCAACCAGAAACAGCGGGAAGATAGTGACAAAATAGACATAAACGAGTCATAGTACCCACCTAATAGTGGGGCTCGTTTCCGAGCGCCGAAGTCGCTAGCTCTGCTGACTTGGCAATGGCCAGCGCCATGTGCCGGAATTTAATCGGTGAACGAACTCGCCGTATGCTGGTGAGCTTACTTTCTATTTCGCGACGGCGTTCTTGTTGGGCCGATTCGGAATCGTGAGAGGGCTTCTCCTAGGTTTTGAATGAACGCTTCAGAGTTATAGAGATCATTCTCTGGTGACGTTCGTCCGGGCGGCGCAATCGGTTCTACCTCATCGAGTTGGAATTCTCGCGCAACATCCTCGACCACTTTCGATTTGATCGGTTTCTGCTGATCCACATATGCGTTTACTAACGAATGTTCACAAAGCAGGTTCACGACACGGGGAATCCCCAGGGAATAGATGTGAACAGCATCCATCGCCTCTGGACTGAAAATAGGCTGGTCCCCCGCACCGGCGATCTTCAACCGCTTGAGGATGTAGTCGTGGGTTTGTTCCTTGGTCAGGGGAGCAGTCTTGCAGCGCAGCATAATGCGTTGGCGCAATTGCCGGAGTTCAGGGAGCTTTAGCTTATCTTCCAGTTCTGGCTGCCCCGAAAGAACGATTTGCAGTAACTTGTCCGTCGCTGTTTCCAGGTTGGTCAGAAGGCGGACTTCTTCCAAAACAGGGAAGGTGAGGTTTTGCGCCTCATCGAGAATCAGTACCACGGTTTCGCCCGCGCGGTAGCGGTCGAGAAGCCATTGATTCAGCTTCATCAATTGCTGACTTTTCGATCTCGAGTCGCAGGAAATATCGAATTCTGCCAGGATGAAATCAAAGAGCTGGTTGGTGTTCATCCGGGAATTGAACAGAAATGCAGTTCTTGCCCGTCGGTGGTGCAGCCAATCAAGCAGGCGGTTTACCAGGGTAGTTTTTCCGGTGCCGACTTCCCCCGTGAGCGTGATAAATCCCTTCCTCGTCTGGATGCCATACATCAAGCCGGTCAAAGCTTCCTCCACCTGACTAGTCAGGTAGAGGAAGCGAGGGTCAGGATTGGCATTGAACGGGCTCTCTTTTAGCCCGAAAAAGCTTTTGTACATAAGATTGCAGTGTCCGTTCTATCCTTCTTCAACATTATCCAGTTCCCGAATGTTTCCTGGCCAATCATACGACAGAAGCAGTTCCATCGTCTCTTGATTCAATTCAAGTGACTTCTTCTTCAATTCTTCAGCGTGTCTGCTCAAAAAGTCAAAAACGAGCGCCGGAAGATCTTCCCGGCGTTCTAGCAAGGCCGGCAATCGCAGGCAGTTGCCATCCAAACCGAAACAAAACTCGCGTCGAAACCTGCCTGCCTCGACCTCCGTTTCCAAATCGTCAGCGGCGGACGAGTTCAGCCGTGATTCTAGTCCCAGCCCGTTTCCCGCACCTCCATCAGCCACGAAGGGCGCAATGGCCGCATCCGTTGGGAGTTCGGCCCGGCCGCTGGTAGCGAGTTCGATGTGCATCCGCGTTTCTACGCGTGTCTCTTGTTTAAGGGTCTTGGCAAGCCGACACGTAGCGGCTTCCAAGCCATGGATCAGCGGAGCAAATCACCTTCCAGACCAGTACTCAATCCGCGGATGGGATTCCTCCAACTATCCGTTTTGTTTTCTGGCGTTTGGCCGTAGTTGGCCAGATCGTCGAATATCGTGCTTAATGCGTCCGTCCTGATCGATTTCCACTTAGTGGCAAGATTTTCTCCCTTCGGCCGTCTCCTCAGAGCCGCCGCAAATCATGGGTAAACCTTTTGAATAGAGTAGATTACGCAGATGCGCCGAAGACGGTTGTCGACGCAATTTAAGCCAGGTGGGATGAACGCGTTGGAACCTAGGCTAGCGAAGTATGTCGCGCAACCGAAGCCCAGCTCGGTCCTTATCCGACACGACGGGCTCTCCCGTTAGGGCCATCCGATGCCCACTTCGGGGTCATTCCAAAGGAGTGTCCGTTCGTATATGGGTGCGTAAAAATCGGTGACCTTGATAGAGCACATCGGCTGTTTCCGAAAGGACCCATGTGCAAAGCCCTTGGGAATCCAAATCATGCTGTGTGTTGAAGAAGAAAGCCGAACGCCAATCCACTTGCCTTTCTTTGTTCGGAATATTTTGGAGTTGCCTCTTAACCAGCCTGGACTACTCGGTCTTTGGCACCCTCGAGGATTACTCCATCGATCTGTGGAAAAAGCAGATTGCGATCCTCCTCAAGAGAAACGGGCTTATAAGCTTTCTCACCCATCCGTACTACTTAATCGATTTGAAGCCTCGCGGAGTCTATGATTCACTTCTGACCTATCTTCGGAAGATCTGTGATCTCCATAATGTCTGGCACGCCCTGCCCGGTGAAGTAGACCGTTGGTGGCGTGCGCGCAGCCAAATGAAAATCGTTCACGCGGACGACGGTTGGAAAATCGTAGGTCCGGGATCCCAGCGGATGCGGATAGCGTATGCCAATCTGGAGGGCGACCGACTCGTTTACACCGTTCAAAGCGCACCTGCGTCTCGCTCCGACGTACCTTTGAGCATTCAAGTCGGTGAATTGAATGCTGCTCCTGCCCGGCATCATCCAATCGAGAACACACCGCAAGAGATCCTCAATATGGCAAGCAAGGCGCACAATCTTCGCGCTCGCCGTTTACCCTGGCCGGAATTTCTCATAATAAACAAAAAAAGGCTGTCACTTTACGGCATAACTCTTTGTCCAGAAAACGGCGCCCTTGGACTTTCCATTGGGAATTTGCGTATCGCAATTCGGCCAGGGCAAACTCACTTAATCTAAATTTAGTAAGTAAACCGGTTTCGGATTCGGCAAGAAGTCCGGTACTCTTAGAATGGGTTTCACACCAGAAATTAAGCTTGACAATACGCGACACCATGTCGCATATTATAAATGGCCCAATACTCGATTTCTGAAGCCGCTAGGCTCCTCGGTATCCATCGAGCCACTTTGCATCGATGGATCGAAAAGCGGGTGGTTCCCGAGCCGGTTGCGCGGGAAATTGCGGGTTCACAAATTCGATATTGGACCGATGAGGCCTTTGCAAAACTAAAGCAATACAAGGCCGAGCAGTACAGAAAGAAACCGCGCCGCAAGGGGAGGCACGGTAGCAGGAACTCTTGAAGTAGCGGGACGCACTGGTGTTACTAGCACCGGCGCGCCCCTGACCAAAGTGCACGTCTGAGGTGCAACGATGGCTGCAACAGAAGTTATCCACTTCCCACTTTGTGTGCAACTCGACCGTGGCGCGAGGTTTCCGGCCAACGCCTTTCGCGACTCCACTGCTTCGCCCCCCGGCTCTCCCCGACATTTGCTTGACCTCTTGCAGGCTCGCCCTGGCGGTACTGCTCTCTCCTCTGCAGCTGGAGGGCTCTGCCTATGAAACTCCACGTTTTCCAGCAAATCACTCAACTCAACCACTCATTCGACGAGCCAATTGCGGACCTAGCGAAACTGGGATCAATCCCATTCTTTGAACGCGCACTCATCCGGCATGCACGACCCAAAGTGGAGATCGCTCGCGTGTATGCCAACCGCGAGTTTTTCGACAATTTCGAGGAGATCGTCGAAGACGACGCCAAATGGGCCTATCGGTTGCAGCACGACTTCGACAAAGAACTCAAGGGCCGAGACGACCACATCTGCCTCGATGTCGGGGATTCGGAACAGAGGCGGAAGCGGAAAGGACTGCCCCCGCGAGGCGTCATCCTTCCCGATTAGGATTTGTCTGAAAGACCGTTATGGCAGAAGCACTCGCAGCAAAGAAACAAGTCTGTGCTCTAGAGAGGCATCGGACCGCTCGAACCAAGGCAAAGCCGTCGAGGAGCGGGGTTAAGGGATCCACTGGGACACCGACCAAAGGTGGGCGCCGTCCATGAGAAAGGAAAAGTCGACCAACGTCGCACGTCGTCAATTCGTTCCTGGTCGCCAGTATCGCGGACTGCAAGGCAAAGTCGTGGAGTGGGTCGAGCACAAATTTGAGGAGGGTCTCCTTTATATCCACGTCCGATTTGTGGATAAGACGGAACTCTGTTGGCGGATCGCAGCTCGCATGACGATTGAGGAAGGAGACCTCAGCGACTGGAAATCCGGTGACTTCGAGCAGTTGCGCGTATTCGTGAAGAACGAGCGAGACAGGAGCGTGTGATGAACCGAAATATCTCTAGCGCCTATGCAAAAAACGGACCAGCTGCCCAACCACACCTCGTGAAACTATCGCGCAACTCTCAATTCGAACCAACTTCATTCCTCTTCTGCCTAGCTAGTTTCTGGCGCGAAACTCAAATCCTCGCATGAAATCAGGCTGGCAAGTGAATTCCCGAGCAGAGTTTTGTGCGTCTTTATATTTTTCCCTTGACATGTATGTATGTGTTGTGGCATACATACAGCATGCCGACCAAATCCAAGCCAAAATCCGAATCCCTTGCGGCAGGTCTCAGGATCCGTTTTGGATCGCGCGATCGCAGCCATCCGAGGCCCAGCAAGACCACCACCCAGAATATCGGCATGGCTCTCGGCGGAAGGTCGAAGCAGATTGCCGTGACTGAGTTCACGGCCGCGATCGTCTGGACGGTCACGGTTACGGGCTGTTGCGCGCCGCTGAGTTGAACCGATGAGCTTGACAGGTTGCACGTCGGTGCGGGACTTACCGCAGGGCTGACACTGCAACTCAGATTGACCGTTCCACTAAACGACCCCGAAGGGGTGATCGCCAAGCTAAACGTCGCGTTTTGTCCCTGACTAACTTTTTGTGAAGTAACGGAGCCAGGGGCCGTTTGAACACTGAAGTCGGGGGCAATGCCGACTCCAGAAAGAGCAACCATCTGTGGACTGCCCGAGACATTGTCAGCAATTGCGATGTCCGCGAGACGAGCCCCCCAACTGTGGGACTGAAAGTCACATTGACCGAACAATTTCCACCCACCGCCAAGGAACTTCCACAAGTGTTGGTCTGGCTGAAGCTGGAACTGTTTGTTCCTGTCACGCTAATGCCGGTTATAGTCAACGCAGCGTTCCCGGTGTTCACAAGCAGGATAGATTTCGCGGTGCTCGTCGTTCCGACTGCCTGCCCGGCAAAACCCGCCTGGTTCGGCGCCGCCGTTAGGAACGGCCCATTCACTCCAGTGCCCGTGACCGCGATCGCCAGCGGACTGATTTTGGTATTGTCGGTTATCGTGATTGCGCCGGATACCGCGCGCCGTGGTGGGAGCGAATTTTACGGTAATCGTGCAATGGCTTCCGGCCACAAGAATGGCACCGCAGTTATTGGTCTGGCTGAAATTCGCGGTCGCCGTGATGCTCGCGATATCGAGACTGACATTGCTGGGATTACTCAGAATGATCGCCTGGGTTGCACCAGTCATTCCCACTCCCTGAAAACCGAAATTGAGGGAAGATGGCGATAGGGCTTTGAAAGCGGTGCTTAGCATCACTATGACCTGAAAGGTGGTGGCAGAACTTTCTCCTGGTCCGCCAGCAACGTCCGGCGCCTCCAACCACCAAGTCAGGCTTGCCGTCTCCATTTAAATCGGCCGCTGCAACAGCGGGTGCACCCGGATAAGTGGCGTGGAGCACGAATGTTCCGTCACCGTTGCCAAGGTACACACCTCCTTCCGCAAATAGATCCATTTTTCCGTCAAGGTTAAAATCTGCCGCAGCTAGAGGGGCTTGTCCCTGGAAATCCAACGGTTTCTGAAAGGTTCCATCACCATTTCCCAGGAGGATTGCAATGCCGGTTGAATCCCCGCTTGCAGCTACAGCCAGATCGGGTTTATTGTCGCCGTTAAAGTCGGCAACGATCAGAGATTGCGCATTCAGAATTCCCGGATAGAAAACTTGGGCCTGAAATGTTCCATCTCCAATCCCAAGTAAAATGGAAACCGTACCGTCGCTGGCTTTGGCGATGGCTAAATCAAGGACGCCGTCCGCGTTCAAATCAGCCACAACTAGCGAAGTTGGATAAATGCCGGTTGTGTAATCGACGTGGTCTTGAAACGTTCCATCGCCATTGCCGAGAAGTACGCTAATCGTGTGGCCATCGCCGCAGTCCGCGTGACCTTCTAAGAGAACACAACCCCCATTTGTGACGGCGAGATCGAGATTACCATCAGCGTTAAAATCGCCCGTCGCGATTGCGACCGGTGCTGTTCCCGTGGCGTATGTAACCTGCGGGATGAAGGTGTCATCCGATTTCCCTAGCAAGATGGAAACGGTGTCGGCTGAGTTCACGACCGCTAAATCGTTGATACCGTCGCCGTTGAAATCGCCGAGGACCAGAGAATTTGGCTCCTTGCCAACGGGAAAGTTAGCCCTGCCGAAGACATACGTTTGGGCGGGAGCGGCCGTGACCGAAAATAGAAGAGCGATTATGAGCGCGATAATTCGTGGCTGGGTCATAAAGATTTCGCTGTCCTCTGAAGCTGGACCGCGCTCCCTTAAGCATTGGCAGATATCGTTATATAAGTGTCTTACAACACCACAATGATTGCGGTGTCAATCTGTCAAATGTACGATGGATTCCTTCGCAGGCATTGCCCGGTGCTCGGACTTGCGCGAAACGCCTAATGTCATTGTTTAATCTAAAGACTGTTAGGCCTAAATATAGCTGAAAAGTATGGGGATATCGAGGTGGAGAGCCATGAGCCGAACTGTGAGCTTCATTCTTCTAATTTTGAGTCTTCTGCTGGCAATCAGGGATGACGGCCATCAATCGGCCCATGCAGCGAACGGACGAGATGGACGGCTCATCCAGTACGCCCGGGATTTCCCCGGCGCCACCGCCGACGTGCAACTCGCCGCTTGCCTTGCGGCTATCTCGCCCGGGGGTACGTGCGATGCGCGTGATTATGCAGCGACAACCCAAACTATCGCCGCTACCGTGATTGTTGGGCCTGGCGAGACTTTGCAATTTGATTCCGCAACCTTATTCCGTCCTTCCACGCCCAACATCAACATCTTCCAGTTCGAGCCGAACAGTATTATCCGGGGTTTCACTTTCCACTGTGGGAAAGTCCCTTACAAAGGCAACGTTTTCCAGAACGACCAGACCAAGGCATATACAAACGGCGAACATACGGAGTTGGCTAACATCACGGTTGATATCAGCTGTGGCTCAGTTACAACCGGGGCGGCGCTCAGTCTAACCTCTAGAGCTCAAAGCCAAGGCGTCGCGTTTGTTAACGCACATGATTGGCGAACGAATGGCCTCGGAGCGGGTCTGTATCTCACCGCAAGTGGCAGCGGATTTGTGAACGGCAATCACTTCGTCAACATGGAATGGTCGAGTAGTCCTGTGGGCTGGCATATCGTCGGCGCCGGGGGCAGCATTATCGGAAACATATGTTCGCCCTGCAGTTACGAGCTCAACGGCGTAGGCGCCAATGGAGTGCTAATTGACGGATCTGGCGGAGCCGTTGAAAACAATTTGTTTACCGGGGACATTTGGGATACGGCGATAGCCGTGAAGATAACCCACACGACTGCGTCGAACAATATGTTTATGGGTGGTTACTTTGATGGAACGGTATTCGATATTGCGAAGCTAAACTGTTTTATTCCGGAGGGTTCGGCGTCTTCCCAACCAAGCGCGATTCTTCGAGGACTGCGCCTCAGTCAAGGCGGAGCAGCTGGGCCCTCTTGGGAAACATTAGATCTGTTTGATACGAGTTCATCTGTGAATCCACACAAGTATCTCCGGACCGCAGGTGGCAGCCTGCAGGTGCTAAATAACTCGTTCTCTCAAAATATCCTGGTGCTGGATGATTCGGGTAATTTGAGCGCTGGCGCTTCGGTGAAGGCCGGTCCAGGCATTTCTGTATCGAGTCTTCCGTCAGCATCTGACCATCCGGGAACGATAATCTATGTTACTGATTCGACTCCCATCAGTGCTGAAGGTCAAAGGTGTCTGGGGCGCTCCAGCAACAAGGCTCTTGCATTCTCTAACGGCTTAGTTTGGAAGTGCTTTTGAGACTGGTATGACTCGGGGGCGCCAGAAAACAGTCAATTCGCGTCACCAACACAAAAGTACGAAAAAAGAGCATTCCCTTCGCCATTTAGGTGTGCTGTCACTGCCGACGGCGTAGTTGACACCCACCAACGCAGCCCTGACTTTAGCTCCTCCAAAGGCGTGATTTGGCACGCTGGAGGAGTATTGTAGGGGTCGGAGAAGGTTATGGTGCCCGAATTGGAGTTCGTTATAAGAATCCTCCCAGTAACTAAATTGTTCCCGCCGACAGTGTTGAAACGGGCCGTAGTCGTATCAAAGGTTAGGCCGCCGCCCTCTACCTTAACCCCGCGAAAGTTTGCAACACCATTGTTGTCGATCGAATAGATTTCAGTGCCAGTTGTGCTAATCCCGACCAGATTATTTGCTCCTCCCAGACGCGTGCGAATCTGCAAGTCCTGCTGATCACCAGTAAGGGAGTTAAAGCCGACACCCGTAGAAGTCGGCCCATAGGCATCAATGCTTGGGAAGAGCGATGACGGGTTGGTTGCTAGTCCCGGTCCTGCCAGATAGTTAGTGGCGTCCAAGGCAATGTTTTGCCCAATGTAGGTGTACTGAACCGCTCCACCTTCATTAACGAAATTAGTTACTTTTCCTACTTCCGAGTTGCCGTCGACGATCGTCATTCTGCCATTTATGAGATATATCGAAGTGACCGCGTTGTCGCTCAGAAGATGGTTGTTGACGATCTTTACCCCTTGAGGACTGGAATCCAGTCCTCCTATTCCATTCGTGCTGGAATCGCCAACTACAATGTTGAAGGGAATATTTTGTGTGCTGTAGAATTCAAGGTAGCTATTCGTTATGATGCAGCCGTCACAGCCTTGTAGGAAGGCGTTTCCGCTGGTTTCGCCGTCCGTCCCATTTGCCTCGAATACCACTCCGTCATAAACATTACCTCCGTTAGGAAACGCGGCCGCAGCTTGGGAATCGTCCTCAAAGACTCCCCATTTCTTCGCATAGCCGATGATTCCACCAAAAACTTTGACGGAGTTCGCAGAATGTCCGATTCCAGCGACTATCACACCGACATTGTGAATATTTACCGTATTACCCTCAATGTCCGGGTTGGTGAATGTGATTGTGTTTGCGCCTTCATTCAATACGCCATCCCCTGGAAAGTTGATGATGCGGAGGTTTTCAAAGCCCGCCTGTGCTAGAGCTCGCAAGTGAAGACCGTTCGCGCTTCCCGTCGAGCCACCACCGCTAAATCCACAATCTCTTACAATGATGCCGGATTCAGACGTACCTGTTCCTGAAGCCAAGATCGCATCGCCGGAACCCGTGTATTGGAGCGTCGTGGACTGGCTGTCGCACTCAAGAGTCGCCCCTCCAGTTGTAGCGACCGGAAGAACGATCGTGGTCGAATACTTATAGTTTCCCGCAGGAATAGCAACCTTACATTTGCCTTCGCAAGAGGCAAAGGCGGCATTGACCTGGGCGCCTATGTCTGAGCCCGGAAATGCCGTTGGGTTGAGCGCATCGGGCTTAACACCCAGGCGGTATGAAGGGCTCTGAGCCCAAACCGATGAAGCAACAACCACGATTAGGACAAAACGCATTCCACTGTCTCCATGACCACGGGGTTACGCTATTCGACACTACACGAACTGGCTAGCAGATAGCCATCGGCTTGTTATAGCATAAACAATGTGGATATATTCTTGGCTGGTTACACCGGCACGGCACCTGTCGCAAGTGGAAAGGCGCACCTGATACGTTGGTCGGATTCCACGCGTTGAACCACACGATGTTTGAGCCGGCAAGCGAGTAAAAGCTGCGCGGTAAGACGGTCTATTCACGGTTGCAGGTTGCAGGAACAGAATTTGCGAGCCAGCGAAACGCCAGCACATCATGGGCACCGGTTATTTCGATGAAATGCAAAAACACGATTACTAGCGGCACCGCATCACGACGGCATTCGCTGGTTCAAGTTCAGCGATCTTGTTGGATCGCTCTGGTTAGTGCGCCCTTCTTAACTCATCTTCTCCGGGGAACGCTTTTCGCGTCACAGGATCGATCATGGGCGAGTTGAGGTTTGGATTGGAGTGATCAAGACCTGACAGGACCGGCAACTGGTGATAGTCAGTCGCAAAATCCAAGATCACGCGGTAGTCATCTTGGTATGGAACGGCAAGGGACTGTCGGTATAGAAGTCCGAATGCAATGATGGCCGGTAGTGCAACAGCGACCAGGAGCAGCACCGTGCCGCGTGACTGAACTCTCACATTTTCCGCGACGCGAGTATTGCTACTTTCCGCTCCAGATGACCGACTGGGCATCTGGTGGTTCCTCATTGATTGTGCGTATGCACGGTGTCAACCTGTCACTCCAGGGTCCAGTTTGGACGTGCTTCTCAAATTAATGTTGAGAATTTCCCGAACGAACATTCTGCTGGGCATAAGCGGGCCATACCTGACCAGGATAAAGGCTTGGAATCCTCATAGCGCGATAGGCCAAATTATTCTGGACGTTCATCTTCCAAATCAGCTCCGGCGTTTGCGTTTGAGTCACTTCTTCGATGTACGACAAATTCGGGGTGTTAACGTCATAGGCGACGTCAAATTCTACGTTGCCATTGGGCAGAACCAACGCGTCGCCACAACAAATCGAATACGCCGGACTCAAGATATCCTGCCAGAGCACGTTGGCCGTCATGGTGTACTCATTGAGCTGGTAAATCGGTACGCTACTATAGCAAGCTGGTACTCCAGGAGTGCCGCATACGTCGTTATTGGCGTCCATTAAGCGATTGTTGCCGTTATCAAAAACCATCAGAGAAAAAATGCCCGAGCTGTTAGGGCTCTGGATTGACGGGTAGTGTTGCCCATAGTTCCAATCGATTGGCCCCTCCTGATTTGCCAAAGTAAAATCTCCGCCTGGCCCGAAACGCCAGACGATACTTCCGTCGCCTTCCCCATCCTTATAGTTAATTTTCACCACCCAGTTCTGGTTTCTCATGGAAAAGATAATGTCGCCATCGTCCGGTGAGTAAATCACAGCGTTACCGTGAGTCCAATCACTTATCCCATATGGCGCGTGCGCAAGGTCGAGATGATCAAAAACAGACCAACTCCAAACTGCGCCTCGCACAGGATCCCAATCGACCAGCGCATTGCCTGTCACAGTCGTTCCTTCCGGAATTTGAGAGTTCTGCTGGTGAGATTGCGGATAGGTTGCCAGCAGAATCAAGTGTCCGTTGGGCAGCGCAAGAACATCGTGCGTGAGTCCTGCGATCGTGAAAGTAGCGGTGTCAGCCAGGCTTGCGTTGATTTGATCTATGGTGACTTGATGAATGATATTCCCTGCAAGGTCGATTTCGCGGACGTCGTTATCGTTCCCTTCGGTTAGTACCAAGAAATGACCGTTCGGAAGCAGCTTAATTGGGAAGGGGTAGTCGCCTAAAGGGAGGTCGTAATACCAGATGACATTGCCAGCCAGATCCGTCGCCACTGCACAAATTAGATTTTGCGTGTTTTCTTGGATGAGGGAAAGAAGTTCGACTCCCGCGTTTGGGGTACCAGCGCCGGTTAGTTGGGTTGTAATCGTCGGCAGTCTATCCGCTGGAATTGCGCCTGTAGTAAACGTGTGATCCGTGTCCGCGACCTGTGCTCCGCTCGCCATATCAATCAGTGCTTGCATGTGGTACGGAGTGCTCGCACGCATGCCGGCGACATAAATCGTTTCTGTGTCTCCATTGGCCGAGGTGACACTCGACGTCGTCAGTCCGTAAGTAGCGTCCGTCCCAAACTGCACTTGAACTGAGGCTCCCATGGGAATGGGAATGGTATACGCGGCCACTAGGGGATTTTGCGTCGCCGCAACCGTGCCGGGAGTCGGATGATTGGGATCGTAAATGGAAACTGCGGATGAGGCAGTTTGGCTCCTTATACCGATTTGTATCGGCTGCGAGGTCGGGGCACTGGGTGCCGTGTAGACACCGCTTGTCGTGATTGTTCCGGTGGCCGCCGATCCACCGATGACGCCGTTCACCTGCCAAAGAAACGAAGAAACATTGGAAACGTTCGAGACAGCGGCGAATTGCAGTTTTTGACCTGGAAGTAGGATTGCTGAACTTGGAGTGATCAGCACTGCGGAGTTGCCACTAAGTGCGTTTGCACAACCACTCAATACTGCTGTTGAAATGACGAGGATGCATGCAGAAACACACAGCTTCCTAGAGGCGGACATAGGATATGGTCCCTTTACTATTAGATGTGCCGCCCCCACGGCGTCGCGACTATATCATTGGTAGTATCAACAATCCAAGCCCTGCGTTGAAATTTCCCAGAGCGATGAAAGACCGCCAAGTCAACTCCGTTCGAATCGTGGAGAAAAACCTTCTTGCGCCAAGAGGGCTTTGTAGTCTGGCAAGCGTTTAACACACAATCCCGTTGTCAACAGAAATGCCGCGTAGAGTGAACGGATGACCGCGCGAGTCCACAACTGCTGGACCATGCCCTGGCCTTCACAGAACTCAGAGATGACCCAGCGGCCGTTTGCTTGCCGCCAACTGGCCAGCCGCGCGACAACCTCTCCAAGTTCCTTGTCGTCGAAGTAATCAAGGAAAAAATGGGCCACGATCAGATCGTAGCCTGCCGATGCGGCTCGAATTCCCGCACGTCTCCAATAAAGAGACGAACGCGTTTCCTGAAAGCGTTACCCATTCTGCTTACTCTTTTTTCTGCCAGTTCCGTCATTTTCGAGCTTGGGTCCACAAGTCGATTTGCACCTTGTGATTCAGGGACAGTAGCCGAGCGAGAAAACGGCAATCCCCGCCCCCGCACTCAAGCGTGCGTTCAGATTGTTACGTTTCCTCTAGGAATGCAAAACGCCGCTCGTCTAGAAAGCTTCCAAAGGAAAGATGTGCGAGGGATTCGTAATAGGGAGCTAGCCAGTCACAATTCATTCGCCTTCGCTGATTAATATTCACCCCTGCCTCAAATACGGATTGTTAGCGCGACAAGGTTTGCCACAACCAGAATAAGGTCGACAGTACTCGTAACGCAGAAAGCGAAAGCCGGTTTTTATAATAGTTAAGGCAAAAAATGAACGACGCTGATAGAGAAACCGCCACGGCGACAGCTGCCAGGTTTCGGCCGATGATGTCAAAGCGGGGCACGGCTTGAGCGGCCATTGCCAGGCCCGCGGGCCGCTTCACTAAATGCGAGCTTTTCCCGGCGGAATCTGTCCTATAGCTCGACGATCGGTGAAGTTTGAGGCATTTCTTTCTCAGTATTCGATCGAAAAACAATTCAAGCAACGCAACAGAGCAAATAGTCCGACCGAGAATTCCCAGTCTACAGAAGATGCGCTATTTTTTGACCAGACCGGCAGCGCCGTTCCCGCCGCAAATAAAATGCCTACGGCCAATTCTTAGGCAATAGCCGGGCGATCCGGGGACTTACGTGAACACTAAGAAAATAAATACCAACGATCGCGACGAGATTCAGCCCGGCAAACAGTTCTGCAGCTTCCATGCTTTTCGTGATCAACCACAGATTCGCGAAAGCTGCGAGTACACTCATGCAGATAAGAAGACTCCTATGCTTGGCATAGAAAAAATGTCGTTGTTGCAGCGCTCCAAGGTCCGGAGCTATCCAACCTCCAACAGCCGATCACCGACGTAAATGATCCATACAGCGAGACACAAAATGGCTGCCTCTTTCAACGCCAATCGAACACCATAGCAGCGCCGCAAAAAGGATTGCCCAAATCAAGGAAACCGTAGGAGCATCCAGACCCAGCAGATGCCACCATAACCACCACGGAGAGTTTGGATCGAGTGCGCGATCCTCTAGCGTGGCGCAGTCACTCGGCACCGCGTGTGCGGGAAGCAGAAAAGTCGTCTGGGGCTTTATGCAATCACCATGCGCAGTCCGGGCCAAGAATCCGCCAAAAGCACTTCGTCCGCGGACTCTACGGAGCCGTCCTCTTTAGATTGCCTCAAATTGGCTGTTCCCGTAGCCTGAAAATAGGTTCTCGCATTGAGACTAAAACCGCTGCATGAATTGAAGCAGGGATCCGGAGTGCTCGACTAGGTGGCGAGTTGTCCCGAGGCGCGAAGCATATCGACGGCATCGTGGCGGCTGGCTGCCTCCACCTGTCGCATCACGCGACGCAAATGATTCTTCACCGTGAATTGAGACAGATTCAGGTTGGCCGCTATTTCCTTATTGGTCAGCCCTTCGGCCACTAATCTTACCAATTGCAACTGCCGAGGAGTCAGAGCCTTCTGACTGGCATACTGCGCTTCAACGGATTCCATTTTCTCGTATTTTTTCTTGCTCAAATATTGGATCAGAGCCATACAGAGGCTAGGCGGGCATGTGGCCTCTCCGCGCGCTGCCGCCCGCACTGCGGCGACGATCTCCGCGGCGGAAGCCTCTTTGAGCAAATAGCCGCAGATCCCCAGATGAACAGCCTTCAGAAAGATCTCAGTGTCGTCATTCATCCCGAACAAAAGCACTTTGATGCCATAGTCCTGATCGAGGAAGTCTCCCAAAAAGGAGGCACAGGCATCATTTTCGAAGGAATCCATCAAGACAACATCGCACCGCGAGGCGAATATCTCGTCCTTCACGGTTTCCGAGCTTCGGCTTACTCCAACAACATTGATCTCCGCGCGCTTTCTCAAGAGGCGCGCCAAGGTGTCCCGCAGCAAGCGATTTTCGGCCAGTAGGTAAACGCTGACTTCTGGGGACAACTTGGAAATACCTCTGGCTATCATAGTCTCTCTCAATCCGTGTGTTCTCCCGAGAGGGCTAAGCCATGGTCCCAAGGGCTAAGAAGAATCAACCACTGTGCTGGGCAGGAAAAAGTCTATGAACAATCCCCCATAATGTCAACTAAGTTTATAAATATCCATGAAGTACCCGATGACGATGCAGTGAATTCCTAGCAAATCTGCAGCTTTGATGGGATTCAAGCAATTGGTCTTAGGGCTAATGCGCGATGGCCCAAGCACTAATGGAAAACACGGAAGAAGTAGGCTCCCTGCGCCTATCAAAGTCCAGATGTGACTACCTTCATGACCCTTCTCAGCGGGTGCTGAATTGACACTTCTTTGGCCCTTTCGTTTCCTGGCGAAGGATAAATACTTGAAGTCCAAAGGGGTTGGCTATGGTCAAGACATTCCGTGTTCTCATGGCGAATCAGCCTAAGCTGATGAGGGAGCTTCTCGTCGAGATGCTCGAAGAAGAATCCTGGATCCAGATTGTTGGCGAAGTCACGAAAGAAGCGGAGATTCGCGATCTCGTATTGAAGACCTCACCGGATCTGCTGGTCGTTACCGCGGAAAAGCCCGGTAAGCGTCCGGCGATCTGCGACGAACTCCTTAGAGAATTCCCGACATTGCGCATTATCGCTGTCGCAGCTCAAGAAAGTTACTCCGTCTGCTATTGGGCATCCCTGGATATTCACGCAGACGATATCGAGCCCTCCGAACAGGGATTCCTCACCGCCGTGAAAACCGTGGCGGCAACCGTCAGCAAGGGAACCAACGTCAATTGAGGGGGGGGGTAACAGGGTGTATAGAATCGCGAAAATTTGCGCGTTAGTCCTTCCCTTGATGATCTCGTGGCTTCCTGTATCAACGGAGGCGCAAGAGACGCAGCAAACACAAAAGCAACAGAACACGACCAAAACGCGTTCTGACGAATACTCCGCGGGTCGGCCCACTAAACGAGAGATTTCCGCCCTCGAGAAAGAAAATTTGTCTCGTGTCGCCGCGGCTCCGTCCCAAATCAAGGAGGTGTTGGTCAAAGAACCTGGATTGTTGGTGGAATTAAAGCGCTGGATCGCTAAAGATGCTAGTGATAACGGGCAAATTGTAAACGACGAAGATCTTACGGACAATGCGGTTTTCGACAGACTAACTTCTGACATTGCTTTCCGCTCGGTCGCCACCCGTCTGGTGCAACGCTATGGTTACCTTCTTCCCAGCGTAAACCCGGATTCGGAAATGGGAAAAGAGCAAGACCTTCTCACGAAAGAGCGCGTGCGCGTGCTTGTGCAACTCGAAGCACAGGAAGACGCGCAACTGCCCAAGACTCAACAGACGCAAACAAAAAAAACCAAAGTTCTGCAATGCGATCCTGACGAAGACAATAGCTGCCAAGAGCAATACCCGTCTGGTCCTTCGAATCGCCAATATGTTAACCCGAATCAAGAATTGCCTCAGAGAGAGGAAACCCCATTTTATCCAAACGAGGGGCAGCCCATCTCCTCGTCTCCTCAAATCCTGGAAGCGGAGGGCGGTTCGCTCCCACAATTTGGCGGAACCTCGGACAGTGAAGGTTTACTCCGCAGTACGTCCAGCCCTTACTCACAACCATCTGCTTCCATCAATTTGGGCAGTATGCAGTCCGAAGGACAGATGTCTTCCGAGATGAGCCGAATGTTTGCGGAAGCTATGAGGCCGAGGTCAAGTCAAGGCGCTTTTGAGGATCAAGCTTATTCGATGAACGGAAGATCCGATCTGCAGATGGATAACTATTATGCGCGGCGCACATCGAGACTTGCGAGGGATCGAGAGCCCTTGCCCGGTGCAGTGGAACACCGGCCCAATCCGTATGCCGATATACCCTCATTGTACGATCTCTATGTACAATCTCCTGCTCGGGACAAGCCGCCACAAAGATTTGGCACGGACGTCTTTCGTGACGGAATGCGCAATTTCCGCGGCATTCCAATGGATCTCCCGGTAGGTCCTGATTACGTTGTGGGCCCCGGTGACAGCCTCTCTATCGATCTGTGGGGTGGAGTTTCCACAAAATTGACTCGAACGGTCGATCGCGAAGGCCGCGTCACGCTTCCTGAGGCGGGACCGTTACTCGTAACAGGTAAATCGCTTGGCGAGGTACAGGCGGCTGTGCAACGAGCGATTGGCACGGAGTATCGCGACACCTCTGCTGATGTTTCCGTATCCCGATTGCGCACGATTCGCGTCTATATAGTCGGAGAAGTGGAAGAACCGGGGGCCTACGATATCAGTTCGCTGTCAACGGCGCTTAACGCTCTTGTAGCGGCAGGTGGAGCTACATCCCGCGGATCCTTGCGTACTTTAAAACACATGCGCGGTCGTCAGGAACTTGAACAGATTGACGCATACGATCTTCTATTGCACGGAGTCACGCCGAATGCCCAGAAGCTCGAAAACGGCGACACTTTACTGGTGCCGCCTCTCGGGCCCCAAGTCATCGTGACTGGCATGGTAAGGCGCCCGGCAATTTACGAGTTGAATGGCGAAAAGACGGTCGAGGATGTGCTTGAACTCGCGGGCGGTATTCTCCCAGCGGCGGCTTTGCAACATGTGGAAGTACAGCGTCTCGACGCTCACGACAAACGCACCATGCTGAGCCTTGATCTTTCACCTGACAACGCCAATACGGCGCAACTAACCGCATTCAAGGTTCAGGATGGCGACGAAATCCATATCTTCCCCATCGCTCCATACAATCAGGATACGATTTACCTGCAAGGGCACGTCCTCCGGCCGGGCCGATATTCCTTTAAGGAAGGGATGAAACTCACCGACATCGTTGCTGGTTATAAGGACATTCTCCCCGAACCCGCGGCGCACTATGCGGAGATAATTCGCCTGAATCCGCCTGATTTTCATCCCACGGTTGTGAGCTTCGATCTGGCGGCAGCTATGAAGGATCCATCGGCTGCGCCGATATTGGAGCCTTTAGATACGGTAAGGATTTTCAGCCGCTTTGATTTTGAGGCTGCACCCACAGTCACCGTCGTCGGAGAGGTCCGTTCTCCCGGCACGTATAAAACCTCCGGACAACCGTCCCTGCGTGACGCGGTGTTTCTAGCTGGTGGCCTGACTCCAGAGGCGGCGTTGAACACGGCTCAACTCTTCCGTTTCAATTCCGATGGCACCTCAGAAATCTTCAGCGTAAATCTTGCCGAAGCTTTGAATGGAAGTGCCGCGGATAACATTTTGTTGCAACCTCGGGACCGCCTGCTTATTCATAGGAACAAGTCGCAGGTTGGACCCAACACGGTCGAAATTACCGGCGAGGTGGCCAAGCCCGGTCGGTATCCTTTTACCAGCAATATGCATGTCGAGGATTTGATTCTCGCTGCCGGCGGTCTGAGACGAAGCGCCGACACGAACACCGCGGATTTGACCCGTTATGCGGCCTCCAGCGGTACCTCCGAACAGATGGAAATTTCCCTGGCTGCTTTGTCCAATGGCAATGCCACTGAAGACGTGCCGCTTCGCAGCGGCGATGTTCTTGCGATTCGCCAGGTCCCCGGATGGAGCGATATTGGCGCTGCCGCAAAAGTGAGTGGAGAGGTTACGCATCCTTCCACATATGGCATCCAACCTGGCGAGCGGTTGAGCGCGGTCCTCGAACGAGCCGGTGGTTACACAAAGCAAGCGTATCCCTACGGGGCGATACTGATGCGTCGCGAAGTGAGAGAAATGGAAGCTAGAAACCAACAAGAACTCATCAACCGCATGCGCGCGGAGCGATTGCTGCTTAAGGATCTTCCCGAAGGGAACCAGGACCAGATCAACGCCAAAAAGAATGCGCTGGCGCAAACTGACTCAACGCTCAGTCAGCTCACCACAAATCCACCGATCGGCCGCGTTGTGATCCATATTTCTTCTGACGTCAAGCAGTGGAAAGGTACGACCGCCGACATCCAGCTACGCGACGGAGATGAGTTGATCATTCCGAAAAAATCCAGTGTCGTCATCGTTAACGGACAGGTCTTTAACCCAACTGCTATCACTGCTCAATCGAGCAAGTCTGCCAAGTGGTATTTGAGCCAAGCAGGTGGATTGACGCCAATTGCCGACAAGAAGGCCGTTTTCGTGATTCGAGCGGATGGCTCGGTTCTCGCTGCCAGAAATAACGGCGGAGGTTGGTGGATGGGAGACCCGTTGAACTCGACCTTGCGACCCGGCGATGTTGTTATCGTTCCTGAAAAAACACCCAAGGTCGGGGGGGCGAATTGGACGACCGTTATGCAAACTGCCCAGGTCGCCTCGTCTGTCGCTCTGGCCGTCGCTTACATTCATCCGTAGGGGCGGCGCGGTACGAGAAAGGAGTGGAGGAGCGTAACAAGAATGACGGCTGTTAGCGAAGTGGCGGTATGCAACGACGGCCAAAAAGTGGGCCGATTGGACCCCGCTCCGTGGTCCCTAACGAGAAAGGGAAGACTTCCATGGCGTCGCGGTGGCTCTACGCTTCTGCTGGCCTAAGTGTACTGATGCTGCTGAGCAGCAACTTTTTGTCGGACTGCAGAGCGCAGACTACGGCTCCGACGGTTGATCCAACGTCACAGGAGGGAAAGCAAGTGGGCCAGCCAGCGACATCGAGCCAAACCCAAAAGCCCAACAGCAGTCCTCTCGGTTGGACCGCATCCGCGCCCGACTACAGCACAAATGTCAACTGGGGCATATTTAAACGGATTGCCAAGGATCAAGCCGACATCTGGACGTTCCCACGCCATCTGACCTGGGAGGATGCCGACATTATCGTTCCACTCGGCATGGCCTTGGGTGCGACGTTGCCGACCGACTCCGATTTTAGCAGGGGGCTTTCGAATTCGCCTTCGCGGTTGAAGCACAGCGTGGATCTTTCCAACTATGGAGTTGGCGCCATGGCTGGCATGACCGGAGCTCTATATGTTTGGGGACATTTCACACACGACGATCACAAGAAAGAAACGGGATTTCTATCTGGGGAGGCTGCGCTCAATAGTGTCATCGTTGCCGAGGCATTGAAGTACGCGTTCGGTCGCACGCGACCGCTCGATCAGCCACAATACGCGGGCGATTTCTGGCATGGTGGCGCATCCATGCCTTCAGAACATGCGGCTGTGTCCTGGGCAATCGCCAGTGTTATTGCGCACGAATACCCCGGACCCATTCCCTCGTTCTTGGCTTACGGTTTAGCTTCCTCGATCAGTATGGCGCGTATAACCGGTAAACAGCATTTTCCTTCTGACGTGCTGGTTGGCAGCGTAATCGGCTGGTACGTCGGGAAACAGGCGTACCGTAAGCATCATGATCCCGAATTGGGCGGCGACGAGTGGCAAAGCTATGGCGAGTTCCAGGGCCACGGCACGACGAGCCATAACAGCAGTCTCGGCACAACCTTTGTGCCGCTCAGCAGCTGGATTTATCCGGCAATGAAACGGCTGATTGCCCTTGGCTATATCCAATCTCAGTTTATGGATATGCAGCCGTGGACTCGCCAGGAATGCGCAAAAATGGTCGAAGAAGCCGGCGGGCGCGTCACTTCTTCAACAAATGTGACCGACGAGGTGAACGAGCTTTATACCATTCTGTCCAGGGAATTCGCCACGGACTCCGAACGCATCGGCGGAAGCAGCTCAGAGGAGACTTCTGCGCGTGTGGAGTCCGCTTACACGCGCGTGACGGGAATCTCCGGAACACCACTCAACGACAGCTACCATTTCGGCCAGACAATTGTCGACGATTTTGGGCGGCCCTACGCCGAAGGCGCCAACGCCATCACTGGTGGCTCCGCTTGGGCTACGCAGGGAAGATTCGCCCTTTACGTTAGCGGCGAATATGAATACGCGCCCTCGTCCCCCAGTTATTCCGCCGCCGTCAACAATGCTATCGCGCATATGGATAATAATCCTGTGCAGTCCGGCGCATTTCCAGGAACCAGTCAGTTCCGGCTCATGGACACGTATGTTTCTTCCAGCCAGGATAATTGGATCTTTTCGTTCGGCAAACAAAGCTTGTGGTGGTCTCCCGATTACAGCAATGCTTTCCTCATGAGCGACAATGCCGCGCCCATCTACATGTTTCGCGTCACAAGAGAAGCTCCCTTCGAGATTCCCCTGCTCTCAAGATTGCTTGGGCCGATGAAGATCGATCTATTTTTCGGCAAATTGTCTGGAAACCAATTTCCCGCTCGCCCTCTTATCCACGGCGAAAAATTCACTTTTAAACCGGTACCCAACCTGGAATTTGGTTTCAGCCGCACCGCCGAAATGGCCGGCGCCTACGACCCGTACAATGGAGTCAATCGCGCCACCACGCTCAAAGCCATCGAGCGCAGTTACTTCACTCTTACAAACAGCGATCTTTTCCAGCCAGGGCAACCGAACCCGGGAAAACGCATGGGCGGTTTCGATTTTAATTATCGAGTCCCCTATCTCCGGAACTGGCTGACAATTTATAGCGATTCGTTTTCTACCGATAACGTGTCGCCGTTCGCTGATCTGGCTCGCGCCGCGTTTGCACCGGGGATTTACCTGACGCATTTTCCTAAACTGTCGAAACTGGATCTGCGCGTCGAGGCGTCCTATACGGATACTCCAAAAGTACACTACTTTCCCAATTGCGTTTCAAACTGTCCGCCGTCCGCCGCTTACGGACAATTCAATTACTACGATAGCTTCTATCACGACCTCTACACGAACTACGGTTATATCATCGGGAGTTGGGTAGGCAGGGAAGGACACGGGTACCAAGCCTGGGCCACGTATCACGCGAGCGCCCGCAATTGGATCCAGTTCGGCTATCGTCATGCCGACGTTGCCAGCGACTTCATCCCGGGCGGCGGCAATATTAATGACGCGTCCGTAAGCGTAAATTGGTGGGTGCGAAACAATCTGAATGCTACGGGGTTACTCCAGTGGGAAAGGTGGAACTATCCACTTTTGGCCCCAAGCCCTCAAACAAACTGGACGACTTCCCTGGGCGTGAATTTTTATCCTTTGGATCTCAGGTTGCCGCTTCATTCCAGGCAATCAGGGCAGGATTGAGTTGCGGTGAAGGAGCGAGGAAGCGAACGGATGAGTGGAATCGGAGTAAAACATAGCCAGGAACTGCAAGATCCTGAAGTCATCGATCCGATTGCGGTCGAACAGCGGGAATTGGCTGCTGCGCGCGAACGCCAGGCGGAGTGCATGCGTTTGCTCTGGGACCATCGCCGACTTCTTCTCAAAGCCACAACCATAGGCCTCCTATTGTCCATACTCATCGCGTTTCTTATTCCGAACTCGTACACTTCGATTGCCCAGCTGATGCCACCCGACGGACAGTCCTCCTCTGCTTTGGCTATGATGTCCGCTTTGGTCGGAAAATCGGGAGCAGGTTTTGCTGGGCTTACAGGTGATTTACTTGGCTTAAAGAGTTCTGGCGCAGTATTCATCGGCGTTTTGAGGAGCGAGACCTCACAGGATCGAATCATCCAGCAATTCGATTTGAAGAAGTTGTATCGCACGCGATTGATCGCGGATGCTAGGAAGAAACTTGATCAAAACACCACAATCTCCGAGGACCGAAAAAGCGGAATAATAACCATTAGCGTCACGGATCGCAGTCCGCAACGGGCCGCGGCGATGGCGAATGCCTACGTGGACGAATTAAATACTTTGGTGGCCGAGTTGTCCACTTCAGCCGCCCACCGCGAACGAGTTTTCTTAGAAGAACGCCTCAAAGTTGCCAAGGTGGACCTCGATGACGCGTCGAACCAATTGGCTCAGTTTTCTAGCAAAAACAACACGCTGGACATGCAAACCGAGGGCAAGGCTGTGTTGGAAGCCGCCAGCACCCTCGCTGGTGAGCTGATCGCCGCGGAGTCACAACTACAGGGCCTTCGTCAGATCTACACCGATAATAACCCCCGAGTTCGGGCGTTGAACGGCCGAGTAAAAGAACTTCAGAAGCAAATGGAAAAATTCGGCGGCACGCAACAGAATCCCTCCGGTAATCCCGTTCAGCCCCTTAATGCAGCGTCTCCGCAAACGGGCGATCCTTCCCTGCGGACTGATTCACCGTTCCCCACAATGCGCAACCTCCCATTACTCGGAGCAAAATATGCCGATTATTACCGGCGCGCTAAGATTCAGGAAACCGTTTTCGAGTTATTGACCGAACAGTATGAATTAGCAAAGGTGCAAGAAGCGAAGGAAACGCCCAGCGTAAAAGTGTTGGACCCCGCTAGAGTTCCTGAGCGGAAGTCGTTTCCTCCGCGCTTATTGGTCATGCTCCTGGGGACGCTCTTTGCATTCGCTGTAGCTTCGGTCTGGGTGGTCTATTTAAAGGGATGGTCGGAGTTCGATCCCGCAGATCCGCGCAAGGCTCTCGCATTGGAAGTTGCGGCCACGATTCGAGCGAATGCGCCGTGGGCAATCCAAAATGGAGACGTGCCACATTCATGGCCGCAAAAAATTTGGAGCCGGCTCAGGAGTCCACGCCCGCCAAACGACGGGCCGTCCGTTTCCTGAATCGACTCTAAGGTCTTTTGGACTAATGGGTTAGGTCGCATATCGCCCTGTAAGCGACGGGGCGGAGCTACATTATTAGGGAAGTCCGGGAGGGCGGGGAGTGCAACCTTACGGCCAATGTTTCGAAGAAACGCTCAGCCAACCTTATTGGTATGCCGCCTACACCTTCCCAAACCAAGAGAAAAAGGTGGCTGCAGAGATTGGTCGGCGATCGGTAGAGTTTTACCTGCCACTTTACAGCTTTGTGCGCCGGCGAAAGGATCGACGCGTCAAGCTCGAGTTGCCTCTTTTTCCCGGGTATATTTTCGTTCATCTCGCGCTCAGAGATCGTCTCCGAGTGCTTCAAGTGGGTGGTGTGGTCCGATTGGTGGGCTTCAGTAGTTGCGCTACACCCGTCCCTGACATTGAGATCACTCGCATTCGCGATATCCTTACTCAGGGATTGCCTAGCGGTCCGCATCCCTATCTGGCTACTGGCCAGCGCGTTCGAGTTAAGTACGGCCCTTTGGCGGGTTTAGAGGGATTTATTGTCAGAAGGAAGAAGAGAACCCGGTTCGTGGTCACCATCGAATTGATACGCCGGGGCATTTCCGTGGAGGTCGGAGAACTCGAACTGGAGGCTATCGCTCCTCGGTATAGAGAAAACTCGTTAGTTTGCGCACATGGCTGACGATTCCACAAAAAGCAATTCGCATTTAGTACACGGTCGATTGCTCGCGCGGAATGTGTTTTGGAGCGTTCTTGGGACGGGAGCCCCGCTGTTGGTGGCAGTTCCCATAGTTCCGATTCTGATCCGAAGAATGGGCACGGACCGATTCGGTGTGCTAACTCTCGCCTGGGCAGTCATCGGATACGCCAGCTTGTTCGACCTGGGACTCGGTCGAGCACTGACTCAGGTGGTCGCTAAAAAGCTGGGCGCCGGGGAAGACGATGAGGTTCCGGCAGTCGTGTGGACATCGCTTCTCCTGATGCTCATCCTCAGCATCCTTGGCGCGCTGATTGTCTCAGCGATCTCACCCTGGCTCGTACATCACATCTTTAAGATTCCCCCTACACTCCAGCCAGAGACGCTGAGTTCATTTTATATCTTGGCGCTGTCACTACCGGTTGTCATCACAAGTACGGGTCTGCGCGGCCTACTGGAGGCACACCAGCGTTTCGACCTCGTTACCAGTTTGCGTATCCCGATCGGGGTATTCACTTTTGTCGGCCCTCTCTTGGTGCTGCCTTTTACCCGTAGTCTTGTGGCAGTAATTGGTGTATTGGTCGCAGGCCGGCTAATCACATGCGCAGTCAACTTTTTGCTTTGTATCCGTGTCGTGCCTGAATTATCTCGCCGTGTCGCTTGGCATGGGCCATCCGCAAGTTCCTTGTTGCAGTTTGGCGGCTGGATGACTGTAACAAACATTGTTGGCCCGCTGATGGTGACGTTGGATCGCTTCGTGATCGCAGCGTTGATTTCCGTGACGGCCGTCGCGTATTACGCGACGCCCTATGAACTTATAACCAAATTACTGCTTCTTCCGACTGCGCTGGTGGGAGTGATGTTTCCGGCTTTCTCCGTCAGTTACTTCAACGACAAAAGCCACGCGGCCATGCTGTATGCACGCAGCGTGAAATTTGTATTTTTGGCGCTGTTTCCCGTAGTTCTGATGACAATCACACTAGCGTCAAGTGGATTAACGCTTTGGCTTGGCCCAGACTTCGCTCGGCATAGCACCCGCGTAGTGCAATGGCTCGCGCTCGGTGTGCTCACGAACAGCTTGGCCCTTGTACCACTATCGTTTATTCAGGGAGTGGGACGCCCAGATCTAACGGCAAAACTTCATTTAATCGAATTGCCTTTCTATCTTGTCGGACTTTTCTGGCTAATTCGCGTGGATGGCATTGAGGGCGCAGCGATCGCTTGGAGCGCCAGGACGACGTTTGATGCATTTATGCTCTTTTTTGTAGCAAGTCACATTTCCAGCGTATCGTCGCCGATGTCCCGAAAAACAAAGATATTACTGGCTGCGGCACTTTTGACCCTGATCCTGGCAATTCCTCCTGTAGGCTTAATTCTAAGGACCACCTTCCTCTTCGTGGCCATTCTGAGCTTCGTGTTTGTGGCGTGGTTTCTGATTCTTACTCCAGAAGAGCGGTCTCTCGCCCAACGATTAACGGTTTGGTAGATGACGACGACTATGACTGAAGTAAAGCGGGAACAGGGCATAGTAGAGATGCGGACGCGCCCCTTGCCGAACTGCTACCTCTGCAGCACTCCGGGTGAGCCTCTGTACGAGAACATCTCCGACAAACTGTTTGGGGCGCCTGGAAAGTGGACCTTAAAGCGTTGCCCTAATTCCAAGTGCTCGTTAATCTGGCTCGACCCAATGCCTTTTGAAGAGGACATCGCGATTGCATACCAAACCTATTACACTCATGGGCCGAAACCGGCGCAACTTCGTCCGACATTGGAAAAAGTGCTCGCCGTTTACAGGAAAAGTGTCAAGGCATTGTTCTCAGCCTTAGATCCGCTGCGTCGTGGCCGCGAGAATTTGGACCTCATGTTCCTGGCTGAGGAGACTCCCGGCAAGGTTTTGGAGGTTGGTTGTGGGAGCGCTGCGCGGCTTTCAAAGCTGAGGGATTTGGGTTGGCAAGTGTTCGGCCAGGACGTCGATCCACGAGCTGCAGCCGCTGCACGCGATATATTTCAACTTGACGTTCACCTGGGTCCTCTGGCGGAAGCCGATTTCCCGGGAGAGTTTTTCGACTTTTTGATTCTGAACCATGTGATTGAGCATGTCCATGACCCGGTTCGATTACTCGTTCAATGCCGGCGCCTTTTAAAGAAAGGCGGGCAGCTGATTCTTGTGACTCCTAACTCGAAAAGTATTGGGCACCGATGGTTTGGCGTGAACTGGAGAGGACTCGAACCACCAAGGCATATCTTCATTTTTTCTCCGGCGACGCTTCCGCTGATTGCAGACAAGTCTGGGTTTTCTGTTTTGCGTTCGTGGACGACTTCTGTTAATGCGCACATCTTCTCTGACGGCAGCTTGCTAGTCCGTCGTCGTGAAGGAAGTCCTTTTTCATTTAGTTTCAGGATGTTTCGAGCCATTTATCGCACCGCTTATTTGTATTTTTCGAGTGCGGCGACCATTCTTAAACCGAACGTCGGCGAAGAGTGTGTGCTGAAGCTGGAGAGTTGAGTCACGAGATGCCCATTCGCGAAGAGGATTCCAGCTCAAGTACCCGGGAGTCGAGCGTCCTGGCCGAGAAAGTCGTGAGAGCAGGATTAGGCGTTGATTCCATTCAGGCACTGCCGGAGCCCCGGAATATATGCGCCGTCGTTGTCAGTTATTGCGCTCAGGCAGGACTGCTCGAGCATTTACGTGGGATCGCGGCGCAAGTTGGTCGACTGGTGGTAGTGGACAACGGTTCGTCTGAATTCTGCCGGGCACAGCTGAAACAACTATCAAATGTCCATTTGATCCTCAATCCTCAAAATGAGGGCGTGGCCCGGGCACTGAACCAGGGGGTTCAATGGGCGGTTAGTCAAGGGTTTCACTGGATCTTGACTTTGGATCAAGACACCGTTGTCGACAATGACATGGTAGATTCTTTGTGCGCGGTACTTCAGGATATCCCCGATCCATTGAGTGTGGCCGTAATCGGGTCGAATTACATGGATGCCACACTCAACGAACCATTTTTGCCGCTAAACGAGAATATAGGCACTTCTTGGTTGGAAGTTAAGACGACGATCACCTCGGGCAGCCTAATTTCTGTATCGGCCCTTCACCAGATCGGCCCATTCCGAGAGGAATTCTTCATCGATTTTGTAGACTTCGAATATTGTCTTCGGGCCCGTTCTAAGGGCTTTCGTGTTGTTATGACTCGAAAGCCTTTGATGATACACAGTATCGGAAATTCCACCATGCATCAACTGCCCTGGAAGACCACAAGTACGTCGAATCATTCGCCAATCCGTCGATATTTCATGACGCGAAACCAACTGGCACTCGCAAAGAAATATCTTTGGACCGAACCCCGCTGGACGCTCTCGATGCTCTACCGACAGTTCAAGGCGACTGTGCTGATGTGTATATTTGAAAAGAACGTTCCACTTAAGCTTAAATTCACAGTGCTTGGTATGCTGGACGGCCTTGCATCTAATTTCAGCCGAATTCCAAAACTATGAGTGTTGAAGCCCCCAGCCCATTGGTTTACATCATTCTTGTTAACTGGAACAACTGGAAGGACACCAGCGAGTGTTTGGTTTCGTTGCGTGGCCTCGATTATCCCCACTACAGAGTTTTGCTGTTGGATAACGGATCGGTGGATGGGTCCGTGCAACGAATTCGAGAGAGTTTCCCTGAAGTCGAAACCGTTGAGCTTGGCGCAAATCTTGGTTTTGCTAAGGGGAACAATGTCGGAATCCGCGTTGCCTTGGAACGTGGAGCCGAGTTTGTTTGGCTTCTGAACAACGATACTAGTGTGAATTCGATGACGTTGAGAGCATTGTTGACAACCGCTGAGCGCGATTCTCGTGTTGGGGCCGTTGGTTCCGCCATTTACTCCTTTACACAAAGCGAAAGGCTGCAGGTATGGGGCGGCGGGCACATCGACTTTTTGCTCGGTCGTTCTGTCTGCTTCCCACGCCGTGTGCTCGATGAACGCGTTCAATACATAACCGGGACAAGTTTGTTTCTCCGCCGACAAGCCGTTGAACAAGTGGGTCTTCTGGACGAAGAGTTCTTTATGTATTGGGAGGACGCCGACTACTGTTTTCGGCTGAGGCGCTCTGGTTGGCGATTGGCTGTCGCTGCGGACTCTAAGGTTTGGCATAGGGAACAAGGTTCGGTTGGCAAAAAGAGCGTGCTCATGGACGCTTACTTCAATCGATCGGCCGTCCACTTCTTTAGAAAATATGCCACCGTACCGCTAGTGCCCGTCTGGCTTAGCCTTACTCAGCGCTTCGCCAGGTGGTTACTCGCTGGCGATCTGGATAGGGTCGGAGCTGTATGGACGGCTCTCAGGCAGCCCGAAACTGTCTCTGCCCGTTCTCTTTGATGCATTGACACAAGGGGCGATTGGATGGCGATTCCGATATTCGGCGCGATGTTCATTCCTGTTGCGCTTTTTGTCTTCTTCTTACGTCCGCAGTACCTTGTGTCTCTGATGATTGTGGCGTCGGTTTTCGCTGGAGCGTCGGTCCTCGACCTCTCTTTTGGAGACTCGGTTTTTGGACTGCAACCGTACTATTTTGTGGCAGCTCTTCTCGCGGTTAGGGCAGTTCCCTTTTTGCTAGCCCATCATCAGGCCGGACGCTGGTTGGATCCAGCCTTACATAAGATTCAAATTTCCCTAGTATATTTCTGGATATGGGCCACAGCATCTGCATTCCTATTTCCAGTTATTTTCAGTGGCGTTAGGGTGATTGATCCGCGGTTGGGCATCGAGGATGCTCTTGCGGCTATGGGTTTGGAGGGCGAAGGCAGTCCATTGCACTGGAGTCTGGGGAATCTCGGGCAAGCTGTATACCTGGCCCTCAGCCTTATTGCGCTTCTTTACGTCCTAAAATGCGCGGATCATGGCAACAGCCGTCAGGCGCTGAAGGCGCTTCGGGCTGCACTCATGATTGTCGCGGTGATAGCCTTACTCCAGAGTTTGGCAGCTTGGAGGGGTTGGGATTTCCCATACGATTTTTTCAACAATAATCCGGCTTATGCCCAAAACTACGCTGCATCCTTTGAGGATATCCGGCGCGTGAACGCGACATTCACAGAAGCTTCTTATGCAGGAGGTTTTCTGGCCGCTGGCGCCTTGGGATTGTTGGCGACCCGCTTACGCGGTGGGCAAGGTAACATCATAATGATTTTCTTCGTGATCGTCGGTCTTATCCTAACAACCGCCACGACGGGGTATGCGGCATTTTTGATCGGTGGCGTTCTGTTGTTCTTCTACCTACGAGGGGGGACCGAGCGCAAGAAAGCCTCGGGGCGTATCCTATGGAAGTCAATTCTCTCTGCACTCCTGGTTGCGGGAATAATGGTTGCGCTGCTGGTTGCCGTTCCTCCGCTGAGGCAAGCGGTTTTGGAAACGACCGTGAATAAAGTCGACACCATCTCGTTTGGGGCTCGAGCCGCGCTGGACGCATACACGATTAGGTTGCTATTCGACACCTATGGTGTTGGAGTCGGACTAGGTAGTAACCGGCCCGCTACTCTTGGTGCGTATCTGTTGGGCAACATAGGAGTGATTGGTACAATCCTGTTTGTTCTTTATATCTCGCGGTTGTTTTCGAGACTCGTTACACTTTCTCGTCGGCCGGGGGCTGATTCCTATGTCATGGTCACGTGGACGTTGGCAGGCATCTTGATTGCACAGGTGATCGCCCTCCCGGACCTGAGTTGGCCACCTCTTTGGGCCTTGCTGATCCTGGCCACGGGTATGCTCGCATCGCAGTCTGCTACCTCAAATTCGGTTAGCAAAGTCAGCGTTGTGGAGCCGGCAAAACATTCGCCTTCGGCGAATCCGGAGCCGGCGTAAAGTTTCTCACATCACATGCGCATTGCAATTAACACGCTCGGGATGAAGCGAAAGCTTCATGGTGTAGGCAACTACATCAAGAATCTGGTTTGTGCTCTATCCAAGGCTGATAGAGAAAACCAATATCTTATTTTTGCCTCTTCTGAAAATGTCGGTCATCTGAAAGAATTGGGTGAAAACTTTCGCATCGAACTGGCCCCGAACAATCCGGTCCTGCGAGTCGCGTGGGAGCAAACGATACTTCCTCTAAAGTTGAAGCTCGGCAAGATTGATGTCTACCACGGACCGGCTTTTGCAGCGCCGTTACTTAAAACGTGTTCCCAGGTCGTTTCCATCCACGATATGACCGTTCATCTTTTTCCCGAACAGCATTCCTTGCACACGCGTTGGTACTTGCGAGCACTGGTGCCGGCGATACTTAGAGCCAGCGATGGAATCATCACCGTTTCCGAAAGCGCCAAGGCAGACATTTTGAAGTTCGGAAAAGTAAAGGATGACAATGTTTGCGTGATCCCACTTGGAGTGGAGGAGAGGTTCCGGCAAATTCGGGATGAACGCAGCCTTTCGATGATTCGGAAGAAATATTCCTTAGAAAGAGAGTTTATTCTTTTTGTGGGCATGATAGAACCGCGGAAGAATCTCGAAAACTTAGTCGATGCGTTTCTCACGGATTCCTTGCCACAGCTGTGTGACTTGGTTTTGGCAGGCAGCTTCGGCTGGGGGTATTCAGAATTGCTCCAAAAAATCGGAGCTTCGAATAACAAGGGTTGCATCCGAATGCCGGGCTATGTAGACGACACTGACCTACCCGCTCTTTATAGCGCCGCGACCGCATTTGTGTATCCTTCTTTTTACGAAGGATTTGGTTTGCCTATATTAGAGGCGATGGCGTGCGGCACCCCGGTGATCACTTCTTCCGTCTCGTCGCTGCCCGAAGTGGCGGGGGACGCTGCCCTCTTAGTTGATCCCACCGACGCGAAGGCGCTTGCCTCTGCGTTGCAACGCATAGTCAAGGATGGCTCCTTGCGACAAGATCTTTCGAGACGCGGACGGCAGAGGAGTAGTCTTTTCACTTGGCACCAATCCGCCGAAAAAACGCTGGCGGTGTATAGGCGAGCCGCTACGGCGGACACTTTGGGCAATGATAGCGAGCTGGTTGGCAATCGATCGGACAAGGAGACCAAGTTGGAGGAAGACTTGCCTGTCGTACGAAATTCAAGGTGAGAAAATTGTCTGCAAGTATGTGGATTCCCGGCGCATCACAAACACAACAACCAGCAAGCCAGTCCCTTTTTGCAATAACATTTGTTTTTGCTGATGAGAGGGTTTCGGTCGAATCGCCAACCAACACGGATACAAAAGCTACCAAGAATATTGTAGATTCGCGAAGGAATGCTCCGAATCTCATAATCGAGGATGCGTTCCCAGCATCTTTTCCTTTATATTAGGCATGTACATCGGGGCAGCGCTCTTGACCATGGCCGAAAGCGCGTCCGAACGAGATTGGATACTCGGCCCACACAAGCCGCAACAACGGATGGCAAATACCACCTGCCGGGGAACCATCGCAGCTCATGAAAAGCACGTTGAGCCGCCTCATCTCGGGTAATCGAGACCTTTAGAGACTGTCTCTGGGCTCAAAACCAAGTTGCGCGCAGGGTTGGAACTTAAGCACGGCCTTTGATACTGTTGGGTTTAGGCAGCAGGTAATTAGTCAATTAGGAGACGAATCCGCTTTGGTCACGGGCAATCAGCCGCGTCAGCTTTCGGTTTTGCATATTGGCAAGTTTTATCCTCCGCATCGGGGGGGCGTGGAGACTCACCTGCACCATCTTGTCTCCTACCAGACTTCACGGATGTCCGTGGAAGTTGTCGTGGCGAATGACCGAGCCACGACCGAAACCGAAGTGATAGACGGTGCCAAAATTACGCGTGTCGCTTCATATGGTACGGTGGCTTCACTCCCTATTTGCCCGTCTTTGCCCTGGAAGCTGACCGGCCGCAAAGAATCCATCGTACATTTGCATGTTCCAAATCCCTGGGCCGCCCAGTCTTACCTGATGAGCGGGCACAATGGCAAACTTGTCATCACACATCACGCGGATACTTTGGGGAGACGAAGTCTGAGAAAGTTTGTCGATCCATTTGTGCGCCGCGCGATGGATCGTGCCGATGCCATCATTGTCACATCCAAGCGTTATCTGGAGAGCTCGGATGAGCTCTGTGATTATCGCGGCAAGTGCCGTGTCGTTCCCTTGGGCATCGATGGTGAACCTTTCAAAGCCGAAGTTCCTGACAAGGTTCGCGCAATTCAGCAGAAGTATGGACCGCGGTTGATCGTCGCCGTAGGCCGCTTGGTTTCCTACAAAGGGTTTGAATATCTTCTGCAAGCCATGCAGAACATCGACGCAACGGCTCTCTTGATCGGCAGCGGCCCGGCGCAAAGCGATCTGGAGTACGCGATACACAGATTCGGTGTGGCGAACAAAGCGCATTTGCTTGGCCCTGTGGAAGATCTCGTGCCGTATTACAAGGCGTCAACGATGCTGGTCCTGCCGTCCGTTTCGAGAGCGGAGTCTTTCGGCATGGTGCAACTCGAAGCCATGGCCGCGGGCCTGCCGGTCATCAATACCTTGATCGACTCTGGGGTGCCGGAGGTTTCGCTCGACGGCATAACAGGCATCACAGTTCCTCCGAAGGATCCTGGGGCACTCACGCAAGCGATTCGCACGCTGCTCGATGACCCAGAGACCCGAGCAAAATATGGACAAGCCGGGTCGCTGCGTGCGCAAGAGGAATACTCCGCCAGGCGCATGGCGGAAAGTACCTATGAAGTATACCAATCGATTTTGTAAATCAGCCCGTTTCGGCTAGAGTGTAGTTCGAGTCCCGGCGGTTCTGCTGTCGCTCCCAGGCTGGCTTCCTTAGTAATTATTTGAACATTACTAGGCCTTGTCACAGAACTCAATTCCCAAAGCAGTTATAATATGTCACTCTGAGTCACGGATTGCCGACTCTGAAAGAAGAAGGACAACGTGTCCCCACTGTTTATCCTGCTTTTTTGCGCTGCTTTACTCCTTTCAGCTGTTTTGACGAAATATGTGCGTGATCTGGCGCATGCCCGTGGTTGGCTAGAGAGCCCGGCACTCGACCGTCACGTCCACACGATTCCGCTCCCCAGAATCGGTGGCGTTGCCATTTTCGGATCGTTCGCGATGGTGATCGCGGGCGCGCTGCTGGTAACGCGATGGACGAATTCGTCGATCTTACCGTGGGCGCCGGTTGCGAAATTACTCGGCCCAGCCCTAATTGTTTTTCTTCTCGGGCTTTATGATGATTTGCGCGGCGCCAGCCCCACGGTTAAGTTTCTGGTGCAGGCCATGGCCGCCAGCCTGCTCTATCTCGGTGGCTATGGCGTTCATCATTTTGACCTGGTCTTGTCCGGGCACGTACTCCGGTCGTTCATCGGGTTGCCGCTAACGATTTTGTGGGTTTTGCTTATCACCAATGCCTTCAACTTAATTGATGGTCTCGACGGCCTGGCCGCGGGCTCGGCTTTATTCTCGACGGTGGTCATCTTCGCGCTGACTTTATTCTCGCCGAACACCATGGTCAGCGTGGTTGCGATCGTGTTGGCCGGAGTGATCCTGGGGTTCCTGCGATTCAACTTCCATCCGGCATCCATATTCTTGGGCGATTCCGGCAGCTTGTTTATCGGATTCGTTATCAGCGCCCTGGCGATCGCGAGCTCGCAGAAGGCGCCGACGATCGTGGCCATCTCCATCCCGCTGGTCTCGCTGGGATTTCCGATTCTGGATGTTGTTTTGGCAGTAGGTCGCAGATTTCTTGGTGGTAAGCCTCTCTTCCGAGGCGATCGCGATCACATACATCATAAATTGCTGAAGCGTGGCCTGTCCCAGCGCGAAGCAGTTCTGCTTTTATACGCGGTAACCGCCGGTTTCGGCTTTGTGAGTTTGGTTCTGCTCCATCGCTCCGCGGAGATCGCGCTCATCCTCGCGCTGACCGGTACAGCCGTCCTGGTTGGTGTCCAGCAACTGCGCTATGACGAGTTTGGGGAAATGCTCTCGATATTGCAGCGCGCCACCCGTCGTCGCCAGATCGTGGCAAATCATGTCGCTGTTCGGCGCGCTACCGAAACTCTCGACGGCTGCAATGAATTTAGGTCGATTTGTCGTGTACTTCAGGAAACGCTTCAGCCGGTGGGATTCGATGGCATCCGCTTCCAAATGTTGCACCCCAACGGTTTCACTGCGGAATCATTCGTTCCTCTGATTTATGAACCCGATGGGAAATTGGTGCTCTCATGGTGCGAGCGTGGACTCGACGATGCGCCATGGGAATTGCGGCTGGAATTGGTTGCGCCCTCTCACGAGCGCTGGGGCTATCTTTCGCTGATTCGCTTGTCCAGTGGCAAGCCAATGAGTTTGGACGTCAATGTTCTGGCGGGGCACTTCCGGGCTGCACTCTCGAAGGCGGTCAAAAGAGCTTGCGACCGCATGTATACGCTTTCAGACGACGCACACAATCATCCTGAAACGCTTTCTCGCACGATCGCCGCTGGTTCAAACTCCGATTAAATCCGCTCTCCCTTTCCTGGCGTCCTCGGTAGCCTGCTGCTGCACCTCGGTCTCATGCACGTCCACAACGGCGATCGCAGCCATGTCCACTATTTCTTCGCCTTCCGCGTCCCACTGCAGCACGTGCACTGGCTTTGACATCCCCATCAGAATCGGCCCAATCGTCTCTGCCCCGCCAATTCTTCGCAACAGCTTGTAGCAGGTATTTGCCGAGGTAAGGTCTGGAAAAACCAGCACGTTTGCGCCGCCTTTCAGCTTCGAGAATGGGTACGTTTCTTCGATGATTTCCTGCGCAATAGCCGTATCGGCCATCATCTCCCCGTCAATCATCAGTTCCGAGTCCGCATCCTTTACCAGTTGCACGGCCCGCTGTACCTTCTCTGCCAACGGATGTTTCGTGCTGCCAAAGTTAGAGAATGACAGCATGGCCACCCGTGGCGTCACGTCGAAGCGCTTTGCCGTCTGCGCCGCACAGAGCGCAATTTCCGCCAAGTCCTCCGCGCTCGGTTCGATGTTCACCGTGCAATCCGCCAGAAAATACATGTCGCCACGTCGCGTCACTACTACGTAGAGTCCCGAAACGCGGTGCAGTCCCGGCCGTGGTTTAATCACCTGCAGCGCCGGACGGATCGTGTCGGGAAAATGTTTATCAACTCCTCCCAACAGCGCGTCTGCTTCGCCAAGTTTCACCATCAGCGCGCCAAACAGCGTGCGATTGTTGATCAGTTCACGTGCTTCTGAAAGTGTCACACCGTGTCTTTGCCTTAATTCGTATAAGGCCTGAACGAACTCCTCGCGTTTCGGCCAAGCTAGCGGATTTATCACCTTGATTTTGTCGAGCGCCACCGACAGGTCATTGGCCTTGGCCTGAATGACTTTTTCGTCGCCCAGCAATATCGGCTGCGCGATGTTTTCCTCCACCAGGATGTGCGCCGCGCGCAATACCCGCTCACTGTCGCCTTCTGGAAACACCACCCGCCGAGGTCGTGCGGCCGCTTTCCGGATAATCGTGCGCATCACTTCGTGCGCTTTCCCAAGAAGTCTTTCCAGCCTCTCGCGATATTCCCCGAGGTCAACGGGTGCTTGTGCGACCCCCGTCGCCATCGCCGCTCTCGCCACCGCTGAAGCTTCCCATACCAACACCCGTGGATCGAACGGCTTCGGGATGATGTAGTCCGGCCCAAAGCGGATGCGATCCACACCGTACGCGTGGCACACGGAGTCCGGCACATCTTCCTTCGCCAGCGCTGCCAGCGCTTTCGTCGCCGCCAGTTTCATTTCTTCATTGATCGCCGTGGCATGCACATCCAGTGCGCCGCGGAAAATGAACGGGAATCCCAGTACGTTGTTCACCTGATTCGGAAAATCGGAGCGCCCGGTCGCGATGATCACATCCTTGCGTGCCGCCAGCGCTTCTTCGTAAGTCAATTCCGGATCTGGATTCGCCATCGCGAATACAATCGGCCTTGGCGCCATCGACCGCAGCATCTCTGCGGTGAACGCGCCCTTTGCAGACAGTCCCACCAGAACATCCGCGCCCCTCGCCGCATCGCTCAGCGTTCTCGACTCTGTCTGGCGTGCAAATCGCGCTTTGTAGGGATTCATTCCTTCGGTGCGGCCTTCGTACACCACGCCTTTCGTGTCCGCCAAAGTGATGTTGTCGCGCTTCACTCCCAGCCGTACGTAATGCTCCGCGCACGCAATCCCGGCCGCCCCGCTTCCGTTCACCACCATCCGCACTTGGTTGATTGACTTTCCCACCAGTTCGAGAGCGTTCAGCAACGCCGCCCCGGAGATAATGGCTGTGCCATGCTGGTCGTCGTGGAACACCGGTATCTTCATCGTCCTTTTCAGTGTTTCTTCGATGTAAAAACATTCCGGAGCCTTGATGTCTTCGAGGTTGATCCCGCCAAACGTCGGCTCCAAGAGCTGGCACACCTTGATCACGTCGTCGGGATTCGTCGAATTTAGCTCCAAGTCGAACACATCCACATCGGCGAATCTCTTGAACAGCACTCCCTTGCCTTCCATCACTGGCTTTCCCGCCAGCGCACCGATATTTCCCAAGCCCAGGACCGCTGTACCATTCGATACCACAGCTACTAGGTTGCCCTTCGCCGTGTATTTGTAGGCATCGCCCGGTTCCTTGGCGATTTCCAGGCAGGGCTCAGCGACCCCCGGTGTGTAGGCCAGGCTCAAATCCCGTTGTGTTCGGCATGGCTTGGTCGGCGTTACTTCAATTTTCCCTGGGCGGGCGCCGAAGTGATACGCAAGAGCCTCTGATTTCCTGATGGTCATGGCGGTTCTCCAGGCTGCCGGACCACGTTCTTTGCTCTGTCCCAGTCACCCCGGCAAGGTGGTTTTGGAGACACCTGAAGAAATTAGCCCTGGCAAGAGAAGTGCAAGCCGGGTGCCATTTGACCAGAAACATATTCAGCTGCCACACGCCCGATGTTTCTATAACATACAGACCAGTGACGAACACGGCCTTGCGAAAACTAGCTCAAATCTCGTTTTTTCGCTGCGTCAACTCACCCACCGCGACGCCCTGCTCCCCCGCTTTGACCTGATACGGGCCTATGTCCCAAAATCAAACTATGACCGCCATTGCCTTCCAACGCACTACTTCCTACAAATTCCTCTTTCCATTCGCTCGACTGCTTTTCCTTACGGCAATTGTCTGCGCGCCTGGCGCCTTATCTCAACCGTCACCCGATTCTCAGACTCCGAGTTCAGTTTCCGCGCACGTCGCAAACGCCGATTACGTCGTAGTCAAACCTGTAGCCAACATGTACAGCAAACCAAGCGTGCAGTCGGATGTTGTCTCGCAAGCCATTTATGGCGGCAACGTAACGCGCCTGAAAGGGCAGTGGCATTGGGTTCACGTAAAAACCGATGACGGCTACACTGGCTGGGTGCAGTCTTCGAGCCTTCTAAAGCGAAAGGGTCAACCATATGCCGCAGCTGGTTCCGTGGTTCAAGTGGCACAGCTAAGCGCCAATGTTTACCTTGAGCCAGACGTCACCAAACACGCCCCTTTGCTCACGCTTCCCTGGGGCACACGTTTGGAGGCGCTGCCTGACAAAGTCGGTGAGACGGATCGTTGGCTGAAGGTCACCCTACCCGATAATCGCCAGGTGTTCGTGCAAAAAGGCGATGTGAGCTCCGATACCACTCCGCTCACTGTGGATCAGACGATCGCCCTCGCCAAAAAATTTCTCGGGGTGACATACACCTGGGGCGGTTCTTCGGATTTCGGCTTCGACTGCTCCGGCTTCACGCAAATGTTATTGCGCCAGCGCGGAATCATCATGCCTCGTGACGCCGATCTGCAGGCCGCTTGGAACGGCGTTGCCCCCGTCGACCGCAGCGATCTCCAGCCTGGGGACCTGCTCTTCTTCGGCGACCGCCCGGATCACATCACGCACACAGGTATGTATATTGGGAATGGGCAATTCATTCACGACACGACGCACGAACATCCCGGAGTACAGATTAGCGTCTTGGACGACCAGCCGTGGACTCGGTTGCTCGTTGCCGCCAGGAGACCAAAATCATGAACCGCCGCGATTGGCTGAAGATCACAGGCGTCACCGGAATCGCCGCCAGCTTTCCTACCGCTCCCATTCTTGCTTCGCCAAAAAATGCAAGCTTTCAACCGTTTTCTGTCGTCAAGGTCGACTTAAAGCGCTTGAATTTGCAGCACACCTGGACGACCACCATGTCGTCCAGCACCTACCGGGAGACCGTGAACGTCACTTACGCCAGAGACGGGCTGACCGGCTACGGCGAAGGCGCTCCGATCATCCGTTACAAAGAATTTCCCGCCGAAGCACGGCAAGCCATCGAAGCCAATCTCGATCACATTGCCATGGGCGACCCCGCCTTTTTCGACAGCTTTCTGGCCGATACACGCAAGCAGCTTGGCGATCACCAACGCGCTGCTATGGCGGCTGTGGACATCGCGGTCATGGACTGGGTTTGTAAGCGTCTGAATATTCCTCTCTACGCGTACTTCGGCCTCGATCCTGCTGCCACGCCTCTCACCACTTTCTCCATCGGCATTGATACGCCCGAAATCACGAAGCAGAAAACGATCGAGGCCGCCGACTATCCTGTCCTCAAAGTGAAAGTCGGCCTAAAGACGGATGAAGAAACCATTGCTGCTGTCCGCACTGTTACCAAAAAGCCGCTTCGCGTGGATGCGAATGAAGGTTGGACGGACAAGGAAGAAGCCATTCGTAAGATCAATTGGCTCGAAACCCAGGGCGTCGAATTCATCGAGCAGCCCATGCCCGCGCACATGTTCGAAGAAACGAAATACGTGCGTAGCAAGGTCCATCTTCCCATCATGGCCGATGAAGCCTGTACCAGCGCCGCTACGATCCCGAAATTAAAGGAAGCCTATGACGGCATCAACGTGAAGCTCGATAAATCCGGCGGCATTCTCGAAGCGCACCGTTGGATTTCCATCGCTCGTGCCATGGACATGAAAGTCATGCTGGGTTGCATGATTTCCAGTTCCTGCTCCTGCACCGCAGCCGCTCACCTCTCGCCCCTCGTCGATTACGCCGATCTCGACGGCTTTCTCCTGATCAGTAATGATCCTTTTTCCGGTGTGACTGTCGAAAAGGGCAAGCTGATTTTACCCTCGGGTCCCGGGTTGGGACTGAAGGTCCGCGGCTGAAGAAACTGTCTGCAGGAATCTTAGTGTGAACTTCCCATGGATACGATGCGCCCATATTTTGACGAGCGCGCCACGCGATCGAAATAATCGTATGCAACGCCTGCAATCTTCGCGATTGTGTCGTCTCCATCGCGTTCCCGCTTCAGATATCCGGTCATCACCACAATCACGAACGGCCGGTTTGGCACAAACACGATGCCCACATCATTACGCACGCCGGCAAGCTCCCCTGGCTTGTTGGCGCATACCACATCCTCGGGAATGTAGCGCGGAATATCGCTGGCTTTGGGTGTCCCCAGTACCTTGAAAAAATCTTCGGTCAACGCCTTGTTCAACACTTTGTTCTGATAAAGGGCGGCAAACAGGGCCATCATTTCTCGCGGCGTGGAAATATTCTCGCGCCCCTCTTGTGCCGCCTTCACGTCCATCATCTTTCGTTGCAATCGTGTCTGTGTCAGGCCCAATTGGCCCAGTAACGCATTCACATTCTGTATGCCCAAGCGGTCAATCAGCACGTTCGTCGCGCTGTTGTCGCTGACGGCCACCATAAACGTCGCCAGATCGCGGTTGGTCACACGAGTGACTCCTGGTGTGAGCCCGCTCATGATCGCGCTGCCGTCCACAATGTCATGCGCATCCACCGTATATAAATCACTCAGCTTTGCTTTACCGCTTGTTCCTTCCTCGCTTTGTTGCTGCTGCCGGTAGAGTTCCGCCAGAATCGCCACCTTGATGGAGGACGCCTGCGCAAACACATGGTCGGGATTTTGCAGGAACACTTGTCCGTCCGTTAGATCCATGATCGCTACGCCCATGGTTCCGTCGAGTCCCTGATCCAGCTGCTTCACGGTGCCTTCGAGCTTTTGCCACAACAGCTCACTTTGTGTTCCGCTGTCGACGGCGTGACCTGAGGCGCCGTTCGCCCCAACCGTTTGTCCCAGCGTAGCTGCGCAGGACAAGCCTATCCACAATCCAAGTAACCCGGTCTTCACAACGTGCATTGTTTGATCGCCCCGTAATCGCTTTTTAGACTGCCCCGGCCTGATCTGCGACTTATCCCGCTTTCCGCACTCGCCGTCCTTTGCTGCGTTGATGAGAGTTGGCCCGTTGGTGCGCCGGTCCATACGCCGTATTCAGATTGATGATCGTATTCACCAGCGCAACGTGCGACAGCGCTTGCGGGAAGTTTCCGACCAACCGGCGTTGCTCCAAATGGTATTCTTCGGAAAGCAGCCCGACATCGTTGCGAATTTTCATCAGACGATTCAGAAGCCGCTGCGCTGCTCCGCGGCGCCCCACCAGCGAATAGTAATCGGCCAGCCAGAAACTGCAAAGGAGAAACGCTCCCTCCCCCGCAACGGAGTGCTTGTCGGATTGAGCAGTCCGGTATCGCAACAAAAAGCCGCCCTTCATCAGATGTTTTTCGATTATCCTCACCGTGGCGACAATCCGCGGATCCGCGGGCGGCAAAAACCCGACGAGTGGAAGCAGCAACAGGCTGGCATCCACGTTCTTCGATCCATAGAACTGCACGAAACTCCCCAGCCGCGAATTGAAGCCCAGCAGGCAAACATCATCGTGGATTTGCTGCCGCACCTTCTTCCATTCCTCAAGCGGCGCTTTCACCTTAAATCGTTCGGCGTCTCTTATGGTGCGATCGAAGGCGACCCAGGCCATCACTTTCGAATGTGTGTAATGCCTGCCCGCACCCCGAATTTCCCAAATGCCATGGTCCGGCTCCCGCCAAACCTTGCGAAGATGTTCCAGAAGGGCGAACTGGAGATCAAAATGCGCCAACTTTTGGCGGGTGGAACTTCGTGCTTGAAATAACGTGTCGGCCAGCTCTCCGTACACGTCGAGCTGCATCTGCTCGCTCGCTTCATTGCCTATGCGAACAGGCCGCGAGTTTTGATAACCGGGGAGCCACGGCACTTTCCATTCCCGCAACAACCGTTCACCTGTCACGCCGTACATGATCTGCAGCTGATTTGGATCGCCTGCCGCCACTCGAAGCAGCCAGTTCTTCCATCTTATCGCTTCCTTGTAGTAACCAGCGTGAATGAACCCGAGCAAACCGAATGTGGCGTCTCGCAACCAGCAGTATCGATAGTCCCAGTTGTAGTCGCCACCGGGTTTTTCCGGCAACGAGGTCGTCGGCGCGGCAACCATTCCCCCTGTCGGTTTGTAGACGAGCGCCCTCAGAGTGATCAGTGAACGTTCTACTGCATCCGCATGAGGACCATCGTAGGAAGAACGCGAAGCCCACTTCCGCCACAACGTCTCTGTCCTCTCGAGCGCCGGGCCCGTATTTGTCCTGGAACGGATCGGCCCAAAGGAATTCTCGTATCCCAGTTCAAAATGGATTTTCTGTCCGGCTTTGACCGTGAATTCACTTGCTGTGCCCTGGCCTCCTCCTTCGACCGGAACCGCCGAGCGAAGAACCAGGCGATGTTCCCCGGCCACGGCAAACAATGTGCCTTCCTTCTGCGTCACCCACGGCACTGTCAGGCCGAAGTCAAAGCGAATCACCAGATTCATCTGCATCCGGACGCTGCCCCGATCCCCCCGCACGATCCGAATGATTCTCGGAGTCGCTGCGCGCACCGGCATGAAATCGATCAACGTCACCTTTCCGGTGGGAGTCTCGAACTCTGTCTCGAGAATCAGCGTGTGCGGACGGTAGCGCCTTGTGATTCGCGCTCTGGCCCGGGGACGCAGTTGCCATCGTCCGTTTTCTGGCGATCCCAGGAGCGCCGCAAAGCAAGCCGGTGAGTCAAATCGTGGCACGCAGAACCAGTCAATCGAACCGTCACGTGCCACCAGTGCTGCTGTCTCACAGTCCCCAATCAGCGCGTAATTCGCAATTTCGCTCGGCATACAAATTGTCCGTAAACCTCTTCGCCCACTGCCCTCGGCACCAAGCGATTCTCGCATTCCTCGGCGTAATCGTGCTAGCGGCACGACAGTTTTTTGCCGACGTTTACAATTTTCATTTGATGCAAGGGTTTAAACGCCTCTCGAAGCGCAAACTGCCCTTACAATAGAAGTGGGAGTGTGTATGCCGAATGGCAAAAAACCCAGTGTGGTGTTGACGAATGACGATGGGTACCAGGCTGCGGGTTTGCGCGCGTTGTCCGAGCATCTGAAAGATTTTGCAAACATCCGGATTATTGCTCCCAGTTGGGAACGCAGCGGCGCCGCGCAATCCCTGACCCTTCGTCAGCCGATTGTTTGCCACAAAATAGCCGAGTGCGAATGGGCCATCGACGGCACTCCCGCCGATTGCGTTATCGTCGCGCTCCACGGCCTGCTTCAGGAGCGCCCCGATCTAGTCATTTCCGGCATCAATCATGGCGCGAATCTCGGCGAAAATGTCTACTACTCCGGTACCGTCGGCGCAGCGAGGGAAGCCGTCATTCATCACGTGCCAGGCTTGGCCCTTTCCCTCTGTTCCAAGCGCGTGAACTCCGATTTCGCCCCGACAGCGCGTCTGGCAAGGCAAATCGCGGAATTAATGCTGCGAGAGAAATTACCGGAACAAGTCCTCTTGAACGTGAATGTGCCGGAAAATTGGCAGGGCGGCGTGAAATTTACGCGCCAATCCAAAAAGATCACCCGCACCTTGTTGCGCGAAGGCGAAGATCCGAAAGGCAGCCGCTATTTTTGGCTGAGCGAACAGCGCGTCGACCGCGAGATGGAAATCGATGCGGATTCGGACTATGCCGCCATCTTCGCCGGCGAAGCGTCCGTCACCCCTCTTCACTTGGACCCCACGCACACGGAATCGCTCAATCACCTGTCCCATTGGGCAGACTTGTTATCGCAGCGCCCGTAGTGCCGCGCCTTCAGGTCGGCATCCTGGGTTGCTCGGAAATCCCTAAGCGACTTCCGTTCCCGAACGCAACGATTCGATTAGAATGACAAGCCTATGACGGCGCGAATCTACGATGTAGCTGTAATCGGCGCGGGCGTGTTTGGCGCCTGGACCGCCTTGCATCTCGCCAAACGAAAACAGCAAGTGGTACTTGTCGAGGCCTATGGTCCTGCGCACTCCCGCGCCAGCTCCGGAGGAGAGTCTCGCATCATTCGCATGAGCTATGGCGCAGACGAGATTTACACGCGGTGGTCCCACAGTTCCCTCAATCAATGGAAAGAATTGTTCGCCGCTACTGCTGAAAGGCTTTTCCACCAAACTGGCGTACTGTGGCTTTCTGCGGGAACCGATTCGACGCTCAAGGAATCGATTGCCAACTTGCATCGCTATGGTGTGAATCACAGGCGATTCGAGCGAGACGAACTGCAACGCCTATACCCGCAAGTCAACTTCGATGGTGTTTCCCGTGGACTCCTGGAAACGGAGAGCGGTGTGTTGCTAGCGCGCCGCGCCGTGGCCTGCATCGTGGACTCTGCGTTGCGCCAAGGCGTTCAATTCCAGACCGCCCAAATTGCCCCGCTCGTCGGTGGAAAAAAGCCTGAGTCCATCGAAACCGCCGCCGGTGAGCGCATCTCCGCTGGCAATTTCGTCTTCGCCTGCGGATCGTGGCTTGGCAAGCTCTTTCCGGGAATCCTGGGCCCGCGCATTTTTCCCACGCGCCAGGAAGTGTTTTTCTTTGCCACTCCTCCGGGAGACACGCGCTTTGCGCCACCCGCTTTGCCCACATGGCTTTTCCAAGCAGACGAAGTTTACGGCATGCCCGATCTGGAGAGTCGCGGCCTCAAGGTTGCCCGCGACACCCATGGCGAGCCGGTCGACCCGGACACGCAATCCCGGCTAGCCTCGGCCGAAGGCGCCGCCTGGGCCAGCAATTTCGTAGCTCGCCGCTTTCCTGCCCTCAAAAATGCGCCGATTGTGGAAACGCGTGTATGTCAGTACGAAAACACCTCGAATGGAGACTTCCTGATCGACCGCCATCCAGAATTTTCCAATGTGTGGTTTGCCGGAGGAGGTTCCGGCCACGGCTTCAAGCATGGTCCTGCAGTGGGCGAGTACACCGCCGCCATGATCGTGGGAGAAGGAACCGCCGAACCCCGCTTCTCCTTGGCCACAAAAGCCACCCACCAAAAACGTACCGTTCATTAAGTTGTTAAGAATTGGATGACAACCAGGACTATGAGAAGAGCACGGCTAGCGTTCCCACTCCAGACAACGCAATGTCGTCCTGGGGAGCGTCTTTTGCGACCAAGGATCTCAACCGACAACCGAACCCACATCAAGCGTCACGTCTTCTTCGGCGTCCGCTTCCGCGAAGCATCTCCGAGCCGCGAATTGCTCTTCCGCCGTGCCTTCTCTTCATACAAATTCTGGTCCGCTTCCTTCAGCAACTTCTCCACCCGCTCTCCTTCCCCGTGATAAACCGACGTTCCAATACTCACGGAGATGGGCGGTTCTTCCTGATCCGCCAGCAGGGTCTCATGAATCCGCGAAGCCACGCGCTGCGCCTCTTCCTCTCGCGCTTCCGGCAGCACCACGGCAAATTCATCGCCGCCATACCGGGCCGCCGTATCGATCGCGCGGCAGTGTACGCGCAGAATGTCCGCCACGCGGCACAGTGCCCGGCTTCCCACCAAATGCCCGAAGCTGTCGTTGATTTTCTTCAGGCCGTCCAGGTCCAGTAGCAGCACCGCGAAAGACCGCCCGGTCCTCAGCGTGCGTTCCGTCTCCGTGTCCAAAACATCCAGCAGCTTCCGGTAGTTCGCCAATCCCGTCAGCGGATCGCTCGCGGCCAGGTGTCTTACTTGCTCGAACACGCGCGCACTGTCCAGCAACGCCCCGGCGAGCAAAATGATATAACTGCCCACGTTCAAGAGTTGCGCAAAAACGAATGGCCCGTCGAGCAGTCTCACGGATTGGCACGCGGCAAGTTGCGCCGCCAGGTTCAGCCACACGGCCATATAAATCGACCGGTCAAACGCCGAATTCATCAAATACTTGCGCTGACGGTATCCGTATAGCGCCACCAGGAAGATCACCGCTGGTATCAGTTGCAACGGATTTGGAATCGCCGCGTTCGGGTGTCCCGAAACGTCAGGCGGAAGCTTTCGAAGTGACGCGGAAATCAGGTACGTCAGAGACAGTACCGTAGTTAACGCGCCCGCAATCTCCAGTTTTGGGTGACGCGATCGCGGTATGAAATGCTCCACCAGCAGCGCCACTCCAAACAGCAGCGCCAGAACCAGCCGGCTGATCCACCACCCTGCGGGCGCCCACAGGAACCACACCTGCGAGTCGTGGTTCATCTGGAAAAACAGAACGCTGGAGGCAGTCAGTGTCGCTCCGGACAGCAGAAATCCGGATCCCAGGATCAGCGAGAGGCGATCCTGCGTTCCCTGGAAGCGTACCAAGGCCACCGCAGCAAACACGAACGCGAACAGCCCTGTCGTGATCTGCAGGTACCCTTGCAGAATGGGATCCGGCCGCAGCGTGCTCGTGCGCAGCCAGTCCGCCGCCACAAAAATGAGTACGAAGCCTGCCGTATGTGCCAGCAGCCGCCTCACTTGTTGACTATCCGCTTTGCGGGCCAATTCGCCCATTGCGCCTGCCTTCGATTGATGACTGGGGACTTACGCTTCTAACTTTACACACATTAGACGCAAAATCCGCCTCTCCTGTTGCGATGTTCTTTAGCCTGTGAACCAAGAGATACCGCCAGCAGCTCGGGCGAACAACTGTACTATCGTACAGTTCATTTCGCCTCTGTGGATATCTCCCTCGGCGGCCGACTCGAGTACTTGCCAAAAACCATGCGTTTTTCCTCGGTTTTTCGCGTCGCCCGCCTCTCTAGTTTACCATCACGGTAATCTTTGCACTTGCGCGCCGTCGCAATGTTCCGCAAAATATCCCTATTGAATCGTTTCAATAATACGAGGTGGATCCTTGGCGAAGCGTAGCAAGAACTCGAAGGCCCACGCGCGTCCGCAGAAGCCGCGCCCGGCAGAGCACACTTTAGCGGAGATTTTCTCCCAGCCGCACATTTGGGCGGATACCGACCTCCATCTCAAGGAATCCGGCATTCTCGAGCGCATGGCTGACACCTTCTCTCCCCGAAGCCCTTGGTTGTTCGTCGGCTGTGGCTCCAGCTACTACCTTTCGCAGCTGATTGCCTCGCTCTGGACGAAGCACTGTTACATCCCCGCCTCCGCCGTCCCCGCTTCCGAGCTTCTCTTCGCTCCGGAAGAGACGCTTCGTCGCGTCGGCGCCGAGCAAATCGTACTCATGTCCCGGTCCGGTGAAACCACCGAGGTTCTTCGCGCTGCAGAACTTCTCCAGGCACACAAAACTGTTCAGACTCTCGGCGTCACCTGCAATCCCCAAAGCGTCCTCGAAAAGCTTTGTACTCATGCCTTCAAACTGGACTGGGCCGACGAAAAAAGCACGGTGATGACCCGCTCGTTTACCGCAATTCTTTTGGCCTTCCAGCGGCTCGGCCTTCAGTTCGTCGGCGATAACCAGCATTCCGCTGCGCTCGACGTATTGCCACAGAAAGGCCAAACCTGGCTCGATGCGCATGCCGCCAAAATCCAGGCCTTCGCCGGTAAACGCAAATTTGCGGACTACGTCTTCCTTGGCCAGGGCGTTCATTACTGGTTAGCCCAGGAGGCCGGCCTCAAGGTCACGGAAATGTCTTCCTCGTACGCTCAGGTTTACCACTCCCTGGAATTTCGTCATGGTCCTCGCTCCATCGCCGGTCCGGATACTCTGATTACTTTCTATATCTCCGACGCCGCCAAGGATGCTGAAATCACTCTCGTTCGCGAGCTCAAGGAACTTGGCGCTGCTACTAACGTCATTGTCAATTGCGCTACTCCCGAGTTGAAAGCGCATTCCGACCTGCTCACCGAACTCGCACTGGACGTGCCGGAGTTTGCGCGTTACGCTGTCACCGCCATTCCCGCACATCTCTTGGGAACCGCGGTTGGCTTGCGCAAGGGACTGAATCCCGACGCGCCGAAGAATCTCACGCGTGCCGTCGTGCTCTCCTCTGTCTCGAGCCGCACGGCCAAAAGGAGAGGTGCTTGAGCGCGGAAGCTAGCACCGCACCCGCCGCAGGTATCCGCCTTCGGCGCACCCTAACTCTTTCCGATCTTATTCTCTACGGGATCATTGTTATTCAGCCCGTGGCTCCTATGTCGGTCTTTGGCGTTCTGAGCGATCGGGGCCGCGGTCATGTCGTCACGGCCATTCTAATCGCCATGGTCGCCATGCTCTTCACGGGTATCAGTTACGGCCGGATGGCGCGTGCCTATCCCAGCGCAGGATCCGCGTTCACCTACGTCGCGCAGGAGGTGAATCCGACCGTCGGCTACATTACCGGCTGGAGCATGGTAATGGATTACATGCTCAATCCGCTCATCTGCACCGTCTGGTGCGCTGGCCAAGCCAACCAATTTGCGCCCGGAGTTCCGTCATGGATCTGGAAAATCTTTTTTGCCGTCGTGTTCACACTTCTGAATATTCGGGGCATTAGGACGTCCGCGCGCATAAATACCGGCATGGCGATCGCCATGGGGGCGGTCGTGGTGGCCATATTTGTGGCCGGTGCCCGATATATTTTTGGAGCGCCGCATGATGTGGCCTACTTCACTCGCCCATTTTATGATCCGCATACTTTTACCTATGGCGGCCTGTTCGGCTGCACGTCCATCGCTGTGTTGACCTACATCGGTTTCGACGGCATCTCCACCTTGTCGGAGGAGGCGGAAAATCCAAGAAGAAATATTCTTCTAGCGACGGTATTAACCTGCGTGGTGATTGGCGTTCTTTCCGCGATAGAAGCTTATATTGCGCAATTGATTTGGCCCGCCTCGCAACCCTTTCCCGACATCAACACTGCCTATTCCTACATTGCCGGTCGCGCTTGGGCGCCCTTGTTCACTATTGTCGGCTTCACTTTATTGTTGGCTAATTTCGGCTCTGGTTTGGGCGCACAAATCGGTGCGGCGCGTTTGCTCTACGGTATGGGGCGCAGCAACGCGCTTCCCAAGTCATTTTTTGGTGCTGTCGACAGCAAGCACCGCATTCCCCGAAACAATGTGTTTCTGGTCGGGGCCGTGGCCCTGATTGGTGCGTTCCTGCTCGAAATCGTCGCCGGTTATAAAACCTATTCGTTGGGCAGTGCGACCCTTACCTGGGACACCGTTAAGAAAATTTTGAACGGTGGAGAAGCTTACGGACTGGGTGCGGAAATGCTCAATTTCGGCGCATTGATTGCCTTTATGGGTGTGAATGTGGCGGCCTTTCTTCGCTACTATGTCCGCTCCAACGAGAAAAAACTCACCTTCCTCATCCCGCCCGTATTGGGCTTTCTTATTTGCCTGGGATTATGGGTAAACCTCAGCAAACCTGCCATTATCGTCGGTTCCATCTGGATGGCTGCGGGAATCGCCTTCGGCATCTGGAAGACCAACGGTTTCCGCGAGCAGCTATCTTTCGAAATCCCGCCTGAAGAATAGCTCTGTCACGCTTTCGCATTGCAAAAGAGCCTGCATTCAGCCGATGATGTGCACGCGAGGAATGACGAATGAAGAAGACCGCCCCAAAGCGCGGGCTTGTCACCATGCGCGACGTGGCCCAAGCCACTGGATTCTCTCCCGCGACGGTTTCCATCGTTCTCAACAACGCCCCGCTGGCGCGCTATATCGCTCCCACTACTCGTCAGCGCATTGAGGAAACCGCAAAGCGCCTTGGCTATCGTCCGAACGCCATGGCCCGCTTCCTCCGCAGCCGTCGCAGCCAGAGTATCGGCGTCATGCTCTTCGACGTAACTGATCCCTTCTGCACTCCGATTCTTCGCGGCATCGAAAACGCTCTTTATCCTCTCGGTTATCTCCCGATCTTCGCCGATGCTCACAACCAGCGAGATCGTTTCGAGCGTTACCTTGAAATGCTGCTCGAGCGTCACGTGGATGGTTTGATCGTCGTCGCCAACTGGCTCTTCGTGGATATTCATGTGCTCGCGGACCTCAACAAGCAGGAGATTCCGGCCGCCACCATTGGCTGGGAAATTCCTGGTAATCGCGTCAGTTCCGTCATGGTGGACAACGAAGCAGGAGGCCGCCTCGCCCTCGAGCATCTCTACCAGCGCGGGCACCACCGCATCGCTGTCATTCGCGGCCCGAAGCGTCTGATCGACAGCGCGCCCCGTTGGCGCGGCATCCAGAAATTCGCTCAATCCGTAAAGCTGGACCTCGAACCCAGCCTCGTCCTCCAGATCCCTGACGTCTTCGACGCCAATGCCAGCTTCGAACACGGTTATCGCCTCACCGAAGAACTGCTCCAGCAGAAGAAAAAATTCACCGCCATTCTTGCCTTCGACGATCTCACCGCGCTCGGGGCTGTTCGCGCCTTGGCCAAAGCGGGGATCAGTGTTCCCGAACAATGTTCCGTGACTGGATTTGACGACGTTGCCATTTCCGCGCTTTCCGCTCCCTCTCTCACTACCGTGCGTCAGCCACTCGAAACTATGGGTGGCACCGCTGTCAGCATCGTTATGGACGCCGTTAAAGCCGGCCACGAAAATCGCGATTGGTCCGCGGTCTCCCAAAAGCTCCATCCCGAACTTGTGATTCGCGATTCCACCCGCAGCAACTAAATCGGCGCTGCCAAGCACAACCACGCGTCGATCATCACCACCCAAAATAAAAAAGGCGCCCTGACACCAGCATCAGAGCGCCCTTCCATTCTCGTCCTGTCGCTTCTACGAGCCAGGCGGCAGGAAAACCGCTTGTGGAGCAAACAGCTCCACGTCCGGCAATTCCGTCTTCACCTTTATGTTCTGAAACTTCCCCTTCTTTCCGCCCGATCCCGCAAACGTCAGCAAGTATTGGTTGCCGAGGTGAGTCCCGATTTCATCCAGGTAGGGTTTGATCGACACCGGTGAGCCAAATCCCAGAAAATACGATTCGGCTCCCGTATATTCGGAAAGTTTATCGATGTTGTTTTGCGCGTAGTTCACCAGGTAGAAGGAGTGCCCCCGGTGTCCCGAGCTCGGATAATAGATCGTCCAGATATTGGTGTTCTGCTTCTCCGCTCGCGCGATCACGGAATCCAGATCTGGATAGAACGCTCCAAAGAAGCTTCCACGGAAATAATCAATTCCCGACGTGATCAAAATGATCGAACGCCGTACTCCGGTATCCGGCCAGCGCTTCAGCATGTCCAGCGTTGCTAGGTACGGGCTGGATCCAATCGCGCCCAATCCGAGCGGCAGTCTCAGCGCCTTCGCCGCCAGCGCATGGTCCTGCGTGAAATCCTGCGCCACGCGGGTGGAGTTATTCTGCAGATAGCCAACCGCGATGTACGTTGTCGGTGGCTGCGCCGCAATAAATTCCTTCAGGTAATCCCACTGCCCGCCCGCGCCCGTTTCAATGGAATCGTCAATCAGGATAGCCAGGTAGAGCTGCTCTCCCTTTTTCCAGTCGCCGATCTGCTTGCGTTCCTTGCCCATAAACAGCTGCACGTCGTCTTTCGCAATTGGCGGAGCACCTTCTTTCTTGCCCACTGCTGTCACCGTGAATGTCACGGAGCCAGACGCCGCGCCTGCATCTTGTGCGTTGCTCGCTGCGGCTGTCAGCAGCAGTAGCCCCACAAGGGACACTCCCAGTGCAGTGCGAATTAGTTTGTGTCTCATACACGATCTCCTCTTTGCAGTACCTGTGTATTGGATGCTGGAAATTACCGGGAGAGATATATCACGCTCAACCTCGGATGTCAGCGGGGAGATTACAGAAGGTCCTGCCTTCCCCCTGCCCTATCTAACACCGTTGTTTGCCAGAAGTCGTAACTCATTCTGCATCCATCGGCCTGCTTTTCCCATCCCCCGCGGCAGAGTGAGTTACGCTCGATAGAAATGTCTTCCACGCTATCTATTCCAGCGGAAACGGGTACGGCCTCTCCAGGGAACGGTACCACGCCCCGCACGTCCTGGATTCACGGCCCGTGGCTCGACCTCATCATCGGCTGCGGCGCGTGGACTGCTCCGCTGCTACTCTTGACCAACTATGTCTCTTCCTCTTCGACGAAGGGTTGGTCCTTCGCCTTCTATGCTCTGGCTCTCTTCTTCAATTACCCGCATTTCATGGCCACCGTGTATCGCGCCTATCATACCTACGACGAGTTCGCGAAGTACCGAGTCTTTACTGTTCACGTCACGCTCCTGCTCCTCGGCGCTGGCCTGATCGCGCATCTCTGGTATCCTCTGCTTCCTTGGATCTTTACTCTGTACATCTGTTGGAGTCCCTGGCACTACACCGGTCAAAATTACGGCCTGTTGATGATGTTTGCGCGCCGCGCCGGCCTCACTCCCACCGAAGCAGAGCGCCAGGCTTTGCACCTTGCCTTCATCGCCTCTTACTTGATGCTTCTCTTCAGTTTTCATACCGGGCCTTCGTCCGATGCCTTGATCCTCTCGCTCGTATTGCCCGCCAAATTCACTCTTCCCGTTCGCCTCATGCTCGGCCTGTTTTTCCTGGGTGCCAGTGGTTGGGCGCTCTTCTCGCTCGCAGGCCGCGCTTCCTGGAAAGCGCTCATCCCGAGCCTCACCCTAGCCACCACGCAATTTCTCTGGTTTCTTCTGCCCGCTGTGGTCGAACTTCTGAGCGGCAAGGAAGTACCGCAAACCCGTTATTCCAGCGGCATTCTGGCTGTTCTTCATTCCGCACAATATCTCTGGATCACCAGCTACTATCAGCGCAAGGAAGCGCGTGCTGCCGGCCAGTTGTCCTGGAGCTTCCCACGCTATCTTCTGACGCTCGTCGCCGGCGGCATCGCTCTTTTCGTTCCTGGACCTTGGCTCGCCAGTCGTCTGTTCCACGCCGATTTTGCCGCCAGCTTTTTGACCTTCACGGCGCTCGTCAACATTCATCACTTCCTTCTGGACGGCAAAATCTGGAAACTTCGCGATTCCCGCATCGGGGCTTTATTGCTCAACAAAGGTTCCGAATCCGCCGCACAAGATACGCAGCCCAGCCGCATAGCCGTACTCTTTCGCTGGGTTGCGGGAACCACAGTCGCTGCCCGTCTCTTGCGCGTCACTCTCATCCTTCTTCTGCTGCTGTGGGGTGGAATGGATCAACTCCATTTCTACTGGGCCAACGTTTCCGCAAGTTTGAATTCCTTGCAGCGTGCCGCGCGAATGAATCCCAACGACAGCGCTCTCGAGACTCATCTGGCCCGTGTTGCCGATCTCACCGGCCATCGGGATTTGGCGTTATCCGCCCTGCAGCGCGCCGCGGAAGTCAGCCCTGGCAACGTGGGTGTGCAGGAGGAATATGCCCGTGCGTTGATTCTCGCTGGTCGAAACGCGGATGCCTACGAGTTTTACCGCAAGCTGCTCCTTCGCTCGGCGCAAAATGCGAATGCGCTCCTCAATTATGGTCTCCTGGCCCAGAAGCTCGGCCATCCTGAGGAGGCAATCGATTCATGGCAGCGCGCCGTTGCCGCTGACCCCATGCAGACTAACGCTCAACTTTATCTCGCGCAGGCCCTCGAGCAGAGTGGTGAACTCCGGGCCGCTGCCCGCCATTACCGCGCCTATCTTGAGATCGTCGTCAAACATCCTTCGAGCCACGTGGGCGAAGGGCCCATGGTTATCTCTGCTCTCGTGAAGGTCGCTGATGCGGACGCCGCAGACAAGAAAATACGAGAAGCCCTGATCGGTTATCAAAGGGCTGCGCAGTTCGCCGAAAAAATCAAGAATCCCGGATTGCAAAGCCTTGCCTTGGTCCACGCTGCCGATTCTCAGGAGCGCGCCGGCGACATCGGCGCAGCTGCGCAATCGTTCCAGCAAGCCCTCATCGTCGATGAGACACAAGGCGATCCAAAGGCCGCGGCCACAGATTGGTACAACTACGGCCAGTTTCTCCGTCGCCAGAATCAACCCGAGCGCCTTGTCTTTGCCTGTTTCTATCGAGCCCAGGACCTCATGAGCACTACTCCCGGTGACGAACTAACCGCCATCGCGGCCGCCGTAACCGACAGCGAGGTTAGGCTGGGCTCCGCCGCACGCGCTCTTCCTGCCCAACTCTCCAAATTACTTTCCGAAGCACTCTCCCTCGTCCCAGCCGCCTTTCGCTCCACGACGTTGCACTAAGAACACGTTGTCCTCCTGAGGGGTGCCTTCTTGCGACGAAGGACATCAACCTAAAATCCCATCATCAACCTCAGCATTTACGTCTTTCTTTTCCATACACCATCGCCAGCATTCCCTGGTATGACCACTCTTCTACTTCCCACCAGCCGCGATTCCCACTAGAATGGTCCCGCGACTCTTCCCTTCATACTCGCTCCCTCTTGGAGGTACAGAAGGCCCATGGCGCTGATGCGCTCGATGCTGCTTGCCGCCGCGCAAAACACCTGGTTACGCCGTCATGCCGCGCAGTTTCCCTTTGTTCGTCGCAGCGTTTCTCGTTTCATGCCGGGAGAAACTTTAGAAGCCGCTCTGGCCGCCGCCCAGGTCCTGCTGCAAAAGAGAATTGGCACTGTCTTCACTCACCTCGGCGAAAATGTCGCTGACCGCGCCGAAGCTACCCAGATCACTGGCCATTACCTGGAAGTCCTTGACCGCATCCATGAGCAAAATCTTCCCACCGAAATTTCCGTCAAGCTCACCCAATTGGGCCTCGATCTTTCTCCCGATTTTTGTTTTGAAAATTTGCAACGCATCATTGCGCGCGAAAAGTCTACGACAACCGTCTGGGTGGACATGGAAGCAAGCAACTATGTCGATGCGACTCTCGACATCTACCGGCGCGCCCTCCAGCTGCATCCGAATGTCGGCATTTGCCTTCAGGCCTATCTCTACCGCACGAAAAAAGATTTATCCGGTCTCCTTCCCATGCGGCCTTCCGTCCGCTTGGTCAAGGGCGCCTACAAGGAACCCGCATCCATCGCCTTCCCGAAAAAGGCTGACGTTGACGAAAACTATTTCGCTCTAGCCGAGGACATGCTCCGCGCCAAACTCGCGGGCACTTGTCCCCGCGCCGCTTTCGGCACGCATGATGTCGCGCTTATCCGCCGGATCGCCGGCTATGCAAGGGGGCAGGGAATTGCCAAAAACGATTTTGAGGTGCAAATGCTCTACGGCATCCAGCGTGCCGAACAAGAACGCCTCGCCGAAGACGGTTGCCGCTCCGTCGTTCTCGTCGCCTATGGAACCTATTGGTATCCCTGGTTTGTGCGTCGTCTCGCGGAGCGCCCCGCCAACGTGTGGTTCCTGCTCCGAAATGTTTTTGCTTCATGAGTGAAATGAGGACGATCTTAGATTCGCCTGTCAGAACGGGGCCTGTGCAGTGAAGAATCTCTCTGTTCCGTTTGGACTGTCGCAGGGCTGTTAGAAGTATCAAGGGAGGTGTGGAATGCGCAAGTGGAGTGCGTTGCTCGTGGTTCTCGTCGCTGGATTGCTTCTCGCCGCACGAGTTCCGGACGAACCGTGGAAGCAGCTGTTCGACGGCAAGGATCTCAACGGCTGGAAACACGTGGGCCCCGGAAATATGACCGTGGAAAATGGCCTGATCCAAACCCATGGCGGCATGGGGCTGCTGTACTGGACCGGCGGCAAGCTCGGCAATTGCCGGATTCGCGTCGTCTATAAAATGCGCGATTTCAACGATAATTCCGGCGTCTTCGTTCGCATCCCCATTGAACCTCGCGAGCCATGGATGCCTGTCCACTACGGCTACGAAGTCCAGATCGACAACCATCCTGAAACTTCTGGTGAAGACGAATACCACGTCACTGGCACGCTGTACTCCCTGACCAAGCCTCTTTCCAAACCTGGAAAGCCTGGTCCTGAGTGGAACACCATGCTCATCACCCTCGACGGCCCGCGCACCATCGTCGAAGTCAATGGGCAGAAAATCACAGACTACACCGAAGGCCAACCCGTTCCTGCGCGCAAATTCGATTTCGAACCCCAGCGCGGCACTCGTCCCAACGAAGGCTACATCGGCCTGCAGAATCACAGCGACAACGACATCGTTTTCTTTAAAGAAGTCAGCGTTCAGCCCTTGCACTAGCCAGAGAAATTTACCGAAGCGACCGATACCGGAGAAAATCATGAATAAAAATCAAATCTCTCGCCGTTCTTTCTTGCAAACTACCGCTGGCACTACCGGTGCGATGATTGCCGCAAAGCGCATCGTTCTTAAGCCGGACAGTATTCCTTCTAGACTGGAAATGGCCGCGCCTAGCGACCGCATTCGCTTCGGCATCATCGGTGTCGGCATGCAAGGGAATGGTCTTCTGTCAACCGCCGTAGCCCTTCCCGGCGCGGAATGCATTGCCGCCGCGGATCTCTACGACGGCCGCCATACCTTAGCTAAGGAAATTGCCGGCGCAAGAATCACCGCCACGCGCAACTACAAGGAACTTCTCGACAACAAGGAAATCGACTGCATCATCGCCGCCGTCCCCGATCATTGGCACAAGCAAGTCTTCATCGACACCGTCAACGCCGGCAAAGACATCTACCTTGAAAAGCCAATGTCGCACGCTGCTTCCGAAGGCGTCGAAATGGTCAACGCCGTCCAGAAAACCGATCGCATTGTCCAAATCGGGTCGCAGCGCGTCAGTTCCGTGATCTGCCGAAAAGCGAAGGAAATGCTCGCTCAGGGCGCCATCGGCGATTTGAATCTCATCGAAGGTTCTCTCGGTCGCAATGATCCCACAGGCGCGTGGGTCTATCCCGTCCCGCCCGATCTTTCGACGACTACTCTCGATTGGAACACCTGGCAGGGCACCGTGCCGAAGCGCGATTTCGACGGGAAAATTTTCGCCCGCTGGCGTTGCTGGCGTGAGTACGGCACGGGCGTTGCCGGCGATCTGCTCGTCCACCTCGTCAGCGGCATGAACTTCATGATGGGCTGGAACGAAGCGCCTGCGCGCGCCATGTCCTTTGGCGGCATTCTCCGTTTCCCCGATGGCCGCAACATGCCCGATATTCAGGCCACACTTTTCCAATACGGCAAAATCCCCGTGTACCTCCGCCTGAATCTTGGCTGCGAAACTCCAGAAACGTATCGCTTCCAGGGCTCAAAAGGTATTTTGGAAGTCACCGAATTCGGCCTAGCACTTTATCCCCAGACTGGCCAGGACTCCGCTCCTAGCTATTACGCGAGCAGCTTCCCAAGAGCGTTACGCGAAGCCTACGAAAAACAGTGGCATGAAGAACACGATCCCGCTCCCGGCCAGGAGCCTTTGGCCGAAGCTTACACTTACAAGGGCGATGACTGGGACGATCAGCGTCCGCACATGTGGGCCTATTTCCAGGCCGTCCGCAGCCGCAAACAGCTACCCGAAAACGCCGTCTTCGGCCACCATGCCGCCCTGGCATGCCACATGGCAAACCAATCTTATTTCCGCAGCGCCGCCGTAACCTGGGATGCCGCCGCCGCAGAAATCAAGAACATATAGTCGTAGATAAATCTACGGGAACAAAAGAAAAAAGGGCTTCTCAGCCCTTTTTTCCATTTTGCCTTCGGCAGTAGTGAAAATTCTTATTTCGCCCTCAGTCGATCAAAACAAAGTCTGGAGTCAAAAGTCGACCACTAACTCCCAACTCCAGACTCCTGACCACTGTCTATCGACTAGCTTTCTGAAACTCAACGTAATCGCGTCCCTTATACAATCGATACTTGCCCGCACCGCTTCCCGCCACAATCTGTAACGGTACCGGCCGTTTCATGTCAGCGTCTTTGGCCGAGTTGGCCTTCAGCAAGTCATTGGCTCCCACATCCATCACCACAAAATTGTTTCCCTCTAGAAATCCAAATCCGTACTGCCCCGGCTTCAGTGTCTGCCCTTCAATTTCGAGCGGTACTTCCGTGATGAGGTATCCCTGATATTTTTCCTTCAACCCGCTGGAATATCCTGAACTATCGACCAACGCCGCCAGTACCAGAAAACCATCTGCATACCGCACTCCGCCGCTGTTCCGTCCCTGCACCGTCGCCGACTGCCCTCGGAAAAACACCTTATCCGGAAAAAGCTTTTCGCCCACCTCGCTTGCTTTCAAAATCCCTTCTTGCACGGGCGCCGTCGCCGCTTTCTCTTGCGCAAACACAATGCCAGCCAACACGACCAGCAGCGCAGGGTACAGCCAAATTGCCTGGCGTATTCTCATCGCACTCTCCATGTCGCGGGATTCAACTCCGTCTTGTCCGCATTGTAACTCTTAGCTCAAACGAAAACACCCCGCTCGGCAGACCCGGCTTCAGCCGCACGAAAATCTCCATCGCTTGAACAGATTTGTTCGAGGGGAGTAGCAGGAGGAAAAAAGAGACCGTCCAAAGAGAACTCAGATAGTGAGCGACAGTTCGCTAGGGTGTTGATTTCCCGCCCTGGTACAAGCCATTTCCTTCCTCGTCCAATTGCTACTGGATATAATCATTTTTGATCTAAGGTGGGCACAAAATGGGGCATGGCCATTTGTCTTTAAGAATTAACGTACTATACGTTACCTGAACCAGCATATACGTGGAATCTCTGAGGGGCCAAGACATGTTCAGTCAGTCACCCGAAGCAGAAAGCAGCAATGCTCGCGCTTCCCAAAATGGGACAGTCCAGTCGTGGACCACCATTCTGCTCCTCGTCGCCGTTGCACTCCCGGCCATCATCGCATTCGGACTCCTATATCGACTGTCCCTTGCCGTGCCATACCAAGATGACTATAACGTGGTCTTAGCTTTTGCAACCGACTATCACCAGTTGCCGACTTTGAAAGCCAAGGTTTTGGACATCGCGACAAAGCAGACCAATGACTACAAGCTCGGCTTTGAGCATTCGGTTGTTGCTTTGGAGCTGGAGTTCACCGGACGTGTGAACTTCGCGTTTTTGGTGGCGCTTGGCGACCTGTTCTTGCTCCCGATGGTTTATCTGGTCTGGAGAACGTATCAGACGGATGGCCCTCTAGCCGAACGTCTGATTGCTTTCTTTCCAATCAGCGTCTTGTTTTTCTCACTTACTTATTGGGAAAGCCTCAATTGGGCGATGGCCGGACTCCAAAACCTCCCGGTGATTGTCTTTAGCCTTCTCGCCATCTATCTTCTGAATCCAAAACGCGGACATTGGCCGAATCCCGCCCTTCTATTCCTCAGTTGTTTGTCGGCAGTTCTTGCGACGTTCTCTTCGGCAAACGGATTTTTACTGGGCCCCATTGGTCTATTAATCCTTCTGCGCCGGCGCGCCTATGCTGATTGTGTAATATGGTGCCTCAGCTTCACTCTGCCGCTCGCCGCATACCTGTACCACTACACCCCTTACTCTCCGTCCGTTCAGATGTTGCATAAATCGTCTGCCGTCTTAAAGCTGATCTATCACTTTTTCAACTTCCTGGGTTGCGCGATACCGGTCAAGTGGGCGGCTGCGCTGCTTGGCGTTGTGATATTGACCGTTATTCTGCTTGCGGTACGGTCCCGGTTCGACCGCATCAATCCCGTCGCGTTTTATTTCAATCTGTGGATTTTGGCAACGGCACTCTTGGCCGCATGGCTGCGTGGATCGAGTTCCTCACGGTACAGCATGTATTCTATTTTGTTACTAATCTTCTGTTACTCGTTTCTTGGGCACTATCTTCCTGGCCGTTCGACCGCCTTCAACAAAAGGAATTTTTATCTAACGTCGGTACTGCTCGCGGTCGGCCTCTGTTTTTGGGGAGACATTAGTGCCTACAAACATCTAGGAGCCCGCCGGCGTATGGTCCTGTCAGGTCTTGATCAGTACCGTTCCAATCCAAACGTCAACTCACCCATGATCGATCCTGTGGCGCGAAAAGCGTTCCCTGGAGAAGATGAGTTTGAGAAGGGCGCGTTGACCAGAGCCATTCAACAAAATATCTATGCATTGCCATAACACAAGGACACTCGGACTTTCCTCTTTTCGCTTGGAGCCCCTGACTTTGATGCTGAGTCTCCGTGTGCTAGTTCTAGTCTTGATGATCGGACTGGGGGTTCGAAGTGGTTCGCGAGTTTGATGCAACCCGACTCCTCAGAAACTTCTTCTCGACGAATACGCTGGCGCGAGCTGTAGGCCGAGTCGAAGACTGTCGCGTCACCACCTACCGCGTTGCGGTTTGGTGCAATTGTTTTTATCTGTGGGCACAAATAGGGTACAGTCTTTTGGCGAAATAGAGTTCCTTCAGAACGCCCAGGACGAGGCAGGTCACCCCTCCCGGCCTGCTCGAATCGGTGCGAATAAAACGGGTTGACCCTAAGAAAAGGCAGGTCAGGGAAGAATTGTCTGCTTCGCACGAGGAACGGCTGCGGCGTCTTAGCGTCGTGATCCCCGCTCACAACGAGGAAAAATGCATTGGCTCGACTGTCGAGCATCTGTACCTGGAGTTGCAGCTAAATAACATCCCCCATGAGATCATCGTTGTTGATGATGGCAGTACGGATTGCACCTGGCAAAGATTGATCGATCTGAGCGGACACATTCCCACGCTTAAGTCAGTTCAGAACCGGGCTGAGCATGGATTCGGACGAGCAGTATCCAAAGGGTTTGATAGCATGAGCGGTGACGCTGTCGTCGTGATGATGGCCGACGAATCCGACGACTGCCGCGACGTGGTTAGATACTGGGATCTTCTCAACAATGGTTGGGATGCAGTGTTTGGATCCCGGTTTGTCAAGGGAGGAGGTGTGATCGATTATCCCTTGATGAAGCTCTGGCTGAACCGTATGGGCAATTTATTGATCCGTGTAATGTTCGGAATCAAGCTCAATGACACTACAAATGCCTTCAAAGGTTACCGTGCGACGGTGATTGAGGGTTGCCGACCACTACTCGCGCCTCATTTCAATCTAACCGTGGAATTGCCCCTGAAGACCATTGTGCGCGGATATAGCTGGACGGTCACACCAATTACGTGGAGGAATCGTCGGACAGGTGTCTCCAAGCTTGCGATCAAAGAGATGGGCAGCCGCTACCTTTTCATCTGCTTATATGTATGGCTGGAGAAATACTTCAGTCATGGGGATTACAGAAAGCGATGACCCAACCGTTTTATTTAGTTACTCCTAATTGGCGAACGTCTGGCTACAGGCGGCGGGGAAACACAGCGTTTCTGGGATCGGCATCGCCCTATCTCCAGAATAGGAGCGGGCACTGCTCCATACAACGTCAGCAAGACTCCGCTTGTCATACGGCAAGCGTGTTGCGCTTGAACACCGCGATGCGGTCGAACGAAATCTTGCGGTTACAGTGGTCGCAAATCGATCTTGAGAAACGCACCCTTGTAGTCGGCACACTCCAAGTCGGAAGCCCGAACCGGAGGCGCTATTCCTCTGAACGTCACTGCGTGGCAGGTTCTTGTTCGGTGGCAGGTCGCTATCCTGGTGCCTTGCCGGAGCACTACGTTTTCCCAGAGTGTGAATCCAAACGGATCGATCCACCCGCCCGGGAGCTGGAGATCAGTTACCTGAAGAACGGGTTTTTGAGGAGCGTGTGAACCACGTTCAAGTTGGGATTTTCGAGGCTTCCCCTAAGTCTTTGAATTATTGTCAATGGTCGGGACGGCGAGATTTGAACTCGCGACCTCACGCACCCCAAGCGTGCGCGCTACCAGGCTGCGCTACGTCCCGACCGCATCAGCCGCATCGTTGCGCCTGATCGCCCAAATCCAAGGCTATCACTTGCGTTCCAACAGCGTCAAGAAACTGCGCAGTCCGTCCCGCAGATCCAGCAGCATTTTCCGACCCAATTGCGAAGTCGCTTGCTCTCCCGCCGATCCAACGTGCCCGGCAACATCTCCGCCTTCGCCCGCGCTTTCCAATTCCTTCAAATGCCGCCGCGCTCCCGCAATCGTAAATCCCTCGTCGTACAACAGGCGCTTGATCTTCAGAACCAGGTCCACGTCTTCCTGACGGTACAGCCGGTGCCCGTTCGCCCCTTTCACCGGCTCCAGCATGGGAAATTCCGTCTCCCAATAGCGCAGCACAAATGGTTTCAGGGCCGTCAACCGGCTCACCTCGCCGATTCGGTAGTATCGCGTCTCATCGGTAACCGGGATTGTCGCCGCGCTGCTCATCGTTCTATCTCGGTGAACTTCTTCTGGCGGGGATTCCTCCATCCTAGGCGAAAAAAGCGGCAAGTCAACTCCACGATTTTCCTTCGGCCTGCTCATTCTTCCGCCGTCGCTCGCTCGCGATCCCCGCGTTTTTTCAGTCGCTGGATAAATCGCACGGGCGTACCTACGAACGGCCACCTGGTCCGTAACTGGTTCTCCAAAAATCTTTCAAAATTGAAATGCAGCGGCTTCTTCTGGTTGGTGAACAACAAAAACACGGGTGGCGCCACTTTCGCCTGTGTCATGTAGTAAATCCGCACCGGCCGCGCCTTTGGATTCGTCGCGCGCTGCAAATCCACGTCTTCCTTCAACCAGCGGTTCAATTCCGGCGTGGCGATCTTCCGTACGCGTTCCTCCGCCACCTGATCGATCAGCATGAATAATTTTTGCGTCCGTTCCCCGGTCTTAGCCGAAACAAACACCACCGGCGCAAAACTCAAGAACTTAAACTTTTCCTTCACCATAGCTTCGTATTCAAATAGCAGCTTGCCTTTGTCAATCTCCCGCTTTGACGGATTCACCTCGCTCGCCCGCTTCGCTTTCCCTTGCGCGGATTTTGCCGATTGGTCTGCGGCCCGTTGCGCAGCTTCGACAGCCAGATCCCACTTATTCACCACCAGAATCACGGATCGCCCGGACTGCTCCGCATAACTGGCAATCGTGGCATCACCTTGTGTCACGCCCTGCTCGCCATCAATCACAAGGATTGCCACGTCCGCGCGCTCCAGCCCGCGCTTGGCCATCACCACGCTCAACTTCTCCGCCACTAGCGTGGTTTTTCCCTTCCGCCGGATTCCCGCCGTGTCCACAAACCGGTACAACTTCCCATTCCGCACCACGTCCGTATCCACGCTGTCCATCGTCGTACCCGGCATCGGCGATACAATCGACCGTTCTTCTCCTGCCATGCGGTTCAACAACGTGGATTTCCCCACGTTCGGCCGTCCGATAATCGCGATTTCCACGGCCTTTTCCGCTTCCGGCCGTCCTTCCGCGCTTGCTCCCTTAATCTGCTCGAGCGCCGCATCCAGCAAATCGTCCACACCAGTTCCGTGCTCCGCCGCTATCGGAAACACCGGCACGCCCAACGCGTGAAACGGTCCTGCATTCGCCTCCTGCAATGTCGAATCCACTTTATTCACGGCTACGACAAACGGCCGCCCTGTCGTCCGCAGCAATCGCGCCAGTTCCTGGTCGAGCGGCGTCAATCCCGCCGTACTGTCCACCACCAACACCAACAACGCGGCATCTTCAATCGCCACGCGCGCCTGCCGCAAAATCTCTGTCGGAATCAATGCCTTGTCGTCGGGAATAATCCCGCCCGTATCCACAATTTCCAGCACTCGCCCGCGCCATTCGCATTCGCCGTAGATGCGGTCCCGCGTGATCCCCGGCTCGTCGGTCACAATGGCGCGTCGCGTTCCGGTCAGCCGGTTAAACAGCGTGGACTTGCCTACGTTTGGCCGCCCGACAATCACCAGCGATGGCAGTTTCTGTTCCATATCCCTGTTGCGCTAATCACAGCCATTTCCGCGCCTGTTTCTCAATCTTCCAATCTACTCTATCCATCTACAACTAGCGAGCCGCTTCGTCGATCCGCATTGTGTTCATCGAAACGATTCATGCGGGAATTACTTGATTCTCAGCCACTTCCTCAGTATCTTTTTTGCAATTACTTCGCTGGTGCCCTTGGATGCTTATCGGGGAAGCATCTTTCCGTCTCGGGGCTTCGAGATGTTATTTCGCTGTACTCAAGGAGAATGAGATGAACAGGTCTATCCGCAACCTGAGCGCTGTGGCATTTCTTTGTATAGCCCTCTTTCTTTTCGCGAGCCCCGCGCTGCACGGCCAGACCTTCCGCGGCACCATTCTTGGCATTGTCACGGATTCCTCCGGCGCCGCCGTCCCGGGCGCCACAATCAGTATCAAGAATCTGGACACCGGCCTGATTCGCACCGTCGTCACCTCCGAAGACGGCAGCTATGCCGCTCCCGAACTCCCCATCGGCAATTACAGCGTGACCGTCGATAAATCCGGCTTCAAGGAAGGTATTGTCACCGGCGTGCGTGTCGAAGTCTCCACCGACCGTCGCGCCGACTTCACCCTTCAGCCCGGCGAACTGGCCCAGAAAGTCGAAGTCACCGGCGAAGCCCTTCCCATGGTCGAATCCACTTCAGACACTCTTGGCGGCATCATTGAATCGAAAGTCGTCACCTCGCTCCCTGTTAACGGCCGCGATTATCAGAAACTCATCTTCCTCGTTCCCGGCGTCACCGGCTCTCCTGACCAGATCACCGATTCTCCCGGCTCCTTCGGAATTTTCTCCGTTAATGGCGCACGCGGCCGCGCCAACAACTTCCTGCTCGATGGCACGGACATGAACGACGGCTACCGCAATGACCCCGCCATCAACGAGGCCGGCACCTATGGCACCCCCGCAACGATTCTCCCCGTCGAAGCCATCGCCGAACTTCGCGTCGCTTCGAACTTCGAAGCGGAATACGGCCGCAGCGCCGGCGGCGTCATCAATGTCGTCACCAAAAGCGGCACCAACCAGTTCCACGGCTCGGCCCTCGAATTCTTCCGGAATACCGCACTGAACGCCCGAAACTATTTCAATCCCGCCGCGAATGAGCCCGGAGGCCAGCCTCAGGAACCATTCCACAACAATCAATTCGGCGGCTCCATCGGCGGTCCCATCATTCAAGACAAAACGTTCTTCTTCGTCGACTACGAAGGCATCCGTGAAACGGGAAAGCTCAACTACACAGCGCTCGTTCCCTCGCCAGAGGAAATTGCCATTGCGACTCAGGCCATCGGTGGAACCATCAACCCCGTTATTGCAAAATTGCTGGCGCTCAATCCGTGGCCTTCCCCCAGCATCACCACCGCACCCTTTTCGGATATAAACAACGCCTTCGTCGCCACGCCCTTCTCCAATAACGGCAATAACGGCATCATTAAAATCGATCACAACTTCAACAAAGACAACCTGCTCACCGGTCGCTACTACATCGGCGACAGCGAACAGAGTTTCCCACTCGGTCTGGTCGGCGGCAGCCTTCTCCCAGGCTATAACGTCACAACTCCCACACGCGTTCAGATGATTGCCCTCTCCTACGTCAGCATTCTCAGCCCTTCGATGGTCAATGAAATCCGCCTCGGGTGGAATCGCTTCGTAGAAGGGTTCTTCCCGGAAGATCGTAGCTTCGATCCTTCCTCCATCGGAATGGATACCGGAGTCGATTCCTACAATTTTGGTCTGCCTCGAATAAATGTCGGCAGTTACGCCCAGATTGGCGCCAACTACACTGTTCCCCGCCAGCGTGTCGACACGAACTGGCACCTCATCGACAATATTTCGTGGAAGGCCGGCAAACACGACATAAAGTTCGGCTACGAATTCCGCCGCACCTCCATTTCTCAGATCCTCAACATCGATTTCCGCGGGAAGCTTAGTTTCAGCGGCAGCCCGCTTCCCGGTGCGGGCTGCGCACAGGTCGCTGGCGACCAGAATCAATGTCAGGCCCTTGCTTATTTCTTGGAAGGCACTCCCACTGGCGGCAACATTGCTACTGGTAACACCAATCGCAACACTTTCCAAAACTCTTACGCGACGTATTTCCAGGACTCCTACCACATCGCTCGGAATTTTACGCTCAGCCTGGGCCTCCGCTACGATTACTACGGCATCCTTCAAGACAAGCAGGACAACCTCACCAACATTCTCCTTGATCAAGCGACGCAGACCGCGACGCCCGTCGTTCTCGGTCAGGGCCGCCTCTATCAACCTGACTACAACAACGTCGCTCCCCGCGTCAGCGTTGCCTGGGATGTTTTCGGCAAGCAGACCACAGTCTTGCGCGCCGGCTATGGCATCTTCTATGACGCTTTCTCCCAGGATGCCTTCATCGGTCAAGTTCCCTACAACAGCAACTTCGATCCCGGCGCTGCCTATTCCGGCTTCGGCCCCAATCCGATTGGTTTCGCCTCCGTGAGCGGCATTCCCTTCGGTCAAGGTCCTGTCTACGGCGGTTTTTCGCCGATGCCCGATGGCTTCGCCGTCAACCCCAACCTGCGCACTCCCTACATGCAGAACTTCAACCTCAACCTTCAGCAGCAACTCGGTCACAAAATGGTGTTTGAAATCGGCTATGTCGGTTCCAACGGTCATAAACTCCTGCAGACCGTCGACGCGAACCAACCGACACAAGCAATGATCACTGCCGCCGACCTCGGGTGTAACTGCATCAACGACGGCGCCGTCCCGCGCTTCTACACCAGCACAAATCCCAACTACAGCTTCTACTACCTTAACTATCTCGAAAGCTCCGCCAACTCTAACTACAATTCGCTACAGACCAGCTTCCGCATCGATAACTGGCATGGCCTCACCACCACATTCAACTACACCTGGTCCCACTCCATCGATGACGCCAGCGATTCCTGGGAATATGTCCCGAACGCCTCCACTCCCAACGAAACCTACGCTGCGAATCCAAATAAGGGAAACTCCAACTTCGATGTCCGCAATCGCATTGCCTGGAACTTCATTTATCAGATCCCGGACGCAAAAGACTCCCGCTACAAACTGATCCGCAATGGCTGGGGGCTTAACGGCATCGTTACCGTTCAATCCGGCCAGCCCTTCCAGTTCAATTACAACTTTGAAGACGATTTCGACGGTAGCGGCAGCTACTACGGCGTCCCAGACGTTGTTGGTCCAGTTCATTACAACCAAAGTGATCCGGCGAACTACATCAACCTTGATGCCTTTGCCGTTCCTTGCACTCCTGCTGTCGTGAACGGTTCTCCGGCCTTTAACGGCACCGCGTCCTCCTGCCAGCCCGGAACGCGTCACTACGGCAATCTCGGTCGCAATTCACTGCTCGGCCCGCATTTCCGGCAGTTTGATTTTTCTCTCTTCAAGGACACCCAACTCACCGAGCGATTGAAAATGGAGCTTCGTTTCGAAGCCTACAACCTTTTCAATCACCCCAACTTTGCGAATCCCTATCTGCCTTACTTCATCGCCGATCCTTCCATCAACGGTGCCACTGCCAACGGCCACTACGTAGGGAGTTACCCACTCACCTCGACCGGCGATGTCGGCATCGGCTATCCCTTCCTGGGCAGTGGTGGCCCACGCAGCATGCAACTAGCCGTCAAATTCAACTTTTAACCCAATTTCGTTCGCTCACCCACGGCCCCGTACCAGCCCGGGGCCGTGCTTTTTGGAGTGCGAGAGCCCGCCTTTGCCCAAATTCACCTAGAACGACCGATCGACGGTAGCTCAGCTGGTTCACAATCCCAACCTAACCCATTTATTATCTGCCCGTTGCAGCTCATGCATCAAAATAATGCGAGCGCCTGACCCAAGTTCTAGTTCATCTGTCCTTGCCCAGAGTCCCTTCACATTGCAACCTGTGATAGTTTTAACTCCCCTTTTGCGTACTCATTTATGGAACCGCTGAAACCAGGCCACATTAGCGTGAGCGTGCCGGGAAAAACGGAGCCTTCAGATCTAATCGCCCAGGCTCGGGCTGGGGATACCCAGGCTTGGGGCGATCTGTACCGGGAATATGCGCCGGCAATCTTCCGCTTTTGCAGACGCGCTCTTCCTAGTAAGGAAGATGCCGAAGACGCCACCATGGAGATTTTCATGAAGTTGCACGGCAAACTCGCTCAATACGATTCCGGCCGCTCCTTCACCGCGTGGCTTTACAAGGTTGCGGCCAATCACTGTTGGGATGTTCTCCGGCGCCGCAAGGCCCGCCACGATAAAGATATGCAAGACGTAGACGATCTTCCGCTCGAAGCGCCTGAGCCAAATCAACTCGAGCGTCTGATCGAAGAGCGCACCAGCGAGGAAGTTCGCAAAGCCTTGGACAAGCTCGGGGCCCGCGCGCGCATGGCCTTGGTCATGCGCTATTACTCCGACATGAGCTATGACGAAATTGCAGACGCCCTCTGCGTTCGGCGGCCATTTGTAGGTGTGGTCTTGCTGCGCGCAAGGCACGAGCTGCGGCAAGCGCTGGGCGAGAACAGCGCCCTTGCCGTGGGGGGGATCCGGTGAACGATAAAGACAACGCAACCAACACTCACGTAGACGAAATGACTTTGCTCCTCTACGTCGAGCGGCAGCTCGACCGCGAGCGTGCTCAGGAAGTGTCTCGCCACACGCAAACCTGCGACAGATGCCTCACTCTTCTTCGCGCCCTCGACCGCGAATCCCGTCTGCTCACTCGCTCCATGCTCGAACAGGACGAACCGCTTCCCGCGCGGCTGTCGGAGTTTCAAGCCAAAGTCAGAAAATCCATGCAGTGGATTTGGGGCGTGGTCTTCGGCATGGCTCTGCTTGGAGTCTATTTGCTATACACAAACTACATCGAGACCTGGGCGCAACCGTTCGAACAAGCCGGCTTTGGTGGCACCAATCTTCTCAGCTTGCTCGTCTTTCAAGGCGCTTTCTGGAAAGGATGGCAGTCCATGTTCACTTTGGTCGAATTCTTCGCAATGGCTTCCTTCGCGGCATTTGCACTCTTTCTTGTCCGGAAATACCTGAAGCGAGGCACCGCCCTTGCCGTCATGTTTGCGACGATGGGCCTGCTCATCATGACGCCGCCTGCCGCGACCGCCACGGAAGTACGCCGCGGAGATGTCATCACCATCGCCAAGGGAGAGAACATCAAAGGTGACATCGTATTGAATGCGCAACGCGTTCGCGTCGAGGGTGATGTCGACGGCGATCTCATCGTGCTTTCCCAGGACGTGGAGATTCAAGGGCATGTCACCGGTGATGTTCTCGGCGGTGCCGAAACCTTTCGCATCACTGGCCCCGTTGACGGCAACATTCGCGTCGCCGCAAATACACTGACGATAAGCGGCAGCGTCGGTCACAACGTCACTGGCTGGGCGCAACATATGACCGTCGAAAGTTCCGGAAAAGTTCAGCGTAGCTTATACGCTTTCTGCCAGCTTTTGGCGATTGACGGGCAAGTCGGCGGCGATGTCACGGCCTTTGACCAGAGCACTTCGATTTCTGGAATTGTCGGCGGCAGCGTCCAGGCTCACGGCCAGGAACTTAGCATCTCCAGCAATGCTCAGGTCGCCGGTGCGACCAAATTTGAAGGTGCAAATCAACCCGACGTATCCCCCGGCGCAAAACTCGGAAGTCCCGTCCAGTTTACGAAGCAGGAACGGCATGCTCGAATCGATCGCGGCGTTGGGTTCTACATTTGGCAAATCGTCTGGGCTGGAGCCTGGATTCTTTTCGGCCTGGTTTTGATCTCTCTGATGCCCGTCTTTGCCAAAGAAACCGTGGAATCCGCTGAACGTTATGGCGCCTCGCTGGGCCTCGGCGTTCTTGTCTTCTTTGGCGTAGCCATTGCCGCCGTCATCGCTTGCATCACCATCGTGGGGCTCTTGGTCGGCATTTCCACACTGTTTCTCTGGCTCGTATCTCTGCTCAGTGCCTACGTCGTTGTGGGTGCGGTCATCGGCCGCTGGATCCTCGGCAAAGCCAACGATCACTGGCCCTTGATCGGACGCATGGCTGTGGGTGTTCTCATCGTGGTTGTATTGACCGGCCTTCCGCACTTGGGCTTCTGGTTTAAGTTCGGCTTTTGGATTTGGGGCATGGGCGCAATTGCCCTGGCGCTCTACCGCAAACTTCAACCAACAATCGCCCCCAACATTCCCTCAATGCCCAGCGGCGGTCCCATGGGCACGCCACTGCCCCCAACCACTACCGTCAGTCCGGCTTGATGGCGCGGTAAGCGCCAATAACATTCTTCGTCACTACAAAAAAAAGACGGGCCCCGGAACTTCCAGGGCCCGTTGCCTTTTGCGGAGGCGGGAAAAATCTATGGTTGTTGTCGCACTTTAGCTGCCTGGAACCAGTACTGCGCCCCGTCACTTGCATTCAGATACAGCGCGCTCATGGAAACCGTGCCTGTTAAGCTCCCCACGCTGGTTTGGCCCTCTAGGAGCGTGGCGTTGATGTAGGTAATCACCTGTGGCGGTGTCGAGAAGGTCGTGCCCAGATAAGGCGGCAGGCCCGTGATGTTGAAACTGGTTCCCGTCGTGGTACTGACCGTTCCGGTAAGCCGCGAAAACCGCAGGATCAGCTGTGTCGCTGTGGCGTCGACGCCGTTTGTTCCTGTGGCTGCCCCGGTGACTTTCGCGCGTACCATTTGCCCGGCAAGTATGTCCCCCGTGTCCCTGAATCCCACGTTAGAGATAGGAACTCCTGCCTGGCCCGTTAGTATCCCCGTGTCAATCGCAAAACTGCCCGTCGGGCTCAGCGTCAGGCACACACCGGCGCCAAAGCCGGCGCTCGTCAGTGGTGAACTGCTCGTGAAAATCTCGCTATCGCTCAAAATCATTCCGTAATTCGATCCGCCATTGCACGCGCTCGGATAGATGAGTCCTTCCACTTCGTCCGATGGCGTTGTGGAAATGTCGATGATATCCAGTGAAGTCGCGGTCGCCACCCCTGCCGTGGTTAATACTCCCTGCACGCTGACGATCGACCCAGCTTGAATGCAACTGAGTCCGGTTGTCGCGTTCGTGCACTGGCTTTGCGGGTCGAACACCTGCGTCGACGAATTGATCGCCGCTGTCAAGCTTCCACGTAAAGACGATTGCACCGTGACGCTGCTCGCAGAAATAGCCGTAACCGCGCCTGTAAAATCGTCAAGGTTGGCATACGCGCCGCTGGCCACGCCCGAAGGCACCGTGCTCGACGCAGTCAGTACGCCCGTCTGCGTGACGTCAATGGCCACCGCATTATTGACCGTCACCACCGCATTGTTGTAGTTGAAGTCCAGGTCTAGCCATGGCGTCGAATTGCTCGCCAGCACCAGCGGTGACCCGGTAGGAAACGTATAGGTGATGGTCGCCGCGCTCCCCGTCATGCCGCACACCGCGTTGTTCACGCAGGCTCCCACGGTGGCGCCGGAAGAATTGACATACACGCCAGAAGGGGCCGCCACAGTCACATTGACGGCTGTATACGTTCCCGCCGCTATGGTGACATTTGGCGCCACCAGGTTCGTGTCGGTTTGCAGCCGTGTCAATTCAAAATCCGTCGACGGATTCGACGAAAATACAGACACCGCGCTCCCGCTCGATGGCGTCAGCGTAATTCCGATAATCGGCAAAGAAAAACTCACCACGGACGTATTCGTCGGCGGCGTGTCCGAAATGGTTAGGCTCAGAGTGGCGTTGCCACCACCACCGCAATTCGTCGTGCACGCATTCTTCAACCCGCTGCACGAGCTAAGTACAAAAATCACTGCAACCACTAGGAATAAGAGGGACTTTTTTGAGTTCATTCACATACCCCAAGACTGGATTAGGCAGACCGCACCAGACGGACCGGACGGCTGGGAATCCCCCCAGAAACACTGTAGCCCCAGGCGAAACCCACAGCGCCCCGGAATCAGCTGCGGTGCCCAACTACTAAACTGTGCCGTAGGACGGCTACCCCGGCTAAGCCTTCGTGGGCTCCCTTCGCGCCTCGAACCAATGTGATATCGTTAGAGAACTGCACAAAAAATTGGCGAATTCAGGCAGGCTTTCTGGCTAAACGCACTTCCAAAACGGCTCCCGCCGAGATCAGCAAGACAGGACACACCGTTCCCGAGCGCGTTTACGCTCCCTTGGACGAGGAATCCGCCGCCGCTCCTAAGCTGTCGCCCAAGCCCGCCAGGATCGCGTTTCAGCGCAAACCGGACCTTAGCCAGTCACGCGAAGCCTCCGGTACCAACAAGCCTTCCATGCTCGCCATCTTCGGCCCCGGCGGATTCCTGGACAAATCCATGATCGGCGGCTACGAGCACCGTCCCGCCCAGCTGCAAATGGCTGAGGCCGTCGATGACGCTTTCGAAAATCATCACCACGCCATCCTTGAAGCAGGCACCGGCACCGGCAAAACGCTAGCTTATCTTTTGCCCGCTCTCACCAGCGGCCGCCGCGTCGTCGTTTCCACTGCCACGAAATCTTTGCAGGAACAGCTCTACCAGAAGGACGTCCCGTTTCTCCAGAAGCATTTCGCACCTAATTGGAAAGTAGCGGTCATGAAAGGGCGCTCCAACTTCTTGTGCCTTGCCAAGACGCACGCCATGGCCGCTCAGCCTGTCCTGAAAGGGATGGAAGAAGTCGACGCGTTCCGCCAGATCCAGGATTGGTCGAAGCTCACAGAAACCGGCGATCGCGCGGAGCTCACCTTTCTTCCCGACGATTCGGATTTATGGTCGCGTATCGACGCTCGGCGCGACACCTGCACCGGCAAAAAATGCCCGCAGTTTAACCAATGCTTTCTCACCCGCATGCAAACGCGCGCCAAAGAAGCCGACCTCATCATCGTCAATCACCATCTCTTCTTTGCGGATCTGGCCCTGAAGCACGATGACTTTGGCAGCATTCTTCCCGAATATTCGGCGGTCGTGTTCGATGAAGCTCATGAAATGGAAGACGTGGCCAGCGATTATTTCGGCCAACAAATCTCCAATTTCCGCTTTGAGGAACTGGCGCGCGACGCGGACCAGATGATGCGCTTGACCCGCCAGGGCACTCCCAGCCTGCTGCGAAGAACCCAACGCATCCGTGAAAAGACACGCGCCTTTTTTGACGCATTCGCCTCCAAAGAAGGCCGCTTCCCCTTTGCCCAGAACGAGCGCGAAGCTTTCCTCGAGCAGAACCGGGAAGCCTACGACGCGTTGCTGAACGCCCTAAAGGGTCTCGAGACAGAATTTGCGGCATTAACAACCAAGCCCGAAGAACTTCTCAACATCGCCCGGCGCAGCTTCGACATCCGCCAGGAGTTCTCCTTCCTGTTCGAGTCCAATGAACGAAATTACGTTTACTGGTTTGAACGACGCAACAAGGGCGTCTTTCTCGCGGCCACTCCCATCGACGTCAGCCAGATTCTTCGCGAGCACCTTTTCGAAGCTTTTGACACAGTGATTCTCACCTCCGCCACCTTAACCGTCGCCGGTCGCTTCGAGTTCATCCGGCATCGCATGGGTGTCGACCATGCCAAAGAAATTCAGCTTCCTCCTGAGTTCGACTACCAGCAGCAAGCACTTCTGTATCTGCCACAACGCATGCCCGATGTGCGCGATCCCGGCTTCGCCGCAAAAGCCGCCGACGAAATTGTGTCCTTGCTCGAACTCAGCCAGGGTCGCGCGTTTTGCCTCTTCACGAGCTACGCCCAAATGAACGATCTTTTTGAGCGCGTCCAGGCTCGCGTCGATTTCTCCTTGCTCCGGCAGGGCACTGCCCCGCGCAGCGCTCTCCTCGAGCGCTTCAAAACCACTCCCAATTCCGTCCTCTTCGCCACCGCAAGCTTTTGGCAAGGAGTCGATGTCCCCGGCGATCAACTCTCCTGCGTCATCGTCGATCGCTTGCCCTTCGCCGTTCCCAGCGATCCTATCGTCGCTGCACGCGTCCGCGCTCTCGAGGACGAAGGCCGCAATCCCTTTTCGGAATTCCAGGTCCCAGAAGCTGTCCTGGCGCTCAAGCAGGGCTTTGGCCGGCTCATTCGAACCAAGACCGACCGCGGCGTGTTGGCACTGCTCGACACAAGAATCTCTCGTATGCCGTATGGTAAAATTTTTCTTGAGTCATTGCCGCGCTACCAGAGGACGCACGATCTCGGGGAAGTCGGGCGGTTCTTGAGCGCTGCCAGGCCTGCCTGATCCGCCCCCAGGGAAGAATGAGGAAAGACCGTCATTTATGTTTCAAGTGAGCGTTGAAGAGACTTTTTCATCGGGACACGCCCTGCGCGGCTACAAAGGCAAATGCGAGAACCCCCACGGTCATAACTATCGCATTCGGGTCACGCTCGAGGGTCCACAACTGGATAAAATAGGGCTGCTCATTGATTTTACGCACCTGAAAGAAGTCATGCGCGCCGTGATCAAACGGCTCGACCATCAATTCCTGAACGACCTCGAGCCATTCACAATCGTCAATCCTTCCGCTGAGAATATGGCCAAATATTTTTTTGACGAGATCAGTGGCAACTTAAACGATCTGCCTTCGGGTGCCCGCGTTACAGACGTGGTCATCTGGGAGACCGACACGGCAATGGCGAAATATCGCCCGGGTGATGGATGAGCGGAGGCTGTAGCCATGAATCGTTCAATTTTGATTATCATGATTCCCGCGCTGCTGGTCGCCGCCGGATACGTTGTTGTTTTGAAGATGATGGGCTTTGCGCCCGGCTACCCTCGCCTCGTTGTTGCTATGGTTTTATTTTTCGGTGTTATCTATTGGCTGGGGAAGCGTTCAGGAAAGAAAGCAAACAGCGGCGGGCAGTAGCCCGGCGACTTGTTCGTGATGTTTTATGTTCATCACCGAAATATTTAAATCCATTCAGGGCGAAGGAACCCGCGCCGGTCTCCCTTGCATTTTTGTTCGTCTGACCGGCTGCAACCTGCGCTGCACCTGGTGCGACACGGCGTATGCATTTCACGGCGGCTGGAAAATGAGCGTCGAAGACGTTCTCGAGCGCGTGGAAGCCTTGAATCGTCGTCCCGATGGTACGCCAACCGGTGTACCCCTAGTTGAACTTACCGGTGGCGAACCCTTGCTGCAGCAGGAAATCTATCCACTGGCGGAGCATCTATTGGCCGCGGGTTTCACGGTCATGGTCGAAACCAGCGGCGAACGCTTCATCGGCAACCTGCCCAAGGATGTGATCCGCATCGTAGACGTGAAGTGCCCGGACTCCGGTGAGCCCGATACATTTGATACGCGGAATCTGGACGAGTTGAATAGCAAGGACGAAGTGAAATTCGTCATCTCCAGCCGCAGGGACTACGAGTTTGCTCGCGATTTCACCCGCCAACACGATTTGGAGCAGCGCGTGCACGCCGTTTTGTTTTCTCCCGTCCACGATGATCCCCACGGCAACTGGAAGGGGCTTGAGCCGAGAGAATTGGTCGAGTGGATGCTCGAGGACGGTTTGGGTGCGCGCCTTGGCCTGCAGTTGCATAAGCTCGTGTGGGATCCGGCCATGCGAGGCGTTTGACCTGACACTCCGCGAGTCCAAACGGGCCAATGAAACATGAGCGATAAAGTCGAAGCGGTGGTACTCCTCAGCGGCGGCATGGACTCCTGCGTCTCGACCGCCATTGCTTGCGAACGCCACGGTCCAAGAAAAGTAGCGCTGTTGCACGCCTGCTACGGCCAGCGCACGGAGAAGCGCGAACGCCAGGCCTTCGAAGCCATCGCGGAATTTTACGCCGTCCCGCACCGCCTGCTGGTGAAGCTCGATCATTTCCGCGCAATCGGAGGGTCAGCGCTCACAGACACAAGCATCAACGTGCCGGAGAATGAGTTCGAGGCAGGGCCCGGCCATGGATTGGCAATTCCCGTGACCTATGTGCCTTTTCGCAATGCCCACTTCCTGAGCGTCGCCGTTAGTTGGGCCGAAGCCATGGGCGCGCAAGCCATCTATATCGGTGCAGTGGCGGAAGACAGTTCCGGCTATCCCGATTGCCGTCCGGAATACTATCGCGTGTTTCAGGAATTGATTCGCGTGGGAACCCGGCCAGAAACGGGGATAGATATAGTCACGCCGGTAATCGCCATGAAAAAGAACGAAATCATCCGCCGTGGCATGGAGCTTAGCGCGCCTTTGCATTTAACATGGTCCTGCTATCAGGGAGAAGATCTGGCCTGCGGCAAATGCGATAGCTGCCTGTTGCGTTTACGGGCCTTCACGGAAGCCGGGATACCCGACCCTATCCCTTACCGCGTGCGGACCGCTGTCCGGGCCTGACCCGGCCAGCGAATCATTGGATTCTGTCGCAGATGAGCGATAATGGGGTCATACTGGCCCGAGAGAACCCTGACCAGTGCTCCTCGAGCACAAAGGAGAACGGAGCATGTCGAAATTTTTGAAAGCGTATGCGCTCGCTGCATTGTTTATTTTTGGCTTCGCTTGTTTAGCCGTACCGAAAGCGTCCGCCCAGGACGGTAAGGTAGGGGGCACCATCATCGATTTTGACGGCAAACCTTGGGCTGATTTCCCGATCACCCTCAAGAGCGATCAGGGAGCCACCCAGGAGACCAAGACCGACGCCGAAGGCAAATATCAATTCAACAATCTTAGAAGTGGCAAGTACACTGTCATCGTTCATCCCCCCCAAGTGAAAGATCCGTTTACCACCGTCTTCGAAATTCACGGTGGCAACGAGGCCCCGCCCATCAGCTTCAACTTTAAGGAAATTCTCGAAAAGCAGAATCCCGAAGCTGCGGCCCAAATGAAAAAGCAGGCTGACGAGAAAACCAAATTTACCGGAATGAAGTTGCACTTTGACCAGGGCATGGCGTTGCTCGAACAAGAGAGAACTGCGAAGGCGGATTTTACTAAGGCTACGCCCGATCAGAAGGACGCGCTCAAAGCGAAAGTGAACGACCTGGCCACTCAAGCAGCAAACGAGTTCACGGAAGCCAAGAAGGTTGCCCCAGAGAAGGACCCCAACATCGCCCTTTTTTGGGCGAACATGGGCCAGGCTTATGATCTGGCCGGCCGCAACGACGAAGCCATCAATGCCTACCAGCAAGCGGTGGCTGCCAAGCCCGACAATGCCGGCTATTACAACAATCTCGGCAACGTCTTGGCCCGCGCGGGGAAGATCGATGACGCCAAGGCCGCCTACACCAAGAGCGCGGAACTTGATCCGCCCAACGCTGGCCTCGCTTGGCGCAATTTCGGAATCAGTCTCTACCAAGCAGGACGGATGCAGGACGCCGTCGAGCCATTGCAGAAAGCCACGCAAATCGATCCCAAGAATCCTCAGGGCTGGTATCTGCTGGGTGCCTGCCTCGTCGCTTCGGCGGACTACAAGCAGGTCGGAGACAAGATGGAAGTAACTCTCAAGCCGGGAACCATCGAAGCCTATCAGAAAGCCGTCGAACTGGATCCAAACGGTACTTATGGCCAACAGGCAAAACAGGGCTTGGAAGCCGTTCAACAACTCACCGGAGGCATCGACACAAAGGTCGGAAAGAAGAAGAAGTCCTAACCGATACTCCAGAACATTCCGTTCGCAAATCGGCCCTGCGTCTTAGGGCCGATTTTTTTCAACTGTGCGCCATCGCACTGGTCTTCGCCTGCTGTCAACGGTGAGAGAGTGTCCCCGTGATTTTCGTGCGTCGCAGCGACCAAGAAAATGCCAGTGTAGCCGTGGGCAACAGCGCCGCAGCAAACAAAAGAAGCATTAGCAAAGGCCGTGCAATCGCCGAAAGTCCGGCGCCTTCGAGAAGCGCCGCGCGCATCGCGTCCAGCGCATAGGTAACAGGATTCAAGTGCGCCACCACCTGCAGCCATCTGGGAAGTATGCTGACAGGGTATAGCATTCCCCCGACGATGCTCGAAACGCCCAGGAAAAACCATTTCGCGGGGTTTCCGCGCTTGAACAGCAACAAATAAGCCGAAGAAAAAATGCCCAGCCCTGAAAACGATAGAAGCGTCGCCATCAGCACCACTACCACGGAAAGCCAGTTTGCGGAGTGCAGCGGAAAGCCGAACAGCACGCTTCCCCAGCCAAGATATACGGCAACCCGCAGCGTCGTCAGCACGAATGGATACATGGCCGAGCCTACCAGGATCACCGGTAGAGATACCTGCGTCACTAGAAGCGGTTCGAGCGTTCCCGTATCCCGGGCTTCTTCTAGGCTGCGGTCAAATGAATCGAGCGCTGCGTGAAGGTAATCGAAAAAAGCAAATCCAACCAGCGAATACGCGAAGTACGATGTGCCGTGCGGAAGCGACTCGCGGAGTTGTGGCGAGTCTACGAAAAGCGCCACATAGTAAAACGTCGCCGCCCCGAACAGCGCTTCCACCAATTCGAGGATAAACGGGCTGCGGTAACTACTCGCGATCTGCAGGTCGCGCTCGAAGAACAGAAGGAAATCGCGGAGCACGCGCGTCATGAAGCGGGCGGCTCCTCAAGCACTTGAGCACGGTGGCCGGTAAGAACGGAGAACGCTTCTTCCAACGATGCCGTGCCCGATCGTGCCTTGAGCGCCGCGGCCGTATCGAGGGCCACCAGCGTCCCTTCCTTCAAAATCGCGACGCGGTCCGCCAAATATTCAATTTCCGGCAGTGTATGGGACGCGAAAAGCAGGGAAGTGCCTTGTCGCTCGAGCACCTCTGCCTTGAGGAATCGGCGAAAATCCGTGGCCGCCAGCGCGTCCAGGCTGCGCGTTGGCTCATCGAGCAGAAGTACTTTCGGTTCGTGAAGCAGCGCGCGAAGCAGGCTCAGGCGCTGGACAGTGCCAGAGGAAAGAGTGCGCACCTGATTTCCCAGAATATTCGCCAGCTCAAATCGTTCCGCAAGCACTGGAATGCGCTGCCTCAAGAACGAATCCGATAAGTGATTCAGGCGCCCAAAAAACCGTAAATTTTCTCCGGCTGTCAGCCGCGCATAAAAGCCAGTATCGGAGCCCGCGTGATAGCCCAATTGTCGGCGCACGGCCGCCGCCTCCTTCGCGGCATCATGTCCGGCAACCATTGCCGCACCGCGCGTGGGCAGCAGCAGCGTGGCCAGAATGCGCAGCAGCGTAGACTTTCCCGCTCCGTTCGTGCCAAGAAGCGCCACGGCTTCGCCCCGTTTGACCTGAAAGGATATTCCTCGAAGCGCCGTCGCTGTCGCGGCCGAAAACGGCTGTAGCATGGCGCGCCAACCACTTCGCGCCTGCGGAAACGATTTTTCCAAAGATTCGATGCTAATCGGGGAATCGGGCACTCTCGAGTTTATAGCCTGTCTGTCCGCAGAAAACAATAATTGGACGGGCTTTTCCTATGGGAACCTGCATGACGGGGAACGGCAATCCCGGTAAGATAGTTGCAACCAAAGCGCAGCAGAATCAATGTGTGCTTGAGCCGCATAGGCCGGGAGCGTTGGAGATGGTGGCGTTTTCAGATCGTGTGGTGGTGCCAGCGAATGTGTTGGTAAGGCATCTGGACGGAGAAACAGTGTTGTTGAACCTGGACACCGAGAAATATTTCGGCTTGGACGCCACCGGCACTCGCATGTGGGAATTGGCAACGCATTCGTCCCGCATCGAAACCGCGTTCGCGACCTTGACCGAGGAATTCGAAGTAGAGCCAAACGTACTGCGAATTCATCTCGTCGAGTTGCTCACCCAGTTGGTCGACAACGGCCTCCTCAAAGTAGTTCCCGCCGATGTGGAAAGCATTCCAGCGATATAGGGCGCTGGATCCCCAGGCCCGCAACCTCTTCTGGCGGGCGGCCTTGCTGTTGCCGTGGACCGCCATTTCGCTGCGGCTTCGCGGCTTCAACACAACAAGGGCAGCATTGCAGAAACATTTGCCGGCCGCTCCGGCCCCGCAAATAGAAAATCGCCCCGCGGCACAGGTTGTCGAAAGCACCTGCCGGATGGTCAAAGCCGGTGCCCACTACGGAATCACGCGACCCACTTGCCTCGGCGAATCCCTCACCCTGTGGTACCTGCTGCAAAAGCAAGGCGTGGCTGCCGTTTTGCGAATTGGTGTCCGCAAAGTGGCCGAAAAATTTGAAGCCCACGCCTGGGTCGAATATGCCGATGCCGCACTGAACCAGGAGGAAGAACCGCATCAACACTACGCCGCTTTTGACAGTGGATTCTCCGACTTACCCGGAGAGAAGTCATAAGCGGTTTTTTCGGCATGGCCCGGCAGGACGGAAAACCGGTCGAAGAACGTCTCGTGCAAAGAATGGTGGATGAATTGACTTTTCGGGATCCGGATGGAACCAGTCTCAGGAGCGGGGCCAATGTCAGCGCTTGCTTCCCAAGGATGTGCACCGGCCCCGCGCGCCTCAGGCAGCACAGCAACCGGTCACTTTGGGAACAGATTTTTGCTCTGGGGGGATCTCCGCCGTCCATTTCGCCTTCTCCGAAACTACGGACAGGATTAGCCATCAGAAGATGTGATCCTAAGGGGCGGCGCCGTTCCGCCGTCGAAGGATCTCAGTGCATGAATTCAGCACAGCTCATTGCTAACAATGGTTGGAGGCCATGCCGCGAAAAAAGTCCTGTCATGAGGGATTCGTGCTAAATGCTTGTCCGCACGCCGCTGTGAAACTCTCTCTTCTCTGTCGGCGCAGGAATCTCCACAGACAAGGAAAGCGCAGCCTTGTTGCGAATCAGCCCCAGCTTTAGCGTTTTGGCCTGCGATTTCTCGCTCATTTTCGCGCGCAGCTCGCCTACAGTTCGGATTCTCTCGCCGTCCACGCTCGTGATCACGTCGCCCACTTTCAACCCCGCCTTTGCCGCGGGCGTATCCGGAAAAATTCCACGAACCAGAATTCCTTCCCCGTCGGGTGCGCCAAAATAATTGCCGAATTCGCCGTCAAGATTCTCCGCATCGATCCCCAGGCGCGTTCTGGACGCCGTCCAAGGGCCGCCCGCAAAGATTCCGTCCATTTCCGGCATTTCGGGGATCTGGAATGAAAAACTTCCGGGAGCTGCCGGAGCCACGAACGTGCCGCCATGCCGCATTTCCGATTTTCCGAGCGTCACACTGATGTTCTGGGACCGGCCGTCGCGCCACACCACAAACTGCACTGTCCGCCCCGAAGGAATTTCGCGAATCATTCGCCGAAACTCTTCGGTGCCTTCCACGCGCTGGCCGTTAATTTCGGTCACGACATCGTTTTCCTTCAACCCTGCCTTCGCCGCCGGACTGTCCGGCACGATTTTCCCGAGGACCACGCCACGTTCCGCCGGGAGTTTGAATGTCTTTACTTTTTCGGAAGTGACTTCGCTGATTCCTGCTCCTAGCCAGCTTCCGCCGCCGCTTACCAGTACTTGCACGTTATCGTCGCCGTCGGAAGCAATATTCAAATTGTTCAGTCGTTCCTGCAGTTCCGCCATCTGTGCCGCCGCGTCCGGCGGAATCTCCACCTGGAAAGACTTCTGCCCCGTCGTCCCTGTGGATTCCTGTTTACGCGCCGATGAGCCGGGCACCGCGACCAGCCCCACTGTCAGCATGCTGAGCCCAAGTGTTTTGAAAAAGAGTTTTGAGTTCATGTGAATTCCTCTCCTTCAGCCCTTAGACGCACAAAAACCTAAACCGTTGACCGCAACGCCACCACACGTATCGTGCCATTGACTGTCCCCAGGTGGATCGGCGCGCCGCCATGATTCAACTCGCCATGTACCGTGCGTGGTCGGGCCACTCCCTTCATCACCAGCGGCAATTCGCTGGAAAAGCTGCCGTTCATGCAACGGGCATCCAACTCCGCCGGCATGTCCACAGGGATCGCCAACAGCACAGAGCCGTTGGTCGTTTCCGCGGATGCCCCTCGTGCGTCACTGGCATGCTTCAATTCCACGTAGATGTTTCCATTCGTTGTATGCGCGTGCACGTCTCCGCTGCTTTCGTATATCTCAATATTTCCGTTCACCGTGTGCAGTTCTCCCAGTGATTCCGAGCTGAAGATCCGCAGCGTGCCGTTAATATTGTTCACATGGTTCAGCCGGGTGTTCCGTGGAACATGAATCACGTAGTCCACGGCGACCTCAACCCCTTCTTCCTGCGGGTATCTCGTTGTGACTGCTAAACCTTCCGGCGTTGCATCCACGTCAATGGCCACCAGGTCCAGTAGCGATCGCTGGTCTTCGGTCGTCTTGACGGCGCGCACCTCCACTTCGTTCTTGTCCCAACCCTCAATCCGCACCGTCCCATTCACGTTGTTCAGTTCGAAGGTGCCATCAGGACGCATCGGATATGTTTTTGTGATTTCCTCGGAGGTTCCGAAGCACGCGGGTGCAAGCAGCGCAATTCCGAAATACACACCCACAGCTGTGCGGCATAATGCGGAGCGAAGCTTCATAAACCCTCCTTCAATCGCATGAACAAATGCATTTCCCCGGGACCCAACCAAGCCCCATCGCCGAACACGCCGCGCTACGGCAGCTGAAACTCAAAGCTCTCAATCGAAACCACTTCCACTTTCTTTCCGTTTATTTCCTCCGGCTTCCCTCGCCACTTCTCGACCGCTGCCGCAGCCGCATCTACAAGTACTGGCTGGCCTTCTAAAATCCGCTCCACGCTCACTGACCCATCCGCCTTCAAACGTATCTCCAACACCACTCTGCCCTGTACTCCCGCATTTCGTGCCAACGCAGGATATTCCGGCTTCGGCGACACCGTCAGTCTCTTAGAAAATTCCTTCGGGTCTTCATGAACGCTTCCTATGAAAATCACCTCAAAGCGCTTCTTAGCGCTGTTGAACCAATCGTCGTTCGGCGATAACTCCGGTGGCGCATTTCCCTGCACGGGTGGCGCGGAAGAAAGCGCCGCAGGGCTTGTCTGGTACTCACTCAACCTCTCTGCCAAACGCTGCTTCTCCTCTTCCTGCAGTGATTGCCGCAGTTGTATCTGCGCATCCAGATATTGCAGTTCGATCTTGCCCGCCATTGTGTGCAGCTTCAGCAGTGCTCCCCCGCCGTTCAGCGACGCTACCATGTGCACCGGGCCGTTCGGCTGCGACTGTATATTCAAAGGCAACGACGGGTCGGCTTCAATTCGCCCGGGCCCGCCGTTCTCGATTGTTCCGTCAATGGTCATGGCAATGTTCCGCGGCAGAAACACCACGATGTCCCCAGTTTGCGAAGCAAGCTGGGATGGCCCTGGGAGCCGCACCAACCGCGCATTCATCTGTATCTCCGGATTGATCCAAGCGGTAATGGTGCCCTCCCCGGTTTCGGCATGAACCCGGTTAGCAACCCGCGTCAGGCAGATGCTACCTCCGGTGCTGGCCACTTCCATCGGCCCCGCAACAGAGATCACCCGAATTCCCCCGCCGCCCGTTTCTGCATGAACCGATCCGTGCACTTCCCCGAAATCGATCTGGCCTCCGGCTGTGCGCACCGTGACATAAGAACCCGCTTCGCCGACCATGATATTGCCTCCATCGGTTTCCAATCGCGCCGTGCCCTTAATCTTTGCCGCGCGAATGTGACCGCCGCCCGTCCGCAGCCGGGCATTGCCGTCAATGCTTCCGGCCAGGATATGCCCGCCCGCTGTATAAGCGTCCAGATCGCCGGCCACATCCTTCATCGTGATGTGCCCGCCTTGCGTTTCAATCTTGGCCACGGTTCGCTCGCCGCGCGCCGAAGGTCCGCCCATTGCGCCGATGCGGCCAGTGGTAATGTTTCCACCTTGCGTCGCCAGGCTGACATGTCCATAGATGTCTGCCGTCTCTATATCTCCCAGACCGGTCGAAATATCCAGGCTGAACGTCGCCGGCACCGTCACCACGAACTGCACGTAAAATTGCACGTTCCGGCTATTCGTCCTGTGAGTCGCGGCTAGCATGTTCACGTTCGGAAGCGTTCCTGCAAGAAACACCGTGTCCACCGTTTCACGCGTGGCCAGAGAATAATAATTCAGCAGCCTATCCCCTCCCGGTGCGGGAGCATCGGTCTCGATACGAACGGAGTATTTCAGAGTCGGCGGCGCGCCCGGCGATAGGGTCTCGATGCGCACGTTGCCCAGGTCGGCGTTCAAATGCAGCGTCATGCCGTTCGTGACGCGCAACTCCCCTGTACGTTCAATCGAAGCATGTCGCGGAGTGTTGTCCGCAAGGGAGGGTGCGGCCAGCAAAAGGCATCCCGCGAGCCATGCGAATGCTGCAGCCACGGGCAGAGTGTCGCACCGCCTCCGGGTCGCACCTACCGGAATGTGTGAAGAACCTAGCATGAATGGAATCCAAACTCTGTTTCGTGCCCGCACGATCACTGGTCGATCACTGCCCCGTCACTTCTCACTACCGAATGACTGCCCAATGTCTGATTATTGATCGTTGCGCGCGTTGATCTCGCGCAACGCCGCTGTGCTTCGCAGACGAACGTAACGGCTGGGATCGTTCTGCTGAAGATTTTGCAGCTCTAGCATCAGATTCTCGACCGACCCGTCGTTTCCACCGGCCTGAGTTCCCGCCTGGATCATCCCCGCGGAAGGAATTTCCGGGCCATGCGGCGCCGCAACCACTGGAGCCTGGCTCTGTGCCTCTTCCAGGCTGCGCACCAGCAGGTTCACCGCTTCCACGCGCACCCCCGGATTGGCGTCGTGCTGCAGCACATCCAGTAGCACTTGTCTCGCCCCGCCATCGATTCCCGCATCGTGCAGCACCTCTAATGCTTTTAGCCGAACTGCCGGATTCGGATCCTTGCGCGCCGCCGTCAGCAGCGCCGTCCTCACCACGGAATCCTGCGCGTGAGCCTTCAGTGCATCCAGACAATCCAGCCGCACTCCCGAATCAAAGCGCTCGCCGTTCTTCACCACAAACGTCAACACGCTGCGCACATTCGAATCGTCCGCGTTTCCGTTCAGCTCAATTGGCTGTTCCGCATTTAGCCGCACCCGCACGTTCTTCGAACCCGAATACGGTGAAGAAGTGAAATTAATTCCGGCAACCGCCATCTTCGACAGCTGATCATCCGTCAATTGCGAACTCGGCCGCACATTCACCACTTGTTCCTGGCCGGCGCCTTCGCTCCGGCTGCTGGACCATTGTGCGTATTGATTTCCCGCCACTAGCCCTACCAGAACCAGCGTCCCCGCGCTCCACGCCGGATGCAACATCATCCAGCCGCGGAGCCACGCAAAGGACCGCACTCTCTCTTTCACCGCCGGCCGTTCCAGATCATCTAGTTTTTCTGCAAGTTCACTGCGACAGTGCGACAGCAGCATGCCGGCCGCATCGATTTTATCCGCCGCATGAGGTAGGGAACTGACTGCCGTCTGAAAATCATGTTCCTCGGCAAGCTGCGCCCGGCAAGCCGCGCACTCTGCCAGATGGCTTTCAATCGCCTCGCGTTCCTGCTCGTTCACCTCATCGCAAACATAAAACACCAGAAGCGCGCCAAACGCCTCGCAGGCCTTATTCCCATCACCCGCGTTCATCGCAGCACTCCCAGTTCGCTACGCAGTTTCCGCGTCGCGCGGAACAGTGAATTCTTCACGGTCTCTTCGCTCGTCCCCAGAACATCGCCGATGGCCCGCAGTTTCAGCCCCTGATAATGCTTCATCTCAAAAACGATGCGTTCGCGGGGAGACAGCCGTTGCATCGCCGCAGCCAGCCGTGTTTTGATTTCCAGTCCCAGCAAACTCCGTTCCGGGTCGAGTGTCGCCCGGTGCTCTCGTTGGCGCTCAAAAAAATCCGCGCCTGCATCTTCAAACTGTGAGGAATGCGATTCCGGAGCCTGGTCTTCCGGCCGCGCTTGCCGTCGCCGCAGATGGTCCAGGCAAACGTTCGTTACGATCCTGTACAGCCACGTGTAGAAACTGCATTCGAACCGGAACCGGTGCAGATTCCGGAAAACTTTCAGAAAGGCTTCTTGGTAAACGTCCCGGGCGTCTTCGGAGCGCTTCATCAGGTTCAATGCCAGCCGCAGCACGTCTCGATCGTACCGGCGAACCAGTTCCTCGAACGCAGGTCGGCTTCCGGCCCGCGCTTGTTCCACGACAATCCGTTCCTCCGTTTTGGCCAGGGATGTCACCGAAGCCAAAGCCGAATCCGAATTGCTGGTTTGACCGGATTCATCTGCAAAAGCCAGAGCCCACGAGGGTAAAGACATGTTCGCTTTCTCTTTGCCGAATTTGGTCTAAATCCCCAACCATCCTAAAGTTGGGTTATCGGTATCCTGCGGAAAAATGACGCACTCCCCCGATGATACTTTAGACGCGGTGAACTTCTTCGGGTGAGCAACGGAAGGGTTTACCAGTCCATCGTGCGCACCCTTATCACCGTGCCTGTTTGGATGCGTTCTCGCGATCTGGCGTCGTGCCTTCAATCCCCGGCCGGAACCGCCTTCCCGCCCTGTCGCCAAGCCACCAAGGGCCATGCCAGCAGCGCCACGATTGCCACCAGGATTCCATACCCATTCGCGCGGTAGAACGCATTCGGCTGCGTCACCAACTCCGCGGCACCGGCCAGCAGCGTCGTACACGCAAGCACCAGAAATAACCCCAACAGATTAAATCGCACCACCCGTTTTACCCCGAGTACCACCACCGCCAGAAGTATCGCTGAAATCAAAAACTGTTTCAGGAAATCCGCCGGCGATCCCCAACTTCGCACTGTTGCCGCGGCAACGGCGACAAACATCACCAAGCGCAACCAGCGCAGCCGCACTTCCCCTGCCATAAACGCCCCGCCCAGAACCAGAATCCCTGTCGCGAGCAAACCGCGAAATACGGCTCCTCCCATTACGCCCAGGCCCGGATAGATCGCGTCGTAGGAATCGCCGAAGCTCGCCGGAAGCTCGCGGTGCAGCGTCGGCCACCACGCCGCCGCAAAATCAAGCAGTCGCCGCAATCCAATCAGCACCGCCGACCCTCCCACCCCGATCCAGAATGCGTCCCGATAATAAAGTGCCGGCATGCCCAGCCAGCCGGGAAGCTGTTCTTCGCCGAAAGTCCGCGCGCCAAAAGACCACGCCAGTCCGTACACCACCGTAAGCGCGCCAAACAGAAAGGCCCCAAACAAGAACATAACAACAGCGGTTGAGCCGTAAAAGATGCTCAGCGGCATTGAGGTCGAATATTGCTGTAGAAGCGCGGGGATTCCCCGTCCAAACAAAAAGCTCACGGCATAACCAACAACCCCGGCCAGCCCCCAGCTAAACAAGCGCGGCCATGGTATCCGCACTGCCGGCTGCACGCGTAAACGCTTGAAGAAGAACACCAGCACGCCAATAAGCAGCGCCAAAGCTACGCAAACCTGGAAAATCGTCACCAGGATTCGCCCAACCGTCTGCTCTCCCTGCTTGCGAACAAACTCGTCCGGAATCTTGATGAACGTCCGGTAATCTGCCGGTTCCTCGCCGAGCACCGTAACGCTCATGCGCATATACGCGTGGTCGGAAGAGTTGGCACCGCCGGATTTTTCCGGATCGAGTGGAGCGTCTTGTTGCCAGATCAGCAAATGGTCCGTGCGGTTCGGCCGCTTGTCGGAATCCGAACTTACCAGTTTCCATCCGCCCAGGTTGATCTGCTTCTTTTCTTGTAGATATTTTTCCGCGATGCCAATGGCTTCTTCCTTCGTCAGGTTGGCGCCCCGGGCGGCCTCCGCCAGCGTGTGCCAGAAGCCATGCAAACTACCGTCCGGTTTTTCCGTCACCGCAAATTCTTCCACCTGCGAATCTCGGAAATACCTTACCCTCCAAAGCGCCCCAGGTACCCGCTCGGCGTAAATGCTATTGATCGCGCTAACGGACATGCGGCGATGTAGGAACTCATTCACTGTCGGGCCAGTCGTGTCCACCATAACCGCGGATCTGCGGTAGCCGTTCGGGTCTAGTCCACGTTCCCGCATCACGGCGTCCGCGCGTTGTGTCGCTTCGCTGCGGTCGGCAGAAACCTTAAGGTAGTCGCCAATGTGCTCGCGCTTCAGGCGCAGCGCTAAAAATCCCCCGACGATCACGCACACTGCCAGAAAGCCCATTGCTCCCGTGGTGAGCGCGTCATACCGTCGTGCGGAATATTTGGCCTGCTCCGTGGCGGCAACCGATTCGCGCGCAAGTTTGATTTCCGGGGCTGGCTCGGCCTGATTCAGCAGGTCGTCCACAGCTTCAAATCGCCCGCGTGTCAGATACAGCACACCGCAATAAGCCACCGGCACCACCGCCGCCAACCCCACAACGATCCCGGAAATTTTGAAGTACAAATTATCCGAGCGAATCAGCAGCATACCCACGAGCGACGCATCCACGGTGTAATGCCAGACGAGCGTTGCCACGATCCCCCAGCGCAGCATCACCAGTCCTGCCACTATCCCCATGATCCCGATTTCAATCCCCCGAATGTAGCCGGGTTCCTGGGGATAATTGCTGTGCAGAAAGCTCCAGAAAAACGCGGGCAGAATCACGGCAAGCACGCGCGAGCCCGTCAGCTTTTGCATAAACGGAATCGCAAACAGCCTGAACGTAAATTCCTCGTTCGTAGCCGCCAGAACTCCGATGGCCACGCCAGCAATCCACGGAAACGGCGTATTCACGATGTCCGAATACTTGATGTCCTGCGGCGCCCAAACTCCAAACCGGTTGCCAATCATGTAGAACGCGGTAATAAATCCAATGTGCGCTGCTGCCAGGCACACGCCCACCACTCCCGCGCTGAAAAATTCTTTCGAACGAATGCCCCGCAACGTGAACGCCTTCGGCAGCCGTAATTTCCCCGGTTGGCTTGCCCGGTACAGTGGTTCGCCTCCTGGATACACCAGGCTGATCGTGAACGCCGTGCCAACTGCCGCCAACAACATGAAGAACAATTTCTGGATTACAAATCCTCCATAGGCCACCTGCGTGTCATATGTGGCTCGCACCGAACCCCAATCATTCAACTCCATTACGTAATAAAGTATGGTGACCACCGCGCCAATTTTTAGAGCCGCTCCCCACGACGTTTTCCCTTGCCGCCACAGGGTCACGCCCAGCCATAGCGCCCCGCCCAACAAAAATCCATACGGCACCAGCGCCAGCTCTTCGTAAAAGTTGTTCGTCGAGCGCAGGTGCTCATACCCGCGAACCCACGCCTCCGGCACCTGCAAAAATTCCTGGCTGTCCCCAACGTGATCGCCCTGCAGTCCCACTTGCAGCCGGTACGGCGCTTCCTTCGCCTTAAATCCTTTACGTTCCCAGGTGAACGACCAATCCACCCGGTTCGGCCGCGCTTGCGAATTCGCCTCCGCCGCCAAGAAATCCCACTGGTCGAGGTCCGTGCCAAGTTTTGTCTCTGCGAATTGTTCCGCCTCAGTCTCTGCTTGGTCTCGACTAAGAGATTTTGCCGCCTGTGCTTCTTCAATCTTGTGGTCGTAGCCCACCACTTTTCCCGCCGGGCTGATGCGCACCAGAAACTCTTCTTCCTGCTTTGGCCGGAAAAAGCGCACGTCCCAATACCAGATATTCAATTGTCCGGACATCAGTTGGTTGGCTTGTTGTAATCCCAGTCCTCGTTCGAGATAGGTCTTTGCGTTTTCGTCCACATCAAAAACAATCGTGGACTCATAGCCGTTCAGGTTTTCGCCCAGGCCTTCCACAAATTGCCTGGCGCGCGCCTGCGCATCCGTGCGCGACACCTTGAAATCCACCGACGCTTCCGGAAACGCCCGGAAAAAGTATCGTTGCGCAAAAAGCGCGCCAACCAGCCCGCACAGTACCCACAGCAGCAGGACGCGCTTGTCTGAACCGCTCAACCGATCATCTGGCAAAGCACCCTCCTGGGCGAAATTCGGGCCGCAAACCCACTCTATCGGTACCCATGCCGGTGGCGCAAGCTTCACGAAAAGCACGGCTTACTTCGGGGTGGTATAAAGAAGAGAGCGATGACTGTCAGCCTCCAGACCAATGTCCAAATGATGAAGGGTGTAGGCCCACAGCGCGCCGAGCTTCTGGCGCAGCGCGGCATTTATACTCTCGAAGATTTGCTCAACTATCTCCCCTTCCGTTACGAAGACCGTATCCACTTTTCGAAAATAAAAGATGTTCAGCCGAACGGCACCTACACTTTGCGCGCCCGCGTCATGAGCGGCCAGGCTGTCCGTGGCATGTACGGTCGCGACGCCATTTACCATTTGCTTGTTCAGGACGATACCGGCTCCCTCCCCTGCAAGTTTTTCCACGGAGGCTTCCTTGAGGGCCGCCTGAAGCCAGGACAGGAACTGATCCTCCACGGCAAAGTAGAGATCGATAAGCAGCGTCCCGCTCGTCGCGAAATGGTGAATCCGCAATTCGAAGTGTTGAGCGGCGAAGACGTGGACTCGACCGAGATGGGCCGGATAGTACCGGTCTATGAAGCTATCGGCACGTTCGGGACGCGCCAGATCCGCCGCGCCATTTACGCCACGCTACAAAATCTCGAGCATACTATTATCGACATCCTTCCCTTGGAATTGTCTAATCGTCTGGGATTTCCGTCTCGTCGTGACGCCGTAATCCAGGCACATTTTCCTTCCCAGGGAGAATCGCTAGAAGCCCTGAATCAGTTCCGCTCGCCGGCGCAACGCCGACTGATCTTCGAAGAATTTTTCTTATATCAGCTGAGCCTGGCCTTGGGACGTAAAGCCACCCGTAAGGAAAACGCCGTCGCCTTCCGTGTTCGCGAAGACAAGATTCGCGAAGCGTTGAAAAAAATCCTTCCTTTCAAGCCCACCGCTGCGCAAAAGCGCGTCCTTGCTGAAATCGCCGCCGATCTCGAGCGACCTGTCCCCATGAATCGCCTTCTTCAAGGAGACGTGGGCAGCGGCAAAACCATAGTCGCTTTGCAGGCTGCGGTAATCGCCATGGAAAACGGTTGCCAGGCCGCCTTGATGGCGCCTACCGAAATTCTTGCCGTGCAGCATTACCTCGCCGCGCGCCGCATTCTCGCCGCCGGTAGCTACCATGTGGATCTGTTGATCAGCGGACTGAAAACTGCCGAAAAAGCCGCCGTTAAGGAGCGCATCCGCACCGGTGAAGCGCAACTCGTCATCGGCACCCATGCCTTGATCGAAGACAACGTAGAGTTCCAACGCTTGGGCTTCGTCGCTATCGACGAACAGCACCGCTTCGGCGTCATGCAGCGGAAAAAATTAATGGATAAAGCGGTCAAGCCTGGCCATGGGCCTCATGTTCTCGTGCTCACCGCCACTCCCATTCCACGAACCCTTTCCCTTACTCTGTATGGCGATCTGGATGTATCCCTCATCGACGAACTTCCTCCCGGCCGCACGCCCATTTCCACGCGTATGACCACCGAGCAGCATCTTCCCGGCGTCTGGGAAGGCTTGCGTCGCGAAGTCCAAGCCGGTCATCAGGCCTACGTGGTTTATCCCGTAATCGAGGAATCCAAGCTCGAACTCAAAGCCGCAATGGAAGAGTACGAGCGCCTCTCCAAACTTGTTTTCCCCAAACTTAGCGTCGGCCTCCTCCACGGCCGCCTTTCGAGCGAAGAGAAGGACGACGTGATGCAACGCTTTCGGCGCAATGAAGTCCAGATACTCGTCTCGACCACCGTCGTCGAAGTTGGCGTCGACGTTCCGAACGCCACCGTCATGGTCATTGAGCATGCCGAGCGCTTCGGCCTGTCGCAGCTTCATCAACTCCGCGGCCGTATCGGTCGCGGCGCGCAAAAATCCCATTGCATACTCGTCGCTCCTCATCGCTTGACGGTAGAAGGCCGCGCCCGCCTGGAAACTATGGTGCGCACCAACGATGGTTTCGAAATTGCCGAAGCCGATCTGCAATTGCGCGGACCTGGAGAATTCTTTGGTACGCGCCAATCCGGCGAACTCGGCTTTCAGATTGCCAGTCCTCTGCGTGATCGCGAATTATTGGAACTCGCTCGCAAGGAAGCCTTCACCCTCGCCGAAGATCCCGCCAAAAACAATTTCTTGCGCGAAATCCTTCGGGTTCTGCCGAGCGAATGGCAGCGCCGCTATCATCTTGCCCGCATCGGTTGAGGCACAGGAATCCCCATGCGCGTTATCGCTGGAAAATTTCGCAGCCGCCACCTGCAAAGCCTAAAAGGCCTCGATCTTCGCCCCACAAGCGATCGCCTTCGGGAAACACTATTCAACGTTCTCGGCGACCTCGTGATCGGCTCCCGGTTCATCGATGCCTTTGCCGGCACCGGCGCCGTCGGCATCGAAGCCCTGAGTCGTGGCGCCTCCGAAGTGGTGTTCATCGAAAATCACGCCCCCGCCGTTGCACTCATCAAGAAAAATATCGCCTCGCTTTCAATAAAAGAAGGCGTTCGTATCCTCTCTATCGACGCCCACCGCGCCCTTGAACCTCTCGCGCAAGAAAACTCCAGCGTCACCGCAGTACCGCAAATCGTTTTCCTCGATCCTCCCTACGACCATGCTGCCGATTATGATCGCGTGCTCTCTTTCCTCGGTTCTGCTACGCTTTTGTGTGAGGGGAGCCTGGTCATCGCGGAACATCGCCGCAATTTCGCTCTCCCCGAGGCTGTTGGAAATTTGCAGTCTGTGCGTGTGTTGCGTCAGGGTGATGCGACTCTCAGCTTTTATCGCTTGATCAAAACTATTCCGGTGAACGATCCAGCTTCGGAGTAAACCTCCGCCGCCCACCGGACATCTTATTTTCTTTACGCCCCCGGCTATGCTCTCCGGCCCCACGGGAGCCAGCGGCTGGCACGTTATAATGGAAGGCAATGTTTCGTCGATTTCAGGTCAATCCGTTTGATTTGCTCGGCCAGAACGAGATCTACCCGATCGCCGTGTGTCTGCCCGGCGTCGGCGAGCCGAAACTGACCATCGCCTGGAACAGTTTTCATCAGAATTTCTTCAGCGAACTCGCCGCCTTTTTCCGCTGGACGCGCATTGCCAAGGGTGAACCGCAGGGCAACATCTTCATCGATTGTCGTATTCAGCGGCGCGTCCCTTACGCTGCGATCCTCGCCGCCGCTCTGTGGCACGTCGTATTTTTTATCGTGCCCTGGCCGTACATTCCCATGGCCCCCAAGCATGTTGCGGCCTTGGACAATACCGAACTCACCTGGTCGGGCAACATCGAAGATCTACCGCTGCTCAATGTTCCGAAGCAGGGCCACAAAACTGTCTCGCCAAAAACTCCTGCGGACACTCCTCCTCGGGAAAACACAGACGCGTACCATCCTCGCCAGCGAATCTTCACCGATCCTTCCCATCCCACGCATCCGCGGCAAACACTGGTGAATACCGCCGCTCCTATGGAGCCGCCGAAGTTCGTACCCCAGCTTCCGAACATGGTCCAACTTGCCAGTCCCGCCGCTCCCGCTCGCCCACGCCTGCAAATCAGCGAACAAACGCTCGCCAAGCTCCGTCCGAAGCAAGTGAAAAAGAAAATCGCTACTACCGATGCGCCTACGCTCGACGTGCCGAACACGGAAACCCGTTCTGCGGACCTCGGTCTCGCCCAGCTCCCCGATGCTCCCGTGAAACCGCAACTCGAAATCAATGCCGGGTCCGCGCCGCGCGTCTCTGACCGCACACAAACGGGTGAAGTGGCCCCCGCGCCGGAAATCGCAACCGCTGCGGCGAACTCCTCCAGCGGTTCGGCCGCCACAATCATCGCGTTATCGTCGACTCCTGGGCCGCCTGCACCCGTCGTCGAAGTCCCGAAGGGCAATCTTGCGGCTCGTGTGGCCATCTCTCCGGAAGGCAAAGCAAATGGCACCGGCGGCGGCTCGGGAAATCCTTCGAATGCTTCAACCGGTGGAGCGTCTTCAAATGCCGGCGATCTGGCAGGGAAAAGTTCCATCGGGATCAGCATCAGTGGCGGAAATCCCAAACCAAATGCTGGCATTTCCGGACTCGGCGCTCCCGGGAAATTAGCTCTGCCGAAAGCTTCTAACGTCTACAAGCGCCCCGATCCAAATGCCGATGATGATCCTCCGGAGCGCACCGGCCCTCCCAATTTCGCCTCCCTACCTCCCGGTGCACAGCCCGAGGATATTTTTGCGGCGCACCGCGTCTATTCAATGAACGTCGATATGCCTAACCTGAATAGCGTCACGGGCAGTTGGATCATTCACTTCTCAGAAATGCATTTTCCAGGTGTGCCTCGCAGCAGTTCACAACTCAATGCACCCGGACCTGTTCGCAAGGTAGATCCCAAATATCCGCAAGATCTTATCCAGCAGCACGTGGAAGGGGAAGTGATTCTCTACGGCGTGATTCGCCCCGATGGCAGTGTCGACAGCATTCAGTTGGTACGCAGCCTCGACAAGCAACTCGACGCAAACGCGATCGAAGCCTTCAAACAGTGGAAGTTTCACCCGGCTACCAAAGACGGCCAACCGGTCGCCCTCGAAGCTATTGTCCATATTCCCTTCAAAGGCCCGGAGCGCAAGTAAAGGCCTTAACTCCTTGTCATCCGGGGGAGTCCGCGACGAAGAATCCAAACGCAAAATCCAAGCACGCCGCTCCTGACCGTCGACCACAACCGCCCCTACCCGCCAAACCCCCGCTCGTACAGCTTTACTAGCGTGTACAGCGTATGATTCACCGGCGTAGCCACCCCCAATTTCGCCCCCAGCCTCGCCACATAGCCATTCAACGAGTCGATCTCCGTGCGTTTATCCCGCGCCAGGTCCTGCGCCGTCGACGACCGCGTTCCTTTCATCTGCTCTGCAATCTTAAACGAGCCCGCGATCGCGGCTTGTGGATCCTCAAGCCCGGCGGGTTCGATACCCTTGGCATGCGCGACCCGCAAAGTCTCGTACACCGCTGCCGCAACCACTTTTCGTGCGTCCTCGCTCTCGATAATCTCGCCGTACGTTACGCGCGCAAGAGCCGAGACCGCATTCAGAGCGCAATTCCAGATCAACTTCGTCCACAGCTCCCCTTGGATATTTTCGGAAATCCGGCAGGGAATCTTGGCCGCCTCAAAAATCTCCGCGATCTTCTCGGTGCGTTCATTCTTCGGCCCAACCACAATATCCCCGCGCCCGAGGTGTTTCACGGTTCCCGGCGCAGGCACGGACGCGGCAACATACACAACCGCGGGCAACGCATCGATTCCCGAAGCCGCCCGTATGTCCTCCGCGTTATTCACACCATTTTGCATGCTGACGACCAGGGCATCACGCGGCAATATCCCAACCAATTTTTTCGCTGCGCTCGCCGTATCCGTGGTTTTCACGCAAAACAGCACTACATCTGCGCCGGCTGCCGCCGACAGTTCGCTCGACGCCTCTGGGTGCACTGTTTCCTGAAATTGGAACGAATCGATTCGCAATCCGGAACGCTCGACCGCCTCCACAAACCTAGGCCGCCCAATCAGCACCACCGGAACGCCCGCCCGCGCAAACATTCCACCAAAATATCCGCCTACGGCTCCAGCGCCGACCACCGCAACCTTGGATGCCTGGCTCGACCCGCTCAATCATCCCTCCGAGTAAAAAACTACCGCACCAGTGTCCAACGCATCGTATAAAAGCAAAAGCGCCATTCCGAATGGAGTCCGCGAACTGAAGATCCCTCTTCGTTTCGATTCAACCTCTATTTTACGAACAGCTAAAAATGATTCCGCAACTCCCGAAAGGCAGGCAAAATCACTAACTTCCCCGATCCCGCCACCACCGGTTCATGTTCCAGTTGCCACGTATTCACATGCGGGATGTACACCGCGTTCAATCCCGCTTCCATTGCCGGGTTGATGTCGCTGCGCGGGCTATTCCCAATCATCCATCCCTGCGTCTTCACGATCTTGTGCTTGTTCACCAGCACGGTGTAGGTCTTCGCGTCTTTCTCCGCCACGATTTCAATCGCCTCAAAAAAACCTTGCAGCCCGGAGCGCTCCACCTTCGCCGCTTGTTCCGCCGGTTCGCCCTTCGTAAAAAGAATCAGTCGGTGCCGGCTCGTCAGGTACGCCAACGTGTCCGGCACTCCATCGAGAATTTTCGGTGGCGTCCGCTCCAGGTCGGTCACCCGGTTATGAATCTCCGCCAGCACTTCCCGCCGCGCCATCTGGTCCGCCAGCTTGATGTAGGTTTCTTCCAGCGATCGCCCGAAACTCCGCACTCCATATCCGTACTGGCGGATATTTTTGCGCTCCGTTTCGTTCAGGATGTGTCGGATGTACGCCCGGCTGTACCCGGAAGGTTCGACCAAGCTGATGAAATCCTCAATCAACTTCTCAAAGAAAACATTATTTTCCCAGAGTGTGTCGTCCGCATCGATCAGTAACGTATTTCGTCTCATGATTTATTTATGCAATCCGGTTCGTGCGCAAATGAACCGAATCAGTGTAGCAGCCCCAGGGCGTCTTCGACGATTGTCCGCGCCGCGGCCGGCTGGGCCATTGCTTTTGCCGCCTCGTGCATAGCTTGGAGTTTTTCCGGATTATCGAGCAGCGTAGCAATTTTCCACGTTGCCGCCGGCAGGTTATTGCAGCGAATTGCCGCTCCCGCCTCCAGCAGATGATCCGCGTTGCGCTCTTCCTGGCCCGGAATCGGTTCGATCAGGATCATGGGCAATCCTCGCGCCAGCGCTTCCGAGGTCGTCAGTCCTCCGGACTTGCCAATCAGCGCATCGGCCGCAGCCATGTATTGATCCATCTCCTTCGTGAATCCTATGGCCACCAGCCGGTTTCCGCCACCTGCCAATCGTCCGCTGGTTTTTGAAAGTTGCTCCAAACGCGTCCGCAATTTTTCTGCTTTACCCGCAATGGCCACGATTTGCCATGGCCGCTCCAGCGCCAGCAAACTCCTCACCAACTGCTCCACCGGGCCCACTCCGTAACCTCCCGCGGAAATCAGCAGGACGCGGGAATCGGCGGAAAGTCCAAGTCTCCGCCGCGCGTCTTCGCGGTCAACAGGCACTTCGAACTTCGGGTCGATAGGAATCCCGGTCACGCGCAATTTCTCTCGCGGCACTCCGATGCCCGCCAGATATTCCGCCGATTCCGGCAACGCCACGTCGTAGCGATCCACCGTCCGGCATAGCCACATCGCGTGTACGTCGTAATCCGTCACCACGATCACATGACGCGCCCGCAGTTTTCTCTTTGCAATCAGCCACGCCAGAATTTCCGCAGGAAGAAAATGCGTCGCAATGCACAGGTCCGGTTGCACCCGCTTGAGCATCCGGATCATCGGCTGCGCGTTCAAGCGGTCCAGCGCAAGCCGGCGCCGGGCATTGCTCCAGGGTTGATCCGTGCGGTCGTACAGCAGGCCCATCAGTCCCGGCGCGCTTTTCACCATCGCGATGTAAGCGTCTTCGTAAATTCGTTGAAATAGCTTGCTGACGTGATTGATGGCGTCGACGTGCTCCACGGTCGAGCCGCCACGCATTCGAAACGCTTCTTCCAGTGCTTGCGCGGCTCGCACGTGTCCGGCGCCAGAGGAAGCAGAGAGGATCAGTACGCGTGGCGGACGCCGCAGCGCGGCAGTTTCCCTCATGCGTGGATCACAGCGAAGCGGCCTTCCGCGGGCCGGTGGAAAGCTTCTCGAGAATTGTCTTTGCCAGCTTTTGCGTTTCGCCGAAGCGCGTCAGGTAGTCCTGGAATTCCTGGTTAAGCAACTGTGCGTCCTGCGGCCCCAGTTGATTTCTCAGAATCATGTCGCGCAGCTTCACTGGGTGCGGCAGCAGCGCGTCCTCCTGCAGTTCTTCCAGTGCTTGCGTCGGATCGTAGTGATACATGGCAATCTCCCGTGAGTTGCAAGCCGTCAAATCTCGTGCAACCCGGTGGCTCCATTCTACGCAAAAGCAGCCACAGGTAGGTCGACAATTGTGCGGGAACTGGCTTTAGTTCAGGCGGCGGGAGCGCGAGCCGGCACGAATTCGTACTTCTCGATCTTCGCGGCAATGCCGGTCTTTCCGTTCTCGGTAGGTTCAATGCGAACCACCTTGCCGTGACACCGGATGTTCACGTCTCCCGCGGAAATCATCTGTTGCGGAAGCGTCAAAATAAAATCGATTTCCGTGCCGTCTTCAAACCGCGCATCGGTGAGGAAATAAAGTCCTCGATAACTCACGTCGCGTGTGCTTGCGCGCAGTTCCGGGCTACTCGCGTCGTGCGCCAACACGCGCACAGGCAGGGTCATAATAAAGCGCCTGGCCTCACGCCTATCCGACAAATCGCCCATGCGGGCCCCCTGCTTTGGCTGAACCGCGCTGAAAATAACATCCGTGCGCGCAAACTTCAATGTCAAATTCCATATTTTTAGCTCTAGTACCTATATACCTCGTTGTGGGCGGACTAGAACTCGCCTCTCTGCACATTCTGTCTACTTAAGCGACAATAGATGTGCACTATCTTGGATTCGGTTAAACTTTTTTGATTTCTTGATTCCTAATGCTGATTCATCATGATTCGCGCAATTTCTTTCTACAAGGTCCCGCAGGTGCGCTCGAAGCCATACTGTGGACTCCGACTCGTTCTGGTACGCCTACACTCGCGGCCGTCGTGTGCCATCCTCATCCGCTTTTCGGCGGCACGCTCCACAATAAAGTTGTTTACCATGCTGCTAAATCTTTCGACGCGCTCGGCATTCCCGTTCTCCGTTTCAATTTTCGTGGCGCGGGTTTGAGCGCCGGTGAACATGATCGCGGATTGGGCGAACGCGGAGACGTGCAAGCCGCTATCGATTATTTGGCCGCGCAATATCCCGAAACTCCGCTGCTCGTCGCCGGCTTTAGTTTTGGAAGCTGGGTTGGTCTGCAGGTCGGCTGCGCGGATCCTCGCGTGCACGAACTCATCGGTCTCGGAATCCCCGTCAATAATTCCGACTTCACTTATCTTGCCAGCTGCGCAAAACCCAAGTTGATTGTGCAGGGCACCAACGACGAACACGGCGCATGGGAAAAAGTCGGACCTGTTGTCGCTCTTGCCGCAGGAGACACGCGCCTATCCTTCATCCAGGGTGCCGATCATTTTTTCTCTGGCTACCTCGAGCAGTTGGACGAGTCCATTACTTCATGGGTCCTCGAACGCCATCCCGAACTCCGCAAAATCTAGCCCGAACAATCCGCGTTCGGCGCCTACGCGCCTTCGCCTCGCGAGAACAGCTTGCTGAACTGTTCCAATCCCGCCGGCACTTCTTCGATCAATCGCGTGTTCGCTTCGACGTGCGGCGTGCGCGACATTCCCACCAGCGCCGCCGTTATTCCCGGCGCCGAGCGCGCGAATTGCAATGCCCGTTCCGCATCGTTCTGCAGTCCCAGCGCTTCTGCCACGAACCCCGGCAGATTTTGCGCCACTTGGCCTTGCAGAAGGGAAGCGCTCGCAATCAACCTGATTCCCAACTCGCTCGCGGCTTCCATCACCGTTTTCTGCTCGGGTCCCATCGTTTGATTCCCGAGCGTCAACGCTTCCGTCATTGCCAGGTTGAACGGCAACTGCACAAATCGAAAATGGTGCTTCTCTCCCGCAATCTGCTTCGCGATCGCTGCGATCTCCGCCAGTTGCAAGGAGTCGCGCGCCGACTTCTCCTGGCGAAATCCGTTCCACGTCGCCATCCCATAGTATTGCAACTGTCCCCGCGCCACCGCGGATTCGAGAAACACGAACGCTTCCCGCACGCGCTTCAGAAATTCCTCTGGCGCAATTTCTGAAAGCTGCGTCTCCGGATTATGCAGGTAATAAACGTCGATGCAGTCCACCTGCAGGTTCTTCCGGCTACGCGTCAGTTGATTTTCTAGAAATCGAGCGGTCATGCAGTGGCTTCCCCCGGCAATATCCTTCGCGGAGAAGATCCCTTTCTGCAGATATTCTTCAAAAAAATAGCGGTTTGGGTCTTCCGGCATCGAACCATCGGGCGTCAAATAGCCGCCTTTCGTGCACACCACAACCTCGTCCCGCGAAATGCCCTTGTGCGCCAGCACCTTCAGTGCTGTACCGATGGTCCGCTCGCTTCTCTGCAGCCGGTAATTAATCGCCGTATCGATCAGGTTGATGCCCGATTCCACCGCCGCCACGATCGCCGCTGTATAACTGGAATCCGTTGACTCGTTCGGCTGGCCCAAATACGTCCCGATTCCCAGCGAAGATACCACCAGGTCTTCCGCCAGACGGAAGTGCCCCTCCGCGGCGACTCCCCTGAATTTTTCCGCATATCGTGTCGTGCCTTCCTGCGTTGCTCCCCGGTTCATTTGCTTTCCTCGCTTTGCTTTTTTCCTTCCGCACCGCCCGCTTGCCCGGGCTGCTCTTTTTTCGGAGCAAGCAACCGCGAACACGCCCGCAGGATTCTTCGGTACGGCCAATCTTTCTCACGAAAGAATATTTCGCCTTCGCGCGGGCTACTGAAAAACCATCGCGCCAGCAGCCCCAGGTGCTCGCCGAGATCCGCCGCGCTCTGTCGCACATTCACCGTTGCCGGCTGCGCCGAACTGCCCGAACCCTCAATATAATCCCGGACAGCCTCTTCCGCCGAAGCGGGCTTGCCGGTATCGCCAAAGCGCAGATAAAACGGCTCCGCCAATCTCCCGCGATGTACTGCAAAAAACGCAATCGAGTGTTGTTCCACGGTGCGCTGCAGAATCACGGCATCCAGATCCTGAATTCGCCGCGACAATTCCGGCTTGCCACGCAAAACATCGTCCAGTTTTTCTAGCTTCTTATGAATTGCCGCTGCCTTCTCAAAATCAAGTTGTTCGCTGGCGGCTTCCCGTTCGCTTGTCAGTGCATCATGCAGGGAAAGGCTATTCGTGTCCAGAAATTGCACCAGACGGTTCACTTCCACGTCGTACTCTTCCTTGCTGCATCCCGCGAAACAGGGCGCCAGGCACATTTTCATTTCCGAATACAAGCACCCGGGAAAAGTCGGATCGCGCCTGATTTTGATCTGACAGCGCCTCACCTTGAAAAAGTCCAGCATCTTGTCCGCGAACGCTTCGGCAGACCGCCGCGACGCGAACGGCCCGTAATACACCCCGGACGCCGGTTCGCCCTGTTCGTTCACGACAATGCGCCGCGTCACGAAGCATCGTGGATAAGCATTCCGCAGGTTTACCTTCAACACCGGCGCCGGACGCAAGCGCATCAATTCCCGGTAGCGCTTGGGAAAAATTTGCTTAGCATTGTGATAGTAGGTAAGAGCCTGTTCGAACGCCGAGCCCGTTTCACGATAACGTACCTGTCGGGCAAACTCACGCAGGTTCAGCCGCTTGCTCGTCGCATCCGGCGGCCCCAGCAATCGCTGCAGCCTTCGCCGCAAGTCCGCCGTACGCACTAAAAAGGGTTCCGCTGCCTCGTTTTGAGAAGAAATCAGACACACGGCCGGATTGGCAGGCAAAAGCGAAAAAAATTCCGCATCATTTTCCGGTGTGAAGTCCAGGCCAGAGTCGAGTTCCAACACCTCGTCAGGATACTACGGACGTTTCCCGCTTGCTCCGCCACTCATGCTTTTCGCAGTGCTGTCAGCCCGCAGTTCGAGCGAATGCAGTTCCGATTGCATCCGATGGCGCTGTTGCAGCCGCCGCACAATGAATGTCGGCCACAATCCTCGCCACTTCAATTTGTACGACGTGCCATCCTCGGCAAGCTCCATGTTCCCGATCCGCGCGTGCCGCGGTACATAATTTTCAACCACTCTCTTGTAGGGCAGCAGTTCGCCGCCAGCTTTCGCTCTCACCCATAGTCGGCGGCGTACTTCTCGATCAGCCGGCGGTGAATTCGATACAACTCTCCTCCTGCGCCAGCATTCGGGAAGCGGAACACGCGGTGCTCCGTCTACGCCGGCGTCAGTGGCAAACCGCCGTTTGTATTCCTCTCCAGCATCAGGCCATTGCTGAAGCTAGTGGAAAATTCAAGATAGCGCGAAGTTTTGCTGGGCGTCACTAGCGTGCGCACACTCGCAAAATCGTTGGTCCTCCGATTGCCAAAATACGCCATATAGCTGTGGGTCTCGCTGCTCAAGCTGCCGCAGCCACAGCAGCCCAGAAACTCGAAATCCTGTTCCACTAATTCCGGAATCCGCTGGCCAAACGTGGCTGCCGCCTCTTCCGGAAGTCCGTCCGCCGGCACTCTTGTAAGCTGGCAAACTCTGAAAAATCGCATGGTGGTTCGCACCAATACCGGGGCGAGCAAATGCAGCGCGCCAACCAACGCCGTGAGTTCCAGCAAAATTGTTTCGAACATTTCACCTGAGCGCGCAGGGGATGGCGCTGCTCCTCTGTATGAAGCTGCTTCTGCCTCCTGATTATTGGGGGTAGCGGGGGAAAGGAGCAGCCATTATAACTAGAAGATGGACAGTAATTTGATAACAATGATGCCGGTGTGTTTGCGGCCCGTGACCTTTACCGTGCGGCAGTCTAGCCCTTCAACACCCACGCCGCGATCACCAGCCGCTGAATCTCGCTCGTACCTTCATAAATTTCTGTGATTCGGGCGTCTCGGTAAGCCCGCTCCACCGGATATTCCCGGCTATAGCCATATCCGCCATGGATCTGAATGGCTTTATGCGTTACCCGCGTGGCCATCTCGCTCGCAAACAGCTTTGCCGTCGCCGCTTCCTGGCTGAACCGCCCGCCGCTGTCCTGCTTCCACGCCGCCTTGCGCACCAGCAAGCGCGCCGCGTCGATCTCCGTCGCCATATCCGCCAGCATGAACTGGATCGCCTGAAACTGCGCGATAGGATGCCCAAATGCCATGCGCTCCTGAGCCCACTTAAGCGCCGCTTCAAATGCGCCCTGCGCAATCCCCGTGGCCTGCGACGCAATCCCGATTCTTCCTCCATCCAGCGTCGAGAGCGCCACCTTATAGCCCGCGCCTTCATCCCCGATGCGATGGCCCTCGGGAACCACGCAGTCCGTGAAAATCAATTCGCTGCAAGCCGTTGCGTTTATCCCTAGTTTTTTTCTTCCTTGCCCACCTTAAAACCGGGCGTTCCTTTTTCCACCACGATCGCGGTAATCCCTTTTTCTCCCTTGGACGGCTCCGTGTTCACATAAACGATAGCCGCGTCCGCCACGCCGCCGTTGGTGATCCACGCCTTCGTGCCGTTGATCACATACTTATCGCCTTTCTTCAGCGCTTTCGTCTGCAGCGCCGCCGCATTCGAACCAGCCTGCGGCTCGGTCAGCGCATAACAGCCGATCTTTTCTCCGCGTGTAAAAGGCAATAGGAACTTCTGCTTCTGCTCCGCAGTCCCAAACCGGTGAATCGGATCGCAGAACAGCGAGTTCTGCACGCTCAGAATCACGCCCGTCGAGGCGCAGCACCGCGAAATCTCTTCGATCACAATCGTGTACGCAATGTGATCGAATCCCGCGCCGCCTTCCGCTTCGGGAAACGCCACTCCCGTTAATCCCAATTCCGCCGCCTTCTTGAATAGCTCCCGCGGAAAATGGCCAGTCTCGTCTAACTCTTTCGCCAGCGGCCGCACTTCGGTCTCTGCAAACTCCCGCACGCTCTTTTGCAGCAGCTTCTGTTCTTCGTTCAATTCCAGGTTCACAGTGCTTCTCCCGCCGCGCCATTCAAACGCAATTGCGAATTTCCGGGTTCCACTCCGACGCTCACACCTGCAGCGCCTTCTTTAATCTTTTATACGTCGTCGCCAATTCCTCGGGATGTACCCGCGTCTCTCCGGTGACCGTCATAAAGTTTGAATCGCCGAACCAACGCGGCAGCATATGCAGATGGAGATGGCCAACCACGCCGGCCCCTGCCGCCCGTCCCAGGTTCATTCCCACGTTCATGCCGTCAGGGTGGTAAGTTTTCTGGAACGCGTTCTCCAATCGTTGCGACAGCTCCATCATTTCCTCCAGAGCTCCCGCCTCGCAGAGATTCAGCTCCGCTATGTGCGCGTACGGCACGATCATTACATGCCCGCTCGTGTACGGAAAGCGGTTCAGAATCACAAACGCCTTCTTGCCGCGCTGCACGATCAGCGTTTCTTCATCGCGATTCAATCGAATCGCATCGCAGAAAATACACTCCGGCTGCTTGCCTTCACTGACCATCGCCATGTACTTATAGCGCCAAGGCGACCAGAGATAATCCATCGTGATGTGACCTCACTCGCCAACTCCAACAAGCATAACCCAAGCCGTCGGTCACGGGAGGGCATCGCTGCAGCCGTGCTGAAAACGTGGCACAGGAACAAGGTTTTAGCCGCTGAGGGAACGCGCGGATAACCACGGACTATGAAACTGCCAACCCCCCGACTGCTTCAAAAAAAACGCCCCGATCCCTCGGGGCGCCGCACAACCAAATTTTCTTCCTGGCTTACGCAGGTGGCGCTTCCGGCTGTGCCGCCGATGCCGCCGCGGCCGCTGGACTATTCACAAAGTCTTTCAATTCTTTGCTGGGCTTGAAGAAAGGGATCTTTTTCGCCGGCACTTCCACTTTCTCCCCGGTCTTCGGGTTGCGTCCCACCCTGCCGCGCCGCTGCCGTGTCCGGAAACTCCCGAATCCGCGAATCTCGATCTTGTCGCCCTTCTGAAGGGCATCAATGATGCTTTCAAAAATAGTTTCGACGATGGTCTCGGACTCTTTGCGAGGCAACTCCGTGATCCGCAGCACTTCCTCGATCAGGTCCGCCTTCGTCAGTGTCGGTTGCTTTGTCATCTTCGCCTAGCCTCTTCACTCGTTGTCGCAACTCTTGCCATCTGCACCGAGGCCGACCTAGAGGGGCATCGCCTGCCTGGTTGACACTCTTCCTATCATTAAAATGACCCGCAGGTAAACGACTTTTCCTGGCGGTTCCCCTGGGCGGCAGGTTCTCCCCGCTTCCCCAACTACCGGGACGACAGCTTCTGCTTCAGCGCGTCTCCAATCGTCGCCGTCGACGACGACTTCGACGTCTTATACTGTTCGATTTCCCGCCGCTCCTGCTGCCGCACCGCCGCTCGATAGCTTAGCCCGATCCGCCGCGTGTCATGGCTGATCTTGATGATCTTGAAATCATATTCCTTGCCGGGCTCCAGCGGTCCCGCGCTCTTGAGCGGCCCGGTCGTTGGACGGAAGCTCGATGGTCCTTCATCCCGCCGTTTGCGTTCTTCGATTTCCGTATTGTGGCAGAGGCCTTCGATGTTATCGCCGAGCTCCACGAAAGCGCCGAATGTCGCGATTCGCGAAACCTTGCCCCGCACGATGTCGCCAATCCGGTGAGACTTGAACCAGTCTCCCCAAATGTCGTTCACCTGCTTCATCCCCAGGGACACCCGGCGGTTTTCCGGATCGATCCGCAGCACTTTCGCCGTGATCGGTTCGCCCTTCTTGAACACCTCATGCGGATTCTTCACGCGCCCGGTCCAGCTCACGTCGCTTACATGAACCAGGCCATCGAATCCATCTTCGATCTCAATGAACGCGCCAAACTCGGCGATGTTCCGCACTTTCCCTGTCACCACAGTGCCCACCGGATACTTCTCCGCCACCAGTAGCCATGGGTCGGGTTGCGCCTGCTTGATTCCCAACGAAACGCGCCGGTCGCTCGGCTTGATGTCCAGCACCACCACGTCCACTTCTTCGCCGGCCTTCACAACCTTTGACGGGTGCGTTGGTTTCTTCGCCCAGCTCATCTCCGTTACGTGAACCAAGCCTTCAATCCCCGGCTCCAGTTCCACGAATGCGCCGTAATCCACCACGCCCACAACCTTGCCCTTGTATTTCCCGCCCGCCGGATAGCGTTCCGCCGCGTCTATCCACGGATCCTTCATCAGCTGCTTCAGGCCCAGAGAGACGCGTTGCTTATCTTTATCGAACTTCAGCACCACCACGTCCAATTCCTGCTCCGGCTTTACCACGTCGCTCGGATGGCGCACGCGGCCCCAGCTTAGGTCCGTCAGGTGCAGCAGCCCGTCCAGTCCGCCAATATCGACAAACGCTCCATAGTCGGTCACGTTCTTCACTGTGCCGTGAACCGTCTGGCCTTCCTTCAACTGCTCCATCAGCTCCGCCCGCTTCGCATGCAGCGTTTCCTCGAGCAGCGCCCGCCGGCTCACCACGACGTTTCCACGCCGCCGGTTCAGCTTCGTGATGCGCACATCCACGTTCGTGCCGATCAAGCCGTCCAGATTCGCCGTCGGCCGCAGGTCATACTGCGAACCCGGCAGGAACGCACGCACACCAATATCAACCACTAGTCCACCCTTGATGCGGTCCACCACCTTCGCGCTGATGTTTTCCTTGGCCTTGAACTGCGCGTCAATCTTTTCCCAGGTCCGCCGCCGCAACACCTTCTGGTAAGACACGATCACAAAGCTGTCTTTGTGCTCTCCTGTGCGCTGCACTTCAATCGTGGAGTTGGGATCCGGCCGCGGAATGTCCGATTCCTGGAACTCCGCTGCAGGAATCAGCCCTTCGGTCTTGCCACCCAGGTCCACCACCACGCCGTTCTCGGTGTATGCGACCACCTTCACTTCAATAATTTCGTTTTGCGCCGCGACTTCTTGTGGTTCGCTGTATTGCTCGATGAGCTTGCTCATCTCTTCCGCGCCGGCTGCTTCTTCCGCCGCTGCGGCAGCTTCCGCGTCGGCGGCCGCCGTTTGCGCGTGGGCCTCTGCGGCCTTATGCGCGTCTTCCACTTTCACCGGCTCCACGTGCGCGGGCTCTTGCGGCACAACCGTATCGTGCCCGCCCTCGGGAACTTCCGCGGCGGCGCTAGTTTCCGGTTTGTTTGGGGACTCTACTTCTTGTGCAGGTGCGGCTGCTGCGGACGATACGGGGTTTTCATTATCAAATGAAGTCATGGTTACGTCGCCTCCGGGATTTTTATCCCTGTTTTGGTCAGGTCAATCCTTGCCAATCCCTACCGGGGTAATGCAAGGAGGGTTACAACGGGGCAGCACAACTTCGCGGACTGCTTCGCAGTAACTCGGTCTCTTTCAATTGGATGCCGCGCAGATGGGTAGCGCCGCATCCCTAACACCCATGCAAGCATACCCGCCGCCTCGCGCCCCTGTCAATCAACCCGCCGCGAAACTCACGAACCACCACCGGCTACTCCCATAAAGAAAAAACCTAGGTCATCTTTAGCGTGCCTTTTGCGCGAAGGATCTCAACTGGCACGAACGGCTGAAGCTACGCCCTCGCTCGCCCCGCCTGCGTCCGCTCCCGCCGGAAATCCGAACCATTCAATTCCACCGTCCGGCACATTTCAAACAGTCGCGATCTCATCCGGCTTCCAATCCTTTGTTCCAGCGAATCGTCCTTGATAGCCGCCATCAATTTTCCGCTTGGCAGCCGCGTCGTCTCGCCTTCCGATTGCGGGTTGTCGATATAGTTCGTGGTGATAATCGTGGTTCGCTTCTCGTTGTACCTGGCGTTCAGCACAATCGCAACGATGTCTCTCATCCAGTCGGATGGTTTGCTCGCCCCCAGATCATCCAACACCAAAACCTCCACGCCACGAATCGGTTCCAGGATTCCAAACTCCGTCGATTCGCTTGCCGCGTTGTAGCTACCCTGAATTTCTTTCAGTAGCTCGCGGTAATCGCAAAACAATCCTCCGTGGCCCCTGTGAATCAATTCCTTCAATGCCGCCACAGCCAAATGTGTCTTGCCCGCCCCGGACGGTCCGGCCAGCAGCAGCCCCTGCTCCGTCGCCGGATAATCCCGCAAAAATCCTTCCACCTGCATCTTTGCGTGCTTCAAAGACTGCTGCTGTTGCGGCGTCCCGATGTCGGTGGAAAAGCTCTCAAAATCGCAATGTTCGTAGCGCTTCGGAATCCGCGCGCGCTCCATTACCTTTTCTGCGCGCTCTTCCATCCCGCACTCGCAAGGCACGGCCATATTCCCCGGCGCTCCGTCGTTCCGCGCCACGAGCTTCCATCCCGTACCCCGGCACAACAAACAATCTTCGCGAACCATAACCACCTTGGAGTGCGGCGACTTGCCGCCGCCTTTGCCGTTTGACCTAATCTGCGAATTCAGCTTCTGCACTCCATCTTACGTGCGCGCACCTGCACTCACAACCACCACTCCTGCGGAAATCTGTGCACAAAAAAAGACCCCGACATCCGGAGTCTTCACATTTCGCGAATAATAAACTTCCGCCTTATCTCCACATCCGCGGCATGGCCCTCACGATCGCTGTCTTCGGCGCCTTATTTTCCTTCTCCGTTCGCGAAGCCATCCGCGACAGTTCCTGCTGCACCACTTGCGCGAACTCCCCCATCACATGCTCCATCTCCAGCATCTTTTCGCGCATGTTCAAAATGATTTCGATCCCTGCCAGGTTCACGCCCATGTCCCGCGCTAGCGTCAGGATCACTTCCAGCCGCTCCAGGTCCGAATCCGTATACAGCCGCGTATTCCCTTGCGAACGCGACGGCTTCAGCAATCCCACGCGTTCGTACAGTCGCAGCGTTTGCGGATGCAACTTATAAAGCTCCGCAACTGCGCTGATCATGTATCCGGCCTTCGCTCGTTTCCTTTGTTTCACTGGCATTGTCGCAGCTCTTTCGGAAGTAATAAGTGATAAGTTTTCAGTTCTAAGTAAAATTCCGAAGTCGTTTTACTTAATACTGCGAACTAATAATTTAAAACTTTCCTACACTCCCGCCTTCGCAAATAAATCCTTCCGTGGATCAGCTGGCGCTACCTCTTCCAGTTCTTTCATGATCGTCCGCACGCGCTCGTCGGTCGGTTCCGGCACAACAATCTGAATCTCCACGTACTGGTCGCCGCGTGTCCCGTTCTTCCCATGTGGGACGCCTTTCTCTTTCAGTCGCAAGGTCCGTCCGCTGTTGGTGCCCGGCGGAATGCGCACAATCGACCGCCCGTCGATCGTCGGCACTTCCACCTTCGCTCCGAGCGATGCCTCCGGCACCGTCACGGGTACCTTTGTATACAGATCGTTTCCGCGCCGCTCGAAAAACTCATGCGGATGCACCACCACGCGCAGATACAAATCCCCGGAAGGCGCGCCCATCGTGCCTGCGTTGCCTTTTCCCGGTACGCGCACCCGCCCGCCATTGGCCACTCCGGGTGGAATCCGCACTTCAATCGTTTCGGTCTTTCGAACGCGCCCCTCGCCTCCGCAAACTCGGCAAGGTGTGTACAGCTTTCCCGTCCCTCCGCAGCGATTGCAAGGCACATTAAAGCGCATTTTCCCCGCGGTCTGCTGTACCGTTCCCGTCCCATGGCAAGTCGGGCACGTCTGCGGTGTGCCGACCGCGCCGGTTCCATGGCACGTTTCGCAAGTATCCATGCGCGTGATCTGTAACTTCTTCACCGATCCGCGCACCGCATCCCAGAAATCAACTTCGATCTGGTATTCCAGGTCGCCGCCGGGTTCGTGCTCTGGTTCGGCGGCCACACCGCCGCGGCGCCCTCCAAAAAACTGTCCAAACAAATCCCGAAAACTCGATCCCTCAGCTTGCTGCCCGCCAAAATCAAATCCGCCAAAATCGAAATTGACACCTTCTCCGCCCGATTCCGGCCTCGGCCCATAATCTCCCGTCGGCACATTTTCGCTGTAGAAGCCATACTGGTCGTACATCTGCCGCTTCTTCGTGTCCGAAAGCACGTCGTATGCTTCCTGCAGTTGCTTGAATTTCTCTTCGGAGGCTTTGTCGCCGGGGTTCAAATCGGGGTGATACTTCCGCGCGAGCTTGCGAAACGCCGTGCGAATTTCCTTCGCGGTGGCTTTCTTCGGAACTCCCAGAAGCTCGTAATAATCTTGTTTTCCACTCGTTGGCATGTTCAGCTTTGCTGTGGCCTTCTTCCGGCCACCTTTATGCTCGGGGTTCTCGCGAAAAGAGAGAGAAGCAGCACTCCTCTCTCTTTTCACTTAGAACTTAAAACTTACAACGCAAACACCTTTCCTTCAGTTTGGCTTTTTGTTGTCGTCCACGTCCACGTACTCAGCGTCGATGACGTCGCCGGGTTTGCTTCCGCTGCCGTGCGCGCCGCCTCCGGCTGAACCTGGACCGCCCGCCGCACCTGCACCCGCCGCGCCTGCCTGCTCGCCGCCAGCCGCTTGCGACTTCTTGTACAGCTCTTCGGCCATCTTGTGCAGCGACTTTTCCACGTTTTCTGCCGCGCTACGCAGTCGTGGCACTCCGCCTTCGTTGATGGCCTTCTTCGCGTCTTCCAGCGCCTCTTCGGCCTGCTTCACGTCGCCTTCGGACAGCTTGTCGCGATTTTCCCGGATGGTCTTCTCGGCTTGGTAGATGATTCCATCCAGCCGGTTCCGTGCTTCCACTTCTTCCATCCGCTTACGATCGTCCTCGGCGTGCGATTCCGCCTCGGTGCGCATCTTTTCCGCCTCTTCCTTGCTCAATCCGGTCGAAGCGGTGATGGTGATCTTTTGTTCCTTGTTCGTGGCCTTGTCCTTCGCGCTTACGTTCAAAATACCGTTAGCGTCGATGTCAAAGGTCACTTCCACTTGTGGTACGCCTCTTGGCGCAGGCGGAATTCCATCCAGCTTGAATGTGCCGAGCGACCGGTTGTCCTTCGCGAACTTGCGTTCCCCTTGCAATACGTGGATTTCCACTCCCGGCTGGTTGTCGGAAGCCGTCGAGTACGTTTCCACCTTGCGCGTCGGTATCGTGGTGTTCCGCGGAATCTGTACGGTCATCACGCCGCCAAGCGTTTCCACTCCCAGTGAGAGCGGGGTCACGTCCAGCAACAAAATGTCCTTCACTTCACCGCCAAGCACCGCTCCCTGGATCGCCGCGCCTACGGCCACGACCTCATCCGGGTTCACGCCCTTGTGCAGCTCTTTCCCGCCGAAGAAATTGCTCACGAGCGCTTGCACCTTCGGAATACGCGTCGAACCGCCAACCAGCACCACTTCCTGGATGTCGCTCGGCGACATCTTCGCGTCTTCGAGCGCCTGCTTCACCGGCTTCATCGAGCGCTCGAGCAAGTCGTTCATCAACTGTTCGAGCCGCACGCGCGTCAGCTTCTGCTGCATGTGGATCGGCCCGCTCGCCCCCGCGGTGATGAACGGCAGGTTGATCTCGGTCTCCATCATTTGCGAAAGCTCGATCTTGGCCTTTTCCGCAGCTTCCTTCAGCCGCTGCAGCGCCATCTTGTCTTTGCCGAGGTCGATCCCGTGCTCTTTCTTGAATTCGTCGATCAGCCAGTCGACGATCTTCTGGTCGACGTCATCGCCGCCCAGGTGCGTGTCGCCGTTGGTCGATTTCACTTCCACAACGCCGCTGCCCACTTCGAGTACGGAAATATCGAACGTGCCGCCGCCCAGGTCGTACACGGCGATCGTTTCGTCGCTCTTCTTTTCCAGGCCATACGCCAGCGCTGCCGCGGTCGGCTCGTTGATAATGCGCAGCACTTCGAGCCCGGCAATTTCGCCGGCCTGCTTGGTCGCCTGCCGCTGCGCGTCGTTAAAATAGGCAGGGACCGTGATCACCGCCTTCGTGACCTTCTCACCAAGAAAATCCTCCGCGGCGTTCTTCAGCTTCGTCAGGATCATCGCGGAAATTTCCGGAGGACTATACACTTTGCCCGCGATCTCCACACGCGCATCATCGTGGTTGCCTTTCACCACCTTATAAGGCACGCGCTTCATCTCTTCGGCGACTTCGTCATATCGCCGTCCCATGAACCGCTTGATCGAGTAAACCGTATTCTCCGGGTTGGTCACCGCCTGGCGCTTCGCCACTTGCCCGACCAGCCGTTCCCCCGACTTTGTAATTGCCACCACCGAAGGCGTTGTCCGCGTCCCCTCCTGGTTCGGGATCACCACCGGCTCGCCTCCCTGCATCACTGCCACGACCGAGTTCGTTGTCCCAAGGTCAATTCCGATAATCTTGCTCATAGCTACCGTCCTTATATTGAATTCTGCTAAATCCCTTTTCGCCCGCACCAACTTCCCCAACTGGCTGCGAGCGCGCCCGTCCTGCTGCAGCGCTGGCCCAGGAGAGGCCCAGCCGTGCTTCAAAAACACGGCAAATATACAACTTGAGTGTCATGTTGTCAAGTTCTTTGATAGCAGGTATAAGCTCTATCATTTCAGCCTTTTCCGTGCCACCCGTTTCCAGACAACCCTCCTTCCCCGTCTCTCACCTAACTCCCTTGGCTGTATACTCCAACCATGCTTGGTTCGATCGGAGCCTGCCTCTTGCGAAACGCCTCTTTGCCCTGTCCCCCGCGACTACTTTCAACCTGTGATACTCTTCTGAAGATTCGACTTTCCCGCATAATCCAGTTTCGGAGGACTCTGTGAATCGCCGCTTCCTTCTCGCCTCAATGGCTACCCTGGCTCTTGCCAGCGTGGGCAGTTTCATCCTGATGGCCTCCCCCACCACCCAGAAGGCGGCGAAATCTTCTGCGTCGGCCTCTTCTTCGGTCCCACAGGCGCCCATCACCGTCGACGGCGTCAAGGACATCGATCCAGACAAGGCTTACGGCAGCAAGAACGCTGGCGTGGTCATGGAGACTTTCACCGATTTTCAGTGTCCAGCCTGCAAGCAGCTTTACACCACCACGTTGCAGCGCGTGATGAGCAATTATGTCGACACCAACAAGGTCTACATGGTCCATCGCGATTTTCCGCTTCCCATGCACGCTTACTCCCGCATCGCCGCCAGCTATTCGCGTGCCGCCTGCCATATCGGAAGGTGCGACGCCGTCGAAGAAGTGCTGTTCCAAAACCAGGAAAAATGGGAAGCGACGGGCGATGTGAAGGGCACCGTGGCCTCGGCGCTGACCGCGGCGGAAATGAAAAGGGTGCAAGCGCTGGTCGATGGTGGCACCCTCGAGCCTTTGATTGAACGCGACGTCCAAATCGGCAGGGCCGTCCCCGTCAATCAAACGCCCACAACCATCATTCATACCCGCGATGGGCAAACCTATCCCGTAGTCGGCTATGTCAGTTACGAGGTTCTGACAACGTTGCTCAATCAGCTAGTCAAGTAGCCAACGGTCGCGAGGACCCATGATGCAATCCGCCCCTTTCAACTTCCGGCGCGCCCTGATCCTGATCGGTCGCTTGCTGCTCGGCGGCATTTTTGTCTACGCCGGCTACTCTAAAATCCTCCTCCCCAACAAAATGTATTCGCCCCTGGCTATGCTGAAATTCTCCGTCTTATCGAACCTCTCCAATTTCGGATTCCAGGTTGCCTCCTACAAAATGCTTTCACCCCGCGGAGTGGATTTCGTCTCTCACGTTCTCCCATTTGCCGAAGTCGCGCTCGGCCTCCTCCTCCTGATTGGATGGCGTCTTCGCATCTGGGCTGCTATCGCCAGTCTGTTCCTGCTGATGTTCCTCACGGTTGTCACCCGCGCCTACATTCTCCATATGGATATCAACTGCGGCTGCTTCGCCACCCCCGAACCGGTGAGCCTTAAGAAAATCTTCGAAGACTCGGCCATGGCCGCCCTGGCAATCCTCATGACCCTGTTCGCCTTTCAGGAATCCCGCAAGCCCCACCCGTGGTCCGCCGCGGGAGCCCGCCCGGCCACCACCGCCTAACTACGAGCATCGCTTTCTGAACGTTGTCATCGTTTGGGAGCGATTTTTGCGACGAAGGGAACTCAAGCGATCCCCCACTTCGACCTTAGCCGCCAACCACTCCTCATTCGCCATCACCAAAATCATTTCACTGTTATCCTTTTTGCGTGCCGAACTCATCTATGACCTCATGCCCATGAAATCGCTGCCCGAATATCTCGAACTCGCCACCGCCGCTCACGGCCACCTTTGTGCCGGGCAGGTCCTCGGAGTCCGCCTGGCCATGCTAGGCCTTCAGGAACTCGGCATCAACGATCCCATCGCCGATCGCAAGCGCATCGTTACCTTCGTCGAAATCGATCGCTGCGTCACCGATGCGGTCGCCCTCGTTGCCAACTGTCGCCTCGGCAAGCGCGCCCTCAAATTCCGCGATTGGGGCAAAGTCGCCGCCACCTTCTGTGACCTCGAAACCGGACGCGCCGTTCGCATCGCCGCCAAAGAATCCTCCAAACAAGCCGCTAGGGAGCTTTTTCCAGAACTTCCACGAGAAGAAGGCCAGCAAAAGGCCTATGCGCAACTCTCGGACGACGTCCTTTTCTCTAAAGAATGGGTCAAAGTCGACATCTTTCCCGAAGACTTGCCCGGGTTCAAAGGTCCGCGCATCGTCTGCGCCGAATGCGGCGAAGGCATCAACTTTAAGCGCGAAGTCGTCCAGAATGGCCGCATCCTCTGCCGCTCCTGCGCCGGCGAAAAATACTACCGCTCGGTCTGACATCATCTCGCGACTAAAATTGTGATTCCAGGCGAAGCGGGGAATCGGATTTCTGCCATGAAAGCCACTCTACAAACCCCATGGAAACTTTTCCTATGCTCAATCGCGTGCCGCTGCCAAATCTGCGCTAGAATTTTTCTTTGATGCTGAGTTTGCCCCCAATCACATTGCGCCTCCGCGGCTGGAAACTGATCGACCGTGTCGCGCTCGCTTTCCTGCTTCTCTGCTCGATTGCCCTAGGCGCCGCCGCCGGTCTCCTGTTCGTCTACGACAGCGACCTCCCCGAAATCCGCGCCCTCGAAACGTATCGTCCCAACGTGGTCACTGAAATTTACGCCGATGATGGCCAGCTCGTCGGCAGCTTTGCCCTGCAACGCCGCATCCTCATGACCTGGGAGCAAACTCCGAAAGTCCTCTATAACGCCGTCACCGCCATCGAAGATCAGCACTTCGAAGATCACTGGGGCGTCGATTTTCCGCGCGTAGCGGGCGCCGCTTACCGCAATATTCTCAAACATCGCAGGGCCGAAGGCGCCAGCACCATCACCATGCAGCTCGCCGGCAACCTCTTCCTCGACCGCAGCGAACGCAGCTTCCGCCGCAAAGTCCAGGAAATGCTGCTAGCCCTACAGATCGAACGTCGCTACACCAAGCCGCAAATCTTCACCATGTACGCCAATCAGGTTTACCTGGCCCACGGCAACTATGGCTTCGCTGCCGCTGCGCAATTTTATTTCGGCAAACCCGTCACCGATCTGAATCTCCAGCAGGCTGCTTTGCTCGCAGGCATGATTCGCGGACCCATCTATTCGCCGCTCGCCGATCCCGCACGGGCCCTCGCTCGTCGCAACCTCGTTCTGCATCAAATGATGGAGGAGGGGAAGATCACGCCCGCCGAAGAAGCCGCTGCGCGCAAAACGCCTCTTGGCCTTCACTTGCAATATCCCCGCAACGATCTTGCCCCTTACTTCTTCGAAGAGATTCGCAAGTATCTCGAGTCCACTTACGGTACCGAAGCCGTACACGAGCGCGGCCTCCGCGTTTACACCACTCTCAACATCCAGATGCAAAAAGCCGCAAACCAGGCCATTCGCGACGGCCTGCACTCCTACGATCGCCGCCACGGCTGGCGCGGCAAACTCCCCAACATTATTAGCGACAATCTCGGCCCGCTAGACAGCTACGATGATGACGACTGGCGCCACGCCATCGATAAGGGCAGCTACGTTACCGGCCTCGTCCTGTCCGTCGATGACAAAAGTGCTACCATCAAAATCGGCTCCTACCGCGCCATCCTTTCGCCCGCCGATATCGCCTGGACCGGCCACAAAAAGCCCGACGACATCCTCACCGTCGGCGATCTCATCCAGGTTTCCATTCAGGAATTGCACGAAACCACCGCGCGCGTTCAGCTCGAACAGCAGCCCGCCCCGCAAGCCGCCATGATTGCCATCGAAAATGCAACCGGCGAAATCAAGGCCATGGTTGGCGGTTACAGTTTTGAAGACTCCAAATTTAATCGCGCCACGCAAGCCGTCCGTCAGGTGGGCAGTTCCTTCAAGCCTTATGTCTATTCAACCGCTGTCGAGCGAGGCGCTTCACCCTTTGACACCATCGTTGACGCCCCCTTCACCGTCATCAGCGGTGGCCAGACCTATTCTCCGCATAACTACGACGAGAAATTCGAGGGCACCATCACCCTTCGTCGCGCCCTGGCGGGCTCCCGAAATGTCCCGGCCGTGAAACTCACCGAAAAAGTTGGCATCAACGCCGTCGTAGACATGGCTCGCCGCTTCGGCATCACCACTCCCCTTCCGCCATACCTTCCGCTGGCCCTTGGCGCCGCGGACATGAAGCTCATCGAACACGTTTCCGCGTTCACCGTCTATGCCAATGAAGGCATTCGCATCGATCCGCACATGATTCGTCGCGTTACCAGCTACGACGGAGCGCTACTGGAAGAAGCTCATCCCGAAGTCCACGACGTGCTCGCGCCAGACGTCGCACACACCATGACCGCCATGCTCGAAGATGTTGTCCAGTTTGGAACCGCCATCAAGGCCAAGACTCTCGGCCGTCCCGCAGGCGGAAAAACCGGCACCACACAAGATTTCACCGATGCCTGGTTCATGGGCTTCACGCCGCAGATCACTGCCGGTGTTTGGGTCGGATACGACGACAAACAAATCTCTCTCGGGAAGCGCGAAACGGGCGCCCAGGCTGCCCTACCCATTTGGATGGAATTTATGCAACAAGGCATGGCCGGTATGCCCGTAGCTGATTTCGCAAACGTCGAATCCCTGGAAGAACAAGCCTCCGAACACCACGTCCACACTGACGTTCCCGATACCGCTCCCGAAGACGAAGCCCCAGCCCTCCGCACCGAAAAGCCTCAACCAGCAACTCCGCCCACGCCCGCGACCAGCACCGCCCCAACACCCGCGCCATCTCCCGCCACAACTCCTCCGACAACCTGACAATCGCCGACCCCTTCGTAGGGCGCCGAACTGCTGCGCCCCTCCCTTTGCAAGATTCGAACTCTCAAGAACGATTTCATCGAACCCGACGCTTACCGAAACGGATCCCACCCACCAGAACGCAACGCCATACTCCTCCCGTCCTCCCCTACCGTAACCTCTCGCCCACGCGTGATTTCCCCAATCCGCGTCAACCGCAACCCGCGAAATTTCCCCGGCAATCGTCTCTCGTGTTTCCGCTTCACCGTAAACAACAACTCATAATCATCCCCCCCATGCAGCGCTAACCTCGTCGCCTCGGGCCGCGCCACCAGCGAACTCACGGGAAGCGAATCACCCTCAATCCTCGCGCCCAACCCGCTGGCTGCGCACAATCGCGGCAAATCCGTCGACAAACCGTCCGACAAATCTAGCATCGCCGAAGCCAACCTCTCCTCCGCAAGCCATCGCCCCAGCTCCAATCGCGGCCGCGGATAAAGATGTTTCCGCAAAGCCGCATTTCTAGCCTTCCCGAGCCCACGCCCGCGACGCAGCATCCGCAATCCCAATTCTGCTTCCCCCAATGTTCCGCTCACATAAATCGCATCGCCCACCGCCGCTCCCGAACGGCGAATCGCCTCGCCACGCAAAACTTCCCCGACGACCGTCATGCTGATCAGAACTTCTTTTCCTCGCGTCGTGTCTCCTCCAGCCGCCTCGCAATCGAGCTCCTTGGCAGCCCGCCGAAGTCCGCGCAAAAAATCATCCAGCCATCTCCCCGTCAAATCAGCCGGCAATGCCAGACTCAGCAAAAAGCAACGCGGCTCGCCCCCCATCGCCGCAACATCGCTCACCGCTCGCGCCAGGCATTTCCATCCCACAGCGCCGGCCGGATGCTTGCCCCTTAGAAAATGCGACCCCTCGAGAAACCAATCGCAGGTAAGCACGACCTCTCGCCCGGGCCTGGGCACCCAAAGCGCTGCATCATCTCCCATCCCTAACGCCACCGAGCCCGCGTCACGCCGCCGCCCGTTCAGCAAAGCGCTGATTTTCTGTATCAACTCGTTCTCATGTCCGCTCATGTTCGTCTGTGCCAGACTACCCTCTGATGTGCCACCCACCAAACACTCGGTTGAACCTGTACTGCCAGCCAGTGGACAGTTTTCCACGGGCTGTCCTAAAATACGAAAAATACAGGGTTGACGACAAACTCTACAAATTCTAGTATTCTCTTAAATACGAACCAAGGCTCACGGTTCAGACCAGAACGGTCGTCACTTTCGTGCGGACTCAGGGCGGTTCAATCCGCACTCCAGTTTGTTCGGTAAATTTCACTAGGCCTGAGGGGCCCAGTCGTGATCAGCAGCAGGAATTACACGTTTTACATTGCCTCGACGCCCGGACAACTCCGGAAGCTGATCATCCCTGCCTACATTCTTCACGGTCTAGCCGCTCTTGCCATCATCGGCAGCGTCACCGTCATCGCCGCCGTCGGCTCCTACAGCCGCATGTTGTGGAAGGTCGGCAATTACAACGCGCTTCGCCACGATCAGGAAACCCTGAAAAAGCAGTACCGCGATCTTCAGTCCACCGTTAAAGACACCAACGAGCGCCTCGATTCTCTGCAGTCGCTCGCCACCGATGTGGCCATGACCTACGGTGTCCTCCGCTATCATCCGGCCGCGTTCGACCAGACCGATAACGAAGCCACCCCTCAAGACGCTTTCGATCGTTCGCTCGAACAGTATTCCTTCCTCAAGCGCAATGCCGGTGCGATCGCTGTTTCCGCTTCAGGCCTCCGCTTGCTGCCTGCGATGGCCTTCGCCGATTCCAATTACACTCCTTCCATCTGGCCCGTCATGGGTCACATCACAGATAGTTTCGGAGAGCGTTTGGATCCGTTCTCGGGTGAAGGTGCGTTCCACACTGGCGTTGACGTCAGTGCCGAATACGGCGAGCCGGTTCACGTCACTGCTGATGGCGTCGTTACCACTGCGGAAACTCATTCCGGCTATGGCCGTCTGGTCATCGTCGAGCACGGTTTCGGCATCACCACCTTCTACGCGCACCTTTCTTCGTTTTCCGTCGTGCCCGGTACCCACGTTCGTCGCGGTGAAGTCATCGGCTACGCCGGCGTCAGCGGTCGCTCGACCGGTCCCCACGTCCACTACGAAGTCCGCGTAAACAATGCCCCCGTCAACCCCTGGCGCTACATGAAAACTGTCCCCGCCGGCGACTAACCCTCTTCTCTTTCTGGAGTCAATTCGCGATTAGAAAATCGTTGTCACTCTGAGCGCTTTTTGCAGCGAAGGATCTCAACTTCGACACCACGAACACTTCCCGCAACCTAAACGACTCACTCACGTCATTCGCACGCGCAGCCTCTTTACTGCCCGCGCGCCGCACCCACTCCGGCCGCCAGCAACTTCGGCGTAACATCAAACACCACCCGCACAGACTTGCTCGTCCCGCGATCCACCTGCTGAATATCAGCCGACTGCAACAACTCCAGATACCCTTCTCGCAATCCCGGATCGAGTTGTTTCCGGGTCTTCGGATCGTGCAATCCCATCTGCGCCAGCACCACCAGCCCGCTCAATACCTCTTTCAACTGGTGCTCCGTCGTCTCCGTCAGGCAATCGCCTTCCATTCCCACGCGCAGTAAATTGCCGTCCGGTTTCGCGCTGATCGAAATCCACTCCAGTTGCGCCAGGAGCGCCGCCAATTGCGGTGAACGCAATCCACCCGGAGCCTGCGATGACAATGCCGCCGCCGCCCCCGAATCCTGCCGCAACACCGCGAAGATCGGCGTGCCCGCCAGTCGCAAAAAATGTTCCCGCCATACTCCCGTCGTGTCGCTCCGCGGTTGCTCGAAAAAGAACGACGAATCGTTCGCCCACGCGATGCGATGCTCTCCCAAAAATGTAAAGTACGCCTTGCGATTCGATCCGCCGAGCGGCACCGCAAACAATGTTTTTCCATCTGCCGTCTTGAGCGATCCATATTTTCCCGCAAACGCCTCGATTTTTTTTCGGTCGAACCTTCCTTCGACCACGGCAAATGCCAGTGAACTTTGCGGCTGCCGTTCAATCGCCAGCGCCACCCGATCGAGATCGCTCTCGTAATTAAATCCAGTCGCCTGCAGGAAGTGTGCGTAGTCGCTATCCAATGTTGGTTCGGGCGCCCACCGGGACAACTGCGCGAAAAGCGGCGAGGATCGCAGTTGTGCCACATCGAGATAAATCACCGCGCTCGCATCTTCGGGCATCAGCGACAGCATCGCTTCACGGTCGAGCAAACGATCGTCCACATGCCAGTGCCGGTAGGCAAGCCAGCCCAAAAGCGTTACCCCCACCGTAATTACCGCTGCCATACCCAGAATTTTGTTTCGTGACATATCGATTCGGCCAGCGCTTTCCCCTGGCTGCAATTTCGCCGATATTCTCCCATGGCCGCCCGTAATTTCATGAAGAAATGGCGCTTCGGCGAAAATACCGTTTTCAGGGTAGTGGAAACCTGTGGATTCTCTTGCAGCCCGTGCGTCGCTCTGGCACGCTAACTCTTTGTGATGCAATCACTTGAGGGAGTGTGACCGATTAACAAAAACCACCTTCTTTTCCACAGAGTTGGTTTCCCAATTGCTCGGCTTTTCCCTCTCCCCTTCTTGCAATCCCTGTGCCTAATCTGCTATTCTTGTCCGGTTTGAGCAGCGCTGGCGTAGCTCAGCTGGTAGAGCATCTGATTTGTAATCAGAGGGTCGGGGGTTCAATTCCCTCCGCCAGCTCCACCATATTTCGGCAGGGGAGTGAGGCGGAGCGAATCCCGGCATGATAACATGAAAGGGCTGGTGTCTTTGGACACGAGTCCGTTTTGTGTTTTTCGCGCAGGCTCCAACGACAGCACGGTTTGTTTCATGAAGTTGGCACGCACTTTGTGTCGACATGTTTTCGCGGACGGGTGGGTGAGTGGCTAAAACCAGCAGACTGTAAATCTGCCGCTCCTTGCGGGCTACGAAGGTTCGAATCCTTCCCCGTCCACCAGGATTCAACCTCCGCGGGAGTTTTTACGGCGAGCGGCGTCGCTGGCAGCGCTGAGTAAACGAAGAAGCAACAGCACCGCAGGAAATCGCGATCGCGATGTTCGAGAGCGGGAAGCAAAACGGCGGCACAGCCGTTCGGAAAATGGTGCGCCATGATGAGCAGGGTTTTTCGGAGGATCGGGTTCGGCCTGGGTAGCTCAGTTGGTAGAGCGCGTCCTTGGTAAGGACGAGGTCACCGGTTCAATCCCGGTCCCAGGCTCCAGAAATTGCTGAGTTCGGAAGGGAACTTTGGTTCGGCGGGGAGAGGGTTGAGGGTTTTCGCAAGGCGGGGGTAACTCAACGGTAGAGTCTCACTCTTCCAAGGTGATGGTTGCGGGTTCAAATCCCGTCCCCCGCTCCAGTTTTTTTCCTGAGAGCCGATTGGCTCGAAGGAGTTCGGCTCAAACCGCGATTCGTAACGCGGTTCGAGCAAAGGATGAAGGCATATGGCCAAGGAGAAATTTGAGCGCAGTAAGCCACACGTGAACATTGGGACCATCGGTCACATCGATCACGGCAAGACCACGCTGACGGCGGCGATCACCAAGGTGTTGTCGAAACACAACCCCAAGGTGGCGTTCCGCGCGTTTGATTCGATTGACAACGCTCCGGAAGAGCGCGAGCGCGGCATCACCATTGCGGTTTCGCACGTGGAGTATGAAACCGCCAACCGCCACTACGCGCACATGGACTGCCCGGGCCATGCCGACTACATCAAGAACATGATCACCGGCGCGGCGCAGATGGATGGCGCGATTCTTGTCGTTGCCGCCACCGACGGACCGATGCCGCAGACCCGCGAGCATATTCTTCTGGCTCGTCAGGTCGGCGTGCCATACATCGTCGTGTTCCTGAACAAGTGCGACATGGTGGAAGATCCGGAACTGCTCGAACTCGTCGAACTCGAAGTTCGCGAACTGCTAAAGAGCTACCAGTTCCCCGGCGACAGCGTTCCCGTGATTCGCGGTTCGGCCCTGCAGGCGCTGAACGGCGATGAAAAGTGGGAACAGAAGATTTTGGAACTGATGGCTGCGGTGGACGCGAACGTGCCATTGCCGGTGCGTGATATCGACCGTCCGTTCGCCATGCCCATCGAAGATATTTTCTCGATTTCCGGCCGCGGCACGGTAGTCACCGGCCGCGTCGAACGCGGCAAGGTGAAGGTCGGCGAGGAAATTGAAATCGTAGGCTTCCGCGAAACGCAGAAGAAAGTTGTTACCGGCGTTGAAATGTTCCGCAAGCTGCTCGATGAGGGCATTGCGGGAGACAACGTTGGTTTGCTCCTGCGCGGCACGGAAAAAGAAGATGTGGAGCGCGGCCAGGTCGTTTGCAAGCCGGGTTCGATCACGCCGCACACGAAGTTCAAAGCCGAAGCGTACGTGTTGACCAAGGAAGAAGGCGGCCGTCACACGCCGTTCTTCACCGGTTACCGTCCGCAGTTTTACTTCCGCACCACGGACGTTACCGGGGACATGAAGTTGCCGCAGGGCGTCGAGATGGTGATGCCGGGCGACAACGTGAGCTGCGAAGTCACGCTGATCACGCCGGTGGCTCTCGAGAAGGGTTTGCGCTTCGCTATCCGCGAAGGCGGCCACACCGTCGGCGCCGGCGCCGTCACGGAGATCATCGAGTAATTTTTCACGAGGCGAGCCGGTTCACTCCGGCTCGCACTCGTAAAAGGATTTGAGAGATGCGCGAAATCATTACTTTGCAGTGTGGTGAGTGCAAGAATCGCAACTACACCACCACCAAAAACAAGAAGAAGCACTCCGAACGTATGGAGACCAGAAAGTTTTGCCGTTCCTGCCGCAAGCACACGGCTCACAAGGAAGCGAAATAAGCTTCATGCAGTTGTCTGCAACCGGGGTAGGCGAGGGCGGAAGTTTCAGGCGGTTTTGGTTTTAGGGGAGTCGTCCAACGGTTAGGACTCCGGTCTCCAAAACCGGGTATGGGGGTTCGAATCCCTCCTCCCCTGCCAGAAATTTGTAAGGACACGAACCCCTCGGTTCGTGCGGGTGAAAAGGATTATGGCCACGCGGGCGGTGAAAATGAACGACGAATCTCAGGGCGGCTCGAATCTCCCGCTCGTTAACAAGGTAACCGGCTCGCTCCAGGAAACCCGCGAATTTCTTCACGACGTTCGCGTGGAAATGAAGCAGGTAACCTGGCCCAATCGCTAGCGATGTGATTTCGACGACCGGTGTCGTCATCGCCACGGTGGCGTTTTTCGGTGTGTTTCTTGCAATTGTCGAATGGGTGGCGCAAAAAGGCATAGAACAGCTGTTTCATTATTTCCGCGTTTGAGGGCGAATCGAATTATGCCAATGCAGTGGTACATCATTCACACGTACTCGGGCTTCGAGAAGAAAGTCAAAGAAAGCCTGGAGAGCCGTGTCGCCGCTTTCAATCTTCAGGACAAGATCGGCCGCGTGCTGATCCCCACCGAAGAAGTCGTCGAAGTGCGCGGCGGCAAAAAGACGGTGGCTTCGCGCATGTCTTATCCCGGCTACGTGCTGGTCGAAATGGATCTCGACGAGAACACCTGGCACATCGTGCGCAATACGCCGCGCGTCACCGGTTTTGTCGGCTCGGCGACCGCGCCCTCGCCGCTGTCGGAAGCGGAAGTGGACGCCATCATCAATCGCGTGCACACGCCGATGGACCGCCCGAAGCCGAAAGTGGTCTTCGAGCGCAACGAGCAGGTGCGCATCGTCGATGGCCCGTTCGCGAATTTCAACGGCGTCGGTCGAGGAAATCGACAACGATCACAGCCGCTTGAAAGTTTCGGTAACGATTTTTGGACGCTCCACGCCGGTGGAACTGGATTTTGCGAGCGTCGAGAAGCTGGGCTGAGCACAGCCGGAACAGCAGATTGAGGTAAAGGAACATGCCACCAAAGAAGGTACAGACGACGATCAAGTTGCAATTGCCCGCAGGCAAAGCCACGCCCGCGCCTCCCGTGGGCACCGCGCTCGGTCCTCATGGCGTGAACATCATGGATTTCTGCAAGCAGTTCAACGCCAAGACGCCAGAAGGAGCCCGACGGAATGATTTTCCCGGTGCTGGTTACCATCTACACCGACCGCACTTTCACGTTCATTCTGAAAACGCCGCCCGCTTCGATTCTTCTGCTGCGCGCCGCGGGTATCGCCAAGGGCTCGCCGGAGCCGAATCGCAACAAAGTGGGCAAGGTCACCAAAAAGCAGGTTGTAGAAATTGCAAAGATCAAGCTTGTCGATCTCAACACCACAAATCTGGACTCCGCTGTCCGCACCGTGATGGGTACGGCGCGCAACATGGGTCTGGAAGTCGTGGAAGCCTAGGGAGTTTCAGGCGCTAAGGGATCGCAGAGGCAGGCAACGATGAAGAAAGCTGGGCAAACACGTCGAGAACGCGCGCAAGAAAGTCGAAGCGCATCCGTACAAGCTCGCGGATGCGGCGGAGCTGATCAAGAAGACGCATCACACGAAGTTCAACGAAACCGTGGAACTCGCGATCAATCTGGGTGTCGATCCAAAGCACTCGGACCAGGTGGTTCGCGGCACGGTCGTTCTTCCGAATGGCTTGGGCAAGAGCGTGCGCGTTCTGGTGCTCGCGGGTGGCGAAAAGCAGCGCGAAGCCACCGAAGCCGGCGCGGAATTCGTCGGCGGCGACGAAATGGTGCAGAAAATCATGGAAGGCTGGACCGATTTCGACGCCGTGATCGCCACGCCGGACATGATGAGTTCCGCCGGTAAGCTCGGTAAGGTGCTCGGCCCACGCGGCCTGATGCCCAACCCGAAGACCGGCACGGTGACCGTGGATGTCACCAAAGCCGTGAAGGAAACCAAGGCCGGCAAAGTGGAATTTCGCGTGGACAAGGCCGGCATCGTCCACTGCCCGATCGGCAAGATTACAGTTTGACGCCCCGAAGTTGGCGGAAAATGCGCACGCTCTGATCGCCGCGGTATCTGAAAGCCAAGCCCGCTGCGGCCAAGGGCAAATACGTGAAGAGAATCACCCTGACTTCGACCATGGGCCCGGGCATCCCGATGGATCTTGCCGAAGCGGAAACACTGGCGACGGCTGCGTAACGCCGCACCGACAGGCGGAGAAAGATTATGAAGAAGCAAAGCGAAAAACAGCAGGATCTCGACAAGCTGAAAACGGAACTTGCGAAGGTGTCGACCGTCATTCTCACCACCTTCCAGGGCATTACCGTCGAAGAAGACACCAAATTGCGCCGCGCGGTGCAGGCCGCGGGTGGCAAGTATCAGGTGGTGAAGAACACGCTGGCCGAACGCGCCGGCGCCGGCACTCCCGCCGAAGGCGTGCTCAAGAATCTCAAGGGCACCAATTCGATCGCCTACACGCAGACCGATCCGGTGGCGCTGGCAAAGGCGCTCACCAAGGTCGCCAAGGATGTTCCGGCGTTTCAGTTCAAGTCCGGCGTGGTCGAAGGCCGCGTGATCTCGATAGCGGAGATTCAAGCAGCTCGCGGACATGCCGTCCAAGGAAGAGCTGATCAGCAAGATCATGTTCTTGCTGAACGCTCCGGCGCAGCGCATCGCGATGGCGCTCAACGCGTTGCCCCGCAACCTCGCGGTCACCGTCAGCGAAGCGGTCAAGGCCAACAAGTTTGAGTCTGGCGTAGTTTTCGGGGCTGCGCGGGCCCGCCCGCCGCGGTTCCAAGGGTTTGAATTTTGATTCGCAAATTTGAGAGGAGAACTAGCAGTCATGTCGAAAGTCGAAACGATCCTGGAAGAAATCAAGGGCCTGACGCTTCTCGAAGCGTCGGACCTGGTCAAGAAAATGGAAGAGGCCTTCGGCGTTTCCGCGGCAGCTGCCACGGTTGTGGCCGCGGGCGGCGGTGCGGCGGCTGGCGCGGCGGCTCCGGCGGAAGAGAAGACGGAATTCGCCGTCGTTCTCACCGACGTGGGCGGCAACAAGATCAACGTCATTAAGGCCGTTCGCGAAGTCACCAGCCTCGGCCTGAAAGAAGCGAAGGATCTCGTTGATGGCGCGCCCAAGACCGTCAAAGAGGGCGTTAGCAAGGACGAGGCGGCCACCATCAAGAAGAAGTTCGAAGAGGCGGGCGCCAAGGTCGAGATCAAGTAATGGCGTGCCGGCCAGAACTTGGCCGGCATTCCGTGGTCCGAGCTTCAGAGTCGGCGCGGCCAGGACGGTGCCTGGCTGCGTCAGGGGAATTCAGGTACGAACGCTACGGCCGGTTTTGTCTACAACTTTCTGGGTCCTTCACGGACCTTCACTAACCGTGTGCAGGGCGGCTTTGGGCAAGCTGCGCGGCAGCACGGTTTAGTGTCTTTTTTGGTTTTTCTGCACCCTGCCCGAAAGGGAATGAGGTAAATCAGGCATGTCCAATAGCAACCAGCATGTTCGGGAACGCCAGCGACTGGATTTTGCGAAAATCCAGGGATCTATCCAGATCCCCAACCTGATTGAAGTCCAGAAGAAGTCCTATCAGCGCTTTCTTGCAGATGGATCTTGCTGCCAAGCGAGCGCGAGGACGGCGGACTCCAATCGGTGTTTACTTCCGTGTTTCCGATTCGAGGATTTCCGCGAAATGTCGCAGCTCGAATTCGTGGACTACTCCATCGGAAACTGGGAGTGCAAGTGCGGCAACCTGAAGGGTCTGCACCATCTCCGCGCCACTTGCCGGAATTGCGGCGCTTCCGTGGTCACCAATCCGTATCAGACCGGCGACGTGGTCTGCCAGAAGTGCGGCACGTTCAACAAGAACACGCCGACGTTTTGCAACAAGTGCGGCGATCCCGTTGCCATGCAGCTGAAGTATGACGTGAACGAGTGCCAGGAGCGCGGCATGACGTATTCCGCGCCTCTCAAGGTCACCATCCGTCTGACCATTTACGACAAGGATCCGGACACTGGCGCGAAAACCATTCGCGACATCAAGGAGCAGGAAGTTTTCTACGGCGACATTCCGCTGATGACCGACAACGGCACGTTCATCATCAACGGCACCGAGCGCGTCATCGTCAGCCAATTGCACCGTTCGCCCGGCGTCTTCTTCGAAAGCGCCAACAATCGCACCTACTTCCTCGGCAAGATCATTCCGTATCGCGGTTCGTGGGTGGAGTTCGAGTACGACACCAAGAACATTCTCTACGTCCGCATCGACCGCAAGCGCAAGTTCCTGGGCTCCATTTTCCTTCGCGCGCTGGGCATGAAGTCCAATGAGGAAATTCTTCGCACCTTCTATCAGGTCGAACGCCTTTCCCTGCGCGATAAGGAACTTTACTGGAACGTTTCGCCCGGCATCGTCGATCGCAAGCTGACCCACGAGATCAGGAATCCCAAGATCCGAAGAAGTGATCGTCGGCGCGCACAAGCGCATCACCGAAACCCTCTTCAAGGAACTCATCAAGGCGAAAATCTCCCAGGTTCGCGCGGCCCTTGCCGACCTCGAAGGCGCCTACAGCGTCGCCGACGTGGTCAATCGCCAGACCGGCGAAGTGCTGCTGGAAGCCAACAAGCCGCTTACCGCGGAACTTTGGCAGGCCTTTGCCGAAGCGGGCATCACCGAAGTCGACGTCTTCTTCCCGGAGCGCGACGATATCGGTCTGGTGCTCTCGCGCACTCTCGATAAGGACTGCCATCCGCTCTTCCAAGGAAGCGCTCATCGAAATCTATCGCAAGCTGCGTCCCGGCGATCCTCCGACGCTTGAAACCGCCACGAACCTTTTCCGCGGCATGTTCTTCGATCCGCGTAAGTACGATTTCAGCCGCGTCGGCCGCTTGAAGTTCAATATCAAGCTTGGCCTCGATACGCCGCTCGATAACCGCACTCTGGATACCGCCGACTTCGTCGCCGCCATCAAGTACCTGTTCAAGCTGCGCAAGAACATCGGCGTTGTCGACGACATCGACCACCTCGGCAATCGCCGCGTCCGCGCGGTTGGCGAATTGCTCGAAAACCAGTTCCGCATCGGCTTGGTCCGCATGGAGCGCGCCATCAAGGAAAAGATGAGCGTGTACCAGGAAATGTCCACGGCTATGCCGCACGACTTGGTCAACGCCAAGCCGGTGATGGCCGCGATCCGCGAATTCTTCGGCAGTTCGCAGCTCAGCCAGTTCATGGACCAGACCAACCCGCTCAGCGAAATCACTCACAAGCGCCGCCTTTCGGCCCTCGGCCCGGGCGGTCTGTCGCGCGAACGCGCTGGATTCGAAGTCCGCGACGTTCACCCAACGCACTACGGCCGCATCTGCCCGATCGAAACGCCGGAAGGTCCGAACATCGGTCTTGATCAGCTCGCTCAGCTGCTTTGCCCGCATCAACGACTACGGCTTCATCGAATCGCCCTATCGCCGCGTAAAGGGTGGCCGCATCATCGATTACGTTCAGATCGTCAATGCCGGCGACAGCGAATTCAAGGCCGGGGACATCGTCGAATCCGACCGCGTCGAAGAGCTCAACGAAGAGCTCAAGCGCCGCAAGGTTGTCGACGAACCTTACTGCTTCTATCTATCCGCTTGGGAAGAAGACAAGTACGTCATCGCCCAGGCCAACGTTTCGCTCGACGAAAAGCTGCGCATCACCACCGAACTCGTCAACTGCCGCCAGGCCGGTAACTTCGTCCTGAAGCATCGCGATGAAGTGGATTACGTCGACGTTTCGCCGAAGCAGCTCGTTTCCGTCGCCGCCAGCTTGATTCCGTTCCTTGAAAACGACGACGCCAACCGCGCCCTGATGGGTTCCAACATGCAGCGCCAGGCTGTGCCTCTGATCCGCGGCGAAGCTCCGCTGGTCGGCACCGGCATGGAGCGCGTCACCGCGCGCGATTCCGGCGCGGTCGTCCTCTGCAAGCGCGACGGCATCGTCGATCAGGTGGACTCCGAGCGCATCATCGTTCGCGTCGAAAGCGATCATTCCGGCGTGCTCAGCCGCGAAGTGGGTGCCGACATCTACACGCTCACCAAGTTCAAGCGCTCCAACCAGAACACCTGCATCAACCAGAAGCCGCTGGTTCGCGTCGGCGACCGCGTGAAGACCAGCCAGGTATCTGGCGGACGGTCCGTGCACCGATCGCGGCGAGCTCGGCCTCGGCCGCAACGTGCTTGTGGCCTTCGTGCCCTGGCGCGGTTACAACTTCGAAGACGCCATCCTGGTCAGCGAAAAGCTGGTCAAGGACGACTACTACACCTCCATCCACATCGAGGAGTATGAAATCGAAGCGCGCGACACCAAGCTCGGTCCCGAGGAAGTCACTCGCGACATTCCCAACATCAGCGAATCCTTCCTTCGCAACCTCGACGAAAGCGGCGTCATCCGCATCGGCGCGGTCGTGAAGCCCGGCGACATCCTCGTGGGCAAGGTCACCCCCAAGGGTGAAACCACGCTGACGCCCGAGGAAAAACTGCTTCGCGCCATCTTCGGCGAAAAGGCCGGCGATGTTCGCGACGCTTCCCTCTATTGCCCGCCGGGCATCGAGGGCACCATCGTGGACGTCAAGATCTTCACCCGCAAGGGTGGCGAAAAGGACGAGCGCCACAAGGCCATCGAAGCTTCCCAGGTCTTCAAGCTCGAGAAGAACCTCGCTGACGAAATCCGCATCCTCACCGACGAGCGCCTCAAGCGCCTCGAGGATTTGCTCGGCGGCAAGATTCTTCAAGCCGACCTGCATGACGAAAAGACCAACAAGCGCCTGCTGACCAAGGGTGCGGAGCTGACGCGTGATCTGATCGAAAAGATCTCCACGCGCAACCTCAAGCGCCTCAAGCTCAACGAGCGCGATCCACTGCTCATCGAAAAGATCGAAGAAATCGAAGAGATGACTTCGCGCCAGATCGATGTACTGCGCAAGATCACCGACGAGCGCAAGGAAAAGCTCAAGAAGGGCGACGAGCTTCCTCCGGGCGTCATCAAGCTGGTCAAGGTCTATATCGCCATGAAGCGCAAGCTCTCCATCGGCGACAAAATGGCCGGCCGTCACGGCAACAAGGGCGTTATCGCCCGCGTCGTCCCGGAAGAAGATATGCCTTATCTCCCGGATGGCACTCCCGTGGAGATCGTTCTGAATCCGCTCGGCGTTCCTTCGCGTATGAACGTCGGACAGATTCTCGAAACGCACCTCGGCTGGGCCTCCAAGGAACTGGGCAACAGCCTCAAGCGCCTTGCTCAGCAAGGAAGTGAAAGCCGAAGCCATTCGCCGCTGGTATCGCGAAGTCTTCAGCGACACGGCCATCTGGAAGTCCTTGCAGAAATCGACCGACGACGAGTTGCTCGAATTTGCTGAAGGCTTCCGCGACGGAATCCCATTCGCCACGCCGGTGTTCGACGGCGCGCGCGAGCCGGAAATCCGCCACCTGCTCGAAGTTGCTGGCTTGCCCCACGCTGGCAAGATCAACCTCTTCGACGGCATGACGGGAGACCAGTTCGATCAGCCCATTACCGTCGGCTACATCTACATGCTAAAGCTGTCTCACTTGGTCGATGACAAGATCCACGCCCGCTCGATCGGTCCGTATTCCCTCATCACTCAGCAGCCGCTTGGTGGTAAGGCTCAGTTCGGCGGTCAGCGCTTTGGTGAAATGGAAGTGTGGGCCCTGGAAGCTTACGGCGCCGCGCACATTTTGCAGGAGCTGCTCACGGCAAAGTCCGACGACGTCTATGGTCGCGCGAAAATCTACGAGGCCATCGTCAAGGGCGAACCGGGCATCGAACCTGGCGTTCCAGAGTCGTTTAACGTGCTCGTGCGCGAGTTGCAGTCTCTGTGCCTCGACGTCGAGTTGATGAAACGCCAGAAGCCAACAGTAGAAAAGGCAGCCGACTAGTGACAGCTAGGGGCACAAGATATCGTGCCCCGGTCCGGCAAGTTCAGCGGTATTGCGCAGTAACCGTTTTTGGGTTCTCAGCCGCCTCTGGCAGTCTTCAAACTGCCAAAGGCGCGTCCCCGGTGAAAGCTGGGGAGGGAGGAAATCACCTTGTATCGCAGCAGCCCCTATGATCGCGCCAGTTTGATCGCCGATTTCGATTCCATCCGGATCAGCCTGGCCAGTCCGGAAAAAATCCGTTCCTGGTCTCACGGTGAGGTCACCAAGCCGGAGACCATCAACTACCGTACCTTCAAGCCCGAACGTGACGGCTTGTTCTGCGCCAAAATCTTCGGTCCAGTCACGGACTGGGAGTGCCTCTGCGGCAAGTACAAGCGCATGAAGCACCGCGGCGTGATTTGCGACAAGTGCGGCGTTGAAGTCACTCTCAGCAAAGTGCGCCGCGAGCGCCTCGGCCACATCGAGCTGGCGTCCCCGTGCTCTCACGTCTGGTTCTTCAAGGGTCTGCCCAGCCGCATTGGCTACTTGCTGGACATTTCCATGCGCGATCTCGAGCGCATCCTCTATTTCGAAGCCTTTGTCGTTGTCGATCAGGGCGAAGTCGCCATCCTGAAAGAGCGCCAGGTCCTTCAGGAAGAGGAATATCGCAAGCTCACCACCGAATATCCCTGGCCAGTTCACCGCCAAGATGGGTGCCGAAGCCATCAAGGAACTGCTGCGCCGCGTCGACGTCGAAAAGCTCTCAGACGACCTCCGCGAAAAAATGAAGGCGGATCCCTCGCTTCAGAAGCGCATCAAGTTCGCCAAGCGCCTCAAGGTTTTGGAAGCCTTCCGCAAGAGCGGCAACAAGCCGGAATGGATGATCCTGGACGTAATCCCGGTTCTTCCGCCCGAGTTGCGTCCGCTCGTGCCTCTCGATGGCGGCCGCTTCGCCACTTCCGATCTCAACGATCTTTATCGCCGCGTCATCAACCGCAACAACCGCCTCAAGAAGCTCATGGAACTGCGCGCGCCCGACGTCATCGTCCGCAACGAAAAGCGCATGCTTCAGGAAGCGGTTGACGCTCTGTTTGACAACGGCCGCCGCGGCCGCGTTCTGCGTGGCACCAACAATCGCCCACTCAAGTCCCTCAGCGACACGCTCAAGGGCAAGCAGGGCCGTTTCCGCCAGAACCTTCTCGGCAAGCGCGTTGACTATTCCGGCCGTTCCGTCATCGTCGTCGGCCCGGAATTGAAACTCAACCAGTGCGGTCTGCCGAAGAAAATGGCGCTCGAGCTCTTCAAGCCTTTTATCTATCACAAGCTCGAAGCCCAGGGTCACTGCACGACCATCAAGCAAGCCAAAGAAATGGTCGAGCAGCAGGAAGCCGTCGTGTGGGACATCCTCGAGGATGTCATCCGCGAGCATCCCGTGCTTCTCAACCGCGCTCCAACCTTGCACCGCCTCGGCATTCAGGCCTTTGAACCGACTCTCGTCGAAGGCAAAGCCATCCGCATTCACCCACTCGTTTGCACCGCCTTCAACGCGGACTTCGACGGTGACCAGATGGCCGTGCACATCCCGCTTTCTCCGGAATCCCAGGTGGAAGCGTCCGTGCTTATGCTCAGCTCGCGCAATATTCTTTCTCCCGCGCACGGTCTGCCTCTCGCCGTTCCCTCGCAGGACATGGTTCTCGGTATCTATTACCTGACCAAGTCCAAGCCCGGTGCCAAAGGCGAAGGCCGCGTCTTCGGTTCTGCCGAAGATGTCACGCTGGCTCTGGAAGCCGGCGAAGTCGAACTGCTCACTCCGATTCGTTTGCGCTATACCGGAGAAGCCATCGACCTGACCACCGCCTTCGATACCCAGGACGTCACGCACACCGAGCCGGTCAAGATGGAGCGCCAATTCATCCAGACCACCGTCGGCCGCGTCATCTTCAATTCGCATTTGCCCAGGCAGATGCCGTACATCAACGGCTTGCTCAAGAAAAAGGGCGTTCAGCAGTTGGTTTATTACGCCTACTTGCGCTTCGGCCTGGAAGCCACCGTTGAGCTCCTCGATCACTTGAAAGCGCTCGGCTTCAATTACGCAACCAAGTCCGGCATCTCCATCGGCATCGATGACATGCTCATCCCCAGCGACAAGTACAAGCTGGTCGAAAATGCCGAAAAGGAAGTCGTCAAGGTTCAGCAGCAATACCTCGACGGCGCTATCACCAACGGCGAACGCTACAACAAGGTCATCGCCATCTGGGGCGATGTCACAGAAAAAGTTGCCGACGAAATGTTCAAGGCGTTGGAAACCCAGGATCGCGAAGGCAACATCAACCCGGTGTACATCATGGCGGACTCCGGCGCCCGCGGTTCCAAGCAGCAGATTCGCCAGCTTTCCGGTATGCGCGGTTTGATGGCCAAGCCTTCCGGCGAAGTCATTGAGACGCCCGATCACTTCCAACTTCCGCGAAGGCCTCACCGTGTTGCAGTACTTCATCTCCACTCACGGCGCGCGTAAAGGTCTCGCCGACACCGCTCTAAAGACCGCGGACTCCGGTTACCTCACCCGCCGTCTCGTCGATGTGGCGCAAGACGTCATCATCAACGAACTCGATTGCGGTACCTCGGACGGCATCTACGTCGAGCCCATCATCGAAGCGGGCGTCGAAGTCGAGCCGCTCCGCGACCGCGTCGTCGGCCGCGTTTCCCTGGAACGCATCAAGGACTTCGAAGGCAGCGTCATCGTCGAAGTTAACCAGGAGATCACCGAGGAGCTGGCTAACGCCATCCAGGCTGCGGGTATCGAGCGCGTCCGCATCCGTTCCGTGCTCACCTGCGAATCCCGTCGCGGAGTTTGCGCTCTATGCTACGGCCGCAACCTTGCCACCGGGCGCATGGTCGAACTCGGCGAAGCCGTCGGCGTCATCGCCGCTCAGTCCATCGGCGAACCCGGCACGCAGCTCACCATGCGTACCTTCCACATCGGTGGAGCGGCAACCCGCGTGAGCGAGCGTTCCACCCTCGAAGCCAAGAACACCGGCGTCGTCAAGTTCGTTGAACTTCGTCACGTCGAAGGCCGCGGCGGTGCGCGGCATCGCCATGAATCGTTCCGGCCTTATCGTCATCGTCGATGAAAAGGACCGCGAGAAGGAGCGTTACCACGTCGTTTACGGCGCTCGCCTCCGCGTTAACGAAGGCGAAACCGTCAATCACGGCCAGATCCTTGCCGAATGGGATCCGTTCACCTTCTCGATCCTGACCGAAACCGCGGGCTCGGTGAAATTTGACGACCTGCGTCCCGGTCTTACCATCGAAGAGCAGGTCGACGAAGTCACTGGCCTATCGCAGCTCGTCGTCACGCTTCCTCCGGGTGATGAAAAGCATCAGCCCGCGATTCTTGATCCGCGATTCTTCCGGCAAGGTCCGCAAAAAGTACCTCATGCCTTCCCGTGCCCACTTGATGGTCCAGGATGGCGATGAAGTTCAGGCGGGAGACGTGCTCGCGAAGATCCCGCGTGAAACCACGAAGACCAAGGACATCACCGGTGGTCTCCCGCGCGTCGTCGAGCTCTTCGAAACTCGCAAGCCCAAGGATCCTGCCGTCATTTCCGAAATCGATGGCACCGTCCGCTATGGCGACATCAGCAAGGGCATGCGCAAGATCTACGTCGAAAGCGAAGATGGTAAAACTTCCAAGGAATACGCCATCCCGCGCGGCACGCACATCAACGTTCAGGAAGGCGAGCACGTCCGCGCTGGTGAAGCGCTTATCGACGGCCCGCTGAACCTCCACGACCTACTTGCGGTTCTGGGCGAAAAGTACACCCAGGCGTACCTTGTCAACGCCATTCAAGAGGTTTACCGCCTCCAGGGCGTCAACATCAACGACAAGCACATCGAAACCATCAGCCGTCAGATGATGCGCTGGGTCAAGGTTGAAGACGTCGGCGACACCACGTTCCTTCTCGAAGAACAGGTGGACAAGTTCCGTTTCCGCGAAGAGAACGATCGCATCATCGCCGAAGGTGGCCGTCCCGCTACCGGCCGTCCGCTCCTCCTCGGTATTACCAAGGCGTCCCTATCGACGGACTCCTTCATTTCGGCTGCCAGCTTTCAGGAGACCACTCGCGTCCTCACCGAAGCTGCTGTTGCCGGAAAGGTCGATTATCTCCGCGGCCTGAAGGAAAACGTCATCATGGGCCGGCTCATCCCGGCGGGCACAGGCCTCGAGCACTATCGCAGCATTCAGTTGCTCACCGAAATGCCGGCGCCTGCTCCTGTTGAGGAGCTTCCGGAAGCTTCCGAATTCGCGGCCGAAGATGCGGCGGGCCTGGAATTCCTCGGAGGCAAGGACGACGAACCCGAAGCCGACGCCGCCACCGAAGGCCAGGACTAACCATCGTAACTGGGCTAATCGCCCAACTCAACCACTTCACTGCGCCTCGGGGCAACCTGGGGCGCTAGTCTTTTTCAGCCATCTTTCTAGCTCCCTGCGCACCCACCCGCGCGCTTGTAATATCTCCCGCAAAAAAAAAGGCGGTGTGATCCTGAGGAGCGCCTTATTGCGACGAAGGATCGTCTGAACTGAGCACCACGCCGCCGTCAAGCGCCACACTTTCACCACCCCTCAAGCGATCCGACATCGCCTCCACCGTCCCTTGGGACAGGTACCACTCAGGGAACGCCTCATCCCATCCTCCTTGCCGCCGCTTATCCCCCTTCCTATCATGGGGAAGGCCTTTCACTGCCATTCGACTAGAGCTTTGGAATGAACGCGGAACAACAACCCGCCGATCAGCCGCACGCCCCTCCGGCTTCCGATTCCGCTGGCTCGGTCAACGCTCGTCTCAACAAGTATGAAAAGCGCCAACAGGAATTGTGGCGCCTCACCTTTTTCCTGCTTTTCGTCGTTTCTTCCGCCTTCGCCTGGTTCTCCTGGGACACTCTGCGCTCTTCCAGGTTTCGTCTCGAAGCCCTGCCCATCGGCTTGGTGGCCCTCGTCATTCTCCTCGGTGTTTACGTCTGGAAAAAGTCCCAGGAAATTGCCGAACTCAATGGCTTGATCCGCGGGCTCGATCAACGACCCGCCGCTCCTCCGGGCGATATCGCCATGGAGCAGCTCTTCCAGATGATTTCCAAATCCCAGCAAGGCTTCCGGGATCTGATCGATTCCTTCGATGATGTCCTGCTGGCTTTGAGCCTCGATGGCGAGATCCGCGCCGCTAACCGCAGCTTCGCCGATTTTGTTGGCCTGCCGTTCCAGGAAATCATCGGTCTTTCCATCGGCCACTTTGTCACCGACGAGCAGGCCACTTCCGCCGACGAGCTCAAACGCATCTTAGAGCGCTTCCTTGAGCGCCGCATCTGGTCCGGCGTCGTCCACGTTCGCCTCAAGAAAACCGGAGCGGCCCATTTCTTCGATTGCGTCGCTCACGCCATGGTCCGCGACGACAAGGTTCACGGCTTAACCATCCTCGCTCGCGACATCACCTCCCAGCGCCGCAGCGAAGCTCGTTTCACCGAACTCTTCGAAACTCTTCAGGAAGGCATTTACATCGTTACGCCAGACGACAAGATCCTCGAAGTTAATCCCGCACTGGTGCAAATGCTCGGCTACGATTCCAAGGAAGAATTGCTCTCGCGCAAGGTCAGCGAAGTCTTCGTCGACCAGGAGCAGCGCTCCATCCTCGCCCGCGAAGTAAAGCGCCAGCCTTCACCGCAGGGCAGGGAAATCACACTGCGCCGCAAAGATGGCCAGCCCGTTGTTTGCCTCAATACTTCAACCGCCGTCCGCGACACCGCCGGCAAAATCATCCGCTATCAGGGCGCGCTCGCTGACGTCACCGAACGCCGCTCGATCGAAAAGCGCCTGTACCAGCAGCAGGAATTTGCGCGCCGCCTCATCGACAGTTTTCCGGATCTGATTTTCGTCGTGGACACCGAGCGCCGTTACACGTTTGTCAGCCCCAAGGTCGCGGAAGTCCTTGGCTACAACACAGACGAAACCGTCGGCACGATCTTCGGAGACCGCACCCACCTCGAGGATCGCAGCGCCGTCCTCGCGGTCTTTGACGATCTCCTCCAGGGTAAGCGCAATTTTTCGTCCATTGAAATTCGTGTCCGCCACAAAGAGGGAGAGTGGCGCCGCTTGCGTTGCCATTTCAGCCCTCTGTTCGAAGAGAACGGAAAAATCGAGGGCGTCGTCATCTCCGGTCGCGACATTACGGAAATGAAGCGTCTCGAGGAGCAGCTCATTCAGGCGGAAAAGCTAGCCGCCATGGGCCAGATGCTCGCCGGCGTTGCCCATGAGCTGAATAATCCGCTGACCGCGATTCTCGGCGCCAGCGAACTCTTGCGCGATCGCGCCGGCATCGATGACAATACCCGCCGCCAGTTGGACATGACCCATCGTCAGGCTCGCCGCGCCGCTCGCATCGTCCAGAACCTTCTCGAATTCTCTCGCCCTGCTTCTCCCCAGAAAAAGGCCCTGGACCTCAACGCTGTCATCGATCGCACTCTTCAACTCCACGAACATTCTCTTCGCCGCAACCAGGTTCAGGTCGATTTCCAGCCGTCTCCCGGGCTTCTTCCCACTATCGGAGACGCCAACCAGCTCATACAGGTTTTCTTGAATCTCGTCAGCAATGCCGAACAAGCCATCCGCGAAGTTCGCCCTTCCGGCCGCATTCAGATTCGTCTCGGAAAAGTTGCCAACCGCATCTTTGCCAGCGTTCAGGATGACGGCGCGGGAATCCCGCAAGAAGTTCTGTCGAAAATTTTCGATCCATTCTTTACCACCAAGCGTCCCGGCGGTGGCACCGGTTTGGGCCTGAGCATCTGCATGTCGATCGTTCGCGAACATGGCGGCGATATGGAAGTCGAATCCTTGCCCGCGGGTGGCGCGGCCTTCACCGTTTTCCTTCCTGTGGCGGTCGCCCAACAGGTCGCGCATCCTCCCCGCGAACTCGATTCCTCCGGCTCCGGCGAAATGATGGCGCCCACGCTGGACCTGCTCAAGAAGCGCACCGTCCTCGTCGTCGACGATGAAGAAAGCATCCGCATGCTACTCATGGAAGGCCTCTCCGCCCACGGCATGCACATCGATTGCGCCGCCACCGCCGAAGAAGCCCTCGGCCTCGTCCTCCGCACCAAATACGACGCCATCCTTTGTGACTTGAATCTTTCCGGCACCGGACCCAATGCCGATGGTTACAGCGTAGCCCAGCGCTTGAAAATTGCCTCCGGCGCAAACAAGCCCGAACTGATATACATGTCAGGGGAAGTAATCACTGAGGGTGAAGGCTCGAGCGCCTCCACCAGCTACCGACGCCTGCAAAAGCCCTTCCGCATCTCCGACGTCCTGAACACCCTGATGGTAATCTTCAGCCGCATACCCGCCGGCACCAAGCACTAAGGAGTTACCGCGTCTGTTCTTTCCTGGGCTCCCGACATGCCACTTATCACGTGGGGTCTCGGCGCGTCCCGTTGTGGGGCCCGCTTTCTGAACCATGCCGTTCTCTGAGTCCTTTTGACCTCCGCCCCTCCCTGTATCCCCTCCCGAGCCGCGTACAATGACATAATTACCAATCTGAAAGGACGACGAATGCCAACCCGCGACGACGCCTGGAAACTGGTCTGTGAATACACGCAATCAGAAAGCCTTCGCAAACACATGCTCGCCGTCGAAGCCTGCGTTCGTGCCTACGCTCGAAAAAACGGCGCCGACGAAAATCTCTGGAGCCTCACCGCGCTACTTCATGATTTCGACTATGAACGCTGGCCCAACAACGACCATGCCCCCGACCGCGAACATCCCGCCGAAGGCGCGAAAATCCTCCGCGAACAGGGCTACAGCGAAGAACTCGTCCGTGCCATCCTTTCTCACGCCGATTACTCCGGCGTTCCTCGTCAATCTCCGCTCGAACATACGCTCTTCGCCTGCGATGAACTCGCCGGCTTCCTCAGCGCCTGCACCTATGTCCGCCCCTCGAAAAGCATTCTCGACCTCGAAGTGAGCTCCGTAAAAAAACGCATGAAAGACAAAGCCTTTGCCCGCGGCGTCAGCCGTGAAGATGTCGTCAAGGGAGCCGAAGAACTCGGTATCCCGCTCGACGATCACATCGCCTTTTGCATAGCAGCCATGCGCGAACAAGCCGAGGCCCTCGGTCTCCGCGGCTCACTTTAGGCAACCCTGTTAGGCCCCAGCTGCCTGCTCTACGAACCTGTCTTTATTCTCCTCCAAGAATTTATCCAGCGTGCGCGCTGTTCGTCCGAGCAGCCTCGACAGCACAGCGGTAACTTCACCGCCCTTACCTTCCCCGGTGTAATACTTCTGTAAATCCAACAACGCAGTCACCAGCCATTCCGGCACGCCCTGTTCCAGCATGGCTTTCTGTTGGGTCGTTTCCGGGATGTCCACATACTTCACCGGCCGTCCTGCTGCCTGCGAAACTTTCTTCGCAACGTCGGCATAGCTCAGCGCTTCGGGCCCGTTGAGTTCGTATGTTTTCCCCGCATGCGCCTGCGGCTCCTGCAAAATCCTGGTCACTGCCGTGGCAATATCCCTCACATCGATGAAGCTTAGTTTCGCGTCACCCATTGCCGCGTAGAACGCCCCTTGCGCGCGCACGGTCGGCGCGACAGACATCAGCAGGTTTTGCATAAAACTGTTCGGTCGTAAAATCGTGTACCTCAACCCGCTCCCTTTCAATTTGTCTTCCACTTTACGGTGCCAACTGGGGAAGGATTTGGGAAAATCTTCCGCTCCCAACGCCGAATTCAGCACCACTTGACGCACGCCCTTCTCCACGCACACATCAATCGCATTGTTCTCCATTTCCACCAACTGCGGAATTGCTGAACATACCAGGTACACGACATCAATCCCCGTAAACGCGGCTCGCAGGCTTTCCTTGTCAGAGTAGTCAGCAATTACGGTGGCCACTGCGGGCGCTTTCTTCGCGTCCGCCGCGTCGCGATACATCACCTCCATTGGCAAATTTGCCCGCTGCGCCTCATCCATCACCGCGCGGCCCATCATTCCGGTTGCTCCCGTGATCAAGTTCATCTTCCGCTCCTCATTTGGTCCTCATCGATTGGGCACGGCGCTAGAAGGCGCGGGCTGCGACAACTGGAAACTCGCGGCGGCCCAGTTTTTTCGCGTTCATGCTAACAATATGCCGCGTGGGGTACCCCAGCCAATCGACTAGGTTCTGGAAATACAACCTCATTTCACATGAACCCCGCTTTTGTCATTGTTTTTTCATTTGGCGACGCGCTCCGGCACGTCAAAAATAGTGCGCCTAAACCTTGTCCAAGGAGACATCCATGAGCAGAAAGTCCGCTCGCATTTTCGTAGCCGTCGTTTTACTTCTAACCGCTCTGAATTGGTTCTACGCCCGCAAAGCCAGGGCCGCTGCGCCACAACTCACCTTTGGCCAGCCCGCCTGCCGCTCCTTCGTTCCCCCTGAATGGGGCGATTACAAAGGCAGCTCCGAGCATTACGGCGTGGTCTTCCAGGGCCAACGATGGCACGCTTCGCTTCGTCATAAATGTTCCTTGCGAAGCGACCCCGCAGATTGCCCTCGAAATCCGACGCGGCTCCCCAAACAACTGAAGAAGCCGTCGTCGCGGCGCTGTTCTATGTCCTGTGCAAATTGCGGCTAACCCTGCGTTCTCAAAAGCTTAGACTCGCCTGCACCACCATGCGTGTCATCCTGAGAGGAGCGTCTTTTGCGATGAAGGGTCAACCTCAATCTCAGTACAGCCTCAAGTGGGAACAACCCGCCGCCCGACAATCCCGCAGTCCCGCGCTTACACCATTTGAATCCATCATTCATTCCATCAACTTATTGCGTTGGACGGCCCCCTCTGCCCGGCTTACAGTCACCTAACCCTCGGCCCTCCAGCCGTAGGATGGTTGGGCCATGCTCCAAAGCGGGAGAGGGCTCCGGATTTCCATCATGAACGACGACCCTCCCGGCCGAATTGCAGGAAAGACGATGACAGCTTCGGCCGTACCATCGCGGATCCACCTTCCGCCATCGTTTGTGAACTATCAAATCGATACCGCCTACGACGAAATGTTCGCCTCGCCCGGCGTTCCGCGCGAGCATTATCGCGCCCTGCACCAGACCCTCCTCAAGCTGCCTCCGGAAGAATTGCGCCGCAGCCAGCAGGCCGCCGACCTCGCGTTTCTCCACGAAGGTATTACCTTTACCGTATATGGCAGCAAAGAGGGAACTGAGCGCATCTTTCCCAACGATCTTCTTCCCCGCATCATCACTGCGCGCGAATGGGCCAAAATCGAAAAGGGCCTCACCCAGCGGCTCACCGCTTTAAATCTTTTTCTGCGCGACATCTACCACGAAGGCCGCATTCTTTCCGACAAGATCGTTCCGCGCGATCTCCTCTACAGCTGCAAGCATTTCCGCCGTGAAATGCGCGGCCTCAATGTCCCGCGTGACATCTACGTCAGCGTCTGCGGCACTGATCTCGTGCGCCTTCCCGACGGCACCTTCGCAGTGCTCGAAGACAATCTTCGCGTTCCGAGCGGCGTCTCCTACATGGTTGCCAACCGCAAAGTACTGAAACGCGTTTTCCCAACCCTCTTCCGCGATTACGGCGTCTGGCCCATCGATCATTACCCGCGCGAGCTTCTTTCGACGCTGCGCAGCCCTCGCGCCTGACAATTGCGCCTATCGCCAGGATCCCGACCACTGTGCTGCTCACGCCTGGCGTCTCCAATTCTGCCTATTTCGAGCACACATTTCTTGCCCAGCAAATGGGTATCGAACTCGTCGAAGGTCGCGACCTTCTCACGCATGACAACGTGGTTTATATGCGCACCACCGCCGGATTACGCCGCGTCGACGTCATCTATCGCCGGGTCGACGACGATTTCCTCGACCCACTCTGCTTCCGTCCGGATTCCACTCTTGGCGTACCGGGACTTTTCAACGCGTATCGCGCTGGAAATGTGACTCTCGCTAACGCCATCGGCACCGGCGTCGCCGACGACAAGGCCGTTTACGCCTACGTCCCCGAAATTATTCGCTATTACTTGAACGAAGACGCGATTCTTCCGAACGTGCCCACTTTCCTGATGTCAGACGACACGCACCGTCAGCACGTCCTCAGCGATCTGCAAAACATGGTCGTCAAAGCGGTTGGCGAATCCGGCGGATATGGCATGCTCATCGGCCCGCACAGCACCGCGCAGCAGCGCGAGGAATTTCGCGTGCGCGTCCTTGCCGATCCGCGCAACTACATCGCGCAGCCCACTCTCGCGCTCTCTTGCGCGCCCTGCCTCATCGATGGCAGCGTCGAATCTCGCCACATCGATCTTCGTCCCTACATCCTCATGGGCGAAAAAGTCACGCTGGTTCCCGGCGGCCTCACCCGCGTTGCCCTTCGCAAGGGTTCGCTGGTGGTCAATTCTTCTCAAGGTGGCGGCAGCAAAGATACCTGGGTGCTCCGCGAAGGCGTCATCGGCGAAGATATTCTCGAGGAAATGAGCAAAGAGCTTACCTCGTTCAGTTCGGACGTGGCTCAACGCTTCAGCAGGTCGGATCGGACCGCCTGACCATGCGTCCTCCGCGCAATTTCTATACGCAAACTTTCAAACGCGATGCGGGCATGCTTTCGCGTGTCGCCGACAGCCTGTACTGGATGGGCCGTTATCTCGAGCGAGCCGAGCACACCTCGCGGCTCGTCAACGTGGAATTGCAACTCTGGCTCGATCAATCTCCGGAACTCGGCGCCGGCCGCTGGAGATTTCTGTTGGAAGCGTTGCGCGCTCCCGCTGTGGAAGGTCCGGTCGATCCGACGCAACTTCTCAATGCCTTGGTCTTCAGCCGCGCCAACGGTTCTTCCATCGTTTCCTGCGTTGCCGCAGCGCGTGAAAACCTTCGCCATGTTCGCGAGCAGTGCAGCTCGCGCATGTGGGAACAACTCAATCGTCTGTATCTTGACGTGATCGAGCGCCGCCCCGGAGAAGAGTGGATCCTGCAGTCTCACGACTTCTTCCTGTCCGTGCTCGAAGGCGCATATCTGTTTCACGGCATCACCGATGCGACCATGAGCCACGGCGAAGGCTGGCAATTCATCCAGCTCGGCCGTTACGTCGAGCGTGCCGACACGCTGACGACGCTTCTCGAAACACATTTCCAGCGCATGACCAACAATCTCGAAGGTCCCGCGGAAGCGGCGGAATACCTGGAATGGGTTGGGCTTCTGCGGCGGTTGCGTCGCTCTGGAGGCTTATTGCAAAGCGCACACGGCGGAGATTCGACCGCTGCGCGTCGCCGAATTCCTGCTGCTGAATCCGGAGTTTCCGCACTCGATCCGCTTCGCCGTCGATCGCGTCAACGCTGCTCTTCACCTGATCGGCGATCTGACGCAGCGTAGCGGCAAACTTCCCACGCGCATTGCAGGACGTTTGCGCGCACAGCTCAGTTTCAGTCAGATCGAGGAAATCATGGCCGAAGGAATTCACCCTTACCTGCAGAACGTTCGCAAGGAGTGCGCTGAAATCCATTCCGCTATCCACGACATCTACTTCGACTATTCCGTGGAGGCCGAACTTGCCTCATAACGCTGTGGAATTCCTGCCATGACCTATCTGATTCGCCATGTCACTTCGTTTTCGTACGAGCCTGCGGTCGGTGAAAGTGTTATGGAAGTGCGTTTGCAGCCGCGCAGCGACACGCGGCAGCGCTGTTTAACTTCGTCCATCGAGGTGACGCCGCGCGCGAATGTCAGCGTCTCGCGTGATTTTTATGGTAACGCGGTTCATCACTTCGATATTCCCGGAAAGCATCAATCCATCGAAGTCGTCTCTGAAGCGACTGTGGACATGCTTCCGCGGCTGGACATCGAGAATCTCGAGCAAAGCAGTTGGCAGGAACTGGATGAGTTGGTTGCGCAGGGCGATTATTGGGAGATGCTGCTCCCGAGCCATTACGCGAAGCCTTCGGAAATGTTGCTGCGTTTGCGCCACGAACTTCATCTGGAGCGGCGCGGCGATCCACTGACGTTACTGAAGGGAATTACTTCCGCGATCTACGAAAATTTCGATTACGCGCCGAATACCACGCGCGTCGATTCGCCGATCGACGATGCGCTGCAAACGCATCAGGGCGTCTGCCAGGATTTTGCGCACATCATGATTGCGCTTGTGCGCCAGCTGCACATTCCCTGCCGCTACGTCAGCGGTTACTTGTATCACCAGAGCGAAAGCCAAGATCGTTCACCCGCCGGCGCCTCCCACGCATGGGTGGAAGCGTATCTTGGTGAAGCGGGCTGGGTGGAATTCGATCCCACCAACAATCTTCTCGGCTGCGAGCGGCACATTCGCGTTGCCGTCGGCCGCGATTATGCCGATGTCCCTCCCACGCGCGGGGTGCATCGCGGCGAAGCGGAAAGCGAATTGCGCGTCCTCGTCACCGTTTCGCTGGTGGATGCGCCGAAGCCCGAAGATCTTGGGCCCGCGATGGTTTTTCGTTCGCCACGCCCAGCCGCTGCCGCCAGCGCCGATCTGGCGCACATGCAAAGTCAGCAGTAATCTTCCGTCATTATTTTTTCTTTGCCGCGGCTTTCTTGATCACCGGGATGGCGCTGAGCTTTCCGGCTGCGCTGTCAAATCCAATCACCGCCGAGTATTTTTTGCCGATGACTTGCGCCACAAGAAAGTCCAGATTGATGCCGGCATCTGCGATCGCTTTCGTAATGTCGTAGCCCAGGCCGGGCCGATTATCGCCTTCGACAAGGATTGCGGAGATGGCCGAAGCAGAAAGTCCCGCATCTATCGCCGCGCGGGTCGCCTTCTTGCCATCGATTCGGTATAACTCCACTGCCGCTTTCGTGGGTTCGCCGGGATAGCGATAACCCATCACAATCTGCAAATCCGCGCCCGCTTTTCCGAACGGTTCCAACGCTGCCGCCAAAGTTCCCGGCTGGTTGTTTAGTTCCTTACGCCACAACTCGATTTCTTTCACCCTCACTGGCATTGTGCGCCTCCCATCCGACTGCACTGCGCCTGATGAGCGCATCGTAACTCCGCGGGTTGCCTTCTTCAACCTCGCCGTTGACCCCTCGTCGTTGGCAGGTTGAAGGCGCAACGCGAAGAGGATTCTTTCCGCAAAAAGCGCGGAAAGGGTCGGTCCTCATATTACTCAAAACTGATCAAGACGATTTCGGGCTGCGTGCAGACGCGCATTGGCGGGCCCCAGGTCCCCGCCCCGCTTGAGGTGTACACGAACAGCTCGCCGAATTTCTTCAACCCGTAGGTATAATCGCCGAAAATCCGCCAGGTGAACCAGGTGAAGGGGAAGATTTGCCCGCCGTGCGTGTGTCCGGAAAGCTGCAGCGAGATTCCCTGCTTTTCCGCGATGGGCAATCCTTGCGGCACGTGCGCTAACAAAACGCTCGCCCTGTCACGGTCCAGATCGGCATTTTCCAGGATGGATTCAAAATGTTTCGCGTTTCCCGTATCGTGATATGGCACGCCGACTACCTGCAAGCCGTCCAGGTTCACTTTTTCGCTGCGCAGAACGTGAATTCCGGAGCCTTCGATGGCCTCCAGATATTTGCGCGGGTCGGAAAATTCCTCGTGATTGCCGGTGACGAAGTACGAACCGAATTTCGGTTTCAGTTGCTTCCACGGGGAAACCAGTCGGCGCGCGTCCACTTTTGTGCCGTCGAACAGGTCGCCGCTGATGAACACCACGTCCGCCTTCAATTGCCGCAGCATGCCCACGAGCCGGGTCAGGAAGCGGTAGCCCTTGATGTGGCCCAGGTGCGTGTCCGTCACCAGCGCTGCGACCCGGCCGCGCCAGGATGCCGGCAAGCCGGGCAGTTTCACGGTGACGCGACGCACGCGAATGTCCGCCGCGTTCACGATGCCATAAAGGCTAGCCAGAATTGCCAAGCCGAAAAGGGTGCCAGCAATGGCGTGGCCGCTGATGGGCAGGCGCGCGACAACTACGACGGCATAGGCAATCCAGGACAAGCACGCGGCGATGAATAGGAAATTGAAGACGCCGAGCCAGATGCTCGCCAGACGGTACACGAAGCGCACCGGTCCGTTGAAATAACGGTGTGCCAGCAGCGTCGCTGGCACAAAGCTGAGCGCCAGCACGGCGATGACGACACGCAGGACCGTCAGGCGCGATCCCTGCGTACCCCAAAGCGTGACCCACGTTTCATAAACCAGCAAATGCACTAAAACCAAGATGGATTGCACGATCGCCGCAAAGATCACTATTCGCCGTCTCAAGCTGTTCCCCCCTGTTGGTTCCGCGTCTCATCCGAACCTTGTTTCTTAGATGATGTTGGCAGGCCCGAGGCTACTTGGGGTAGAAAAAGCACACCAAACAAAGCGATTTTGAAGGCTTGGTCGGCGCTCTAGAATTAGTTGGTCAATTAAGTTCTCAGCAACAGGATCGCTGGCGCACCCGGATAGGTGTAACGCCATCTCCCCCCTTGTATTCAAGCGCGGGGGGCATTGAAAAAAGAGTTGATCGACCACCTGCGGTCGAAGCGGCGCATGCGCCGCTCGCGCCCTGCAACCGTCAGCGGACAGTCACGGGGCCCAGAAAACTAGGATTCCAGACTCCTGCGCGTAGCTTCAAGCATGTGTTGCGTCGACCGTCTGGGCCGGCAGCCCTTACCCGACATGTAAAGTCTTGGTACGGATCCACCAGCTCCAAAAATTCAAGCCATTTGAGTGGGACACGCCGTTACCGATTCCGGAGATAATTATGAAATGACAGATCGACATAATTGGACACGGAGGAACCATTGGCAAAAGTAATCGTCGGGATGACCATCTCGCTTGGCGGTTTGTATCCGACCAAAATGGCCGCTCAGACACACCGCTTACATGAAGGACGCTATCGAGCAGACTGGTGCAGTCCTCATGGGGAGAAGGACGTTCGAGATGGGGGACCCCGACTCGTATGTCGGCAACTACGAATTCCAAGTGCCGATTTTCGTACTGACCCATCACCCGCCGACCGGAGACCGATGCCTAAAAACACCGGCATGATATCAACATAAAGCTCGTCGACGAGTCTCGCATCCAAAAACTGTTGCGCTATGCTGACGCCGCCGACCACCTGAACTGCCCTATCGCGGGCGGCAGCTTTTGCTTGGGCGACTGCCGATTCCACACCGTCGGTTACGAACGTGAAAGTCAGGTGCCCGTCTTGTTTCGGCGCAACGGTCGTTTGAAAGCTCCAGCCTGGAGCGCGTCCGACTCGAGAAAATCAAAGTGCAGGAAGTTGGCGCGAGAACCAGCCTCAGATTGCGCGTGAAGCCGTAGTCGACCTTCTGGGCGGGAATGCCAGCGGACGATTAAGCTTACGATCGGCGGAAACTTAGTCGGCTCGCAAAGGCGGGAGCCGGGCTTGTACACTCCGAGGGGTTTGCGGCGCTGCAAAATGGTGGTGTTTTGGGCCGCGGGGCACTATAGTGCTGGGACGCTCGGGCCGAAGGCCGCTCCGGGTGAATGCGTTGGGCAGGGGGACTGGCTATGGCAATGACGACGAATATCCGGCAAGTGGGCGATGTGACGGTTGTGGATCTGAACGGGCGGATTGCGTTGGGAGAAGAAAGCGCGGGGTTGCGCGATCTGATCGCGAATCTGTTGAGCGAGGGGCATGTGAAGATTCTGCTGAACCTTGCGGGAGTGGACTACATTGACAGCTCCGGTTTGGGGGCGTTGGTGAGCGGCGTGGCGAGCGTGCGGCGCGTCGGCGGCGAGATGAAGCTGGTGAACTTATCCAGCAAGGTGGATGACTTGATGGAAGTGACGCGGCTGTACACGGTGTTCGATATCGCGGACAACGAAGAGGCAGCGTTGGCGTCGTTTGGGAAGACGGCGGCGGCTGGAGCGCACTGACAGCGGCGAGAAAATAGAAGTCGGAAGACAGAAAATCGCAGGAAACCCCAAGACCCACCCTTCGCGAAAGGCGCTCGGAGTTTTTAAGTTTATAGTTTTTGCCAAGAGCTCGGATGCACGTAGCAGCTTGCTACGGGTACGGCTTTGTTTTTATTTTCGTTTTTCTAATTTCGGCACATAAAGCGGTGGGGCTCGCAGACTCGCCTTGCTACAGGTGCAGGAGGCGTTCGGCGTTGGTGTGGCCTATGCGTTCTTTGTCGGCTGGGCTTATTGGTAAATGGTCGAGGAAGGCGCGGGCTTGCTGCATGCTAGCGTAAGGATGATCGGCGGAGAACATGATGCGATCTACGCCGACTTGCAGATAGAGCTCGAGAAAGTTGGGCAGGTAGTTGAAGCCGCTGAAAGTGTAGTGCAGATTTTCGCGCAGGTACGCGCTGATGGGCCGCTGCAGTTTCGTCATAGCCGAAGGCATTACGTCCAGGCGCTCGATCATGAACGGCAGAGTTTCCCCCATGTGGCCGATGATGATCTGCAGCTTTCGATAGCGATCGAAAATCCCACCAAGAATCATACGGATCACGTGAACCGCGGTTTCGACGTGCCAACCCCAACCTGGTCCGGCAAGCATTTCCGTGACGATGGGTGCGAAACCGGAATAGGACGCTTCGATCACGGGCGTTGGCGGAGGGGTGGGATGAAGATAAATGGGAACGCCGAGCGATTCGGCGCCCTCGAGAATCGGGGAGAAGAATTTGTCGTCGAGATAGCGGCCGCGCGTGTGGCCGTTGATGACGGCGCCTTGAAAGGCGTGATTGCGAACGCGGCGTTGGAGTTCGTCGGCGGCCTGCTCGGGCGAAGACGTGGGAAGCGCGGCGAATCCGCCGAAGCGCGAAGGATGGCGAGCGATGGCCTCGGCGAGGAAGTCGTTGGATTCGCGGGCGAGCGCGATGGCGTCGGCGGGCTCAAGCTGCTCTACGCCGGGAGCGGTGAGCGAGAGGACCTGCACGTCGATGCCGGCTTTGTCCATTTCGGCGAGGCGTTTGTTGCCAAGATCGCCGAGCTGCTCGAAAAGGTGCTGGGCGCGGTCGCCGAAGTTGGAGGCGCGCTCCTTGAGTTGTTTACCGGGACCGGAGAAAAAGGCGGGGCTGGCGAAATGTTCTTCCAGGGTGATTGTGCGCATAGCCAAGTTTGGCACAAGTGCCGGGGAGGTGGGACTACATGGTAAAATGGATGGATATGTTGAACCAGATTACGGGATTTGACGCCAGTGGGCTGCGCTACGCGCGGAAGAAGACGTATGGAGTGAAGGTGGACCACGTGATGGTGGGCGGTGGCGCGCCCATTGTTGTGCAGTCCATGACCAACACGGATACGGCGGATGTGGAGACGACGCTGCAGCAGACGCTGGAGCTGGCCGAGGCAGGATCGGAGATTGTGCGCTGGACAGTGAACGTGCCAGAAGCCGCCGCGGCGGTGCCGGTGATCAAGAAGCGGCTGCTGGACGCGGGATGCAACGTTCCGATCATTGGAGATTTTCACTACAACGGGCACGTGTTGCTAACGAAATATCCGGAATGCGCCGCGGCGCTCGATAAATATAGGATCAATCCGGGAAATGTGGGCGCGGGACAGCGTCGCGATGAGCAATTTTCGACGATCTGCAAAGTGGCCGTGGACCATGGCAAGCCGGTGCGCATTGGCGTGAATGGAGGATCGCTGAATCAGGAACTGGTGATGCGCAAGATGCAGGAGAATACCGACCAAAATCTGGGCAAAGAGAGCGAAGAGATTATCAACGATTGCATGGTGCTTTCGGCGCTCGAGTCGACGGAACTGGCGCTGGAAAGCGGGTTGCGGAACGACCAGATTATTATTTCGTGCAAGACTTCGCGGCCGCGGGATTTGATTACGGTGTATCGCGATCTGTCGGCGAAGACACGGCAGCCGCTGCACCTCGGATTGACGGAAGCGGGCATGGGGATGAAGGGGATGGTGTGGTCGGCGGCGTCGCTGGGTGTGCTGCTGTATGAGGGGATTGGCGATACCATCCGGATTTCGCTGACGCCGAAACCTGGCGGAGACCGGCGCGAGGAAGTGTATGCGTGCTGTGAATTGCTGCAGGCGCTGGGGCTGCGGTCCTTTTCGCCCAGCGTGACCGCGTGCCCGGGATGCGGGCGGACGACGAGCACGACATTCCAGGAATTGGCGGAGCGCACGCAGGATTATATTCGCGAGATGATGCCGACGTGGAAAACGCAGTATGACGGCGTGGAAACGATGACGCTGGCGGTGATGGGCTGCATCGTGAACGGCCCGGGCGAATCGAAGGCCGCGAATATTGGGATCAGCTTACCGGGAACAGGCGAGGCGCCGCGTTGCCCTGTATACATTGATGGGAAGAAGGATGTGACGCTGGAAGGCACATACGATGAGCTGGCGGCGGCGTTCCAGAAGTTGGTGGATGATTACGTATCGACGAAGTTTCCGCGGAAGACGGCGGAACCTGTGAGCCGGTAAGATTTTGCTTTACACTGAAAGGCAACGCGGATTCCTCAGGGGCTAAAGCCCAGTATTTTGCATGAGGGAGCTGAAGCTCCGACCCCCTAAAGAACGCTGCGCAGCAGTGAGTCCACAGCAAGGATTGGGAGCGCCAAGCGGAAACCGATGAAAATTTCAAGAGAAGATGTGTTGCGGGTGGCGGAGCTGGCTTATCTGGAGTTGAGTGAGCCGGAACTCGAGAAGTATCGCGCACAGGTGGATGAAATTCTGGAGTACATCGGGAAGCTGAACGAGCTGGATACGGCAAATGTGGAGCCGATGGCGCAGGTGTTGAGCGACGACCAGACGGCGGACGCGACTCTGCGGGAGGATTTGGTGGTGCCGTGCGCCGTGGCGGATGAGGTGTTGCACCATGCGCCGGATGCAGAGCCGCCGTACTTTTTGGTGCCGAAAGTTATTGAACGGTAGTCGTGGTGGGTAAGCTGAGGTTTAGGAGTAGAGGACGTTAGGGAAGTAAAGGAGTCTTGGTGGATCGATCGAAGAGGGATTTTTTCCGCAAAAGGCTTGGAAAGGGGCGGCGGTCCTCATTCGGCAGACTCCGTTCGGGATGACGGGGCGTTTTTGGCGTGGAAAGCAGGTCCCTCGCTTCGCTCGGGATGACACGTTTGGGTTATCGGCTGGCAAGTTGGGCTGGTTGGAATGCGGTTGGGGATGGGTGATTCGTGGGGACGATGAATACGATTGGGGCGGTTACCGGGGCTGTGGCGGCGAAGAAGGTTTCGGCGCGGGAGATTGCGGCGGACTATTTTAAGAGGATTGCTGCGCGAAATGGGGAGTTGAACGCCTATTTGACGCTGTGCGAGGAGCGGGCTTACCGGCAGGCGGATCGCGTAGATGCGCTGCTGGCGGCGGGCAAGCCGTTGGGGCCGCTGGCGGGCGTGCCGATGGCGGTAAAGGATGTGATCAGCACGCGAGGGATCCGGACGACCTGCAGCTCGAAAATCCTGACAAATTATGTGCCGCCTTACGATGCTACGGCTGTCACCCGGCTGGAAGCGGCGGGGGCAGTGATTCTGGGTAAGACCAATTGCGACGAGTTTGCCATGGGCAGCTCGAACGAGAATTCGGCGTATGGCGTGGTGCAGAATCCCGCGGCGCCAGGGTGCGTGCCGGGCGGATCGAGCGGAGGATCGGCGGCGGCGGTGGCGGCTGATCTGGCGGTGGCTTCGCTCGGGACCGATACGGGCGGGTCGATCCGGCAGCCGGGGTCCTTCTGCGGGATACCGGCGATGATGGGAAGCTACGGGCGGGTTTCGCGGTATGGGCTGATTGCGTTTGCATCTTCGCTGGACCGCATCGGGCCCTTTGCGCATAGCGTGGCGGATGTGGCGACGGTGCTGAAGGTGATGGCAGGACGCGATCCGAACGATTCCACGTCGACGACGGCGCCGGTCGAGGATTATGCGGCGACGCTGCACAATCCCGTGAAAGGGATGAAGATCGGAATTCCAAAAGAATACTTTGGTGCCGGAATGGACGCAGGCGTCCGGGAAAAAGTGAACGCCGGGATTGAGTTGCTGAAGAAGCTGGACTGCGATGTGCGCGAGATTCAGTTGCCGCACACGGACTATGCGATCGCGACGTATTACATTATCGCGACGGCGGAAGCCAGTTCGAACCTGGCGCGCTATGACGGTGTGCGCTACGGGCCGCGGGCAGAGGCGGATTCGCTGATTGCCATGTACCGGAAGACGCGCGGGGCCGGATTTGGAGCGGAAGTGAAGCGGCGCATTGTGCTGGGGACGTATGTGCTGTCGGCGGGCTATTACGATGCGTACTACCTGAAGGGCCAAAAAGTGCGGTCGCTGATTGCAGAGGATTTCCGGAAAGCGTTTTCGCAGGTGGACGCGGTGGTTTCGCCCACTTCTCCGGTACCGCCGTTCAAGTTGGGCGAGAGGGTGAATGATCCCCTACAGATGTATCTTGCTGATATTTATACAGTTACGGCGTCACTGGCAGGCTTGCCGGGAATTTCCGTGCCTTGCGGGCGCATTGACGGCAAATTGCCGGTGGGACTGCAAATTGTGGGGCCGGCGTTTGGGGAAGCCAAGGTATTGCAATTGGCGCATGCCTTCGAGCTAGCTGGCGGTGGAAAGGTTTAACGCCGAGTTCAGGGACCCAGCTAGATTGAGATAGCGAGGTTGGACTGGACCTATCGCCCATACTTGTGAAGCTCGCCGATTCCCAGTCGGTGTTTTTGCGCGCCGCGGATGCTATCCCTTCCGAATCCTGGACCAGAAAACCTAAGCCTCGCCAATGGTCGGGCGCCGAAGTTGTGGCCCATCTGATCATGGTCGAACGCGCCGTGGTGCGAAGCGCCGAGCACGTGATCGCAAGGCCGCCAAAAGACGTGGGATTCTGGGAGCAAGCACATCTGCCGCTGTGGCTGGTCGAGACGCGGTTTATCCGCGTGCAAACGCCGCTAGCGCTCGATCCGAAAATGATCGCGGACAAGGAACAGATGCTGGGGGAACTGCGGTTGACGAGGGAAGATTCGGTGCAATTTCTGGCAGAAACGCAGAATCAGGACTTGACGGCGTATGGATGGCCGCATGTTTTTCTGGGGCGATTGAATGTATATGAATGGTTTGAAATGATCGCGGGGCATCAAGCGAGACACACGAAACAGATCAAAGAGATCGCGCGGCGACTACCAAAAGTGGTAGAAAATTCGCAAAATCAGTAGTTTTTTTCGCATAGGGTCTGTCAATTCTGACAGCTACGGGGAAAGCCCTAGGCTTGGCAAAAATGTGTGGAAAAGGCAGGAAAAGAAGGAAACGAAAAAGTACTAGAGAAGAAGTTTAAAGGTGTTTGGAACGGAACGACTATTGCAGGGGGATTAGTTGTCTTCTAACCTGCTGGCTGCATCCAACAGGATGGAAGGCGAAAGCGGCGGAGTAGGAGAGGCCCCTTGGTTACAGTCAAGTCGAGTCAGAAAATATTTACGGACACGGAAGTGGCCAGCTTGACGGGGATCTGCGTGGAACATCTGCATAATTTCGCACGCAGCCGTCATCTTGGGATGATCGCGAGAGCAGCGGAAGCAGCCGGAGCGCATGCCGAACAGTGGTTGTTTACATTGTCCGACCTGATGGTGCTGACGACGTTATTCCCGCGCTGCACGCACTAAGTTGTTCGCAAGAATAGTTTCCCCCTGGGCGTAAGTCGACACTCGCCAGTTTGACTCCCCTAAAGATAATGCTTGGTTGCTCGCTCTTGTGTTTGGGCGGTGGGCGTTGGTGTGCCTCGTTCTGGCGGTTTTGGGCGAATCGCCTCGAACAGAACGCCCGTCTCGCAAGGCAGGCCACTCTTAGGTACCCCAGAGGAAGAGGGATTCTTTCCGCAAAAGGCGCGGAAAGGGGCGGCGGCCCTCACTCGGCGGACTCCGTTCGGCACGACGGGTCTCGGGTGGTGGGGACGGATTTGGGTAGTGGTCCGGGCGGAGATTGCTTGCCTTTCGGTTCAGGGACTCGCCTCTACTTTGCCGGTGCTAAGGCTCTTGCTATGAAAGCGGTCTTTTAGATGGAGGAAGGGGCGTTCGATGGCGTAGTGGAGGGCGGAGGCCAGGAGTATGGCTAGCAGGAATTGTGAGGCGAAGCGCGAGGCGAAATTGGGGATGTGGACGGAGCCCAAGAGGCGTGTGCCTAGTACTTCGCGGGCGTAGTCGTGGGAAAGGTAGAGGGAGTAGGAGATTGCGCCGAAATAGCGGGCAAGCGGGTGGTTGAGAAGCGCGGGTGGGCGGCAGACGACTGAAACCAGGATCACCGCCAGCAGGTAGGTCACGGCGTCGCTCTGGCTCTGGAGGGCAAACACGAGAATCAACGCGCAGAGCGGGGTGGCGGGATGCGACATCCATTTTGGCGGTGTCCAACCATTTTTTGCGGCGATGGCAATCAGGCAGCCTAAAACGATTGGATCCAGATGGGTGTCGAATGCAAACCAGGTGTAGGCTCGATAGCCGAGAAGCGTGAGAGTGGAACGGTAGATAGGTTCAAAGATCAGGACGCCGAACAGGATCTTGACGAGCCGGTTGCGCTCGACACGAGCCAGAAGAAAAGGCCAGAGTAGATAGAATTTTTCCTCGACGCCGAGAGACCAGCCGACGGTCAGGATGTTGTAGTGCTGCGTCAGGGCGTGGTAGTAATCGCCCATGTAGAAGAAGGTGGCCCAGCTTCCGGCGAACGGACCTGCCAGCCGGCACATGATCCATACCACATAAAAAACGGGGAAAAGGCGCAGGGCACGGCGAAGATAAAATTGGCGCCTGTCCAAGGTACCCCGCTGGCTGATTTCCTTCAACAGAAGCCAGGTGATCAAGAGGCCACTGAGTTCGAAGAAAAGAGTGACCGCGAATGGCCCCGGGAACACAGAAGCAAATTTTCCATGTCCCAATGTGTAGTGATAGACGACAACGGCGAGGGCCGCGGCACCGCGCAAACCGTAAAGACTTGGAATCTCTCGCATGGAAAGATTCGTGAACAACGGATTGCACGGAGAGGTTTGCGCGGTAGAAGCGCCGCGTTCGTCGCGCGCGACCGGAAAGGTCAAATCACGCGACGGCTGGGCCAGCTTTGAAGCGCCGGATTCCATAGGAGAAATCTAAAACGAGCGAGGCAGATTTCAGCCTTAAGAATTCTTAAGAAGAATCGCGGTTTGACCTGTGAGAGAGTGAGGGAAGATGTTGCGAAAAAGCGACGCGGGATTGAGTTGAAGACGGATGGAACCATCGGAAAAAGCGAAGCCATTGTCTCTGCTGCTGGTGGATGACGACGGGGAGCTGTGCAGCATGATGAAAGAGTTTTTCGGGCAGGCAGGCTGCCGGCTGGAGTGCGCATACAACGGCCGCGACGGCCTGGCGCGCGCTCTGAATGGCAATTACGACCTGGTGCTGCTGGACGTGATGCTGCCCCTCGTCAGCGGGTTCACAGTTTTGCAGCAGTTGCGGAGGCGAAAACAAGTACCGGTGATCATGCTGACGGCGAGGATTCACAGAGAGGATCGCATCGCGGGGCTGGATTCGGGCGCGGACGATTACCTCCCGAAGCCGTTCGATCCAGACGAACTGCTCGCCCGGATTCGGGCAGTATTGCGGCGTACAGACAGGCTTGCCGGCGACGGTTCGGTAAAGATTTTTGCAGATATCCTCGTCAATCTTCAGACGCGCGAGGCTTGGAGCGGCGGCCAAAAGGCCGAGCTGACGGCGATGGAGTTCGACATTTTAGAAATGTTGATTCGCGCCGCGGGCCGCGTGGTGTCGCGAGAAGAAATTACGGCGACGCTGCTCGAACGCGAGGCGACGCCCTATGATCGCGCGCTTGATGTGCATATCAGCCACCTGCGCGGAAAACTCGAACACGGCCGCAGATTGATACGAACCGTTCGTGGCGTGGGATATGTATTCACGGCAGAGCGAGAGTCGAAATGATGAAGTCTCTCTACCTCTGGGTGTCGCTGGCGATGGCGCTTACGCTGTCGCTTGCGTTGCTGGCGTTTCTGGCGATATCGGATCGTGTGGAACGAAAGTATCTGAATCCCGTATTCGAAGCCATGGATGAATTGGAATTGGAAAGTGCACGCGACGCGTGGAATACCGGCGGCGCGGCGGCGGTTGCCTCTTACATGCAACGGCTGAATGGCCTGTTTGGCGCTTCGCATTACTTGCTGGACGCCAATGGCCAAGATGTTGTTTCTGGCGAGAACCGGATTAGCTCGCTTCCGCCTTCCCCCTCCACCAAATCGCGAGGATACGTAAACGGACAGCTTGTTGTTACACATCGATCGGTGGATGGACGCTATTGGTTTGTGGCCGTGGATGCACATCAAACCGACCGGTGGACATTCTTTCCATACTACCTTCTGGTGATCGGGACTACGGGCTTGCTGTGCTGGCTGGCCGCGGTAGGAATCGTGTCGCCCATTCATAAGATCACCGCGAGTGTGGACCGATTCGGGCAGGGCGACCTGTCAACGAGGGTGAACATGCAGCGCCGGGATGAAATCGGGGGACTGGCGCGCTCCTTTGATGAAATGGCGGAGCGGCTGCAAAGATTGGTGATAAGCGAGCGCAGGCTTTTGCAAGACTTATCGCATGAACTGAGATCGCCGCTTGCGCGACTGAAATTTTCGGTCAAGCTCACGCGAACGGCGGCTGACGCGAATGTGGCGCTCGACCGCGTGGAGCGCGATGTCAACCGCATCACTTCGCTGCTATCGGAAATTGTCGAAGTGACGCGAATGGAGGGCGAGCCTTCGACGCGAAGATGGGAGAAAGTGAACCTGGGGGAGTTGGTAGAGGAGACGGTCAGCGACTGCGGGGTGGAAGCAGAGTTTCGCGGTTGCAGCATTCGAGTGGAAGGAAAAATTAATAATGAAGTTTCGGGTGATGCTGAGCTGCTGCGGCGCGCAGTGGAAAATGTGTTGCGCAATGCGATTCGTTACTCACCGGACCGCACGAAGATTGACGTTAGGCTGGCGGAGGCCGATCGAGGCGCAACTATCGCTGTGCGCGATCATGGTCCCGGCGTTCCGGGAGTATTACTGATTGACATTTTCGAACCGTTCTTTCGAGTAGAAGAGGCGCGAGAGGCCGACACCGGCGGAATTGGGCTGGGGTTGTCCATCGCGAAACGCGCTGTGCAACTGCATGGGGGCACGATTACGGCGGAGAATGCAAATCCGGGTTTACGGGTGACGATAGCGATTCCAGCGGTGGCGCGTTAAGTCTCCAGAGACGAGGAAGCGCTCGCGCTTCATGGTGTTGCGGCCAGACGCGTGGGCTGGCTCAAGAACGCGTTACTTTGTTAATTTTTTGAGCCTACTATCGCAATCTGCTTCCAGTTTCTTGTTTCGCTCTTCGAGGACCTTATCCGGCTTCGCAGCCAGCAACTTTTTCGAAACATCGAGATTGCCACGAACGACCTGATCGACTGTGCGCTGGCGATCCGGCTGGTTGAGTCCGCGAAAATCGAACATGTCGCCGGTCTCGAGAAAGTTGTCGCTGAGCTCGATGATGTATACGCGTGAATCAAGATCAACCTTGCCGCTGCTGAAAAGTTGTTGACCCTTGTCCGGATCCTGACCGGCACCACCGATTTCTGACAGAACGACTGCAAAGGCGTTGCGCTCTGCCTGCAATTCGGCGCTCAACCGGTCGGAATCTGAAATGAGTTGACCACTCTTGATCCTGGCCATGCCGGGATTTGTTCCCGTGAAGCCCGGAAAGTCGACATTCATGGGCATGCCGTTGGAACTTAACTTTGAGCGCTGGTCCATCACCATCTGCATCGCGTCCATCAGGGACGAATTGGCGGTCCGATAGTAGTCCGAGCGCATTTTGAAAAAGGAACTGGAATGCGGCTGAGCAGAGGGCTGCTTTGCCCCGATGTAATAAGCCTCCGCCATCTGTTTGTTGGCATCGGCGATGGCGGTCACGAGCGCGGTGCGAAGTACAAGCGCTTGCTGACGGGAGGACTCGTCGGGAGCAGATTTAATCGCTTTGTCGAGATTGCTCAGGGCGCCATCGAAATCGGAAGATTTGAGGCTGTTTTTTGCATCGGCAAGATGCTGGTTGACCTTGGATACGGGTGGCGCATTGGAACACGCCAAAAGCAGAATGGAAATTGCGAATATAGCGATTTTGAAAAGGGGGCACGGGCGGTGCGACATCGTTGTTTCTCCTCACTGAAGACCATTCAGGTTGGAGCGCACCTGAACGTGATACTAAGTCCCCCGCGCACTGGAGTCAATGGAGCACACCTGACTGACGGGGTCGTGAGGCGAAGGGAATGTCGACGACTGAGCGTGAACGTGACCGTGATCACCGCTTTGGTGGCACCAGAAGAGATATAAACCCAGTACTTGTCTTTCCGAAGAGCATTGCCACGACGGGACGCACACCCCCTGAGACAAGCAATCGGACTCCGGGCTCCTTCGGCTTACCAGGATAGACAACAGATCAAGTGCTGTCGGCTGTGCCTGGCATGCGAGGAACCCTGCGCTGAAATTCTGCTACCACTGATGAGGAGGACGTCATGCCTGTGCCCGCCAGATCGGCAAAGTTGAAAGATCCGTTTTACGGACCTTCGCGCCAATACCACCACATCAAACGAGAGATCGACGAGGCCTTCCACGCGGTGATGGAAAGCGAGGCCTACGTGATGGGGCCGACCCTCGGTCGCTTCGAGAAGGAACTGGCCGAGTACTTTTCCATGAAGCATGCCATCAGCGTGAACTCCGGCACTGACGCGCTGTGGCTGGCGTTTTTCGCGTTGGGCATCCAGCCGGGTGACGAGGTTGTTACAACGGCCAACACCAAGCATCCGGCTGGATCTGATCCGAGTGGGCATTGCTTCGGGCGCAAAACTCATCGTTTATGAAGAAGCCCATGGCGCTTTCGATGAACGAGGCCATCGAAATCCGCAAGGCGGTGAATGCCGCGGGCGTCAAGACGGTCGTGTCGCACCAGCACCGCTATGGCCAGCACTACCAAAAGGTGAAGGAATTGTAGCGAGCGGCGCAATCGGACGTATCCAAACCATTCATGCACACGCAAGCGGATGGTTCCTACATCTCTTCACACATTTGATCGAATAAATGCGCTGGTACAACGAGGGTGGGCCTGCCGAATGGGTCATGGCGCAGGCCGCAGGACGCGGCAAGCTTGGCGACAATCATCCTTCGCCGGACTACATTGCCGGGTTCGTGCAGTTCGCCAACGGTGTACGCGGCATCATTGAATGCGGGGCGGGCGCACCCGACGTCCCGGAAGTCGACTATTGGTGGCGAAAGAATAAGATCGGCGTGTATGGCACGGAAGGTTTTGCGGAAGTTCTGACCGGCGGCGGGTGGAGGGCGGTTACTCGTGATCCGCGAGGCGCGATTTCTGGCCCGGGCTGCATGAACTACGATCTCGAAATGCCTCTTTATGTCGAGGATATTGCGCGGTGGCTGGACGACGACCTGCAAATCCATCCGTGCAACGGCGAAGGGGCGTACGAAGGGTTTGAGATCAGCATGGGCATGCTGCGATCCGTGGTGCAGCGCGGTCAGATCGAGTTACCGTTGGGAGCCGGCGAGCCAGAAATCGAAGCTCTGAAAAAGGTATTGCCCGAGCGGCCGGTGCTAGTCTCGAGCGAAGTCCACCGCAAGAAATATGACGCCGAACTCGCGGTGACACGCTAGCCAGCCGGGGGCCGTGCTTGCGGGGGATGTTGGGGCGAGCTATGCTGTTGCCTGGTGGCGCTGATGGATTTGGCAGCGGCGCGGCCGATGACCCCATGGTTGTAGCGCGCATTTCCGGCGGCTTTTCCCTTCGCAATTTTCGCTTTTGTTCTTGCTGCGTGTTGCTGCTCGGCTTCACTGTTGCGCCTGCGAGGATGGCTGCACAAGACGCTGGCCCCATGAGACCCCCTGAGCAGAAAGCTGCACCGGCTAAACCTGCCCCTGTGGAACCAAAATCCAAGAAATTGATTTTGAAAGATGGCACGTTCCAAGTCGTGCGGGAATACCAGGTGAACGGGGACCGCGTGCGTTATTTCAGCGAGGAACGCGGCGCTTGGGAAGAGTTGCCAGCAGTGCTAGTCGATTGGGACGCCACGGCGAAAGATGAGACGGCGAGCCAAAAAGAAGCCAACGCGCTGGCGGAAAAAGTACACGACCAGGAAGAGGCGAAACGGCTGGACAACGTGTCTGACATTGACGCGAGCCTGCAGGTGGGGCAGGGAGCCTTTCTGCCGTCGGCCGAAGGATTGTTTGTGGTGGAAGGAAAAACGGTGCGCTCGCTGAAACAGGTGGAGGCGGGATCGAAGAAAGACAAGCTGCGGACCGTGGAACAAGTGCTGTCTCCGATCCCGATCGTGCCGGGGAAACAGAGGGTTTATATCGCGGGCGAGCATGCGATGCTGCGGCTGAAGACCTCGACGCCGGAATTTTACCTGCGGGAGGCGCCGCCCGATCCGGACCGCGTGGCGCGGATTGAAACGAGCAGCCGGCCGGGAGAAAGCGGCCCGGACGTGATGCTAATCCGGGCGAAAGAGATTAAGAATGGGCGAGAGTTGGAGTCGATCAAGACACTGTTCGGCGAAAAAATCGGGGCGGACGTGAATGAGGTGGCGATTCAACGGTGGGAAGTTGCGCCGAATGTGTACCGGTTTACGTTGGGAGAAGCGTTGACGCCGGGGGAATATGTGTTGGCGGAAGTGCTGCCGGACGGGTTGAATTATTTTGTGTGGGATTTCGGGGTGGACGGGAGCGGGAGCAGTGGGAAGAAGTAAAGGATGCGGAAACGGAAGCTAGGAGAGCAAGAAGGACCCACCCTTCGCCCCAAAAGCTTAGAGTGGGGCAACCGGTCGAATTCAGAAGGGAAAAGCTAGCTGGTGTACCGATTTGATGAGTGGGGCCTTGCGCGTGAAGGCGGTAGCCGGGCTGCGGCCTTCGGAAATGTGCCGAAATGGGAACGGGCGAATAGGAGAAGGAAAGCACAAGATGTAGTTGTAGAGTGTCGCTCGCACTACCAGCGGCAGAAGAAAGTGGTTTCGCCCGGCCGAACGGACAGGCGAAAAACCGGCGTAAACACGGGCGATTTCGGCTGATTCCCACAAAAGATTCTTAAAATAGTCTTGACAGCAAATGAGAATCTGAGCGACACTCCCATCGCGCCAGTAACTGCCTTCCCCCCAAGAACGTTCCGACGTTCCTTCCTATCCGCGCGCCGGAAAAACACACAAGTCAGCGAGGAGTGCCGGTGTCTGTACATATGGAAAAAGAGACCATGGTGAACACGTTGGAGATGGATCGGGAAGTAATACGCTGCAAGACTTGCGGACTGGTCCAATACCGGACGCGCACCGGCAATTGCCGACGCTGCGTACGGGCGTTGCCCCAGCGGATGGAGTATCTGATTCCGCAGGAAGTTCCGCAAGAGCAGGCGGCGCCCGAAGTAGTGACAACGAAGTTCGCGAACCAGGAGACCGTGGAAAACATCGGTCAACGGATCCGCCAACTGCGGGAGTCACGCGGGATGACGCAGAGCCAGTTGCAGTCGCGTTCGAAGGTAAGCCGGTCGTATCTATCGCGGATTGAGAGCGGACAGATGACGCCGAGCCTTGGGACCTTGGAGAAGATCTCCGAAGCGTTGAACGTGGGCTTGAACCGTTTCTTTATTCCGGAATCGGATGGAGAGGCGCTGCTGGAGGATCCGTTCATCCAGGGATTGCGGCCGTTTTTGCGGCAACTGGATTGGGAACAGTGGCAGTCTATCCTGAAGCGTTTGCAGGCGATCAGCGATCACGTAAACGCGGCACCAATCACTCTGCGCCCTATCGGTAATCCGGCCCGGCTGCCGCAGCCCGCGCCGTCGAATGGAAATGGCCAGCACGGGCATATCGGCCACGCCAGCCATTCGAATGGGTTGATGCCCGCGCCAGCCCATGGTCAACCGCAAGGGTATCCGCTGCGGCGCCCAGGGATGCCGGTCTTCCAGCGGCCGTTGGCGCGCTAAGCAAAATCTCGAGAGTGGTAACTACAAAAGCGGCGCTCCGCCGGAAGCGGGGCGCCGTTTTTGTGGTGTAAAGGCTGCTGCGGACCACGATGGAGTGAGTTCAGCCGACGGTCATGTAGTCTTTGAGGATGAGCAGGATTTCGTAGACGGTGGCGAAGATGGCGAAGGCGTTGTGAAAGCGCTGGTTGGCGATTTTGATTGCGGCGGCGCTCAGCACAACGCACAGAGCAATTCTTAGGTAATAGATAGGGCCGAGCGACTGCAGGTAGACAGTACCCTTGATGAGGGTATCGGCGAAATCCGCCAGGAAAAGAACGGTCATCAAGCTGAAAATCCAACGGCGGCGTGAATAGAAATAGCCCTTAAAGCCGTCATAGTCCGCCATCTCTTCGGGGAAAAACAGGACGCATAAGAGGAACAGCAGAACCGCGTAGATGGCGATGAACAAATAGAGAGGGAAGGTCCACTGCTGGACGCCTTGAAGCCGGTATTCCCACCACCAGAAATGAATGAGGTAGAGGAACAGGAATAGCGCCCACAGGAGGTGCACCCAATAGACTTTGTATTCCTTGGGATGCTGGACGATTCGCGCGACCCCGCTGAGGAGGCGAGAAATGCCCAGGCCGAGGATGATGGAGAACAACACGCGCACGTGCAGATACATGTCCATCGAGGAGCACCTGCCTAGCGATCTGGCGTTACGGCGGAGGGCTGTGGCCCGCCGCTGGGGGTAAGGCGAAGTATGAGGAGAGTTCGGTCGTCGTGAGCTTCGGCTGGGCAGCCGCTGAATTCATCGGTGGCATGGAGGATGGCGGCGGAGATGGCTTCCGCATTGCTGCGCGCGGGAAGAGTATGAAGGACGGCGGTTAGACGATCGAAGCCGAAGGTTTCGTCATTTGCATTCATGGATTCCAGAATGCCGTCGGAAGCGAACACGAGGATGTCTTCGGGCTGCAGAGCGAGAGTGACGGTTTCGTATCCGATATCCGGAAACATACCGAGCGGAGTGCCATCGATTTTGACTTCCTGAACATTTCCAGCGCGAACGAGAATCGGACGAGGGGCGCCGGCGTTGGCGACCATCAATTGGCGCAGGCCTGCGTCGTAGACAGCGAACAACAGGGCAACGTAACTGGGCGACATGTGCGCGGCATTGAGGCGGCCATTCAGCACAGAGAGCATTTCTTCCGGCCAGCAGCGATGATCCTGCGTGTATTCGCGGAGAATGCCCACGGCGAGCGAGCCATAAAGCGCGGCGGCGGTTCCTTTTCCGGAAACATCCCCCAACGCCAAGCCCAGGCGGCCGCTGCCGTAGGGCAGAAAATCGTAGAAGTCTCCGGCTAGTTGGCGCGCGGGGACATATGCGGAGGCGATGTCCAAACCAGGAACGTCGCGTTTGCCGTGGGGGAGAAGCTGGCGCTGGACTTCGCGCGCGGTGTCCAGATCGTGCTGGAGGCGCTGCTCGCGATCGCGGGTTTGTTCGAAAAGGCGGGAATTTTCTAGCGCAATGGCGATATAGGAGCCGAGGATTCCCAGCATGCGTTCATGTTCGGTAGTGAAGGCATTGAGGTTTGTGCTTTCCAGGTCGAGAACGCCGACGAGACGATCTTGAAGTAAAAGCGGGATGACCAATTCCGAACGAACATTGTCGCTATGCGGAAACTCGATGTAACGCTTGTCCAGGCGAACGTCATTTACGCGCAGCGCTGAGCGGTGACCAGCAGCGTGCCCGGTGATTCCTTTGAAAAGCGGGACAGAGAGACTGATGTTGATGGCTTCTTCGTAATGCCGGGTAAAGGCGACTTCCAATTGAGAGGAATTTTCGTTCCAGAGCATGACGTTGAAGAGATGATAGTTAACAATTCTTCTGACGCGATCGGCGATGCGCTGGAGCAGTTCGTCGCGGGCGAGGATGGCGGTCAATTCGCGGCTGACGTCAAACAACAAAGAGAGGGTTTGGTCCTGCTCGAGGGAGGAGACCGGAGAATGTCTGGCTTGGGCTTGTCCGGAGCTGTCGGTCATGGTGAAAACCCGGCGATATGATAGCCGCAAGTTGGGCGGTCTGCCACAGGAGAGTGTTAGGAGAGCAGGCGACGGCAGTGGCGGGCGATTTGTTGTTCTTCCTGGGCGGGGACAATTTTGATTTTGTCGGGGGTGAGGCCGAGAAAGCCGAGGCCGCTGGTAACGGCGTTGCGGACGGAATCGCTGTGTTCACCGATTCCGCCGGTGAAGACGAGAAGGTCGATCCCGCCGAGAAGGGCAATATACGCTCCGATGGTTTTGCGCACGGAAGTGGCAAAGATGTTGAGCGCGAGCATGGAGCGGGGATCGTTGGAGTGGGCGCGCTGTTCTAGAGTCCGTACATCGCTTTGGCCAGAGGAGAGAGCGTAGAGGCCGCTACGGTGATTGATCAAATCCTCGAGCGCATCGGCGCCGAGTTTTTCGGTTCGCATAAGGTAGAGGAGAACGCCGGGATCGAGATCGCCGGAACGGGTGCTCATGGGAATGCCGCCAGTTGGGGTAAGGCCCATGGTGGTGTCAATGGAGACGCGATCGCGGAGCGCGCAGAGGCTTGCTCCGTTGCCGAGATGAGCGAAGATGGCGCGGCGGGGAAGTTGATCGCCGAAGTGATGGACGAGCGATTCGTAGGATAGGCCGTGAAAACCGTAGCGGCGAACGCCCGCGTCGAAATAGCGCTGAGGAATCGGCAGATGCGAGGCGACTTCCGGCATGGTGCGGTGAAAAACGTCATCGAAACAAGCGAATTGCGTGGCTTGCGGAAAGATTTTCTCCGCGGCAGCGATGAGCGCGAGCGCTTGCGGAATGTGAACCGGTGCGAAGTGCATGGCAGCGCGCAGGGTTTCAAGAACATGTGGAGTGATGCGCTGGTGCGCGAGGAGATGCGGGCCGCCGTGCACGACGCGGTGACCGACGGCAACGGGAGTGTCCTCGATGTGTTCGCGGATCGCTTTTGAGACGACGTCGAGAGCCTGGGATTGGGATTGGTGGACGCTGTCGCGCTTTACGAGGGACGCTCCGCTGGCCGAACGAATTTGCAATGACCCCGTTTCATGCCCGATGCCGTCAGCGCTGCCGGTGAGCAGGGCTTGTTCGTCGCCGTCAGCATGGCGATAGAGCCCAAACTTCAAAGAAGACGAGCCGCTGTTCAGCACGAAGATCAGGTCGTGGGGTTGTCTTTTCGAATCGGGCATGGTCATGCCGGCCATTTCCAGTTGCGAATTTCATCGCGATCGATGCCTTCGGCGTGGGCGTAATTGATGCTGTCGATGATCTGGCCCTTGAGCCATTCCTTGACGTGAGCGCCGACGGAACTGAGGCGAGGAACGCGGTCGATGACGTCAATCGCCAGGTTAAAGCGATCGACCTGGTTGAGGATGGCGAGCTCGAGAGGAGTGTTGATGTTGCCCTTTTCCTTGTAGCCGCGCACGTGGATGTTGTCGTGATTCGTGCGGCGGTACGTGAGTTTGTGAATGAGCGAGGCGTAGGAGTGAAAATTGAAAATGACGGGTTTATCGGCGGTGAAAAGAGAATCGAAATCGCGGTCGGAGAGTCCGTGAGGATGTTCGGTGGACGGTTGCAAACGGAAGAGATCGACGACGTTGACGAAGCGAATCTTCAGGTCATGGAAGTGTTGCTTGAGAATGGCAACGGCGGCGAGCGACTCCATGGTGGCGATATCGCCGGCGCAAGCCAGCACCACGTCGGGATCCTTGCAATCGTCAGTGGAAGCCCAATCCCAAATGCCGATGCCCTTGGTGCAATGGGTTACGGCGTCGTCCATGCTGAGATACTGCAGGTGGTCCTGTTTGTCCGCGACGATTACATTGACGTAATCGCGGGAGCGCAGGCAGTGGTCGGCGACGCTGAGGAGGCAATTTGCATCCGGCGGCAAGTAAATGCGGACTACACCGGCGCTTTTGTTGGTGACCACGTCGAGGAAGCCGGGATCCTGATGCGTGAAACCGTTGTGATCCTGGCGCCAGACCAGAGAAGTGATGAGGATGTTGACGGAGGGCACGGGGGCGCGCCAGTCCAATTCCATTTTCGATTTCTCCAGCCACTTGGCGTGTTGGTTGAACATGGAATCGATTACGTGAACGAAGGCTTCGTAGGTGGAGAAAAAGCCGTGGCGGCCGGTGAGAACGTAGCCTTCGAACCAGCCTTCGAGGGTGTGCTCGCTGAGCATTTCCATGACCCGGCCGAAAAGGTCGAGCTCGCCGCCGTCGGCGTCTTCCGGTTTGTACTCGGCGAGCCAGGTTTTTTTGGATGCCGCGTAAATGGCGGTGAGGCGATTCGAGGCGGTCTCATCCGGGCCGAAGACGCGGAAGGAATTCATATTGCGGCGCATGACTTCGGCAAGAAAATGGCCAAGGATGTCGGTCGGCGGAGCGTAAACAGTGCCGGGAGATTTTATGTCGAAAGCGAAGTTGCGAAAATCCGGGAGGTCGAGTTCTTTGCGTAACAGACCGCCGTTGGCGTGAGGATTGGCGGAAATGCGGCGCGTTCCGGAGGGGGCCAGTTCCTGCAAACCGGGGACGAGCGCGCCTTTGGCGTCGAAGAGTTCTTCGGGTTTGTAGCTGCGCATCCAGCCTTCCACGATTTTCAGGCTCTTCGGATTTGTCACCGGATCGAGAACGGGAACCTGGTGAGCGCGCCAGAAATCTTCCACCTTGTGGCCGTCGACTTCTTTGGGTCCGGTCCAGCCTTTTGGCGAACGAAGAACGATCATGGGCCAGCGCGGACGAGTGGGGTCGCGTTGCGAGCGAGCGTGCTGCTGCAGGGAACGAACGTCCAGGATGCATTGCTCGAGAGTGGCGGCCATTTGCTGATGCATTGTGGCGGGATCATGGCCTTCGACAAAATATGGTTTGTGGCCGTAGCCGATGAGCAGGGCTTCCAATTCTTCGTGCGGGATGCGAGCGAGGATCGTGGGGTTGGCGATCTTGTAGCCGTTGAGGTGCAAAATGGGCAGGACCGCGCCATCTCGAACGGGATTCAAGAATTTATTGGAATGCCAGGCGGTGGCCAGCGGGCCGGTTTCGGATTCCCCGTCACCGACAGCGACAGCCACGATGAGATCGGGATTATCGAAGGCTGCGCCGTAACCGTGCGACAGCGAATAGCCAAGCTCGCCGCCTTCGTGGATGGAGCCGGGGGTTTCCGGCGTGCAGTGCGAACCGATACCGCCCGGAAAAGAAAATTGCTTGAAGAATTTGAGCATGCCGGCCTCGTCGCGACTTTTGTCGGGATAAATCTCCGAGTAGTAGCCTTCGAGATAGCAGTTGGCCAGCGTAGCAGGCGCACCGTGGCCGGGGCCGGAAATGTACATGACGTTCAAGTCGTACTTTTTGATGAGGCGGTTGAGATGGACCCAGATAAAGGATTGCCCGGGATCGGAACCCCAGTGGCCGAGGAGCCGGCGCTTGATGTGCTCGGGCTTGAGTGGTTCGCGCAGGAGCGGGTTGGCGCGGAGATAGATCATGCCCGCAGAAAGATAATTGCAAGCGCGCCAGTAGGCGTCCATTTTGTTGAGTTCATCGATCGAGAGCGGCGTCAGAACTTGGGTTGCGGATGGCATAGAATTCTCCAACTACAACAGATCAGAAAAGATAAACGGCTTGAGCGGACCTCTATCGTCGCTCAAGACGAAGCGTTTGTGGTGTAAAAAAACGTCAATCGGGTTACTTGGGTCGAGGCGTGGTGTAGACTCAGGATTCCGGGCGGGGAAAATTGAATCTTCTCAAGAAGATCGAGCGTGGGATGCGTCCGCTTGTGGCGACGGGGTTGTGCGGCATGGTGTTGCTTGGATGCGTACCATTGGCGGCTGCGCGACGGCAAAGTGGTGCTGCGAAACCTGCAAAGCTCAAGGGATTGAACTGGACGCCGCCGAACGTGGATGCGCCGCTGCGGTCGATAGCGTCGATCCCGCCCTGTGATGTTGCGAAGGTGCTTCGGGAAGCCGGCGCGCATGCGCTCGAGCTGACCACGAATCTGGAAAACTTTTCCGCCGAGGAGCAAATTCAATACGAGCGGCTGGACCAAACCGCAATTCCGGAAGAGAACGATTCCGGAGTCTTCGATTATGTGTTCGCATTTGAGCAAAACGGCGCTGGGCGCTCCAGTCGCGAATACCGAACTCCCGCGAAGGGCGGCCATGCGTTCCCGGCAAGCGGACAGGATACCGGGCAAGTGGCGCTGGCGCTCATCTTTCACCCCCACATGCAATCCGACTACGATATGAGTTGCGAGGGTCTGGATAAATGGAAAGGGCAGCTGGCCTGGGTGATCCGGTTTCAACAGCGCAAAGACAAACCGCGGCGCACGCTGCAATTTCGCACCGACGCCGGGTCGTATGCGGCGATGCTGAAAGGCCGCGCCTGGATTTCCATGGAGAGCGGGCAAGTTCTGCATCTGGAAACCAATCTCATGCAAGATATTCCGCCGATGGATTTGCGGCGCAGCGCGATTTCCGTGGACTATGCGCCGGTGGAGATCCAGTCACGGAAACTAAAATTGTGGTTGCCGGAAAGGATTGAGGCCTATTGGGAGATTGGTGGCCGGCGGATTATTCTGTACCACACGTTCAGCAACTTCAAGGTGTTTTCTGTGGACACGGAACAGAATATTGAGAAGCCGAACTCGTAAGGAATGTGTGCGTGATTCTATCGTTGAGATCCGTTGTCGCAAAAGGCGCTCCTCAGGCTGACAATTTTTGTGTTGGTTGTGTGTTGTGGCGGTTTGCGGCGCGACGGAGGGCGGATTATTCGCGGATGATGGCGGCTTTGGAGGAAGGAACTTCGATGCGTTGGAGGCGATGGTTGGGATCAAGATAGAGAATTACCTCGAGATCGTTGGTGGTGACTTTCAGACCTTCGTAAGATTTGCCTTCGGCGGTGGCGGCGCCGGCCCAATCTACGGTGATGGTGCCGGGCAGGAGCTCCTGCGGAACGAGGACGGAGAACGACTGCGTGCCGCGGCGGTTCCAATCATATACACGGGCGAGGACGGCGTACTGGTAGTAAAGATTGTCGTCGAGCACGACGATCATCGGGGAAGTGAACGTGAGATCTTGCTCGAACGGGTGCGCGGTGCCGAGCTGAACGGTCATCTTGGCGACGCCGTTGGCGAACGCAATGTGCGCGCTGCTATTTTTGTCCGCTTGCGTGGTCCAATCGTAGGAAATAGGAGCGCCCTCCGGTTGCAGGGCGAGGTTGCCGGTGACGGTGGTGGCGGGAGCGCCTTCGACGGCGAGGTGGGTGGTGGCTTTGGCGGTCCAAGTGGCGCCACTGGAAGTGATTTCGAATTCTTCGTGGCCTATGACCTTGTCGTTGAGAAGCACCTTAAATTTTCCCTTGTCGTTGACGAAGACAGAAGGCTTTTTCTGATCCGCGGAAGCCAGAAGCACGGTAGCCAGTACGAGCAGGAGAAGAACGGATGCGAGAGTTGATAGTGTCGGCTTTGAAAATCTGCCCGGGCCAAGAGCATCCGTGAGCGCAGTCCTTTGTCCTGACAAACAGCCGAGACCCCGGGAGCTTGCAACTGGGTTAGCCATCAAATCCTCCTTAGGGTTTTGGTTTCTCTGAAGCCAAGGGCGATTCCGTTTCACTCGCGGGCGAGCCGGCAATGCCCCGGCGAAGAATTTCGGCTACCACGGCGGCGGCGTCGCCCGAACTGTCGACGCGAAAATCGGCGAGCTGGTAGGACGGGAGGCGCTGGGAATAAAGCGCGCGAAAGCTGGCCTCATCCCGGAACAGCGGCCGGCCAGTCATGGTCATGCAGCGCGAGAGCAAAATCTCGACGGGAGTGTCCAGCCAGACGACGGGGACTCCGGAGTTGCGAAGGAATTCCGGGGCGCCGAGCTGCGCATAGGTGCCACCACCGAGAGCGAGAATGGTGGATTCGTGAAACTCCACGGCGCGACCGAGGGCGGCGCGCAATTGATCGGCTTCGAGTTGCCGGAACGCAGGTTCGCCGTGGCGTTCGAAAAACTCAGGGATGGAAATGCCGGCAGCTTCTTCGATGCGCTCGTCGAGATCGACGAAACGCCAGCCGAGTTGACGGGCCAGACGGGTGCCGATCGTGCTTTTACCCGCACCCATGAAACCGGCGAGACCAAGAATGGAGGCGCGCGATTGAAGAGCGCGGCCAATTGGAGTTTGATTCACGATTCCGGAGAGCGCGGATTAATCGCGCTTCAGAATCCGAATTGTACCACTGTAAGAGGAGAGTTCGACCTTGGCGAAACCCTGGCCAACGGTGCCGACGAGGCTGTGACTGAATTTCGACTGCGGATGATGTTTGCCGGAATGCACATCGTCCTTCAGGAAAGCGGCAGCTTGATTATCGACCGTGCCGCGATACGTCTGAGCGTTAAGATCGAAGGAATCCGTGCCGGAAAAACGAACCTCGACGAGGCCGCGGCCGCTGTTCATGGTGTACAGGCCGGTGCGAACGAAATCGCCGTCATAAAGGATGTTGCCAGTGGTGGTCATGACGTTGACGTTAGAGAGAGCGGGTTGAAGGATCTGCGCGCCGCCGCTGATGGAATTGTATTCGAGCTTGCCGGAGCAGAGCGTGCAGACGAGAGAGCCGCTGGTGGTCTTGACGATGATGTAGCCGGAGACTTCCTTGAGGTGAACATCGCCGGCGACGCTTTGCAACTTCATGTCGCCGTTGACCTGCTCAACCAGAATCAGTCCGGTCTGCGTGCGCAATTGCAATTCGGTCTGTTCCGGAACGACCAGCGAAAAGTTGGCTTCGACTTCATGAGGCTCGGCGGCATCGACGAGCGAAGTGGCATTAATGTCGATGCGGTCGCCGACCTGTTCGGACTCGATGGAGACTTTGCCGGGAACAATGGTGCTGGTGACGACGACTTCTGAGTTTTTCCAGGACTTCACTTCGATACGGCCATTGACGATGTTATTGATAATGACGATCGGATGGTCTTTGACCGTGAAGTGATGCTCTTCCTGCTGCTCCGTGGTGGCGGCAAGGGCTGCAGTAACAGCGCAGAAAAACAAGCCCACGCCGAGGATATGAGAAACGCCACGAACGATCTTCTGCTGGGGGAACATTAGTGTTCGCTCCTTCCGCTGTCCATCATGGCGGTGAGTAATTCCGCTTTCTGCTGGTAGGCCATGTTGAGATATTCACGAGTCAACTGGTCCTGAGGATTCTGCTTCAAGCGGGATTCACACTCCGCAATAAATTCGTTAAGAGTGCGCAAATTCTGGCGCAAGGAGGCGTCCACGGCGGCGTTGTTGGTGAGCCCTGTGCGCGGCAGGGAATCTTCGGTCTGGGCCAGCACTGCAGCGCTGTCGCCGAGATAGGCTTCTTCGGAGGGCGAACGGCGGAGCACGGTCGAAGAGGCTCGAGGCTGAGGCGGAACGGCGACACGCGCGGACTCAATGTGCTTCGGAGGAGTCTTCTCGAGCGCTTCTGCAGTCACCGGAGCCGGTTCAGGAGCAATCGCCGGTGTCTGACTGACTTGCACGGGTACAGGTTTTGCAACAGCAGTCGTGTTAGTGGAGGAAGGCGTGTTGGAGCCGTGATGGTCCACAACGTAAACGGTACCGGCAACGAGGACGAGCACTGCAGCCGCGGTAGCCAGTGTGCGAGGACGGAAAAACTCGGCAAAGCCGTTCCACCACGGAGCGGAGGAAGGCGCGGCGACAAGCAAAGTATCGCGCAGTATGCCTTCGGCTTCGAGTTGAGCGCGGATGGAAACCCAGACGCGGTCGGGAGGAGCAATCTCCGCCGGAACGCTTTTGGCGGTCACGACGATAGTGGAGAGGTCGGCAAACAAGTCCTGACAATGGGAACAGTCAGCGAGATGCTCGCGAGCCTCGAGGGGAAGAGGACTAAGCCCTTCTGATTCTAGAACGGCTTCGAGTTCCTTACACTGCATACCGCAAACTCCGCAGGGCACAGCACTGGTTGGCTCTCCCTGCAAAAAACTGGCAAAGCTCAGGTGCGCGTGTTGTCGTCCTCGACGGTAGCATCATTCTAGCTCATTCCTTCGAGCTTGACTGAGCTTTCGCCGATTGACGTTCCTGGCGAGCTTGATCCCGGATTTGTTCCTGGAGCAATTCGCGCAGGCGAGTGCGCGCCTTGTGCAACTGGGACTTCGAATTACCTACGGAACATCCCATGATGTCCGCAATCTCGTTGTGCTCGTAACCTTGAACGTCATGCAGCACGAAAACGGTGCGATAGCCGGGAGGGAGTTGCTCGATGGAGCGTTCGAGGTTGACTCTGTCGACGGCGCCGGACAAGCGAAGGTCTGGGGCGCCAACGTCGCGCTTGGGACTGCTATTGTCCGCTTCCGGATCCAAGGTCTCCTCCAAGGAATCGGTCGGGAGCGACTTCTTACGCAGGCGCATGAGCACGACGTTGACGGTCATGCGATGCAACCAGGTGGAGAAGGCCGACTCACCACGGAAGGTGCCGATCTTGCGGAAGAGTTGAAGAAACGCTTCTTGCATGAGATCTTCGGCATCGGCCGGGTTATTGACCATTCTCAGGCAGAGAGCGTAGACGCGACGGCTGTGCAGTTGATAGAGAAAGTCGAACGCGGCAGAATCGCCCGCCTGAGCGCGGCGAATGGCTTCCGCTTCTGTCCACGCAATCGGCTCGCTTGGTCTTGGTCGGGCCAACAGTCCAATAGCGGCGCCATCTGGGAGTGCGATGCGCCTACTTCCCTTCAGAGTTGTCCCGAGAACGGACGACGAGGAGCACATATGCCCCTATAGAAGGTGGGAGCCCTCAATAGGTTGCATGGGCTGCAAGGCGCCCGCAGGGATTAACTATTGTCCCTTTAGGAACGCTATCCGTCTATGGGCAAGATGCCGGGTACGGTGGAGGAGAGGAACGGGCGAAGAGTCTGGGGAGGAGTGGAGCACATCCTGAAAACCATGGAGTTGCTGGTCGGGCAAAGCGTGGAGAAAGGACTTCAGGAGCACCACGGTTTCGCGGAGGCAGGTGTTCAGGTCGTAGTGGATGGAGTCGAGCAAATCCCAATCCTGATCCGGACCGGAGGAAGCGTCGGATGCCAGTTCCTCGGCGGTGGATGCGAAGCTGGTGTCCAATTCTTCGACGAGATCGGCGAGAGCGGAAATCTTATGCGCGAATTGGGATTTACGAGTCAGGAGGATGCGGCTAAAGAGATCGTTGAAAAGAGCGACACGCTGGCTGCGGGAATGCTGGAAGTTCCGGGGATCGAGAGGGGCGAGATTGGGAGCGACGCCAAAGTGCTTGGAGTGGTCGAGCATCGCGCGCAACAAGCAATCCATCGGAAAGGAAAGTCTGTTGCAGAGAGCCGGAGCAACCGAGAGAACCTGATTTGCTTTGGCAGTGCGGCCGGTGCGGCGCATGCCGAAAGCTTCGTCAAGATTCACGCTGAACATGGAGTACGCGGTTTCGAGGCGCTGAATGCAATTGACATAAAGGTGGGATTTGTCGCCCCTTAAAGGCATTCGCCAATCTTGAGACACTGAAGAGTAATGCGTCGGGACGGGGCGCGAGCGCAAGCCTACCTCCATGGTACAGACGGCGAGTATAGCAAACTTATAAAATCCACAAGCATAACAATTCGTAGAAAAAAGAAGGATTTTGTTTCCTGCAGTTAAAATTCCCGGAACGGAACTCGGCTGGCTTTAGAAAACGGCCGCTTCCTTGCTCTCGTTGTGAATGCGCCTTTATACTCCAGAGAACCAATAGAGAAAGGATTTAACCCCTCTTGCAATTTGAGCCTCAAGACCAGTTTCAGCAAAGACAAAAGAAACTCGAAGAAATCCAAGCGCTTGGCTATGAGGCGTTTCCGCGAGAATTCCGCTGGACCGATACGCCTGCGGAACTGGTGAAGAAATATTCGGAGCGTACGGCGCCCGAGTTGGAGGCGGATCGCAAGGAGACGCGCGTCGCCGGCCGCATCGTGTCTTACCGGCTGATGGGCAAAGCGGGATTCGCGCATTTGCAAGGGTCGGGGAGTCGTATCCAGATTTATGTGAGGAAGGATGTGGTTGGTGAAAAGGGGTTCCAGCTATTCCACCTGCTGGATTTGGGAGACCACATCGGCGTCGACGGGCGCATGTTCCGGACGAAGACCGGGGAGTTGTCCGTGTGGGTGGAGGAGCTGTTCTTTCTGGGTAAAGCGTTGTTGCCGCTGCCGGAGAAGTGGCACGGGTTGGCGGACATCGAGCTGCGTTACCGGCAACGCTATCTGGACCTGGTGGCGACGGAAAAGTCTCGGGAAGTGTTTCAAACGCGGGCGCGAATTATCCGGGAGATGCGGCAGTTCTTCGACAACCGCGGCTACATTGAAGTGGAAACGCCGATGATGCATCCGGTCCCGGGAGGCGCAACCGCCCGGCCGTTCGTGACGCACCACAACACGCTGGACATCGATCTTTATTTACGGGTTGCGCCGGAGTTGTATTTGAAGCGGCTGATTGTGGGCGGGTTCGACCGCGTCTATGAGATCAACCGTAATTTCCGGAATGAAGGGGTCAGTACGCAACACAATCCCGAGTTTACGATGCTGGAGTTTTATGAGGCGTACAGCAATTATCGGGATTTGATGGAGCTGAACGAGCAGTTGTTCGCGCAGGTGGCGAAGAACATCACGGGCTCGACCATCGTGAAGTATGGAGAGCACGAGCTGGATTTTGGCAAGATGCAACGCAGGACCATGCGGGAAGCGATCGTGAAATATTGGCCGCAGATCGCCGGCGCGGCACCGACGCTCGAGGAACTGGCGGCTCCGGGAGGCGCAACGCAAGCGGCCGAACGCTATAACGTGTGGGCGAAGGCGAACCATGCGCAATATGCGGCGGCAAAGGGAAAATTGTCCGACGGCGAATGGACGGGCTTGTTGTTCGAAACGATTGCGGAACACAAGCTGATTCAGCCAACCATTTTGTACGAATACCCGACCGACATCTCCCCTTTGTCGAAGCAAAAGCCAGACGATCCGTCCTTGACGGAGCGCTTCGAGATTTACGTGGCGGGGATGGAAATCGCCAATGGCTTTTCGGAATTAAATGATCCTGCAGAACAGGAGAGACGATTCCAGGCACAGATCGCGCAGGGCGGAGACGAAGTGCCGAAGCAGCTCGACGTGGATTATGTTCGCGCGCTCGCCCATGGCATGCCACCGACCGCCGGGGAAGGCATCGGCATCGACCGGCTGACGATGCTGTTGACGGATTCTCACTCCATTCGCGATGTCATCTTATTCCCTCAACTTCGGCCCGAAACCAAGCACGAAGAAGCCGGTCCGGAAGGCGCAAAGGCATAAAGGACGGTCGAACGCATGAGTTTTGAATGGTTCGTGGCCAAGAGGTACTTGAGGTCGCCGAACCGGCCGGTGATTTTGCGGCTGGTCACCGCGTTCAGCGTGCTCGGAGTGGCGGCGGGCGTGGCCACGCTGGTGATCGCATTGGCGATGAACAGCGGCTTCCGGGAGACGCTGCAAGACCGGCTGCTCGGCGTGACCGCGCACATCTCTTTGACGCGACCGGGCTCGGGCGGAATCCAAAATTACAACGCGCTGGCGGAAAGGCTGCAGAAAACGCCGGCTGTGAATTCGGTGACCCCGGCAATTTACGAAACCATGCTGCTGTCGTTTGGGGGCCAAGCGCGGGGCGTGGTGGTGAAAGGCATTGATGTAGGGCCGGAGAAGAAGAGCGATGAGGCGCTGCAGAAGCTTTCCGCGGGGCGGCTGGATTTTTCTCCTGACACGGAAGGGATCGACGGGATGGTGGTCGGCAAACAATTGTCCGAGGAGTGGAAGCTGCAGCCGGGCGATTATGTGACGCTGACGAGTCCGCAAGGAAGGTTGACGCCATTCGGACTAATGCCGAGAACGAAGCGATTCCGGGTGACAGGGGTTTTCGATTCTGGATTTTACGACTACGACGAGAACTGGTGCTTCATTGCGTTGCCGGCGGCGCAATCGTTGGCGGGGACCGGCGACGTTGTGAACGTGCTGGAATTCCGTCTGGCGAAGCCAGAACAGGCGCCAGAAATTGCGAGCGTGGTGGAGCAGGCGGCGGGCGAGGGGTTCACGACGACTACCTGGATGGAACAGAATCAGGCGCTGTTTCGCGCGCTGCGGCTGGAAAAATTGGTGACGGCAATTTTCATCGGGCTGATTACGTTTGTGGCGGGCCTGAATATTCTTGTGGTGCTGTCGATGACGGTGACCGACAAAGCGAAGGACATTGCCGTGCTTTTATCGGTGGGGACGCGCCGCGAACAAGTGCGGCGGATTTTTTTGTTGCTGGGAATGTCGATTGGCGCGATGGGGACTGTGCTTGGATTGACTGTCGGCTATGCGTTCACGTGGATTGCCGGAACGTATCATTTGATTCCACTCGATCCGCAGGTCTACGCGGTACCCTACGTCCCATTTCATCCGAGTTTTTTCGACGGTTTGTGGATCGCGTTGGCGGCCATGGCGATTGCAGTGTTAGCAACGGTGATTCCGGCGCAGGAGGCAGCGCGGCTGTTGCCGGTCGAAATTCTGCGATTCGAGTAAAGCAAAGGAAATGGAAAACTGCAGGGTTTCATCGAAAGACCGTTTGGCGTTCGATTTGCTCCTAAGGGTGTACGCGTGAGGCGGGCTTGGGAGGCCGGGGTCCAGCCGGTTTTAGAACTCCCGGGAAGGTAATTATAAAGCATTGAAACAAAGCGTGTTACTGACGGTCGAGAATGTGACGTTTCTATCGCAGTTTGGCGCCGGTAGCACAAGGGAAAAAATGGGAAAAGGTTGGGCCAGAAGACGCAGTGCCGGGGAAACGCTAACAACTGGACTGAAGAGGTAGCTGGCGCATCAAACGATAGAGGGAACCCCGAGAAGTGGCCGGAAAGCGGCAAGGATGAGGCGGTTGAGCAGGCCGGGATGAGAGCTGTTAGCAGGGTTCGACGGAGAGAAACGGGATCGTGGGGACTCGCAACAAATGAACGCCGCGGACAAAACCGACGAAGCAATCCTCGAAGCGCGCGGATTGAAGAAAACGTATGGAGTGCGCGAGAAAAATCTGGAAGTATTGGCGGATGTAAACTTGAAATTGCGTGAAGGAGAGATGGTGGCGGTGGTGGCGCCGTCGGGCGCGGGGAAGAGCACTTTACTGCATTTGCTGGCCGCGCTAGACACTCCAACGAGCGGTACAGTATACTTTGAAAATAAAGCGATTGAAACGAATGAAGACGCGGCGCTCGCAAAGTATCGCAATCGCGCCGTGGGGTTTCTCTGGCAGCGGCACCAGTTGTTGCCGGATTTTACGGCAGCAGAAAATGTAGCGATGCCGCTGCTGGTGCGCGGGGAGTCACAGGCAAAAGCGCAGCTCGAAGCGCGCCAGTGGCTGGCAGAAGTGGGCCTCGAAGACCGAGCCGAGCACCGCGCAGGAGAACTTTCGGGCGGTGAACAGCAGCGAGCGGCGATCGCGCGGGCTCTGGTGACAGGACCGCGGGTGCTGCTGGCGGATGAGCCGACCGGAGATCTAGACGAGCAGAATGCTTGGGCTGTGTTTGAGTTGTTGCAACGGCTGCACCGCACGCATCGCCTGACGTCGCTGATTGCGACGCACAACCTGGCGCTGGCGGAACGATGTGACCGGATCGTGGGACTTGAACATGGTGTTCTGCAAGTCCGCAGCGTGAAAAACGTTGCGGCCGGGACCCCAGGGGGAGAAGCGAGCTAACGTGTTTGAACGATACACAGAAAAAGCACGACGTGTCATTTTCTTTGCCAGGTATGAGGCCAGCCAATACGGAAGCCCGTACATCGAGACTGAGCATCTGTTGCTCGGATTGATGAGGGAAGATAAGGCGCTGGCAAACCGATTCCTGCGGCAGCAGGGTTCCATCGAATCCATTCGAAAAGAAATCGAGGCGCGCATCACCATACGCGAGCGCATTTCCACGTCCGTCGAAGTGCCGCTGAGCGCGGAGTGCAAGCGCATCCTCAACAGTGCCGCCGAAGAAGCCGAGCGGCTGGGCCACAAGCACGTGGGCACGGAACATTTGTTGCTGGGTATTCTGCGCGAAGAAAAGTGCTTCGGCGCGGAGATTTTGATGGAGCGCGGGCTGCGGCTGTCGGCGTTGCGCGAGGAATTGTCGCGGACGAGCGGCGAAAAGAACACCGCGGCGCGACCGAAAGAAACATCGCTGCTGGCGGAATTCAGCCGCGACCTGACACAGGCGGCCACGGAAGGCAGCCTGGATCCCCTGGTCGGACGCGAAGGGGAAGTCGAGCGCGTGATCCAGATCCTGTGCCGGCGCACGAAAAATAATCCGGTGCTGATCGGCGAGCCCGGCGTGGGAAAAACGGCGATCGTCGAAGGCTTGGCGCAGCGGATCAGCGATGGCGATGTGCCGTCGTTCCTGGCGGACAAGCGCATTTTGTCGCTCGACCTGTCTTTAATCGTGGCGGGCACAAAGTATCGCGGGCAATTCGAAGAGAGATTGAAGACCATCATGAAGGAACTGATGGAGAGCCAAAACTCCATCGTGTTCATTGATGAGTTGCATACACTCGTGGGCGCTGGCTCGGCGGAAGGCTCGCTGGACGCGGCAAACATATTGAAGCCGGCGCTCTCGCGTGGCGAGATTCAGTGCATCGGCGCGACGACACCGAGCGAATACCGCAAATCCGTGGAAAAAGACCGTTCCCTGGAACGCAGATTCCAGGCCGTAAAAGTTCCCGCACCGACCGAAGACGAAGCGGTGCAGGTAATCAGCGGCGTGCGCGAACGGTATGAAAAATTTCACGCAGTGAGCTATACCGACGAAGCGTTGCGTTACTCCGTTTATCTTTCGAATCGCTACATTCCCGACCGCTTCCTACCAGACAAGGCCATCGACCTGATCGACGAAGCTGGCGCGCGCGTGAAGCTGCGCCAGGCATCGGTGCCGGAAGAAGTCAGCGAAGTGCAGAAGCGCGTCAAGTTCATCACGCACCGCATGGAATCGGCGATTGCGGCGCACGAATTCGAAAAGGCGCGGTTCTACTCCGAAGAAGAGCGCAAGGAAAAGGAAAACCTGCGCGTGCTGCGGGAACGCTACAAGCTGGACGACGCGTCGACGGGCATCGTGACGCGTGAGGACATCGAGGAAGTAGTGTCTCGTTGGACCGGCGTTGCCGTCACCTCCATCAAGGAAGACGAACAGCAGAAATTGCTGCGCATCGAGCCGGAACTGCACAAGCGCGTAATCAGCCAGGACAAAGCCATCACAGCGCTGGCGCGCGCCATTCGCCGGAGCCGCGCGGGGTTGAAATCGCCCCTGCGGCCGGTGGGATGCTTCTTCTTCCTGGGCCCCACGGGCGTAGGAAAAACAGAAGTGGCGAGGCGGCTGGCGGAATTTTTGTTCGGCAGCGAAAAATCCTTGATCCGCTTCGACATGTCGGAATTCATGGAAAAGCACTCGGTTTCGAAGCTAATTGGAGCGCCTCCGGGATATGTCGGGTACGAGGAAGGCGGCCAATTGACCGAGCGCGTGCGTCGCACGCCATATTCGGTTATATTATTGGACGAAATCGAGAAGGCGCATCCCGACCTCTTCAATATCCTGTTGCAAGTATTTGAGGACGGGCAGCTGACGGATGGTTTAGGCAACACGGTCGATTTCCGCAACACCATCATCATCATGACTTCCAACATCGGTGCGCGGCACTTGCAGAAGCGCACGTCGATCGGCTTCCAGGCTGGGCTAGATGAAGCCAGCTTGAAGAGCATGGAAGACCTGGTTTTGGGCGAAGTGAAGCGGGCGTTCAATCCGGAATTCTTGAACCGGCTGGACGACATCATCCTGTTTAATCCTCTGGGCGACGAGGATCTGCTGCGCATTATCGATCTGCTGGTGGGACAGCTGAACGACACGCTGATTCACCGGCAAGTGCAAGTGGTTTTGTCGCCTGAAGCACGCCAGTGGATCCTCGAGAAAACGTGCGCGGACCGGAGTTATGGTGCGCGACCGTTGCGGCGGGCCCTGCAGAAGTATGTGGAAGACCCGTTGAGCGAATCGTTGATCCAGGGGGGAATCCAGAGGCCGGCAACATTGCAAATTTATGTTGCAGGGGAAGGCCTCGCGTTCCGGCCAGTTGGTGAGGCAACCCCAGTCGTTCATTAGTGAATCTGACGCAGCGTGCGTGTGACCGCGAAGCGACCCAATGGTCAAGGGTCGTGGAAGCGAAGTACGCTCGGCCGGCCCATACCGGGACCGGCGGGAGAATAACAAATTGGGTTTGGGGGCGCGGCCTTGATCCGATCTGCGGCCGCTAAAAGGATAGTCTGTTTTCCGCCGGACATGACAACCTGGTGTGCTCGCCAGTTTTGTGTCTTCGTCATGGTCGCTGCGGTTTTTCTGGCCGGGCGAAATTGTTGGGCTGACACGGCGCCGTCCGAGGGAAAAAATGCGCAAGGAGCTTCCAAAGGCTTCACGTTATTTCACGCCGCGCTGAACGAAAATACACTGGAAGAAAAAATTGATGAAGTTCGCCCGGACCTCGTTCTCGGAGACGCGCAGCAGAACGACCAGGCGTTCATCGAACGCATCGACTTCGAAGGCAACCGCCGGATTCGCAGAGACACACTGCAGGCGCGCATCTTCAGCCGGGTGGGCGATTCGTACAACGAAGAAACCTTGCGCCGCGACTTTCAGGCGCTGTGGAACACGCAATTTTTCGAAGACGTAAAACTGCAAGTGGAAGACGGGGAAAAGCCCAACGGGAAAATCATCGTTTTTCAAGTGAAAGAGCGGCCGGTGATCCGGCGAATTCGCTACGACGGCATCCACTCCATCTCCGAATCGGACATTCTGGATCGATTCAAGGAGAAAAAAGTCGGGCTCACGGTGGAAAGCCAGTTCGATCCCACACGCATCAAGAAAGCGGAAGTGGTGCTGAAGGAACTGCTCGGCGAACATGGCCGGCAATTCGCGACGGTGACGCCGGAGTACGAACGAATCGCTTCCAGCAACGCCGTGATCCTGGTGTTTAAAATAGACGAAGGACCGAAGGTAAAGGTCGGGAAAATAAAATTCACGGGAAATCACGCGTTCAGCGACCGCAAACTGATTCGCGCCATGCACCACGACCGGCCGTATCGCCATTCCGCTGTATTTCACCGAAATCAATTTGATGTCGAAGACCTACGATCACGACAAGTTGATCGAGGACCAGGAAGTTGGCATTCGCGGACTGTACCAGGACAACGGCTATTTCAAAGTGTCTCTGCCGGATCCCATCCTGGAGAATGTAGACACGGAAGGGTGGAAGTACGGAATACCGTTCGCCGGCCGGACGACGGGCAAGGCCGTGAACATCACTATCCCCATCGAAGAGGGCGAACGCTACACGATGGGGACGATCAAGATCGTCAGTTCGGACCCGGACAAGGCGCTGTCGTTGAAAGTGGACGCGCTCAAAAGCGTGTTTCCGCTGAAACCGGGCGACGTGTTTTCCACCGCGAAGATCCGCAAAGCCATGGAAGATTACACAAAGATCTATGGCCAGTACGGCTTCATCGATTTCGTTCCCGAGCCGCAAACGGATATCGACGAGAAAGCCAGGCGCATCGACGTGACCATGAAGTTCGACGAAGGCAAACAGTATTACGTCCGCCGGATCGAGTTCAGCGGCAATACGACGACGCGCGACAAGGTGATCCGCCGCGAACTGCTGATCGACGAAGGCCAGTTGTTCAACAAGCGTTTGTGGGAAATCAGCATCCTGCGGCTGAACCAGCTGAATTACTTCGACAAGATCGAGGCGGACAAGTCCGCGGAAATCAAGCGCGACACCAAGAACGGCACCGTCGACATCCTGCTGAAGCTGAAAGAAAAGGGCAAACAGTCGATCGGTTTGCAGGGCGGCGTGAGTGGATTGGCGGGCGGGTTCATCGGACTGACCTACCAGACCAACAATTTCCTGGGACTCGGCGAGACGCTGACACTGTCTGCGCAGGTGGGGCAATACCAGCAGAACGTGATGCTGGGCTTCTCCGAGCCTTACCTGTTTGACCGGCCGATCGCCACCGGCTTCACGATTTTTAAATCACTTTATAAATTCAACCAGGCAGAGCAAGCGGCGGTGCTCACCGGCCAGGCAGTCAGCGTCAACCCGCAATATATTCAAGACTACAACCAGAACAGCGAAGGATTCACGGTGTACGCCAGCTACCCGTTGAAACGCTATGCGTTCACCCGCGTGGGCGTTACGTATGGACTGACGCACACGGACATCACCACATATAACCAGGCCTCGCAGCTGCTGTTCACTCAGTTGCAGTATCTGAGCATCGCGGGTCCCAGCGCGTTGAATGGAATTCTGTCCAGCACGGTGACCACTTCGATCACGCAGAACACGCTCAACAATCCCATCAATGCCACCTCGGGACGAAGCTACTTCTATTCGTTGGCGTTCAGCGGGCTTGGCGGCAACGTAAGGACCGTCACCAATACGGGCGAGTTCAAGTATTTCCATCCGATCAATCACCGGCGCAACGCGGTGGGCGTGCGTGTTCTGGCGGCGTGGACCACGGGTTGGGGGGGCGGCGAAGTGCCACCGTTCAGCCGGTTCTATATGGGAGGCGAGAATGACCTGCGCGGGTTCGACATCCGCGCGATTTCGCCGGTCACCTATATTCCTAGCGTGACGAACCAGACGGTGCTGTTTACAGATAACCGTCACCTGTCGGGCGCGGGATATCCGACGCAGGGAGCGTTTAACGTTCCGGTGGTCGCCTACACCATCACATTCCCAGGGGCGGACCTGCAAAGCGTCGCAAACTTCGAATACCGGATACCCATCGCGGGTCCAGTGGGCATGACACTGTTCGACGACGTGGGAACCGACGGAATCGTGAACAAGGACGCGTTGAAACTGAATCCGACGGGCGTCGAGAACATCAACCAGCAGTTTCCGTTGGTCAATCAAGGGCAGCAATTACAGATCGCGCCGAATACGAACTTCCATCTGCGCGATTCGGTCGGTATCGAGTTCAATATCAATATCCCGATCGTGCAGGCGCCGTTCCGTATTTATTGGGCGTATAACCCGCTGCGCCTTCACGAGACGATTGTGGCCCCGTACGACAAAATCAACCTGGCGAACCTGACGTCCACGTGTCAGGCGATGGGGCTTACCGATCCACTGCATCCGAACCAGTGCGATCCATCGATTTTGTACCAGATCCAGCCGGTGCTGCAGAATCCGGGAAGACTGAATTATTTTGAGCCGAGAAGCACGTTCCGGTTCACGGTCAGCCGGACGTTCTAAATGTGATAGACGGGGCAACGGGGAAACGAATTCAGGCCATCCTACGGGGAAACAAAGGTTCCAGGGAGTGCGCGCGGGAGGTTGCCCGCGCAGATTTCATCAGGGAGATGTCATTCATGAAGTGGCGCACGATGGAGACGGCCGCGATGCTGATGCTTGCGGGAGCGTTGATGTTGCTGAACGGATGCAGTGGCTCGGGGCCGAACACGGTGGTAGTAACGGTGTCGCCCCCGACGGCGACGGTGATCGCGGACACAGTGCAGACCTTTACGTCCACGGTGACGGGCACAACGAACCTCGCTTCCACATGGTCGTGCACGTTCGTATACACGCCATTGGCAACGACGGCGCAACCGAACCCGACTCAGACGGCAAAGCAAAACTGCACCTCCGGCCAGACTGTGGCGGCGCTCGGCGGCGGAAGCCTGGGGACGTGGACGGCAACACCGTCGTCTACCAACAACGTTTTGACGTACACGGCGCCAACGCTGGCCAGTTTCCCAAATCCTATCCCGATCCTCACGTTCACCTCGACCGCGTCCGCGAACAAGGCGAAGACTGGCACGGCAGCGCTGACCCTGGACACGGGTATTCGCACCGCAGTGACGCCCTCGACGGCGACCGTACCGACAGAAATCACCCCGGCGCAGCAAGTGCAATTCACGGCAGACTTTCTGAACGTTTCGCCGGCAAACGCGAATCCGCAATGGAAAATAGTGCAGCCGGTGGCGAACAGTACGACGGACTTCCCGGATGGAACGACCCCGGAGCCGCAAGACGTAACCTGCAGCCCGAAGTGCGGCACGATTTCTGGGCAAGGGGTCTTCACTGCGCCGGCAACGCAACCCGCCGACACTTATCCGATTTCGAGCGGTTCGAGTGCTTCGACGGCGGCGCCGACGGTGTATGTGGTGGTGTGGGCCGCGGCGGATATAAACCATTACGCGGTTGCGACGATTACCCTTGTGCCCGCCAGCACGAATCCAATTACCTTTACCGGCGTTGAACCGACCACGATCCCGGCTGGGGGCGTGCTGCAGGATATTTTCCTGAACGCGCACAACCTGTTAAACACCACGACGATCACGTGGACGCCGCCGGGACCGAATCAGACGCCGCAAGTGATCAATTCTTCGAACATATTTACGATTCCGATCACGACGAATTACTGTCAGACGAGCGCTTCCGGGGTGACGCCGGTGGTGACGTGCGACGCGTCGATCATGACGCGCGTGCGATTAAATGGGTCACAAATCGCGAGCCCGGGAACGGGAACGATCACGGTCAATAACATTCCGAGCACAAACGGACAAACGACTTCCATCTCTTATCCGATCACTCTGGTGACTCCTAGCCCGGCGATGGTGTCCGCCGTACCGGACAGTTATCCGCAAGGAACGAGTACGCAATTTTCAACCGATGGAGGGTATTACGGCGGCGGGAACAGCCCGCTGGTCAACCTGCTGTTCAACGGGACTTTGAGCCTGGCGACGGCATTTAGTCCACGCCAGTTCACGGGATACCTGCAAGGCAGCAGCGGGCCATTAAATGGTCCGGGATTGTATCCGGTATCGATCGTCAGCAACCCGCCGTCTGGACCTGAGCCGGCGTATCCGTCGGTGACCACAGATGTAGCAGTGCAGCCGGTGTTCACGGGATTGAACTCGATGTATTTCAGTCCGGCGACTACCACGACGCCGCAGACGCAAATTCTGAATCCACCCACGATTCCTATTCCGGCTTTTGGCGGCGTCTCCAATGTGGCGCCGAGCGCCATGGCCATCAATTCCACCAAGGGCTATGCGGTGATTGCGGAGCAGGGGGCGAATGCGGTCCAGATCGTGAACCTGGTGCCGAATCCGCAGCTGTCTGGACGCTTCATGCCACAAATGGGAGTGCAGGTTGCCGTAGGCAATCAGCCGACAGGTGTGGCGATTGACAATCAAATCAATCTGACGAATTATCCGGGCCAGGATCTGGGAGTGGTGGTCAACAGCGCGGACTACACGTTGACACTGCTGGCGCTGCCATCCGGACAAGTGATCGGCTCTCCGATCAACTTGAAAGGATTGGTGCAGGAACCATCCGCTAGCATCGCGCAACCGATGCCGTACTCGGTCGGAGTTGACCCAACCACGCACTATGCGGTGGTGGCCTTCAGCAATGCGTTCGTCGGATTCGTGGTGGACGTGAATCCCAATTCATCGACGACGCAACCTACCTGTTTCGTGAGCAGCCAGACTCCGCCTTGCGCTCTGGAGTCCGTGTCGATGAACACCGGAGCGACGCCGCAAGTGGTCATGCAGCCGAACGTACCGGTGGCTTACGTAACGCCGGGAGGAACAGGAGTTACTTCGGTTGTGAACCTGCTCTTGACCAACAATACCGTGGCGATTGCGGCAGCGCCCAATGGGGCGGTGCTGACTAATGGAGTGGTAACCATCACGACGCCGGTGACCAACGGATTGAACCTATCGTCGCCGGGATCGGTGCTGATTTCGGGTGTGAGCCCGGCGGACTTTAACGGAACTTACAACGTCACGAGCGCGTCGACGTACACGTTTACTTACGATTACTACACCACGACTACCGGGAACGGTACGACCCCCAGCCAAACAGGTGGCGGCGGCACGGTCACCTTCGGCAATCCTTACTATACTTTCGCCACCAGCGCGACGGCATCCGGAGGTGCAATCAATCCGGTGGCACGCACGTTCGCCTTTGCCGATCCCAGCGCTTCCACGGCGACGCCCCAGATCGGGTTCATTTCCACCCTGGACCAGAGCGTTTCTTCGCTGTACCTGACGCGGGGAAGTTGCAACTCGTGCTCACCCACGCCAGCGGGTGCGCCCGAAGTCGGGGTGCGATCCGTTTCCTGGGATCCGTTCCTGAATTTGCTGATTGCCTACAATCCCGCGAATCAGTACAACGAAATTTCCCTGGTCAATCCTGGAGGACCGACGGCGGGAGGAGTAACGGCGGCGTACCGCATTATCCAGGCGATCGCGACGGGTCAAACCGGAACCGGATCCATTACCCCAACGGGAACAACTACTCCGGTGACAGTGTACGGGCCGATGGTGTATGACCCGAAGACCAACTTAGTGCTGGTCGCAAACGCAGGATCGAATACCCTGACCTACCTCGACATCGATCCGACGACGACGTTCAAACCCGCGAATATTGGGAGCCTGGTTGTCACGTCGGGGGGCGTGGCAAGTGCACAACCGCCGCTCGCGAGTGCGCCGGGCGCCCCGAGTCCGCTGCCGAAGGCGGTGTGCGACGCGTCGAATCCGACAAACATTTACGCATCCTGCTTCCCGCAGAGCGTGACGGTGGGCCAGTCGGCGACCGCGCGAGTGCTGGGGCAAGGGTTCACGAGCGCGGGAACGCCGATCGTCCGGCTGGATGGCGATCCGACCGGAGTGACGATTACGAGCTCGACGAATACGGAGCTAGACATCACGATTGCGGCATCGCGATTGACACGAGCACATGACTTCGCGCTCGACGTTATGACCGGAAACGGCGTGGGTTCGAATGCCGTGGACTTGTATGCCGTGAGCGTGCTTTCGCTTTCCTCGCTATGCTCGACGGCGGTGATGCCGGAAGCCGTGGCGATCGATACCATCGCGAATGTGGCGTTGGTAACGAACTACGGTTGCAACAGCATGTCATTCCTCAATATGGACTCAACGGACGCGCACAATTATGGAGTGCCGTATGGCGCGTTGCTGGCTACGGTTAACGTGGGGAAGAATCCGATTGGCGTCGACGTGATCCCGAGACTTGGCTATGCGGTGGTGGCCAATAATGCCGATAATTCGGCGTCGGTGATCCAGTATGGAGGTAGTCCGTTCACCGCTTCGCAAATGACATTTGCGTCTACGACTTGCACTTCCGGCGCAGTAACAACGAACCTTTGCATTGGAACATCGCCGGTGGGAGTAGCCATCGATCAGGACCGGGCACTGGCATTGATAGCGAATACCGGGGGCAACAGTCTGTCGGTCCTTGACTTGACGCCATTGTTGCAGGCGCCATCGAATTGTGCCAAAACCGCCAGCGGTACGTGCGTACCGGCCTACCAATTGGTTGCGACCAGCGGACCGCCGACGGCGATTGCCGTGGACCCGAACCGTGCGGTAGCCGTGGTGACGAATATCCAGAACGCGGGGACGACGAGCGTCACGGGCGGATTGGACGTCATCAACCTGGCGACCACGCCTCCGTCGAAAACGACGACATCTTCGATCAATTCTCTGTCTGCCAATCCGACCGGTATCGTCTATGACCCGGCGGTGCCGCCGTATCCATCTCCCGCGCTGTTTTACGCGGCCTCGACGCAGCAGAATGCGCTGTACTCTTTCGACCCGGATACGGGTTCAACTACGCTGATCCGCGTAGGCATCAATCCGTACTCGATCGCGTACAACTACAACACGGGAACAATTGTCAGCGCGAACTCGACGGCGAACACCATGTCGGTGATTGACGCGGTAAATGCTCCGACGTTTGCGACGCGCGAAACCTTGGGGATCAGCAGCCAGTCTCAGTTTGCCGTGGCCATCGATCAATTTACAAACACGGCAGTGATGGCGGATCAAAACAACGATCGCATCTTGATTCTGCCAGTGCCGAAATAAAAATTTGCGGAAGGCAAACGGGGCACGCCGCCGGAAGGGCGGGAATGGCTCCGATTGCGGGCCAAACAACGAGTCGGCTATACTAAGCTGTTTGTGATTCGGCTACAAAGCGGGTCAGAGAGTCAGCGCCTCATGGGCAATGGTGCGTCCTGAGGGGAAGAGCCGGCCAGCGGATTGTCCTCGTTTCGGCATGGATCACGAAGAATTTCGACCGGATCACGCAAAAAGTTCAGGGTAACCCTTTCGCTTAGATGACGAGGATGAGGAAGGCGTGCCCGGAGATCAACAAGGAGAATACAGTGAATTCGAGAAACATGATTCGTACAGGTGTTCTCGGTTTAGCGTGCTTGCTCGGAACGGCGGCCGTTCGGGCGCAGGCTACCCCGGGTTCCGCCTCCAGCGGGAAGATTGGCGTGATCAATGTGCGGCAAGCCATTGTGACCACGGCGGAAGGGAAACAGGCTTCCGCGGAATTGCAGACGCAATTCACGCCGCGGCAGAACGAACTTGAAGGAATGAACAAGCAGATCAACGACCTGCGGAACCGCCTGAGCGCTGGCGCGAACACGCTGAGCGACGAAGAGAAAGTACGGTTGACGCAGCAAGGCCAGAGATTGACGCAACAACTGGATCGCAAGAACAATGAATTGAACGAAGACGTACAGGCGGCACAGGCGGATGTGGTGGACCGCATTGGCCGGAAGATGATGGACGTGCTGGACCGTTACGCGCGGGAGAACGGGCTTGTGGCCGTGTTTGATTCCTCGGCGCAGAATTCGCCGATTCTTTTCGCGTCCACCAACATCGACATCACCCAGGAAATCATCAAGCTGTACGATCAGTCCTATCCGGTGAAGGGTGGCGCTGCTGCCCCCGCCGCGAAGCCAGCGGCGAGCAAGCCCGCGACGCCGCCCGCGGTAAAGCCGTAAGACTCTTCTCAGGAATCGCGTGACGGGGCTCCGGCAGATCGCCGGAGCCTTTTTATTCCTGAGAAGGGGCGCACCGGGGCTGTTATATGAGAACAGGGAAGTGAATCCTGGCGCAGTGGCCCCTATCTTGCTTTTGCGGGGTTACGGGAATATACTCGTGTTTCGCTCTGTTACGGGTCGCACCATGAAGTGGGCGCAAGCCCACTTTTTTGTTGCCGCCGGATGGACTGAGCTTCAGACCGGCTTAGGCCGGGGAGTCTTTAGGTGAATCTGGATAAGGTCCGTGAGGCCGCCGAGCGGGTAGCGCGATCGCAAGGCCTGGAAGTAGTTGATGTCGAATGGAAGGTTGGCAAGCAGCGCTTCCTGCGCGTGTATATCGATCGGGTTCCCGTGGCGGGTTCGGCGGAAATGGCTGAAGGGGAAGGAGTTGCGGGCCCCTATGCGAAGATCAGCCACGCCGATTGCGAACGAGTGAGCCAGCAGTTGAGCGTGATCCTGGACGTCGAAGAGTTGGTGCCGGGACCGGGCTACGTGCTCGAAATCAGTTCGCCGGGAATGGACCGGGCACTGAAGACCCCAGCGGATTTTCAGAGGTTTGTGGGCCGGCTGGCCAAGATTTCGACCACGGAGCCGATCGGTGAGTCGAAGTTTTTCGAGGGGCGCCTGAAGGGGTTTGCGGAAGGGAATGTCCGCATGGAGTTAAAGGGCAAGGAAGCGCGGATTGTCGAGATTCCGCTGGACGCGATCCGTAAAGCGAACCTGGCGATCGAATTTTAGGACTGGAAGAAAATGGCGAATCTGCTCTACCAACAAATCGAGATGCTCAGCCGGGAGAAGCACATCGAACCGGAAGTGGTGATTTCCGCCATTGAGGATGCCATGGTGGTGGCGGCGCGGAAATATCTACAAGTCCGAGGAAGATCTGCGCGGAAAGTTTAATGCGGAAAGCGGCCAGGTGGATGTGTATTCGGTGTTGACCGTGGTCGAAGAGGTCACCGACGCCAAGCGGGAAATCAGCTTGACGGACGCCAAGAAAAAAGATCCCAGCATCGAGTTGGGCGGAGAAATCCGGACATCGAAGCCGACGGATGTGCTGGGGCGGATTGCTGCGCAAACGGCGAAGCAGGTGATCCTGCAGAAGGTGCGCGAGGCGGAACGCGACACGATTTATAACGAATATCACACACGCGCGGGAGAGTTGGTCACTGCGATCGTGAAACGCGCGGAAGGCCCGGACCTGATCGTGGACATGGGACGGACCGAAGCGCGATTGCCGAAGCGCGAACAATCGAAACTGGAAACGTACAACATTGGCGAGCGCTTGCGCGTGGTGATCAAGGCCGTCGATCGCGCGGCGAAGGGCCCGCAGGTGATCGTATCGCGCGCGGATGCTTCGTTGGTGCAGCGCTTGTTTGAGATGGAAGTACCGGAAATTTACGATGGCACGGTGCAAATCCGCGCGGCGGCACGCGAGGCGGGCGAGCGCACGAAAGTAGCCGTGGCCAGCCGGGACAAGGACGTCGACCCCGTGGGTGCGTGCGTGGGTATGAAGGGCATGCGCGTGCAGTCCATCATCCGTGAATTGCGCGGCGAAAAGATCGACATTATTCCTTACAACGAAGAAACCGTGGCGTTCGCGCAAAAGGCGTTGAGCCCGGCGAAGGTAACGCGCGTGCAGATCACCGATCCAGAGAACAAGAAGCTGGAAGTGATCGTGGAAGATTCGCAGCTTTCGCTGGCGATTGGCAAAAAAGGACAGAACGTGCGCCTGGCCAGCAAGCTGATCGGCTGGGACATCGACATCAAGAGCGAAGAAGAGAAGCGCCGCGAAATCGAAGAGCAGATGACCGCGCTGACGGCGCCAACTACACCACTGACGGTTCTGGCGGGAGTTGGGCCGAAGACCATCGAGAAGATCGAAGCCGCTGGAATTACGTCGTCTGGAAAAACTGGCCAGCATGACGCCGGAACAGCTGATGGAGATTCCGGGCATCGGCGAGAAAATGGTCGACAAGATTTATCAGGCGGTCAACCGCTTCTATGAGGGCGGAGAAGCGCCAGCGGTGACCGCGGAAGATGCGGAAACCACAAACGAAACGGGCGAAGAAACGGGGGAAGCCACAACCGAGCCGGCCACGGAGCCGGCGGAGCCACAGGCGGAAACCCAGGCGCAAACGGAAAACACCTCGGAAGCGACAGAAGAGGAATCCACCGCGGAGAATCACTCCGCGGCGGCTGAATCAACGGAGAACAAAACTCCGCAGGGTCAGCAGGAAGAGAAAAGTTCTTAACGAAGTATGAGTGACGCATCCCAAGTTCGAATCAATGAATTGGCCCGAGAGTTAGAGGTCAAGGCGAAAGCGATTATTGACCTGCTGCCCGGGTTTGGCGTAACCGAGAAGAAGACGCACTCGAGCTCGATTCCGGTTGATGTAGCCGAGAAGGTTCGCCGCACATTGCAAGGCGCCCCGGAAGTAGAAGCGAAGCCTGAAGTGGCAGTGCCGGAGGTGGCAAAGTCGGCGGCAAAGCCTCCGCAGCCACCTGCTCCGGCCGCCGCGCCGCAAGCGCCGGTGGCTGCAAAACCGGCCGCTCCCCCCGTTGCACCGCAAGCTCCTGTTGCGGCCGCTCCCGCTGGAGTTGCGCCCGCGCCCAGACCCGCTGCTGCCCCAAGTGTGCCTGCCCCAACGGCTGCACCAATTGCTACGCCCGCGCCAAGGCCCGCCGCGCCCGCTCCAGCTGCACCCACGGTTGCCACCAAGCCACCCGCAGCTCCCGCTCCGGGAGCACCTGCGGTTGCGCCCAGACCCGCGCCCACAGCGCCGTCGCCGCGTACTGCATCACCTGTGCCTGGCCAGCCCATAGCCGCACGGCCTCCTCAGCAGGGAGTGCCACCACGAGTTCGTCCGCCACAGCCCGCAAGTCAACCGATGGGTGCGAGGCCTGCCGCGGGAACAACCTCGGGCGCGCGGCCCGGAACGCCTATTCGTCCGCCGATGCCGACGGGCGGAAACCGTGGACCGCTACCAGGAACTGAACCTCGCAGCGATCGCCCGAGCGGTCCGCGTCCCGGACAGCCGATGCGGCCCCAATCGGGCCAAGGTGGACGACCGTTTACGCCACGGCCGGGTGGAGGGCAGGGTGGCCCCGGAGGCCCTGGCGGTTCAGGAGGACAGGGCCGTCCATGGACTCAGCGAACGGGAGCCGTGCCGTCTGGCTCGCGCCCAGGTCCGCGCACACCGGGACGTCCGGCAATGTTGCCGCCGTTTCCCGACAAGATGCCGCCAAAGGCGGAGCCGGGCAAGCCTTTGTACACGCGCAGGCCACAGCAACGGCAACGGCCGATGCTCGACAAGCGCGAGATGGAAGGCGAACGGAAGCTGCACCCAACGCGACAGCGTCCCGGCGCGGGTGGCCGGGGTGTGGCTGCGATTGCCGCACCGCCGCCAGAACCGCGCGCGCCGCGCGAAGTGACATTAACCGAAGGAATCACGATTCGCGAACTGGCCGAAAAGCTGGATATTCGCGCGAAGGATTTGCTGAAGACGCTGCTCGACCGTGGAGTGTTTGCCAGCATCAACCAGGCGCTGGACGTGCAAACGGCGACGGACCTGGCGCAATCGTTTAACGGTGTTGTGAGTGTGGTTTCCTTTGAAGAAGAAATGGTTCTGGAGGTCGCGAAGGAAGAGACCAAGGAGAACCTGAAGCCGCGGCCGCCGGTGGTCACGGTGATGGGCCACGTCGATCACGGGAAAACCAGTTTGTTGGACGGCATCCGGGCAGCCGATGTGGCTGCAGGAGAAGCCGGGGGGATCACGCAGCATATTGGCGCATACAAGGTGCAAGTGGGCGAGCGGAGCGTGGTGTTTGTGGATACGCCTGGCCACGAAGCGTTTACCCGGATGCGCGCCCGCGGCGCCAAGGTGACAGACATTGTGGTGCTGGTCGTGGCGGCGGATGACGGTGTGATGCCGCAGACGCGCGAAGCGATCGATCACGCAAAGGCCGCGGGCGTACCGATCATCGTTGCGGTAAATAAGATCGACAAGCCAGAGGCGCAGCCAGAACGCGTGAAGCGGCAATTATCCGATTTGGGATTGGTACCAGCGGAATGGGGCGGCGACACGGAATTCGTGGAAGTGTCCGCAAAGCAGAAGAAGAATCTGGACAAGCTGCTAGAAATTATTTTGCTGGTGGCGGATTTGCGCGAGTTGAAGGCCAATCCGGATGCGCCTGCAGCCGGAACTGTGCTGGAATCGCGCGTGGACAAGGGCCGCGGGCCGGTGGCTACGATTTTGGTACAGAACGGGACACTGAACACGAGCGACTTCTTCATTGCCGGTGCGGTGTTTGGCAAAGTGCGCGCGATGTTCGACGACCGGGGACGGCCGGTGAAAGATGCGCCGCCTTCCACGCCCGTCGAAGTGTTGGGTTTGCAAGGCGTGCCGGAAGCGGGCGACCATTTCCAGGTTACCGATGAAGCCAAGGCGCGGCACGTGGTGGAATTCCGTCAATCGAAGCAGCGGGACGCCCAAATGCGAGCAAGCGCCGGGGCACGGATCACGCTGGATCAGTTGCACGAACAACTGAAGGCCGGTGAGGTGAAAGAGCTGCCGATCGTGATCAAGGCCGACGTGCAAGGTTCCGCGGAAGTTTTGGAAGAAATGCTGCCGAAGCTCTCGACGGACCAGGTGAAGCTAAAAATTATCAGCGCCGGCGTCGGAGCCGTGACGGAAAACGATGTGCTGCTCGCGAGCGCTTCGGGAGCGATCATCATTGCGTTTGGGGTGCGCCCGGATCGCAAGGCGTCCGACCTGGCACAGCAGGAAACTGTCGACATCCGAACGTACAACATCATCTACGAAGTTTCCGACGAAATTAAGAAGGCCATGGAAGGCTTGCTGGAGCCGGTCGTCCAGGAGACGTATCTGGGCCGGGCCGAAGTGCGCAACACGTTCCGAGTCAAGGGAGCGGGCACGGTGGCAGGGTGCTACGTTCTGGATGGAATCATGAAGCGCGACGCGCAGGTGCGCGTGGTGCGCGATGGCACGGCGATTTACAGTTCAAAACTAAGTTCGCTGAAGCGATTCAAAGATGACGCCAGCGAAGTGCGTACCGGGTTCGAGTGCGGACTCGGAATCGCGAACTTCAACGATGTGAAGGTTGGCGACATACTGGAGTGCTTCCAAGTCGTCAAGCTATCCGCCGCCGAAGCTGCCGCACAAGGGTCCGTCCCCGCCCGAAAATAGCGATAGGTGTCGAAGCCCGGGCCTAGCGGCCCGAGGATGAATCGCCATGCCGGTAGGACTGCTTACTCTGGAATTGCATTTGCCCGAAGCGCAGTCGCTGAAAGACAAGCGGCAGGTGCTGCGCAGTTTGAAAGATCGATTGCGGCGGCATTTCAACGTGGCGGTGGCGGAGCTGGATTTTCAGGATGTGTGGAACAGTTCCGTGGTGGGCGTGGTAACGTTGTCGAGCGCCGAGCAGCACGTAGAAGAATCTTTGCAACTGGTTTTGGCGGAAGCATATAAGATTCTGGGTCCGCTGCTGATTTCGCACGACGTCGATCTGCTGTGAGCGGTTTGTGGCGCGAGTGGAAATAGCAGAAAGCGGGTTTAACGAAGCAGGATTGGCACTGACATGAGCCCTGATCATCATCGACACGAACGAGTTGGCGAAGAAATCGCCCACGAAATCAACGCCATGCTGGCGGGAGAGTTGAAGGACCCCAGGCTGGAAGGCAGCGTAAGCGTAAGCCAGGTGCGCGTGCAGCCAGACATGAAGCATGCGCGGGTGTTTGTCAGCGTGAAGACGGAGAATGCCAAGGAACAGTCCGACGCGATCAAGGCGTTGGAGCATGCCTCGGGATATATTCGCCACGAACTGATCGAGCGGCTGCAGTTGCGGCGACTGCCTGATTTGCACTTTGTGCTGGATCTTTCGCAGGAGCACGTGGAGCGCATCGAACAGCTCCTGAAACAGATGAAGACCGAGAAGCCGTCCCCGCCTGAAGCGAATTCGTGAAGGAAATTTTGCTTGAGACCGGAATCGAAGAGGGATTCCTCACTTCGAGGACTTCGTCTGGAATGACGCTGTTCATAGGGTTTAAAGGAAACGGATAATTTTGCTATGGCACGGCAACCCCAACCCGCTCCATTTGACGGCGCCCTGGTGATCAATAAACCGCAGGGCAAGACTTCGCACGATATTGTGGACGCGGTGCGGCACCTGGCGGGATTCCGGCAGATCGGCCATCTGGGAACCCTTGATCCGTTGGCTACCGGCGTGCTTGTGCTGTTGCTCGGAAAGGCGACGCGGTTGGTGCGATTTTATGCGGGCCGGCGAAAACACTATAACGCGGCATTCCGCTTCGGGTATGCGACCAATACGTACGATTCGGAAGGGACCGCCACGGGGCCGGAGACTTCGCCTGCGTTGGACCGCGAACTGATCGAACGATTGGCCGGGGAATCCGTGGGACGATTCGAGCAGATGCCGCCGATTTTTTCCGCGAAGAAAATTCATGGCCGGCCTGCCTACGAACTGGCGCGCAAGAATCAGGCTGTGGAGTTAAAGCCCGCGAGCGTGGAAGTATACGAATACCAGCTGACGGGCATCGATGGCGCGATGGCGCGTTTTTCAATTGAATGCTCTTCGGGGACGTATATCCGGTCTCTGGCGCACGACATGGGGCAGAAATTGGGTTGCGGAGCGCACCTAAGCGAGATTTGCAGGACGGCCGTCGGGGAATTTTCCCTGGACCAGGCTATTGAGTTGGAAGAACTGGCGCAGGCGGCGCGCGATGGCAAGTTCCAGAACTGCCTGATTTCGTTGGAAAATTTGTTACCGGACTATCCCAGGACAAATGTGCTGCCGGTGCTGGAAAAAAAAGTGCGACATGGCGGGAAGTTCACCGTATTGCTTGCGCAGTTGCAGGCCGGAAGAACGGAATTGCCGCCGGGGGCGACGACGCAACTGGAAAGCGCGGAAGTGCATGCACCGCGATTGCGCGTTTTCAGCCAGGATAATAAACTAATCGCGATTGCGGAGGCCGTGGTGCCGCGCACGTACCAGCCCGTTGTGGTCTTCGATCCGCTGCCCTAGCAAGATTTTGCGCCGATGAGCCGGAGAATTTTTGCGATGACTTCCGCCGCAGCCGCTGAAAAAACCGCCGTAGAAGGCTTGAGCCGCCTGGTGACAATCGATGGACCAGCGGTGCGGGAATCTTGGCCTGCCACGCGCGCCAGGGAAGTGTGCCGCGAACTGGAAGCCGGGAACATCGTGTTTCTGCCTCGCACGCCGATCGTGATTCCCAGCGAAGACCGCGAAACTCTGTTGGGCCGCAAGCAGTCCAGCTCCGCGTATCACAAAAATATCGCATACCGTCCGCTCGAAGGCAGAGTGACAGGGCTCGATAAGAGTGAAGCGCAGGAGGGAGAAAAACTGCGGCAGATATTGCAGGACTATTCGCGGCGGTCGGTGGAATTTCTGCGCGGTTTTCTGGCGCCTTATGCGGAGAAGTGGAAGCTGGAGTTTGCGAGTTTCCGGCCGATCGAGGAAAAAGGGCGCCAAGCGCGGCTGCACGCGCGTAACGATTTACTGCACTTTGACTCTTTTCCGACGCGGCCGACCAATGGCGGACGGATTCTGCGCTTCTTTACGAACATTAACCCCACCGAGAATCGCGTCTGGTTGACATCCGAAACCTTCGAAGCGTTCGGCCCTCGGACGGTCAAAGCCGCCGGGCTCACTTCCTCAGTGAACAATCCATTCCTGCGGAGTATCAACTCGGTGGCGAGAGCGCTGCATCTCCGCTCGGCTAACAGCTCCCCTTACGACGATTTAATGCATCGCTGCCACAACGTTATGAAAGAAGATGCAAAATTTCAGGAAAATGCACCGAAGAGCCAGTGGGAATTTCCGCCGGATTCTTCGTGGATGGTATTCACGGACTGTGTTAGCCATGCGGTACTCTCTGGCCGCTATGCGCTGGAGCAGACATTTCTTGTGCCCCCGGCGGGGCTTGTCGAACCGCAGCGGTCCCCGTTGGCTATTCTCGAATCACTCACTGGCCGCCGTTTGACGGTTTAGGCCGGTTTCGTCTTCCTAATCACAAATTCATTGCGGATTCGACGGGTTCGGATGTGGCTCGGGTTCTGGCGTATTCGGAGGTTGCTGCGCTGGTGGTGCTGGAGCAACAGGGGCCGGAGCTGCTGGATTTCCTGGAGCACGTTCTTCCGGCCTTGCCGTTGGCGGGGCAGCCGGCTCGACAGCTCCCGCGGAGCCCGAGCGTCCTGAGGTATCGCCGCGGCCGGCGTAAATGGTATGCAACTCGTGCGAAGGAATACGCAATTTTCGCGGAGTGATCAGGATGAGGAGTTCGTTGTTCGTGAAGGAATCCGTGTGCGCTCCAAATAAGTAGCCGACGTAGGGAATATTCGCCAGGCCGGGAATTCCGGTGATGGTTTTGGTTAATTCGCGATCGACGAGTCCGGAAACAATCGAGGTCTCCCCTTCTTTCAAACGGATCGTTTGCGTAACCGACTCATTCGAGATGATAGGGATGCCGTCATTGTTGTTGCCGCTCAAGGCCTTGAGCTCATACTCCAATTGCAGGGTGACTTCGTTGTCCGGGTGAACGAACGGAGTCGCTTTGATCTTCAAACCGATATCGACATACTCGGACCCCGGATAAGGGGTCTGGCCGTTGGAAGCACCCGCGACCAAGCTTGCCGGGCTGACCAGCAGTGTTACCTGGCCATCGGAACCGGAAATGTTGTTGGCGACGATGACGTCCGGGTAGGTGTTGCCAGTGAAATCCCCCACGAGGATTGCGCCAGGATCGGATCCGGCAGGCTCCACGAGGGCAGTGACGAAAGTTCCGTTGCCCTGGTCAGCGAATCCGGTCACGGTGCCTGCAGATTGATTCGTGACACCAATTCCGCCGAAGGACGTGTTTCCGAAATCGGCGATTGCTATTCCCGTCGGAGTAGAACCTGCGGCGAGCGGCGATTGCGAGGCGGCAAAAAAAGTGCCGTTGCCATTGCCGAAATAAACGGAGATGGTGCTGTCGTTCTGATTGGCGATGGCCAGCGCGGGTCCAGTGCTTCCGGCCAATGTTCCAGACGAAATTCCGACAGGGAAATTACCGGTGGCCAGAGGGTTACTGGAGACCAGTTTGAAGGTGCCGTCGCCGACGCCCTGAAGAACAGTGACGTTGTTCGAGGTCTGATTGAGGATAGCCAGATCGGGTATGCCATCCTGGTTGAAATCGTTGACGGTGACGGCGATCGGGCCGGTTTGGCCCGTAGGCAGGGGGAAGGGAGAACCCCTCACTTGAGCGAAGGTGCCGTCGCCATTCCCGAGGAAAACGGAAAAGCTGTTGTCCGCGAAATTGGTGACGACGATACCGTTATTGGAATTGTTGTTTGTGTTAAAAGGGGCGACCGCGACGGCGCTCGGCCGATTGCCGGTCACATACGATTGAAAATTGGAGAACGTGCCATCTCCGTTGCCGAGGAGGATGTTCAAGGTGTTTGTGGTTTGCGACGCGACGGCTAAGTCCGGATAGGAATTGTTGTTTGAGTTAAACGTGGCGGCGGCGATGGAGACCGGGGTTCCGGCGCCCCCTTGCGTCGCGGTGATCGTGGCAGTGCCGGCAGCGACGCCCGTGGCAATTCCGGAGCCTCCGGCGATCGTGGCGGTCGCAGTGCTTGAAGAAGCCCAGACGGATGTGGAAGTGATGTCCTGTGCACTGCCGTCGCTGTAGCTTCCCGTGGCCGTAAAGTGTTGAGACGTACCCACGGCAATAGTTGCGGTCGCCGGAGTTACGCTAATCGATTTCAACGTGGCGGCGGTGACGTTAAGGGCTACTGCGTTACTGGTAAGGCCGTTCAAGGTTGCTTGGATTTGCGCCGAGCCTACGGCGATGCCGCGGGCTGCTCCGGAAGCTGTGCCGATGGTGGCCACGTTAAAGTTGGTGGTGCTCCATGTCACGCTGGATGTGACATTTTGTTGCGTTCCGTCGCTGAACGCTCCAGTGGCGGTGTATTGCAGTGTTCCGCCTTTAGCGATGGAGGAAGTCCCCGGCGTGATCGCGAGCGATCGCAGCGTTGCCGTGGTTCCTGTCAAGGTCACCGCCGGGCTGACGACACCTCCGAGCGTGGCAGTGATCTGGGTGGTGCCGGACCCTTGGCCCACGGCGACACCCGACTGTGGGCTGATGGTGGCAACAGCGGTATTCGAGGAAGCCCAGGTGGCGTTGGAGGTTATGTCCTGCTTGGTTCCATCACTGAACGTGCCGATAGCCGAAAATGGCTGCGTGCCACCGTGAGCGATTGTGGCCGTCGTTGCGGGAACGGCGATGGACTGCAGTGTCGCTGAGGTCACGGTGAGCGAAACGGAGGGACTGACCACGGCGGATGTTGTCGAGCCGCTATTCAGCGAAATTGGCGAACCCGAAGCTTGAATGAATTGAGAGGAAGCGCCCGCGCCTTGATTGAGCAGGATCGTGATTGTGTCATCCACCTGATTGAGCACCGCAAGATCCTGCACGCCCATATTGCGAAAATCGGCGTTGGCCATCGAGACAGGGCCCTTTCCCACCGTAAATTGCTCGGCCGGAATGGTCGTGGTTGACCCGCCAACGTTGGCGGTGGGAGTGGCGCTGCCCAAGCTCGCAGAGAGCAAGGACAAGGTGATGGGGTAGCGTTCGCCGACAAAAAACGTGGCCGGTTTGGCGTCCTCCGCCCTCATCAGGACTTGCCTGCCACTGTGGACCAAGGAAAGCGATTCGGAAATCTGGCCGGAAACAGTCGGAAGGCTGATCAAAAAAGTGCTCTTGCCGCCTCCGAAACCGGCAACGTTGGGAAGAGTGGTGACGGAAGAAGTGCCGAAAACAGAAGCCAGGATGCCCAGGAGCGCGCTGACGCTGGTGGCGGCCTTCAACTGGGCCAAGAGGGGCGGGTCCAGATAATAAATGGTGGCGCTGGCGGGTGGCGTGATGCCCAACTGTGTGGCCTTGTTGCGATCTACTTCAAGAAATTCAAACTCGAGGAGCACTTCACCGGGGGCTTTCTCCAAATCCTTAATGATGGCACTCGCGAGTCGCACACGGGGAACAGTATCTCTAACGGTGATGCTGTGCGTACTTAGAGATTGTTGAACGCGCTGCGCACCGGTGAGATCGCGGATGGCTTTCACGAGTTCGGTCATATCCGTGGGAGTGGCGGAGTCGGCGAGCACGAATGTCTGTTCAATGACGGTGTCGAATTCCCTGCGCTTTTCCGTGGTGTCTGCAGCAACGAAAATACGATTGGAATTCATAACCTTCCAGAACGTCCCGGTTTCCAGAGTGAGAATCTTCATGGCCGTGCCAAAGTCCGCGTCTTCGAGGACGAGCTTCACATTTCGCGCCGGGAGATCGGGATCAAAGACAACCTTTATGCCGTAGGCGGCGGCCACCTGTTCGTAAGCTCCTTGCAGAGTGGTTTGCAGGTGGAAATCTTTCCGGGTTTTCGCTGGTTTTAGCTGAGGTATGCCCTCGGGAGGCTCCTCGGGCGGAAGACCTTTCTCCTCGTCGCGCATGGTCTGCAATTCTTTCAGGCGCTCGAGCAACACGTCGTTGGATGGATCGATGTGAAGGGCTATGGCGAGTTGTTGCGTGGCGCCTGGGAGATTGCCCTCGACAGCCAATTTTTCCGCGCTATCCACGTAGGCATGGATCAGCTTGGAGCGAAGCGCGGCAGCTTTTGCGACGATCGTGACGTCAAATGGAGCGTAGCGGACGGCTTCGTCGTAGGCGGCCAATGCTGCCTCATTGGCCCCGGCCTGTTCTTCTTTTGTGCCCAGTTCCACGAGCTTTTTGGCACGCTTCGGATCTGGCTTGACGATGGCATGCGGGTCGTCGGTGGCTGCCGACTGCGGGTTTTGGGCAGGCAGCGGCGGACAAGCCAGGAGCCAGGCAAGCAGAAGGGCGAGAAACGGCCGAGAGAGGGTACAGTCCATATAAATCGTTAGACGCAAGTCCCCATTCTACAGCGTGCTGGGGAAAAGAGGAGAGTGAGAGGGGTCCTTGACAGGGAAAAGGGGAGAAGGTAGGCTGGGATTGTAGTTGCAAACGATTTTCAACTGGAGTTCCCGTGCTTTCCGCATTCCTGATAGCCCTGCGCGAGGGGGTTGAGGCCTCACTCGTCGTCGGCATTGTGCTCGTGTATCTCGCGCGAACGGGGCGAACTCATTTGTCTCGTTACGTTTGGGGCGGAGTGGCGGCGGCGGTGGCGCTGAGTTTGGCGGTGGCCATTGCGCTCGAACGATTCAACATCAGCGAGGACGGCTTCGAAGGATTGATGTACCTTGTCGCCGCATTTTTTGTGGTGACCATGATCCTGTGGATGAACAAAATCGCCAAACACCTGAAAAAAGAAATTGAAGACAAGGTGGAGAAGTATGCGGGGCGCGAAGGCTCCGCCGCGGGTTGGGGCATCGGGTTGTTTGTTTTCCTGATGGTGCTGCGCGAAGGAGCGGAACTGGCGTTGATTCTGCGCGCGGTGGAAATTTCCACCGAAGGGTTGCAAACGTGGATTGGCACGGTGGCGGGAATCGCGGCGGCGGTGGCAGTCGGATTATTTTTCTTTAAAGGTACGCTGAAGGTGCCTCTGCATCGATTCTTCGCAGTGACCAGCTCGATTTTGATTTTGGTGGCGATCCAGTTGGCGGTAACCGGGTTGCACGAATTGAGCGAAGCGCGCTGGATTCCGTCTAGCAAGGCGGAAATGGCGATCCTGGGACCGATTGTCCGCAACGAATTGTTCTTTTTTGTTTTTGTGTTTGGCGCGGTGGTGATGATGATCTTCCGCGAATGGCAAAACGCGTCCCATGCGAAGCCGCCGGCCGCGCCGTTGAATGACGCGGAACGCCGCTTGATGGAAGCGAAGAATCGCCGGCAGAGGTTGTGGATGATGGCCGCGGCCGTGGCCAGCCTGGGCGTGATTCTTGCGCTTACCGCGGATTTCATTTATGCGCAGGTGAACGCCACTCCACCGCAGGCCCAGCCGGTGCAGGCGATAGGCGACAAAGTGCGCATTCCTCTGGCTGAAGTGCAGGATGGAAACTTGCATCTATTTACTTTAACCGCCGATGGCCAATCGATCCGCTTCATGGTCATCAAAAAGCCGAATGGCTACGGTACGGCGCTGGATGCCTGCCTGATTTGCGGCGCGGAAGGTTACCGGCAGGAAGGGCAGAACGTGATTTGCCGCCATTGCGCTTCAGCGATTTATATCCCGACGATCGGGCAAAAGGGCGGTTGCAATCCCATCGGATTCCCTTCCGAGATCGACGGAGACGATATTGTGTTTGAAGTGTCCTCTGTAACCAAGGCTGCGGAAGAAATTCCGCGATAGGAGAGAATTTCCTTTCAAACCCGGGAACATGTTCCTGCGACTTGTAGCCGACTCTTTCACGCGACGCCCCCGGCGCAAAATTCTTAGTATGGCGGCCCTGGCGATGGGCATGGCTGTAGCCACGGCTGCGCTGAGCGTGTCGTTGGACGTGGGCGACCGGCTGGCGAAGGAATTTCGGAGCCTGGGCGCGAATTTGCTGGTGACGCCAGAGGCAGATTCGCTGCCGCTGGAAATTGGCGGGGTGGATTACCGGCCAGCGAACGCCGGAACGTACCTGCCGGAAGCGGATCTGGGGAAATTGAAGACCATCTTCTGGCGCTTTAACATTATGGCGTTTGCGCCGATTCTGGATGTGCCGGTAGAGGCGTGGTCATCTGCTTCGAAGAACTGGTCGAGTCCAGGAGCGGCGCGAAATGCCACGGTGATTGGCACATGGTCGGAGCATGCGGTTCCCATTCCTGACGGCAGCAACTACGTCACGGGTGTCGAGAAGACAAATCCCTGGTGGCATGTGGAAGGGAACTGGTTCAAGGAAGATTCGGAAGAGTGCGTGGTTGGGACGGGATTTTCGAAGAGTTCAGGAGTAAAGGTTGGCGACCCAATGAATGTCCGCGGCGCGAACGATTCAAGTGGCTGGCGCGTGCTGAAAGTCGTGGGCATTCTGTCGACAGGCGGACCGGAGGACGACGCTGTTGTTGTTCCGCTTACGATTGCCCAAACGCTAGCTGGGAAGCCGGGCATGTACCGGCGGCTGTATGTGAGCGCGCTGACGAAGCCGGAAGATGCCTTTGCGCGCAAAGATCCGAAAACGATGACGCCGGCGGAATTCGATCAGTGGTATTGCTCGCCGTATATTTCCTCGATTGCGCTGCAGATCAGCGAAGAATTGAAGGGCACGGATGTGCGGGTGATCCGGCGCGTGGCGGAGGGCGAAGGCAACGTGCTGACGCATGTGCGCACGCTGCTGTGGCTGGTTACATTTGCGGCCCTGCTGGCGGCGGCACTGGCGGTTGGAGCATCTGCGGCGGCTTCGGTGATCGAGCGGCGGACCGAAATCGGCTTGATGAAGGCCCTTGGAGCGAATTCGGGATTGGTAGGGGTGCTGCTGGCGGCGGAACAGTTGCTGCTTGCCTTTGTGGGTGGCGGCATCGGGTACGCGGTGGGCATTGTGTTGGCGCGCGTGCTGGGCGAGCGAATTTTCGGGTTCACACCAGAGCCGAAACTGTTTGTGCTGCTGATCATTCTTGGACTGGCGGCGCTGATCACGCTTCTGGGTAGCGCGTTTCCGTTGCGCCAGGCCTCGCGCTATGATCCCGCGCCGATCCTGCGAGGCGAATGATGGGCAGCTTCTCCATGTTCTGGCGCATTGAACGCAGGCTGCTCACGACGAATTACGGGAGATTGTTCGTGATCCTGCTGGCGCTCGGCGCGGGCGCGGCGGTTACCAGCGCGTTGTTGAATCTGCAGATGGATGCGAAGAAGCGGCTGACTACGGAATTTCGCGCGCTGGGGGCGAATGTGATCGTTACACCGCGCCAGATGGCCAATGAGAACGCGGCTGGCGCCACCCTCGACCAGGACTTGCTGGCGCAGCTTCCTGCGGAATATGACGGCAAGGCCGTGCCTGCGGTCGGATTTCTCTATGTGATCGGAGAAGTGGCGAAAGCGGGCAACGTTCATTTTGAGCCGGCCGTGATTGCGGGCGCCGAAGGACAAGGATTGACGCAAATTCGGCCGGGGCGGCGCACGGAATACCTGGCGGATCTGGAAAACGATGCGGAGGCGTGCGAAGTTGGCGCGAAAGCCGCGGCGCTGTTCCGGGTACGCGCGGGCGACGCGTTGCAACTGCGGAATGAGCGAAAAATGGCGTCATGCAAAGTGTTTGCGGTGGTTGCTACCGGTGGCGCCGAGGATGCGCAAGTGTTCGTGACGCTGAAAACTGCGCAGGAGTTGGCCGATCTTCCGGGGCGCCTCAGTTTGATACAGCTCAGCGTGAACGCCACGCCGGATTCAGTGAAGTCCTTCATTTCCACGCTGGGTGAACGACTACCTGGTGCCAGCGTCAACGGCATCAAGCAGTTTGCAGAAGCAGAAGGGCGGATTTACAACCGGATCAGCGGGCTGCTGACGTCGACGGTTCTGCTCGTGTTGTTTCTGACTTCCCTGTGCGTGATGGCGGGAATGAGCAACGTGGCCGTGGAGCGCAAGGATGATGTGGGCTTGATGAAGGCGATTGGCGGATCGATTCGCCGGGTGGTTCGGCTATTCCTGACGGAAGCCATTCTGCTGGGCATCGGCGGAGGGCTCATTGGTTCCGCGGTGGGCATCATGGTTTCCATATGGCTGGGAAAAGCGGTGTTCGGCGTGGCCGCGCAGCCGCGGTGGATTGTGTATCCTTTATCCGTCACGCTGACGGTGCTCGTCTCCATTGCCAGTGCATTTCCGTTGCGGCGGTTAGCCAGCATTCGGCCCGCGTCTGTGTTTCGAGGTGAAGAGTGACGGTCCAGGTCAAGATCGATTCGTTGGTGAAGGATTACGGAACACTGCGCGCGCTGAACGGCATTTCGATGAGCATTCAGGCCGGCGAGTGGGTGGCGTTGATGGGGCCATCGGGCTCCGGCAAAACGACTCTGATCAATATTTTGGGTGGCTTGGACACGCTGACGTCGGGCCACGTGGTGGTCGACGGTGTGGACCTGGCGGATTTGAGCGAGAACGACCTGGTGCGGTATCGCGCGGAAAAAGTTGGCTTCGTGTTCCAGCAATTTCACCTGGTACCCTATCTGAACGCGCTGGAAAACGTGATGCTGGCGCAATATTTTCACAGCGTGACCGATGAAGGGCAAGCCGCGGAAGCATTGAAGCGCGTAGGTCTTGGACACCGGCTGACGCACTTGCCATCGCAACTTTCGGGTGGGGAGCAGCAGCGCGTGGCGATTGCGCGGGCGTTGATCAATCAGCCGAAAATGATTCTTGCCGATGAGCCGACGGGCAATCTGGACGAAGCGAATGAGGAAATCGTGATTGCGCTTTTCCGGGAGCTGCACAGCGCCGGCCACACGATCCTGATGGTGACGCACGATCCGGAAATCGCGCAACAGGCGGATCGCAAAATCGAGCTGGCTCACGGACACCTGGCCATCGACCAGCGCATTTCGATGGATGACGGCATCCACTTCGATCACTTGTTGGAACAGATCTGGGTTTGCGCAGAGGAAGGAAACCGCGCGGACCTGGAGCATATTCGCACGCCCGGAGGCGTCGATCCTGTGCGGACAATCGCGCGGATGGAAGATTTGCGGCTGATCCGCGTGCGGGAAGATCACGAAGTGCAGCTCACCGATCGCGGGAAGAGTCGCGCGCGCGATGTGGTGCGGCGCCATCGGCTGGCGGAGCGACTGTTCAAGGACACTTTCCGAATCGACGAGCACGAGGCGCACACGCAAGCCTGCAAATTCGAACACATCATCAGCCCGGAACTCGACGAGCGCATCTGCAGCTTCCTAGGGCATCCGAAAACCTGTCCGCATGGCAACCCGATCCCGCCGGGCGATTGCTGCAATCATAGGAACAAGGAATCCTGATTTTGCTGTGCACACGCCACCCATAAATCCTCTGGAGTGTTTTGATCACTAAATTTATCCGATCATGCCGAAACCCATCGATGCGCGAAAAAAACCGAAGGAAGTGAAGGTACACGTGAAGACTGGGGCGGGCGTGGACATCGTGTGGATGGACGGGCACTCCAGCCACTTCGATTTTCCTTTTCTGCGGGATCGTTGCCCGTGCGCAACTTGCAACGATGAACGCGCCAAGAAGGAATCGATGGGCGGCGGGGTCGGTCTCACGTCGTCGCCGCTCCTGCCGATATACAAGCCGAAAGCGCTGGCACAGGCAGCCACGCAAGTGGGAAATTACGCCATCCAGATCAGTTTCAGCGATGGCCATTCCACCGGGATTTTCAGTTACGATTACCTGCGCACGCTGTGCCCGTGCCAAGAATGCGCCAAGATGTTTCGCGCGGCGTCAACCCCGTCCGGTGTCTGATCTGGAACGTTGCGTTTGCTAGGTTAAGAATTCCTCAAACGCGACGGATTCTACAAGCTAAAAACGCTTAGATTTGGACCCAAACTGGACTTGCCATGGGAAAAATGCGAGCATTGATTCCTGCAGGTCTAATTACCCATTAATGAGCGGCTCTCCACAAAACCCGGCTGTCCCGGGCAGCCAAGGGAACGGAATTCCACGCGTTCTCGTCGCGACTACCGCGCTTTTAAGCTTCATTTCCTTCTGGCGCGCCGCGGCCATCGTGCTGAACGATCTTGCTTCGTCCGCATATTACGCCGGCGGTGAAGCGGAAGCCTACATCGGCAAGGCGGCGCCCTGGTTCATCCTCGGCATCATGCTGTTTTCCTACGCGGTGCGCGCGATTTACGTGGAAAGCTGCAGCATGTTTGTACGCGGCGGCGTTTACCGAGTGGTTAAAGAGGCGATGGGGGGAACCCTGGCGAAGTTCAGCGTCTCCGCGCTGATGTTTGATTACATTCTTACCGGCCCGATCAGCGGCGTGTCTGCTGGCCAGTACATTGTTGGGCTGATCAACGAAACCAGCGATTACATTAAGCTGGGCCTGCACGTTTCGCCCAATTTTGGCGCCGCGTTCTTTGCGATTCTGTGCACCGTGTATTTCTGGTGGTACAACATCAAAGGCGTCCACGAATCCAGCCAAAAAGCGATGCGCATCATGCAGGTGACGACTGTGATGGTGGTGATCCTGATCGGCTGGTGCATCTATACCGTCCTATTGCGCCATCCCGCCTTGCCGCCTTTTCCGCATCCACGCAATCTGAAGCTTGAGCCCAACGCCATGGGCTGGCTCTACGGTGTGCACTTCGCGCATTTTGCCGGACTGATTGCGATCTTTGTGGGCTTGGGGCATTCCGTGCTGGCGATGAGCGGCGAAGAATCGCTGGCGCAGGTGTATCGCGAAATCGAGCATCCCAAACTGCCAAACTTGAAGAAAACCGGACTGGTCATTTTTATTTACAGTTTGGTGTTCACCTCGCTTGTATCTTTTTTCGCGGTGATGATCATTCCAGACCAGCAGCGGCAGAACTTCCTCGAAAACCTAATTGGCGGGCTGGCCATGAACCTGGAAGGCCCGTTTATTTTGCGACTGGTTTTTCATGGATTTGTGGTGGTGGTGGGCACGCTGATTCTGGCTGGGGCCGTGAATACGGCGATCGTCGGCTCGAACGGAGTGCTAAACCGCGTTTCCGAAGACGGGGTGCTGTCGAGTTGGTTCCGGCAGCCGCACCGGAAATTCGGCACCTCCTACCGGATCATCAACATCATCGCCGTGCTGCAAATTGTGACCATCATTATCAGCCGCGGAGATGTGACGTTCCTGGCGAACCTGTACGCATTCGGCGTGATCTGGAGCTTCGCGATGAAGGGGATGGCGGTCCTGGTGCTGCGGTACACGCATCCCGGGGATCGCGAATATCGCGTGCCGCTGAACTTCCATATTTTCGGCGTGGAAATTCCGCTGGGCCTGGGGCTGATCACCTTGACGCTGTTCGGCATTGCGGTGGTCAATTTGTTCACAAAGAAAGACGCCACCATTGCGGGCGGGATTTTCTCCGTTGGCTGTTCATTATTTTCACGATCTCGGAGAAGATTACGCGGCGCGGCCAGACCACCGCACATCACGAGGAGATGGATCAATTCCACCTGGCGATGGAAGGCGAGCTTACTCCCGAAGCGGTGGGCGCGCGTCCGGGAAATATCCTGGTGCCAGTCAGCAACATTCATGCTTTGTATCATCTCGGGAGCGTGCTGGACCGGGTGAAACCGGGGCGACGGGACGTGGTAGTGCTACACGTGCGTTTGTTGCGGCGCTCCGCCTCCGCGGAATACGACCTGGATGCCGAACAGCTTTTCGGCAGCATCGAGCAGCAGTTGTTTACGCAGGCGCTCTCGATGGCGGAAAAGCGAGGAAAGAGCATCCGGCTGGCGATTGTGGCCGCCAGCGATTTGTGGGACGGGATTTTGCGCGCCGCAACCGCGCTGCAATCCAGCACCATCGTGCTTGGCCATTCGCCGAAGGAGCCCACCGAAGAGCAGGCGCGGCATATCGGCGATGCTTGGGAGAAGCTCGGCGATCCGAAACCGCAATTCAACCTGGAAATTCATTTGCCGAATGGGGATAAGGTTTATAAGGTGCTCGGGCCACATGCGCCGAACCTCACCGCAAATGAAGTGAACCTGATTCACCGGCTGTGGTTGCGCTTCAACGAGACGATCGCCCCGTTGGAATTGCATCACCACGATGTGGTTCACTTTGCCCTTGAGGAAGTGCAGAAGGAACTGGATGAAGGCCAGGAAGAAGCGCTGATGGCGCGGCTGCGCGCACACGTGGAAGCTAACCTGAAAAAGAAACCGGACAAAACGTAAGAGGCAGGAAATCCCCAAACAAGCTTCCGTGAAAAAAGGGCGCAGGATCGCTGCGCCCTTTGTCTTTACATTTGAGTGAGGAAGCGAGGTGCTAGAGGACGCTGGTGCAGTGTCCGCACTTCTTGGCGGCAACCGGGATCTGCATTTCGCATTGTGGGCAGGGCCTGGTGGATACGGGGACGGGCGGCTTGGGCAACCACTTGTTTACCGCGCGCACCAGCACGAAAATCGCAAAGGCTACGATCAGAAAATTGATGATGGTGTTGAGGAAATTTCCGTAATTTAGCGTGGGGGCGCCGGCAGCCTTTGCCGCCGCCAGTGTGTCGAAATGCGTCTCACTCAGATTGACAAAGAGATTGGAAAAATCCACTCGCCCGATGAGGCGCCCAAGCGGCGGCATCAACACATCATCCACGAGCGAGGAAACCACCTTTCCAAACGCCGCGCCGATGATGACGCCGACGGCTAAATCCAGGACGCTTCCCCGCATTGCAAATTCTTTGAATTCTTTGAGCACTAGTCTTCTCCTTGCTGAGGTGTCGAATGTACACGTCTGGCCTTGGGCGGGAAGACGAGCCAGGAGCGATTGAGATTGGCAGGGATTATAGCCGAAGAACGCTTAGCGCTGCCTCAAAATTAAGACGGAGCCAACGACGCCGCGAACGATCAAAACGAGGCCGCAGATGGCGAGGAATTTACCAACCCAGCCAAAAGGCACGCGGCCAATCGACAGCATCAGCAGGCCGAGCAGAATCATGGAGCCGCCTTGGTTCCCCTTCTGCCAGCGCTCCTTCCATGGACCGGGCTTGGCGAGAGCCACGGCTCCCCAGCCAATCACGCCGATGCTGACGGCCATCCAGGAGACGCTGCGGGGATTGAAGTTGATCTGTTGGTGCAGGCCAAGCCAAACGACGAGCACACCAAGGAGCACGAAAATAAGCTCGACCATGAATTGGGTGAGCCGGGCAGGCGAGAACATGGCGGTCCTGAAAGTTATGCCACCCGCTCGATGCGAACTTTCATGGTGACGGGAACGCGGGGCTTGTCCATGCTATCCCGCGGGGTTTTGGAAATTTTGTCGGCGATGTCCTGGCCTTCGATTACTTCGCCAAAAATTGTGTGGCGATTATCGAGGTGAGGGGTGGGGGCCACGGTGATGAAAAACTGGCTGCCGTTGGTGTTCGGTCCGGCATTGGCCATGGAAAGCTTACCCGCTTTCGAATGCTTAAGCGAAGGATGAAACTCATCCGCGAAGGAATAGCCGGGTCCGCCGCGGCCATCGCCCTGCGGGCATCCACCTTGAATCATGAATTGCGGGATCACGCGGTGAAAGGTCAAGCCATCATAGTAATTCCGCTTTTCCTTCTTGCCGGTCATCGCATTCGTGAATTCCTTGGTGCCTTCGGCGAGGCCAATAAAATTCTCGACGGTCTTGGGTGCTTCCTTGTCAAACAATTTCACGACGATGTTGCCGAGGGAAGTTTCAAAAATGGCGCAGGTGCCGGCCGGTCGCGTCATGTAATCTCCTTTTGGGCTGTTTTCATCCTACACGAGGGCGCAGTGTTCGGCCAATCGGGGCGCTACCAACCTTTTTGCTTGCGCAATTCCGTGACGTGCGCGGTGTGATGATTGCCGTGCCAAGCGTAGAGAAACAGCATCCAATCCAAGCTGCGCACGCCGTGTTCGGGATGACGGAACGTGCGCGCAAATTCGTCCGGTTTTAGGGATTCGAGCAGGCCGACCCAACGCTCATGCATGGGCTCGAGAAGTTTGAGCGACACTTCCACGGGCGCGTGCGCGGCGTCTTCGAGTTTTGCCCAGGCTGCTTCCTCGTAGGGTTTGATGGTGGGCTCGGTCTCCGTAAGGGCCAGGCGCCAGCGAATGTAGGCGTTCATGTGGCTATCGGCGAGGTGATGAACCACCTGGCGCACCGTCCAGCCTCCGTCGCGATAAGGAGTTTCGAGTTGCGCGTCGGTCAGGCCGGTGACGGCGGCACGCATCTTCTGCGGGGCGGCGGCAATTTCGCGGATGGCTTCGGCGCGCTTTGCTGGAGAAACATCGGACGGCATTTGATATTTCCCGACGGGATAACGTGGGTCCATGGTTGGCTCCTTGCGAAACAGTTTACGTCACGAGCCAGCAGCTTAGACGGGTCATGCAATGGCTTCCATATCCAAATTGGCTTGCTCGACCGACTGTTGTGCTCTAGCGGCGTCACGTCCAACGTTTTCGAGAGGGATGCTACAATGTTCGTTCGCTTTGTACCGCAAAGACTTACGAGTGAATCTAATGCGTGGAGTCGAACTGCATGCATAACGTGACGATTATCGGGAGTGGGTGCGCCGGCTTGACGGCGGCGATCTACGCGGCCCGTGCTGACCTGAAACCGCTGGTTCTGGAAGGCCATGAACCGGGCGGCCAGCTTTCCTTGACCACGCACGTAGAGAATTATCCAGGCTTTCCTGACGGAATCATGGGTCCGGAATTGATTGAGAACATGCGCAAGCAGGCGGCGAGGTTTGGCACGGAGTTCAAAGCCGGGACGGTGACCGAAGTTGATCTGACTCAACGGCCGTTCAAAATTACCGCAGGAAAGGATGTGTACGAGACACGTGCGTTGATCGTTGCCGCGGGCGCTTCAGCGCGACTGCTTGGTTTGAAGGGCGAAAAGGAACTGATTGGCCGGGGAGTTTCCACCTGCGCCACATGCGATGGCTATTTCTTTCGCACCAAGCCGATCGCAGTGGTCGGCGGCGGCGATACGGCGATGGAAGAAGCCAACTTCCTGACGCGGCACGCGAGCAAAGTGTATTTAATTCACCGGCGAGACGAGTTTCGCGCGTCCAAAATCATGATTGACCGCGCGAAGGCCAATCCCAAGGTGGAATTCGTGACGCCCTACGTCGTCGAAGACATTCTGGCGCCGGAAGGACTGGTCACCGGCATACGGCTTCAACAAGTGACGACCGGCGAAAAGAAGGAACTGCCCGTCGACGGCGTGTTCGTTGCCATCGGCCATGATCCGAATAGCATCATTTTCCGCGGGAAACTGGAGATGGACGAGAACGGGTATCTGATTGCGCGCCATGGAAGCCTGACAAGCGTGCCAGGTGTGTTTATTGCTGGCGACGTGCAGGATCACCGTTACCGGCAGGCGGTTACCGCGGCGGGTTCCGGTTGCATGGCCGCACTCGACGCGGAAAAGTTCCTTGCTGAGCACAAAGACTAGCGCCGCACTAGCCTCTCCAGTTGACTACGGGCATAATTGACTTGTACATGCTGCGTTCGACACTTCTGAAGCTTTCCGAAAGCAAAGGATTCGCCCACTGGGTCACCACCAACGGCACCACGCGCCGGATGTCGCATCGTTTTGTGGCCGGAGAAACGCTGGATGAAGCGGCTCAAGCGGCCCGCGAATGCAATGATGCGGGAATGCTGGTTACACTGGATTGTCTTGGCGAAAATGTATCCACGCCGGCCGATGCGCAAAAAGCTCGGGACACCTATTTTGGAATTTACGACCGCATTGCGAAGGAAAATCTGAAAGCCAACGTTTCCTGCAAGCTAACGCAGTTGGGACTGGATCTTTCCGTGGAATTTTGCGAAGGGCTGGTATTGTCCATCGCGGAGCGGGCGGCGGGGCTGGACAGCTTCCTGCGCATCGACATGGAAAGCTCGATTTACACGCAACGCACGGTTGAACTGGTGAAGCGGGTGCGCGCGCAAACGCCCTGTGTTGGCGCGGTGATTCAGGCTTACCTGTATCGAAGCGAAAGCGATATTCACGACCTGCTGTCGTATGGCTGCCGCATTCGGCTGTGCAAGGGCGCGTATAAGGAATCTGAGGAAGTGGCGTTTCCACGCAAGCAGGACGTGGATAACAATTATGTGAAGTTGATGCGCCTGCTGCTGCCGAGCGGCTTCTATCACGCCATCGCGACGCACGATCCGCGGATGATCGCAGAAACAATTCGATGCGCCGCGGAAAAGCAAATCTCCAAGGACGATTTCGAGTTTCAGATGTTGTACGGCGTGCGCACCGACCTGCAGCGCAAACTCGTGCGCGATGGTTATCGCGTTCGCATTTATGTGCCATTCGGGCAAGAATGGTTCCCTTATTTCATGCGCCGGCTTGCCGAGCGTCCGGCCAATCTAGGGTTCTTTGCGCGGAACTTCTTTCGCTCGTAAAAGAAGCTTCCCCGATCCGGCTGGCCTTTCCCCTGCCCGTCGGTGAAACCGCAGCCCCGGATGTCTTTGGTTGCCTCTTTCAAGTGTTTTTGCCCGGTTGAGAATCTACACGGTCCCACGTAAAATGATGGCAGGTGCTTGCGACCTGGCAGTGAAGAGGTATCTTTAAACGCTGGCGGTAACAAGCCGCTGTTCGATCCCGGTTCGCTGCTCATGCAAAGGAGATTCTGAATGGCTTACGTAATTGCCGAACCTTGCATCAACACCAAGGATACCGCTTGCGTTGATGTGTGTCCGGTCGACTGCATCCACCCGCGCAAGGATGAACCGGCTTTCCAAACCGAGACCATGCTGTACATCAGCCCCGTGGAATGCATCGATTGTGGCGCTTGCGTTCCCGTTTGTCCGGTGACTGCGATCTTCGCGCTGGAAGACTTGCCGGAAAAGTGGCAGAAATTCACGGCGATGAACGCGGAGTGGTACGAGAAGAAGTAATCCTGGCGCTGCCGTTTGCCGCGTGCGATTTTCTTGTGGCGCTGCGAATTCGTCGCGGCGCCATTTTTTTCCAGGCTGCCTTTTTCAGCCAGCGCTCATCCAATCCGCTAAAGTTTAATTCGATCCCATAGGGAGCCACGTTTGCGTCATTTCCGATTGCTTTGCCTGGCGATGGCGAGCCTCGCACTTCTTTCCCACGCAGTTTCCCTGGCGGCGCAACAGCGTCCGCTGCAAGGCACGTTTACGGGGACACTGGAGGCCGGCGAAGCCGAGTTGCACGTGGTGCTGCATCTTTCCCGGAACTCACAGGGCGTGCTGAATGCCACGCTGGATAGCCTGGATCAGGCGGTGTTTGGCATAGAGGCGAGTTCCGTCACACTCGATTCGGGACTTCTGAAATTTGAGGTTCCCCGGTTGGGCATCTACTTTGAGGGCAAGGTCTCTGGCGACCAGAAAACAATTGATGGAGAGTGGCGACAGGGAAGCGCCTCCTTGCCGCTGGTGTTTCAAATCGAGCCCGCATCGCACAAACCGGAGGACGCGAGATTTCCCGTTGAGGGGTTGTGGCAGGGAGCGCTGGAAGCAAACGGCCTGCGGCTTCGATTGCAATTACACGTAGCGCACGATCAGAAAGGCGAGTTGATTGCCGCGTTGGATAGCCTGGATCAGTTCGTCAGCGGGCTGCCCGCGGCGAAAGTTTCGCAGAAAGACAATTCCTTCCACTTTGAGATTCCGTCTCTAGAAAGTACGTATGACGGAACGTTGGATGTAACCAAGAGCCGCATCACTGGAGAATGGTCGCAGAGCGAGATCAAGCAGAAGCTGGAATTCAAACGCTCCGACCAGCCTCTAGAACTGCGCAGGCCGCAGACTCCGGTGAAGCCGTACCCTTATGTCGAGGAGCAGGTTACGTTTTCCAATGCGCCCGCGGGCGTCAGCCTTTCCGGCACGCTTACACTCCCCAAAGGGGCCGGACCTTTTGCGGCGGCGGTGCTGATTGCCGGCTCTGGTCCCGAGGATCGCGATGGCACGATCGCGAATCACAAGCCGTTTCTAGTGTTGTCCGATTATCTGACGCGAAGGGGAATTGCCGTTTTGCGTTACGACAAGCGCGGCATTGGCCAGTCAACGGGATCGGCCGACATGGCCACCACGATGGACCTGGCCGGAGACGCGCAATGTGCCATTGCGTACCTGAAAACCCGGAAGGACATCGATCCCGCGAGAATTGGCCTGATCGGCCATAGTGAGGGCGCCATGATCGCTCCGACAATTGCGGCAAGCTCCCCCGACCTGCCTTGGGTCGTTTTGCTGGCCGCTCCGGCAACAAAGGGAGAAGATACACTACTGAATCAATCCGACCTGATTGCCCGTGCGGGCGGCCTGAGCGATGCGCAGGTTCTTTCCAGCCTCAACTTTGACAAGCAGGCGTACGATTTGGTGCTGACGGAGCAGGATTCGAATGTGGTGGGGCAAAAGCTAAAAGCGCTTGTGAAGGAAAGCGGACTGGATGCCGCACTGCCTCCCGCGGCGCTGGACGCGCAGTTGCATATGATGACTTCGCCTTGGTTCCGCTACTTTTTGGCGTACGACCCGTTGCCGGAATTGAAGAAAACGAAGTGCCCGGTGCTAGCGATCTATGGCGCAAAGGATCTTCAGGTTCCGCCGAAAATCAATCTGCCGATGGTCCAGAAAGCCTTTGCCGATGGCGGAAATAGTCAGGCAGAGGTGAAGCAATTGTCGGACCTCAATCATCTTTTCCAGCATGCCTACACCGGATCTCCCACGGAATATGCGGCCATCGATGAGACGTTTTCTCCTGACGCACTGCAGATGATCGGGGAGTGGGTGACGGCTCGTACCAAGACGAAATAGCGGCTCTTTGCCTACGTTTGCGTACGTGGCAACGTGAGGCGCGCCGTTGCGTTTGGTTGCACCTCTCGGGGTATCATGTAACGTGAGCCTCATGCCCCAGCCCGATTCGTCCTTCCACGTTGTTTTGATCATGCATGCTCACCAGCCTTCCGGTAATTTCCAACACGTGTTCGAAGAGAGTTACCAGAATTCCTACAATGCTTTTCTTTCCCTGATCGAGAAACATCCTCAGATTCGAGTGGCGCTGCACTATTCGGGCCCGCTCCTTTTGTGGATCGAGAAAAACCATCCGGAGTATTTTGTACGGTTGCGGGCGCTGGTAGCGTCTGGCCAAGTGGAGCTGATCGGAGGCGGTTTTTACGAGCCCATCCTGATTTCCATCCCGGAAGCGGACCGCTCCGAACAGATCAGGCGGCTTGCGGACTACATTGAAAAACATTTTGGAAAGCGTCCCACGGGTGCGTGGCTGGCCGAGCGAGTTTGGGAGCCGCAGCTTCCTTCTTCGCTGGCCGTCGCCAACGTGGCTTATACGCTGGTGGACGATCTTCCGTTTCTGGCCGCGGGCTTCGAACCTCAGGAACTGTTTGGCCCGTACATCGCGGAAGATTGCGGTAAATCAGTGTGGCTATTCCCCGGGCTGAAGGAACTGCGTTATCTGATTCCGTTCCGCAAGGTGGAGGAATGCATCGCGTATTTCAAGGAAGCTGCGAGATTGCATCCCGGCGGTGTGGCGGCATTCGGCGACGACATGGAGAAATTTGGCGTCTGGCCGGGCACATTCAAGCATTGCTATACCGATGGATGGCTGGCGGAATTTTTCACCGCGCTCGAAGCAAACGCCGAATGGCTAAAGACGGTTACGCCGAGCGAATGTATTGCTTCGCATGTGCCGCTTGGCCGCGCCGATTTGCCAACGGCTTCCTACGCGGAAATGATGGAGTGGGTGCTACCTACCGGCACCCGGCAACGTTATTATAGGCTGAACAAGGAATTTTCTTCCCGGCCGGACCTGCTGGCATTTCTTCGAGGCGGCGGATGGCGGGGATTTTTCCGGAAATATCCAGAAGCGAATCTGCTGCACAAAAAGATGCTACGCGTTTCCGCATGTGTCGCCGCGGTGCCACCACGACGCTCCAGTCCGGAACACGGCGCGCATCTGCAGGAAGCGCGCGATCAGCTTCTGCGAGGGCAGGGGAACGATGCGTATTGGCACGGGGTGTTCGGCGGATTGTATGCGCCCCATTTGCGCACGGAACTCTGGCGCAACCTGGTGCGCGCAGAGACGTTGGTGGACCAGCTAACACCGGGCAATTCGCTGCCGCGTGTGGAGTTCCTCGATTATGACGCCGACGGAGATTCGGAATTGCTGTTCAGCTCTCCGGAGTATCAGGCGTTGCTGAAACCTGGCGATGGTGCCACGCTTGCCGCGTTTGATTTTCGTCCGTGCGGTGCGACGGTGATCAATTCGCTGCAAAGGCGGCCGGAGGCTTATCATTCGCGCCTGCGCGAAGCTGCCTCTTCCGCTCCGAGCTACGACGCGGCAGTATCGATTCACGACCAGGTCCGCGTAAAAGAACTGAATCTGGAGCGCTTTCTGCGCTACGACCGTTTTGCACGGCACTCTTTCCGTTTGCTGTTGTTTGATCCGTCGCGGACTTTCGGTGACTACGAAACATTGCAGCTGAACGAATTGAACGGACCGGCGGCAGGCGATTTCGAGATTCGCCATTCGTCTGCCAATTATGCCGACCTGGTGTTTGAAACCACGCTGCCGGAGTTTGCCACGGACCGCGCGAATCCGGCGCGCCTGCTGTTGACCAAACATTTCCTGTTCGGGCCTGCCCCGCAGGGATGCGAGGTTAGCTGTGACGTTTCGTTCACGATTTCGGCGCCACTCGGCGCACCGGTTCGCTTTGGCATCGAGTCCGTTATCAATCTTCTTGCGCCCACGGATTCCGATCGATATTTCGAAACTCCCCTCGGCCACCAAAATCTGCGGTACACGGGGGCGCTGCCTGGCCCGCTTCTGCGCATGGAAGATGGATGGCAGCGGTTGAAGCTGACGCTGCATGCGCCCGCGAGTGAGGAATTCTGGATCGCTCCGATCGATACGGTTTCGGAATCGGAAGATGGGTTCGAGCGCGTGTACCAGGGCTCGCAGATCCTGGCCCTGTGGCGGCCGGATCTCACGAAGAAAACGTCGTTCTCCGCGCGACTAATGTGGCGGATGGAGTGTTTTTAGCTGGCGCAAGAAAGGGCTCCAATGCCGGCGCCCCAGTTTGTGATTCCGCGCGCGTTCTTAAGACTTGATACCGAGCATCTCTTTCAGCTTCGCCAGCAACTCTTTGACATTTGAGGCTTTCTTTATCGCATCGCCGAGTTTTCCCTGGGAGGCCGCCGAGGTCGCATCGGACCAGCGCTGCTTCAGTTGATCGTATTGCGCCTTGGCGTCCGCTAGCTTGTCCTTATCCATTCCCGTGGGCATGTGCGCGCCATGCGAATATGCGTTCAGTCTGTTTTTCACTTCATCCAAGGACTTGGGCATTGCGGCGCTCAGATCCCCCCACTGCTTGGCCCATTCGTCTCTCTTCGCGGATGCCGCCACAGCTAGGTCCCGGGCTTTGTTTGCCGCTTCCTTTGCCGACGACAATGCCGCAGGGTAATCACCCTTGGCAAGGGCATCCTTTGCGTTCTGTAGCGTGGCTTGTGCGGCTTGCAATTGATCCGGAAGATATTTCGCAGCTTCCGCCTGAGCAGCGTTCAGTGCGGATTGCGCGGCATTGATCGCGGCTTGTGTCGCGTCCTTCTGCGCAGTTCCGCAGCCGGCCGCCAACGAGGCGATTGCGAGCAGGCTACAATAAATCCACTTTATCTTCCAGGCCATCTCTTTTTCCTTTCCGGAGTGCGCTTCCAGCTGGGCGGTACTTGAGCCATGGCAATGGGAACTGTACCCGACTGTAATAACATCTACAAGCGTTGTACCGCGAGATGTGCCGCAAGATTCCGCCGCCGGAGAAATGAGCGAACGCGGTTTTTGGATTCGGTGAGCTTCGCTGTATGCTTTTTCTTCTATGCGTGAATGGCTTTCTCGCTTTACCAAATCTGTTTGGTGCATTGCGCTTGCAGCGCTGATCCTGCGCCTGGCGTATTTCCTATATATGGCGCACCTGATTCCCCCGGCCGTGCTGGCGGCGGTGCCGTTTCAAAACGAAGTGGGCAATGTGGCTTCCGCGCTCGCAAAGGGGCAGGGATTTTGTTGCCTGTTTCGTCAGGCAACCGGGCCCACGGCGTGGCTTTCTCCGGTGTACCCGCTGCTGGTGGCATGCATTTTCAAGCTGTTTGGGGCATTCACGCTGCGGTCTTTGTACGCCACGGTGTCCCTTAATTGCATTTTTTCAACCCTGGCCACCGTTCCGTTATTCTACGCGGCCAAACGTATTGCGGGAATCGCAACCGCCGCGGTCGGGGGCTGGATCTGGGCGATTTTCCCGGCGGGGGTCGTGCTGCCTTTCCAGTGGATTTGGGATACGTCGCTTTCTGTGTTGCTGGCGGTGGCGCTTTTCTGGGACACGATAAGGCTGAAGGATTCTTCGCGCCAGCGCGATTTTGCGTTGTATGGGCTGCTGTGGGGAATCTCCCTGCTCACGAATCCCGCGCTCGGAGCGGTTCTGCCATTTCTCATTGGTTGGCTGCTCTATCGGCAACGAGGCAACCGCGTGTTGCAACTGCGCTCGGGACTGGTAATCCTCGGAGTAATTTGTCTGACCTGCCTGCCGTGGACGATACGGAATTATGCGCAATTCCATCGTGTCATACCGCTTCGTTCCAATTTTCCGTACGAGTTCTGGTCCGGGAACAACGAAATCTTCGACGAGCATTCCCACGAAGTGAACCGCATCACCCGTTACGAGCAGGTTCACTTGTATGCCGAGCTTGGCGAAAACGAATTCCTCCGCGAAAAAATGCAAGGGGCGTTGGATTTTGTGCGCACCCACCCAGCACTCTATGCGCGGCTTTTTGAGCAAAGAATTATCGCCACGTGGTTTGGCACGGATGCTCCGTGGCAAGATTTCGTGCAAACCGATTCGAATCTCGCGCGATTCTTTCTGGCATGGAACGCAATCGCGCTGGTGGGCATCATCGCCGGCCTCGTACGGCTTTATCTTCGAAGGCGCTCCTGCTTCCTTCCGGTGGCGTCTTTTCCACTCTTTTTTCCGCTTACGTTTTACATCGCGCACACCACGCTTCGTCACCGCCACCCCTGCGACCCGATTCTGGCGTTGTTGATAGCCGTTGGAATTGCAGGTACGCAAGCTCGGAACCAGCAAAATGGTGTAAAATCCATGAATTCAGGTTCAGGCCGCCCTAATTGAATCGGGAGAAGTCTTAGCAGCCGCTATGCTAACCGGCTCGGAAACCCTCTATTTGTCTGCGACCACGCAATTGCTGCTGACCCTTTGCCTGGTAACCCTGTTGTGGGCGCTATACGCGCGCCTGCAACGATTCGAATTCTTCCGCGCGTGGGCGTGGGCGTGGACAGCATTCGCGGCGTACCTTCTGATTGCGACGATCTCATTGCACCGCGGTCCCGCGTGGACCCTAGAAAAAGCCAGCCTCATTTTTCTTCTGCTTGTTTTCGGATTTCTGCAGTCGGCGCTGCTGGTGTTGGGCGGTTTGAGCTGGCGAATCACCACGAAACCATCGAAGCGATTGTTTTGGGTAGGAACGGCACTTGCGCTCGCCGCCGCTGCAATTTGCTTTGTGCTTAGCTTCCAGTTCCGCGAAGCTCCTCTGCTCAGTTTTGCAGTGCGCAATACGCCGCGCACACTGGCCCAGGCTGGCGCGCTTTTGTTTTGTTTCTTCGTTTTTTGGCGGGAATTTCGACGCAGTGGCTCCCACGGCGCAGCCATTACCGGAATATTCTGTTTCTCCTATGCCGTCGACCAGTTGTTGTACTGTTTGAGTTTCAGCGAGATGATCGTTTCCCACTGGAACCTACACTTTCCCATGCCGTTGCACGCGCTGGCGAATCTAGAATATATCGATCACTCCCGCCTGCTGATTCTCGATCTCGCCGACACCTGCGGGATATGCCTGGGGATGATTCTGCTGCTGGTCGAGCGCTACCAGAACACGGCGTCCGAACTGGAGGCCAGCGAAAAACAGCGGCTTGGCCTTGCAGTAGACAATGCTTCCCTGCAATTTGAAATTCAAAACCGCAAGCAAGTGGAAGAAAGACTTCGCCGCAGCGAAGAATTCAGCCGTCAGGTGGTTCTCAATAGCCCCGTAGCTATGGTGGTATCGCGCGGGCCGTGGGAGTCGGTTGAATCCGTAAATGATAAATTCACCAGCTTGTTTGGATACTCGCAAGAAGAAATGCGCACCGTGGCAGACTGGTGGCCGCTGGCTTATCCCGATCCTGACTACCGGGAGTTCGTGAGAGTCAAGTGGCAGGAGCTGATCGACAACGCGAATCAGGGCCTTGGCGGAAGCCTGGCCATGGAGGCCCGCGTCCGCTGCAAGGATGGGTGCTTTCGAGATATCGAATTTTATGTCTCGATGGTGAACGATCTCTACCTGGTCAGCTTCGTGGATCTCACCGAGCGAAACCGAGCGATGGAGGATTTGATAGAGAGCGAGAGCCGCTATCGGGATCTGGTGGAGCACAGCGAAGATTTGCTGGGAACGCACCGGTTGGATGGCCAGATTCTGACCATCAACGAAGCTCCGTGCCGGCGCCTCGGCTATACGGTCGAGGAAGCAATGAAGATGAAGATTCAGGATCTGTTGTCGCGGCGATTCAAGCGGCTGTATCCGCACTTTGTGCAGCACGTCCTCGATACCGGGCATGCGAACGGCTTAATGACGGTAATGACGCGCAACGGCGAAGAGCGTATCTGGGATTACACCTCCACGTTGCGTAGCGAGGGAGTCTCCGAACCCGTAATTCGAGGGATGGCCCACGATGTGACGGATCGGTTTCGCGCGGAACAAGCGTTGCGCCACTCCGAAGCAAAATTCTCCACTGCGTTTCGAGCGAGTCCGCATGCGATGGTCATCACCTCGTTGCGCGATGGCCGCTTCATTGATGTGAACGCCAGCTTCGAACGCCAGAGCGGTTACGACCGGGAAGAAGTGCTGGGCAAGACCCTTCTGGAGATCGGTATGTGGGTAGACAGCGCGGATTTTGCGGAAATCATGGCGGATTCGCTGAAACGCAAGAAAGTGGTTGGCCGCAAAGCGCGGCTGCGCACGAAGGCCGGTCGCATCGTGCATGCGTTGTATTCTGTGGAAGTGATCGATATCGACGGCGAACCGTGCGCGCTGGTGGCGGGCGAAGATGTTACCGTACGCCTGGAGATCGAACGCGCTTTGCGGGAAAGCGAAGGCAAGTTCCGCCTGGTGGCGGACACGGTAACCGCGGCGATCTGGCTGGTCCAGGAAGAGCAATTTGTATATTTCAATCAGGAGTTTGAGCGGCTGACTGGCTATTCGAGAGAGGAACTTTTTTCCATGGATCCGTGGGATGTGGTCGATCCCAAATTCCGGGGTGCGGATTTGGCGCACGCGCAGACGCGTTTTGCCGGTGAGAGCGTGCCTTCACGATGCCAATTGACGATCGTCACAAAAGACGGAGAAAAACGCTGGCTGGATTTCTCCGCGGCATTGACCGAGTTCAACGGCAAACCAGCGCTGCTGGCGTCCGCGCTGGACATAACGGCAACCAGGCGAGCGGAGCAAGAACTGAAAGAGCACGCTATGTACATGGATGCGTTGATTGCCAATGTGCCGCTTGGGATCGTCATCAAAGATGAAAACCAGCTTGTGCGCTTTTGCAATCCAGCGTTCGAACAGATGTTTCTGTATGCCCAAGCCGAAATCCAGGGCAAGAATCTCGACGACCTGATTGCTCCTCACGACCGGCAGGAAGCGGCTCAGCTTTCCAGCGCTGTGCAGGATGGCGGAGTGGTGCATACAACAGCGCGCCGGCGCCGGAAAGACGGCACATTTCTGGATGTGGAGCTTCACGGCGTTAAGGTATTTTCCGGTAAATCCTTCGTCGGCGCCTTTGCCATCTATCAAGACATCACGGAACGCCGCAAGTCTGAAGAAAAACTAATCGCCATGCGCAACCGTCTGGCGCGGGCTCAGGAAGAGGAGCGCGCGCGGATTGCCCGCGATCTGCACGACGATACCGGGCAGCGGCTCGCTCTTCTTAGCATCGATCTGGAGCAATTGAAGCAGGTTTCCATGAAGCTGAAAACATCGCTGACCGACCAACTGGAAGCGTTGGTGAAGGCCGCCAGTGAAATTACTTCGGATGTACACAATGTTTCGCGCCGGCTGCACCCTTCCCAAGTGGAACTATTGGGTTTGGCCGCGGCGCTGTGCAATTTCTGCAAGGATTTTGCGGCGCGGAATGGGATGGAAATTGTGTTTGTCACGGCCGATCTGCCGCAGAGACCACCACAGCATGCCGCACTGTGTCTTTTTCGCGTCGCTCAGGAAGCGATCCGCAACGTGCAAAAGCACAGCGGTGCGCCGCGGGCGCTGGTGCAACTGGATGAAGTCGCGGGGTCGATGCGGCTGCGCGTCTCCGACCAGGGGTCGGGCTTCGATCAGGATTCTCCCGATTTCGCACAGGGTCTTGGGCTTCTTAGCATGCAGGAGCGCCTGCACAGCTTGGGAGGCGAGTTGTTCGTTCATTCGCGCCCTGGTGGCGGCACGTGCATTGAGGCGTGCATTCCGCTTTCCGCGTCGGTTGTTTCAGAATAAGCAGCGTACTACCACACCTTGCACACCGTTTCTGGCGGCTTCGTCATTGGTTGTCCGGCCTCGCAGGCGAACGCCTTTGCGAATTCCGGCATGTTCAAGACCACGCCGTTGATGCGATATTCGCCTGGCGAATGAGGATCAGTCGCGGCGCGTACACGGAGTTCTTCGGCACGGTTGTTTTCGCAGGCCCATTGGGCAAAGCCAACGAAGAAACGCTGTTCGGGGGTGAGACCATCGCGGGACTGCAGCGCTTGTCCTTTGGTGGCATCTTGCCAGGCCATGTACGCCAGTATTTCCCCGCCCAGGTCTGCCACATCTTCGCCCAGTGTGAGCTTGCTGTTGATGTGGATGTCGTCCACCACGATGTAGTCCGCGTATTGATCCTGCACGCACTTGGTACGAGCATCGAATTTCTCGCGGTCGTCCTTGGTCCACCAATTCTTCAGGTTCCCTGCAGCGTCGTACTGGCTACCCTCATCGTCGAAGCCGTGGGTTAGTTCGTGGCCGATGGTGCCGCCAGTGTTTCCGTAATTGGGAGCGGCATCCATTTTTGCGTCGTAGAGAGGAGGCTGCAGGACTCCAGCAGGAAAGTTGATGTCATTCATCTGCGGATTGTAATAGGCATTCACGGTTGGGGGGCTCATGCCCCACTCGCCGTGGTCGACGGGCTTGCCGATTTTGTCGAAATCGCGGTGGTGTTCGAACACGGACGCGCGTGCCATGTTGCCGGCAAAATCAGTGCGGGAGATTTTAACGCTGCTGTAGTCCCGCCATTTGTCCGGATAGCCGATTTTGTTGCGAATGCCGTGAAGCTTGTTGAGGGCTTGTTGTTTGGTTTCCAGGCTCATCCAATCCAGTTGCTGGATGCGAATGGCCATAGAGTCTTCGATATGGTGCACCATCTCCAGAGTGCTCTGCTTCAGTTCGGGCGAAAAAACTTTGGCGACATAGACCTGGCCGAGAGCTTCGCCCAACTGGCGATCGGTGTAGCTGACGCAGCGCTTCCAACGCGGTTGTTGTTCTTTGGCACCGCGAAGGTATTGGCGGTAAAACGCAAAATTCTCGTCGACGAACCTGGAGGAGAGAAATGGAGAGGCGGAATCCACCACATGGAAGCGCAGGTAGGTTTTCCAATTGTCGAGCGGTTCGGAGGCCAGCTTCGCGTTCAGTTCCCTGAAGAAGTCTGGCGTGGCCACATTCATGATTTCAAATTGGGGATATTCCGCGGTGGCGTAGTAAGTTTTCCAGTCAAAGTTTGGCGCCAACTCCGTCAGATCCACGAATTTCATTTTATGTTTCAATTTGTAGGGATCGCGGCGATCCACGCGGGTCAGGGAGGTTTTTGCGAGCGCGGTTTCCAACTGCATTACGGTGTCCGCATCCTTCTTGGCGGCGTCCGGGGTTTCCCCCATCAGTTCGAAGATTTTTTGCACGTGCAGGAGGTAACGCGCTCTCGTCTCCTTGGATTTCGCGTCTTCCTTGGTGTAGTAATCGCGGTCGGGGAGGCCCAGGCCGCCCTGATCGATTTCCGCAATCACTAATTCGGAGTTGTCCGGATCTTGGGTTGACCCCGCGCCGAATAACATGGAACGGCCAAACGCCTGTTGTAAGCGGGCCGCCACTGGCGCGATTTCCTCCGCGGATTTCAGCTTTGCAATAGCCTCTAGCTCGCCGCTCACCGGAGTTATTCCTTCTTTTTCGGCGGTAGCTTCATCCATACATGCCGCGTAAAAATCTCCAATCTCACGAGTGACGGCATCACGCTGGCCGCTGTCAGCGGAGGCCTGCTCCAGAATGCCTTTTAGAAAAACAAGGTTATCTTGATAAAGCTTTCCGTAGACGGACCAGGAAGTTTGGTCCGGCGGAATCGGATTGTTCTTCTTCCATCCGCCGCAGGAGTATTGGTAGAAATTCACGCATGGGTCGGCGGTCTTGTCCATGGAGGCAAGATCAAGGCTGGGAGTGTAGGGCAAGATGGGTTGCGACGTAGCGGCGGGCGCCTGGGCGAAGACGGGTCCGGCAATCACACATCCCAACAACCACGCAGACCAGAGTTTTCTCATCATAAAATCCTCTGGCGGCCATTGTCTTAGAGATGGAAAAGGAGTGCAACCCTTCCTACCGGACAATACTCTCCTGCTTTTATATGCGTGATAAGCAGATCTGGATTGCATTTAGCCGGGTAGCAGAGTTTCCTGGCTGGCGACGGCTTGCCAGCCTCTTTGGCCGTACACGTAGACGTGCGTCACGCGAAGCTGCCTGCTGAAGTTTTGGCCACCGCGCATCCCGCGAGAGCTCCACAGGCAGGTGACCACGGCCGTATCTTGAAACATACGCACGCGGATGTCCGAGGCAATGAAGGAAGTGTACTTGATATCGGAATTTTCAATAGAGGAAATCCATCCTGTTTTGTCTTTGATTTGCCCGCTTGGCAGGATGCCGACGAAATCATCGCCATAGATCCGGCGGAACAGCGATCCATTGTTCCATTGGATGGCTCGCACGGTCTCACGCTCGAGATTGATCAATTCCTCCTGCTTCGCGTCATTCTCTTTTGCGATTTCGCGCAATTCAGCGGCGGTTGGTTGTTGCGCCCAACTGCAGGGAACAAGCAGGAACGCCCATGCGCCGAATAGCAATGTGGCCAATTTCTTCATGCCCAAACACCTCTGTTTCAGGATCAGCCGGTGAAAACAACCACCCAGCGGTTGTGCACAGTTGCAGCGGTCAAATGCGAGTATAACGTGGCCTACGGGGCTCTTAGGGGATCTGACACCTTCTATTAAACAGGGAATGTGTCTAATGTGCCGCGTTTCTCACGGTAGTACCCGCTTCCGAGGTGCAGCTGGCTGGCCGTTGGCAGTCTCAGTCTGCTAAAGTCTCCTTTCAGGTCTAGGAGCGAGTCATGCCGATTGCGAAAGAGCTTTTGGAAATACTTGTCTGCCCGGTCTGCAAGAATCCTGTGCGCCTGTTGATGGATGGTTCCGGGCTGAAGTGCGACGTTTGCAGACGCGTATATCCTGTGCGCGACGATATTCCCGTCATGCTTCCCGAGGAAGCCACGATTGTGGAGGAGTGAGTTCGGGAACCTTCCATGAAAAAAGAGTTGGCCGGTGTTGTTCCTCACCTGAAGCGATTGCTGCCTGGATTGCGCAAACTGCGTGTGGCTGTAGTTGGCGACCTTATGCTGGACCGCTATCTATGGGGCACCGCGCATCGTCTGTCGCCGGAAGCGGCTGTGCCGGTCGTGGATTTTGCATCCCAGACGGACTGTCTAGGCGGAGCTGGAAATGTGGCGGCGAACTTGGGCGCGCTGGGTGCCCAGGTACAGGTTTTTGGGGTTGTCGGCGGCAGAGAGCTCTCCGTAAACAAACTTGCGGATGACGAGGCGGGTGCAGCCCTTCGCGCGTGCCTGCGCCGCGCAAAGATCGGTGAGCGGGGAGTGCTGCCTGATCCGAAGCGAATCACTACGGTGAAAACCCGCATCATCGCACGGCACCAGCAGATCGTGCGAATCGACGACGAACGCCGCGACGCACTTTCTCGACCGTCGGAGGAGAAATTATTCCGCCTGCTTATTGCTTCTCTGAAGACTACCGACGCGTTGCTCTTGTCGGACTACGACAAGGGACTGATTACGGATGCGTTCGCCGAGCGCGTGCTAAATGCCTGCCACAAGTTCAAGGTCCCCGTCTTCGTCAAGCCAAAGACTTCCCGGCTTTTTGCTTATCGAGGCGCGCGCGTTATTGTTTGCAACACGAAGGAAGCTGGTTTCTACGTCACGCGCTCTCTGAACGACGAGAAATCCTTTGAAGAAGCGGGCCGCGCACTTCTGGCGCGTTTTGGCAGTGCGGCGGTGGTCATTACTCGTGGCGAGAAGGGTATGAGCCTGTTCGAAGAGAGTGCGCCTCGCTATCTGACTATTCCTGCGACCAGTTTTGAGGTTACTTATGCGCGCGTGGGGCAACCTGGGGTCGAGCGCGAGGGCAGCGGACGGCAGGTGTTCGATGTGACCGGAGCTGGCGACACGGTTTTGAGCGCGCTATCGCTTGCAGTAGCCGCGGGGGCAAGCTTGCCCGAGGCTGCGTATCTGGCCAACACCGCGGCGGGCGTTGTGGTGGGAAAGCTCGGCACTGCCACGGTAAATCCGGCTGAACTTGCGGCTGCGTTAGAGGAAACTCGTTCTTAGTTTGAGCGGGCGATTCAGACTTATGGCGGGAAGCTTAGCGACTTATCCGTCGGTGAAACCCACAGAGTAACCACTCTCGTCTTCTGGCTTTTCACCCCATCGGAAGAACTGGGCAATGGCGAATAGGGACTCAGCGCGACATTTACAGCGATGGAATCGCTCTTGTCCGGCGCTTTCGCACTCATGATTTTGTAGCTTTTCACTGGGCCGTAATAGCCAGACGTTCCCCAATCGGCGAGAAAATCGTCTTTCCTGTAGCTTGCCGTGGGCTTCCACAACTCATAGGCTTTGTCCGTGTCGCCCGCCACCAGCGCATTAAAGAATTCCCCGGCCGCTTTTTTCTCCGGGTAGTAGCGGAACGTAAAATACAACACCAGGGCCAGGACCAGCACCAACGCGCCGATCGTGAACGCCATCACTTGGGTCTTGTGCGATTTTTCCGCGGCAGGCTCGAGTAACGACATCGGACCTTTCCACGGCTCTAGGTTCTCCGACATTCCGCTTTTCTCCGGCAGAAAAACTCTATCAGGAGAGATGGCAGGCCGCAAACCCTCTCTTTATTTGGACGCCGCGATTGCATGAAAAGTTTCCCGTGCCGGGCCTCGTCCGGAAAACACCGTAGAACGGAGGTTACGAAGTTTCGTCAGTTGGAAAGCGCACCCCCCGATCCTTCGGGTAGGTCGATGGCATATTTTGTACGCGCGCGTTCGGCGTGCACTTCAAACGCCAGGTCGATCAGTTTATCGATCAATTGCCGGAAAGAGATCCCACTGGCTTCCCACAATTTTGGATACATGCTGATGGAGGTGAAACCAGGAATCGTGTTTACTTCGTTCAGGTAGAGTTTGTTACCTTTTTTCTCAAGAAAGAAATCCACGCGAGCCATTCCGGACAGTTCCAGCGCGCGGAAAGCCTGCACCGCCAGCGATTGAATTTTCTGCACCTGCGCGGGTTTCAATTGCGCCGGAATCACCAGCTGCGTGCCGTCCTCCAGATATTTCGCGGTGTAATCATAGAACTCGCGGTGCGGGACGATTTCTCCCGGCAGGGAAGCCTTGGGCTCGTGATTCCCCAACACGGAAACTTCAATCTCCCGGGCGCTCACCGCTTTCTCCACCAGAATCTTCATCCCGAACTCACAGGCCAGATCGATGGCCGCGCCAAGCTCGTCGGCTTTGTGCACCTTGGTCATTCCCACGGAAGAGCCCAACGTGGCGGGCTTCACGAAGACGGGATACGGGAATTTTTCCTCGATCTCCGATTTCACTGCCACCGGATCTTTTTCCCACTCCCAGCGATGCACAGTAACCCAGGGCACAACCGGGATTCCCTCGGTCTGGCACAAGCGCTTGGCAACATCCTTGTCCATCCCGATAGCGGAGCCCAGAACGCCCGCGCCCACATAGGGCAATCCAGCCAGGTCCAGCATCCCCTGGATTGTTCCGTCTTCGCCGTACGTGCCATGGAGCACCGGAAAGATCACATCCAGCCGTTGGGCGCCGGCGCCTCGATCGAGAGGCATGAGCGCCGCTTCCGTCGGATCTGCCGTGAGCATGACGCGACGCCCGGTCTTGAGTACCTCGGGGAGCATCTTCGCCGCGCCTTCACCGATCAACCAATGGCCGTCCTTGGTTATGCCGATGGGCACTGCTTCGTATTTGTCTGGATCCAGTCCGCGAATAACGGAGGCGGCGGAAACCAGCGAAACTTCATGTTCGCCGGAGCGCCCTCCGAAGAGCACGCCTACGCGCAGCAATTTCTTTTTGTCTGGGGTCACGAGCCTATCCTGTCGGACTGGGCCGAGGTGAAATAATCCGTTTTCAGTTATAAAGCAAAACGCAGGGCTGTGGAAAAGGAGTCCACAGCAAGTTTCCCAACCAACAATGGTACCTGTCCTTTCGTGCAAGCTGGCGCGCGGGAAATGCTTCGCATGCGTTGTCATCAACTACTCCAGCAATAGCGCCAGACCGAATTGGATTTTCCGGAGATCGCACTGCGCGCCAGCGCGCCTCGGCTGGCCAGCACTCTGTGCGATTGGTACAGAGAACACCCAGGGGAGAAAAAGGGTGGGAAGGTGCTAGACTTCCGCCTGACGATCAGGTCGGGAGGCTTCGATGGCAACCGAGAGCATGGCGGCACGACACGCCGGGGCGGACTGGAGCGCGTTAGGAACACTGTGGATTCTCTATGGCGCGCTACGCCTGGCGGGAGCGGTGGCGTTAGTTGTGTGCAGTGGCGTGGCAACGGTGATGTTTGGCGCGCTGCTCTCGCGCGTGGGGAATCCGTTCTTCTGGATGCACTTGTTTCACGTTGTCTATGCCGTGGTGATCATTGTTTCGATTATTGCGGGCGTGTTCGGGCTGCTGGCGGGATCCGCGTTGCTGACGCGAAGGCCATCGGCGCGAACCTTGTCGATCGTGGCGAGTTTCTTTTCCGTGTCAGAAGTGCCGTTTGGCACAACGCTGGGAATTTACACGCTCGTCGATTTTCTGCGATAGCGGGTGCCCGCGGCGGCGCGGATCAGCCTTTGGTGCGGTCGGTAAAACGGAAGAACAGCGATTGTTTAGCGACCGGCTCAGCCAGTTCGTTGAGCGACACCATTTGCGATTGCGATAACGGCGTAAAGGTCTGCGCGAGCTGTACGTTTTCCTCAAGCTGCGCAATGTTGTCGCAGCCGATGATCACGGTGCTTACGGGATGCGAAAGCGTGAAGTACATCGCGTCGCGCATGTTCATAACCCCGGTGCGCGTGGCAATCGCCGAACCTTCCCACATGTGCTGCTGTTTTTCGAGCGGTGGCGGTGTCCAGCCGGTAAGCAATCTGCCGCGCGCGGGAACCTTCATGCCGATGATGCCCATTTGCTTTTCCACGACAAGCGGCAGCAATTGATCGCTGAAGCTGTGGATGTGGGTGTCGGCTGCGTTTAAGGCCATCAAGATAGTGTCAAAAGGATGGCGGTTTACGGCATCGATCAGCGCTTCGGGGCGATAGTGCCCGGTGACGCCGAGAAAACGCACTACCTTTTGCTGCTGCATCTCGATCAAAGCTTGCATGGCTCCGCCCGGAGCAAAAATCGCCTCCACGTCCTGGGGCAAGCCGATGTCGTGCAACTGCCAGAGGTCCACGTGATCGGTGTTGAGAAGCGTCAGGGACTTTTCGATCATGCGCAACGAACCATCTCGCGTGCGTTCTTTCGTTTTGGTGGCGAGAAAAGCTTCCTGACGACGGGACTTCATGACGCGGCCGACGTACTGCTCGCTCCAGCGTTCGGGGCCGCCGTAGATCGACGAGGTATCGATGTAATTCACGCCGAGATCGAGTGCGCGTTCGATGATCGGCACGGCAACATCGAAATTGTTTGGTTTTTCGAGAGCAGCCTGACCGCCAAGACTGAAGATGCCCACTTTGTAGCCGGTTTTGCCAAGATTGCGCGTGGGCATGGCGTCCAGGGTCTTGGGATTGCTGGGGAGAAGCGGCAAAGTGCGGTCGTGCGGCAAGCCGTGCATCGTGCCATTGGCGAGGAGACCTGCGGCGACCGCGCCTCCGGTCTTCAGAAAATTGCGACGATCCGAGGATGAGAGTGGTGGCTTCATGGCGATTGTCCTTGACGTTCCACTGAAGGGAGATATTACCACTCCCGCGGTTGCTCGCGTGAGGCCTTAGACCGCGACCGAGGTTATTGGATGTCGGGAAACACGGGCAGCGCCACGGTGGCGACGGTCGAAGGATCATCGCGAAGCTTGATATAAAGCCGCGTTCCGTAGGGCCGAGGAACGTTCAAGGAATCGCTGACGTAGCCCGCCGGCACCGGGACAGCGGTCTTAAACTGCGAATCCGCGGCGACAGAATCGAGCAGGAAGAGATTGCTTCCCTTAAGAGTGCAGGGCTTTTCCGCGGAGTCCGGGCAGCGAACCTCTTTTAACGTGGGGACGCGTACGAGAACGGCGAGCGGTTGCCAATCGCCTTTGGCCCCGTCAACATCGACGCCGCGGAACTGTAGAGCGCCGAAAGCAGCAGCCCCAAAAGCCTTGAGCGGATCGAGCAGCGCCAGCACGCTGTCGGAGTCCTGCTGGATTAGCGAGCCATCCGCAAGAGTAAGCGTGGAACTGAAGGAACCATCGACGGCAGCGATTTCCACTTTTTCCGTGCGCGGGAATCCGCTGGGCGTGTCGGTCTTCAGAAAGAACGAAAGGCGACAATCTTGTGGCAACGCGTCCGGCTTAGTGAAATGAACCGGCGAAGGAAGAGCTGCTTGCTGCAGGCTCTTGCTGACCAGAGTAAGTTTCGGACGCGGAGGTTCGATGGTGGCTGGCACATCGAGCTTGCGGCCGTCTTTTAGGGTGACGTGCGCAGGCACAGCGGTGTTGGGTTGGAGCGAAGCAATTGCGTTCGCATTCTGCGCGAGCAGATCCAGAGAAGTTTCCTTGGGATCGTAGGATTCCTTCGCCGGCATAAAGTGAACGTCACTTAGTTCCAGGCTGGCGACTTCATCCAGATGAGTTCCGGTGAGAATGCCGTGACTGTCTCCGGCGAACATGGTGAAGTGTTCGAGATGTGCGGCGTCGGAATAAGCCTGGAGAGGCACGACATCGGGTTTCGATTGGCCGTACTGCGCTACCGCTAACTGCAGCTTTCCCGCGGAAACGTCCTTCAATGGCAAATCCACTTCCAGTTGGTCTGGCGCATGAGCTTTCCACGTTGGTTTTAAATCTTTACCGCTGGCATCCAGGAGCGCAATCTTTTCGACGCAAGCCGCACATTCACCCTGCAAATGGAGCGTGGCGGGATGCCCTGCCAGCAGCACCGCAGAGTCCGACGCGGGAACCGTCCAGTGTTCGGAGTGCGCATTGAGAAGGTGAAACTGCGGCCCTTCGAAACTGGAGTAGCCCCATTGGCCCCGAACAGTTGCGGTCAAGGTTGGATCCATCATGGCAGATTTCAGTTCTTTGGTATCGACCACGAATCCGCCGCGAACCGCGTCCGGAGTGGCGGGCAGATCGACCGGATTTCCGGTTTTTCCTTCAACACGAACGACAAAGTTGTAGCCGAGCGAGGTGGAAAACATGAGCGGGGCCCCTTCGACGGGAAGAACCAGAGGAGATTGCTGCAAACACAGAATCGCCTTGGGGTCGACGGGATGTAACATTGGCGGCGTGGACAGCCCGACCGGCGGGAGACCCACAACAATCACCGACTTGGGATTCCGGAACGATGGAGGCGCGTTGAGTTTAAGATTCAGTTCGTCCTTCTCAGGCGACGACAGAGCCGGGATGTATTGGTAAGCGGCGGTGTACAGGGTGCTCATCAAGCGAACAACGTCGACGACAGCGCCGACGTATGGGCTGAAATAGCCGCCGAGCGCCAAAGGGGTGGAACTGACATTGCCGATGAGATCAGAAGAAGCGCCCGAGGTGAGCGAGGCCACCAACGATTGCTCGTGAGTGTCGTCAAGAACCAGCTGATCGCTGCCCTGCACGAGGCAGGAGGGTTGTTGCTCCACGGGCCGGTTGAAACAATCTTCGTTGACTTTAATGTGCAAGGTTTGCGCGAGCAGCGTGGAATTCTTTTTGAGCGCGCTGGGATCGGTGTTGGAAGTTTTGGTGATTTCTTCCAGATACTTGTCGAGACGAGTGCGGTCCAAACTGGCTTGTTCGAGATCTTGCGCCGCACGTACGAAAACGCCAGGGCGGCCGCGAACCGCCGCTCGCAGGGTTGCAAAATCGCCGCCGGTTTCGGGGGCGAGGAACAGAAGAACTTGTGCGGCGCCCTTAGGAACGGTAACGAAGGTTCCTCGCTCGCGAGTCTGCTTGGTCCAGGTTTCGGCGCGGGTAAACCAGGTTTCCGGCGGAGGATTCGTCGGTCCCTGCAAGAAAGCGACGATCAAAAGATAGCGTGCGGACTGGTCCCCGGGAAATTCAGCGCGAATCCAAAGCTGATCTCCAGCTAGAAGGTCAGTCACTTTGGAAATGGGGAGGGTATTGCCGCCGCGGGTTACGGTAATGTTGACGCGCGGGCCCACCAGGTCGAAGGTATGACCGTCAGCGAAGACGGCAGAAGCGTTAAGGCAAAGGAGCGTGAGCATGAACAAGAAGGAACTCGCGCTGGCCAAGAGCTTCACTGGAACACGCCTGATTTTCCCGGAAACCCTGCTCTTCAAATCCATTACTTTTGTCCTTCCGAAGTTGCTTTCTCGCGATCATGGGCGCGTTATGGCCGGGCAGCCCGGGGAGGAAACGGGCGCTGGTGCTCAAGATCCACCCGGGACCGCGAAGTTTTGAATCCGGGTTGGAACGCAACTCGACCATGAGCTGAAATAAATTAGATGCGGGGCCAGGGGGAACTGTCGCCAACAAGTTTAGCGCGATTCGAGGAACCGGGGGAAGAGGATTGTGCCAAAACTCGAGAGGCTCAAAGAATCTTTTTGCCCAAACCGGAGAGCACCATCTCCACGCCCAGCAACGCCGTCTGATTGTGCACATCGATCACCGGATTGATCTCCACGACTTCGAGCGAAACCATCGCTTCGCTGTCGGCGATCATCTCCAGCGCCAAGTGTGCCTCGCGATAGGTCGCGCCGCCGCGCACCGGGGTGCCCACGCCCGGCGCGTCGTCGGGATCGACAAAATCCATGTCCAGGCTGACGGCCACGCCGTCGGTGTCATCCATCGCAAATCTCAGCGCGTCCGCCATCACGTCGCGCATGCCGCGCTCGTCGATGTCGCGCATGGTGAAGACGTGCACGCCGGAATCCTTGATCATCCGGCGCTCCTTGGGGTCGAGATCGCGCACGCCCACCAGACGACGTTGCGCGGCTCCACTTTCGGCTTGTAACCCAAGAGATCGACCAATTCCGGCGCGCCGTAGCCGATGATCGCCGCCAGCGGCATGCCGTGAACATTGCCCGAGGGAGAAGATTCCGGCGTGTTCATGTCGCCGTGCGCATCCAGCCAGAAATAGCCGATCTCTTTCTCTCCTTGCGAAAAAGTGCGAAACCCCGCGACAACGACCCGCCGCGATGGAATGGTCGCCGCCGAGCACCAGCGGCAAAAAACCTTCGCTCAAGCGATTTTTCAACCATCTTCGCCAGCTCGGGACAGGTTTCCGCGATTTCTTCAAGTATTTTGCGCGCTTTTCGCCGTAGGCATTTCTTCCGGCTGCTTCACTTCGATGTTGCCGATGTCTTCGACGTGATGGCCGAGCTACTTGATGGGCGCTTGAAGCCAGCTCCGCGAAGCGCCGAAGGCCCCATATCCACGCCGCGCCGGCTTGCGCCGAGGTCCATGGGAACGCCAATAATCCGAATTTTTACCGAGGCATGTGGCGTTCGCCGGTAGCCTGCAGTCTCTGGCCAGGAGTTAGCAAACCATGCAGCACCGGGGCAGCGGACCGGCCGGGAGCAGCGGACCGGACCGGCGCAGCGGACCGGCCGGGAGCAGCGGACCGGACCGGCGCAGCGGCCAGACCGGCGCAGCGGACCGGCCGGGAGCAGCGGACCGGACCGGGGCAGCGGAGCCGGACCTGCACCTGTTCCCGATCCTGCTGCCGCTGGCGCCCGGCTGGCTGCGCACCGCCAGACGCCGGGTTACGCCCTGGTGGCCGCCGTCACCCCACAGGCCAGCCGGGGCTCGGTGCAGCTCGCCAGCCCGGCACCGCAGACCCGGCCGCTGATCGACCCGGGCCTGCTGCGCCGACGGTCGGGACCTGGACCGGCTGGAAGAGGGCGTGCAGCTGCTGCGCCAGGCCGCCGCCCGGCCCGGCCTGGCCGGGCTGGCCGAGGCCGGGGGGTGGCCGGGCCCGGACGTGCGCGACCGCGCCGGGCTGCGCAACTACATCTGGCGCGGTGTGGGCAGCTACTGGCACCCCGCAGGCACCTGCCGGATGGGCAAGGGTCGCCGCCGCCGTGGTGGACCCGGAACTGCGGGTGCACGGGCTGGCCGGGCTGCGGGTGGCCGACGCGTCGGTCATGCCCACGATCCCGAACGCCCACCCCAACGCGACCGTGCTGGCCATCGCCGAGCGCGCCGCCGACCTCATCCAGCCCGGTGATCCAGCCGGCCGCGCTCGTTCGTGATGCCTGGAGCTCTTATCACCTATCACCCCGGAGCGCCGGAACATACCGGGCAAAGCCGACAAATCCGCGTACTCCGGGGTGAAATGTGGGGGGGCCGCCCGGGAGTGGTACCGGTGTGACTGGTGGGGCGGAAGTCGTACCCAGCCACTCACGCGCGTTCGTGATCATGGGATTGCTGTCGCTGGGGCGACACCAATCCCATGATCACGAGCTGGGAGCGGTAGCGGGAACTGTGGCTGGGAGCGGTGGCTGGGGGACTAGCCGACGGTGACTTCGAGGAGCGAGGCGATGCGT
>CAWBOF010000009.1:0-36132 GCA_963790355.1 Candidatus Acidiferrales bacterium
GACAAGCGGCTGGGAGTCTAAAATCGGGCATTTTAGGAACACATTAGGAACAATTTTTCTTGAGCGTCTTTTCAGCTCGTGATATAAAGCCACCCGATGAGACCAAAGGTCGCTTTATTGGCTCGGGTGAAGGTCAGAAAGCGGTATTTATTCGAAGCTGTCAAGATAAAAAATGGCAAACCTGTCGAGCCGAGGGTGTGCCGCAGTAAATCAATCAGGCTGGAGCGCAACAGAAGAAACAGAACCGTCGAGATGGCCAGCGAGAGTACCAATAACAAGAAAAATGCGATTAGCTCCCAGCTCATGTCTTTTTCTCCTTACTGATTTTGCAACTGTGCAGATTCTAAACCAATTGGCCTCCAGAAGTGGAGCTGAATGACAATCGCTAGCAGGCACTTGCCTGATAAGTCTTAGCGCTGTATCGGATGCGCGCATCGACAGAAGAATGATGTGGAGAGCACCGTGCTCTGGCGCGCGCGTTCGATACAGCGACTTGAAGGAGGCCGCTCGGGTTGCGGCGGACGCGGGTGCTATGCAAATTCAATGAGGGAAGAGTGGGTTTGGTCGCGGGTCGGGGGACGGGGGAGGGATGACAGCGACCAACCGAGAGTGCAGAAGAGTTGTTGAACACTCAAAAGCGTGGCGAAACCATGACCTCGGGAAGTGAAAAAAAGGAATTGCTTGGACGGGAAGACGCAAAGACAGGTAGCGAGCGGAAGCGCGCAGAAGTTCCGTGATGTTGGTCGGTTTCTCATGCAGCAACAGCATCTCGGGTGGGCGGAGAACGAAGCTGAACCTCCGCAACTGGAAGTCTTTCGATAATCAGCATCGGCCCACCGCACTTTGGACAAAACCAAACATCGCTCGAACTCGCGCTTGGCTCTGTTTTGGTCTGTGGTGTCGATCCCAGCAACCGAAAGCAAAGTGGCAAAGTGGTGGCACGTCTGCGGTTGGCCAGGAATCCGAAGTTTCGGATGCGCACGAAACCTTCCGGGAGTAGATGCAACAGAAAGCGGCGCAAGAACTCATCGACAGCTAGAGTCAGCAATTTCTGTTCATTGTTGTGGGCAGAATCGCGCCAACGAAAGGTAACCTTTCCGTCAGCGAAGGAAATCAGGCGGTGGTTGGAAATGGCCACGCGATGGGTGTAACGGCCCAGATAGCGGAGCACATATTCTGGGCCTCCGAACGGACGCTTTGCGTAGACCACCCAGTCCTTCCGGAACACTGGTCTGAGCCACGCCGCGAAGGTTCTCGGTTGCGCGAGTAGCTTCAAGTCTCCATGAAAGTTGAGCTTGCCGTCCCGAAAGGCACGCTTGAGTGCTGCGTGGAACTTGCCGCGAAATACAGCGCCAAGCACCTCGACGGGAAGAAAGAAATCGTAGCGTGGTTTGATCCAGCGGGTGTGATCGGCAGACAACCCACCGGCCGGCACCACGCAATGGACATGCGGGTGAAGTTCGAGTTTTTGACTCCAGCTGTGCAGCACGCTGAAGAAGCCGATTTCCGCGCCGAGATGCTGGGGATCTCGTGCGACTTCCAGAAGGGTTTCCGCGCTGGTGCGAAACAGGAGGTCGTAGATGACTTTCTTGTTCTGCAACACCAACGGGGCCAGGTGACGAGGAAGCGTGAAGACCACATGGACGTAATGCACAGGAAGAAGTTCTCGGCGACGCTTTTCCAGCCAACGTTCGCGAGCCCCAGCCTGACACTTCGGGCAATGCCGATTTCTACAGGTAATGGAGAGCTCTCCATTACCTGCATTATGGGGAGTCGCATGGTCTCTCCTACTAGCCAAACTCCCGTGCTTCTTGAGAACCCCCTATACGTCATGACAACTCTCCTCATCTCGCGCTTTGAATTGCTAGAAATTGGGGGCCGCATGCTTGCCGTTTTGGTGCGCCAGAATCATCGCGCCAGCCCGCAATCTCGTAGAGATCGCGACGCATCACTGCATCGGCAGCAGCTTCCAAGGTTACGAGGAGCAAGAAGGCTGGTACGGCTAAGTGAATTAGGTCAGGCATTTTTCCCTCTTGCGGCAAAACCAACCAACTGCAATTTCTCTGCGCGGAAAGGTAGCGTGGTCAGCTACCGGTTTCCACTGGTTGTGGGACAGTTTTGCAACTGTCACAACGTGGGGTGGAGTAGAATCCCTTGAAGATTCACGCGATCTTGTAGGTCAGATTCCGTGCAAATTCCTATCGACAAGAAGAGCGAAATACCAGTCCGGCAGCAACTGGCCGACAAATAATTTTCTCCATAGCGACAGAAAAATTGAAGCCAGGGGAAGCCGTACCCAGCGTACGGGAACTGGCCCGCGCCTGAAGATACACCACAACACTAATTGATGGCGTACCGCGATTGCTGCAGGCTGTCAGTCCCTGATAACGCGTTGACATCGCTGATAACGCGCAAACCGCAAATATCGGTACTAGACCGTCCCCAATATCATCTGATGTCGGGCATCCATTCTTTCGAGATTCTCTGTAACCCTCTTTGGGTTTTGGAAGTCAGATAAAGCAAGCCAACAAACAGCCGGTTAGCCACCCTCCGTCAGGCTAATCGGAATAAAGGGAGGCGAGTTGACCTGGCTTGCCTCCCTCCTTTTTGTCATTAAGACTCAGCTAGAACCACACCCACCCCAATCTTCTTCCGCTCTTGCTCCGGATATTTCAAGCGCGCTTTCTCCGCGAGCTGTTTCGTTTTGAATGGCTTCGAGAGGAAAGTGATGTCGCCATTGATGTACTTGAACAGTAGCCACTGCACAACGGATTTGGGCATCTCGAATTTATAGCATGGGCGCGGCACGAGTTGATCACGGGGGCAAAATAAAAAAAGCATTAAGTCCAATTCGCCAGTCATACAGTTGCGAGAGTGGATTTCCTGAAAGACCTCACGGCCACAGCCTCGTCATTCATAATGTCGAAGACCGTATACAGTTTTGTAATTTGCATAAGGTCCCTGACCTTGTTCGTGAGGTTGAGGAGCTTGAGTTCTCCGTCTTGCTTCCGCACGGTCGTAAATGCACTGACCAGAGTACCCAAGCCCGTGCTGTCGATGTAATGGAGATCGCCGAGATTGAGCAAAATCTGCTTATGCCCGTTTTTTAGCAGGTCAAGAATCAAATCCCGCAATGCTGCGCTCTCTTTGCCAAATTCAATCCGTCCGCTGATGTCCACAACAGCAACGCCTTCAACTTGTCGAATACTTGTCGTCATTTTCATTGGCAACCTCCGGTGGCATTCAAAAACCGTACAACTCTCCGTCTGGGAAGAATAAACAACCAACCATCACCCGGCTGTTCAATATTGCACGCCACGGAAAACGGCCCTCAAGGAGGCAGCTAGCTCACTACTGCAATTTCTCGTTCCGAATAACGTATACTTTCCACACGCCGAGCCTAAGGAGCCGCGAAGGTGCGAAACGAAGAGTGGATCAAGACACTAGAAGACGGCAGGAAGGTGAAATTCATTTACCAAGAACTGCCCGAGGATAAGGCATTTATCACCGCGCAGATTGAACGGAACGAGGTCGTCTATTCAGTCGTATTGACCAAGGCTGTAAACCCGCTGAGTCATGAAGATGTTGAGAGTCACTTCGAAGGCGAACTTTCAAAGAGGTAGTTCAATTCATTTTGGGAAAAGCGAGGCCATCATGCAGAAATTGTTTTCGAACGAAAATGCCGAGCTTCTCTCGGTGTTTCTCTGTTCCGACGGATTCGATCCGTACATTCCGCAACCTGATCGTCAATGAGCTTGATTTCCAGAGCCAGACGAATATCTTGAGGAGCCCTCGAAAAGCGCTCAAACAGTAGATTCCTTGTGGCTCTCAGTTTCTCGCGTTTCCTACGCTCATCAATCGCAGTCTCTACCATGCAGAATAACTCCTACATTCACTTCTTCTCAATGGCCTCAATGGCCGCAAACTTCCGGTCCACATGTGGTCGCGAGCGCAGAGCACCACTATGCAGTTCGCAGCGCTTTCCGGAAGGGGCACCGCAGGTCGGGCAGGTAACGGAGGATAGTTGCTTTGGCGTGAGTTCGCTCTTCTTCATCCTTGACAGAATAAGTCAGCGTCCAGCCACGTGTCTGTGCAATTTTGGACAAGTCCCGAAGGAAGGGGCCTGCGATGTTATTTAGCCAAAGTGTATCCTTCTGCGGAGATCGCGTCTGTCCACAATTGTACAGATTCCAGGCGTGCGACTAAACGTGCGTCTAATCCCAATGTCGTTAATCACGGCCAGGATAAGTGTGCCGATAGTTCCAATAACGCCACTGCGCGCTGCGGTGCTGCTTGATATGTTCCTCAGTGGTCACCCAAATCCGGCCAAGCGTGGTCACCCCAAAACCGGCCATGAGTGAAGCCCGGGACATTGACTCCGACAGGAGCCCTTATAGGCTCGGTCGGTATGAGCAATGTCTTGAGCGAAGAGAAAAAACAACAAGTCATCGCACTGGGGAAGCTCGGATGGCCTTTACGGCGCATCGAGCAAGTCACTGGTGTCCGTAGAGAAACAGCAAGTGCTTACCTAAAGTCAGCCGGGGTAGTGGTGTGCCTGCCCGGGTGGGGACGGCGAGCACCAGCAAAACCGGCCATAGGGGTGACCACCGACCCCGATCCGGCAAAACCGGCCAACGAGGTGACCATCGAACCCTCTGAGGCAAAACCGGCCATAGGGGTGACCACCGACTTTGGCCAGCCGATCTCACCTCCGACTGCCCAACAAGATCGGGCCACCAGTGCCTGCGAGCCGTACCGCGAAGTGATCGAGCGTGGATTCGGTCGCGGCCGGAACGCCATGGCCATCTGGCAGGACTTGGTTTCCGATCACGGCTTTCCCCACGGCTACCAGACTGTGAAGCGTTTTGTTCGCAAGCTGCGTGGATCAGAGTCACCACAATCCGTGGGAATCATCCTCACCGCCGTCGGAGAAGAGGCCCAGGTCGATTACGGCAGTGGTCCGATGGTGCGTGACTCGCAGAGCGGCAAGTATCGCCGAACGCGACTGTTCGTACTGACGCTTGGCTACAGCCGCAAATCCGTACGCTTGCTGGTATGGCGTTCGAGTGCACGCATCTGGGCGGAACTGCATGAGAGAGCTTTTCGACGCTTAGGTGGTTGCACCAGACTTGTGGTTCTCGACAATTTGAAAGAAGGTGTGCTGCTTCCCGACGTCTACGATCCCCTTCTCAATCCACTGTTTCGAGATGTCCTCGCACACTACGGTGTGGTGGCGTTGCCTTGTCGGATTAAGGATCCCGATCGCAAAGGAAAAGTGGAGTCGGGGATCGGCCACACACAGAAAACGCCTCTCAAAGGGATGCACTTCGAGAGTCTAGAAGAAGCGCAGGCGTATCTGGACCGCTGGGAAGAACGCTGGGCAGATACGCGTATTCATGGCACAACGAAACGGCAGGTAGCGGTCATGTTCGCCGAAGAAAAACCGCACTTGCTCCCTCTGCCTCTGGAACCCTTCCGCTATTACCAATACGGAGAACGCGTCGTTCATCTGGACGGTTGCGTGGAGGTGGAAGCCGCCTATTACAGCTTGCCGCCGGGATGGATCGGACGGCCGGTGAAGGTGCAGTGGGATGAACTGCACGTGCGCATCCTCCATCCGAATACCAACCAACTTCTGCGCGAGCACCTGCGTCAGAAGCGTGGCGGATATCGCATCCGGGAAGAAGACCACCCCAAGAAAATGCCGCTGAGCACAGCGCAACTCTTGCGGCGCGCCGAACACGCGGGAACCCAGATCGGCAAGCTCTGCCAGTTGATCTATCAGCGGCAAGCAGAGACGGGCATCCGCCGCATCCTGGGAGTGTTTTCCCTGATCAAGAAATACGGGGCGGCCGCGGTCGAAGACGCCTGCGCCATCGCTCTGGACATCGGCGTTGCGGAACACCGCTTCGTGCGCCGTTATCTGGAGCGCCGCCCACACCCGCAAATGTTTTTGCGCCAGATCGATCCCCTGATTCGCGAGCTCACCGAGTATCGCGATTTCGTCAATCTCAAAATCAAGGAGCAACCAGAATGAATCTGATCGAGTTGAATCGTTCCTTACGACAACTGCGTCTCGGTGGCATCGCTGCGGTACTAGAGACGCGCCTGCAGCAAGCCCAAGCGGAACCGATGGCCCCCATCGACTTCCTTTCCTGTCTGGTATCGGATGAACTGACTCGTCGGGGGGACCGGCTGCTGGAACGACGCCGCAAACAAGCGCAATTTCGCGATGCGCAGGTGACGCTCGACAACTTCGATTTCAACTTTAACAAGAAGATGAATCGGAGCCTGGTCTTCGATCTGGCGACGGCCACCTTCATCGCTCGCCGCGAAGATGCACTTTTTCTTGGTCCGCCTGGCACGGGGAAAAGTCACCTGGCCCAGGCCATCGGGCAGGCGGTCATCGGCCAGGGCTATCGGGTGATCTACCGTGAGGCGCACGTCCTGCTCGAGGAAATCGCCGAAGCGGCCCTCGACGGAAAACGCAAAGAGCACATGGAACTGCTGGCCACCGTGCCCCTGCTGATCGTCGACGACTTGGGGATGCGTAAGTTAGGGCCCACAGCGGCGGAGGAGTTGCTGGAGATCGTCATGCGCCGTTACGAACGCACGAGCACGTTGGTGACATCGAACCGCCCGGTCGAGGACTGGGGAAAACTGCTCGGCGACAGCGCCGCCGTCACCGCCATGCTCGACCGCCTGCTCCACCACGGCCATATCCTCAAATGCGGTCCGCGGAGCTGGAGGACCAAGTTGCCGGCCGAACAATGAGCTCCGCGCCGAAAACTACCCGGAAAGCCACGACCTGAACTATGGGAGACTTCGAGAAAATGCAACCACGGCCCTGTAAACGAGATTTTTTCGAGCTTCGAGGAGGAAATGGTCCTCCACTTCGAAATTTCGGAGATTAGACTTGTAAGGAAAGCGAATGGCAGAGTACAACGGCTAAGTCCCGGGCCAACTCCTATGGCCGGTTTTCAAGTGACCACATATGGCCGGTTTTGACCTGACCACTGAGGATATGTTTCGAGGACGGTTTTTATAAAACTTGTCCGAAAGAGGATAGCGAGCGATACGCAAAATCCTTACTATCAGGCGAGGCTATACAATGTATGTCCTACTGACATTTGTCGCGTTCGTAGTCGGGCTGGCTGTCTTGTCGGTCTTCGCAGCGGCAGTCGCACTAGTTCCGTTTAGACATCCCAGCCATTAATCGGCGTGTTCTACATGACCGAGCCACCTAAACCCAAAGTGGGTCCCAGTACCCGATTTCAACATGGCCGAGCCACGTAAAGTCGGCGACAAAATCCGCGTCAGCATGCAAATGCACGGTGGGGAGATTGTAGATGCGACGATCAAGGCGGTTATCGAAACCACCAGTGACGCGCAGTATCAAATTGATTTCGGGAACGACCAGACGGCGACAGTCACCGAACGACAGATTGTGAAGGAGTGACGGGCAGGTGGATAAGCGACGTTGTGCTGGAGGAACTGCGATTGATTCTGCGGAAGGGCGGCACGAGTTGATGACAAGGGCAAAATAGAATCCAGCTCGCCACTACTCAGCTCTCCGGCTGGATGGAATCCTTAATCCCTTAAAGATGCCATACAAAGACACAAATCCAGCGAGCAGCCAGAGCGTGTCAAAGACAGCAAACGGTAATCCGAGAGTCGGTACCCGCACTTCGCGTAGCATCGACACGTCTGTGACCAGGCAGACTATAAAGAGCAGAACGAACGATACTCGCGTCTTGGTTAACTTCATTTGACCTCCCGCCGTCCGAGAGGCACCCTGAGTATGCTCGTGTTGCCGGTGCGCCTGCTGTACAGTTTGGAACAAGTCCATTCCGGGGCTCTTCGGGACGAGTCGGTGTACAAGAATGAACAGACCCAATCTTTGGTGCCCTGTAGAATTCAGCCTGTCAGACATTTCCAATTCAGGAAGTTTATGCCCCAGTTGGGGACAGATCGAGCTTTGGACATATGGACCTAAATCAAACCACGATTTTTCAAAATCTGAAGGCCGCGATCCTCGCGACGGATAGCGCGGGTGCCATCGTATATTGGAATCCGTTTGCAGAAGCTCTCTATGGCTGGCGTCCCCAAGAAGTCCTCGGTCGTGATATCACAGAAATTGCCATAAATTCAACGACCTATGAAGAAGCGAACGAGCCACTGGCTGTTGTGAAGGCGGGCCAGAGCTGGTCAGGTGAATTCAGGGTGTTCTGCAAAAGGGGCGAATATTTACCTGCTCTGATGACACTCTCTCCACTGTTCGACGAAGACGGAGTTTCCATCGGGATTGTTGGAATCAGCCAAGACCTGAGCGGGCACAAACAGGCGTATGAAGAGATCAGAGAGCGTCAGGCGGAACTGGAAAAGCGAGTTGAAGAGCGGACCACGGAGTTAACGCAGACAAACAAATCATTGCATGCTCTTTCCACCCAACTGTTTAAGGTTCAAGAAGACGAGCGAAGACGTATTGCTCGCGAGCTTCACGATTCAACCGGTCAGGTATTGGCCGCGTTAGCCATGATTCTTAACCGTTTGGAGCGAGAGTCATCCGCACTGAACTTGAGCGGATTCGAAGAATGCAAGGAGATGGTAGGTACCGTCACCACTGATATTCGAAATCTTTCGTATCTCCTACACCCACCACTTATCGATGAACTTGGATTAGGTCCAGCGATACAAGAGTATGCTCAGGGATTTCAGAAACGTAGCGGGATTCGAGTACATGTGGAGATTTCGTCTGAAATCGGAAGGTTGAGCGAGGACCATGAAATTGCGTTGTTCAGAATCATTCAAGAGGCGCTTGGGAACATTCATCGGCATTCAGGAAGCTCTGTGGCAACTATTGCATTACGCTGTCGCGGCGGCGATATAGTGCTGGAAGTTCGCGACCAAGGCCGGGGTCTTCCGATTGGTACTAGGCGGACCAACCAAGGAGTCGGCGTCAAAAGTATGCAGGAGCGGTTGCGTCAGCTCGGTGGCAGCGTAGAAATAGAGTCATCGGACAAAGGAACTATGGTTAGGGCCATACTACTGGCGGAGCCTCGCTTAAATTTGGCTTTGGCGCAGGCTGGTTAAACTGACCCTCTAAACCCACTTCCTCTCGATGATCTCAATCGCTGCAAACTTCCGGGCCACATGCGGTTTCGAGCCCAGCATGCAGTTCGCAGCGCTTTCCAGGAGGGACGCCGCAGGTCGGACAGGTTACACAGGATAGTTGTTTTGGTGTCAGCTCGCTCTTCTTCATTCTCACAGAATGCGACTACACTGTAAGCGTTCGGTCAGTACATCTGGACGAAGTGTGGGTAGATGTGGAAGATGGCCCGAAGTGGACACCTACGGAAGTGTCCACTTGGGGAATACATGGACACTTGGGAGCGAGCAGTCGTTAAGAGAGAGCCGCAGAGACGACGGTGGCCAGTGGGAGAGAAGTGCCGGATCGTCGAGCAGACTTTAAAGCCGGGCGCTTCGGTTGCGCGGGTGGCACTGGCGCACGGAGTAAACGCCAACCAGGTATTTACTTGGCGCCGGCAGTATCGCGAGGGGCTGCTGAGTGAGAGGTCCGCTGAGGCGGTTAAATTGCTGCCAGTGCAGGTGAGTGAGGTGCAGGCCAGCAAAGCGAATCGATCGGAAAGCCGGCAAGTCACCGCAGCTGTAGTGGGCACGATCCAAGTGGAATTTCCCAAAGGGCATGTTTGCGTAACAGGCAGTGTGGATGGAGAAGCACTGCGCCTGGTGCTGGAGTATTTGCTCCGATGATCGGGCTGGCAGCGGGGACGCGGATTTGGATCGTCGCCGGAGTGACGGACATGCGACGCGGATTTACGGGGTTGAGCGGGATGGTGCAAACGGCGCTGAAGGAAAATGCATTTTCGGGCCAAGTCTATATTTTTCGCGGGCGACGCGGTGATTTGATCAAAGTTCTGTGGTTCGATGGCGATGGGCTATGTCTTTTTTCAAAAAGACTTGAACGAGGAAAATTTCTGTGGCCGCAAGCGACGAGTGGAACCGTGTCCTTAACGCCGGCACAGCTGTCCATGTTATTGGAAGGGATTGATTGGCGGCGGCCGGTGCGCACGCAAACTCCGCAGCTGGCCGTGTAAATCGTGACTGTTTCACAGTGCGCAATTTTCTTTACTGATTTTTTGTTTTGATGCACTTTTTTGTTGCACGGGAAAAAGTTTCTGGCATACTGCGCGCACGATGACACATCGCGCGGCCCTTCCTGATCTCGATAGGCTGAATCCCGAAGCATTAAAGGCCCTGATCGTCACACAACACGAACAACTTCTTCAGAAAGATGAGGAGCTCCTTAGCAAAGACGAGCAAGTGGCCTCGCGAGACGAAGAGATCGACCGCCTGAAACTGCTGATCGCCAAGCTGCGGCGCATGAAGTTCGGGTGCAAGTCGGAGAAGTTGGACCGGCAGATCGAACAGTTGGAGTTGCGGTTGGATGAACTGGAGACCAGCCGCGCGCAGCAGTTGGCTGCTTCGCCAACCCCGCTGGCCGCGTCGGATGTGAATCGATCTGCAAAACATGCACGGAAGCCGCTGCCGGCACATCTGCCACGGGAGACGCACAAGGTTTTGCCGAAACAGGAAGCTTGTCCCGACTGCGGCGGTAAACTGAAGCCCTTTGGTGAAGATGTTTCCGAGATGCTGGAATGGGTTCCGGAACATTTCAAAGTGATCCGGCAGATTCGGCCGAAGCTGAGTTGTGCGGGTTGCGACAAGATCGTACAAGCGGACGCAGCGAGCCGTCCGATCGTGCGCGGGATGGCGGGCCCGGGACTTCTCGCCCATGTGTTGATTTCAAAATACGCTGATCATTTACCTTTGTACCGGCAGTCGGAGATCTACGCGCGGGACGGAGTGGAGCTGGATCGTTCGACCATGGCGGAATGGGTCGGGGGATGCAGCCGGTTGCTGGAACCCTTGGTGGAAGCGTTGCGACGCCACGTGATGAGCGCCGGGAAGTTGCACGCCGACGACACTCCGGTGCCGGTGCTGGCACCAGGCAAGGGGAAAACCAAAACGGGGCGACTGTGGACCTACGTACGGGATGACCGGCCTTGGGGAGATCAGAGCCCGCCCGCAGTGTGGTTCGCCTACACGCCGGATCGCAAAGGCGAACATGTACGAGGCGCACAAGTCTGCGGTAGCGAAAGAAGCGCTGGAGCGGATCGCGGCCCTGTATGTCATCGAGGACGAGATCCGGGGCCGTTCCGCCGAAGAGCGACGAGAGATTCGGAACGCGCGCAGCCGGCCGTTGCTCGCATCGCTGAAACAATGGTTCGAAGAGACTTTGGGCAAGCTATCGAAAAAATCCGAGACCACGAAAGCCATTCGTTACGCACTGGGGCGGTGGGAGGCGGTGATGCGCTTCTGCGACGATGGTCACCTGGAAATCGACAACAATGCGGCGGAACGCTCGTTGCGCGCAGTTGTTTTGGGAAGAAAAAACTACCTATTTCATGGATCGGACGCCGGGGGCGAACGCGCAGCGGCGATTTATGGCCTGATCGGAACAGCAAAACTCAACGGGCTCAACCCTGAAGTGTACTTGCGTGCGGTGCTCTCACGCATCGCCGATCACCCCATCAACCGCATCGAAGAACTGCTGCCATGGAACCTCGCAGCGGAGCTCGCTGGAAACTCAAGCCGCGCTGCATAGTTATCCCCAAAACGTCAAGACGGCCTGCGTTCGACGCTTACACTACACTCAGTCACATGGCTGTACAATTTTGAACATTAGCCACCTTTTGTGATAGATTGCTCCTTCACGAAAAACGTCATAGCTGTCCCATACGACGAACCATTCGCAAGGGCGAGGGTGCGCTGCAATGGCACGCAAGCTTGTCTGGATTGAGAACCAGAATTTTGAGGGCTTCGGCTGCTCTCAGTGTCAGTGGGTGTTTAAAACTACTGGTCCGTTCATTGGCAAGTCATTAGATAAAATGAAGGAGGCTTACGAAGCCGAGCGCGATAAAGAGTTCGCCGCACACATCTGCGTCCGGTACCAAGAATCCACGGAACCAAAACTAAATGGTTCTCTCGATGGCAACAGTTAGCTCTTTGAACGAGAGCCAGCGATCATTAGGGCCATACCACCGACAAGCGCAATACCGGATAAGATCGGCGAAACAGGAATCGTTTCCTTCGTGTCTTTTGTGGGGTGGATTGGACCGATATCGACTACTTTTTCGCGCTTCGTGTAACTAAAGCCTTGGTATACAACGCCCAGGACACCGAGAATTATGAGTACGAAACCGGCCAGAAATAATCCCTTCATATCCTCTCCTCAGGCTATCAATACAGGGGTTCCCTACACGCGAAGTTTGGCGGCCAAACCAAAGAGCGCAGCTGCGACGAACACCACAACAGAAGCAACACAGAACACTTCGGCGACGACGGAGATCGCGTTGCTCGTAAAAAGCGTCGTCACTCCTAGTGCTACGACAATCATTAACAGTACGAATATCCAGTTTTTCACCGATTGAACCTCTTCCCTTAACTAGTGCCCAATGCAACATCAAGGAAGGGGCCTGCGACGTGTTAACTGGTCAGGGTCAAACTGCCGCAGGCCGAGGGGTGGATGTGCATTAAGCCGAAGTGTATCCTTCTGCGAAGATCGTGTCTGTCCGCAACTGCACACTTCCGCACCGAGGCAGAAGCCAAGCCATACTAGCGGACTCTGAAAGTGTGCTGTAAACGATTAGCATCGACTCCTATAAAAGCGCATGTAAACCCGGAGCGGATGTTAGTGCCGTCTGCAGCAGGGCATCGATGCTCGGCCGCTCGCGTTTGACGTTGCCTTGTGCATTTATGAACAGACTGGCGCGATGCGCCCCGCTAGTATCGGACCATGGTTGAACCATTTGAAATTTTTCGGGTTTGTGGCAACGACCAACCTCTTTGGTTGGAATCGGCAATCGCTCTCGACCGAGCAAAAGCACGAGTCGAGGAATTAGGCGCATGGAATCCGGGCGAGTATCTCATCTATTGCCAAGAGAACGGAGACCAAATCTCGATCAGTGCCCGAGGGCGTGCAACGGAGGCAGAGCATTGTGCTGTTCTTCTTGGGGATTCACAAAAGGACGGTCTCGATCCGAGCTAACAGGCGTTTCAGGGCGAGGAGGGTGCTATGGCTGCGAATGTAAATCCGTTTGATGAGAGCAGTTTGTCCAAGGACGTTCTGGTTCCGTGCGTTGCCCCTGCTGACCTTAAGAGCGTCTGGACTATGAAAAATGAATTTCAAGTACGGCACCCCGGTCAACAGGTTTCGATTGGCGTCGATTTCTATAAACGCGCATGCAGCCCTCAGGCAGATGTCGGCGCGGTTTACAGCCGGGTATTAATGCTTGGAAGGGTGCAACACGAGGCCGAAGCCGGGCATTTTAGATTTCCTTGGATACACGACGGCGAGCCCGAGGAGGTTGTGTTCAAGATTGTCGCGACGATTCCGATGGTCGAGCCACAACCCGGCGCGGTGCAGGAAGGATTTCCAATCGATGTCGAGGAATTGATAAGGCAGATTAAGAGTGAATCGAAGGTGTGAAGCTGCAGAGCCTACTTGAACAGTACGCCCGTGGTGAAGTTGGAGGATAGAGCAGGACGCGCGGGAAGTAGAAGCGGGCCTTCAAAACACTAGCAACACATTAGGAACACAGGTCAAAAACGCGTCAAAACCCCAATTATTTTGCAGTTCGGGCGAGAATCCCATCGGCTCCGTCAACATTGCTAATATGGAGGTTAGGTAAACTTTTCTGCTACCTGCTACCCAACCTCTTGCTTGAGTATTTGGCTGAGTGTCGCGTAGAGACTCATCATCACCGCCACAGCAGCGTCTTGCTTCGCCATCAGAATAAGCGGATAAACGGCAGCGCAAGAGAGCAATCCCACCAATACAAGCACAATCTTAAGCGCACGTTCTCGCTTCATCGTCGCCTCCTCGCGGTCACAAACTTGTGAGCCATGCCGAGCAAGTCCCGCAGGATATCGGGTGTGATGCGGGACAGGCGAACCAGCACGGCGGTGTAGTTGAGATAGTGGTCGGTCACGTAGTAGACATCCGGGTCTGCTGCGAGCAGTTCAGCGCGGTCGTCAAAGCCGACGCGAACGACAAGTGAACCCGGCTCAGCCGAACGATGAGCAGGCACACATGCCAAGAGTTTTCCGTGAACCTTGAGCGCGGGTGACCCGTAAGCTGTGCTCTCTTCCACGCCGGGCAACGCCAAGCCGATCTTCCGCACAGTGTCGAAGTTGATTGTGCTTCTTGGCATGGGCGAGTGCGATTATCCGCAAGAACATGATCGCCGAACAGCTATTGTAGCTTCGCGTATTCCGCCTTGGCTTGCTTCAGGACGGGAATGTCCGGGTCGGCATCCTTCAATAGCGTGAGGAAGTCTTGGTATGCAGCTTTCGCTTTGGCTGTGTCGCCCTGCATGGCGTAGGCTCTGCCAATTTGGAGATGCGCGAGTGCGCCTATGGGATCACTGACCACAATTCCGCGATGGTCGAGGATTTTCTGGAACTCAACAGCAGCCTCCCGACCTTGTCGTGCGGCCAGATAAGCCTCGCCGCGAACGTAGACGGGATAGAGAGGACCGAGACGCATACTACTAGCGAAGACTACCGTCCCTAACTCATAAGGACTCGCGGTCTGAAGCAGTTGGATAGCCTCTGAAGGTTCACGGTGGTTCAGGGCAAGCAGTGCGCGTACTGTCGGAAGGTAGGCAAATACCAGCCTTGTATCCTCCGGGAAGCGATTTGCGAGATCGTCCGCGAGTTTTTGAGATCGGGAAGAATCCCCCGCGAGTGCCAGCAGAAAAAGAAGCGCCATACCTAAGACCCCGGCCCTTTGAAAGCCCGAGGGCCACCATAACTCTCTGCCGTGCTGCTGATTCATTTCCGAACAAAGCTTCCCGCCCCGCCGCATCCGCCTCGTAATGCGCTGCCAATTCCGGGCGATCCATCTGCCGAGCCAAATCCGTTGCCCGGCGGGACATCTTCCTTGCGTCTTCCAAATGACCAGAATATGCCAGTACAGAGCTTTCGGCGTTGGTCAGCGAGTCTTCCAGTCCGGGCTTTCCAACAGCCTGCGCCGCTTCCCGTTTCATTCCCGTCTTGTCGCCTTTCAGAAAGGCAATGTAGTATCGCAGGAGAGAGAAGTCTGAAACTTCTGATATGGAATGACCTGTCAAGTGCAATCTCCTGTTTTTCTTTCTTTTTCTTCCTCTCTTCCCCTGTGATCCTTCCTTGTGAGGCAGCGGAAGTCGCGGTCGAGGCGGCTATTGCGACGGTTGATCACTCTGATATTCGCGGGTCGAAACCGCATAATCGTGATCCGTCGGGAGCTGCCTCGGACTAAAGGCGCGGGTTCGGTCCGCAGACCTACCGCATAGAAGGTTCGAGGATTCTCCTTTCCATGCGCCTCTCGACCGCTACCCACGCTGCCTCCTAGGAAATTCTTACCGCGCAAAAACTCACCTCATGCCGCCCGCCGTTCGGTCTCTTTCTGTGTAGCTTCTACTTTTACCCCAATGGCCCAGATAAAACCCAATAACTCGCGTCCGATCGCGGTCACCACCTTGCCCTTTTCCCTTGCCTCGTGCCGTCAGCTTCCGATAACGCGTGTGCAACCGATGTTGCGCTTTCCAGGCGATCTCTCGGACTTCTTCGCTGACCACCTCTTGCCGTTTGCGTAAAGCTGCACCTACGTTTGGCCGGTAGCGGTACGCCCAGGCGGCCTCTACCACCACGCGACGTAAGTGCGCATTTCCCGTCTTGGTGATGCCCCCTCGGCGGGTGCTTTCTCCACTGGAATGTTCGCTCGCGACGATCCCGCCGTAGCCCATCAACTGCCGTGGCTCGCTGAATCGTGATATTTCTCCCAGCTCCGCCACGATCGTCACCGCCGCGACTTGAGCCAACCCCCGCAGGGCTTGCAATCCCTCGATCACCGCACGCATCTTCGGTGTTGTCGACTTCACTGCTTCTTCGATCGCCTGGTCCAGTCGTGCGATGCGGGTCTCCGCGTGCTCCACCTCATGCAAATAATCCAGTAAGGTGGCTTCTTGCGCCGGCTGCTCGAAGTGCACTTCCTTTTTCACCCACGCCAGGTAGCTCAGCGTCCAGGCCTTCACACCGCTCGCCGGCCGCCGCCCATGCCGCAACAGGAACTTGCTCAGGCGGTGTTTCGCCCGCAATTGGTCTTTCTTAGCCGCCTCCCGGGCTCGTACCAGATCTCGCAAGGCCTCATGGGCCGCATCCGGTACCCACACCGCGGTCAACTCTCCGGCCCGATAATTCCGCGCCAGCTTCAGCGCATCCCGCCGATCGGTCTTCACCCGCTCTCCCGCTTTCACCGGTACCAGCGTGGGCGCCACCACTTCGCACTTCGCTCCCTGGGCCGTCAACTGCCAGTACAAGACATACCCCGTTGGGCCCGCCTCATAGCAAAAACGCAGCTGCTCCACAGGTCCCAGTTTCTTGACCAGCTTCCGAATCGACTCCTCCCGATTCGGAATGACCCCGAGCGTTCTCACCTCCCCGTCCTGCTCGGCAACCGCCACCGCAATCGTTTCGGCATGGACATCCAAACCAACAAATTTTATTCTTTTCATCGGCCGGCTCCTTCGCTTGTGGCTCTGTACTGCTTGTCTTTTCCGATTCGCAGCATAACCCACGACTGCGAATCGGAGCCGGTCATTCCATTGTGACTAATTTGCGCTGGGAGGCTTGCTGCAGCGCGTTCTCCGCTTCGTCTGTGCGCCCAAGGGCGAGATCACTGTTTGCAAGAATTGCATATCCGACGAAAAAGTCCGGGTCGAGGCCGATGGTTGTTTTGGCTTCTTCGACCGACTCTTCATATTTGCCGATAAGAGGGTAAATCAGCCCGGCCAAGAAGCCGTGGGGTGATCTATCACGAGGATAAGCTTGTACCCACAATTCACAAGTCTGCTCTGCCTTTTGTAGGTTTCCGGTCACTTGCCTATCGTAAGAGGCGGAAATAAAGAATTTTTCTTTGTCACTAGCGCGATCCCGCAGTTGATACGCTTTGGAGGTGCTCTCCGCAGAAAGGAAGGATTCTCCAATGCTGCCGTACACGCGACCGAGCATCGCATGGCCCATGGCGAATTTGGGGTCAATCTCGATGGCGTGCTTGAAAAAAGGCACGGCGGCAGCCGAACCAGTTGAGTAGAGAACCTTCATGCCCGCAGTGTAGGCTCGCAGGGCTTCAAGTGAGGTCGTGGTGGCCTCGGCGAGCGGCGTGTCATACTTTTCGACCGTCGTAAGTGATTCACCCACTCGGGTTCTGAATTTACTGGCAATCTGACCTAGGGCGTTCAGTACGTCTTCCTTTCTTGCTACTTGCACCTGCTCCTCAGCGAGAATGTTTCCGGTGCGGCAGTCCTTTGCTCGCAGCCCCAACACGTACTGGCTCCCGAGATTTGCAATCGAGCCGTCTAGGATGGCGGTACTTGCGGTTCGTTCGCAGATTTCCCGAGCGACCTCGGGGGTGAGTCGCGTGTCGGCGGGCTGGCCCATCAGCCGCAGCGCCTGCTGGATGCGCTCCTCAGAGACAAGGCTCAGGAAAGGTGACTGCTCAAGCTGCACGGCCATGCCTTGCCGCAGCGTTCCGTCAAATACCGGATCACCCGTCGTGTTGGCGAAGTCCGCAAGGATAATCGTGTCTTTGTTTGTGAGCTTCGGCGTGCGGTGGAAATAGAAATAACTGCCTGCGGCAAGTGCTGCAACCAATAGTGCAGCGGGGACCAGCACCTTCCAGCCCAATCCCAATTTCCTGCCTGCACCATCTACTGCACTCGTCGATGCTGACAGCCGCGCTGATTCTGCATCTCGCTTGAGCCGCTGCAAATCCGTGCGAATTTCTGCCGCGTTCTGGTAGCGCAACTTACGGTCTTTTTCCAGCGCCTTGTTGACGATGCGCTCTAGCTCCGGCGGCAAGTCAGGATTCACTCGTGCGAGCGGGGTCGGCGCTCGATTCAGAATCGCGTCATGGATGACCGCAGCACTATTCCCCGGAAACGCCATCCGGCCCGTCGCCATCTCATGCAGAACCGCGCCGAACGAAAACAAGTCCGTCCGAGCATCAAGTTCTTCTCCTCTTGCCTGCTCCGGCGACATATACGCCATAGTGCCCACCGCACTTCCGGGGCTTGTGAGCATAAAATCTTCGGTTGCCGTAGGCATCGCAGAGAGACCTCCCTCGGCGACAGGAGCAAACTTCGCAAGACCGAAATCAAGGATTTTGGCGTTGCTCAGTTTGGTTACAAAAAGATTTGCGGGCTTGATGTCTCTATGGATGATCCCTTGGGCGTGTGCTGCCCTGAGCGCATCCGCAATTTGAATCGCCAGTTCCAGCATCTCCTCGAACGGAAGCGGCCTACCAGAAATACGTTGCTTCAGCGTTTCGCCGTCGAGAAATTCCATCGCAATGAAATGCTGGCCGTCTTGCTCGCCGATGTCATGAATCGTGCAGATGTTGGGGTGATTCAGTGCGGATGCGGCCTGTGCTTCGCGCCGGAAGCGTTCCAGAGCAGCGGAGTCGTGGAGCATATCGGGGGGCAGGAATTTCAAACCGACTGCCCGATGTAGCCGCGTGTCCTCAGCCTTGTACATTACACCCATACCGCCACCGCCGACCTTTTCAAGGATTCGGTAGTGCGAAATGGTTTGGCCAATCATGGGAAGAGACTTGGCGCAATCTTAGGTCGCACCCACAGGCTAGTCAACGTGGGGAGACAATTGCTTGCGTTGAAGTGCTCGTCGTGATGAAGTTCGGCAGAAACAACAGGAGCAGCGGAGTGAAATCACCAGAAGAACCACAAGACCTCCACAAACTCTTTGAACAGGCGCTAAACTCGGGCGACCTTGACGCACTTGTTGCGTTGTACGCACTTGATGGACTCTTGATGGCGCGTAGCGAGCCTGCACGAGGCATTGGCGCAATCCGTAAAGCCCTCGCTGACTATGTGGCTATGAAGCCGACGATCCAACTCACGACACGCAGAGTCGTGCAAACAGGCGACACCGCGCTGCTTGTCGCAGATTGGCGATTCCACGGAACCGCTAGCGATGGCGGCAGTGTGTCTACGTCGGGCACCAGTGTCGAAGTCGCTCGTCGCCAATCGGACGGGAGTTGGCGCTACTTCATCGACCTCCCCAACAGAATCAGTTAACAGACGGAGGCGGCGGAAGCAGACCAAGCTGCCGCATCATTCCAACATCATCCCGATTCGCAAAGTGCTCAGCGATCTTGCCATCGAGCACCCGATACATGTGGATGTGCTGAACTTCGAAAGTGCGACCCGTGGGGTTCACACCCACGAGCATTCCGCCATCGACCGGAAAGGGTGACGTACCCCGATGGGTTCCGCTATAAGTGCATCGGACAACGACCCACTCGCCCTCCGCGACAGAGTTCAGTGTTGTCAGCTTCGCGTCTGGGAAGTTGATCTTAATTTCTCCCAGCACTGTCCGCACGCCAGCACGCCCTACCTTTCTGCCATGATTTTGGCAGTCCTCGGTGAAGCAGCTTGCTGCCGCGTCGAGGTCGCCGCGATTGAACGCTTCATTGAATTGTTCGGCGATGCGCCGATTGGTCTCGGTAGTGTTCAAGGAAGCCCTCCTGTAGCAGTGTGGGACAGCGCGGATTGTGTCGTGACCTTCTCTTTCTCAAGCTCGTGGTCTGGAACAATAACTGGATTATCCGTCAGCGGACTCATGACCGCTATTTTGACCTACGGGCCTATCCTGAATGATTCTTTGATGTGAGATGATTTGAACTCATGAAAGCCGCTGGGTACGAGAAGCAGGGCGCTGCGCGTGATGTGTTGCTCGTTGGCGACATGAACGACCCGCAGCCACGCGCAGGCGAGGTTCGGATTCGAGTCGCCTTTTCGGGCGTGAATCCCGGCGATGTCAAGAAACGCGAGGATGCGTTTGGCGTCGGGATGCCTTATCCGCGTGTCATTCCGCACAGCGACGGATCGGGTACTGTTGACGCGGTGGGAGAAGGCGTATCGCGGGAATGGGTCGGTCGCCGAGTGTGGTGCTATGGCGCTCAAAGTTACCGCCCTTTGGGCACTGCTGCCGAGTACACCGTTGTTCCTTTGAAACAGGCGGTTCCGCTCCCAGACTCTGTGCCGCTGGAGCAGGGTGCATGTCTCGGCATTCCCGGCATAACGGCTCATCGGGCTGTTCATGTCGCGGGTTCGGTCGAACTGGCGCATCGAGCGGGAGCGCGTGTGATCGCCGTGAGCGATACGTGAAGTGCAGGTGCTATGGATTGGGGGGAACCGGAATTCCCAGGGCGGCGCATCGGGCGATATGAGTTTGTTTCCAACGGTCGGGAAGCCAAGCGTCGAGGTCACGAGCTGGCCAGGTTGGGAGATTCACCAGTAGTTGCATGAAATAGAGATGTGGGTCCATGTCATGCCGGCGGCAACTGCTGGTCAAGCTGGCCAGGATCGCTGCGGTCCTTCCGCCGCGAGGGTTGCCGACGAATAGGGAGTTTTTGCGATTGAGTACGATCCGCTTCATCTCCCGTTCGCTAACATTATTATCTATGGGCACGGCGCCATCGGTGGTGAACACAGTTAGTGCTTCCCATTGGCCGAGCGTGTAGTCCACTGCGTCGGCCATGACATGCTTCGGTAGTAACTGTTCTTTCCAGATCAGCAGCTTGCGATGTAGTTCCGCCAGAATCGGGACCGACTGTTTCTGTCGTAACTCCATACGCTCAGATACGGAAACGTCTTTCGCCTGTCTTTCCACCGCAAACAATGCGTCCATCAGGGCGACCGCCTCGCGCGCGATCTCCGGCGCCGATTTCTCCGCATCTACGAACTTGCGTCTGGCATGGCTCCAACATCCTGCGCGCGTGATCGCGTTACCAGCCACCACCCCGTTGTAGCCACCGTAAGCGTCAGCCAACAAAACCTGGGTGTAGTCTTTCAGAAATTCCTTCGGGCCCTCTCGACTACGGTTCAAGGTGAAGTCGAACACGTTATAGGGATTCGCTTCGTCGCCCACATACACCCACATGCGGGCCGGATGCGTTTGGCCCGGGCTCAACATCGGCAGGACGGTATCGTCGGTGGCCACTACATGTGACTTCCTGACCTGCTCGGCCATCCGCTGGTACAACGGCTCGACCACATCGGCAACATCCCCGCACCACACTGATTGTGTGGCCCGGGAAATCTCGAACCCTTGTCGCTCGAAAATATCTTCCAGCCGATAGAGTGGTAGGTAATCTGCAAATTTGCTGGTTACGATAAAAGCCAGAAGCCCTGGCCCGGCAAAGCCCTTCTCGATGGCGGTGTCTGCTTTGGCGGCTACTTCGATCTGTGGATTTTTTCCCTTCCGCTCACAATCGGGGCACGCATACTTCTTGCGGACATGCTCGAGGCGTTCGAAGTGTCCCGGAATGTATTCGATCTGCCAGCTCTTCTCGCTGCCGATCTCTTTGCGCTCCACACCGCAACTTGGGCAGGGCCGCTCTTCTGCGCTCAACTCGTATACGTGTGTCTGGGCCGGAAGGTTCTCGAAGTTCGCCAGGGCCCGCCGCCCCTTGCCCCGCTTCACCCGCCGCACCTCTGTTTCCGGTTCCGCTTCTCGGAGATCTTCCAAGTTGCTGGGCTTTTGTTCCAAGGCCTCGGCGAACTCCAGTAGCATCTGGGCCAGCTGGTTCATGCTCAAACGATCCGCTCGCGGACCGTAGGTGGCCTTCTTGTAGCTCCATCTGCAGTCGCAGCTTATCCAGATACAGTTCGTCGGCACGCTGGCGCAGCTCTTCGGCTTTCCTCTGTTGTTCGTCGGCTCGTTTCTCCAGGCGCTCGCGTTCCTGCCACAACGAACGCAGCATGGCCTTCAATGCTTCTTTATCGTCGGGCAAGTTGGTCAAGAAGTTCTCTTTGGTGGGCACGTCTACTTAGACGCAACCGCAGAAACTTCGTTGCTCACACCACCATTATTTTATGCGTTGTTTCTATTTTTTTTCTGAACAGCTTTTTTCTTCGCTTCACACTGCGCGTTGGTAGCGCGGCACACGCTTCAGTTTCGAAACATCGATCCCATCCAGAATCATCGCCAACTCGCTGGCACGCAACTCCACTGATCGCGCGCCCTGCTCCACTCGCGGTAGTTTGAAAACTCCAACCTCCAAACGCTTGTACCACAGTACGAAGCCATCGCGATCCCACACTAGAATCTTCAAACGATCTCCTCGTCGCGAACGGAACACAAACAGATGACCGCTCTGCGGGTTCTCCCCAATCACCGCTCGCACACGTTCCGCCAGACGATCGAATCCGCAGCGCATGTCCGTCGCTTCGCTGGCCATCCAGATCCGCGCTCCCTGCGCACGATCCATCGCCTGCAAACTGGGCAGCCCGATCACTCCGCCGCCTCCACTACCACCAACAACGCCCGCACATGTTCAGCGTCGAATCCGGGCCTCACCATCAGGCTTCGCCCATTCCTCAGTCGGATTTCAACGCTCGAATCGCTGGGCGTGCTCGGCCCCTGCCCCGCCACTTGCACTTCCAGGAACTTTGTTGGCGTGTCTTCCTCCAGCCGCTTCTTCCACACGAAAAAGTACGGCCGGCACAAACCGTGCTCTCGACAAAACGCTTTCACACTCTGTCCGCTACGTGCCTGCTCGGAAACCAGCCTTCGCCACTTTATCCAGGCTTTCTTTGAGCGCTTGGTCATGTCGCAACTTTGCAATGCGACGCGAATCTTTACAAGATGGGGTTCGTTTAGCGCTCACGATAATCTCCTGCAAAACATTCTGCTCGGGTTTCCCCATTAGAAAAGCAATGCGGACAGGGCGGACGTTATAGTTGACGAGTAGAGCTTGTGTGGATTTGGGAGTCGTCATCAGGACCCTACATTAGCACGCGAAGCCCCCGTGCTTTCCACGAGGGAAAGTTGCTTTTCAGTCTCTTGGTTCATTGGATGTTCCGGTGGGCTGGTTGAAGGATGCGACCATTAACTGGATTGGTTCATAGGTATAAATCTCGACAGCAAATCCTTCCGCCTGTAGACGAAAGGCCACGCTGAGTGCATGTGCTACTCCGCAAATCACAAGACCGACGCTAAATTTCTCTGCTTTTATTTTCTTGACCCAACATGACTCTTTCCAATTCTGGGCTGCTAATCCCAACTTCACGAGAGGCTCTCTTAGCTTAGATTTGAACTGAAGGTGTGGAAGGAAAACAGTTTCGGCGGGTTCTGGAAACGCTGCCAGCGCCTTTTCGGTAGTGTCGGCATCAATGTCAACATATCGGCCATCCAGAGTCTCCGACGCCATCTTGGAGGCAGTAGATGGGCCGTATCGTGATGCTTCTTCAAAAATGGAATCAACATGGTGCGCTCCCATCAGCGCGTCAAGGATTGTTTCGTAATCTGGGGCGTTGACATTTCTAGGGAAGTTCGTCAATCCCTGCACGTTATGGTAAGTACCGAAGATAATTAGCTTTTGCATTCGATTGTGTCTCCAGTTTTGGAGTCGGGGCAACACTCTTCGTTATTTGCGTTTTCGCCCAAGACGTCCCACGCCCATGAGACCTTTTGTACCGCAAGCCGGACCCGCACAGACCCCTCTCAGGAGTGCGCCAAACAGGGAAACGTTTCTCCCCCTAGCACGACGACCTTGGCGTTTTCCACGAGGGCCTGCCGCCAGACTTCGACTAGCGTTTGCTCGAAGGAAGGGTTCATTGCGGGTCTGATTCGAGAGCGAATTATACTCCGGGCGTCATGCTGCGGGCGTGAGGGCGCACGCTTAATGGGGTGCTGAACGCCCGGACCTTCACCATGCCCTTGCCCAAATCCATGACAAAATAGGTGGGTAGTCCCGGAGCCGTATTGATGCAGGCGCATATCCAGTCACGCACTCTTTGGGCAGAACGACACGTCGAGGAATTCCTGTCGCTCCCGCTCGTCTCGGAATTTGTGTTTCGTAGTCCCCAAACAGTGGATGGAAGCCAGCGCGAGGTAGCGGACTTTCTGGTGAGCTATGGTGCGCCCGGAATCCTGATTTCTCAAAAGTGCCAGGAAGACCCGATGACCCGCAGGGCAGAAAAACTGGAGGCATGGGTCTGGAAGAGAGCGAAGAAGGCGACTTCGCAGCTAATCGGAGCACTCCGCACGGGGTCAGGCCGACCGATGTGGTGTGAGCATCCCCGCCGAGGGCGAGTTGACTTCCCCGCTGGCCTTCCGCCGATTGCTCATGGTGTTGTCCTCGTCGAGGTCTTTGAGCCGGTCGCCCTGCGGCAGGAAGCGGATGAGTTTCCATTGGAATTCAACGGCATCCCGATTAGCTACTTTTCACTGAACGATTTCCTGAATTTGACCGTCCAGTTTCGCACGGTGCCAGAAATCGCCGAGTACCTCGACCGGCGACGCGCTTTACCTTTTGCTGACCTTCGCACGATTGGGGAAGAGCGGTCACTCTTCGCGTTCTATCTTCTACACGAAGGTTCGTTCGCAGGCTGTTTGGGAATTGCTGACGCCAAGATTGCGGTGGCGGCACAGGCAGAGCGTTTCGAAGCGGCCCTTCTGCGAAAATTGGATTCCGACCGATACAGCGGACTGATGGAGCACGTGGCGAATGAATTGGCGACTCGGCTTACGGATTACGCTGCGGGACTTTCGCCTCGCGTCCTCGATGCTTTTGACCCACCCGAACGAAGGCAAAACTACATCAACATTCAGCGTGTTCTTACCAACCTGCGACTCCGCGAACGTGCTGAATTGGGGCGTGCCTTTGACAGCACGGCGGAGAAGCTTCGGGGCGAAACACAGGGATTTGTCTACAGAGCGATGCGTGTCGATTCGCAGCCGGAGTGGGCATACGTTTTCGGCTCATCGAAAAAGATAGAACGGCACGAACTGCTGTCGCGGTTCGAACCACTTATGCGGGGTGCGCTGGCCTACTTCGGGAAGTCTCGGTGCTTGCTCGTAGTAGACCGGGATGGTGCGGGATACGAGGTTGGACTTTCCCGAACGCCTTACGAACCAAACTTAACTGACCACGCTGTCGGCAACAAACTTTACGGGAATCTGCGAACCGAAAGCCGCGCTTTCAGCCTAGTTCCGTGAGTCCCCAAGCCGTCTCCTCAGACCGCATGGCAGCACGGCTTGCCCTTCATCGCTTCCCATCCCTCACGCACAATCAGCGGCAAAAGAGTCAACGCGGCGACCGGGTCTGCCCATCGCACTCCCCAAATCGCATTGACGGCAAGACCTGCCAAAGCAATCAGAGCCAGATAGCCACAGACCGCAGATTCGGCAGCATCGGCCCTCAACGATGCGCTGGCGGTAGCCGCTGAAAGTTGCCGCTTTTGTTTTGCAAGCCAAGGCATGACCATTGCGGCAAGGATGAGCACCACGATTCCGATGGGACTCGAATGGGCTTCGACGTGTCCTAGCAGCGCCAGAACAGAAGTGAGGGCAACAAATGTAGCGAGAACAAAGAGCAAGCCGCCTGCGGTTCTCGCCGCTTGCCGCTCCGCATGGTCTCCGCGAGATGGCGAATAGAAGCGCCAGAGCACAACTGCCGCAGAGAAAAGTTCGACCGCGCTGTCGCCGCCGAAGCCAAGAAGTGCCGGACTGCGGGCGAACCAAGCCGCTCCCAACGACACCACTGCCTCCACGCTCATCCATACAAGCGTAAGAGACTGAATCCAAATTATGCGACGTGTAGTTTCTAGCGGAAATGTTTTCGGCGGTGCAGACACAGAAGCATTATGCCTCTGCTCTAGTTTTTATGGCGCGTGGACATTTAGCGAACTTCCATCGCGTCGCCAGTCTCGTGCTCTTCAATCTGGAAACACAAAAATTGGTGGATTGCGAGAAGAGCGGCTTTATCAGACGAGGAAATAACGACTTGTCCCCCATTAGGCGTTTCCTCGAACGAATAATGAATATCTGCCCGCAATCGCTTCATTTCCGGTACGCCCGGTGGAATCGTGTCGTGAACAAACATGGGAACAGCAAAATCTCCGCCTTGGAACGCTTCCGCTATATGCACTAGATGCACCCTGATGCTGTTCCGACCGTTAACGTCCGCAGGGTCTTTGACTTCAACTCGGATAGCGCCGCCGTTAGATTTTAAGAAGAAATGATGCGTCGTAGTAGTTTGGGAAAAGCCCATCCCCTTTTCGCCGCGCTCGTTCATCTGCGAATGGGCTTCGTGCATTGGACAGACAAACTGCGAACCTTGGTTTGTAGGCTTCTGCTCACTCGAAGACTGCTGAGCACCTGCGCCGTATGCGACGATGCAAATCGCTACCGCGAAAATGAGTTTCATTTTTTACTCTCCCGTCTTTGACTACCGCGAGCCAGCACGCCAAGATTTGACCTTCGAGTGTGGCTCTTCGGGTGAGTTACAGCCAAGGCTTCCAATAATCGAGCCTGTTTCCCTTGAGGCGTCTTGGCCAACAGGCTGTCCCATTGGGCGAGCGTGGTTCGCAAATCGCGCTGCCAAGACTGCAAGTCTCGGATTCGAGATTCGAGGGAGAGCAACTTGTCGGCAGCCATGTCACGAACACGACGGCATGGCGCTCCTCCATTCTTACGTTCGCGGAAGATGTCGGACAGTTCGCTCACCGAGAATCCGATGGACAGTGCCGCTCGAATTATCTGCATTCGAACCACCGCTTCTCGAGGAAACAGTCGGTAACCAGTTGCCGAGCGGGGTGCAACGGGCAGAAGACCATACCGCTCGTAATGGCGTACTGTATCTGCGCTCATGCCGGACAGCCGCGCCAATTCTCCTGAATACAGAGGACGATTTAGGGAAGCTGAACTCACGGTAGCAGCCTAAGGGTTGGAACCCGTTCCAAGGTCAAGTAAATTTCCACTCTTTCTTGATGCTCTGTCAAGGAAGGACCGCATCCAGCTTTTGCCGAACATCCGCACGGTCGAGCACTTCAATGCAACCAATCTCTCCGGCAACAACGTCAAGGATGAGCATCCCTTCGCTCGGCATCAAGCGCACATTCCGATGACCGGGACCGTAGGCACCATCGGGCTTCGGCTTCGTGTAGACCGTCGAGCAAAAGCCATCCCCGCAGCGGCAACGGTCCACAATTGCCAAGCCGGGGACTTGAGCGGCGAGTTCGGGTTCAGCCTGCTCGATGAGAAGTTGGCGAAGCTCGGCGGCGAACGTGGGGAGCACAGCGGCGAGAAGCAGTTTGGTTTCGGTCTGTTGGTTCATGGAGTCCTTCTGTCACTCATATTGAAGAGCATAGTCACTACTTTATTCCACTGTGGTCAATCACCGTTTGACCAGTTCCAATTCATCCTCGAAGATTCCAGAGAAGCTGGCATCTACCTGTGCCCTCGTCTTGGAGTTTTTCAGGGCAAGGCCGAGAGACTTCACCGTAGTTTCAAACTTTTCAGACGGGAGAAATTAGCTCGGAACTGTATCCACTGTTGCCAATTTAGCTTGATTTTTTGGTCTGAGGCGCACTATGTTTGTCTCAGTTAAACAGCTAGGGTTTGGGGGAAGTAGCAGCAAACAGTGGGTTTTAGCGGTTTTTATCGAGTTTTCTTCAAGTGGCGATTCACAATCCCCCCCTCTCCGCCAACCAGTCATTCGCGTTTGCCTGGACGAAGCGACGAGCGCGCTCAATGTCGCAAACGAGCAGCTGATGTGCGAGTTGTTGAGCAGACAGGCAATTCCATTCCTGAGTTCGGGTCATCGTCGGACCCTTCTGAAGTTCCATCGCAACGTCCTGCGACTGTCGCCCGATCGATTGGAGGATCGAACCAAGCGGTGAATTCGGGGTGCTAACGGCAGCTTAGCCGGCGACGATCGCGCAGCCGAGCGATTGCATCACGCGCAATGGTGGCGCTGCGCTATCGATAAAAATTGCCGCACAGTTTGCGTGAATCTCATTTGGATATATGATTGGCACATCGCTTGCTCGCGAACCTCTCAAACGCTGCTTTTGACTTTGTGTGAACCCAGAGAGTTTATCGAATTGAAAGCCTCGCGCGGTATCGGCAAACGCACCATAGGAAGAAGATCGTTCCTGAAAGCGATCAGATTGGCTGCACTTCTGCCAATTCTGCCGCGTGGGCTCTCGGCGGCAACCACCGCCGCGAAATTCATTAGGCGTCGCCCTACCGATGCGGCGTGGCCGTCGAAGGCCGCGTGGAAGCAGCTCAATGATGCGGTCGGCGGAAATTTGATTCCGGTCAACTTTCCGCTCTCGGTGCTCAAAAGCGATCCCGACGGCGACGCTGCAAAGCAATTGCTCAAGAACCTCAAGAATCCGTATTTCCTCGGCGATGAGCCGGGACTCACCGAGTCCACCGGATGGGTCGATGCGTGGGCGACCAAGCCGAGCGTGTATGCGGTCGCGGCCCGCAACGCCAACGATATCGCCGCGGCGGTGACCTTCGCGCGCGAAAATAATTTGCGTCTCGCGGTGCGCGGCGGAGGCCATAGCTATCAGGGCACTTCCAACGCCGCCGATTCGCTCCTGATCTGGACGCGGCATATGCACGACATCACGCTGCACGATGCGTTCGTTCCGCAAGGATGCGAGCACGTCATGCAGCCGCAGCCCGCGGTGACGGTGGGCGCGGGAACAATAGGGATGCAGGCATACAACGCAGTTACTACCAAGGCCGGGAAATACGTTCAGGGCGGCGGATGCCTCACGGTTTGCCTCGGAGGTCTCATCTCGGGCGGCGGCTTCGGAAGCTACTCGAAGCACTACGGCACCGCGGCGGGAAGTCTACTCGAAGCCGAAGTCGTGACCGCCGACGGTCAGATTCGGATCGCGAACGCATCGATGAATCCCGATCTATTCTGGGCGCTGAAGGGCGGCGGCGGCGGAACCTTCGGCGTCATGAGCAGGATGACGGTGCGGATGCACGAGCTGCCGGAATATTTCGGCGTCGCCAACTTGAATGTAAAAGCATCCTCGGACGACGCGTACCGCGGCCTCATTCGCGAGTTCGTGAGTTTCTACCGCGAGCATCTTTTCAATGATCATTGGGGCGAGCAGGCCCATGTGAGGCCCGACAACGTGCTCGAAATCCAGATGAGCTCGCACGGGCTTAGCACCGACGACGCGAGGAAAGTTTGGCAGCCGTTTCTCGATTGGGTAAAGAAATCCTCGGGCTGTTCGATCAAAGGGCTGAGCGCGATCGGAAGCATTCCGGCCCGCCATTGGTGGGACCCGTCATGGTGGAAGGAGCACTGGCCAGAGATCGCATTTCCGCGTGATGGCTTCCTGCACGAAATGCTCGACGACGCTCTCATACACGTGATGGGCCAGCCGGCTTTCGCCGTCGATCCGCGGCCTGATGCGGATCCGAATCACGCATGGTGGAAGGGAAACACGGGGGAGACGGGAATTTTCTGGTATGGCTACGAATCGTTGTGGCTGCCGGACTCGCTGCTTAAGCCCGACGCGCAGCAACGCCTCGCCGATGCGCTCTTCGCGGGCTCGCGCCATGCGGAGATCGGACTGCACTTCAACAAAGGACTCGCGGGCGCGCCGCCCGAGGCCATCGCGTGGGCGAAAGACACCGCGACCAATCCTTCGGTGCTGAGCGCCTTCGCGCTGGCGATCGTTGCCGACGGGCAGGAGCCCGCGTATCCCGGAATCGCCGGACACGAGCCGCGCGTTGAAGAGGGCCGTAAAGCCGCAGAGCGCATCGATCGATGCGTCAACGAGCTACGCGCGGTCGCGCCTAACGGCGGCGCCTACGTGAGCGAGAGCAACTACTTTCAGCGGGATTGGCAGCAGGCGTACTGGGGCAGTAACTACGCTCGACTCGCACAGATAAAACAGAAATACGATCCGAACGGGCTGTTCTTCGTCCATAACGGCGTCGGATCGGAAAATTGGAGCGCGGACGGTTTCACCAGGCTCGCCTGATTTTAAGAGAGGAAGGAATCCAACCAATGGCTCGAATAGGAAACCAGGCCCGTAGTTGCGCAAAATTTCATCGAACGTGAAGTCGGTCTGCGGTAGCGATATTGAGAATGAGACTGACCCAAAACCCGAACACTAGGACAGCGATAAGTTGAGGAGGCGGCGTTCGGTGTGGTCCTGTGAACGCGAGGAAGGAGGGCCAGGATGTCGAAGCGAGGTCACCCTGAAGAGCAGATACCGCGGGCACTGCACCGGCGGCTACAAGGTGTCCCTCGGGGACAAATGAGGATAATTTCTAGGAGATCAGTGGTAATACCGAGCGAAAAATGGCGCGATAAATCTACTTTTTCTTCCTGGGTTCTTTCTCCGACGGGTTTTCGAATCCCCCCTTCTCCGCCACTCATCGATTGCTGGCGAGCAGGAGACCGTCTGGATACCAAGCCCAGAACTTCGTAGTACGCAGATGAGCACTTGCCTTCCGCAGCGTCCGGGCGGATTATGCTACCGGGAACTGCTACCGGATGTTTCGCGTTTCCGAAGTAAAAACTGGCATCGCCAAATGCTAAGTTGTTCCGGGTGAACAAGGGTAGAGCCTCCCATCGGCTCCACCAGACAAATCCTAATCCCCAGTAATTGCACAGAAATCGTCGTTTTCCCCAACAAAACAGCATGTTTCGAGAGAATGGGTGGGAGTCCCTGGGAGTCGTTGGGAGTCTAAAATCGGGCATTTTAGGAACACATTAGGAACAATTTTTCTTGAGTGTCTTTTCCACCCGTGATATAAAACCGCCAGATGAGACCAAAGGTCGCTTTGTTGGCTCGGGTGAAGGTTGCGGGGATTCCGATGAAGTCGATCAGTATTCCGCTCTGATGCCGATCAGTGTTCCGGGATGATCCGATCAGTCCTCGGAGCGAAGCGACGCTGGTTTTTGCATTTTGTTGAAAGTGATCGCGATCGTCAACCTTGTTGTTGTTGAAGCTGTGCGAAAAGTGGAAATCCCGAAGGGATTTCCAAGGGCGCTTTATGCCCGTCTTTTCCACAGCTTTTGGGCCGCCGATTCATTCACTTTTCCTCTTTTACTCCTTTCTGTTTACGTATCGAATCCCCGCGCATCTCGATGCGATGGGCGTTGTGCACCAAGCGGTCGAGGATTCCGTCGGCCAGTGTGGGATCTCCGATCTGTTCGTGCCAGCGAGACACCGGCAACTGCGAAGTCAGGATCATCGAGTGCGTCTGGTAGCGATCCTCAGCGATCTCCCAGAAGTCTCTTCTCTCCGGTTCCGACATCGGGGCCATGACCCAATCATCGACAACCAAAACATCGATCCGATTCAGCCTCCTCAGCAGTTGCCGCAGACTGCCATCGGCGCGTGCCAGGCGCAGGCAGCTCCCCGTAAGCGAGCCGCCAGGACTCGTCTGGTGAGGGCCTGGTTCTGGCGCCAGTTCCACTGCTGATCGACAAGCAGTGCCAGACGGTCGAGGAAGCTCAACTCCCGCGTCGCTTCATCCTGTTCTTGATGCTCCAGTGCTTCGATCATTCCCTGAAGCTTGAGTGCATAGAGTTTTTCTTTCATCAGTTGTTGCAACATGATCAGTTCTCCTTTTCTACTCGAAGTACTCAGCGCCACGAATGTTGTCATGCGATGGCGGAAGAGGTAGCGGTGGTTCTGGGAGTGGTTCTGGGAGTGGTTGTTGGTCGAGGGAGTTCTTCAGGATCGATTTCACGCTCTTGAAGCGGCAAGCACCGGTCCGTATGGCCCGATCGGCAGCCGCTTCCATCCGAGTCGAGGAGTACTGCTCGGCCAGTCGGATGATCCCGAGGCAGGATCGATATCCGCGATCACCATTCCGGGCTTCACGATCGCCGTTCCGACGATCGTGATCAACTGATCGGCATCATCCCGGAACGAGTGATCGGCATCATCCCGGAATCGTGATCGCCATGATCGCGGAATCGGTGATCGGCAGGCCTCGGAACACCGATCGGCATCGTCCGGAATCCACAATAAAACCGCCAGATGAGACCAAAGGTCGCTTTGTTGGCTCGGGTGAAGGTTGGAAAGCGGTATTTATTTGAAGCTGTCAAGATAAAAAATGGCAAACCTGTCGAGCCAGATGAACCCACATCCTACTATTTGAAGTACAGCCAGAAGGGGAAGCAGCGGGTCGAAGCTGTCGGCTCTGACCTATCCCGTGCATTCGTCGCCTTCCAGAACCGTGAATTGAATCAGGCCAGGACGCGGATGGGGCTGTCAGCGATCACCGAACTCGGCCCTGTGAGAGACGCGTCAGGGCGCATGAAGATCGCCCACGCGGTTGCCGTCTACCTGCAAGACCTAGCCGATGCCACCAAGACTGGGGAGCGCGCACGCACAACCCAGCGTGGCTACAAAAGAGCCGTGGAGGCTTTCCGCGACAATTGCGGCGTGCAGTACAGGGAAGATATCACGGCTGATATCTTGCGCCGCCAACAAGACCGACCATGCGCATGTCTTCTATGCCGCCTTGGAGCTGTTCGATAACGTTTTGTTCTTCCAGTTCCTTCAAAACAGCCAAGAACATCTCTTTGCCCCATTTCTGAGCGGATTTATTCTGCAAAACGGAAAGAGATATCTCACCTTTAGCTCGTAAAAGCAGCTTGAGAATATATTTGGACAACTCTTCCGCCGTTTGGTTCACTCTGCCGAGGTGCGGGACTTCTGCTGTCGTAACCCGCGTCACGTTGCCCTTCTCAAAATCCTTCGTTCTGTCGATGCGGCGCAAATAGACTTCGCGTGGGTTGCCGCTAGGTTTCAGCCCAACCTCCTCAAAAAATTCTTCAAAACTGTTGAAGTTGAACTTGATCCCTAAAGCACCAGCGGTCTTCCAATCACTAGACTTTTGACTGGTGCACGATAGTCGCGCACGGTTGAAAGCGTTGCGCTCAGGGGAATCGAGCCAGGAACCGCCGTACTTCTCCTCCAACATCACTTGGAGCGGAGATTTCACCTTGCACCCACAACTCTTCGTGTTTCCAGACGTCAGCCAACCAGAAGGGATAGTCTTCGTGTTGCCGCAAGAACATTGGCACTCCCACAACAGGTAAGAGCCTCGTTTGCCAACCGCTTTTATGGCAGTCAGTCGCCCGAAGATGCGCCCAGTAAGGTCTGTCCGCATCCACATCACGCACCGCCCACACGCGGGGTGCCGTTGACGCGCGACACAACATTGGTCGTGTCATAGCGGCGCACACTGCGGACGGCAACGCGCCAAATTTTTACGGGGTATCGCGAATAGAGGTAGGGCTTGGAGCCGTCGTACTCGCGCGGGGAGCGCGAGCGCGAAGTGCGCGACGACGATCCTGGGCTGGAACCCGATTCCGCGAATGAGTTTTGGGAATTCATGACTTCTTGTCCTCCTCCAACCGCGCAAATAACTTTCTAATCTCGGCGATGACCGCCGCCTTGTCGTCAGCCGCCGCCTTGTCGTCGGCGGAAAGCAGCAGCGAACGGTCTGATTTCATCGTATGCCCTACGTCGTTTTGCTCTTTCGGGCTTCGGACTTTCGCAAGTTCCCGCTTCAAGAACCCCTTGAGGGCTTGGCGGACGAAATACGAACGACTCTAGTCGCACAAAGAATTCGCAGCATCCTCGAAAGACGCATCGCACGAGTGCTAGACATCAAGCCGCAGGAACTTCCACGTCTGAAACTCGGGACGCTCGCCCATACAACATTTCTGCTTGAGGGTACGGGAGAGGAACTCGGGGGTTTTAACACGACGATGTCGGCTCTTTTGCAACTCGTGGGTCATGAAATTTTGTGGGACATCGAACCGAAGGAAGAGGAGAGCGAAGTCAGTGCGCCCGAGGAGACCATCAACTAATGAGCGACAAACTGTCTCCGAACGGCGCAAAAATCTTGGACGGTAGCGGCTTGCAATCGGTTCGCGACAGAATTCAACAGGCGTTTAACGCCGCCAGCGTTGCCGACGCCACCAACGTTATTGATACCAGTGACGAAATCAGTGTCGAAGACCCCATCATCCTCGACAATCTGATCAAACAAATTCCGACTCGACCGCTCCGCGAGCAATCAACGCCCGCGACAGTCCGTCGACATCGCGGCGGCGTATACCACATCGTTGTTCCGACCAAGAGCGCACAAACGTTAATCGATGCGGCGCTTCGCGCGTTGCAAAAGCCGCGAAAACCTTAGCGTCGGAAAGGGTTTGCCGTCGCACGAGAAGCCGATGTACGAACGGGGACTGCTGATCAAAGGCGGCTGTCCTCAGAATTTTGGAGAATCGAATGAACTGCAAACGCAGCAACGGAAGTGATCGCGCATTCTTCACGACGGTGGAGCAGGCGGAGGCCTTTCGGTCGGAGCACCCCGCCTCGTACGGCGAAGACGAGATTCGATTTTGCACGTGCTGCGGGTACTTTCATCTGTCTCATCCGACCTGGGTGAAACCCTTTGAAATTCCTGTATCGGGGATGAAGGTAAATTGAAATGTCCGAATTGTAGGGTCATCATCATCGGGGCCCTACTCATCATCATAGGAATGTTTCCTTGGAAATGGCTCGCCAACCGGGGCAGACGCTGGTACATATGTGGACGGTAACGCCGTTTAATCAAGACTGACGGCGGAAATCCACCGGTTGGTAGTATCATCGCAGTTATGTTCTGCCACTTCAAAGCTGATTACCGCTCTGGCGTTACTCATTGCGAATAAAAAGTCCGTCTCGTCCGGAGGAACGCCACGCCGCCACTAGGTACGGGCGATCAGCGAGTTCTAAATTGAGTACGTTGTCGCCCGAATCGCGGTCATCAAGGTAACCGCAAGGCGACTGAAGCCAAGGAACAAAACGAATGTCGGATCCACTGACTGTCGTGCATCCGGGACCACCGGGGCCAGCGGGGCATCCCCAATAGTTCTCAGTGGCATCGATGCTGCCGGTACAAACCGTGGCTTGGTCATAAGCGCAAACGTCGGCGACGCCAATTTTGCCGCCACCCAGGTCATTGAGATGGATGTCGACTTCGGCCGGAGTGTTTACGGCAATGTCCACATTTTCGTCGCGAATGACGTTATACGAAATCACGGTGCCGTAAACGGGGGAGCCACCACCTCCACTGTTGATGTTAATTCCCACGGGTCCGGGCGTCGCGGTATCGGCCGCGTCGGCAAGATTCTTGGCTATGAAATTTCCGATGATAATGTTTCCATCCATGTTATCCGCGGGCGCCCCAAAAGCGGGACCAACGTGCGTATGTAGGCTGACGCCCCCAAGCCCGTTGCCTATCAGCTTATTGTGTATGACCAAGTTACCGGCAACGCGACCGGGGCCATTTCCGTCGGAAAAAAGACCTACTCCGGAGCCTCCGACTTGCACACCATTGCCGGTCGAAATGTTCTCAGCCACGGTATTGTGATCAACTCCAAAGTGAGGAGCAAAATGGGAGAAAACGTTCCTGTCTGAGGATGGGAGGCAAGAACGATCCGCATTCTAACGGATTGTCTTAAAAGGTGTTTCGGAGAACAAGATTGTCACGACTCTCTGCGGACTCGTCACTAATAAGCAGTCCATCAGCGTTGCCAGACACGAGGTTGTCCGAAACCGTTGAATGGCTCGTGCCTATTAAATCGATCGCGCCTCCGCAGTCACCGCTTTCATCGTTCTCATAAATCCCATTCTCCGGCTGGTCTGGACACCCCATGGTGGCGCCGGTGAATTCCAGGCCGGAGAGGCGTCATTGTTATTGATGCGATCGGTAAGGATGATGATGTTCGAGGCACTTACCACCGAAAATACCTTCGAACATAGCATTCTCCACCGTGAATCCCGTAATGGTAACGTTGGTGAGGCCTGGATTGTCGAATCCGTCCACAAAGAAGCCGTGCGCGAGACCCGTGGCGTCAACAATAGTCGATTTGGCATCAGCACCGACGATGGAAAGTGGAATACCAACGGTGACGTACTCTTTGTCAGTACCGGGGGCAACCTTAATACCGTAGTTGGCAGACACATGAGTGACGGCCGCCTGTATTTTTGAATAACACGGGTAGGAGCCTGCGGGATTCACACAAAGGGTCTTAGCCGCGACACTCTGCGAAAATACTGCGAACAGAGCAGCGCACAACAAGGAACCAGCCATGGGCGATAGCAAATTGCATACATGGACGTCTCCTTTTTTCCAGATGCA
>CAWBOF010000010.1:0-1246011 GCA_963790355.1 Candidatus Acidiferrales bacterium
TTCATCAGTTGTTGCAACATGATCAGTTCTCCTTTTCTACTCGAAGTACTCAGCGCCACGAATGTTGTCATGCGATGGCGGAAGAGGTAGCGGTGGTTCTGGGAGTGGTTCTGGGAGTGGTTGTTGGTCGAGGGAGTTCTCGAGGATCGATTTCACGCTCTTGAAGCGGCAAGCACCGGTCCGTATGGCCCGATCGGCAGCCGCTTCCATCCGAGTCGAGGAGTACTGCTCGGCCAGTCGGATGATCCCGAGGCAGGATCGATATCCGCGATCACCATTCCGGGCTTCACGATCGCCGTTCCGACGATCGTGATCAACTGATCGGCATCATCCCGGAACGAGTGATCGGCATCATCCCGGAATCGTGATCGCCATGATCGCGGAATCGGTGATCGGCAGGCCTCGGAACACCGATCGGCATCGTCCGGAATCCACAATAAAACCGCCAGATGAGACCAAAGGTCGCTTTGTTTGGCTCGGGTGAAGGTTGGAAAGCGGTATTTATTTGAAGCTGTCAAGATAAAAAATGGCAAACCTGTCAGCCTGATGAACCCACATCCTACTATTTGAAGTACAGCCAGAAGGGGAAGCAGCAGGTCGAGAAGCTGTCGGCTCTGACCTATCCCGTGCATTCGTCGCCTTCCAGAACCGTGAATTGAATCAGGCCAGGACGCGGATGGGGCTGTCAGCGATCACCGAACTCGGCCCTGTGAGAGACGCGTCAGGGCGCATGAAGATCGCCCACGCGGTTGCCGTCTACCTGCAAGACCTAGCCGATGCCACCAAGACTGGGGAGCGCGCACGCACAACCCAGCGTGGCTACAAAAGAGCCGTGGAGGCTTTCCGCGACAATTGCGGCGTGCAGTACAGGGAAGATATCACGGCTGATATCTTGCGCCGCCAACAAGACCGACCATGCGCATGTCTTCTATGCCGCCTTGGAGCTGTTCGATAACGTTTTGTTCTTCCAGTTCCTTCAAAACAGCCAAGAACATCTCTTTGCCCCATTTCTGAGCGGATTTATTCTGCAAAACGGAAAGAGATATCTCACCTTTAGCTCGTAAAAGCAGCTTGAGAATATATTTGGTAAACTCTTCCGCCGTTTGGTTCACTCTGCCGAGGTGCGGGACTTCTGCTGTCGTAACCCGCGTCACGTTGCCCTTCTCAAAATCCTTCGTTCTGTCGATGCGGCGCAAATAGACTTCGCGTGGGTTGCCGCTACGTTTCAGCCCAACCTCCTCAAAAAATTCTTCAAAACTGTTGAAGTTGAACTTGATCCCTAAAGCACCAGCGGTCTTCCAATCACTAGACTTTTGACTGGTGCACGATAGTCGCGCACGGTTGAAAGCGTTGCGCTCAGGGGAATCGAGCCAGGAACCGCCGTACTTCTCCTCCAACATCACTCGGAGCGGAGATTTCACCTTGCACCCACAACTCTTCGTGTTCCCAGACGTCAGCCAACCAGAAGGGATAGTCTTCGTGTTGCCGCAAGAACATTGGCACTCCCACAACAGGTAAGAGCCTCGTTTGCCAACCGCTTTTATGGCAGTCAGTCGCCCGAAGATGCGCCCCAGTAAGGTCTGTCCGCATCCACATCACGCACCGCCCACACGCGGGGTGCCGTTGACGCGCGACACAACATTGGTCGTGTCATAGCGGCGCACACTGCGGACGGCAACGCGCCAAATTTTTACGGGGTATCGCGAATAGAGGTAGGGCTTGGAGCCGTCGTACTCGCGCGGGGAGCGCGAGCGCGAAGTGCGCGACGACGATCCTGGGCTGGAACCCGATTCCGCGAATCAGTTTTGGGAATTCATGACTTCTTGTCCTCCTCCAACCGCGCAAATAACTTTCTAATCTCGGCGATGACCGCCGCCTTGTCGTCAGCCGCCGCCTTGTCGTCGGCGGAAAGCAGCAGCGAACGGTCTGATTTCATCGTATGCCCTACGTCGTTTTGCTCTTTCGGGCTTCGGACTTTCGCAAGTTCCCGCTTCAAGAACCCCTTGAGGGCTTGGCGGACGAAATACGAACGACTCTAGTCGCACAAAGAATTCGCAGCATCCTCGAAAGACGCATCGCACGAGTGCTAGACATCAAGCCGCAGGAACTTCCACGTCTGAAACTCGGGACGCTCGCCCATACAACATTTCTGCTTGAGGGTAAGGGAGAGGAACTCGGGGGTTTTAACACGACGATGTCGGCTCTTTTGCAACTCGTGGGTCATGAAATTTTGTGGGACATCGAACCGAAAAGAAGAGGAGAGCGAAGTCAGTGCGCCCGAGGAGACCATCAACTAATGAGCGACAAACTGTCTCCGAACGGCGCAAAAATCTTGGACGGTAGCGGCTTGCAATCGGTTCGCGACAGAATTCAACAGGCGTTTAACGCCGCCAGCGTTGCCGACGCCACCAACGTTATTGATACCAGTGACGAAATCAGTGTCGAAGACCCCATCATCCTCGACAATCTGATCAAACAAATTCCGACTCGACCGCTCCGCGAGCAATCAACGCCCGCGACAGTCCGTCGACATCGCGGCGGCGTATACCACATCGTTGTTCCGACCAAGAGCGCACAAACGTTAATCGATGCGGCGCTTCGCGCGTTGCAAAAGCCGCGAAAACCTTAGCGTCGGAAAGGGTTTTCTGTTCATCAGCACGAGAAGCCGATGTACGAACGGGGACTGCTGATCAAAGGCGGCTGTCCTCAGAATTTTGGAGAATCGAATGAACTGCAAACGCAGCAACGGAAGTGATCGCGCATTCTTCACGACGGTGGAGCAGGCGGAGGCCTTTCGGTCGGAGCACCCCGCCTCGTACGGCGAAGACGAGATTCGATTTTGCACGTGCTGCGGGTATTCCATCTGTCTCATCCGACCTGGGTGAAACCCTTTGAAATTCCTGTATCGGGGATGAAGGTAAATTGAAATGTCCGAATTGTAGGGTCATCATCATCGGGGCCCTACTCATCATCATAGGAATGTTTCCTTGGAAATGGCTCGCCAACCGGGGCAGACGCTGGTACATATGTGGACGGTAACGCCGTTTAATCAAGACTGACGGCGGAAATCCACCGGTTGGTAGTATCATCGCAGTTATGTTCTGCCACTTCAAAGCTGATTACCGCTCTGGCGTTACTCATTGCGAATAAAAAGTCCGTCTCGTCCGGAGGAACGCCACGCCGCCACTAGGTACGGGCGATCAGCGAATTCTAAAACAGTAGGTTCGCCCGAATCGCGGTCATCAAGGTAACCGCAAGGCGACTGAAGCCAAGGAACAAAACGAATGTCGGATCGACTGACTGTCGTGCATCCGGGACCACCGGGGCCAGCGGGGCATCCCCAATAGTTCTCAGTGGCATCGATGCTGCCGGTACAAACCGTGGCTTGGTCATAAGCGCAAACGTCGGCGACGCCAATTTTGCCGCCACCCAGGTCATTGAGATGGATGTCGACTTCGGCCGGAGTGTTTACGGCAATGTCCACATTTTCGTCGCGAATGACGTTATACGAAATCACGGTGCCGTAAACGGGGGAGCCACCACCTCCACTGTTGATGTTAATTCCCACGGGTCCGGGCGTCGCGGTATCGGCCGCGTCGGCAAGATTCTTGGCTATGAAATTTCCGATGATAATGTTTCCATCCATGTTATCCGCGGGCGCCCCAAAAGCGGGACCAACGTGCGTATGTAGGCTGACGCCCCCAAGCCCGTTGCCTATCAGCTTATTGTGTATGACCAAGTTACCGGCAACGCGACCGGGGCCATTTCCGTCGGAAAAAAGACCTACTCCGGAGCCTCCGACTTGCACACCATTGCCGGTCGAAATGTTCTCAGCCACGGTATTGTGATCAACTCCAAAATGAGGAGCAAACGGGGGAGAAACGTGTCCTGTTGGAGGATGGGAGGCAAGAACGATCCCGCATTCTAACGGATTGTCTTGAAAGGTGTTTCGGAGAACAAGATTGTCACGACTCTCTGCGGTCTCGTCTTTAATAAGGAGTCCATCAGCGTTGCCAGACACGAGGTTGTCCGAAACCGTTGAATGGCTCGTGCCTATTAAATGGATCGCGCCTCCGCAGTCACCGCTTTCATCGTTCTCATAAATCCCATTCCCCGGCTGGTCTGGGCAACCCATGGTGGCGCCGGTGAATTCCAGGCCGGGAGAGGCGTCATTGTTATTGATGTGATTGGTCCGGATGATGATGTTCGAGGCACTTACCACCAAAATACCTTCGAACATAGCATTCTCCACCGTGAATCCCGTAATGGTAACGTTGGTGAGGCCTGGATTGTCGAATCCGTCCACAAAGAAGCCGTGCGCGAGACCCGTGGCGTCAACAATAGTCGATTTGGCATCAGCACCGACGATGGAAAGTGGAATACCAACGGTGACGTACTCTTTGTAGGTACCGGGGGCAACCTTAATTAGGTCGTTGGCAGACGCATGAGTGACGGCCGCCTGTATTTTTGAATAACACGGGTAGGAGCCTGCGGGATTCACACAAAGGGTCTTAGCCGCGACACTCTGCGAAAATACTGCGAACAGAGCGGCGCAACAAGGAACCAGCCATGGGCGATAGCAAATTGCATACATGGACATTCTCCTTTTTTCCAGATGCATTTGAAGCTGACCGGTTCTCACGACGCGGCACAGAGGTGAGGACTAGCGTTTCGATGTCCATCAACGGCATTCGAAGTTCTTCGCGTCCTCCGTGTCGCCCTGTCCTTCATATTGTGCATGCCCCAAACTGCTGGTTCGTGATCGCCAGTTCCTTGTTCATCGTTAAGGCGGCAAATCCAATGTTGATCCGGTCCAGAAAGCAAACGACGAAGAGAACGGAGATAAAGGGGAGAATTCTAATACGCACCTTGTGGGATGTTCTCGCCTCGATAGACATGGCCGGGGCACCCAACTCGTTGGCCAAGGCTCACCTCGGTGTAAGACCGCCCCGGGCCGGGAAGTTTTATAAGCGGCCCAGGCTGGCCGAAGATATACAAAGGTTTGGGGAACTCTATGCCTCGAAGCTAGAACGCGTCAACCCTGTCTGGACTCCTGGAGCACGGGCAAGGTTGGGTTAAGACTTGCGGTCCTCGGACGCAACCTGCATTTCCTAGCTGTGACACTCTACCTGTGAAACGGGGTATTACGCTTGTGGAGAGGCGGTTCGATACGACCTAAGTCCTTCTATTTTGTCTGCGTGGTAGGTTGACACTGTGGAGATGTGCTAGGCGGGCCTACATTGGTTCAAAGCGCTTCCTCGTCCCGGAGAGGGTCTGTATGTAGGTGTGTCCGCCTTTCAGCATCAGCATTCATTGTGAACCTATTACTCTAGCGTTTCCTCGGGAACTGGCGGGGGCGTCGGCGGCTCTCCCGCCAGCTTCAGCCTCTTGCGTGCGGAAAACATGGCGCCGCGTGCCGGAACCACAGGGGCAAATCGGGACAAACCAACGGGAACGCGCACGTCATCATAAATCGCTTCGAAGCCACCGCGCAGGAAATACGTTTCGTGCCAGAAACCCGTGCCACCGGAATCGCGCAAGAACTTCTGCCACCAAAGCTTGTGGGGCTCCGAGCGGGTCCAGTTTTCAAGTGATTGAAAGTCTCTCCAGTACTGACGCATGCCCGTGTGGGGAGGAAACAGCGAGAAGACGATGGGTTCGTGGAGGAGCAGGCCGTCAGGCTTGGCATCCACCGCCTTGGAAATTTTTGGACCAAACCCAAGCAAAGTCTTCATTCCTGTCAGCGCGTTCACGCGCATGCCAAGGTAGATGACCACTAGATCGGAATATTGCGACAAATCCACAGTTTTCCGGCTGACATTGCTCATGCTGGGTACCTCGTTTCGGGAGTCCAGTTTAGTCACTTCGAGTAGGATTGCATACCTGCATCTCCTACCTGTGATCTCTACCTGTGAAACGTGTAAAAGACGTGTGGAGAGTATGCTCGATATCGTCTAAATTGTTCTCTTTCCTAACGGTGGTACGTTGACACTGTGGAGATGTGCGCTTTGAGCCGCTAGGCGCGGAGGTCCGGATGGAAAAATCCAACTCGCATCCTTCCTCCAGTCACTACGATACCAATTATGGACACTTTCAGAGGGAGCTTTACGCACAGATCCGTCTTGAAGCCTTTGGTGAAGATATTGGACAAAATAGTTGGCTCACCTCAGGCGAGCAGGACAGGTTTCTGCGATCGCTCGATCTTTCTGCCGGGAAGACCCTGCTTGATGTTGCTTGTGGAGCAGGAGGCCCGGCCTTACGTATGGCCGCCATGACCGGGTGTTCTGTTATCGGCATCGATGCGCATGAACAAGCAATAACGACGGCAAATTCATTGGCAGCACAGCGTGGGGTCGCCCAGCGTGCCCAATTTCGGGTTGCAGATGCTACTGGGGTCTTGCCATTCTCCGATGCCACCTTCGACGCCATCACCTGTATTGACGCGATCAACCACCTCCCCGACCGTCGATTAGTAATTGCGGAGTGGGCGCGGTTGCTGCAGCCAAGTGGACGACTGCTGTTCACTGATCCCATTACTATCACAGGAATGCTAACGAATGAAGAAATCGCTGCCCGTAGTTCGGCAGGCTTCTATTTGTTCGTTCCCCAGGGGTACGACGAACGCATCATTGCCCAATGCGGATTGCAAACGCTGGTCTGTGAAGATGTAACTGCAAACATGGCCAAGGTCGCCGAGGCAAGACGCACAGCCCGCGCAGCGAGGAGCGCTGCCCTGCGTGAGATCGAGGGCGAATCCGAATATGACCGTCAGCAGGAGTTCCTTGCCGTCGCTGCTCGGGTCGCTAGAGAAGGCCGCCTTTCTCGCTTCCTCTATGTTTCGCAAAAGCTGAGCTAGCCGACAAACCCGGAGCGATTCCGATGAACTCGCAAGTAGCCGCGACAGTAACGAAGGCTGACGTGCCAGATGTCGGCCAGCGAGCCAGACGGAGGGTCGCGTACCGACTGCTTCCTTTTGTCTTTCTCCTCTACGTCGTCAACTACCTTGACCGCGTCAACGTTTCGTTTGCCAATCTCAGGATGAGTGCCGATCTGGGATTAAGTGACCGCGTCTATGGCTTAGGGGTAGGTATGTTTTACGTAACCTACGTTTTGTTCGAGATACCCGGAGCGATCATCGTCGAGCGATGGAGCGCGAGGAAATGGATTGCGCGAATCATGATTTCGTGGGGAATCGTCACGATTCTGACCGGCTTTGTGCACACTGCCGCGCAATTCTATGCCGCCCGCTTCTTCTTGGGAGCCGCCGAATCCAGCTTTTTCCCCGGCATGATTGTCTATTTAACGCACTGGTTTTGTGCGCGCGACCGCAGCCGGGCCATCGCTTGCTTATACGCAGCCAATCCCACCGCCGCTTTGATTGGCGCGCCCTTGGCTGGCTGGCTCCTCAAGGTACATTGGCAGTCGCTGGCTGGGTGGCGTTGGCTTTTTATCCTGGAGGGCCTGCCTGCGGTCGTCGTGGGGATCATCACCTACTTCTATATGACGGACCGGCCTGCGCAAGCGCGTTGGCTTCCTCAGGACGAGCGAGATTGGCTCGTCAGCGAATTGCAGGTGGAGCTCGAAGCAAAAAAGAAGCTTCGAAATTACACGATCATTGAAGCGTTCTGCGACCGGCGAATTCTGATCCTGATTACGGCTTTCTTCCTTGCGCTCACTGGAGCGCTCGGAACCATCTACTGGATACCGACATTCGTGAAGCGGCTCTCGGGAGTTTCTAACCAGACGGTGACGTTGCTGTTGCTGGTGCCAGCCTTACTGGGATTTGCGGGGATACTTATCAATGGCTGGCACTCCGACAAAACTGGTGAGCGACACTGGCACGCTGCTATCCCTCTCCTGGGCTCGGGTTTGATGTTCGCCCTCGTGACTCTCACCCGGCAGGATGTGCCGTTAGCAATTCTGTTCTTGCTTCTTGGGAGTGGCGTCTTATTTGCCTATTATCCAGCTTTCTGGGCAATACCGACGACGATGCTTGGCGAGACAGCGGCAGCAGCCACCTTCGGACTGATGAATTCAATCGGGCAACTCGGCGGGCTCGCTGGAAACTACACGATTGGCTTTCTCAACGATCGAACGCAGTCGCTTGTGGCCAGCTTCGGGCTCATCGCGCTCTGCTACGTGGTGGCGGGCAGCCTGATCCTCAGTCTGAGAATCCGCGCTCGACGTGGCTCTGACTCGTTCCGATGAAAAATCTGAACTCAACAATATTCCTCATTGGGTTACAACGACCTAGAGTTGATCTGTCTGTGCTGGATTTGAGCGAATCAGAGCATAAAGTTATCGCGTTTCGTCAGACCCTCACTCCTTAACGGAATCGCCTACATGAATCGATCCGCCCAAGACAATATCGGCGCGCAAACCGCCGCGATGAATCAGGCCCGTGAGGATGCCCTTGGTTGTCAAGCCTTCCAGGTACTCGCACGGCTCACACAAACGCCTTCCTAACAAGCGCACAGCTCCTACTTGAAACTCGCGCCCAACCAGGTGATTCAGGGGCACGCCGCGCGTCACGAGGTTTCGGCGCGATGCTCCAGGGGCGATCACAATATTCTTTTCGCGTTCGAGTGCCTCGATAGTCTCGATCTCGATCAGCGTGATTTGGCGACCCATGCCGGGTGTGCTCGACCAGTGTCCAGATCCCTCGTAATATCGGTCCCCTTCCAGGCCGCGACCGACAATCGCTTCTACACTTTGCCGTGACGCCATCGGCGCGCCTGCTCTTGCCGCAACGTAAATAGAAACTACTTCGCCGTGCAACATGCCCACGTCTCCGCTCACTATCCAGGCGCCCCTGCCCGGCGCGACGCGAACTTCTGCGACAGATCGGCACAGTGTAGCACCGGGTCGTTGTGGAAGGACTACCTGCATTTCCTACCGGTGATCTCTACCTGTAAAACGTGTAAAAGGCGTGTAGAGAGTATGCTCGATACGGTCTAAGTCCTTCTCTTTTTTGCGTGGTACGTTGACACTGTGGAGATGCGCTCCACGAGCCTACATTGCTTCAGAGCGCTTCCTCCTTGTCCCAAGGTGGTAGGCTGGTTCCTGAGTTTTGCCACGCGTTTGTCAAAACCCTACCCGCCCAAACCCTACCCGCCCTTGACAATAGTGAAAACACCTTACTATCGTGTCGCGATGGCTGAGCCCCCGAGTACATCTAGAGATTTTGGGCCGGGTTATCGGCTAGACGCCAAAGGACGCCAAGAAGCTGAAGACGACCGGTTGAGTCTCTTGGAACAGATTTTCGATCCTCTCTCGCGGCAGCGGCGTGAACTCGTTCAACCAGGCTGGCGATGCCTTGAGGTCGGCGCGGGGAGGGGTTCGATGGCCGTCTGGCTGGCCAAGCAGGTTGGTGAGAGCGGCCACGTCTTGGCGACCGACATCGACCTTACCTACCTGAAGAGGCTCGATGTCCCGAACCTCGAAGTGCGGCAGCACAACATTCTCGACGATTCACTGGAGGCCCTTGGCCTAAGCTCGTTCGATTTGGTTTGCTCACGTTTGATGCTGTTCTGGCTCGCCGGCAAGCAGGAGGCGGCTATCCATCGCATGGTCGAATGCTTGCGGCCGGGAGGGTGGCTGCTAGATGAGGACGGAGATTGGGGAACGATTGCCCCGTTGGAGGCGTCTCATCCGCATTCCGGTCCTTACCAGCGCGCGTCGCGGAATGGCGGGTGGTTGGTATCGCGCGGATATGACCCCTTTTTTGGACGCAAGCTCCCAATGCTATTTGACCGTTGTGGCCTGGAAAACATCCGGCACGAAGCAACAGCCGAAGTAGGACGTGGGGACAGCCCGTGGGCGATGTGGTGGAAGGCCACGCTTGAGGCCATGTGCGCATGGGAGCAAGGAACGGGTACCCTGACCAAGGTGCAGGAATCGGAGTACAAGGCGCTCCTGGGTCCTTGGGGAGACTCGTCGTTCTGGTTTGTCAACGTTCTTCTGCACGCCTGCTGGGGCCAACGTCCGGCGATGTCGGAACAGAAAAAACCGTTCAACTGACGCTATCACGCGATAGCACTGCATTGACTTGTTCGGTGTCGTGGCGGATTTTTCATGAACTGTGCAGGCTAACGCCAGCGTTTGAGCAACGACCAGCGGTTTAGCACGTTTGAATGGGCATGCGGCGTACGTCTGGAATACGCAGGATCAATAATCCGTCAACTAGTGCTGTCACCATCATAAGACCCAGACCAACTGAAAATGATCCAGTGCGATTGTAGAGATAGCCGAAGGCGTAGGGCCCCGCAAAACCCGCCATGCCGCCGACGGCATTAATCATTCCGACGGCGGTAGCTGCGGCCGAGTGACTCAGTCTTTCGGTCGGAATCGCCCAGAATGCCGGGAGATACGCGAGCGCCATCCCCGACCAGCGTGAACAGCGTTAGGAAGAGAGGCAAGGAGCGAACTTGAGCCAGCAGAATCAACAATGCACCTGCGGCAGTAAGGACCGGGACCGCAGCGTGCCAACGTCTTTCCCGGTACCTGTCGGAGTGCCATCCGTTGACCTGCATTGCGATGACAGCCGCCACATACGGAATGGCCCCAAGCAGGCCGACTCGTACATCAGAAAATCCGGATTGGCGTTTCAGCAGGGTTGGAAACCAGAAAATAAAGCAGTAAGCCAGAAAATATTGGAGGAAGGTGACCGCGGCCAGCAGGAGAACGCTGTTCGACTTGATGGCCTGCCAAACCGGTATTGCCTGCGTGCCATCCGCATCGTCGCACTGCAACTGCTCTTCAATCCATTGCCGCTGCGCGGGACCAAGCCAGGCCGCCTCTCTCGGCCAATCCGTTAAAAAGAAAAAGGCGACCGCACCCAGCAGGATTGCCGGCAATCCCTCGACCGCAAAGAGCCAACGCCATCCGGCCAGGCTCAGCCAGGCGTGGCCGAGAATCCAGCCGGCAAACGGCGATCCAAGACCGGCGGAAAGAGGAATAGCTGCCATAAAGTTGCTGGTTGCCTTGGCGCGATCTCCAGAAATAAACCAGTGGCTGAGATAGACGATGACCCCAGGAAAAAACCCCGCTTCGGCGGCGCCCAGGACAAAACGCGCGAAATAGAGCTGACCGGGGGTGCGCACCAGTGCTGTCAGTGCAGTCAGTGAACCCCACGCGATCATGCTGGCGGAGATCATCCGGCGGGCGCTCCACCGCTCGACCAAAAGTGCGCCTGAGATCTGCAACGCGACGTAACTGATGAAGAAGATGCCCGCGCCCAGTCCGATGACCCGATCGCTAAACCCAGGTCGCGAGTCATGCCGAGGGCAGCGTAGGCCAAGTTGGTGCGGTCAACATAATTCACGATGTAGAGGATAAAAAGAAATGGAAGCAGCCTGACGGCAATCTGGTGGCGCGTGCGACGCGCATGCAACGTGTCGGCCACGATCGGGTGTGAGGTAGCAAGAGTCACTCAAGTGATCGGCACGAACCCCTCAGTCCTCCGAGCGCAAGTATACATCGGGAATTCCATAGCGAGATGTGGGCGGACAAACCGGAAATTGAAGTGAGATCATCGGACGGTAGCAACCTTTATCCGATGTGAGGCGGACGCTAAGGAGGCTTCTGGCGGCCGCGCACTAATGCAACCTGTGATTCCTACCTGTGATCTCTACCTGTGAAAAGAGTATGAGACGTGTGAAGAGGTTGTTCGATACGGTCTAGTCGTTATCTTTCCGTACGGTGGTAGGTTGACACGGAAGAGGTCAGAGGTTCAAGTCCTCCCGCGCCTCCTACCATTTTCTGCCCTTGGGCAACCCTTCCATAATCCTCTAAGGGAAGGGTTGCCGACCGAAGAGGCTGTCGATTTAGAAGGCCTTACGGCACGCTGCTGCGCATCGAGGCAGGATGGCCAGGCAGCATCAGCACTTTGCCGCTGTCGACCACGCTGTCTACCTGCACCCTGTAGATCTGAAGGTTGCCGGGTCTGAAATCGCCAACATAGAAATTGGCGACGTAGAGATACTTGCCATTGGGGCTGAACGCAACGCCCTCGGCCTGCCTACCCGCGTTGACCGCACCCACCTTGCGTACGTTGCCGCCTGCAGTCGAGAGCACGTCGACGATGGTGTTCGGATGCGCGAACCATGCGTCCTTCGACAGCGAACCACCCCTGCCGTTCAGCGCCAATGCGACGGCGAGGCCCCCAGTCGGATTGATCGCAAGACCCTCCGGGAAGTGGTCGTCGCCCAGGTAGTCGACCACGTGCGGCGGGGTTGCCTTCAGGTCGATTACGGTCACCGAGCCGGCGCCGCCGTTGGGTACACCGGCGTTCCCCGGGTTCGCGGTGAGGCCGAAGCGGCCATCCGCAGTAATCTGCACGTTGAAGGGAAACACGCCTACCCCGAAATCGATCTTGCTGTAGGTCACCTTCTGGCCGTTAATGTCGAGCCAGGCGACCTTGTTGACCGCACACTTCGAGGCCAATGCATGCTTCCCGTCGGGGGTGATGGCGACAGCCGAGACGCTATCGCCCATGAGTACCGTGTCGACGAGCTTGACCTCCTTGCCGTTAACCGTGAGTACGCTGATCGAATTGTCGGCGCGATTGGCGATCAGGACGAGGCCGCCCGTCCTGTTGATCGCGAGGCCCGAGGGTTGCATGCCGACCTCGACGGTGGCAATCACCTTGGGGGGCTTCGACTGCAGATCGATCACGAAGAGCTTATTGTCGGGTACTGTCTTCCAGCCGGCCCCGGCCGGTTGATAGGCTAGCGAATTGGCGACGAGCGCCAGGCTTTCGTCTGGCGTGATCCCGAGATTGGTCGGCGGACCGATCACCGTGTTCATCAAGGGCAGCGAAGCGACGATCTTCGGCGCCTCGGGGTCCTTGATGTCGACGATTACCACCTCGTCCTTGCCGGGTTCGGTGAAGACCGTCTTGCCGGTGTCGTCCCAGCACAGCTTGTTATCGTCGCCGATGACTAGGAACTGCGCATGGGCAGCGGCGGAAAGGCCGAACCACAGGCATACCAGCCCGGCCAGCGTGAGCAACTTTGCATTCCTCTCCATGATTGTTTTCCTCCCGTTCACTACTGTCAGGTGAAAGGCGATATGGCAGGTTAGTTCCCTGACGGAACATTTCTCAGTTACGGCGCGTAATCCTTGCAGCGCGCAGAGGGGCTCGACGTATCGCAGCGTATGGAATGGCGGTACCCCCGGCATGTAACATGCTGGAGAAGGCGGGTGCCTAGAGCGGGGTGTCCGGAAAAATGAGCGTCCGCCACATGTGCGCGACGGGGCTATTGTCGTACCCGAGCCCTTCCTTCGGTTGTTTGAAGTGACGACCAATGATGTCGATGAACGGATCTATCGAGACATTCATTGCCGGATCGAAAGCGTAGAGGTCGTGCACAGTGATCATGCGCGCGTCCATGTATGACTTGTGGTTGCGGGCATACTCGTAGGCTTGCTTGATGTAGGGAGGCGGCACATAGTCCTTGCCGAAAATCTTGTTGTACAACTCTGGATACTCATAGCCGACGGAAGGGTCCGGGTAGAAGCGTAGGGCTTGGTGATATCGGATGCCCCAACTGATCTTCTCGGAGACGTAGGGCTCCATCATCTGCGCGCCCCACCACCCGTGATCAACCTTGATCAGGTTGAGCACAACATCATGAAGAAGGCAGGCGAGGATCAATTCTTCTTTCTCGCCCTTTTTCATCGCATCAGCCGCGCTCTGCAGCACATGCTTCGCTGTCGCTGGTGCAAACCGGTACTTAAAGAAATCGACCAATGTCGGTTTCTCCGGCATCGGCTCCAGCTTCTTCAACTCCGTTGGACCGCTCGGCAGGGGCCCGCCGAACAGTACTCCTGTGCCGCGCCGAACCCTTAGCTCGTCCGTGGTCCCCTCCGCGTCGAGGTTTTCTATCATGTGGTGTTCAAGTGCGTCGGCGAGCGCCTCGGAGGACATGGCGTTGATAGCGGCTGCCGTTCCCAGGGTCGCAAGGAAGGCACGACGATCGAATTGCATACGGGCAACCTCACGTTACGAAGGAGCCTACCCCCGAAGCTACAGGAATTCAACGGGAATTGCCGAATTTAGCTTTATACTTGCGCGAGTTTAGTCCTATTTCAACCTGGCTTCATTCAATGGTCAGAACTACGGACCTGATGGCGATAGGAAAGCTGACCGTCTGCTTGGACAGCGGCCGGGGCGGCTATCCGGTAGCTGCCGCCGCTTTCGTCGCGTCGTCCTCCAAGAGTTTGTCCAGATCCGCGCGCGTTAAGAGTTTCCCGTTCAACACGACCGAATCAACCTTCTGCGAGTTCCGGATGTCCTCCAGGGGATTGGCCGTGAGCAGAGCGAGATTCGCAGTCTTGCCCTCTTCCACTGTTCCGCTGCTACTGAATTCACCGAGGAATCGGGCGGGATTCCTGGTGGCAGTCTGTAGTGCTTCCATCGCTGAAAGTCCGCTCCCAACCAGCAATTCAAGTTCTTGGTGAAGACTCCAGCCAGGGAACGTGTAGGGGTTTGTCGTACTGGAATCCGAGCCGGCCAGCAGTCCGACACCAGCCGACTGCATCACCTTAATCATCGCGGCCGTCGTTTCGTTGACCAGTTCAAGCTGTTTCATCGCATCGTCTGGGAAAATAGGATGAGCCTGTTCCCACATCTGCCAGAGCGCGGAGGAGATGTACTTGCGCTGCGGGTGTTGCCCGTAGTCGACCCGTCCCACAGACTCCAATTGCTTCAACACTACGCGCGTCGGCGTCACCCAGGTGTCGTGCTCGACCATCTCTGCGGAGAGCTCTCTTGTCCAACCTTCGTCATATGTTTGCGCGTAGCGGTACATGCGCTCCGCACCCAACATGGGCTGCTTAGACCCGCGTCGCGCGAGGCACTCGTCGTTGATTTGTTTTTCGCTCCTCGAACAGCCCCCGAGAACATAGAGGGCCCCGTGTTCGAGGAATTTCACGCCACTCTTAATTGCGTCGCGGGTCGTCATGGTCATAAACGACAGATGCCCGCCGACAGGCAATTGCTGCTTGCGAGATTCATCCATCAACGCGGAAAAAACATCCGGTGGAAAATCCTGGGAGTAGATCTTGACGCAATCCGCGCCCATGGCCTTCAACTTGTCGACTGCCGCCCGCGCCGAGGCTGCATCGGTGACCGCAAACGACCCGGGCCAGGTCGGCTTTGGGCCGTCAACCTTGGGGCCGGATGTAAGGATTCGAGGTCCGAGTCTTGTCCCATTCGCGGTTTCCGTGCGCCAGCGGAACACGGTGTCCACAATGTCGCCACCCAGCTCACGAGTTCCCGTGACGCCGTTCGCGAGCAGGAGAGAAAGCCAGGTGTCCGGAAGCAGAGCTGAACCCCCTCGCAAATGAAAGTGCATGTCCCAGAGCCCGGGAATCATGTACTTTCCGCTCGCATCGACGACCCTGGCGCTTTTCGGCAACTTTGCTTCATTGAATTTGCCGATTGCCTGAACGCGGTCACCGACAACGACGACCGTGCGATCAGGCAATGCCGGTTGACCAGTAGCGTCGATAACGGTCACGTGAGTGAACGCGAGGGGACTGGTCAGCTCCGCAAAGCCGATCAGCGTCGAGAAATCGGATAAGAGACCAACAGCACTGAGGGCGAGAATCCTTTCCATTAAGTCCCGGCGGGTAAGCGGCATAACGCCCTCCTTGGAACGATTGCTAGCCGTCGAGTATACGCAATGGCTATGCCTATCGGAACTAAGTCTGGATGACGGGCAACCCTTCCATTGCAGAGCATTTTTAGCTTGGCGGCACGCCGATAGTATCCGTAGCAGAGCGGAAACGTAAACAAGGCGCGCCGGTGAGCTAAAAATGTTTTGGACTAAACCGCTGCAAGGTGTGTGCGCTATGGGTTTTGCTTGATAAGTGGGACGCGACGTAGTGGGCATAAGCGGGTAGGTAAGTGTGGAGACGAGCATGCTGGGTTGCAGTTGGGTGTCTTCTGCGGGAACTTGCGGGGCAAAATGCGGGATCCTTGCTGTCTGCGGGGTGATCTGAACGGCAAGAAGCAACAGCACTACGTTGGCTCGAGAGTGCAGAGCTCGTGGCGAGGGCAATTTGGATTCGTTTATGGTCGCTCAGGAAGTGTCTTGGATGATCGGTGAAGAGCGAACTTGAGGCAGCGCCTTGACCGCGATCATGCGACCTCGATGACAAACGGGGCATTCCCGAAGAGAGCGGCCCGTGAGCCTCTCGTATCGATCACGATAATCCTCTTGTATCAAGGGCTCGGCAGCGCCTTCCTTTGGAGGAGCCATGCCGAGAAGTTGGCGGCAATGCTGCAACTTCTCCTTGCGGTGTCGATTACCGAGGAACCCGAAGTAGCGAATGCGGTGGAAGCCACTCGGTAGAACGTGGAGCAAAAATCGCCGGATGAACTCGTCCGCCGGGAGGGGCATGGTTTTCTGCTGATTGTTGTCGCGGTAGTCTCTCCAGTGAAATTTCACTTGGCCATCTTCGATGTCGACAATCCGATGATTGGAAATGGCCACCCGGTGCGTGTAGCGGCCGACATAGTCCACCACTTGCTGTGGCCCGGCGAAAGGTGGCTTGGCGTAAACGACCCATTCCACGTTTCGCACTGGATCGAGATGACCGGTGAAAGCCTGCGGATCCTGGAGTGCCTGAAGCGAAGAGAAGAACTGCAACTTGCCGGCGTCGAAGGCCTCCTGTAGATACCGCAAGAACAATCGCCGGAACAGCCGGGAGAGCACCTTTACCGGCAAGAAAAATTTGGGGCGGCAGGAGATCCACCTGGCACCATCAAGTGAAATCCCGCCGCCTGGAACGACACAATGCAGATGAGGATGGAAAAACAGGTTCTGTCCCCAACTGTGAAGTATGGCGAAAAAGCCGATTTCGGCGCCCCGATGTTGGGGATCGGCAGCGATGGTGGACAAGGTCTCGGCCGTGGCTCGGAAGAGCATGCCGTAGACGAGGTCTTTGTTCTGGTAAGCGATGGAAGCGATCGGTTCGGGAATGGTGAAGACGACATGAAAATAGTGCGTGTCGAGAACTTCGGACGTTCGTTTTTCAACCCACGCCGCACGTGCGAGGGACTGACATTTGGGGCAATGCCGATCCCCGCAGCTGTCGTAACAGGGCCGCTCGTGGTTGCAGCAGTCGCAGCGCTCGAGATGACCGCCGAGAGCTGCGGTTCGACACACTTCGATCGCGGTCATGACGCGCCGTTGAGCGGGGGATAGCGACGCAGCATGCTGCTGACGATAGGCTTCACCGTAGCGGCGGAAGATGTCCGCCACTTCCAGCTTCGGGCGATCCAAGGGGCCCGGCGGTTAGAGGTGTTGCGGTTGAGTAGGTTGAACCTCCATCGAAACAGGACGAGGCAGCAAATCCAGTGGGCTCGCTGTCGAGCACACTTTGCTGGTCGCGATGTGCAGATATTTTGCAGTTGTCTCCAGGCTGCGATGGCCGAGCAAGAGTTGAATCTGGCGAATGTCGGTGCCCGATTCAAGCAAATGACAGGCAAAGGCATGCCGCATGGAATGCGGGGTGATCGGTTTAGGAATTTCGGAAATGCGGCGGGCTCTCTCACACTCCCGGCGATCGACAGTCAGCGCATGGTCTTGCGTGTCGAGCAAGGCAAAGGACAGAAAGATCGTTACGTAATGCTCTCACCGAAACTGTTAGAGATCCTGCGAGCCTGGTGGGCAGACATGATCCCGGCTCCCAAGGTGCCCAAAAAACTACCGATCATCCTCAGCCCAGAGGAAGTCGTTTCTTGACTGTGTCGCAATGAGGAAGCACCGCGCCGTCTTAACCACCTGCTACGCCGCGGGCTTGCGCATCTCCGAGGCGTGTGTCCTAGCACTGCCGCAAGGTAGCCGAAATAGCCCTCGCCAAGCGGCATGCCGCCGGCAAGCTTTCTGCCCAAGCTTGCCATTTCCCAAGCTTCTTCATTCGAGCCCAATACCGCCAAGGATAAGGCCAGGTAGAAATAGGTGTAGGGCGAGTCTGGGGTCAGCTCGATGGCGATACGCGCAGCGCGCACCGCCTCGTCATAGCGGCGCGCATAACAATTGGCCTGCACGAGGCGAAAGTTGGTCATCAAGTCCAATGGGTCAAGTTCGACAGCTTTGGAGGCATGGAACACAGCTTCGTCATGCCGACCCAGATTCGCCTTCTGGGAAAGGGGCGCAAAATGCGCGCTGTGCCTTTGATGGCAAACACAGTTCAGCTTCTACGCAGTCACATGCAGGAAAACCACCTCGATCATCCCGAACAGTTCGACAAGCCTCTTTTCCACAACGCGCGCCATGAGCGACTGACCCGTTTGGGAATCCGCTACATCCTCCACAAATACGTCGTTCTGGCACGAAGCAAATGTCCGAGTTTAAACCGAACCGTAAGCCCCCACACGCTGAGACATACAAAGGGTATGCACCTGTTGCAGAGCGGAGTCTCGCTCGACATGATCCGCGACTTCCTCGGCCACGTGGATGCTAAAACCACTCAGATTTACGCGAGGGCAAATCTGGAGATGAAGCGAAACGCACTGGAAAGAATCAGTGAGCCTTCGTTAGTCCAGACGATCCCCTGCTGGCAGCAGAACAAGGACCTTCTTGATTGGCTCCATTCCTTGTAACCCTTCCTCAGGACACGCGTGTATGGCAACCGCGACCCGACCTCCACCACCAACCGGGGATATTATGCTAAGTCCAGCCAAGCGGGGCTTACGGCACCCACCGCACATATCCACTTTCCGCACATAGTATTTTTCCGTAGTCTGCACGGACACATGTCCCAGTGGGAACTGAATCTGTTCTAACTCTCCACCCGCCTCATGGCAGAGACGGGCGCACGACCTCCTCAGATCATGTGGTGCAAGTTTCGACACTCCAATCTTCGCGGCGTACTCCTTCACGACATGCCAGACTACTTTTTCTGTTATTCCCTCGCCCCAAGCTCTGCCTGCTCGGCAAACACGTCGGAATAGTCTGCCGTTGGTGACACCACCCGCTGTTAGCCAATCGTCGATTGTTCGCTTCACCCAATCAGGAACGGAGACAGTCCGAATGTGACGCCCCTTTCCGACGATCAATGATGGCCCAGTGCTCTTCACGACGCTGGAGATCGTCGAGCGTAAGATGGGACAGTTCTCTACGGCGAAGCCCGCAGCCAAGTAAAACTGCCCGAATCGCCCGATCCCGCTTGCTTTTTAGCGTTCCGGCGTTTGGGAGCTGCCAGAGGGAGCGGGCCTGTTCCGCGGTTAACCAATTCCCTAATCGAACACCCAATCTCTTGGATCCCTTTACCCTGCGAATACCGGCCGCAAGTTCTGGGCTCAGCAAGCCGGCATCAGCCGCCTCGTCGGCTAGCCTTCGCACGGCTGCGAGTCGCACATTCGTGGTTCCCGGTGCCAGCTGGCGATCTTCGAGGTGAATCCGGATCCGGAAGTCCGAGCTTGGTTTTCCGCCGAGCCAGTTTCCGTTTCTTGCTTTTGCTCCTCATGGTTGGCCGCCTCCTGACGGCTGGACCATGAGAATGCGATAACTTTGCGGCTTGTGGACGGATTGCCGTTAATCAAGCGCTGCTCAACTAAAAGTCGGTCCGTGATACGATGCGCATCTCGAGCCTGCAAATTACCGGCGGGGGTTGACATGAAACAATCAATGGCTTGGCCTGAACTGCCTTTGGCTGCATGGAAGGACACCTACGCAACTCTGCACATGTGGACCCAGATCGTGGGTAAGATCCGTCTGGCACTCAGCCCAAACATCAATCATTGGTGGGGGTGCGCTTTCTATGTGACGGCCCGCGGTTTGACCACTTCTGCGATACCTTACGAGAAAGGACTTTTCGAGATTCACTTCGATTTCGTCGCGCATTCTTTACGAATCGAGACCAGCCGTGGCGAAAGCAGTTCGTTTCGTCTCATGCCGCGCACCGTTGCCGATTTCTACGAAGAACTCCAAGGCGCTCTACATTCTTTGGGCATTGATGTGAAGATCTGGGGGATGCCCGTTGAAGTTCCCAGACCTGTTCGATTCAAACTCGATGATCTTCATGCTTCTTACGATTGCGAATACGCACATCGGTTTTGGCAGATACTTGCAACCGTGAACCCAATCTTCCAGAGGTTTCGAGCGGGGTTTATTGGGAAGGCCAGTCCAGTACATTTCTTCTGGGGGAGCTTTGATCTAGCGGTATCGCGATTTTCTGGCAAACGCGCTCCAGAGCGGTCCAATGCCGACTTTATCACCCGCGAAGGCTACTCCCATGAGCTTATCAGTGTGGGATTTTGGCCAGGTGATGGCGAAATAATAAAAGACGCAGCGTTTTACGCCTATGCGGCACCCGAACCGCCAGGTTTCAGGGACAGCGTGGTGCGTCCTGCAAAGGCATTCTACAGCCCGAATAAGAATGAATTTTTCTTGATGTATGACGATGTTCGATTGTCGGAGTATCCAGAGCAGACCCTTCTGGATTTCTGTCAAAGCACCTACGATGCGGCCGCAAATCTTGCGCATTGGAACCGCGCAGAGTTAGAAAACCTTCCTCGACTTCGTACCGCCGGGTCTTAACTACATAGCCTAATGCTTACTTCTCCGGTTATGCCGTTTCACAGCACTTGACCACCGAAAAGCGGTCTCAGCAAGTCGGCGTGACAACGCGAGTAGCCTGTCTTCGGGCGTTCTACATCGGTAACCATTTGGTGATAGTCTCTCCTGAAATGATCACCTCAACGAGACTACCTGCTGTCGCCGCTTTTCTCGTAACTTTTCTTGCATGGCCCGGGTCGGGATTTAGGGACAAGCGGCAATCCGAAGGCGTGCAGAGCGAAACGAAAGACTAGCACTGTTCGGATAAATGGAAACATGATTTTCAAAGGGCACAAGCTCACGATTGGTCTGGATCTCGGCGATCACTCGTCGTGTTACTGCGTTTTGGATGAAGCGGGGAAAATCCTTCTGGAACAGAAAGTGGCGATGACACCGGAAGCGATGAAACAGGTATTTGCGAAGATACCGCAGAGTCTCATTGCCATGGAGACGGGAACACATTCCCCGTGGGTCAGCCGGCTGTTAACGGAGCTGGGGCACAAAGTGATCGTCGCGCACGCACAAAAGGTGCAATTGATCACCAAGAGCAATCGAAAAGACGATCGACACGATGCGCGGACACTGGCACGGCTGGCAAGAATCGATCCAGAGCTATTGGGGCCGGTGCGGCATCGCAGCGCGAAAGCACAAATTCATCTGACGGTAATTCGGGCACGGGCGGAATTGGTGCGCGCGCGAACGGCCTTGGTGAACGCCGCACGCGGGTTGGTGAAGTCTTATGGGCAGCGCCTGCCCAAGTGTGGCACACAGCAGGTGAACCGGGAGCTGGCCGCGGGATTGCACGCTGAGTTGCGCGAGGCTCTGGAGCCGCTTCTGCAAGAAGTCGAATCATTGAACGAGCGCATCCAGGAATACGAGGTGCGGATGGAGGCAATCGCCAAGGAAAGCTACCCGCACGTCGAACTACTCAAACAGGTAAAGGGAGTAGGAACGCAGATCGGCCTGACGTATGTGCTGACGCTGGACGACCCGCATCGGTTCCCGAAGAGTCGCGAGGTCGGCTGTTTTCTCGGGTTGTGCCCTGGGCGCAGGGACTCTGGTGAGAGCCAGCCGCAGATGAACATCAGTAAAGAAGGAGACCGTTACTTGAGGACCATGCTGGTGCAGGGGGCGCACTACATCCTGGGACCCTTTGGAGAAGACAGTGATCTGCGGAGATGGGGGCTAAAACTTGCAGCGCGAGGAGGGAAAAATGCAAAGAAGCGAGCGGTTGTTGCGGTGGCGAGAAAGCTAGCGGTCCTGCTGCATCGTTTGTGGGTGAGTGGGGAGGTGTATGAACCACTGCGCAATAGCGAGAAAGCGATGCGCGCCGTGGCCTAAAGTGAAGAACTCCTCACAAAAAAGGGGATGCTAGGGGTCGACGGAGTTCGCGATCGTCGTTCCTAAGCGATCCTGAGTCGAAAATCACTGCGCTTGTGCTTGGCTGGGTTGAGGATTCGGTGCTTCGATCCGATAGCCGAGGCTTCGGAGTTGCCGGATCATTCTCTTCGTGCGCTTTTGCTTTGACTGCTTGGTGACGGCTGGGCCCCGTTCTTCATAACGAACTCCATGGTGCAAGATTAACCAGATCAGTCGACACTGTCGATGGGCAATGGCCCCGATGGCTTGATTGTGTCCCAGACGCGGGACGGAGCGGCGATACACGATCTCGAAGATGCTTCCTTTGGTTCTAGCTGCGGCGTTCGCAGCCTGATTGAGTAAGCGCCGCATGTGGCGGTTGCCCTTCGGAGAACGGTGGCTGTAGTTTACGCCTGCACTCTCGTCGTCGCCCGGGCAAGCACCAACCCACGAGGAGAGACATTTCTCGGAGGGAAAGGTCGCTGCGGTAGGGCCGACTTCGGCAATGATCTGCTGCGCTGAGTCCACTCCCAGACCGGGCACTTCCGCCAGCCGCTCGACGGCATCCTGGTGCTGGCTGAGCAGACGGGCCATCTCCTGGTCCAGTTTCGCCGATCTGCTCGTCGATCAATCGCAATTCCTCCAACGCCATTTTTAGCAGCCGCCGGTAGACGGCGTTCAACTCCGTACAGGCACCAAGCGCGTCGCACAACTGTTCCGGGGTCGCGCGCAAGCGTTGATCGGCCAAAGCGGCGAGAGTTGCCGGGTTGGTTTCTCCGTCAGCGAGCGCCTTCAGCATCCGCTGGGCACTGAGACCCAGCAGATCGGAGACGAAGCTGGACAACTTGATATGGGCCTCTTCGAGCAGAGACTCCACTTGGTTCTGCAGCCGTACCCGATCACACCGCAACTGGTATTTCTTGCGCGTTACTGTCCGCCATAGACGCTGCTCGGCATCGGGCACAAAGCTCAGAATCAATTCGCGAGCCACGAGCCGTTTTACCAGGCGTTCGGCATCGGGAAAATCTCTCTTGCGTCCCCGTCGGCCGCGATTGGACTGCGCCTGCGCCAAATGCAACGTTCCGGACCTGCGCCGTGCGCCTTCGCGCTTCTCGCGTAGCGGCTTCCAGTATCGTTCCAATGCTCCCCACACTGGTTGCCAATATTGGGCGGTCGATTCCATGACTACTTCTTCGGCCTCTTGCTCAACAAGCCATGCCGCCAGCGATCGCAGTTGTTCAGGGTTGCTGCCAAACATCCGCCGCTCAAATTGGTATTCGCTTTCGATTTCGACGTCAGACACAACTACAGCCAGCATCTTTTTATGAACATCGATTCCCGCTATCCTGTAGGACATAGTTCCTCCTGGCCGGGAGCGGAGAGCGTGCTGCGGTTACCTTAACCAGAGTCGCAGGCTATCGCCGCTCCCCCAGGGGAAGACAACGACGCCCAATTATCCGCTCAAACACGCACGCTCCGGATCAGACAGGCTCGCAGATTCGACTGCTCCACTGGGTACTCGACCTCACCGCTCGGGCCGTGGCGATCTTACCTCGAAGTGATTTTCATGGGGTTTCGCGGGCCGCAGGCCCTAAAGGACAGGTTCGAAATTTCTCTGTGGAAAAGTAGAAAAGGCTCAAGACAGAAAGAACGGCGAGATAACCGATGCTGTCCGTCCCGCCCAGAACCAGACAACACCGCTCTTTCCCGCCGTTCACAGGCGCATCTTATGGCTATGCAAAATTCTGCGCTGTCCAATTTTGCACACTCTTTCACTCTTTCGGAAACGAGGCCTTAGTACTTCAAGTACATAATCGGCCCTATTGCGGACCCGCCCACGCGGCGCATACTGTCACCGACGAGGTCGAAGGGATGTCAAACTGGGGGCTCAAGTGCAAACAGTGCGGTCACTCGTTCACCTTCGAGAAAATTGAAGATACGCTAGAAAATTACTACCTTCCTGTTAAACCGAAAGTCCCGAAAGAAGGTCTGTTGCGAGAATGTCCTCACTGCGCTTCCAAGTCTAGTTATTTGCCCCATGAACTGTTCTATCGGGCATGAACGCGGTCAGGAAATTCCCATTTGACTTCGTGATTGAGCATGCTGCTCCGATTGGATGTCAACTTCTGTGAGCGGAAGCGCAACGAGAACGGAAGTGCCGTTTCCAGTTGATTGCACTGTCAATTCGCCACCCAGCAATCTCACTCGTTCTTGCATCCCGCGAAGACCTACGCCTGCACTACCACCGGCGGCAAACTTGGCCTGTATCTCCGGCTTGATTCCCTTACCTTCGTCCCTTATTTCCATTTCTACTCTTCCCGGCGTGCGCCATAACCGCACGAGGGCTGTGAAACTACCGGAATGACGGTGGACATTCGTCAAACACTCTTGTGCAATCCGAAACAAGGACAACTCATAGTCTTCCGAGAGGCGGCCTAGATCGGGGGCTACGTCCAACGTGACCTTAATCTTGCTGCGCTCAGCGAATCCATCGATATACCACTTCAGCGCGGATTGCAGACCTACGTCATCCAAGAGCGGCGGATGTAAGAGATAGGATACTGTTCGAATTTCTGAACATGCTTGTCCAATCAAACTGAGATTCTCCTCCAAACATCGTGCGCGAGGCTCGCTCAATTTTTCCTTTTCTTTGGCAATTTGCGAGGCATTCATACTGATCCCAGCGAGTAAATTTCCTACCCCATCATGCAACTCTCGGGCGATACGTCTTCTTTCCGTATCCTGAACTTGTAAGAGATGGGCGGAAAGTTCGGCCTCTTTACGAACGTGTTCAGCTCGACGTCGCTCGGTAATGTCCCGCGCCACCTTAGAGGCTCCAACAACACGGCCAGAGGAGTCTTTGATTGGCGAGATTGTTAGAGAAATATCTATCAGTGTGCCGTCCTTGCGCATGCGAATCGTTTCGAAATGGTCAACACGCTGACCTCGCCTCAGTTGCTCAATAATCATGGATTCCTCGTCTATGCGGTCGGGAGGAATTATCAGCGTGATGTGCTGGCCGATAGCTTCTTCAGCGGTGTATCCAAATAGCCCCTCGGCACTTTTGTTCCAACTGCTGATGATGCCGTCGAGGTTTTTGCTGATGATGGCATCGTCCGAAGATTCGACAATAGCCGCGAGCCGCTTAGAGGCATCGAGCGAATTCACCGCTTGATAGGCGGCTGAAGCAAACTGTCCCAGACTGAGAAGCAGTCGCTTGTCCTCAGCGTCGAATTTGTGGTTATGGTCATGGGCTACGGCCCAAATCGTGCCGACTGCCTTGTTCTCCACATAGAAGGGAACCAAGAGAGCTTCTTCGACCGAAGGTCTGACGGGTTCGAAATAGGTATAGACGCGCTCCACATGCGTGAATAGGAGGGGGCAGTTTCGGTCGAGGACAGTGCCGCAAGGGCCGAAGTCGCGGGGCGTACCGCCTCCAATGTGAGCTTGCCACTCACCAGCAATCGCGGGCCAATAGAATCGTTTACCGCCGTCGTGCGTTGTCAGCAGGCTGATACCCGCTGAGCCGCAGTCGCAAATGTTCAGGATCGTGTCAGCCAAAGTCTGAAGAATGGTTTGGGGCGAATCGCTCAACGCCTGTGTCAAGGCAATGAGAGCGCGATTTTCTTTTTCAAAGTCAGGTGAGCGCGGTGGGCGTCGATCCAATTCCTCTGTGCGGAGAATTGTCTCCAAAGGGATTAGTTCGTCATTCATGGCGGACGATAACGCCTCCTATGGCTTGCTTCTTAGTGACGTAGCGTACCAATTTTTTATGTCGGCGGCATACCCTAAATCATGTATGAGCTAATGACTACTTTTTCCCTGAGACCCGGGACTCGACCATCCCTCAACATAATGTTTCTTAGCCATGACAGCGGTAACCTCAGATGATTTCTCGCAGTAGCTACACTTTATGTGGAGTCGCTCTGAATCAATGACCTCAAAATTCTTTTCGTGGCTTACGCGGCTAATCGCCACTGGCAGATTGCACTCAGGGCAAACAAATAGAAGCGTGTGGGCGAATCGCATGGGTTGACCTCAAAGAAGATAGCCGGGGATTCTAGCATACAGGGCAAGCTGTTGTCGGTGTGGTGGGAAACCAATCTGGAAATGGAGCGGCAAACTACTTTTTCGGATCGATTTCCACCGGAAAGTTGGCACATACGTGGGCAGCGAACGCTTTGTCTCGCTCGGATTCGTAAGTCTGCTTTATTTCATCAAGTGATCTGCCAAAGCCAAAGAGCGCGCTAGTTGGCTCAAAGACCCAATGACATTCAGAGCAGCCGTAGCCCTTAAAATTATGCCTCTCCATCCATACCAGTCTTCGTGCCATTTCCGCTTACCTTTAGCCCGCTGATAAGCCTCACTGATCGAAATGCCGTAATACTTGTCGGAGTTTGTAAGCGGAAACCGTTAGGGGCGGCTTCTTCGGCGTGGGCTGTTCTTCCGTCTCTCCTATTTCCGGGTCGCGATTCTCCACTGCACGGGCGAATGCACGATAGCAATCAGATTCATCGAGGGGTGTTGGCGCCGGTTTAAAGGGGATCCGCTTTCGCCGGTATGGGGTAGGCCATCTAGCTCAGCGGCGAGTTCGGAACACACCCGTGCGCTGACTGTTGCGTAAGAGCAAGCAGTCTTGAGTTCCATTTTTTCCCTTCAACGTTGGATTTTTACTTCATGAGCGATCCTTCCGCGCGGTCGGCAGGAGCAGGAGGTGTAGAACACCGGCAGTGTTTTGTGTCCATCTTGACCGACTCGATGACCAGGTACAGTTTGTCCGCACGATTGCTAGGCGTATTTTCTTGACGGTGAAGGCCGACAAACCAGGTAGGATTTCTCGTCGATAAAAATCCTCATCAAGCCATTTGGGCAGGTCCGAGGGATTAACAACTTTTGGAGGCTGCTAGCCATCGGGCGAAAGGGGTAGCGCACCAACGTAAACGCTGTACTATATGATGTGCGAAGACTAAAAATGCGGGAGCTAATGAATGCCATCAAACGAGAACAAACACCCTAAGGACGAAACTCTCCTGGTTACCGTGGCGGATTCAACCGGAAGCACGCTAGGATCGATTGCCGCCAAGGCCACCGCGGTGTCAGACGCTTTGTCAGATAGAAGTTTTTTGCAGACGGCAGAACGCGAAGGTAGGAAAATAGTTCGAAAAGGAAAGACTGTTGCAAAGAGAATCCAAAAGTCTGCTTCAAAAAACGTCAAGAGCAATAAGCTCGCTAAAGCAACGCGTCGCGGCTTGCGCCGCGCAGCCACCGCTGCAAAGCGCGCCGCTCGCCCTGTTCCTGTCAAAAAGAAGGTTGCAAGGAGGGTGCGACACAAGAAGTAAACAAGGCAATTCTTGCGGATCGCTGATGGAGACCTGAAAGCGATTCGTAGCATTTAGCTGTGGCCCTGCCTGTCGGAGCGGCCACCGTAGCTGGTTGTTGGACGAGGACACTCGGTTGACTTGGGCGATGCGCCATTCGATCTTCGGGCGACCACTAAAAGTCCTGAGATCGTTGGCGGAGGGAAACCTGCATGTTGATTCAGGTCGGCTATGAATTAGTCTTCAACTGTCAACAAATGACGCCGATGATCCTCATGGTCAACGTTCATTACTCCCGCGCCTCGGATATCGTCAGGCCCGATTGCCTGACCACCGATCCGGAAACGCCAATCACGGCATATCGGGACGGCTTCGGAAACTGGTGCAGCCGGATTGTGGCACCCATCGGGAGGATTCGACTGAAAAGCACCGGAGTGGTTAGAGACTCGGCAAAACCTGACGTGTTGGCGCCCTTCGCTGAACAGCATGCTTTACAAGATTTGCCGGAAGAGACCCTGGTCTTTCTGTTGGGCAGCCGGTATTGCGAGACCGATCTACTGTCCGAGGTAGCGTGGTCGCGATTCGGTCAGTCGACGCCGGGATGGTCGCGCGTCCAGGCGATCTGCGATTTTGTCCACAACCATATCGCGTTCGATTATCAGAAAGCGCGCTCCACGCGGACAGCTTGGGAGGCGTTCAACGAGCGTACGGGCGTCTGTCGCGACTACGCGCACCTCGCGATCGCGCTCTGCCGCTGCATGAATATTCCGGCGCGGTACTGCACCGGATACCTTGGCGACATGGGGACGCTGCCGCCTTACGGCGTGATGGATTTTGCAGCGTGGTTTGAAGTCTATCTCGGTTGCAACTGGCACACCTTCGATGCACGGAACAACGTGCCCAGAATTGGACGAGTGCTCATCGCGCGGGGCCGCGACGCGGCCGATGTCGCCATCGCGACCACGTTCGGCCAAAATACTCTCGAGAGCTTTAAAGTCTGGACGGATGAAATCGCGGAAAGTGCGCTACAGCTCCGCTAGTCTAGGAGCGTGTCCGAGATTTAGCATTTTATAGCGTCGGGCTGGGCTTTTTTGATTGGTATGGCGATTGGAATCCGGTGGATCAGGTTTCGTGAATTACTTGTCTTCCCAAATCTCGCCCGGGAACCGCATTTCTGTCACGGACCTCGGAAAGTTCTGTGCTATCCACTGCAGATGATCTTGTGAAACTTCAAAATGTTGTGAGTCATGCAGATCAGTGCCCACTCGCCCCGTACTTTCTCCAGCCCGCGTAAGAGAAACTGTCGGAAGCCGCGGGCCTGTTTGATCTGTCCGAAGGCTGGCTCCACAATGCATTTTCGCGTCGCATACACCGCTGCCCCAACCTTTGTCTGTAATTTCCGTTCCATTCTCTCGACACGGCTTGCCCCGCTCGGCAACGGCCCTGGTTTGCATGATTCATTCCGCTGACCATGTTTATGCTTTTCTGTCGCTACGAACCCTTCGATCCTTCGCTTATCCAGGTACTTCAGGTTCTCCTCCGAGCAATACCCACTGTCGACCACGACTCCTTGCGGCTTTTGTCCCGACTGTTGTTCGATCGTCTCCACCAACGGCACCAGCTGCTGTTTATCATTCGCGGCTTGCGTGACCCGCTGCCCGACGATCAACTGGAAGGCTGGCTCGACGGCGATCTGCGTGTTGTAACCCTGCACAAATCCATCCGCCCCTTTTAGGATGCGCGATTCTGGATCCGTAAAGTTGTACTGCATTTTTGCTGTGGGCTTCGCTTCCTCTGGATCCTTCCCCTCTTTCCTGGCTTGTGCTTGCTCGCGTTGGCCTTGAACTTACTCCCATCCATGGCCACGTGCCCCAGCTTCATCGCTCCCGTTTCCAGCGTCCGTCGTCTTCTACCAAACGCTTCTGGATCTTGCGCGACGAAAAGACTCCCACACAGTAACCGTAGAGCAGGATCTTGGTCATCATGCGCGGATGATACGGCGGTTGCCCCCGGTCATCCTCTTCATACACGGACTCGATCGCCGATAGGTCCAGCTGGTCCACCACGTCGGACACGAAATAAGCCAGGTGGCCATCCGGCAACCATTCGCGAAGGCTCGGAGGTAACAGTAAACTTTGTTCTGGTAGGTAGGATCGATATGTTTTCGCCATGACTTCAAATAATTCGCACACCACTGCGCAACTTTTCAAGTAAATTCAGCAGAAAAAGATGAATTCTCGGACACACTCCTATCGCGCTGGGAAAAGCGTGGAGGTGGAGGAACCAGAAGTGAAGGAGGGGGAAACCACTTGAAGAAATCCAACGGGTGAAAGTCCCGTGCGGCCAAAGCTAGCGAGCAGGCCGGTAGCGAGTGTTGCCATTCGCCGGGCAACTGGTGGGTGCGAAGCGTACACAGCGAGGAAGCAGGCCGTGAAGATTCAGCTCCGAAATCTGTCGATGATTGCGTATGCCGACGCCGTTAGGAGTGCGGAAGGCAGCATCCGGGTACGACCGAAATTGCGAAGGGCGGCCCGGGATCGCCGGAGTCCCTAGCTCAGGGCATGTTTCCAAGGATTTCCCACGAACCCAGGAGAGCTCACCATCTCCGCTCGCAAGAGTGGTAAGACGGCCGCCAAGGGAAACCGGAGGCGACCGAGGATGGATGGACGAGCAGTCTTACGACCCCGTAGTACCAGCGAAGGTGGGGAACCGCAGGGCTTCCGAAAGGAGCGGCCACGGAACCCACTGGAGGGAAGGGGGAAAACAAGGTGACGCATCTGTTGACGGAAACATAAGCGAGACGCAGAACTCGAGGACCTATGTCCACACAAATCGACAGACTAACTGAACTAGCCAAGGAGGATCCAAAGCGACAATTCTACTCGATCGCTCACATGATCACGCCCGAAGCGTTGTATGCAGCATTTCGAGGATCACGCAAGAAGGCCAGCGCGGGAGTGGACGGCGTCACGTATGACATGTACGAACGGAACGCTGTGGGAAACATCCAAGCTCTCCATGAGCGGCTCAAGAATGGCAAGTATCAGGCCCAACCTTTACGCAGGGTCTATATCCGGAAGGAAGACGGGAAACAGAGACCACTCTCGATTCCGGCTCTGGAGGACAAGATCGTGCAGAAGGCGACGGCCGAAATACTGAATGCCATTTATGAGCAGGATTTTCTCGACTGCTCGTACGGGTTCCGACCCGGAAGAGGGCAGCACCAAGCGCTGGACGAAGTGAGACGAGTCATCTGTACTCGGCCCACGGGGTGGATCCTGGATCTGGATGTCACTGCATACTTTGATTCGATCGTGCGGAAGCAACGCATGGAACTGATCGAGAAGCGAGTCCGCGATGGAAGCGTGCTCCGGTTGATACGGAAGTGGATACAGACTGGTGTCATCGAAGAAGGCAGGCTGCTCGTGAGTGAAACAGGTACGGGCCAAGGGCAGACGATCAGCCCGCTCCTGGCCAACATCTACCTGCACTATGTTCTCGACGAATGGTTCGAGAACGAAGTGAAGCCCCGACTGAGGGGGCAAGCGCACGAGATCCGTTTCGCCGATGATGCCGTACTGTGCTTCCAATACAAGGAGGATGCAGACAGGGTGATGGAGGTCTTACCGAAGCGGTTCGCAAAATACGGTCTGACGCTCCACCCGGAGAAGACGCGGCTGGTGGAATTCGGGCGGTATGCAGAGGCCAATGCGAAGAGGCAGGGGAAGAAACCCTGCACTCTGGACATCCTCGGCTTCACGCACGTATGCACACGCAGTCGAAAGGGGAAGTTCACCGTGCACGTGAGAACGATGAAGAAACGGTATAAAAGGGGCCTGACGGCAATCGCCGAATGGTGCCAAGAGAACCGACACGAGCCGGTGGACGAGCAGCAGAAAACCCTAAACGCCAAGCTCCGGGGCCACTACCAATACTACGGACGACCGACGAACTACCGAAGTATCCAGAAGTTCTATCGGGAGGTCTGTCAGATCTGGAAGAAGTGGCTCAGCCGGCGTACTCGTGGCGACGGGATGACCTGGGAGACATTTAAAGCGATCCTACGGCGACACCCGCTGATGCGTCCACGGATCTTGCATTCTTGGCAAGGTTCAGCGAGCCACGCTTGAGGAACCCGCTGCGGTAATCCTGCACGGTGGGATCTGTGAGGGGGGAGACGTCAGTGGTGCCACGGTGGACCTACACGCGCACGAAGCCGGAAACGGCGGATAGAGCCAAGGAAAACCTACAGCCCACTGCGTTCTCCTCTACTCGGAGGAATCGAGCGGCTGCATGTCAACAGCGACTTTGAGCGTATGAGCTCCACCCCCGAGGATTAAGCCGCGCAGAGGACTTACGTCACCATAGTCGCGGCCCCAGGCGAGCGTCACGTGGCCGGTCGAGGGGACAATGTTGTTCGTGGGATCGACGTCAAGCCAACCGATTCCCGGACAATAAGCAGACACCCAGGCGTGGGATACGTCGGCGCCCACCAACCTCGGCTGCCCGGGAGATGGATAGGTTCGAAGGTATCCGCTTACATAACGTGCCGCGAGATTCAGGGAGCGGAGGCAGGCGATTTGCAGGTGTGCGAAATCTTGGCACACGCCCCGCCGTTTCCGGAAGACCTCTTCGGTTGGCGTCCGGACGTTGGTCACTTTTGAATCGAAGCGGAAGTCCTTGTGGATGCGAGCGGTGAGGTCCAGAAGCGCCTCCGGCATGGGCCGCCCGGGCGTAAACGACTGGAGCGCATAGGAGGCAAACTCCGGCCGTACCCGGATGCGCGGCGACTCAAATCCAAACTGGTAGGCTTCGAGGCCCGCAGGGCTGTGATCGTTGGGAACCAATCTGGCTGCTTCTTCCCAAGGGAGCGGCAATTGAGGCCAAGACGTCGCATTCCCGTCCATTATCACTTCGCTCCGCGCCTCTACTACCAATTCCTTGTGCGGCTCCTGAATAGTGAAAAAGCAGAGATGGTTCCCAAAAAAGTCCACACGCTCGGTGCGCGTCGCAGGGCGCGGTTGGATACGCAGCTCGTTCTGCGCCAACTGGTGGTGCGGCAAAGCGCGCGGCTTCAGGCACGCCACGTGGTTTCCGACCGAGACCGGATATTTGTATTTGTACGTGGAGCGGTGAATGATTCTATAGATCATTGGCCTATGGTGATCGGCAAGGTGCGAGCGTGACTAAAGTATCTGCTCGACAAGTTATTCGACCAGGAAGGCAGCAATAGTTCGAGCTCCTGGAGGAAATTCGCGAGCCGAGAGAGCCCATCGGAGTCATGCGCCGCTGTGGCCCCTGGCAATGGGTACTTTAACTTTCGCAGATCGAAACTGCGTAACGATGTCAACGCGGCCCGCATCGCCTGTGAGTCAACTGAGAGGTGCCGAGGAAGCTTTTGATAGATATCCGCGAGGTGGCTCAGTTGAAAGTCCAAAGAGCGGGGATTGGTCTCATCCGCCAAGAGCACATCCAGCACGGCTAAGGGCTGCAGGGTTGTGTAGTACCGGGCCCGATAGGTCACAGAGCTATCCGCAACCTCGAGCAAGCATTCCAAAAGCGACCAGTCCTGCTCAGTCAGGGGCGTAGTGATCTCCCGGAGTTGTCTGGTTAGATAGATCGCGCGCTCGAGACGCCGACCAGTGGTCATGAACAACCAGCCTAATCCGCGGTTGATGTTTTCCCGCTCCATTCCAGAAAATGCAGAAAGTAGTTCCAAACAATCCGTCAGCATCGCCGGATACTCGAGAAACGGTGTGCCGTGCCCGTTCTGAATGGAGTCCCGTAGCTGGCCGATGAGGAACATCATATCGGCCGACAAGCGCTCGCGAATACTGCCGCCAATCCGGGATACCTCCGACAGAGTGCACGCCAGACTGTCAGGCCGCTTGGCATCCGTCAACAGCGAGGTCAATTCCTGTTCAAGTTCAAGAGAGGTCGGCTGCCTGTGTTTAGGCCTTGGCAACTTGCTGTGCCGCGACTCCAGACACTTGTGTAGGCGCATGAGGCAGACAAGCTCCGCTTCGTCGGCGCGCCGCAGGCGAGGAACCATGGCGCGCAAGATCCGAGCAATGTTTTCGGCTCGCTCGACATATCGGCCCAACCAGAAAGCATTGTCAGCGACACTGCTGGGCACAAACCGCGAGACACGGCGCAACTCCACGGGCTCATTCCGCGGGCGCAGCATGCTGAACGTATCGACGGGGCTATCCCACAGGACCCATGCGTCCTTGCTGTGGCCGCCCCGCTGCATCGAGACGACCGATCCTTCCGCTTCGGCAACACGGACCAGCCCTCCGGGAATCGCCATCCACCCGCTGCCGGTGTTGAGCACGTAAGTGCGCAGCACCACGCTGCGCGATTTGAGACATCCGTTGTCCCACACGGGTGCCGTGGACAAAGCGACCTGCTCCTGCGCCACATACTCGTGCGGGCGGGCCCGCAATCGCTCGGCGAACTTGCCCTTCTCAGCGTGCGGGAGTTCGGCTCCAAAGACCGGTTCCATACCGCGTGAAGGAAACGCCGGTTTCACGACCACGGAGTCGAGATGGTTGAGCACCCAATCGAGCGCATACGTCTGCCCACACCACCAGGTAGCGACGGACGGAAGTTTAAGCTTCTCGCCAAGCAATTGTGTGCAGAGGCCAGGAAGAAAGGGCATGATCGCGGCCGTCTCAATCAAACCGCTTCCCAGCGCGTTTGCCACCGTCACATTTCCAGCTACGATAGCGCCGACGAGGCCGGGCATGCCCAGAAGCGAATCGCCGCGCAGTTCGAGGGGATCGCAAAAGCTGTCGTCCACACGACGCAAAATCACATCGACCTTCTGCAGTCCTTCGACGATCTTGAGATACACGCGGCCGTTACGCACCGTCAGGTCCCTACCCTGGACTAGAGTGAATCCCAGATAACGCGCGATATACGCATGTTCGAAGTAAGTCTCGTTGTAGGGGCCGGGGGTTAGCAATACGATTCGCGGATTGTCGCGCTGGGTGAGATTGATGAGCGCTTCGCGTTGTGCACGGAAAAATGGAGCGAGGCGCAATACGTTCGAGGTACGGAATAGATCGGGTAGAACATCAGAGACGATGGTGCGGTTCTCGAGCGCATAGCCGCTGCCCGAGGGCGCTTGCGTGCGATCGGCCAGCACCCACCACCGGCCGTCGGGCGAACGGGCAAGATCGACGGCCAGCATATGCAGATAGCTGTGCGCGGGAACAGGCACACCCGCCAGCGGCCGGAGAAAAGCGGGGTTGCCATAGAGAAGAGCGGCAGGAAAGTGGTCATGCGCCACCAGTTTCTGCGCCCCGTAGAGATCCTCGAGGAGCAGACTGAGCAACTGGGCCCGCTGAATGATGCCCGCTTCGATGAAGCGCCACTCGGCCGCCGGAATCAGTAGCGGAACGATATCGATCTTCCAAGGCCGACTTGTCCCGAGTGGATCGCCGTAGATGTTGTAGGTGATCCCGTTCTCGCGAATGCGGCGCTCGGCACGGGCCCAGCGTCGTCCCAGTTCTTCGGGGCCGATCGCCTGCAACGACTCCATCAGGTGCGCCCAGTGCGGCCGAGGAGTTACGCCATCGGCCGATAACTCGTCGTAGGCATCTCCGTAGCAGACCGGGTTTTGATTTAGATCCACATTCATGAGACAAGCCCGGGCTTCTCGATGTGGGTCTGTTCTCCGGGCGCAGGCAACCTCAGGTCCAGGGTCAAGGGAAAGATCGCGCCGATCTCTTCCTCCGGCACCGCTATCGGCTCTGGCGTAGGGTCGGTTTTTTGGAAGCGCTGGCGACGGCGCTCTGCGGCTTCCGTTGCGTTCGTTGGGCGGTCTGTGTAGGCCCTACCGTCGGGTGATCCCACATGGTAGGCGCATCGGCCAATCGAACGCTGTTTCCAGCGGTCAATCATGTCGAAGATGAGCACCGCTTGCACGGGAATTGTTGGATGGAACGCTGCCGACAGCTGGCGGGCGCGGTGTCGTACACCGGCGACAGTCTCTCCAGGCTTGCCGGTAGGATAGAGTGGCACCCTGCGACCGTTGCACGCAACCACGTAGCGGGATTCCGTGGTGAGCCCGGATACTTTTACCTGAAGACGCTGGAACGATGAGTCCACGGCGCGAACCGTTCGACCGGAAGTCGTCTCTTCCGCGAGAACATTCCAAGGCTCGAGGGCCTGACGCAACTCAAGTTCGACCCCCTCTACAGCGATCGAGCCGATCTTCGGAAAGCGAAACTCCAGCTGCGCAGCAAACCACTTCTCCTCGAAATTGTAGTCAGCCCGGCGCAACTCGGCGAGCACATCGGAAAAGTCGCGCCTAACAAAATGTGGCAACATAAAACGGTCATGGAGCGCGGTACCCCAACGGACCAGTCCTCCCTTGAATGGACGTTTCCAAAACATGCATACCAACGCGCGGATTAGCAGCATCTCCATAAGACCCATTCTGACATGCGGAGCCATTTCGAAGGCACGTAATTCGAGCAAGCCGAGACGCAACCCGAGACCCTCGGGCGGATAAAGCTTGTCTATACAAAACTCCGCGCGATGCGCATTTCCAGTGACATCGACCAGAAGGTTGCGGAACAATCCATCCACAATGTCGGGTGGGCAGTCGTTCGCAGGCAAATTACTAAAGGCGACCTCCAGCTCATACAAAGCATCCATGCGCGCCTCGTCTACGCGGGGAGACTGGCTGGTCGGGCCGACATACATGCCGGAAAACAGATACGAGAGCGACGGATGGTTCTGCCAGAATGCCAGCATGCTACGCAGCAGATCCGGGCGGCGGAGGAAAGGACTATCCAGCACGGTCGCTCCGCCGATCACGATATGGCTGCCTCCGCCGGTAGCGAGATGGCTGCCGTTATAGGCGAATTTTTCCGCTGTCAACCGATTACGGCGCGCGTCCTCGAAAAGCAGTGTATTGATTTGTTCCAGTTCTTCCCAATTGCGCGCGGGCGGCAGATTTACTTCTAGAACGCCGGGATCGGGAGTGATGCTGAAGGATCGCAACCGCGGATCGGAAGGAGGAGGATAGCCCTCCAGCCACACCGGCTTGTGCAGATACTGGCACGTATCCTCGACGGCGGCAAGCAGGTCGAGATAGTCCACGAGCTCGGATGCATATGGCAGGAACACGTGCAAGCGACCTTCTCGAGCCTGGGCGCACAGCGATGGACGGATCAGCTCCGTCGTTGTTTCAGACGTGCTCGGGAGAGCGGGTAACGAATCGGTCAAAGGATTTCTGTCGAAGAGATCCATCCGCCGACTCGAGCGTGATGGGAGCTGGACCCGATCTGCGAATGGCGCAGCTTCGTACTCGTATTCGAGCTCATCCGGCGCCACCCAGGGCATCGATTCGGTCGGTATGCGGTAGCCGATGGGGGAATCGCCTGGCAACAATAACAGCCGTTCCGGGCGATGGAACCACAACTGGCTTGACCAGCACAACCGGCCCGCCGGTTGACGGCGGCGAATGGGCAAAACGTACCCGGCCGGATCCATCGACTTAGTTTCGGCGTTGTAGGCCGGCAGAATGTTTTCGAAGCTCACCTGGAGGCGACGAGTGAGCGCTTCTATGAACTTGAAAGCGTCGGCGGCGCCAAATCCGTAGTCCTGATCCTCGCGAGCGATAAGATCGATATTCTCCCAAACGGGGACGCGGTCGACGCGCCAACAGCAGCTTAGCGCCCACCGAGGCAAGGGTTCGCCTGGATACCATTTGCCTTGTCCGTAGTGAAGCAGAGCGCCGGGCGCCACCTTCTCGCGGAGGCATCGGATGAGAGCCAAGCCGCGTGTTCGCTTCATTGGCCCCAAAGCATCGATGTTCCATTGCGGGCTCTCGGGCTCGTCGATGCCGACGAACGTAGGCTCGCCGCCCATGGTCAGGCGCACATTCTGCTCTTCCAGGTTCGTGTCGACACGATGCGCCACCTGTTCGACCTGCTGCCAAGCCTCCTCGGTGAAGGGTTTGGACGGCTGTGGTGTGTCATTCAAGCGGCGAATGGACATGGCGTAGCCGAAGTCCACGCTGGCCAGCTCGACCGTGCCCTCGATGGGCGCGGCGTTGGATGCGTTCGGCGTGCAGACGAGCGGGATGTGACCCTCGCCGGCGAACAGGCCCGAGGTCGGGTCCATCCCAATCCAGCCGGCACCCGGCATAAACGCTTCTGCCCAGGCATGGAAATCCGCAGAGTCGTTTTGCGGACCGTTCGGATCTTCCGACGTTCTCTCTTCCGCCGCCAACTGAATCAGATATCCCGAGACGAAGCGCGCCGCGATCCCCAGATGTCGGAGAGTCTGCACCAGCAGCCAGGCAGAGTCACGGCAGGATCCGGTGCCGTTTTCAAGGGTTTGCTCGCATGTCTGGACGCCCGGATCGAGCCGCGTCACATAGTCAATTTCGTTTCGCACCCTCCGATTCAAGCCAACCAAAAAGCTGATCGTTCCTTGCGTCTCGCGGGAAAGCTTCCTAAGCAAAGCCTGAAGTAGAGGGCCGGCCGGATCGACCGAGCGATAGGGTTCGAGATCTTTAGCCAGCTCCGGAGCGTACTTGAAAGGGTAGTCCTCGGCTCCTGGTTCCAGAAAGAAATCGAACGGATTGAAGGGGGACAGCTCCGCGACGAGGTCCACCTCAACCACAAACTCGTTGGTCTTGTCAGGAAAAAGAAGGCGGGCCAGATGATTGTTGTGGGGGTCGAGCTGCCAATGGAGAAGGTGCCCGGCAGGAGTGACGCTAAGCGTGTAGCTGACGATCGGCGTTCGACAATGCGGCGCGGGACGCAACCGTATAACCTGTGGACCGATTGAGACCGCCTTGTCGTAACGGTACCGTGTCCAATGATTGAGAGCAACCTGTATGCTCATCCATCCTCATGCGGCCCAAGCCCGGAGTTTCTGGTTCGTTCTCACTTCGCACAAACCCGGAAAGCTGCCAAGGTTCTCGCGGAACCCGCTGCTGTAAAGCTACCTTAACGACGGCTTACGGTGGGATACAATTTTCCGATCATTGCAATACGCTCCGGGGCTAAAGGGTCTGAACGTTTTCGCTACTGCTGTTGCTGCGCGTCGACCCGCCGCAATTGCTGGGTCTCGTCAATAAATTGGGACCACTCTTCGTCCGCCGCAAACTCCTCGTCGGGAGGGAGCACGGCTTGAGACGGCGTGACCCGAACTCGAACTTGGAGCTGCGTGTCCGCCTTTCCCTTCATCACGCCCATTGTGGGTGGAACGTTTGCGTAATCGCGACCGATTGCGGTGCGAATGTGCCCCTCACCTACGGGTCGATTAGTCGTCGGATCGAAGCCTACCCAGCCAACGCCGGGGAGAAGGGCTTCCACCCAAGCATGCGTAGCGCCGTCCGTCGAGGGATGCGCATTTTCGCTGGTGTGGTAAAGATATCCACTGACATAGCGACAGGGAATTTTGGCATTTCGAACGAGTGCGATCATGACATGAGCAAAATCCTGACATACGCCCTGTCTCGACCGAAGAGCATGCGCAATCGGCGAACTTACCGCCGTGCTTTTCTTTACGTAGCTAAAACTGCGATGCACGCCGGCGGCAAGATCGTGCAGAAACGCCAAAGGGCTTCGTCCATCCCTTTCGCTCGCGCCGATCTCCTTTGCCAACTCTTCAAGCTCCGGCAGATGGACGCGCAAAATGACTCGGCATCAGCATGTCCCAGTAATCTTTTTTCTCGACGAGCTGTTCCAGATCACTCCACCCTTCGTAGGCCATGAGCTCGGGAACCGAGGGCTGAGCGTCAATATTTACCAGAGCGTCCGAAATGATCGTGAGCTGGCCATGGCGGGAAGGCAAGTCGAAGTGGTGTACAAGATTGCCGTAGGAATCGGTATAGCCAAAAATGCGGGCTCGCGGATTGACAGAAAGCTGAAAAACAAAACAGCGCTGGTTACCTTCGCTTCTAGGGTGCATGCGAACTTCCATCATGCTCTGCCAGACGAAATGGCTGTAGCGATAGCGCGTGAAATGGCGAATGGCGTAGAGCATTAGTTTTGAAAAGCAACCTCAATCGGATAGTCGATATAGAGTTCGTGAACAGCCGCATGCAGTTCGCGACATTGCTCGATAATTGCCGCAAGATATTCGTGCAATCCGGCAATGATTTCGCCGACCGGTGCGTAGGCGACCATCGATCGCAAACGCCCGATCAATCTTTCGACCTCTTCGGTCCTGCGGCTAAAGGAAAGATTGCTGATGGAAGTCAAAGCCTCGTGCATTCGGTCCAGCGAATAACGAACCGAATAAGGGAATTCGGGCTTCAATAGGAGGAAATTCGCTATGCGTTCCGGCTTGAGTTCGGCGGTATAGGCCTTGCAATAAGCTTCAAACGCGGCGCAACTACTTAACAGGCCCACCCAATCTAAATCATCAGCATGTTTGTCGATGACAAAATAAGCGTCAAGCAGGACGCAGAGATTGCAGGCCCTCTCTATATATTTGCCTAGCTGGATAAAATGCCAGGCCTCGTCGTGATTCATAGTGGCGGCGGTAATTCCATTAAACCTGTAGGAGCCTTCGCGAACCAAGCTCACCACTCGCATTGCACCTGCATCATCATCGGGTTGTAGCTCAAAGCCAGTCACGTCGTGGAAAAGACAGTTCAGGTGTTCCCACATCTCCGAGCTGATCTCCTCGCGAACTTGCCGGGCATTTTCGCGGGCCCCACTGACGCATTTCACAATCGAAAAAGCCCCTTCCGGATCCGCTACCAACAGAAATAGAGCACGCTGCGGGTCGACGTTGCTAGAAGCCGCACCGGGGGCTAGGGAGGAAACGGCGCGAAACCAACGCTCTTCCGTGGAAAATTTTGCGGGATTCAGAATCAGGCCGTAAGTCGCCTTCAGTACACGCGAGGCATTGTCCGCCCTTTCGGAATAGCGGCTCATCCAATAGAGACTGTCGGCTACGCGGGAAAGCATAGCGTTTTGTCACCCAATTCTCCGAAATCTCAATTCTGCAAGACCCATGTGTCTTTCGAGCCCCCGCCTTGAGACGAATTGACCACCAGTGAGCCCTTTCGCAGCGCCACTCTAGTGAGGCCACCGGGAATAATGGTAATTTTCTCGCCGTAGAGCACATAAGGTCGGAGATCGACGTGACGGGGCTCAATGGTTCCGTCCACAAAACATGGCGCGGTCGAAAGATTGATGGTTGGTTGCGCGATGTAGTTTCGCGGATGCGCGTTAATCTTTTCTCGAAATTCCGAGCGCTGTTGCTCCGAGCTGTGCGGACCGATCAACATGCCGTAACCACCCGACTCGCCCACAGCTTTCACCACGTATTCGTCCAACCTCTGGCAGACGTGCTCACGTTGCACGGGATCGGACATTAACAGGGTTTCGACGCTTTCCAGAATCGGGTCTTGGTCGAGATAGTAGCGAATGATTTTTGGCACAAAGGCGTAGATAGCCTTGTCGTCAGCGACTCCCGTCCCTAGCGCATTTGCGAAGGCTATGTTTCCGGCTCGATACGCATTGAAGAGACCCACAGCACCTAGCGCGGAACCACTCTCGAATACCAGGGGGTCGAGATAATCATCGTCGATTCGGCGATAGATCACATCGACGCGTTGCAGCCCGAAGGTGGTTCGCATATAAACGATATTATCGTGCACCACTAGGTCTCGCCCCTCGACAAGTTCAATGCCCATCTGCCGTGCCAGGTAAGTATGTTCGAAGTAAGCAGAGTTGTAGGCACCCGGAGTCAGTAAAACAACGGTTGGCTCGGAGCGGTCTTCGGGAGCGAGGAATCGCAGAGTCGAAAGAAGCACCTGGCTGTACTGCTCAATCGGCCGCACCCGACATTTTTGAAACAGTCCGGGGAATATTTGCTTCATCACTCTGCGGCTCGTGAGCATGTAGGAAACCCCACTGGGGACCCGGAGATTGTCCTCCAAAACCACAAAGTTCCCCTCCGGGTTTCGTATCAAGTCCGTACCGACTATCGTGATGTAGACGTCGCGAGGCACTTTGATGCCGCGCATTTCCCTCCGGTAATGTTTGCAGGTGTAAACAATGTTTCCGGGCACGACGCCGTCCTCAATGATTTTTCCCTCATGATAGACATCTTTGAGGAAGAGATTCAGCGCCGTGATCCGCTGAATTAGTCCGCGCTCGATTCTTTCCCATTCCGCCGCTGTGATAATCCTAGGCAGTAAATCGTGAGGAAAAATCCGCTCCGTGCCTTTGTCACTTCCGTAGACAGTAAAAGTGATCCCCTGGTTGAAGAACGATTGGTCAGCCTCGTGCTTGCTGCGTCGCAGCTCGTCCGGACTCAGGCTCAAAAGCAAGTTGTAAAGTTGACGATATTGTTTTCGCGGATGTTCCACGGCGCGAAACATCTCGTCGTAGGCGCCATTGAGCTCGTACCGCCGGAGGGTTTCTGTACCGCCGCAATCAGACGCATCCGCGTTTATAATCATAATCGCCGCGCTTGTTTACCGCGCTAGAATAGCGTATCAGACGGCGAATTGACGATCAGGAAAAGCGATTCGGGTCATTGAAAAAACCGTGCGGAGAGCTCTCGCGAGACTATACTCTGGATCGCGGGACAACTCGAAGGGCAGGTCCGCTACCCTCTCGCGAAGTTCGAAGAAACTGGTCGGGTTTGGTATCCGTTGAGGGAACGAAAGCGGAAACGCAGGTCAAGAATAGGAAGTCGCCAACGTGTTCAGCATAAACGATTTGTGCGGATTTGGGTCATCAGTAGAACAGCCGTTCGTAAACAGAAGTAGCGGAAGTTTAACAAAAGTGATAGCTAGGAACTCAACAACTTAACCGCCCATCGCAGGCCATCACTATCGTGCCAGTGTCGGTCTCTGAACATCCGTTGCACGTCCGAGCGCGGCCAATGCATTGCTTCAGACCCTTGGTTCACCATACTTGTCCTCGTCTAAACCTGCCGTTCTCGCAATCTGCGGTGAAAACAACGCCAGCAATAACCTCTCAAAACGTATTTGAGCCTCGCTCACCGCGCCTCTTAGATCACTCGGGCCACTCCTCAACAAAATGCTTCTTCGCCGTGATCGCATTCGCTCCCGACGCTAATCCACAGTAGCTGCAAACCAACCGGATCGATTCGCCGTCCACGCTTTCCATGTTTTCTTCTTCGGCGACGCGATTTATGACGACTGGCAAATTACAGCCCGGACAAGCAAACAACAGAATATGTACTCGCATGACTTGATGGCGTCACGTACCGAACCAAAAGCCGTATCTCGAGTATCCACGTTGCGGTTTGCATGCGTTTCGGCACGGCAACGCAACGCTCATGGATGCTTTAGGTGTTCCCCTAAAAGTCAGGCAGTACAGGCTGGGACACAGCAGAGCAGGAGACATAACGACGGATGTTTACACACACTTTCAAATTGGGGGAGACGACGAAGTTGCAAGCAAGCTCGGGTCGGTTTTGAACAAAGAAGTAGCAAAATTCTTTGCCCGTAACTTGCCCAAAATGAAAAGGGCTTCCGGTGGAGTTCCAGAAAGCCCTTGAAAACAAACAACAAATTGGTTGCGGGGGTCAGATTTGAACTGACGACCTTCGGGTTATGAGCCCGACGAGCTACCAGGCTGCTCCACCCCGCAGAAATACTATAGCGGAGCGGCACGATTCCGTCAAATTTGAAAGGATTTTTGCCTGCCCTTGTTCGCACGCAAGCCGCAGCTGCCAATTTCACCCAACAACAGAGCGAAAATCACCAGGTGTTGTACGCAGTCCCGTCGCTTCCCATCTGATCTGACCCGGAATGCACATCGTCCATGCCGGTGCTGGTTTGATCCGGCGACAGCACCGCATCGCCGTAATGAGGCACCCAGTCATTCTGTTGATTGACGGGATCGATCGGCACCTGCCGCAGGTAATGCGCGTCCACCAAATCCTGCAACGATTGCGGAGCCTGCTGCTTGTCCAGCGTGTAATTGTCGATGGCCTCTCGCATCGTCTGCAGGTCTTTTCGCAACACCGATTCGCGCGCATGCTGGATTGTTTTCGAATAAATTCCTGCAGCCATTCCCACCAGAATGGCGATGATCGCAATGACGATCATCAGTTCGATTAGCGTGAAGCCGCGTTGCCCGCGTGCAGGGGCGTCGTCACCTGAAGGGCAGCGACGAAAACGCAACGGAATGAATGTACGTCTGTGCATCATTTCACCAATCCGAATATTTTGTGCCATCCATGGCTGTGCCAGTCGACTTCGAATACACATCGAAAATATCTTTGCCGCCCCAGCTCGTGGAGTCCGGATCATCTTCCACGGCGCGCAAGCCCCAATCGGCTTGTTTGGTCATCGGATCAATCGGGATGCGGCGCAGAAAGTGAATCTTCTTGCCCTGCGCACCGCCCGCCGCCCCAGCCAGCGGTACTCCCTTAACCAGCGTCTCCAGGTCCGGAGGATAACCGCCAGTCAAAATGTCCACGCGGATTTGGCCGCGATCGGCCAGGTCCTTGTAACGATCAATCGCCTCTCGCATGTCCAGCAAATCGCGGCGCAGCTCTTTTTCGCGTTCACGGTAAGCGGTCCAGCGCGCAATCGGTAGCGCTGCCGTGGAGATTACCAGCAGGATCGCGCACGTAACAATCAGCTCAAGCAGAGTCATCCCCACTTCTGAACTTTTTCGCTGCTTGTGATGAATGACACGCATCGGATGCCCGAAGAGCAAGGCCTACTGCACGCGAACCGTCGCTTCCGTCGTTACCAGCGGAATCGATCGTTGCTGCGAATCTTTCGCATTTACCTGCACAATCGACAGATTCGAAGTGCCCGGCCCAATCGCTTTAATCACGATGCCCAGCAGCGTGCCGCTTCCACTTACGCCCGGAGTGTTCGGCTGGCGCGTGGCGGAAATGATGGCCTGCCCGTGCTCCTTGTCGACGCGCTGCACCACGGCGATTTCCTGTGTGCCGCCGGAAAGGAAAGTGCCATGGCGAGCTTCTTCAATGCTGATCACCGCGGGGTTGTACTGAATCATCAGCGGTATTGAGAACAGGTCAGACACGTTGTCGACCGCAATTCCAACCGTCGAAGTCTGTCCCGGACTCAGATTGAGCGTCGCGGGTTCAAAGCGAATTCGCGGGGTGTTAACCGCAGGAGCCGGTGCCACGCCGGCCGCTGGAACTGTTGCAGCGCCCGGAGGCGAAACCTGCGTAACTGGCGGCGCTCCGCCCGTGTTCGAAAAGCTCGCCGGAGCCACCGTGCCTGGCGTGGTAGCAGAGGGCGAAGGATTCGCAGTCGGCGTCTTGACGTCCAACTCCTTGCGTACTGCAGGCATCGTCTCCGTGCCCGAATACAGCGCGCGTAGATTCGCCTTCGTCCACTCGGGCATGCGCACGATGCGAGGAGTCAGAACAATCAGCACCTCGCTGTCCTGCAACTCGGTATTATCCGCGGAGAACAAGTAGCGCATGATCGGAACGTTCGCAAGCCACGGCCAGCCATTCAAAGTCTTGGTGTCGGTGCGCTGGATTAAGCCGGCCAGGATGCTGACTTCGCCTTCCTTCAGCCGGATTTCCTGCTGCGTTTTATTCTGCGCGATCACTGGCTGCTGAATGCCGCCGATGGTCGCATAGCTCGCTACGGAAGAAACTTCCACCTGCAGCTTCATGCTCACTTCGCGATTTGGATGAATGTGCGGAGTCACATCGATATTCACGCCGACATCGATGTACTGGAATTGCGTGTTGACCAATGGGTTGACGGCCGTAGTTCCGACGCCGACACCCGCCTGGAAGCTGCCCGTCGCTACCGGGACGCGCTGCCCGATGTTCAGTTTCGCCTGCTGCCCATCCAGCGCTCGAATCTCCGGATTCTGAATAATCTTGGTCGACGAATCCGTCATCAGAAAATTGGCAGTGGCGCTGGGTATGGTTAACACCACATCGCTCTGATTGAGGTGTGTCAACTGGTTCAGCTGGATGCCGTTGGTTGTGCTGGTCGTCGTGGTCGTAGTGGAACTGCTGGTGGTCGAGTTGTTGGGATTGATCGTCGCGCTGATGGTTTGCGGCGGCAGAATTCCCAGATTCTTCAAATTATCCGTGCTGGCTTGCAGAATTTCCACCTGGATAATCACTTCAGGCTTGGCCTTGTCGATATCCTTGATGATCTTATCGATGAGTTCCAGCTTATCCGGAGTGTCGCGTACCACGATCGCATTCTGCGCGTTCACTTGCGAAATCCGCTTCAAATCCAGCAATTGCCGAAGACCGGTCGTAATTTCCGTAAGATCCTGCGCCACAGCCACATTATTTAGGTAAAACGTGCGCACCACCTGCTCTTCATAGTCTCGACGCTTTTGCGTCTGGTCCGGAATCACCATGATGGTGTTTTCCGTGATCGGCTTCCAAAACGTCTTGCTCTCCAGAGCTGCAATGTCCAGCGCCTGCTCCAGCGTAGCGTTACTCACTTCGAACGGAATACGCCGCGCCTGCAGGTCGGGATCGTAAATCACGTTTATACCCGCTAGTTTGCCGATGGTGTCAAAAACCACTTTCGTGTCGTTCGCCATTTTCAGGTTAAGCGGCGCGCGCGATAGCGGCTTCAGTTCCGGCGGCGCGGAAGCCAGCGTAGCCTCGCCATTTTCCATCAGCGGCTGTTCGCTTTGTTGCTCGCTGGCACGTGCGCGTTCCGCAAGCATGTCCAAAGTTTTCTTCAATTCCTGGTCATTAATGGCACTGGAAGGATCGAGAATCTGCGCGCGCTGAAACTCCGAAATTGCGCCCTGTAGATCGCCCTTTTCGCGCAATTTTAGACCTTGATGAAGGTGGATTTGACCAGCCTCGAAACGGGCGTCATTCAGCTTGATGCGATAAAAAGGGTTATGTGGGTCTGCAGCGAGGGCCTTGCCGTAGTAGTCCACTGCGGCGTCGTAGTCCTTCAGGTCCTCGGCTTTTTCGCCGGCCTTGTAGCTCTGATTTCCGTTGCCATGTTTGGGGCAGCCGGCAAGAGCCACTCCCACAGCAATCCAGACCAACAACAGACTCCAGCGGCGCATAGACTCTCCGGGATTAGTCCTGGAAGCAAACTCCGTCTTTCCTTGCCTTTGGAGTCTAGCATCGGCCTTATCAGCCCGGCAAGCAGGCCGCCACGAACCGCTTCTGTTAAGCCATCGTTCCATGTATCAATGTCCCCTTACCATTGCAGCGGGGCTTGTGCGCGCGTTAGACCACCCTAAAATAACTGCAAGGAGCGAGCCGCGGAGGATCGAGGGGCAAGGCTTAAGGCCACCCTTCCGCTTCACTGTCTTTAGACGCAGCATCAGGTAAAATGAAAGATTGTGACCAAGCCTATTAGGAAAACTGAGAAGGCCAAAGACGCGAAAACGCCACGGGAGCAGATTGTCGCTCAAAACCGTGCCGCTTCTTATCATTACCATATTCTTGAGAAGCTAGAAGCGGGCCTGGTGTTGCACGGCACGGAAGTGAAGGCCTTGCGCGAAGGTAAGGCCAACATCCGCGACGCTTACGTGGACTTCAAGCCCAGCGGCCCTTTTCTCGTCAACGCCCACATTGCACAATACATGGCCGGCGGTCCGTGGAATCACGAGCCACTGGGCGAGCGCAAATTGCTGCTCCACAAACGCGAAATCCATAAATTTTCGGGCCGCATCGAATCCAAGGGTTTGACCGTCATTCCCCTGCGGATTTATTTCCGTGACGGCATTGCCAAGGTTGAAATCGCCCTGGCACAGGGCAAGAAATCGTGGGACCGCCGCCACGACGAGCGCACCAAGGAAGCTCGCCGGGAAGCGGAACAAGCTATGTATCGCAACCGGAGGCGATAGAAACACCATGCAAACCACCCTAGAACTCAAGCCGATCGCTACACTGGAGACTGAAGCACTAGTTACCTACGTGTTCGAAGACAACAATGGCCCCCAGGGCCGTGTCGCTGAACTCGATCAGCTCAGCGGCGGCCTGCTCTCTCGACTGCACAAAGGCGGAGAGCTTACCGGAAAATCGCTCGAAACCACTCTCATCCACGCGCCCGCGGGACTCAAAGCCGCCCGCCTGCTCCTCATCGGGGCAGGGAAACGCGAGCAGTTGAACACCGCCACGCTTCGGAAAGTTGCGGGTGTAGCGCTGCGATATCTGAAATCTCGCTCGGTCCACAATTTTGTTTTCGCCGTCCGCGAGGGCGCCGCCAACGAAGAAACCGCCCAGGTCATCACCGAAGGCTTTGTCACCGCTGATTTTGAGACCGATAAATACAAGAGCGAAAAGAAGAAAGACAAGTCCATCGACTCCGTCGCCATTGCGGGCTACATCGATTCAGAGAAGATTACCGGTGAGAAGGGAATTGCTCGCGGCCGCATTATTGCGGAAGCGCAAAACTTCGCACGCGATCTCGTGAACGAACCTTCAAACAAGCTCACACCCAAAATCCTTGCCGGCAAGGCCGAAGCCATGGCCAAGGAAGCCGGTCTAGCCGTGGAAGTCCTCGACGAAAAGAAAATTGCGGATCTGAAAATGGGTGCCTTGTTAAGCGTAGCTCAGGGCAGCGTCGAGCCTCCCCGGATGATCGTGATTACCTACACCCCCGCCCAAGCTCCTAAGCCTGGTGCCCCGGTGGTCGGCTTGGTGGGCAAGGCGGTGACGTTCGATACCGGCGGTATTTCGATCAAGCCCGCCGATGGCATGGAGAAGATGAAGTACGACATGGCCGGCGGCGCCACTATGATCGGCATCATGCGCGCTCTTGCGGCTCTCAAGCCCAACGTCAAAGTGATCTGCGTTGTACCCGCCACCGAAAACATGCCCGGCGGCAAGGCGCAAAAACCTGGCGATATTCAGACCGCGATGTCCGGCAAAACCATCGAGGTGTTAAACACCGACGCGGAGGGCCGGCTGATCCTCGCCGACGGCGTGCACTACGCGAAACAGCTGGGTGCCACACATCTTGTCGATGCAGCCACGTTGACCGGAGCAATCGTAGTGGCGCTGGCCAACGTAAACGTGGGCGTATTCGGCTCCGACCAGGCGTGGACGGACAAGTTACTCGCAAGCGCCAAACAAGCGGGCGAAAAAATGTGGCAACTGCCGATGGACGATGAATATCGCGAGTTCATCAAGGGCAGTTTTGCCGACATTCAGAACATAGGTAGCGGCAAAGGCGGCGGTTCCATCACCGGCGCATGGTTCATCCGCGAATTTGCCGGCGACACCCCGTGGATCCACCTCGATATCGCGGGCACTGCCTGGAACGACGACGCCAAGCCCTGGCTAGCCAAAGGCCCAACCGGCGTAGCCCTCCGCACTATCGTTCAACTCGTGATGTCGCTGTAAGTTTTGTTCCCGTAAGGGTGCAGCACTGAGGCGCCCTTACATCTTCTCTGGCGTCTCAATGCCGAGTAGATTCAGCGTCTGCACCAACCGGTGTTCGACCAATTCCGTCAACGCAATCAGAAACGCCCGCTTCTGTTCGTCTATTTCCGACAGAATATGGTGCTTGTGATAAAAATTATTAAAGGCCTGCGCTAACTGGAAGGCATACTTGGCCACAAACGCCGGCTCCTGCCCACCGATCGCCGCATCCACGGCATAATCCAGCGAACCATCAAGCAGCACAAGCTCCCAGACATCCACGTTGTCTGACCCCTCCAGAAATCTCTTCAGAGAATCACGCGTGATGGCGACCCGATCCGCCGCCACTTCCGCGCCTTTCCTTTGAATGCCGCGAATACGCACCGCCGCATATTGGCAGTAAGGCCCCGTTTCGCCCTCAGCCTTCAAGGCATCCTCAAAATCGAAGGCGATAATCGTATTGCGCGTGTACTTTAGCAGGAAAAAACGCAACGCACCCACGGCCAGGGCATTCGCCGTCTTTGCCAACTCCTCCGGCGCCATCGTCGCTTGCTTCTGCAGCACCCGCTCTTCGGCAGCCTGCAGCATGCGCGTGATCAAATCGTCCGCCTTCACGCCCAACCCTTTGCGCCCGCTAACCTCCACATACGATTTCGATTCTTCCTCGCTGATGTCGTATCCCATCTCCGCAGCGCATCGCGGCGTGAGCGCCACAATCTCATAATCAAAATGGATGGAGTTGTCGGCTTCCTTGGGATAGCCCAACGCGCGCACGCCCTCCGCCACCACGTCCTGCAGATAAGCCTGCCGCGAGTCAATTACGTTATAAACAACATCCACGCCGCCAAAATGCGGCGCACCGGGCTCATTTAGCGCCGTCGTCGTGGTCCACAGGATTCTACCGCCCGGAGGATCGGGCCATTTCGCATAGTGGAAATCCTTTCCCAACAAACCAAATTTCCAAAGTTGGTAGGCTATATCCTTGCCAACGTATGTCACAGTCCCGTTCGACCGAACAATGATTTTAGCTTGGTCTTCGAGAGACGATGAATCGGTCTCTTCCGAATCCTTTGCTTCCTTCGCCTCCTGTGCCTCCTCTACTTCGTTCTCCCAAGGCATTATCCAGCAACCGGCATTCTTCCCCAACGTCGCATACTTAATCGCCCCGCTCGCCTTCAGCTTTTCGAACGCCGCATCCCAAAAATGCAAATGCAGAATTTCGCTCTCGCGTGCCAGCAGTTCGTAATAAATGTCCAGCCGCGCCATCGTGCGCAGGTGATAGCCCACAACCGTGTCGCCGATCACCGCCGCCATTTCCGCGGTCTCACCCGTGTCCGCCTCGATTGCTTTCAGCGTTTCCCCGCGAAGCTGCCCAGCTCGCGTTTTGTCTTCCTCAAAAAATTGCGTGGCCCTTGCGTAAAGGTCCCAGCACAAGTAATCAAAATGCGGTTCGGCGGCGAGCTTCTTCACATCATCCAGCGTCTTCTTTTCCATCTGTTGGAACGCGATGACCACGTCCGCAACCTGCACGCCCGTATTATCAATGTAATTTTGTACCACAACCTCGCGCCCAGCCTCGCGAAGCAGCCGTACCATCGTGTCGCCCAGCACCGCATTTCGTAGGTGCCCGATGTGCGCAGCCTTGTTGGGATTAATGCTGGTATGTTCGACGATCACTTTCTGTCGCGCCTCAGTCCCTGGTTGCGTCGCGGCATCCTGCGCCCCGGCGATTGCTTCCCAGAAAGCGGCGCGGTCGAAAAACGCGTTCAGGTAACCACCCCCCGCCACTTCCACGCGAGCGATGCCGTCGATCTTTGGCAACGACGTGGCAATTTCCTGCGCGATCGCCCGGGGAGCCTTCTTCAATCGTTTCGCAAGCTCGAAGCAAGCGGGAGAAGCGGCCTCGCCCATCTCCAGTTTGGGCGGCTTCTCGAGCACGATGGCAAGCTCGATCCCATAGGTTTTCTGAATGAAAGCTGCGAGCGCGTCGCGAAGCCGATTCCTGATCGTTAGATACACGGTGCCTCAGTCTGTTCTTGCAGGAGTCTGGAATTTTCCAGTATACCAGTAACGATTCCATGAACGAGCCGGGGGCACCGGCGTAGCCGCCGTAGCGCCTTCCTAAATTTATTCCTCCATATTTTCGCGTGGTGTAAACTCTGGCACCTAGACGGCCGCCGGATCCGTCTAGGCCGCTGCACAACCGAGCTCAGGAAAGCCTAAGCAGGAGAGAATCTGATGAGAAAGTCGTGGAGCGTATTGTTCTGTGCGTTCGGCGTTTGCGCGGCAACCGCCTGCGCGGACACGATCGTCCTGCGCGACGGCGCCAGCTATTCCGGACAGTGTATAGGCCCGAATAGCGGCCAGATCGCTTTCACCGACGGCAAGGGAATTGAATACGAGTTTTCGGCGAGCGACGTGCGATCGCTGGTCTTCGGCCGCACTCAGGACACCGTCACTCTTCGAAATGGAAAGGTCTTATGCGGGCCAATACAACGGCCCGGAATATATGGCTTTTCGCGATGGACAGGGAATCGACTATAACTTCCCTCTCCGTGACCTGGAAACCATCATTTTCACGCAAAACTCTGCGCCGCCTGCGGCCACCACCGGTGTTGCCGTCGTGAGTCCTCGCGGTACCGAAATTGTTGTCCGCAACGACGAAACCATCGATTCGGAGAACTCTTCGAAACGGTCAATTATTTTCCGTCGTCGTCAGTGAGGATGTTCCGGAGAGTTCTTGCGGCATCGCGATTCCGCGTAGCACGCGCACAACACTCGTGGTCAGAAGTATCACCAGTGGCGGCGCGGTCCACAGCCCGGAGCTTGCCGTCGATCTTTTTTCTGTGGACATGGGCGGCGAAGAGTATCGCGTTGACAGCTCCGATGTAAGGTCCCCGCAGAAACTACCATGCGCTTCCGCCTGGACCGCACGCTCGTTCTGAGGTTTAAAGCTTAAACCTGCCTCCCCACGTTTGACGCCCTGAACCAGGGTCGATAGTATCAATGAGAGCCTCTCCGACAATGAAAGCAGCCTATTTTGATTGTTTTAGCGGGATCAGCGGAGACATGACGCTTGGCGCCTTGGTCGATGCAGGCTGCTCCATCGACGTGTTGCGCACAAAGCTCCAGGGACTCGGGGTGCCCGGCTGGGAGATTTCCTCTGCAAAAGTCTGGAAGAACGGCATGGCCGCTACTCATGTGCGCGTAAAAACAGAAGATACCCACACACACCGCTCCCTGACTACGATTCTTGGAATTGTGCACAAATCCAATCTGGACACAAATGTAAAGGATCGTGCTAGCGCCATCTTTAGAAAGCTCGGGGAAGCAGAAGCCGCGGTCCACGATGTTCCCATCGAGAAAATTCATTTTCACGAGGTCGGCGCGGTGGATGCGATCGTCGATATCGTAGGGGCCTGCATCGGATTCGAAGAACTGGGCTTCGAAAAATTTGCTTGTTCCGCGCTCAACGTAGGAGGTGGAACCGCAAAAATGGCACACGGCATTCTGCCCGTGCCCGCGCCGGCAACCGCGCGCCTGCTGCTCGGCAAACCCACATATTCGAACGGCGTGCAAAAAGAACTGGTAACCCCAACAGGCGCCGCCATCGTGGCCACCCTCTGCAATCACTTTGGCCCACAGCCGGCCATGAACATAAGCGCCATCGGCTACGGCGCCGGCACTGCCGATCTAGAAAGTCAGCCAAACGTCCTGCGATTAATGGCGGGAGACCTCGCCGAGACAACCACCGACACTCACGGCGGCACGATTCGCGTCCTCGAGGCAAATCTCGACGACATGAATCCCCAGATTTTCGGCTACCTACTCGAAAAGGCCCTTGCCGCCGGTGCCCTGGACGTCTTCGCAACTCCAGTGCAGATGAAGAAAAATCGTCCCGGCACGCTGGTGACGGTCTTATGCAAGCCCGAAGACGAAGCAATATTCCAGGGAATGCTGTTTGCGGAGACCACAACCCTCGGCCTCAGAAGCCACCTGGTTGAACGCCGCGCCTTGCCGCGCGAGTTTGTTAAAGTAGCCACGCGATTCGGCGAAGTTCGCGTCAAGGTGTCGCGAGCGGCGGGCCGCGTCCAGCATGCTTCGCCGGAATTTGACGATTGCCGTAAACTGGCAGAGGAGAAAAACGTGCCGCTCCACGAAGTGATGGAGCAGGCCATGCTTCGCTTCGAGGAGCAATACAAAGGCTGAAAATCGGCAACATCGAGCCCGACACTGCGGCTCGCAAGGCACACCAGGGACAGGGAATGGCTGAGAGAAAAGAAAAATTCTATATCACCACGCCGATCTACTACACGAACGGCCTGCCGCACATCGGCCACACGTACACGACGGTCGTAGCGGACGTGATTCGCCGCTACAAGAAAATGCGCGGCTACGAAGTAGTGATGACCACCGGCACAGACGAACACGGCGTCAACGTCGAGCGCGCCGCGCAAAAAGCCGGCATTCCCGAATCCGAGTTTGTCGCTCGCATGGCGGAAACCTGGCGCGTCCTTTGGGACGAATTGGGTTTGACCGCCGACGAATTCGTCCGCACCACGGACCTGTCGCACGTCCGCACCGTCCAGTGGCTCTTCAAGCTTTGCAAAGAAAATGGCTACGTCTACAAAGGCCATTACACCGGCCAATACTGCATCTACGACAACGCCTATGTGAACGATGCAAAGCCCGGCGACCCCTGCCCAGATTGCGGCCGCCCCACTGAAACCGTGACGGAAGAGAACTACTTCTTCAAACTTTCCGCCTTTCAGAAACCGTTGCTCGATTTCTACAAGAAATTCCCTAATTTCATTCAGCCCGAAAGCCGCAGGAACGAAATCGTCAGCTTCGTCGAAGGCGGCCTAAAAGATCTGAGCATCACGCGCTCCACGATCCGCTGGGGCATTCCCGTCCCAGGCGAAGAGCCCCACGTCTTTTACGTTTGGTTCGATGCTCTTGCCGCTTACATCAGTGCCGTGGGCGGTCCGGAATTCGAGAAGCGCGGCATGTGGCCCGCCGATGTGCACCTCGTCGGCAAAGATATCATCCGTTTCCACACCGTCTACTGGCCTGCATTTCTGATGGCCGCGATGCTCCCGCTGCCAAAGCAGGTCTGGGCGCACGGCTGGTTCCTCATGGACGCGGGGAAAATGAGCAAGTCTAAAGGCAACGTTGTTCTGCCGCGGCCGATCGCCAATATGCTGGGTATGGACGCGTTACGCTATTTCCTTCTGCGCGAAGTCGTCTTCGGCCAGGACGGCAATTTCAGCTACGACGCCCTCGTCACCCGCTACAATAGCGACCTCGCCAACGGTCTCGGCAATCTTGCAAGCCGCACCGCCGCAATGCTGGAAAAGAATTTCGCCGGCAAAGTCCCGAAACCGGGCACGGTTCTCCCGCAGGACGACGTCCTGGCGAAAGAAGCCCAAAACGCCATCGGCGAAGTCCTCGAGCGCTACGAAAAATTCGAATTCGCCCGAGCTCTCGAAACGATTTGGGGCGTCATCGCGGCAGCGGATAAATATCTGACCACCGAACAGCCCTGGGCCCTCGGAACTTCGTCGGAAGAGGAATCACGCAAAGCCACAATCTTGTGGTCGACAGCGGAGCTGCTCCGCATCGTCACCGCGTTGGCCCATCCCGTCCTCCCGGAAAGCACCGCCAAGGTATGGAAGCTCCTCGGTCAACCGACCGCGATTGGCGCGACATCATTGGACGGATTGCGTTGGGGACAATTGACGCCAGGAATAAGTCTAGGAAAGTTCCAGGCGCTGTTCCCGCGTGTAGAAAAAACCGAAGCAATAGAGAGGATCGAAGCCATGGCAAATGAAGAAGTCAACCCGACACAAGCGACTCCCGCGGCAACCACGGCTCCTGCTGGTACCGGAGCTGGAGCCGCTGCCGCAACGTCCGCGGCCGGACCAGCCGAGAAAATCGCTATCGAGGATTTTGCGAAAGTAGAAATGCGCGTTGGCCAGGTCAAAACCGCCGAGCGCATCGTCGGCGCAGACAAACTCCTGAAGCTCACCGTCGACATTGGCTCAGAAGTCCGCCAAATTTGCGCCGGCATCGCCCAATACTACGAGCCGGAATCGCTCATTGGCCGGAAAGTGGTCGTGGTCGTCAATCTCGCGCCGCGCAAGCTTCGCGGCGTTGAGTCCAACGGCATGATCGTTGCGGCTTCGGTAGGCCCAGACGGCCGCCCGGTACTAGCCGGCTTCCACGAAGACGTGGAGGTAGGGTCGCGCCTTAAATAGGGAACCGTAGCCCTCCCCCACACAATCAAAACGTCTATGGACCTGATCGATTCACATGCGCACATCGATTTTCCCCAGTTCGACGAGGACCGCGACGCCATGCTCGAACGCGCCCGTGCCGCCGGTGTGAACACGATTCTTGCCATCGGCGTAGGTCCCGGCCCGGAAAAGCTCGACGCCGCGATTCCTTACGCCGAAGCCAACGACTGGATCTACACCACCGTCGGCATCCACCCCCACGAAGCCAAAGAAGTCACGCCCACCCATCTAGACACTCTGGCCCGCCTGGCGAAGCATCCCAAAGTTATCGCCTTGGGCGAAATCGGCCTCGATTATTTCTACGATCACTCTCCCCGCGACGTCCAGCAACGCGTCTTCCGCGACCAGATGGCAACTCGCCCGCGCCGCCAGGTTGCCCATCATCATCCACTGCCGAGACGCTTGGTCTGATTGTCTCGATATGCTCGAGACCGATTGGAAGCCCACCGGCCTCGGCGGCATCCTCCACTGCTTCACCAGCACCATCGAAGACGCACGGCGTGGCGTGGACATGGGCTTCATGATCTCTTTTACGGGCAATTTGACCTATCCAAAAGCCCAGAACATTCGCGACGTTGCGAAAGATTTGCCCCTCGAAAATATCCTGATAGAGACGGACTCGCCATACCTCTCGCCCCAGCCCGTGCGCGGCAAACGAAATGAGCCCGCCTATGTGGCGGAGGTGGCCAAGGCCCTTGCGAATGTGAGAAACTTAGGGACCGAAGAAACGGCCGCAACTACAGCCGCCAATTTCCGGCGTTTTTTCGAACTTACCCAAACGGCCACGAATCCGGTTACGGTGTCGCGTGGGTCCAGGGGCGCGAGTTCAGGAGAACGGCCATCGCATTACTCACGGTCAAGGAAATTTTTGAGCTTGTGCGGGAAGACCTCGTGCTGGTCGAACAGGAATTGTCGCGGCAAAGTGCTTCCGCCTATCAGCCTGTTTCAGAAATCACAAGCTACTTGCTCGGCGGGGGCGGCAAGCGCCTGCGGCCCGCACTGCTGTTGCTATGCCACGGCTACGCATCCGGCCACCAGGTCAGCCGGCGCAGCGCGATCAAACTCGCTGCTGTCGTGGAGTTGCTCCACAGCGCCACGCTGATCCACGACGATGTGATCGACAGCGCCGACACGCGCCGCGGCCGTCCATCCGCAAATACCCGCTGGGGAAATCACCGCAGCGTGCTCGCGGGAGACTGGCTGTACATGCAGTCCTTCCAGATTGCGCTGGAGGAACGAAATTTTCATGTGCTCGATATCCTCATCGACTTGACCCAGAAAATGGTCGAAGGCGAGCTCATCCAGTTGGCCAAGATCGGCCGCATGGACGTCACCGAAGATGATGCACTGAAGCTGGCGACTCACAAGACCGCCTGCCTGTTTAGCGGTTGCGCGCGCCTGGGTGCGGTTCTCGGCGGATTTGACGAGCAGCACGAAGAAGCCCTGGCCGAATATGGCCGCTATGCCGGGCTGGCGTTTCAATTGGTAGACGACCTGCTCGATTTCACTGCCTCCAGCGAGCAACTGGGCAAACCAGTCCTGAGCGATTTGAAAGAAGGCAAAGTTACGCTGCCCCTCATTTACGCTATGGAAAACGGCCACCGCGAAGCCCGCGAAATGGTCGCGCGCGTCCTCGAAGAAAAAGAGTTCCATTCTGTGCAGCCGGAAACCCTGGTCGCCCTAGTTCGCGATTCCGGCGCCTTGGACCGGACCCGCAGCCTCGCCGTCGATTACGTTCGTCGCGCCAAAGAATGCATCAACGGCGGCGGCGAAGCCGAATACGGCCGAGCCCTACTGCACCCTCCCCGACTTCATCCTCGAACGCGAATACTAAATCGTTCATCCAAGAAAAACTCCGTCATTCCGAACGAAGCCTGCGGATTGAGGAATCCCTCTTCGATCTAAGTGCGAAGTCCAAATCGTGGTTCCGAACCTTCAGCTCAGCATACATCCGTTCGTGAAGAATCAGAACCCAGAGACGGCCTACGAACGTCCAGCTCAAGCACCATTTGGGTAATAATCTGCGGAGAATCCGAAGGCAGATGGAATACCCGCAACCCATTCACAATTCGAGTTGGCCGCAATAACTCGGGCACCGCCTTTCCGAAGCCCACGGATCGCTTTGCCGCATATTTCCTCACTTGCCCGCAGTACGTCATCATCGATTGAAAGCGTCATTCTCATGAAAGCATCTGGCATTAATAAATCGCGATGTCACACTTATGTGTGTCCCCGGAGGCGAAACCATGCTCCCCTTCAAACTCATCTACCACGAACGCTACGACCTAAATCTGGGGGCCCACGTCTTCCCCTCGCAAAAATTCAGGCTCCTGGCCGAAACTCTCCTCGCCGATGGCCCTGCAACCAAACAAGATTTCCTTCGCCCGGAGCCCGCCTCCGACGCCGATGTCCTTCGCGTTCACACTGCCGACTGGGTGAACAAACTAAAAACTGGCACGCTAACTCGCAGCGAGGAAATGAAGCTCGAAGTCCCCTACTCGCCAGAATTGGTAGAAGCCTTCTGGCTGGCCGCGGGCGGCACCATCGCCGCAGCCCAGTCCGCCCTACATGATGGCTTCGGCTGCAATCTCGGTGGCGGCTTTCATCACGCCTACCCAGGCCACGGCGAAGGTTTCTGCGCCATTCACGATGTCGCCGTGGCCATCCGCCGGCTCCAGCGCGACAACGCCATCCGCAAGGCCATGGTCATTGACACCGACGTGCACCACGGCAACGGCACCGCCGCCATCTTCTCGAAAGACGACTCCGTCTTTACCCTCTCGATCCACCAACTCAACAACTACCCTGCGCACAAACCCGCCTCAAGTCTGGATCTCAACATGGAAGATGGCGTCGCGGACGATGAATATCTGCAAACTCTTCTGCCAGCAGTCCGGCACTCCCTCGATAATTTCCAGCCCGACATCGTTTTCTACGTCGGCGGTGCCGATCCCTATCGCGACGACCAGCTAGGTGGCTTGGATATTTCAATGGAGGGTCTAAAGTCGCGCGATCGAGGTGTGTTCGAAGAAGCAAGAAAACGAAAGATCCCTGTGGTCACTACGCTCGCCGGAGGTTACGCGAGGCGCGTCGAAGACACGGTTCGAATCCACAGGAATACAGTTTGTGCCGCACAAGAGATCTCCGCGGCATTCCCCCACGCACGGCCGGCAGGGAATTAAGGCCGAACCGCCACAGCCGCCGAGGCACCCGCAGGAGCGGCCACACGATCAATCGCGTTCCCCAGCGATTTTTCAAAATCGTCGGGATCAAATCCGTCCGACCGAAACGCGATCTTTCCGCTGCGATCCAGGATCACCGTAGTGGGAAACGAATCCACTCGCAAAAGCCGGTCAAGGCCGTCGGCGAACAACGCGGGGGTCTTGGGCTTTTCTTCCGCCAGGAATGGCGCCACCAGCGATTCGTCGTCGTCGCAGTTCAGCGCATAAAACACAACATCGGGCTTCGACGCATAACGCGCTGCAACTCTCTCGAAGAGCGGCTCCAGTTCCTTGCAAGGTCCGCACCACGTCGCCCAGAAACTGAGCACCACAATCTTCCCTTTGGCATCCACAAGGCGCACCGGACTCCCGTCGCTCACTTTCCGTAACACGAAATCGTAGGGTTCTTTGCCATGGGGATTGCGCGCAGGCTTTGTGGAAGTGGCTGCGGCCGTGGTTGCGTCGAACGCGTGCAGCATATACTCCCCCAACCCGTCTTCCGATCCATGAGCCAGCCGCCACACATTCCCGATTTTCTTGCGTAGTTCGGCGCGCGAAGTGGCGCTATTGGCCCCATCGGTCAACGCAAACGCCCGCGCATATTGCTGGATCGCTGCATTCGGGTCCTTATTCAATTCGGCGAGTTCGCCCAGCCGCTCCGCCGCATTGGCGTTGGGCACGAGGGCATAGCTCGCCTCAAAATCCTTTTGCGCGTCCAGGTTGTTGTTCAACTTCTGATAAAGGTCGCCGCGCACCAGCAGCAAGGAAGACCTGTCTTTTTTCTTGGAAGCCTCCCAGCCCTCCGGAGAAACCCGTGGTGACTTATCGGCCGAAGTCGTGTGGTCGACATACTCCAGCACGCGGCTGCAGTAGAAAACCGCGCGCCGGTAGCCCGGCACGTCGCCATAGCGATTCAGAAGCTGGATGGTGAGAACGGTATTGGAAATGTCGTCGGGGTTTAGCGAAACCAGCCGCTCGGAATAATCCAACGCGCGCGGAAAGTCCCGCAGTTGCAGGCTGGATTCCACCAGTGCCCGGTAGATCTGCGGCCGCTGCGTGGATTCCGGGTATTTCTTTAGAAACGCCTCAAGGTTCTTAACCAGCGCCGCGCGATCGTTAGACGCGGTGTCGATGGCCTTCTGCAGATCCAGTCTCTCGAGGTCCTGTTGCTGTGGATGTTTTTCAGGCGTGGTATGCTGCGGCACCGGCACTGGGGCCAGCGGAGCTGGTGCCGAAGGTGTCGGCAGCTGACCCTGCTGACACCAACCTACTGCCGGCGTACACCATACCAGCAAAATCAGGAGTGGGAATCTGCGAACGATCACGTTGCGGCGGATCAACACAACCTATATTGTACCGGGGTGAAAGCACTTTTGCAGCGGGCCGGAAGCGCGTCTGCCAACATCCGGCTCTACGATCCTTGAACGTCAACGCCGCCCGACACCGTATGCACTTCAATGCGGCCCGAAGAAGAACCGATGTGCGCGCGCAGAGAGTGTTTGCCCTGTTCCTCAAGGATTACCGGGATATTTGTGCGAATATCCCCGGAAGTAGTTTCGGCGGTAAACAGAAAGCTCGCGCTGGGCGGCACGCGAATATCGACGGAACCAGATACGGACTTCAGTTCCCAATAGCGGCTGGCGCTAGGGTCGCCCGAAACGTTGACCGACCCGGAAACAGCGTGAACCTTCAGGTCGCTCTTCGCGCCGTTCACCTCAATGGCGCCGCTGGCCGTGGACGCTTCCACGCGATCGCCCGGGTTGGAAATGCGAATGGATCCGGAAGCCGCGCTGACCTGGAGGTCTCCCTTCACATTGGCCACAACGATTTCGCCCGAGGCGCTGTTCACCCTCAGGATTCCGCCAATACCGGACACGTCGATGCTTCCGCTGGCCGCGGACACTTGCGTGTCGCGCTCCACGTTGTAAACGTGAAGGTAGCCTGAAGCGGAAGAAGCTTTGACCGGCCCTCGAACACTGTCGATGGTCATGCCGCCCGAAGCCACGCTGGCATCGATGTCGGTATCGTGCGGAACTTCGATCTTGTAATCGATGGAAACATTCCGAAACATGGAATTGTTCCGACCAATGCGCACCACATTGTCATGCTGTTCCACGGGAGGGTTCGCCAGAACCTCCTGAACGTTTTTCTCGGAGCCCCCGAACACCGACCATCCTGGCGTCACTTTGCCGACGATGTGCACCTTGCCATCGGCGCTTCCGCGAATCTCCACGCTGCCCGATCCATTGTTCAACTCCAGCCGGACGGCGCCGGACACCGTAAACGTGCGCTCAAAAGTATTATCCGCGGCAGCAGCGCGGGTGGGGGCCAGCGCGACGCTGGCAAACAGCAGTAAAACGCCTGGAACCCAGGCTTGGCGGGTTGTTCTGGTCAGGGAAGTCATCTGCCTCACTCTGCCCTCCTGTAGAAAAGATACGCAAGTCGAAGCGATTATGTTCCCGCGGATTTGCTTAGCGTTTCATTCAAGGAACCCTGCCGGTATCCTTCCAGGTCCAGGGTTACGTACGTAAATCCAACAGCTTTCAGGGCGCTGGAAATCGCAGAAGCCATCGCCGGCGTAAACGCCCGGGGCAATTCCTCGGCTGCCACCTCGACCCTTCCCAGCGTGTCATGCAGCCGCACGCGGAACTGCCGGAATCCCAATCGCCGGAGCTCCGCTTCGCCCCGTTCGACCAGCGCCAAACGCTCCTCGGTTACTACCGTCCCGTACGGTAGCCGTGATGCCAAACACGCCGAAGCTGGCCGGTCCCACATGGGCAACTCGGCCCGTTGCGCCAGAAACCGAATCTCCCGTTTATGCAGTTGCGCGTCTAGTAGGGGCGTCAGCACCCGATGTTCCGTAGCCGCGCGCTGGCCAGGGCGAAAATCCGAAGTGTCATCGGCATTGACCCCATACGCGACCGCGGCAAACCGTCTCTCCGATGCAATCGCATCGAGCACGGAAAACAGTTCGTCCTTGCAGTAATAACACCGATTCTTGTCATTCATGCGATACGCCGCATTTTCCAGCTCCCGGGTTTCCATAAACTCGTGCCGCGCCCCGGTCGTGCGAAGAAAACTCTCCACCTGCTCCCGATCGAACGCAGAATAGCTGGCCGAAACGGCCGTAACCGACAACGCGCGATCACCCAGAACACGATGAGCAGCCCACGCCAGATACGCCGAATCAATGCCCCCCGAAAGCGCGACGATCAGCGAAGGGAGTGCTGCCAGCCGGTCAAGCAAACGCTTCTCTTTGCCTCCAGCCATCTCAGCCGATGGCTCACCCACCCGAATTTGCACCAAAGAGCTCATCAAGCCTTGAGTATATCTCAGCCCGAATCCGCAACGATACCAGGTAACAACCGTAGCGCGTCATTCAAACTCAATTGGATGCCCCACTCTGAGCGCCTTTTGCGAAGCGTGGGTCTTGGGTCTCCCGACCGCTGTAGCGCCGTGCCTTCAGGCCGGCATATTGGGGTTTCCGGTCTTGTATGGGCCGTTCTTCCGAAGCCGTCCGTTCTCTTTGAACCGCACCGCGTTCACGCTCACTATCCCGACCGAAAAATCCATCATTTAAAGTCTAGCAACGCATCAACCGTCCCCTTCTCCGCATCCGTCTGCAACCAATGCCCCACCGTGTCGTAATGCACAGGCAAGTCCTTGAAAATCACTTCGCGGTGCGACTCCAACCGCATCAGGAACTCTTCGAAGACGATTTTGTCCATCACGTCGCCCGGTTTGATCGGCCATGCATCGCGGATCATCTTTTCTCCTGCAAGTGACATCCCCGTGATCGTCATCTCGTGAAACCGGTACTGCTTGCCTTCCGTAATCACAACCGTATACGTAACCGTGTGAGCCTGATCGTCGTACTTCGCCACCGGCTCGACCTTAGCCTCCAGATAGCCAAGGTGCCCGTACTCCTCTCGCACGCGCTCCCAACCGCCTTCGATCGTCATGCCATCCGCCACATCGCTGGGCTTAAGCCGCATGGCGGCCTTCAGAGTTTCCGGCGGCAAGGCGCTGTTTCCTTGCCACTGCGCCTCTTGCCAGTGATATACAGGCCCGGGCGTACTCGGCACAAAAACCGGAATCTCTTCGGGGAATTTCTTGTTCGGGTCGCCCGAAAGCCGCACCTGCGCGGGCCCGAGCTTCGCACGAAGATAGCCTTGCTCCAGATAAATTGGCCGGATAGCCTCGGCCAAGAACACATCAATCGTCAGCCGCGAGTAGGGCTTGCGCAGTACCTCGGAAAGATGCTGCTGCACCGCAAGATTGCTGGCCAATGCGGGATCGCTGAACTCCATGCTGGCAATCGTTTGCGTTACCCCGGTAACCTGAAACTCCTGCTCCGAACCGTCGATCAACGGATTCGCCAGAACATAATGTTGAATCTCCGCCTTTAGGCCATGCGCGGTCAAAAAAGACGCCAGCGAATTACCTGCGAGGTCCACTACCGTCCCCCCTTCAGGCAAAGTCCCATCGTAGAACGGCAGATCCTTTCGAATCGCATCTGCCAATTCGCTGTCATCGAACCAGGGAAAATTATCGTAGGCCACCGGCAATCGGGGCGTTTCTTCCAGATGGAACGTCAACGTCACGTCATTATTGTGAGTGTCAAACTTATAGTTCACCTTGGCGAACAATCCGCTGCGCAAAAGCAGGTCGGCGGCATCCTGCAACTCCTTGCGCCCAACCTCAGTTCCGATTTGCAGTCCGGACAGCGAAGCCACCTGAGCCTCGCTGAATGTCTTCAATCCTTCCGCGCGAATTTCCTTCAGGGTAGCTGTCTGTGGATAGGCGTGGGGTGCAAAGCTGAGGAAGAAAAGTAGAGCAAGCGGAAAGACCCGGTAACTGGACCGCATGAACCTATAGTAGCTCATCGCTAAACTTTATGCCGCTCCACCGAACTTCAGTCCGAAGCCGGCGCCGGGTTCTTGCTGTGAATCTCGCGCGACTTGTCGATTACCCACTGCGGAAAAGATGGCTCTCCCAGTGGTGGCTGCCCGCGCGTAATCGCCCAATGGTCGATCCAGCCCGTGCCCTCACCCACATATTCGTCGGGAGTGCTATAGGCCGGGTCGCTGATCGCGTTTTGCAGCGTGACGAACTGATATCCGCGCTTGCGCAGCAGGTCCAGAACGTCGCCAATGTGATCCGCCTCCAGCCAAGTTGCGTGAAGCAGTAAAACCTGCTTGGGCTCATAGCCGAGCAAGCTTTTCGAAAGTTTCTCGTAGTAGTCAAAAATCGTGGTGGTGTAGGAAAGATACGAACTCACTAACTGTTGCTCCATGACGGTGTCTTGGCGTTTGCGCGCGTCCGCATACACGCCAGCGTACATCCAGTCCCACGCATCCATTGTCACGGGTGCCACCTGATACCCGCGTTGAGCAAGAAACGCCTCGGCTTCGCGGCGCGTTTGCAGATCCATCCCCGCATCCAGATACGGGTGCCGCAAGTACCGCAGTTTCATTTTATGCTGCGCCATCAGCAGTCGCGTAACCGTCTCCCCGCGGACAACCTCCTCTTCCCATGTGGCCAGCGTCACGCGATTCAGCGAAGTATGCGCGAAGGTGTGATTGCCAAGCTCAAAACCATCGTCCAGCCACAGGTTCAGCGACTTGATGCGATCGTCCACTTCGCCAACTTTGTACAGCTTCTGCTCGTTCACAAACCCAATCGCTGGAACTTTTTGCTCCCGCAGCGTCGTCAGCAACTTCGTGGTCATTTCCACGATTTCGGCGCCGGTCATCGAATTCGCGTCCCCGGCGGGTAGATCATCAATGGTGATGGCAACAAAGCGCTGGGGAGTGGTCTGCGAAAGAAGGGGAATACCTGCGGCCAGCCCACCGAGCAAAATAAACAACATGCAACGAGCGTGAATCGCTTTCATAACCAACCCCCGGATAAATCCAGCCTGGCCGACGAAGCCTTCTTCCCGGTTTGATTCTAGTTCCTGCCACAGAGGATGGCAAAGACCGGTGTACAAAGATGTGACGGAAACACTATTCGACGGTGACAGATTTTGCCAGGTTGCGCGGTTGATCTACGTCGCAGCCTCGCCGCACCGCGATGTGATAGGCCAGCAGTTGCAGGGGTACAATTTCCAGCAGGACCGAAAGCAGATCGGAAGTCGGCGGCAGCTCGATCAAGTGGTCCGAAGCCTCGCGCGCCAGGTGATCGCCTTGCGTTGCAATCGATATCACGATTCCGTCGCGCGCCTTCACTTCCTTGATGTTCGAAACGCTCTTCTCGTAAAGCGTCATGGACGCCGGATCGGATTCATCGCGCGTAGCCAAAACCACCACTGGCAGATTTTCGTCAATCAGCGCGTTCGGCCCGTGCTTCATCTCGCCCGAAGGATAGCCTTCGGCGTGAATGTACGAAATTTCCTTCAGCTTCAACGCGCCTTCCAGCGCAATAGGGTAGTGAATACCGCGTCCCAGATAAAGAAAATCCGACTGCCGGAAAAATTGCCGCGCCAGGGAATCGTATAATCCGGTAGCATCGGCCTGCAGGATCGTCTCCATCTTGTGTGGGATTTGCAGTGATTCCAGCATGAGCTTGCGAGCGTCGTCCGGCGACAGTTTGCCACGGATCTGCCCGAGATACGACGCAAGCAGCAGTAACGCGGCAATCTGTGCCGTGAACGCTTTCGTCGAGGCCACGCCGATCTCCGGCCCTGCATGGGTCAGGATCGTTCCCGCAGCCTCGCGCGTAATCATCGAACCCTTCACGTTGCAGATGGCCAGTGTCGGCGAGCCTTTTTGCTTCGCCTCACGCTGGGCCGCCAGCGTGTCCGCCGTTTCTCCGGATTGACTGATGCAAACCGTAAGCGTCTTCGAATCGAGGATCGGATCGCGATAGCGAAATTCGCTGCCGTAATCGACTTCCACGGGAATTCGCGCCAGCCGCTCAATCATGAACTTCCCGGCCAAACCAGAGTGCCAACTCGTCCCGCACGCGACGATGCGCACATTGTGGAAGCCGCGAAATTCCTCCTCGGAAATCTGCATATCGTCCAGAAACACTTTGCCGGTGTCCTGGGAAATTCGCCCGAGCAGCGTGTCCCGGATCGCTCGCGGCTGCTCGAAAATCTCCTTCTGCATGAAATGCTTGTAGCCGCCCTTTTCCGCCATGATCGGATCCCAGGTAACCTGGTGAGCGGGCCGCTCCACCGGGGTGCCTTCCAGGTCCGTCACACGAACGCCTTCCCTGGTCAGAATCGCGATATCCCCGTCCGCCAGAAAGAAAATGTTCCGCGTGTGCTCCAGCAAGGCAGGAATATCGCTGGCCACAAAATATTCGCCTTCGCCCAGGCCAATGACTGACGGCGGCCCAATGCGCGCCGCGATCAGCTTGTGGGGATCCTTGGCCGACAAAAACACCAGCGAATAGATTCCTCGCAGGTCCTTCAGCGTTTTGCGAACCGCCTCTTCGAACGGCAAATCCTTCGCATATTTCTCCACAAGGTGCGCCACGATCTCTGTGTCCGTCTCGGTAACGAAGCTGTGGCCTTCTTTCTGCAGCTTTTCCTTTAATTCCAGGTAGTTTTCAATGATTCCGTTGTGCACCACCACATACTGCCCGGTGCAATCGCGATGCGGGTGCGCGTTTTCTTCTGTAGGCCGTCCGTGCGTGGCCCAGCGCGTGTGACCGATTCCGTACGTGCCCTCAATGGGCGAGTTTTGGATTACTTCTTCAAGGTTGCGTAGTTTCCCGGGCGCCCGTCGCAAGTGCAGTTTCCCGGACGTATCCACCACCGCGATTCCGGCCGAGTCATAGCCGCGGTATTCGAGCTTCCGCAGCCCTTCGATGATCACCGGGACCACCTTCTTGGAGCCGATATAGCCGACTATCCCGCACATGCGAACGTTCTCCTGTTTGCCAGGCGTTTAGCTTAGCACGGGCCTGTTCGGAAGCACTCCAAACGGGCGGTCGGAAGTCGCAAAAGTTACTGAGGAATGGGGTCGTTCAACGTACGCACGATCTCATACCTAGTGAGCTTGCCGTTGGCGTCAAAATGAAAAGTCACGCGCGCTGTGACCGGTTGCATTCTTTCCGTATCGATATGCCGAATCCTCGCGATAATCGTATCCGCCTGGTCAGAAGGCTCCATCGGGTATGCGTGCGAGGACAAAAATTCGCTTACGCTCCCTTGTGTGCTCCCCAGCGGCAAATGCTCTTGTAGCATCGCCTGAATCGGTTTTAGTTGAGGATCGTCCACCACTGGTAAAGCGGACTGCTTGCAACCACACAGCAGCGCGCCAAACAAAAAAAGAGAAATTAACCCTAGCTTAGACTGATTACGTGTGCGGCGCGGCAAGGAAGCCATGCACTCAACCTATTCCACAATTTCGAAGCGGTATTCTTCGATCACCGGATTGGCCAGCACTTCTTTGGAAATACGTTCAAGCTGCGATTGCGCTTCGTCCCGATTCCAGCCATTCAGGTTCAGCACGAAGAATTTGCCCTGCCGAACATCCGCCACCTGCGAATATCCCAGGCCGGAAAGGGCATGTTGAATGGTTTGACCCTGCGGATCCAGCACCGTGCGTTTTGGCATTACCCAGACATGAGCTTTCATAAAGTCAGTATAACATCGGCCCTTTCTCGCGTGGAGTACGGCAACATTGCAAGTCTACCGGTTCACTTCCGCAAACGAAAAATCAAAACTGTTCGTCACCAGTTTTCTCAGCTCTGCCTCGTTCAGCCCCATCGCGCGCGCGTGCTGGTATTCCTCGCGCAGTGACGTGTGAAACATCGAAGGATCGTCGGTCGAAAGCACCGTGGGAATTCCATGCCGGACCAGCTGCGGCAGTGGGTGTTGCCGGATTGACGGCGCATCAACCCGAAGTTGCGTAGCCAACGCCCCCGTTCGAACATTGCTCACCGGGCACACTTCCAGGACAATCCGGCGTGCCGCCAGCAAATCCATCAGCGCCGGATCGTGGATCGCCGCGATTCCGTGGCCAACGCGTTCCACACCCAACAATTCCACGGCCTCGCGGATTTTTTCCGGACCGCCAATTTCTCCCGCATGCATCAGCAGGTGCAACCCGCAATGCGCCGCACGCCTATAAACGGCCAGGAAATTCTTTGTAGGCACGCTCAGCTCATCTCCGCCGATGCCGAACCCGACAATACGCGGGGAATTGCACTGCTTCGCCCAATCGACAACCTGCATCGCGAAATCGGCGCCGAATTGCCGCACCGCGTCAAACACCCAGTTCAAGCGCAGGCCTTTCCCCTCAAACGGCTCGGCCGCCGCCAGCAGCGCTTCGAAATTCGCTTGCGGATTCTGCTGCCGTAACAACATCACCCCGATCGATAGCGTCACTTCCGCATACACCACGTTTTCCGCCAACAACTGCTCGGCCAGGTCCGTCCCGATCAGCGCGAAGTCGGCCGGTTCCCGCACGAAGGAAGTCACCCACTTGAACGCCTCAATGAACGCGGTGAAATCGCTGTAAGCATAGCGTTGACGAACCTCTTCCTCGCTTATTGCTATGCCGTGCCGCGCGGCCAAAGCTGCGGCCGTCGCCGGACGAATCGAGCCTTCCAGGTGCAGATGCAACTCCGCTTTTGGCAGTGCGGCGATTTTGTCAGAAAGAGCGCTATGTTCCACGGGAACCAGTTAGTGCGGCAACGGCGGTTTTCCGGCGTTGGTCCAAGCCGTCAACCAGTATGAACCAACGTCGGTCGAGGCATCGGACAGTTGCTTGATCAGCGGAGCCGCCGCCAGATTGTAGAAGTGATCGTAATATTCGTCCGTGTAGGAACTTTGCCCGCGTTTTGCGTTGCGATCAGCCAGAAGCACAGCCTCCAGCATGCTGTGTGCGTTCAGGCACATGTCAAACGCGTAGTCGGTGGGGTCCGTAATAAAGACCGCGTCGTGCGAATTCAATGGGAAGAATGAACCGTAGCGGTCGATCAACATGGTGTTAAAGCGCTCGTTCACGCCCGTTTGTCCGGTCAATCTGCCGTCATAATTCTCTGTGGTGTTAAACGGGTCGTGCGCTTCCGCGACATAGTTGGCCAGGAACGCTGCGTCAATCTTTGCCTCATCCCAGTGGCCCGTCTTCATATCCTCCGTCAGCTTGGCGCTGTACACGCCGATTTGCCACGGCAGAGTTCCCGTGGAGTCGATTTTGGATTTGCTGTATTTAGACAGCGCGGCCTTGTAGCTGCGCGGTAAAGCCTCAAACGGGAATTTGCCATACTTATCCAGCTCAACGAAATGGTTTTGCCGTTCGTTCGGATGCTTATCCAGCACATTCAGTGGATCGTTTACGTGTTGGATCAGGAAGTTTCGGTTCGCCTCGAAAAAACTCCGCAAATCGTAAGGAAGCGTATCGACGGCATGGTTCACGATCAGCCGCTGCGCATTCGTCCCCCAGGCAATGCCGGCGCCCGGGCTCGACAGTTCCACCAACGCAAGGAACAGTAAAGCCTTGCCTGTACCTCCCACCTTCCACAACCGTTGCCGGGGCATGAATTGTGTCCTTGGCAGGGCTCACCTGCTCGGGGCGGCCAACCTAAGCGTACTCTTTCTGCGCCCGTAGCAATAATAAATCACCAGCCCGATGATCAGCCAAGAGAAGAATCGCAGCCAGTTCATGATCGGCAGGCCTGCCATCAACAGCAGGCAAGTCAGAATGGTGAGCACGGGAGCAATCGGTCCGCCGGGCGCGCGGAATGCGCGTGGCCGGTTTGGCTCGCGGTAACGCAGAATCAGCACGCCGCCGGCAACCAGCGCAAACGCGAACAGCGTGCCAATATTCGACAGATCGGCCAGAGTGCCGATATCCAATAGTCCCGCGGGAATCCCAACTACAAATCCTGCCAGCCATGTGGAAAAATCCGGGGTGTGAAATCGCGCGTGTACCCGGCCAAAAATTCGCGGTAGCAATCCGTCGCGAGACATGGCAAACCACACCCGCGCCTGCCCCAGCTGAAACACCAGCAGCGATGAGATCATTCCCATCAGCGCACCCAGCAAAACCACCAGCCGCACACCGCCAAAATGCAGCTTCTTCATCGTGTTGACAACCGGCGCCGCGTCGCCCATCAGCGTTTGCCATGGCACTAGCCCGGTCAGCACCACCACCACCGCGATGTACAGCAATGTGCAAACCACCAGGGTCGCGATAATCCCTCGCGGCAAATCCCGCTGCGGATCCTTGCATTCCTCCGCCGCCGTCGACACGGAATCGAATCCAATGTACGTGAAGAATACGATTGACCCGCCCGTCAAAATGCCCGGCCATCCGTTCGGCGCGAATGGATGCCAATTGGCCGGATGAATAAAACGTGCGGCGAACATCACAAACACCATGATCGCCACGATTTTCAAAAACACCATGACGTTGTTGGTTTCCGCCGATTCCTTGATCCCGCGCACTAGAATCACCGTCAGCAGCATCACGATGATGAATGCTGGCCAGTTGAACCCGAAATGCCATCCGGGCCCATAAATGTCATTGCCCTGTAGGTCCTGCAGCCCGGTGGGAAGATACGCGGGAGAAATCCATCGCGGGTCGGGATGCCATCCGAACCAGTCCAGCAGCGCCACCACGTGCGCGGAGAAACCCACGCTCACCGCCATGTTGCTCACGGCATATTCCAGAATCAGGTCCCAGCCGATAATCCACGCGATCAGTTCCCCCATCGTCGCGTAAGTGTACGTGTAAGCGCTGCCCGCGATCGGGATCATAGCCGCCAGCTCGGCATAACACACCGAAGCAAATCCACAAACAATGGCAACCAGCACGAAAGAAAGCGCGATCGCGGGTCCGGCCCCCGGCCGTCCGAACGAAGTGGATCGCGTCAGAAGATATTGCAGCAGTGGCGCGTTAAGGATCGACGAGACCTGCATCGTCTGGCCCGCGATCGCCGTGCCCACGATCGTGAAGATCCCCGAACCGATCACTGCGCCGATTCCCAGCGAAGTCAGGCTCAACCAACCCAATGATTTTTTTAATTTGATTTCCGCGTTTTCGGAGTCGGACAAAAGCTGGTCGATGCTTTTACAGCGGAACAGTGCTGACGCCACTCAAGCTCTCCGATCCCATCCGCGCGCATGCGTGCCCACCAAAAAACCCGCCACGGAATTTACAAGGAATGATCGCGCCCACTTTATCGCGAACACCATCCAAGGTGCAACTTTGACCCCGGCAAGTACCCGTAGGCGCGGGTCTTCAGACCCGTGAGCACTTCTGAGCTTCTCCTGGGTGCCCAACTCTGAGCGCCCTTTGCGAAGCGTGGGTCTTGGGTTTCCCATGCTCAAAAAAATAAAACCAGGTCATTCCGAAAGGAGTCTGCGAAGTAAGGACCGCCGCCACCTTCCGCGCCTTATGCGGCAAGAATCCCTCTCCGATCTCAACCCGGTCGCCATTCCGACTAAACACCCGGCCGCCCCTGCGCCACCCTACAACTGCTGCAGCTGCGCGTACCTCTCCACAAACTTCTTCGTCCCGCGCCCCGGAAAACTCACACTCAATCGCCGGTCTTCGTCCTCTCCCTCAACTCCCACCACGGTCCCCACGCCATACTCCGGGTGACGCACCTTCTGCCCCAGCAATGGGTCTGCATTCTTCCCGCGTTTAAACGCCGACGATGCAAACGAGAACGACGGAGTCGAAGCACGCCGCTGCGGCGCCCGCTGCGCTGGAGGCGCAATTCCGCGAGCCCGTCGCACAAACTCTTCAGCGGAATACGAGTATTCCGGATCGGGCTCGTAACGCCGCGATTCGCCAATCTCCGCCATTGATCCCCGCACCGTGTCCACAAGTTCCGCTGGCACCTCGGCCAGAAACCGGCTCGGCAGGGAAGCGCGCATCTGCTGTTCGTTTCCGAAAATGCGGCGGTACACAGCCCGCGTCAACGTCAGCGAATTTCGCGCTCGAGTCATTCCCACGTACACAAGCCGCCGCTCCTCTTCAATACCTTTCTCTTCTTTGACCGAGCGGCTATGCGGACAAATGCCTTCCTCCAATCCCGTCAGAAACACGTGATCGAACTCCAACCCCTTCGTGCTGTGCAAAGTAATTAGCGTGACGCCCGGTTTGTCTTCGAACGAATCTGCATCGCTGACCAGCGCCGCTGCGTCCAGAAAATCCGTAAACGATTCCCCGGCCTCCTGGCTCTCCGCCACCGCGCGCGTCAATTCCTCCAGGTTTTCCATCCGCGCCACGTCGTCTGGAGTGTTGCGGTCCCGCAGCATGGGCATATAGCCGGTTTCTTCCAGCAGAAACCGCAGAAATTCCGCCGGTTCCTTGGTGCTATAGGCCTCTCGCAGCCGCACCACCAGCTCGCGAAACGCCCGCAACGGCGCGGTAGCCCGCGTGGAAGCGGGATTCGTCATCAAAGATTCGATGGAATCCCACAAAGAAAGCCTTTCGCGATCGGCAGTTTCCCGCAGCGCATCAACCGTCGTCTTCCCAATCCCTCGTGCCGGCACATTCAATACCCGCAGAAGCGAGATATCGTCTTCTGGATGCAGCGCCAGCCGCACGTACGCCAGCGTATCCTTCACTTCCGCGCGGTTATAAAAGCTGAATCCACCAACCAGCTTGTAGCGAATCCCTCTCCGGCGGAACACTTCTTCGAACGAACGCGACTGGAAATTCGTCCGGTATTCCACGGCGCACGTCTGGTCCGGATCGTCGCTCAAAATCCGTTCCACTTCCCCCGCCACAAACTCCGCCTCCGCCTGCGCATCTCGCGCTTCGTAGTAACGAAGATTTGCACCTTTCTCTTTCTGTGCCTGCAGGTTCTTGCCCAGTCGCCCCGGATTATTGGATACCACTGCCGCCGCCGCATCCAGTATCGCCTGCGTCGACCGGTAATTCCGCTCCAGTCGCACCACCTTCGCCGAAGGATAATCCTGCGAGAAGCTCAGCAAAATGGAAACGTCCGCGCCACGCCAGCGATAGATCGATTGGTCTTCATCCCCAACCACGCAAACGTTCCTATGCTCGTTGGTCAACAAACGCAGCAGGTCATACTGCACGCGGTTCGTGTCCTGATATTCGTCCACATGAATGTACGCAAACCTCGCCCGCCAGCGTTCCCGCACATCCGTGGATTCCCGCAACAGCCGCGCCGAACGCAGCAGCAAGTCGTCGAAATCCATCGCCTTGCTGCTCTTCAGTAAGTCTTCGTACCTCACGAAAATGTCCGCGACCTTCCGCATGTCCGGCCCCAAAGCCGTGGCCCGCACCTGTTCTGGTGTCTCTCCATGATTCTTCGCGTAGCTGATCCGGCTCAGCACGTTGCGCGGCGTCAGCCCGTCTTCCTCGATCCTCAGCCGTCCCATCGCCAGCTTCACCGCGGCAATCTGGTCGTCGTCATCGTAAATCGCAAAATCTTTCGGCAGCCCGGCGTGAATTGCCTCTCGGCGCAGAAGCCTCGCGCACAGCGAATGAAACGTCGAAATCCACGGCCTCGCGGGCGGTACCCCGGCACGCAGCAGCAAGTCGGTCACGCGGCTCTGCATTTCTTCGGCGGCCTTATTCGTAAACGTGACCGCCAAAATCCTTTCCGCCGGCGTCCCCTTCGAAATCAGGTTGGCCATGCGAAACGTGATCGCGCGCGTTTTCCCGGTACCGGCTCCGGCAAGAATCAACACTGGCCCTTCGGTGGTTTCCGCAGCAACGCGCTGTTCTGGGTTCAATTGTTCTAAGAGATTTTGCATTTGGGTTTTGAACAATGATTTGTTCGACACTCTATGGTAGCCGACCCTTTTGGGCCCGGCAAATCGGCCAAAATTGGGCTGTGGATTTATCAGCCAGTCGAAAACGCGCCTTACTCGGATGCTCCGTGTCCGAGCGCGATATCGAAGTACGACAGCGGCTGGTTATCTCCCATGGAGACGATATTGGGCAGATACAGGTGAGAATTTTGCAGCAGGTCCACTTCTCCCCGCAAATCAAAATAGATCAGTCCGGCTACCGTACTGTGCGCAGCCACCACCGTCGTCGGCATTCCCGCATTCTGGCAAGCATCCCGCAGCGCCGTCCAATTCGAGTCCCGCGCGGACTTCGGACCAGTGCTCGGTATCGGTATCGGCAACGGAATGCGTTTGGCGGTCGGATCCTTTCCGTTGTTTTTCAACATCACCGTGTCTGCAACCTCCTCCGGGGTAAGCGACGCGATTTCCTGGCGATTGTCTTCACTCAATTGCACCAGCAGGCGAATGCTCTGGTAATTCACTTTCAGCGCGTAATTGTTGTCGTTGCGTAAACTCACATGAATCGCCACCACGCCCTTTGAAAAGGGTGACTTTTTCGGGAATTTCTCCTTGTACTCGCTCGCTTGCGTCCATGGATCAATGCCGATGGTCACTCCTTCATGCGAATCCATAATTTTTTCATGCATCGCCGCAGGAGAGTTCGCCTCACTCGGTGTGGCATCTTTGTTTTGCGCCGGAAGCGAAGCGGCGATAAAAGCGGTGAGAAGGCAGGCGAGGAAGTTTCGCATGGGGCTATAATAGATTGTTTGCATCCTGAGGCCTTCGATTCATGGGGAAGAACCGGGGTTGCCCCTGCTTGGTTGACCTCGGGCGTTCACAGATCCCGGATCTAGCCGGAGTCCAAATCGAGTGTACTTCGTTTATAGCATATTGATGGGTCTGGCGGCCCTGTTCACGGCACCGTATTGGCTGATTCAGGGCATACGCCACGGAAAATATTTTTCCAACCTCGGCGACCGCCTCGGCTTCGTAACCACCGCCACGGACCGCCTGCCAACGGACCGCCCCGGCGCGATCTGGATTCACGCCGTGTCGGTAGGCGAGGCGCTTTCCGGGGTCGCGTTGGCCAAGCGCCTCAAAGAAGCGTATCCGAAGCGTCCTCTTGTTGTATCCACTGCCACCCAAACCGGCTACGCGCTCGCGAAAGAACGCATGCCATTCGCCGACGCCGTGATTTACTTCCCATTCGATTGGGGGTTCAGCGTCCGTAGGGTTCTCAACTCCGTGAAGCCCGCTCTGATCATCATTATCGAAACTGAAATATGGCCTAACTTCCTCCGCGAATCCCGCAAACGCAATATCCCCGTGATCTTCGCCAGCGGGCGTATCTCTGACGGCTCCTTCGCGCGCTACCAGAAATATCTCAGCCTGTTCGGCTTTTACCTCCGCCCCTTCCTGGAATCTGCTCTTCGAAATGCTACCGCCTTTCTGATGCAGACGCCCACGGACGCAGGCCGGATTCACGCACTGGGAGCGCCCGCGGATCGCGTCAAGGTCATCGGCAATCTCAAATACGATATGAGCCTGCCCGACGCGACACCTCTCTCTCGCTGGCTCGCCGAAGAATGCAAACGCCTCCAAAGGTGGCCGGTGATAGTCGCCGGCAGCGTCGTCGCAACAGAAGAGCCGCTCGCGCTGATCGCCTTTGGCGTGGTCCAGGGCGACTTTAGAAACGCACTGCTGGTTCTTGCGCCACGCAAGCCGGAGCGCTTTGTCCCTGCAGCGGAATTCATCGAGGAATCTCACCGTAAATTTATTCGCAGATCGGAATTGCCTGTGCCTGGCCCGGGCGTCACTCCCAAAGCCGACGGAAATTCCAATGCCATCTCCGCGGACACCACCGTCATTTTGCTCGATAGCATCGGGGAACTCGCCTCGCTCTACCCGCTGGCTGATGGCGCCTTTGTCGGTGGTTCGTTAGTTGAAGCCGGTGGCCACAATATTCTGGAGCCCGCCGCCTTTGGAAAAGTTCCCGTCTTCGGTCCTTCCATGGAAAACTTTGCGGAAATTGCCGCCCGCTTCGTGCAAGCCGGCGCTGCCATCCAGGTGGAAAGCCCGGAAGACGCCGGCGTCGAGTGGATTCACCTCCTGAAAGATCCCGCAAAAATGAAGCGCATGGGGGATTCGGCGAAGCAACTTGTAGAGAGCAGTCGTGGCGCGCTCGATCGTGTCATGGCCGAAGTCGCCAAGCAGTTCGGTGGCGCCGCGCGATGAATCTGCCGCCGCTGCTGCGGTTGCTCCTGTGGCCGCTATCGGTGTTGTACGGCGCAGTCACGGAATGGCGCGCGCGGTTGTACGAAAAGGGAACGCTTCGCCAAAAGCGATTGGATCGTCCGGTCATCAGTGTGGGAAATCTGACCGTCGGCGGCACCGGCAAGACGCCCATGGTGATCTGGTTGGCCGAACGGCTGCTCGCGGAAGGGAAGCGCGTAGGCATTTTGAGTCGAGGCTACAAAGGCGCCGGCGGCACCAGTGATGAAATCGAGCTAATGAAACACCGGCTGCAACAGCGCGCCGTCTTCGGCATAGGCCGAGACCGCTATGAAGAAGGCAAGAAGCTTGAAGCGAAGGTCGACGTGTTTCTGTTAGATGATGGCTTCCAGCATCTGCAACTGGCGCGTGACGCGAACGTGTTACTCCTGGACGCCGCTCAGCCCCTCGCCAAACAGGCCATGCTCCCGACCGGCCGCCTCCGCGAACCCATTTCCGCCATGGCCCGCGCCGATTTGCTCGTCTTCACCCGCATCGAAACCGTTCCCGGCACTGCCGCGGCCGTCGAAAAGTTTCAGGACTATCCGGTATTTTCCGCTGGCACAAAATTGCTCGGCTATCGTCGCTTGGATGACGCGAAGCAACTCATGAGCCGCGAAGAACTTAGCGCCGGCCCGTTCTACGCGTTTTGCGGCATCGGCAATCCCCTGGCTTTTTTCCAGGACCTGAAGAATTGGAATCTCACGCTCGCGGGCCAGTCCGAATTTCAGGACCATCATCATTATGACCAGCGCGATGCGGCTGAATTGCAAGCGGCCGCACGCGCTGCGGGTGGAAAAGCCCTGGTCACCACGGAAAAAGACGCGCAAAACCTCTCAGGGATTCATTTCTCCGAGCTTCCCGTCTACATCGTGGTAATAGATCTATTGATTTCCAAAGAAGCGTCGTTCCTGGAACTGATACACGAGAAGCTCGCCGCCGCCGGTAACCTCGTATGAAAATTATGATCCGAGCCACAAACTGGGTTGGCGACGCCATTATGGCGCTGCCCGCCTTGTGCGCGGTGCGAGCGAAGTTTCCGGATGCGCATATTGCCATTGTCGCGCGCCCTTATGTCGCCGACATTTATCGCGACCAGGCCATCTGCGATGAGCTGCTTCCCTACGACCCCAAAGGTCCGCACCGCGGTTGGAAGGGAAGAGAAGCGTTAGCCAAGGACCTCCGCGCCAAGCGATTTGATGTTGCGTTGCTTCTGCAAAATGCCTTCGACGCGGCCTGGCTGGCCTGGCGTGCACACATTCCCCAACGAATCGGTTACGCCCGCGATGGAAGAAGCTTCCTGTTGACCAAAGCCGTCGCCGTCCCGAAACCCGGCGAAATTCCCTCGCACGAAAAATTCTACTATCTCGAATTGCTCCGTCGCGCCGGATGGATAGACGCCTTGCATCACGACGCGCACATCAAGTTGCGCGTAGGCGACCCTGAGCGAGAACGAGCCGCAACAACTCTGCGCGAGGCCGGTGTCCGTCCCAACGCTCTCCGCCTAGCCATAGGCGCGGGAGCCTCCTACGGTTCCGCCAAGTGCTGGCCTCCGGACCGTTTCGCAAAATCCCTCAACGCCATGCTTTCTCAAGTCGACGCCGACATAGTCCTGTTCGGTACGCCCGCCGAAGCCGCAGTATCGTCGGCGATCGTCGCTGAACTGCGCCATCCACCCATCGACCTGACGGGAAAAACCACAATCTCGGAACTGCCAGCGCTTTTATCGCAATGCCATCTGTTCCTGGGAAATGATTCCGGTGCAATGCACGTCGCCGCAGCCGTCGGCTTGCCGGTTGTCGCGATCTTTGGCCCGACCGACCCCGAAGGAACCGCACCTGTAACGCCCCTCGCGACTCTCGTCCAGCAAAAGCCCTACTGCAGTCCCTGTTTCCTACGCCGTTGCCCGACGGATCATCGCTGTATGACCGCAGTGACGCCGGAAATGGTGGAAGCAGCGCTGCGCTCGCGGCTCTCCGAGGTGGCTTCTGTCTGAACTTTTCCTGCGCAAGCCCGCCGTGTTCCTCGACCGTGATGGCACCATCGCCGAGGAAGTCGGTTACTTGAATCATCCCGACAGATTTCGTATGTTTCCCTTTGCGGGTCCAGCCATCCGCCGACTGAACGAAGCGGGCCTGGCTGTGATTGTCGTAACCAACCAATCCGGCGTAGCCCGTGGCTATTTTCCGGAGTCGCTCGTACAGCAACTGAATGAGCGCGTGCAGCGCGAACTGCAAGCGGATGGAGCGCATGTGGACGCAGTTTACTATTGCCCGCACAGTTCCGACGACGATTGCGATTGTCGCAAGCCGAGAACGGGCATGATCGAGCGCGCAGTGCGCGAGCATCACATCGATCTGCTGCGCTCCTTCGTGGTCGGTGACCGCTACGGCGACATGGAATTGGCATTTCGCGCGGGTTGTAAAGCGGTCTTCGTTCGCAGCGGATACGGTCGCGGCGAAGAAACCTGGCACTCCGGCGAATGGCCTCGGCAGCCCGACGCGATCGTCGAAAATTTGCAGCTAGCCGTGGACTGGATTCTGGTGCAACAGGGATGAAACGCAAAAAGGAAAACACAAACGCTTCCGGCGCTCCCGATCTACTCTCGCTCGCCGATGTTGTCGAACGCTTCGAAGGCAAACGCGTCGTGCTCCTTGGGGATTTCGTCGCGGATTCTTTCCAGTACGGCACCATCACTCGAGTGTCCCGCGAAGCCCCTGTTCTGATTTTGCGTCACCGTGAAACGCGCATTCTTCCCGGAGGCGCCGCCAACGCCACCAGCAATTTCGCAGCCCTCGGCGCGCGTGTCACTCCGATCAGCGCCGTCGGAGACGATGAAGCCGGCGATTTGCTACTCCACGCGTTCCGCGAAATGCGCGTGAACGTGTCTGGAATCGTTCGCATCAAGGGCGGCATAACTCCAACGAAGACCCGCTTTCTCGCCGGTTGGGCGCACACCGTAGGCCAACAGGTATTGCGCGTCGATTACGAACCGCAGTCACAGATTACGGAATCCCATCGCAAAAAAATCCAGCAGCTGCTGAAGGCAAAGCTCAAAAATTCCGACGCGCTGGCAATATCCGACTATGGCCTGGGCATCGTGAATCCGGAAACAGTACGCGAAGCTGTCAGCGCACAGCTGCGACACATTCCCGTGAGCCTCGATTCCCGCTACCAACTGATGGCCTACAAACGCGCGGGCGTAACTGCTGCCACCCCCAACGAAGCCGAAATCGAAGCTGTTCATAATATCCCCATTGGCCAGGATCTCTCTCAACTCGAACGCTGCGGCCGCGAAGTGTTGCGCGAATTGAAACTCAAGTCTCTCGTCATCACGCGCGGCAAAGACGGCATGGTGGTATTCGAGCCTCAGGAAAAAACGGTCCACATTCCCGTGCACGGTAGCGACCAGGCAGTCGATGTGACCGGCGCCGGCGACACTGTCTTGGCCGCATACACGTTGGCGCTGGCAAGTGGCGCCTCAGCCGTAGAAGCCGCCCACATCGCTAATATCGCGGGCGGCCTGGTAGTTATGAAGCGCGGCACTGCCACCGTTTCCCGCAACGAACTCCTCGAAGCCATCCGAAAGTCAGCGGCGGGGGTGGCCCCTTAGGCGATTTCTATGCGGTCCGCCCAATCCAAGATTCTTTCTCGAGAATCCGTAAGCGCTGCCGTGCGCGACCTGCAGCGGCAGGGCAAACACGTTGTATTGGCCAACGGTTGCTTTGACACATTGCATGTCGGCCACGTTCGCTATCTTTCTGGCGCCAAAAAAGCAGGCGACGTGCTGGTTGTCGCTGTGAACGCGGATTCCAGTGTCAGAAATCTAAAGGGCCATGGTCGGCCAGTCCTCGACGAAAACGCCCGCGTGCAATTGGTCGCTTCCTTGCGCGATGTCGATTTCGTCCTGCTCTTCGCCGAAGCAAACGTCGAGCAATTGCTCGAGGAACTTCGACCAGACGTTCACGCCAAAGGCACCGACTACACCGCAGAAACCGTTCCCGAACGCGCCGTCTCTGACCGCCTCGGCATCCGTGTAGCCATCGTCGGCGATCCCAAAGACCACTCCACCCGCGCCTTCCTCGACGCCATCCGGAAAGGTCCCCATGGCTGAGCCGCGCTTCGTCGTCGTTCGCCTTGGTTCCCTCGGCGACATCGTGCACACTTTCCCGGCCGTCGCGGGTTTGCGTGCATCGTTCCCCGACGCTGAAATCGCCTGGCTGACGCATCCTCGTTGGGTAGATTTAGTCTCTAGCAGCGACCTCGCCACAGAAATCTGGCCAGTCGATTCGCGCGACCTGGCCTCCGTCCGCCGCATCGTCGGAAAACTACGCTCCGCCAAATGGACCGCGGCCATCGATTACCAGGGTTTGTGGAAGTCCGCGTTTCTTCCTTACTTCGGCGGCATTCCCAAGCGCATAGGTTTTTCTTCCGCCACCATTCGCGAATTCGGCGTTCCGGTTCTTTACACCGACAGCGTCCGCTGCCAAACGACGCACATCGCCGATCAAAATGGCGAACTGTCCGCTCGCGCAGGCGCAAAACAACCGGTGGGAGCCGTAAATCTGAAAGTGAACGATGCCAGTGCAACTCTCGTCCGCGAGGATCTCGCCAGGGAAGGCTTGGGCTCCTACATCGTGCTCAGCCCCGGCGGTGGCTGGCGGGCCAAATGCTGGCCTTCGGATCGCTTCGGGGCCCTCTGCCAGAAAATTCGAAAAGAAATCGGCCTTCCTTGCGTCGTCAACTACGGCCCCGGCGAAGAATCACTCGTAGCCGAAGTAAAATCCACCAGCGGTGACTCTCAACCCATACCCTACGACGGCGAAATGAGAACCCTCATGGCCCTCCTGCGTGGTGCGCGGTGCATCGTCGGAGGAGACACCGGACCTCTCCACCTAGCCGTAGCGCTCGGCACCCCCGCGATCGCGTTGTTCGGTCCGACCGATCCCACGCGAAATGGCCCCTATCCTCCGGGCCAGCTCGTGTTGCGCAGTCCCAACGCAGTCACCACCTACGGCCGTTCGAATCTAGCCGATCCTTCCTTGCTCGAGCTCTCCGTGGACGCCGTGTTTGCCGCCGTGAAGCAACGCTTAGGGGCTGCCGCGTGACCGCTCTCGATTTCTTTGCCCGTTGGCGTGTTCGTCTGGGCTACCTAGTCGCGGTCGTCACGCTGTTCCTCGCCCGCCCGACTCCACTCTCGATCGCGGTCGGCGCGCTAGTGGGGATCATCGGCCTTTGCATGCGCGCGTACGCCGCGGGCTACCTTCACAAGCAGGAAGTGCTGACCACCACCGGCCCCTACGCTCGCACGCGCAACCCGCTCTACTTTGGCAGCAGCTTTCTTGCGCTCGGAGCCGCCCTGGCCATGCATTCGGTATGGGCCGCGGCGCTGCTCGTCGTGTATTTCGCGCTGGTCTACACCTTCGTCATGCGCCGCGAAGAAATGGAGCTTCGCCAAAAGCACGGCGATACCTTCACCGCCTACGCCGCCGCCGTCCCTCTCTTTTTTCCAAGGCTGTTCGTCGCACAGCAACCGGCCAATGGCTCCGCCTTCTCCTGGGCCCAGTACAAAAAAAATCACGAGTACCAGGCCTCACTCGGTTTTGCCCTGTTGCTCGCCGGGTTGGTTCTCCTCTGGTGGCTGCGTCTTTGCTGAAACCGCAGCCAGCCCCGGGCAAGCCTCGAAACAACTACCTGCAAATTCTCCCCATCCGTCCACACTTGCGCCGCGCCATCCCGGTCCGTCCGAAAAATCCGTGCCCGCTTTCGTGTAGCCGCTCGAGAAGTTCCGGGCTGGGACGCCCAAAAGGACTTTCTTCGGCCGCCGAAATGATGGATATCTTCTGCGCGTGCGTAAGTGACAGCATCCATTCGCTGAAATACCCGCGACCACAAATACCTCGAAACTGCTTCCTCCCCGGGTTCCATCCCCCAATGCTCGTCGCGTCCACGAAATCCCTGGAACACCCCGGCCGTTCTGCGAAACCACCAAAATCGAATCTCCCTGTCCGACATCCAGCACCGTAGCTTCCGCCTCTGTAGAGGAGTCTTCCGTGGAATCTGCCCCGTCGCAATTGCGACAAAATATGTTCTGCAGGAAGCGGCCCGCCAAAAACACCAAGTCCAACCCACACGGTAAGCGAAATCGTCGCCGAAGCCCAGGCACGCCAGAACAAATCCAGGAATCAAAAGGAAAATAACCGCCACGGCCTACAAAAACGGAGAGGGAAGAGTGCGCAGGGCGAAAAGCTCGAAGTGGCTCGAGCCCGAGCAAAATGCCGCCGCCAATTACGGCGACAATCGCAACGGCTGGCAGCCTCATGAAACTCTTCGCAACCTCACCAACGTCTCGATATGGAAAGTCTGCGGAAACAAATCAAACAAATGCACTTCCGCAATTTCGTATTTATGCTCGGACAAGACTGGCGATTCCGGCTTTCGCTCCGACCCCGTCAGCACCGCCAGGTCTCGCGCCAAAGTTGCAGGATCGCAAGACAAATACGCAATATCTTGCGCGCCAAGATTCGCTAGCCGCGCCGCGGCCTCAGCTCCAAGCCCCGCCCGTGGAGGATCAAGCACCACCAGGTCCGGCTTATCCTGAGCCTTCTTCAGAAAATCTTCCGTGTGCTCGTTCTCGGAAACGATCGAAGCGCCCGCAATTTCCGCATTTTGCCGCAGATCGCGCGTCGCCGAAAGATTCGCATCCACACTCACCACCTTCGAAAACACCTTGGCCAAGGGCAAAGTGAAAAATCCCACGCCCGCATACAGATCGAGCGCATAGCCGCCCTTCACGCCATCGACCATCGTCTGCAGCAAATCTTCCACAAGAAATCGATTTACCTGGAAAAACGACAAATGGTTCACGCGAAACTCGAATCCCCCCGCCTTCTGGACCAAGTAACCCGGTCCTTCCAATTCAAACCGGTTTTTGCTTTGATCCAGCATCAGCAAACTCTCCAGAGCTGGCAGCGCTTCCTTGAATTTGGTTGCCAGTGCTTTCGGTGGCCCGGGAAAGCGCTCAAAGGCCACATTCAAAGCAATCTTTTCGTCCGCTCCATCAGCAAAAGCCTCAATCTCCAGCACTCCCGGCGGAAGGGAATTGCCGCGCGCCAGTTCCTGCAATTGCAAGAAAGTCTCCGCCAGTCGCGGCGACAGCACCGGACACTGATCGATCGACAGAATGTGCGCGCTCTCCGGCAAAAAATAGCCGAAGGCCCGCGGCAACGCGTCGCGGTAGGCCCACTGCGCGCGATTCCGGTAGCCATAAGGCTGCGCCGTATGTTCCTTGATCTCTCCCGCCCATTGCATTCCTCCCAACCGCGACAGCGTTTCCCGTAATATCTCTTTTTTCAACCGCACCTGTTCGCCAATTTCAATGTGCTGGTAGTGGCATCCGCCGCAAACGCGGAAATGTGGGCACTCGGCGGCAACACGCGACGGGGAGGCCTTCTCCACGTTCAGCAGGTTGGCGTGAATGAGCTTCTTCTTCCGCGTGCGCACCGTGGCGCGCACCTGTTCCGCCGGAAGCACGAACGGCACAAACACGGTATTCCCGTCAGCGTGAGCCAATCCTTCACCGCCGTAGATCATCTTCTCAATTGATAATTGCAACTCATCGGCCATATAGGATCAATCCTGTCTTTCCCCCGCAGGGCAATCGAACCTCAAACAACTAGCAACATCTCGGGAGGGCACGGCTTCAGCGTGCCGAATATCCCGGAAAGAAGGCGTTTTAACCCCAGAGGTACTTCGCCTAATTCGACGCATCGAAAAAACTCAACTTCCTCCACCCCAACCACCATCTCGTCATCCCGAGGCTATCCGACCAAGAGAGCCGAACGATCTCAACCGATCCGTAGTCTCCAAAATTCAATTTGCAGAGAACTTGCAACCTAAAAGCTACAAAAAGTAATACAGGCTCAAACGCCGCAATTGAAATTCATCCAGCAACCGTTTCTGCGAGTACTGCTTCTCCACCAGCGCCAATTGTTCTGCTTTCATTTTGCGCCGATAAGTGGCCAATTGCGAATCGACTTCGCGCCGGATCTTCAGCAGCAACTCCTCGGAAGCATGCGTCAACAGCGCTGCATGGATCTTCTCGTCCAGAATCGTCAACCGCCGCTCCAGATCTTCCAGATCGAGCGCGACCGGAGCCTCCAGCAAAGCTTCCGCCGAGCGCAATTTCTCCGCCATCTCCCGCAAAAATTCGCCAAGCCCCGCGCTCGTATCCTTCTGAAGTCCCGCAGCCTTGCGCAACAGCTCCGTGTTTCGCTGCAAATAAGCGCGCAACTCTGCGCGCGAAAACGGTTCTTTCGCTTCGGCCTTCACTGGCGGCTGAGCCCCTGCGGCCGCTTCCTGCTGTTCCTGCGCCGCTTCCAGCACCGCGTCCGTGCAATACGCCAAGCTCTTCAACGTCTTCCCCGCGCCGCGCCGTGACTGCTGGTAACTTTCGAACGCCGCGTCGATCCCTTTTATCGCCGCATCCAAAGGCACGCCCGCCTTCTGCCACGTCTCCATAATGGCCCAATCCAATGGAGAGACCAGCAAGTGTGCCCCGCGCTTCTTCCAGAAGTATTCTTCAATTTCCGTGAAATAGTTGAAGTAATTCCAATTGTCCATAGTCGCCATTTCTTAAGTTCCGATTCGGGGATCGGAGCTTCAGCTCCGACAACACAGTCGGGGGAAGTTCGGGCTCTAGCCCCTGAGGGCGCTCTGCTTTACGTACCGATCCGCTTATGAGACAAGCCCCCCGGTCGACCTTCCGTTCAGATACTGCACTGAGCACCGCCATCCCCCGCGCCACCGACCATGAAATTGTCATCCGGAGCAGCGTCTTTTGCGACGCAGGATCTCAGCCGGTCCGCCGTCTCCCGATCTCTGTTAGCGAAGACGCTTTTCCTCTTTTGCGTACGCCCGTCAGCGCGACCCCTTCTTCAATTTGGCAGCATCGCCTTTCGCAACCCCTGCGGGCTTTGCCATTTCGCGATGCGCTTCTGACGGCTGATTCTTTTCCCAGATGTATCGCAAACCCGTCAACGTCAAAAACTCATCCACGTGTTGGATGTGCTTCGATCCCCGCGCCACCAGCCGCGCCTGCCCACCTGTAGCCACCACCGTGGGGTCCGCGTTCATTTCCGTCTTAATGCGCGCCAGCATTCCGTCCACCATATCCACGGCCCCGTAATACAAGCCGGCCTGCATATTCGTCACCGTGTTCGTGCCAATCACCTTTCCCGGGTCCTTAATTTCCACGCGCGGCAGCCGCGCCGTCCGCGAGAACAATGCCTCGGAGGCTATGCCGATCCCTGGCGCGATCACCCCGCCTAGAAATTCGCACTTTGCGGAAATCACGTCGAACGTGATCGCGGTGCCAAAGTCCACCACGACGCAGGGCCCTCCGTACTGGTGAAACGCGGCCACTCCATTTACAATGCGGTCCGCGCCCACTTCCATCGGATTGTCCACGTGCACGGACATCCCCGTCTTCACGCCCAACTCCACAAATAGCGCTTTCTTCCCCAAGTAAATCCGAGACATTTCCGCGAGCGTCCAATTCAACGGTGGTACCACGGAGCTGATGATCACCCCACTGATCATTTCCTTGTTGAATTCCGCGATAGAAAAAAGGTTGCGCGCCAGCACGCCATATTCGTCCACCGTCTGCGTGCGTGCAGTCGTCAGCCGCCAGTTGGCGATGAGCTCCTCATCTCGGAAAACGCCCAGCACCGTATTCGTATTTCCCACATCGATGGTTAGCAGCATCGTTCAGCGAACCTCGGTCACATCCCCCGCGATAACCGTCACCACTTGCCCATTGTCCCTGGCCACCACCAACATCCCCTCCGGGCTCAGCCCCGCAGTAGTTCCCATGTAGCTTTCCACGCCCGTATCCACACGAACCTTCCGGCCGCGAGCAAACGACGACACACTTTCAAACCGATCCACCACATAGGCCGGGCCTTCGCGCAGAAATCGATTGTAGTCGCTCTCGAATTGCGTCAGCAACCGCACCAGCAGCTCCAATCGATAGCTCAATCGCCCGGTTTCTTTCCGTATCGATGTCGCAATTGTGGACAAATCCGGCGGAAACTTTTCCTGGTTCACATTGATCCCAATGCCCACGATCACAAACCGCACCACGTTCGGCTCCGCATGCATCTCCGTCAGAATCCCGCCCAGCTTTTTCCCATTCAGCAACAGGTCGTTCGGCCATTTCAGCTCCGGCACCAGCCCCGTCTGCGCCGCAATCGCCGAGTACGCCGAAACTCCCGCAAGCATCGTCAGCAGCGGAGCCTGCACCGGCGACAGCCGCGGTCTCAGCAGTACCGTGAAGTACAATCCCGTGCTTTTTTCCGAGTGCCAACTTCGTCCGGACCGGCCGCGCCCCTCCGTCTGCGCCTCCGCCATCACCACGGTTCCTTCCGGTTCGCCCGCATAGCCCAATTCCATCGCCACTCGATTCGTGGAATCGATCTTGAAAAAATGAAACACGCGTTTCCCGAACCGATTCCCCTTTAGCCTCTGGCGCATAAGGTCCGGAGTCAGAACATCAGGCACTTTTTCCAGGAAATATCCGGTGCTCCGTTCTCCCTTCACCTGCACGCCCAGTTTCCGCAACTCCTGCACCCACCGCCACACCGTCGAGCGAGACATCCCCACTTCGCGCGCGATTCTTGCGCCGCTGATCACAATCGTGGCGTTCTCTGAAAGCAGCGCCAGAAGCGCTGCCAGCCGACGATCAGTTGTTCCTGGTAAAGAGGGTGATTGGGGCATTCGGCCCTGGTCCTGTCATTCCGCCGGTCCCTAGCTTACTTTCACTGGACGCGATCGACAAGCAGCCGGAAGCCTCCACACGGACCGCAATGCATAAACAGTTCCCGAGAAAGAAAATCAGCTCCGGTCTCCGCATACGCGCGGACATTCTGAATCGTGATGCCGCCCGAAATGTCAACAATGCAGTCAGGCCGCGCCTCGCGAACAACCGCAACGCAACGTCGCGCGTCAGCAACAGTCATGTCCTTTAGCACTACAGATTCCGCGCCAGCCGAAAGCGCTTCCCGAAGCTCGCCTTCGTTTCGCACCTCAATCTGAATCGAAAGGGAGTTGGCTTCGGTTTCCCCTGGCTGGGTTCCAACCGCTTCATATGCAGTCATCGCCTGCAGCTTCATCTGCGAGGAAACAAAACTATGCGCCTGGTCCAGAGCCGCCTTCACCCCACCTGCAACCGCAACATGACTTTCCGTAAGCAAAATCGATTCGCCCTCGCGGCAGAATGCGCCGCCCGCCACCATCGCATATCGTTCAAGCAAACGAAGACCCGGCGTTGTAAGTTGCGCGCAGCCAATCTTTGCAGATGTACCCGCGACCGTGTCCACAAATCGCCGAGTCTCAGTCGCAATGCCGCTAAGTCGTCCGAGAAACTCAAGAGCCGCCGGTTCACCGGTCAAAATCCCCGAAGCCCGACCCTCCAACTCTAAAACCGTCTGCCCGTCACCAACTGCCACGCCATCGCTGGCCAGTAACTCCATCTTCATTTGAGTATCAAGGGTGTGAAAGACTCTCCGCACCAACGGCAATCCCGCGCAGATGAAGTTTCGCTCAGCGATAATACGTGCTTGGACGCGGGCGCCCGCACAACCAATGGCACTCGCAGCCAAATCGCCTGAACCAACCTCTTCCGCCAAAACCACAGCAAGCAACCGCTGGACAGCCTCTGAATCAAAGTCCATGCATCAAATCCGTAGGGTCGCAGCACTACCGCGCCTTATGTCGGCAAGATCACTATCCCCGAACCTCACCCCTCACCTAACTGAGTCAACCGCTCCAGCGATTTCCCTAATTCAATTCGCTGCCCGTTCAACGTCTCTTCCATCTGCGCGATAATCGGCGCCGGTGCTCGGCTACGAAACGTCTCATTCCTCAACTGCTTTTCCTTCGACGCAATGGCCTTCTGTAGCCCCTCGATTTCTTTCTTCAGCCGCGCTCGTTCCGCCGCCACATCAACCGTGTCCGCAGCATAAGGGATCTGCACATCAAACTCCGCTGTTGACCGCATGCCCCCGCCACCCTCAGCCAGCTTTTCCGCCCGCACTACAAACTCCGACAGAATCGCCATCCGCAAAATTCCATCCATGTTCGCTTCCATCACCCTGCGCGCCCCCGCATCCGCGCTCGAAAACTCCGCCACGACCTTCTTCTTCGGATCCAACTTCATTTCCGCGCGAATGGTCCGCAAACCCTGAATAATCTCCTGCACCAGCCCATACTCCTTGATAGCCTCCGGGTCATTCCACGAAGCCAGCGGTTCCGGATAACTATCTAGCGCAATCGATTTCGCCCCGGCCTTCTGCGGCAATTGATGCCACAGTTCCTCCGTCAAAAACGGCATGAATGGATGCAGAAGTCGCAGGGCCGAATCAAATGCCGCGAACAGATTCCGCCAAGCCACCGTGGCCCGCGCACGATCGGCGTTCTGCAGTTCGGGCTTGATCCACTCAATGTACCAATCGCAGAAATCGCCCCAGAAAAATTCGTAAATGTTTTGCGCCGCCTCATGAAAACGGTAATTATCCAGCGCATCGTTCACCGTGTTCACTGTCTCCGCCAAACGCGCAAACAGCCAGCGATCCACCAGCGGCACGTGTCCCTGAAACGCGTGTGGTGCCTTCGCGCGAATCGCCGGATTGGCCAATTCTTCCAGCGTAGTCCCGCCCTGCTCAAACTTGTCCAGGTTCACAAACAGAAAGCGAGCCGCGTTCCATATCTTGTTTGCAAAAGCCTTCGCGCCACCCAGCCGATCGTCGGACAGCACGATGTCGGTCCCCGGCGCGGCCATGGACGCCAGGCAAAAGCGCATCGCATCGGTCCCGTACTGCTCATTCAAAGCAACGGGATCGAGCCCCGTGCCTTTCGATTTGGACATTTTCTCGCCGCTGGCCGTGCGCACCAGCGAATGCAGGTACACCACGCGGAAGGGAACTTTCCCCGTGAAATGCAGCGCCAGCATGATCATCCGCGCCACCCAGAAAAATAAAATGTCGTAGGCCGTGATCAGCAAGCTTGTCGGATAGTACGTCCGGTAATCCGCCTTATCCTCCGGCCAGCCCAGCGTCGAAAATGGCCATAAGCCCGAGCTGAACCACGTATCCAGCACGTCCGGATCCTGCTCTAGTTCTTCTGACCCGCACCGCGAACACTTCGCCGGATCCTCCCGCGCCACAATCACCTGCCCGCATTTCTGGCAATACCATGCCGGGATGCGGTGCCCCCACCACAGTTGCCGCGAAAGCGTCCAGTCGCGGATATTCTTCATCCAATTAAAATATTCTTCCCGCCGGTTCTCCGGAATCACCTGAATATCGCCGCGTTCGACCGCCGCGATCGCTGGTTCCGCTAACGGCTTCATCGAACAAAACCACTGCGTCGAAATCCGCGGCTCCACAATCGTGTGGCTGCGTTCGCAAATTCCGATCGCATTCGTGTGATCGGTGATTTTCTCGAGCAGTCCCTCAGCTTGGAGGTCCTCCACAACTTTCTTTCGCGCCGCAAATCGCTCCAGCCCTGCATACGCCCCGGCGTCCTCGTTCATATGCGCGTCTTCAGTCATCACATCAATAAACGCCAGGTTATGCCGCTTGCCCGCCTCAAAGTCGTTCGGATCGTGAGCCGGGGTAATCTTGACCGCCCCGGTACCGAATTCCCGGTCCACCATTTCATCGCCGATAATCGGAATCTCTCGATTCATCAGCGGCAATATCGCATTCTTGCCAATCAAATGCTTGTAGCGCTCGTCTTCCGGATGCACAGCAATCGCCGAGTCGCCCAACATCGTCTCCGGCCGCGTCGTCGCCACAACCAAAAATTCGTTCGATCCCACAACCGGATAGCGGATATACCACAGGTGCCCGTGGCGTTCCTCGTGGAGCACTTCCAAATCGCTCAACACCGTGCGACACCCAGGGCACCAGTTCACCATTCTCTTTTCCCGGTAGATCAGCCCCTCTTCATACAGACGTACAAAAGCTTCCCGCACCACGCGCGACAATTCCGGCGAAAGCGTGAATTTCTCCCTGCTCCAGTCGCACGATTCCCCGATCTGTTTCATTTGCCGCTGGATCGTTCCGCCGCTCTGTTCCTTCCATTGCCACACGCGCTTGATGAATTCCTCGCGTCCCAAATCCCGGTAGTGAATCCCCTGGTGAGACAACTGCCGCACCACCACCCGCTGCGTCGAAATTCCTGCGTGGTCCGTGCCTGGCAAATACAGCGTGTTGTACCCTCGCATCCGGTGCCACCGCGTCAACACGTCGATTTCCGTGTGATCCAGCATGTGTCCGATGTGCAGCATCCCCGTCACGTTCGGCGGTGGGATCACTATAGAGAAAACCAGTCCCGGCGCGTTCGGATCCGCCTTGAACAGCTCTTCCTTGACCCAAAACTCTGCCCATCTCGGCTCGATTTGTTTCGGATCGTACGCTTTGGCAATCTCTCGCGGCATTCCATCCTCATGTTCCCATCACGCGCACAAGGCCAATCCATCGCTCGTAGGGGAATCTTTGAATATACGGGCACGCAGTCCAGCGCGTCAATTGGCTCGCTGGATGAATAGCAATTGTGGATGTAAGGGAATCAGGACTTCTTGGAGTTGATTTCGTCGCGCACGATGGCTTCAATCACCGGCTTCAGGATTTCTCGCGTAACCCGCTGCAACACCTCGGGGTTCATCTTCCCAAGTACGCGCGCAACCAGTTCATCCATATCCGGCCCGGCCTGCTTCACCGCCTCCGGCTCAGCCACAGTTGCTTCCGCCGGCGCACTCACCACCGCCTGCTCTTCGACCTGTGGCGCAACTGCGACCGGTTCTTCAACGAGTGGCGCTTCCACATGGGCTTCCATACGCGGTTCTTCCGCGACAGGCTCTTCCGCGTGCGTCTCGGCGGCAGCGGGAGCGGCTGGCTCCCACGTCTCCAAAGTCTTCGCTTCGGCACCTTCGAAACCCGCGCCAGTCTCGACTTCACTCACCGCAGCTTCACTCGCCACAACCGTCTCACTCACGGAAGCTTCAACACAGTCCTCGGCCTCATGCGCTGCGATCGGCTCCGCGGAATAAGGCGATTCCTCCGCCGGAGTCTCTACCAAAGCCTCGGCCTGTTCCACCACGGGCTCTGCCGCATAAGCGGGAACTTCCTGCGTCTCATCGACAGAAAACGGTTTCGGCGCATCCCACGTTGACGCCAGCAGCGCAGCCTTCTTCGCTTCGCTTTCCCACGCCGTCTCCGGAGCCGCAGCCCAATTCGCGGGCTCAGAAACCGCAGGCTGCTCGAACGAACTCGCCGCTGAGTCAGCGACACGCGCGCCCTGGTCAATCCCCGGCGCCACATCCGCAATCTGTTCCGCGACCTGTTCGCGAACTTCCGGCGCAACCTGAGCTACAGTCTCTTGCGTCGCTGCCGCGTGAACCTCCGGCACCGCTTCCGCTTCAGGCACCGTCACGGGCGCGACCACTTCCGCAAGCTTGTCCTCAACTCCCGCGGCCATGGCCGCGGCCCACGCGTCGCCCGCGAAGGGAACTGGGCTGTCCGCAGGCTTCGGTACCGTCGCCACCGCGATAGAATGCGACTCCGCCTCCGCAGCCTCTGTCTGCTCGACTGCCGGAACCCACGGCGTGGCTGGAAAACTCTTCGCTGGCGAATTGCCGTGGAATGCTTCGTCGCGCCAGTCCGGCGCAGCCGCTACCTCGGGTTGAGCAACGCGCTCGATTACTTCGTCCAATCCACCCGGACGCCATCCGCCGCCTGTTTCCTCTCCCTCTTCCTTCTCTTCCTCTACCTCGTCCTCTTCCTCATTCCACTTGCTACCTTGGGACAAATTAATCATCGGCTTCGCGGTGATCGCCATGTCTTCCGAGTCCGATGTGTCGAGCAAGCTTCCAAATGCCAGAGGCTCACTGCCCGCCGCAATCTTCAAATGCGGCGCAGCCGTAGGAAATTCTTCCAACGGTTCGGGGGAAATTTCGGGCAATTTTTCAGGAACAACTGGAGTCAGCTTCGCGCCCATTCCGCCGCCCAGAAGGTCGGCAGTGGAACGCTTCGGCATGGCGGGCGCCTTCTCCGGCGCCCCAATTGCTGGTCCCAGCGGAATTCCCGCGCGTTGCAGCGCGGACTTCACCATCGAAATCAGCGGATCGGGCGGCACAAACGGTTTTTTTAAAACACCGTCGGCGCCAACTCGCTGCGCCTCTTGTTCATCCAGCGGATCAAACGCGCCCACCAGCAAAATCACCGGAATATGCGCGAGCGAAGAATCTTCTTTTACGTACCGGCAAACTTCATATCCGTTTCGCACCGGCATGAACACGTCTGCCAGAACCAGGTCCGGGCGAATATCTGAAATCTTGCGAACGGCCGCTTCGCCATTTCCCACGGCAACCACGTCTATTCCCTGATCTTTCAGGGCTAGCCCCACCATTTTCTGGATGTTACTGTTGTCGTCCGCAACCAGTATCTTGGCCACCGAACTTCCTCCGGGCAGTCGCCACCGCCCATAGTGCTAGCTGCAAACCCAATTGGAACACTCGGTACGGAAGCCGTCAATTGCACTGCTCGCGAGATGTGTCGGAAGTAGACATGGTTTGTTCCATTTCATAACCCTGTCCCAACGGCCAGTCCCTAGCGCAGCCACAGGTCTTGCTGGGGCGCAGGGCGAGCCCTGGGACCTCTCCTGTCACACGACTCCCAACACCACGCACTCCTAAAACGTGCCATCCCGAGCGCAGTCCTCGAAGCGAGCATCTGCTTTTCATTTTCTGGGTGCCCCACTCTGAGCGCTCTCCGCGAAGGGCGGGGCTTGGGTTTGCCGTTGTAGCGCCGTGCCTTCCGGCCGGCATCTTGGGGTTTTCCCTACTACCTATCCCCCGCCTCCCGAGGCGGCCGTTCTGCTGATCGGGCGAACACGCGCATGTTTCGCACTACCTACCAGGGCAACAATTTCTTCAATCCCTTTTTCTTGCTGCTCGATTCTTTCTGATTTTGATTCTGCGTGGAATCGGCCGACGTAGCTTGCGTATTGTCATCCTTTGCGCTATCCGTACTAGACGACGAACCATCCGAAGCCGCTCCGCTAGCCGCAGTTCCGGTAGCAGTTGCACCGGCCGCCGCCGTTCCTGCCGCCGGTGCCGAGCCCGCAGCCCCTGGTGTTCCCGCTGCCGGAGCAGTCCCATCCGCCGCCGCAGGCGCGGCGCCCGTTGCAGCATCGCCGCCCGTCGTCGAATTCACATCTTCGCTGGCTGCCCCGCTAGGCGGCGTCCCAGCGGGTGGCGCGTCGCCCGGTTTCACGACGTCCACCACCGCGTTCGTGCCGCTGCCTCCACCTGCAATTTGAGAATGGTTCCCGCCTCGCAGAATATCGCCACCCGTATCGTCGTCATCGGGTTCCAGGTTAGGCAAACCGTGCGCGGCCGCCGCATGCACGTCCGGCGCATTGTGCAGCATCCCCACCCCGCGGTGCACAACGGTTTCCTTCGGGCGCGGCGTGTTCTGTTCCGCGGTCATCCACGCCAACGCCTTCGGATCCGGCTGCGGCACGGGCATCCCGAAATCCTTCAGCTTCGCTTTGGCATCGGCATCGTGCACCGACAAAGGATAATTCTTCACAATCTGGGCGTAGTAGCTTCCCGCCAGATCTTTGCGTTCGCTCTTCTCGAAAATATCCCCGAGCATCCACAAAGCCGTGTCCGATTTGCTGTACAGCGGGTAGCGGTGCACCAGCGGCATCAAACGTCCGGCGGCCGCCCGGCGGTCGCCTTTTACGTAATAATAATAAGCAACGCGAAATTGTCCCTCGGCCAGCACTTCTTGCACTTCGCGCAAGTGTTGCTCAGCCTCCGGCGCAAGTGGGTCCTTGGGATATTTCAGCAAAAATGTCTGGAATTCTTCTTCGGCGGCCTTCGTGTGCGTCGCGTCCCGATCGGCCTTTGGCATTTCATTGTAGTTCGCCATGGCCACTTGCATCTGCGCGTATGCGGCTTCCGGCAGGAACGGGAAGAACACGATGAAGTCTTTGTACCCATTAATCGCCAGGGTGATGTTGCTGGACCCGCCTTGCTTAAAATAAGAATCCGCGATAGCCAGCTTTGCCTTAGCCAGATATTCGCTGTCCGGGTACGTATTGATCAGGGTCTGCAGGCCGAGTCGTCCGACCTCGTGACGGCCATGCTTGATGTCATTCATGGCCTTGTCATACAGCTGCTTATCGGGTTCGACGGTATTGGTCGCGTCCGTTGACTTGTCGACCGGTTTCTTCTTTTGGATGATTGGAATCTGGGCGGTGCACTCACTGGCCACAACCAACCCGAGCGCACACACGAGAAGAAGCGCAAATCGCCGCAATCTTCACCTCTCTTATTTTCCGACTTACCGGTCCCTAGCCTGAGCTCTTGGCCGGACTGGGATTCCCCTTACCTGGCTCGGACCCTTCTCAGTATAACCTGAACTTTAGCACAGGTCTGCCGAGAAGCCAGACCCTTGGTACAGGGGCTCCATTCTGGTCGTTGTGATGCTACCGACCCTCAACGCGGTTTTCTCCGCAAACTCGAATAACTCCCATCCGGTCCGAACTTTATTCTCCCGTCATCATGCCCCCGCAAAACTAAGGGAATGTCATCCCCTAGGAGCGCCTTTTGCGACCAAGGACCTCAACCGCTCCGCCCCCCCAAGTTCGTTGCCTGTTCTTCCTCTTGACCCGCTCGCATCCCCGGCCAGACTTTTTAACGTTTTGTAATATCCAAGGCCGCCCTCTCTAACTACAATGCTTCCATACCCTTCGCCGCAGCGCGTAAGGGCCTCACTCATGGAAAAACGAAAATTTCTATTTGTTTCACTCTCCAGCTTGATCGGAGACATCGCCTGGCAGGTCGTCAAAGAAGGGCACGAAGTCCGCTATTACGTCGAGAATGAGAAGGAACGTGACATCGCCGACGGTTTTGTCCCCAAATCCAGCGATTACGAAAAAGACGTCAAATGGGCCGACATCATCGTGTTTGACGATACCCTGGGGCAGGGCACCAAAGCGCAAGCCCTCCGCGCTGCCGGAAAACCCATCATCGGCGGTAGCACTTACACCGACAATCTCGAAGACGACCGCTCTTTCGGGCAGGAAGAACTGAAAAAAGCCGGCGTCACCATCATTCCGTACCAGGATTTCGATTCCTTCGACCCCGCGATTGAGTTCGTCAAGAAAAATCCCGATCGCTACGTCATCAAGCCCAGCGGCGAGGCGCAAAACGTCAAGCGCCGCCTCTTTGTCGGAGAAGAAGAAGACGGTAACGACGTCATTGGAATGCTGGAAGCCTACAAGCGCGCCTTCGCCGACGAGATCAAAATCTTTCAGTTGCAGCGCCGCGTTAACGGCGTCGAAGTCGCCGTCGGTGGCTTCTTCAACGGAAAAAAATTCATCACCCCGATCAACATCAACTTCGAACACAAAAAACTTTTTCCCGGTGAAGTCGGCCCTCCCACGGGAGAAATGGGCACCGCCATGTTTTGGAGCGAGCCCAACGCACTCTTCAACCGCACACTGCTGAAGATGGAGCCTAAGCTCGCCGAAGAAGGCTATGTCGGCTATATCGATGTGAACTGCATCGTGAACAACAACGGCATCTATCCATTGGAATTCACTTCGCGCTTCGGCTATCCCACCATCAGCATCCAGCAGGAAGGCATTCTCACGCCAATCAGCGATTTGTTCTGGGATCTCGCCAACGGTCTAGAGCCGAAATGGCGTACGCGCAGCGGCTTTCAGGTCGGCGTGCGCATTGTCGTCCCGCCATTCCCCTTCGATGACGAAGCCACTTTCGAATCCTTCAGCAAAAATGCCGCCATCGTTTTCAAACGCCCGGTCTTCGAAGGCATCCACATCGAAGACGTAAAAATCGTCAATCAACAGTGGCTCGTAGCCGGCACATCCGGAGTGGTCCTAATCGTAGTGGGTATCGGTCAAACCATGAAACAAGCGCAAGCCCAGGCTTACTCACGCATCAAAAATATCCTGATCCCCAACATGTACTACCGCACCGACATAGGCGACCGCTGGGGTGAAGACTCAGACAAACTCCACAACTGGGGCTACCTCCGCTAGTCACAATGGAATGACCGGCTCCGATTCGCAGGCGTGGGTTATGCTGCGAATCGGAAGACAAGCAGTACAGAGCCACAAGCGAAGGAGCCGGTCGATGAAAAGCATAAAATTTGTTGGTTTGGATGTCCATGCCGAAACGATTGCGGTGGCGGTTGCCGAGCAGGACGGGGAAGTGAGATCGCTCGGAGTCATTCCGAATCGGGAGGAGTCGATTCGGAAGCTGGTCAAGAAACTGGGACCAGTGGAGCAGCTGCGTTTCTGCTATGAAGCGGGCCCAACGGGGTATGTCGTGTACTGGCAGTTGACGGCACAGGGAGCGAAGTGCGAGGTGGTGGCACCCACGCTGGTACCGGTGAAATCGGGCGAACGGGTGAAGACCGATCGGCGGGATGCGCTGAAGCTGGCGCGAAATTACCGGGCCGGAGAGTTGACGGCGGTGTGGGTACCAGATGCGGCCCATGAGGCCTTGCGAGATCTGGTACGAGCCCGGGAGGCAGCTAAGAAAGACCAGTTGCGGGCGAAACATCGCTTGAGCAAGTTCCTGTTGCGGCATGGGCGGCGGCCGGCGAGCGGTGTGAAGGCCTGGACCTTGAACTACCTGGCGTGGGTGAAAAAAGAAGTGCACTTCGAGCAGCCGGCGCAAGAAGCCACCTTGCTGGACTACCTACATGAGGTGGAGCACGCGGAAGCCCGCATCACGCGGCTGGACCAGGCGATCGAAGAAGCGGTGAAGTCGACACCAGCGAAGATGCGCGCGGTAATCGAGGCCTTGCAAGCCTTGCGTGGCATCGCTCAAGTAGCGGCGGTGACGATCGTGGCGGAACTGGGCGAAGTATCGCGATTCACGCGGGCGCGGCAGTTGATGGGCTACGGCGGGATCGTAGCAAGCGAACATTCCAGTGGAGAAAGTAGCTGGCGAGGGGGCATCACCAAGACGGGGAATGCGCACTTACGGCGCGTGGTCGTGGAGGCAGCCTGGGCGTACCGCCACCGACCAAACGTAGGAGGAACATTACGCAAGCGGCAAGAGTTGGTCAGCGAAGAAGTCCGAGAGATCGCCTGGAAAGCGCAGCATCGGTTGCATACGCGCTATCGGAAGTTAATGGCACGGGGCAAGGAAAAGGGGAAGGTGGTGACCGCGATCGGACGCGAGCTATTGGGTTTTATCTGGGCCATTGGGATAAAGGTAGAAGCGGCGCAGCAGGAGACCGAACGACGGGCGGCATGAGATGAGTTTTTTCTGCAAGAATTTTCCAGGAGGCAGCGTGGGTAGCGGTCGAGAGGCGCATGGAAAGGAGAATCCTCGAAAACACTATGCGGTAGGTCTGTGGACCGAACCCGCGTTGCTAGTCCGAGGCAGCTCCCGACGGATCACGATTATGCGGTTTCGACCCGCGAATATCAGAGTGATCAACCGTCGCAATAGCCGCCTCGACCGCGACTTGCGCTGCCTTCTAGGGGAGGAAAAAAAAGAAAGAAAAAGAAAGAAAAACAATTCTTTGTAGTTGACAGGTCATTCCATATCAGCGTTTTAGAGTGCGACGGCTTGCCACCGCTCTTACGGTCAACACCCGATCGAAAAATATTCCCGTCATACCACAACTGGGGCCACGCCTATCCCCGCTTCTTCTTCCCCTTCGCATTCAACGCCAATTCATTCGCGGCATCCATGTTGTGCTGCTCCATCTCCGCCAGCAGCCCCTCATCCGTCAAATCCAACGGATGGGAATGCTTCCAATCGTGATGAGCCACACGTTCTAGCCGGTGCACCACGTTTGACGCATACACCTCAATGGCCAGCTCCCGCCTGCTGTCAAAACTCCCCGGTGCAAGGTTGATCGATCCCACGATCGCGCGCGAATGATCCGCCAGCAGCATCTTCGCGTGCAGCTTCAAATGCTTCAGCTTGTGAACCTTCACGCCAACATCGTCCAAAATGCGCAACCCGCCCACGCCTTCGGTCAGTTTTTCTTTCTTCAGCTTGTGCGGCGGCCGCGCCATCACGTGTATCTTCACGCCGCGCTCATGTGCGCGAACCAGTCGCTCGATGATCACCGCGTCCTGATACCGCTCATTCTGCACAAACAGCGTGTGTTTCGCTCCATCGATGAACTGCGATATCCGGTCCCGCCCGTTGCCTTTGCACCAGATCATTTCCCCGTCATCGCTCCCATCGAACGGCTTCCGCTTCCAATCCGCCTCAAAGCATTCAATGATCTCTCGCACTTCTTTTGCGCGCGTGGTGGCCACGGCATAGTCCCGCGTCTCGGTCAGGTTTTTCGCCACCCAGTTGAACGATTTCACGAACGCGATCTGCCCATCCACAACCATGGACTTTTCATGAGTCACGTCAAACGCCGGGTTGCTGTCCAGCACTTCAATATCTCCCGCTTCCAATCTCTTCTTAGTCAGCTTGTTGTCGGCTTCGCCGCTGCGCCGCGCCGGATTCAGCATCACCCGCACATCCACGCCCCGTTTTCTTGCGTCAAGCACAGCCTTCAGCAGGGGAGGGTCGGAAAACAGAAACATCTTCACGCGCAACGATTTCCGTGCCTCCGCGATCGCCTTCAACAGCGGCGTCGCAGTATCATCCGGAAGCACAATCAAGCTGTGGGTCACACGGCCTCCACAAGTTCGAGTCTTCTGTTCACTGCACTCCCCTCTTTAGGGGGCCGGGCCTTCAGGTAGGGCATAAAATTCTCCTAACTTCTGGGCATTAGCCTCTGAGGAAACTGCGACCTTCATGCCGTTCAGGAAGCGATTTTTCCGGCCTGGCCCTCCGGTTCCTTTTCGAATTGTACACGATAGAGTTCCGCGTAAATTCCGCCGTGCGCCAGCAACTGTTCGTGTGTTCCTTGTTCCGCCACAATCCCTTCTTTCAGCACCAATATATTGTCGGCATCTCGAATCGTGCTCAGCCGATGCGCAATGGTAATCACCGTGCGCCCCTTCATCAGCCGCTCCAGCGCTTCGATCACCAGTTGCTCCGATTCCGTATCCAGTGCCGCCGTCGGTTCGTCCAGAATCAGGATGGGGTTGTTTCGAATAATCGCGCGCGCAATTCCGATGCGCTGCCGCTGTCCACCCGAGAGCGTATCGCCGCGGTCGCCCACCATCGTGTCGTACCCATTCGGCATTTTCGCGATGAACTCGTCGGCGTTGGCCAGCTTCGCCGCTGCTATGATTTCATCCCGTGTCGCTCCGCCCCGCCCGTATGCAATATTGTCCGCCACCGTTCCGCGAAATAGCACCGTCTCTTGCAACACGTAAGCGATCTGATTCCGTAGCCCATCCAGCTTGTAACTGCGAACATCGGCGCCATCCACCTGAATCGTTCCGGACGTCGGGTCATAGAACCGCGGGATCAAGCTCACCACCGTGGATTTTCCGCTCCCGGTCGGTCCCACAATTCCCACCATCTGCCCGGCCTTGATCTGAAAGCTCACATCCTTCAACACCGCCGACTCACCCGAATAAGCGAAGCCCACATTGTGGAACGTCACATCCCCGCGAAACGGCTGTGGGTCGATCGCATCTGGCTTTTGGGGAATCACGTCGTCGGCTTCCAGTATTGCCCGCACTCGCTCCACACCCACCGCTGTCTGCGCGATGGAATTCGTCATCTTCGCCAGATCCTGCACAGGTTTGAAAAAATTCGCCAGGTAGTACAGAAAGACTGTCAACGCCCCGGCGGTCATCGCTCCACGCAACATCAGTGCCGAACTTCTCCACAGCACAAACGCCGTGCACAGCGAAACCGTCACAGTCACCAGTGGCGACAGCAGCGCCTTTACCTTGCGCGCTCGCAAAGCCGCCTCCACCGTGGCTTTGCTCACCTCCGTCAATTCTTCAACTTCCAGGTCCTGCCGCCCGAAGGCCTTGATCACACGCATCGATTGCAGATCCTGTTCGACCACCTGCACAATGTTGCTCTGCTGCTTGCGCACTTCTCGCGTAGCTTTCTTCACCGCCTTCTTGAACCGCGAAATCAGCAGCAGCATCAGCGGCGTCATCGCCACCACAATCAGTGCAAAATCCCAATTCAGCCAGAACATCACCCCGAGCATCCCCACAATGGTGAACAGATCGACCAATATCCCCAAAGTTGACGAAGACGCGAACGCCTGAATCGTTTGCACGTCCGCCGTGATGGTGCTCAGCAATGTTCCTGTGTCATGCCCGCCGTAGTATTTCAGCGAAAGCTGCTGCAGGTGATGGTATGTCCGCAAGCGCAAATCATTCGCCACCCACTGGCCCACGCTGGTGGTGTAGTAATTCCCCACGTAGGAAGCCGTAGCGCCCAGCAGCGCTATCACGACCGTCGCAATCGCGGCCGCCGCGGCGATACTCATTTTGTTGCTCTCGCTCAGAAATGGCTGCAGGAAGTGCGCAAGCCACGCCGGCAAATGGTGCGTCCCCGCCACATTGTCTAGGATCACTTTCAGCGGCCACGGCGCCGCCACTGTCATCGTCATTTGCAGCAGCATGGCCACAAGAACAACCATCAGGATTCGGCGATACGGACGTAACAGACTTACAATCAAAGTCAGCATGCGATTCGACTCAGGGAACGGCTTGCCATGCGGGCCTGGCGTAGCCCGTCATTGGTGAGGGAAGTTTAACCCAGACGCCGGCCTCGTGCGCAACCGGTCTGCGCGGCCCGCTTATTCCGAAAAATAGCCGGTCTTTACCCTCACCTTGATCGACTCATCCTTCGGCTTGATCCGGATTTTACGAAACGTCCCATCGTGCGCCTTATTCGTTGGATAGTAAGCCAGCTCGTAGGAAGTCCTCAGCTCCTCCGCAATTTGCTGGAAATACTTGTGCGGGTCGGTGTGCTGTGCATCGATGTGCGCGCCGCCGGTTTCCTTCGCGATCCGGTCCATCACGCTGATCCCATATTTGTTTCGCGCATTCAAGACGCCGTGCTTGTTCGTCTCCGTGTAGCGAATCGTGTACACGATCACGTTCGCTGCCTGCGCCGCCTCGATCGCTTCCATCATATTGTGCGAACTCGAATTGTCCTCTCCATCGCTGAACATCAGGATCGCCTTGCGCCCTACCGCCTTCGCCAATTTCTCCGTCGCGCTGTAATAGATCGAATCGTAGAAAGCTGTGCCCATATCACGGTCTTCGTCCGGCCCGATCAACGGAAAGTGTCGCCTCCCTTTATCGAAATCGTGATAGCCAGAAAGTATCTCGTCCGGCGAATTCGTATAGTCGCTCACCAGTCGCAAATGGTTTCCGAAGCAAACCATAAACGCCCGGTCCTTCGGCCCGAGCACTTCGTGCAGGAAAATCTCCAGGTCCTTCTCATGCTTCTTTTCAAAATGTTCCTGGCTCCCGCTCACGTCCAGAATCAGTGCCAGCGTCAACGGCAAATCTGTGCTCTTCGCGAAAAACTCGATCTTTTGCGGCGCGGCGTCTTCGAGCAGTTCCACACCATCTCGCGTCAAACTCTCACTCAGCGCTCCGTGCACGTCCCTCGCGGTAAACGCCACATTAACCAGGTTCACATCCACTTTGATCGGATTTTGCCCCTGCGCCATAGTGACCACCAACGCCACCACGGCCAGCACTGCCGGCATCGCTCGCATCCACACACCTCCACTAGTGCATAGAACGAGTTAAACCCGCTACTTGTTCCTCAATTTTTATGGTAATTCCAATTACCGAGCGGAGAACTCGCTCAGTTAGAGATCGTCAGCTCAACTTCCGTATTCGCCCCAATTCGCGTTCCTGCCAGCGGCGATTGGTCAATCACAGTGCCATGCGGCCATTGCGGAGCCGCTACGTAATTAATCCTGCGATGTAAATTCGCCTGGTCTAGCCGGTGCTGCACGTCGATCTCGTTCAGCCCCATAAAATACGGCATCACATACGCTGGCTCTTTGGGCCCAGCCGACACCAGCATGTCCACCCTCGGTGTCGCTGCCCCCCGGCCCGGTTTCGGATTCTGCTCCAGCACCACGTCCGTTCCCAACTCGGGTAGATTCACGGACGTAACCTCGCCCACCTGCAATCCGCCTCGCAGCAATTCAATTCGAGAAACCCGCAGCGAATTTCCCTCCAGCGGTGGAATCTGCAACTCCCGCTGCCCCAGGCTCAGCACCACGTGCGCCTGTTGCGAAACCTTCATCAGCATTCCCGGCGGCGGAGTCTGCCTCACCACCTGATTGATCGGCACGTCGCTGTAAACGCGATCTGCCACCCGCAAAATCAATCCCTTCGACCGCAACGCCTTGCTGGCCTCGCCCACATCTTTTCCCACCAGGTTTGGCATCGTCGTCTCTCGCCCGTGAATGGCGATGCGCATCGCGGTAATCGCGCTCAGAAAGGCCGCCGACGCCAGGATGAACACCAAAAACGCCATCCGCGTGGCCCACTCAAGTCGCTCGCGTAACGTCATATCTTTACTTTCGTTCGCCGTCGCTCACGGGTCAACGATTTTCTGTTCGTCGGGTTTCTATTCCGTGCTACCGCTCACGGCTTCAAATCCGGCGCGGGATATTCGGGAAGTTTTTCCTTCGTTGTGTCCGCCCGCTTCACTTCCAGCTCATCGAATAGCAACGACGGGCAAATAATAGTTTCCGGCAATCCGCCCATGCGATTGCTGACCAGCGGATCGTCGCCGACGGCCGCCAAATCATTTCGCAGCGCGCGCACATCCAACTCGTTGAATACCGCCCCGCGCACCAACTCCTCGTGGCCATCTTTCACATATACCCGATACAACAGCCGTGGCGCATTGCCCGGTCCCAAAGTATCCACTCGGTAGCCATACGCTTGCGCTTCATCGGCGGCCATCTGCCTCAACTTGTCGTTCAACGCCTTCACTGATTCTGGTTCCGAACTCTTCACCATCAGCACACCCAAACTCGGTATGGGTGAACTTCCGGGCGTGGCCCGCGCATGCCCATTCGATTCCGGGAAATCCCGCAACGGCTGTCGGCTGAGCAAATAATTGACCAGCATGCCCTTGTCCACCACCGTCACCGCCTGCGCCTCCACTCCTTCGCTGTCTACCTCATAACTGCCGAGCAGCGCCTTGCCGTCAAACGCCTTCATCGTCGGGTCGTCCACGACCGTCACGAACTTCGGCAGCACGCGCGTCTTGTAGCTCGTTGCAAATGCCCCCACGGTTCGGTTCGGCCTTCCCGGCTGTGGCTTTCTTCCCAGCACGTTGTCGCCAATCAGTCCCGCAACGATGTCGTTCGCTGCGTCCGGCGCGAATAAGACCGGCCCGCGATACGATTCCTCTACAATCGGCGCTTTACCCAATGCCTGCAAAGTGTCCAGCATCTTCTTCGATTGTTTCAGCAATTCCTCGTGAGAGGGAAGTTCGTCCGGCCGCTGTTCCGTCCAGAAGGGGCTGCGTCCCAATCGCATTCCGTCCGCCGCCTGCGTCGACCCCGAAAGTGTCACCGTCGCGGTAGTACGTCCCTGTCGCACAATCGTTCCTTCGGAATTCACAAAATATTCATTCACCGCCGTAAACCGCGCGGACGCATCCACCAACTGTATTTCCGGATATTCCCGGTAAAGGTCAGTCACATCCTGCAAAGTCTTGTCCCACTGGCTGGAATCGACCTTCAGCGACACGGTCTCGCCAACTGAAGTTACTACCGGAGCCTTGGCAAAATCGTCTACAGGGTTCGCGTCCGGCGTGAACTGCTTCAAGGCCGAAAGCTTTTCCGCGTATGCATCCGCCGCGCTCTTGTAGGCTTCATCCGTTAGCAGCCAGATCTGCCGCCGCAGCGCGATCGGGTCATTGTCCAACGGCAGAATCGATCCCGTGCCCACGCCTTGTCCGTAAAAACTGTCCTGCTTGTAATCCCCGATGCGCACCACCACGCGCAGAAATCGCAGGTGCGACCGGTCGCTCTCCCGCAGCGCCCCAAACGCCGCCTCCGAACTGAACGTATCCATATCGTTGACGCGGTATTCGATGTAGTACGGCGGCTTGACCTGATCCATTTTCAATTCCGACTTGGATCGGTCGAGTTCCGTCAGCAGCGCTTCCAGCAGCGCATCTCCTTTGGCGGCCTCACGCGCCGCCTCCAGGCTGGCATCATTTCCCGCGTCGCTGGGCCTGGCCTCCGCCAACCCAACCGTCGCGCTGCCCGTCAACAGCAGTGCCGCAAGAATCAAACGAAAACAGGCAGCCGTCTGCGTCATGGCTTTACCTCTGACTTCTTCAGCGCATCCTTCGATGCTGCAGCCGTTTCCAGTCCCGGCGCCGGCAAAATCGGTGGTCTATCGTGTCCGTGCGCTCGTTTCTGCACTTCCATCTCGCTGAAAAGCATTGCCGGCGCAACCGCCGACACCGGCACATACCCGCTCTCCGCGCCGCACACTCCATTGAACACGTGCTGCTTGTCGCCCGTCGTCACAATGCGCGTCAGCGCCGCCAACGGCGTCCCCACGATGTCCACGCCGCGCACCAATTCGTCGGGCCGACCGTCGGGATAAATCTTGTAAACGATCACCGGCAAAACCTGGAACGACTGCGGCGAAGACCGCGTCGTCAAAGTAAACCCGCCCTGAATGTCGTCGAAATAAAGCCCGTACGGCTTGCCTTCCTTCTTCACTTCATTGATCAGCTTCAGTCGCAATTCTGATTCCGGCACCGTCTGGGTCGAAGACACAATCAGGTTCCCCTGTCGCCCTGTCGGCATCGATCCCGGTTGGTTTCTCCCGTGCCCATTTGAATTATCGAAATCCTTGATGGGCATGCGAGACATGAGGAAATTTTTCAGCACTCCGTTCTCGATCACTTCCACCCGCTGCGCCGGCACTCCCTCGTTGTCATAGGAATACGTTCCTGCCAACTTGATTCCGTCCACTTCCTTGATCGTCGGGTCGTCCACAACGCTCAGGAACGTCGGCAGCACCTGCTGTCCCACTTTCTTCGTGAATGTTTGTCCTTCTTCTTCGTCCTTCTGCCGGTGACCTTCCAACCGGTGTCCCAACACTTCGTGGAAAAATACCGCCGCCGCCCGTCCGCTTAATAATGCTGGCCCGTCGTAAGGCTCGGCAACCGGCGCATTGCGCAGCGCTTTTAAATCAACGGCCATCTTCTCGACTTTGCCCATCAATTCTTTTTCCGGTGGCAATCCCCCCGCCACAGGCGCCTGAAATGTTTCCACGCGCAACAGGTCCATCCCGTCTTCGGCCCGCGTCTGCGCTTCCATCACCAGCCGCGCCGTGGACCCCGGCATTGCCAGTTCCGTTCCTTCACTCGTCACCGTCCGCGAATTCGAAGTGGACACCTGCAGCGCCACCGTCGAGTAATACACGTCCGCATAATTGCGAAAGGCTCCGGACAGTCTCTTCACTTCCTCTTCCCACGCCGCGCGATCGAACGGAGGTTCCTTCAGCTTCGCGTCGCTGTGTACTTGCGGCGCATCCTTCGAAAAATCGGGAGACTTATCTTCTTCCTCCGCTTCGACCGCCGTGTTCGTCTTCACGTTCAGATAAGCAGGCGCGGCGCGTTTATAAGCGCGATTGGTCAGTTCCCACAGTACGCGTGCTTCTGCATCGGGGTCGTCATTGAGCGGCAATGATCCGGAGGTCATGCCGCTGCCTCGGCTTTGCCCATGCGTGTTGTCGAGTTGCGGCGTTCCCACGCGCATGGTCACGTCGGCTGTCCGTCGCCGCGTGGTGGAATTGGACAAAATCCCTCCATACGCGGCGGCAATCACAATTTGATCCTGGTCATACACCGTGTAACTCAAAAAATACGGCGCGGGATCGCTCTTTTGAAAGGTCAACCTTCGCCCGTTTCAGTTCTGTGCGCATCGTGGCGAGCACCACATCCGATGCCCCGGCGGAGACAGGCCTATCGGCCGGCGCGGGCCCAGCCGCCAGCGGAAGTATAGTGAGCTGTAGCGCCAGCAGCACAGCGCCCATCGGCCGCAACCGCCGCCAAATGGACAGAGAAACTCCCGCTTGTATTCCTGCGAGCTGGCTGCGTTTCATGTGTTTTTTGCTCCCTGAACCACGGTGAGTGCGGCGAAACAGTCGTCTCATAAATACATGATAGGGGGTCGGAGCTTTAGCTCCGACATTTAGAGCCATGGTTTCCGGGCTTTAGCCCCTGAGAAAGCTCTTCTCCTCCTACCGGTCCATCCATAAGACGGCTTCTACACATCCTTACCTGCAAACTTGTTTTCATCTGTGAGCTACACACAAGATGCCAGTTGAGCCACGAAAGTGCTACAAATCGCGAGTATGCCTGACCAGGTGGTGTTCTGCAAATTAGCTGTGTCCAAACCGTTCGCCAGGCTTTAGATGCGCGCCGTTGGCAAATTCTGACGCGGAAACTTCTTTGCGCCCCTCTACTTTGACGTGCGACAGCTCCATTACGGTTGCTGCCCCGCACGCCACTGATAACTTCCCCTGCCCCGCCACCAGTGTTCCCGGCCCGTCCGCACCGATCCCGCTTGCCAGCGGACGTCCCAAAACATGGCACGTCTGCCCGCGAAACTCCGTAAACGCGCCCGGCCAGGGTGTGAAACCCCGTATCCGGTTGTAAATCTCCTGCGCCGGGCGCCTCCAATCGATTCGTCCGTCTTCCCGCGTCAGCATAGGCGCATAGCTCGCCCCAGCCGCGTCCTGCGGCCGCGAAGCCAGCGTTCCTGCCGCCAACCCGCGCAGCGTCTCGATCATCAACCCCGCCCCGGCCTCCGATAGCCTTTCGCTTAATTCCGGTGCTGTCTCGTATGGCCCGATGGCCAACTCCTGCTGCAACAGCATTTCGCCGGTGTCCATTCCGGCATCGATGCGCATCGTCGTGTTCCCGGTGATTGTTTCGCCGTTGGCAATCGCCCAATGAATCGGCGCCGCACCGCGATATTTCGGCAGCAGCGAAGCGTGAAGGTTGATCCAGCCCAGCCGGGAAATCGGCAGCAGCCGCCCCGGAATGATCTGGCCGTAGGCGATAATCGCAATCACGTCGGGTGCCAACGTGCGAAGCTGCTGTTCCGCCTCTTTCGCGCGTATTTTCTCGGGCTGATAAACAGGAAACCCCGCCGCGCTCGCTACTTCCTTCACCGGCGAAAAAGACACTTCATTGCCACGGCCTCTCGGCCGGTCGGGCTGCGTAAACACACCAACAATCTCGAACTCCGGTTGTGACAGAAGCTTCTTTAAGGAGGGAACTGCAAACTGCGGAGTGCCGCAAAACACCATGCGCAGCCGGTTCACACCGCCACCACCTGCGCACTCGCTGAACCTACCACTCGCCTTCTTTCCTCAACTTCTTGATCTTTCTCTTGATCAGGTCGCGCTTCAGCATGCTCAGATGCTGCAGGAAAAGCACCCCGGCCAAATGATCGATCTCATGGCAAAACGCCCGCGCCAGCAAATTCTCGCCGCGAATATCAAACGGCTCACCCTTCAAGTTCTGTGCCTTCACGGTTACAAACTGCGGCCGCACCACGTATCCCCGGAAGCCCGGAATCGACAAGCATCCTTCTTCCTCGCGCACTTCGCCTTCCGCATGCACGATTTCGGGATTTACCAGCACGATTTTCGCTTCCGGATTCTTTCCGTTGGAAACGTCGATCACCGTCATCCGGATACTCTTCCCGATCTGCGGAGCCGCCAGTCCCACGCCCTGCGCTGCGTACATCGACGCAAACATATCATCGGCAAGTTCCTGCAGCTCGACGTCAAAATTACGCACAGTCGCGGCTGGTTTTTCCAGTACGGGATCGCCGTATTTCACGATGGGATAGATCTTCCGCGGCGGCGCTTCCGGCGTCACCGTCGTCTTTGCCACGGTCGTGGCTTCAGAACTCGTCGATTTGTCGGCCATAGCTTTCGAAGTTCCGTCGGGTCTCGGCGAGAGAATCTCCTCCAAATTTTTGCAGAAAAGCATCCGCCAGCACAAGTGCCACCATGGCCTCGCCCGCCACTCCCCCTGCCGGCACCACGCACCAATCCGATCGCTCGTAAGCGGCCTGCACCGGTTCCTTGGTCACCATGTCGGCCGTCCCTAATGCCTTTCTCAGCGTGGATATTGGCTTCAGATACCCTCGAATCACCACATCCTCGCCATTCGTAATGCCGCCTTCTAATCCGCCGGCGCGGTTGCTGCTCCGCTGAAATCTTCGCTTCGTTCGATCGTAGGAAATCTCGTCCTGCACTTCGCTTCCGTAGGATCCCGCCGCCAGTATCCCGGATCCAAGCTCAACCGCCTTCACCGCCTGCACGCTCATCAGCGCCTGCGCTAGCCTGCCGTCCAATTTCTCATCCCACTGTGCGTGCGAACCCAGCCCCACCGGCACTCCATGTGCCACAATTTCAAACACGCCGCCAACTGTATCGCCCGCCTTCAACGCCGCATCCACTTCTGCCTTCATCTTTTCCTGTACTTGCGCATCCACGCAGCGCAGCGGGGATTCCAAGTCTCCGCAGATTGCTTCAATCTCTTCCCACTTCACCGCTCGATCTAGCCGCACATGCCCCACCTGCATCGTATGGCTCGCAATGCGAATCCCGAATTGACCCAGCAGTTGCCGCGCGAATCCTCCCGCCGATACCCGCGCCGCTGTCTCCCGTGCCGAAGCCCGTTCCAGCACATACCGCGCATCATGAAAATTAAATTTTTGCGAGCCTGCCAAATCCGCGTGCCCGGGCCGCGGCGCCACGAGCTTCTTCGAAACCGCTTCCGGCGCATCCGAAGCTTCCACCGAAAGGATCTTTTCCCAATTCGCCCAATCGCGATTCTCAATCCGCACAGCGATCGGCGCGCCGATCGTTTGTCCATGCCGCACTCCAGCGAAAATCTCGGCGCGGTCCTTCTCAATCTTTTGCCGCCCGCCGCGCCCGTATCCCAGTTGCCTGCGGTGCAATTCGTGATTGATGGCTTCCACGTCAATCGGCAATCCGGCCGGCAATCCCGACACAAATGCCAACAATGCCTGTCCGTGCGACTCACCCGCGGTGTAGAAGCGCAGCATAAACTACCAAGTGTATCATTGTCCGCAAAACCCCCCCCCGGCTTCACGCCCGCTCGCATGGCCTCGAAACGCATCCTGTCTTGACGCTTCTCGCTGCTCCAGTTACGCTTCCTGCGAGGTTTCTCGAGAGCCCCGTGCCAGACGAGCCTTCCCAGGTCACGCAGTCCCATTTGTCCGCTCCGGAGGCCCCTTCGGTAGTCCAGATCCTGACCGAAGCCTTCAAACAGTTCGTCCTGGATGTTCAGAACTACGCCAAAATGTCCGCGCTTTCGCTCACGAATCTCTTCAGGAAGCCGCGCTACACCCAGGACGCCCTCGATCAAATGGACGACATCGGCGTCGGCTCGCTTCCTATCGTACTGCTTTCCGGGTTCTTCATCGGCGCCGTCATGGTGCTGCAAACCGGTCAGCAGTTCCAGCGTTTCGGGCAAGTCTCCCTCACCGGTGACATCGTCTCCCTCGCTCTCGTCCGCGAACTCGGTCCTACGATCACCGGTTTGCTGGTTGCCGGCCGCTGCTCCTCCGGCATCGCTTCCGAATTAGGCTCCATGCTCGTCACCGAACAGGTGGACGCGATGCGCGCTATGGGCACCGACCCCAGCCGCAAACTGATTTCCCCGCGCGTCCTCGCCTCCCTCCTCACCCTGCCGCTTCTCACCACAATTTCCGTTTTCGTTGGCCTTCTCGGCGGCATGGTTGCCAGTGTCTTCTCTCTCCGCCTCAGCCCGACCACATTTTGGCAACGCGCCATTGCCATCCTCGAATTTTCTGACCTGATGCAGGGCTTCACCAAGTCCTTGCTCTTCGCGTTCATTCTTTCGACCGTCGGTTGTTACAAGGGTCTCAACGTCCGCGGCGGCACGCAGGGCGTTGGCCGCGCCACCACGCAATCCGTCGTCGTCTCTTCCGTCCTGATCATCATCGCGGACACTTTCCTCACCAAGCTTGCACTGTTTTTGGCGGACAAACTCTAACGATCATGTCCTCACCTCCTCGAAACTCCAACAACCCACCGCCCCCCGACGCCGGTGTCGCCTTGCGTTTTGACGATGTCTGGATCGGTTTCGAAGAAGGCCCGATTCTTCGCGGTCTCACGTTTTCTGCGCGCCCCGAAGAAACCCTCATTCTTCTCGGCGAAACTGGCACCGGTAAAACGCTCGCCTTGAAACTCGCCGCTGGCCTGCTCATTCCGGACCGCGGCCGCGTCCAGGCTTTGGGCCACGAGGTTTCGGACAAATCGGAGCACGAACTCTTGGAGTTTCGCCGCCAGGTCGGCTTCGTCTTTCAGGAAGGAGCCCTGTTCGATTCGCTTACCGTTGCCGAAAACGTCGCTTATCGCCTCAAGGAAGATGGCGCCACCGACGAAGAAGTAGCGCCAAAGGTCCAGGAAGTCCTACGCTTCGTCGAACTCGAGCACACCATGGAGATGCTACCTTCGGAACTTTCCGGCGGCATGCGTCGCCGCGTTTCCATCGCACGCGCTTTGATCACTCGCCCGCCGATCGTTCTCTACGATTCACCCACTGCCGGCCTCGATCCCATCACCTCGCAAACCATAATCACTCTCATCCTTCGTCTGCGCGACGTCTACGGCGTAACTGCGCTCATGGCCACGCACCGCCTGCAAGACGGCTTTGCCCTCGCTAATTTTCACTTCGATCCCAAAACACGCACCGTGCGCAGAGGCGCTTCCGGCGATCGTGGCAAGCAGCCAATCACTCGCTTTCTTGTGCTCCGCGATGGCCGCATCTATTTCGAAGGTAGCCCCGAAGAAATGCTGAGAACCACGGATTCGTATTTGCAGCGGTTTTTAATTTGAACTCTTGTATAGTGTTGCGATGGTGCGAAGTGGTGGCCTGCTCCTTGTCGGAGGACTTCAGTAATGGCGCGCAGTAAACAATTGACCTGGTCCGAATTGCGCGTTGGGCTATTTGTCCTCGTCGGCCTCTTGATTCTTGCCGTCGCAATCTTCTACGTCACCGGTACTGGCGTCTGGGGCCCGAAGTATCGCCTCGACACATTCTTGCCGGAGGTCGCTGGCCTCGCCAAAGGCGCGCCTGTTCGCCTCGATGGTGTGGAAATTGGCAACGTTGAGCGCATCACCCTTGTTCCGCGCCAGAACGGCAAGCCGCCCGACAAAATGCACAACATTGAAATCGTTATGCGCCTCGACAGGCATTATCAGAACGACATTCTCACCGATTCCGTCGCCACCCTGGTCACCGAAGGTTTGCTCGGCAACCGCTACGTCAACATCCAGCGCGGCTACACCGGCGTTCCCCTCAAAGACGGCCAATCCGTCACAGGTGGTCAGGAAAAAGCCATGCAGGAAGTTGTCGAGCGCAGCGCAGATGTTCTCGCCAACCTCAAAGCGCTCAGCGAACAGATTCAAGACATCGTTTTGTCCGTTCAGCAGGGCAAGGGTACCATCGGCAAATTGCTCACCGACGATCAGGCCTACAACCGCCTCAACAGCATCTTGGGCAAAGCCGATCAGATCGCCAACACCGTGCAGTCCGGCCAGGGCACCCTCGGCAAGCTGATCATGAAAGACGAAATGGGCAACAAGGTGGAAACCACCGTCGATCAGATCAACACGATTCTTGCCGACCTGCGCGCGCAAAAAGGCACTCTCGGCAAACTTCTCTACGATCCCACTCTCTATGATCAAGCCAAAGAAGCGCTTACCAACGGCAACGCTGTCATCGGCGACGTTCGTGCCGGCAAAGGCACCCTTGGCAAATTAGCCACGGACGAAACCCTTTACAACAAGCTTCGCGACACCAGCTCCAACCTCTCCGAAGCCACCGCCAAGCTCAACAAAAGCAACAACACCGCCGGCAAACTCTTCAACGATCCCCAACTCTACGACAACCTCACCGGCTTAAGCGGCGAAATGCGCACCCTCATCACCGACTTCCGCAAAAATCCCAAAAAATTCCTATCCATCCGCCTTTCCTTCTTCTAAGCTCCGCCAGCCTTTCTTCGTAGGGGCGCCGCACTGCTGCGCCCATGTTCACGAGATCCCAAATCTCAAGAAATCCCCTCCGAACCCTCTTGCTTTTTGCCACCCCAAACAAAAACAGGTCAATCCGAACGGAGTCCGCGAAGTGAGGACTGCCGCCCCTTTCCGTGCCCTTTGCGGAAAGAATCCCTCTTCGATCCCAAATTCAATCACCCCAACCCGCCGCCACTTTGCCCCTGCAATCCCATCTGTGTTGTAATGTCCCAGTAACAATGACAGATTACGCTCAGCGTTTCGAAGGGCTCGCGCCTAGCGCGCTCATGGACAATCAAGACACCACCTCACTCAAACCTCCTCGTCCGGAAGCCTCGAAAACCACCCTGCCGCAACCCGGTCGTCCTGTCCCTAGCCGCGTCTATCCCGGCGCCCTCATCGTTGTTGAAGGCACGGACGGTTCTGGCAAAAGCACCCAACTCTATCTGCTCAAACGCTGGCTCGAAATTGGCGGTTACCGTCTCCATTTCACGGAGTGGAACTCTTCCCCACTGGTCAAATCCGCCACTCGCCGCGGCAAACAAAAGCGCCTGCTCACGCCCACAACCTTCTCCCTCTTGCACGCCGCCGATTTCGCCGATCGTTGCGAACGCCAGATTATGCCGCTCCTGCAGGGCGATTATCTCGTCCTCGCCGATCGCTACATTTACACCGCCTTTGCGCGAGACGCGGCCCGCGGCTGCTCTCATCGCTGGCTGCGCAATTTGTATCGCTTCGCCCCCATTCCCGACATCGTCTTTTATTTCCGCGCGCCTCTCGACGTCGCCGTCGATCGCATCCTCAGTGGCCGTCCCAAATTGAAATATTACGAAGCCGGCATGGATCTTGGCCTTTCCTACGACCGCTCGGAGAGCTTCAAACTCTTTCAGGCACGCATCCTCGAGGAATACGATCGCATGGTCGACAGCGATAATTTCGTGGTTCTCGATGGCACCCTGCCCGTCAACAAGCTGCAAAAACAGATGCGCGATATCGTCGCCTCTAAAATCGATCTCAAGCGCTTCGCCCCGCGCCCCGATGTGGTGGAGTGATCATGTCTGACCAGGAGAAAGACAAAGAGAAGGTCACCTCCATCGTTTCTGCTTCGGAACAGCCTTCCAAGCCGCACCCGGAGTCAGAAGACGCGCAATTTTTCTTTGGCGAACATCTCGTCGGCCTCGATCCCAGCGAACTGCAGGGCAATCTTATTGTTATAGAAGGTCTCGACGGCTCGGGGCGGTCCACGCAGATCGCCCTCCTGCAGGAATGGCTGGAGTCCGAAGGCTTCGCCGTCCAGACCAGCGGTCTGCGTCGTTCCAACCTGGTCGGCCGGGACATTGACGAGCTCCTCGCGAAAAATGCTGTCACCCGCCTTACTCTCGCCTTGATGTATTCCACCGATTTTTTCGACCAACTCGAACACCGCATCGTTCCGGCTCTTCGCTCCGGCGCAATCGTTCTCGCCGACCGCTTCATTTTCACCCTGATCGCCCGCAGCGTCGTTCGCGGCATTAATCGAGACTATCTCACTGGTCTCTACGCCATGGCTCTTCGCCCCAATCTCACTTTCTGGCTCAACGTCCGCCCGGAAACCGCTTTCGCTCGCGAATTCAAGAAAGCTCAGGCCATCAGTTATTGGGAAGCCGGCCGCGACATGTCCCTCTCTCACGATCTCTATTGGTCTTTCGTTCGCTACCAGACCATGATCAAGCGTGAATTCGAAGTCATGGCCAAGCGCAACGCCTTCATCGAACTCGACGGCGAAGCCAGCGTCTCGACCGTCAATAAGCAGCTTCGCCAGCGTATCGGCGAGCATCTTGGCATTCGTGCCACCAAGTACACGCCTTCTTCCGCACTCGCCCATCTCTGGCGGTAACCTCGACCATGCCAGAGCCCGTTCACATCGCCGCCATCGACGCCGGCTCCAATGCAGTCCGCTTGTCGATTGCCCGCGCCTATTCCGGCCTCGATATTGAACCGCTCATCACCGAACGCTATCCGTTGCGCCTTGGCGAAGGTGTTTTTGTCCGACATCGTTTCAGCGAGGACATTCTCAAAAAGGGTGTGAAAGCCTTTCGCCATCTCCGCGAAATCATGGAAGAATTTGGCGTCACTAAATATCGCGCCGTGGCCACCAGCGCCTCTCGCGAAGCCCAGAACCGCGGCACGCTCATCCGCCGCGTCAAGCAAGCCACAGGCATCACTCTCGAAGTCATCAGCGCGAAGGAAGAATCCCGTCTCGGCAGGGAAGCGGTGTTTGCCGCTTTGGGCCCGGAAGCGCCCGCTGGCTGCATTGCCGATCTGGGTGGCGGCAGCCTGGAACTCAGCATCCTGCGAGACCATACCCTAACCCACGCCGCTCAACTCCCGCTCGGCACCGTGCGCTTGATGAGCACGCTGAATCTTCCCGGCGTCATCCGGCCTGCGCAAGCCGAACAGGTGCGCCGTTACGTTCGTGCCCTGTTGGAATCGCGTCTCCCCGTGCGTCCCAATCTTGCCGATCGCGTAGCCGTGGCCCTCGGTGGAAATGCGGAAACCCTGGCCAACATTGCCCCCGGACCGCGCCAGGACGGCTTGCCAACCCTCGAAGTCTCTCTCCTTCGCGAACGCTTGCCGGACATTTTGAAGCGCGATGTTCGCTCGCGCATGAAAGCCTATGGAGTCCGCCGCGACCGCGCCGATGTCATGGCCGTTGCCGCCCTGATCTTCGTCACCCTCGGCCGTTATCTCAACATCCGCACCTTCGCCATACCGAGTGTCGGCCTGCGCGAAGGTCTCCTTCAGGACATTGCTCGCGATGCCTTCTCCCGCAAAGAGCCGCATCGCTACAATGCCGACGCTCGCCAGATTCTGGTCGGCACGCGCAGTTTCGGCCGCCGCCTGGAATACGACCAGCGCCATGCCGAGCATGTTCGCGAACTCAGCCTCATGCTCTTTGATCAGCTCCAGCCGCTGCACCATCTCCCGGTCCAGGCACGCGTCCAGCTCGAAGCCGGGGCCCTTCTTCACGACCTGGGCCATCGCATCAGCCACCGGGGACACCACAAACACGGGGAATACTTGGCCCTCAATGGCGACATTCCAGGTTTGGAAGGCCGAGACCGCAATATCGTTGCCGCCATTGTCCGCTATCACAATCGCAAGTCCGAACCCGACGGCCACCATCCTGCCTATTCAGTCCTGAACAACAATGACAAGCGCATCGCCCGCCGCCTAGCCGCCCTCGTTCGCATCGCGGAAGGGCTCGACCATTCCCACCGCCAGCGCATCCTGAGCCTCCGCGCCACTTTCCAGCGCGGTGCGGTCACCCTCCAGGTCGAGGCCCGTGGCGATGTCACCGAAGATCTGCGCGATGCCGAACGTAGCTCCAGCCTCTTTGAAAAAGAATTCCACCTCCAACTCTTCTTCCGCCGCCCCTCCCCGGCTATGTAGCTATCATTCTATATATATCTAAACAAGTATCACAATACGCGCATACATCTCGGCGTGCGGACCTTCATCCCGGTAGACGCCTTCATCCTGGCCGGTCTTTAGACCCGTCCTGCCGCACAGGCGAGTCTTCGAGCCTGGCGGCCGGTCGAAATCAATCACCCAATAGAAAAAACCGTCATGCCGAGCGGAGTCTCGGAAGCGAGGAATCCCTCTGTCTTGGGTGGCAGTCTCAATATTTCAGTCGAGACACCATCCTGCTAACCAAGTCAGAATCAATGAGATGCAATCTAACAGAAAGCAAGCGGCTGACACCCTGAATCTCGTTTAGCATCAATGGATTTTGAAATCGCGCTTTTCCCGTGCCTCTTTCATAACGAGCCGAAGCGCCGATAGGCCCTCACCCAGACCTTACTCATACACACCGCAACCGCTCTTGTTAACCCCTATACATATTTGCTTTTGTAAGATATACCCAGAGGAGGATCGCCGCCGATGGAGCTGTACATTGTGCGCCACGGAATCGCCGTGGACCGCGAAGATCCAAAATGTCCCTCGGATCCCGAGCGTTTCCTCACCGACGAGGGCATCGAGAAGTCCCGCCAGGTGGCCAAAGGTGTCGCCGAGGTCGCTTCGGTTCCCGACCTGATCCTCACCAGCCCGTATTTACGCGCGGTTCAAACTGCCGAAATCTTTGGAGAAATCCTCGAATACTCGAAACACAAAATCCGTAAGTCAGACCTGCTCTTACCTGGTGCCGAACCCCTGCAACTGTTTCGCGAACTGGCCAAAGATAAAGATCTTTCGAGCGTCTTTGTCTTCGGCCACGCCCCGCACCTCGACGACCTCATCGCCGCATCCATCAACTCGAAGCACCACATCTCGTCGCTGAAAAAAGCAGGCGTAGCCTTCGTCCAGCTAAAACGTCTGAACCCTCCGAGCGGCGAACTAATCTGGCTAGCCACCCCCAAACTACTTCGCAAAGCCGGCAAATAAGCAGTGATTTCGTAGCGGCCACGCTTCGGGCTGGTTACTAGGTTTTGTCCTGGTTTAGGTGTCTGTGATCGTGAGGGGCGTCTTTTGCGACGAAGGATCTCAATGTAGAGTCCATGCAGAGCCTAACGCAGCGCCGCAGCTAACCCCTAATCCGAAGCTGCCGCGCTAGCTTGCGGCGCCTCTTCCTTCCGCGGCAACTCCACCAACTTAGGCGCCAACGCCGGCGCCTTCACAATCACCGGCTCCCCCAAACTGCTCTCCAGCAAAAATTTCCCCGCCGCCAACCGCGCCGCCGTCTCCTCACCCTCTTGCAGCCCGGGCACATGAATGATCAGCGCATCCACAGACTTCTCCACGCGCAATCCCTTCGTCAAGGAAACTCCAGACTTGCTGATCGCCCGCGCCAAACGCAAAATCCCCGCCAACACTGAGATCGCCTTCTGCTCCTCGGGCTTGAATCGAGCGAACGACTTTTGCTTCGGATCCGGCAATGCGCCGCGATGATAGCGAACTATATTCGCCATAATTTCCCATTCCGTCTCTGTCCACCCGGGCGGCAGCACCATACCCTTCAAATATTTTCGGGCCGCCTTTTGCGGTGACTTGGCATCCAACCCCGCTCCGATCGCGTGCAGTCGCGAAGCGGCCTGCATGATTTTCCGGGAGTCTTTATTCGACAGAGCGGCGTCCGCATGCAGCCTCATCAGCGCGTCAAACAATCGCATCGCCAACTTGCAGACCAGCGTCGCCCTCCGTGTATTTACTTCCAGCGCTCGAGCCGTCGCTCGCAAGCGCGCCAACGAAGCCGTTACCAACCGGTGGCCTTCTGGCAGTCCGCGCCTCCAGTGTTGCCATAGTCCGCCTTCGCCGATCGCCAGCCGCCGGTAATTCTCGATCCGTTCATGCCGCTGAGACGCAATGCGCTCGCCCCAAGCACTTCGTGATTCGGCCAGTTCGCCTTCGACTTCTCCAATCTTTCCAGACAGCACGTCCAGGTCGTGTACCTCGCCGAGCAAATCCTGAACCCGTTTCAGGTTCTCCCCCCACTCCTCATAGCGCGTGGGCAGCAAACTCTCCACGGTGTATCGGAATCGCTTCACGCCAATGCGCAGTTCGTGCCATGCCTCCGGCTTTTCCGATCTCAGCGCCCGCACGTGCAGTTCTTTCGCGGCCTCCAGCCGTTCCAGCGCCAGGCATTCCGCGGCAAGTTTGTCCGCGGGTACCAACCGGCTCCTCCGCTGTAGCTTGCGTTCCAGTTTTCGCCAGGATTTCTGGTCGAACTTCTCGGCGGCCTTCAACGCCGCCTGCTGCTGTTCTTTTTCCTCTGCCGCAAACGTTGCTAGCAGCCGCTCTCCAACCGGATCGGACTCCGACCCCAAACTCTTCGTCCACTCTTCCAAAACCTGCGTGTCCCGCAGTTCGCCTAGCTGCCGGAAGAGTTTCTTCCCCAACTTGCGCATATCCGGCCAGGCCGCGTCCGGATCCACTTCTTCCGTCACAGATGCCACCGAACGGCACCGCCGGATAGCAACGCGCAGGTCGTGTACCGCGTCCGGCTCGGGCGACTCGCGCACCGACTCTAGCTCCTTCAGAACCCGTTCCATCCAATACTGCAAGCCACGGAACTCTGATCGCGAGCCCGTTCCTGTACTTTCTGTTTCCATTGTTAACTTCCAGCGAGACCGGCCCCTGGGCCAGCCGTTCCAAAATGAGACACCTATAGGCTAGCCCGTTGTCGCAGTCCCGTCCAGTACAGCGCGCTCGGCCACAACTCCGGGAGCATCCGCGCCAGCACAAATCCCATCCCAATGCACGCTACCGAGCAGATCAGGAAAACATGGGCCGGACCCGGGTGGCCCAGGCGCAGCATCGCGTATTGCGCCAAGGGTTGCAGCGCAATCCCGCCAAACGAAAGTAAGTTCGCTGCGCCGATCACGCGTCCCTTAACCTCTGGCCTCGGCCGGTTCTGGATCAACGCGTTGATCGGCACAACGAAAAAGCCCGCGGAAATTCCGAGCGCCAAGAGCAGGACCATCACCCTTTCGTAGCTCAGGCCCGGCACGACGAATGCCCCAGTCGCCAGTACGATCCCCGACATCCCCGGCAAGATCATTCCCATTTCGATCTTTCGCCCGGAAACGTGCCCTGCCAGAAAACTTCCCATTCCAATCCCCAGACTCAGCGCCGCCAGCAGATAACTGCTCCGCGCCTCGTCCACCTGCAAAATATCCGTCGCATACAACACGATGTTCAGCAACAGAATGGCTCCAAGAAACCAGAAAAAAGTATTGGCGATCACCGCCACCCAAAGCACCGCATCCTGCCGCATCCTGTGAATCTCTTCCACAAATTGCTTCGCCCAATTCCATTCATACTGCCGCTCCGCATCCGCCGCCGGCACCCGGCTGATTCCCAGGCTGGTCAGCAGCCCCACCAGCGAAAGGGCCATCAAGAAAATTCCAGACCATTGCTGCTGTCCGCGAAAATGATGCGCCAGAAATCCCCCGCGAGCGTTCCGCCTATCGCCGCCAACAGCGTCCATAACTCAATCACGCCATTGCCCCAACTCAACTTGCTCGTGGGCAACAGCTCCGGCAACAAACCATATTTCGACGGCCCGAAAATCGCTCCCTGCATGCAAACAAAAAACAGCGCCCCTGCCGCCAGGTCCAGCCGGTTCACCCACAGCGCGTAGGTCGCGCAGCCCATCGTCAGCAATTCCAACAGCTTCGTCGACTGCGTCACGCTTCGCTTGCTGTAACGGTCCGCTAAATATCCGCCGGGAATAGAGAAAACCAGGAAGGGCACGGCAAACAGCAAAGGCACAACCAGCACAAACAAAAAGTCGCGTCGTTCGCGCGAAACGCTCGATTCGAGCACCAGAAAACTGACCAGCCATTTCAGCGCATTATCGCTGAACGCGCCCTGGAACTGCGTTGCGATCAACGCCCAAAAGCCCAACAATGTTCCGCGCGGGTCCCCGGCCGGCGCGCGATCCACTTCCTGACCTGAAGGAGTGCTCACTCTGGCCGCGAGTCTACCGTCTCCCGCCACCACTCGCAAGCGAACCAAAGTGAGTTCAGCAAGCAGCCGCAATCCCCACCATAACTAACTCCGTAGAACCGTCATCTGAGGAGTCCGCGACGAAGGATCTCAACCGATCCGCACTCGTGAAACTCTGCCCGCTGAGCTGTCTTGTTCTGATGCGTTCTTAACTCACGCAAGATATTGCAACGACGCCGCGATTAACCTCTTCGTGCCCTCGTAAGGATTCTCCGGCCCTTCCCACTCCATCGAGCAGTAACCCTTGTAGCCGGTGGCGTTCAGGATGCCAAAAGTTTTCTTCAAGTCCACACGAAACACTTTTCCCTCGTCGCCCACCTCGGAATCCTTCACGTGGCAAATATTGTAGGCGTGCCGGAACATCGCCGCAACAGCGTCGTAATTGAACTTCTCATTTCCACTGGCCATCGAATTACAAAAATCCGGCAGCGCGTGCACATACGGATGGTTCACTTTCTCGATCACGCGCACCACAAAGAACGCATCCTCGCTGACCAGGTCGTCATTCTCAAGGTTCACCTGAATATTTTTGCCAGCCGCATAGTCTGCCAGTGCGCGAATGCCCTCCGCCGCTGCCTCCACGTTCGGCTTGGAGTTCTTCGCTTCCGCCATCGACGTGCGCACGCTGGGCGATCCGAGAATCAACGCGATGTCCACCCACTTCTTCCCGTTATCCACGGCTTTTTTCCGCGTCGCGGCATCCGCGTCGTAATAACTAACCGAATTGTCCACCGGAATGTTCACCACGTGCACGCCGGCCTTTTCAATCGCTTCGCGGAATCCAATCAGGTAGCGCTCGTCCGTGGAAGGGAAGTGCGCACTCAACGGCTCCACTCCCGGCACTCCGAATTGTTCGCGAACCTTCGCCGCAAAATCGCGCAAATCCATTCCCGGGCGCTTCTTGTCGCGGTATTCGTTGTGAGCGCTCTCGATTTCCGCGCGAAATGGCCAGGAAGCCACCGCCAGCCGCTCCCGCGCACCGGTCGGAAAATTCATATGAAGCGTTTCCTGTGCAACGAACGCGCCGCCAAAAAACCCGAATGCATTCGGCCGCCACGCAACTGCTCCCGCCGCCAACGCCACCGCCGAACGCAACACACCTCGACGCGATACATTTCTCATCCCCGCCTCACTTGGAACTCGAAAATCTCAAATCTCGTTGGTATTGAACACCCGCCTCTTCTGGAAAGCAAACTAGCATCCGCGTTTGCGGCCCTGGCAATCGCAACCCTTTCGCAAGCGGCCAGCTTTACCCGCCTCTCGCCTCATGCTATTTTCAATAGAGTTCTCCCGGAGTGGCGGAACTGGCAGACGCAGCAGACTCAAAATCTGCCGGGGATCACTCCCCGTGTGGGTTCGACTCCCTCCTCCGGGACCAATTTTTTAGCGCCTATTTTGCATTTCACACTAAGATGAAGTTGAGTACTGACATTAATGGGTCAATTTCTCCTCGACAAGACTTGCTTGGGGTTTCGGCAAGGGAACTGGAGACCGGCAAGTGACCCAAGGGAGGTTCACCCTTCCCGTCGTCGTGCTCGATGTGGCTTCTTCGTTAAAGAAATAACCGAACTTCACTGACTCTTCCCTATTTCAGTGAAGTCGCTCCTGGCCAGTGTGCAGATAATTGGCAAATCCACCACAGAAAAAGACAATACGGTCAGCACTGCTCTCGGGATTTCCATGGTCGATTTAGGTGTCTGGTTTTTCTCTAGGCCGGTAGTAGCGCAGGCTCGATGCCACGTCATATAGACCTTCCAGCCACGTCGTTGGCGATGAAAGATTTGGGGCCTTTACGTATCAGCAGCTTAGGTGGCCAGTGCTTCTAATGTCTCGTCATCCAGATCTTCAAAGTCGATTTCCTTCCTAAGAAATCGGAACAGTAAAGCTTCCGTCATGCGCTTCAGCAATTGATAAGGAGCAGCGATAACATCCTCATGATTGTTGTTTAGGGCCGCGGCTGGAAACCGCCAGATCGCGACCCGATTCCTCAACCCCGAGTGCCAACCTCGGAGGAAGGATCATGTCCGCTTCGAAGGAGCTTGTGACAACTGCAATGCCAGGACACTTTCTGAGACGAAGAATTGACTCATCGCGAAGTTCTTCGGACGCTTGTTTGCCACCGCGTGATGTCACATACACTTCTACACAGGTAAAGGTGTCCATAGAGCGCCCAAAGTGCCACCGCAATCGCTATCGCCTCGAGGATTGACCGGCCGCGGCCAAAAGCGCGAAGCACAGCTTGACACCTCTAGCTAGTTTCTGGCGCGAAACTCAAATCCTCGCATGAAATCAGGCTGGCAAGTGAATTCCCGAGCAGAGTTTTGTGCGTCTTTATATTTTTCCCTTGACATGTATGTATGTGTTGTGGCATACATACAGCATGCCGACCAAATCCAAGCCAAAATCCGAATCCCTTGCGGACGTGCAAATCTGGTTGCAACAGCAGTCCGCTAAGCTGTGGCCCGCCCTCGGCTCTCTCAGTTTTCGCCGCAGTCCCTGCATTCGCCCGAATTGCCCCGCTTGTCTTTCCGGGGAGAAGCATCCCAGTTATGTCCTCTATGGCCGCCACCAAGGACAGCACTTTTCCCTATACGTGCCCGAGGAGTTAGTTCCCCAAGTTCAGCGCTGGTTAGACAACGGGCGTGCTCTGCAGGAACTGCTGTACCAGGCCGCGTCGCGAAACCTCCAAGCTTTGAAGGGAGAGAGGGACCAGGCTTCGGGAAAAAAGGAGGACTGAAAGGTGCCCAGAGCTGCGAAGCCGCAGATCAGTTTCGCCGATTGGGAGTTGCTACAACAGGCATCTTGCTGGAACCACTGCTACAGAGCATCTCCGATTTTCTGGACGATCATGAAGAGATGATCGAGACCGTACGACGCGATCTGGAACGAGGCCTGAAAAATCCCGGTACTGGTCGTGGTGGATTAACACCTCCACAGGTTCTGCGTTCCCTGATCCTCATGCGTGTCAAGAACTGGAATTATCGCGAACTGCGCGAGCGGATCACCGACGGCTACACCCTGCGGCAGTTCACGGATTTTTACTGCCAACCGGTGCCCAAGCACGATGCCTTCAACCGCGCCTTTAACCGACTGACTCCCGAGACGCTGCAGGCCGTCAATGAACTGGTGGTACAAGCGGCCGTGGATGTGGGCCTGGAAGATGGCCAGAAACTTCGCGTGGACACTACGGTCGATGTTGCGACATTGTGCTATACCTCGCTATCTCCCTGAAAACATTGATTGCTGCCCTTCGCTGCTCTGGCTTCGCGGAACTCGCACTCGATTCCTGATATTCATGGCCTCTTTATGGATCTCTTCTGAATCTAATGCTTCGACTGGAATCTGCCACGGTGCACAAACAACAACTTGACGCGCAGGCAATATCTTTTCTTCGATCATGCGCCGTACCATCCATTGGCTTACGTTAAGTCGCTGCGCTGCTACCTTAACGGTCACTTCCTTGGCTTCGTTGGCGTGATCATCATCCTCACGGAAAGCCGGCAGTTGGTAATAACTGCGTGCTGAGCGCACGCGCATCATGTTCCAGGAGTTGCCCACTCCCGTTCGCAGCCTGAGCCGATTCATCGTCGCGGCGATCTGCTGATCACTAAATTTCCCAGCCATCTGCCGAAGGACCTCGATCGCTTCCGGGTCCGTGCACCGTCGGCTCCTACCTGTCTCAAACTTTTTCGCGCGGAGTTCTGAATGGCGACCGCCCGCCCAATGAATCAGCAAAACAACCTCTCTGCTTTTCTCGTCCACATCGGCGATGATCTCGCGGATCAGGATCCGCACGATCCGTTGCTTCAGTCGCATGTCGGTCGAAGGCGAGTTCCAAATGGCCGGCAGATCTTGCGCCAAACTCAGAAGTGTCTGTTTATTCGGCACCGGTACAGATTGACTTTCCCGGTCGAACGCATGCAATTTACTTTCAAGCTCCTTCACTTTCTGCAGAGCGGTATTCCAGCGAGCTTCCAGTTCTGCGGCAACCAACCGCTGATCGGGATCAACGGATTCGTATCGCCGAGCTGCCAAGCGTGCTTCGTAGCGAGCTTGCTCGAGCTCCAACCCAATAGCTGTGCGCAGGTCGTGTTGCTTCTGCTGCATTTGGTCCGCGGCGTCTAAGGCGGCCTGAATCGCATTTCCGCTGACTGCCTCTAGCACCTGTTTCGACACGGCCGCATCCACTCGCAAGCCGCCAAAGGAAATGCACGTCCCCTCACCATACCGGCTGCGGCCCGCATTGCACACGTAACGAACGAGTGTGCCCGGATAAAAAACCTGCATCATTCTTCCGCAACGTCGGCAACGCAGAAGACCGGAAACCAAAGCTCCACCGCCACGGCCAGCCTTCGGCTCTCCACCAGAGTGCATATGGGCATTGGCAGCAATCATCGACTGATTTCTCTCATACTCGTCCCAGGAAAGGTACCCGGGATGATGCTCCTTGATCAAGACTCTCCATTCGCTTTGTGGCTTGCGGTGGCCTGCAGATTTACGTGCACGGCCCTCTACAATCTTGGTGCGTGTCTCGGTTTTGCCGTAGGCGTAGGCGCCTGCGTAGACTGGCTTGGAGAGGATCGAGTGCAGTGTGGCGTAGGAGGGCAATTTCCAAACCATCTTGCGCCCGCCAGTCTCATGCGGAAATGCTGGCAGGCAAATGTTTTCTTGTCGAAACCATAGTAGAACTTGGCGCATGCTGCCCAACTCGACGAATTTACGAAAAACCAGTTCAATAGCCTGCTGCACGCGCTGGTCAGGATCCTTTTCCAGTTTTCCACTCGGTGCCCAACAGAAACCAACGGGGATCTGAATCTGCAGTTCGCCACGCGCGGCTTTCTGACGAATGGCTTCCATCGACCGTTGGCGAAAGAGATTTAACTCGAATTCGCTGATTGTGCCTTTCATGCCCAGGAGCAACCGATCATTGGTTAGAGTAGGATCGTAAATACCATCAAGGTCTACCACCACAGCACCAACCATTCCACACAACTCAATCAGGTGATGCCAGTCGCGACCATTGCGCGCTAAACGCGACGCCTCAACACAGAATACGGCACCTACTTCGCCGCTACATACTTCCGCAACCAAGCGTTGGAATCCAGGACGATCGACCAAACCCGAACCCGTGCGCCCCAGATCGTCGTCGACGACCATGATTTGCTGGAAACCCAACGTGCGTGCCCGATCGGCGAGGCTACGTTGCAGGCGTGTGCTTTCCTGGTTGTGAATTACTTGACTGGGTCTGGACTGGCGAATGTAAACGGTGGCTTTTCGATGAAGTCGTTCAGGCGTGAGTTTTGGATTCATCCTCTCCTCCGTTTCCTGCTCGCTCGTTTTCTTCTTTCGCTGCGCTGATGAGTAGTTCCATCAGAGCGATGGTCAATTCGTTTTGCTGCTCGTCGGCAGCTGCCGTCGCAGGTACGCTGAGGAGTGGGAGGTTCATTTGCGGGTAGAGTGATTTTGCCGATCGTTTCATCTACGCCCTCCTTGGGAGATGAATTCACGGAAGCTTTATCGCAATCGCCACGAGTGGGCAAACTCCTGAGCAGATCGTGAAGTTCACCGAGTGCTTCAGCAGAAATCAGCGGAGGGCCGAGCAAGAGTTGCGAACACTCAGGACGCAACATCCAACTCGGAATGGGATATATTTTGCCGCCTGACTCGCAATAGATAAGTTGGCTGGCGCGGTCCTTTCGCCGCATACGAACAGGTAGAGTCAATCCGAAGAGGGGATGCCACCGGTAATAGATCGCTACGGTCTCGACATCATACGCATTATGTAGTTGGATCGGTTGTACAAACCGACATTCATCACCCGACCGACAGCACGTTGTTATGGGATGTCGTACGCGTGGTCACACGCTTGGTCCTGCGCTTGAACGCAGCGGTGCAACAGCGTATTCAGGGGTTCCGCAATCGCACTCGCGCGGCACGCCGTCGGATGCAAGAAATCCAGCGAATGACAGCAAAGGAACGGTCCCAGAGGCAAGTGGAGAAATATCGCCAACTGATCGGAATAACCGAAGAGGTAGTCAACAGCGCACGAAAGGTGTTGCAGCAGACTCGGAGAGCGCGCGGCAAGGATGTGATCTCCGACCTGGCCATCGGTGAACTCCGGAAGGAGATCGACCACTATGGTGGGCTGGGAAACCATGTGATTGAGCAAGCCTGCCGGCGTGTGCTCCAGGGAGAGCAACTTCCCACTGCCGAAAAGATCTATTCCATCTTTGAAACTCATACCGATCTGATCAAGCGCGGCAAAGTGCTAACACCGGTGGAGTTCGGCCACAAAGTCTTTCTCGCGGAAAGTGCCCAAGGATTGATTACGCAGTATGCAGTGCTGCAGGGAAATCCTGGCGACGATCAGCAGGTGGAACCTTCCCTGGAACGTCACAAGGAAAACTTCGGACGCGCTCCCGAGTTGTATAGTTCGGATCGAGGCTTCTTTAGTGAGACGAATGTGAAATCCTGCAAGAAAAAGGGCGTCAAGGTGGTGTGCATCCCGCAGCGTGGCGGGAAGAAAACTGCGAAGCGCAAAACGTATGAGAAGAGTCCTGCTTTCAAAGAAGGCCAGCGCTTTCGCGCCGGCATCGAAGGGCGCATCTCCGTGCTGTTCCGCGGTCGTGGCATGAAGCGTTGTCTTGCGGAAGGGCGCCAGCGCTTTGAGCTATTGGTAGGTGCCGCCGTGCTTGCCAATAACCTGATGAGAATTGCGGCAATGCTATCGAAACGATCGTCTCGCAGACGAAGAGCCGCGTAACACGATCTTTCCGCTTTCTCTTCGCGAGGCCGACGCATCTTTCTTACGCGCACTCTTCCATTCGATCCCGAAATCCATGACCGCAAATGGTCTGCGCACGTCTGCCCGGGCGCGCTAAATCCCTGAAATCTCTATTGCCCAGTTAAATTTTTTGCCAAAATAGCGGTTTCGCGACAGAAACTAGCTAGTTTCTGGCGCAAAAATGAAGGCCGGGCAGGAGCAACATACTGAACCCAGCCCGTGGGTTGCTTCCGGGCTGCCATTTTATCTCCATCTGTTCTCTTTCCCCTTTTGGTGATCGCCGCTCGCCGCTCGATCTCTATCCGCTGTTGGTTACTGCCAGGAATCGACCGCTATTGATCAGATTGTCTGCAATCACGCCCAAGCCCACCCACCGTTGCACGCCAGCGTCTCCGCGATAACGACAGCGATTCAGTCCGTGGCGCCGTTTTAGTACGCTGATGCGACCCTCTGCCCCGGTTCGCCACTTCTGGCCTCTACGGAAGGATCGTTTCTTCTGATGTCGTCGTCGTTCGGGACTCTTCGTGGAGCGGTTCGGAACCGAGATTTGCCTCACGCCCATGTCTTGCAGCTCGGCCTCGTTACCCGCAGAGTAGAACCCTGCGTCACCGGCCACCAGTTGTGGAACGCGCCCGAATTGCTCTTCATGCTTCTGCACTGCCGGCACCAGCAGATCCGCGTCATTGGGCCGCTTCTCGAACACCTCATAGTGAGTAATGATCTGGTTCTCCGCTTCTTGAATCTTAACCATCTTTCCAAACTCGGTCGGCTTGCTCGCTTTCCCTTTTCGGATCACTTCCGTGCTCGGCTCAAATACACTCACCAGTTTCCCCGCTACGTGGACGTCTCCACCCAGCACGCGAGCCCTGCTTTGCCGGATCACTTGTTGCACGCGCGGCAACATGGTTTCCAGATCTTTCCGCAGCGCTTGCAGAACCAATTTCTGTTCGTGGTCGCTAGCGCGCTTCACACCGCTGGCCATCTCTTTCCGGAAGCACTTCGCTGGGTTGACTACCTTGCGAGTTGTGGTCAGCAGCTTTCGGTAGCCCTGTTTCAGTTTTTCCTGAACTTGCGGCCCCTTGCTGCGGCTGGTCCGTGCAATCTCCATCAACCGATGCCCGATCGTGCGCATACGGTTGCGCAACTTCGTTCCCGCTCTCCCCGTCAGCTCTGTGATCTTCTTCATCGTGCGCGTGAGCACCCGCGCGCCATCGCCGAGCAAACTGCTGTCCGTGGGGTAGTGAATGTTTTTTTCCACGACCGTCGTATCCAGGCGAAGCCTGCGTCCCCGCACGACCTTCTTTTCTTGGGCTATGGCAACCAGTCGCTGATGCACCTGTTGGATCACTGCCGGACCCAGCGCTTGCACCAGCCGCCCCAAGGTCTTGGCGTCGGGAACTTTTTCCGCTCCAATCCGCGTAAACTGCCGGTACCCCACATTCGTTCGTACTTCCCGCTCGGTGGCCTCAAAGCTCCAGTTCCGCACGTGCTTGAGCACCGCCAGTCGCAAAACTACTTCGGCCGGTGTTTGCTTCCGCCCATGACAACGGCTTTTCGGTCGCCGTTTTCCCTGAGCTTCATAGACGAGCTCCAACAACTCGGCATCGTCCAGCACCTGATCGGCTTGCCTCATCCACTCTTCCCACCATCCTTGTGCTTGTTCCGGAAACCATCCCTCCCACACCAGCCGCTGGTGATGACGCAGTTCAACCATTGGCTTTCCTCCGCCTGGCGGTCGGCTCTTGTCCCTGCGTGCGTTCGCGCAGCTGTTCACGGTTCTCTGCGGCCAAGGCACACGCCACATCCCAAAACTCTTTCCAGGCGGCCTGTGCCTGGCGAACCTGCTCGGCATGTTGGTGCGGTACATACAAAGCACAGCTCTTGCCTTCGCTACGATAGGTCAAGTAGAGATGCGGGCCGTGCCGTTGTGCGGGGTCGCGGTGGCAAATGCAATTCCGGTTGCCACAGCGGCGAGTGGTCTCCGACAAGCCGCCCTGCACCATGAGCTGCGCAGTTTTCAGGAGTCGACGTAGGAGTTGCTGCTTGCTTTGTGACTTACTCATACAACGATAGTAGGCGGCTCTTAAATTCTGTCAAGCAGAAAATGCCATTCCGGTCGACAAATGGGGTGAGAATCCGCGCTAATCTACTATTTTTCAGCCCTATTTTGCGCCGGAAAGTAGCTAGCTATGCCACATCATGGTGTCATGACTGCGGTGGTGGTGCTTGGCGTGGAAGTAGCCGATGACTAGGACTCCGAGAGGGATGCTAACCACTGCCAAGACGAGAAAGGCAAGGACTGTCATGTAACACTCCGGGGAAAACGTTACGGCGAACCAGATCCGCCGGTTTCCCTCAACTCCTAAATTACAGGAAAGACTTTTCGCTGGCAGTGATCTGGAGGATACCCAATGTGTGCGATGGGATATTCCAACATGCGTGCAGTCGCTGGTAGCCAGCTGTCCTCGGTAATGTTCGAGCTAGTACTGCGGCAACCGTCGAGCCGTCACTCAAGGTAGTGCGCTATGCCCTTGCGCTCCCTTTGCGAAGGCTTCAAGTTTAGGCGTGGAATTTTGCATGGTAAGAGCAGCATGTTCCGGCAACACCACGGTTAGCATTGTGGCATTCGCCGTTGTTGGCTGTCTTGTTGAACTCAATCCGCACTTATCCCGCCTACAGGAAGTTGTAATTTGCTGGCTTTCCCTTAATCTTGTGCTTGTTTTGCTGGTGCTACTGATTCTGGCGGGCGTCGTTTGTCAGGCAGGTGAATGCGTCATGGTTTGGGTACGCAAGGCGGCGCGAATAACACCGAAAAGTTGCGCTTGCGAAATTCAACTAATCCTTGCTGCCGGAAAAGTGGAAGTGAGTTTCAGGCCAACAACCGATCGTGAAGGCCGCACGGAACTATCGCCTAACTCCTCGTGGATGTGAAAGGTGTAACCGAGACTGGCAAAGTGGTCGACGTGGCTTACGACGGCGGATCGAGGTGACCAACCATGGCTTCTCCCCCATTGCTTCACGTTGTAGAAATACAGGCTCCTCCGCACGCCGGCCAACAGCGCGTGCTGACGCCGGATGCTCTGCAATTCGTTGTCGAGCTGCAGCGACGGTTCCAGGCTGGTCGGGTCGAACTGCTAGCTGCACGCGCGGCTCGACAAAGACGGCTCGATGCCGGTGAGAAGCCGGATTTCCTGAAGGAAACATCGAAAATCCGCGAAACGGAATGGACGGTGGCGCCGATTCCAGCGAACTTGCTGGACCGCCGTGTGGAAATTACCGGGCCGGTCGACCGCAAGATGATCATCAATGCGTTCAACTCCGGAGCGAAAGTGTTCATGGCCGATTTTGAGGATTCAAACACGCCCACGTGGACCAACCAAATTGAGGGGCAGCTCAACTTGATGGATGCGGTGCGAAAGAAGATTACCTATTCGGACCCCTCCACGGGAAAAAAGTACAAGCTGAACGCCCGCACTGCGGTGTTGTTTGTGAGGCCACGGGGCTGGCATTTGGAGGAACGACATGTGCTCGTGGATGGCCAGCCGATGTCCGGCTCGCTTTTTGATTTCGGGTTGTACTTATTTCATAACGCCAAAGAACTACTGGGATCAGGAACCGGTCCCTACTTCTACCTGCCAAAGCTGGAAAGCCATTTGGAAGCACGATTGTGGAATGACATTTTTGTATTTGCGCAACATACACTGGGACTTGCGCAAGGGAGCATCCGGGCCACGGTCTTGATCGAGACCATACTGGCTTCATTTGAGATGGACGAAATTCTGTATGAATTGCGCGAACACTCCGCGGGACTGAATTGCGGACGCTGGGACTACATTTTCAGTTTTATCAAGAAGTTTTCGCACGATCCGCACGCGGTGCTTCCGGACCGTGCGCAAGTTACTATGTCCACACATTTCCTTCGCTCTTACAGCAAGCTGCTGATCCGCACGTGTCACCGGCGAAACATTCATGCCATGGGAGGAATGGCGGCATCCATTCCGATCAAGAATGATCCTGTGGCGAACGAGAGAGCAATTGCCCAGGTGCGCGCAGACAAAGAACGGGAAGCGGGTGATGGACACGACGGTACGTGGGTGGCGCATCCGGGACTGGTTCCCGTGGCTACGGAGATTTTTGACCGGCTGATGCCAGGACAAAACCAGATCGACAGGAAGCTCGCTGAATTTCAAGCGACCGCGGAGGATTTGCTACAAGTGCCGCCTGGCGATATTACGGACGCGGGCCTCAGACAAAATATCGCGGTTGGCCTTGGCTATTTGGAGGCGTGGCTACGAGGAACTGGCTGTGTGCCGCTATTCAACCTGATGGAAGATGCGGCAACGGCAGAAATCAGCCGGGCGCAACTGTGGCAATGGGTTCACCAGAACAAGCATCTCAAAGACGGGCGCAAGATTGATGTCTCCTTGTGCAACACTATCATCGACGAAGAACTGAGCAAAGCAAGAAAGGGCGGCGACGCGGCCCAGGTTGCCGCCTACGAGAAATCCGCCCAGTTGATGGGCGAATTGATCCGTGCACCGCAATTCGTGGAGTTTCTAACCATACCGGCGTATCAGCGGATTCTGCACGAGGGTAACTAGCCAGACGGCTGATGGAATGGGAACGGCAGGCAATCAGTACAGGTATGGTGAAAAAACAAATGTGAAGTGAGTTCTGGTGTCCGGGCTGAGCCTTATGTCGTGTTCAAAAAAATCTCAACCAGTGAAGACAAAGAGCTCGGGACAGCCACCCCGGCCCCCGCGCCTGCGAATTCAGTTCCCGTGGCGGTGACTCCGGCGACCGAGACAAGTCGAAACAGAGGCGGAGAGGTAAACACAGAGATACGCAACGAAGAACTTCCGAAGGCTTCCCTTAAACGCTACCAGGAGGCCGGCCTGAAGGCGTAGCTTTTGTGTCAGAGTGTGGAGACCCGGGCGTGCGAGGTAACTGCGGTTACGCAAAAGAATCGCGGCGCCAAGCCTGTCTGCAAATACCGAAGCCAGTTGCGGCCATGGCGATCGACTCGGAATGAATGCGTATTCCTATGTAATCGGCATGCCTGATCAATGCGGCGAAGGGGCTGCGCTACGATAATGGGCCTGGGCCATTCGGGTCCGCTCGTGGGTCACACGCGGCATACGGCAGTGCGGAGCAGTCAAGATCTGCCGGGGATCACTCCCCGTGTTGGTTCGACCCCCCAACCCCGGCGACCACTTTTTGTCTCCCCCAGCTTCTACTATCCTCTCAACAATTACCCTGCTGGCTCAAGAACGGTTCCATAATTGAATCGATTTAATGTACACTGGCGCCAGTTGTTCCAGAAAATTACATTGCCGCCATTTTGTGTTGCGAGGGGTTCCATGCTTTCACTCCGCATTATCCGCTTCTCCGTTTTAGCGCTGCTCGTCACCCTGGTTTCCGTAACGTTCTCTTCGGCGCAAACGCCCGCCGCTCGTCAGGATCTTCACGGGACCTGGCGCATGCAGTCGTCTTGCCAGGACGGCGCCAAGGGTGAACAAATCTCTACCACCGGCTTTGACACTTCCAAATGGCACCCCGCCGAAGTGCCCGGCACCGTTGTCGGAGCGCTGGTTACCGACAAATCGCTGCCCGATCCCAACTATGGAATGAATTTGAAGTCCTTTCCCGGGTTTGTCTCGGACACCAAGGGCCTTTTTGCCACGCGCGACATGCCTCCGGACAGCCCGTATCGTTGCTCGTTCTGGTTTCGCACCGAGTTTGCTGCACCCCACAGCACGGGAAAGCCTGGGGCGTGGCTCCACTTCCTCGGCATCAACTACCGCGCGAACGTTTGGCTGAACGGCACGAAAATCGCCGATCGCGCCGACGTGGCCGGCGCCTACCGCACGTTTGAATTCCGCATTGATCACTTGTTGAAAAAGGACGAACCGAACGCCCTCGCCGTCGAGGTCTTCGCCCCGGAAAAAAATGATCTTGGTCTCACTTGGGTCGATTGGAATCCCACGCCTCCCGACAAAGACATGGGCATCTGGCGCGAGGTCTTTTTGTCGGAGACCGGCGATGTTTCCCTTCGCCGTCCGTTCGTAGGTTCCAAACTCGGCTCGGATTACAAGTCCGCGGCGCTCACCGTCAGCGCGCTTCTCACGAACACCACAGATCATGCGGTAGAAACAACGCTCGAAGTCGATCTCGCCGGCGCGAAAATCAGCCAACCCGTCGAACTCGCCGTCAGGGAATCCAAAACCGTTCGCCTTACCCCCGAACAATTTTCGCAGCTGAAACTATTGCAACCTCGACTCTGGTGGCCCTACCAAATGGGCGAGCCGTATCTCTACACCGCAAAATTCCGCGTGGTCTCGAGCGACGGCGAATCTGACAGCGCCAACGTTGATTTCGGTATTCGCGAAGTCACCTCCGAACTCACCGCCAGCGGCGGCCGGCTCTTCAAGGTAAACGGCAAAAACGTCCTGATCCGCGGCGCCGCCTGGGCTCCCGACATGCTTCTCCGCTGGTCCTCGAAGCGTCTGGATGCCGATCTGGAGTATGTCAAGCATATGGGCCTGAATTCCATTCGCCTCGAAGGCAAAACCGATCGCGACGAGTTCTTCGACAAAACCGATCGTATGGGAATTCTCGTGATGCCTGGATGGATTTGCTGCGATGCTTGGGAACGGTGGAAGCACTGGACGCCGGAAACCAAGTCTATCGCCGCCGACTCGCTGACCGATCAGGTCTCCCGTTTGCGCAATCATCCCAGCGTCTTTGTCTGGCTCTACGGCAGCGACAATCCGCCGCCACCAGAGATTGAAAACATGTACCTCGGCATTTTGAAGGATCTGGGGTGGCCGAATCCCACGGTCTCTTCGGCCAGCGAAACGCCAACCACCGTCACCGGCAAATCCGGCGTGAAGATGACCGGCCCGTATGAATATGTTCCTCCGGTTTATTGGCTCACGGACACGAAAGCCGGTGGCGCGTACAGCTACAACACGGAGACCAGTCCCGGCCCGGCCATTCCTCCCAAGGAAAGCCTCGAGAAATTTATTCCCAAGGACCACTTGTGGCCCATCGACGAATACTGGAATTTCCATTCCGGCCGCGACCGTTTCGCCACCGTCAACGTCTTCACTGACGCGCTCACGAAACGCTACGGCGCTGCCACCTCCCTCGATGATTACGAGCGCAAAGCCCAAGCCATGGCCTACGACAACGAACGTTCGATGTTCGAGGCCTACGCGCGCAACAAGTACACGTCCACCGGCGTCATTCAGTGGATGCTGGACAATGCTTGGCCCTCGCTCATCTGGCATCTCTACGATTACTATCTCGTTCCCGCCGGCGGCTACTTCGGCACGAAGAAGGCCCAGGAAATCGTGCACGTGCAATACGACTACAACGACAACTCCGTCGCGGTCGTCAACGGCACCTACGAGCCCATCAAAGGTCTGGAAGCCACAGCCCGGCTCTTCAACGTCGATGGCAAGGAAATCGATCAAAACAATGCCAAAGTCGATGTGCCGGCGGACGGCGTGGTCAAGGCTTTCGATTTATCCTCACCGGCCAATCTCTCCCGCACTTATTTCCTGAAGCTGTATCTCCACGATGCCTCGGGCAAGCTGATCAGCGACAATTTCTACTGGCTCTCGAGCAAACTCGACACGCTCGACTGGTCGAAACAGCGCGACACCGTCTATACGCCGCAGAAGGAGTTCGCAGACCTGACCGGGCTTAACTCCATGCCGCAGGTCAAACTAGAGCTGAATTCTTCTGCCGCGCAATCCGGCGAAAAGGGAACGATCACTGTTAAGGTCAAGAATCCAAGCGAAGGCATAGCGTTCCAGGTCCATTTGCGCGCCACCAAGGGCAAAGAAGGCGACGACATCGTCCCCATTTTCTGGGACGACAATTATTTTTCGCTTTTGCCCGGCGAAGAAAAGTCCGTCATTGCCACCTACGACCTTAAGGACGCAGGCGGTAAACCGGCCGTCCTCGAACTCGACGGCTATAACATCGCCCCAGCAACCGTGCAGCTAGCCGACTAAACCGCATCCGAATCCATTGCTCGTAGGGGCACAGCACTGCTGTGCCCCATGTCCGCAACATCCCGGAATCTTGAAGTCTCTTGCTTGCGCCACAAAACCACTCCCGGTTACTTTTAGGAACAGTTCGCCATCCTTTCGCCCTTGCCACGCCTACTGTTAGCCACTAAGCTACTGTTTCCGTTGGAGGAAACCGTGCCTAAAGAGAAACCACAAGTAAACATCGGCGAAGTCATCAAAACCTATCGCAGCCAACGCGGCCTTTCCCAGGGCGACATTGAACGGCGCACCGGCCTGCTCCGCTGCTATCTTTCCCGCGTCGAAAACGGGCACACTGTTCCTTCGCTGGAAACTCTGGCCAAGATCGCCGAGGCCATGGAAATTTCCCTGGCCGATTTCTTTCCCGGCACGGAAACGCCGCGCGACAAGGAAACCCAGAAAATGCTCGGCGAGCTTTCTCAGGACGAAATTCGCTTCCTCGCCGAAATCAAAAAGTACAGCACCACGCTCTCAGAAGGCGACAAACGCCTGGTGCTCGCAATGATCCGAAAAATGGCCACGTTGCTGCCCACGCAAGCCGCGCAGGCGAAGAAGGCGGTCGTGCGCCGCCCGTCGCTGTAACAGATTCGCAATTTTTACGTCAACACGCTTTCGGTAGGTGCAAGCTCGCGGCCGCTCAGGAATTCTGCGAGCGAATCAAGCGAATCGCGTCCGGCAGACCGCTTGTGCTAGGCCCGCTTCCGTTGTTATCGCCCGCTTCTCCGTCCGTCTTATCTCCTTCGCCCGGTGCCAGAAACAGATTCGTCTCCACCGCGTGCTGTTTGTTGTAAAGCTCAAAATAGCGCCCCTGCTGCGCGTACAAGCTTTCGTGAGTTCCGCGTTCCAGAATGCGGCCATCCTGGACCACCAGGATCTGTTCCGCCCGCCGGATCGTGGAAAGCCGGTGCGCGATCACAAACGTGGTGCGCCCACGCATAAGGTACCGCAAGCCTTCCTGAATCAGCGCCTCTGATTCGGAGTCCAGACTTGATGTGGCTTCATCGAGGATCAGAATCCGTGGGTCGGCCAGAATCGCCCGGGCAATCGACACACGCTGCTTCTGACCGCCGGAAAGCTTCACGCCGCGTTCGCCCACGAACGTGTCATATTTCTTATCGAAGTTCGCCGCAAATTCATCCACGCGCGCGATCCGGCAGGCAGCCATGACTTCTTCTTCCGTCGCTTCCGGCCTCGCATACGCCACGTTATCCCGGATCGTACCGTCAAACAGAAACGTTTCCTGCAAGACGATTCCGAGCTGCGTTCGATAAGAATTGAGTCGGACCGTCGCCACATCGATGCCGTCAACCAAAATCTGTCCCTGCGTCGGCACATAAAACGCCGAAATCAAGCCAATAATCGTGGATTTTCCGGAGCCGGAGGGCCCCACAAGCGCCGTAATCGTCCCCGGCTGAGACACGAAGCTGATTCCGTGGAGAACTTCCTTATTTGCCTCGTAGGCAAAATGCACATCCTCAAATTGCACGCGGCCTGCAATGCGGTGCAGTGTCACGGTGCGCTTCGGGTCCTGATCCTCTTTTGATTCGTTGAGTATTTCCCGCGTGCGCTCCAGCCCGGTAATGGCTTCGGTAATTTGCGTTCCGATGGCCACGATCTGGAATACCGGCGCCACCATCAACACCAGGTACGCAGAGTAGGCAATCAGTTGGCCCGGCGTCATCGTTCCTGCCAGGATCCGCCGCGCGCCCAAATACATAATGATGGCGCTCACAATGCCCATCAGAGTCGCCCCGGACAAACTCATGAACGACGTCGCGGTCAGCGTCTTCAGCACATTATCCAACAGACGCTGCACGCCACCGGCAAACACAACTTCCTCGCGCTCTTCGGCGTGATAGCCCTTCACCACGCGCACGCCGCCAAGCGACTCGGTCAGCCGGCCCGTCACTTCCGCGTTGATCTTTGGCCGTTGCCGGAAAATCGGGCGAATCGTCGTAAACGCTTTGTTCAGCCCAAACCCGAATCCCAGCAGCACGGCAAATGCGATTGACGTCATCAATACGCTCGTGCGCAGCAGAATGATCAGCGCCAGCACCGCCGTCAGTAGTCCGCCGACAAACTCTACCAGCCCCGTGCCGATCAGATTGCGGATGCCTTCGACGTCGCTCATGATCCGTGACACCAGCACACCTGTCTTGTTGGCATCGTAAAAGCTAATCGGCAACCGCCCAATGTGCGCCTGTACCTGCTTGCGCAATTCCGTAATCATTCTTTGCGCGGACTTCGACAGCACTTGCGTCAACGTGAACGAAGTCAGTCCTTGTATCAGCGTTGCCCCGATCACAATCAACACCAGCGGCGTCAGCAGGTGCACTTGTCTCTTGGCAATTACGTTGTCGAACAAATATTTGCTGGAACCGGGCAGGACAAGCCCCGCGACGCGGTTGATCGCCACCAGCACGAGTCCGAGGGCGAGCACGGCTTTGCGCGGTCGTATCAATGCCCAGATTTCCGGCAGGGACTGCCAATTGATCTTTCTCTTCGCGGGCTTAGAGGGAGCCGCCGTCGTCGTAGTAGCCGTTGTCGCCATGGGGTTCCTGGTCACTTGGGAGAATACCGCGTTCGATGCGCCTGGGGTTAAAGGTACTACGAGTAGCCCTTCCGCGTTGCTCCGATTGGCCCTCCGGAAGCCTGACCGCAAGCCTGGCGAGCTCGCAATAAACCCAGAGTGCCAAACGACTTGGGGAGTACTAGAAAGATAAGAAAACTGTTTCCGATGTCCGTTACAGTTGCCCTGCGGCCCGATCTGGAAGTGCTCAAAATGAGAAGGATACCTCCGACTTCCTGGCGGATGGAAAGTTGTCAAAATGCTCAACCTGCTCTCGGGGGTGGATTGATGCCAGTTCCACACCTGGCGCAGGTCGTAAACGACGAAAACTTGGAGGGCAGTTATTACTCTAGCAGCCGTAGCAGGTTTCGCAGGCAGGGCTCAAGCCGACGGTTCCAATCCAATGGTTGCCGCATGTGACGTCACCGGGACTTTGACGGTCGTCGGAAACAGTGGCTGTACCGGCGCGTGCACCGAGAATGTCGCTTACTCCTCTTCCCCGGCCCTGTCCCAGCCCTCAATCTCAAAATTCAGCAATTCCGGCCTCGCGACCGAGGCAGAACACGGTTTACGTATAGTCGAAAAGGGCCATGAAGCCGAAGTCCATGTGCAGTTGTTGGTGGCAATGGAATAGTGTTAGGCCCGGATTATCGGCGACGAGGTCAATTTCGGCTTCCTGATAACCGCCGAGCATCACCACGTCCTTCAAAATTCCCGTTGCCGGCATTCCCGCAATCCGTATCAATTCAAAACTATGCCGGTGAAGATGGACGGGGTGAATATCATCGCTCGCATTGCGCATCTTAAGCCGGTAGCGCTTGCCTTGTTTTAAATGAAACGTGGCACGACTAGGGCCCTCCGTCATGGGATACGCGGCGCCGTTGATGGTCCACAGATTGAAGCCCTTGTGGACGGCGTTCTGTTTTGCAAACGTCATTTCAATCACGTCGTCGGCAGGCGCAGCCGAAGCATTCGCTTTCGCAAACCGCGCATAGCTCCATTTGAACAGTGGCGGCGCAGCCCACGTCGGAGCGCCCTGGTGATTGGCATATTCGACAACGAGGCCCATGCCGTGGCGGCGATCATCGTTGTCCAGATCGCCCAGAATCCAGACGCCTGGATGATTCATGTCCACGAACGCGGAAATTCGTTCGGCGGTTCCAAGCCACAGCACCGGCACCTTCACAGGATTCGGCACTTCGTTTCCATCCAGTGCGATTACCTGGAACGTGTGGCCCGGAAGAGCGAGACTGCGAATTTCCGTCGCGCTGCCGTTTAACACGTGCAGCAGAATGCGTTCGCCCGCCTTCACGCGAATTGGATCGCCATGGCCCAACATGCGGCCGTTGATGGTGAATGATCCGTAGCCGACCTCGAAGCCGTGAGGCATGCCCTTGGCCAAAGACGCCTTCATCGAGGACTCGCCTGCTTCTTCCAGCGATTTCAAGCGAGTGGCCGGAGAAAGAAAATTCATGTCCATATCACCGCCCCGGCTGAAACTCGGCTCAAACTCTTTCATAACGAGAAATACTTCGCGATCGTAATTGCCCGGAGAGGATTTCGCCTCGATGTAAACCGGCCCGACCTGGCCGCTGTATTGCCCGGCAGCAAGGTTTGCGCCGGCTCGATTGTGGCTGTGGTAGAAGCGCAAGCCCGAAGGATTGGGAGTAAAGGAAATCCGGCGTTGGCCGTTAGCTGGAATATACGGCGTCCCTTCCTCAGCGGCGCCATCTATGTCAGTGGAAACTTTTTGGCCGTGCCAATGAAGCTGCTCGGGAGTGTCTGTGTCGTTAAAGATGTCGATCGTGACCGGCTGGCCCTCCTTGAACCGCAAAAGCGGACCAGGGAATTGCCCGTTGTAGGTGGCCACGCCCACGATGCGCTTGGGTGCAATTTCGACCGCCGCGTTCTGAATACGCACTGTGTAGTCGGCACGAGGAGCGGCTTGTCCCGGAGCAGCGGTGGAAGTGAGGAGCGGTTTCGGCAGAAGAAACGCGCCAGTGGCAAGTCCGGCGGTTCGTAAGAACTCACGTCGAGAGTCTGACATTCTCTGCATGATCACGCAGCCATCCTGGGTTTCCATCTCACAACAAAAAATAACCGTCGTTCCGAGCGTAGCGAGGAATCCCCCTTCGATCTAAGCCACATCCTCTCGGGCTGCCCGCCATCGCGCCAAGCCTCTGCGATCTGGTTGCCAGGCTAGCTATCGGGGCGACCGCCGAGATTGCTCACGGGCCCACGTGCTGCCACCTGAAAGAATCAGGAATATCAGCGAGCAGAGCATAGCAAAATCCGTGCGCGCATCGCTGACCATGTACCAGAAACCCTGGGCGGGCCGGGAAAGCTCCGGCAGCTTGGTAGTGACAATCGCGGTGCTGATGATAATCAGCAGCGGAATTGACGCGGCACGAGTCCACAGCCCGATGAGAACCAGCAAGCCGCAAATTATTTCGATCCAGCCGACAAAGTGAGCGGTGAAAGCTGGGTGCGGAAAGCCGATACCCGTAAAGCGATTAACACCCATCGCCGGATCGGTGAACTTCAGCACGCCCTGGGTGAAGAAAATCAGCCCCACCGCCAGCCGGATGAAGAAAATCGCGGCCGGACCCGGCGGTGGCTCAAAGAAGAAGCGAAAAGCGGAATTCATGAGTAGGCCATCTCCGTCAGTAAGACGCGAAATGCCACGGGTTTGATACCGCAGGCGAACGCTTGTGCCGGCACAGCCATCGCCCTTAGGTATTGCGCATTTTGTGGCCAAAATGCAATGATTTCAATAGTTCCTGCCGCACGGCGTCGACGGCCTCGCCGCTGCTTGTGTCCCCTAGCTTCGAGGACTTGGGACCTGAGAGCAGACGCTCCAGTGGCTCGAGGTCTCGCAAGAGCCTACCGCAACGGACATCGGCGAGGAACCAGGTGATTTATGGCACTCATGGAAGAACAGTTGTTCAGCGCAAAGGAATTGATCGGCCTGGAAGACGCCTATGGTGCACATAACTATCTTCCGCTAGACGTCGTCGTGGAGCGCGCCGAGGGCTGCTGGGTGTATGACGTGGAAGGGAAGCGCTATCTCGATTGCTTGGCGGCGTATTCGGCGGTCAATCAGGGGCACTGTCACCCGCGTATTTTGGCGGCGTTGATCGAACAGGCGGGCAAAGTGACGCTGACTTCGCGCGCGTTTCGCAACACGCAATTGCCGCTGCTTTATCGGGATTTGCATGATCTGACCGGAATGGAAATGACCTTGGCGATGAATTCCGGCGCCGAAGCGGTGGAAACGGCCTTAAAGGCGGCGCGGAAATGGGGCTACACACAAAAAGGAATCCCGGACGGAAAGGCCGAAATCATCGTGTGCGCCGGAAATTTTCACGGCCGCACGCTGACGGTCATCAGTTTTTCAAGCGACGAGCAATATCGCAGCGGCTTCGGCCCACTGACGCCGGGATTTCGCATTATTCCGTTCGGCGATGCGCAAGCGCTGCGTGATGCCATTACGTCGAACACATGCGCATTTCTGTGCGAGCCGATACAGGGCGAAGCCGGCGTTGTGATACCGCCCGACGGGTATTTGCGGGATGCGGCAGCCATCTGCCGGGAAAATCACGTGCTGCTGATGGTGGACGAAATCCAGTCCGGCCTGGGGCGCACCGGGAAATTGTTCGCCCACATGCACGAAGGAATTCAGCCCGATGTTCTGATCGTGGGCAAGGCGCTGGGCGGAGGCTTCTATCCAGTTTCGGCAGTGCTGGCGTCGAAGGAAATCCTGGGAGTTTTTGGCCCCGGAGATCATGGGAGCACGTTCGGCGGCAATCCGTTGGCTTGCGCGGTGGCGAGAACTGCCCTGCGCGTGCTCATCGACGAAAAACTGTCTGAGCGTTCCGAAGAATTGGGCGGCTATTTCCTGGCGAAGTTGCGTGACCTGCGCAGTCCGGTGATAAAAGAGATTCGCGGGCGCGGCTTGTGGATTGGGATTGAGTTGAACACCGAAGCCAGAAAATATTGCGAAGTGCTGAAGGAAGAGGGCGTGCTCTGCAAGGAAACGCACGACAATATTCTTCGCATCGCGCCGCCGTTGGTGATTCAACGCGAAGAAATTGATTGGGCGTTTGAACGTTTCCAGAAAGTGCTGGGGTAGTGGCAGAGCTTAATCTGCAGCGTCGGACGTGGGCGTTTTCGTGGCGGGATGATCGAAGCGAAGCACGCTATTTACAAACTGGCTCAGCGTCCCGCCGAGGTGGCTGAGCACACGCTGCTTCAGCGTCGTGTAATCCTGAGTTCCACAGAACAAATCCGACAGAAGCTGGCGAAACACGGCGTTGCGCTGCAGGAATTGCACCATGCGCGTGGTGACCGCAGTGCCCAGGAATGAGCCGCGATAGAAGCGCCGCACGATACGAGCGGCAAATTCTAGTTCCAAAGAAAATGAAGCGCGAACGCGCGCCGGATATTTCTCCGGGTAGCCTTCCGCGAGAGACTTGCCGAGAATTTCGCCCGAGCGCATGGCGTAAAAGAGTCCTTCGCCGGTGAGCGGATCGACCCAGGCTGCAGCATCTCCGCAAAGTGCCCAGTTGCGGCCGATCACCGCCCGATCAGACAGCGTGCGCACCTGCGGAGAAGGCAGGACGTGGCTGTAGAATTTGGCGTGTGCCGTGTCAATTTTCTCTGATGCTGCAAATTGGTGGAGATGGTTGCGCAGTTCATTGCTCGTATGTGCTTGCATGCTTCCGCAAATGCCCAGGGAAAGATGATCCGCGCGCGGGAACGACCAGATGTAGCCTTCGAATTCCGGCAAAAACTTGATCAGGATCTGATCCGCGGTCTGCGGAACGAAGTACCCTTGGGTCATTTCGAGCTCGTCGCGGGTCAGCGCACGCGTGCCGGGCAGGAATTGGTTGCGCGCGCCGCCGGCAAGTACCAGGAAGTCGGCGGTCCGCCACTGGCTATCCACGCAAAAACGCGGTTTGTCCGCAGATGTCTCGACGCCTTGCACGCGGGAATGATGAACCCGGCAGCCGGCGCTGCGAGCGCGGTCCAGCAGCAGGCCGTTCAGAATGGTGCGAGAATAAATGACGATGGGATGCAGCAGGTCCAGTTGTGCGCGCTGATTTTCAGCGCTGATCAGTTCAACCTTCTGAATTAATTTCTTGGGCAGAGGATTATCGAGCAGGAAAGGGAAGCACTGCGTAGCCTTGTACGTCAGACCGCCGCCGCAGGGTTTCTCCCACGCCAGATGCTCATCAAAAATGTCTACGGAATGACCAGCACGCGCGAGCTGTTCGCCGCACATGGCCCCAGAAGGCCCACCACCGACAATGACATAGTCAGCCAATCGTCACCGCAATCTCAGTTGTTTCCATCTCCGGCGCAGGAGGGATGGCCCACGAATTCGGGGAACCAGCGTCTCTCAGGATAAAGGAAAGAGCACCAGACAAAACCCCGCAAGAAGTATAGCACCGAACAATGCGGCGGCTGATGGAGAGCCTGACTCGCGACGTACCAATTGGATACCTAGTCCCGAAAGCAGGAAAAGCAGGGCGAAATAGGGCGACAGCAGTACGAGCAGAATTTCGCCGCTCTTCAAATACATCGCGGCGCCCGCCAGAGACAGCCAGGCCAGCACCACCAGCAATATCCAGAACGGATAGCGCGCGCGCCAACTCACTGCGGGACCGGCAACAAGTTCGAGCCCGTAGAGGAACAGAAACACAGCACATAGAAAAAGCGGAAAGCGCTCCCAACGCTGCACGTTGAGCCATGCGCCTGTGGCCGTCAGCTCGAACCAGCCGGTGGCGAGAAAATGCAGAAGCAAACTGGCAACCGCTGCGCCGATCAGCAGCACCGGGCGAGTGCGGAAACCTTCGCGCGCGGGCTTCAGGTGCAGCAAGATCAGCCCCACGCCAACGATCAGGAAGAAGCTGGCAAGATAATCTCCCTCGAAAAGGTGAATGATCCGCAGTGGCTGCCAATACTGCAGAAGATAAACCGCAAACACGGACAACAGCAGCAGTTCAAGCGCGCCGCGCAGCTTGGGCACGGGAGCCGCACTTTCTATCTCCGGCAATGCCTGGCCGCCCACCATTTCGCGCAGGAACGGACCCGCGATCAGCAGCAAGCCCACAATGCCCAGAAGACAGCCGGCAAAGTTAGCGCTTGAAGGCAGCTGCGCGTTGTCTGGAATGGAAAGAACGCGCGCGGCCCACGCCTGGGTTTCGCGAGCTACGGTGGGAGAAAATAGCATGCTCACGTGGGTGTTCGTCGGCACTTGCTCAAATTTCACGAACGGATCGTGGCTGCTGGAAACGAGGTCGGCGGCGTTCCCGCGCATCCATTCGGGTTCCAATTGTCCAACGATAATGAGCGTGTTCGGCGTTAGGATCGGGAGAGTGTGGAACAGAAGATTTTCGTGAATCACACCGTGCGCCGGAATCATGGGTGCGGGCGAAATCGCAATGATACCTGCGGGGCGAAATTTCTCGGCGATGCGCAGGGCAATGGCTCCTCCCATGGAATGGCCCGCGATGATGGTGCGATTGGGGACAATCATGCCGCGTGCCGCCAGGCCACGTAGCAGGGAAGCGGAACACGATTCGGCTTGCTCCGGCGAAAACGGCCCAGGTGAACGGCCGTGGCCGGGAAGATCGGGGACGTACACACGCAGACCCAGTTCCGCAAGCGACCGCGCCAGATATTGCATGATGATCTTGTTCGCGGAGATTCCGTGAAGAAGCACAACCGATCCGGTATCCGGCCTGGCCAGCAGATCGGCTCGGCTGACCACCAAAAGATCCATGCGGCAAGCGGCGGCATCGACGATATACCGGTGCTCCTCATATCGGCGCGCGGGATACGACGCGAGAAGCGCCCCTGCGACAAGGCAAACGATTCCGCCAAGCGCCTGAATCAACTGTTTTTTCTTGTTCAAGCGCCGTGCTCCCGGAAACAGCCAAAGTTGAGAGCATGATAAACTGATCTATCGGCGGTCCTGCTTGGTTCAGCAAACATGGAGAGCCTTTGCATCCAGCGGTTTTGACATTAGAAGAAATAATTGTGCGGTTTGGCCGGGAGAAACGCAACGGCAAGCGCGTCGTGTTCACCAACGGAGGCTTCGACCTGCTTCATCCGGGACACATTCATAGCCTGCAAGCCGCCCGCGCGCTGGGAGATTTTCTGATCGTAGGCATCAATAGTGATGAATCGATGCGCATCTTGAAGGGCGAAGGCCGGCCGCTGCTTCCCGAACAAGAACGTGCGGAGATTCTGGCGAATCTGGAATGCGTCGACGGGGTAGTCATTTTTGACGAGCTGACACCGCAGAAGGTGATCGCGGCGCTGTTGCCCGACATTTTGGTGAAGGGAAGCGACTGGCCGGGAAATCAGATTGTGGGACGCGAAGAAGTGGAAGCGGCAGGCGGAAAAGTTGTGCTGGTTCCCAATGTGCCCGGTTATTCCACAACGGAAGTTTTGAAACGAATTCGCAAATCAGGAAACTGAACGGGCGCGCCGGACCAAGGGACCGATCTCGGAAGAAATGATACTGCCGGCGGTGAGAGAACGACTGGAAGCACTCCTGCGCCACCCTTCCATGGAGGGCGTAGTGGGAGAGGTGCGCTCGGGTGCGAACCTGGTCGGCCTTTCCGGCCTGCACGATGTGGCAAAACCGCTCGTGGCGGCGTATGTCGTCCACGAACTACGCCGCCCGGCGTACTTCATCACGGAAAACAACCGCCGCGCGGAGGAATTGGCGGAAACGCTACGGTTCTTCGCGCAGATTTTTCCTGGTCCTACGGGCGGCATCGCGGTGCTGCCGGCCTTTGACAGCCTTCCTTGGGATCCGCAGCCGCCTCACGCCGACATCTTGGAACGCCGGGCCGCCACGCTCTATCGCATTGTCGAATGGGGAAGTCTCCGTTGTGCTCGCACCGGTTGCGGCGGCGCTGTGGCGTTATCAGGATCCCTACGTATATCTCACTTTGTCGCGCACGCTGGCCAAGGATACCGAAGCGAATCACGAAGATCTGATCACGCACCTGGCGAGCATCGGTTACGCGCGCACGGAAATGGTGGAATTGCCTGGGCAATTTGCCGTGCGTGGCGGGATCGTGGATGTGTTTTCCCCGGAAGCGTTGCGGCCCGCCCGCATTGAATTGCTCGGCGATACAGTTGAGTCCGTGCGCGAGTTTGATCCGCGGACACAGCGATCGATCTCGCCGGTCGTCAGAACCACGATTCTTCCGCTGGCCGAATGGAGCGTGCCTGCTCCCGGCAGCCGCGAGGCGGAAGAGTGGGAACCCGGCGGATGGTTCGGAACCACAAAAGAGCCAGCTGTCGCTTCGTTGTTTGAGTTGGCGGAAAGCTCGCTGAAGCCCATTGTATTTGTGGACGAACCGGAAACACTGCGCGAGACGCGAAAGAAAATGCTGGAGGCAGCGACAGAGAACTACGAGCGCCACGGCCAAGCCAATGCGCCGCTGGTCTCTGATTTTTTCTGGAGCGAAGAGAGCTGGGAAAAGGCGCTTCACAAGACCTCGCGCATTGAACTCGAACAATTGAATCTGGCGCAGTCCGGTGGTCAGCGCTTTGAACTCATTTCCCGGCCAAGCACTCGATTCCATGGAGACGTCGTCGCTTGCCTCGGGGATATCCGGTCACAGATTTCCGTGGGTGGAACGGCGTTCCTCACGGCGGCCAGCACCGGCGAACTGGAGCGCTACGCCGATATTTGCCGCGAATACGAAGTGCCTTACGTTTTGGGCGAGACCGAAGAAGCCGCGGCGGGTTTCACGGCGGAAAGCGCATCGGAAACGGCGCGGCTCTTGCTGATGCGTGCGCCTTTTGCTGCGGGCGCGGCCTTTCCGGAAGTGAAACTCACGCTGTTCGGCAATGCCGATCTGTTCGACGTGACGCCGGCGGTGGAGCGGCCCGGCCGCAAGATTCGCACGTCGGGATTCTTCGCGGATTTTGCGGAACTTAAGCCCGGAGATTATGTGGTTCACGTGGATCACGGCATCGGCCAGTTTGAAGGCCTGCGCTTGATCGAATCCGACGGGCGGCGCGGCGAATTCATGCTGCTGCGTTACGCCGAAGACTCTCGCCTGTACGTCCCGCTCGAACGCATGGATTTGGTGCAGAGCTATCGCGTGGTCGAAGGAACGCATCCGGCGCTCGACAAGCTTGGCGGTACGGCCTGGAACACACGCAAGACCCGCGTCCGCAAATCGCTGGAGGATATGGCGGACAAGCTCCTGGCCCTCTACGCGGAACGCAAGACTGCCCAAGGTTTTGCTTTTTCTCCCGACGGCACGTGGCAAAGAGAGTTTGAAGACGCATTCGAGTTTGAAGAGACGCCCGACCAACTACCGCCATCGCCGACGTGAAGCGCGACCTGGAAAAGGCGTCTCCGATGGACCGCTTGCTATGCGGCGACGTCGGCTACGGCAAAACGGAAGTCGCCATGCGCGCGGCGTTCAAAGCGATCAGCGAGAACAACAGGTGGCGGTGCTGACGCCGACAACGGTCCTCGCTTTCCAGCACTTTGAAACATTCAAAAAGAGATTTGCGGCTTTTCCCGCGCGCATTGAAATGCTTAGCCGCTTCCGCACCGCCGCTGAACAGAAAGCCATCATGGCCGGACCTGGAGACCGGCAAAATCGATATCGTAATCGGGACCCACCGCCTGCTCTCGAAGGACGTGAAGTTTCAGGACTTGGGCTTGCTGATCGTGGATGAAGAGCAGCGCTTCGGCGTCGCCCACAAGGAACGCCTGAAGGAAATGCGCAAAAACGTTCACGCGCTGGCGCTTTCCGCCACGCCCATTCCGCGCACGCTTCATATGTCCCTGGTGGGCTTGCGGGATATGTCGGTAATCGAAACGGCGCCGCGCGACCGCTTGTCGATCCAGACTGTCGTTTCGCCGTTCAACGAAGAGCTCGTGAAGAAGGCTATCGAAAATGAATTGGCCCGCGATGGCCAGGTCTATTTCATTCACAATCGCGTCGAGTCCATTTATTCCCTGGGAAACCTGGTAACCAAACTTGTTCCCAAGGCCCGCGTGGTCGTTGGCCACGGCCAATTGGGAGAAAAAGAGTTAGAGCAAGTAATGCTCAAGTTCATTCGCGATGAAGCCGACGTGCTGGTGGCCACCACGATCGTTGAAAATGGGTTGGATATTCCCCGCGCCAACACGATCCTGATCAATCGAGCGGACCGCCTCGGCCTGGCGGAGTTGTACCAGTTGCGCGGGCGCGTGGGTCGCTCAAGCCAGCGTGCGTATGCCTATTTGCTGGTGCCGCCAGAGAAAGTCTTGAGCGATGTTGCCAGGAAGCGGCTGGCGGCGATGAAGGAATTCAGCGAACTGGGCGCAGGCTTCCGGATCGCAGCCTTGGATTTGGAATTGCGAGGCGCGGGCAACATGCTGGGCCGCCAGCAGCACGGCCACATCGAATCGATTGGTTTCGACATGTACGTACAAATGCTGGAGCGCGCCGTGGCCAAGCTCAAGGGTGAGGAGGCAGCGCCCGAGCTACGGACCACGTTAAGCCTTGGAGTGGACGTGCGCATTCCCCCCGAATACATTCCCAGCGAGAATCTGCGGCTGCGCACCTATAAGCGCATTTCCTCGGTGGCCAGCGAGGCGGAAAAACAGGATGTCCACAAGGAGCTGGAAGACCGTTTCGGGGCTTTGCCGAAAGCCGTGGAAAACCTTCTGGAGTTTGCGGTGCTCAAATCCATGTGTGAGCGTCTGAGGATTGCCGCGGTGGAGCGCCAGGGAACGAAGATCGCCCTACGCTTCCATCCGGAGACAACGCTGGAGCCGGCGGCAGTGGTTAAGGTGGTGCGCTCGCGCAAGGGAATCAAGCTCGATCCCAGCGGCGTGCTCTGGATGGAAGTGGAGCGGGGAGAACCGGTTACGGCGGCCCTGCGCAAGGTTTTGCTGGGTCTCAGTGGGCAAAGCGAAAGCTGACAGGGCGGGCAATCCAAGTTAAACTTCCGACATGGAGAAAACGGGGAAAATCATGAACAAAGTAGCATTCATTGCCGGATTTTTGATTGCATGGCCACTGCTGGCCCAGAATCCACCGGCGCAAACTCCGCCAGCCGAGAACCCACCGGCGCAGAGCCCGGCGCCACAAAACCCTCCCGCGCAGAATCCTCCCGCTCTCGAGAAGCCACAGATGGAAACGCCGGAACCGGCGGTCACGGAGGACACCAAGATCACTGCGCCGAAGAAGGCCGATACTCCTACAACGCCGCCGAAAAAGACCACCGGCGAAGGTAAGGTGATCGAAGAAATCGTGGCCCGGGTGAACAACGAGATCATCACGCAATCGGAACTGGAAAGGGCCAAGGCAGCGGCAGCCGATGGCGCCCGTGAAGAATGTAACGGCAGGTGCTCGCCCGAGCAGTTGCAAGTAGCCGTCGAAGATGGGCAGAAATATGCTTTGCGTGATCTGATCGACCAGTCTTTGTTAGCGCAGCGCGGCAAAGACATGGACATCAACGTCGAGCCCGACGTGGTGAAGCAGTTGGACCAGATCCGCCAGAAAAACAATTTGAAGGACCTGGACGACCTGGAAAAGGCCGTGTCCTCGCAACCGGGTATGAACTGGGAAGATTTCAAGAGCCAAATCCGCAATCGGTTGTTGACACAGGAAGTGATTCGTCGCGAAGTGGGTTCGCACATCACCATCACGCACGAGGAAGAGATGAAGTATTACGAGGACCACAAGAAGGACTTCGTCAGGCCAGAGCAAGTGGCGCTCAGTGCGATCGAAATCAAAACGGAAGGCAAGAAGGAATCGGAGATACCGGAATTGAAAGCCAAGGCCCAGAAGCTGCACGATCGCGTAAAGGACGGCGAAGACTTCGCTGAAATGGCGAAACGCTTTTCCGATGGTGCCACGGCGCAACAAGGGGGATTCCTGGGTGTTTATAAGCGCGGCGAACTTTCTAAAGAGTTGGAAGATATCGTCTTCAAGATGGACAAGAACCAGATGACCGACGTGATTGAAACAAAGCAAGGCTTCCTGATCCTGAAGGTTCTGGAGCACTACGATGAAGGACGAGCAGCCGTTCGACAAGGTTGAGAACGAAATTCAGGATCACCTGTACAGCCAAAAAATGGAACCAGCATTGCGTGAATATCTGAAGACGCTGCGGGAACAGAGCTATGTTGTGATCAAGCCGGGCTATCAAGAGATGGCCGGCGGAGGCAACTCTGAAATTCAGGAAGTGAACGCCACGCCGGAAACAACGAAAGAGAAGAAGGGCCACAAAAAGTACCTTCTTTTTGGGAAAACGACGGGATGCATGAAGAGCCCTTTCGTCAAGGACCTGACAGCGGATCAGGTAATCACCGGTTTTTTCCTTGTGCATGAGAAAGAAGTCCGCAATACCAACGACGGGAAAGCCTTACCTGCGGATGGAACTCGGTGATCGCAGCGGCACCATCGAAGCGCGCATGTGGGAACAGTTTGAGCCTTACGCCAAGGAAGTGAATCGCGACGATTTTGTGAAGGTGCAAGCGCGCGTCGAAGTTTACCGCAACAAACCCCAATTGTCGTTGCAGCAGTTCCGTGTGGCGAAGCCGGCAGAGATCGACTTGGCGGATTTTCTTGCGCACACTCCATTCAATGTGGATGAGATGTACCGGGGCCTGTTGGACACGGCCGAGGCCATGACCAATCCGCACCTGAAAAAACTGGTGATCCAGATATTGAGCGATCCAAACATTGCGTCGCGATTTAAGCGTGCCCCTGCGGCGAAGGTGATGCATCACGCGTATCTCGGCGGCTTGCTGGAGCACGTCGTGGGCTTGTGCGGCCTGGCCAAGCTCGATGGCGGTGCATTACCCGGAGCTGGACGTGGACCTGTTGCTGACTGCCGCGATGCTCCACGACGTGGGGAAGCTGGACGAGTTGTGCTACGAGCGCTCCGTGGGCTACACGGTCGAGGGGCAACTGCTGGGTCACATTGTTATGGAATTGGAAACCGTGACCAAGGCCATGGACGCGATCGAAGGTTTTCCGGCGAAACTAAAGACGGTGGTGGAACATATGTTGATCAGCCACCACGGCCAATATGAGTTTGGTTCGCCCAAATTGCCAATGATCCGCGAAGCGCTGGTATTTCATTATTTGGACGACATGGATTCCAAGGTGGCAGCTGTGCGTGCAGCCATGGCCATCGAGTCCGGGGAAGAGAATTGGTCGGCGTACAGCGGCGCCCTGGGCCGCAAATTCCTGAGGCTGGAACGATATCTGGCGGACGAACCGGTGGAAGCAGCGAAGAAGGAACAAAGAAATTAACTGCGATAATCCACATTTCACGGAGCGGGCCCGCGACATATTCGGCAACAGCGAGCGTCTGATCGACGCGACCTATTCCGCAATGATCCCCGCGGAATATAAGGTGCGCGATTTGTGTATCCGTCCGGCAGCAGTGCTCGCGCCAATGGCGGGAGTGACGGATACGCTGTTTCGCCGCGTGATTCGCGGCCTTGGCGGCTGCGGATTGCTAATGACCGAATTCACCAGTTCCGAGGGAATTACGCGCAGCCCGGCGAAGACGCAGCGTTACCTTTACTTCCAGGAAGACGAGCATCCCATCGCCGCGCAATTATTCGGCGCGAATCCAGACGTGATGGCGGAAGCCGCGCGCATGGTGGAAGACCTGGGCTACGACGCGGTGGATATCAACCTCGGTTGCCCTGCGAAGAAAGTCGTCAAGTGTGGTGGTTCCGGGTTGCTTCGGGAATTGCCTTTGCTGGACAAGATTTTCCGCAGCGTCCGTGCCGCCGCGAAGATCCCGCTGACGATCAAATTGCGCGCGGGCTGGGACGAAAGTTCGATTGTGGCGCGTGAAGTGGTGAAGATGGCAGAGCAGGCTGGCGTCGAAGCCGCCGCGATTCACCCGCGAACCCGGGTGCAAGGCTATTCCGGCAAAGCCGACTGGAAAATCATCGGGGACGTGAAACAGTCCGTGAAAATTCCGATCATCGGCAATGGCGATATTCAGTGTCCGGAAGATGCCGCGCGCATGGTGCAGGAAACCGGATGCGATGCGGTGATGATCGGGCGCGCCGCTGCAACCAATCCCTGGATCTTCGCGCAAATGAAGGAATTTCGAGAGACCGGGCGCTACAGCGTCCCCAGCGAGGCTGACCGCCACCGTTTACTTTCTGGCTACTACAGACAAATTCTTAACTCCAATGCACCGGATAGCATGGGAAAAATGAAGCAGTTCGCCTGCTGGTTTACCCATGGGGTGGGAAATGGCAGCGAACTGCGTAGAATCGTGCATTTGGCGCGCACGCCAGGAGAAGTGGTCGAGAACGTCGAGCGCTTCTTTGAGCGGAAAGCGGCCGTTTGGGGGAATCTAGCCCATGAGCAGCCAGAAAACCGAGAGGTCCCTGCGACAACGCTCCGAACGTAGAATTTCCGTGCGTTTGCCGCTGCGCGTTTGGGGAAAAGACGCGCGAGGCTTCAGCTTCGAAGAAGAAACCGCCAGCGAAAATCTATGCCGCAGTGGAGCAGCCTTTCGCACGCGCTTCGATGTGGCTATTGGCTCCAGCCTGCAGATCCGCATACCGCTGCAAGGCCCGGCCATGCGACGCGACGAAAGCGACTTCGAGACGCAAGGCCGCGTTGTGCACGTAAGCCCATCGGAACCGGATGGCGAGCGTGTCGTCGGCGTGCAGTTCGTAGGCCCGCGCTTCCAACGAATGTTCCGTCCCGAATCAGCGGCCTGAAGTCGAGTTGGCCGGACGTCAAATCGAGCGCAGCGCCCATCCACGGAGGAATGCCATTTGCCATGCAAATATGGCATTATGACCGACAAGCTTACCCTCGATAAGGCTGGCCGTATCGTCTTTCGCAAACCCGTTCGCGATCAACTGCGCCTCGGCCCGGGAGATGCTTTGCGGCTTGAGACAGAGGGCGAGGTCATCACGCTCCGTCTAGTTCGCCCAAATGTGATGTTGAAGGAGGAATTAGGCGTTTGAGTTTTCCAGAGTAAAGAGGTCTGCGACTTTTCGATTTCCTGGCCTCGTGGACCAAAGTCGCGAGAAGCGGTTGCGCGAAGTCCTCGAATGAAACGATTCTTCGACACCTCCGTTTTGGTTGCGGTTTTTTTGAGCACCCACGTTCATGATTCATCCAGTGCCCAGCAATTTGCCGCAGCTGAAAGGAAGCGTAGTGCGTGCGGCCTCCATTCGCTTGCTGAAGTTTATGCCATCATGATGGCGTTACTCATCAAACCGTTGGTGGCGCCGGAACAAGCCCTATTTTTCATCGAGGAAATTCGTGGGCGGTTAACGCTCACTTCACTTTCTGCGGAGGAATAGGCCTCCACGATTCAAGGTGTAGCGGCTAAAGGTCTCTCAGGCGGCCGCGTGTACGACGCTCGAGTTTTAGCCTGCGCCGCTACGTGCAAAGCTGAAACTATCTATACTTGGAATCTGAAGTATTATCAGAGGATTGCACCTCACCTGGCTTCCTCGATTCAAAGCCCCTGACCGAAGTTAGCGTTGAAAGCCTGGTTGCGACTGTCAGAACGCTTGCTATTCGGTGGCCGGTGGATTTTCGTCCAGGAGTTGGCGATAAGCGTCGCGCTTGGTCATGCCGCGTTCTTTAGCCGCTAGTTTCAAAGCTTCCTTGCGATCGAGTTTTGCCTGGTGCATCAGTTCATCGACACGAGCGGCAAGCGATTGCGCGGTATCAATATTTGCGCCGGGAGCGCCTTTTTCCGGCGGTCCGATCACCAGAGTCATTTCCCCTTTAGCCGGATGCTCATTTAGAGTCTGAAAGATATCAGTGAGCTTGCCGCGGCGGAACTCCTCGTGTAGCTTCGTCACTTCACGCGCCAGGCATGCCGGCCGGTCGCCCAGAATCGCCACAGCATCGGCGATCGTATCGGAGATGCGGTGCGGAGCCTCGTAAAAAATCAGCGTGCGGTCTTCAATGCGCAAGCGCTCCAAGGCGCGCTGGCGTTCTCCGCTGCGGGCGGGCAAGAAACCTAGAAACACAAACTCTTCACTTGGCAATCCGGAAGCCGACAGTGCCGCTAACAAAGCCGCAGGCCCAGGTACGGGTATCACCGGAATATGGTGGCGAATCGCCAGTGTCACCAGGCGATGGCCGGGGTCTGAGACGAGCGGCATGCCCGCATCGCTGACCAGCGCCACGGTCGAACCGCGTTCCATCGCCAGTACCAGTTCAGACGCGCGAGTCAGTTCATTGTGCTCGTGGTAGCTCACCAGCGGTTTGTGAATTTCAAAGTGATTGAGCAACTTCAAGGTGTGCCGGGTGTCTTCGCAAGCAATTTGATCGACTTCTTTCAAAATGCGCAAGGCGCGCAGAGTGATGTCTTCCAGGTTACCGATCGGCGTGGCGACAAGATACAAACAGCCGTGGGGCTGCGGGGGGGATTCGGAATGCGCATTTCCGCTCATGGAATTGGCAGGAAGCCAGTTTAGCATGGCGGAACGAGCGTGGAGCGCGTGCTATAATCGTTGTTTTGACATACACGCAGGAGGACGGACCGTGCCGTTGTACGAGTATGAATGCACGAAGTGCCACAAAAGGACCGAGAAAATCGAGCCTGTGGCCGGGCCCCACTTGAAGAAATGCCCGCATTGCGGCGGGAAAGTCGAGTCGGTGATCACCGCGCCTTCCATCCAGTTCAAGGGCGCTGGATGGTATGTCACCGATTACGCGGGGAAAAAGAGCGCGGAAAGCGACAGCAAGCCGGCGGAGAAAGAATCAGGGAAGGACTCCGGCAAGGATTCGGGGAAAGACGGTCCCAAGGAAACCGCAAAGGCGTCTGACTCTAACAGCCCGTTGAAGAATTGAGTTTTGTGAGACTTCGGTTCTTAATTTCAAGGGTTATCACTGCATTGCATAACAGCCGTTCAGCCGTTTGGTCGTTCTATCCGCTCAGCTGGCCCGAGGCGGAACCCGATATCACGCTTCCGCCATCAGGTTTCGCAATCGGCAGAGGTTGTAAGCAGCGCCGGTAAAGGTGAACAGCCACCCAACCTTGTCAATCCCTCGCAACTTCACTTTCCGTAACATCCCCACCATTTTCATCCACCCGAACGATTGCTCCACTCGTTTTCGCTTTCGCTGACTCACCTCATACCCGACATGTCGCGTGGTCCGCTCGTCCACCGCGCTCCTGCGGTTCGTATCGTTCTGCGCCACATGGGGGGTAATGTTCATCCCGCGGAGTTCTCGTACGAATTCCTGCGTGTCGTAGTTTTTGTCTCCTCCCAAGGTGACCCTCTTTCCACTGGGGATGGCCTCGGCCATGAGCATCGCGGCCTCTCGCTCCGCTCTTCCATTCGCCTCGGTCAGAAAAGTCTGCACCAGAAGCCCGTTACGGTTCTCCATCAATACATGTCCCAGGTAGCCGAGCTTTGCTTCGCTCCCTTTGGACTTCTTGAACAGTCTAGCGTCGGGATCCGTGGTCGATTCATGGGTCTGGTTCTTCCGCTTCTCCTTGTGAAAGTCGACCTCTCCTCCTGGTCCGGGTGGCTTCCCCTTTCCGTCCTTCCGTCGAAAACTCTTTTGACTGGCCCAGGCCTCGATCAATGTCCCATCCACCGTGAAATGTTCATCCGACATGTACGGCCGCGCACGTTCCAGCACTCGTTGAAAAAACGACTCCGCGATCTCTTCGTTCAGCAATCGCTCTCGATTCTTGCTGTACACCGCGTGATTCCAGACCGTCTCATCCATCTCCATCCCCACAAACCACCGGAACAGCATGTTGTACTGTAATTGCTCGATCAGCATGCGCTCACTGCGCACCGAATAGAAAACCTGCAACAGCAGTGACCTCAACAGTCGCTCCGGGGCAATCGACGGACGCCCCACATCGGAGTACAGCTTCGCGAACTTCGGTGACATCTCCTTCAGAATCTCGTCCACCATCTTGCGGATCGGTCGCAACGGATGATCCGCGGGAACACGCTTCTCTGGAGAAATGTAGCTGAACATTCCTTCTTGCAGGTCATCGTCGCCGCGCATTCACTCGCCTCCTTCGCCTTCCTTCACTCAGACGAGTTCTCTTGCATTAAAGTTGCAGTGGAACGGAGTTTTTCAACGAACTGCTAAAGAATCGAAAGACAAAAAGTTGTCGAAGAAGTAGCAATACGCCGGCGAAAGCCCGTACACGAACCACTAGCGAAAAAGACGCGCAAAGAAATGTCATCCGCAGAAGCGCACTTTTTGCGCGACGAAGGATCTCAACCCAAAATTCAATCGACGTTTCTAGAGCTTCAGCGTCTTGAGATACGCGCGAAAATCCTGGCCGAATTCCTGGTTCTGCAGCGCGAGTTCCACCGTAGCTTTCAAGAAACCCAGTTTCTCCCCCGCATCGTAGGAAATTCCTTCATAGATCAAAGCCCACAAGCCTTGTTCCTTCGCCAACAGCCGCAGCGCATCGGTGAGCTGGATTTCGCCACCGGCGCCGGGCTTAGTGCGCTCCAGGCATTCAAAGATCGCGGAAGGCAGCACATAGCGTCCGGTGATCGCCAAGTTGGACGGAGCCTCATCGGGCTTGGGTTTTTCGACGAGGTCGCGAATGCGCAGCAAACGTTCGCCGAAGGGAGCTAGTGGCGCCGGCTCGCCATCCACGATTCCGTAGAGATGCGTTTTCTCGCGGGGAACTTCCTCCACGGCGATGGCGCCCGTGCCCGTTGCTTCATAAACGTTGATCAACTGCTTGGTGGCTGGATTTGGCCCGGGAATGAGCACGTCGCCAAGGAGCACCGCAAACGGTTCGTCGCCGACAAGATCTTTCGCGACGAGAACGGCATGGCCGAGGCCCAGCGGCTCTTTTTGACGCGTGTAACTGACTTGAACCATGTCGCTGATATCGCGAACCATTTCGGCTTGCCTGGTTTTGCCTTTTTCTTCCAGAAATCGTTCGAGTACCGGCGAATAGTCGAAATGATCTTCGATCGAATTTTTACCTTTGCCGGTGACGATAATGACGTGCTCGATGCCGGAAGCAACGCATTCCTCGACGACATATTGGATTTGCGGCTTGTCAACAACCGTCAACATTTCCTTCGGCTGAGCTTTCGTGGCGGGGAGAAAGCGCGTGCCAAGACCGGCGGCGGGCAGGACGGCTTTGCGAACTTTTCGGTGCTTCGGAGTATTCAGCAGGGACGGCTTTTGCTCTTCAGTCATGTGATCAGCTTTTGTTCGTGTGGGCGGTCCAAAAAGTTTTGCTCCTCATCGACAGTATCCGCGAGGGCTAACGTTTGTCAATGAAAGCAAGAAAAGATTGGTGGCGCGGTGAATACAGGATTGTACTGAGGGTAGCGCTGCGCGCGGGGCCAGCTTCGTAGGGGCACGATATCATCGTGCCTCAGGCTGACAACCGGCATGGCGGCCCGAGATAGCATGTGCCTCGAACAAATCTCGAAAGAGAACTGCCGTCAGTCATGAACTCCGCAGGCAAATTGCTGGGCATTGCACTTCTGCTGGCGCTATTTCTTTCCTGGAATGCGCCAGCCCAAGAACCTACTCTGCCAAGCGTGACCGCGGACGCAATCAAAATCGGCAACATCACTTGTTACACCGGATGGGCCAAGGAGTATGCAGCCGTTGCCCGGGCGGAGGCGGCGTACTTCCAGATGATCAACGATCGCGGGGGAGTCAACGGACGCAAGATCAGGTTCATCAGCGTGGACAATGGATGCGACAGCGGGAAAACACTTCCGCTGGCGCGCAAGTTGGTGGAAGAAGATGGCGTGCTCCTGCTGTTCAGCACGCTGGGAACGGAAAGCAACCTGGCGATTCGCGACTATCTGAATGAGAAGAAGGTGCCGCAGCTTTTTCTGGAGTCGAGTTCGGCGGCGTTCGGCGATCCGGCGCACTATCCTTGGACTATGGGATTTTTCGCGACGTATCGAACCGAAGCTCGCGCTTATGCTAAATATATTTTGCAGAATAAGCCGGTGGGAAAAATTGCAGTGCTGTCTGCGAATGACGATGTGGGCCGGGAGTTCGTGGCTGGTTTGCGCGATGGACTCGGCACAAAAGCGGCGTCGATGATCGTCAAGGAAGTCACCTACGAAACTTCGGACAGCAACGTGGACAGCCAAATCCGCGCGCTGAAGGAATCGGGCGCCGACGTGTTGCTGGATTTTGCGATTGGACCGTCTGCCACCCAGGCGATTTATAAAGCGTACGAACTGGATTGGCACCCGGTGCAATTCATTCCAAACGCCTCGCTCTCGGTCACTGCGTTTCTCGAACCGGCGGGGCTCGAGAAGGCCGCAGGCGTAATCGCAAATGCGCGTTCGAAGGGCTGGCAGCGAGCGCAAGCCCAGCGCGATCCGGCAGTACGGGATTTTCTGGATTGGATGAGCAAATACAATCCCGCAGCGAGTTTGCGCGACCAGAATAATGTAGCCGGATACGAACGGGCGCAGACGTTAGTTGCGGTGCTGCAGGCGTGCGGGAACGATCTGAGCCGCGCGAACGTGATGAAAAAGGCGGCTGGCCTGGATCTGGAGCTTCCCATGCTGCGCCCGGGAATTCGAATCTCCACCAGTTCCACCGACTATCAACCCATCAAGCAGCTCTTTCTGATTCAATTTGACGGCAAGGAATGGCGACCGATTGGCCCGATCAGCAGCGAATAGCCATACAGGCTAAAATAAGAGTGTGGGAATCAAATGAGCGCGAACGTCACGGCTGAAACGCGGATTCTGGGGATTGAGTCATCGTGTGATGAAACGGCCGCGGCCGTGGTCGTCAATGGGCGCAGGATTTTGTCGAGCGTAGTCGCTTCGCAGATCGACATTCACCGCAAATATGGCGGTGTGGTACCGGAATTGGCTTCCCGGGAGCATTTGCGTCAAATCGTGCCGGTGGTGCGCGAAGCGATGGAGCAATCCGGGCTACGTTTTGCGGAATTGGATGCCATTGGCGTGACGCAGGGCCCTGGATTGGTGGGCTCTCTGCTTGTCGGAATCACCTACGGAAAAACGCTGGCCGCGGCCCTTGGCAAGCCGCTGATCGGTGTGAATCACCTCGAGGGGCACATCCACGCGGCGTTTCTCGAGGCTCATCGACACGGCGACACACCGAAGCTTCCGGCAGTCTGCCTGATCGTTTCTGGTGGGCACACGGTCTTATATGAGGTGAAGGCCGCGGATGGTTCGCAGAGCGAATCTTTTGCTTACCGCAAGCTCGGCCAGACGCGGGATGATGCCGCGGGCGAAGCCTATGACAAAGTGGCCAAGCTGCTCGGTCTCGGCTATCCAGGTGGGCCGATCCTGGATCGGCTTGCGACATCTGCAAACCATGTGCCCGCGCCGACAAGGTTTGGGCCGACGAAGACGCGCGGCAACCCGCTGGATTTCAGCTTTAGCGGACTGAAAACCGCTGTGTTGTATCACGTCCGCGAACATCCCGAGTACAACGAGGAGATTCGCGAGAGGGAAGAGGCGCTCTACAACGGCCATCGAACCTTTCAGAAATTGTTGGGGCTTTGCGGCCCAGCCACCCTGGGCCTCGTGCGCGAATTCCAGAACGCCGTTGTCCGGGATCTGGTGGAACGCACGATGATGGCGGCGGAAGAATGCAGCGTGGAGACGATCCTGGTGTCAGGCGGAGTAGCGGCAAACAGCCAGCTTCGTGCCACTTTTGAAGAGCGGGCCCGGTCTCGCGTTCTAAAAGTGTATTTCCCCAGCCGCGCATTGTCCACGGACAACGCGGCGATGATTGCCGCCGCGGCGTATCCGCGATTCGAACGCGGGCTATTTGCCGACAACAGCTTGAATGCTACAGCCAGCATGCCTTTGGCGTGAGTCTTTGCGCGTCGGGAGGCCGAGGGCAGTCATGAAATGGGTAGCTTTTGCTGCTCTGGTGACCTTTGGCGGTTTTGTACCCCACGCAGGTGTCGTGGCCGGCCGCGCCAGTGAGGATCATTGTCATGGATCGAACTGGGGCGTTCGTTGTTGGGGCACCGATACGAATCTCGTCTGCCCTTGCGAATTTTGCTGAAAATGCAGAAACCGATCAAACTGGCAGATTCTCACTGAAGCTCACACCTGGAAAGTACAACATCTTTGTCTCCGCCTTTGGATTTGCAGCGTGGGGAAGATGTGCAGAGATCAAACCGGAATCGAGGACCATCGACATAGTCTTGCCGATTGCAGAAAAAACGTCGCAGTTGGATATGGGTGGGCCGAGCTTCCCTCCACTCGTCATGAACACACCCTCTTCCACTGCCTCCGCAAGGACAAGCGTGGTCATCGAGGTGAAGGACATGAGCCGCATGCACTTCCGCATGCAAGTGTCCGCGTGGAAGGCGACGAAACAGCACGTTTTCAGACGTAAACGGTAGGGCCTCCGTGACTGTCCGTCCAGGCCAGCGATTGATCCAGGCGGTTTACCATGGCTTCGGGCGTGAGCGTAGAAGAGTTCAAATCGAAACGGGTTCTAACGATGCGATAAGTATTGTTCTGGAACCGTTGGACTTTGGGCTACATGAGTTCATGGACGCTCGATGAGTGAGGACAGGCGAAACAGCTAATTGCTTATCGTGCGACGGCGAAAGCCGTGCCAAGCCCCGCGTAAAAAAACGGGCAACCCAGAGGGCTGCCCGCGGATCAAAACGGAACTAATTTCAGTTAGTCGACTTTTTCCTGCAAGGTGGGGAACTGCAATTTGGCCTTTGCCAACGATTTGACTACCAACCCCTCAGCGTTTTCCGCGGTGAGGTTGCGCGCTGTGGCCATTTCGCTGACCAAAAGATATTTGGCGCGTTCCAACATTTTCTTTTCGCGGAAGGAGAGTGGTTTGCTGCGGCTGAGAGAAACGAGACTCTTTAGCACGACAGCCACTTCCAAAAGGGAACCCGTGCGCATGCGCTCAGAATTCTCTTTGAAACGATGTTTCCAGTCATGGTGCGAATTGAGCTTGCCTCTTTCAAGGAAGCCCAGCACCTTGACCGCATCGTTGGAACGAATGACAGATCGCAGGCCAACCGCTGGCGCGTTAGAAGAAGGAACCATAACGCGCAAACCGCTGGAGATAATTCGAATCATGAAGTAACGTTCAGTTCTGCCGTTCAAAACGCCGTAACTGATTTGTTCTACTACCCCAACGCCGTGATTCGGATATACAACCTTGTCGCCGATCTTATATTCCATAAAGTCCGCGCCCCCAGGAAGATAAATCGAGTGTAGAGAAGTGTGTTGGAAGAGTCAAGATATATCCAGTGGAATCAGGAAGATAGAGAGAGTTGCCCGGGGATTTGGCAGTTGAATTGCTCAGTGAGCACCTGATTTCGTCTTGAACGTCTGCCTGAGGACAACCCCGGGCATCTCTGTAGTTTTTCGCAAGATATTCAGTATGAAGGAGTAAGCTGGACGGGAGGGATTTTCTGACGTGATCACTTTAGCCATCGATACTAGCGAAGCGCGCGGAAGTGTGGCCCTTGTGCGGGACCGTGCGCGAGTCAGTGGAACGCGGCACGACGACGGCAGCGATTATTCGGCTTGGCTGTTGCCGGCGGTGGACCGAATCCTAGCTGGAGCCGGGGCACGCTTGGAAAATGTCGACGTTTTGGCTGTCGCTACCGGCCCGGGATCGTTCACGGGCCTGCGTGTTGGGCTTACGACCGTCAAGGCCTGGGCCGAAGTGTACGCGAAACCGGTCGTGGGAGTGCCCAGACTGGATGCCCTGGGCCGTTCCGCGAACAATAGCGCCGGGCTCGTGGCCGCTTGCTATGACGCACAGAGAGGGCAGTTGTTCGCGGCGCTGTTGCGGCGAACTGCGGTTGGCCTAGAGCGCATGGGAGCTGAACTTGTGGCCACCCCGGACGAGTTTGTTGAGTTCGTCGACAACCAGGTGGGCGGCGAAGCTGTTGCGTGGGTGTCCCTGGATCCAGAGTTGATCAAACCGATCGAGAGACTCAAGGCCCGTCTGCTGTGCGGCGACGAAGTGATCGCTGGCTCGCCAGAACTGGCACTCACGATAGGACTACTGGCCGAGGAAAGCGCTTCGCGGGGCCAATTCAGCGACCCGCTGGCGCTGGACGCCAACTACGTGCGTCGCTCAGACGCGGAGATTTTCTGGAAGGGAGCCTCGACCGGTGTGCGCTAGTTCCTGGAGAAGCATGTCAAAACACGCAGTACGATTGGGTCGCGGAGAGGACATCGCCGCAGTTGAAGCAATACTTCAACTGTCTCCGGAGGCTGCGAACTGGCCCACTGGATCGCTGACCCAGACATTCGAACAATATCCTTCCTACTTTCTCGTGGCAGGACAGGATGAACAAATTACAGGATTTATCTCTGGACGGCGAATTCTGGATGAAGGCGAGATCCTCAATTTGGCAGTGAAACCCAGCGAGCGAAGCGCGGGCGTCGGAAAGGCGCTTGTCCAAGCAGTGCTTGAACGATTCGGACGCGAGAATGTGCTTCAAGTCTTTCTTGAGGTGCGCGAATCCAATCTACGTGCCATTTCGTTTTATCAAGATTTAGGATTCAGACAGGCAGGAAAGCGACCCGGTTACTATCGGAATCCCACCGAAGCCGCACTCGTCTTGACGCTGAGGACCGGCTCTTCGGCAAAAAGTTACTGAACAAAACGAAGGTACCGCAAAAATCCACAGGGCCGGTACCAATTTACCCTTGACGCGGAGATTCCCGGTGCTAGTCTGCGTTCATGTAGTGTTCACAATCCAAGTCGTGAGGAGACACGCATGGCAACAGCACAGCGGAGTCCTCGGGACGTAATTTTCGAAGCAGACGCCGAGTACCAGCGTCTGGCCGAAAAGCATAAGCAATACGAGTCCGAACTTCAGAAACTCTCGCAGTCGCCCTACCTCAATTCAGAAGACCTCATCGAAGAAATCCGGTTAAAAAAACTAAAGCTTCATGTAAAGGATGAAATGGAGCGCATCGCTGCGCACTTCCAAAGTGCGCGTGCTAGACATTCGCAGTAGCCCGCCGTTAATCGCACTCCCGGTTGAGCGAACTATCGTAGAATGACCCAGTCCTCCCGCGGCACCGAGCCGCGACGGAGATGGGGAGGCTATGGTCCGGGAAGGGTATTGGTTCGGCTTACCACCGCTTTTGGTCGGTCTTTTGTTGTTCACCATCGGCCACGGTTGGATCCTTGCCGCGGGCGTGCTGCTGGTTTTTTTCGGCCTATTCGTCTTTAGCTTCTTCCGAAATCCGGACCGAACCGTCCCCGGAGAAGCGGGGCTAATCGTTGCTCCCGCCGATGGGCGCGTGGTCGTCATCAAAGACGAAAGCTATAGCGGCCGCCCGGGGAAACGCATCAGCATTTTCCTGGCAATCTGGAACGTGCACGTCAACCGCGCGCCCGTCGCGGGCAAAATCACTCACCTCGAATACAAACCCGGAAAATTTCTCGCGGCTTGGGACGAAAACGCATCGCTCCAGAACGAGCAGAATGTGTTTACGCAGTCGACCGAACATGGCGAAATTGTATATAAGCAAATCGCCGGCTGGGTGGCGCGCCGCGTGGTGGCATGGAAGAAGGCGGGCGATGAGGTCGCGCGTGGCGAGCGCATTGGGTTGGTGCGCTTCGGCTCGCGCATGGACCTATGGCTGCCAGCCGAGGCGGAATTTCTGGTGAAAGTGGGAGAAAATGTGAAAGGCGGGTCGAGCGTGCTGGCGCGGATGCCCGAAAGTGTGCATGTGCGAATGCCAGACCCGCATCCACAATCCAAGCAAGCCGAACAGAAACTGCAGGACGACACGCGCTCGTAGTACTCTGTGGTGAGACAAAGGAACCAGATGGACGCCATCGAACAGCATAGCATGTCGTTTCCTGAGGGCAAACGACGCCAGAACCGCATGAGGCGTGGAATCTTTCTTTTGCCAAGTATCCTGACTGGCCTGAATTTGCTCTGCGGCTACTACGCGTCGATCGCGGCGCTGGTGGGCCGGAGTGAAGATTTTGATCACGCCGCGAAGGCCATCGGCATCGCCATTTTGTTCGACTCACTGGACGGGCGAATTGCGCGCATGACCGGAACCAACACTGAGTTTGGGGTGCAGTTCGATTCGCTGGCTGACGTGGTGAGCTTTGGAATCTCACCGGCGATACTCGCGTATGCCTGGGGCTATCGCAGCATGGTGGCCGGCAATGCCGATTCGTTTTTGGGACACTTTGCATGGCTGTGTTGCCTGGCGTTTCTGATTTGCTCAGCGTGGCGGCTCGCGCGTTTCAACGTGAAAGGCATGGAGCCAGGCGGCAACAAGAATTTTGTGGGCATGCCGACGCCCGCAGCCGCTGGAGTTGTCGCCGCGATCGTGCACGCCTGTCACTGGTTCGGCCCCATCGACAATCAGAAATGGGCGTATGCGTGGTTCGTGCTGCTGCTGGCGTTGGGCGCGCTGATGACCAGCACGGTGCGCTATTACAGCTTTAAGGATGTTCCTTGGGCACGTAAGCAGCCATCCATAACCATTATCCTGGTCGTGATGCTGGTGGGAATTGCCTGGCGCTATTCCGAATACTTTCTGGTGATTTTTGCCGGCACTTACGCTGTGGCCGGGATCGTGCTGCATATCTTGCGAGCGTTTCGACATCGTACCGTGGTCAGGGCTACCTGAGCCATGGCCTTGGACCGTCGCTCCCAAAAACTTGTCATCGCTGGTGCGTCCTCACTCCTTGGGGCCGAATTAAAATCCGTGTTGGAAGAAAGCCGATTTGCGGGGTGGGACTTTCGGCTGGTGGACGAAGAAGTTGTCGCGGGTACGTTGACCGAAGCAGGCGGCGAAGCCACAGTGATCCAGGGCGTGGAAGAAGATACGTTTTACGGCGCGCGCTACGGATTTCTGACAGGCTCAACGACCTTTGGTAAAAAATGTTTGGGGCCTGCACGGGAAGCCGGTGCGAGAATTCTGGATTTTTCCGGGGCGAGTTTGCCGGATCTGGACGCGCTGCCGTGGTTTCCGCGGATCGACACAGTCAGCGGGAGAAGTGTTGCTAAGGACGCAAAGACCTATTCGGTTTGTTCCGCTGGTGGCACGGCCATTTCTATGTTGGCGATGACGTTGCAGAGAATCGGCTTGCGAAGGCTTATGGCGGTTGTGTTTCAGCCGGTCTCGGAAGCGGGAAGGGAAGGGATCGAAGAACTGGAAACGCAGACTTCCCAATTGCTTTCGTTTCAAAATATAGGTTCGCCGGTGTTCGGGACGCAGGCTGCATTCAATCTGTTGCCGCGCTATGGGGAAGAAAGCCGTCACAATTTGCGCGGGAGCTTGCTGCAACTCCGCGCCGAAGTCGGCAATGCGGTGGGCGATGTTGCTGAGAACGCGAAAATAGCGCTGAACCTGGTGCATGCGCCGGTGTTTTATGGAATGACATTCAGCGCGTACGTGGAAGTGGATGAGGCAAAAGAGCACGGGAACCTCGTCGATGTGTGTAAGGAAGCCGGCTTCTCGCTCGTTCCCGCTGCGGAGGCGGCACCGAGCAACGTCAGCGTTGCGGCCGAAACCACCGTGTTCCTGCGTGAGCCAGAGGCGGACAGCGCCCTCCCCGGCGGCTGGTGGTTCTGGGGCGCGGCGGATAATTTACGATTGCCGGCATGGTCTGGCTGTAAACTTGCCGAATGGTTGGAAGGCTGATGGGTCGAACATTTCGGTTGTGGAGTCTGTCTGTTGCTGTGAGCGTGGCCGCCGCCGGCTGTGGCTACCACATTGCCGGGCACGGTCCCGACGCGCTGCCGAAGACTATTCGTGTGATCGCGGTTCCCGCACTGGAAAACAAAACCAACACATTCAAAATTGAACAGAGACTGACAGCCGCAACCATTCATGAATTTCTGGCGAAGACGCAATACAAAGTGGTATCGGACCCGAACGCCGGCGACGCCGTGCTGACCGGGAAAGTGCTCAGCCTGGAAATTTTGCCGCTATTGTTTCAGACGCCTACGGCAACAACTTCCACCGAGCAGGCCACGGCAATGATGGTGACCATGAAATGCGAAGTCACCTTGACCGAGCGGGACAACGACAAAGTTCTATATCACACCGACAATTTCGTGTTCCGCAACGAATACCAACTTGCTACGGCAGGGCAGACAACCAGTGATTCCCGTGCCAGCGTGGAGACATTTTTTCAGGAAAGCGACCCGGCCTTCGATCGCATGGCGCAGGATTTTGCCAGCCGGTTGGTGGCGGCCGTGATCGAGAACTACTGATGGCTCGTGTGAACTTGGAACAATTGAAAGAACGCCTGGAAACGGGCAAGTCGGTTCCGGCGTTGCTGCTGTTGGGCGACGAGCCTTATTTGCGCGACGCGTGCCGGACTGCGCTTATAGATCGTTTCGTCCCGGCAGCCGCCCGTACTTGGGCTGTTTCTCGCTTTTCCGCGCAACGCGGTGAGACGCAAGCCGCTTTGGACCAATCGCAAACCTTGCCGATGCTATCTTCGCAGCAGGTCGTATTTCTGGAAGAAGCGGAAGCCATCGAGAAGTTGGGAGAAAAGGCCAGGGAAGAAGCCGTCGAACGTATTGTGGCGTATGTAGAGGATCCCGCGCCGTTTACCGTTTTGGTGATTGAGGCGGAAAAGCTGGATATGCGCATGGTGCTTGGCAAAAAACTTGCGGACCTCACCCTTGTCGTGGAAGTTGGACTCGGCGACAGCGCGGGTGAGCGGACGATCGCCGCGGAAGCCCTGGCGAAGACGATGGCCAGGGAACAAGGGGTGAGCTTTGAAAAAGGCGCTGCGGAAGATTTGGCGGAATTTGTAAACGGCGACCTGATGCGGCTGAAGAGCGAAGTGGATAAATTGGCGACGTTTGCGGCCGAGCGGAAAGTCGTCCGGCGGGATGATGTCCGTCTACTGGTGATTTCCGAAAAGACGACAACCATCTGGGAAGTGGCGGAATTGTTGGCCGCACATCACCCGCGCAAAGCGCTGGAGTTTATTGACCGGTTGCTGCGCGAGGGTGAGGAGCCGGTGCTGATGGTTGGCGGCATGGCCTGGATGTATCGCAAATTGGTGGAGGCCAGCGAAGTGCGTGGCGCCACCAATGGATGGCAGGCTGCCAAGGCTTTGGCCATGCGCCCGGAACAGGCGGAGCTGGCCATTCGCTGCGCCCGCAGGATTCCCCGTGAGCGATTGCTGGACGGTTTGCAGGCGCTGCAAGAGGCGGACAACCGGTTGAAAGGCGGCGCCAAAGACGTGCGAGCGGTCATGGAGTTTCTGGTGTGGCGGCTGAGTGGAGATCGCGCCGTCGCGGCCGGATGAATGGATTGCAGGTGGCTAAAAGCCGCAGCGCACAACAAAAAGCGGGCAACGTGTTGCGCTGCCCGTAAGGAATCAGCTTTGTTGAAACTTACTTCGCGGCTTTCGCTTTGAGCGAGTTGTAAGCCAGCGCGAGGCGCGACTTGTAGCGATTGCCGGTGTTCTCGTGCAACACGCCTTTGGCAATTGCGCCGTCAATAGCCGACAGCGTCGGATTCAAGAGGTTTCCGGCGGCCGTGGCGTCTCCCGCGGTGATCGCGGTACGCAGGCGCTTGATGACGCTGCGGACGCGCGTGCGGTTCGCCCGGTTCACTTCGTAACGCTCACGTGACTGCGCTGCGCGCTTTAATACCGACTTTTTCTTCTTTTTGATCTTCGTGGACTGACCCTGCGCCATCTATTGCTCCTTACGCGTATTTCCCAAACTGTTAGTTTGAAGGCAGTACCTACGCTTTGTCAAACGAGCTATCCCTGCCCAGGATGCGAAACCGTCATTCCGAACGGAGTCCGCCGGGTGAGCAAGCGCAGTTAGTTTATAGAAAAAGAAAAAAGGCCCAGCGTGGGGTGCGCCGGGCCTTTTGCGTGAGGGAGTTGTTATTTTTTCTGTTCGAAGGAAAACGGGAAGTCGAATACCATGTTTCCCACGGGCACGCGCAAAGAAAGCTCGTGGGCGTTGTTGTCGCGTTCAAACCACATCACGCCCGCGGTAATCTGCCCGGAGGGCAGCCCCGTCGTCTTGAGAGCAATCGATTGCACGTCAACGGATTCGCTGCGCTCGAACGCGACGTGGTGCGTGGAAGAAGTCAGCACAAAATGCGGGCTGAGATAGTCGGGAGCGGCGGAAGTGCGATTCGCCAAACGATCGGCGTTGGAATAATTCGCTACTGCGCTCGGCGAAGGCACGGCGTCGACCAGTGTCCACAAAACCTGGTGCGTCGTCGTGTGCTCCAGCTTTTCCGGGCTGACCGCATACAGCGTCTTCATGCTGGGCGCAAGCTCATCGAGCGTCACGATTCCGGGCAGCACATCAACGCGCTCGCCCGATTGGTTAGAGACGGCCACATTCGCGCGATACTTCCATCCGCTGTCTTGCACGGAAACTTGCACAGTGATGCCATTGGCGGTGACCGACTCCACGTGACGGCCATGGCTGATGAACTCATCGCAACCCGGCTGGCCTGCGGACCAGCGGACTACGCCATTGACCGGCTTGGCCGAAGGTGGCTGAGTCTTTTGTTGCCCCGCGGGCGCGCTCTCCGTCGCGGCCAGATACATCTGCGCGACGTAGCCTTCCTGACCGTCCTTCGTGCGAATCTCCGACGTGTAGCCTTCGCCGCTCGAGAGAACCGTGACGGTCTCGCCACAGGTGAGCGAGCCGACGACACGCAACGGCAATGCTTGTTCCGCGTCGGAAGTGAATGGGATGCTGGTGACGCCGGGGCACTTCACGATCGCTGTGGGTGCCGCCGCGGATGGCGCCACTTTGGGCGTTTCTTCATTATTCGCGAGCGCTGGAAGCGCGGCCAACAGAAGCGCCGAACCCAGAACCAGGTATTTTGGAGCCATGCGAATCATACTTTCCTCCCTCAGTCCTTTCCAATTCCCACAAGTGCATCTCGGTATGTTTGTCATTTTTGAGGAATCGATCGTTGGCGTCTATAGTCCCAAAGTCCCAGAGCCCCAGAGTACAGGTAATTCTTGCGATACTGACCATGGCTCGAATTTTCGGCAAACAGGTACAGGTCCGAGAATTCACGAAGTGCGGCGGCGCGTGGCAACGAACGCTAGTATTGTTTCGCGAGTGTGATGTGCGTTGGCGGAAACGGGTGGAGACAGCAGGAATTGGCGCGAAGTCCTGAGGCGCGCTAGTCAGCCACGCCGCAGACAGGGCTGTCACAATACTCTAACTTGACCCTGCCGGGTCGGTGCGCTACGTTGAAGGTAGTTTCTCCTTATTGAGGCTGTCGAGCAGCCGGAAAGATTCAGGAGGAAACCCATCGGCCACCCATTGCGGGAAGCAACGCAACCTTCCAATTGGATGAAGAGAACAATACACATCACCGGGCAACTGGAACCCTTCTTCGGGACTCTCGACGAAAATATACGCATGCTAGAAGATGTTTTGCAGGTGCGAACGCATCTGAACGACACCCGTCTGACCGTCGAGGGCGTGCAGGAGTCGGTCGACCAGGCCGTGCGCATCATCGAGGAATATAACCACCTGACGCGACACGGGCGCGTGCTCTCCAGCGCCGAAGTGAAGTCCTTGATGCGCGTGGCTACCGAAGAGCCGCACACTTCCCCGCGTGGTATGTTCGAACATGTCCGCGCGCGTTCGTTCGGCAAGAAAACTGTCACGCCGAAGAACGGCAGCCAGCGCCGCTACATGGAAGAGATTGAGAGTCACGACATGACGTTCGGGATCGGCCCGGGCGGCACAGGGAAAACGTATCTCGCCGTGGCGATGGCGGTGAGCGCATTGCTGACGAAGCAGGTCAACCGCATCATCCTGGCGCGGCCGGCGGTGGAAGCTGGGGAGCGCCTTGGGTTTTTGCCGGGTACCTTGCAGCAGAAGATCGATCCTTATATGCGGCCGCTCTATGACGCGCTCTACGATATGTTGGACGCGGACAAGTTGGAGCGTTTTCTGGAGAAAGGCATCATCGAAGTGGCGCCGCTGGCCTTCATGCGCGGTCGCACATTGAATGATTCGTTTGTGATTCTTGACGAAGCGCAAAACACCACCAGCGAGCAAATGAAAATGTTTCTGACGCGCCTGGGATTCAATTCCAAGGCGGTCATCACCGGAGACGTCACGCAGATCGACCTGCCCGCGGGGAAAAAGTCCGGCCTGGTGGAAGCCATGGAAATTTGTGGGCGGATTCCGGGAATCAGCGTGATTCAGTTTGGCGAGAAGGACGTGGTGCGCCACAATCTGGTGCAACAGATTATCCGCGCGTATGAGGAACACGACGCTACGCACCCGCAGCGCAACGGCCATGGGCAAGTGCGAGAGCCGGCGCGCGAGCCCGTGAAAGACATAGAGTCGCCGGCTCCAGAGAAACCGGCATCGTAGTTCTCCATGGGCAGTAAGCGACGTGAGCTCCCGGCCTCCAGCGTGCCAAGCAAGTTCCATGTCATCGAAAATCATCAGAAGCGCGTGCCATTGCCTCTTCCGCAATTGGAGCGTTTCATGAAGCGGATGAATCGCGAACTGGGCCTGCGCAAGGGTGCGGCGTTCGTGCGGTTTGTCAGCGATGCGGAAATGAAGCGCCTGAATGTAAGGTTTCGCAAGAAGCCGAAAACGACGGACGTGCTTTCGTTTCCCTCAGAAGATCTCACGCGGCCACGGAGTCTGCGCAAGCGCGCGAAGCAACTGCGCGGCGCGTTTCTGGGCGACATTGCCATTTCCCCCACGGTAGCCGGGCGCAATGCGAAAGCGTTTGGCCGAAGCATGCCAGAAGAAATTTGCGTTCTGCTGCTGCATGGGGTTTTGCACCTTCTGGGATATGATCACGAGACCGATCGTGGCGAGATGGAACGAGTGGAAGCCGCGCTGCGAACTCGATTGAGGCTGAGCTGATGTTGCTGTGGACCTACGTCGGCAGCTTGTTGGTTCTGGCTCTGGGCTTGCCGATCTTTTCTTACCTGACGCTGATTTACCGCGAGCTCGGGCGCATGACCACGGGGCGCGTCCACGAACATCTGGAAATCTTCGAAGCGGAAATCGAGCCGAAGCTGAACATCAATCGCCGGAGCGGCGGGCGCACCTTCCGCATCCTCGGACATTTCTGGCTGGCGTTTGTGGTACTGGAAACGACGCGGGGCGTGGTTTACCTCGTTCCGAATCGTTGGGAAGCGGGCGTGCAGTTTCTGGTCTTCCTATCGCTCGAAGTCGTGATCCTGATGCACTTCGTTCCGGACATGTTGCTGTACCGCACTACGGGACGCTGGCTCTTGCCACTGTTGCCGCTGGTTCGCGCCGGCATGTGGCTTGTCTGGCCCATTCGCATTTTCCTGGAAGGGGCGGAATCGCTGGCGCGCATTTCGGAGCAGGAAGTGGAACGCACCGAAGAGCAGCGCACGGAAGAGGGAATTGAAGCGCTTGTGGAAGTGGCCGAAGAGGAAGGCATCATCGAACCGGAGCAAGCGGACCTGATCGAGCAAGTGGTGGAGTTCAGCGACAAACGTGTGCGTGAGGTGATGACGCCGCGGCCGGACGTCGTCTCCATACAAGCTGACGCGTCTTTGGAAGAAATGCACGCAAGGTACGTGGAGACGAATCTGGCGAAGATGCCGGTGTACGAACGATCGCCTGACGACATTGTTGGAGTGGTGCACGCGCAGGATTTGTTGCAGGTCGCCGATGCGGATTTGCCGAAACGCAAAGTGCGGGAGCTGATGAAACCGATCCTGTTTGTGCCAGAAACTAAAGTCGGCTCCGACCTTTTGCGGGAAATGCGGCAGAAGGGGCAGTCGATGGTGGTGGTGATCGACGAACACGGATCGGTGGCGGGCATTGCGACTGTGGAAGATCTGGTGGAAGAAATTGTCGGAGAAAGCGCCAGGGGTAGCGTACAACCAGCGCCGGATGCCGTGCGAGAAGCCGATGGCACCCTGGTCCTGCGCGGCAGCATGTCCATTTCGGATGTTGAAAAATTATTGTCGGTGCAGTTTGGCGAGCATTCCGATGAGACTGTCACCACCGTGGCGGGACTGATGAGTCACGCGCTGGGGAAAGTGCCCGCGCCGGGAGACAAAATCGATCTGGAAGGTTATCGTTTCGAAGTGCTCGAATCGAATCAACGCAAGGTGTTGCGTTTGCGCGCGCGGCGCTTGGTCGCGGCAGGCTCTTCAGGAAAACTTTGAGGTTAACGTGACGGAAAAAAAAGCAGGAACGCGGGAGAAGAGGCGGGCGGGGTTCGTGGCCATTATTGGCCGTCCGAATGCCGGGAAATCTACGCTATTGAATCGCTTCGTGGGGCAGAAGGTCGCGATTGTCACTTCGAAGCCGCAGACCACGCGCAACCGCATCCAGGGAATTGTGACGCGGCCGGAAGGCCAAATCGTTTTCGTGGATACTCCCGGATTGCATGACGCGACCACAGCGCTGAATCGCCAGATGATGCGTGAAGTGGCCGCGGCGCTTGAAGGGATCGATGTGTTGCTCATGATGGTGGACGCCAGCCGCACGTTGCCGCACGCGGATACTCTGCTGCTCGACAAAGGCCAGCGGTTCGGCGGCAAAACAATTCTAGCCCTGAACAAAATTGACTTGGTACCTAAACCGAAGCTGCTGCCGTTGCTCGCCGTGTTTGGCAAGGCGTTTCCCTTTGCCGCGCTGGTGCCGATTTCCGCGCGCAAGGGCAACGGTTGCTTGGAGCTTCTAGCAGAGATTTTTAAGCAACTGCCGGAGGGCGAGCCGTTTTTTCCGGAAGATCAGATCACCGATCAACCGGAACGGTTCCTGGTGGGCGAAATCATCCGCGAAAAGGCCATAGATCTGACCTATCACGAAGTGCCGCACGCGCTGGCCGTGGTCGTCGATCAGTTTGAGGAATCGCCGAAGCTGTTGCGAATTCACGCCACTCTCCACGTCGAGCGCGATTCGCAGAAAAAAATCCTGATCGGTCACAAAGGCGAGATGCTGAAAAAAATCGGTACCGCCGCGCGTAAAGAACTGGAAACGCTGCTCGGCAGGAAAATCTTTCTTGCCATGTTCGTGAAGGTGGTCGCGGATTGGCGTGAGAATCCGCAAAAAGTCCGGGAACTGGACTGGCATACGCAGCTTGACGCCTTAGCGGAAAATCAGAGTACGAACTACGACGAAGAATAGGCTACTCCGGAGCTGCAATCCCCAACGATTTCATTTTGCGGTAGAGGTGAGAGCGCTCAAGGCCCAGCGCGGACGCAGTTTGCGTCATGTTCCAGCGGTGCTCCTGAAGTTTGCGCAAGATGAACTCGCGTTCGTAAGCGCTTCGGGCTTCGTGTAGCGTGGAATAAGGATGCTGGGGGCTTTCGGCCACGCCGCGGAAGAGTTCTGGCGGCAAATGGTGTGGCTCGATGCGCGCTTGGGGGCAGACAATCACAAGGCGCTCCACGAGATTCTTCAGTTCGCGGACATTTCCCGGCCACGGATAGCGCATCAGGATTTCCAACGCGCCATCGCTCAACTCGCGCGTTTTCTTTCCATATTCCGCGCTGAACTCATTCAGAAAGAATCGTGCCAACACCGGAATATCTTCCTTGCGATCGCGCAGGGGCGGAACGTGGAAGGGAATCACGTTCAGGCGGTAAAACAGGTCCTGGCGGAAGGCGCCCCGCGCAATCTCCTGTTCCAGGTTTTTATTGGTTGCCGCAATCACGCGCACATCCACCCGCAACGTCTGATTCGAGCCGATCGGTTCAACCCGCTGCTCTTCTAGCACGCGCAAAACCTTCGATTGCGTGCGATGGCTCATGTCTCCCACTTCGTCCAAGAATAATGTGCCGCTGTCGGCTTTCAGAAATTTGCCGGTCTTGTCTTCTGTGGCGTTGCTGAAGCTGGCCTTGACATGGCCAAACAGTTCCGATTCGATCAAATCCTCCGGAATGGCGGCGCAACTGACTTCCACGAACGGACCTTTGCTACGCTGGCTGTTCGCGTGCAGCGCGCGAGCGACGAGTTCCTTGCCAGTGCCGCTTTCACCGTAGATCAACACGCGCCCGTTTGTGGGAGCCGTCACGGCGATTTGCTGGCGAAGGGCTTTCATGGGCACGCTGTCGCCGATCACTTGATAGCGATGTATCAGTTCGCTGCGCAGCGTCTGATTCTCGTCCTGCAGGCGGCGCTGCTGTACCGCATTCCGCACCAGCACATTCACTTTTTCCAGCGAGAGTGGCTTTTCAATGAAATCAAACGCACCCAATTTTGTGGCGCGAACTGCCGTTTCAATGCTGCCGTGCCCGGAAATCATGATGACGGCGGGCGGTCGAGGCAAATCCTGGATGCGCGTAAGGGCTTCCATGCCATCCATCCCGGGCAGCCAGATGTCCAGCAACACAACCTGAAAATCGCTCTTGGCAATGAGCGCCAGTGCGTCCTCACCCGAGCCAACAGTATCTACGGAGTAGCGTTCGTCGCGCAGGATCGACGCAAGCGATTCGCGGATGCCTTCTTCGTCGTCAACAATCAAAATTCTCGGGTGAACGGTCATCGATCGGTGTCCGCTCCAAATCGTTCCGTTCCGGCGGTGGCGGACAACTCCGCAACGGGTAGTTCAATCAAAAAGCGCGAGCCCACAGGGCGGTTATCTTCCACGCGCAAAGAGCCGCCATGCTCGGAAATAATCCGGGCGGCAATGGCCAAGCCCAGTCCTGTGCCCCGATCCTTAGTGGAAAAATGCGGAAGAAACAGTTTGTCCTTGTCCTCGGGTGATATGCCGTGGCCGGTGTCGGCTACGGCAATCTCAATCGTATCCGATTCTGGCCGCAGATGCGTGGCGATGGAGATTTCGCGAACGGTCGCGTCTTCCAATGCTTCAGCGGCATTGTCGATCAGGTTGATGATCACGCTGCGGAGCAGTTGGCTGTCCGCGCGGACCGCGGGTAGATTCCCCTCAAGCGAAGTTTTCAGGCGTATACCATCCAGCCGGCCAGAGAAAACCTCAATCGCCTCGTTGACCGTGATATTCGCGTCGGTCGGGTGCAGCTTCGCCGTGGGAAAGCGCACAAACTGGGAAAATTCGTTGACCAGCGCCGAGAGTGTAGCCACTTCGCGGAGGATGAGCTTGGCGCACTCCTGAGCGACGCGCGCGATCTCCGATTTGGCATTTGCTTCAGAACCGCCAGTGCGAAGCTCCAGGTGATGCAGAATGCGCTGCGCGGAAAGCTGGATCGGCGTCAGGGGATTCTTAATTTCGTGGGCGATGCGTCGCGCCACTTCCTGCCACGCAGCTGATTTCTGCGCGCGCAGCACTTCCGTAAGGTCGTCGAATACTATCACGAAGCCGGTGTTCGCGCGCCGCGGGCCGAGTGAGCTGACGGTCACAGCGAGGTGCAACACGCGATCGCTCAGCACAACTTCAATTTCTCGCGTGACCACGCCCATGCGCAGCGCTCGCCTCATGAGTTGCTGCAGTGTTCGGTGCGCGTCAGAACCGACCAGCTCCTCGAGCGAGTGCACTTCTTTCGACGCGCCGGCGAACATGCTCTCCAGTGCTTTGTTCGTCCGTTGAACCGCACCAGCCGAGTCCAGGTAAATCACACCTGCAGGAATATTCTCGAGCACCGTTTCCATCAGCTGGCGGCGTCGTTCGAGCTCCTGCACGGCTTGCTGCAGATTTCGTGTGAACTCATCAATCTGCGCGCGATTGTCGCGCAGCTGGGTGGTCATCGAATTGAAGGAGCGGACCAAAATGCCAAGTTCATCCTGCGCTTGCTCCGGAACCTGATAGTCGAAGTTTCCCGCGGAAATTTCGCGCGTGCCTTCAGCGAGAGCCTGGATGGGGACGGTGACCTGCTTGGCGAGGAACAGTGCGACCCACGTCGCGGCGGAAAGGACGAGAACGGTGAAAAAGAAAAGAATCAGCAACATCTGGCGTTTCAATGCGCGCAAATTCTGCTTGAGGTTTTCGTATTGCTGCGTCTGATCCCGGATGATGGTCCAGCGTTTCAGAACGTCTGGATTAGTGCGAAAACCCGCAACGAGAGTGGAGTTGGGATGGTCTCGCAAGTTCACGGGCAAGCGCGCAGTGGAATAGGTATCGTTCTTGGCCTCCCAAATTTCCACGCCACTCGGCAAAGTGTTCTGCAATGAACCCTGGACGCCGCTAACGGTACAAAGCTCTTTGGTCCGGTCGTCGGGTTGGTCGGTGCAGAGCACTCCGCCTTTCAGAAATGCCCCGTGTGCGTCGTACAGCCACGCTGCGTCGAGTCCCAGGCTCAACGCGTGCTGCAAAAATGGTTCCGGCGCTTCGTCGGCATGCAGAGCCGCCTGATAGCCGAGCGTGTGCAGTCGAGGAAGGGTACCACGGCCAAAATCGTTCAATAATTTCTGCGTTTCCTCAGAGGCAATTTCAAGAGGCCGGGGGAACCACCTGCCCAGCGTGCGGTTGAGCAGGGAATAGCTCACGAAGAACATGAAGACGACAGGCAGCAGCGAAACCGCCATTGCGCCCAGAACCATCTTCGTTTTGAATCGCGCACCCAATTGCGCCTTGCTGCTCTCCATGCGCAAGCGCACGAAGCTGCGAATCAGAATCAGGCTGAAGACCAGCAGCGCCGCGATGATGAAACAAGACACCGCATACAGCACCATGATGTCCGGCCACGAACGAGGCTCGATCGGCACGTCCAGCGAACCCAAGGTGAACACCGCGGCGAGCAGCAGCGTCACCAACACGCCGCCAATCACAAGTCTTGTGCGATTCTTGGTGGAAGCGGGGCTCATGGTCGCGCCTCTACGGCAGCGGGAAGAAATGGCTTCAAGGCGCATTCCTCGCAGCGCGGAGCGATTTTGCGGCAGAAATGCTTGCCAGTATGTACGATCAACGCGTGATACTCATTGAACAGAGACGCGCTCGCAGGCAGGCTTTTCCCGAACAGCCGCTGGATTTCCTCGTAGCTTTGTTTTCCGCGCTCCAATTGATGCCGCTCCAGGATTCGTCGCGTGTATGCGTCCACCACGAACACAGGATGATTGCCTGCGTACAGCAGAATGGAATCGGCGGTCTCCGGGCCAATGCCGTGGACTCCGAGAAGCTGCTCGCGAAGCTTTGAGGTGGGCGTGGCGAACATCCTATTCAGCGAGCCTCGATACTCTTTTCGAAGAAAGTGAACGAATGCTTTGAGCTTGCGAGCCTTCTGACGGAAATAGCCCGACGAACGGATCAGGCGAGACAGCCGGGCCAGCGAAACGCGCTCGAGAGCAAGCGGGGACAAGAGTTTTTCGCGGCGTAACGCCACAATCGCCAGCTCCACGTTCGACCAACTCGTACTCTGCGTCAAAATCGCTCCCACGATGACTTCAAAGCGCGTGCGTCCCGGCCACCAGTGTTGCGGGCCATAAGCCTTCAACAACGCATCATAATATACGGTTAGTTCTGGCGAAGCCGCAGGTTCTTGCAAAGCGCCCAGCCGCCGCGGAGCATGCGCGAGCCGATTGCGAAAATCGCTCTGGGTCGGCAAAATGCGGGTAGCAGACATCTCTTTCGCAAGATAGCGACGCAGGTGTTGCAAGTCAAGAAATAGACACTGGCCCGACGCTCCAGACCTGTTCCGTTGGGCAGGTATTAGCGAATTCACAACGATGGTTCAAAATCGAACGACGCAAACGCGGCCCCTTTGCTATGTTGGGCGTTGGGTGCACTGTGTTTAGGGAGTCCTACGGATGTCTGTCCGTCTTGGTGAGATTTTACTGAAAGAAAGCCTGATCACGCAGGACCAGTTGGAGAAGGCGCTCGAATTTCAGCGCTCCAACGGCGGGAAGCTGGGAAGCTGCCTGACGAAGATGGGCTTTATTACGGATGACGACATTACGGGTGTGCTTTCCCGGCAGTACGGCGTGCCCTCCATAAACCTGAAGTATTACGAAATCGATCCCAATGTCATCAAGCTGATTCCACAGGATACCGCACTGCGCTATCAGGTGATTCCGCTCTCACGCGTCGGGTCTGTGCTGACTATCGCCATGACTGACCCCACGAACGTGTTCGCGATGGACGACATCAAGTTCATGACTGGTTTCAACGTGGAACCGGTCGTGGCCTCGGAATCCGCCATCGGGGAAGCGATCAGTCGTTTCTACGGTGGGAGCGCATCCAGCCACGAAGAACTTAGCTCCTTGATGAAAGACCTGGTCGATGAAGACCAGGAACTGGAGTTGGCCGCCGAAGAGCAGGAAATGGACGCGGCCATGCTCGAGAAGGCCGCCGAAGAAGCGCCCATCATCAAGCTGGTGAACTTGATCCTGACGGACTCCGTAAAACGGGGCGCCAGCGATATCCACGTGGAACCGTACGAGAACGAAATGCGCGTACGCTTCCGCGTTGACGGTGTGCTGCAAACGGTCATGAGCCCGCCCTTGAAACTGCGCGACGCCATTACTAGCCGTATGAAGATCATGGCCAAGCTGGACATCGCCGAAAAGCGTTTGCCGCAAGACGGCCGCATCATGATCAAGTACAAGGCCGAGGGTAAAAAGAAGGAATTGGACTTCCGCGTATCCACCGTGCCCACGCTGTACGGCGAAAAGATTGTGCTGCGGTTGTTGGACAAGGAAAACCTGCGGCTAGATATGACCAAGCTCGGTTTCGAACCGGAATCGTTGAAGAAGTTCGAACGAAACATTTTGCGGCCGTACGGCATGGTGCTGGTCACGGGTCCAACGGGTTCCGGTAAAACCAACACGCTGTACTCTTCGGTTTCCCGCCTCAATCAGGTGGATACCAACATCATGACCGCGGAAGATCCTGTGGAATTCCAATTGCAAGGCATCAACCAGGTGCAGATGAAGGATCAGATTGGATTGAACTTCGCCGCTGCCTTGCGCGCCTTCTTGCGGCAAGACCCCAACATCATTCTGGTCGGAGAGATTCGAGACTTTGAAACGGCGGAAATCGCGGTGAAGGCGGCGTTGACCGGTCACTTGGTGCTTTCGACCCTCCACACCAACGACGCCCCGTCCACCATCAGCCGTTTGATGAATATGGGTATCGAGCCTTTCCTCGTCGCCACCTCTGTGAATCTGATTTGCGCGCAACGCCTGGTTCGCCGGGTTTGCGGCAACTGCAAGGAAGAACTGGACATTCCGGAGCAAGCATTGATTGATGCGGGCTACACCCCGGAAGAAGCCAAGACCACCAAGGTGTATCACGGCAAGGGTTGTTCCACCTGCGGGAAGCGCGGGTATAAAGGCCGCACCGGCTTATATGAGGTGATGGAGATCAACGATGAGTTGCGCGAGCTGATTCTCGTTGGCGCTTCGGCTCTGGAACTGAAGAAAAAGGCCATCGAGCAGGGAATGATCACATTGCGGCGCAGCGGACTGATCAAATCGGCCCTAGGCTTGACGACATTGGAAGAAGTTATCCGCGAAACGGTTTTATAGAACGGAGAACAAGAGATTATGGCTGGGATCACACTGAGCGAGCTGCTGAAAAAAATGATTGAAATGGGAGGCAGTGACCTCCATATCACCACCAACAGTGCGCCGCGCGTGCGTGTACACGGCCGGCTGCGCCCGCTCGATATGCCGCCTCTTACCGCCGCGGACACGAAATCGCTAGCCTACAGCGTCTTAACGGACGCGCAAAAACACCGTTTCGAAGAAAACCTGGAATTGGACTTTTCCTTCGGCTTGAAAAACCTGGCGCGCTTCCGTGGCAATGTGTTCAACCAGCGCGGCGCCGTCGGAGCCGTATTCCGCACCATTCCGTGGGAAATTAAAGGTTTCGACGCTTTGGGTCTCCCGCTCGTTGTGAAGGGGCTTTGCGACAAGCCGCGCGGTCTTGTTTTAGTTACTGGGCCAACCGGTTCGGGCAAGTCCACCACGCTTGCGGCGATGCTGGACAAGATCAACGCCGAACGCGAAGAACACATGATCACCATCGAGGACCCCATCGAGTTCCTGCACAACCACAAGAAGTGCCTGGTGAACCAGCGCGAAGTTCATGCGGACACGCACTCGTTCGCAAACTCGCTGCGCGCCGCATTGCGCGAAGATCCCGACGTGGTGCTGATCGGCGAAATGCGCGACTTGGAAACCATCGAGTCCGCCCTGCGTATCGCGGAAACCGGCCACTTGACCTTTGCGACCCTGCACACGAACTCCGCTGCCTCCACCATCAACCGTATCATCGACGTTTTCCCGTCTCACCAGCAGCCGCAGATTCGTGCGCAACTTTCCATGGTGCTCGAAGGCATCCTTTGCCAGGCGTTGTTGCCTCGCGGCGACGGGCGTGGCCGTGCGATGGTGATGGAAGTTCTGGTGCCGACGCCGGCGATCCGCAACCTGATCCGCGAAGACAAGATTCACCAAATCTATTCGGCGATGCAGACAGGCACTGGCCAGACCGGTATGCAGACGTTCAACCAGGGACTGGCTGCGGCTTATTTTGCTAAGCTCATAACACTGGATATGGCACTATCTCGTTCGTCAAACCCTGACGAATTGCAGGACATGATTAATCGCGGAGTCTCTAACGTGCAAAGCGGTGGGAAGGGCCCGGCGGGCAAGTCGCCCGTGGGCGCGCGGCACTAATTTTGATTTCGATGAGTTTGGATGGACCCGGGGAAGTGCAAAGTTCGACGAAAGGCTTTCGACCGCTGAGGAGGAGATACCATGCCGGTCTTTACTTATAAGGGAACGAATCGCTCAGGCTCGTCTGTTGCGGGCGAGATGACCGCCAACAGCAAGACGGAGCTGCAGAGCCTGCTGAGGCGGCAGCAAATCACGCCCACACGTGTGTCCGAAAAGGGCAAGGAGTTCAATCTGCCCACCTTCGGCGGCGGCGTCAAAGCCAAGGAACTCGCCATCTTCACGCGGCAGTTCTCGGTGATGATCGACGCCGGCTTGCCGCTGGTGCAGTGCCTGGAGATCCTGGCTAGCCAGCAGGAGAACAGGACCTTCCAGAAGGTCTTGACCGGCACGCGCAGCGCGGTTGAAGGCGGCAGCAACCTTTCCACGGCCATGAAGCAGTATCCCAAAGTATTCGATCCGCTCTACAGCAACATGGTGGAAGCCGGCGAGACGGGCGGTATTCTCGACACCATTCTCCAGCGCCTTTCCACGTACATCGAAAAGAACGTCAAACTCAAAGCGGCGGTGAAGTCCGCTTTGATCTACCCGATCGGCGTGTTGTCTATCGCCGGTGCCGTCATTACGTTGTTGTTGTGGAAGGTCGTTCCGATTTTCGCAACACTGTTTGCCGGCTTGGGCGTGGACCTGCCTCTGCCTACCAAAATCGTGATTGCCTTGAGCCATTTTGTGGGCAGCATCTTCGGCCTCCTGATTTTCGTGTCGCTTATTGCCGGGATTTTTGGTTTGAAGATCTGGTATGGGACTCCGGGCGGCAGATTCGTCTTGGACACGATCGTCTTGAAATTGCCCGTCCTCGGAATCCTGATGAGGAAGATCGCGGTCGCACGGTTCACCCGCACCCTTGGCACGCTCATCGCCAGCGGCGTACCGATCCTCGAAGGCCTGGATATTACGGCCAAAACCTCCGGTAACGCGGTTGTTGAGCGCGCGTTGAACCAGGTTCGCAAATCGCTGGAAGAAGGCAAATCCCTCACCGAACCACTGAAGGAATCCGAAGTGTTTCCGGGCATGGTGACCCAAATGATCGCGGTCGGCGAACAGACCGGCGCCATGGACGCCATGTTGCAGAAGATCGCGGACTTTTACGAGGACGAAGTGGACGTTGCCGTGAAGGACCTCCTCACCGCCCTCGAACCGATCATGATCGTTTTCCTTGGCTTGGTGGTCGGCGGCGTGGTCATCTCCATGTACTTGCCGCTGTTCTCCTTGATCGGAAAACTCAGCAACTCGCACTAAGCGGTATAGTTAAACTTCGGAAATGGGAGGGCAGGCGGAGGGCTCCTGTCCTCCCATTTCTTTTAAGATAGTTGGTGGGGGAGGGAAGCAGGCGGCCATGCCGCGCTTCCACCGCATGGAGCAAACATTAACGCGGCGGGAATGGTTGGAGTGGCTGACCAAGGTCAGGCTGCTCATGATCGCCCTCATTTTGGGTGTGGGCGTGGTGTGGCCGCAGTATTCCCCGCCGACCGGCAGCACCCGCTATTTCCTGCCCATCATCATCCTGTGGATCACCATCGGCATTCTCCACCTGATCCTGGTGCGGCTGCTTCCCACGGCTTCGTGGCTGGGTGCGCTGCAGGTTTCCTGCGATGTGGGGATGATCACCGCGATTGTCTACGCCACGGGTCTGCAGGACAGCAATTTCGTTTCGCTCTACCTGCTTGTTATCCTCGTAGCCAGCATCCTGTTCTCTCGTCAGTTAACATTCCTGACAGCCCTGTTCTGCCTGTCATCCCTGGCGCTGACGACCGCGCTGGTCTATAGCGGTAAAATACCCAGGACATCGATCGCGGCGCCGACGTTCGACAACATCCGCCTGTGGTTTCTGTGGAACACGTTTGGTTTTCTGGCGGTGGCCTATTTATCCAGCCTCCTCGGTGTCTCCCTGCGCAAGAAAAGCTCGGAACTGGAACAGAAAAGGGAAGAGTTGCGGGAGTTGCAGGAGTTCACGGCGGACATTATCCATTCGATGCGCGGCGGCCTTGTAACCACGGATATGGAGGGGATCGTTGTGCTGCTGAATCGCACCGGGGAAGAAATTCTGGGGCGGTCTTTCAGCGAGTTGCGTGGCAGGAATCTGCGGGAAGTGAGCCCGGATTTCTGGATAGGGGAAATGTCGGAGCTGCCGGGGAGGCTGTCGCTTCGGCGCGAGATCGAGGTGCGCATTCCGGGCGGACAGAGACGCTATCTGGGTATTTCGGTTTCGCCTCTTCGAACGCGGGAAGCAGCTCGCAGTGGGTACGTCTTCAATTTCCAGGATCTTACCGAACTGCGGCGTTTGGAACAGGAAGTGGCCACCAAGGAGCGCATGGCCGCTGTGGGACGCCTGTCGGCCGCGATTGCCCACGAGATCAGGCAGCCGCTGACGGCCATTGCCGGTGCGGTCAAGGAGTTGGGGCGGCTGGTGCCACTCGAAGAAGATGAGAAGCATCTGGTCAGCATCGTCAGCCGGGAGTCTGAGCGCCTGAATCACATCATCACCGACTTCCTGAACTATTCCCGGGAAAAGAGCTATGCCTTCCAGCAAGAGGATGTGCGTCCGCTGCTCGAGGAAACCCTGATGTTGATGGAGCGCAAGCCGGACGTGGTGAAAAACGTGCAGTTGGTGCGCGCCTTCAACGGAGAAGCGTCTCTCGCGCGAGTGGACTCCAGCAAGATCAGGCAGGTGTTCTGGAACCTTTGCGACAACGCGGTGCGGGCCATGCCGCAAGGCGGCACGCTGACGGTCGGAATCGAGCACGTCCCGGATTGGTTGCGTATTTCGTTTCGCGATACAGGCGTCGGCCTGGAGCCAGATGAACGCGCAAAAATTTTTGAGCCCCTGCAGTCGAATTTTGAGGGTGGAACCGGGCTGGGGCTCGCCATCGTTTACCAGATTGTTCAGGCCCATAGTGGACGAATCACCGTATTCAGCGAGAAAAATAAAGGCGCGGAGTTTGTGATTGAGCTCCCGCGCATTGAATGAGGCGCTATGCAAGCAACGAAAGCCGCTCCAAAAGACACCGGCCGCGAGATGGCGCATATTCTGGTGGTCGACGACGAAAAGTCCATTTGCGAGCTTCTGGAGATTACCTTCCGCAAGGAAGGACACCGCGTGGAAGTGGCGCACAACGTTGAAGGAGCCAAGCGCAAACTGGAAGGCTCGCTTTACGACATCATCATCTCCGATGTGCGCATGCCCGGTGAAACCGGCGTGGAATTGCTGCGCTTTGCGCGGGAAGTCGCTCCCGATTCCTACTTCGTCCTGATCACCGGCGTTCCTTCGCTGGAGACGGCCATCGCGGCGGCCAATGAAGGCGCGAACCGCTACGTAATTAAGGACCACGACTTGGTGGAACAACTGCGCGTGGCCGTGCGCGAAGTTACCGAAAGCATGAGGTGGAAGAAGGAAGCCGGGTACCTGCGTCGCGAATTACGCCGTCTGACCGGCCTCGACAACATTATCGGCCAAAGCCCCAAGATGAAGGCCATCTTTGACCTGATCCAAACCGTGGCGCCGCAGAATAGCCGCGTGCTGATTACCGGCGAAAGCGGAACCGGTAAGGAATTAGTGGCGCGAGCCATTCACGAAAACAGTGCGCGGTCCGGCACTCCCTTCATCACCATCAATTGCGGCGCGTTTCCGGAAACTCTTCTGGAGTCCGAACTGTTCGGTTACATCAAAGGCGCGTTTACCGGGGCCAATGAGAATCGGCGCGGGCTATTCCAAGCCGCGCATGGTGGCACCCTTTTCATGGACGAGATCGGCAACATGAACCAGGCCATGCAGGTGAAGCTCTACCGTGTACTCCAGGAAGGAAAAGTGCGCCCGCTCGGAAGCACCGAAGAAATCGATGTGGACGTTCGCGTCATTGCGGCAACCAATAAAGATCTGGAGAAAGCCATTGCCACTGGGGAATTCCGGGAAGATCTTTTTTATCGTTTGAGCGTTATCCCGTTGCACGTCCCCGCGCTGCGCGACCGGCGCGAAGACATTCCGTTGCTGGCGCGGCATTTCCTCGAGTCGTTCCGCAACTCCATGGGGAAGAAAATAGACGGGATTTCACCGGAGGCCATGCGCCGCCTGGAGTCTTATGACTGGCCCGGAAATGTTCGCGAGCTGGAAAATACCATCGAGCGTGCCGTGGCGCTGGAAAGTGGTTCGGACATCTCGCTGGCGGTGCTTCCGGATCGCGTCGCGGGTTCTTCTTCCGTCTTTGGCCCCGCCATGGGTGAATCCGCGGGCGTACAGATTCCCGCCGACGGTATCAATTTTGAGCAGGTGATCGCGGAGACAGAAAAACGGTATTTACGATCGGCGCTCGAGAAATCCGGTGGAGTTCGTACCCAAGCCGCCGATCTGCTGAAGATCAGCTACCGGTCTTTCCGCCACTATGCGAAGAAACACAACCTGTAGCGCTTTCGCCTTACCGGGGCGTTCAAATCTGTCAGCGAGTCGCCGAACCTGTGCAAACGCACGAGCAGGGAAGGGCACTTTGCGCGAAGTCCAAGGGGATACCGCGGCATGAATGAAAAGAAGCGCATAACACTGCTGCTGGGCGTGGCCGTACTCGTCTACGCCAACACGCTGTTCAACGGTTTCACCATGGACGACGATCCGTATATCCTCCATAACCCTGCGGTCACAAGCCCTTCCTGGCACGGTTTCTTTGTGCCGGACCAAGTCACCAATCTTTTTCGACCCATTACCTTCGGCAGCTTCGCGCTGAACTGGGCCATCGGAGGCGATCATCCGTTTGGCTATCACCTCGTCAATGTGTTGCTCAACGCGATCACCGCGTTGCTCCTTTATCTGGTATTGCGAAAGTTGCTGGAGAATGTGGCGAACGGCCAGCTTGTGGCCTGCATCGCCACCTTGCTCTTCGCGCTGCATCCCATTCATACCGAAGCTGTCGCCTCCGTCGTGGGGCGTTCAGAGTTACTTGCCGCAGCCCTTTTGCTCGGTGCGTGGCTGCTTCACTTGCAGGACCGGCCATATCTCGCGCTGCTCTGCTTTCTCTTGGCTTTGCTTTCGAAGGAATCCGCGGTGGTGTTTGTTCCGCTTGTGCTTGCGGGCGATTATGCAAAGGGTAAGCTAAGATCCATTCGGCGGTACGCCGGCATCGCGGTTGTCGGGGGCGCCTACCTGGTCGTGCTCCGGAGGATACAAGGTGGGCATTATGGACCCAATGGCATCACCTTTCTGGATAATCCTCTCGCGCACCTCCCTGCCAGTCTGAGAATCCTTAATGCTTTTCGTATCGCCTGGAAGTACGTGGCCCTGCAGGTGTATCCGGGAACGCTTTCCTGCGACTACTCCTACAATTCCATCTTGTTGTATGGCAACTGGCATCGCAACGCCCCGGCGGTGATTGCGGCGCTTTTTGTGTTGGCCCTTTGGATCTGGGCGTTTTGGACCAAAAAGAAAGAATGGTTTCTGGCCGGAGCGATTTACCTGCTTGCGTTTTCTGTCACTTCGAACCTGCTTACGGCCACGGGAACAATCATGGCGGAGCGGCTCGCGTATCTTCCTTCGGCGGGCTTTTGCCTGGGCGTCGCGCTGACCTGGATCTGGCTGGAGAAACGCCAACGGACGGCGGCCCGGGCGGTACTCGGGATTGTTCTGCTGGCGTTGGCAGCGCGCACCGTGGTTCGCAACCGCGATTGGCGCGATAATTTCGCGCTTTTCACCGCTGGCGAACGCGCGGAACCCCGGAGCGCAAAGATGCACGCGGGCATCGGCGAGCAGTACCTGGTTCGCGGGCAGTTGGATCAGGCGCGCCAGGAACTACAGACGGCTCTCCACATTTTCCCCGATTACCCGCAGGCCATAGGCGTATTGGGAATCGTCGAGGCCAGCCTGGGGAATGACGGAGAAGCGCTGCGTCTATTCCAGAGAGAATTGGCCATGACGCCGAAAACCGACGAGCATTACGCCGCTATACAGGTGACTCTGGCGGCGCAGTTGATGAAACTCAAGGAGAACGATGATGCCTTGAAAATTCTGGATGACGTAATCGCAAAGGCTCCGGACAACGCGCGCGCCTGGTCGAACCGGGCTGCCACCCGATTCCAGCGTGGCGAGCTGCAGGCTGCCCGCTCTGACGCGGAAACGGCTTTGCGTCTTGATCCCGGCAACGCCCAGGCGCAAAACGTACTTGCTCTGCTGAGCGGTCGAAGCGCGCTAACACCTCAACCGTAGCTGGCGTTGCGCGGAAGATGGTCGGTCGGAATTGTGGGTTGATTATGCTTTCCGGCCCCTTTCCTCCATCTCTCTGGTCTGCGAAGAAAGATAGTACTCCATCAGCAGCTTTCGCCCGGCGGGGCTAAACACGCGAAAGTGCGCGATTCCTGCGCGCTGCATCCCGCACTTTAAGGTTGTTCCCAACACGCCAAAGCCATATTTCACGCTGCGCGCGCAATTGATCGACGAAGCTTCGCCGAAATATCGCGTGGGACAGGAGAGTTCCCCGATGCGAAATCCAAAGCAGAGGCACTGCGCCCGCATCTCGTTGTCGAAAACAAAATCGTCGGAATTTTCCACCAACGGCAGATTTGTAAGGACTTCCTTGGAAAATGCAGCGATTGGCAACGTACTTATAGAGAGGCGTTCCCCCGCGGAGGTACCGCCGCCTAGGATGCGCGAGCCGAGCACCGCGTCGTACACGCCATAGGCGATCATGCTGGCCATCGCGGTCACCAGGCCCGGGGTGTATTGATAATCGTGCTGCCAGCGCTTACCGGTAACACGTTTGTTGATTGCGGCCGTAGCCGTAATTGTTGTCGTGAACAAACACCTGCAGGCCCAGGGCTTCCGCGATCCGCACCGTCTCATCTTTGCTTTGGTCATCGACCAGGATGGTTTTGTCGACCGTGTGCGGAAGCTTGTGAACGGTCATCTCCAGCGTCTTCGCCGCATTGTAGGCGGGCATCACCACGACGATGTGCTTCTCGTTAATGACCTTTAGCTCCGCACGCATATGAGGCGAGAATATCACGGTGCTGCGCGGTGCGCCGTGAACCTAGGAAGAAACTCGGATGCGCGATCACTGTCCTAAGGCCAGCAGCCCAGCATGCAGTCGAACGGCGTGGGCAAATGAGCCATGCGACTGAAGCAGTAGGCGAAAACGCAGAAGGCCGGTAGCGTGGCCACCACGCTGAGGCGAATGCCGTAAACACGCGCGGGCAGTCGATGCAGCGCGACCGGTATCGCCAGTCCCAGAAACATCGCTGCAGGGAAGTAATAGTAATAGAACATGCAGCTCTGTGGTGTCACCGCCCACTGCAGCAGATTGGCGCCGTACAACAGCACGATCATCGTCTCAGGAAGGTTGCGACCGAACCGGCGCAAACAGAACAACAACGCCACGAGCCCGGCCCACATCACATACCAGTTCCCGACAAGATAAGAAAGCGCGCGGGTTGGCTGCGTCTCGAGCGGCCATTTATACCATGGCACAATAATGGTGCGGTTTCCGACCACCGCCAGATGAAAGCGCCAAATATACGCGTTCAGGGATAGGAGCCCGGCACCAGAAAATGGCAGATGCAGCATGCGGCAATAGGGCCAGAAAGCGGCCAGGTACACCAGTGCCGGCAGCACGGAAAACGAAACCGCGAACCATCCGATGCCTGCTTCTTGAAGATTTGCGGCGTACTGTGACGCCTCCGTATTTTCTGTCCGGCGAGGCCAAAGGAGAAGGCCTGCCCCAATCACGATGACCACGCCGAGTTCGTCCGTTCCATTCCACTTGCAGGCACAAGCGAGCCCCAGAAGTATTCCGCTAAACGCCAGAAGTGCTCGTCTTTTTATTGCGTCAAGCTCTTCGACCATCAACGCTGCAGTGAATGCCAGAATGGCCCACAGCGCAAAGCAAACTAAGAAAATATCCATCATCCCCGTGCGCGAAAATACATACAGAAAATTGTTAAGAAGAGTCACCGCGACGGCGGTCAGCGCCATGGCGTAGTCGTTCAGGAGCAGCTGCGTCAAAAGAAACACACCAGCCAGCGTGAGCGCTCCGAAAATAGCGCTCGGGATTCTCCATCCGAGCGGGTTGTCTCCCAACAATCGAATGCTGCTTGCAAGAATGAGTTTGCCCAGAGGAGGCCCGTCGGGACTGGTGTCAGGAGTTCCAGCCAACATTGCTTTCGCTGGATCAACGTACTTGTATTCATCAAAGACCCTGTCGGCGGGATTGGCAAGGCCCGGTAGAAAGATGGCCAATGCGCCAAAGGCAACGAGGGTTGCCGTCAGCCACGTCTTGTTCGCGTTATTCCGAGCGCTCACGAATCGCACCGTGCCATTCCTTTAAATTAAAGGAACAGGGCAGGTGAGCGGGCAATTTCCTCGGAGAACCCGCGACAGGTGTCAGCTATTGTGCAATAATCGAAACGAACGGAGGGTGCAGTTGACCCTTTGCGTCGCTCACGTGCGACAAAAAGTGTCACAATACCCCCCAAAAAGCCCCTTACTCGGCCCAAATAGTACTTGACTTCGGCCCTATCTATCTGAAGATAAGAGTCCCGTTATCAGCACGTTGTCAGGTTTCCGGTACTCCGAAATCGGGCCGCCTGTGGTTGGCATACCTATTGCTCATCTCTCAAGCGTGCTCTGGCACTAAACACTCTCTCAAGGAGATCTCATGAAGAAGCAGAAGGGTTTCTCTCTTATCGAGTTGCTCATCGTCGTGGCGATCATTCTGATCATCGCGGCCATCGCAATTCCGAACCTGATGCGCTCGAAGATGGCGGCCAATCAATCTTCGGCAGTCGGTTCCCTGCGCACGATCAACACCGCGATGGTGACCTATTCGACGAACTATCCGGCGGTTGGTTATGCGGCAGCTCTGACCAATCTTGGTGGTGCAGCGGCTTCTTGCGCTGGTTCCACCTACGCCTCCTCGACGAACGCTTGCTTGGTCGATAGCGTTCTGGCGACAGGCACCAAGAGCGGCTACATCTTTACGGCGGTTGGCGGCGGCGGAACTCCGGCGGTGACGTACACCTCGCTGGCGCTGCCTCAGGTTCAGGGCTCCACGGGTCAGAACGCGTATTGCTCTGACCAGTCCGGCGTGTTGTACTACGACCTGTCGGGCACGGGTTGCACGAACGCCAGCACAGCGCTCTAAATCGCTGTTCTGTTCGTAAAGCAATTCAACAGAGCGGGTGGATTTCAACCCGCTCTGTTTTTTTTTTGCGTTACATTTTTATTGCTGAAGACTGAATTTAGAACAGGTGCGGTGATTGCAATCTGCAGAGGAACTGACACTTTGCGTCTTCGCTGTGACGATTCGCGGCACTGTTCGCCTCCGGCGCAATTTTCTATATACTTGCCGATGAAAGTAAAGCTTTTATATTGTCACGTTCAAAAAGGTTTGGCACCCCGTGTGCACTGATATAGCTCGAATTCGTTTCCAATTATCCTGTGTGCTCGCTGGAGACAGCGCCAATGCTAGCGTCTAAGACGGATCGACAGGGTGGGTTCTCGCTAATCGAATTGCTCGTTGTCGTGGCGATCATATTGATCATCGCCGCGATCGCGATCCCGAACTTTCTGCGTGCTAAGATCTCCGCAAATGAATCTTCTGCGGTGTCTTCCGTTCACGCCGTGGACACCTCCGAGATAGGCTATTCGAGCATGTTCATCGACGTCGGCTATTCGGTAAACCTGGCGGATCTCGGCACAGGCGGAATTAGCCCTTGCCCTGGAACCGCGACCGCATCCTGCTTCATCGATCCAACGTTGGCGACGGGCACTAAATCCGGATACATTTTCACTTATGTGCAAAATGCTTCCGTTACGCCTGCGATCCAATTCACCATTAATGCGGATCCTCTCACCCCAAACATCACCGGTCAGCGTGGATTCTATTCCGACGAGAGCAACATCATCCGGTATAACTCCACGGGGCCTGCCAATATCGGTAGTCCTCCGCTCTAGCACGAACTGCTGCTAAACTATTTGGGTGCGACTCGGGTTCACCCTTTTCCTGGCATGTGTATCGCTCGTTGTGGCCGAAGCCGGGGACGATCCGCTCTTGCGGCAGTTCGAATCCCACTACAGCTCGGCGCAAACCCTCCAAGCCACCTTCCTTGAGCGCTATCTTGAAAATGGCCAAGTCACGCGTGTAGAGGCAGGCGACGCCTATTTCTTGCGGCCAGGCAAAATGCGCTGGGATTATCAGCAGCCGGAAAAGAACACGTTCCTGGTTGATGGCAAGTATGTGTGGTTCTATTCCCCAGCGGACCACACAGCCACGCGCATGCCGGCGAAGCAGAGCGAGGACTGGCGCACGCCCCTCGCTTTTCTTACCTCCCACATGAAGCTTTCGCGGCTTTGTTCAGCGGTTGCAGCGGCCCCGGAGCAGAAGCCGAGACAGGCTGGCAACAGCGCCTATAGCTGCACCCTGCGTAGCGCGTCGAGCTCCGAATCCCCGACGACCAAAGCGGTTTTATTCGAGTTGTCGCCACTAGGCGAATTGGCCAGGATTGTGATTCCGCAGGAGGGCGGTATCGTGCTGGAATTTTCCTTCACCGGTTGGCGATGGAATCCCCCCTTGGACAAGGCGGTATTTCAATTTAACCCGCCTCCCAACGTAGTGATCGTGGATGGCTTGCTACCGGATACGTCTGGGCTGCGTCAGTAACCAATAGGAGCCATTGGGCTTGCCCTGAAAAGGAATCGCCTGCCTTCGCCGATTTCGGGTTAGGTCCGCTTGAGGTAAACTATCTAGCTATGGGTGAATTTGTCTGCCGCGTTGCCGACGCCAACGGCCGTGTATTCTCTCACGTCGAGGCGGCCTCTAATAAGGATGAAGTGCGGCAGAAGCTTGCCGACCGTGGACTCTATGTGTATTCGGTCGATCCGCGCAACACGCTGGTCAGCGGCTTCCTTGGCGTGCGCCGGGAACGCAAGATTGGCGGCAACGACTTCCTGGTCTTAAATCAGCAATTCAATACGCTGGTCAAGGCCGGCCTGCCCATTCTCCGTGCGCTGGATCTGTTGGCCACTCGTGCGAGCGCTCCGAAACTTCGTCCCATCCTTACTCAGATTCGAGACCGCGTGCGGGAAGGGAAGTCGCTTTCGGAAGCGGTCGACGAAGCCGGTGTGTTTTCCAAAGTGTACTCGACGGCCATTCTCGCTGGTGAAAAGAGCGGCAACCTTTCTGGCGTGCTGGAATATTACATTGCCTATCAGAAGGTCAGCACCACGGTGCAAAAGAAGCTCGTAGCGGCACTGGTATATCCGACATTGTTGATTATCACGGCGACATTCATCGTCACCTATCTGGTTACGTTTGTGGTGCCCAAATTCGGTCTGCTTTACCGCGATCTCGGTGTGGAATTACCGACTCCGACAAAAATTCTGATCGCCATTACCGTTGACTATCGCCTGTACATCCTGGCATTCATCGCGCTGCTGGCCATCATCGGCGTCGGAGTTTTCTTCTGGTCCCGCAGCGAACAAGGCGGAATTGCCTTCGATCGTTTCAAATTCAAGCTGCCGATCCTGGGTCAAACGTTGTTGAAGTTCCAGGTAGCTCAGTTCTGCCGCACTTTGGGAACGTTGCTCACCGGAGGCACGCCACTGGTTGCTGCCTTGGCCACTGCATCTGAATCCCTCGATAGCCGGCTCGTGCGTGGGACAGTGAGCCAGGCCACGCAAATGGTTCGAGAGGGCGAATCGCTCCACGGAGCGCTATCTGCGAACCGCGTCATGCCAGAGATGGCGCTGGACATGATTGAGGTCGGAGAGACCAGCGGCGCGTTGGCTCCGATGTTGAACAGCGTTGCTGAATTCTATGAGGAGGAAGTTTCGCTGAAGCTGGGCGCGCTGGTCTCTTTGATTGAGCCGGTGCTCCTGATTGTGATGGGTTTAGTGGTGGCGGGGATATTGATTTCGCTCTATCTGCCGATTTTCTCGTTCTCTGTCTCGGGCACCTCAAGGTAAGGTGAGTACAGTCTATGGCTACGGATCCAAATCTTCCGAATAGCGCGCTTCCCCCTGGCGCTCCGATGGACGTGGAGCAGGAGCGTGCCCAAGCCCGGCGGCTGGCGACGCGGTATCGCTGCGGATTTATCGACCTGCAGGAACAACGGATCGATCCGGACCTGTTCCGAACAATTCCAGCAGACTTAATGTTCCGGTACAACTTTGTGCCGCTGGTGGAACACGATGGCGTCCTGGTGATTGCCGTAGCGGACCCCAGCATTGTCATCCTCAGCGATGAATTGCCGTTGCTGCTGGGCAAGAAGCTCACCTACAAAGTTGCGACGCCGCGGCAGATTAGCGATTTGCTGAAGCGCACGGAGCAGTCGCAGCGCGTGCTTGAGCAAGCCACCGAAGCGTTCACCCTGCAGGTTTCCAAGGAAGACGAAGAAGAAGGCGAAGAAACCATTTCCGGCGATCGCCTGACTCGCGATACGACCGTCAGTCCCGTCGTGCGCCTGGTGGAAACCATCATCTTCACTGCTCTTGAACGCCGCGCCAGTGATATTCACATCGAAGCGCGAGACAGCGAAGTTGCCGTGAAATACCGTATTGACGGCGTCCTCCAACACGCCATGCAGCCCATCGCCAAGGAATGGCACTCCACCGTTTTGTCGCGCATCAAGGTGCTTAGCGACCTCGATATCGCCGAGCGGCGTGTTCCTCAAGACGGCCGCTTCCGCGTGAAATACAAGGGCCGCTTCATCGATCTTCGCGTCTCGATCATGCCTGCCAGTCACGGCGAAGACGCGGTGCTTCGCGTGCTGGACAAGGAAACTCTTTCGGAAAAATTCCAGAGCCTGAGCCTGGATGTTGTCGGCTTCTCGCCTGAAGAAACCAAGAGTTTTCGCCGCTACATTCGCGAGCCGTACGGGATGGTTCTGGTTACGGGTCCTACGGGTTCGGGAAAAACCACCACGCTGTATGCAGCTATCAACGAAATCAAGTCGGACGAGGACAAGATTGTCACTATCGAAGATCCTGTCGAGTATCAGCTTCGCGGCATCACGCAAATTCCTGTGAACGAGAAAAAGGGTCTGACCTTCGCGCGCGGCTTGCGTTCCATCCTGCGCCACGACCCGGACAAGATCATGGTCGGCGAAATCCGCGACCAGGAAACCGCGCAGATTGCCATCCAGTCCGCGCTCACCGGCCATCTTGTCTTCACCACTGTCCATGCCAACAACGTTACCGACGTCATCGGCCGCTTCATCAACATGGGCGTTGAACCCTACAATTTCGTTTCCGCGCTAAACTGCATCCTGGCGCAACGACTGGTCCGCCTGATTTGCTCCAATTGCAAGCGGCCCAAGAAGCTTACGGACATCGAGCTTAGCGAATCGGGTATCGATCCCGCCACCGCTGGGAATTACCAGTTCGCCGAAGGCGCGGGTTGCCTGGAGTGCTCCGGAACGGGTTTTCATGGCCGCAGCGCCATCTGCGAATTGCTTGACTTAAGTGACCATATCCGTGAAATGATTGTGGACCGCCGGCCCACGTCGGAGATCAAGCGGGCAGCCATCGCCGAGGGAATGATTACTTTGCGTGAAAGCGCATTGGCCAAAGTGCGCGCGGGAGTAACTACGCTGCGCGAAATCAATAAGGTGACGTTCGTTGAGTAGCGGTTCTGCCATTCGAGAAGGGATCTACAAGGTCGATGCCGTCCGCCGCTTCATGCGGTGGATGGATGCCACGCCGCACCCGCCGCTGGCGATTGAAATCTCTCCGGAACGGGTCGCCGGAGTGCGTTTTGGACGCGCAGGTACGCACGTTTCCTATGACATTGAGGAGTTGCCCAAAGGAGCCATCGTTCCCTCTGCGATCGAGTCGAACATCGCGAATGCCGGTGCGGTGAAAGCGGCACTCGCCAAGGTTTGCCAGACATTAGCCTCGAAGGATGAAGATTCGGCGCTTCTGGTTCCAGATCCCGTCATCCGTGTGTTTGTGCAACACTTCGACGAATTTCCTCGCAGCGCGGAAGAAGCCGTTCCGATGCTCCGCTGGAAATTGAAGAAGAGCGTGCCCTTCGAAGTGGAAGAAACGCTGTTGTCGTACATGCGGCAAGCGCCGAAAGCCGAGGGCGTGGATGTGGTTACTGCCATCGCGCGACTTCGCATCATCAAAGAATATGAGGCGCTGGTCGAAGAAGCTTCGCTGCGGCCGGGCGTGGTCATGAGTACCACATTGGCGGCGGTCAGTCTGCTCGAAGATCAAAAGCCCACATTGCTGGCGCGTGTCGCGGGCACTTCGCTTACGACGGCGATCGTGAGAGAGGGCGTGCTTGCCGGATTCCGCTGTACGGAACTTCCCGTCCATACCGACGCGTTGACGCCGCACCTGCTGCTCGAAGAGATTTATCCACTGGCTGCCTATTATCAGGATACCTGGCAGGAAGGGATTCAAGCCGTTCGCGTCGCTGGACTCGGGAACCGCTTGCCGGAATTTGTCCGGCCGCTGGAAGACGAATTCAAGTGCCCGGTGCGGTCCCTGTTGAGCGCGGCGATCTCGGATGGAACCCTGAAAGCCGAGGCGCGGCCGCTTGCGGATCACGAATTGGAAGGCCTGGTGGGCTGGATGCTGCACCGGGACTAAAGGGGAATTGACGCGAATTTATGCAAGTCGGACTTAATCTCTCCACCAAACCGCTGGTGAGCCACCGGAGATTCCTGGTGGGTTCGGCGTTGCTTGGCCTTGTTGCCGGCGTGCTCTTCCTCTATCTCAGTTGGCATTTCTATTCTCTACGGAAAGCCGATGAGGAGTTCCGGGCGCGGCAAGGGAAGCTGCAACAGGAAATGGTGCGTGTGCAGGAACAGCGCAACGAACTGGTGCGTTTCTTCGGAAAAGAGGAAAATCACAATCTTCAGGAACGCGCCAAGTTTGTCGGCAGCGTGATCGAGGCGCGCAGTTTCAATTGGACGAAGATGTTCATGGATCTGGAGCACACCTTGCCCCCGGGCGTGCACATTGTGAAGATTGAGCCGAAGTTGGAAAGCGGCTCGGCGGCAGTGAAATTTGTCGTGGCCGGCTCGTCGGAAGAGGCGAAGGTAAAGTTACTGAAGGCGTTTGAGGATTCCAGGTCTTTTTCGGATATCGAACTTACGGGATTGGGAACGCCTTCGAAACAATCTGCAACGCCAAGCACGGATGTGTTTGTGGCGGAATTCTCGGCGATCTATACGGGTATTTGAGAATGGGTGATTTTCAAACAAAGAAGCGGTTGATCATCGGGGGCTTGGCGATCCTTTTGCTCGCGGACGCGGGCCTCATGTATTTCAATGCCAAGTTAACCTCTCCGGAAAACGACCACCAACGGGCGCTCGCCGCACAAACCCATCAGTTGGCTCTGGTGAAGGCGGACGTGGAGCGCGCTTCCAAAATTCGCCAGACCATTCCAGACATCTTGAAGAAATTTGATGATTTTGAAGGGACGCTGCTGCCGGCCTCGAAAGGCCAGTCCGTCATTGCTCAGGAACTCGATGAGTATGCCCACGATACGCACCTGATCGTGGACGATGTACAGATTCACCAGAAGGACGTTACCGGCAGAAATCTGACCGAGTTGCATATGGAAGCGTCTGTCACCGGCGACTACAACGGCATCGTCGAGTTCCTGAATCATTTGCAGAGGTCCAAGAACGTTTACATCGTGGACTCCTTGGCTGTCGAGTCTGGCGATGCGAGCCACGGGACGGCCGGGGTTTTGCGAGTAGCTTTGCACATGCGCACATATTTTCGGAAGGCTTAATGGCACAGACCACAAAAGAACTGCGAGAGCGAATCCTGTTGGGTGTGCTGGTGGCAGTTGCCGTGGTGGTCTGGTATTTCTACTTTGGCCGCAGCAAAGTGGCCGGCATTGGCGTTACTGCGGCGGGTTCCTATACGCCCATCGACGCCGAAGATTACAGCATCATCTTCAAGGAAATGGGCGAGTCTCAATCGACGGTCTACAAGCCCTCCGGCCGCAATATATTTATTGCTGGTCCTGCTGCTCCGGTCACTCCTGCCTCGATTACGCCGGGAAAAGCAGTGAAACCCGCGCCCGATTTGCCTACCGTGCATGTGCCGCCGGAACCTCCACCACCGGTTCTGACCATGAAATTCTTCGGATACGGCACGCTGCCGACGAATGGTCCGCGCCGCGCATTTCTTCTCGACGGCGAAGACATTCATATTGTCGAAGAAGGCGATGTGGTCCAGAACCATATCCGGATAACGCACATTGGCAACGACCGCATCGAATATGAAGACACAGTAACGGGCAAAAAGAATTCCACCAATCTGGAGATGCCGCCAAACGCATGAGGCCAAGTCTTCACAATCGTCGAGCACGCGGAGCCGAATCAGGGTACGCCCTAGTGATGGTGATGTTTATTCTGGCGCTCCTGGTTTTGACGATGGCCGAAGCTGCGCCCACCGTCCTCAGTAGTATCCAACGCGAGCGCGAAGCGGAAATGGTGTGGCGCGGAAAGCAATATACCCGCGGCATCCGCATGTACTACGTGAAGATGAATCGCTTTCCCACTTCGCTGGACGATTTGACGAAGCCCAAGACGGGGATTCGCTTCATGCGCCAGGCTTACAAAGATCCCATGAACCAGGTTGACGGCTCGTGGAGACTGATCTACGTTGGGCCGAACGGCCAGCTTATCGGCAGCCTCAACAATCGCACCATTGGACTGGGGGGGATGGGCGGAGCTTCGGGAGTCGCCGGATCGCCAATGGCTGGCTCATCATCCATGTCCGGAGGCAATGGGCTTTTGAGCTTTGGTTCCAATTCCGCGAACTCCTCGGGATTTGGAATGAACCAGGCCACAGCAACGCAGCAAACTGGCGCGGTCGGGACCGCGTTGACAGGCGCCGCCGGTACTGGCGCTACCAATACCAGCCTCGGGACCAACGGCGACCCGACGATCGAAGATCCCACCCAGCCGCATTCGATTGCCGGCCCGATGGATGCCAGCAACACCATCGGCGGCAACATTATTGGCGTTGGCAGCAAGGTTGACAAAAAATCGTTCCGGATTTACGAGAAGGCAAAAAATTATAAATTGTTCGAGTTCATCTGGGATCCTTCGAAGGATACGACGGTCGGCCGCGCTTCCGCCGGCATCGGAACGCCGGTAAACTCGAATGGCATGAGTCCGGCAGGGACTTCGCCAACGGGCTCGCCATTCTCCTCAGGAATGAATCCCGGGCAGAACGGCACGCAGATACAGAGTCCTTCGCAAAATCCCGCGCAAAATCAGAATCCCAACAGCAATCCCGATCCGAATCAGATCCCGCCGCTGCAGGCTCCGACGCCTAATCAGTAGCCAGCCTTAAAATTTTATAGAAAACGCGGTTCAGCCTGGTTGCTTCTTGGCTGTGGTCTGAGACTTGATCTTCGCGTAGCTCTTCGCGATCCGCTGCACGTATTTCATGGTTTCCAGATAGGGGGGCACGCGCCGCCCATACTGGTCCACGCGTTCCGGCCCGGCATTGTAAGCGGCCAGAGCCAGCGTCAGATCGTGATATTTCGCCAGCAGCTCCTTCAGATAGCGCGTTCCAGCGTTGATGTTCTCTTCGGGATCAAAAATATTCTTCACGCCGTATTGCGCCGCTGTCTGAGGTAGAAGTTGCATCAAGCCGCTCGCCTTTTTGGAGGAAACCGCCTTCGGATTGAAATTGGATTCCACGGCAATCACGCAGTGAATCAAGTCCGCGTCCATCCCGTAGCGCTCAGCCGCGGCGCGAATGACCTTCTCGAAGGGGATCTTGTCCGTCAGCGGCACTTCAATGGGCTCGAAAATGTCTTCCGGCTCAATGCCCACAATTTCGCTTAACGGAACTTCGGCCACGCCGCCTTTAAGGTGCAGTATGTAGCGATCGGGCAGAATCTCGTAGCCGCTCACGTCCAGGCGCGCGCCGTTCCGCAGCACCACGTAGTCTGCGCGCGCCGCGGTTGCGCCTACCAGCAGGAGCGCTAGCGCCGCCAAACTGCCTGTAAGAATGTGTTTTCGGATCAAATCTATTCCGTCGCTTCCGCCAATGCGAAACGCTCGATTGCCGCGGCCACGCCGTCCTCGTCATTGGAGCGGGTAACGTGCCAGCCGCGTTGCTTCAACTCCGCCACGCTGTTTTCCATCACCACCGGGACACCCGCAAAGGATAACATTTCCAGGTCATTGTGATTGTCGCCGATGGCCAGGATTTCCTCGCGGGCGATACCGCGCGCCGCTGTCCATTCGGCCAGGGTAGTGCCCTTGGTCACCCCCGCATGGATCACATCAATCATCGAAAAGTCGCGATCTTCGTAGACCGTTGCAGCAACCGTGAACTCCTCGGCAAATTGGACACGCCGCAGGGTCATTTCGGCTTCTCGCATGGTGACAACCGACCCTGTATACATCACCTGCAGGGGGTCTTCGTTGAGGCAGCTCTCCAATGGCGTAACCGCGGCCATGAACCGGCGGTTTCGAGAGTAGTAGCCACCTCGCGTCGGGTCCTCCCAATCGATCGATTCCAGGATCATCTGGTTCGCCGTGGGGCGATCAAACACGACGACTGTCGAGTCTCGCCACGGGGTTGTCGCCAAAATCACGCGCCGGGCCGTTTCTCGAGGCAACAGATGCCGCAGCAATGTCTGGCCGTCCTTCGTGCGCACCAGCGCCCCATTATTCACGATCATGGTCAGAGGCGCGTCGACCTGCCGAGCTACCGGCATCGCGAAATCGAATCGCCGCCCAGTCACCAGCGCGACTTCCACTCCACGACGGGTGGCCTCGGCGATGGCCGCGCGATTTGCCAGCGAAACTTCAAAGTGGCTGTTCAGCAGCGTTCCATCAATGTCCAAAGCAATGAAGCGAACGGGCATAACTTTAGTGTACCGGAATCGGCGCAGGCACCGGCGAAAAGCGCCAGCGCTCGGCAAGTTCCGAAGCGGACAATTTGGTTGTGCTAAAATCCCGCTTCCATGACCACGCATCGACTGTATTACGACGATTCTTTCCTCCGCAATTTCACCGCTCACGTACTCTCCTGTTCTCCCGCGCAACCCATGCCCACGGAATTTGGGCCCAAGCCAAGCTGGGAAGTGCTCCTGGACCGCACTGCGTTCTATCCCACCTCAGGCGGCCAGCCCAATGACCTCGGCAAGCTTGGAGACGCAAAAGTTCTCGATGTGCGCGACGACGGTGAAGACATCGCCCACCTCGTCGACGAGGAGCTTTCTCCCGGGCTCGTCGATGGCTGTGTGGATTGGGTCCGCCGCTTCGACCACATGCAACAACACACGGGTCAGCATTTGCTCTCCGCCGTGTTCCAGGAGCGGTTTGGATTGCCGACGGTTTCCTTCCATCTCGGCGGCGAACTCTGCACCATCGATCTTTACGGGCCAGAGCCTTCTCCGGACGCGTTGCAGGGCGCACAACGGGCTGCAAATGCGGTCATCTTCGAAGACCGCCCGGTCAACGTGCGCTATGGGACCTCCGACCAGTTGGCGCAGCGCGGTGTGCGCAAGGAAGTAGATCGCGAAGGCATTCTCCGCGCCATTGAAATTGAAGCCGCGGATTTGCAGCCGTGCGGTGGCACACACGTAAAAAGCACCGGACAGATCGGCGTGGTGTTGGTCCGCCGCAGCACCAAAATTCGTCAGGACTGGCGTGTGGAATTTGCCTGCGGTGCACGCGCGGACCGAATGGCCACCAACGATTTCCGCCTGCTGCGTGCCATTGGGGAGCGGTTGAGTTGCTCGCCGGAAGAAGCGCAGGCAGCCATCGAAAAGCTCACCGCCGAACGCGACGCCAGCTACAAAAGTCTCCGAACTAGCTTGCAGCAACACGCAGTGGACCGCACTCTGTTGCTCCTGGCGGCCGCCGAAACCGGAAACGATGGAGTGCGCTGCATTGCTGCACTTCTGGAAGAAGAAAGCGCGGAGCTGCTCCTTCCGCTGGCCACCGAGCTGGCCAAGAATGAGAAAACCGTCGCACTTCTGGCTCATGAATCCACCGGCCAACTGGTTTTCGCCCAGGCCCCCGGTGGAAGCAAGGATCTAGGCGCGATTCTCAAACAGGTTTTCGCCACAATTCCCGGAAAAGGCGGCGGCACCCGCGATTTCGTACGCGCCAAGCTGCTTGATCCCAACCACTCAAACGGCGCGCTTACTCTGGCAAAGCAATTCGTGGCCGGTTAGCGGAGAAAAGGTTGACTCAGGAGGACAAATGAAATTCGTGGGCCGTTTGTTGATTGCTGTAGCCGGAATGGGTGCTTGGACGGCGATGGCTGCGGGGCAAATGACGCCGCAAAAGCCGGACGTGCCCGTGGAAAAGTGGACGGGCAAAACGATCATGCTGATCGGCGCGCATGCCGATGATGACGCGCTTTCCCACGGCACACTCGCCATGCTGCAGGCGCACGGCAACCAGGTGTACATCGTGACCCTGACCACCGGAAACGTGGGCACGCAAGATCCCAAGCTTTCTCGCACACAGCTGGCCGAAATCCGGCGCCAGGAAGAATTGGCGGCGCTCAAGGATTTGGGCATTCCCGCCGACCATTACATCAATCTCGGCTATGACGACGGTCTGCTGGAATTCGAAGATCGCAAGGCGGTCGTGGAGAACCTGGTAAGGTGGATCCGCAAGCTGCGACCGGATGTGTTATTCGCCTGGGATCCGGGAAAAAATTATCAGCGATGGCACAAATCCGACCATCGCGCCGCGGCTTATCTGGCCGCGGATGCGGCACGCGCGTCGATGTGGCGGCTGCTCTTCGAAGGCCAGATCACGCAGGAGGGATTGCAAGAGTACCTGATCCCCGAGTACATGTTTTATGATGACTTCGATTACCAGGACGAAAACGTTTGGGTGGACATCAGCGATTTCGTCGAAAAGCGGGTGAATGCGGACGCGCACTATATCAGCCAGTTCGGACCCGGATGGAAAAATTACAATCCGAATCCAAGCGAAGCCGAAGTGCAGCAGATGAAGGCGCAAGCCCTGGATTTTATCCGCACCCGTGATGGCAAGCGCATCGAAGGTTTCCGCTATTACAAAGGACTGCCCGACGCGATAGGGAAGTAGGGGGCTAGCCCGTAGGCTCTCGAATGGGCTCGATTCGCCCCAACAGCACGGCATAGCCCGTTATACCGACAAACAGAATCACCGCCGCGGTAATAAACGCCGAATCGAACGAGTGCGTCGCCGAAACGATGTAACCGGTGATAATCGGCGCGGAAATCGCCGCAAACTGGCCAGACATATTCGCAATGCTGGCCAGTGTACCCACGCTATTTCGCGGCGCGACCAGCGAAGGGACCGTCCAGGCTACGGGCGCCGCAGCCGCAAGCCCGCCGAGGGCCAGGCTGATCCACGCCAGCGCCGCTACCGGGCTGCTCGGATGTGCCGCGCCAAAAACTGCCAAGCCAAATCCCGTTCCCACGATCAACACAGATTGCCGCACACGGTTCGCGTTCCAGCCACGCCGAATCAGGAAGTCCACCAACCATCCTCCCACCGCAATGTCCGTAGCCGTCGCAAACAGCCACGGCGCCGCGGTGTAAAGCGAAGAATGGAGCAGATCCATGTGATGCGCTATGGAAAGATAGCTGGGCAGCCAGTTGAGCATAAGAAAAAAGCTGTAGTTATACGCGCCCCAACCCAGCGCCAGGCCGATCACCTTGGGTTGCCCCAGCAAATAAACAAGCCGGCCCAAGTCATCCGTTAACGTCCCACGTCGTCCTTGCGTTTGATCTTCCGGCTGGCCTCCGCCGTCACGGATGTACTGAAATTCCTCCGATGAAAGCTGCGTGTCTTCGCTGGGATTGCGGTAACAAAGATAGAACAGTGCGAAATAGAGGAGACTGAGGGCGCCGGTGGCTGCAAACGTGATGCGCCAACCAAAATGCAAAAGCAGCACGCCAAGGAAGGGAACTCCGATCGCTGGAGCAAATTTTGCGGCCGCGTCCGTGATGGAAATGGCCAGGCTGCGCTCGTGTCGCGGGAACCAATAGCCAAGAGCTTTTGCGTTGCCGGGAAACACCGGCGCTTCCGCGACGCCGAGCAAAAAGCGCGCGCCAAAGAATACGCCAAGCCCGGGCGAAATGGCCGCCGCAAACGACGCGATACTCCAAAGAAACGTGCTGGCGCAGCTGACACGCCGCATACCAAGACGATCGAGCAGCATCCCCGCGGGCATCTGCATCAACGCATAGGTCCAACTGAAGGCGCTGGCAAGGTAACCGAACGCGATCAGCGAAATACCGAAAGAGGCGTGCAGCGCGTCTTGCGAGACCGCGACATTAATGCGGTCGAAAAAGCCAATGACCACGCCGAAACCCAGCAGAAATGCCATACGCCAACGCCGCCGAGGCACACACGTGGTGCTGGCACTGGTTAGCGTCAAGCAGCATGCCTTGAAGGAGGGATTGCGCAGGAGGCAAAAGGAATGCGCATAATGGAGCATAGTTTCGCACGGCCCACAGCGCTCAGCAATGCGCGGACAAACTAAGTACGCGCCCGGGTGAAAGACAATGACAATCGGCAAAGGATATCCGGACTCCACTCTTTCCGAAGAGGAACTGCGGCAACTCGTGGCCGCGTCGGTAAAGGACATGGAAATTAACGATAAGCGCGTTCTGATCGTCATCCCGGACGGCACGCGCACGATGCCCATGGCTCTGATGTTCGAACTCTTGCAGGAAGCCATCGGAGAATGGGCCGCACGATGTGACTACCTGGTCGCGCTTGGCACTCATCCGCATATGAGCGACGAGCAGTTAACGAAGCTGATGGGTAAGCCGGTAGAAAACGAAATGTGCGGCCGCACTCGCATTTTCAACCATCATTGGGAGAATCCCGACACATTTGCCGAAATCGGCACAATCCCCGCCGGCGAAGTCGCCGAAGTTTCGGGTGGCCTGCTATCTGAAGCCATCACAGTGAAAATCAACAAGCTTATTTTTGAGTACGATCAAGTCTTGATCTGTGGCCCCGTTTTCCCCCACGAGGTCGTCGGATTTTCCGGTGGCAATAAATACCTGTTCCCCGGCATCAGCGGCAAGGAAATGATCGATCAAACCCACTGGCTCGGCGCGCTGATCGGCAGCTATCACGTTATCGGCACGGAAATAACGCCGGTGAGGGAATTGATAGACCGCGCCGCCGCAAAAATCAAGGTTCCCGTAGCTTGCATGGCGTTGGTGGTGACCGACGAAGGTGTTTCCGGACTTTATTTCGGTGGCGCGCGCGCGGCCTGGAAATGCGCGGCTGCTTTGTCAGCCGAGAAGCATATTGAATGGGTCGACCAGCCTTTCCGGCGCGCGCTCGCGATGATGCCGGAAATGTATGCGGATATCTGGACCGCCGCGAAGGGCATGTACAAAGCGGAACCGGCAATGATGGATGAGGGCGAAGTCGTGGTCTACGCCCCGCACATCACGGAATTCAGTTACACGCATGGTGCGCAGATCGAGAAGATCGGCTATCACTGTCGCGATTACTTTGTGAAGCAATGGAAACACTTTGCGGATGTGCCTCGCGGAATACTGGCGCATTCCACGCACTTGCGCGGCGAAGGCGCTTTTGACCTGTCCACCGGATTCGAGCGAGACCGGATCCGGGTGACGCTGGCCACGGGCATTTCCGAGGGGCGCTGCCGCCGAATGAATCTCGGCTACCTGGATCCGAAAGACGTAAAGCCAAAGGAATGGATGGGGCGCGAAGCCGAAGGAATCAAACTTATGCCACACGCCGGGGAAACTCTTTATCGGCTAAAGCGATCCTTGCGGCTTTCCTGAAACCAAATCAGTTTTCCGAAATGGAAATCTATGCTCAATCAGGCCTGCGCGGACTTCTTCGCCGCTTCGGAGTCGTAGCTTTGGCCATAGATCGCGGGAACCTTCCCGCCCATCGCGCGCAAGTACGTGGACAGCTGCCCACGATGGTGAATGGTGTGATGCAAAGAAAAGTTGAACCAGGAGACCGCTGGCAGCTGAAAAATACTCCGAAAATCCAGGGTTTTGGCGAGATGTTCACCGGAAAGATTGGGGAACCGCTCAAAATTCTTGTCGAACGATTCTCCATACCACTGGCCCACTTGCGCCGGTGTTTGCACACTCTCGGGCTGGGAAATGGGTGCAAAATCAAATGCACCGTCTGCAATGGCGCTGTAAAAGCGCTCTTCGGAGGCCGCGATGTGCCACGCAATTTCCATGGCGGTTTTCGCATGAGGGTCAGGCCGGTAATCGGGATTGGATTGCGGGATAGCTTCAATCACGGCTCGCGTGATGCGATGTTCGTTCTTCACGGTAGGCAGCATGTATTGCAGTAGGAAGTTGGCATTTTCAGGAGTCATCGAAATCATAAATTTAACCTCAGGCGAGCCAGTTTACACTGCGCGACGGTGTGCTACCAGAGCAGAAAATTGAGCGAGGTTGCCGGCGAAGGCTAGAAGAAGCGGCTACGGACGCGTTCCGGCAGATTTGCCAGGTCGACCAGCGTCAGGAAATCGATGGTTTTGAATTCCCGGTCGATCGCGGGAGGGCCGCAAATGCGTCCCGAAATTTCCAGATAAGCGCGAAACAAGCGGGGCGGACGCGCCGCTTCCACCGCTGCCCCGGTGGCCCGACAATCGCGGCCGGGATGTGGCGTTGTGCGCAAAGGCGGATAGACCAGGTACTTCGTCTTCAGCCCCTCATACATCGCCACGCCAACGCTTTCGTCTTGAGAAGAAATGGAGCTGCAGCCAATTAGGTAGCGCGAATCGTTCCGGGTGGCGTAAACGGCAATGCCTTTCCATAGTGCGTGCAGCACCATGATGTTGCGGTAATCGATATGAACGCACGCGCGACCGAGTTCCAGCAGTTCCTTGCGAATCGAGTCGTACACGGAAAAATCAAACAGCTGGTCGCCGTAGTACCCGAGATTGCGTCGGGCCACTTCTCCTGTCTGCAGGCGGTACGTGCCCACAAGTTTCCCCGATTCCAGATCGCGCACCATCAAGTGGTCGCAAAAAGAGTCGAATGGATCGATATCCAGCCCCGCTCGGTCGGACGTGGAGAGGCCCTCGCCAAGTTCAAGGTTAAAGACTTCGTAGCGGAGGCGCTGGCACTCGACCAGATCCTGCGGAGACTGCGCAAGAGAAATTCGGAAGAGGGAAGTTTCGGTTAAGAGTGGGTCGGCGGTTAGCGTTCTCACAGTTGACCTCTGGCCAAGCCAAGTTTCACTTGGACCACGTTACGAGAGTGTTTCATCTACGTCATTTTCGTATGGTCGTAGTTACCTATTGGAAACAGAACTAAGCCATTTCTAATTTTACTGGGATCAGAAAACAAAAGGAAGGCGACCGCTTGCGCATCTTTTACAAAGAAACAACCGCGGCCGTCACGCTTGTGGTAGACGCCCGAATGATCAGCTCCGGTTTCACGATGATCGATTTGGGGTATTCGGCTTGACGTGGCGCATTGATTCGCGCAAGAAGCGTTTCCGCTGCGATCACGCCCATTTGCCGAAGCGGCTGGCGCACCGTGGTCAACCCGGGATTCTGATACGCCGCGCTCTGAATGTCGTCAAAGCCGATTACAGAGACATCCTCGGGTACGCGCCTACCGGACTCGCGCAACGCTTGGATCGCGCCGATGGCGGAAATGTCATTAAAGGCGAATAAGGCAGAAAATGGCTCACCTCGGTCGAGTAACCTTCGCGTCACACTGTAGCCAACCTGCGGCGAAGGAGAGTCATTGTCGAGCTGAACCGTCAGTTTTTCGTGGATGGTGATGCCCAGTTGCTTTGCGACGCTATGGAGCGCCCGCCACCGTATTTCCGTATCGGAACTGAAGTCCTGCCCCTTAATCATGGCGATACGCTTATGCCCCGACTTGAGCAAGTGTTCCAAAGCCAGGTGCGCGGCCAGATTGTGATCCAGAACGATATTCGTTACGCCTGGCACTTGGCGATGACCAGAAATCACGACCGCCGGAATCAGGCAGTCCTCCGTCAACAGAGTGTCCACCGCGATGATGCCCTCTACAGCTCGCTGTTGCAGCAGCGTGGGGTATTCCGCAACCAGGTCCGCGCGGTGCCGGTGGCTGACAACAAAGTAAAAATACCCTTCCTGGAGCAGATGGTCCTCAATCCCCGACAGCACCAGCGCGGCATAGCCCTCGCTGACCTCTGGGACCACCACGCCGACAGTAAAACTGCGCTTCTGGCGCAATGACCTCGCCATCAGGTTTGGCCGGTAATTCAGCTCCTTAGCGGCCGCACGCACCCGTTCCTGCGTGCTGTGGGGAATGGAATTGGCCCCCGGAGAGCGATTTATGACCAGGGAGACGGTAGCGGAGGACAGCCCAAGATGAGCAGCCAATTCCTTCAGGCTGATGGACGAATTGCCCGTAGAGCGACCGCCGTTAGGCTGGGTTTCCTTAGTCCGTACCATTGTGGTTCTTGACGCGTAGTCTTGCACAACGGAGGGCAGGGGAGCAAGAAGGCAATAGCAAGTTGCGTTGCGCAACCTCGTTGGGTGGAAAAATGTTATAGATTTCAGCTAATAAATCGATTTATTATTGCAATGGCCCGGAAGTGAATGGCGGGCGATGCCGCTGGCGGCTCCGGGGTGAGGCGCCGCCGCTATTCGCAATCCCGCTAGAATAACGATTTGCGACTCTCCGGCCGCCCCGGTTTTGACGAGTAGCAACGGAGTGCTTCCCGAAAAGCAGTGTGTGCCGTCGACCCAGACAATTGGGATACCAGGTGCACGCTGACTAGGAGTTTGAAACCCGTGCCGCCTCGTTCTCTGCGCCTATCTCTCGTTGTTTGCCTGCTGACCTTTCTCATTTTGCCTGGCACTCGTTGCCAAACTCCCACAGAATCCGCCGGATTCCACGGGCTGCCAGTGAGGTCAAATCTTGCCTCACCCGGTGTCGAGAAAAAAATCGATGCCCTCCTGAAGGAAATGACCCTGGAGGAAAAGGTCGGCCAACTGGTTCAATATTCCGTTGGTGCTCCAACGGGGCCGGAAACTGGGCCTGGCGGATACGAAGAAATGGTGCAGAAAGGCCAGGTGGGCTCGCTCTACAACCTGCGAGGCATTCAGGACGCCAACTTCTACCAGCATGTGGCTATGGAGAAATCCCGCCTGCGCATTCCTCTCATCAATGGCTTGGACGTGATCCACGGCTACCGCACCGAATTTCCCGTTCCCACGTTGACGCCAGTGCCAATGGATCTGCAAATCGTCGCGCATCGCGGCTCAGGAAGCTTCCGCTGCCGGCATTCGTTGGACGTTTTCGCCCATGGTGGATATCGCCAGGGATGCGCGGTGGGGCCGCATGGTGGAAGGGGCTCGAGAAGACCCGTATTTGGGAAGCGCTATCGCCCGCGCGTATGTGCGTGGATACCAGGGAGCAAATCTTGGCGCGCCCGACAGCATCGCTGCATGCGTGAAACACTTTGTCGGTTACGGCGCAGCGGAAGCCGGCCGCGATTACAACACCACAGAAATTTCCGAGCATACTTTGCGCGAAGTGTATCTTCCGCCATTCTATGCGGCGCTTGATGAGGGCGGCGCGTCCCTGATGAGTGCTTTCAGTACGCTGAATGGAGTTCCGTCGAGCGCCAATCCGTTTACCCTGACAAAAGTTTTGAGGAAGGAATGGCGGTTTCCGGGTGTGGTCGATAGCGACTGGACTTCCATCGCCGAATTGCAAGCGCACGGCATCGCCAATGACGGAGAAACCGCCGCAGGGAGAGCCTTCACCGCCGGCGTGGATATGGATATGGAAAGCAATCTATACCACGAGCATCTGGTGGACCTGGTCAAGAAGGGCAAAGTCTCGGAGGCGCAGATCGATGACGCCGTGCGCCACGTGCTTCGCGTGAAGTTCGCGCTCGGGCTCTTCGACCATCCGTACACGGATGAGTCTCGCGAAAATCACGAGCCGTTGACGAAAGAAAATCTGGACGTGGCGCGCGAAGCCGCGGAGCGATCCTTTGTCCTGTTGAGAAATGAGCCACAAGGTTCGGTGCATATTTTGCCCTTGAGCGACCAGTTCCGTACGGTTGCGTTAATTGGGCCGCTTGCAGACGACCCGCAGGAAATGTTGGGTGCTTGGGCCGCACACGGCCAACCGGCCGACGTGGTTACGCTGAGAACTGCGTTGACGTAGCGGTTGGGAGCGGAGCGAGTGAAATACGCGAAGGGCGCCGACTTCGGCACCGCGACTGACGAACAAATCAACCTGGCAATAGCAGCGGCACGCTCGGCGGACGTGGCGATTTTAGCCTTGGGCGAAGAAGCAGGCAGCATGACCGGGGAAGCCGGGTCACGGGCGCGTCTGGATTTGCCCGGACGCCAGGAGGAACTTCTGGAAGAAGTGACCGCCACCGGCAAGCCCGTGGTGCTTGTGTTATTCAACGGGAGGCCGCTCACTTTGAAGTGGGCCTTTACCCATGTTCCCGCCGTGCTGGAAGCGTGGTTTCCGGGAGTGCAAGCAGGCCCGGCGTTGGTGCGCATCCTCTACGAGGATTCCGTGCCGAGCGGCAGGCTCGTCGTGAGTTGGCCGGATTCGATTGGCCAGATTCCGGACTACTACAATGCTCTTAACACCGGGCGTCCTGCGGGCAACGTCGATCTGACTCGCCCGGGCACCACGAATCAGGAAAAATACGTTTCGCGCTATGTGGACGAACCCAATGCGCCACAATTTCCGTTTGGCTACGGCTTGTCCTACACCGAGTTCGATTATTCCGCGCCGCAACTCAGCACCACGAAGTTAAACGCCAAGGAACTGTGTGCTGCTTTGCGGGACCGTGTCAGAGACGACAAGAGCGTGCTTACGGTGACCGCGAATGTCACCAATTCCGGGAAGGTCGCTGCCGAAGAAATCGTGCAGCTTTACGTCGGTTTGCGCGGCACAAGCGTAGAAGAACCCGTACGCGCGTTGAAGGCGCTTCAGCATGTCCTTCTGGCGCCGGGGGAGACTCGGAAGGTTACGTTTTCCCTTACGCCCGAGGCCTTTGCCCTGTGGGACATTCACAATGATCGCACCGTTGAACCCAGCCGGGCGCGAATCTGGGTCAGCCCGGACTCCCGCAGCGGACAGCCTGTCGAGCTCGAAATCACGGAATAACTAAAGGACGCCTTCGATGAGTACACGCGAAATCAACAGAAGGGAATTGCTGTGTCGTTGTGGGCAGGCCTTGGCAGTTGCGCCGTTCGCGCCATTGCTTCGCGCCGCCCGTTTCCAGGGAGCCAAACCACTTCACGCCACTCCACCGTATCAGGGCACAGACGACCAACTACTCGATGAAATTCAGCGCGGAAGTTTCCAGTTTTTCTGGGACGAAACCAATCCCGCCACAGGGCAGTGAAAGATCGCGCTTTGCTCAACGGCCGGGACACGCGCACCAGGTCGAGCATTGCCGCCACCGGTTTTGCGCTAACGGCACTGTGCATCGGCGATTCCCGCGGCTGCGGCAAAACCACGGACATGGTTAAAAGGGTAACAACGACATTGCAATTTCTATACAGCCGCATGCCCAATGTCCACGGTTTTTAATATCACTTCGTGGACATGAATTCCGGCCAGCGCTGGGCCACCTGCGAATTGTCCTCGATCGACACCTCACTGCTTCTATGCGGGGTCCTCACCGCCCGGCAGTACTTTCAAGACGCGCAAATTCAGGATCTGGCCACAAAAATATACGAACGCGTCGATTGGCCCTGGATGCTGAACGGCGGTCCGACTTTCTCCATGGGCTGGAGGCCCGAACACGGATTTCTGGACGCGCGTTGGGAGCATTTCTGCGAATTAATGATGATATATTTGTTGGGGATCGGCTCGCCCACTCACCCCGTCTCTCCCGCAACATGGAACGCTTGGACGCGTCCGACAATCACCTACCAAGACCTCACCTATATTTCCGGGAACGATCCGATCTTCACCCACCAGTATTCGCAAGCCTGGTACGATTTCCGCAACAAAGAAGGACGCCTACGCCAATTATTTCGACAATTCCGTCACGGCCACAAAAAGTGCACAAACTTTTTTAGCCTCTCGCTAGCCTCGCGATTCCCAGACTATTCGGACAACCTCTGGGGCATCAGCGCATCCGATTACGTGCATGGCTACACGGCTTGGGGCGGCCCGCCGTGGCAGCATCGTTCCATGTGCCACCGGGGGCTCTCTACCGTTCCTTATTCCGATTGCATGCAGGTTCTGCGGAACATTCGTGGCACGTATGCGGAAAAAGCCTGGGGACTGTATAGTTATGTGGATGCCTTCAATCGGCTTGCGGGCTGATACGATGCCGATGTGCTTGGAATTGATTTGGGCATTACCATGGTAATGGCGGAAAATCATCGGACGGGCCTGGTATGGAATACGCTTATGAAGAACAACGAAGCGCAGGCCGCCATGACAAAGGTTGGTTTTCATCGGGCATGAAGAAATGCGGCGGCTGTTAATTTTATTGGGAATCCTCCTGCTGCCGGTCATGGGGCAGGACAAAACCGCTCCGAATTCCCAGAATTCTAGTCCGGCAGGTCCCATCCTATTTGAAGAAATCGCGGAAAAGGCCGGCCTGCACTACATCACCGCGACCGGGAACACGGAAAATAAAAATCAGCCACAAACCATGGTCGCGGGCATCGCGCTGTTCGATTATGACGGTGACGGCTACCTGGACGTCTATCTCGTCGGCGGAGCCGCGATACCATCACTCGAAAAGGAAACTCCGGCCTATTGGAATCGCTTGTTCCACAACAATCGGGATGGCACGTTCACCGACGTAACCGAAAAAGCCGGCCTTGCGGGAATCGGCTATGGCAGCGGCGTGGCCGTCGGCGATTACGACAACGATGGATGGCCGGATCTGTTCGTGGCCAACGTGACCGGCAACCAGTTATTCCACAACAATGGAGACGGCACGTTTACCGACGTCACCGCAAAGGCGGGCGTCGGGGGCGCAAAACTCAATGGCAAGAAAATGTGGTCGGTGGGCGCGGGCTGGTTTGACTACAACAACGATGGCCTGCTGGACCTGTTCGTGGTGAATTATTGTGTCTGGGAAGTGAACAAGGATCCCTACTGCCGCGTCAAAGAAGGAGTGCGCGGCTTCTGCCACCCCAAGTATTACGCGCCGACGCACAACACCCTTTATCGCAACAACGGCGACGGCACGTTCACCGACGTTTCCGAAGAGACCGGCATCGCCGAGCAATTCGGAAAAGGCATGAGCGTAACCTTCGCCGACTACGATGGCGACGGCTACCTGGATGCATTCGTGGCCAATGACACCACGCAGAATTTCTTATTTCACAATCTGAAAGGCAAGAAATTCGAAGAGGTCGCGCTCGATGCGGGCGTTGGTTACGCGCCCGACGGAATCGCGCGCTCCGGCATGGGCGCCGATTTCCGCGATGTGAACAACGATGGCCTGCCGGACATCTGGCATACTGCCGTAGAGCACGAAGAGTTTCCTCTGTGGATCAACCAGGGCAAAGGCGAATTTCAGGACATGACCGTGGCCAGCGGCTTGGCCAAAACCAATGACATGTCCGGGTGGGGCAACGGCATCGCCGATTTTGACAACGATGGCTGGAAGGATTTGTTCGTCGCGCGCGCCAACGTGATGGACAACATCAGTATACAAACCCCGTCCCGAAAATATCCGGAGCCGAACACAATTTTCCGGAATCTGGGGAATGGCAAATTTGCGGATGTCAGCGCGACCGCTGGTCCGGATTTTCAAATCGAAGCGGCCCATCGCGGCGTAGCCTTCGGCGATCTCGATAACGATGGCCGCGTGGACATGGTTGTCTCTGTGCTGAATGGCCCTGCGGAGCTATTTCACAATATCACCGAAAACGGCAATCATTGGATCTTGCTGAAGCTGGTGGGAACAAAAAGCAATCGCATGGGCATTGGCGCGCAGATCGGCATCACGACCGCCGATGGCAAGAAGCAATGGAATGAAGTTACCACGGCGGTTGGCTACGCCTCTTCGAGCGATCCACGCGTTCATTTTGGCTTGGGACAAAACGAGAAAATTTCTGAAATTCAGATTCGCTGGCCGAGCGGCATCACGCAAATCTTGAAGGACGTTGCTGCCGACCGCATTCTGACCGTCGAGGAATCAGCGAAGTAGTTTCCATGATCCATTCAGCCTGAATGTCCTGGGCGTCAATACCCTGCGTCTGTGTCGCTGGTCGATTCCTGGCTGAGCCGCTGAAACATCGCGCGTGCCTTCTTTGCATCCTGACGCCGGCCCCGGACGAGAGTAGGTTGATCCAAGGGCAAAATACACCTTTGCATCGCGGGGGGATGCCTTCTCTGCAATCTCCAGTTGCGGAATTGATTTCTGATATTCGTCCACGTCCAGATAAAGCAGTCCAAGCAAATAATGCGCGAAGGGAATATGAGGATTGATTTGTACCGCTTGCTCCGCGTAATGGAATACCCGCCGCCGAATTCATTTTGTACTGCGTGGCGGCAATCTCCAGTCGTGAATTAATGTCCTGCGGATTGTTTTTTTATTTCCTTCTGAAATTCCGCCACCGCCCCGGCCGTATCGTTGGTCTCTGCCAGAAACTTTCCAAAAACATAATGCAAATTGGGGTAGTCCGGATATTCGGCCAGAATATCGGCATACTCCTTGCGCGCTTCGTCGTACCTCTTCTGCACGGTGATGCACGCGGCGTGGCCTGCGCCCAGCACTACCTGCGCGCCCGGCGTACCCTCCGCGGGTGCGTCCTTCGGAGTCACGCGAAACACCGCCAGTCCGGGCGCCTTCACCACCTCGTCGTTCGGCACTTCCTCGCGGCAAAGGGCACCGAGCGACGTTTCCGCGGATTGTTATTTCCCGGCCCGCAGCAAAAGGATCCCGTGGTGATACAGCATCACCAGCCGCAGCTGTGGATTCGTGGACACCTGCAACCGCTTGGCTTCATCCAGGTGCCGCAGCGCGGCATCCTCCTGCCGAAGCTCAAATTCCGATAGCCCTAGCATCGCGTAGACCGTGCCATCCTTTGGCGTCAGAGGCAAAAGCTGCCGGAATGCGCTGGCGGCCACACGATAATTGTTGCGGTCATATTCGATGGTGCCCAGCGACCACCAGCCTTCCGCCCACTTCGGCCGCACCGCTAGTCACATGGAATGACCGGCTCCGATTCGCAGGCGTGGGTTATGCTGCGAATCGCAAGACAAGCAGTACAGAGCCACCACGGGTCCCAGTTTCTTGACCAGCTTCCGAATCGACTCCTCCCGATTCGGAATGACTCCGAGCGATCTCATTTCCCCGTCCGGCTCGGCAACCGCCACCGCAATCGTTTCGGCATGGACATCCAAACCAACAAATTTTATTCTTTTCATCGTCCGGCTCCTTCACTTGAGCAACTGCGGTGCTGTTATGAAGGGGCCCAACCGGGTATGTCGTGTACTGGCAGTTGACGGCCCTGGGAGCGAAGTGCGAGGTAGTGGTACCCACGCTGGTAGCGGTGAAATCGGGCGACGTTATCGCCAATCCCAAACACTTCGCCGGCTACGGCCCGGACGCCTGGGGAATCACGGCAAGCGATGGACCCAACAGCTACGTGGCGCACGCGCCGGATGCCGCGAACAATCGTGGAACCCTCACGCCCACCGGTGCTCCCGCTTCGTTCCCCTACACGCCCGAAGCCTCCATGCTGGCATTCAAACACTGATATGGAATGACCTGTCAACTACAAAGAATTGTTTTTCTTTCTTTTTCTTTCTTTTTTTTCCTCCCCTAGAAGGCAGCGCAAGTCGCGGTCGAGGCGGCTATTGCGACGGTTGATCACTCTGATATTCGCGGGTCGAAACCGCATAATCGTGATCCGTCGGGAGCTGCCTCGGACTAGCAACGCGGGTTCGGTCCACAGACCTACCGCATAGTGTTTTCGAGGATTCTCCTTTCCATGCGCCTCTCGACCGCTACCCACGCTGCCTCCTGGAAAATTCTTGCAGAAAAAACTCATCTCATGCCGCCCGTCGTTCGGTCTCCTGCTGCGCCGCTTCTACCTTTATCCCAATGGCCCAGATAAAACCCAATAGCTCGCGTCCGATCGCGGTCACCACCTTCCCCTTTTCCTTGCCCCGTGCCATTAACTTCCGATAGCGCGTATGCAACCGATGCTGCGCTTTCCAGGCGATCTCTCGGACTTCTTCGCTGACCAACTCTTGCCGCTTGCGTAATGTTCCTCCTACGTTTGGTCGGTGGCGGTACGCCCAGGCTGCCTCCACGACCACGCGCCGTAAGTGCGCATTCCCCGTCTTGGTGATGCCCCCTCGCCAGCTACTTTCTCCACTGGAATGTTCGCTTGCTACGATCCCGCCGTAGCCCATCAACTGCCGCGCCCGCGTGAATCGCGATACTTCGCCCAGTTCCGCCACGATCGTCACCGCCGCTACTTGAGCGATGCCACGCAAGGCTTGCAAGGCCTCGATTACCGCGCGCATCTTCGCTGGTGTCGACTTCACCGCTTCTTCGATCGCCTGGTCCAGCCGCGTGATGCGGGCTTCCGCGTGCTCCACCTCATGTAGGTAGTCCAGCAAGGTGGCTTCTTGCGCCGGCTGCTCGAAGTGCACTTCTTTTTTCACCCACGCCAGGTAGTTCAAGGTCCAGGCCTTCACACCGCTCGCCGGCCGCCGCCCATGCCGCAACAGGAACTTGCTCAAGCGATGTTTCGCCCGCAACTGGTCTTTCTTAGCTGCCTCCCGGGCTCGTACCAGATCTCGCAAGGCCTCATGGGCCGCATCTGGTACCCACACCGCCGTCAACTCTCCGGCCCGGTAATTTCGCGCCAGCTTCAGCGCATCCCGCCGATCGGTCTTCACCCGTTCGCCCGATTTCACCGGTACCAGCGTGGGTGCCACCACCTCGCACTTCGCTCCCTGTGCCGTCAACTGCCAGTACAAGACATACCCCGTTGGGCCCGCCTCATAGCAAAAACGCAGCTGCTCCACTGGTCCCAGTTTCTTGACCAGCTTCCGAATCGACTCCTCCCGATTCGGAATGACTCCGAGCGTTCTCACCTCCCCGTCCTGCTCGGCAACCGCCACCGCAATCGTTTCGGCATGGACATCCAAACCAACAAATTTTATGCTTTTCATCGACCGGCTCCTTCGCTTGTGGCTCTGTACTGCTTGTCTTCCGATTCGCAGCATAACCCACGCCTGCGAATCGGAGCCGGTCATTCCATTGTGACTACTATCGCGATTTGGGCGGCAAATTGTGGGATATTTATGGTCCACGCGACGCCTTCAATCCGGGGCAAGATTGGGTGTCACCTTTATATATGGGATTGAATCAGGCGCCCGTCGCCGTAATGATCGAAAATTATCGCAGTGGGGTCGTTGGAAATCGTTCATGGCCAATCCGGAGATCGGCGAGATGCTGAAGAAACTGAACGCCGTCAGTGGCAAGTAATTTGGCGCGAATCAAAACAGACGCAGGAGAGAATATGCGGATGATTGCTGCGGGTGGGCGCGTAGTGCTCTTGTTTCTTGTGGCTGGTACGGCGTTGTTCGCTCAGACTCGCGACTGGATCGACGGCTTGACCGAACCTCACGATTACGTGCAGAAGCGCATCTCCAGTTACGATCGCACTGGCGGGAACGAGGATTTTCGTACCATCGCCCCGGGCGAAACGCTCACCATTCTGGACGACGCCGGTCCCGGAATCATCACGCACATCTGGCTCACCCTTTCCTCCGACGAACCATTTCATCTCAAGAAAATCGTCCTGCGCATGTATTGGGATGGCGAAGCCACGCCCAGCGTAGAAGTCCCCATCGGCGATTTCTTCGGCCTCGGCCTCGGCGAATATTTCACATTTGACGCTCTGCCTCTGTCCGCCGCGCCCAACCACGCGGTCAATTCCTTTTTTCCTATGCCCTTTCAGAAGCGTGCGCGCATCACTGTCGAAAACCAGGGCCAGATGAAGCTGGATGCGCTGTACTACAACATTGATTACCAGTTGTATGCCAAGCCGCTCGCGCCCGATAGTTTGTATTTCCACGCGCAGTATCGCCAGGCTTCGCCCAATAAAGGTTTCTCCGGAAATTGGAAAGACAACAACGATCCGCTGCAGAACGATAAGAAGAATCTCAACGGTGAAGGGAATTACGTCTGGATGGAAGCCACCGGCCGCGGTCACTTCGTGGGCGTCACCATGTCCGTTTTGCAAAATCAGGATTTCTGGTGGGGCGAAGGTGACGACATGTTTTTCATCGACGGGGAGAAAGCACCCTCGATTAACGGCACGGGAACCGAAGATTATTTCCTCGGCGCTTACGATTTTGGCGGCAAGCCATTTTCCTACGCGCTGTACGGCGCGCCGGTCGTAGGCGACGAAAAAGCCGGTAGTCGCAGCAGCGTTTTCCGATTCCACCTCGATTCGCCAATCCCATTCACCAAATCAATCAAGGCCACTATCGAGCACGGCCACGCCAACGGCCGGTCCGACAACTTTTTCTCCGTGGCCTACTGGTATCAGACCGAACCGCACGCGCCATTTCCCCAGCTCCCGCCAGTGGATGATCGCCTACCGCGATTGCACCCTGTAGGCGGCCCAGGCAACGCCACAAAATGATTCCTGGGTGTCCCACACTCTGAGCGTTTTCTGCGAAGGGTGGGTCTTGGGTTTCTAGTAGTTGTAGGGCTGCCTTCTAAGGCGGCCCGTTCTCTTGCGCCCAACCGTCGCTACGTCTTCGCCTCCAACTCCGCCCAACGCGTGTACATTGCGTCAATCGCGGTCTGAGCCGCTTCCATCTCCGTCGTGATTTCGCGGATCCGCACCCCATCGCTCATAACCGCCGGATCGAGCAGGGAATCGTGCCGTGCCTGCAATTCTTTTTCAGCATCGGCAATACGCTGCTCGATCGTCTCCAACTCGCGCGTCTCTTTGTAAGATAGCTTCTTCCTCGACACAGCCGCCATCGTCGCCGACGCCGCGGGAGCGCTGCCGCTAGACTGCACTCCCGCCGCAGATTTATTCTTTGCGCCCGCCGTTTGCGCGCGTTGCCAAGCCTCCCACTGCGGATAATCGGCGAAGCGTTCTGCATGCCCCAAACCATCAAGCCCCAGCACCACCGTCGATACGCGGTCGAGCATATAGCGGTCGTGCGTCACAAGCACCAACGCTCCGCGATATTCGAGCAAGCTCTCTTCCAGAATTTCCAGCGTCGGAATGTCCAGATCGTTCGTCGGCTCATCCAGCAGCAAAACATCGGCAGGCTGCAGCATCAGTTGCGCAATCAGCACGCGTGCTCGTTCGCCGCCGGAAAGCCGCCCAACTGGCTGGTTCAGCTGTTCTCCCGTGAACAGAAATCGCGCTGCCCACGAAGCCACGTGCACAACGCGTTCCTGATAAATCACCGAATCGGACTCTGGGGCAAGGGCGCGGCGCAAGCTGAGTTCTGGATTAAGCACGCGGCTCTGATCGAAATACACAATACGCAACGAATCCGCCTGCCGCATCTTTCCCCGCTCCGGCTTCAGTGCGCCTTTCAGTAGCCGCAATAACGTGCTTTTCCCGCTGCCATTCGGGCCTACAAGGCCAACACGCATTCCCGAGGTAATGATGAAGTGCATATGGTCAAACAGTTTTTTCTCGCCAAACGAATAACTCACGTCGTCCAGACTGATGAGCTGCTTCGTTTTGCGATCCGATAGCGAAAAATCGATTTGCGCACTACTCGTGCGTGTCCGCGCGTTCATGTCCGCCAGTTCGCCGATCAGTTGATGTGCCTTGTCGATGCGCGCCTTGGATTTCGTGGTGCGAGCCTTCGGGCCTCGCCGCAACCATTCGATTTCCGTATGCACGCGGTTTTCCAGTGCCGACTGGCGGTTGCGTTGTGCATGAAGATATTCTTCCTTCGCTTCCAGAAACGAGCTGTAGTTTCCGGAGACGCGCAACGAACCATTCTCGTAAGCCGGATTTATCTCCACAATCTCGTTCGCCACATTTTCCAGGAAATATCGGTCGTGGCTGACCACCACGCAGGCAAACGGCGCGTTCTGAAGCACCGATTCCAGCCAGTCGATCCCTGCAAGATCCAGATGATTGGTCGGCTCATCCAGCAGCAGCGCCTCCGGTCGCCGCACTAGCGCCTCCACGATGGCTAGCCGCTTTCGCCAGCCGCCGGAAAGTGTGGAAGCGAGGATGTCCAGATCGTTGAAACCGGCGCGCCCCAGAATTGCGGCCATCCGCCCGGCGCGATCCTCCTCGGGAACTTGCGCCTCGTCGAGGGCCTTATGCAGAACCGAATGAATCGTCTCGCCCGCCTCATAGTCGGAAACCTGCCGCACCAGGCTCAAGTGCGTGCCCTTGCGGATCGCCAGATCGCCGTTGTCCGGCTGCATCCGCCCGCTCAGAATTTCCAGCAGCGTGGATTTGCCTGAACCATTCGGCCCGATCAGGCCAATGCGTTGGCCTTCCGAAACCGTGAACGCAAGATTTTGAAACAATGGCGCTACGCCGAAGCGTTTGGCCAGACCTTGGGCGCTAAGAATTGGTGGCAAGTGGAGTCAGTGTCCCTCAAAAAGTGGATGAATCAAGAATAGCAGCACAGGCGATAGGAAGCGAAACCGGTCCCGGCAAGTAACCGCCCTGGTTCGTCGGTACGCGCAGTGTTAGCGGATAATTCATCACGAAGTTGCAACCATCCCATGCTGTTATTCTGAAGTGTGACTGAAATGCCAAACACCGACACCCAGGCCCCGCTTCGGACGGGCTTCCTCCGATCCTTTCTCCTATGGCTTGTCATCGGCGTGGTGCTACTTTGGTCGCCTACCGCACTAATCCTTGTGGCCGCGCGTTGGATCGACCCACCCACAACCGCGGTGCACATGCAGCGCCGCTTGCAGGCATGGATTCACCACACGCCGTATCGCGAACGCTACAAATTCATTCCGCTCAGCCAAATCTCGACCGACCTCCAGCACGCTGTAATCGCTGCGGAAGATGCGAATTTCTACCACCACCATGGATTCGATTGGCACGAGATCCAAAAAGCCGCCCAAGATGATATGGAAGGCGATCGCACTCGAGGAGCTTCCACCATTACGCAGCAACTCGTAAAGAACCTATTCTTCGGAACGGGCCGCTCTATCCTCCGCAAGGGCGCAGAGGCCACACTGGTGCCGGTGGCCGAATTCGTCCTCGGCAAACAGCGCATCCTGGAGATATACCTCAACGTGGTCGAATGGGGTCCTGGTATTTATGGCGCAGAGTCGGCGTGTCGTCACTACGACGACATCTCAGCCCGGAATGTCGGCCGGCAACAGGCGGCACGGCTCGCTGCAATTCTGCCGGCTCCCCTGAAGCGACGACCCGAGCGCATGAATAACTACAGCGCGATTATCCTCAAGCGGATGGACCAAATGGGCTGGTAATCGTGGCTGACATTTAGAGCCTCGCACTTTGGGCGCCTAATTTTCACCCGTACCGGCAGCCAGCAAGGGCAAGATGGCTCTGTCAATCGCCTCATCTGTAAGCCCGGTGAATTGGACATCGCGGTGCAAACTCCAGTGCTCAACCTGTTCGGCAGTTTTTCTAGGGAGTACTTTTGTCAGGGGTCCGAGCGTCTCCATCTCCAGGAACCCGTTGTTTGTAAATTCCTCAAAGGAGCATCCGAAATCAGGATACGTCTCTCCACGCTTCGCCTAAGTTCGTTTGACGAACACCTCGTTATTTAGTATCCGTCCGGCGAACGCAGATTACGGTCCACAGATTTCTTCGCTCCTCTTGCTGATGGCAGGTGCCCGGCGATATAGTTACTCGCCATGGAGTTTCACATGGACTTTCACAAGATCTGGGAAGAGCAGTGCGAGGCCACCCGCACGATTCGTGAACGTTTCGGCGTCGAGAACGCGCTCGACTATCTGATCGGCGAGAAGTTATTGAATTTTGCCAAGGCAGCAGATCAAGACCCCGATTTCGCTGTCGAGCTACCGCGCTTTCAAGCGGCAGTGTGGGAGATATTCAACCCCTATGAACTCCGCGGCTATGTAGCCAGCCTTAAGCCCGTCGCGAGGAAGAAACTCCAGAAGCTACTTTACGAACTGCTTCCCGACAAGTGGCTTGTTGCGCAGACGAAGGTCTCACGCGCTCACGAAGCAACGTTGCAAACGTCTGCGCGTCGAGCCTTTTGGTTATCTTCGGGATTTATTCGCGCGCATCAGCACCCACCCAAACAGCCACCTCGATGCGATAGCATCGCCGATCGGGCTTTTCGGTAGTACTTTGGGCTTTTCCGTCTGCAGGTAATTCTTGATGTCCTCCAGAATGGGACATGATTTCGTTTGGCGTAGCTCCCGACGCTGCTCGGGATTCAGGTTGCCCTGGCGAGCTTCCCGCTCAATTTCGTACAACAACTGAATGTAGGCTAGCATCACTGTAGCTCGACACAAGTCGGAAGTCAGCGCCTCAAAATAATATCGTCTCGAATGCGCCCAACAGCCAACCTCTGTCAAGTTCTGCTTGCGATTCTTGAACATCGCGTCATAGCCGCGATAGGCGTCCGCCTGCAAGTAACCGTTGTAGCCTTTCAAGAACTCTTCCGGTCCCTCTAGACTATGATTGCCCGTGTAGTCGTAAACGATGTAAGGACGGTTGCGATCCCCTACATACGTCCAGATCCGGCCGGTGCGCGTGCGGGTTCGCTCTCGATCCAGCACTGGCACTGGCGTATCGTCGGTCTGTACGGCCCTCGAAGTCAGCACCACTTCCTTCATGCGCTCCCACACCGGACTGACTAACTCGGCACAAGCGGCCATCCAGTCACACATGGTTTTCCGCGACAGCTCCACCCCATGGCGCTGAAAAATCGACTCCATGCGGTTCAGCGGAAGATGATCTCCATATTTGCTGATCGCTACGTGCGCCAGCAGGCCCGGCCCGGGCAGCCCCTTCTCAATGGGCGCCGCGGGTTTCTGTGCTGCCACCACACCGCACCCTTTCGCACAGGCGTACTTGGGGCGAACTTCTTCAATGACCTGCAAGGAAGCGGGAATAAACTCCAGTCGCTCGCTGACATCTTCTCCGATTTTGTGCATGGGCGTTTGGCACTGCCCGCATTGGCGTTGCGATTCTTCCAAGTCAAACACCACCCGGCGACGCTCCAGTGATTCCGGCAACGCTTTGCGGCCGTGCCCGCGGCGCTCTGGTTTTTCTTTCTTTTCTTCGCCGTCAGCACGGGAAGAGGAATCTGCCGCCGGCTCTTCGCTTGAAGATGCAGTGCTCGCCCGCTGACTGGCAGCAATGATCTGCGCGGCAAACAGGAATAACTGGTTTTCGTCGATACGCTCCCGTTTCTGCCCGTAGCGATAGCGCAGCAGTTGTGCCAGTTGGTGTTGTACGCGCGCCAGGAGCTGGTCCTTGTCCTCCACTGCCTGCAGCAACTGCAAGACGATCTGCTGCAGAAGATTGACTTCCGACGGCAGATTGTGAGGATCGATTTCCATCGTCCTACTGCTTTTGCTCCCGTTCCTGCTGTTCCAGTTCCACCATCAAGTCCACCCACTCGTCGGTCAGTTCCCGAAAACGTTTGTAATTAGCGACTTTCTGCCGCACTTCGGCCAAGCGCTCGGAGCGCACAAAGCGAGTGCGGCCCTTGCCCCGCCAGGTAAAACTGAGTTGATAGTAGGGGCCGTGCTTTTGGGGGTTCTTCGTGTCTTTGCAGCGGCAGCCAACCTTGCCGCATACGTTGTACTGCTCGCTCAGGCTGCCCGGATGCATGGGCCCGAGCCCGACGAGTCTCTTCCTGAACTCCCTGGCTGATGCGCAGCCGACGACCGTCCTGGAGCACCAGTTCCAATCCAGCCCGCATGTCCATACCGTCTTCACTGACAAGGGCGAAACTGGCTGCTCTGTCCTAAACACTCGGTTTGTTCCGCTCCTGACGGCCAGCTTTCAGTTTGCGTTGCCACCAATAGAACTGGCTTTCCTTCACGCGGCGCTGCCGGCAAAATTCCCGAATCGACATCCCGCTCCGGGCTGCATCCCCAATCGTCCTCTGCCAATACCGCTGCTTCTCGACATCGTGATTCTTCCGGTTCATCCCGCACCTCCGCCTTTGCGCGACACATTGAGCCGCGCCGTACATTATTGTTGTTTACGATTTAAGGGCGGAAGATGAGTTGGCCGGACGGGTACGTTATTTAAGACATAGGCTCCCCAGGTGTCAGGGTTAAATAGGCCGATCTTCTGCGCTTCAGTGTTATTCGGATCCTGTTTCAAGGTCATGTATTTCTTTGTGAAGACCCAACGTTTGTCCGGAAGGTTCGTATACACCCACATCACCAATGGGTTGGTGGCTCCAGATCTGCCGGATGCCTGCCGCGCGGCGGAAAACCCGCGATGGAAAGGCCGCCGGGCGCCATCGTCGCCAGCGACCATACCGAATACTCCAGTGGGAAAAGCGAACGGTCCGCAAGGCGATGAATCACCGTCACGTTCGTTCCAGAAATTGCCATCCTGACCTCAATCTCTTTATGGAGAAGGGTTCGCGGCTCCACGGGTGCCTTAGCAATTAACCCGTTTGCAGTTGTAATGATTTCTACGGGAAGGTTGTCTGGGGCCCAAGTGGCAACCGGATCCTCCGGCGCTTTCCACACACGATCACCGCGGGCGGAGCTGAAACGTATCTTCATTATTCTTTCCGAGCTGTTCGGCAAATTCCTTGAACACATTCTGCCCGCCAATAAATCCAAATCGGATCACTCGCGGTCCGATGTCACCGGTAACAATGAGTTCGACTTCACCGTTGCTCACTTATTGAGGATCACATAATATAGTGACATTCTAACTATTCTGTGCTATCGTTTGTGCATGGGAAACCCTAAAGGAGTACGGCGCGACTTCACAGCACTAGAGGAGCGGCGTCTGCGGGCGGCACGCTTGCTCGAGAAGGGCGTCAGTCAATCGCAAGTGGCTCGACAAGTCGGTGTACATCGTCAGTCAGTTAGTCGCTGGGCGCAGCAACTGGAAAAGGACGGCCGAACGGGGCTTGCGCAAGCCGGTCGAGCCGGATGTCAGCGATCATCTGAATCCGTATTTTTTTGAACGCTCGCCGGATGGGATTCTTGTGCGATGACCTTTTTCCCAGTGAAGGGCTGCATTTTGCGGCGAAGATATTCGATGTAAGTGTCGGGAACAGGATTGTGAAGGAGTTCCTCGATGACTGGCCCGAAGTAGGCCAGGGAATGAATCGGGGACAAGGCTGGGGCGTCTGGTGGTCTCAGGAGTCGACGCAAAGAACCCAACAAGAAAGCCGCCTCGATCAGCGTCAGAGGGAGTCTGCGTTGTTGCAGTTGATGGGCATGGAGGCGGTCCCGAGAACTCGGCAGCGCGGGCGTTTCCGGGAGCTGTTGATAGAGACTCAGAACGGTGCGCACGTACTGTTCGGCGTCGCGATCGAGGGGATTCATGGTTTCTTCCTCCGTGCGGTGGCTTCCTGTTGGCTTTCACGAATTCGGTAACTTTCGCCGTCCAAGCGCGTCACATCGGCGTGGTGCAACAGGCGGTCCAGCAGCGTGGCGATACAGGTAGCATTGGGAAAGACTTGGTTCCATTCTTTAAACGATCTGTTGGTAGTCAGGATCACAGACTTGCTTTCGTAACGGCGATTGATTACTTCGTAGAGGATGTCGGCAGCCTTATCGTCAAACGAGAGGTAGGCACACTCATCGATGCATAACAGATCGACTTTGCTGTAGGCCCGTAGCTTGCGTCGGCGACCTTCGAACATTTCATGACGCAAGTTTTCGACGATGGCCGCCGCGGTACGAAAGAGAACCGAGTAGCCGGCTAAGACAGCGAGGTGGCAGACGTTTTTGGCGATCATGGTCTTGCCCAGTCCGTTCGGTCCGATTAATACGAAATTGCGGGCTTCGCGAAGGAAGTCGAGCGTGAGGGCCTGTTCGATGACGTCGCGTTCGATCTTTTTGGGCCAACTCCATTCGAAGTCGGCCATGACTTTGAACTTTTTGATCCCCGACATGCGTAGCCGCCGCTCCAGGCTGCGGTGGGAACGTTCTTGATTTTCCTCCTGGGCGAGTTGCTCCAGCAGCATACGCGGCGACCAACGCGCTTTGCTGGCCCGAGCGAGAAAGTCGTCCAGGTTGCCGGGGATGGTCTTCAGACCGATCTGCTTGAGTTGTGCCGGCAGATCATTCGTCGGGCTCATGGTTCTTGTCGGTGGTGAGCTCATCGTAGGACTCCAGGTCGTGAGGGGTGATATCGAGAGATTGCACTTCCGGGTGGCGGCGGAGATCCACGGGAGTGGGAGCGGTGTGTTTCTGGGAGCGCTGCCGGCGGCTCAGGATGAACGCGACCGAAGAAGCATGTGGCGTATTGCGCTCGAGTGCTTCCCGGATGGCACTACGCAACTCGACGGCCCCGTAGGTGTCCAAGAGCTTGAGGAGCTGCGCGGTTTGGCTGCCCGCCGATTCTCCCCGCGCGAAAGCGGTATCGAGCAAGGCTTCGCTTTCCGGCACCGCTTGGGCTAAGCGACCGCCGGGGGTCGATCCGAAGGCTTTGCGCTTTTCCTCCAGCAGCGCTTGCTGGTGCGTGGGATCGAGCACCAGTTGGTGTCGATCGAAGGAGCGGCGATGTTGGGCGATCTCCTTACTACCGTCCAGGATGCGCACCCTCGATTCTGAGGCCACCAGGGTCAGCGGACGTCCTATGGCCTCCGGAGGGATGGAGTAGTCGTTCAGGTCGAAACGAAGATAGATAGTTTTGCCCGCGTGGATGGGAAGAACCAGATCTGTCTCGAACGGATGTGCCGGTACGGGAAGCAGTCGTGGTTGTTCTTCGGCGAAGGCTTGCTCCACGGTGCGGGAATCATCGTCCGGCCAAGGGCGTTGATGGGCCACTTGGTCACGCCAGAGAAAGGCTTGACGATTCAGCTCTTCAAGCGTGGTGAAGGTTCGGCCGGCCCAGAACGATTCGCGTACATAAAGCACCGCTCGTTCCACTTTTCCTTTTTGATTTCCTGCCCGTACCTGGCACGGACGAGGAGCAAAGTGATAATGCGAGCACAAGTCCAACAGGCGAGGATGAAAGTGAATCTGGTCGCCGCGACGTTCGAGCACGGCACTGCGAAGGTTATCGTACAAGAGGATTCGCGGTTGGCCCGACCACGCCTGAAACGCGTGGACATGGCCGCGCAGAAAGTTTTCCATGCTTTGATCGAAGAAGAATTCCAGATACAGGGCGCGCGAGTAGGAAAGAGTGATCAGGAAGCAAGACAGACGCCGACAGGCACGGCCGACGGCGACTTCGCCGAAATGGGCCCAGTCCACTTGTCCTTGCTCTCCCGGAAAGGTACGTAGTCGCAGGAAGGGTTCCTGTCGAACCGGTCGCAGGCGGGCCACCACGCGTCGCAACTGCACAACGCTTCCGGTATAACCGCGCTCCCGGATCATGTGGTAGAGGCGCGTGGCACGCAGCCGGGGATAATTCTGTAAGGTCTGCTGGATGAACTCTACGAATGGGTCGGTCACCAAAGGACGAAGAGCCTTGGCACGATTGAACTGTTCGGTGTCTAGCGCATGGCGGACGGTGTCCGGGTGCAGCCCAAGTTGCTGCGCGATGGTGCCGACTTTCCAATGTTCGGCGTAGAACCAGTGACGGATCTGTGCTCGCAGGTCGCTGCTTAGCATGTTCACCTCCGGAAGATTCGGGGGAACGGTTCCACGAAGCGTCCCAGGCGACCGCAGAGGACACAGCGAAGTAAGCCATGGTGCCGCTGCAGGGCGCCGTTCGCTTGGGCATGCGGATTCCGGATCGGAAGCACACCGCTCGGGATTCTGCCCTCGTAGGAAAGCATCCGGGAAGATACATCCGTCACGCGAGCTGATCGGTGACGCCGCCGATACTCGCGCTGGCGATCGCGATGGTCCTGGCGCCCTTCCGGACTCTGCTGGTGGCGGCGGTTGGCCAGGCGGTGTTGTTGCCGGCGCGTTTGCTGCCGACAAAGGTAGCTGCAGTAGTGCTGTCCCCGGTCACAGTGGCGACAGATCCAGAAGACCTGGCCACAGCCGCCAGCACGACAAACTCGTTGACGGAGGACAACTTCGGTGTGGGCCGCCATCCTCGCCCCGCGGTGGGACTGGACAACGGCGACCGATCATGGCAGCTTGAACACCTGTTGATGTTTGGCTACCTGATGAAGGTCTGCCACACAGGGAACTCGACCGCTGTAACGGTCGGGTTCCCATTTCCCACCACGGTGAGCAAACTACCAGATGAGTGAAGATGAGGGGTGTGCGCCTGCGGCGCAGATGCTGATATGTTTTTATATTTCCGGCGAGCGTTCAAAAAAATACGGATTCAGATGATCGACGACAGCCGGACGGAAGCCACGCTTGAGCGCTGAGGATCTAGAACGGATCGAACGCGCTCTGAAGCGCGGACCGGAAGCGTTTGGCTATGACACTGGCTTGTGGACCTCGGCGCGAGTGGCGGATTTGATTGAAAAGGAATGTGGGATTGACTATCACCCTGGACATGTCTGGCGCCTATTGCGGCAACTCGGCTGGAGTTGCCAACGTCCGACCGGACGAGCTCTGGAACGCGACGAAAAAGCCATTGCCCAGTGGAAGCGAAAACGCTGGCCGGAGATAAAAAAAAGCCCAAAAACAAGGGTTCGTGATCGTTTTCGTCGACGAAAGCGGACTGAGCCAGAGACCGCATCGTTGCCGAACTTGGGCACCGCGAGGACAAACTCCCGTGCTGCAGTATCACTTCAATTGGAAAACTTTGTCGGCCATGGCCGGTGTAACGTGGTGGAACTTTTACTTCCGGTTGTTCCCGGGCTCGATTCGCAGCCCGCAGGTCGTGCAGTTTCTGAAACATCTCCTGCGTCATCTCGACTGCAAGCTGTTGGTAGTTTGGGACGGATCCCGCACGCATCGAAGCCGTTTGGTCTGGGACTTTGTCCGGGAACAGAAAGGACGACTCTGGCTCGAATTTCTTCCCGCCTACGCCCCGGAATTAAATCCGGTCGAGTATCTCTGGTCACACTGGAAACAACACGAACTGCCAAACTTCTGCCCGCAAACCTTCTGGCAGTTGAGCCATTATGCCCGCAAGGCTCTTCGCCGCATGCGTCGACGAACTACCCTGGTCACTGGCTTCTGGGTACAAGCGGAATTATTCTAGTCACTATATTATGTGATCCTCAATAGTAGCAATTACGCCAACCTTTAAATTCAACTTTTTCCACCTTTACATCTGCAGATGCAATCGATGCAACACTGTGGCCAAGCAGCATAAGGAAAATCAACTAAGGCTGGATCGATGAGGCTTGAAGCAAGTCTTCGCTCGACCAAACCAACTCACATCGCTGCCCTCGCTAAGCTGTCCATCTTGTGCATATCTCTAGCTCTCTACTCCTTCACATGCGCCAACGGAATCTGCGAAAATAATTGCAAATCGACGATCATGGACAGCCGCCGATCCAACTGAAAAAACGTCGCTGCTTTCTTTCCCGGCAAGACCTGAGTCACCGCCGGCACATATTTCAGCCGCAACGCCTGCGCCTCAGCGTCCACTTCCATCCAGTGCCGCACATAAATCAACGCATCCTGGTCCGTCATCGTTGACCACGTCTCCGCATACTGCTTCAGCAGTGCATATTTCGAGTTGTTCACTTCATGCAAGTCGTCCGCGTAGTGTTTATAGATGGGCCAGAACTTCTCCGCCTCAGTATCCGACAGCGACATATTCTGCCCAATCACCTGCATTTTCATTGCCCGTACATCTTGCCGCAGCAAAGCAATGTCCTCGTCCGTCACCGTCGGGGTGAAGACCCTCTGCAGGGTAACTTGCTGCCCCTGCTCCGCCGCCCCCATCGTCTTCGCTCTCGCCCCAGCTATCCCCCCAACCAACGCCGTCGCCACTACCATGCCCGCCACAAACGCCCCAGCCAATCCCGCAGCTCCTGTCAGTTTGCGCGTCATAGTCTTCTCCTTACTTTGTCCTGTTGCACAAAGAACCACTGAGAACAGCAAGTCCGAGTGCATGTTAATACAGTTGGGCCGCTAATGGATTGTTATCAGCATCAAGCGAGAATCAACAACTATAATAGCTGAGGTTATCCGGTCAAGACAGACGATCATTTTTGCGCTGGATTTGTCATCCTTGGAATCCAGTGGATCGCGTTATCGTGGTACAGCTTGCGGAGGACAGAGTCCGGCAACTGGAGGCCTTGGACCTTTCGTCCTTGAAACTCGACAGTTTCGTTCGTAGAAAAAAACTTCCAATCCCGCAAGTAGGTTGACTCCCACTCTTGCAGGCTACCTGAATCTCCTTTCCGCCCATATTCCAAATCGGTGCCGTAGAGGATGCGATCCTGGTACTTCAGCAAGAAGACCCGCACTTTGTCGCGGGGTTGCAGGGCGAAGTAGGCTACCCGGGCGGCCGTGTCGACGGCAAAGTTGGGGTAGTGATCGAAGCGTTTCGCTATTTCGTCTACATCCACTTCCATACTGCCGAGATGCGCCCCTACGACACGCAACCTGGGATTCTCCGCGAGCAAGTGGTCCCGAGCCGCAAGTATCTGCTCTTTGGAAGGGCGATCGGTCTTGCCGTACATGTACCACTCCGGATGCTCTTTATAATAGTCGTAGTCGGGACTGACAGGGTTGGGAGGCTCCCAACAGGAATTCGGCTCCGCCAGGTGAGCGATCAGCGTCATATTGTGTTCGGCGATGGCACGGTAAATGGGCGCAAACGCGGCATCGTCAGGCATCACAAATTCGCCTTCCGGAGTTTTGAGTTCCATGCCGATGTTTTTCCAGATTTTCACAGCGACGGCGCCGTTTTTGGAATCTCGATCGAGCTGCCGAATGGTGTCCGCGGCAAAATGGGGCGAGCGAAATTGGAATGGATCGAAAGTCGTGCAAAAAAACACATGATGTTTGGAAGCACGGGTTACAGCCAACGCGGAATCGATCTGGGCCTGCAAGGACGGAAACGAGGCCTCCGTGAAAACGCAGATGTCCACCAAGTGCAACTGCAATCGGTTGAGCATTGTATGGAAGGCTGGATCGTTCTGGAAAACGTGAGTGTGCGTGTCAATGGGATCGAGTGTGGCAAAGCGTTTTAACTCGTCGCCCAAACGCTCAGTATTCTGCTGGGCTAAAAGCGATGCGGATGCGGAGACACTGAGCAGCCAAGGCAAGCTTGAGAGCGCAATCAATACGCCGATCATGACGAAGCCGGACAGTTTCTTCACGGTTCCTCCGTGGGTGTCTTGAGAATCTCGCGCCAGCAGATTAGTTCAGAACCAGCAAGATCAGCCATCCAGTGAAACAGACCGCCTAATCAACGCGTTACAGAAATGGAACCAGCACACAGGTTTCCGGTGAGCGACCTACACCTGCCGGGAATTGTAGCGCTTACCTGGGCGGATATGCCGTGAAGATGTAATCTGTCGACGCCACAGTTGTATGGCACGCATACCCGCATTCGGAGCCGGTCACCGATGGCTTAAAGGTCTTAGACCCAGCATCATACTCAAACTGGGCATATGCCCATCCGTGCGTCTTCGGGAATCTCTTCGAATTCTTCTCAATAAACGACACCGACTTTAGGGTGTCCGGCACCTCCACGAAATACGGCGAGACTGGGTTCTTCTTCTTGATCCACTCTATTTTCACGATCTTGGAGCCTTCGGGGGAAGACTTACCATTTTCCGGAACGCCTTCCTTGTAAGCTTCAATCATCGCAGCGTTTCCTAGAATCGCCTTGAGGCTGCGTTCCGTCTCACTGACCGCGACATCCTGCCATGCGTCATATCCTTTGAACTCAGACAAGGCGAGTCCGTCGGGCACTTTCAGCGTACACCTATCCTGCCGCGCCAAAACAGTCAGGCTGATCAAGCCAGTTAGAGCTGCGATCATGATTGCAAACCCTGGGGCCTGTTTCTTCTTAATCTGTAGATTCCTCCTCCTAGCCTAAGTTCGTCACGGCGCATGTTAAAACTGGAGCAACTCCTTCAGAATCAGCTCGCGCAGTCGCCGAGTCTACACTACATTGACGGTTGAAACTGAGGCGGTCGGGAAAGCTGATGCCCAGCAGGTCGAGAAGAGATTTCTGCTCGGCGGTGGCCTCGGTCACGCGACGCAGGCGTATCTCACGGCCGTCTGTCGTGGGCAGAACGATGTCGCCGCTGTGCAGTTTGGATAAAACCGCCAGGGCTTGCATGGGTGTAAACGGCTGTGCCTTCCCGACACTGGCCGTCAGTGGCTTCGGAATCAAGGCTGGCCGGCGCTGCAGCAGATGTTTTAAGGTGACCCAGAGCGCATACCCTAGAAACGCCACCATCACGTGGGCTTTGACGCGCCGCTCCTTCTGATGAAACAGAGGCCGAATGGAAAGTTCGCTCTTCAGTGCCCGGAACGACGCTTCGGCCTCGGTCAACTGCATATACTTCGACCATAACTCCTCGGGCGTATCCGCCTGCAGATTGGTGCGCAGCAGGTAGGCGCCTTCGCGCGACTCGTGCCAGTGCCGACGATCCTCTCGCATCTGCCAGAACAAGCGCACACCTTCGCCCGTTTCTCGCAGAGAGATTTCATAGAGATCGTTCACCGAGGGATTCCAGGCCTGAATCTTCCCCAATCGTCGCTCCATGCGGTTGCGATCTTTCAGCCGCCCGGTGGCAATGGTCTTTTCCTGCGGCGAATCCTCCCATGTAGAGGTGGGCCGCAACAAGAGGGTAGGTCTACACTACAACGCCATTTTCAATAGGCGTGCTTGCAGCCGCAGGGTTTGTTACCTTTTTAGGGCTGAAAAATCTTAAATGACCGGCGCCGTGACGAACTTAGGCTAGCTCTGCCCATGACGCCGGTTGCAAAATCGATTCCCCTCTCCAAAAGGAAGCACGCAGCCTAATATTATAGCTGAGGCACTACGTGTTCGCTTCGCTGTGGAGCTTGGACCGAGCGTTGAAAAGTTCCGTTTTATTGGTGATTTTGGTGGACGTGACAGGGTTCGAAGCTGCGACCTCGTCGTTGCGAACGATGTAGAAATCTACCTAAGGCTTGGCATTACAATCACTTAGGTTCCGCAACTGTGCCACCAAATGGCCTACTCGGCGTACCGGTCATTACTTAGGGGCAGGCTGTCCTTCGAGGAGATCACAGTCGAAATCACTATTCTTAGTTCGGACGACCCAACCAGGAATACTGCCAGGCTACGGAGACGTTCTGATAGTTCCCGCCGAAGGCAATATATGTGCCATCGCTATAGCTGACTTTGATTGATTGGTGTTTGCTGATCGGGAATGAAGCCGTGCCTCCCATGCGTGAACCAGTCTGCTTGGTCGCTAGGTTCCGTATGCCGCTCAGGCTAGTAATGCCGCCCGACCAGAAGTTTCCGTCCAGCGACACCCAGAAACGCGGCTTCACGTCGTAACTCAGATGCCCCTCCAGAGCACCTATCGGCGCTTCATTCTGTGGTTTAGTGAGCGGGCCGTCGTAAAACGCGGAGTTTGTGGTATAGAACCACACCCCGGCATAGCCATCGACCACCCAATGCCCCCAGCGCTCGGAATATCCAACTTCCGGTTTAAAAGCCCACCGATTGCTGCCCCAGTTGACCAGTTTTGTGCCGCTGTATTGTCCGGTGGGCGCAATCAGCTTCAGACTCACGCCCAACAGTCTCTTTTGCTTCCACTGCGCAAATTCTTTCGGTTGCATCGCCGGGCCACCCATCAGGTTTACGGAAAAGCGAAAGCTAGAATCCAGCAGGCCTGAACGGTATATCGATCTGGCTTTCTCGCCGATGTCACCTTGAAAAGTTCCAACGCCGTAGGGGAGCGAGGCCGCGATGTTTGCGGAGCGTCCAAAGAAATTCAGCGAATGGTAGTAGCTGAAGATCGATACGTAGTAGGTACCAGTGGCGTTGGTGACCGGTATTGTTCCATTGAAGTTCAGGCCGCCGTCATAGAAGGACCAAGTGATCGTAATCGCGTTGGAATGCACTGCCGTTATTACGTAGGCTCTAGGTGCCAGGTCTTGCGCGGAAAGGTGGGCAGCAGCGGACGTGAGTGAAACTAGTAATGCTAGGATCGAGCGAAGTCGCATGGTCCACCAGGGGAATGTGATCAAGCTGGACATGCCATCTTAGCCTAGACGGCGCTGTGGCCTCATTGGAAAAGAAGCTGCTTCAGCTTGTTTTCGACCTGTCTGAAATCGAAGTCGACCAGTTGTCCGATTCTGACTTTGCACCGGCTCCGGTCGATGTAACGAATCTGCTCTGTCAGAACAAATCCGGGTTCGCCCTGCGAGATGACGCGAACCCATGTTGACGGAACCTTTTTGAACTTCGCTAAATCAACATTGACGCCACTTACTAGCGGCACAATGATTAGGCCGTTGGCCTGGCTGTCGTTGAAATCGTCAGTCGAGACCGCAACACAGGGAGGCGAACCATGCCGCTCAACCCCGTCCCGGTGATGCGCCATTCCATCAGTCGTCTCGGTCACTAGTTGTTGAGGTAGATCGCAAAGATAGATGCTGCCTCGTTTGTAGCGATCCGGCTTCCGTGGAATTCGTTTCATTGACTTAGCTCACATTCCGCTAGAAACAATCGCTAAAGCTGGAAACGCAATTTGACGACTGGTCAAGCGATGGCAGAGGGGGGCGGTTCTTGCGGCCCGTCCTTTGCGTCAAATGTGAAGTTTATTGAGCCGCGTGAGACGCCATTTTCTTCTCAAGTTCCTCCTTCAACTGTTGCAGGTTGAAGCTCGCACCCTTTTGCATCGGAGGGAATTCCAGAGCGGTTTGCGCGAGTTTCCCAACTACTTGCTGGACGAACACGAAGCGCCAGAACTCATACCCGAACCAGTCTTTGTAGAAGAGGGATCCTCCCACTCCATTGGGCATCCCCGTGCGCTCGAAGGGATCCAAGCGCAGATTGAACAGGATCGGCCAATCCACGTGGACGGTCCCACCAAACCAGCCATTCGGCTGATCCGTGAACCGATACTTGTAGTCGTTGATGCGCACCGCAGCTAGAGTACCCTCGGTGAAATAAAAGATCTCGTGCCGAGCCGACGGACCTTTTCTAGTGATGAGGTCCATCTGATTGTAGCCATCGAGGTACACCTTGGAGGTCGTGTCGCCAAGCTGTTTGCCAGCCTTTAGCTCGTCAGCGATGTTTGGGTCGCCAGCAGCTGCTACAAACGTCGGGAACCAGTCGAGCCCGGAGAAAATGCCATTCTCAACTTTGCCGGCCGGGACATGTCCGGGCCAGCGGAGGATAGCCGGACAACGAAAACCGCCTTCCAACGCCGTACCCTTTCCGCCAGCGAACGGAGTCTGTCCGCCGTCCGGCCAGGAGAAGTTCTCTGTGCCATTATCGGTGGTGAAGACGACGATGGTGTTGTCGTCAACCCCCATGTCCTTGAGCTTCTGCATCACTGAACCGGTGATGTCGTCCAGCTGCGCCATCCCGGCTTCTTCGATTGACCAACCGTTCTCAGGTGTGCGCATCGCCTCGTACTTCGGTGATAAGTGCGTGATGACATGCATGCGCGTGGGGTTCAGCCAGAGGAAGAACGGCTTGCCGTCGCTTTTGCTCTTGTCGAGAAACGTCATCGCATTCGAGAGGATCTCGTCATCAATTGTTTCCATTCGTTTTGGACAAAGTTCTCCGTCATCCTGGATCTTTTTCTTGCCAACTTTCCCCCAACGTGGCTGGACGGTAGGATCGTCGACGTTAGTGGCCCAAGTGTGGATCATGTGGCGAGGTCCGACCGTGTCCTTCAGCGCCGGAGGGTAATTGGGGTGACAGGGATCTTCCATGGCATCTCAGTGATAGAGGTAGCCATAGAACTCGTCGAATCCGTGTACTGTTGGTAAGGGCGGGCGACATAGGAGTGGTTGTCACGCCGCCTGGGCCTCGCGGCGTCCCTCCCAATAATCCTCAAAGCGACCGTTAAGATGAGAGCATCGCAGAGTCAGGATCGCGTTGGCTCCCCGCACGGTCCAGAACATTCCGGATTGTTTCAGACGTGAACCAATGACCGTTTTGCATCCGGCTTCGATCACCCCCGAGCCCACAAACAAGTGCTGGCGGCGAAACTTGGGATAGCGCATCCGTTCTGCATTTCTTTCGAAGTAGTCTGCCTCCGCGCGAATCTTCTCGGCCATTTGTAAATTGTTGGTTTCGATGGCCCGCAGCGCTCCCACCAGTTTTTCGATTTTTCCTTTGTCCAGCAGACGCTTCTGGTGGACCTTCATCCAAACTTTCTGTTTGTTTTCCTCCTGGGGATACCGTTGGCGAGCCACCTCCCAGAGGTGCTGGCGCGCGTGATAGAGATCGACAATTTGAATCGGTCCGGAAAATGCTCGGCCACCAGATTCCAAATCCATTCCGCACCGTCACCGATCACCACCTTCTTCTTGGCCCAGCGCCAACCTCGTTTTAGCGCTTCCCGATAGATGCGCTTGCCAAAATCGACCGCCGTTTCGATGGCCCCGGTGTAGGTGGTGGAATCCGGATCGCGGATGGCGAAGCCTTCCTCGTCCCAGGTGCTTTGTGTGAACACACATCCCAACTTGGCTTCACGTGTATGAGCGGGTTGGCCCGCGATTTTGCCTTGCCGCCCCAACGTCTCTTGCTTCACCACGGGGACTCCGGTCCCGTCCATTTGTACATAGAGGATGGGAATCGGCGGGCCAACGGGAATGGGCAGATTTAACTGCACCGCTCTCTGGATCTCCTGTTGTTCCTGCTGAGCGATATCACCTCCGATCGTCTCTGCCGTACGCTCGACCGACTTGGTCGTCACTTCCAAACCAGCCAGAACTCGCAGCTGCTCGCGGCCAGAATCAAAGGGAACCTGCTGGCCTACCAGGGCCTGCATGCGGCGCACCCCGGGAGAAAATTCCGTCCTCTCAATATCCAGTTCGACATCGACAGGAAATTGGCCGCTGTGACAGTGCGGACATAAATAGTAGGGACGCCAGACTTGCACCGGGCCTACGGCGGTTAGCACCGGTTTGCAGCGTAATTCGCGATACCGGGCTAGCTGGCCGCAGGCACAAGCCACCGTGCGTTGGGCGTTGGTCGGTGCCGCGAACTCCAGCAGTTCGCTCAAGGCGGCCGCGCCAGCCCGGTGCATGGCCGAGCGTATGGCCATCTCGATCGCTTCCAAATCGAGACGTCCAGTCTTGCGCCGACCCTGGAAAATGACCCGCAAGAGTTGATCTACTTCGCGTGCGACCTCTTGATGGATCGCTTCGGCCGTTTTTTTTCCTGCTCCGTTTCCAGCCTCTCTTCCACTGGCCGCAAGCGGCAGATTTTGGCGTTGGCTTCGATAAATTCCCGACTGAGTTCCTGGAAATTCCGGAACTCCGCCACTTCGCGCTCGGCCTTGCGGGCAGCGGCCGACGTGGGCAACGACTCCGAGAAGGTTTTGCCGTCCACTTTATAAGTGAGCCGGAGATTCGGGCCGTGACCCGGCTGGCCGGGCCGATGGCAATGGCAGTTCGGCTTGCCACAACGGCCCGACGTGTTAGAAATGGAACCAGCTCGAAGATCACCGAGTTCCGCGATCCGCTGAGCGATGGCGTTGCGACGCTCCTCTAATTCGGCAAGGGAGTAGGGCATAAGTATAAGCTTAGCCTCCTTTATCCTAGCGTATTACATACGCAGGATAATCGCTACAAAAAAAGAAACCCAACCATTCTCCCTTCCATGTCGCCCGCCCGCCATCGACCCGCACGTTGACCACACGTTTCTCATTGGAGTATTCTTGGTCGCCGTCGCCTACGAGTTTCTGCGATCGGTGCATTCATGAACACCTTCTGGCGAAACTCAGCTCGAATACTCGCCTCGCGAAAGGAGTGATATGCCCAGAAAAATCGATCCGCTCAATAAAAAACACTACGGTTCGGTGACGGCAATGCTAACGGTGACCGACGTGAAAGCGGCAGCTGCCTTTTATCAAAAAGCGTTCGGCTTTGCCAAACGGGGGATCATGAATGGCCCAGACGGCAAGGCGGTCCATGCTGAGCTGACGCTCCGCGGCACGACGTTAATGTTGGGGCCGGAAATGCCGCAGATGGGTTCTCGCGGCGCGAAAACAATCGGCGCCTCGCCGACGAGTTTGTATCTGCTGACGCAGAACGTAGACAAGACGGTTGCCAAGGCCGTAAAGCTCGGCGCCGTCCTCAAGGGATCCGTGATGGACATGTTTTGGGGCGACCGCTGTGGAACCGTTGCTGATCCCGAGGGTTACACTTGGATGGTCGCTACCCACACTGCACAACCCACACCTAAGGAAATGCAAAAGAAGATGAAGGAACAAATGGAACAAATGACCAGCCAACAGACAGCTCGCGGTGCGAGTGCTGGCGCCTGAGTAGCATCCTTCAACCTTCGTTGTGTTTCTTACTTGCTCCAAACGGATCCGTTGCCGGGAAGATACGACGCGAATCACCGACGGCGATGCGGAAGTAACCGAATTACTACCGAGTAGCCGGGCGGCTTTGCGGCCGCCCGGCCCTCTCAGGACTGGGCGTGAAGGTTTCCCTTCACCCAGCTCAAGACGCTACGGTGACCCGGCGCACGGCCAACGAGACAGCCGCTGTAGTTGCGCACGTTAATTCCGAAATGCTGGCCAAGCAGGAGTAATCGGTGCTGCGCAGCCAACGTCCACGGATTTATGAGCAGAAGCTGTGCTCGGCGTTGCTTTTCTCTGCAACTTCTATCAACCGACCCCCTCGGAACCGCAACGCGTTTTGTTAGCCAGGGCCCTAGTCCGACGATTGTCGCTAGGGCTGCGCTGCGACGGCGACGGGTTTTACGCTGTCATCCCTCGATCCATTGCCCAATTGGCCGTACTTGTTCATTCCCCAGCAGTAAACCTCCCCGACGGTGGTCAACCCACACGCATGCACTCGGCCGGTTGTCACCGACTTGAAAACAAGTCCTCGAGACCCAAAAACCGGTGCCGGTAGATTGGCGGAAGCATCGGCTTCTGTTGCTACAACTGCGTCATCGCCCCAACCCCAGCAGTGCGCCGCGCCTTCCTTTGTGACGCCACAGCTAAACGTCTTTCCAGCGGAGAGATCTTCAAAGGTCAGCTCCCCTGCCACGGGTGCGGGCACAAGGCTCGGAGTATTTGTACCGTTGCCGAGTTGCCCGTACTCGTTGTCGCCCCAACAATAGCTTTTTTCCTGAGTGGTCACACCGCATACGTGTCCGTCACCGGTCGCGAGAGAAACGAAATGAAGCCCTCCGGAGACCAGGGCAGGAACCGTACTATCGGTCTTCGAGCCATTGCCGAGCTGGCCTCGCGAGTCTAAGCCCCAACAATAGGCGTCGCCTGCAGCGGTGATACCGCAGCTGAATAATACTCCCGTACGCGCGGTCCTAAAACTGTGCCCTCCCGTGACGGGAACAGGAGTGATGCTAGAGGCTTTATTGCCCGTGCCGAGCTCCCCGTGCTCGTTATCGCCCCAGCAGTACGCAGCACCGTTGGTCGCGAGTACAGCTGTGATTAAACCCCGCACTCACTGCGGCGAACTTTAGTCCTCCGGAGACCGGAACAGGAGACCTGCTCCCTCCACCGACGTCGCTCCCAAGCTCCCCGTCCCCATTGTCTCCCCAGCATAGGGCTGTGGCGCTTGCGGTGACCGCGCAGGTATGCCCGAAACCAGCACTGATCGAAACAAAAAGAGATCCCCGGACGGCAGAAGGCTGCGGGCTGTCGTCGGTCGTCCCGTTTCCGAGCTCGCCGTCCGAGTTGCTGCCCCAGCAGGAGGCCATGCCGTGAGAGTTGACGTAACAGGTATGCCCTGCACCCGCACTTAGAGTCTCAACATTTCCCGCTACGAAACGCAGCCGGAGTTTGACTGGGACGTCCCACCCTTTGAGTATCGCGAGAATTTTGGTAATACTCAGGGCCTCACCATACGGCTGTTTTGTCGCTCCTGAGCATCCCCACAATCTCAAGGCGGAAGTTCAGCAAGGCTCCTCCAGAATGCCCCGGGAAGAGCGACTTCGACTCAAACCGTAACCAGTCTCCTTCTGTCTCTACAAATCCGTCCGGAGTTACACTCAGACTCCATCGCACGTCGTTCGGGTGTCCGGCGAGAAAAACCGGATCGCCTCTGCCCAGAAGCGCGGGATCACCGGCGCGGTCAAAAGGAAAAGCGTTCCCATCGATTCCATTTGCTTTGGCATTCGGTACACTGAGCACGGCCAGGTCATGACTGCGGTCGAACTGACTTTGAAGCTTTGCTTTGATAGGTTTTCCTTGCAGTGTATGAAATTCGACGACCACTTCCTGGCCTTGCCGATCCCCATCGCGTACAACGTGGTTAGCGGTGATGATGTAGACCTGGTCGTTTTCGGCGCCAATGACAACCCCTGTTCCATAGCTCACCCGGTCAGGAAACTTTTCCTCGATTCGCACGACCAGGCGGTTAATGTACTCCCTCAGAGGATCCCGCGCCTGCGGATTTCCAATCGCACACGGGGAGAACAAAAGCAAAAGACAAGTAACGACTAGACCTGGACGCCGTTTCACTTCGACACCTTCAGCCAATGCAGCACGCCGGCAATTAATCCAAAAAGATAGACCGCCGTGCCCCAAAGCAAATATAAGCCGCGTCGCGCCTTAAGCCAGTCGAGCCACGTTGGCATAAGGCTCCTGCTGGTCTCAGTCGACCCTGCCGTCATTCCGTGAACGCGGCCGCGAAACTGAAAAACGACGCCGTCGTCTTTGAGCTCTAGAGACTCGATCTCTCCTTGCGAGCTCTCAAAACGAATCTCCTCGCCCGGCCGAAGTTTGAGTTCCTGCCCGTTTAACTCCTCAAAATAGATCGAGCCGGACAGAATCGTCGACACACGGCGGACGGGTAGACCGTCCGGGCCTCTGCGGTTCTCGATTCGCAGGAGAGATAAGTCCTGGATATGGCGCGGCACGGGGGAGAGTTTCTGTGGGAGAACGAGGAAGGTGAGATCCAGATTGACGTCGTTCGATTGCGGCTCAAAGATGACCGGCAGCCCGTCCCTTGGAGTGCCCACCGGTACTGCCCTGGAAGCTCGGTTTTCTTGAACGATACTTGTGTTTCGGCGGACAAGATAAGCTCGGGAAGGCCGACTTCGCCGCGGCTCTGATTCTCGGTGGCGACCGCGAGGTTCATCCCCGACTCAAACTCGTGCCCCGAAGTCAGGGTCACCGCCTCCGAGCTGCGGCCCCGGGGAAGTTGGATCTCTCTGAGTCCTGAAATACCCAACGCCGCGAGGCGCAAAGGTTCGTTCAGCAATTGCCGTTCAGGGAGAACGAAGCCTAACTCAGTTAAGTGAAGGTCCAGTTCGATCTCTGTACTCCTCCGCCGGACAAACAGCAGAATGCTCACGATGACCAATGTGAAGACAAACAGTGCAATCAGTGGCCAGCGCCTCCGGGGAGAAACGGGCTGTGCCGCATCATAGATCCCTACCAAGCTTGCGAGCCGTCGAAGCTCTTCTAACTGCTCGGGAGGAATTGAACCGCCTAAAAGAATCGCTTCTGTCTGAAGAGCATTTGCCCGGGCACGGACAAGATTACGAAGTTCGTTTCGTTCTGACGCGGCCATGCGATCGCTCTCCCCCGCTGTTTGGCTCAGTGCTCGCCCGCGTGGTAAAACCACATTCGTTGCGTGATGGGACCCCCGTATCTGCCGGTGGCACCAATCTCAAGGTAATAAATTCCTGGTGTCTTGAGGCTCGGGAGATCAACCTGGATTCCTCGTTCCGCCGGATAGTATCCCTTTCCAAGTGCGCGATCGCTGATCAAAAAGGAATGTGGCTGGCCGTCGGGCCCGACTTGCGCCAAGCTGATGAAAACTTCTTTTAATTCCGAACCCGGCACAAGCACCAACTGATACTCGTAAGTTTTCGTCTGGTCCTTCTGCCGGATCCGCAGCGGCACATAAAGCGTCCGATTCTCGCCGCCGATTTTGTACTCGGTATACCCGACGACGCCAATGTCTCGCTTGGAAAGATGAAGCGCGTCGAGAACGCCCGTAGGCCAAAGATAGGTGGTCGCGCCCGCGGGAACGTTTGCATCCATCTGATAATAAAGTTTCTCGCGTAGCCCGTAGGCTCGCAAGTGAATCGGTAACTCGGCCGGGGAAGACCATTCGACCCTCAGATTCACTCGAGGATCGAACTCTTCAAAGACTGCGGTGAAGGAAGCAATCAGCAGCGTCGTGCTACCGGAAACTGGCTCGATATAAATGCCCTCGCAGCGGTCTCCTCGTAGTCGATACCCCTCGGGATTTTGTCCCAGCTGCATAAGATTCGAATCACAAGGATTCTGCTGCGCGCGGACTAGGCTGGATGGGCTTCGAGCCGACAGTACTAACAAACCGACAGCCAAACTAAACACAATCGCGGATACGTGCACTGCATGGATCATTCCTTGTAGAAATCCGGCACCGAAGCGGATTAAGGTATCCATGGACTTACCGAATACCATGGCGCTTTCTTCGGAATCCTGCTTTTCAAGAGAACCCGTTGGAGACGAAAACCTCGACCTGTGTTTCGGCCCTGGAGTTTTCCGGGCATCGGATCTTCCATTGGTTATACTCCAGCTTCAGCCCGGGGTAACATTGGCCCAGATTAAGCTATATGGCAAGTATTTCCTTCTCCATACACTGAACTGCGGAACTCGCGGGGTCGCGTAGATCCGCATCGACATTGTCCCAACTTTCGAACGGTCACTCGATTCGCCCGAAGGCGTTCCGAAGTAACTCGGCGTGCAAAACTTCCAATTCAACGTAGATTGCGTCTTCGCGTCGTCCCATCGAATGCTACGGCTATTAGGTTCTATCACAAGCACGGTTGGCAGATCGCTCGAGAATTTCCACGCGAAAAATTCTCGGCAATGATGTTGGAAATGTTTACATCTGTCTTTGGCACTGTGCCGGCAACTGCTGGCTTCGGGCACCCCTGCATCCGCAGAAACCGGAGCCTGTCAAAGCCCCTCCGAGAGCTCTACCCTTTGGCACTGCCCGCGTTGCGGCGCGGCCATGATCGTGATTCAGAGATTTACCGCTGTAGAATTATCAACATGCGCTTCCTTCGATTCTTCGTAGCGCTTTCCCCAGTCCCGCCTTGCAGACGTGCCCTCGCACGCCGATCCATCCGTGCGTTCCCTCCCTGTCGACACGCTCTCACGCAACTTTCCGTGTGCGCTTTTGCAGGCACTTGCTGCACTGTCGGTGTTCTCCACCCCGCCTTGCCTGTTCACCCGTGGCCTTCCAGCTGTCGACTGGGTACCAAACTCCCATTCAAATCCCATAACTCAACGCGTCCGCCGCAAACGCCAGCGACTTCCTCCTAGTCTTCTTATCGAAAACGCCTCGGAGTTACTTCTTGCCCTTCCAGATCACTACTTGGCCGAGGCGTTTCCGATCAAGGCTAAGCATTCTTTCGGCACTACCTCGACGCATTTCCCGACACGAAAGTTGTAATGGAGGACGTGATCGAAGAGGGCGATCGCATAAGCGCCCGCTTCACCTACAACGGAACCTTCGGCAAGCCGTTCATGGGCTATCGGCCCAACAGTGCTTCAATTCAAATGCGAAGCATCGATATCTGGCGCGTCAAAGACGGGAAGTTCGTAGAACACTGGGACGAACTCAACCTACTGGAAGTATTCCAGAAGCTCGGGGCTGCGACGGTGAGAAAGCCAGAGGAACAATGAACCATCTCATGTGGGCGGTTTCTCTGGTCGGCATCCTCAACAGGGCTGTGGTTTTCGGCACGGACATGTTCTTTTTGACCGTGGGCCGACCCGCTCTCAGATTGGCTTCGCCAGCTGCCGGAACGGAGGTTATGGGATTTTTCCATGTCAACGGTGACGCACGAATGCCGATCTGGGGCGTCTTGGCTATCTTGTCGAACCTTTTGCTGGGCCTGTTGACCCGAGGTGGACATCGAGGCCTCTATTTGTTGTCGGTCTCTGTGCTGATCCTGTTTGTCGTTTTATACAATCGTTTGTCAAAGCCAATCAATCGACTTCAATCGGAAGCGGCAAAAACGGGAGGAAGACTCGACAATGCTCGAGAGCTGCAAGCGTCGTGGGATCGATCGGTGATGATCCGTACTCCGCTGGTCGTTGTGTCCCTGATTGCCCAGTGCCCAGCATTGCTTTCCACTTCGGGGTAAATGCGCCTGTATGCTCGCCTTTCAAGAGCAAGGAGAAGGCGCACGCTCCCAATTGCGGCTTCATGCCCTGCAGCCCGACGTGCGGACTTTTTCCCGACACTGCGACTATTCCCGGATAACGTCAGTGCTTTACCGGAGGCGCGTTTTCAGGAAAGGCCAAAGTGAGACGAGGAGTTCTGCGCGGGTTCGGCAAAGCCGTTTGAAGGTGGCTACCCGGTTTGCGGCGGACGCGGGTGCTATGCAAATTCAATTGAGCGAAGGATGGGTTTGGCGCCGCCGCTAGGATGCGCGGGCGGGCATGGCTGCCCACGGTGAGAGTGCAAGAGATAATTGAAGATCAAAAGTGCAGGGAGGCGAGGACCTCTAAAAGAGGGAAAAAGAGATTTTATGGACAACCGGGCACAGTTGCCACGCACACGATTTGTCTGTTGCGCCCGAGCCGCTAGGGGATGATGACCGTTCTCCGCCCGTGCTGTTCCTGATGCCAAGCATTCTCCACTTCACCTAGAGGCACCCGCTCGGTGTCGATGCGCAGTGTACCGCAACCAATGTTGGACATCAGCTGCCGAACAGCTTCGATCCACATCTCGGGTGACGCTGCGGCGCTGCCAGATCCAGCTCCAAGAATTTCCAACCTCGAGCTTCGCAGCACTGCCGCAGCTAGCGAAATAGTAGGCCCCGCGCTCTCGCCAGCCGCAACCAACCGGACTCTGGATGACGCTGGCGTCAAATCTCTTCGTGCAATGGCGCCAAGAAGAGCTTCAGTGGTAGGACCCCACAGGTAGTCGATGATGACGTCGTAGCCCTTGTCACCAGCTTCGCGAACGAACGCTTCGGTGAGATCCTGGCCGGGCTTCGCGAAGTTGATGGTCGTGTCGGCTCCCAGGTCGTGAAGGGTATTCAGTATTTGTTCGTTCCGTCCGGCCGCAATCACCCGCCCAGCGCCGAGGAGCTTGGCTGTTTGTATGGCGAGCTTGCCGGTGACTCCGGTTGCACCGAGGATCAGGACAGTCTCACCCGGCTTGAGTTGCGCACGCCAGGCAAGCGCCCCCCAGGCAGACAGGCCAGGGTTTACGACCGCTGCGGCGATATTGTCGCTAACGTTGTCGGGAATCGGAAAACAGCGCGACCGCGACACGACGGTGCGTTCCGCCATGCTGCCGTAAGGCGGACGAGGCCCACCGAAGAACACCCGCGTACCATCGTCGAGGCACCCAACTCCATCGATGCCGCACACGACGGGCAGTTTGCGGTACGATGCGTAGTGCGAGCCGCTGGCCATTTGCTTATCGATGGGTTTGAGAGCGGCGGCCCGGACGTGCACGATCACCTCGTTTTCTTCCGCAACGGGTTCGGGAAACTGCTCGAAGTGAGGTAGTTGATTGAGAGTGTGTAGCACGGCAGCGTTCATACTCGCGTCCTTTCAGGATGACTGGATTTATTTCTCGATGAGCGCATCCTTCGAACAGTGTGCTTGGTTCCCTTTCTTGCCTTTCGCTCATCTGCCCCGTACTCTAGCTACATTCATGTTGGCCTGCTAACGGGAAAGTGGCGATTTTTCTCGGAAAAGGGTCGATGTCGTAAATTCATGTTTTCAGTCCCCAAGAATGTGGACGAACTGCGCCGCCTCGCCGAGAGCGACGTGCCCGTACTGGCATTTGCCTTCAAGCGGCGTGCGGCTGAGGATTGGGCGCCCGAGCACAGTCACGCACGTGGGCAGTTCTTCGCGTTGACTCGGGGACTGCTGGTTGTGGAGGCGGGCTGTGAACGGTGGATGTTTCCCTCGCAACGTTGTGCCTGGATTCCCCCCGATTGCATGCACAAGGCACGTTCTGTGGGAGGCGTTGCCGGCTCCATGGTTTACCTGTCAGCCGAGATGTGCCGTGGCCTGCCGAAGAAACCGTGCCTGTTTAACTCATCAGGGTTATTGTTTTCCATCGTTGATCGTGTTCTCGCGTGGAATCCTCGGCAACCGCTCGACCCAGCACGGAAGCGCCTAATCACAGTTCTTCGCGATGAGATTGCCCTGCCTGAACAACAGCCTTTGCGGTTGCCCCTGCCCAGGGACGAGAGGCTAGCCAGAGTTGCTCGTGTTCTGCTGGATGACGTCGCCGACGAGCGCGGGTTGGACGACTGGGCGCACTTTGCTGGTATGTCCCGCCGCCCTTTCATGCGTGCGTTTTCCGCTCAGGTGGGTATGTCGTTTGGCCGTTGGCGACAGCAGGCACGGCTGTTCGCTGCGCTTGAAATGCTTGCCCAGGGTGAATCTGTAACGGAGGCGGCTGTTGCAGTTGGTTACGACAGCGTCAGCGCCTTTATCGAAATGTTCCGGAAGATGCTGGGAACCACGCCACAGATATACTTTCGAAGCAAGCAAGAAGCGGTACCCAAGTAGCATTTGGAATCATGAGTCGGGCCGCCCAATTGCTGTCACCTTGGCGATTCCTCCTGTGTGACGAGCAAACCGGAAGTAATCCCGCCTAGATTTGCCGAGGTATAATCGCGCAGGTTTATGCCTCTGATTTCTGGAACGCGACTAGGGCACTATGAAGTTCTCTCCCTACTTGGCGCCGGGGGTACGGTCGATCCGGGAGGAAACGTGATTGGCCTCTACTAGCATCCCGCCTGAGGTAAATCGTCTTTTTTCGAGGTTGCAGTGGGAATCTTGACCGAAGACATGAAGCGCCTGGTAAGCGAGCAGCGGCTTGGCTTCGTCGCGACCGTATGCCCGGATGGTACTCCCAACTTGTCGCCCAAAGGAACGACCGCAATATGGGACGACGATCAAATCGTCTTTGCTGATATCCGCTCCCCCGCGACGGTCTCAAATCTAAGACGTAATCCGTCGACCGAGATCAATGTAGTCGATCCGATGGTGCGCAAAGGCTACCGTTTCAAGGGCGTCGCCTCGGTCGTCACTGAGGGAGCCCTGTACGAGCGTATCCTGGATTTCTATCGAACGGAGCGAAATCTCGACGAAGGCCGCACCAGGATTAGGTCATTCGTACTGGTTAAGATCAACGAAGCTATGCCACTCATTTCCCCCGCTTACGATCAAGGCCTGACCGAAGAACAAGTGCGAGAGAAAATGCAGCACTATTTTGATTCGTTGCAACGCAAGAACTCCACTACCCGGCCGGAGGAAATGTGATTGGCCGCTACCAGGAACCGGGCTGGGAAACTGTAACTGCGCTATTTTTGCCCGAGGCGACAGATTCGTTATTTTTGCGATTGCGCCCGAGCCACGGGCTACTCTTCCACGATCCCGGATTACGGAAGGGTTGCCGACGCCGCTCACTTAGCAGCCTGGATTGCTAAACACTACGGCGCTACTCATTCCCCTTCGATATTCGGCCAAGATATTGAAATGCTGCTGACTGATTCCCGTTCATCGTTGTGACCGTAAACTTCTCATACTTGACTTCGGTATACCCGCCGGTGATCTCCCGAATCCACGATTCGCTGTGGCGACGGACCGTCACGCCTTCCGGGAGCGAGAAGACGCCGTACACATCGAAAGCGGCCGCGTAGCGTCGTGACCGCGAACGTAGGCAGTCCGGCAAACGGCAATCCCATGAACCTTCCGGCGAGTCTCCCGGGCTATTCGCAGCCGGTCGCCGCGCCACGCCCCCAGGGTGCTCGCCCTGCGCCGCGAACGCCGGACGCAACGAGAAATCGTCAAGGAGCTGAACGTCAGCGAGCACCAGGTGCGCGTGGTCGCCGAGAAATGTGGAATCAAGAATCGCGCCTGGGCGCCGTCCGCCGAACAACTCGAAAGAATCACCGATCTCGCCTTGGCTCATCAGCATTCGGGTGCCGCGATCTGCCGGATGGTGTGCGGCGGCAAGCACTACAAGGCCATGATGAAAATCGCCCATGCGATAGGCAGCGGCGAGAAGTTTTTGAGCGGACCAAAACTCGATTCCTATTTGCCGATGCGGTGGAAACCGCTTCTGCCGCCGCGCCGCGACGCAACCGAAACCGCGTACCTCAAAATTGTAGAGATCATCACCAGATTCGTCGGCCCCGAACTGCAGGCAGATTTGCCAATCAAGGTTCGACTGATCGTTGGTCTGTACTTCCGTTCGTCCCGAAAGAGACGTTTGCCGGTTTGACGGCGGATCAAGAGAACGCGGTCGTCCATTTTTTCAGCAGCCGCGTGGAGCGTGCCATCCATACGCTAGATAACAGCGACACGAATGGACTGGTGATGGCCACGCGAGAATACCTTCCGCTTCTGTCTGAAGCGCAACTCGCCTTCAATGCCGCATTGCAGCGACTTGGCCGCGCGCAGCAAGCCTTGAACGACCTCTTGATCGAGTCCGCCGACAACACGCCGAATCTACTGCAGGGGTATTGACTAGGACAACATGACGAAGTAGCATTCGCTGGACTGTCCCCGCGGCCTCGTTGGTATCCAGGCTAAATCCAATGCTGTAAGTCAGGCACCCTGTGAAAGACCCTTTCTCCGATGCTTTTGGAAGGGAGTTAGCCCGTGCGCTAAAGACTGCAAACGCCAAGGAAAAACGTGAAGTATTGACTGCAAAGAGGAATGCGTTATTCGCGCAGTTCTTGAGGAATCCAGAAGATATTCGCTTGGCTTTAGAAATCAAATTCATTGACGATCAAGTTGCGGAATGCACCGAGCAAATGCGACAAGAGAGTAAAAGGAGGAGCTAGACTGGGACGATGAGCAATGCGAAAATTACTCCCGCGAAACGGAACCGACCGTTTTCCTGCCCCAGTTTTGCGAGCGAGGCATGGCGCCTGCCCCGCAATATTATCTGCTTGACAAAACATCGTTCTGAGTGCATCGTTGCAGGCCGTCGGCCAATCCAAGGGTTTTTCTCTCACTCGGATATCCTCGAAGATCCTAGACACTAGTAGCATGATATGGACAGCAAGACTGGGGCGAGACAATTCGCTTTTCTGCTTATCGAGCAGATCCCCAAGGGAAGAAAGATCGTTCTCCGCGAACTATTCAAAAAAATTGAAGACGCTTTGCCTAAGCAGGGTGATCGTCCCACGGAACCGCGATTTGAAAACGATATCCGCTTTGCAATTCAGGACGCGAAGGATCGCGGGTTAATTAAACAATCCGGAAGACCCGGCGAGTGGCAGCGAACCTGAACCATAGGGGGTGGGCGTTTCCCTTTGCTCTCTAGCGGCCTCGAAGCCTGCCCTGGTGGCTGTCGCCTGGCTTGAACTCAACGATCCCGAAGAAGCCATCTCGATTAAAAGAATTCTACGGCTTCACACTCGCTGAGCATCGCCTACCAACCAAGGAAGAAGCTGCGTCCGATAAAGATAGTCGGACTACCTTTAAGTTAGAACGTGGCGACAGGACAAAACCGCCTGAGCAAGTTGACCGGGTCAAGTTGCAAGGTGGCAATTAAGAGGAGTGACAACCTGGGACAGGGCTATTATTTGTTTGCATCTGCACTGTTGTACTCTGTGCAGGATTTATAGCATCCTGGCTTTTGGCTAAAGATGACTGGTACTGCAGTACCGCTTCGCTTTGCGTTTTAGCGATGAAGCAGGGTGGCAGCTCGACGCTAGGTGTGCAAATGGCAGGATTTGCCTGCGTGGTGCTGTCAGGACCGCCTCCATGACCTCGTCGGCCATACACCAAGGCCCTCCGACCGCGTTTTGTCATTTGCTAGAAGGTACTTCCGCCCGATGTGCTTCGGTCGCGTATGACGGTTGATTCCCTTATCTCGCTTACCTATACTCGTTGGCTCTAGGCCTAGAGCGACTATGACTAAGGAACCCTCAGGGAGGAAAGAGCGTCTGGTGAATACGAAGGCAGAAGAGCGCGACCTGTTCCCAGGCGCGCTGGAGATGATGATCTTGCGGACGTTACAGCGACAGCCGCAGCATGGGTACGCGTTGGCGCAGCACATCAAGCGTATGTCGAATGATCTGTTGCAGATTGAGGAAGGAACGCTGTATCCGGCGTTGCAGCGTCTGCGGAAGGCCGGGCTGGTGAAGGCGGAGTGGGGCATTTCAGCGACGAAGCGGCGCATCCGGATCTATAGCGTGACGGCGGCGGGCAAAAAACATTTGAAGACGCAAGTATTGAACTTCGAGCGGATGCTGGAAGGGATTCAGAGGGTGCTGACGCCGGAGGAATCATGAATTGGCTGAAGCAGTTTTTGTCGCGCGAGAAGTTGTACGCCGAGCTGGACGAAGAGGTGGTGGCGCACCTGGAGCAGCGGGTGGAGGAGTTGGTGGGCGAAGGGATGAGCAAAGAAGAGGCGCTGCGAAAGCGCGGAAAGAGTTTGGAAACGTGACGGCGATCAAACAAACGGCGCGGGAGACGTGGGGCTGGAAGTGGATTGAGGACTTTTTTGTAGATTTGCGATTTGGGCTGCGGATGTGGAGGAAGAATCCGGTGCTGACGTTGGCGGCGGTGTTAACACTGGCATTGGGGATTGGGGCGAACACGGCGATTTTCACGCTGCTGTATGGGCTGGTGCTGCGGAGCTTGCCGGCAGCAGAGGCTGGGCAATTGGCAAAGGTAGGAATTGCCAGCAGGGCGGTGCCTAACAGCGCCGACGAAGGTGGCTCGGCGATGACCTACCACATGTTGCAGGCGTACCGAGAGGAGCAGACGTCGTTTCGTGAACTGTCGTCGTGGAATGAGGATTATGTGTCGGTACCGGACAAGCAGGGCCTGATCCGGAGCTACGCCGTAGGGATGGTGAGTGGAAATGCGTTTGAGCTGCTGGGATTGCAGCCCTATCGAGGGCGATTGATTGCGCCGTACGAGGACGTGAAAGGCGGCCCCAGCGCCGGCTGGCCGGTGGTGTTGAGTTACGGCTTCTGGAAAGAGAACTACGGCGGAGCGGAAGATATTCTCGGGAAGAAGATGACGGTATCGGATGTACCGGTGACGATCGTGGGAGTGACACCGCCGGAGTTTCAAGGAGTATGGCCCGGGGAGCAGGTGAAGCTGTATTTCCCGACGCAGTTTGAGCCGGTGGCGGCGAAACGGCCCGATTGGATGGACGAAAAAGGAGAAGACCTTTTTATCGTGGACGTGATCGGGCGATTGAAGCCGGGAGTGAGCCTGGCGCAGGCGAATGCCGAGGTGAAGCAACTGCAGAACGGGCTGTTCGACCGCTTCATCCCGGCGCGGATGAAGCATGGTCCGTATCTAGAGAAAGCCTACATGATGGTAGGTTCGGCCCGAACCGGTTTGCCCAGCTACCTGACACACACGTACAAAAAGCTGCTGTATCTGATGCAAGGGCTGGTGGGAATTGTGCTGGTGCTGTGTTGCGTGAATATCGGGGGATTGATGGTGTCGCGGGTGGTGGCGAGGCACCAGGAGTTCGCGGTGCGAACGGCGGTGGGGGCTTCGCCAAAGAGGCTGGTGCTGCAATATTTGACCGAGAGTTTTGTGATTGCAGTTTTGGGAAGCGCGTTGGGCGCGGCGGTGGCATGGTATGGAAACGATCTGCTGCTGCATTTCTTCCGCGATCCGATGATGATGGAACCGCTTTCCGTGCATCCGGACAAGACCATTTTTTGGGTGACGCTCGGTTTCGCAGTGGTAACCACGCTGTTGTTCGGGACGGTACCGGCGTGGAAGGCGTCGCGGAGCGATCCCGGGACGCTCCTGAAATCGCGAACGACGATGGGCGGACGAAGGCAAGTGGCTGGCCGGATGTTTGTGCCGTTGCAGGTGGGATTGTCGCTGGTGCTGGTGGTGATGGCATCGCTGCTGTCCTACAGCCTAATCAAACTGCGCGGAGAGCGGGCGGGATTCGACCTGGACCATGTGACCATCCAGACCTCGCAAATTGACGTGCTGAAGCTCAAACCTGAAGCGAGGTTGGATCTTTACCAGCGCATGGTGGATCGGCTGATGCAGATGCCCGGCGTCGATTCCGCGGCGGTTACGTCGCAAACGCCGATGACTGGGATCAAAATTACCGGCGACTTTCAAGCTTTAGGCGAAGGGCCAAATCCGCCAGAAGACACGCAGATGGCGTACAACGACGTGGGCCCGGGATATTTTCGAGCGATGAAAACGCGAATCCTGGATGGGCGAGAATTTGCGCGGCAGGAACGGCAGTTGAATGTCTGCATATTGAACGAGTCCGCCGCGGAATTTTTCTTTCCGCACCAGCAGGCGATTGGCCGGTACATCCGGAACAAAGTGAATGACGATTTTCGCCAACAGGTGGAGTGCGAAGTCATCGGCTTGGCCGAGGACGCCAAGTTTTATGATGTGCGGCAGGGCCCGCCACGCACGATCTACCTGCCGCTTTCTACGGAACGAATGGACAAAGATCTTGGCAACTTGGTGTTCCTGATCCATTCGCAGAGGAAGGCGCAGGCTGTTTCCGCCTTTCGCCAAGCACTCTCCGAGATTGCGCCCACGGTTCCGCTCGTGATTTTCGTGACGATGCGGGAGCAGATGGATGCGGCGCTGGGAAGTCAGGAGTTGATTACGCTGCTGGCGAATTTCTTTGGGGGGGTGGCGCTGCTGCTGAGCGCCTTGGGATTGTACGGATTGTTATCGGCGAGCGTGACGCAACGCCGAGGAGAGATCGGGGTGCGCGTGGCGCTGGGGGCGACGCGGGGAAACGTCTTGCGGATGATCCTGGGAGAAGCGCTGGGATTGCTGGGTTTGGGGATGGTGTTGGGGACGGTTGGCGTGTTTTTTAGTACGCGGTTTGTGACCGGGATGCTGTACAACGTTTCGGCCTTTGATCCGGCGACGCTGTTGTTGGTGGCGGGAACGTTGTTGGTGGTGACGCTGTTGGCAGCCATGATCCCGGCGTTGCGCGCGGCGATGCTAGATCCCGTAGAGGCGCTGCGCGCCGAATAAATAGAATCTTGGTCGCGGAGAAAGAACCAGCTATCAAGATTTCTCCTTTGCCGGAACCGATGTGATAGAAGCACGCGAAATTACTAAGTATTACGGTCGATCAATCGCCCTCGACAATGTCAGCTCTCGCATTGAGAAGGGGCAAGTACTTGGCTATCTCGGCGCAGTAGTCGGAAAAGGATTCTGGGTGGGCGGCCAGAACAACATGGTATCCGGCGACGAACTTTCTCCACAATTCTGCACGGAAAGCCACTTGCTGAAGTGTCAGCTTCACGGAATCCTCCAGACCCGGAGTCTGCTTAATCCTTGAGCAGTGAGAAATGGCACGACGGTACCTGCTGTTGCCTTCCGAAACCTCGGAGGCAATTGATACGTGCCACGACCGTCTGTGTATCCCTAAAGACCCGTGGTAGACTGCCCAAATCGAGGGAGTGAAATGAGCGAAAAACCCGCTGCCAGCAGCGAGCAGGGCAGCGAAAAGAAAAACCCACCACCAGGATCGATCGCGCCGTTTTGTTTCAAGAAAGGCCAGAGCGACAATCCGGCCGGAGGCAGCAAGAAGAACAGGGCCAGGCCACTTGCTGCTGTGCTGGTCAGCTACCTCGAGAACATCCCTCCGGAAGAGCTGCGCAAGCTCGCGAAGTGGCACAGGAAGAAACGCAAGAATAAGAACGAGCGGCCGCCGGAAACACTGCAGCGCGCACAGCTGTTCATCATCGAACTCTATAAGCGTGCCACGGGTGGCAGCGATTTCCTCATGAGTCTGGTGTTTGAGCGTCGACGGCAAGCTGCGGCCGGAGACCGAAGACCAAAGCATGGAAGTGCGGCCCCTCACGATCGTGATGGATATGCCGCATCCGCCGCTGCGATTCCCGCCACTGCTGCCGATCGCCACCGACATCCCCAAGAAGCCGGCGGACATACCTCCAGTAAAGAAGTGATTGTATATACGACGCACCCCGTGGTGTATCACCTGCCAATAGAGATCCTCAACCGCATCGAAGGCAAGCACGCGGCATTTTCGTTGCTGGAATAACTGTCAAAACCAGTGCGGTGAAGGCGATTTCGTGGTGATGGAAAACGACGGTTCCGGTTGGACAGTCGTGAAAAAACTCATGCTTTGGGCCGTTTGACAGTTCACGACAAATGGGCGGAAGCCTGAGGTCGGAACCAGTACCCAAGTTTCCGGTAAGGCGACTTGATCGTGCGCGCGCCTTGCCCACTCGCGCTTCCGATACAGCACTAAAACTTACCAGGATTTGAGTCCCTCCCACGGATGTAGCTCCAGCTCATTGCGCAAGAGTCGCGGCGAAACCATGCGCGCCGGGCGAGACTTGCCACGTCTCCTATGATTATAGTTGACAAGCGCACCGCTCTCCTATATTCATAGGAGACCAGCGAGGATTGCATCGATGCGAAAGAAAGCCAGAGTCTTGACTCCTTTAGAACGACGAATTATGCGCGTGCTCTGGGATGGCGGAGCTGGAAACGTCCAGAAAGTCTTGCAGGGGCTGACAGGCGAGCCTCAGCTTGCCTATACCACTGTGCAGACCACGTTGAATGTCCTGCAGCGCAAAGGAAAGCTGAAGAGAAAGCTCGTTGGACGTGCATACGAGTACATTCCCATCGTTTCACAAGAAGCAGCCGACTCACATGCTATCAAGGACGTCTTGCAGAAGGTCTTTCGCGGGTCAGTGGACGACCTTCTCCTATCTTTGGTTCGGAGCAAGCAGCTCGACGCGCAAAAACTTGCGGACTTACAGGCAAAGTTACAAGCCAGTGAGAGCGCGGAGGAGGAACCGGAATGAGCCTGATTCGAGAGACCATGTTCGATTTACTGTTGAATGCGTTCCTGCAGATTGGGCTCTTTGCCATCGTGACGGCGCTCTTCTCGCCTCTCGTCGCAAAAGCGAGAGCAAAGTATCAACATGTTTTCTATCTCGCAGTGTTCCTTTTCTGTCTGACGGTTCCCGTGATCAACACTATTTGGCAATCGCATCCAACTGCGGGCGCAGGGAAATCTCTGCAGCAGGTTCCATCGGAGGCTGGAGGCCCTAATCACGGTTTCTGGGAATGGCAGGTTCGGTCCCAGCAGCATGAGCAGTTCACGCTGGGGTCTGAAGCCCAAAGCTGGATCGTAGCCATTTGGGGGGTGCTTGCTCTGTATCGGCTGGTCCACTACGGCCGCGGTGTCCATCGAGTTCATCGGCTGCGGAAAGGTGCCTCAGTACTTTCTCTTACCGACCTCGGAATAGCTAGCCGGATCATCGAGGTTAAGCACCGAGTCGCCATCCTTGAATCTACAGGCATCGACGACCCCGTAACTATTGGTGTGTTTCATCCTGTGATCTTGTTGCCCAGGAAAGTGCTGCCAGACCTTGGCGAACAAGAGCTCTCGGCAATTCTTGCGCACGAATATGGGCACATCCGCCGCAGAGACTTCCTGGCACACATCCTCTGTGAGTTCGTCTCTCTGCCAGTAGCCTGGCACCCCGGCATTCGTTACCTGATGTCGAAAATTTCGCAGACGCGTGAGCTTGCTTGCGATGACTATGCCGCTGTTCGTCTTGGGAAGCGCCGCTTGTATGCGCGAACGCTCTTACGCCTGGCGTCTCTGTGCTTGCATACTCCTCGTGGAAACGCAGTAGGGCTGGGTATTTTCGATGGTAAAAACCTGGAGGATCGAATCATGATGCTGACTGAGAAGAAACTTTCGCTATCACGCGCGTGTCTGATTGGACTGGCTTTGGCAACGAGCATTACGTTAGGCGCAGGCGCAGTGCTCTCACGCGCGATGAGCCTGCAAGCAAGCTTTGCGCCTTCTAACTCGTCAGAAAGGTTCGCAGGAACCTGGCACTGGATGTTCAACGGAAAAAGTTTCGTCACGATGATTTTAGTTCGCGACGGATCAAGTTTTACCGGGTCCGTCACACCGTCTCGAATTGCGCTGAATGATGACGGAGGATTAAGGCGGGCTGATCCGTCCGAAGACAGTCCGCCGTCCCCGATCACCAAGGCGAAGCTGGAAGGTTCTGCATTGCACGTCACAGTCGGGGACGGGAACGAGCCCGTCGAATTCATCGTGACCCTGAAGGACGACACACATGCCGAAATACACCCGATAGGAGCCCCACCAAATATGAAGCCGATACCGGCTGAAAAAATACACTAATAGGGACGGGTGGCGCAGACGGAATTCTTCGTCCTTTGCGGGCAAGATCGTCGAGACTTCTGAGTTCGGGTTCGGGCGAGTACGTACTTCGGCGGTGACCTTTCGTATTTGCCGAGTTTCGGGGGGACTAAACGCTTCTACACAGGTTGTGCCTGCTCCTATATGATGAACGCCAGACAACCGTCCAGGAGGCGCATCAATGAAAGCAACTGTGCTCTACAGAATTGCGAGTGTTTTGCTCTTTGTGACAGGCGCAGCTAACGCGTACTTCGTCTCAAGATTTCGGCAGCTTTCGGAGCCGATGACCGGTATGCATCTGCCAGTCGGCCACTCAGGCTTTACTTACGCCCAGCTGGTCATTGCCCTTGAACTGTTCTGCTCGTTGTGTGTTCTGTTTGCGGCATATCTGGCTTGGTATTTGGGTGCTCTCGCTCAAACAACTCCCCAAGCCATTGGCGCACTGGGATGGGTTCTCTTCGCGTATCAAATGGTTGGGTTGTATATAAGCTGGATTTTCTTCTCTGGGTTTGTGCTGGTCCTTTCGGCTGCTATCGCGATCTGCTTAGCGGGGGCTACTTGGCTAGTCGGCAGCGTCGCCGCGAATGGTGGCGGCATCAGAATGGTGCCCGAAGGTCCCGATTAACGTTAGAACACATTATAAAAGGGCGCCCCATTGGAGTACGTTTTGAGTGCGTTGCTCAAACTTCTCCAGAAAGGAGCACCCTTTTATGACCAGCGTTAAATATATCGGGCTAGATGTGCACAAGGAAAGCATTTCGATTTGTGTGAGGAACTCTGTCGGCAAGGTAGTGATGGAAAGCGTCATCGAAACGAAGGCGAGCACGATTTTGCAGTTCATCGACGGGCTGCGCGGAGATTTGCGCGTCACCTTCGAAGAAGGAACCTGGGCCGCTTGGTTGTACGACTTGCTGAAGCCGCGCGTGTCGGGAGTCGAGGTCTGCAATCCGCGAAAGAATGCACTGCTCAAAGATGGCAGCAAGAGTGATCGAATCGATGCCAACAAGTTGTCCGAACAGCTGTACATGAACAACATCAAATCGGTCTATCACGGAGAGCACGGCCTGCGAACACTGAAAGAATTGGCGCGCAGTTATCTAACCATCAGTAAGGATCTCACCCGGGTGATGAATCGTCTTAAGGCGGTGTATCGCAGTTGGGCCATCCCCTGCGCTGGCAAGGAAGTGTATGCACCGCGTCACCGTGCGGAATGGCTCGGCAAGATCAGCGAATCGGGCGTGCGCCGGCGGGCGGAGTTTTACTACCAGCAACTGGATGCCTTGCGATTACTGCGCCAGGAAGTGCGGAGGGATTTGTTGCGGGAAGTCAAGAAGCACCAGGCCTGGAAACTGCTGCGCCAGATTCCAGGGATCGGTCCGATTCGCGCCGCCGTGCTGATGGCCGTGATGCAGACGCCTCATCGGTTCCGCACCAAGCGACAGCTGTGGACCTACAGCGGGCTGGGGCTGGAAACGCATGACAGCGGAGAGTACCGCGCGGTCAAAGGACAGCTGCAACGTACCAAGAAACAGGCCACGGTTCGTGGTCTAAATAGGGACCACAACCACGATCTCAAAGATATTTTCAAGGGTGCGGCGATGAGAGCCAGCACCGCGGCGGGACCGCTGCACGATTTCTACGAGAATTTACTCGCCAAGGGGAGGAAGCCCACGATGGCACGCCTGACTCTGGCGAGGAAGATTGCCGCGATCACCTTGATCGCCTGGAAGAAGGAGGTACGTTTGTGCGCCGGGATAAACCGGCATGAAGTAGAGAATGCAAGAGTCTTACGGGAAAGAACTAGCGATTCACCCGGCCCTGAGTTTTGCGCTATGCATCGAGAGGTGCACAGTGAAGCATAAACAAGGGTATAGGTGGGATCACGCTCGTCCAAATTAGGATTTCGATTTGTGAAAGAAAAAAGGCCGAGCATCTGTTAGCTTGAGGTTGGGCTCTGGAAAAGCCAATCACAATGCTAAGGAGGCTCAGCCTTGACTCGAGTCAGCAGTATTTTCTCACAAATTTTGCAGTTAATCCCTCGTCTTGAATTTGAATCTGCCGTGCACAAGCATGGCGCCGAGCGACATGCCCGGGGTTTCAGTAGTTGGGGACAGTTCATCGCCATGCTCTTTTGCCAGCTCGGACATGCCAAGTCGTTGCGCGAAATATGTGGAGGCTTGGCCGCCAGCGAAGGAAAGCTTCGACATCTGGGTGTGCCCACAGCTCCGGCTCGCTCCACGTTAGCCTACGCCAACGAACATCGGCCTTGGCAGTTGTGTCAAACCGTATTTGAACAACTGCTGGCAAAGTGCCAGACCTTGGCGGCCAGCCAACCAGGAACCAGAAAGAAGAGGAAGTTCCGTTTCAAGAATCCACTGCTGAGCTTGGATGCCTCGGTGATCGATCTGTGCGCCACGATGTTTGACTGGGCCAAGTTTCGGTTAACGAAAGGGGCGGTGAAACTACATTTATTGCTGGATCATGATGGGTATCTGCCGTCGTACGCGGTCATCACCGAGGGCAAGAAACATGAGGTACGCGTGGCACGACAGATGCGCTTCGCGCCGGGAACGATTTTGGTGTTTGACCGCGGTTACACAGACTATGAGTGGTTTGCGAGCTTGCTCCAGCAAGGAGTTTATTTCGTGACGCGACTGAAGGAAAACGCAGATTACGGAGTGGTTGAGAAACTCGCAGTTCCGCAGCGGCGTGGCGTGCAGCGCGATCAAGTGATCTTTTTCTACAAGCTGGCCCAAGCGGGCATCGATGTCTACTTCCGGCGCATTGAATTCTATGATGAAGAGCAAGACCGGGTGCTGGTGTTCCTGACCAACCATCTGGATCTGGCGGCAGCCACCATTGCTGAGGTGTACAAGGAACGCTGGCAGATAGAATTATTTTTCCGCGCCCTGAAGCAATCACTGCGCGTGAAAACCTTTGTGGGGACTTCGGCCAATGCGCTGAAAACCCAACTCTGGACGGCGCTGATCGCCATGTTGCTGGTGAAATATTTGCAGTTGGCGTCTAGCTTTGGCTGGTCGCTATCCAATCTCGTGGCCCTGCTGCGGCAGCAACTGTTCGTCTATCGTGACCTGTGGACCTGGATCAATGATCCATTCCAACCCCCGCCGATACCGGCAGGGTTGCCAGAACAGCTGGCCTTACAACTTGGCTAATTTAATTTAGAAAAAAGAATTGGACAGCAGAAACAATAAAGCCTTCCAAAAGTAGGGATAATTAGGATATCGGGGGGAGCGAACTTAGACAGCATCGATCAAAAGCCGCACTCGGGAATGGCCAACCTGCCCTCCGCACAGAGAGCCACAGGCCGGATTATGCTGTGTTTTTGTGATTACCGAGCCGTGTTCTCAGCTAATTTGGACAGCAGTGAGGTGGGATGGGTATTGAGCTCCGAAAACCTGCAATCAGGACGCCGACGTCATAAACGTAGACGGAAGGCAACATGACTTGGGACGATAGCGCGAGCCCCCAGGCAGTCCTGCGTAGTCGTAGACCCCAGACACGCCTAGAAACTTCATGCACGAGAACCGGGAGACCTCGGAGGTGCCTGCCGCGAAACACTGCGGCAGGACGGCGGGAGAAGGCAGTAGCCGTACGGCCCGCGTGTACATCTTCGAGGAGTCGGACAGCGGAATAGTACCTATGAATCATTCGAACAAGGACGGGAAACCGTACACGGAGAGTGAGGAGGGAAGGCCGCTGATCAAGGAGAACACTCACCAACCTAACACGTACCCGACGCAGTGCGAGAAGCGCGTGTCACAGGGGTTGGCGGGTGTGCGGAAGGCAGCAAAGGATAACAAGGAGACGAAGTTCACCGCCTTGCTCCACCACCTAACCGTCGATCTACTCCGGGAGAGCTTTTACGCATTAAAGCGGAAAGCAGCACCGGGCGTGGACGGCATGACGTGGCAGGAGTATGAGACCGGGCTGCAGAATCGACTTGTCGATCTGCACAGCCGAGTGCACTGCGGGGCGTATCGGGCAAAGCCATCGAGAAGAGTGTACATAGAGAAAGGAGATGGACGGCAACGTCCATTAGGGGTAGCGGCGCTGGAGGATAAGGTTGTCCAACAGGCCGTGGTCACCATCCTCAATCAGATTTATGAGGAAGACTTTCTCGGCTTCTCATATGGTTTTCGGCCCGGGCGCAGCCAGCATCAAGCACTGGACGCGCTGTCGTATGCGCTTCTGCGGAAGAAGGTGAACTACGTTCTTGACGCCGACATCCGAGGGTTTTTCGATAACCTCGACAAAAGTTGGCTGATCAAGTTCGTCGAGCATCGCGTAGCTGACCCCCGGATCCTACGGCTGATCCAGAAATGGCTGAACGCTGGGGTGATGGAGGAAGGCAAATGGTCGGAAATAAAGACAGGTATACTCCGCAAGGGTCGGTGATTTCGCCGACGCTTGCCAATATCTATCTGCATTACGTTTTCGATCTCTGGGTGGACGTCTGGCGTACGAAGTGTGCGCAAGGCGACGTGGTGGTCGTTCGTTACGCGGACGACATCGTCTTAGGATTCCAACATCAGACGGAAGCAGACCGTTTTCTAGAGAAGTTTCGGGAACGGCTGGGGAAGTTTGGGTTGGAGCTGCATCCAGATAAAACGCGCCGGATCGAGTTCGGGCGGTATGCCGAACAGAACCGGGAACGAAGAGGGGAAGGAAGACCCGAGACGTTCGATTTTCTGGGATTCAGTGTGCTGCAGAAGCACACGGAGGAGGAGTTCATCATGAACTGATTCACCGTGAATAAGCTGCGCAATAGATGAGGGAAGGCCCCTCGGGATCGGCTTTCAGGAGCAGGTCTCAAACCGCCTACAAGCCGCTGTGGTAAAGAGCCATGGTGGTGAGCGTTGGAGGAAAAGCGCGAGAACAAACTCGTGCAGGTGAGCATCCGAGAGACGAACGAAAGTGAACCCTTCGAAGACGCGTCGTTAAGAAATCAAGAGTCGTCGAAACCAGGAGCGTGTATCCCACCTGGGACAAGTCCGTAGGGTGCCTGATGACTGAGCGGACGGCGACCGGCGTAGAGAGGGCGTGAAGCGGATGCAGGCTATCGCGTGGAACTGCAGGAACCAGTCGCTCCGATGTGAAGGGAGAAGCCCAAGCGGCGAAAACCGCGAGGCGAGCGTACCGATGCGGAGCACTGGGGCGGACCGACTCGTAAGAGCGAGGAAGGCTCGTAATGGGGCTGAAGCGAAGGAGTCGGGTCAAGTGGTCGCATGACCGAAGCAACTGGAAACAGGAGGACCTCGATGCGTGCGACAGACAAGCCGTTCAACATCGATAAGAAGCTAGTGTATGAAGCGTACAAAGCGGTCCAATCCAATGGAGGAGCGGCCGGGGTGGACGGGCAGACGATCGAGCAGTTCGAAGCCGACTTGAAGAGGAATCTCTACAAGATCTGGAACCGAATGAGCTCGGGAAGCTACTTTCCTCCGCCGGTGCGCGCCGTCTCCATTCCCAAAAAGTCTGGAGGACAAAGGATTTTGGGTGTGCCCACAGTAGCCGATCGCGTGGCGCAGATGGTGGTGAAACAAGTCATTGAGCCGATTCTGGACCCCATATTTTTGGCAGACTCCTATGGCTACAGACCGAGAAAATCGGCACTCGACGCCGTAGGAGTTACGCGGCAGCGGTGCTGGAAGTATGACTGGGTGTTAGAGTTTGACATCAAAGGCCTGTTCGACAACATTGACCATGAGCTTTTGCTACGAGCCATTCGGAAACATGTGACGTGTAAGTGGGCGCTGCTGTACATCGAAAGATGGCTCAGAGCGTCAATGATGCAGGAAGATGGAACCACAATTGAGCGAGACCGCGGAACCCCTCAGGGTGGTGTGGTCAGCCCAATCTTGGCGAACATTTTTCTCCACTATGCGTTCGATCTCTGGATGACGCGGAAACACCCGGACCTCCCGTGGTGTCGGTATGCGGACGATGGACTGGTGCACTGCCGTAGCGAGCAAGAAGCACAGGCGCTTAAGTCTGAGCTACAAGTTCGCCTGGCAGAGTGCCGCCTGGAGATGCATCCAACGAAAACCAAAATCGTCTATTGCAAAGACAAGAAGCGCAAAGGCAAGTATCCGAACGTCAAATTTGACTTTCTTGGGTACTGCTTTCGGCCTCGTCTGGTGAGACGTTTCCGGGATAACACGCTATTCTGCGGTTTTAATCCCGCAGTTAGCTCCTCGGCGATGAAAGCCATGCGGTCGACGATTCGGGAATTGAAACTTCGTCATCAAACACAGCTGTCTTTGCAGGATATTGCCCAGCAGCTCAATCCACTCCTGCGGGGTTGGATCGAGTACTACGGACGATACGCCCCATCGGCTCTGTACCCCTTACTGCGGCATGTAAATCAGATGCTTGTAGCCTGGGCGATGCGAAAGTTCAAGCGCTTTAACGACCATAAGATCCGGGCGAGCCAGTTTCTACAACGGCTTGCTGCGGAGCGCGCGGAGCTCTTTGTACATTGGAGTCTTGGTATGATCGGCACGTTTGCTTGATGGGAGCCGGATGCGCCGAGAGGTTCACGTCCGGTTCTGCGAGAGGCTCGAGGTGAAATTCCTCGGGCCTACTCTACCGCACATAAGCGGGAAGAACGGGAAAGGGTACTTCACGGTGAAGCGCAAGACGATCCGCAAGCGTATGAGGGGCAAACTGCAGCAGATCAAGCAGCAACTCCGCAAGCGCATGCACGATCCAGTGCCACACACCGGCGAATGGCTCAAGTCGGTCGTGCAGGGCTATTTCAACTACCACGCGGTACCGGGCAACATGGACAGTCTAAGAGTATTTCGAGCGCGGGTGACCCGCCTTTGGCGACGGATACTACTCTGCCGCAGCCAAACGCACCGTCTCTCTGCGGCCCGAATGTATGCTCTTGAGAAACGCTGGCTTCCCGTACCGCGCCCGATCCATCCTTATCCCGAGCAACGCTTCGCCGCCAGTCATCCGAGATAAGAGCCGTATGCGCTAACGAGCGCATGTACGGATCCGTGCGGGGGGTACCAGGCAACTGGTATCCCTACCGCGACCGACGCCAACTATTTGAAACAACAAGCAGCTTGAGCGCCTCTGGCTGAGAGTTCCTTCTATCCCTGGGAATCATTTCCCGACGGTGACCGTTGGACTCTTGAGACGCTCGATTCGAGGGGAAGTAGCAACCGGTAAAGTCAGGCCCGTGCTTAAACACGCGAGTCTCCGGAGCGAACCCTATGCCCTCTCGGACAATCGAAGAAAGCCATAGGCCAAGAGCCTCCGATAGGACCATGCATTGCCACTCTTCGAGTGGACAATCGTCCGGCTTGTAGTCTCAGAAAAGATGGGCGCCGTCACGACAGCGAAATGGGCACCACGGGAGAAAGGAAGCAAAGCCTACGTCCAATCAGTTGGGCTGAATGCCAAGAAAAAAAGATCGGCATTGAGCCGAAGGGGAGGGTTTTTTTCTTGCGCGTTCTCGCTCAGCAGTGAACGGGGAGGCGGAGTTCTGCGCGCGTCCGGTAAAGCCGTTTGGGCGTGGCCGCCCGTGGTTGCGACGGACGCGGGCCTTATGCAAATTCATTGAGGGAAGGGGTGAGTTTGAGATGTATCGAGGCTGCGCTGTGGAGCATGGCCCTTCACACGGCCACGGCCTGAGCTGCCTGGAGGCAAAAAAGCGTGGCGAAGATGGTCGTTGAAGAAGCTGGAGAGGAAATAGGTGTGGCGGGGAGGTAGAGAAGTGCGGGGCGCGCCGAGGCACGCAGAGTTTTCGGGTTGGGGAGAGTGGTTTCATGCCGCAGCGGTTAACTCTGGTGGAGAACGGAGTTGGATCTCGGCAGCCGTGAGCCTTTCGATGATCTTCATGGGTCCGCCACACTTGGGACAGCGATAAAGATCTGGGGGGCCTTCCGTAGAGGGAGGGTTTTCTTCGGTTGGTGGTTCTGGGGATGCGCCCAGCAACTGAAAGCACAGGGGCAGAAGGGTGGTGCGTCGGCGGTTGGCCAAGAAGCCGAAATGCCGAATACGCACGAGGCCTTGCGGAAGGATGTGCAGCAAAAAACGGGTCAAGAATTCATTGACGGATAGGGGCAGCAGCTTTTGTTTGTTGCCGTCAGCGGAATCGCGCCAACGAAAAGTGACTTGGCCATTGGCAAAGGAGAGCAGGCGATGGTTGGAGATGGCCACGCGATGGGTGTAGCGGCCGAGATAGTGCAGCACATAGGCGGGGCCACCGAAGGGAGGCTTCAAGTACACGACCCACGGTTCTCGAAACAATGGTCGTAGCCAGGCGGCGAAGGTTTTGGGATCTGCCAGCAGCTTCAGATCGGCAGGGAAGTCCTGCTTGAGGGCACGGACGAACTTACCGCAAAAGACTTTGCGCAGCACTTTTTTGGGAAGGAAGTAGTTTTCTCGTGCGTGGATCCAACGGGTGTGATCGGGAGAGAGGCCGCCGGCGGGAACAACACAATGCACGTGCGGGTGAACGTATCAGCGCAGAAACCCTTCTCGAAGTCGCTCGCAACCCGGAACACCTCGGTGCAGAGATCGGTTTCTTCAGTGTCTTGCACAGCTGGAGCCAACAACTCCTCCGTCAATGTCGGTCAGGATTGCTTAAAGCCGCGGTCGAAATACGCGAAGAACCGTTGACCTTTGGAGCCGCTCCAAAGCCACCCTCCGCGTCGAGCATCGTGTTCACACAGCCGATTCATCAGTTGACGCACAGTCAGATTGTTAAATACTGCGCTCCAAGGTTCGGGATAGTCATTGTTTAGGCCTATTCCTGCATATCCGAGTTGCCCGTCGGGTAGCAGTTTCATCAACGAAGTCAATGCGTCAGCCGGTCCGTTTATGTTCTTGAGAGCAATCGTGCCAACCTCACGATTCAGGAGATATGAGGACTTGCCAACTGTTTCGCGTGGATAGACATTGACCGTTGCCCCATCCGCTGGCCACGTGTAGCGACGGTCAGATTTGCACAGCACTGCTATGATGTCGCGTACAGTTGCGTCGTGCAGACTGACAGAGAAGCGAACATTGCGGTCGGCAGGTTCAGAAGCTGTGTCTCGGATGATTTCCTCGATTCCTAAGTGGAGACCAGCGATTGGTTCATCGCTCAACTTCGAGAGAGCAGCAATAATAGTCGTATCGGTCATGGCAAATTGCGCGACTCGGTCATTGAGCGCGGCCGCGCTCTTGAGCATTTCTGGTCCGGCTACGCGCAAACACACGTTTCGGAGCGGTACACAAAACTGTTAGAGGACCGTGATTACAGATTGGAACAGGCGGAGACGATTGGACTCGGCTTCGATTTATCCGCCCCAGTTGGCAAACTTGGCAAACTTCACGTTATGGAGCGCATTGCGTAAGATGTGGCGATTCAGAAGGTTATTGGTGGACGTGACAGGGTTCGAACCTGCGACCTCGTCGTTGCGAACGACGCGCTCTCCCAGCTGAGCTACACGCCCACGAACAGCAAGCAACCCAATTTTAGCAGAGGAACAAAAGTATTCCAACCGAGCCCGCGGCGCTTTACCTGACAGAAAGGTTCCTCAGAAGCAACCGCACACCAGTCAGCCCAAAAAGATAGGGGCGACTGCGTGCGTCGCCCCTTGGGCAAAAGCAAATAATGAATCAGGGTTGGCTCAAACGATTGTTGGACCCGCCGCTCTTCTGCGCCACAACTTTCCGCGCGTTTTCGTACAGCGCGCGGGCTTGCGGGATGGCGTCGACGGCCTTCTGTACCTGCGGATCGGCTTCCAGCAGCACCTTGAACCCTTCCTGCGTGCCGAAATTCGACATGAACACTTCCTGCTTGATCTTGCGCTTCACCCAGTCTTGATTCTCGACAAATTCCGGCTCGGTGTAACGGATGTTATGTTTGTTCAGGTAATCGCGGAACTCACCAATCACCTTATCATCCACCTCAAAGCTGTGGGTGATCACCGGCTTGGTGCCAAGGAAATAGCGTGTGAACCCACCGACGCCCTGCTCCTGCGGAAAGAAAACGTCGTCGCGATACATCTCGTCCTGGAATTTCGTCGCCTTCGGGGTATCGACAACGATGTCCGGCGTGATGCCGCCGCCACCCGTCACCTGCCGGCCGCTGTCGGTCTGGCGAATTTCCGTCGGATGCTCGGGAACCTTTCGCTCATAGTGGTATTCGTAAAGCGAAATGGATTTGTAATCGCGCTGGATCAGGCGGCCGCTGGGCGTGTAGTAACGCGCGGTGGTGAGCGCCAATCCAGTGTTCTCGGAAAGCGGCGTAACGGTCTGAACCAGCCCCTTTCCAAACGTGGTTTCGCCGACAACCAGCCCGCGGTCATGGTCTTGAACCGCGCCGGTAACGATTTCCGCCGCCGACGCCGAATTGTTGTTCACCAAAATAACCAGCGGCACTTCCATGCCCTGATTTCCGCGAATTGCGTAGAACCGGCGTTCCGGCGCGCTTCGCCCGTGATAAGAGACAATCAGCTGATTCTTCTCCAGGAAAATGTCTCCCACGGCCACGGCTTCATTCAAAAGGCCGCCCGGATTGTTGCGCATATCCAGAACCAACCCGTCGAGCGCATTCGCTCCGAGTTGCTTCAGCGCATCCGCAATTTCCCGGTCCGTCGTTTCGTTGAACTGCGTCAGCCGCACATACCCAATCCCTGGTTTCAGCATGGTGACGATATCAACCGAGTGGCGGGGAATCTCATCGCGCGTAACGCTGAATGACAACGGATCGTTCCAGCCTTCGCGCGTCACTTGAATCTTCACGATGGTGCCCTTGGGGCCCTTCAACATGTCCGCCACTTCCGTGGTAGACAGCCCATCCGTGGACTTATCGTCAACTTTCGTGATCACGTCGCCCGGTCGCAGCCCTGCTTTAAACGCCGGAGCGTCAACATAAGGAGCCACCACGATCGTGTGAGTGTCCCGCGGCGCCACGACCATGCCGACACCATAATATTTGCCGCGTTGATCTTCGCGGAGCAGCGCAAACTGTCGGGAGTCGAAGAAATTCGAGTGCGGATCGAGCATCCGCAGCATGCCTGGAATGGCGCCCTGGTACACCGCGCGGTCAACATCCACCGGTTCGGCGTAGTTGGACTGCACCACATCGAGCACCGAAGTGAAGCTCTCGACCGAAGTGCGGAAGTCGTCCGTAGACGATGTCGTCGCGCGCACCGAGGGTCCATAAATTCCCCCCAGGATCGCCGACAAACCGAGCACTACGACGACTAAAACGACTCCACGCCGTTCTGGATTCATGAATACCCCCCGGCTCGCCTAAAGCTCCGATTATAACATGCGAATGCCCTATAATCAGCGAATCCCAACTGCCGTTTGACACTGCTGCCTACCCTTTCTATGATGCAGGCAGGGCACCTTTAGGGCACCCAGGGACGTCTAAATCCATAATGCTCAGCATTCCCCACATGATCGTGGTCTTTCTGGTGGTGCTGGTCGTATTTGGCCCCCAAAAACTGCCCGAACTGGCCCGAAGCTTCGGCAAGCTCATGGCGGAGTTCCGCAAAGCCTCGAACGACTTCAAAACCGCCTTCGAAGAAGAAATGCGCGATCTGGAACGCCAGGCCCGCATCGCCGAACTGAAAAAGCAAGTGGCAGAAGCGAACGCCGCCGCTGATGCGGCCACTCGGGGTACTGCAAATCCGCCGGCTCTCCCAGCCCCGGTCGCCACAACGGCATTGGCCCAAGCCGCCGCTCACAGTCATTCCGGCGAAGTTCCCGTGCTTCAACCTGTGACGGAATCTGTCCCTCGATTGGACGGCGGAGGCGCTGAAACGGAGCCCACCGAATCTGCCGAAAAAGTCAAAGAAGAATCAGAGCACGTGACCGAAAACCCTCCCTCTCATGACCAACAGCAACCAGCCTGACACCTCCATTGCCGGCCGACTGGAGGCAGCCGGGGGGCAGATGACGTTCTTTGAGCATCTGTCCGAACTCCGCAAGCGCATCATCAATTCCCTCTATGCAATCGGCATCGGAGCATTCATTGGTGTGTACATCTCGCCAAAAGTCATCCGATTTATCAACGAACCCATGCTCAAAGCCCTCAAGCAAGCGGGCTTTGAGTCCAAGCTCTATTACAACCACCCTGCTGGGGCGTTGAACCTCGTTATTACCCTGGGCGTGTATATCGGCCTTGTGCTGGCCTCGCCGTGGGTGCTCTACCAATTATGGTTGTTCGTGGCGCCCGCGCTTTACAAACACGAGCGCAGCGCTGTCACCGGCTTTCTGTTCTCTACCGTGTTTCTCTTCTTGTCTGGAATTGCCTTCGGATACTTCGTCACGCTTCCCTATGTGCTGAAATTCCTGGTCGGCTTTCAGCAATTTGGCGGAAGCGTGGCGCCGCTTCTGAGTATCAACGAATACTTTGACCTGATTTTGATGATCCTGTTGGGGCTGGGTCTGGTTTTTGAACTTCCGATCCTGATTTTCTTTCTTTCGCTTTTTGGAATTGTCACTCCCCAGTTTCTTTGGAAGAATTTTCGCTACGCCATTCTCGTCATCGCGGTTGTGGCTGCCATCATCACACCCACTCCGGATGCCCAAACCATGCTGATTTTTATGCTGCCTATGGTGTTACTGTACTTCGTCGGAATCGGTGTGTCTGCAGTGGTTGTGCGCAAGAGGAATAAACGGCTCGCCGAGGAGGCCGCGGGGCAATCTACATGAAAAATTCCGAAACGTTTTCCCGTTTTGTGCTGGGAGCAGCCGTTTGCTGCGTACTGCTGGCTCCCGGCTGCAAGTCAGACAAACCCGCGCCGGCGCAGCCTCCGTTCATGAGCGCCGTGGCCGGCAGTGCTCCCGCCATCGCCCCGGAGGACCAAGCGCCTTCCGCGGACAAGACCGGCGGCTTCGATGGCAAGCGCGCCTATGATCAGGTGGCCAAGCAGGTAAGTTTTGGGCCGCGGCCCCCGGGAACTCCGGCGATCGCAAAGCTTCAGGAATATCTCGAGACGGAACTGAAATCCTACGGCTGCACCGTCGATACGGATTCGTTTTCCGCGGACACTCCCGACGGCCGCGTGCCCATGAAAAACATCCTGGTGAGAATTTCCGGCAAAACCGACGGCATCATTCTCTTGGGCACGCACTACGACACGAAGAAGATGGAAAACTTTGTCGGTGCCGACGACGCTGGCTCATCCACCGCCGTGATGCTGGAGGTCGCGCGATCGCTCTGCAAGCAGTCGCCGCAAAAGTACGCGGTATGGATCGCTTTTTTTGACGCGGAAGAGGCTTTCAATACCGAGTGGCACGATCCCGATAACACTTACGGAAGCCGCCAAATGGCTGCGCAGTTGTCGCAAAGCGGCGATTTGCCGAAGATCAAGGCGTTTATTCTGGCCGATCTGGTGGGAGGGCGCACGCCGCATTTTCGGCGCGAAGCCGGTTCCACCAAATGGCTTGCGGATCTGGTGTGGGCCACCGCCGACAAGTTGGGCTATTCGAGCGTCTTCGTCACCGATACAACCGACGCTATCAGCGACGATCATTTTTCTTTCACCAAGCGCAAAGTTCCCTCGGTAGACATCATCGACCTCGACGCCGTCCATGACGTGCCTTACTGGCACACTCCGCAGGACACCCTGGACAAGATCAGCCCAAAAACCCTGGCCATTGTCGGGTACACTCTTCTCGAATCCATCAAGGAATTGCAGAACAAGTAGGCGAAATTCACTCCGCGGCTAACCGTCTGTAGTTCTTCCTCAAATTGGCCGCCCTGCGCCAACCACAACGAAATTGCCATCCTGGGGGGCGTTTTTGCGACGAGGGAACTCAACCGATCCGCACTCTCCATATCCAGAGACGTTCGCGCTTTCCTACCCGCCGGCTGCCTTTTCACTTCTCTTTTCGAATGCCACCTCATGGCCCTTCGTGGCGATCGAGTGCGTCTGAAACTTTTCGTCATCTCGGTATGGGAATTCGGACCGATAGTGGCTGCCGCGGCTTTCTTGGCGCGCAAGCGCACTACGAGCGACCAATTCGCCGAGCGCACGCAAATTGTTGAGTTCGTATTCTCGGCGGCCGTCTTTTTCCGAGACCTCACACTGCATCGCGGCGATCTCTTCCACGGCCGCCTTTAATTCCTTCCCGCTGCGCAGAATCCCCACGTCCCTCCACATAATTTCTTTCAGCTTCTCCAGTACCGCCCCATTGACGGGTTTCGTTTTCGATCTATCCTTCCGCTTCTCATTGTCAGCCCAGGTTTTGGGAACCACCGATCCGGGTAAGTGCGCCGAACTCTTCTTCGACCCCGGCGCGTCCTTCATCATGGCCATTCCCGCACGCGCTCCGAATACCAGCCCCTCAAGAAGGGAATTGCTCGCCAACCGATTCGCCCCGTGAACACCGTTCGCCGCCGTTTCCCCTGCGGCATACAGGCGCTCTATCGACGTGTGACCCCAAAGATCGGTTTTTACTCCGCCCATGGAAAAATGAACTGCGGGACTTACCGGGGCAAGGTCCGATGCTAGATCGAGCCCATACGTCGTGCAGGTGGCGTAAATGTGCGGAAAGCGCTTCTCGAAAAATTCTTTAGATTTGGAGGTCATGTCCAGATACACATGCTTGCTGTTGGTGCGGTGCATCTCGCTGACAATAGCGCGCGCAATCACGTCGCGGGGAGCCAGCTCATGAGCCTCGTGATAGCGCTTCATGAATCGCTCCAGATTGATGTTGCGCAAAACCGCTCCTTCGCTCCGCAGCACTTCACTCAACACGAACCGCGGCGCGCGCGGAATATTCAGGGCCGTGGCATGGAATTGCACGAATTCCATATCGCTGAGAATGGCGCCGGCTTCATACGCAATCGCCATTCCGTCGCCCGTGCTGACTTCCGGATTCGTGGTTTCGCTATACAACTGCCCGAGTCCGCCGGTGGCGAGCAGTACCGCGCCGGCTCGCAATTCGTGTAGCGAGCCGTCCGTCTCGTCAAGAAAGTAAACCCCAACCGCCCGGCCTTTTTCGACGATCAGTCGCGTTGTAAACGCATGCGACCGAAGATGAAGATGCGGAATCGTGTGTGCCCGAGCCAGCAGCGCGCGGCTGATTTCGCGGCCGGTGGAATCGCCACGCGCATGGAGAATGCGCGAACGGCTATGCGCTGCCTCTCGCGTGAATGCCAGCTTTGTCCCTGCCCGATCGAATTCCGTGCCCCACTCGATCAGTTGCGTGATGTATTTCGGGCCTTCTTCCACCATGAGGGCGACCGCTTCGGGATTGCACAGCCCATCGCCGGCTTCGATCGTATCCTGCTCGTGCAGGCTGATTTCATCTTCGTCATTGAGCGCGACCGCTACGCCGCTGTGCGCATAAGCAGTAGCCGATTCGTTGAGGGAGGATTTCGCCAGCACCACCACGCTGCCGGCCTGACTCAGTTCAATCGCCGCGCGCACACCCGCCACCCCGGACCCGACAACAGCGTAGTCGGCGTGGTGGACCTTGCGGGCTAGAGTCATGCAAAGCCTTCTTCGGGCGAAGGGGTATGGTAGCACGAAGATTTTTGCTATCGGCAGAATGTCGTCGTGCGACCGAAGCGGGCCGCCACCGGTTTAGCGCCGTACACGCTTGTGCTACATTGGATGAATGCACTTGCGATGAAACTCACAGGATCAAAAGCCATTCGCGTGCGCGCCGCTGTCGGCGATTACTTCGTGCTCTGTCGTCGAGGATTGTTGCGTGATGCTTCGCGCGAGATTGAACAACTCGGAAAGTTTTCCAGTGTTCATATTCTGAGCTCGCCACGCGTCTGGCGTGCCCTTGGAAAAAAGGTAAAGATCAGGCTTTCTCCACACGCGGACGTCCATCTTCATCTTTTCGATGATGCGGAAGCTGCCAAAACGCTACAAACTGTCGAAGCACTTGCACGAAAACTCGTGCGTGCCGGCGCCGACCGCAAATCACTGCTCATCGCTGTTGGTGGCGGCGTCGTAGGCGACGTTTCCGGCTTTGCAGCCGCTTCCTACTTGCGCGGAGTCGCGCTGGTCCAAGTGCCGACGACGGTCGTTGCGCAAGTTGATAGCGCCGTCGGTGGAAAAACCGGCGTGAATCTGCCGGAAGGGAAGAATCTGGTGGGTGCGTTCTACCCGCCAAGTCTCGTCCTGGTTGATCCGGAAGTTCTAGGCACTTTGCCGCCGAGAGAATTTCGCGGAGGCCTTGCAGAGGTCATCAAGTACGGCGTAATTGCCGATGCAAAGTTGTTCGCCTTCCTGGAAAACAACATGCCCGGCATCCTGGCGCGCAAGCAACAACCCCTCGAGCACGTCATTCGACGGTCAATCGAGATCAAAGCGCAAGTCGTCAGCAGCGATGAGCGCGAATCCGGGTTGCGCGAAATTCTGAACTACGGCCACACCTTCGCCCACGCCCTGGAATCCGTCACCCGCTACAAAAAATTTCAGCACGGTGAAGCCGTTGCCTGGGGCATGATGTGCGCGGCCTTGCTCGGCCATGAAACCATAAAAACGCCGCCCGATGATGTGGCTCGCATTATCGCCCTCGTTCGGCAAATTGGTCCGTTGCCCAAATGGCCCACCGCTCCGGCAGAAAAATTATTCAACCTGATGCGCGCGGACAAGAAAACCAAATTCGGGCAGGTTCGCTTCGTCCTCTCTCCCCGTCTGGGCACCGCAAAGTCTTATGACGGAATCACGCAGCACGCCGCCATCTGCGTCTTGCGATTTGGGCCACGGATGGTCCTGCGCCCCATGGCAGTGCTTGGAAAGTGTCATGAGTAATCCTGCGGCCCTGCCCGAGGGTACCCAGCCGGAAGGGGCAAAGAACCAGCAGGAAGCTTCACGGCAAGTGCGCGAAATGTTTACGCGCATCGCGCCTCGCTACGATCTGCTGAATCATCTTCTTTCCGCGCAGATGGACCGCCTGTGGCGCTCGCGCACCGCCCGGGAACTCAAGCCGATCTTGTCGCGTCCCGATGCCGTCGTGCTCGATCTCTGCTGCGGCACCGGTGATCTAGCTTTCGCGTTGCAGCGCAATTCCAAAGCGCGCATCCTTGGCGCGGATTTTTCCCACACCATGTTGGTGCACGCTCTCGAAAAGGCCGCAGCCGCGAATGGCACCTCGCCCATGTCGTTTCTGGAAGCCGATGCGTTGCGATTGCCCTTTGCTTCCGGCTCCTTTGATCTGGTCACATCCGCATTTGGTTTTCGAAATCTCGCAAATTACCAAGGAGGGCTAAAAGAAATTTTCCGCATTCTCAAACCTGGCGGTTCCATCGGAATTCTGGAGTTCGCGGAACCAGCGCCCGGATTGCTCGGCGACGCTTATCGCTTTTACACAAGGACGGTCCTGCCAAAGATCGGCGGCTGGATTTCCGGTGATTCCGAGGCGTACACCTACCTCCCGAAGTCTGTCGCCCGTTTTTTCCGTCCAGAGGAATTCGCTTCCGTCCTCCGCCAAGTTGGCTACAGGAATGTCCGTTATCACCTTATGACCCTCGGCTCCGTCGCGCTGCATCTCGGCATGCGTCCGTAGCCACCCCGACTGCGGTATGATTTTGCCACAATGGACGGCGTTCACGTCTTCTCCGGAAGAATCTACAAGGTAGGACTTATTCGCTTCGTCGATGTACCTGCGGACATTTCTCGAGCCATAAGCGATCGCACGCCGCACGTCGCCGTTCGTGGCGAAGTCGAACGCATCCCATTCCAATCGACGCTCGTCTCGCGCGGAAAAGGCTGCTATCGCCTGGCCATTCACGGCGACATTCGCAAAAAACTGAAAGTGGATGCCGGCGCCTTTGTGGAAATTGCCGTGGAGCGCGACGAGGAACCCCGCGAACCCGTCCTTCCCCCGGCGCTGGTTCTCGCTTTGCGCAACGATCCCAAGGCGCAAGCCGTTTTCCGCCGCATGACCACCGCCTTGCGCCGCCAGATCGTGCGCTACCTGACCTCGGTCCGCCAGCAAGCCACCTTGGAACGGCGTGTGGCCAAATTCGTCCGCGCCCTCGAGCAACGCCACGCCAAATTACCGAAACCAAAGGCCCATCGAAAAGCATCTACTAAGTGAGGCACAAACGCCGCCCACACCAGGCCTTGGGAATGTGTGCATTTCATTAATGGCTGGTACGCGGTACTTATTGTGGCTCGCACCTGGAGCCTGTAGTCTCACCGGAGACAGAGCAGACGGAAGAGTCCAAGTAAGGGAGACTCCGGCATGAACGACGCTCGAATTGTGACAAACAACGGAATGGCGCAGGCCGCTAAAAGTGAGTTGAAAGGCAGAATTCGCCGCATCCATCTCGAAGACGCGCTTGTCGAAATGGCCTGTGGATTGTGCATGGAAGAAGTGCCCGTCGAAATGGCCTTCCAGCAAATACAAGACAGAGCGCTCGAGAAGTTGGTTCCCCTCCTGGACACAAAGATCCTGGGGAATCCCGAAGCGATTCAAGGCTGCCTCGAACTCGTGGCGGAAGAATCCGAGCGCGTGGCCTGGAAAGCTTTGCAGAAAGGCACCAAGCTCCTCGAAGAAGGATTGGCTGTCCTGGAAGAAGACAAGCTGGAACTTCCCGATAGCCCGTACCTAAACTAGGCTGCTTCTAATTTAGCGGCCAGCATTTTTAGATTCGTTTGATCACGATGGCCGTCAAGTCGTCGTTTTGCGACGTTCCGCCCGAAAAAGCAATCACATCCTGATACAGACAAGAGATGATCTCTGCCGCGGGTTTCTCCCGGTTGCTACGAATACTCTTTTCCAGGCGCTCGCTGCCAAACAACTCTTCTTTAGCGTTGGCCCATTCGAAAAATCCATCGGTGCACAGCACCAGCATGTCGCCGCTGGCAAAAGGTAAACTCTGTGGCGGCTCCGACATCAGCTCGGGAGAAATGCCCAGCGGCAAGCCCTGCGCCTCCATCTTGTCGAAGCGATCGTGCTGCAGCCAATAAATGAACAGCGGAGCGTGCCCCGCTGACAGAAGTTCCACTTGCGAACTCTTCGCGCCCACAATCGCAGCCACAAACGTCACGAACCGGCCTTCCCCCACGTCCGCCGCAATGGCCGAATTGATTCGTGTCATAGATTCCAGAAATCCCTCGTGCTGTCCGAAGACGGCGCGCGAATAAGCGCGGCAAACCGCCGCCAGTAACGCCGGTCCAATCCCGTGGCCGGTCACATCCGCCAGAGCCACCACGAAGCGGCCATCCGGAAGCGCCTGCCAGTCATAATAATCTCCGCTGGTTTGATCGGCGGATTTGTTCCACGCGGCGATCTCAAAGCCAGGGACTTGTGGCATCGAAGCAGGCAGCAATGACCGCTGGATGGACCGTGCTACCTCGAGATCGTGCTGCAGATGCTCGACCGCTCGTCGCGCTTCGGCTTCCCGCAGTGCGGCTTCCACCTGCTTGCGAATCTCCCGGGCCACAAGTCCCGCCGCGAGGCCCGCCGCCAGCAGGCTGATCGCATATGTAACCACGATTTTTTGCGGCGCCAGTAGAGACAAATTCCGCAGCGTATCCCCGGGCCGCCAGCCATGGTGGTACGCGGCCGCCAGATAACTCCCCGCCGCGCAGAGGCCGCACAGCCAGCTCACCCGCTCACTGAGCCGCAAAACTGAGAGGCTGATCACCAGGAAATACAAGCCGAAAATTGGATTCGTGATCACGCGATATTCCGCAGGCGTCGAGGAACTCGTCATGAACGCTATGATCAGGCCAGGTATGCAGGATTCGATCAGAATGTTGCCAAGCCATGAGTAGTGCGAAAGATCCTGGCCCGTCTCGATCGCAGGGCGGATGGCTCGCAAAACATAGACTTCAAGTATTCCCAAGGCTACGGCGAACGAGCCTAGCCAGAATAACTCCGCGGCATTTTCTGGATTCCAGGCGATAGCTGTGCGAACGACCCGCAGCACCAGAAAGGTTCCCAGGATCGAAAGAAGAATCAGGATGCGCAGGCGCTCGCTTTTCAGCAATGCCTGCCGGAACGCCGGAGACTGGTCGTGGAAAGTAGTCACAAATCTGCACCTCAGCACACGGATCCGATTTCAAGGAGTAGAGACTGGGCGGATGCGACGATGCTGGCAGGAGGATAGAAGGGAACAGCAGGGAATTACAAGAACAAAGCGCTGCAGCGCAGCTTAGCGGGCCCAGCCCGGATCGCCGCCCGCTTTGCGCATCTCATCTTCCATATCGCTGAGTTGCTGCTTCAGGTTTTCGATTTCCTTTTTCTTGGCGTCGATTTTGTCGGTCTTGTCGTTAATGTCGGAGCGGTCATGCTGTTGCGTCAGCGCCTTCTGCGGATCGCTGTAATATTGCACCTGATCCTTTTCCAGCTCGCGCTGCATCACGTCCAGTTCTTTTTCAGATTGGCTTATCTTGTCGCGTACTTCCTGGAAGCGCTTCTTCCAGTAAGTTTCCGACTTGGGATCGTTTTCATCCGCTTTTCCACCTGCTTGAGCGGCATCCCCCTTGGAGGCATCAGTGCCCTCAGCAGGAGTAGTGTTCTTCGCTGCGGGAATATCGTCATTCGTGATGACCTTCTTCGGAGCAGGCGCGGTCTTCTGTTGTTCGCGCGCTTTTCGGGCGGCGGCGGCTACGTCGTCGGTGCTTTGATCCTGCGCGGGCAAGCAATAGGCTGTGAATCCGAATACCGCGGCAAGCGCGGTCAGTCGCAACAGCGATCGCGACAGGGTTGATAGGCGCATCATACCGACCTCCACTGGAGCCAGCCCCTTCAAAAAGGACCCAAGCACTGAACTCCGCGAACACCTTCTACTTTCAATAAATGACAGTTTACCCCGGAAAGGTTGCCAGCGGATGTAGGGCCTCTTAACAGTAACGGCACATGGTACTAAGAGCGAAAGTATGAGAAGCAGGGAGTGATCGGATCGCCTAGCCAAGGCAGCGCATAAACCACGATGAGGGCGGCAATGGCCAGAAACGTTCCAAGGGGCAGTTGGTATTCCGCGGCCAACGTCCAGCGCAGAGTCGCCACGCTGCCGAGTCCGCGGCGATTAGCGCGCTCCGCTATCTTCTGCCGCCAGCCAAACAGGTACAGCAGCGAAACCAGTCCTATTCCAATCACGCTGCCCAGTAACGTGCCAATGAGGATCGTCAAAAACGTCCCGCGAATCCCCAAAAACGCCCCCACCATCGCCATCATTTTCACGTCGCCCATGCCCATGCCTTCGCGCTTGCGTAGCAGCTTGTAAAGCGTCGCCGCCAACAACAGCAGCAGGCTCCCGAAAGCGGCCCCCGCCAGAGCATCAAGAACTCCGATCAACATTGGCGGAATGGACCGGTTATGCAGCCAGATGCCGAAGAACCCGTCTGGCGGCACACGCGTCGCAAACGCCAGTGCCAAGCCGAAGCCGAACCAGTTCACCGCATCCGGAAGAATGCGCGCCACGATATCCGTGACGATCAAAATGATCAGCAGGCATCCGAAGATGAGAAATTTGAACGTCGGCAAAGTCAGCCCATGGGTGTAATAGGTCAACACGAACAGTGCGCCGGCCAAAAACTCCACCACGGGATACATCGGCGAAATCGGCAGATGGCAATTCCGGCATTTCCCGCCGAGCACCAGCCAGCTTAAAACCGGAATATTGTCGTACGGCCGGATGGCCGTCAGGCAGCGCGGGCAGCGCGAGCCCGGCGAGACCACGGACAAGCCTTCCGGAATGCGTGAAATGCAAACATTCAGGAAGCTGCCAATCACGATGCCAAAAAGAAAAAATAAGAAGGGGATCACAGCTTTGACTCTGCCACACCCGTGCGAACCGCTCAATGCGCCGAAGCAAACGCCGTGTCGGATGGCTAACGATAAGTCGCTCCTCCGCCTGCCCGCGCCGGGTTCGAGGATGCCGCTTGCGCTAAACTAGATAGCTTATGGCCATGAGCAGGTACGAGCATTGGATCCGCCGGTACGAGCACCGGCGCTGGACCACCGACGACAACCGCATGGTTCGCCCCTTCGAATGGGGTCTGGAGCACCTTGGTGGGCGTCCCGGCCAGGACGATCCTCACCGCTATGTCGCCGAATATGCCAGCGAAGCCATCGCGCGCAGCGAAGATTGGTACGCGTCAGCAGAAGTCCGCGATTATCATCTGGACAGCCACAACGTCGTTACATTCACGAGCCCAATCGCCTCGCCCTGGCCAGAGAACAATACTGTCCACGCGCAATTTTTCCCCGCTCGCAAGGCGGGTCCGGCCGTGCTGATCCTTTCGAATTGGAATGCCAAGTGGCATGGCCAAGTGGCGTTATGTCACTGGCTGCAACGCATCGGCATCAGCGCCATGAAAATGAGCCTGCCGTACCACGATCGCCGCATGGCCCAGGGACACGAGCGGGCCGACCAATTGGTCGGCCCCAACATCGGACTGACGCTGGCGGCGAACCGCCAGGCAGTCCAGGACGCGCGCGCTTGCCTCTCCTGGCTAGAGCGCCAGGGCTACGACCGCTTGGGCATTTTGGGTACGAGCATCGGCTCCTCCGTCGGCTATATCACCCTTGTGCACGACGAACGCGTTCGCGCCGGCGGCTTTTTTCACGTCTCCACCTATTTCGCCGATGTCGTCAGCCAGGGCATGACCACGAATCATGTCTGGGAAGGCCTGCGCCATGAAGTCAGCGTGGAAGAGTTGCGCCGATACTGGGCGCCGATCAGCCCAATGCCGTACGTCGAACGCGGCATGGGCGCAAATCGAAATACCTTCATGGTCTACGGCAAATACGACCCCACATTTCTGCCCGAACTCACCGAGCAGATGCTCCGCGCCCTTCGCCAGCACGGCGCCGACCCCCGTACCCTGGAATTGCCAGTCGGCCATTATTCCCTCGAACTAGCCCCCTTCAGCTACATAGCCGGATACCGTATGTTCATGTATTTCCTCGAAGCACTGGGCTAGTCGACCACTAAACCAATAAAAACTGCGAATAAAGTCGATCCAAAGTTAACTTGTGTCGAGCTTCTCGCTATAGCTATACAGCCGCGCATAATTAACAGGACATAAGGTAAGTACATCTGGCATACTCCTTGAAGGAGGTGCCATGGTTCCGCGCATCCTGTACTTACACCCGAAGGCGTATAAGCGATTAATCCGTTTGCGCAAGCAAGCAGAACGAGACGGAGCCTACCGAGTTGCCAAGCGATTGCAGGCAGTGGTGCTGAACTCGGAGGGGTGTACCAGCGGTGAGCTGGCCCATCTACTCGGATCTCCACGTTCGAGGGTCTCGGAGTGGTTAGCACGTTAGCAAACTTTCGGCGTGGAAGGACTGCTCGAAGGGCATCGTTCAGGTCGGCCATTGGAGCTGACATCGTCGCAACGGAAACAGCTCGACGACATTCTCGAAAGCGGCCCGGTAGCTTACGGCCTGGATACGGGCATCTGGACATCTCCCATGATCGCCTGGGTCATCGAGGAGGAATTCGGCATCCATTATCATCCGGGCCATGTGCGCAAGTTGCTCCATGGTTTGGGCTTCTCCGTGCAGCGCCCACGTCGCGTGCTGGCCCGAGCCAACGCTGACCAGCAAGATCGCTCGAAGCGGTATACCTATCCCAGCCTTAAAAAAAACGCAGCGGCAAAACTGGGCGTTGATCTTCAGCGACGAAGCCAGCTTTCGCCAAGATTCAACCCTGCACGCCACCTGGAGCCGGATTGGTTGTCCCCGGAGGTTCCCGTTACCGGACAGCGCAAGAGCGTGAAGATTTTTGGGGCCATTGCATTGTGGAAGGCTCGATTCCATTACCGGCAAGACACCGTCTTCAATGCTTCCACGCACTTCGCTTTTCTGGAACAACTGGCTCGCAGCTATCGCCAGAAGGGAGCCGTGCTCATTCAGGATAACGCGACGTACCACAAAGACGGCGACGTATGGGCTTGGTTCGATGCCAATCGCCACTGGCTGGAAGTTCATCAACTGCCGCCCTACTCACCGGAGTTGAATCCAACGGAGCGATTGTGGAGATACACGCGCCAAACAGGAACTCACAATCGATACTTTCCGGACGAGAAGCAATTGACCGGCACGCTGAGTCGCGTCTTTGGGGAGATGCAGACCTATCCGGAACTCATCCGGCCCTATTTGCAATCTTTTTTGTAATCAGCATGTCCCTTTATTTATGCGCGACTGTATAGCTAAAGCGGATTCATGAGATTCCTTAGTAAGGATCGAGAAGCAATTCGTTTGGCTCGGCAGTTGGCTGTTGACACTGGCGAGACTTTACTCGCGCGGTGACCGAGGCATTGCGGGAGCGGTTGCAACGTGCTCTTAAGAGCAAACGAGGGAAGCCCTCTGCCGAATCTTTGCTGGAATACGGTTGCCCTTGCCGAAATCATTTAAAGGGACCGCTACCCGACCATACGACACTGCCGAGTGGCGGAGAAGGCTTCCGCACTAAAGAAAACTCCCCCCGCCAATCCATTCGTGAGACAAATTGGCTATCTTACACGCTTTCCATCCCGCGCTATTCGCGAACATTTTTCTGTACACTTCCAAAAGCAAGTCAACCGAATCAGACAAGTACTCGGAATTCGCCGTGAAAACAAATCTCCCATCCCTTGTCGAAGTTCAATCTGCCAGAGAATCCATCTATCGCTTCATGGAGCCGACTCCGCGATACCGCTGGCCACTCTTAAGCGAACGCTTGGGCGCTGAAGTTTCGGTCAAGCACGAGAACCAAACTCCCACGGGCGCGTTCAAAGCCCGCACCGCGGTCGTTTACGTTGAGGAATTGATGAAGCGCGAGCCGACAACTCGCGGCTTGATCACCGCCACGCGCGGCAACCACGGCCAATCCGTGGCCCTGGCCGCGCGGCGCTTCGGTCTTTCCTCGACCATCCTCGTTCCTCACGGCAACAGCCGCGAGAAAAACGCCGCAATGCGTGCGCAAGGCGCCACGCTCAGCGAATTCGGCGCCGATTATCAGGCTGCGCGTGAAAAAGCCATGGAGATGGCGGCAGAGCAACAGCTGCACATGGTGCCTCCCTACCATTACGACATTGTCCGCGGTGTGGCCAGCTACTGGCTGGAACTGTTTTCGACCGTGAAGGATATTGACGTCGCCTACGTGCCGATCGGCATGGGCTCGGGAATTTGCTCTGCGGTCGCCGTCCGAAATGGCTTGGGTTTGAAAACAAAACTGGTCGGCGTGGTTTCGTCTCGCGCACCGGCTTACGCGGAGTCTTTCGAAAAGAAAACGGTTGTCGAAATGCCCGCCACCACCAAGGTTGCCGACGGTATGGCCTGTCGCAAGCCTGAGCCAGAAGCCCTGGTCATTCTGCTGGAAAATGTCGATCACATCGTGCGCATCAGCGACGACGAAGTGGAAGAATCCATGCGCCACATGTTCACCGACACGCACAATGTTGTTGAAGGCGCGGGTGCGGCAGGGTTGGCCGCAGCGTTGCGAGAAAAGCAACAGTTACAAGGGAAACGCGTCGCTGCCGTGGCCACCGGTGCGAATGTCGATCGCGAGATGTTCGCTCAAATCTTGCAAAGCGCGGAACGCGTAGCCGCAATCACTGCAAAATCCTCGCAATAGCTCCGCTAGCCACTAACTGCGCCACGGCATTGATGTCCCGCGCCAGCGGACGATCCCCGACAACTTTTGGCGACACTCCGCGCACCGCCTCTTGCGCCTTCTTCGCCAGCGCGCCCGTCTGCAATGGCGCCAAGAGGTCGATGCCCTGGCAAGCGCACAACAATTCAATCGCCAAAATATTCCGCAAATTCTGCAGCATGCGCTCCAACCTGCGCGCCCCGCTCATGCCCATGGAAACGTAGTCTTCCTGGTTTCCCGAAGTCGAAATGGAATCCACCGAATGCGGCGTGGCTAGCGCGCGATTTTCGCTGGTAAGCGCGGCCGCGGTCACTTGCGCAATCATGAAGCCAGAATTCAGTCCCGGGTCGGGCGTAAGAAATGCCGGCAGCATGCTCGTCAGAGGATTGGTCATCTGCTCCACGCGCCGCTCAGCGATGCCGCTCAGTGTCGCTACTGCAATCGCCACCTGATCGGCTGCCATGGCCAATGGCTGCCCGTGAAAATTGCCGCCGCTGATAATGTCCCCGCCTCCGCCTTCTTTCACGACCACCAGCGGATTGTCTGTGGCGCTGTTCAGTTCCACCAGTGCCATCTCCCGCGCCTGCATAAGGGAATCACGAACCGCTCCATGTACTTGCGGAGTGCAGCGCAAACTGTAAGCGTCCTGCACGCGCTTGTCCGCCTCCGGCGAACGGTGCGATTCGCGAATTTGGCTTCCATCGTTAAGATGAGCCAGGTTGCGCGCCGTTGTCGCCGCACCGGAATACGCTCGCGCATGCATGATGCGCGCATCGAACGCCCCGGGACTTCCACGAAGTGCATCGAGCGAAAGCGCCGCGGCCACATCCGCCGTGTCGGTAAGCATATCGGCTTCGCGCAAAGCCATGCTTAGCAGGGACAGCATGCCTTGCGTGCCATTGAGCAGCGACAGCCCTTCCTTTGCCTCCAGCGCCACGGCTGTGATGTACGCACGCTTCAGAGCTTCGCCGCCGCTAAGCTTTTCTTCCTTGTAAATCGCCTCGCCTTCCCCGATCACCACCTGAGTCAGATGTGCGAGCGGTGCCAGATCGCCGGAAGCTCCAACGGAACCTTGCGACGGAATCACCGGATGTACGCGGTTATTCAACATCGCACAAAGCGTTTCCACCACCACCGGCCGCACGCCGCTCAATCCCTTCGCCAATGCGTTTGCGCGCAACAGAATCATCGCGCGCGTTTCGGCCACGGAAAGCGGAGCCCCAACCCCACACGAATGAGAACGAACCAGGTTCACCTGCAACTCGCGCACCTGCTCCGCGGAAATTCGCACGCTGGCCAGCTTGCCGAATCCCGTATTGATCCCGTAAGCCGTGTGGCCCTCAGCCAAAAGTTTTTCCACCACCGCGCGCGAAGCATTCATGCGAGCAACGGCGTCCGCCGCAATTTCCACGGCTTCGTACTCCAGCACCACGGCGTAGAGCTGCGCGAACGTCAGATCATTGCCGCTCAGCACAACGCTCATGCCTCGCTCCGGTCCGTCAGAGTAGCGGCAATGGCCAGAAACGCCCTTTTATATTTCTGCGGGAAATGGGTCACGCGACCGTCGCGATGGCAGGAAACGTGAGTCGTGTCACCCGTGGCCAACAGCTTTTGATCTGCCTGCCGGAAAACCTCGTAGCCGAATTTCAGCATCCTGTTCCTTGCTTCAAGGATGCGCGTGCGCACGGTGATCAATTCGTCGTAACGCGCCGGATGGTGATAACGGCAGTGCGCGTCGGCAACCACCAGGTAGCAATCATCCTCCGCTTCCATGCGCTTGTAGTCGAAACCCAGCGAGCGCATGATCTCCACCCTACCCACCTCGAACCAGATCAAAAAATTCGAATGGTAAACCACTCCCATCTGGTCGGTCTCGGCATATCGCACACGTACAGTCACATCGTAATATTCGATCATGAGTAGTTTCGTAGCCCGATGCACTAGAAGCTGTCTTATAAATGACGGTTAGGGGGTCGGGGCTTCAGCTCCGACATTTAGAGCCAAGAAATCTGGGCTTTAGCCCCCTGAGGAAAGCTGGTCTCTTTACCGATCCATCTACGAGACAAGTTCTAGTATGCAGCAAACAGTCAGTAGTCGGTAGTCGAGAGTCTGTAGTTTGGAACTTCTAACTCCGGCCGTTTTGTCCGTGCCAAACTGGTTTGCGCTTTTCCAGGAATGCGGCCAAACCTTCCTTGAAATCCGGTGTGCAGCGCACCCTTGCACTTTCGAGAACCGCTCGCTCGAGATCGTGATCGACGCCAGCCGCTGCCGCCGAAACGAGCAAATGTTTGGCTCGCGTGACGCTGCTAGGACTCGCCGCCAAAATGGTTTCGGCCAATTCATGAGCTCGCGTCATCAGATTCTCCGGCGGCACGAGTTCATTCACCATTCCCAATTCCTTCGCTTCCGGTGCTTCCACCAATCTGCCCGTGAGCAAAAGATCGCGCGCCCGCTTCTCCCCAATCTGTCGCGTCAAGAACACAGACACAATCGCCGGCAAAAACCCGATCTTCACTTCGGTGTACCCGAACTTCGCCTCAGGCACAGCAAGTGTGAAATCGCACAGCGTGGCGATCCCGCAGCCGCCCGCAAGCGCGTGCCCATTTACCGCTGCGATCAACGGCCGCGAGTAGCTCCAGATCTTCCGGAACATCTTCGCAATACGTTTGGAGTCTTCCTGGTTCTCCGCCGCGGTTTGCCGCCCAATAGCTTGCAGGTAATCCAGATCAATGCCAGCGCAAAACGCCTTCCCCGCCCCCGTCAAAATCACCACGCGCGTGTGGGTTTTCTCAATTTCATCCAACGCCGCCTGCAATTCCGCAATCATCTGGATGGAAATAGCGTTGCGCTTCTCTGGCCGGTTCAGCGTGATCGTGGAAAGGTGGCCAGACGTCTCAAATCGCAGTGTTTCAAAGTTCATAGAGAGGCTCTCCTAACTTGCCACAACACCGTGTGCATACTTCGCTCGAATCTCGTTGGTCATTTCAATCACCTTGGCCAGCTTAGCCCCATCGAACCCCGGCTGGACGCCAACCGACACCAGGGCCGCGAGCACGCTCTCCGTGGGAATATTCCCCACAAGTTCGTCCCCCGCAAATGGGCATCCTCCCAGGCCAGTCAGTGCGGAGTCAAAGCGCCGGCATCCGGCGGCATACGCCGCAAGTATTTTTTCTTCCGCATTGTTCGGCCGCGAATGAAGGTGCACTCCCAGCTCGATTCCCGCAACGTGATCCTTCACCTTCGAATAAAGTTCGTGCACCACTTCCGGAGTGGCCGTTCCAACCGTATCGGCCAGCGAAACCGTGTCTACGCGAATATCCTTCAACCAAACCAGCGTGTCTTGCACGATTTCCGGCCCCCAAGGCTCGTCATAAGGATTGCCGAACGCCATTGAAATATAAATCACTAGTCCCTTGCCCGTTGCTTTGGTTTCTCGCTTCAGGGTTTCCACCAGTTGGCGCGATTCCGTGCGGCTCATGTTGGCGTTGGACCGGCGAAAATACGCGGAGATCGAGTAAGGGTAACCAATCGTGGAGACGCCGGGCGCGGCCAGGGCACGTTCCAGACCCTTTTCGTTCACCACGATTCCAATAAGTTCCGGCAACGTGCTCCCGTCGGGCAGGGAACTGAGCAATCGCGTCATCACTTCTTCGCTGTCCGCCATCTGCTTCACATGTTTCGGAGAAACAAAGCTCACCGCGTCGATGTGCTGGAATCCCGCGACGATCAATTCCCTCAGATAACGAGTTTTTTCTTCCGCGGGGATGATCTCAGGCAATCCTTGCCACGCATCCCGCGGGCACTCGATTAACTTAATGGGGTCCATGTATCCTCAAACTTCTAAGTTTGTAAAACGCCCGTCTTGAATTCACGAATTTCGGTATTCAGTGCCGCCGCCTGCAGCGCCCAGATCAACGCGTCGCGTGTCTGCGCCGGATCAATAATGGCGTCCAGCCAGAGCCGCGCAGCCGCATACCGCGGATCGCTCTGATGCCCATACGTGGCCTTGATGGAATCCAGCAATTCCTTCTTCGCTTTTTCATCAACCTTCTTGTCTTCGCGTTCCAGTTGCTTGATCTTAATCTCTGCCAGCGTATTCGCCGCGGCATCCCCGCTCATCACCGCAAATTTCGCCGTCGGCCACGCAAACATAAAGCGCGGGTCGTACGCTTTGCCGCACATCGCGTAATTGCCCGCGCCAAAACTGCCGCCCAGAATCACGGAAATCTTCGGCACCACGCTGTTCGCCACCGCATTCACCATTTTCGCGCCGGCCCGGATGATCCCGCTCCACTCCGCATCCTTGCCGACCATGAAGCCATTCACGTCATGCAAAAAAATCAGTGGGATGCGGTTCTGGTTACAATCCATGATGAAGCGCGCCGCTTTTTCCGCCGATTCCGTATAAATCACGCCGCCAAATTCAATGCGCTTCTCGTCGGAGTGCGGCGCATGCGTCTGCACATGTTTTTTCTGGTTAGCCACCATGCCCACCGCCCACCCGCCAATGCGCGCATAGCCACAGAGCAGCGTTTCCCCATATTCCGCGCGGTATTCCTCAAACGCGCTCCCGTCCGCGATTCGTGCGATGATCTCGCGCATCTCGTATTGCTTCCCGGGATCTCCGGAGAAAATTCCGTAGATTTCACTCGCGGGATAAAGCGGTTCGGCCAGACGCGCGTGGCTGAAGATCGGCGGATTCGGTGCACCCATTTTGTCGGCCAGCGCGCGAATGCGCTTCAGGCAAGACTCATCGTCCGGCTCCCGAAAATCCACCGTTCCGCTAATCTGCGCGTGCACCTTCGCCCCGCCCAATTCCTCCGCGGAGGTTTTCTGCCCGATCGCGGCTTGCACCAGCGCGGGTCCGGCCAGGAACAGCCCAGAACCTTCCGTCATCAAAATGTGGTCGCACATCACCGGCAGGTATGCCCCGCCCGCTACGCACATCCCCATGATCGCCGTGATCTGCGGAATGCCCATGGCGCTCATCACCGCGTTATTCCGGAATACGCGCCCGAAATCGTCCGTATCCGGAAATACATCCTCTTGCAGCGGCAAAAACACTCCCGCGGAATCGACTAGGTAAATTGTCGGAATGCGATTGTCGATGGCAATATTCTGCGCGCGGATCACCTTTTTCGCGGTCATGGGAAAAAATGCGCCCGCCTTCACCGTCGCGTCGTTGGCGATAATCATGAACATCCTGACCGGCCACGCGTCCCAACCCCGTGATCGTTCCCGCCGCCGGCGCGCCGCCCCACTCTTCATACATCTCATAGGCGGCATAAATGCCCAGCTCGAAAAAATGAGTGCCCGGATCGATCAGGCCGGCCAGCCGTTCGCGTGCGGTCAACCGGTTCTTCTTGTGTTGAGAATCGACTGCCTTCGCGCCGCCGCCCTCGCGTATTTTTTCCTCCTCGTTTTTCAGCTCGGTCAGAAGCTCCACCATTTGGTGAGAGTTTTTCTCGAATTGTGGGGATTTGGGATTGACGGTAGTTTTAAAAACCGAAGAGGACACGCGGTGACCTCGCAGAACAAAATCGCAGCTCATTGAGTATACGGAGGAAGCCACGGGAGAAGCAAAGGCTGTACCCAGAAGGCCGAGAAGGCTCTGATTGTCCGTCAGGGCACGGCTTCAGGCGGTGCCGCAACTGCCGCAGAAAGATAAGGCTTTGGCGGATGAAGGCCGCTTACTCTACACAATTGTTAGTCCGTTGGCATGATCCTCCCCACCGCAACCTTGACCCTCGCGGCGTGAGACGATACGCTCTCAAGCATCGCGGCCCGCTACGCCGCAATCTTCCACCGGAGGCGCCTGTGCACACATCCTTAATTAATCGCAGGGATAAGTGTATGCGCGGCTCCGCAGTTCGCTAACACATTACCCCAATCGAAAAATCCAGCAGCAAAATGAAGTTGGCAGCTTCGTAGAATCATTCCTACGGAGCACAACTGTCGCTGGCATCTCAATGGGAGACGCCCGGCGCGCTGCCAGAAGGCAGCAGAAGGATTTCTCCGTGAATCTTCAACAAAAGAATCTGCGATTGACCCTGGACCTCGCCCGCGAACTCGAACTTGCCGAAGCCCAGGCCGCCGTAGGGTGCGCCGACAGGATGATTGAGATGCATTCCAACTCAGAGGGTGCCGTAGGAAAGATTGCCGGTGGTTTCGCCGTCTACTGCGGGGCAGGGAATCCCGTCACGCAGGCGGTTGGCCTAGGCTTGCGCGGCCCGGTAAGCGCGGAAGAGTTCAATCAACTCGAAGCGTTCTACTTCTCGCGCAACGAACCCGTCCGCGTGGAAACCTGCCCGCTTGCTGACCCAACGCTCTTCGAACACTACAAAGAGCGCCAATACTTCGTCAGCGAATTTGCCAACGTCATGGTTCGCCCGGTTCTCGATGACGCAGCAACGCCATCGCCCACGGTTTCAGGAATCGACATCCACCTTGCCGGTCCGAACGAGCTAGACCTGTGGGTCATGACCATCGCGCAAGGCTTTGCCGAAAATTATCCGGTCACTCATGAAATACTCACCGTAATGAAAATGTTCGCCATCGTGAAAAACACCCAGTGCTACCTGGCCCGTATCGATGGCCGCGTCGTTGGGGGAGCCACACTCGCGGTCCGTGGAAAAATCGCCGGACTTTTCGGCGCCAGCACTCTTCCCGAATTTCGCAACCGCGGGGTGCAGACCGCCCTACTTTACACGCGCCTCCGAAGTGCGGCCGTAGCGCGCTGCGAACTGGCCATGAGTCTGGCCCAACCCGGCAGCCACTCCCAACGCAACATCACGCGCCTGGGCTTTCAGACCCTATACACCAGAGTGAAATTCGAACGCGCCGTTCCAGCACCGTAGGTACACAGCTTCAGCCGCGGATTCTCACTCCGAGGGTTTGAAAGCGCACTTCCACAAACCGCAACCTAGCGTTCTCGAGTGTCTCGGTTTCTTCAGCCCAGGGGGGCGGGACTTCAGCCCCGGTATATCCCCCCGATGAGTTGGGCTTTAACCATGAGGATTCCGAACTGGCCAACGGAACGACTCTAACTGGCTGTCGCAAAACGTTTGTGAATAAACTCCACAATATCCTGCGTAGAAGTCCCCGGCAGGAAAATTGCTGCAATGCCCGCCTGCTTCAGCGCCGGAATATCCGCCTCCGGAATAATCCCGCCCACAAGCACGGTAACGTCATCCATGCCTTTTTCATGAAGCAGCTTCATCAACTGCGGACACAAGGTATTGTGCGCGCCAGAAAGTATCGACAGGCCGACCACGTCCACATCCTCCTGCGCAGCAGCGGAAGCAATCATCTCCGGCGTTTGCCGCAGCCCGGTATAAATCACTTCCATGCCAGCATCCCGCAACGCCCGCGCAATCACCTTGGCGCCGCGGTCGTGTCCGTCCAAACCCGGCTTCGCAATCAGCACCCGAATCTTCTTTTCCGGCATTCTCTTTAGCCTCTGTGGCAAAGCGGCTCGCAAAATCCTGGATCAAGTGACAGCAACTTCTTCATACGCGCCAAACACCGTGCGCATCGCCTCGCAAATCTCCCCCAGCGTCGCGTAAGCTTTCACGGCATCGTAAATAAACGGCATCAAATTGTCGCCACCCTCCGCCGCCTTGCGCAGCGCCTGAAGCCGCCGTTCCACTTCCGCCCCGGAGCGCTCCGCGCGCAATTTCGAAAGCCTCGCCTCCTGCCGGCGCGCCACAGTCTCATCGATCTGCAGCAATTCAATCGGCTTTTCCGGCGTCACATACTCATTCACGCCGACAATAATCTTTTCCTTCTTGTCCACGGCCATCTGGTACCGGTAGCTGGCTTCCGCAATTTCCCGCTGCGGATAACTCTTCTCAATCGCCGCCACCATTCCGCCCATCGCATCAATCCGCCGCACGTACTCCCACGCCCCCTGCTCCACTTCGTTGGTCAGCGCTTCGACAAAATACGAGCCGCCAAGCGGGTCAACTGTATTCGTGACTCCGGTCTCATGCGCGATGATCTGCTGCGTGCGGAGCGCCACGGTCGCGGCAAACTCCGTCGGCAACGCCCACGCCTCATCCAGCGAATTCGTGTGCAGAGATTGCGTTCCGCCCATCACGCCGGCAAGCGCCTGGATCGCTGTGCGCACGACATTGTTGATCGGCTGCTGTGCCGTAAGCGAACATCCCGCCGTCTGCGTATGAAACCGCAAAGCCCAGGAACGCGGATTCTTTGCCTGGTACCGCTCCGTCATCGCCTTGTACCAGATCCGTCGCGCGGCCCGGTACTTCGCGATCTCCTCAAAAAAATCATTGTGCGCGTTAAAGAAAAACGAAAGCTGCGGCGTAAACTCGTCCACCGGCAAGCCGCGCCGCATCGCCCACTCCACATACTCCATGCCATCGCGCAGCGTGAACGCCAGTTCTTGGATCGCCGTGGACCCCGCCTCGCGGATGTGATAGCCGCTGATCGAAATCACGTTGAATTTCGGAGTGTGTTTCATTCCGAATTCAAACGTGTCTATCACCAGCCGCATGGAAGGCTCCGGCGGGTAAATATATTCTTTCTGCGCGATGTACTCCTTCAAAATGTCGTTCTGCAGGGTCCCCGAAATTTTCTTCCAGTCTGCGCCTTGTTTTTCCGCCACCGCCAGGTACATCGCCCAGACGACCGCCGCCGGCGAGTTGATTGTCATCGACGTCGTAACATCCGCGAGCGGAATCTGATCGAACAGCACTTCCATGTCCGCCAGCGAACTGATTGCCACGCCGCATTTGCCCACTTCGCCCTCGGACAGCGGATGGTCGGAGTCGTAGCCCATCAAAGTCGGCAGATCAAACGCAGTAGAAAGCCCCGTCTGCCCGTGTTCGAGCAAATAGCGAAAGCGCTGGTTGGTGTCCTCCGCGGTCCCGAAACCCGCGAACTGCCGCATCGTCCAAAGCCGCGTGCGATACATGGTGGGATGAATCCCCCGCGTATACGGTGGCTGCCCGGGAAAAGTCAGATCGCGCGCGGCATCCCAGTTCCCAAGGTCCGCTTCCGTATAAAGCCGCCGGATGGGGTAACTGGACGTGGTCGTAAATTCTTTCTGTCTCTCCGGGCTTTTCGCCAGCGTGGGATCGAGCGTATTTTTCTCCCAGGATTGTTCGGCAGGGGAAGGATTGCGCTTATTTGGCGGGTTGGCAGACGTTTTCGCCTTCATATCCGACGGTTCACTCATGAATTGGCGCTCCCGGAGCGTGAAGTCGCAGCGTGCAGGGAACTCGGAACAATAAGGAATTCAATACGGGCACGTCACAAAAAGTAATGCTATGCGAAAGAACCGCACGGGGCAAGCGCACCGTACGCGCGCGGCTTCAACCTAGCTTACGACGGGTGCCGCACATGCCGGTGTTGCATGTGGGCTTTTGGGTTTCGTGCTTTTCTACGGCCGGCCTTCCGAGGCGGCCGTTCGAATGCAACAATTATCTCTGTCCTGGCACCACTCCTTTGTCCAACGCCTTGAACAACTCTTCCGTTCCCACCACTTGGCCGTTCATCGTCCCGGGAATCAACGTGTCTTTCTCGATTTCGCCCTTCTTGGCGCCCGCAATCGTCACGTTATTCACCTCAAGCGTCCGGCCAAGCGCTCGTTCGTAATTCGCCTTCGCTTCGGCAAGATTCGCCAGCGCACGCAATTCCGTGCCTTGTGCGGTAATCAGGTCGCGCTGCGTCAGAATCACGTTATACACCGTCGAAGCGCCAAGCTGGTATTTCTTCTGCTCGGCGTCAAAGGTTTGCTGCTGCAGCTCGCGCGCTTTGGTAGCCGCGTCCACCTGGGCGCGTCCTTGCTCCACGGCGATGGTCGTATTTCGCACGTCGAGCAGCGCCGTGTTCTTGGTCTGCTGCACTTCCGCCTCAAATTGCCGCTCCACCAACTGCGCGTGAATGCTATCCGCCTGGTTAGCACGATTGCGGATCGGCAGACTCAACGTCAGCTGCCCGGAATACACGGGAAAATTATTGTGGAAGATCTGCGATTGCGCGGTGCCGAAGCCTTGCTTGGCCATACCCGTCGTCGGAGTGACGGTTTCCGGCAGGTAATATCCCGGAATCGGTACGCCATTGGCATCCACGATGGGAGCGCCAGGAACCGTGCTGGGCGTGCCGCTGATGAACGAATTCCCGGCCAAGCCGTTGGAAGAGTATTGCACCCCAAGCGTGGCGGCGGGCAACAGCGCGTTGCGAGTAAACTTTACGTCGAGCTGGGCGTTTTTCAGGTTGAAATACTGTTCCTGGAGATCGGGCCGCTTCTGGAACGCTTCCTTCACCGCGTCCGCGAACGAAGATGTCTCAACGGTCGCCGGGCTTTCTGGCTTGTCCGTGGGAACGATTTCGACGTCGAGCAGATTCGAAGCCGTGGGATCTTTCGCAATGTAGTTCTTTAGCGTGAGCTCGTCCTGCAACTGCGTCGTTCTCGCCACGATCAGGTTCTGCCGGTCTGTAGCCAATTCGGATTCCGCTCGAGTCACATCGAGGGGAGCCATGGTGCCGATTTCCAGCTGCTTTTTGTTGTCATTGTAAAGTTTTTCAGACACAGTTACGGCCTGCTGCTCCACCTTCACGTTCTCTCGCGCATAAACCAGTTCCCAATACGCCGTGATGGTATTCGTCACCGTAGTGATGGCTTGCTGCGCAAACTGCAGATCCGCGATCTTTCGGTTGTTTTCCGCGATGATGATGTTGCGCCGGTTCACGAAGCGGCCCGCGCCAGCGAGCAGTTGCTGTTGAAACCCGATGTTCACCGAGGACTGTACGTAGGGATTGAAAAAGTTGTCCGCCGTAGAAGATGCTCGGGTATTATCCCAAGACACGCTGAGCGAAGAGCCGGTTACGAAGTTTTGTGTGTAAGCGGTGTTGTATTCCGCGGTGTGAGAGAACAGCGGCTGCGCCGACGTTGTGCTGCCCGAGGCGCCCAGGCCGGAAATGAAGGGGTTAGCAATCGGGGTCGTGGCGTCGGCGAACAACAGCGTCTGCGTGAGCACGGGATCGTAATACAGTTCCGGAAGGTTGGCCGTCGATCCCACAGCGATGCTGCCGGGGGTGCCATAGCCGTAGCCGCCCGCCCGGGCTTTCAGCAGGCTGGCATCGGCCAACCATGGCGTGTAGCGCTGCACCACGATGTCCATGCTGTTTTCCAGAGCCAAGGCAATCGCGTCCTGCAAGCTCAGCGGCATCTTGCCGTCGTGAATCAACTGGTCCAAACGTGGTGAGTTAGTGAGCACGCCCGGATCGACATATTGCGTCCGGTAAGGATTAATGATGTTTGGAAACCAGCTCGGAGGCCGCGAAAAGTCAAACTTGGAGACCCCCAGCGAAATCGGCACTCCGCCCTGCGCTGCAGCATGCCCTTGAGCGGGCGAAGATGGTTCCTGCGCCAGGATCGGGGCCACAGGCGTTCCGGCCATCACGCCAACCAGGATCGCAGCAAGCAGGGGTCGAACTAACGGCTTCTTCATGGGATACCCTCACCTCAGACAATTGAAAAGACTTGGAGCGTAGATACAGCGATTACTGTAATTCCGATGCTTCTTCTAGTGTAAACGTTCGCAACACCCAATTTGTTTCAAAAGACAGGATCTTAAGGAAGCGTGGCAACCGGCAAAAATATCCCGCACACCCTGAAAAGCCAGTTTAGCAAGGTGCCCTAACCTTGACAACGCGAGAACTGGCAGCTAATCTCCTGACGTTTCGACGTTTAGGTCGTGCAAAGAGTTAGCGCTGCGAATGACGGAAGGTATGTTTACACGCGAGGAACTATTTCAGCTCTTTGAGATGGCCGGTGCCATCCGCCATGGCCATTTTGAGCTCTCGAGCGGCCGTCACAGTGACACCTACGTTCAATGCGCCCTGGTTCTGCGCTACCCACGCTATGCGGAGAAACTCGGGCAGGCCCTGGCGGCGCTTTTTTCGGATGCCCGCATCGATGTTGTCGTTTCCCCTGCTCTTGGCGGCGTCGTTATCGGCCAGGAAGTAGCCCGCGCGTTGCCCACCCCTAACGATGAGCTTGGTGGCGGTGTCCCCGCCCTATTTGTCGAGCGCGACGGAAGCGGCACTATGACCCTACGCCGCGGCTTCTCCCTAAAGCCCGATCAGCATGTCCTGGTTGTCGAAGACGTTTGGACAACCGGCGGCTCTACGGAAGAAACTATCCACGTTGTTCAGGAAGCTGGTGGCCGCGTAGTCGCAGCCGGAGCCTTGATTGATCGCAGCGGCGGCACTATCGAATTTCCCGTCGAGTCCAACGCCCTCATCCAACTCAAAATTGATAGCTATGAGCCCGAAGATTGCCCCCTCTGCCGCCAGGGCAACGTCGCCGTTAAACCCGGCAGCCGCTTCGTCCGGTCAGCCTCGTAACCCCATCCGTGGCCAGTTGCAAATGCCGGCAGAAAGAACTCTGCACTTTCTGTAAACTACCAACTACAAACTCCCGACTTCTTCATGCGCTATTTCAAACTCACCATAGCCTACGACGGCACCGACTTCCACGGCTGGCAGTTTCAAGCCAACAAACCAACAATTCAGGGTGAAATTGTCGCCGTGCTTCGCCGCCTCACTCAGGAAAACGTGCAGTTGCTAGGCGCAGGGCGCACAGATGCGGGTGTGCACGCGCTTGGCCAGGTCGGCAGTTTCCGCACGCAATCGCCTCTCTCCGCTTTGGAATTTCAGCGCGCGCTCAACGCCCTCTTGCCGCCCGCCATCCGCATCGTTGCCGCCGAAGAGAAAGGGCCGGATTTCAACGCGCGCTGGTCCGCAAAAGCAAAAATCTATCGCTACCGCATCTATCGCGGAAAAATTGTCCCGCCGATGCTCTGGCGCTACGTTTTGCATTATCCATTTCCCTTAGACGAAGCCGCCATGAAAGATGCCGCGGCGCGTTTCGTAGGCGTGCACGATTTTTCTTCCTTCGCCGCGTCCACCGGTTCTGAAGACGACGACCAGGAACGAAACATGGTGCGCGAGATTTTCTCGACCGAACTCGCACGCACCGAAGACGACCAGGAACTCTGGTTCACCGTCCACGGTCGTTCCTTCCTCCGCTACATGGTCCGCAAAATGGTGGGCGCCCTTCTCGAAGTAGGCCGCGGAAAGCTGACCCCACCAGACATTGACAACCTCTACGCCCTGAAAGATCGCTCCAAATCCGGCCCCACCGTCCCCCCGCAAGGCCTCTTTATGGTAAGCGTAGACCACGACGAACCCCACGTAATATGCTCACATAAATAAATGCGTCATTCCTGACGGGGCCCGCGGAGTGAGGAACTCTGGCCATCGCGCGGGTTTCGCGCGATGAAACCGCTGTGCCAACGCTTCCGTACAACCGCCTCCCGCAGACACAAAAACGCCGCCGGCAGGTCTCCCTACCAGCGGCGCTCTCGTTCAGGGGGAAGTTAGTTTATCGTGGCCGACGCAAATCCCGTGAAGTACGTCAGCACATACCCATTGATTGTGCCGTTGGCTTGCGGGATCCCGTAGACCTTCACCGGCGTACCGGTAACGAGGTTCGTCGACAGCGTGTTCTGCCCAGCCGTGGTCGTGATGTCTACCGGACTGATCGTCAGCACGCCGTTGCTCCAATCCACCTGGTAAACCAGCGTGGCGGAGCCGGAAGTGGTGTTCAGGTTCACCGTCACCGCGTTTGTGCCGCCGGCCACGCTGACCGTGAAGCTGCCGTTGTTATACGACGTCGCTGCCGTAGCCATCGGAATCGTGGTTGGCGTCAGCACTGCCGAAGGCGCGTTCCACGCCGCCGGAGCATTCTGAGCATTCCACGTGGCATATGTCTCGCCTGCCGCCTGCATCAAGCCGATGCTGCCGCCAAAGTCCACAGTTCCATTTGTGGCGTTATCAAAGTCTGGAATTGCATTCGCGCCACTGTCCACGATCGTCGGATACGTGAAGTTCCAGAACTTGAATCCGGTGATCGCGTTGCCCGATTGCGGATCGTTGCCGTTCGGCATCGTGGATGGAATGAACGGCAATTGCATGGTGTAGTCGTCGCTCGCCGTGTGGAAATCACGCGTGTAGTTGAAGCTGGTCAAATTGCCGCCGGTGATCGTTCCGTCGTAGCGCGCAATTTCGATATCGATCTCACTGGCAACCAGGGGGCTGGCCAATGGATCGACCACGCTCGCATGCACTTTGAATCCACGCACCAGGCTGGACAGAAACGCCGTTCCTTGACCAATCGCCGTGGCATCCAATTGCGCATTCGAAGGCGTGCGGAAGAAGAACAATGTGTTCGCGTCGACTGTCAAGGGAACGCCCGCGCCCAATTCGTTTTCCACAACCAGCGTGTTGCTGTTTGTATCGACATGCAGCACGTGACCCTCAGGGCTGATCCACACGCTGTTAAACGAAGTACTGGCCCACAGGCGTACGGCCACCAGCGTCCCGTCTTCCTGGTACCGCGCGGCCACGCGAATATATTTGCCCACGATGCTTGCGGCAATCGAACTGAAATCGTGAATCGTGGCCACCGTCTTCGCGTCCACGTCATAGTAGAGAGTTCCATTCGTGGAATCTGCCAGAATCGAAAGCGCCTGGTTCGTAGAGATGGCCGTTTCAGGATTGGTTGGCGGATACACCGGATAGTCCTTGTCGAACGTCAATGTTGTGTTGTCGCTGGAAACTGCCGTCACCGTTCCGTAGTGATGGCGCAGAATCAGCCGGGTGATGTCGAAGATGCGCCGGTGACGCATTGTTCCATTAAAGTTCACCGCCCACATCGTCGTACCGCCGCCCGAAGGAGGCACGTGCGCCACAAGGAACGCCGGATGCGCCAGATCGAATTCGAGATCCAACGCGTTGCTCTGCGTCGCAGTCACAACCAACGGCGCGGCCAGGTTCAATGTCACGGGCACCGTCAAACTTCCCACACTGCCTTGCGTCTTCATGATTTGAATCTGGCTGGAAGGAATCGTAGAACCGGCGGGGGCCGCGAATCCCGTCTCCGGATCAGCCGAAGCGGTGAGCAGCACATCACCCGGATTGCCGCTTATCGTGATCGTCGCCGAAGTATAGGTACCGACGGGCACACTGACATTTCCAAGAATTTCGTTCAGCTGATCGAGTTGCAGCAAGTTAATGCACGGCGCCGGGCTTGCTGCCGTGTACACCGTCACCGGAGTTCCGCCCCCTTGCGGAGTCAACGCGATCGACAGCACTTTCACGCCGATCGTTGCCCAATCTTCCGTCGGCGCGTCGCTCACGATCAGACTGACCGTGCCGTTTTGCGCCTGAGGCGTCGAGCCGCCGAGATTCGAATTCGAGTTGGAACTCCCGGAAGAGCACCCCAGAGAAAACAGCGTCACCGCAACCGCGGCCGCACCGAGCATCACCCGCGAATAAAGACACTTCATGTATATTCTCCTGATGAGGGGCGAGCCTCACGCTATTAAATTGAGTTCGTGGTCTACTGCGATTCTGTTTCAACGACCGAGGCCCGTCAGAACTCGACAAGCCCGATTACCAGGTCAAACCCGCGTGCGCGCGAAAGGTTGCACGAGAAATATTATTTATAAGTGGTACCAAAGTACTACAGGTACAGCTGTCCTCGCCCCATGGCTGAGTTTGTAATTCCGCATGTCTCGGATAAAATGCGCGCTATGAATCGTCACCACACAAACCATGCCTTGCGATTTCTCGCTATTTTCCTGCTTGTTTGCGCAGTTGGCGTAGTGCCATGTTCACTGGCCGCCCAGGAAAAACATCCTTTCGGTCTTGATGATTATTCCGCGCTTCGTCGCGCTCGGGCCCTCGCGGTGTCCCCCGATGGAAAACTAGTTCTGTACAACGTCAGTTATGACGGCGATAAAGGGCCCACAAAAAACGAGTGGCGGCTCATTGACGTGTCCGGAGAAAACAGCCGTAAGCTCGAATTGCCCGAATCATTCCACCCCTCGGGATTCACAAAAGACGGCCAGTCTCTCTTTGGCACCTACGAAGTCGACAAGAAAAGTCAGTTGGGAATCGTCCCCCTCAGCGGCGGAAATCCCACGCAAATTATTGCGCTGCCCAACGGCATTCACGGAACCTGGATTTCTCCCGACGGCGACAAATTTGCCTTCACCGCTGATCCGAGCCCCGTTGATCCGTTGGCCGAAGTTCGCCATGTCGTCGAAAACGATGTGACCAGCATTTACGTCGCAAGCGTAAACGGCTCGCAAGGCGCCTGGTGGTGTCCGGAATTGAAAGACGTGTCGGAGTTGGCCTGGTCGCCGGACAGTTCGCAGCTCGCCGTGGTTACCCAATATCAAAAAATCGGCCATCATGACGTGCATTCTTTCGTTTGGGTTTGCTCTTCGAGTGGCGCGCGCAGAGTGGCAGAGGTTCCGAACTCTGTTGCAGGCCTCGCCTGGGCGGATGGCGGAAAAGATTTGGCTTTCAGCAGCACCACAACGGATGTCCTGACTCCCGATCATCTCTGGACCGTTCCCGTTTCCGGTGGCACGCCGCGGGATCAGACTCCCCATCTCGATGGAAGCATCATGGGCGGCGCTGGCGATCCTCACGGTAACGTTTGGTTGGAAATGCACAAGGGCACCATCGTCGAGGTGTATTCCTACCGCGATGGGAAATTGTCCCCCGCTTATCGGTGGCCCGCGGGCACGATCGCTGGTCCGCCGGTTGGCTCCCCCTTCAGTTCCGCCTCGCCAGTCCTCGCGCTTACGGTCGGCGATCCTACTCACTCCATAAATGTCGCGGTGCTTCACGGAACGGAGGTGCAAAAGATTACGCACGAAGGCGACGACACTCTTGCCAAGGTCGCGCTCGGCGAAGTTCGCGTCGTGAATTGGACCGCGAAAGACGGCACCAAACTCGAAGGCATCCTCACGCTCCCCGCAAATTATGAAGCAGGGAGGCGCTATCCCTTCCTCGTTCTTCCGCACGGCGGCCCGGAAGCAAACGACACTCTGGACTTCGATCTCTTTTCCCGCATGATTGCCGGCTTCGGCTATGTCGTCGTTCAGCCGCAATATCGCGGTTCCACCGGTTACGGCACCGATTTCCTTCAAGCCATCTATCAGCACTTCGGCGATCGCGCCTACAGCGATGTCGACAGCGCCACAGATTTCGCCATCGCCCAAGGGTGGGCGGATCCGAACCGCCTCGCCATCTTCGGATGGAGCGCCGGTGGCTTCATGACCTCATGGACCGTCACACAAACGCATCGCTACAAAGCCGCCGTCGAAGGCGCGGGCATCACCGATTGGCTCAGCTTCATTCCCACCAGCGACATCGGCCAGGTTGACTATGACCTACGCCTCCAGGAAAAAGATCCCACGCCGCTCCTGCAATTCTCCGCGGTCATGCATGCCGATCAGGTCAACACGCCGCTCCTGATTCTTCACGGCGAAGCCGATCTCCGCGTACCCACCTTCCAGGGACGCGAATTTTTTGTCCTCCTCGCCGAACGCGGCAAAACCGTCCGCATGGTCACCTACCCCGGCTCGCCCCATTTCCCACGCCTCGCCGAACAGCGCCGCGACATCTTTACCGAATTAAAATCTTGGCTGCAAAAATACAACCCGTAGCTAAGCACCTAGATGGCTCCGAAACCTCGCCTTCCTTGCGGAAGCAGCGCCAGAGGCGCGGCAAATCTTAGCCTAGCCGCCAGCGCTGGGTGTCAATGATCCTTAGGACGAGCAGCACGACACATCTTCACGGATCCCACTCCGCACGCGCGCTCCCGATTTTCTATGTTCCACTTTCCATTTCTATCCGCTGAACGTGAACTCTCCCCCTCATTACGCTAGAATCAAGTCCATGGCCGCCTCTCCCGCCATTCTCGAAGCTCTTCCTTCTATCGATCCGGCAACCGGCACGGTCTCCGCGAATTACGAGCGAACTCCTCTCCTCCAAGTTCCGCAGCTCATCGCCAAAGGGCGGCAAGCCCAGATTGCCTGGGCAAAAGTTCCCTTAAAAGACCGCTGTGCTCGAATCGGCGTCCTCCAGAAAAAAATCCTGGCCGCGCGCGATATTCTGACCGACGCCGTCGTCCGCGAATCTGGCAAGCCTCGCGCCGAAGCGAAATTCGCCGACATCTTCGTCGCTCTAGACACCGCCGCCTATTACGCCAAGCACGGCCCCTCGCTGCTCAGGCCCGAAAATGTCCCACATCACAGCACTGCCGCAAAATTGAAATCCGGCGTCCTTCTCTACGAACCTCTCGGCGTGCTAGCCATCATCAGCTCCTGGAATTATCCCCTGGCTATTCCTATCAGCCAGATCATCCCCGCAGTCGCCGCCGGTAACGCGGTCGTTTGCAAAAGCAGCGAATTCACTCCCGAATGCGGTGCACTGATCGACAAATTATTTCGTGACGCCGGATTCCCTGAAGGCCTGGTCACGCTGTTGCAGGGGAGCGGCGACGTCGGCCAGGCCCTGATCGATGCCCACCCCGACAAAGTCTTCTTCACCGGCAGCGTTTTCACTGGGCGCCACGTCGCCGAAGCCTGCGCGCGCGGATTGATTCCTAGCGTCCTCGAACTCGGCGGCAAAGACGCCATGGTCGTTCTCGCCGACGCCAATATACGTGTCACCTCCAGCGCCGCCGTTTGGGGTAGCTTCACCAATTGCGGTCAGGTGTGTCTATCGCTGGAACGCGTCTTTGTCGAACCTTCCGTTAGCGAACAATTCCTCCAGGCCTGCGTCCAGAAAACGCAAAAGCTGCGCCTTGGTCCCGGCAACGATCCTCAAACTGACGTCGGCCCGCTCATCCGACCCCAGCACGTCCAACGCATGAGCGATCTGATTGCCGACTCCGTCCAGCGCGGCGCAAAAGTCCTCTGTGGCGGCCACGCCCGTCCCGATCTCGGGCCCAACTTTTTCGAACCAACAGTTCTCACCGGCGCAGATTCTTCCATGCAACTCTTTCGCGATGAAACGTTCGGCCCGATCCTGGCCGTCCAAGTCGTTCGCGACGCCGAAGAAGCAATTCGTCTGGCCAACGATACGGAATTTGCCCTCGCCGCGAGTGTCTGGACACGCGACACTGCCCGCGGCACAAAGATCGCCAAGCAACTCCGCGCAGGCACCGTCATGGTCAACGATGCCATTTGCGGTTTCGCCATCGCCGAAGCTCCGCATGGCGGCACAGGTCTCAGCGGTTGGGGGCGTACGCACGGCAAAGCCGGCCTCCTCGAAATGGTGCATCTGAAATATGTGGATGTAGACAAGCTGCCGCGCATGGAGAAGCCCTGGTGGTATCGCTACGGCCCCGAACTTGAAAAGGCCGCCGACGCATTTTTGCGCTTCGAATTCAGCGGCGGCTTGCCCGCGCGCCTCCGCAATGCCCGCAGCGCGATGAGAACCATGTTTCGCGACCGTGGATTCTAGAAGGTCAACGAAGGAGATTACCCTTGGCCGAAGAAACAACTCCAACGCCCGCAGCAGAGACAGCGCCGCCCGCACCTGCGGCGCAAGAAGAAGAAAAAAGTTCAGCGCCAAAGCTCAAAACTCGCAAACCCAAACAGCGCGCCTGCGACGAAAAAGATGCCAAAGGCAAACTCTGTGCCGGGCATCTGAAGCGCTGGTTCGACTATTCTCCCGAAGTCACCACACTCGTCGGCAAAGGCGCGGAAATCTATCGCTGCGAGTTTTGCAAAACGGTCTACCGCCCCGATCCCAAGCAACAACCGAATAGTTTCACCGTCCGATACTAAGCAGGACAGGGAGGTCGCTCCGCCGTGTCCGAAAACGAACTGATCTACGATTGGAATCTGGCTGGCCAAGTCCCCATCCCTCCGGGCACGCAAGTCCTCGTCAATGACGAAACCTTGCGCGACGGCCTTCAGAATCCGTCCATCCACGATCCCACCATCGAAGAAAAAATCGAAATTCTTCATCTGATGGAATCCCTGGGCATCGATTCCGTAAATATCGGATTGCCCGGCGCCGGAGCACGGGCGGCAAAAGATGCGGAAGCCTTGGCGCGCGAAATTGTCGACCACCACATGCGCATAAAGCCAAACTGCGCCGCGCGTACCGTCGAAGCGGACATTCGTCCCATCGTGGAAATTTCCCAACGCGTCGGCATTCCCATCGAGGCCGCCACATTTCTAGGCTCTAGCCCCATCCGCAGGCTTGTCGAAGATTGGAGTGTCGACCATCTCGTGCGCACCACCGAGAACGCCGTAAAATTTGTCGTCGCTCATGGCCTGCCTTCCATGTACGTCACGGAAGACACTGTGCGCACCGACCCCGCCACAGTCGAGCGCCTCTACAAAACCGCGATTCGCAGCGGCGCGCGTGCCATCGTTCTTTGCGACACCGTTGGCCACGCCACGCCCGAGGGCGCCTACAATCTCGTGAACTTCGTGGTCGCCAACGTGGTGAGACCCTCTGGTGAAGACATTCGCGTCGACTGGCACGGCCATCGCGACCGTGGCCTGGCCATCGCCAATTCGCTGGCAGCCATCGCCGCAGGCGCCCGCCAAATCCATGGTGTTGCCTTATCCCTCGGCGAACGCGTAGGCAACACACCCATGGAATTACTCCTCATCAATTTGCGCCTCATGGGATTGCGCCAGAACGATCTCTCGTACCTCCGCGCCTACTGCGCCAAAGTCGCCTCGGCCACGCACACCGTCATCCCGCCGAATTATCCTGTCTTCGGCCGCGACGCTTTCCGCACCGCCACCGGCGTCCACGCCGCCGCCATTATCAAAGCTCTGCGCAGCCACGACCGCAAACTCGCCGACGCGGTCTACAGCGGGGTTCCCGCGCATCTTGTTGGCCTGGAGCAGATCGTCGAAATCGGTCCGATGAGCGGCAAGTCCAACGTGATTTACTGGCTTGCCCGCCACGGCATCGCCGAAACCGAGGAAGTCGTGAACCGTATTTTTGAAGCGGCCAAGCAATCCTCGCGCGTCCTGACCGACGAAGAAGTCCACGCCCTTTGCAATGCGCCCGGCGCTGCCGCGTAACCTTTTCCCCACCCAGCCCCACTCTGGTCCGGCAGCGTGTTATAGAATGCCGTGTATCCCCCATGAACGTCGAAAACAGCTCGTTTCCGCCGCGCTGCCAAATTTTCCTGTCCTTTGTGACAGTGAAACGCTTTGCCGTTTGCGCTATCCTCTTGACTATGCCCATTCGCTCTTCGGCCGTTCCCTCTACAGCGCGGGCTATCCGTTCGACTTCTCTTGCGGATCAAGCTCAGGTGCGCGACGCCCTCGATTGGCTGGACCACAATCTGGATTGGGCCACCGCGCAGCAGATCCGCCTGACAGAAATTCCTGCGCCGTCCTTTCAGGAAGAAAAGCGCGCTCAGGCTGTGAAGGAAATTCTTTCCGCCGAAGGTCTCTCCGTATATACGGACAAGATCGGCAACGTCATCGGCGAACTCCGCGGCGCGGAAGATAAAGAAGTTGTGCTTCTATCTGCCCACCTTGACACCGTTTTTCCCGAGGGCACCGAAATCAACGTCAGGCGCGAAGGCGACCGCCTTGTTGCACCCGGCATCTCCGATAACGGTACCGGCCTCGCCGGATTGTTGGCCGTGGCGCGCGCGCTGCACGTGGCGAAAATCAAGCCACAGCGAACCATCCTCTTCGCCGCAAACGTCGGCGAAGAAGGCGAAGGTAATCTCCGCGGCATGCGCGCCCTGATTGATGCCTATGGCCCGAAGTTGCGCGCCGTGATTGTTCTTGACGGCTCTGGCATCGACCATGTCACCACCAAGGCTCTGGCCTCCCGACGTGTTGAGGTTGTCATCACCGGCCCGGGCGGCCACAGTTGGTCGGATTTCGGCATGCCCAATCCAATCAACGCTCTTGTTCGCGGTTCGGTGCGCTTCATCAACACCAAAATTCCCGCCGCTCCGCGCACCACGTTTAATCTTGGCCAGGTCGAAGGCGGCACTTCCGTCAATTCCATTCCTTTCGAAGCCAAGCTTAAGGTTGATCTCCGTTCGGAGAGTGAAGACGAAATCGTCCGATTGGAAAACGCATTGCGCGAATGCATGGCCGCCGGCGTCAAGGATGAGATGGACAATTCGCGCGACCGTAGCCGCGGCAAACTGGAATGGAAACTCAATTTGATCGGCAGCCGCCCGGGCGGTGATCTCCCAGCCAATTCCGCGCTACTGGCTGCGCTTCGTGCCGCCGATGACGTCATTGGCAATAAGTCCCGCAACGAACGTTCCTCCACCGACGCCAACATCCCTCTCTCGATGGGAATCGAAGCGATCTCCATCGGCGCCGGCGGAAATGGCGGCGGCGCTCATTCGCTTCAGGAATGGTATGAGCCCACGGATAGGGAACGGGGACTCAAGCGCGTACTCCTTACCCTCCTCGGCGTTTCTGGCCTGGCTGCGGAGAAGTCGCAATGAAATTGCCGCTGCGATTTTTTGCGCGCAGCGCGCTTCTGTTTGTGATGGCTTTCGGATGTGCGGCGCTCTCGCAACAAATCCTTGCGCAAACTGCGAAATCAAATCTCAATCCCACAACGTATTACCTCCACGGCCGCATTTACACCAACGATCCCAAACATCCCTGGGCCGACGCGATGGCCACCCGCGATGGGCAGATCCTGTGCATCGGCACGATCACCCAGATTTTACTGGATTGCGGCGGGGCCGAATCGAACGATGTAATACAATTGGCAGGACACTTCGTAATGCCCGGCTTCAACGATGCACACACCCACGTCGGCGGTGCCGGCCGCGACAAGTTGACTCTCCAACTCAACAGCGCCACTTCCGTCGACGATGTTCTCAAACTGGTCAAAGCCGCCGCCGCTCAGCATAAACCCGGCGAATGGATCCTGGGCAGTGGCTGGGATCAATCCCGCTGGGCCGATCAGAGTTTTCCTACCCGCCTCCAACTCGACCAGGCCGCGCCAAACAATCCCGTTTATCTCGATCACGTTTCTGGTCACATCGCCGTTGCCAACTCCCTGGCCCTGAAGCACGCGGAGATTAATCCAGACACTCCGAACCCTGCGGGAGGCGAAATTGCTCGTTTTGCCGACGGCGAGCCTAACGGTTTGCTGAAAGAACGCGCCACGGAAATGGTCATGCAACGCATTCCCGATCCCTCGGGAGACGAACGCCGGAACGGAATTGAACTGGTGCTGCAGGAGCTCGCGCAAAACGGCGTGACTTCCGCTCAGGATTTTTCCACGTGGGAAGATTTTGGCGTGTACAACGATCTGAAGCTGGAAAAGAAGCTCACCGTCCGTATCACCGAGTGGTTGCCTTTCACGGCGTCCACCGACGATTTGCAAAACATGCGCGCTCAGGGCGGCACCACCGATCCCTGGCTCAAAACTGGAGCGCTCAAGGGTTTTCTCGATGGGGCGCTCGGCACGCACACCGCCGCGCTTCTCGCGCCGTATTCCGATGATCCTTCCACCAGCGGCATTCTCACCATGGATCCCGAGAAGGTGAAGGCCATGGCCATCGAGCGCGATCGCTTGGGATTTCAAATCGCCTTTCATGCCATCGGCGATAAAGCCAATCGCGTCGCCCTGGACACGTTCGAATCCCTCGTGCGCGTCAATGCCCCGCGCGACCGCAGAGACCGCATCGAGCACGCACAGGTTGTCGCCCCCGAGGATATGCCGCGCTTCGGAAAATTGCAGGTCATCGCTTCGATGCAGCCTTCCCATGAGACCAATGACATGCGTTGGGCCGAGCAGCGCCTCGGTCCCGAACGCTCCAAAGGCGCTTACGCCTGGAAATCCCTCCAGAATGCCGGCGCCAGGCTCGCCTTCGGCACCGACTACGACGTCGAGCCCATCAATCCTCTCCGCGGACTCTACGCTTGCGTCACCCGTGAAGGTATTGACGGCGATTCTACCGGCGGCTGGATCCCGCAGGAAAAACTTCCCCTGGCCGATTGCATCAGTGCGTACACGTCAGGATCGGCGTATGCCGAGTTCATGGAAGGGAAGAAAGGGGAATTAAAGGTCGGCGAATTTGCCGATTTCGTCATTCTTTCCCAGGATCTTACGAAAATCGAACCTCGCGAGTTCCTGAAGACCGAAGTGCTTCGCACCGTCGTCAACGGCAAAACCGTTTATCAGAAGAATTGAATCGTATTCAGGTCGCCGATCACCTGTTTGTCCTTCACCTTGTAAAAATAAATGCGAACGCGGCGGCCTTTCCACGCGTCGCAAGCCGGAGCGTTTCCGAAATCTTGTTTCGCGGTCGTCACTACCTCCACTCCCATCATATTCTGAAAACGAAAGCTGAGCGCGGAGGTGCCGACCGCGATCGTCACTTTGCCGGAGCCACGCGCACAATCCGCAGACGAGATATTCCCCTCCACGGCATATTCAGACTCGCCGCGATGCGCATCAGCCGAAGCGGTCGCGTTGCCACCCGCGCTGGTAGCTGGTTTCGCCGAAGTGGGAGGACGATCATCGTGCGTTGCCGGAACCTCAACGGTCTTCTGTCCGGTGGCGGTCGCCGGCGTGTCCTGCTGTTCGCTGGCCCGGCGATTCATCCCGGTAACTTGTTTGTCGTATTGTTCGCGGGCCGCAACAACCGCCAGAAGTTGCTGGGCGTTTGCCCGGTCCATGGGAGTTTTTGCTGCCTGCTGAATCCGTAGCGCTAGCGCCTTCGCATCCGCTGTTTCCCCCGTATTCGCGAGAACGTACCCATAGCTAGTTGCGTAGGTCAGATTGCCCGGTTCTAATTCAATGGCCTTTCGCCCGGCTACATACGCCTTCTCGTAGGTCGCCGGATTCGCGGAATACACGGAAGCCAACGCGGAGTAGGCCGGAGCGAATTGCGGATTCATCTGAATCGCTTTGTCCAGATAATCGATGATCTTTGTGGCCTGCTCCGGCGTCGGCCTTCCGTTTCTCAGTTGGGCCTGCGCAATAAAGTAATAAGGAAAGTAGTCTGTGGTCCCCAACTCTATGGCATGCTGAAACGACGCTTCCGCTGGCAGAAATTCCTGCTGCGAATACGCCAGAAATCCCTGGGCCTCATAAGCCAGTGGCAGCTTCGGATCTTCCTTAATGGCGTCGTCAATGGCGGCCATTGCTTCTTTTGGCCGTGCGGTATGCGCATAAAAAAGTCCGCGCTGTGCATCCAATTCCGCCGGAGGCAGCACCCGGCTGGTAAAACTCTTCGGGTCGCCGTGAATCGTCGTGTTGATCTTGGTCACGTAAAACGCCCGCTGCCGCGCGTACGCTTCCATCAGCGCTTCAAATTTCTTCAAATCGCCAAACGCTTTCTCCGCCGCGTCCAGTTGGTCTCCGTTGGCGTCCCACGAAGTCAGGAATTTGGTGAACAGCTGCTGCTTGCGCGCCTCTGGATCCATCATTAGGTAATGCACGATCGCCCACGACTCCGCGTAAAACATCGTCGCGTGGTTCGCTTCGTTGTAATACGGCGAAGTCCGGTCCGCCATCAGCAGCTCATTGATTGGAATCAGTCGTTCCGTCTGAAGTTCCTGCAGGTGGTACGGTGAAGGCTTGCCGATCTCCACATCCTTCTCTTGAATTACGGAATTTCCATAAAACTCCGCCAGTCCTTCGCTTAGCCATGCCGGCAATTCACGAAAATTCAGATTCATGATGGCGTGCGTGTATTCGTGATACACGATCTGGTACGGATTGTCGGTCTCCACGTCTGTCCGCACCGCCACGTAGTGCCGTTCTTCTCCCGGCATGTATAGACCCGCGGGATGCGCGCGGCCCTTGCCCTCCCAATAAGCGGGAATCAGCGCTTTCAGTGAATCTTCGTTCTTCACCGCAAAAATAATCAGCGGCTTGCCCAGGTCCACGCGCCACTTCGGAAACGTGGTGTGAAACACTTCGCGGAATTGTTCGAACTGGTCGGCCATCTTCCGCGCTTCCTTCTCGCCAGCATTGCTGATCACTGAGAAATGCGGAGAACGAACTTCGATCCAGATGTCCTTTGCGGGTGTTGTGGGAGCCAGGACACCGGTAAGGAGCAGCGCGAGAATCCAGCAAACTGCCGCGCGAAGCCTGTGGCGGAAGGGCATAACACGAGAATGTACAGCACGCTCCCCTGGAGTCAAGTATGCCGAACGTAATCCTCTGGACAACCCCTGGACATCGCTTCGTCCGCCGCGGCTTTGCGGCTACACTGGCGTGGACCTGGGACCGGGATTTCCTCATGAATCGCAAACTGCGAGCCGATCTGTCGCTCATGTCCTGTTCGCTCATCTGGGGTATCACGTTTGTCGTCGTGAAGACCGGCCTCGATCATTCCTCGCCGTTCGTCTTTCTCGCGGTGCGCTTCACCATTGCCGCCGCGCTGATGGCGATGTTCCGTCCCCTTGTCGTGAGTAGAATCCAGCGGGGAGAAATTTTCCCTGGCATGCGCCTGGCGTTCTTCATGTTTTCCGGATATTGCTTTCAGACCGCAGGCCTGCAATACACAACCGCCACCAACTCCGGCTTTGTCACCGGCTCGAGCGTCGTCCTGGTTCCGCTGCTGCTCACCGTATTCTGGGGCCGCACGCTCACAAAGTGGATTTATGCAGGCGCTTTCGCCGCGCTGGTCGGCCTGTATTTCCTGACCGTTCCCGCCGAAGGCCTGCGCTACCTGAATCGCGGCGACGTCCTCACCTTCATTGGTTCGGGCTTTTACGCCGTCCACATCATTCTAGTTGGCGAATATTCCCAGGAACATTCCGTCTCTGCGCTTAGCGTGATTCAAGTAGCCGGATGCGCGTTGATGGCTTGGCCGCTAATGGGTTTCGCGGGCGCAATCCACTGGCAACCGGTGCGCTTCGATTGGGGATGGCCGCTCTTCGGAGCGATTCTAATCTGCGCCGTCTTCGCCACCGCCGTAGCCTTCACGGTTCAACTTTGGGCGCAGCAATACACTTCTCCAGGCCACGCCGCCATCCTCTTCGCCCTCGAACCCGTCTTCGCGGTAATCACGTCCTACGTCTTCTTGCACGAACGCCTGAGCTCGCGCGCCTGGAAAGGCGCCGGCCTGGTAGTAGCAGGAATTGTTTTGGCTGAATTATTAGGTGAGCCTGCCGCCCCAGAAGCCCCCGAACCCATCTTCGAAGGCCGCGTCTACTTCAAACCCTGGTGGCGCGAAAAATAGGAAAGTCAGTCAGTAGCTACGAACTCTTAAACTCTAAAATAAAACCTCTTCACTCTTCGACTCCCGACCATCGTCTAATAATTCTTCACATCCACGGCTTCATACATAGCCGCCGTCTTCTTATTCACTTTTTCATGCGCATCGATCTTGTCGATGTGCAGCAGGGAAGTGCCAATATCATCCAGGCCCTGTCAGCAGAACTTCTTTCCGCGAAGGCGCAATCTCGAACTTGAATCCAGCGCCGTGCTTGTCCTTACTGGTCTGGCTGGGCAGGTCCACGGTCAGCGAATAGCCTTCTTCTTTTTCGGTGCGCTGGAAAAGTTCTTCAATCTGTGCTTCCGTCAGCTCCGCGGGCAAAATCCCGTTCTTGAAGCAATTGTTATAGAAAATGTCCGCATAGCTGGGCGCAAGAATCACGCGAAACCCGTAATCCCCAATCGCCCAAGGAGCATGCTCGCGGCTCGACCCGCACCCAAAATTCGCCCGCGCCAACAGCACTGACGCTCCTTTGTAGCGCGGAAAATTCAGCACAAACTCCGGATTCGGCCTCTCCCCGGGCTGAAGGTACCGCCAATCATAAAACAGTATCCGCCCAAATCCCTGCCGCGTCAGCGCCTTCAAAAATTGCTTCGGCACCATCTGATCGGTATCCACATTCACCTGTCGATAGGTTGCACCAGCCCAGCATGCGTAGAAAACGGTTGCATTTACAGATTCCCCTGAGCTTTAGCAGCCCTCTCACTCCCGACTACAGACTACCGACTCCCGAAGAGCCGTTACTCTACGTTCGCCACGTCGAACTCCCGCACATCCACAAAATGTCCCGCGATCGCCGCGGCCGCCGCCATCACCGGACTCACCAGATGCGTTCGGCTATCGCGGCCTTGCCGTCCTTCAAAATTGCGGTTCGACGTGCTCGCGCTGCGTTCGTGCGGCGGCAGAACATCCGCGTTCATGCCGATGCACATGCTGCAACCCGCGTCGCGCCACTCGAATCCCGCCTCGGAGAAAATCTTGTCCAACCCTTCTTTCTCCGCCTGCGCCTTGATGCCTCGCGAACCCGGCACAATCAGCGCTTGCTTGATGTTCTTCGCGACGTGCTTGCCCGCCACCAGTTGCGCCGCTGCGCGCAAATCATCGAGCCGCGAATTCGTGCACGATCCGATAAACACGCGATCCACCGGAATGTCCACGATCGGCGTGCCAGGTTTCAGGCCCATATATTTCAGCGCGCTTTCCGTCGCCTTCTGATCGTTCAGGATCCTTGAAATCGTGCCGGGTCGGGCACGCGCCCGTTCACGCCGGTCACCATGCCGGGATTCGTGCCCCAGGTAACTTGCGGACCGATCTCCTCCGCGCGCAATTCTACGGTCATATCGAATTTCGCGCCATCGTCGGTCGTCAGCAGCTTCCACCGCTCCACGGCTTCCTGAAATTCCTTCCCGCGCGGCACAAACGGCCGCCCTTCCAGATACGCAAACGTCGTATCGTCGGGCGCCACCATCCCCGCCCGCGCGCCGCCTTCAATCGTCATATTGCAAACCGTCATGCGGCCATCCATCGACAGCTCGCGAATCGCCTCGCCGCCATATTCCGCCACATGCGCAGTGCCGCCGCCGATTCCGATCTTGCCGATGATCGCCAGAATAATATCTTTCGCGGTTACGCCCTTCGGCCGCTTTCCATTCACCACAATGTGCATCGTCTTCGACTTGCTCTGCACCAGGCACTGCGTCGCCAGCACGTGTTCCACTTCGCTGGTGCCAATGCCAAACGCCAGTGTGCCAAACGCGCCATGCGTCGAAGTGTGGCTGTCGCCGCAAACGATGGTCTGTCCCGGTTGCGTGATTCCCAACTCCGGCCCGATAATGTGCACGATTCCCTGATTCTTGCTGTGCATATCGAACAGGCGCACGCCCGTTTCGTGGCAGTTCTGCTCCAGCGCATCAAACTGCAGCTTGGCATCCTGATCGACGATGGGCAGCAGCCGGTCTTTCGTCGGCACAGAATGGTCCATCACCGCAAACGTCAGGTCTGGCCGCCGCACCTTGCGCCCCTCGGCCTTCAGCCCGGCAAATGCCTGCGGCGAAGTGCCTTCATGGATCAGGTGGCGGTCGATATAAATCAGCGACGGCTTTCCCGGTTCTTGATGTACAACGTGGCTATTCCAGATTTTTTCGTAAAGGGTCTTGGGTGTCATAGTCGTATCCAATTAGTTTAGCACTCCGAAAACAACGGGCAAGCCACCCCATAGCGCTGATAGCGCTGGCTTTCAGGCGGCATCTTGGGTTCCCGCCGCGGGTCAGCAAAGCCGACCTGTTGAGGTTCTCCGCTCACGCGAGGGCCTTCGCCGTCCGCCGGTCCTCGCACAAATCCACCACATAATGGCGCACCCGGTGGTCATACGACGTCAATAAATGTAACGCCTCATCCGCGATCACCGCTGCATCCCGGTCCGGTCCCGCGAAACGATCGATCGCTTCCATCGAAGACCACAGCGTCTCGGCGATGAATTGCACCACTACGCCATCGGACTGCGAGATCACCCGCGCCTCCAGGAAACCATCCACCGCGCGCAAACTGGGCAGTACGTTTTCGTTGAAGTGCCGCAGGTAGTCGGGAAATCGCACTTGCGTTGTTCGTGCCGACCAGAATCGCACTACCATCTCAGGATTCTCCTTGGATCTCACTCACCTTGTTTCTTGCTTCGCCTCCCACAACCACCGTCCACGGACGCACTTCCCAATGCTTCACCAGCCCATTCCGGACGTATGGATCGTTTTGTGCGAACGAGGAAGCGGCAGCAGGATCTTCGCCGCGAAAGATGATCAGCGCGCCATCCGCGGGTTCCGCCAGGGCGCCCGCCAAAACCAGCTCGCCCCGTTGATTCGCCAGGTCAGCCAGTTTCAGGTGTTCTTCGCGGAATGGTGCGCGCAACTCGACAAAATTGTCGACAACTTCATAGAACAGGGCATAGTAGCCCATTTCGATCCTCCCAACCTGCAAAGGACCAACACGCAAATAGCCTACCACGGTGTTAGATCGGAAGAGACGAGCTCGCCATCTTGGGTGCCCCACTCCGAGTCCGCGACGGGTGGGTCTTGGGTCTCTTTGAGTGCCACAGCCACTCCTGACTGTGTTCCCGGGCATGCTGCTGCAACGGGCAAGGTCCGATTGCGCCGCGGAAAAAGTCCCCGACTGCAAGTCCTGGCCAAGCTGCTGGACCTCTTGCTGAAATTGCTGGGCTTGCTCTGTGCGCCCTGATTCGTTTGCGTCGGGCTACCCTGATTACTCTGGGTGTTCTGAATCTGTGAAAGGAGACTAAACGAACTGCTACCCCGATACCTAAGACGGACATGAGTATGTCCTTCTCTGAGATGTCAATCAGCTATCAACCCGGTTATCGGTAATTTTCCGACAGGCTTTCGGGCTGCCTCGTCTCAGGGATGGCAAACCGCTTCCCAATTCCGTCCACTCGCAGCGCTCGCTAATTCAAGCAATGCACGCGCCTTGTGAAAGAAAATCGTATTTTCCTAATTGGAACGCGGATTTCTGCGGGCAAAGGCTGCCCATCCGTTAGGTCAATTCTGCCGCCAAAAATTTAAAATCTCTTATGCTGGCTCTAAGACGAGCAACCCATCATCCGCCCGCGATCGATGGCACCAGCAACAACTTATCCCCATCCTTCAAGGCCGACGCTTCTCCGCCAAGGAATCGGATGTCCTCATCATTCAAGTAGACATTGATGAATTGCCGGATTTGCCCCTCGTCATCCCGCACGTGCCGCGACAATGCCGGATAGCGCGTCACCAGTTCATTCAACGCCTCCGCCACCGTTTTTGCGCCGCTCTCTAGCTTTGGCGTTCCATCCGTAAAACGCCGGAACGCTGTCGGTATCTCAATCGTAATCGCCATCACCCTTCTCCATTCCCCGTTAGCCTTAAGTAGTGTAAGAAGTTATCATTCCGAGGAGCGCCTTTTGCGAAGAAGGATCTCAACCGAAACGTCATCTCAAATCCTTCCTCACCGCCAAAACCTCAATTCGATCGCACGGTTTCGTCCAGTCGTTGCGCCACCAGCGCCTCAAACGCTTCCAGCTTCGGCGGGATCGCTTCCGTTGCAGGAAAGTCCGCGGCAATCGCATCGGTTGTCTTCAATCCATTTCCGGTGATGCATACCACGGTCGTCTCATCCGGTTGGATGCGTCCCTGCTCAATCAGCTTCGCGGTCACGCCCGCGGTAACTCCACCAGCGGTCTCCGCAAAAATTCCCTCGGTCTGCGCCAGCAGCTTGATAGCGTCGATGATTTCCGGATCGGAGATGCATTCCGCCCAGCCGCCCGTTTCCGTAATCAGCCTCCGCGCATAGTGCCCGTCTGCCGGATTTCCAATCGCCAGCGAACGTGCAATCGTGTTCGGCTTCTGCGGCTCCACGCGGCTAAGCCCGCGCTTCACAGCATCCGCAATCGGAGAGCACCCCGTCGCCTGCGCCCCAAAAAATTTCACTTGCTTCGGTTCCACCCATCCGAGATACGCCAACTCGCAAAACGCCTTAGCGATTTTTCCAATCAAAGATCCGCCGGCCATCGGCACAATCACGTTGTCTGGCAATTCCCAGCCAAGTTGCTCCGCGATTTCATATCCGTGGGTCTTCGACCCTTCCGCGTAGTACGGCCGCAGGTTCACATTCACCAATCCCCACTGGAAGCGGTCCGCAATCTGCGTGCACAGCCGGTTCACATGGTCGTAGTTTCCGTCGATGCGGATAATCCGCGCGCCATAGACCGCCGTGTTCAAAATCTTCGCCGGTTCCAGGTCTGCCGGGATAAACACTGTCGTTTGAAATCCCTGCTGTGCCCCTTGCGCCGCGACCGCGTTCGCCAGGTTTCCCGTGGAGGAGCAACCCACGGTCTTGAATCCAAACCTCCGCGCTGCCGCCAAAGCCGTAGCCACCACCCGGTCTTTAAACGAAAGGGTAGGGAAGCACACAGCATCATTCTTGAAGTAAAGATTCTTGATACCCCATTGCGGGCCCAGGTTGCGAGACTTCACAAGCGGCGTGCCGCCCACCGCAGCTTTCGGCGTGAATCCCGCCGGCAAGGGCAGCAATTCCGCATATCGCCACATATTGAACGCGCGGTGCGCCAGCGCTTCGCGTTTGGCGACACGGCTGAGCGCTTCATAATCGTAGCTCACTTCCAACGGAGAGAAGCACTCTTCACAGAACGACTGCGGCGTATTCGCATACTTCTTGCCGCATTCCCTGCATCTTAGAAAATAGACTTCCTTCATAAGTCACCTCGAGCTAGGATCGTCAGGCAGGCTGGGCCTATCTGTGAAATGACGTGACAATTGACTGAGGGCAGCGCGGTGGGTCCAAATGAAAAACCCTCCGTGCCAAAAAGCTTGGAGGGTCTCAGAGGTTGCTTCTTCTGTGATCTCTACCAGCTCTTTAGCAGTTTTTTACGTGGAGCAAGTCGCCCTAAATCGCCACGTGATGCCGCTATCGCGGCTGATTCGTTTATGCTAGATATCGAAGTTCTTGTCAAGTCAAAAGTTAGCCCTTCCTTTTTCATTAACAACAGTTTGCTGACCTTCTGCGTCCAACTGTTAGGCGCAAAACGCTTCCAGTGGAACCCGGCCGGATGGCCAGTTAACGTCGAGGCGCATCATATAGCGAGAGAAACCCCGGCCCAATCGCGGTGTTATACTCTCGGCAGGTGGACTGGGCCACGGTAATAGATAGGAGCACTCCAGATGGACCATGTTAGGAATGTGGTGGATTGGACCCGGCGTCGGAAGTTGATCGCCACCGTGTCGATCGCGGCTACTCTCGTCATTGGAATCTTTATCGGCACTTTGGTGAACGGCAAGGTTTCTGCGATGCGTGGCTTTGCTTTTGCGGGAACCAGTGCGGCGCCCCTAGCGCTGCCTGATCCCATCCCGTCGTCGAATTCGTTTTCTTCGATTGTTAATCGCGTTGAACCGGCCGTCGTCAATATCGCCACCACGCAAGTAATTGATCGCAAGTCCAAGCGGCACCGCGCCCAAGGTGACCCGGACGATCCCAGTGAAGATTTCTTCTTTCATTTCTTTGACGGTCAGCCCGGTGTTGGCGGCCAGCAACAGCCTGAAGCCGAGCGCAGTCTCGGTTCCGGTGTGATTCTCGACAAGGCCGGTTACATCCTCACCAATAATCACGTTGTGGATCAGGCCAGCAAAATTCAAGTGCAGCTCAACGGCGACACCACTAAGTACAATGCGAAAGTGATCGGCACCGATGAAGAATCCGACCTCGCCGTGATTAAGATTGACGCGGGTAAGGAACTGCCCTTCGCCAAGCTCGGCAATTCCGATGGCGTGCAAGTGGGCGATTGGGTGCTTGCGATTGGCAGCCCCTTCGGACTGAACGCGACCGTCACGGCCGGAATCATTAGCGCCAAGGATCGCGCAGGAATGGGCCGTCAGTTCCAGCACTTTCTTCAGACCGACGCCGCCATTAACCCCGGAAACTCTGGCGGCCCGCTTGTCGATATGGCGGGCCAGGTCATCGGCATCAACACCGCTATTCTGACCGGCGGCCGTGGCTATGAAGGCGTTGGCTTCGCGATGCCTTCCATCACCGCCATTAGCGTGTACGATCAGCTCGTCAAGAATGGCCGCGTCACCCGCGGTTCCATCGGCGTGCAGTTCCAGGAAGAACTGGGCACCAATCAGATCACGCTCAAGTCTCTCGGCGCCACGCACGGCGTAGTGATTGAAGCCGTCACTCCCGGAAGCCCGGCGGAAAAGGCCGGACTGAAGGGCGGCGATGTCATCAGCGCCATCAACGGTATTCCCGTTAAGACCGGCAACGATCTAGTGAACCCCATCGCCTCTGCTCCTATCGGCAGCAAGGTGAAGATCACCTACTTCCGCGACAAGGAACAGAAGGAAACCAGCGCCACCGTCGAAGATCGCACGCATGTCTTCCCGCTCACCGCTGGCCGCGTCAGCAATGCGCCGGACGATTCGGCTCCCGCTGAATTCGGCTTGCACGTCGAAAGCCTCACCCCGGAACGCGCGCAGCGTGTTGGCATCGAAGGCGTCAAGGGTGTGGTCGTCAGTGAGGTAGAACCCACCAGCTTTGCCGACGATGTTGGCTTCGGCCCGGGCGATGTCATCTCCGAAGTGAACGGCCAATCCGTCGCTTCCGTTGATGACTATCGCAACGCCGTCAGCGAGCTCAAGCCGGGACAAAACGTCGTATTCAAGGTTCTGCGCCGCAGCAACACCGATCAGATCATGACTGTGTTTCTCCCAGGCGTGGTTCCGGCGCCGGACAGCAAATAACCTAGGTACATACGCTCAGTTATGCGTGAATTGCTAAGCAGGAGAAAACTTAGCGGACTGCTTCTCGCGGCTCTGACGGCGGGCACAATCATGGTGCCCGCCGTCTCCGCGCAGAGCACCACTACGCCACCACCAAAAAAAGCCGCAACGACGCATTCCACGGGTTCGTTGTCGGCAAAATCGAAGCACACCAGTTCTAAAAGTTCCAGCAAGAGAAAAACAAAGAAGGTCAAGGGCCAGGCCGCACCCACTCCTGAACGCATCAGCGAAATTCAGGAAGCCCTAGCGAAAAAAGGTGTTCTCGCCGGCACACCCAGCGGCAAATGGGATGACTCCACCGTCGATGCCGTGAAGCAGTTCCAAACTTCTAACGGTCTCACTCCTTCCGGCAAACTCGATGCTCTTACTCTCCAAAAATTGGGCCTGGGCTCTGAAACCGCCGGCCTCGCTCCTCCTACTCCTCCCCCCAACTCCACCAATCGCCTGCGCAACACCTCTTCTGAGCCCGCCACTTCCGAACCCAGCAATTAGTCTTGGGCGCGGTAGCCCGTCTCCCGCTTTTTGCAATTCAGAATTTCCGCGAATTCCTGGGTGCCCCACGCTGAGCGCCGTAGCGAAGGCTGGGTCCCCTAAAAGTTCTTAACTCCCGACTCCCAACTACAAACTTCCCACGGCCTAACCCCGCTCATGCCGCGACAGAAATTCCCAAATCACTTCGCTGCCGTCCAAATTCTGCGTGGTCTTCCCAATAAACATTGCCGGCAGATACTGCATCCCGCCCGGCCATGTGTGCCCTCCTCCATTCACCACGTACCCTCGCACTTCGCTTCCATCCGCACACGGACCATACATCGTCACATCGATATTCGTGCCGTCTCCGGCCAGGTCAGGGATGTGCTCCGTCTTTGCGTTCTCTGCGCAATGATCCGCTGCGACAAATCTTTGTACCACCGCGTCGTGCGACAACACCGCTCCCCGCGCTCCCGCGTCTCCGAGCCGCCCTCCTGCAAACGGCACCACTGGGTCCGCCGTCCCTTGCACAATCAACACGGAAACCGGCTGCACCGGATGGCATTCGCCAGCCTCCTTTTCCGAAAGCGAAGCTCCCACAATAGCCACAGCCGCTATTTTGTCCGCCAACTCGCACGCCAGGCGCCCGCTCATGAATCCGCCGTTAGACATGCCGGTTGCATAAACACGCGTGTGGTCGATTTTGTATTTATCCTCAAGCTCATCGATTAACGCAGACAGAAATTTCACGTCGTCCACCTGTTTGCGGTCCGCGGGGTTACCGCCGCGTCCATCAGCCCAGCTGCGGTCCAGTCCATCGGGATAGACCACCAGAAAATCATGTTCGTCGCTCACCTTATCCAGATGAGCCAGCCTTTCTTCCCCGGAGCCCGTGCCAAGCCGCCCATGCAAAGCCAACAGCAGCGGAACAGCTTCCGTCCCGTCATACTCAGCCGGCACATGCAGTGAATACGTGCGCTCGCGCCCGTCGACGCGAATCGCTCCGCGCTTGTCGTCGCTTCTTCCGCGTACGAGGTAGCCGCTGACCACCGCGACGCCCACGAATACGGGGACGGCCAGTGCCGCTTGCCACAGTCTCATTACCTTGCGCCTCGCCTCTTCTTCCGCTTCTTGCTCGTCGCTTGATTTTAACCCCTGCACTGCCCAAAAGTTACGCCGCAGTTACGTGGCACCTCCCCGAGATTCCGACCAATGTGGCCGCCGAAATCTTACCCGTCAATGAATTCTCGATGGCATCCATCGGAAATTTGCGTTTGCCGTCGACCCTCCTTCCTCGTAGGCTTGCTATATGTTTAGCAACCCACTCAACGCTTCCCGCGCATGTTGCTGCTGCATGTGTTGCGCGCAAGTGTCTTCTGGTGTGGGACGCTAAACCGCAGGGAACCAAGTTTAGCCAAATCGTTGTACCGAGCCCATCGCCAGAATGCCTGGTTGATGGGTTTTTCGTTTTTATGGCCTGCAATCGGCAATGGCGTTGACGCACGGCGGTGGTCGAAGTTTAGAAAAAGGAGCGGCTATGTCGGATTACAAACATCCCGAAGTTCTGGTCAGCACCGATTGGGTGGCGCAAAATTTGAATTCCCCGGGCTTTCGCCTCGTCGAGGTGGACGTCGACACCAGCGCCTACGACAAAGGTCATATTCCCGGCGCCGTGGGCTGGAACTGGCAAACCCAGCTCCAGGATCCCGTTCGCCGCGATCTCATCGAAAAATCCGAACTCGAGCGTCTTCTCGGCGACTCCGGCATTTCCAAAGACACCACCATTCTGCTTTACGGCGACAACAACAACTGGTTCGCCGCCTATGCCTTCTGGCAATTGAAATATTACGGTCACAAGGATGTTCGCCTGATCAACGGGGGCCGGAAAAAATGGATTGCTGAAGGTCTTTTGCTTGCCACCGATCTGCCACTGGTGAAGCCCGTAACCTATCGCGCTACTTATCCGGACGAGTCGATTCGTGCACGCAGGGAAGACGTTCTGGAAATCCAGGCCAAGCGCCGCCGCGGCGATCTCGTCGACGTGCGCTCGGTCGATGAGTTCACCGGAAAAATCCTCGCGCCTCCCGGGCTAGCGGAAACTGCTCTGCGCGCCGGACACATTCCCGGCGCCGTCAATATTCCTTGGGCGCAAGCCGCCAATGACGATGGCACCTTCAAGTCCTACGACGAACTCAAGCATCTCTACCAATCCAAAGATATTCGTGGCGCCGATGAAACGATTGCCTACTGCCGCATCGGTGAGCGCAGTTCCCACACCTGGTTTGTCTTGAAATACCTGCTCGGATACGACAACGTCCGCAACTATGACGGCTCTTGGACCGAGTGGGGGAATTTGGTCGGTGCACCCATCGTGAACCTGAATGCAGCCTCTCTTCAGGCTGTGCCCGCGTGCCAGAGCGCGTAGAAAGGTCCTCGTTGCGTGCAGGGTGGCAAGGCCCGTGTCATGGCGGTCCTTGCCACCAGAAGTAGAAGAAGCCTCCGCTTTTGTAGCGCAGTTGCCCAAACGGTGGCGCGGTCGCCAAGTGGTAAGGCATGGGTCTGCAAAACCCATATCGGCGGTTCGATTCCGCCTCGCGCCTCCAAGCATTATTGCGCATCACAGCGCAAAACTGTTGATTCCAGAGCCTTTCTCGCCCTTCCTGCCTTTTTGCCATCTTGCGGCTGAGTGCACCAAAGGGCACAATTTAGCAACGCAGTTAGCACCCCAGTAGCACCGACGTCTACTAACTGTTGACGGTGTTAAAAGGGGAATAAACATGGCCGACTTCATTCCGTTACTCACGAAGGTTTGCGCGGACACAATGATAGAGCTAAAACTGGATCCGCCCATCCCCATCGCACTGCTAGACCTCGGAGGGAACGAGTTCTATTCGGCAGACGTTACCAAAGATGAGCAGGGGGTCTACGGTCTCTCGAATGGACATTTCCTAGGTGAAGGCGGAGTACGGCCGAAACCCTGGAGCGTGCGATTCAGCCCCAAGGGACAACACTCGTTCGAGAGATCCTTTCCAGGATAACTTAGTGGCTAGCCGGCCGAAGTTTGTCACAAAATTTGCCACTATGAGGGCAGCCATCCGCGAAAATTCTGAGTCAGCATCGGTTGCGGTCGTGATTCTTTGTCATTAGTGCGCCGTCGTCCATAGCGGCCCATATCGGCGTGTAGTGCTACAATTTTCGGTACAGTGAACGACGAGCAGCTCAGGCGAATTGCCAGCTTGCAGTTTGGAGTCGCAAAGGACCGTCTCGATACGGAAAAAGCGGAGAAATTCCGGACTCTAACTCTCCCTCGCGGTGTGTCGCACGTGCCAAGAAGGCGAGAAATCGAACTGGAGCACGCTGAGAAATTGTGCGCTGAGTTGGCCAACATATGGGTGAATTTGTTCGAAGAAACGAATAAAGGGGTTCTGACTCGTCAAAACGTCGATTTCATCAAACGAGAAGTAGGACTCGTGGCATCGACTAGTGGACTGTAACAGCTGAACTGGGAGTAATGCGACGTGTAGGGTCAAAGTAGCGCCACTTCACAGTCTTGGGCGCGTTGTTGTAGTGCCGGATGTACTTCATGAGCTTTCTTTGCAAGTCGGGCACCGACGTGAATACACCGCGTGCAATGACGTCGCGCTCGATCTTGGAAAACCAGAGTTCGATCTGGTTGAGCCAGGAGGAATAGGTCGGAGTGAAATGCAGATGAACCTTGGGATGTCAAGTCGTCGACTTGTCCGGTCTTGTGGGCGGAGAGGTTGTCGGCAATCACGTGGATCTCTTTGCCGCGTGGCTGGTTGACAACGATGTCCGCCAGGAAGGCAACGAACTCCGCAGAAGTGTGACGCACGGCCGTTTTGCCGAGCACCTCGCCGGTCTTGGTGTCGAACGCTGCGTACAGGGACAGCGTGCCGTGCCGGAAGTACTCAAAGCCATGGCGCTCGGCGCGTCCCGGCGAGAGTGGCAACATCGGATCCTTGCGGTCGAGTGCCTGAATCGCGGTCTTTTCATCCACACAGAACACCGCCGCATGCGCTGGCGGGTTCAGATACAGCCCAATGATGTCGGCGGCCTTCTGCTCAAAGTCCGGATCGTTGGTGGCCATGTAGCGCTCCAGCCGCTGGGGCTTGAGCCCGTGCTTGGCCCACACTCGCGCCACCATCATGTGACTGACCTGGAGCTGCCTACCCAGCCTGCGCGTGCTCCACTGCGTCGTCCCGTCCGGCGGTGTACGCTTGAGCGTCCATTGCAAAATGCGCGCCTCCAGGGCCGGAGTCAGCGTGGTGGCTTCTTGGCCAGCGTGCCTGCTGAACAGCCCGGCCAGCCGCTCTTCCCGAAATCGCTTACTCCAGCGACTGATAAACGCATCATTGCAGTCCAGTTTGTCGCGAATCGCGGTCCAGGTATGGTTTGCCTCCAGCAACAACATCAGCCGCGCCCGGCGCGCGTCATCGGCACGCCCGCTACGGCTCGCCGCTCGCTGGTTGAGTTCCAAACGTTCCGAATCCGTCAGCACGATGGTGTTTCCCATGAACATCATCATACTACCGTTTCATCTGTTACAGTACACTAGGATAAGCAGTCTGATCGTGGCGTTGTCGACCACCTCGAATCAGACAACTATTGCCCAGCACACCGCCAGAGAGAAGGGCAAGATTCAGGAAAGAGTATTCCGGGAACTGGAGTTAAGGCTCCTGCGCCAGGAGGCAGGCTTGCCGAAGGTGGAATTGATGGGGGAAAAAAGTATTAATCTCAAGGTGGAGAACGCGGCCAACATAAATTTCGGTACGCAAGTAGGTACGATTAACGCTGCAGTTGAGGTGATCTCCAAGCAGGGAGACAGTAGAATGGCCGATGCCATTCAGCAACTGAGTGACGCAGTGTCTCGCAGCAGCGAATTGCAAGATCAGCAAGAAACGGAAGCTCTGCAGGTTATTGCCGAAATAGCAAAGTAAGCAGAAATCGCGCCGGAAGCCCCTTCAGTGGGAATGGTCAAAGCCTTGATCGCAGGTTTTGCGCGCTTAATTGGCTTTGCCGCGGATGTGACAACGCTTTGGGACAAATATGGCGGTCTTATCCGAACTTACTTTGGCATCTAGGAGCATTTCCCTCGAAACGAAAACAGGCCAGAACACCCGCACGTTCGGGGACAAAACGGGGATAATTTTGGCGGACGTCGGCGAAGGCGAGAGTCAGGCGACGGGCCTGTGCGACTGCAAGAAGGAAATGATCGATTCCGATTCGGAGCTGATGCCTCGGTTATGGCGAAACATCAACGTAAATCAACAAAGTCGGTTCCGAAGGGCGCGACACGTGATGCTCTGGAAGATGCTCGACTTTCGCTCTGAAATCTGAGGCGCGTTGCCAGTTCGGAGGGGCTAGTTTTTCGTAATCGATTAAACGCTTTCATACGTTCGGCGCGGGCTGTGCCACAGATACTTCGCAGAGAGCTGAAAAGGAATGCGTCCTGGGTTGCCGAAGAGGAAGAACGGCTGCGGGCGTCGGATGAGTCCTATCGGTATTTCATGGGGGTGAGAGATGATCCGGCGCATCGCGCAATAATTCATCCCGTGGAACAAAAACGAGTTGAGATTCTTGAGCGCATTCACATGCGCGGCTCTGTCGAAGTGGATTTGCTCGATGCGACGGGACGCCCCGTCGCCCGGGTCCAACACTGCGCATCGGTCGGCGCTGACAGCGGGATTCATGAATCGGCGCGTGTGAACCGAAAATACTTCTTGAAGGGGGTGAATGACGAGGCGGTCACCGTCTGTGATGCCGCGCTAGCGGCGTTAAGTAATCTGGTGGGTCGGGCAGAACAAAAATTCCATATTTGACACACACGCGGGCTCCTACAAATTACGGATTTTATTGGATCAAATAGGCAAAGCCGAGGAAGCCCATTGAGCGCGAAACCAATTAAGAAAAAACTCTACTGGCGGATTTGTGGATATGACAGTTCAAAACTGTTCTTCGAGAAAACTGTCGGTCTTGGCCAGTTCACCGAGAGCCAGATGGAGCAGTTGCTCATGGCGCTGACGGCGAAAGTCGGCCTAGACTACAACGAAATCATTGGGGCGTATGCGACGCGCAGAACTAAGATTGTAAATGACCATCTCATCATTCATAAGGATTCTCGGTATCCGACTCTCTCATGTGGCTCGAATCCTCACTTCACCGCCTAGACAAAAACGGGAAAATCGCTCCGCATCCCAAGTTGCCCTACTGACACCGCTCATTTTCGAGTGATAGACTCCGCTAGAATCCGGCCATTGGAGGTGAGTTCCGTGAAAAACACATTAAAGTCTATTGGTTTTTTTCTTCTTCTGACGACTTTATTCATCTTGGGATCGGCGCATCAAGCACGCAGCAGTTTGGAATCGGGCAGATATCAGATTACCGCAGTTCACAGCAGCCAAACTGTTAATGGTTCTATGGGAGATAGTGTGTATCGCGTCGATACGTCGACTGGTGAAGTTTGTCATCTAGGCTATGGTGATGCTCCAGCGGGAATCCAGGCATGCCGAATTTCTAAAGCGATTGGAGAACTGATGCCTCCCGCTCCACCGATTTCTCCACGTGGAAAAACGTAGCAGCCTAACTCCAATCGGCTCTTGGCATCGCTAGGCAGCCTTGGGAACCGAAAGGTACCGAATAGCGGTACAAACTGACACAAAACTTACACATCGGAATATACTTGCCCGGCCGGGCAATGCGCGCGTTCCATCCTACCTCCATCCTACCGCCAACAGGACGCACCGCCAGCTACTAAAAAATCGCGGCGGGGTTCTGTTCCAGCGTTAGAGAATCCGTCTTTATACAGCGGTTATCCTAAGCCTCAGTTATGATCCTAGGAGGAGAGAGAGAGTCCTGTGGCGGCCGATCCACCGAATGACTCTATCAAATGCGATGAAATCAGTAAGATTGCTTCGGAAGCCTGTACTCGGTCCGGAGCCTTCGCGCTGCTGGTTTCGGTATTACTTTTCGTGCTCTGTGCGTACTGGCAGGGAAAAAAGGCAGATGAAGCCCTTAATGGGTACATCAGCCACAGGCTGAATCTCGCAATGTTCTTCGAAGAACTCCAGAATGATGAAATCTGGAAGAAATACCTTGAATCTGATCCTGATGCCTCACAAAAGCCAGTGGCCCAACTGGTTGATGCTAAGGCAGTCATCACCCAGCCACTGAAAAACGAACTCCTCAACCAACCTGACGCGAAGACTGGTTCAGGGCTTAATTCGATTCTTAAACCGAATCCACCCGCAGAGATAAGTAGCCCGCAGAAGGGTCATCACCCTAAACCTGTGCGCCCGTTACCCCCGTTAGCCCCGCCTACACTCTCTGCCACTTCGGTAAGCATCATCGAACTGCATCAGATGCCTTTTATTGTGGACGCTTGGAAAAAGCTCAACGATTCAGACTTACTGACTCGTAGCAGAGGAACCTCTAACTACTTCGATTTTTCAATCGCAAAATGGGCTAACAGGCGAGGCTCACTGATGTACGCGAATGTGGTCGCAGGCGTTTGCAAGGCGTCCGAACTCGAAGTGCCGTACCATTTTTTTAAGCCTGAGCGATATGTCCCCCGGTTGAATGATGAAGCCCTGATGAACTGCATTACTTTCCAGAACCTCAAGGAGTTGTCAAGTTTGGAGCTGCCACCTCCAAGCCGTCAACTGTTGGTCTCGGGTAAGTATTGCGTTTTGTAGCCTATCTAGATGCAGCACCCGAGGCTTTCGCTAATCTCGATGGCAAGGTGTTCGCCCTCGATTCGGTATCACACATAATCGGCGTTGAGTGTGCCATTGAAGGAGGTCGCATATATATTGTTCCCGTTCCTGATGGAGCGACTGGCGATCGTGTTGGTTCAGCCATCCTGCGAGTTGTCGAGGCTCACTACGATGGTCCCGCAGAAATCGAAGCACCCCCTTGGTCGATTGAGTTTACAGTTCCGGGAGCCACCGCTCACGATGCTGCGATCTCAAGCCTAGAGTTGGAACATGGACGCCTCGAGGCGGAAATCGAAATATTGAGGCAGAAGCGCACAGACCTGTTGAACTATCGTATTCTCCTATACGGTTACGGAAAATCGTTGTTGGAGCCTGTGGTGCGGTCCGCATTCAGTCTCTTGGGATGCGTGGTTCCCGAGCCCGACGATTACGCCGGAGAGTGGGATGTCGAACTGCATGATGGCCGACTGTCTGCAAGCGCAATAGGTGAAATCGAAGGTTCAGAGGGAGTGGTCGACGTCGATAAATACAGGCAGTTGCTTGATTACGTTCAAGCCGAGGCTCTTGAGGGCCGCGATCACAAAGGAATCCTGATTGGGAACGGGTATAGGGTGGCTGCCCCCGATGCAGCGGAGCGTCAGAGTCAGTTTTCGGATCATGCACTTCGCGGTGCAAAAAAGAAGGGGTTTGCTTGCTGGCAACCACAGAACTCTTCAAAGCCGTTTGCGCCATTCTTGAAACTACGGAACCCGAAGGTCTAAAAATAAGAGTGCGAGACTCCATACTTTCCACAGTCGGAGTTTGGACGTTTGCGCGTGACATCCTTGCTCCCCCTGCGTCTTCGGAGACGTCACCTCCAATCAGTTGAGATTCACATATGGTCGTCAAATCGATGTTAGTGGTCTGACCCAGGCATCATCGCCCATGAGGATGGGCGCTATTAACGCACTTCGAACGGTTTGACTCGCGATTTGTCGGGGAAACCGGAGAAGTACTAGCCGCCACCGAAATGGCGTGCTTAGGTGATGCATGTCCTTGCGGCAATTCCTTGGCCGAGCGCAATGTGAGGTGTTAGCTGCGAACCGATTCCCAATCGGGCGTGATCCATTTTGCTCATGGTGTGCCCACCGGATTTTCGCCAGTCTGGCAGTGAAGAAGAGAGGTACCCATGAAAGTGATTCGAGTTTTATTTATCCTTGTCGGATTGTCCCTCTGTTCCGCACGGACGCAAAGTCCGAGCGTTCCCTGTTTTAAGACAGGAAACAATCTCTACCAAGACTGTACCTCAAATGATGCGTTCGACGTGGGCGTCTGCTACGGATACATTTTGGGTGCATACGATGCGATTCAAGCAGACCAACTTGAGCGCAAGGGCAGCACAAAAGTGTTTTGCGAACCGTCAAATATTGTAGTGCAGCAGGTAAAAGACATGGTGGTCGCTTATCTGCGCCCACCACCCGGAAGAACGGCACATCGTTGCGGCGGACTTGGTGTGGGTCACGTTGAAAACAAAGTTTCCGTGCGGAACGACGCAATAAGAAAACGGGGATTAGAAGAGGAGATTCACAATGGTCACAATTACAGCGATCCTGGTTATCATCTTGTGTTTCGTTGTTTACTTTCTGCCTGTGTTTATCGCACGCCACAAAGAGCACCGCGCACCTATCGCCGTGCTCACGGTGTTCCTAGGCTGGACATTGGTGGGCTGGGTTGGTGCTCTGATCTGGGCAATGATGGACACGGAAAGCGAATCGTAGAATGGCCGCCTTGAAACCCATGGCGGCGTGAGCCAAAGAGCGGGAATGAAACCCATGATGTGACTGGGAACAGTTCAACTCAAATAGTTCGGCAATGGTTCTGTGACTGATCGCCTTCCGTCGATAGCGCGGACGCGGCCCGCAGTTCTTGCAATTGATTTTTGCCCGGGCCCAGGTGGGAAAGATGCGGCGGCACCACGGGCAAACGGGAATCACGGTCAACCTCGGCGTGGCGATTCGCGGCGAAGCTCTTTTCCGGTTCCATCGCGAATGATGATGCACACCCCGTCACGCGTGCGACCGGCAAAGGCGTACTCGTGCGGATCCACGCCGCCCACCGGCTCTTTCTTCGCAATCAGTGTCAATCCATCGTCGGGCGTTTCGCTTTCTTCCGCCCGCCACATCTCACGTATCTTATCGGCAAGGTCACCCACTTAGTCATAGCCCATTCTCCTCAGCTTGCCTTTCAAGTAAGAAAAGATTTTGTCGCCGTGCTGCGCGAGCTCATCGTCTTCTGGAGTTTTCACACCACAACGAGTGCTGCCGGGGTCTGTCCAACCAGCTCGACAATCTACGGGCAAGGTGGTAAATCAAGGAGGGATTGCCGGAAAGGTGGAAGTTGACGCGATGCCAGCTCAGGAACTCACTGAATGACACTCTCGACCACGGAGGGCTGGTGAAGTTTGTTCGGAGACAACAGCGCGCAGACCGGTGAGACCGTCACGTCCGTTACGAAAGGAGCTTCGCAATGTCATCCGATAATCAGTTTACTGCTCTCGGTCCAACCATCGTTGGTTTTCAGACCCATGGGACCAATATAGACGTCGGCGCAGAAATTTCCGGGAACGCGGTCGGGATCAAAGGCAGCTGTCAGGGTCCCGTCGGTAACGGTGTCGAGGCCATTGGTACTGGGAACTTCTCTGGGGTGGTAGGCACCGGCGGAGCCAAATCTGGGACGGGGGTGCTCGGGTTCGGTGGCGCTTCTGCTGGGCCAGGGGTCCGGGGAATTGGCTTCGATGGTCCGAACACGAGTCCGGCCGGACCAGCGGGAGTCTATGGGCAGGGCGGCAACGGAGCACCTGGCGTCATCGGTCAGGGGGGGACTGGGAACGGCAATGGCGTTGAAGGGACCGCGACCGGAACTTTCTCCGGCGTTGTGGGAACTGGCGGTCCCGCTTCGGGTACGGGAGTATTGGGCTTTGGCGGTACGTCGCAAAGTACCGCGGGAGCACCGTCTACTACCGGCCCGGGAGTCAGGGGTATTGGCGGCGGCGGTCAGCCCAGTATTCCAGTGCGCACCAACGGTCCCCAGATTCCCGTTGGCGTCTATGGACAGGGGGCCGATGCGGCCGACGGCGTCTACGGCGTTGCGGGCCCTAGTGTCAACGTCGATCAGGCATGGAAGTCATGGGGCGGGGTACACGGCATCGGAGGTGCCGGCTCGCCCGATCCCGGCATTCCCGGCTCCTACGCCGGCCTCTTCGACGGGGCAGTTCTGATTAACGGGAATCTCACCGTTAACGGAACCGTAACGAAAGGCGGGGGCGCATTTCAAATCGACCATCCTCTTGACCCTACAAACAAGTACCTCGTTCACTCTTTCGTCGAATCCCCGGACATGAAGAACGTCTATGATGGAGCGGTAGTTGCTAACTCGTTGGGCGAGGTTGTCGTCGAACTTCCGGCGTACTTTGACGCTTTGAACAAGGACTTTCGATACCAACTCACACCGATCGGTTCCCCGGCTCCTAATCTCCATGTGAAGGAAGAGTTAACGGGAAATCATTTTGCCATCGCCGGTGCGGCGCCCGGACAACGCGTGTGCTGGCAGGTCACCGGGACCCGGAAAGATGCCTGGGCAATGGCAAACCCCATGCTCGTCGAGCGCGATAAGCCGAAGAAGGAAAAGGGGCACCTCATCGAGCAAACCGAAGCCAGTGCGATCCTTAGCAACTAGTATCGCGTGGACTGCGTAAAAGTCGAATCGCGCAGATTTGCCTTTATCCGTTCGCCTTCAAACGCTACCGAGTTTGGTCACGCGCCACGAAATCCCCGCGAACTGATCGTATCTTATCGGCCGGGTCCGTGCGTCCCGCCACCGGTTGCGGCACCGCCGGCCGTTTCGAGCGATATACGCGCCCCGCCTCGTTTTTGCAGGGCTTCCACAGCGGCTACTATTCCTTTCATCAACGCTTCACGAACTCCAGTGTCGGACAACTTACTCGCCGCTTCTTCCACCGACGCTAATATGGAGGCGTCGAAAATCAGGTAGGGTATGTTTACAGGGCCGGGTCCAACATGAGGAATCTTGAAATTGAAGTCATAAATAGGGACTAGATACGAATGTTCTTTTCCGCCAACGTTAAAGTAGATCACCATTGAGATCACCTCGTTTGTAAGAATCTTATCGACGGGATACCTGGGGGGATGTCTCTAGACTAATTTGGAGTACCACATAAATCCGTACATTACCACCACAAAACCACCACAAAGTCTTGCACGGATCATCCCGACGGGACGCATCCTGGACGTTCTTGACACTCGCAGTTTGGGAAGAAGGCTCCTCGACTTTTCTTGACCCCGTGATTCTAAAGCGCGCGTTCACTCTCAAGGAAAAGGATCATCCCCGCCAATGTTCCCGTTCTGCGATTTAAAACTCCGCCGGCGAGTTTTTCGCCCGTGATTTCGCTTTCAACTGAAAGAGAAGTGCATCGAGTTTCGCGCGAATCACGGCCGTTCCTGAAAACGCGCCTCTGGTAAAGCACTGACGTTTGCCAGGACTTGAAGTTGGTGTTTGGCAGGAACCGCAACTTCACGCCTTGTTTGCAGTCGGCGTTACCGCCCCACAGTCAAAAAGTTGCTTGCTTGCAATTGCGATTGCGCTAGTTCATGAACGTCCAAGTCCCCGCTCTTGTCCTTATCCAGTCTGTCGAACTCCGCTTCCATAAACCTCATGAACTCTTGTTTGGAGATCCTTCCGTTCTTGTCGGTATCCATCAGAAGCAGCAATCGCTTGACCTCGTCCTCTCCGAGTACCAGTTTATTCTGTGTCTTCGGAGTTGCTGTCTTTTGCTGTGCAGTCCCTGGTATGGCCCAGGTCGCGACCAACACTGCGATGACCAAGATGACCAATCCGATGTTCGTGCGCCTCATGTTTTGTCTACTCCAACCGGATTTTAAAATTTGCTCCCGACTCTCGATGAATATACACCAATTGCCTCGGCGACGGCTCGACGAGCTCTGGCGATTGGAGGGACGGAAACGCAACAGCAGAATGGAGAGCACTTCGCGCAGATCATCTGGGTTAACACGTCAGTTCACCCTTCCATTCTTCGTTTCGCGTAGGGTGCCGAGTCGGCCCGCGCTCGCGTTGAAACTCAGTTGGCAGCGAGATGTAGGTCGTAGTCATCACATCACCCGGTCATCGCTTGGATGTCCATTCCGAAACTTCCCTCGAGGTCGGCTTCGCGCTTGGATTCAGTACGCTCTTTTTCCTCGCAGGTATCGCCAAGAACCGTAGCGGAATGCACACCGCAGTTGATCTATTCAAGCATTCGTGGTTCGCCGGCGTCGGCGTACACAAGGTTGAAGAGGTCGGCGCAGGCGAGCATTTCCGACTCATTCAGGAAAGCAGTGCTGTCGCGGTGGCACAGTTGGATCGCGAACGCGCAGCATTCGATTTCATCTTCATCGACGGGAATCACCGCCTCGACGACATTTCGCGCTTTTCGCCACGCTACTTGGCAAGGGTGGCGTCATCATTTTCGATGATGTCTGGATGCGTAGCGTCCGCACTGCTGTCTCTTTCGTGCAAACAAACCGCCAAGATTTCCGACAAATTCCCTCTCCGCCAAGGCTCGCAGCCTTCGAGCGAGTCGGGGACGATATGCGCCTATGGGAACACTTCGCTCCCTTCATTGGTGCTCAGAGATAGCCCGACCCCAAGCGCATTCAGACGCAAATCTTTTGTGGCGTACGAACTGAAGGTGCAAATCCGCAAGGCGCCGGCGCGGAGCTTCCCTCAATGCTCGTGAACGCCGCACGCATCAGGAATCCTCGCGCCTTTGATTTACTGAAACTCCGGGTGCTTTTGCGGGAGTTGGGACAATTTGCAAGCGTAAGGCCGGAGCGGGCCATGCGAATCTCAGGCAAAGACTGATCCTGGTTCTGCGTAAGCGACACGTACGCTGACCATCACCACTGAGCGTCGAAGCGACAGCTTTATTTATCAGCGCAGTCTTCTGGGAAAAGCTTGCACGTCACTCTGCGCGCGTCTTCTTTCGCGACGGCGCAAGCCCGCTCGCCGAGCTTACACGCGTTGCGAACATGGTATGCTTCTGTCGCTTGAATTCGAGGTTTTTTCTGAGCGTTTGTTTCGCCCAGTCTGCGTAGCGACGACGAGTACTCGGGGCGATGAACTAATGTACTGTAACAGCTGAAACAGTAGTATGATGATGTTCATGGGAAACACCATCGTGCTGACGGATTCGGAACGTTTGGAACTCAACCAGCGAGCGGCGAGCCGTAGCGGGCGTGCCGATGACGCGCGCCGGGCGCGGCTGATGTTGTTGCTGGAGGCAAACCATACCTGGACCGCGATTCGCGACAAACTGGACTGCAATGATGCGTTTATCAATCGCTGGAGTAAGCGATTTCGGGAAGAGCGGCTGGCCGGGCTGTTCAGCAGGCACGCTGGCCAAGAAGCCACCACGCTGACTCCGGCCCTGGAGGCGCGCATTTTGCAATGGACGCTCAAGCGTACACCGCCGGACGGGACGACGCAGTGGAGCACGCGCAGGCTGGGTAGGCAGCTCCAGGTCAGTCACATGATGGTGGCGCGAGTGTGGGCCAAGCACGGGCTCAAGCCCCAGCGGCTGGAGCGCTACATGGCCACCAACGATCCGGACTTTGAGCAGAAGGCCGCCGACATCATTGGGCTGTATCTGAACCCGCCAGCGCATGCGGCGGTGTTCTGTGTGGATGAAAAGACCGCGATTCAGGCACTCGACCGCAAGGATCCGATGTTGCCACTCTCGCCGGGACGCGCCGAGCGCCATGGCTTTGAGTACTTCCGGCACGGCACGCTGTCCCTGTACGCAGCGTTCGACACCAAGACCGGCGAGGTGCTCGGCAAAACGGCCGTGCGTCACACTTCTGCGGAGTTCGTTGCCTTCCTGGCGGACATCGTTGTCAACCAGCCACGCGGCAAAGAGATCCACGTGATTGCCGACAACCTCTCCGCCCACAAGACCGGACAAGTCGACGACTTTCTGGCTCGACATCCCAAGGTTCATCTGCATTTCACTTCGACCTATTCCTCCTGGCTCAACCAGATCGAACTCTGGTTTTCCAAGATCGAGCGCGACGTCATTGCACGCGGTGTATTCACGTCGGTGCCCGACTTGCGAAGAAAGCTCATGAAGTACATCCGGCACTACAACAACGCGCCCAAGACTGTGAAGTGGCGCTACTTTGACCCTACACCTCGCATTACTCCCAGTTCAGCTGTTACAGTCCACTATTACACGGCACGCAGGTAAGGTTAGGCTCCGAAACGCGCTGGATCAACGGCGGGCCATGCCTTGACTTCAACATTTCGGTGTAATAACAATCTTTTGGGCAACTCGGCCTCGGATTCATTAGGCCGTCCGGACGGATGTGACCTGATGGGTCCAGCCGAGTGGACCGACTACCGCTTCCGAGGCATGAGTCGGTCCAGCCCAGCTAGCTCCGAGGAGACTGTAATTTCACTGCCTAGTTGATTTACGCGGCCCGGCAAGGTTCCAACGGTGGGCTTCCCGAACGGCCTTTGCAGGACATTGCCGCATCCACAGACTGGCTTGGCTGTCTCTCCAAGTCTGAAGACTTGATAACCACGATTTCGGTTCCGCAATTCGGGTTCGAGCAATGCCACTTTTCGCCTATGCGCATCTCCACCTCATCAGGCTCCGGTATAAGGGAACAAACATCGAAGCTCGTTAGTTTTAGAAAAACTGCTTGGCATACCAAGCAAGTCATCGGTGGCGGCGAACAATCTTGGATCTGTTAGCATCACACAAAAAGTAGATATGGCCTTCCCTGGAACGTATCCACTGAACCGTGCTCCGACGCCATGAGACGGCAGGTTTTTCGGTCCAGAGACATCGCCATCTCAATGTCCTCGGCCATTCCGGCTAGGGCGGCAGCCATGCGATACCCAGTGATGTTTACTTCCATATGCTGCCGGATGTTATTTGGGAGGACAGGACCTCCGTACTCGTAGCCAGCACACAGGGCTGGAAGGCCACATGCGAGTGCCTCAAGTACTCCACGACCCGCTGAGGCGACAATATCAAAATGGTGCAAGAAATTTTGAATCGAGTGGCACGGTATATAATTAATCAGGGTTAGGTCGCGTCCGTATCGGTCACTTATTTTCCAAAACGCGTCACCGTCTCCTAACATCGTTAATCTAGCATTGCAAAGCAAGAGCCGCTCCAAAATCCGCCACATTGTCGCCTCTTGTCTGTTCAAGCGCGTGTAGAAGAGGAGATTTGGCTGCGTTCTGCGCGTCCCCCCGCAATCATTCGAGGGTTTGAAACGTTCGAGGTCAACGCCATGATTGACCATTATTAGTTTACTGGACGGAATATTCGTAGATTGATATTCCATTGCCGCTTCCGTCATGCACAGAAACTGGTCGCAGCGGTCCTGAACCGTTTGGGAATAAACGGCGGTTTTCTTGTGAATCACGCAGATTGTTGGGCACCGGGCAGGCAAAGACATTATAAGTTTGTCGGTTGGCTCATCGACTAAAATAAGGTCGGTCAGCCCAAGTGAGGGCGCTTTATCCATTTCAAAAACACGTGCGTATTTCTTAAGCGGCTCAACCAATGGGAATGCACTCAGGCCCTCAACCAGCAGAGTCACACGGACACCCCGACGATGAGCGGCTGCAATGAGGTCATATATGAAGCTGTGTTGACAATAGGTCCGATAGCGTCCATGAAGTCCGAACTTATCTTGATAAAGTGGATTCCTTTGAGCGGAAACTGCGTACAAGACATTCATTGGTGCCTCCCGCTAGCGCAGCTCGTCTCTTACCGAAAGGAAATGCTAGCACCGTAGGGGACTCACGCGTGCTCCTCTAACAGCAGCAACGATCTGCAAGTTCTATGCCTTGGAACACTGCGCTGAAAACGCAAGCTTTGGAATAATGGCAAATATTCAGGCGAGTACGACAATAGACGGAATGTCCTGCCCGAGACGCATTTGCGCCCGGCTAGTATGCGTTTTCCCGGCCCATGCAATGACGAATGCTAGAATCAGCCGTGCTCCCTCGAATCCATCCAATGCCCCTCCGCATCGCCAAGCCATCCGAAGGATTCGCCGGCGGAAGGGCGGCACGAATTGCTGGCATGCGCCAAGTAGAGTATGTTGGTGCCGTTTCCTCCTAGTCCCAAGGAGACCCAATGGCCGCCCGCTTCGTTCATATGCTTCTGTTTGTCTGCCCTGAATGCAATCTTCCTGTTGCAATCAGCCGCGTCAGCAAAGAAAAGAATTTGGAAGGAGTTGATGCAGAACAACTGCACATAAGGTGCAGCTATTGTGAAAAGGTGTCAGACACAACAGCCGTGATGGCCAAGAGGCATTACGTCGAGGAGTGGCCGTAGCTTAGCTCTACGAGCGGAACGTAAGTTCGTATCTCTGGTAGATAAGTTTTGCCTGACAGACCGGACATGCGCCCTCGACCCCTTCCGGTGGGATTTCTGGTTTCTTCGGAAAGAGGAACTCGATCAGGCTTCCGCCTATCTCACAATAAGGGATAGCTTCGCCGCACCGTTTGCAGGTTAAAATCCACCTCGGCATTGCTCCAAAATCCTTGCGGTTAGAAGGGTGTTCATTCTGAAACAGTCTCCGCACCAAGGAAACCATAGGGCCTCGCCTCGCCCTTTCGAACATTCGCCCTTCGATGATTTTCAGCAAGCAAAGACAGTTGGGATGCCGGAACTCGATATTGCAAGAAGCCACAATCCATGCAGACCAATATCTTCGGGAATAAAAAGATGCCGGTTTTGCTTAGATTCTCTAAACAGGCGAAATGAACGAGCATCTCGAAGGGAAATTCGGACTGGTTGCCCGAAGCGCATGACGGACAAGACATAAGCCCTCCGAGTTCCGTAGTTCACACGGCTGGGCTAACTCTCGGCAGCACTCAGTGCGGGAGTTTAGAAAATTGGAGAGCATCAGGCTGTTCAAAATTGTACACTTTTGTCAATCATCCCCAAAGCCTATCAAAGCGGCGCGGTAATCGGGAAAGGGGCACGAGAAGTCGGAGCGGACGGGACAGTGAAATAATTGAATTGACTGTCCGAAAGAGAACAGCGAGCGATTTGCAACATCCTTACTAGCGCCGTTTTGTTCCAGCGCAAGTGCACGAGCTGCGCGTCCAGGAATCTGGATATACAGCAAATGCCGTATTTCAGTCCCGGCTCACCTGACCTGAATCGGTACGTCACACGTCTGCGTGGCGTTCGAGTGCTTGCGCTCTCGTTCCGGATATTTCGAGCGCGTTTTCTCAGCGATATGTTTCGTTTTGAGTGGCTTCGACAGGACGGCTATTTCGCCATGTGCGGTGGACGTACCAGAACAGCAGCCACTGCACAACGGGTTTGGGCATGTCGAATTTATAGGATGGGCGCAGTCAAAGATTAAGAATCCGAAGTATTCGCAGGCCCAAGGGCGGCATGAGTTGATGACGCGCTAGAATTACGGAAACGGCAAACCGGAATAATCCGGTAACGTTCACGGTGAACTGTAACTTCTTACAGGTTACATTCCAGTGAGAGCGTAGCAAAAATACCTAACCAGTCTGCACCCTTAGTGGCACTGTCGCGAGTTCTGCTGTAGCAAAAATTTCGGCGTGAACCGAAATTTTGAAGTACGTCGGAATCTCTTGGGCGGAGAAATTCTGGCCTACGGCAGAACTTGCGGCGGTGCTGTCCAATTACCGCGCCTGTCTTCGTGCCGCTTACTGCAGAGGCTACCCGTCTGGGAACTTCCAGCGCCTAGCTATTCGGGGCTTCATCGAGGTTTTCCTTGGCAAGCGCAGCGCGAACGTCGCGTTCGTAATCAGCGCGACCGTCCAGAAGATAATTGCAACCAGCAGAAACGGCACAGTAATGAATGAACGAAGGCTGGGGCGGGAGCCAGCCCTCGGTCAGAGTCGAGACGTGACCACCCACCACGGAGTCACGTGCACTCCTCGTGTTAGAGGGGACTGCGAGGAGCTGTACGGCCCGACACAGTCCCTCACGCCATGCGTTTCCTGTCTTCCCGCAGGACCACACGGAATTAAGATTTTGAGGAATTGCTCGTGGTGCGTCGTTGTCCTAGAGCAACCAATGGATGATAGATCAAGATATGCTGCGCCCCGCACCCGGCCAATGCGTCTGCGACTCGTTTAGGTCCAGTGGGAGGAATCGCGGAAAGATTGGAGAAGGCGGCATCCGAAGAATGGCTAAAACCCAGAAAGTTCAGAAAGTTGCAAATGCCCCACGTAAGTAGCCACCATGCTAAAATCACTGTGGGTGGACTGCGATGCTCCGAGGGTTTCGCCTACTCCTTCTTCCGCTTCTCCTACCGGCTGCTGCGTTTTCCCAAAGATACGGGCGACCTTATAGCCTTGTGAATGACCAGCAGCAGGTACTTCTCCAAGTAAAAGTTGAGAGTAAGAGCCATTACTTTCGCGCTGCGGACCTGCGCAAAATGCAACCGTCCGTCGTGACGCAGAGCGATCCTGCGACGAACGCTTCACACATCTATGAGGGAGTTACTTTGGAGCAGTTGGTCCCCGCCAACACCTTGGCTTCACCAGGGGAGCGGCTCCGAATCGAATTTGGCTCTCACAAAATCAGCACCATTTCAGGCATGGACTTGGATTTTCAGGTTAAACCGATGGTTGTTTATCTGGTCGATGGAAAGCCGATTTCAGGCCGTGCCCCCTATTACTTGGTCATAAAGCTCCTAAGCAAACCTGTAGAAACAATAGTCGGCGTGGATTGCATCGCCGTGGAAGCATCCAGATGAGGAAGCACGCTGGAATGGCGAAGGCGATACCCTAAACATGGCTGAAGAATACAAACTCGGCAACTCGGTGGTTGTTCGTTTAAATGATGGACGGATTGTGGAAGGTAAGATCAAAGCCATTGTCCGTGCAACGGACGGAATCAGGCTGCAAGTGGATTATGGGCACGATGAGACGGCGCTGATTCACGAGACACAGGTGCGGAAGGAATAGCAGCGGTGCTTTTCAGACTATTTTCTGTGTGCGAGGGGGATGTAACGCGAGGGGAATCCAGCGGGGACGTACGTGTCTTCGACGAGTTGTGATCTCCATTCCTGTTGCGTAAGCGTCGGATGGTTCCATCTTAGGAGGTTCCATCTCCAGTAGGGTCGGCAGAGAAATCCTGCAAAATAATCTGACGACTCCTCGACGCGACTCGTCAGTGAGGTTCATAGCCGGAGACTAGCACTCGCACACGTCGTTTCGTAATGGTACGGTTCGGAAGCACACGGTCAAAGCAACAGAATTACAGTATTCACGGGCGGAAGGGCGGCACGAGTTGATGACGAGGGTGAAATATAAGAAGGGGCCGCACAAATCACTAGATCGATCTCCACCGGCACTATTTGGCCGAGACGCGTAAGTGCAGCGCGGAGCGGGGCACTGGACACGTGAATCAGTCTCCCATAAGGTGAGTACATCTCCAGAATAAGGAAGATTGCACCGGACACCGAAAGCGCGGAAACCAATAAGCTGACAACCACACTCGCATTGCGAGGCGCGAAGAGCCCGAAGCTTATGAAAATAATGGTAAGCCAGAAAATCAGCACGACCAGCAAGGGTAGGGAAATCGAATTGGCTCTTTGTTCGGCGACCAACCAACGCGTTTGTGCCAAACTTAAGACAATGCTCAACGCTTGGGCTTGGATCGAGCGTTGCGCATCATCCTTTGGCGAGAGTGCCTGGATTTTGTCGTAGAGAAGCTCACCTTTGGTGGAACCCAATTGGGAAGTATCCTTCGAAAACAATACGTCGAAAACGTGGACAACGGAGGCGCGCAGCTCACTGCGCGCTTCGTTCGCCTCCGGCCCATAATGGGCGAGAACGCGATCAAGCAAGACGACCTTGCTGGACATGTCGGTCAGCTCGATGTTTTGTGTGTCAAACGACGTCTTGGCAGAAGCGATTAACAGGCCAAGAGCAATAGCGGCCATAGTCGCGACCAAACCCATCCCTAACCTTACAACATCTCTCGAATCAGAACTCAATTCATTCTCCGGCAACATGGCACGAAGGGCCATCCCCAACAGTGCCCCACCAAAAACGATTGCGAACGTAATTAAGCTGATAGCGATGGAGCGTCACCTGTATTCATAGTCGTCACCACGGCAGCGCGGAGTCTAAGGGACGTGTGGCGTAGGTGGCTATTGTCAAAAGTACCGTGCTGCGGGCAACGGAAAGGCCCGGAAACACTCGCAGGTAGGAGGGGTGAACCCTGTTCCCGAGCCTTTTGACGTGCATCAAGCTGAACTGAGGTCCGGCTCTTTGGGAATCGTCAAAAGTAACAGTCGGTCATCCGCTACCCCTTCCTCTACCAGGAGGGGCAGCGATGCAAAGTGTCGACACCAACGAGTTCAATCTCGAAAATATCCGTAAACACGTTCAGCGGTTATCTGACGAGGAGTTGATTCAATTCGGGAAAGCTTGCGGGGATATGTTGACGCCGCAAGCGAATTTGGGAAGGCCACCGCGTGAAGTGTTCGTTGTTCAGTTGCAGGAAGCACGGAAAGAATGGAAAAGGCAGCATCCGAAGGTCTAGAATCTGGCGCATGGCATACAAGGTCGGCCAATCTGTTGTTGTGCGAATCAGTGGCATCCCCATCGAGGCGAAGATCAGGGCGGTCTTGGATTCCACGGACGGATTGAAGCTGAGTTGACGAGCGGGACGTAGTGAGGTTGGACAGTTAATTTTATCTCTCGCAGACAGCCCACTCTTCAGGCAATCCTCTGCGGGGAGGGTGGTACAGGAAACAAAATTCTGTAGTCTTGGAAAACCACAAATTCGTTCTGTACGTAATATGCCCAAACAAATGTACTGCCAACCCTGGGGAATTTGTCGGCATTTCTCATCAAATACCCAATTGTCGCCCCTCGTTCGATCGATAAATCCAAGAATGAATTCGCGCTAAGATGAATCGCCGTCTTATCCTCAGGAATTTGTGTTTCTTCAAATCTTAAATGATTCGGCGAAGTGGCTGCCACGATGGTCAAGTTGTGATCTAAAACGTCGGTTCCGTAATTAGAATTCTTGAATTCAACTAATATTCCGATTCAGCTCTTCGCAAAGCCTCCTTCGCCTCCACGATTTCCTCCGGCAATGGCTCGGGCTCGGGTTTGAGCGGGTTCGAGCCACCGTGTCCGGATCTCCAAGTAAAAACTCTCCTGCGATTGCGCTCGTCGAAAAGCATTCACGGTCTCCGTTCCAAGTGACACCCTTCAACCCCGCCCTCTTCCTCGACGCGGCGCACCGGGTTCATGAAAGCGCACGTCGTTCACTCGACCCTCGAATAAATCGGTGCGATTCGCAACGTACTGCTGGCCGGTAGGCGCACCCCATTGCACCTGATCGTTGCGGCACAACCACTCCGTCTGATTGAGTTGAATGACATCGAACGTGGTGCCGGACTTCGGGCACGGTGGCTTCGTTTTCGATTGTTGGCTGGCGGCACGAGCCAGAAAGGGATTGCTAACGCGATTCGTCGCCTCCTCGCGGGCCCGTGCCAGTTCGCTGGCGTGTTGATCTACCTGTTGCACGGCTGGCACGGACAATTCAGGTTCCGGATCGAGCTTGAATATTCCTTTCGCTAAACCCTGCAAGTACAGAAGGAAACCCGGCACACCACCAGATTCGAGCAAGAAGTTGATCGCCTGTGAAACAGAATCAACCTGATCATCGTGAACACCTGCAGGAAACGCGGCCGACTCGTCCTCAAGATCTGCAGCCCACGATGCGCCTTCCGGTAAGAAGATCTTTCCCGCTTCGAAGTATCCGGTGATCGCGCTCGCTCTCGTTGTTGTGTCCGCGTCCACCTTGATCGGCGTCACGGGAAACGGCGTGGAGACTTTCAACTCTTGCACGAGAGACTGTCCGCTGCTCTTGTCCTCCACGACGATGTTGTGTGGCTTCCACTGTGCCGCGAGGGAGCGGAGCCGCGCTTCAGTTTAGGAATCTCGATCTTGGCCCTCCAGAGGTGTAACAAATAGTAACCACTGTCCGCAACATGTCCCGTTCGGCGGTTGGCGGGTCCAAGTCTAAACTAATGCCCGGAATGTTGATAAATCTTTGTTTTTCCCCACCCCGCCCCCCAGGACGCCAGCTCCCGAAAGCAGCCACGTTCCGCAAAGAATTTCTCGCCCTTGGAATTGACGTAGACAAGATATGACTCGTGTTGGCCTTGGTAAGAACACAGGTTGAGGATGGTTTCGCGCAGAACGTTTCCCGTGAACGGATTAAAGAGAAAGACCACGAGAGGCTCCCCAGGGAAAACATACTTACTGGCGTCCTGAAAAACGATCTCGATGTCCTTCTTCGCCTTAGCGACATTTGCGGTTGCAAGCTTGACGAGCGCAGAAGAGTACTCAACGCCGATGATTCGCCGGAACCGATACCGGGTAGCGAGCAACAGAGCTCTCCCCTTGCCGCACCCGAGGTCGACAAAGGTAAATTTCTGAAAGTCTATATCCAGCATCCCCATCGCGTGATCGAAGGCACGAGGGTCAACTGGCTGGTAGCGAAAAGCATCCGCAGCCGCCGAACCCAGGCGAAGGCGCCTCACGTCGACGGTACCCCCCGTTTTCGTCCGGAATGTGGCGTCAAAATCGTTATAGACACGATCGAGACACACGACACGAAACGACCAGAAGGCATGACGAAACAAGTAGACGGCATGACGAAAAGACCTTTTCGCCGTTGCGACCATGCCTTCAGAGCGCAGGTATCTCTTTATCTTGGCTACGACTGATTCGGCCATGAACAGACGCTCCAAACCGGTATCGGGAATTTACATGAAATTGCGCAGTCAAGTGAAGTCGCCCCAAGGCAGGGTCGCGGCCCGGTTGATCTGCCAGCAGCTATTGTTCGTAATCTTTGGTTGGTTTGTGCACAGAGTGAATTTTCCAACTAGATACCCTTTTGGGCCTAACCATTTCGCAGCCAAATCTCTTGCGATGGATGGATTATACAGCAATCGACAGACAGTGCATGAGTTGTTAATACCGCGATTCGATTTCGACAACGCATTGCCGATTATCGGACTTTCTCCAAAATGCACCGGCAATGAAGATGCCGCGGTAGGCGCCCCGTTTTGTTAAGATCAGCTGCCTTGAACACGCGGCCGCGATTGCCAGGTACGGCGGAAACCCGCGTATGTTCGGCGTTGTCGTAATTGCGGACGATTGCGAGCACCTTGCTTTCCTTGATGCGAAACCGCTTCGCTATGCTGGACATGTCCGTGCGGTTGTAGACGTATTCATGCAGGATGAGTTGCGTCCTGACGCCATCACATGGTGTTTGCTTTTCATGTTTGGCCCTCAGCAGCGTTGAATAGCTGCTCTGAAACGCGGCATCAGAACTTTGGGTTTCTAGCCATCCTTGAGCAGCACCGGACTTGCGGTGAATCGAAATAGAGCATCGCCCTGCAAAAGCCATATCGGCGGTTCGATTCCGCCGCGCGCCTCCAAAATTCCTCCATCCCATGTAGTGGCCTGTTTAGACCGGTGCCTCTGCCCCCAGCGCCGATGTTGCGCGGGGCTTCTTGGGTTTCCCTCAGCTAGCCCTCATGAAGACACAAAAAAGCCCCGTCATTGCCGACCGGGGTTTGCCCCGTTAGGAATCCCTCGTCGATTATCTGAGCGTTCACAAACCCCTCTCCGTGGGTACCGTGGGTACCCACCGGCCTTGCTCCACTCTCACGATGGCGGCTATAATTCACCTCGCCGTTGCGCAGAATGCCTCAATCGCAATCACTCCACCCACGCGTGAGCAGCGCAGACAAAACCCGCAGAACATTCCTGAAGCAGTCGTTAATCTCCGGCAGCCTGCTGATCTCCGATCTCCACAAACTCCCATGGCCGCAGCCCGCTACTGATTCAAATGCCCTCCGCGGTGGCACCAAAGTTGGCATCGTGCCTTTCGCCGACGAAGGCAAAGTGCCCATGGGCCAACCCATCGGCGCCGAACTCGATGGCCGTCTCTTCACAGACCTCTCTCTACTGACCCCGGAAAATCCCGTCACTCCGACCGACGACTTGTACATTCGAACGCGCGCCTCGAAACTTCTGGACACCACGAAACCGTGGTCCATCCAACTGGGCGTCCTCGTCGAAAAGCCCATCACGCTGCGTGCCGTTGACCTGGAAAAGATGGCCCGGCCCATGGGGCTGCACCTCATGGAATGCGCCGGCAATTCACGGAGCGCGCATTTCGGAATGCTCAGCGTCGCAGACTGGCACGGCGTCCCCGTACAGGAAATTCTGCAAGACGCCAGACCTACTTCACCCAGCGGACGAGTATTGATCTCCGGCTTCGACCAATACTCGACCGAATCCAGAAGCTCCATCCCCGGCGCCAGTTGGATCTTCACATCCGAGCAACTGAAAGCTTCCGGCGCGTTTCTAGCCACGAAAATGAATGCCCAACCACTGAGTCCAGATCACGGCGCGCCCGTTCGCCTGCTGGTTCCCGGCTGGTATGGCTGCGCGTGTATCAAATGGGTCAACGAAATTTCGTTCGTGCCCGATGACTCCCCCGCCACTTCGCAGATGCAGGAATACGCGAGTCGTACCATGCAGACCGGCGTGCCCGTCCTCTCCAAGGATTACCGTCCCGCGCTGATCGATCTCGCCGCCATGCCCATTCGCATCGAAAAGTGGTTTGTTCGCGGGAAAATCAAATTTCGTGTAGCAGGCATCCAGTGGGGAGGCTCCCGCCCCATCGAAGGTCTGGAAATACGATTCAACCCCGAAGGCAACTTCGTACCCGTCGAAGACTTCCAGGCATCCGCAAACGCTCTGTGGCGCTTCTGGAGCCATGTCTGGACCCCACAAGCCTCCGGAAAATATTCCATCCGGCTGCGCCCGAAAGGTCCAAACGTAATAGCGGAACGATTAACTTCTGGCTACTACGAGCGCGTAATTGAGATCACGAATCTCTGATGGTAGCGCCGCGCCTTCAGGCCGGCATCTTGGGGTTGCGCGTTCCGACTTTCAATTTTCCTTCTCAAATTTCCATCGGCCATCTTTGGGACTACCCGGCCGTCATCTGCGTATACAATGCAACAGGCAAGGAGCAATCTATTGAGCGATCCCACAAGCCTTCCCGCGAACGACCCGCTGAGCCCGGCGCCAGATCCATCCACCCAGCTACTACCTGAATCCCCGGGGCCTTCAACACTTTATAAAATCTTTTTCGGTAAAGACGGCCTCCGTGCAGGCTGGGGCCTCCTCATCTTCATTGTGCTCATGTTCCTGTTTCTCCAGGGCGTGACGGCGTTTCTCAAACTCACACATCTCGTCCCCAAAGCCAACCCTGCCCAAACCGAAATCAGCCCCACCTTCGGTTTCTACGCCGAATTTCTCCCCTTCCTTATCACTCTCATCGTCACCTGGATCATGTCGAAAATCGAAAAACGTTCGAACGGTGTCTATGGGCTAGGCGGCCAACGCCCGCTGTCCTGCTTCTTCGCAGGCCTGGCTTGGGGAGTCACGTGCCTCTCGCTCGTGATCTTCACGCTTTGGAGAACCGGCCTGCTCGTCTTCGACGGCCGCCTGCTTTCGGGCACGGTAGCACTGCACTACGCCCTGATCTGGCTCCTGGGCTTTCTCATGGTCGGCCTCCTCGAGGAATATCTCACCCGCGGGTATCTCCTCTTCACCCTCACTCGCGGCATCGCAGGAATATATTCCTGGCTCTTCAAGACACCGCACAGCAAGGCGCTCGGTTTTTGGACCGCGGCAATCATTCTTTCCGTGCTTTTCGGTCTTGGTCACGGCAAGAATCCCGGCGAGTCTCCCATTGGACTGCTCTCGGCAGGGCTTGCGAGCCTCGTTTTCTGCCTCAGCCTCTGGCGCACGGGTTCTCTCTGGTGGGCCATCGGCTTCCACACCTCCTGGGACTGGGCACAATCTTTTCTCTACGGCGTCGCGGACAGCGGGCTCATGGTCCAGCACCACCTGCTTGCCACGCACGCCGTGGGCAAACCCATCATGAGCGGCGGCACCACCGGCCCCGAAGGCAGCATCTTCGTCCTGCCCATACTGGCCATCGTTTGTCTCATCATCATCTTCACCCTCCCGCCCACAAATTACGGCGACACCGCAGTCGTTTGACGCTCTCGCCGCGCGTCGCTAGACTCAATTCCTCTCAGGAGGAATTATGGCCACGGCTGTTCCCGCGCGTGTCTTCAAAAATTTCATCAACGGGGAATGGGTCGCCCCCACCGGCGGCAAGACCCATCTGAATCACAATCCAGCCAACATCGCCGAAATCGTCGGCGAATTCCCGCTTTCCAGCCCATCCGATATCGATGCTGCCGTTTGCGCCGCGCGTGAAGCCTACAAAACCTGGCGTCTCGTTCCCGCTCCCAAGCGCGCCGAAATTCTCTTCCGCGTCGCCGAACTTCTGGTTAAGCGCAAGGCAGAATTTTCTCGCGACATGACCCGCGAAATGGGCAAAGTCCTCGCCGAAACTTGCGGCGACGTCCAGGAAGCCATCGACATGACCTATTACATGGCAGGCGAAGGCCGCCGCCTCTTCGGCCAGACCACGCCTTCCGAGCTTCCCAATAAATTTGCCATGAGTGTTCGCCAGTCCATCGGCGTCTGCGGCTTGATCACGCCGTGGAATTTTCCCATGGCTATTCCGTCATGGAAAATGATGCCCGCGCTCATCTGCGGCAACACGGTGGTATTAAAGCCCGCCGAAGACACGCCGCTCTCGTCCTATCACCTCGTCGAAGCCATGGCCGAAGCCGGTGTTCCTCCCGGCGTCGTCAATCTCGTCAGCGGTGATGGCCCGGGCGCAGGCGCGCCGCTTTCCAGCCATAAAGATGTTCCCGTTGTCAGTTTCACCGGTTCCACATCCACCGGCCGCATCATTGCGCAAATCTGCGCACCCGAGTTCAAACATTACAGCCTCGAAATGGGCGGAAAAAATATTATTCTGGTCCTCGATGACGCCAATCTCGATCTCGCGGTTGACGGCGCCATCTGGGGCGGTTTCGGCACTACCGGCCAGCGCTGCACTGCGGCCAGCCGGATCGGCGTCCACAAATCTCGGTACAAGGAATTCGTCGCGCGGCTCGTCGAGCGCGCCAAAAAACTAAAAGTCGGCAACGGACTCGATCCCTCCACCGATATGGGCCCGGTCATCAACGAGCAGCAACTCCAGACCGTGATGAGCTACGTCGAAATCGGCAAGAAAGAAGGCGCAGAACTCCTCACAGGCGGCCATCGTCTCGATCAAGGCGATTACGCCAAAGGCTGGTTCCATGAACCCACAGTTTTCGGCGATTGCGAACTCCCAAATGCGTATCGCCCAGGAGGAAATCTTCGGCCCAGTCGTTTCGGTGATCCCCATCGACAATCTCGAGCAGGGAATTGAAGTGGCCAACGGCGTCGCTTACGGCCTCTCCGCTTCGGTCTACACGCTCAATGTCAACGCCGCATTCGCCGCCCTGCGCGATCTCTATACCGGCATCGTCTATATCAACGCTCCCACCATCGGCGCCGAAACGCATCTCCCCTTCGGCGGCACCAAGCAAACCGGCAACGGCCACCGCGAAGCAGCCATCGCCTCCATCGATTTCTTCACCGAATGGAAATCCATCTACATCGACTATTCCGACAAACTCCAACGCGCCCAAATTGACAACAACTAGTCCGCGATTTTGTAGCGCTGGCTTTTCATGCCGGCCCCTTGCCTTCAAACTGTTAGAATATAAAGTATGTCTGAGGCTACTCTTTCCTCCAGAAATCAAGCTGTCATTCCGAGCGGCGTCCGCAAAGCTTTGGTCTCAAGGTGGGAGATAAGCTTCTTCTGGTGGTTCGCGGGAATCATCTGATCGCGGCCTCTATTCGAAGGAGTATCTCCAAAAGGAACGCGATCGTTGGAAATGAGTGTGCGTCTTGGACGATCTCCTTTGACGCCGCTTGACAAGCTTTCTAAAATGGTAGTTAGCACCCGCTGAGGAGTGCTGCTTATGCGTTACACTGCTCTTCAGGATCGCCGCAATCGCCAGGTTCTTGCCGATATCGTCCGTACATACATCGAGACGGGCGAACCGGTATCTTCGCGCGCGGTTTCAAGGCGTTTTGAAGAGCCACTGAGCACTGCCACCATCCGTAGCGTCATGGCCGACCTCGAAGATGGCGGCTATCTTTATCAACCGCATACCTCCGCCGGCCGTGTTCCTACAGCCGCCGCCTATCGCTTCTTCGCGCAAGAGGTCGGGTCACAAGCCACGTTGAGCGCCGAAGACCGCGAGTGGATAGGCCGCGAAATGGCCAGCGGGTCTACCCCGGAGCAAATCACCGAACGCGCCGGCCATGTCTTGGCGGAAGTCTCGAAAGGGCTCGGCATCGTGGTTTCGCCCCCCTTGCGCAAGGCCATCCTGGAACACGCGCGCATGTGGCTGATTCCCGATGGCCGCGTCGTCGTCGTACTCATTTCGCCCGGCGGCAACACGCGCGACAAAGTCCTGCGCCCTCCCCGGCTTTTCACTCAGCAAGAACTGGACGCAACCGCCGATTTCCTGAATCGCCACTACTCTGGCTGGACGCTCGAAGCGATCCGCACCGATCTGCTCCAAAAATTGGCCAACGAACGCGAACGCTACGAAAACATCGCTCGTAGCGCCCTGACCCTCTGCGATCCCACAATTCTTGGCGAAAGCCCTCAGTCCCAAATATACGTCGAAGGCACCGCGCAAATCGTTACTGCTCCGGAATTTGCCGACCAGGCCCAATTGCGCGAATTGCTCGCAGCCATCGAGGAAAAACATCGCCTCATCACCGTCCTCAACTCCTGCATTGAAACGCCCGAGCCTGTCTTTGTGCAAATCGGCGTGAAGGAAATATCCCAATCGGGCGAAAACATTGCGTTGATCAGTGCGCCATATTCCACCCACGATCGGTCCCAGGGTTCCCTCGGTATTCTCGGTCCTACGCGCATGCATTACGAGCGCGCCATGACGGCTGTTGCCTATGTCGCCCAGCTTTTTAGCGAGGCTTTGAGTAAGATTGATTAGCGTGGCCATCTCATCCCAGAATTGAGGAAGCGTTATGAAGGACCCCGAATTTGACGTTAACCCGTCTCAGGACAACGGCGAAGCCGAAGACTCTTCGCGCGAAGACCCCGACGCAAGAAAGCTTTCGTCCGAACTGGAAGAAATGCGCCAGTCGCTGGTTCGCCATCAGGCGGACTTCTCCAACTTCCGCAAGCGCGCCGAAAAAGAAAATCGCGAAGCCGGCCAGCGCGCCACTGCTCGCATCATTGAGCAGCTCATTCCCATAGTGGACGGCTTTGAACACGCCCTCGCCGCTCATCGTGAGCCTCAATATGAGGGCTACCGCAAGGGCTTTGAGTTGATCTACAAACAGCTGATCGACAACCTCGCCCGTCTTGGAGCCGAACGCATCGATCCACAAGGCAAGCCATTCGATCCCCATCTTCATCAAGCTGTCGAGCGTTCGGAAACCACCGAGCATCCCGACGGCACCGTTCTCGAGGTCTATCAGCCCGGCTATTTTTATCATGGCCGCGTTTTGCGCCCCGCCATGGTCCGAGTAGCGGTTCACCCAGGTTCTGCATCCAATACAGCTGCAAACTAACTGACTATGCCCCGATCCCAACAACGTGATTTCTACGAAGTTCTCGGCGTCGCCAAAACCGCTTCCATCGAGGAGATCAAAACCTCCTATCGAAAAGCGGCTTTGCAGTGGCACCCCGACCGCAACCCCCAGAATAAGGAAGAAGCCGAAATCCGCTTTCGCGAGTGCACCGAGGCTTATAGCATCCTCAGTGACCCGCAAAAGCGCCAGATTTACGACACTTACGGCCACGCCGGTCTCGCTCGCGCTGGCGGCGCTTCCGATTTCAACGAAACCATCTTCCAGGATTTCCACGACATTTTCGGCGACTTTTTCGGTTTCGAAGATCTCTTCGGCGGTGGCCGCCGCGGCGGGCGCACTCGTGTTCAGCGCGGTGCCGATCTTCGCTATGACATGACCCTCTCGTTCGAAGAAGCGTCGATGGGCATCAATACAAAAATCCGAGTCCCGCGCCAGGAATATTGCGAGGCTTGCAACGGCACCGGCGCAAAAAAGGGAACTGGCGTCGTTGCCTGCCAGACCTGCGGTGGTCGCGGCCAGCTGATTTATCAACAAGGATTTTTCACCATCAACCGCACTTGCCCCGCGTGTCAGGGTGCGGGACAAATCGTCAAGGAGCGCTGCCCGGAATGCCGCGGCCAGGGTCGCGTCGATCGCGAGCGCACCATTGAACTTCGCATCCCTCCCGGCGTGGACACCGGCACGCGCCTCCGCGTTCAGGGCGAAGGCGAACCCGGCCCGAATGGTGGTCCTGCCGGAGACCTCTACGTCGTCCTCGACGTCAAAGAGCACAGCTTCTTCGAGCGGCGCGGCGCTGATCTCTACTGCACAATTCCCCTCAGCGTCGCGCAGGCTTCGCTAGGCACGGAACTTCAGGTTCCTGGCCTGGTTGGCGAAGAACGCTTGAAAATTCCCGAAGGCACGCAAAGCGGCGCAGTCTTCCGCATCAAGGGCAAGGGCCTATCTGATCCGCACGGCGGTGGTCGTGGCGATTTGTACTACCACGTCCGCGTAATCACCCCAACAAAACTAACCAAAGAACAACGCAAACTCATGGAGCAACTCGACAACACTCTGAAAGTAGACAACAAGCCCGCGGAGCGGGGCTCCTCCCTCTTCGACAAGGTAAAAGACATCTTCGGCTGATTTTAGACTGCGGCCGCTCGCCGGCAACGTCTCCTCGATCTGCGTGCCCCACACGCCGCTGTTGCGCGTGGGTCTTGGGTTTGTAGGGAGCGCCTTCCGAGGCGGGCCGCTCTCCTCCCGAAAAAAACCGTCATTCCGAGCGGAGTCCGCGGAGCGGGGAATCCCTCTTCTGAGCGGCTTACCCAGCCCCACCACCTTCACCTCCAGCCCAATCCATGCCAACATAACCTCACTCATGCGCCGCCGCTTCTTCGTCAACCAATTCGATCACCAACACGCCGTCATGCAAGGCGAACCCGCCCACCATCTCGGACGCGTCCTCCGCGCGCAGCCCGGCCAACTCTACGAACTAAGCGACGGCACGTCCGTCTGGCTAGGCCGCATCGACATCGTCACCCGTGATCAGATCGACTTCGCCCTTCTCGAACAACTCCCGGGCTACGTTCCAGAACTTCAGACCACCCTGCTCCTCTCCGTAGTGAAATTCGACGTCTTTGAATGGGCCCTCGAGAAAGCTACCGAACTCGGCATCGCCCGCATCATCCCGCTGGCCTCAGCTCGCAGCGAAAAAGCCCTTCTCGCCGCTGCCGCCAAACGCGCCGACCGCTGGAAGAAAATCCTTCTCGAATCTTCCCAGCAATCTCGCCGTGTTCAACTCCCGGTCCTTGATCCGGTCGCGAAACCAGAAGCCGCGTTCAATTCATCGGGCGAAGGCATTCGCATCCTTCTTTCCGAATCTCCGGACGCGCCTTCTCTCCGTAAGACGCTTTCCGGCGTCCGTGAATCTATCGCCGCCCTCGCCGTGGGCCCGGAAGGCGGCTGGACGGACTCCGAATACGCCGTCGCCCGTGCCGCCGGCTTCCACGAGGCTTCGCTCGGAAAGCTCATTCTCCGAGCGGAAACTGCCGTCGTCGCCTCGCTCGCCGCGCTAAACTTCGCCCTCTCAGCGGATTGACAAGCATCCGAACGCCCCATTTTTTCGTCTAACTAGGCAAGGGCTTCGCCCTTGATATCCGTGCGGAATAAAAACGAGAGGCGTCCAGTGGGTTATGCTCCAGGGATCTGACCCCTCTGGAGGACCCATGAACGCCTTCTACGAACACCATAAGGATAACATCCGTTTTGCGTATCGTTGTTTCGATCGTATCCTGCTTCATGCTGCGATCCAGCCCTTTCAGCAAGAACAGCGGGCGATCGGCTTTTTCTGGAGCTATCGGCAGATCTATCCAGTCAGTCGGCAGCTGTTGCGTGACATCGCCACTCAGTATCACAACTGGGTCAAGAATCGCTCTCTGCAATGGGGCGTACCCATTCAGGAAGATCCCCCAGGCCGGCGCGATGACTTCGTGGCCCGCTATTTCCGACGCGCCGACCCCGATCAGGTCGTGGCCATCATCAAAGCACGCGAGCCAGCCACCATCATGACCGCCATCGGGAAAGACGACCGTTGGCATCTGGAGTTGAAGCGCCGTTGGGTCGAGCAATACAACTTCTATGTCCAGGACCCCCGTTGGGGACAAATGTTTGTACGGGTTTGCCCCTACTTTCCCTTCTCCGCGCGGATCTGTCTCAATCAGCATTACTGGCTGGCCCTGCGCATGCAGGAGCAGGGCATCCGCTTTCAGCAGTGCGCGAACGCCTTCTTGCAATGTTGCGATCCGCAGGCCCTGCAGAAACTCGCTGATTCCCTCACCGCCCACGATCTGATCACTTGTGGGCAAAAGTGGTTGACCCACTTCACGCCCTTTTTCACTTCCGAGGAAAGAAAGCACGCCGGCGTTCAGCACCGGCTGTTCTTTGCCCAGGTGGAGACCTGCGACAATCTCATCTTCCGTCGTCGCGCCGCCGTCGATGCCCTCGAACAACGGCTCCTCGATGCCAATCGCACCATCGGTCAACCCAACAAACTTACCCTAATCTTCGGCCGCCGCATCACCCGTCGTCATGGCGACAAGCTTCAGACCGTGATCGAGGATCTGAACCTAGCCAACCCCGTGATCCGCAGTCACTACCGCAAGGGCTTCGTCAAACAGTACGTCCGTGATCGTTTCCTCCTCCGCACCGAAACGGCAACCAACAATATTTATACCGATTACGGCCTGGGCAAGGCGGTGGAGAATCTTCCCCCCTTGCGGAAGAAGCTAGACGGCATCATCGATCGCTATCTGGACGTGCAGCAAGATATTTTGGAAACCTTTGTGGATCGCGAACAACTTCGCCAACTCACCCAACCTACGCTTCTTCCCAACGGCAGACGCCTTCCGGGTCTGAAGCTCGATCAGCCCCGACAGTTGGCCCTCATGCACGCCTTGGTGCGCTTCTGCTACCTCGCGGCGGAAGGCACTTTCACCACCCGCGACTTATACCCACAAACCCTGCAGGCACTCCAGAAGACAGCGGAAGAATACAAACTGGCATCCTTGCGTTATGACCTTTGGAAGCTGCGCGCCAAAGGCTTGATCGAAAAGATCCCGCATGCCCGCCGTTACCGGCTCCTTCCCCACGGCTATCAAATCTGCCTGGTTTTCCTAAAACTCTACGAAAAAATCTATGCTCCCTTGACTGCCGGCATTCTGCAGCCCTTTGCCGCGGATCAGTCCATTCCCAAAGAAAAGATCACTGCTCTTGATTCTCGATATACTGCCGTCATTCAGGCCCTCGATGACCTCGTGGACGCAGTCGGACTCAAAGCTGCCTAACCAACACCTGCATTATGAGAACGAAATTCTCGTTCGGGGCCCTATAACGGAACTAAAGCCGGGCTACGAAACTTCCTTCAACCTGGTAGAGCACAAGGAAGCTCGCAACGCGAATCCAATCGCTTGCGCTTTGCCGTCGCTCTTCATTTCGCGACTGGCATAAAATCTGGACACCGTGTTATAACTAAGAGGCAGTACGAGATGATCAAACCTGACGAGAATAACATCCCTTCTCCACAAGGCGATTCACCCACCGCCACCTCATCTCCTTTGGCAACAGCCCCTTCTCCCTCCGTGGCACCAGAACAATCTCCCACTCCGTCGCATCAGCTCCTACGTCATGAAATTCGGGTTTGGACGCGCGATCTACTCATCGCTATCGGTCTCGCCCTCGTCATCATCGTCTTCCTTTATCAGCCTGTTAAGGTTGAAGGCACCAGCATGGCCCCGCTCCTCTCCGATCAGGAGCGCATCTTCATCAACAAATTCGTCTACCGCTTCGAGCCCATCGATCGCGGCGACGTCGTGGTTTTCTGGTATCCCCTCGACCGCTCCAAATCTTTTATCAAGCGCGTCATCGCGCTTCCCGGTGAGACCGTGGAAATCCGCCGCGGCGTTGTTTATGTGAACGGCAAGGAAATCACCGAGCCCTACGTCCCACCGCAATACGCCGACGTCAGCGATTACGGCCCAACCACCGTTCCGCACGGCAGTTATTTCGTCATGGGCGATCACCGCATCAGTTCCAATGATTCTCGAGTGTTCGGACCGGTCTCCAGCCAGTTCATCTACGGCCGCGCTGTTTTTGCCTACTGGCCCGTGGACCACTTCGGTTCCTTGTCCACAACCGAGGCCAGCGACAAATGACGTTTGACGGAGGATACACTGACGGACGTTCAGCACAGACCCGCCATACTCGCGCTCGAGGACGGGCGAGTATTTAACGGCCGCGCAGCCGGCGCCATCACGCGCCGCGGCGGCGAAGTCGTTTTTAATACCAGCCTCACCGGTTACCAGGAAGTTTTCACCGATCCCAGCTACGCCGGGCAGATCGTGTGTCTCACTTATCCTCACATCGGAAATGTCGGCGCGAATCTCGACGACGAGGAAGCTTCTCGGCCCTACATCGAATCGCTGATCGTCCGCGAATTTTCCCAGATCGCTTCCAACTGGCGCTCCGGCGAAACCGCGCAGCTTTATCTCAATCGCCACAAAATTCCGGTCATCTGGGATATCGATACGCGCGCGCTGGTTCTGCACATTCGCAAGAAGGGCGCGCTGCGCGGCATCGTCTCCACCGATGGCACGCCCGCCGATCAGCTGATCTTCGAAGCCAAGCAACTTCCCCATATGGCTGGGCTCGAGCTGGCCAGCCGCGTCACTTGCGCAAAGCGTACGATTGGCAAAAGGGCTCCATCGACCTTGCCACTTCTCCGTGGGCGGAACAAATGGGAGAGTCCGGCGCGACGCCCGAGGATCACAAATTTCGAGTGGTCGCCTACGATTTCGGCATCAAGCAGAACATTCTGCGCTTGCTCGTCGATCATCACTGCGAAGTTACCGTCGTTCCCGCAAGCACGCTCGCCGAAGATGTTCTCAACTTCAAGCCGGACGGCGTCTTCCTCTCCAACGGCCCTGGCGATCCGGAACCGGTCACCTATGCCCACGACAATATCCGCAAGCTGCCGGGCCGCGTCCCCATTTTCGGCATCTGCCTCGGCCACCAACTCTGCGGCCTCGCGCTGGGCGGCAAAACCTTCAAACTGAAATTCGGCCACCACGGCTCGAATCATCCGGTAAAAAATCTTCTGACCAACCAGGTCGAAATCACCGCGCAAAATCACGGCTTCTGCGTCGATCCCGACTCGCTGCCCTCCAGCGACGTCGAAGTCACGCACCTGAATCTCAACGACCACACCAACGAAGGCATGCGCCACAAAAACACTCCCCTCTTCAGCGTGCAGTACCACCCCGAAGCCTCGCCAGGCCCGCACGATTCGCACTACCTCTTCACCCAGTTCACCGACTTGATGAAAGAATTCGCCCAACCCGGGAGCTCCCGCGGATGAGCCACAAGTCTGATAGCGGCGAGCGGATTGCACAAAGGCAGAGCCTTTACGGCGTCAAGAAACGCGGCATTTCGTTACGGCACGGCTTCAGCTGTGCCGTTCTAGCGCCTCATCTCTTTGCCCTGCGCCTATTCGCGGCCGAGTGCATTGAGGTGACGTCCGCAATTGCTCCGGACGGCGCGGAAGAGTTGCGCGTCGAGGTGAGCATTTTAGCCTGCTTCAATACTTCACCGGTGCTAAGGAATCTCGATTACCAAAATGCCAAAACGCAAAGACATCCACAAAATCCTGATCATCGGCTCCGGCCCCATCGTCATCGGCCAGGCCTGCGAATTCGATTATTCCGGCGCGCAAGCCTGCAAGGCTCTCCGCGCCGAAGGCTACGAAGTGGTCCTCGTCAATTCCAATCCCGCCACGATCATGACCGATCCGGAACTCGCGCACCGCACCTACATCGAGCCGCTCACCAAGGAATATCTCGAGGAAATCATCATCAAAGAACGCCCCGACGCGCTGCTGCCCACCGTCGGCGGCCAGACCGCTCTGAATCTCGCCGTCGAACTCGCCGAGTGCGGCATTCTCGAAAAGTACAAGGTCGAAATGATCGGCGCCTCGCTGCGCGCCATCAAAGTTGCCGAAGATCGTCTCTGGTTCAAGGACGCCTGCCGCAAAATCGGCCTGGAAGTGCCGGCGTCGGCTCTGGTCAACAACGCGCAAGACGCCATGCGCCTGTGCGACCAGCTCGGCTTTCCGCTGGTCATCCGTCCCTCCTTCACTCTCGGCGGCACCGGCGGCTCGATCGCCTACAACAGCGAAGAATTTGGCGAAGCCATTGCCCACGCCCTGGACATGAGCCCCGTTCACGAAGCGCTGGTCGAAGAATCCGTGCTCGGCTGGAAGGAATACGAACTCGAAGTCATGCGCGATTACCGCGACAACTTCGTGGTGATTTGCACCATCGAGAACTTCGATCCCATGGGCGTGCACACCGGCGACTCCATCACCGTCGCTCCCGCGCAGACGCTCACCGACAAGGAATACCAGCGCATGCGCGATGCCGCCGCGGCCATCATCCGCGAAGTCGGCGTGGAAACCGGCGGCTCCAACGTGCAATTCGCCATCAATCCCGAAAATGGCCGCATGATCGTGATTGAAATGAATCCCGCGCGTTTCGCGCAGTTCGGCGCTGGCCAGCAAGGCCACCGGCTTCCCGATCGCCAAAATCGCCGCGCGCCTGGCCGTCGGCATGTCGCTGGACGAAATTCCCAACGACATCACGCAAAAAACGCCGGCCTGCTTCGAGCCCACCATCGACTACGTGGTCGTGAAAATTCCCAAGTGGCAATTCGAGAAATTTCCCGGCGCGGACACGCACGCTCGGCACGCAGATGAAATCGGTCGGCGAAGTCATGGCCATCGGCCGCACCTTCAAGGAAGCGCTGCAAAAGGGAATTCGCTCCCTCGAGCCAGCACACCCTGGCGCGCCCCGGCGGAAACGCCGGAGTCGCTGTTGCGCGAAAAACTCGCCACGCCGCGTCCGGATCGCATTCACTGGCTTCTTACGGCCGTCGAGCGCGGCATGCCCGCTCGGCGAGATTTGCGAGCTCACCAAGATCGATCCGTGGTTCATCCAGCAGATCGAAGAGATCATGCCAGGTCAATCGCCGCGCCGCCTGCCGTCACCGTCGAAACCGCCTCCAAGCGAATTGCTCCGCGAAGTCAAGCGCATCGGCACCAGCGACGAACACCTCGCGCAATTTGGAAGACCACGCCCGCCGCGGTGCGCCTGCAGCGCGCCACGCTATGGCGTTGGCCCGGTCTTCAAGCGCGTGGACACCTGCGCCGCCGAATTCGAATCCTTCACTCCGTACATGTATTCCACCTACGAGGACGAAGACGAAGCCGACGCCACGCAAGCGGCAAAAAATCATGATTCTCGGCAGCGGTCCCAACCGCATCGGGCAGGGAATCGAATTCGATTATTGCTGCTGCCACGCCTCGCTTCGCTCTGCGCGAAGACGGCTACGAAACCATCATGGTGAATTGCAATCCCGGAAACGGTTTCCACCGATTACGACACCTCCGACCGCCTGTACTTCGAGCCGCTCACGCTCGAAGACGTTCTCGCCATCGTCGAAACGCGAAAAGCCGCAGGGCGTCATCGTGCAGTTCGGCGGGCAAACGCCGCTCAATCTCGCGCTGGAACTGAAGCGCAACGGCGTGCCCATCATCGGCACCGCTCCCGAATCGATCGATCTCGCCGAAGATCGCCGTCGCTTCGGCCGCCTGCTCGAAGAATTGAGAATTCCGCAGCCGCGCAACGGCACCGCGCTCGTTCCCGAAGAAGCCGCTCGCGTCGCCGGCGAGATCGGCTTGCCGGTGCTGGTGCGCCCCAGCTACGTGCTGGGCGGCCGCGCCATGGTCATCGCCTACGACGTGAACACCGTGCAGGAATACGTCGCGCAAGCTGCGCTGATGGGCCCGGCGCGGCCGGTGCTGATCGATCAGTTCCTCGAGGAAGCCACGGAAGTGGACGTCGACGCGCTCGCCGACGGCGACCGACGTCGTCATCGGCGGCATCATGGAGCACATCGAAGAAGCCGGCGTGCACTCCGGCGATTCCTCCTGCGTCCTGCCGCCGGTCAGCCTGTCGCCCAAGGTGCTGGAAACCATTCGCGATTACACCAAGCGTCTCGCCATGGCGCTCAAAGTCGTCGGCCTGATGAACGTGCAATACGCCATCCAGCGCGACACGGTCTACGTGCTCGAAGTGAATCCACGCGCCTCGCGCACCGTTCCGTACGTCAGCAAAGCCACCGGCGTGCCGCTGGCGAAGGTCGCCGCGCGCCTGATGGCCGGCCGCAAGCCTCGCGGACATGAAACTGCCGGTCGTTCAGCACAACGGCGTTGCGGAAATCGCCGTGCGCGATTACTACTCCGTGAAATCGCCCGTCTTCCCGTTCAACAAATTCCGCGGCGTGGACACGATTCTCGGCCCGGAAATGCGCTCGACCGGCGAAGTCATGGGCGTTTCCACGCGATTACGGCCAGGCATTCGCCAAAGCGCAGCTTGCCGCCGGGCAGAGACTTCCGCGCGGGGGCACCGTCTTTATCAGCGTGAACGATCGCGACAAGCGCGCACATCGGCCCTCTGGGCAAGGAACTCGTCACGCTTGGCTTCAAGATCGTCGCCACGCGCGGCACCTGCGCCGCTTTCCGCGCGCCGGCGTCCCGTGCGATGCAGTCTTCAAGGTCAACGAAGGCCGTCCCAACATCGTCGACCTGGTCAAGACCGGCAAAATCGATCTGGTCATCAACACGCCGCTGGGCCGCGAATCGTTCTACGACGAAAAATCCATCCGCCGCGCCGCCATCCGCTACAACATCCCCTGCATCACCACGCTGTCGGCCGCTCAGGCCGCCGTGCGCGGCATTCACTCCCTCCACGAACTCCAACGCGAGGTAAACTGTCTTCAGGATCTTCACAATTCCGGCGTGGCCACCGCCGGCACTTCCAACTCCGGAGACTGATCGATGGACATTCACGGCGTCTTCCCCGCTCTCATCACTCCCTTCGCCTCCGACGAGTCCGTTTCCCTGGTCGGGGTAATGGACAATGTCTGCCGTTACAGTCAAACCGCCATCGCCGGCTTCGTTGTCCTCGGCTCAACCGGCGAAGCTGTCATGCTCTCCCGCGAGGAAGCCGATTCCGTCCTCGTGGCGGCTCAGGAAGCCGCCACGCCCAACAAAATCCTGATCGCGGGCACCGGCGCCGAATCCACGGCGGAAACCATCGCCCGCACCAAACGCGCTGCCTTGCTCGGCTATGCCGCCGCGCTCGTCAAAACTCCGTACTACTACAAGCCCGTCTACGGCTCTGAAACCTACATTCGTCACTACCGCGCCGTAGCCGATGCGTCGCCGATCCCCATCCTGCTCTACTCCGTTCCGCAATTCACCGGCATCACCCTCGAAACTCCCGAAATCCTCACGCTCGCGCAGCATCCCAACATCATCGGCATCAAAGACAGTTCGGGAAACGTGCAGCGAGTCGTCGAAGTCGTTGCTGGTGCGCCGGCCAATTTCCGCGTCCTCACGGGAGGCGCGTCGGTCATTTATCCGGCCTTGGTTGTCGGTGCCCGTGGAGCCATTTTGGCCCTCGCCGCCGCACTTCCCGAAAAATGCGCCGAGCTGTACAACCTCGTGCAGGGCAACCAGCACGAGCAAGCCCGTCAACTCCAACTGCAACTCGTCCAAGCCTCCAAACGCATCGTCTCCGAAAACGGCATCGCCGGCGTCAAATACGCGATGGATCTTCGCGGCTACTACGGCGGCCTTCCACGCCCCCCGCTTCTCCCGTTATCGGAAGAAAAAAAACGCACCATCGCCGATGCCGTCGCGCAATTCCATCCCGCCGCAGCGTCCGTCTAACATGTCCAACAAACCGCCAATAACACAAATAAAACGATGCCATCCACCATCACCCACCAAATTGTCATCCCGGGCGAAGCAAGGGATCTGTTTTTCGCATCGGAGCACTACCGCAGTAGGATTAGGATAGATTCGTCATTCCGAACGGAGTCCGCGAAGTGAAGATCGCCGCCCCTTTCCGCGTCTTTTGCGGAAAGAATCCCTCTGCAATCCCAACCGCAAGCAACACGCGTCCGCGCGCCCCCCTTTCCCCGTCACCTTTTTCGATGGCTCACATCTAAGCGCTCATGGACTGTCGCGCCTTCCTACCCCACCAGTTGCCCCACACGTCGAAGCTTTTCCGCGACTACGTCGAGAATTTCTCCAAACTCCAACCCTTCTTCGAACACTCCCCCGACCTAGCCTCCGTCGCCCGCTATTCGAAAAAGGTTCGTTTTCCCGCCGACCGACGTGCTCGGGTAACCGATGTCCTTCGCGCGCAGAATGTTCTCTATGGTGCAGGCGCCGAAACCCTGAAAAATCTCGATAGTCTCGCCGCCGGTGCCGTCGCGGTTGTCAGCGGCCAGCAAGTGGCCCTCTTCGGTGGTCCCGCATTTTCGTTTTACAAAGCCCTCAGCGCCATCCAAACCGCTCACGAGCTTTCGCAAAAGGGCATTCCCGCCGTCCCCATTTTTTGGATGGCCACGGAAGATCATGATGTCGACGAAGTCCGCCACGTCTCCTGGTTCCACGAAGGCGATCTGCTGAAGTTCGCGCTTCCCAAGCCCGTCGAAGATGCGATTCCGGTCGGTCGTATTCGCCTCGGCAAGGAAGTCCACGATCTCGTCGTCCGCGCTCAACCCTTACTCGGCCAAACCTTCGGCGATATGCTCCATGAAACCTATACGCCCGTGGCTACTTATGGCAGCGCTTTCGCCGCACTCTTCGCGCGCGTTTTCGCTGACCAAGGTTTAATCCTTCTCGATCCTCTCGACGAACAACTCCACAGAATCGCCGCGCCGGTGCTGAAAGAAGCGCTAGTCCAGCGCGACGAACTAAACGGCCTCCTTCTCCAGCGCGGCAAGGAACTGGAACACGCGGGCTACGAAGCCCAGGTCAAAGTCACTTCCCACAGCACGGTTCTCTTTTCCATGGAAGACGGCCACCGCCAGGTCATTGCTGCCGCGAATAACGATTTCTCCAGTGGCGGCCTAACCGCTTCCCGCGCAGACTGGCTCCCTCGAGTCGAGGCGTCCGCCGAAAATTTCAGCCCCAACGCTTTGTTCCGCCCTGTCGTCCAGGATTTTCTGCTTCCCACTGTCGCCTATTTTGCTGGCCCCGCCGAAATTGCCTATTACGCGCAATCCCAGGTTCTCTACAGAAAGCTTCTCGGCCGCATGCCCGTGATTCTCCCCCGAGCCGATTTCACCCTTGTCGATCCCAAAGCCGAACGTATCCTGAAAAAGTATCACCTTGAAGTCGAGGATGTCTGGCGCGGCTCGCAGTTTCTTCGCAATCGCATGTACAATTCTGCCGTCCCCAAAAAACTTGCACGCGAATTTGACGCTAATCTTCGCCAGATGGAAAAGAGCATCCAGAAGCTTCACAAAGCCATCGCCAAGGTCGATCCAACCATTCAAGGCACCCTCGCTCGCGCCGAAAAGCGCATCCGCTATCAAATCGAAAAGCTTCGCCACAAAACCGGCGCAGCCCTCGATCGTCACGAAAAGCTGATCGCCAAACACGAATCCTTCCTGGAGAAGCTACTTTTCCCCCAGAAAGCCCTGCAATCCCGCGATCTTTGTTTCCTCCCCTTCCTTGGCCGTTGGGGCAGCGGCGGCCTCCTCGAACTCCAGAGACTGGCCAGTCCCAAAAAACCAGGCCGTCACCTGATCGTCTCCATCCCCTGAAACATGGTAAACATAAAAATCCGTCATTCCGAACAGAGTTCGCGGAGTGAGGCCGCCGCCCCTTTCCGCGTCCTTTGCGGAAAGAATCCCTTTTCGATTTTCGCGAACCACAAGTCGAACCCCGGAGGCCCCCTTGCAATCCATCACGGTCAAAACTTCGCGCCGCACTCAACTCGTTGACATCACCAAAGACGTCCAGCGCATCGTCACCGCTCTCGGCATTCGCGTCGGCACCTGCTTCCTCTACGTCCCCCACACCACCGCCGCTGTCCTCATCAACGAACATGCTGACCCCAACGTAGCCTCCGACGCTGAAGGCGCGATCGATCGCCTGATCCCGATCTCCGGCCCGTATCGCCATGCTGAGGGAAACTCCGACTCACATGTAAAAGTGATGCTCACCGGCACCACGCAATTCATCTTCGTCGAAGAAACCAAACTCGCCCTAGGCCGCTGGCAAGGCGTCTTCCTCGCCGAATTCGACGGGCCCCGCGAACGCAAAATCTACGTAAAAATCCTCCCCGATCGCGTCTAGTCCCGCCCCACGTAGCATAGGCTTCAGCCTGCGCTCCTCGGTTTTGTAGCGCCGCGCGTTCAGGTCGGCATCTTGTGTTGGTCACGAACCCCAGAACAAAAAAATGTCATTCCGAACGGAGTCCGCGAAGTGAGGACCGCCGCCCGTTTCCGCTTCCTTTGCGGAAAGAATCCTCTTCGATCCCACCGTCATAAGTCTCCCAATCAAATTCTCACCCGTCCGATGTGCTAAAGTTTTTACAATGCAAACTCTAGGTATATACGTCCAGGTGCCCTTCTGCCAGACGAAATGCACCTACTGCAACTTCCACACCGGCGTAGTGTCCTCCGATCGTTTCGCTCCTTACACCCATGCGATCCACCAAGAACTCTTGAGCGCCTCTGAATTGCACCGTTCGGCAGGCATCGTCTGGCCCCAACCCGCGGAAGCGCGCACTGTCGATACCGTCTACATGGGCGGCGGCACGCCCAGCCTCCTGCATCCCGAACTTCTCACCGCGCTACTCCATTCCATCCACCAATCCTTCGAAAGCAACTGGCAAGAAGTCACCCTCGAGGCCGATCCCGAAACGGTCGATTCGCACAAAGCATCACAATGGTCTGCCGCGGGCATCAATCGCATCAGCTTCGGCGCGCAATCTTTTGTTGACGAGGAATTAAAAGCTGCCGGCCGCATGCACCGCAGCGCGGACATTTTCAAAGCCGTGCCAATCCTCCGCAATGCGGGCATCGCGAGCATCAGCTTCGATCTCATCGCCGGCCTTCCCAAACAAACCGTCGATTCCTGGCGACACTCTCTCGCCGAAACCATCGCCCTATCCCCCGAACATGTTTCGGTCTACATGATGGAAATTGACGAGTCCTCCCGCCTCGGCCTGGAAGTTATCAACAACGGCTCACGGTACAGCGCCCGCGAACTGCCCACCGAAGAGTCCATGGCCGATTTTTACGAACTGGCACAACTCGAGCTGCGCTCGGCCGGCTACGAGCAGTACGAAATCTCCAACTGGTCTAAGCCCGGCTACGCCTCGAAGCACAATCTGAAATATTGGCGCCGCGAACCCTACATCGGTTTCGGAGCGGGCGCTCACTCCTTCTCCGCCCATCAGCGCTGGTCCAACCTCCACGATGCCGCTGCCTACGTTTCCGCAATCACGTCCGGCAAAAGCGCGATTGAAGGTCTCCAGTCCGTAACCTCTCAATCCGCTTTGGAAGAAGAACTATTCCTCGGTTTGCGCCAACTCGCCGGCATTAATCTCGCCCGTATCCAACGCCAATATGGTGTCGATCTGCAACAGAAAGTAGATCGCTTGGCATCCACCGGCATGGTAGAACAACAAGGTGACGTCCTCAGGCTTGCCCCGGCAAAACTGAACGTCTCCAACGAAATCCTGGTCGAACTTCTACGCTAGCCACCCGGGTGCCCCACTCTGAGCGCCTTTTGCGAAGGGTGGGGCTTGGGTTTCGTTAGCGCAATTAATTCAGAAAACAATTTGTTTCTGGGAGCAACACAACCAATGACCTACACCGTAGCGAAAGGCAATCAACTCGTAGATCCCGACCACGTCTCACCCGTCGCCAACGCCGTCGATCTCCGCAGCGACACTGTCACGCGCCCCACCGACGAAATGCGCCACGCCATGGCCGCCGCTGATGTCGGCGATGACGTCTACGGCGAGGATCCCACCGTCAATCGCCTCCAAAAACGCGCCGGAGAAATTTTCGCCAAGGAATCCGCGCTTTTTGTTCCCACTGGCTGCATGGGCAATCTCATTTCTATCAAGGTCTGGACGCACCACGGCGACGAAGTCATCTGCGAAGAGCGTGCACATGTCAATCTTTACGAACTCGCTTCCATGTCCGCCATCGCCGGCTGCACGCCGCGCGCCGTTCGCGGTGGCCACGATGGCATCCTGACCTGGGAACAAATCCACGCCGCCATCCGCCCCAAAATCTATTACGATTCGCAAACCACCCTCGTCTGTCTGGAAAACACCAGCAACATGGCCGGCGGCACCGTCTATCCCACCGAGCGCGTCCGCGAAATCTGCGATCAAGCGCACGCTCTCGGCTTGAACGTTCACCTCGACGGCGCGCGCATCTTCAACGCCGCCACGGCGCTCAACGATGACGTTGCACATATGACGCAAAAATGCGACTCCGTTATGTTCTGCCTCTCCAAAGGGCTTGGCGCGCCCGTAGGCTCCATGATCGTCGGCTCCCGCGAATTCATCGAACGCGCCCGGGTGTATCGCAAAATGTTCGGAGGCGGTATGCGCCAGGTTGGCGTACTCGCGGCGGCGGGCCTCATTGCCCTTGAAAAATCTCCCGCTCGCCTCCACGAAGATCACGCCAATGCCAAGCATCTCGCCGAAGGAGTCGCCAAAATTCCAGGTCTCTCCATCGATCCCGCCGCCGTTTGCAGCAACATCGTCATCTTCGATTGCAAAGTAACCGGTCTCACCGCCGTCGAACTCTGCGACGCGCTCCATGACAAAGGAATCTGGGCACAAGACACCGCCCTCTACTCCGTGCGCCTCGTCACTCATTGCGACGTAAGCCGCTCCGACATGGACCGCGCCCTGATCGAAATACGCGCGGTAGTGCAAAAGCAGCAGGGCCGCAGCGCATAAGTCCTGTAGCGGAGCTTGCGTCCGCGAGGCCTTTGGCACTTTCCCTCCGAAAATTGTGTACGATACCCTCAGCGCGCACCCCTCAGAGCACGCACAAGATACAAACGTTTGTCATTCCCCAGCGGAGTACGCGAAGCGAGGGATCTGCTTTTCTGATGATCAACCCACATAACCACAAGGAACGCCCAATGAATCGCATCTCGAAATTTCCAGCACTCGTGCTGTTGGTCATAGCCCTCTCTACGACTCCTCTTCACGCGCAAGCGCCAAGCGCGGCGCCCACTCCCGAAGAAGCCAAACAATTCATCGAAATCGCTGAGCAACGCCTCTTCGAACTCGGCAACAAAGCCAGCCGCGCCTCCTGGGTCCACGACAATTTCATCACCTTTGACACCGACGCCATCGCCGCCGACGCCAACGAAGAAGCTAACACCGCCGCCACGCAGTACGCCAAGGAAGCCCACCGCTTCGATCACGTTCAACTTCCTCCGGAACTCGCCCGCAAACGCTACCTCCTTGAGCTCGCTAGCGGCTTTCCCGCTCCCGATGATCCGAAAGCGGAAAAAGAGCTGGCGCAGATTTTGTCCTCGCTCGACGGCGACTACGGAAAAGGGAAGTGGTGCCCCGATGGCGACAGTAAACCCTGCCTCGATGTCACCGCCATCGAAAAACTCATGGCCACCAGTCGCGATCCCGAAGAGCTCAAGCGCGCCTGGATCGGCTGGCACGCCGTGGGCGCTCCGATGCGCCAGCGTTACGCCCGCATGATTGAGCTCGGTGACCAGGGCGCAAGCCAACTCGGCTATTCTGACGTTGGCGCACTCTGGCGTTCCAATTACGACATGCCTCCCGATCAATTCGCCGCGGAAATGGATCGTGCCTGGGAGCAGCTGCGCCCTCTCTATCTTGCTTTACATGCCTACGTGCGTGGGCAGCTCGCCAAAAAGTATGGCAAGGACGTCGTTCCGCCCAACGGACCGATCCCCGCCCACCTGCTCGGCAACATCTGGGCGCAGGAATGGAACAACGTCTACGATCTGATGGGTTCTCCGAGGCCCGCGCAATCCTTCGATGTTACTTCCATCTTGGTTCAACGCAAAACAGATCCCAAGGGCATGGTCAAATATGGCGAAAACTTTTTCATCTCTCTTGGCTTTGTTCCTCTTCCCGAAACTTTCTGGGAGCGCTCGCTTTTCACCAAGCCCGCCGACCGCGATGTGGTCTGCCACGCCAGCGCCTGGGACGTCGATTCCAAAGACGACCTCCGCGTCAAAATGTGCATTCAAATCACAGAAGAAGACTTCCGCACCATTCATCACGAACTCGGCCACAATTTTTATCAGCGCGCTTACGACACGCAGCCTCCCCTCTTCCAGAACAGCGCCAACGACGGTTTCCACGAAGCGGTTGGAGACGCTATTGCGCTCTCCGTCACGCCGGAATATCTGAAACAAATCGGCCTCATCGATACCGTGCCGCCCGCCTCCGGCGATATCGATTACTTGCTGCAACAGGCCCTTGAAAAAGTGGCGTTCTTACCCTTCGGCCTGCTTGTCGACAAGTGGCGCTGGGAAGTTTTTTCCGGACAGGTCAAACCCGCTGACTTCAACAAAGCGTGGTGGGATCTTCGCCTAAAGTACCAAGGCGTTGCTCCGCCCGTCGGCCGCTCCGAAGCCGACTTTGATCCCGGCGCAAAGTATCACGTTCCTGCCAACGTCCCGTACGCTCGCTATTTCCTCGCCCGCATTTATCAATTTCAGTTTTAACGCGCGCTTTGCAAAACCGCTGGCTTCGAGGGCCCGCTTCACCGCTGCTCCATCTACGGCAACAAAGCTGCCGGCGAAAAACTCAACGACATGCTCTCGCTCGGCCAAAGCAAGCCCTGGCCCGACGCCCTCGAAGTCCTCACCGGCCAAAAACAAATGGATGCCTCCGCTCTGGCCGACTACTTCGCGCCCCTGAAAACCTGGCTGGACGGGCAAAACAAAAAGAACAACTATCCCATAGGCTGGTAATTGCCGCGTAGCGACGCCGTCTTCAAAAGGTGTCATCCTGAGGGCCCGCGCCTTTCCGCCGGCCGAAGGATCTCAACGTAAACTACATCGCAACTCACGCGCACTCCCGCCGTGCGCAAACCGAGCCCATAAGCTAGACTTTTACTGGCTATACGCAACACCATCACGCGAGGCACACGTGGACTTCACCTTCACCGACGAACAAATCCATCTCCGCAAGTCCGTCCGGGAATTTGCCGAAGGCGAAATCGCTCCCCACGTTATGGAGTGGGACGAAGTCAGCCACTTTCCCACTGAACTTCTCCCCAAGCTCGCCGAAATGGGCCTTATGGGTGTTATCTTCCCCGAGGAATACGGCGGTTCCGGCCTCGGCTACATCGAATACGCCACCGTCATCGAAGAACTCTCCCGTGTCGATGGCTCCGTCGGCCTCTTCGTTGCCGCGCACAATTCGCTCTGCAGCAATCACATCTATAAATTCGGCAGTGAAGAGCAAAAGAAAAAATATCTAGTTCCCTTAACCCAGGGAAAAAAGCTTGGCGCTTGGTCCCTCACCGAACCCGAAGCCGGTTCTGACGCGGGCGGCACGCGCACCACCGCCGTTCGTCAAGGCGATTGCTGGTTGCTCAACGGCTCCAAAACTTTCACCACCAACGGTTCCTACGCGGACATCTGCGTCGCGATGGCCGTCACCGACAAAGCCAAGGAATCCCACGGCATCAGCGCCTTCATCCTGGAAAAAGGCACTGCCGGTTTTCGCCCCGGTAAGAAAGAAAACAAGCTCGGCATGCGTGCCAGTGACACTTCCGAAGTTATTTTCACCGATTGCCGCATTCCCGCTGCTCAGCTCCTCGGCCCATTGGGCGAAGGCTTCATCGGCAGCCTCAAGATTTTGGACGGCGGCCGCATTTCCATCGCCGCCCTCGCACTCGGCATGGCCCAGGGCGCCCTCGAAGCCGCAACCAATTACGCCAAGCAGCGCAAGCAATTCAACAAACCCATCGCCGATTTCCAGGCCATCCAGTTCAAGCTTGCCGATATGGCCACCCAAGTCGAAGCCGCCCGCCTGCTCGTCTATCAAGCCGCATGGCTTGCCGACCAGAAAAACGTCCGCTTCACCCGCGAATCCAGCATGGCCAAACTTTTCGCCAGTGAAGTTGCCGTCCGCGTCGCCAACGAATGCGTTCAGGTCCATGGCGGCTACGGCTTCATTAAAGACTATCCTGCCGAAAAGTTTTATCGCGACGTCAAGCTCTGCACCATCGGCGAAGGCACGAGCGAAATCCAACGCCTGGTCATTGCGCGCCAGTTGCTCGGCAAGAAATAATGGAAGCGAACTTCGTGTAGTCTTAGGGGGTCGGAGCTTCAGTTCCGACAACAACCATACGGCTTCACTGGGCTTTAGCCCCAGGGGAAATGATTTATTCTGAATACCCAATGAAACGAATTCCATCGCCCTCTGGACGCCCTCAATGACCCTCCCCGCTTCCGACTGGGCCGCCAAGGTCCTGCAAGGTGACATCCGCGCCCTCTCTCGCGCCATCAGCGCCATAGAAAATCATTCCCCCGAATCCGAACAACTCCTCAAACACCTTTTCCCGCACACCGGCCAAGCCTATCTCACCGGCATCACCGGCGCCCCCGGCACGGGCAAAAGTACCTTCGTCGATCGCCTCGCCGGCGTTTATCGCAAGCGCGAAGAACGCGTCGGCGTCATCGCTGTCGATCCCACCAGCCCGTATTCCGGCGGCGCGATCCTCGGCGATCGTATCCGCATGCAAAGCCACTCCGCCGACACCGGCATCTTCATCCGTTCCATGGCCACCCGCGGCTTCCTAGGCGGGCTGGCCCGTTCGACCTCCGAAGTCGCGCTCCTGCTCGATGCCGCTGGCAAGCGCCAGGTCCTCATCGAAACCGTCGGCGTCGGCCAGGATGAAGTCGATATCGTTCGTCTCGCCGATTGCGTGCTCGTGATTCTCGTTCCCGGCCTGGGCGACGACATTCAAAACATGAAAGCCGGCCTCATGGAAATCGCCGACATCTTTGTCCTCAACAAAGCCGATCGCGAAGGCGCCGATCGCCTCGAAGAGCAACTCCATGCCATGCTTTCCTTGGTCATGCCGTGCGATGGCTGGCATCCACCCGTACTCCGCACTGTAGCCACAGAAAATCGCGGCATCGACGACCTCGCCTCGGCCATCGACAAATTCCGCCAGCATTTCGAATCCACCGGCCAGCGCCAGAAGAAGCAAATCGAACACTGGCAGACTCGCCTGATCGAAATGCTGGAATCCCGCCTTCTCGAAAAAGCCCTTCCTGGCAAAGCTGGCGAGGCCCGCCTCCAAGCCGCCGCAACCCAGGTCGCCGCCCGAAAAAAGGACCCATTCTCCGCCGTCAACGAATTACTGAAAAATGCAAATCTCTTGTAGCAAAACCACGGGCTTCCGCCCCTAGGGACCTCATGCACTTCGGCGAAATCGAAGTTCGATATCTCGATGGCGGCCACTTTGGCCTCGATGGAGGCGCCATGTTCGGCGTCGTCCCTAAAGTACTCTGGGAGAAGAAATCTCCTCCCGACGAGAAAAATCGCATTCGCATGCGCGCCAATTCCTTGCTCCTTCGGGCCCACGGCAAAACCATCCTCGTCGAAACTGGCAATGGCACGAAATGGGACGCCAAGCAACGCGCCATTTACAACGTCCAGGACGGCGATCCTCTCCTGGACTCCCTCGAGCGCGCCGGTGTCCAGTCGGATCAAATCGATTTCGTCATCAACACGCATCTTCACTTCGATCATTGCGGCGGCAACACTCGCGTCATCAACGACCGCGTTGTCCCCACCTTCCGCCGCGCCCGCTACGTCGTCCAGCGCAGCGAACTCGAACACGCCATGAATCCTACCGAACGCGACCGCGCGAGCTACGTTTCCGAAAATTTTGCGCCAATCTCTAAGCTGGGTCTCTGGGATCTAGTCGAGGGCGACCTCGAAATTCTCCCCGGTATTTCCGTCGCCCGAATTCCCGGTCACAACGCGGGCATCCAAGCCGTCCTGATCACCGGCGGCGGCAAAACCCTCGCTTTCGTGGCCGACCTGCTCCCCACGCGCCACCACATTCCTCTACCCTGGATCATGGCCTACGACCTCTATCCGCTACAGTCACTGGAAACCAAGCGCCTGTGGATTCCTCCCATAGTTTCTAAGCAATGGATCGTAGTGTTCGGGCACGATCCCGACGTAGCCGCCGCCACTCTCCACGAACAAAACGGAAAAATCGAAGCCGAACCCGTCGACCTCAACCGCTAACCCCCATTCCTGGTTGCCCCACACTGCCAGGGTTGTGGGGCCTTCGGTTCGTAGGACGCGCCTCTCGAGGCGGGCCGTTTCCCGAGCCCGACCGCAAATCCCGAGTGCCCCCCAAAAAAAACACGTGGCAAAAGCGCTCTCGCCTCTGCTCTGTCCTTGTCCACTCAGTCCACCCAAGCAAGGAATCCATCCCCTCTTCGCCGCGCTCTCTGAATCCAACCTTTGCGCCCACTGCGTTAAATCTATTCTTCCGCCTTACCGCGGACCATAACCCACGCACCGTCTTTGGTAGGGTCTTTTCCCCTTCACTCGCCACTCGCCACTTCTTCCGACCCATCACTGCTACAATATTTCCTCGGAGAACAATCGATGCCCCAGCCCAAAAAGAAGAAAACCGCACGGGCCAAATCTCTAGCCGACATCGGCGTAATCGGCGGCAGCGGCCTCTATTCCATGTCTGGCCTGTCCAACACCCGCGAAATACGTATCAAAACTCCCTTCGGCGATCCCTCCGACGCCTTCGTCATCGGCACGGTGGAAGGCAAGCGCGTTGCCTTTCTTGCCCGCCACGGCCGCGGCCATCGCATTCTCCCCACCGAACTCAATTTCCGCGCCAACATTTACGCCATGAAGCTTTTTGGCGTGCAGCGTATCATTTCCGTCAGCGCCGTCGGCTCCCTCCAGGAAAATCTTCAACCCGGACAATTTCTCATCCCCGACCAGTTCTTCGACAGCACCAAGGGCCGCAAGTCCACCTTTTTCGGCAACGGTATCGCCGCTCACGTCACCTTCGACAAACCCGTTTGCCCGCAACTCTCTGCCGTCCTCGGAGAAGCCTGCCGCGCGCAAAACGTACCGGTCCACGAAAAGGGCACTTACATCTGCATGGAAGGCCCGCAATTTTCCACGCTGGCCGAGGCGAACTATCATCGCGCCATGAAGTTCTCCGTAATCGGCATGACCAACGTCACCGAGGCCAAGCTCGCCCGTGAAGCCGAACTCTGCTATTCCACCATCGCCATGATCACGGATTACGATTGCTGGCATGCCGAACACGACTCCGTCAGCGTCGCCGCCATCATCGCCACCCTCAGCCAAAACGCCGCCAACGCTCAAAACGTTCTTCGCCATGCCATCAAAACCCTGCCCTCCGAACCCACCTGCAAATGCGCCGGCGCCCTCAAGCACGCCATCCTCACCGATCCAAAACTAATCCCCGCCAAGACAAAAAAGAACCTAGCCGCAATAATCGGCAAATATTTCAAATAACCTCGACCATGACCCGTAAACCGACATCACCGCCCCATCCGTCTGTCATCCTGAGGAGCGCCTTCCGCGACGAAGGATCTCAACCGATGCGTCTTGCCACAATCCGAAAAAGTAAGTTCGCACCAAATAAACCCCCTTAATTCCGAACGGAGTTTGTGAAGTGAAGACCGCCGCCCCTTTCCGCGCCCGTTGCGGAAAGAATGCCGCTTCCCTTCGATCTCCAGCATCAGCACCAAACAATCTCACCAGGAGAATCTCATGTCCTTGCTCGTCGTCGGCTCTGTCGCATATGACGCTCTAGAGAGCCCCTACGGAAAGGTCGAACGCACCCTCGGCGGCGCCGCCACCTACTTCTCCGTTTGCGCGGCTTTTTTCACGCACGTCAATCTCGTCGCCATCGTCGGCGATGATTTCGATCCCAAAGACGAAGCCCTGCTCCGCAAGCGTTCCATCGACATCGAAGGCCTCGAACGTGCTACCGGCAAATGCTTCTTCTGGGCCGGCCGCTATTCGGAAAATCTCAACGAGCGCGTCACCCTCACGACCGAGCTCAACGTCTTCGCCGCATTCAAACCGCGCCTGCCCGAAAAATACCGCAATTCCAAATACGTTTTTCTCGCCAATATTGCCCCCGATCTCCAACGCGACGTGCTCCATCAGGTCAAAGGCACTCCAAAACTCGCCGCCATGGACACCATGAATTATTGGATCGAGCGCACCAACTCCGAACTCCGCGAAACGCTCAAACACGTCGACATCCTTATGATCAATGATTCCGAAACACGCCAGCTTTCGAGCGAGCACAATCTCCTGCGCGCCGCTCGCCACATCTTTAAAATGGGCCCCAGCACACTCGTCGTAAAACGCGGCGAATACGGCGCCATGCTGGTCGACAAGCATGGCGTCTTCTCCGTCCCCGCCTTCCCGCTCGAGGAACCGCACGACCCCACCGGTGCGGGCGACAGCTTCGCCGGCGGCTTCATGGGCTACCTCACGAGCGCCGACGGCAGCGCCACCAATGACGCAGCTCTCCGTCGAGCCATGGTCTACGGCTCCGTCATGGGCAGCTTCACGGTCGAGCGCTTCGGCCTCGAGCGCCTCCTGACCCTGAAAAAATCCGAAATCCACGCCAGGGCTCGCCACTTCGCGAAACTAACCCAATTCAAACTCTAGTCCGCTGAGTCGCCCCCAAACCTGTAGTGCTGGCTTTCATGCCAGCGCCTCTTGGGTTAATCCGACGATTGCCCCACACGCCGTCCTCGCGTGTGGGTTCTTAGGCTGGTAGGGCCCGCCTTCTGAGACGGGCCGTTGCTGCCGACCCTTGCTCAAGAACCAATACCCACATACCCTCCAGAGCACGCCACCCCGCAAAACTCATCCCCCTCCAACTCCGGTTTCGTTAAAATCGCTTTGCCCGACAAATCATGACGCCACCCTCCACATCCCCGCGCAAACCCAAAGCCCTCTGCAAAGGCTCCAAGGTCGCCGTCTTCGCGCCATCCTCTCCGGCCGAACAACTCGACGTAACCGCTGGCCTCGCCGAATTGCGCCGCCTGGGCTACGAATTCGCCCCCGTCCAACTCCCCGGTCCTGAAGGCTACTTCGCCGCCTCCGCCGCATCTCGCCGCGAAGCGTTCCTCAAAGCCGCGCGGCATCCTGAAATCGCCGGACTGATCGCACTCCGCGGCGGCTACGGCGCAAACTATCTCCTCGGCCCCGATCTCGCTACGCAATTACAGGAACCAAAATGCGTCATCGGCTATAGCGACCTCACCTCACTGCAAACGTATCTCTGGCAGACCTCCGGCTGGGTCACGTTCTATGGTCCCATGGTCGCCGCGGCGCTCAATCGTGGCGCTGATGATTCCCACGGCTACGACGAACACTCTTTCCTCCAGGCCGTCGGCAACGCGGACTCCGGCTGGGAAATCCCACTGGCCGGCAAATCGTTGGCCAAAGGCGTTGCCGATGGACGCCTGCTCGGTGGCTGCATCACGCTTCTCCAAACCACGCTCGGCACCCCGTGGGAAATCGATACCACCGGCGCCATTCTCGTGCTCGAAGATCGCGGCATGCGTCCTTATCAACTCGATCGCGCGCTCATGCACCTCAAGCAAGCAGGGAAGTTCGAATCCCTTCGCGGTATCGTCCTCGGCGATTTCCCGGATTCGGCTGCCTCAGTAAAAGACAGCCCATCCGTCCTCGATGTTAGCGAACGCATTCTCGCTTCATTGAATATTCCGATCGTGTTCGGCGCCGCCATCGGCCATACGCAGCGGCCCATGCTCACTCTTCCTCTCGGCGTCCAGGCGCGCTTGATCGCTTCGGGTGAGGGCCGCTTGGAAATTCTGGAGTCGGCCGTAGTGCCATGAATGGTGCAATGAAATGAGGAACCTGCAAAAGAAAATGAAACACATTCACATGATCGGTATCGGCGGCTCAGCTATGGCGCCGCTGGCCGGAATGCTTCGCGAACGCGGCTATAAACTCACGGGTTCTGACGCCGGCGTGTATCCGCCAGCGTCCACGCTACTGGAATCCCTCGGCATTGAGTACGCCACCACATTTGACGCCAAGAATCTCGCTCCCGCGCCCGATCTCATCGTCGTCGGCAACGCCATCTCTCGAGGCAATGTTGAAGTCGAAGAAATGCTCGATCGCAAGCTCCCGCATCGCTCGCTTCCCGAAATCCTCGAAGAAGAATTCCTTCCGGGCAAACATTCCATCGTAGTCAGTGGCACCCACGGAAAAACAACCACCACCGCCATACTGGCGTGGATTTTTCATGTCGCGGGCAAGCATCCGAATTTTCTGGTCGGCGGGGTCGCGGAAAATTTCGGCAGGAGCTATGGCCTCGCCGGTGGCCCTGAATTTATTCTCGAAGGCGACGAGTACGATTCCGCCTACTGGGACAAAGCTGCCAAATTCCTTCACTATCAGCCCGACGACCTCATCATCACTTCCGTCGAATTCGATCACGCCGACATTTACGCCGATTTCGCCGTCTACCAACTCGCCTTCAAGCGTCTCGTCAACCTCGTCCCGCGCCGTGGCCGCGTTGTCGTCTGGGGCGATTCTGCCGCCGGAGAAGCCCAGCGCAACGTCACGGAAAAGGCCTTCTGCCCCGTAATCACCTACGGTTTTGAACCCCAAAACGATTGGGTTGCCAGCAACGTTTCCATCGTCGATGACCAAATGCATTTTCGCGTGCACTTCAAGGGCGATTTGTACGGCGATTTTTCTCTCTCCACCTCCGGCCGCCACAACGTTCTCAACGCCCTCGCCGCCATCGTCGTCGCGCAGGGAAGAGGTATTCGCGCCGAATCCTTGCAATCTGCGCTGCCCACCTTCCAAAGCGTCAAACGCCGCATGGACGTGAAGGGAGAAATCGACAACATTCTCGTCGTCGACGATTTCGCCCACCATCCTACCGCCATCCGCGCCACCATCGAAGCTGCGCGGCTCCGCTGGCCCGAACGCCGCCTCTGGGCCATTCTCGAGCCGCGCTCCAATTCCATGCGCCGGCGCATTTTCCAGGACGCCCTTCCACAATCTCTCGCGCTCGGAGACCGCGTCATCCTCGGGAGCGTTCACCGCGCAGGCCAACTTGCCGACGAGCAGCGCCTCGATCCTGAAACAATCATTTCCGCCGTTCACCAACTCGGCAAAGATGCTCGCGTCCTCCCCAGCGCCGACGCCATCGCCGATTTCCTGGCCGGTGAAGTGCGCCCCAACGATTTGCTCTTGGTTATGTCCAATGGTAGTTTCGATGGATTATGCGAAATGTTACTGAAGCGCCTACACGCACGCCCAACCGTGTCTGAGGTCCCGGCCAAGTGAACCAAATCGCCGCCCAATGTAGTGGCAGAACTTTCGATCGGCCAGCCCAGTCGGTAGCGCAGACCGAGTCCGCGAGCCCTGCGGCTTTATTCTTGAACTCTTCCGGAATCTCCGTGGCCCTGGCATCCCATCACCGCACGTCGCCACAAGAATTTGTCATTCCGGGCAGAGTCCGCGAAGCGAGGAATCTGCTTCCCATCTGGTTTTTCGTCTTTCTCCTCCTCGCCGCTCCCACTCCCGCCGCCATCCGCTACGAAGTCTCCCTCTCGCACCCCGAACAACACCTGTTCCACGTCTCCATGGAAATACCCAACGTCCAAAGCGAATTAAAACTCCAAATGCCCGCCTGGAACGCTCTCTACGAAATTCGCGATTTCAGCAGTCACGTCCAGCAGGTCGAAGCCTATGCCGATGGCAAGCGCATCGGCATCGAAAAACTCGACAAGCTTACCTGGTACGTCAAAGCCTCCGGCACCATCACTGTAAAATACGCCACCTTTTGGGACGATTCCGGCCCTTTCAATTCCCAACTCAACGCCGAACACGCCTTCATTAATGCCGCGATGATTTTGCTGTACGTTCCCGATCGCCGCAGCGAAGAATGCTCACTGCTTGTCACGGAAATACCCCTCGAGTGGAAAGTGGCCTCTGCAACAGCGGGGCACGGACGTCCCATGGGTTCACGCAGCGGCTCCTGGGATTTCTCCGCTCCCTCTTTCGACGCCCTCGCCGACGGCCCCATCGAAATTTCCAACTTCGAAGAATTCACCATCCACGACCTCACTCCCCCCGTCCACGTCGTCATTCACGGCGACAACTACAAACGCCGCGACGTCGAAGCTGCCCTCCGCAAAATCTGCATGTACGAGATCAAGCTCATGGACGGCGCGCCCTACGATCAGTACACCTTCATCTTCCACATCGGCAAACCCGCCGGCGGCGGAGGCGGCGGCATGGAGCATTCCAATTCCACCGCCATCTACATTCCATCCGGCGACTATCTGCCCAACGTGTCCGCGCACGAATATTTCCATCTCTGGAACGTCAAGCGCATTCGTCCCGTCACCCTCGAGCCCGTCGATTACACCCACGAGATGTACACCCGCGCGCTGTGGTTCGCCGAAGGCGTTACCAATACGTACGGCTCCTACACGCTCGTCCGTTCTGGCATCTGGAGCAAGCAGGAGTTCTACCAGGATTTCTCCTCCCAAATCACCGAGCTCGAAACCCGCTCCGCCGAGCATTGGCAGAGCGCTGAACAATCCAGCCTCGACACCTGGCTCGATAAATACGCGCTCTACAACCAGCCGCAACGCAGCGTCTCCTATTACACAAAAGGCCAGGTTCTCGGCGTGCTCCTAGATATCGTCATCCGCGATCGCACCGACAATCAGCACAGCCTCGATGATGTCATGCGCACCATGAATCAGGATTTTGCCAAGTCCGGAAAGTGTTATCGTGACAGCCTCGACGTCAAACTCACCGCCGAGAAAATTACCGGCGGCCCTCTAGACGATTTCTTCTCCAAGTATGTCAGCGGAACCGATCCGCTCCCCTATACCAAACTATTTTCACAAGCCGGCTTGTCGCTCGAAGAGCGGGATTCCGTCCGCGCCACGCTAGGTTTCGCGATGGAAAGGGAACAAGACGGCACGTTCTCCGTTGCCAGCGTCGAAGCCGGCAGCAACGCCGAAAAAAGCGGCCTGAAAGTGGGCGACACCGTCATCCGCTGGAATGGCGGCGATCCGCCGCGTCGCTCCGACCGGTGGGCCGCGCAGCAGAAGCCCGGCCAGGATCTCCACTTGCGCATCCGCCGCGCGGATGTCGACCAGGACTTCGCCCTCCGTCTCGGCGAGCAACGCGAAAAGTTTTATCAGGTCGTCGAACTCCCCGATGTCAGCGACCGCGCTAAGCGCATCCGTGATGGCATGCTCCGTGGCACCACTGATCCCATCACCGCGCGCAGCCGCTAACTCGCTCTTTACTTAGAACTACAGGTCCTCTCATGGAGGATGTTTTAGGTGGTCGGAGCCTCAGCTCCGACATTTAGAACCAAGAAAATCCGCGTCCCCCCTGAGGAAACTCTTCTCTTCTTGCCGATCCATTTATGCGATAAGTTCTACAGGCTTATAACTTATACCGCTAATCTATCTCATGCTCCGCACCGCCTTCATCGGCTTCTTCCTCTCTCTCTACATTCTCATCGCCGGGCCGCCGCTCATCCTCTACGCCTACTTCACAAAAAATGTCGATCCGCTCTATTGGGCCGCCATCAAGGGCGTGATGTTCTTCGTGAACTGCGTCGGCGTCCACGTTCAGGTCAAGGGGGTTGAACGCCTTCCCAAAGGTACCTGCATCTTCGCCGCAAATCACACCAGCTCCGCCGATGCTCCCGCCGTCGTCGGCGCTATCCCTCGCCGCATCGCTATTCTTCTGAAGCGCTCGCTCTTCGATTGGCCCATCGTTGGTCAGGCCTTCCATATCGCGCACTTTATTCCTGTCGATCGCAACAATCGCGACTCCGCCATCGAAAGTGTAGACAAAGCCATCGACGCTCTCCGCAACGGCCAATCATTTTTGGTTTATCCCGAAGGCACGCGCAGCCCCGACGGCCGCCTTCAAGCATTCAAGAAGGGAACTGCGGTCATGGCCATAAAGTCCGGCGTTCCGATTGTCCCGGTCGCCTGCTCCAACGCGCACCGCATCATGGAAAAACGGAAACTAAACATTCACCCAGGCACAATCCTCGTAGAATTCCTGGATCCCATCGACTCCAACAACTACACCCTCGAACAACGCGAGACCCTGACCCAGCGGATCCACGATCGCCTAGCCGCCGGGCTCCCCCTTGACCAGCGCCCCCCAGATTTCCCCGGCGCCGTCTAATAAATAACGCAGCACGCGACGTAGCAATGCTAAGTCTGCACTCTTCGGCCGAGCAGCAAAAAAAGCGATTTGTGATCCTTAGGAGCGCGTGTTGCGACGAAGGATCCCAACCACTGCGTCTTGCCTTCCAAGCGTCCGCCACCACCTACGGGTGGGGGCGCCGCACTACCGCGGCCCATGTCCGAAAGATTCAACAAAGATCCCGTCATTCCGAACGGAGTCCGCGCAGCGAGGAATCCCTCTTCGATCTGAGTCAACGGCCCTGGCGCAACTCCGCAACCACAGATCCAAACTCCCGGCTACCGACTCTCCTCCTCCCCCTCCAACTCCGCCACTCTCCTCAACAACTCCGGCAACCGCCGCAACGCCGCCATCGTCTTCAACCACTCCCGATTTTCTACCGCCGGATACCCCGAATACAGCGCACGCGCCGGCACATCGTTCGGCACGCCACTCTGTGCCGTAATCACCGTTCCATCGCCCACCGTCAAATGCCCCGCGGTGCCTACTTGCCCGGCCAGAATGCACCCTTCCCCAATCTTCGTCGACCCCGCCAGCCCCACCTGCCCGCACAACATAGTATTTGCGCCCACCTGCGACGCATGCCCCACCAGCACCAGGTCATCGATCTTCGTCCCGCGCCCGATGCGCGTCTCTCCCACCGTCGCGCGGTCTACGCACGCGTTCGACTGCACTTCCACGTCATCTTCCAGCACCGCCGGTCCCGATTGCATAATTTTGTGCCACGTGCCATCCGCGCGTTTCGCATAGCCCAATCCATCCCCGCCAATCACCGCGCCGTTCTGCAGGATCACCCGATCTCCCACGATGCAACCTTCCCGCACCACCGCATGCGCGTGCGCAAAAAAGTCTGCTCCAATTTTCGCGCCACAATAAATCGTCACGAAACTGTGTAGCACTGCTCGCGCTCCAATCTCCGCTCTCTCGTCCACAAAGCAATACGGTCCAATATGCGCTCCTTCTCCAATCTTCGCCGATGCCGCCACGATTGCGGTCGCATGCACGCCCGGTTCATACACCGGCGCGGCATAAAACAATTCCAGCACCTGCGCAAAAGCCAGGTACGGATTTGCGCTCCGCAGCGCCGCCAAAGGCTCTAGTCCGTCCTCGCGCTCGAGCTTTACCCCCTCTTCCACCAGCACCGCGGACGCACGCGTGGTCTTTAGCAACGGCGAATACCGCCGGTTAGCGAGAAATGTCAACTGCCCCGCTCCCGCATGGTCGATTCCCGCCAAACCTTTGATGTCGGTCGCGGGATCTCCTTCCAGGCGGCATCCAAGCTTATGCGCGATTTCCTGCAATTTCATGGAGTCAGCTCCTGCACCTAACCCGTTTTCTGTTTTGGTGGGTTATCGTCAGAGTCTCGCACAGCCTCAAGAGGGAAGTACAGGCGGCCTTCCACAGTCCGCGGCAACTTTGGGTTTGCCGCTCGCATCGGAATCGTTATAATGTTTCAGGTTTTTAGACCGCCAGGCTAGTCCCAGTCTCTGCGACGCCCCGCAGGCAGTTTCCGTAGTGCGTGTCCGAAATTCAGTAAAGGAGTTTCAGATTTTGGTAAGCCCGAGGCGTATCTTGATGTTTCTTTCAGCCCTGGCGTGCGTTTGTCTGAACACGCGTGGCGTCCTTGCGCAGCAAGTTCAAGTTGTGAACATCTCCTCCGGTCCTCAAGACGTGTTGTACGCTCAGTCGGAGCTTCTGCAATCCATCGATGAAGCTTGGTTTGCTCCTCTCTCTCGCGCTTTTTCTGAGACTGCTCCCATCGACTCGCCCAGTTTTTTGGCTCTGCCGTCATTGCCTCCCGGAAATACGCGCGCAAATGATTCCAGCATCCGTCCGAATCCGAAAGACCAACAAAAAGAGGAAGGCACTCGCTTCCGTTGGAAGCCCGCGCTCGGTGAATCCCTGCTGTTCACCGGCATCATGCACACGTTCAACCTCACCACCGAGGCTGGCACCCGCGACGCCCTCAACGGGCACTGGTTCACGCATTACATCGATTCGGTCTCGGAATTGCGCGGCTGGAGCGATAGCGACAAGTTCATGGCTCCCTATGTGGGTCATCCCATCGAAGGGTCGGTCTTTGGTTTTATCGAACGCCAGAACGACCCTCAATTTCATCTCGTGCAGTTTGGAGACGGCCGCGAATACTGGATCAGTATGCTGCGTTCCATGGCCTACGCCGCGGTCTGGCACACGCAATGGAAAATCGGACCGATCAGTGAAGCCTCGATTGGCAACGTGATGCTCCACGCTTCCCCTGGTTTTATCACCCTCGTGGACACGCCCACGCTCGGCTTCGTCACCATGCTTGCCGAAGATGCCGCCGATCGCTATGTGATCATGGGCCTCGAGAATCGCACCAACAATCGCGTCGTCATCATTCTGGTGCGCAGCTTCCTGAATCCGGGCCGGACTTTCGCCAACATGATGGCCTTTAAAATTCCCTGGAACCGCGACACGCGCCTCGGCCTGTTCGGTTCTTACTACGACCTTAGAAAAGAACTCATGGAAGAGTATAAGAACGGCGATGGAGAGAAGCCGTTCGTCTTCGTTAAGGACGCCTGGAAGCCCGCCGGCATAGAGTTCACGCAGCCACGTCCCAAAGCTGCGGACATCGAACTCACCGCTTTTCCATACTACGAAACTTTCCTCGGCGGCGGTTCCTGCATCGGGGGCGGTGGCTCCGGTGCCGCGCGCGTGAATCCTTCCTGGCAAGTCATCACCGAAGTCAGCGGCTGCCTGATTATGCACCAGCCGTTCTACAATTACAGCGCGGACAGCCTCTTCTACGGCGGCGGTTTCCGCTGGACACCGCTGTCCGCTCATCGCTTTTCTCCCTTCGGACAATTCATGTTCGGCGGCAGAAAAGTGACCTACGAAATCGACAATCTGGCTCTGAAGAAACAACTTCTCGACGAATGGAACAATGGGACTGGCACGCTTGCGCACTATCCCATGCGCAGCGCGTATGAATTCGAAACCGCGCAGAACGGCCCGAGCATAGCAGTTGGCGGCGGATTTGATTGGGTGGTCACACGGCCATTCGCGTGGCGCATCCTGAACGTCGAGTACACCCGCTCCTGGATGAATGACGTCGCTCAGATCCATCCCCAGGAAGGTCTAAAAATTTCCACCCAGGCCGTTGTTCGCATCGGCACCTGGTAGCCCGCGTTTCCCAGGGCAGACCCCGAGTTGCAAATCCGATACAATCTCGCGCATGGGTAAAAAAATCCTGGCATTCCACGCTAAACTCCCACTTAGCTTCTCACTCAGAGGGAGAGTTCTATGCTAGATCAAGGCGTCTGGGCTGAAGTCAAGGTCGGTGCCGAACACCTGCGGCTGTTCTCGGAACAAAATGCGCAAGGGGTGCAGGCGTCGGTCTACAACGTCAATAGCAAAAACTGGATCGCCCCGTCAGAAACCGTCGACGACATCGAAGCGGGAAAAGACCGCGCCACCGCCCACGCCATCGCCTATCTCCAGCGCGTAGCCAACGCCCAACTCCCCCCACTCCAATGGAAAAAATCTCGCTCCGCCTAGCTGTACTGGCCGATCTTTAGATCCGCTCTCCTGGGTGCCCCATCCTGCGCGCAGTCTGGAACGAGTGGGTCCTGGGGCTCCTTCACAAGAATTCCCACTAAAAAAGGCGCCTCTTGTCGAAGTGCCACTGGGCTCTGGCTTCAGTACTCATGCTCTCTGCGATCGAACCTGCCACAACAGAGATTCGCTAAGATTTCACGGAGAATTGATGTTCGCCTGCGCGCTCCGGACTAGTGTTTGCCGCGGAGGTTATACATGAAAGCAAAGAGACTTGTGCTGGCTGGTGTTGCAGCGGTAGCAATGGCGTCATTGGGGCAGGACGTAGCGGCCAAACCGAACCATGATGGCAACCAAGGTTCCGGAAAAGTCAAGCATGTGCTCCTTTTGAGCATTGATGGTATGCACGCCGTGGATTTTTACAACTGCACGCGCGGGGTTTCCGGAATAAACGGTGGCCAGCCGTACTGCCCGAATCTGGCAGCGCTCGGCGAGACGGGAATCAACTATGTGGCTGCCTCGTCTTCAAAGCCCTCGGACTCCGCTCCGGGACTGGCAGCGCTGGTTACCGGTGGTACGCCGAAATCGACAGGCATTTATTATGACGTTGCCTACGACAGGTCGCTCGATCCGCCCACAATAACGACAGGAACTGGCTTGGCCGGAGGCAATTGCACACCGTACGCGCAACCGGCGGGGACGACAACAGACTACGACCAGGGCGTCGACTTGGACGGCACCAAGCTGAACGGCGGCGCGCCCGGCGCTGGACTGACCGAAGGCGGGATCGCCTCGCTCGATCCGAAAAAGCTCGTGCGCGACCCGAAGCGCGGCTGTGGCCCTGTTTATCCTTGGAGCTTCATCCGCACGAACACAATCTTTGGTGTAGTTCACGCCGCTGGTGGATACACCGCCTGGGTCGACAAGCATCCATCCACGGCATTCGTCGCGGGGCCCGGTGGCCGGAGTCTGGATGACTTTTTTTCGCCAGAGGTCGACTCGAACGTGGTGGCGCTGCCCGGTGTGACAACACCGGAAGGCGTCTCGTGCACGACAATCCCCGACGGGACCAGTCTCTCTGGTTGGAACAACAGCTTCGCGAACATCCAGTGCTACGACACGATCAAGGTGAATGCGGTGCTGAACCAGATCGCCGGCAAAACCCACGACGGCGCATCGGCGGTAACACCGGCGGTTTTCGGCATGAACTTTCAGGCCGTATACACCGGTGAAATTCTCGTCGAATCGGGCGTGGGCACGGGTGGCTACCAGAACGCCGCTGGGCTGCCCAGCACGGAACTGCTGAGCGAGATCGAGTTTGTCGATACTTCCATCGGCGAAATGGTCCACGCGCTCAAGCATGCGGGCATCTATGACAGCACGCTTATCATCGTCACTGCGAAACATGGCATGTCGCCCATCGATCCGAGTCTTTTCGTGGCCAAACCGTCCAATACTCCGGCAACCCTTCTGGGTCCGGCCATCCCGCCATCGGAGTCGCCGCTAACCCCAGGCGGCATTGGTGCCACGGAAGATGACGTCTCTGTGCTTTGGCTCGCCAAGGGCGAGAGCGTAACCTCGGCCGTGCAGTTGCTAGAGAACAACGCGGCCGCTATCGGGCTGGGACAAATCCTCTACGGGGCGAGTCTCGCGCTCAATTACGATGTGGGTGGTTTTGGTCCAGGCGATGATCCGCGGTCTCCGGATATCATTGTTACGCCGAATGTGGGTGTCACTTACATTGGCCCTGGCTCTGCCATTGGAGATCACGGCGGGTTCGCGCATGACGACACCAACGTCATCTTGTTGGTGTCGCATCCCTGCTTCACGCCGCAAACAGTCTCGGCCCCGACCGCGACCGCGCAGGTAGCGCCAACAATCCTGAAAGCGCTGCGCCTCGATCCAAAAGCACTAGATGCGGTCAGAATAGAAGGCACCGCAGTACTTCCCGAAGTTGCCTATCAACTAGAACAATAATCGCAAGCACAAAGTGAGGGGGCTGCTAAGCCCGCTTGCCGACTCCGAGTAAAGTAAATCTTGGGTTTTACTCCCTAATTCACTACAACAAGAACCATTTTCCCGATGGGAGTCCGCGAAGTGAGGAATCCCTCGGAACTGTTGAGGTTGACGATCTCTCACGCCCCTTCGTCCTCCGTAAATAGCCGCGGCTGAACTCCCGCCGTTGCCGACGGCTTCCGCCGTGCAATCCCGACCACCCCCAACACCGAAAACTCCGTCAGCGCGCTTCTCGGCACAAAAATCCGGTCCGTGTTCGAATTAAGATCCGGTGGCGTCATCTGCAGCCCGTTGTCCTGCAATCCCAGCAGATCATTCGGGATCACCCCTTCCAGGCTTTCCCCATCCCGAAACCGCAGCCGTACCCACAATCCGTCCAATTTCGGCCGGCTGAGGAAGCTCTTGCGCTCCATCTCAATGTCTTCGTCGAGGTCCCGCACAAAATAGATGGCCCGCACTCTAGCCAGCTGAATCTCCTCGTGCGCGCCTTCCGGCGTCAACACATCTACCGCTTCCGCCTGCGGCAACCGCGCCGGGTTCAGGTACCCCCGCAGCAGCTTCCGCTCCAGAAGCTCGATGATCACTTTTTTGTGGGTCGAGGTTGGGCTTCTGCTCTTCAAACCGGTCTTTTCCGCTTACATTCACGAAACGATTGCGCAAAATCGCAGATTATGTTAATTTAGCCCTGCCTTTCCTGTCAAGTTATTGTTTTTATTGGGTTTAGGTCCCCGAGGGCCACTTTTGACCGAAAAGACGCAAATCCTCAAATCCGCCTCCATCATTTCCCTGGTTACTATCGTCAGCCGGATTCTCGGCTACGTTCGTGACCAGCGCATCTCCTTCCTCCTCGGTACCACTCTCTCTGCCGACGCTTTCGTTCTTGCCTACCGCCTTCCCAACCTTTTTCGGCGCATGGTCGGAGACGGCGTCGTCACCGCTTCCTTCATTCCGGTCTTCACTACATACATGCGCGATTCCAGTTCCGAGGAGCTCTGGAGATTTGCCAACCGTCTTTTCTGGACGCTCGCGCTTGTCCTCGCTATCGTCACCGTGCTCGGCGTAATCTTCTCCCCGGTCGTGATCCAGTCGTTCTCTTCTCCTCAGGATCGCGCCAGCAGTTGGAACGAAGCCATCGCGCTCAACCGCATTATCTTCCCTTATCTCTTTTTCGCCGGCCTCGCCGCACTCGGCATGGGCATTCTCAACTCCTATCACAATTTCGCGCTGCCCGCCGCCACCACGGCCTTGCAAAATCTCGCCATCATCATCTTTTCGACCGCCCTCGTCTGGCACTATTTCCAACGGCCGGCCGTCTCTCTAGCCGTCGGCGTGCTGGTTGGCGGCGCACTGCAATTCCTGATTCTCGTGCCGCAGCTTGTTCGCCGTGGCATGCGTTTCGATTTCGGTATCTCCTTTGCTCATCCCGGCGTTAAGAATTTCGCCCGCCTCATGTTCCCGCGTTTCTTTGGCATGGGCATTGCCCAGATCAACTTTTTTGTGGACACCTTCTTCGTCACCGCTCCCCGCATGCCGCGCGGCAGCCTGGCAGCCCTATACGTTTCCGATCGCGTCATGGAGTTGGTTCTGGGTGGTTACGCCATTGCAGTCGCCACCGCAATCCTGCCTATGATGTCTCATCAAGCTGCCGCAAATGATTATGAGGGCCTGAAGCGCACCCTCACTTTTGCCGTGCGCATCGTTGCCTATATCACCATTCCCGCCGCTCTCGGCCTTATGATCCTGCGCGAACCCATCATCCGCATGCTTTTCCAACACGGCCAGTTCGTTGCCGAATCTACGCGCCTCACCGCCCGTCCGCTGCTCTATTACGCCGCCGGTCTTCCCGCGCTCGCCTGCGTCAAGCTCATCGTGCCCGCGTTTTACTCCGCGGGAGACACCAAGACCCCCGTTATCGTTGCGCTTATGTCCTTTGCGCTGAACATTATCCTCAACATTATTTTTCTTAACTTCCTCTTCCGCCGCTTTCAGAATGGCGGCCCGGCCCTGGCCACCGTCCTTGCCACATTCTTTGACTTTTTCACCCTGTTCTTTATTTTCCGCCTCCGCTACGGCGCTCTCGGCACCGTTCCGATTCTCCGTTCCATCGGAAAGATCACGCTCTGCTCCGCGCTCATGGGCGTCGCTTGCATGATCGGCAATCACTACGCCAGCTCGCCTGCCGCGCTGCAAGCTTCCTTCTTCGATCATCTGCTCATCTTTATCGCTCTAATTGGCGGGGCCACGCTTCTTTACATCGGCCTCACCTGGATTTTCCGTTGTCCGGAGATTGAAGAAGTCTACGGCATCGCTACACGGCGCGAGACCGCCGAAGAATTGGCTGGTTCGTAATGGAAATTTCTGCTGCCGTATCCGCTTATCTCACGCACGTTCGCGTCGAGAAGGGCTTGTCCCCGAACACCGTTTCCGCCTACGCGCGGGACATGTTCAAGTTCGAAGCGTTTGCCAAGAAGAATAAGCTCGCCCTCAAATCCATTTCTCGCGACGATCTTGTGGACTTCCTCGCCAGCCTCTATCGCCAGAAGCTCGAAAGCCGCACCGTGGCACGCCATCTTGTGACACTGCGCAATTTTTTTCGCTTTGCCCAAATTCAGGAACTCATTACCGACGATCCCTCGCTCAATCTCGAATCCCCCAAAATCCGCCGCTCTCTTCCGGATTATTTGCGCCTGGAAGAAGTGGAAAAACTCCTCGCGCAGCCCGATGACAAAACTCCCATCGGCCTGCGCGATCGCGCCATGCTGGAAGTCCTCTACTCGAGCGGGCTGCGCGTTTCGGAGTTGACCGGACTGCGCGTGATGGATCTCGATCGCGCCGTCGGCTGCGTCCGCTGCATCGGCAAAGGCGATAAGGAACGCATCGTGCCCGTAGGCAAGAAGGCCATGACCCTCGTTGATCGTTATCTTCGCGACGCGCGCCCCAAGCTTCTCGGCAAAGGCACGATGGCGCACTCGCCGGTTCTGTTTCTGAATCGTCGCGGCGGACGTCTCAGCCGCGTCGGTGTCTGGAAAATTCTCTCCGCCTACGGCCGTCAGGCGGGTTTGCGTGTGGCGCTCACGCCCCACATGCTGCGTCACAGTTTTGCAACGCATCTTCTGGAACGAGGCGCCGATCTGCGCTCCGTCCAGTTGATGCTGGGTCACAGTGATATTTCCACGACGCAAATTTACACCCACGTTGTGGAAGAGCGTTTGAAGCAGATTTACAAGGCTCATCACCCGCGCGCTTAGCGAGCGGGAAGGGAACTAACGTGGGTACGGGCGCTGCCGCTTCAGCCGCCCACCCTAATATGGAAGGAGCGCAATGCCTGATTATATGTTTTTGCTCGAAAGCCGCCTTTCTCCGGAGCAGCGTGCCGCCATGCTCCGCGTCCAGGAATTGGCCGCCGCGATGGGCTTCAACGTTTATCTCACCGGGGGCACCGTCCGCGACCTCATCACCGGCGCAACCCTCCGCGACCTCGATTTCACCATCGAAGGCAATCCTTCCAAGATTGCACGCGAGCTCGAAAAGGGCGGAGCCAAAGTCCTCTCCGAGGACGAAAAGCTCCGTCACGTCGAAATGCTTTTCGCCGGAGAAGTCGAGGGCAGTCTTTCCGCCGCTCGCGACGAATATTACGTGCGACCTGGCACGCGCCCCGAAATTCGCTGGTCTACCATCATGGAAGACCTGCGCCGCCGCGACTTCTCTCTCAACGCTATTGCCATCTCTCTGAATCCCGCATCTCGCGGCCTGCTTCTTGATCCCACCAACGGGCTCTCGGACATCGAACACGGCGAAGTTCGCGCCCTCATTATTCACAGCTTCACCAATCAGCCCGTTCGCCTCATCCGGGCGCTGCGCATGGCCGCTCGCATGGGCTTCAAACTAGAATCGCGCACGCAGGAATGGTTCAACCTCGCCATCGAACGCGAACTGCAAAAGACTATCACCCCCGAAGACGCCGGCTACGAACTCCGCGCCCTGGCCCGCGAAGAGCGCCCGCAACTGATCCTCAAGGAATGGGACGAACAAAATCTTCTCGAGCTCGTCCATCCGCTGCTGGCCAAGAAACATCCCGACTACGACGCCATTTCTCGCCTCCTGAAAGTCCGCGACGAACTCTTCATGGCCGGATTCCGCCCGCGTTTGGCCACGCCCATGATGCTGGCCATCCTCGGCCGCCTGAAAGACCGCGAGCTCAACCATCTTTTGTCCAAACTGGATTTCCGCGCTGCAGAAATCGCGGAGATCGAGGAATTCCCGGAGAAGGGCAACGAAGCCCAAAAAGATCTGGCCGGGAAAAAAGGCAAAACTCCGATCGACGCCTATCATTACATCGAGAAGCTTCCGCTCGAGGTGGTCGCTTATCTTCTCGCGGAATCCAATAATTCTGCGGCCGTCTCCAAACTGAAGGCCTTTCTCCATAAGTGGCGCCCCATTCGCCAGGCCCTTCCCGTAGTCGTCACTGAACTCGAAACGCTAGGCATGCCTCGTGGCCCGAAGTTCGATCAGGTCATCAACGAAGTGTTTGCCGCCCAGTTGAATGGTCGCGGAAAAACCCCCGAAGAGCGCGAGAAAATCCTTCGCAAACTCTCTGGCATCAAGGAACCACCTAAGAAAAAAGAAAAAGAGAAGAAAGCCACCCGAGGCGCGGATAAGCATGCCGCTTCCGAAGCCATCCATGCCAAAAACAAGGCCGCCGCCGACAAAGCCGCCAAAGAAAAACAACAAACCAAACAGCAAACCCCCAAGAAAAAATCAAAATAACCGGAACACCAATCATGCACATCGGCACCTCTGTATGGGTGCGCAACAGCGTTGGCCCCATGTCCGCAACCCGCCGCATGCCGCTGTTGCATGTGGAGTCTTCGCTGACAATCCGGCAGAATAAAAACCCGTTATCCCGAACGAAGTCCGCGCAGCGAGGAACCCCTCTTCGATCTCAACCTGTCGGAATTAACCCCTGCAACCCACCAACGTTATCCACAATCCCGTTAATCCCATTCGCAATTCCCATCCCCGCGTTCTACAATTAAATTCCATGGGTAATCCGCAGTTCGTTCACCTGCACGTACACACCGATTACAGTCTCCTCGATGGAGCGTGTGAAACCTCCCAGCTTCTCGACGAAGCTTCGCGCCAAAAAATGCCTGCGGTAGCCATCACTGATCACGGCAACCTCTTCGCCGCCGCCAATTTCTTTTACGAAGCCAGCAAGCGCGATGTGAAGCCCATCATCGGCTGCGAAGTCTATGTCGCTAAGGGCAGCCGCCACGATCGCGGCGAAAAATCCGGCCCCGTCACCTCCGAAGATCGCGATGATTTTGAGCCCGGCACCCGCGGCAGCAATCATCTCGTTCTCCTCTGCGAAAATCTCGAAGGTTACCGCAATCTCATCAAGCTCGTCTCCGCCGGATTTCTCGAAGGCTTCTACTACAAGCCGCGTATCGATTACGAACTCCTCAGCAAGTATTCCAAAGGCCTGATCGCTCTCGGGGCGTGTCTCCGCGGCCCCGTCACTGAATGCATCGTCGAAGAAAAATACGACAAGGCTCGCGAAAACGCCTACCGCCTCCGCGACATCTTCGGCAAAGGCAATTTCTTCCTCGAAATTCAGGACCAGGGCCTGCCCATCGAAAAGGGCGTCAACACCCAGCTCATTCGACTCTCGAAAGAAACCGGCATCCCTCTCATCGCCACCAACGATTGCCATTATCTCCACCACGAAGACGCCCACGCGCAGGAAGTCTTGCTCTGCATCCAGACCGGCAAGACCATGAGCGATACGCATCGTATGAAGTTCGCTACCGACCAGTTTTATTTCAAGACTGCGCAGGAAATGGCCCAGGTCTTTCGCGAAATACCCGATGCGCTCTCCCGCACCGTGGATATCGCCGCTCGCTGCAACGTTAAAATCGAACACCTTCCCAACGCGCTTCCCGAATTCAAAGTTCCCGCAGGCCACACGCCCGGCAGCTATTTTGAAAAAATGGCCCGCGAAGGTTTTGCGCAGCGCCTCCCCAATCTCGAACGCCTTGCAAAGCAAAATCTCCTACGCAATCCGCTGACGGATTACGAAACGCGCCTTACTTCCGAAATCGAAATGATCAAGAAGATGCATTATGAAGGCTACTTCCTGATCGTTTGGGATTTCATTCATTACGCCCGCTCGCAGGAAGTTCCCGTCGGTCCAGGCCGCGGTTCCGCTGCGGGCAGCCTCGTCAGCTACGCGCTGCGCATCACCGACGTCGATCCCCTCCAGTACAATCTTCTCTTCGAACGATTCCTCAACCCCGAGCGCGTGTCCATGCCCGATATCGACATCGATTTCTGTATGCGCCGCCGCGGCGAGCTCATCGATTACGTCACGCAAAAATACGGCCGCGACAATGTCTCCCAGATCATCACCTTCGGCACCATGGCCGCCAAAGCTGCCGTCAAGGACGTCGGCCGCGCTATGGATATTCCTTACGGCGATGTCGACAAACTCGCGAAGCTCATCCCGACAACCCTCGGTATCGATCTGGAGACGGCCCTCAAGGAATCCCCGCAACTAAAATCCGCCGTCGAAGGCGACGAAAAATTCAAAGATCTGATGAAGGTCGCACTGCGCCTCGAAGGTCTCTCCCGCCACGCTTCCACGCACGCAGCAGGTGTCGTCATTTCTCCGCAGCCGCTCACCGAACTCGTCCCGGTTTACAAGACAAACCGCGATGAAATCACCACGCAGTACGACATGAACGCGCTCGAGCGCATCGGCCTGCTCAAAATGGATTTCCTCGGCCTTACCACGCTCACCGTTCTTTACGACGCGGTCAAAATGGTCGAGCAGAATCGCAGCGTCAAGATCGATCTCGACAGCCTCCCCTTCGACGACGAAGCTACCTATAAACTTTTCTCCCGCGGCGACACCACCGCCATCTTCCAGTTTGAATCGCATGGCATGCGCGATATTCTTCGCCGCTATCAGCCTACGCGCATCGAAGATCTCACGGCTCTCAACGCCCTCTACCGTCCCGGCCCCATCCAGGGCGGTATGATCGATGACTTCATCAATCGCAAGCACGGCAAAACCAGAGTCAGCTACGAACTCCCGCAGTTGAAGGATATTCTCGAGGAAACCTACGGCGTCATTCTCTATCAGGAACAGGTGATGCAAATCGCCAATCGCCTTGCCAGCTTTTCCCTCGGCCAAGCCGACATCCTGCGCCGCGCTATGGGCAAAAAGAAAAAGGAAGAAATGGCCGCTCAGCGCGCCAAGTTCCTCGCCGGCTGCGACAAAAATAAAATCCCTGACAAAAAAGCCGTGCGTATCTTCGACTTGATGGAAGAATTCGCCGGCTACGGCTTCAACAAGTCGCACTCTTGCGCCTACGCCCTTCTCGCCTACCAAACCGCCTGGCTCAAGACGCACTATCCCGTCGAGTTCATGGCCGCCTTGCTCACTTCCGAAACCGGTAACGCCGAGAAGCAGGTCAAATACATCAACGAGTCCCGCGGCATGGGCATTCCCATCCTTCCGCCCGACGTCAACGAAAGCGATCTCTTCTTCACTCCCGTCGGCGATTCCGTCCGCTTCGGCATGGCCGCCATCAAAAACGTCGGCGAGAACACCGCCAAAGCCATTCGTGAATCTCGCCTCAATAGCGGCACGTTCAAATCGCTCTACGATTTCTGCGAGCGCATCGAATCCCGCTTCCTCAACAAGCGCGTCTTCGAAAGCCTCATCAAGTGTGGCGCCATGGATTCTCTCGGTCCGCGCGAACCCATGCTCGCCTCGGTCGATGACGCCATCGCCGCCATCCAGCGTGCCGCGCGCGCCAAGGAATCCGGCCAGCATGGTCTTTTCTTCGGCGGCGGCGCCAACGAGCCCAAGGTTCACTTCGAACTCCGCGAAGCCCCTCCGTGGTCCGAAGAAGACCGCCTCACCAGCGAATATGCCATGCTCGGCTTCTACATTTCCGGCCATCCGTTGGAAAAATACGCGTCCCGCCTGAACGATCTCGGCGTCATTTCTCTCGATGAAGTGGAAGGCCAGCGCAACGGGAAGGAAATCGCGGTTGCCGGCCTTGTCGTCGGCACTCGTCCCATGCGCTCCAAGAAAGGCGCGCGCTGGGCTATCTATACCTTGCAGGACATGACCGGCGTCCAGGAGCTTCTCGCCTTCCCGGAGAGTTTTGCTCGTCTCGAAAATCTCCTGAAGCCAGGCCAGCCGCTGCTTCTGAAAGTTCGTATCCAGGTGGAAGAAGCCGGCACCCGCCTCTCGCTTCAGGAAGCCCGCAAGCTCGAATCCATGCCGGAGTCCAATGGCGCATCCGAATTTCGCGTCAAGCTAGACCTGCAGCGACTCAATGAGGCAGCCCTGGCGCAGCTTGAGGATCTCTTTGCCAAGGCTGCTGGTCCTAGCACTGTAGTCTTTGAGGTCAAGGCCCACGATGGCACTACTGCCGTGGTGCAATCTCAGCGTAAGATACGAGTCACACCCGACTTCATCGCCGCTTTCGACCGCATCTGTGGCGACGAAGGTATCCAAAGGATTTCGTAATGTGCGCGGCGAAAAAAGATAAAAAGGGCCTCCCGACTCTTGAACGCCAAAAAGAGATCGAGCGCCTGGAAAAAGATGTCGAGGAACTGCGCCGCCTCTCCGCCGTCAGCCCGAATGGTGACGATACTGAACTTGAGCGCCTCAAACAGGAGGTTCTCGAACTTCGTCGCGAGTTCTATACTCATCTTGGCCCGTGGCAGCGGGCCCAGATCGCCAGGCATCCGCAGCGCCCTCATACGCTGGATTGGATCGGTCTGATGATTACGGACTTCATCGAACTTCACGGCGACCGCGGTTTTGGCGATGACAAAGCCCTCGTTGCCGGCCTGGGAAAATTTCGCGGTCGCCCTGTCGCCGTCGTCGGCCAGCAAAAGGGAAGAGACACCAAGCAGCGCGTCATTCGCAATTTTGGCCAGCCGAAGCCCGAAGGTTATCGCAAAGCGCTCCGCGTAATGCAACTCGCCGCGAAATTCGGCCGCCCCGTTCTCGCGTTTGTCGATACTCCCGGCGCTTATCCTGGCATCGACGCCGAAGAACGCGGCCAGGGCGAAGCCATCGCGCGCAATCTTCGTGAAATGGCCCGCCTCCCTGTTCCGGTCATCGTTACCGTCACCGGCGAAGGCGGCTCCGGCGGCGCGCTAGCCATCGCTGTTGGGGATCGCGTAAACATCCTCGAAAACGGTTTCTACTCCGTGATTTCTCCCGAAGGCTGCGCTTCCATTATCTGGCGCGACGCGGCCAAGGCGGAAACAGCCGCCATCGCCATGAAAATCATGGCTACGGATCTTCGTGAACTCGGCATCGTCGACGAAATCATCCCCGAGCCCGACGGTGGCGCCCACGGCGACTACGAAACCGCCGCGAAACTTTTCGGCGACGTCCTCGAGCGCCAACTCCTCATCCTAACCAGTCACTCCCCCCGCCAATTGGTCCACGACCGCTACGAGAAATTCCGCCGAATGTGCCAATTCTTCTCCCTAACTTAATCTGTGCTTTGCTGGTCCTGATCTGCCGCGGGCCGGCGCTTTCACAAACCAAAACCGAACCACGCAAGTGGTCCGCCGCCATTCCTAGGCGCCGTCATCCTGAGTGAAGCGCCTTTTGCGCAGCGAAGGATGTAACGTAAAGTTCACTTGCAAACGCCAAACACAAAGACTTTCGAACTCCCCCACCCTCGGCCGCCTCTCCCCACCCCCCGTACCACTTTCGCCACTCTCTCCCCATCCTTTCGTTGTTCCCTCAATCTCCCGGCTCTACTCTGAAATGGCAGCGCGTGGCCCATCGCCTCGGGGAATTGCACTCCGCACCGTTTGCAAAGGACACTGCCTCATTATGTCGGAACCCTTTCGGCCATACGAAAAACTCGTTGACATCATCATCATGGGTAAGAAATTCCAGGTCCCGGAGCGCAATTCTTTGCTGCGTTGCTTCCAGTTCATCAGCCCGGAAACGATTCCTTACGGCCGCTTCTGCTGGAACCAGGATTGCCAATATTGCCGCGTCTCGTGTCAACTCCCCGACGACGACGAGCCCCGTGAAATGCTCTCCTGCAAATTCATAGTAATGCCCGGCATGGAAATCACCGACCTAAGCCAAGAACTAAAATGGTGCCTCCGCGCCAAGCTCCCCTCAGACACTCCAGTCTCCAAATAATTTTCTGCGTAAGGGCGCTCCCGGGTGCCCCTTGCGAGCGCCTTTGGCGAAGGGTGGGTCCAGGGTTGCTTCAACTCAATAGCGATTAGAACCATGCGGGTCGTAGAATCGAAATCCATTCATGCGCTTCTGCGAATCTTCTGCAAATCTCCCCGATTTGCGTCTTCTTCTCTCTTGCTCTACGATTTTCACTCATGCCCCCTTCCACACTCCTCCCCTGCGACGGCTGCGGGCAACTCGCCGACTCTGCCCACATCTCCCGCCGCCTCGAACGCCTAGCTTGGACCACGCGCTTTCGCCCGCTGCACATCCAAGCCCTGCTCCTCTCCGGCATCGCGCCCAAGCACAACTCCGACTTCCTCTATTCCCCGAACGAATCTTTCCACGGCGAAGCCGCCACCGTTCTCCAATCCGTGCAAGTTTCCGCAGCAGGGAAGCCCCCGGAATCGGTCCAAACCGAACTCCAAAAACGCGGCCTCATGCTCACCCACGTCCTCGAATGCCCCCTCGACGAAACCGTCTCCCCCGCGCAAGCCCAAACGTTGCTCGCAAAGCAGCTCCTGGTCGCCATTTCCCGTATTCGTCGCTCCCTCAAACCCAAACGCCTTCTCCTCCTCTCTGCCGACCTCCTGCCACTGGTCGCCCAATTCCATAACACCACGCTGGGCTGCCCCATCCTGCCCGCCTCCGGTGTATTCCTACCCACCGCGACTCCTTCGGAAACCGACGTCCAAGCCTTCCGCACCGCGCTGGCAATCGCCCCAGCCCCCTCCATGTAAGACATTTCTCCCCTGTGACACACGTCACTGTGTCCCGTGACCCTACTGCCCACACTGGGTACCGTGCCTACGTGCTTCTGGGTATGCTACTATTCATTCGGAGCCCACTCCTTAGGGGTGATTTGTGCAAACTCGTACAAAATTCGGTGTTGGGATCGGCGTTATCGTGGTCTCCATGGCCTTCCTGGCCTGGCTCGGATACGGCGAAAGCAAGACTTACTACCACACCATCGCCGAATATCAGTCCCTCCAGGGTTCGGCCCGGAACCATCGTATGCGCCTGGCCGGCACTGTCGAGCCCGGTTCCATCAAGCACTTGCCCGGCCGCATCGATTTCGTTTTGGAAGAGCAGGGAAAGACTCTACCCGTCAGCTATGTCGGCACAGATCCTTTGCCGGATACTTTTGTGGATAAGTCCCAGGCTCTCGTTGAAGGGCGCCCATCCGGCGATGGCAAGTTCGTTGCCGAACATGTTCAGGCCAAGTGCGCGTCCAAGTATGAGTCGGCGCCTGGCGGCGACAAGCCGGCTTCGGCAGCAAGCGCGACGCAAACCAGCAGCAACACGTACAGCGCCCGGTGAAGGTTTAGTAGTGGCCGGTCTTTAGACCGGCAAAACTGCAATCCTGATCGCGCCGTTTGCGCGATGGAATAGCGGACCGGAAATGGCGCGAGGGGGAGGGCGAACGGCCTATGGATGTATTCGGTAGTTTTTCGCTTCTGCTCGCGTTTGTGTGCGCGGTCTACGCCTTCATTGGCGGCATCTTCGCCATCAAAACGCGCCATCCCCTCCTGATCAAAAGCACTCGCCAGGCTGGCATCGCCACCTGCGTCCTGATTTTTCTCTCCACTCTCAGCCTCGAGTATCTGCTTTTCAGCGACAACTTCTCGATTGCCTATGTAGTTCAGCATTCCAATCGCGATCTCTCCACCTTTTACAAAGTCGCCGCTCTCTGGGCCGGCCAGGAAGGTTCGCTGCTCTTCTGGAGCACGCTCCTGTCCGTCTACGTCATTTCCGTTCTCCTTGTCTATCGCAACAAGAACGGCGAACTCATGCCGTACGTTGGCGTCATCCTCGCTGGCGTGCAAATCTTTTTCCTCACGCTGAACAATTTCGTTGAGAATCCTTTCAAAACGCTCGCCACCGTCAATGCAGCAGGCGTCCTCGCTCCCTTCACCCGAATGGAAGGCAACGGCCTCAATCCTCTCCTCCAGTATCCGGAAATGGTCATTCATCCTCCCAACCTTTATTCCGGCTATACTGGCTTCACCATTCCATTCGCCTTTGCACTGGCGGCACTGCTCGCCCGTTACCCCGGCGAGAAGTGGATTCACCTAACGCGCAAATGGACCATGGTCGCCTGGTGCTTCCAATCCCTCGGCATTCTTCTTGGCGCGCACTGGGCTTACGCCGTTCTCGGTTGGGGCGGCTACTGGGGCTGGGATCCCGTCGAAAACGCCTCATTACTTCCCTGGCTCACCGGCACTGCTTTCCTTCACTCCGTAATGATGCAAGAGAAGCGCGGCATGATGAAGGTCTGGAACGTCTGGCTCGTTTTCTCCACGTTCCTGCTCTGCATTCTCGGCACATTCCTTACGCGCAGCGGCGTGGTCAGTTCCGTGCATGCTTTCGCCAATTCGCAGATCGGTTCCTGGTTCGTGGGCTTCATCCTACTCACCATGGCCGTGTGCATCATCGCTTACTTCAAGAATCGCGATTACCTCAAAAGCGAAAACATGCTTGATTCCATGGTTTCCCGCGAATCCAGCTTCCTGTTCAACAATCTGCTTTTCCTCGTCGCCTGCATCGCCGTTCTTTCCGGCACACTCTTCCCGGTCTTCTCCGAATGGTTCACCAGCAATCGCATTAGCGTGGGCGCTCCCTTCTTCAATAAAGTGATGATCCCCATCGGTCTCGCCATTCTTTTCCTCACCGGCGTTGGACCGCTGCTCGCCTGGCGCAAGACTTCCGCGGACAGCCTAAAGCGCAATTTCGGTTGGCCGCTCGTTGTTGGCGTTCTCTCTGGAATCGCCGCGCTCATCCTCGGCTATCGTGACGCCGCCTCCGCGTTCTGCTTCGCTCTCTGCGGCTTCGTCACCTGGACCATCGTCATGGAGTTTTACCGCGGCGCGAAAGTCATCGGCGCCCGCACCGGTATGAGCAAAATGATGGCGGCCCACGAACTCGCCATGCGCAACACCCGCCGTTATGGCGGCTACGTCGTCCACTTCGGCATGGTCCTCATTTTCATCGGCCTTGCAGGCACCGCCTTCAACACCGAAGCGCAAAAAGCCATGAACATCGGCGACTCCCTCAAGCTTGGCCCGTACACCCTCGTGCTTCAAAGCGGCGACACCAAGGTCGACAAAAATTACACCGCGCAGCGCATGATTATTGAAGTCCTCAAGGGCAACAAGCAGATCATGTTGCTGTACCCGGAGAAGCGCCAGTTCCAGGGCACCGAGCAGGCCGCCGGCACCATGGTAGCCATTTACTCCACGCTCCGCGAAGATCTTTACGTCGTCTATGCGGGCATGGATCCCGAGTCCAACGTTCCGGTCATCCACGCCTTTCTCAACCCGCTGGTAAAATGGATTTGGTTAGGCGGCGTGTGGGTTGTCATGGGCACACTCCTGGCGCTGATGCCCAATCGTCGCGCCACGCTCGCCTTGTCCGCCACGCAACCGGCCGCCGCAATCCCCGGCACGCCCGCGCTAACCCCCACTGTCACCCTGCGAGAAGGTCATGATTAACGCGAAGCGCACCGCAACAACTCCCGCAAAAATAGAAACCCGTCGTTCCGAACGGAGTCCGCGGAATCAGGAATCCCTCTTCTCTCGGCCAATCAATATCCGTGCAAAACGCATCGCCTTTGCACTCGCGCTCCTAGTCTTCGCCTCCGCCCCTCTCGTCACCGCGCAGGTCGGCTATTCCCAACGCGCCAAAGAAATCGGCACGCACCTCAAATGTATGTGCCGCGGTTGCGACATGAGCGCCGGCCTCTGCGCCCACCCCGGCGGATCATTCTCCGGTCCGTGTGACACCGCCAAGGCCATGCTCAAGGAAGTGGATCAGCACCTAGCCAAAGGCGACTCCGAGCAGCAAATCATAGACGCCTTCGTCGCCGAATACGGCACTGTGGTCTACGTCGAGCCTCCCAAAACCGGGTTCGGCCTCGTCGCGTGGCTTATGCCCGTTTTCTACGTTGTCGTCGGCTTGGGCATACTCGTGTTCGTCGTACGCAAATGGGCCCTTCGTCCGTCCACGATGACTCACGCCGGCGCCGGCCACGCCGCTGCCGATATCGATCCCAACGACCCCCTCGCTCGAGCCCGTGCGCAAGCCGCTCGCGAGACCGAGGACTGACGCATGCTAGCCTCCGCGACATCTCTAGCGCTGATTTCGAATTCACTCGCTCCACACACAACTGTCATTGCGCGTGAAGCGAGCAACCTGCTTTTCGGCCCTTTACATCCCAGCCTCGCCGTCCTCCCCGACTGGGCCGCGCTCGGTGCCTGCTTCGCCCTTGCCGCCGCTGTGTTTCTTTTCATCTTCTACATCCAACCCGACGCTTCCGATCTCGCTCCCCACCGCACCAAGCTCGACCAGCTCCTGGAACGCCGCGACGCGATTTATGATAATCTTCGCGATCTTAAATTCGAACACCGTGCCGGAAAATATTCCGAAGGCGATTACGAACTCATGATGTCTTCTCTCGAAAACGAAGCAGCTGTGGTCCTCACCGAAATTGAACAGGTCACCGAATCGCAAGTGCGGCGCCCTCGCGCTGTCCACCCTGTTGCTCCCGAGCGGAGCGCTCGATGACGGCGATCCGTTCGCGCATCCTTCTCCTTCTCTCCATCACATCGTTCCTGGCCGCCGCCGCTCATGCCGGTACGCTCAGCGGCACGGTCATCAATCGCACCACGGGCAAGCCCGAAGCCAACGTCGTGGTCGACCTTCTTAGCCCCACTCAGGGCATGACCGAACTCGCCACCGCCACCAGCGACGCTCAGGGGCATTTCTCCGTCAGCAAAGATTCCATCGGCACCGCGCCTGTTCTCATCCGCGCCACGTTCCACGACGTCAGCTTCAACACTTTCGCGCCTCCGGGCCGTCCCAATGTGGACGTCGAAGTCTTCGATATTTCCAAGGATCCCAAAACCATCTCCGTCCCCTCTCACGTCATCATTTTTGAGCCGCAGGACAACAAGCTCGTCGGCGCCGAAGAATACGAAGTTCAGAACAATGCCCAGCCGCCCGCCGCCTACTTCCGCACTGAAGGCAACTTTGATTTTGCGATTCCCGACGGCGCCACCATCGGCCAGGTCAGCACCACCACCTCTATGGGCATGGCCGTCACGCAAGCTTCCATCGACAAGGGCAAAGGCCGCTTCGCCATCGCGTTTCCATTTCGCCCCGGTCAAACCAACGTGCGCCTCTCCTACGGCCTCCTGTACATAAACAATGCTGCCACTGTGAAATTGCCCGCCACCTATCCCGGAGCAAAAATTCTCGTCGTCGTTCCTCCAGGCATCGCCGTAACGGGCGATGGCTTGGCCGCTGCCGGGCAGGAACAGGGCATGATGGTCTACACGCACGACGCGCTTCCCGCAAAAGGTGTTCTCACCGTCAGCCTCTCCGGCGCCGCCACGGGACAACCTGCCGCCGATGATCAGGGCCAGGCCGCCCAGCAGGAAGGGAACTCGCGCCAGAACCAGGGCCCCGAAGTGATCGCTGCGCCCAGCCGCCTGGACTATTTCAAGTGGTACATCTTCGCTGGCCTCATCGCCCTCTTCGCCATGGGCGCACTTCTGCTCTCCCGCAAACAAGTGGTCGTAGCCCCCGGCGACGGAGACGACGACCTCGCCGCGCCTGCGACAAAGCCATCGAAGCCCTCCGCACCTTCCAAGTCCAAAAAAGCGCCGCCCGCCCCGCCGGCGAATGTCTCGGCGCAGGTCGACCAGCACGTAGCCGTCACCCTGGACTCGCTCAAAGAACAAATTTTCCGGCTCGAACTTCGCCGCCAGGCCGGCACCATTTCCGAGGAGGACTATGCCAACGAAAAAGCCCGCTTCGACCAACTCCTTCGCAACCTGGTCCAAGGCTAATCCGGCTTGTGAAGTGGCGGGACTTTATTCCCGCGTCTTTCTCTTGGGGTTGCCTTTCTCTTGGGGTTGAAGTGCCCGACCGTCAGGTCGGTTCTTGGTTTTTCTCGGTTCTTCTTGGGTGCCCCACTCTGAGCGCCGTTTGCAAAGGGTGGGTCTTGGGTCTGAGGTCTTGGTCTTGGGTTTCTTATTCTGACTCCGTAGGCGCTCCCCAACGGAAACTACGCGGATAAAACACTTTGCCTTCTCTCTCTCCAACTGGCCTGCGCTTCGAAAACATCGATAAGCGTTATGGCGGCCTTTTCGCCCTCCGCCGCGTCTCCGTGGAAATTTCCCCCGGCGAATGCGTCGTCCTCGCCGGACGCAACGGCTCCGGAAAAACCACGCTCCTCCGCGTAGCCGCACGCATCGTTCGCCCCACGGCGGGCACGCTCTCGTTTCCCGGACCCGATTCCGCTGCTCCTGCCAACAATCGCCCCGGCTACGTCGCCCATACCACCATGGTCTATGACGAACTGTCCGCCGAAGAAAATCTTATCTTCTTCGCCAAACTCCAGAACGTTCCCCAGCCCGCCGCCCGCGCCGAAGAATTGCTCCGCGAAGTCGGCCTGTACGACCGCCGCGCCTCCCTCGTTCGCACTTTCTCCCGCGGCATGCGCCAGCGCATCGCCATCGCCCGCGCGCTCGTCCAGCGTCCCAGCGTTCTGCTCTTCGACGAGCCCGCCACCGGCCTCGATCCCCTCGGCATTTCCTGGCTCGCCAAAACACTTGGCGAAGTCAATCGCTCCGGCTGCACCGTCGTTATGAGCCTCCACGGCGAATCGGAGATTTCCGCGCTTGCCACCCGCGCCGTTCAGCTCGACGCCGGCTCCGTCATCGCGGACACAAACTCCGGCGCATCCCTCCATTCCATTCTCACCTTCGGAGGCGCCTGAGCCACACCCATGAGCCTCCTCTCCAACACCGCCACCCTGCTCGGCAAGGAACTGCGCACCGAATTTCGTTCCCGCGAACTCCTCACCACCACCGTCGTTTTCATCCTCGTCGTTCTCATCCTCTTCAGCTTTGCCATCAATCCCACCACCGAAGAATCTCGCGAATTCGGCCCCGGCCTGCTCTGGCTCGCCATTCTTTTCGCCGCCAGCCTCATGCTTCAGCCCTGCTTCCTCCGCGAACAATCCAATGACACGCTGAGCTCCCTTCGCCTTGCCGTCCGCGATCCTTTCTCCATTTTCCTCGCCAAGCTCATCGCCAACACTCTGTTTCTCCTCGTCACGGAAATTCTCATGCTTCCGCTCTTCGCCGCTTTCTACAACATCCCCATCCTCGCGGAACTGCACTATCTGCTCCTCGTGCTCTTCCTCGGCAGCCTCGGCGTCTCCGTAGCCGGCACCGCGCTCTCTGCCATTTCCGCGCAAGCCCGCATGCGCGAACTTCTTCTCCCGCTACTTCTGCTTCCGCTTCTTACGCCGGTCCTCGTCGTCAGCGCCACCGTCAGCGTCAGTCTTCTCGATCGCGAACCCGTCATCCTTTGGAAGGGAATTGGCTTCCTTGCGGTTTTCGATCTCGTCTTTTTGACGGCGCTATGGCTTTTCGGCGAATATCTTCTGGAGGAATAAATCCGCCATGGTGAAACGCATGCTCCTCGGTGCCGCTGCCATTCTCCTGCTGCTCGCAGCCGGCTACGGCGCCTTCTACGTCGCTCCCGAGGAGCGCACCATGGGCCTGATCTATCGCATTTTTTATTTCCACGTCGCCAGCGCCTGGTCCGGCATGGACGCTTTCTTCGTTTGCTTCATCTGCAATCTTCTCTACGTCTGGAAGCGCGCCCCGAAATACGATTGGCTGGCCGTTTCCGCCGCCGAAGTGGGGCTCGTTCTTACCACCGTCGTGCTCATCACCGGCCCCATCTGGGCCCATCCCGTCTGGGGCATCTGGTGGACCTGGGATGCGCGTCTCACTTCCACGTTCGTCCTCTGGCTCCTCTACGTCTCCTATCTCCTTCTTCGCACGCTCATTGAAGAGCCCGATCGCCGCGCGCTGCTCAGTTCGCTCTTCGGCATTTTCGCTTTTCTCGATGTTCCTCTCGTCTTCGGTGCCATCCGCTGGTGGCGCACCCAACATCCCCAGCCGGTCATCATGGGCGGCCCCGGCTCCGGCCTTGATCCCACCATGAGCAAAGTCCTCTTCTTCTTCGTCTTCGCCATGCACGTCTTTGCCGCATTCCTAATCGTCGAACGCTACGTCCTCGAAAAGATGAAAAACGAAGTCGATATCCTGCAACGCGAAGCGCAGGCTCTATGACGCACCCTGCTCTCTCCAAGGATTGTCAGGGCACGGTTTCACCCGCGCCGCCCTCATTTCAAACCCAAAACCCAAACTTGTCATTCCGAGCGGAGCGAGGAATCTGCTTTCTCTTCGAACCTAACAGGGGGGCTCTATGAAAAATCTGAACAGCGTCTTTGCCGCCTACATCATTGGCTGGGGCGTCTTCTTTCTCTTCTACATCACCATAGCCAAGCGCACCAACGATCTGCGCGCCGAAATCGACCGCCTAAAGCATGCTCTACCCCGCGCAAAGTAACCGAGCCACTTTGTGCCGCACCCAAATAAAAAACACCGTCAATCCGAACGGAGTCCGCGGAGTGAGGAATCCCTCTTTGATTTCACCAATCGACTCCTCTGGACGGGCGGACCGCCTCACCAATCCTTGCTAAACTAACCCCAACGCGCCGAAACAAAAAAGGATCCCCATGACCAGCATAAAAAAACGCGTCGGCATCGTTCTCTTCCAACTGGGCGGACCAGATTCACTCGCCACCGTTGAACCCTTCCTCCGCAATCTCTTCCTCGACCCCGACATCATTCCCCTGGGTCCGCTCAATTTCATCCGGGGCCCCCTCGCGCGCTACATCGCAAAAAAACGCACGCCTCCCGTCGCGGGACGCTACGCCATGATCGGCCGCCGCTCTCCCATCGCCATCCTCACCGAACGCCAACGAATTCGCCTTGTCCACGCCCTTGAGCCGTACATCGATCCCGTCGCCGTCACCGCCATGCGTTACTGGAAGCCGCTAACCGAAGACGCCGTCGCCTCTCTTAAATCCGCTGGCCATCTCGATGAACTCGTTCTACTCCCGCTCTATCCCCACTATTCCTACGCCACCACACTCAGCAGCCTCAAGGAATGGCGCCGCGTCTACGGCGAACCCGTCGACACGCTTCCCGAGCGCAGCATCGAAGCCTTCTACGATCATCCGCTGTACATCGAAGCACTCGTCACCAACATCGGCAAATGCCTGCGCCAGTTTCCCGATGCTTCGCGCATCCATCTTCTCTTCAGTGCCCACGGCCTCCCGATGAGCCTCGTCGAAAAGGGCGATCCATATCCAAAACATGTAGCCGAAACCATTCGTCTCGTCTGCGAACAAGGCGCCGCGCGTTATCCCAACTGGCCCAGAATCCACATGCTTTGCTTCCAAAGCAAAGTCGGCCCCGCCAAATGGCTTGAGCCTAGCTTCCTCGCCACTCTCGAAAAACTCGGTCACCAAGGCGTCAAAGAAGCCATGGCCGTCCCCATCTCCTTCGTCACCGAACACATCGAAACTCTCCACGAGATCAATATCGACGGCCGCGCCGACGCCAAAAAATCCGGCATCACCAGCTTCCGCATGATGCCTGCCGTAGGCGATTCCCCAGCCTTCATCGCTGCCCTGCAGGACCTGGTCCTCCGCGCGGTAGAAGTCCCCGCCGCTCCTAAATTCACCGCCACCACCAGTTCCACCGCCTAACTAAAAAGGCAATCGCTCCTGCGCCCATGTTCAACTTTCCCTCTTCGATTTTCTCTAGCGCCCTAGGGCTTAGCCGATGCGTTTTCCGCCGGTGGATTTGCCGGCTCCATCGCAACTAATTCGTACGGCCGCATTTTCTTATCGCCATCGGGCACGCCGACCAGCATGCGATCCTTCTTAATCTTGAAAACAACCTCTTGCCCGATGGGCAAAATCACAGGATGTTTCAGGTCCGTAGGTCGGATCCGATAGTCCATCTCGTCGGTCCTCAGCAAATATTGCGGGCACAGCTTTTCATCCGAATTCACGTGCGTAATTCCTACCGACGCCCAGAAAGATCCCAATCCATTCAATCCCTTCTGCTTCGCGCCACAAGGCACTGCCTCCATTTTTTCAAGCATGGCGCGCTCGGGTACATTCTTTTTCTTGCCTCCCGCGCTGACGGGAACCGCGGCAACCAAAACACAAGCCAAAATCAGTGAGTTTCTAAATTTCATACTGCCTCCGATAAAAGGTTTCCAAGCGTCCCGCACTTGCCACCACTACAAACTTCCGCCATCGGCTGGAAGGCCGTGCAGTGGCCGGTCATTAGACCGGCCAGCCAGCCTCCCAGCCCCGCGGAAGCATTCCTTACTGCTGCTTGGGTTTAGGTTCAGGCATCTGAGCCGTGGGAGCGGGCGTAGTCGATTTTCCCGCCTGCCCGTTGTTATTGAACTGCTGAGCGGATTTCACGAAGTTCTGTGGATCGTTCATCAGGTCCTCCCGCACCTCGGGATGTGCATTCAGATAATCCCGAAGTTCCGGATGGTCCTGCAGGTAATCGTCTTTCTTTGCCAGTGAAGGATCCTTAGAAAGCTGCTCGGAAATGTTTGCATGAGCGCCAAGGAATTCTCCAAAGCTGGCGGAGTGGTTACGATCGAAATCGCGTGCGCGATCGCCACGATTCATTTCATCCTCGCGACGATCGTAGCGAGCCTCTTCCTGCATGAATGCGTTGGAATTGTTCTTCAATTCCTGCCGGACGGCCGGATGGTCCTGCAGATAACTTTGCAGGCTCGGATGATCCTTTAGGAATTCCTGGTTATCCACCAGCGATGGGTTTTTGCGGATTTGCTCCGCGACCTCGCGATGGCTGTCGAGATACTGGTCGAAGTTCGCGAGTTCACGGCGAGTGGCTTCCCGGTTGCGATCGTTGTCGTTGCGGTCAAACCGGCTTTCCTCTTGCATGAATCCATTTGGATTCTTCTTTAATTCCTGCTGCACCGCCGGATGCTGCTGCAGGTAGGCCTGCAACTCCGGATGTTCCTTCAGGAATTGCTGGTTATCTGCCAGCGACGGATCCTTGCGCAGTTGGTCGGCAGTCTCGCGATGGCTATCGAGAAACTGATTGAAGTTCGCCAGTTCACGCCGGGTTGCGTCGCGGTCCCGGTCGCTCTCGTTGCCGTCATAGCGATCTTCTTGTCGCGTGAACGCGCTCGGATTTTCCTTCAATTCCTGGCGCACCGCTGGATGCTCCTGCAGATAAGTCTGCAGCGCAGGATGCGCCTTCAGGAATTGCTGGTTGTCCACCAAGGACGGATCCTTGCGCAGCTGTTCGGCTGTCTCGCGATGGCTGTCCAGAAATCGATTAAAATTCGCCAGTTCTCCCCGCGAGGGATCCTGATCGTCGGCGCGACGCACATTGTCATGGTCTTGGGTGGACGGGCTCTGCGCAGTTGGATTTTGCGTGGAAGGATTCTGGGCCGGAGCGGATTGCGCGCAAACAAAACTCCCGCACCAGAAAAACGTTGTTAACACCGAAAATGCAGGCCACTTTTTGAATTGCACTTGCTTCTTCATGCCGCGTTCCTCCTAACGGTGAATTTAGCGCTGGGTGGAATCGCTGGGTGGAATCGCAGTGGTAAAGTGCAACTGGAAGGCCGAAGACACACAAAAAAGCAAAAAGCTCCCGTTCTTCAAGCACTTGCGCAGGACCGAAACCGTGCGCAATTCTGCCAGTACTCGGGAATTTCTACATCTCTCGGACAAAATCGTTATACGGGATGTTCCCTACAATGGTTCTGCAACGACGGCACAACACTGCAATATCACGCGAAACTTTGCGTTGCGAAAAACTATCTAAACACTCGTTTTTAGCGAAGTCTTTGCACGAGAAATTCCTCTTTCGAGCCGGCTCCCCCATTCCGAGTCCATGCCGGAGCCGTCCTTCCGGTCCACCTAACCGGCACCTACAAGAAACCCGAAGCCGGTCTCGGTCTCCCCGCCAAATAACTGCCACTTCCAGTCGCGGCTCTCATCCCCATTTTCACTTTTCCATTTTCCAATTTCGCCTCGATGGGTGCCCCACGCCGTAGTTGCGCGTGGATCCTGGACCTCTTCCCATTTTCTATTTCCAATTTCTCCCCAACTCACGGCAACCTCGCGGTACGATCACAAAATGACCGTCCCGCCCATCTCAAAGCTTCCAAAAGCCGAGCGGCAGCAACTATTGACTGATCTCAATTACCTCAATACCGCTGAGATCAAATCTTTTTGCAAGCGCCGCTCCATCCCATACGCGATTGCCATCGAAACCAGCGATGGGCGCGCGAGAAAAACCAACGAGGACGACCGCAAAGGCGTGATCCTCAACCGCATTCGCCATTTCTTGAAGACTGGCGTCATCTTGGCAGAAACCCGTTTTCCCTCCAAAATTGTATGCTTTGACGCGCCCCGCGAAACGCTAACCCCAAATGACAAACTATTTTATGGACAATACGGCAAAACAAACCAAGTGATGATCGCCCTTCTGAAAAAACTGACCGACGGAAAATTCCGCAATGGCGCCATCGCCAGAATCCTGGCCAGAGATTTCTGGAGCAACGGTCAGGCTCCGACATTCAAACAGTACGCGTCCGCCTGGCTGCAAGCCGCGAAGAACCATAACCACCCAAATCCCGAATGGGCTTTCCTGTCGGACAGAGCGCGCGGTACAGCCCCGCCAAATTGGAAAAAGCTCCGGACCAAGAGAGCAGCAACCGCAATAAAAACCCTAAAGCGAATCACCGCCCCATGAAGTCCAGGTGCCCCACACGCCGGTGTTGTTTGGGTATTGGGTTACTCCCTGAATTTTCCCTTTTCCAATTTCCACCTCCCTTTAAATCTTCCCCGACCCTTGCTACAATCTCCCCCGGTTCAGGGTTTTTCCACCTTGCGTTATAATCCGTCTTTCGGGTTTGGGGCCCGAAATTCATGAAAGCTACGTACCATCCGGGTATCCACAAATACGCGGTCTTTGTCGTTTGCTGGACCGCATGCCTCCTCACCGCCGGCGCCTTAGTCACCTCCAACGACGCCGCGCTCGCCGTCTCCGATTGGCCCACATCCTTCGGCACTTTCTTCCCTCCTCTCCGCCTGCTTCACGGCGGCGCCGGGATCGAACACACCCATCGTGTAGTCGCCGCCATTCTCGGTATCTGGATCATCCTCCTGGCGTTTCTGCTTTGGCGTTACGACGAACGCCCCTTGCTTAAAAAAATCGGCCTCGTCGCTGTCGCTGGCGTAGTTTTCCAGGGCGTCCTCGGCGGCCTCACCGTTCTGCAGCTTCTACATTACTGGCTCCCCGTAATGCACGCCTGCACCGCCGAACTCATGTTCGCCATCCTCGTCAGCATTGCCTTCTTTACCAGCCGCTGGTACATGCAGGATCTGCCGCAGTACGCCGACAGCAATTCGCCCTCGATCCATTTCGTCGTCATCGTCAACGCCTGCCTCATCTTCTTTCAGGTGTTGCTCGGCGCCGCTTACCGCCACCATTACATCTCCTACGTTCCTCACGTCTTCGTCTCGCTCATCGTTCTCGTCTCCGTGATCTGGACCGCGGGTACATTGCGCCACCGTTTCCCGGAAGTTCCCTCCATCTCCCGCGCGCGCCTGTTCCTCCATGCGCTAGTCGGCCTACAAATTCTTCTCGGCCTCGGTTCGCTCTGGTCGCGCATCACCACCGCGGACGCGCCTCAGCCCATGCCCGTGATGATCGCTTTCACCGTAGTCCACACCGTCGTCGGCGCGTTCCTCTTCGCCACGTCGATCGTCACCGTTCTGCTGTGCTATCGCCTCGTTCCACGCAAAAGGGAAGTGCTGTTTGCCACCACGAAAGGTGAGGTACCTGCCTAAATGTCGCACGATCGCTCACGGGCCGCGTCGCTCCCGCAGCCCACCAAGCTCGGCGCCTATATCGCTCTCACCAAGCCTGACGTCTCTTTCCTCGTTCTCATGACCACCGGCGCCGGCTTTTACATGGGGGTGCGCGGCCCGATGCCGTGGCTGCACATGATCCACGTCGTTTGCGGCACTATGCTCATAGCCGCCGGTACCGCCGCGCTGAATCACTACATCGAACGCGAATCCGATCGTTACATGCGCCGCACCGCGAGTCGCCCACTGCCCACCGGCCTGCTCATGCCCGCGGAAGCCCTGCTCTTCGGCATCATTCTCGCCGCTGCTGGCGCGTTGGATCTGTATTTTGCTGCGGGCTATCTCCCGTGCGCTCTTGGCGTTCTTACCAGCCTCAGCTATCTCCTCGCCTACACGCCATTAAAAAAGCGCACCATCTGGGCCACTTTTATCGGCGCCATTCCTGGCGCAATCCCGCCCATGATTGGCTGGACCGCCGCCACCGGCAAACTCGATGCAGGCGCGTGGCTGCTCTTCGCCATTCTTTTTTCTGGCAATTCCCGCACTTCCACGCGATCAGCTGGATGTACCGCGAAGATTACGCCCGCGCTGGCATTCTCATGCTCCCGGTAGTCGACAAAGACGGCACCCGCACCTTTCGCCAAATCATTCTCTACGCCAGCGCCCTGGTCGCCGTCAGCCTGCTCCCCGCCGTAATGGGCTTCGCCGGCGTCCTATATTTCTTCGGCGCCTTGGTGACGTGCACCGCCAGCCTTCAAGTTTGTCTCTGGGCTGCCACCGCAAAAACCAACACCCGCGCCAAGTGGCTCATGCACGCCACCGTAATGCACATCCCCATCCTCCTGGGCCTAATGACGTACGACAAACTCCCCCGCTAATTTGCGGGTGCGGCGGCCCAGCCGGCGCTTTTACAACTTCCAACACACCAGCCAAGGTTCACGTCGCATCCCGCCACACCGAAATTCCGAACGAAGTCCGCGAAGCGAGGACCGCCGCCCCTTTTCCGCGCCCTTTGCGGAAAGAATCCCTCTTCGAATGTAAAGCCAAACGCCCACCTCCTACGTTTTCTCTTTAGCTTTTACCAAAAACTGATAACTTATAGCTGACAACTATTCATGTTCTCCCAAGCCGCCCTCAACGCCACCCTCAACGGCACCAGCGCCTTTCTCCTCGCCTGTGGCTACGCCGCCATCCGCTCCGGCAAAATTAATCTTCACAAAAAATTCATGCTCTCCGCCTTCTTCATCTCCTGCGCCTTCCTCGTCTCTTACGTGATCTACCACATCCGCATTCGCGAAGTGATCCACTTCCAGGGCCAAGGCTGGATCCGCCCCGTCTACTTCACCCTGCTCACCTCGCACACTATCCTCGCCATCATAATCGTCCCCCTAATTCTCATCACCCTGCGCCGCGCCTGGCTCCAGAAATTCGACAAGCATCGCATCATCGCCCGCTGGACCCTGCCCCTCTGGTTCTACGTCTCCGTCACCGGCGTAATCGTCTACTTCATGGTCTATAAATGGTACGCCGCTAACTAAAATTATCTAAAATTAATAAGTATGTATATATTTTCATCTGGTGCACATACCGGAGCTGAATTTCAATGACAACAATGGCGGAAAGGCGGTCGGCATCAACGAGTACATTGCACGGGCTTGCCGTCGCGCATTTCAAATTTCGTCTGGTTGCTGGTGCCGACAACCTGATGCCACATAAGTATTTCCCTGCTGCCCGTCGGGAAGAAACAAGGTCGTGATGCTTACCCGCGTTTGTTAGGTCACTACGGTGATGCTCAACGCTTGTGTCGCGGTCTGCGCCGTTGGCGTCGTCGAGTCCGTTACCTTCACCTTGAAGCCGAAAGTTCCGGAAGCGGTGGGCGTACCGGAAATCACGCCCGTGGAAGTGTTCAAATTTAGACCTGGGGGCAGGGCAGAAGAAGTGATTGACCATGCATACGGGGTGGTTCCTCCGGCGGCGGCAAGACTCGCATTGTAAGTCGTGCCCTGTTGGCCATTCGCCAAGGAAATCGTTGTGATGCTTACCGATATTGTCGCGGCCGCCACGGTGATGCTGAGCGACTGTGTGGCCGTCTCTGCCGCGGGCGTGCTGAATCCGTTACTATGGCCGCGAAGCTGAATGATCCCGCTGTCGTCGGCGTCCCAGAGACCGTCCCGCTAGCCGCAGCCAACGTCAGACCAGCTGGCAGCGTTCCTGCATTCACGCTCCAGCTGTACGGAGCCGTGCCTCCACTCACCGTCAAGGTCGTTGAATATGTCTTGTGAGCGGTTCACCTGGCAAAGAATCGGATAATATCTGCAGGGCGCCATTCCTCGATCGACACAATTACGGCGGTGTCGATGCCGCGTCGCGTGACCACCTGCGGCCCTTTTTCCAGTGTCTCGTCAATCAGTTCGCGGAACCGGGATTTAGCTTCCTGCAATTGCCATTCGCTCATACAGGGTTCCTCGCCTTCTAGGCTATGACTAGTCAGATGACTAGAAGCTGTTGCATAACCGAGGACAAGCCCCTGAAATGAGTATGGTTGAGCTTGGTGAAATGAGGGATAAGCAGAGTCAGCAGCGCCGAAGGAGGGCCGATGGCGCGATCCGGTCCGTTGCTGACCGAAGCGCAGTGGAAGAAAATCGCGCCCTTGCTCCCCAAGCCGCGCAAACAACGCAAAGGTGGTCGTCCGTGGATCGAGAATCGCCGTGTGCTGGAAGGGATTCTGTGGATTCTGCGGAGCGGGGCTCGCTGGCAGGACCTGCCGGAGAAATTTCCGCACCCTTCGACGTGCTGGCGGCGATTGCGAGACTGGGAGGAGCAGGGCGTTTGGTTGAAGATCTGGCGAACGTTTCTGGGCGAGTTAAACGAGCGCCAGCAATTGAAATGGAGCGAGTCGTTTTTGGACGGCAGTTTTGCTCCGGCGAAAAAAGGGGCTGCGGAGTCGGAAAAACCAAGCGGGGCAAGGGGACGAAGTGGATGGTGGTGGTCGACGGCCGGGTCTTCCTCTGGGAAACCACCTTCACTCTGCATCCCCGGCGGAAGTCAAACTCGCGGAGACGACGCTCGCGACGATCCGCGTAGGACGGACGGCATCACGCGGGCCGTCCGCGGCAAAAGCCGATGCGCGTGATTGCCGACAAAGCCTACGACAGCGATCCGCTGCGGGAACGCTTGCGGCAGCGCGGTATCGAACTGATCTGCCCGCACAAGAAGAATCGCGTTCGGCCGGCAACGCAAGATGGACGAGCCTTGCGACGTTACAAGCGTCGATGGATCGTGGAACGCACCAATCGCCTGGCTGGGAAACTTCCGACGCTTGGTCGTGCGCTACGATCGTTCGCTCACGATCTATGGCGCTTTCTTTCATATCGCCTGCTTCATGATCGTCTTACGGAGGGTTGTGCAATAGCTTCTAGTCAATTGCTGTGTCGAAACAACCGTTGCTCTGCAGCAAAGCCCATGCATCGTGTAAACTCAGGTCCAATGAAAATCCTTCTGTTCGGTTCCACGGGTTCCGCCGGCTCGGCTGTCCTTGACGCTTGCCTCTCTGCGTCCGTTGTCGAAGAAGTTCGCGCCATCGGCCGCCACCCGCTCATGCACACCAATACCAAGCTCCGCACTTTCGTTCACCAGGATTTTCTGAATTACTCGACCGTCGAAGAAGCCTTCCGCAACATCGACGCCTGCCTGTTCTGTCTCGGCGTCTCCGTAACGCAAGTTTCCAAACAGGACTACCGCACCACCACTTATTCCTACACGCTCGCTGCCGCCAACATGCTCAAGCGCCACAGTCCCAACGCCATCTTCCATTACATCAGCGGCCGCGGAACAAATCCCAAAAGCCGCATGTTCTGGTCCCAGGTCAAAGCCCAGGTCGAACAAGATCTAATCTCGCTAATCCAAGCCGACTGCTGGCGCCCCGCGTTCATCGACGCTAAACCTTCTCGCAATCTCCCGAAAGCCTACGCAATCTTCTACCCAATCCTACGCCTGCTAAAACCATTTCCCACCCTATACATCAATGGCCAGGACCTGGGCCGCGCCATGCTTCAAGCCACGCTCGAAAATCTTCGCGGTCGGATAATCGAGAATCCCGAAATCCGCCAAATCGCCTCCCACGCCGCCTTCTAAGCTCCGTTGCCGCAAAAAATGAACCGCCATTCCGAGCGGAGCTTGCGTAGCGAGGAATCCCTCTTTGTTCCGTCCTCACCAAAGCGAACTCCCAACCATCCATCGAGCACCGCAAACTCCAGACTCTAACTCCCGATTGCCTTCCTCACAAATGTGGCAGCGCCGCAATCACCGCATCCGTAAACTCTTCCGTACTCGCGTTTCCGCCCAAATCCCGCGTCTTATGCTTTCCTTCGCGATACACCTTCCACAGTGCCTGTTCCACGCGGTCCGCTGTGAACGCCTCACCAATATAGTTCAGCATCAGGATGGAACTCATCAGCAACGCCGTCGGGTTCGCCACGCCTTTACCGGCAATGTCCGGCGCTGTCCCATGCACCGCCTCAAAAATCGCGCCTTCATCGCCAATATTTCCGCTCGGCACCACGCCCAATCCGCCCACCAACCCCGCCGCCAGGTCGCTCATCACGTCGCCATACAAATTCGGCAGCAGCAAAATATCGAACTGCTGCGGATCGATCACAATCTGCATGCACGCGTTGTCGACAATCAATTCCTTATACTCGATGTCCGGATACTTTTCCGCCACCACCCGCACCGACTTCAGAAACAGTCCATCGCTAAGCTTCATGATGTTAGCTTTATGAATCGCATGGATCTTCTTGCGCCCGGTCTTGCGCGCATATTCAAATGCGAACTTTGCAATCCGCGTCGATGCCTTCTCCGTAATAATCTTCAAACTCTCAACTACGCCGGGTACGACCTCATGCTCCAACCCAGAGTACAAATCCTCGGTGTTCTCCCGCACGATCACCACATCCACATCGTCGAAGTGCGATTTCACGCCAGGCAAATTCTTCACCGGCCGCAAATTCGCATACAGTTCCAAACTCTTCCGCAGCGCCACGTTTACGCTGCGCGCCCCGCCCGCAATCGCCGTGGCCATCGGCCCTTTCAGCGCCACATGATTTCGCCGTACAGATTCAATCGCGGCATTGTTCAAAACCTCCGCGCCTGTCGTGGCCTTATCCGTATTCTCCGCGCGTGCTTCCAGCACTTCCCACTCAATCTGCACGCCCGAAGCATCCAGAATCCGGCGCACTGCCGCGGAAACTTCTGGCCCAATTCCTTCGCCCGGCAACAACGTAACCTTATGTTTGATCATGCATCTATCTTAAGGGAACCACGAAACCTTGTCCTGCTCTGAGCGGTACGATGTTGTCGTGTTTTACCGGTTCCGCGCGCTGCCTAGGTCGCCGAGGGAAATATGTACGAAGTCATCCTGAAGCGTTTCGACCAACCCGACGAAGTGCGAACCTTCGACAAGGGCAAGTTCGAACTCGTGAAAGTCGGCGACATGACGATCGGGCGAGCAACCTATGAGCCGGGCTGGAAATGGTCGGTGCACGTCGGAAGAGCCGCCGGCGCCAAAAGCTGTTCCGTGGAGCACGTCGGTCTTGTGCTCTCCGGACGGGCCACGGCGGCCATGGATGACGGTCGCATCGTCGAAATGAAAGAGGGGGACCTCTTCTACGTCGCTCCTGGTCACGATAGCTGGGTGGTCGGCAATGCGCCGTATATCTAGCTTCATTTCCTGGGTGCAAATGAGTACGCGAAACAGACGTAGAAGTAAGGCGTTGCTGAGGGCAGCGAATTACACAATCCGCACAGGCTCTGGACCACGTTACGCTGTGTGCTATACTAAAAAAGAGTTTAGCTTGTGGGATTAATTCCGCGAGCGGAGGCCAAACGAAATTATGGTTAATCTAACGCCTGTTGCCGCTACCAAGGTCAAGGAAATCATGAATATGCAGAGCCCTGTCCCGGTGGCCCTGCGCGTCGCCGTTGTCGGCGGCGGATGCTCCGGTTTCCAGTATCACATGGCGTTTGAAAATCAGACCAACGAATCCGACGAAGTCGTCGATTTCGACGGTCTCAAAGTCGCTGTCGACCAGATGAGCTCCATGTATTTGGACGGCGTCGAAATCGACTACGTCGAAACGCTTGAAGGCGCCGGCTTCAAGTTCAACAACCCCAATGTAAAGAGCACCTGCGGCTGCGGCAGCTCCTTCAGCGTCTAATAACTCTTATAGCGCAGGGCGACTCCGCGAGCCCTGCAAGGTTTCAAGCAGCCCCACATGCAGAAACAACACGTGGGGCTGTTCCTTTTCCACTGATCTATCGACCGCCCTGGATGCCGCGCACTTTGCGAAGGGTCTCTTGGCTTGTAGCCCGGCGCCTTCAGGCCGCCATCTTGGGTTCCTTCGCCACAGAAAAACGCACGTCATTGCGAGCGAAGTCCGCGAAGCGAGGAATCCCTCTTCGATTCACCCCCTATCACCACCGACCAAAACCACGCTTTACTTCCATCTCCTCCCGGTTCACCATAATCCCCCACCGCCACAGGAGGAATCATGCCATCCAATCAAGTCGTTCTCATAACCGGCGCCAGCATCGGATTCGGCCGCCTATTCGCCGAAACCCTTGCCCATCACGGCCATACCGTCTTCGCCACCATGCGCGATCCCGCCCTGCGCAATGCCGCCAACGCCACCGCACTGCGCTTCCTCGCCGGAAAAGAATCCCTCGCCCTCGAAGTCCTTGAAATGGATGTCACCGACGAAGCCTCCGTCGACCGCGCGGTCCACGCCGTCGTTGAACAAGCCGGCCGCATCGATGTCGCTATCAACAACGCCGGCTACGCCGTCCTCGGCCTCGCGGAAGCCACCACCGTCGAGCAGGCCCGCAAACTCATGGACACCAATTTCTTCGGCGCCGTACGCGTCAATCGCGCCGTGTTGCCGTTCATGCGCAAACAACGCAGCGGCCTGCTTCTCCACGTCAGTAGTGGCGCAGGCCGCGTAGTCGTCCCCGGTTGCGGTTTCTACTGCGCCAGCAAATTTGCCATGGAAGCTCTCGCCGAGTCCTATCACTACGAACTCGCAGGGCAGGGAATTGAATCGTCAGTCATCGAACCCGGCGCCTACCAGACAGCTGTCTTCGGAAACATGGTCACCGCCGCGGACCACGCGCGCGCAGAAACCTACGGCCCTGCCGCACAAATTCCCGACAAGGTCGAGAAGGTTTTGACGGCAAGCGCCGCCAGCGCTCAGGATGTCGCCGATGCCGTCCTCGCCATCGTCGAAACTCCCGCAGGCCAGCGCCAGCTCCGCTATCGCGTCAGCCCCACCGATCTGGGCGTCGACGCCATCAACCAAGTCTCCGCGCAAACGCAATCCCACTTCCTCGAAGCCTTCGGCCTGACCTCCGAAACCACCTTCACTCACTCCAAATCCGCCACTGCCGACTAACCCGTCTAGCATAGGCTTCCGCCTGTACTCTTAAGGTCTTTCTTCGTAGGGGCACGATGCATCGTGCCCCCAGCGAGACCGCAGCCATGTCCACCCTGAGTCCGCGCAGGGCGGTCTAGGCTCTAACTCCCCAATTAAAAAACCGTCATTCCGAGCGGAGTCCGCGAAGTGATAAATCCCTCTTCGATTCATGCGGGGGCTCCGTCCCACCATTTGCATTCCCCCGCATCCCCACTTATCCTAATCTTCAACCCGGATGAAAATAGCCCTCGCTCAATTCAATCCCACTGTGGGTGATTTCGACGGCAATTCCGCGCGTATCCTCGCCCTCGCCGCGCAAGCCAAATGCCTTGGCGCCGACCTCGCCGTCTTTTCCGAGCTTTGCATCTGCGGCTATCTTCCCCTGGATCTTCTCGAACGCCCCGCCTTCATTCAGCGCAATCATGACACGCTCAATCGCGTCGCCTCGCAAATGCCTCTCCCCGCCATCGTTGGTTACGCCGGGCGCGTCAATCCCGATCATCACAGGGCAGGGAAGTTCATTGCTAATAAAGCCGCGCTCATCCACGAAGGCCGCGTGATCTTCGAGCAATCCAAAATGCTTCTCCCCACCTACGACGTCTTCGATGAATCCCGCTACTTCCAACCCGGCGACAAACAATATGTCTACGGCCTTCTCCAGGAGCAGCTCGGCATCACCATTTGTGAGGACGTCTGGAATGACAAAACATTCTGGGCTTCGCCCATGTACGCCCGGGATCCCGTCACCGAACTGATTCACCAGGGCACCAGCGTACTGATTAACATTTCTGCTTCGCCCTTCACGATTGACAAGCGTTCCCTGCGCCTCGGCATGCTAAGTTCCACCGCTCTTCATCACAAGCGCCCCGTCGTCTACGTCAACCAAGTCGGCGGCAACGATTCCCTCATCTTCGATGGTGCGAGCACCGCCTTCACCGCCAACGGCAAAATCGGCGCTCAGGCCAAAGCCTTCGAAGAGGATTTGGTGCTTTTTGACACCACCACCGGCGAGGGCGATATCCACGAGCAGCCTCCCGACGAAATCGCCTGCGCCTACCAGGCCCTCGTCCTCGGCACCCGCGATTACGTTCGCAAATGCAATTTCGCCAAGGCCATCGTCGGCCTCAGCGGTGGTGTCGATTCGGCCGTTGTCGCTGCTATAGCCGTCGCCGCCCTCGGCGCCTCCAACGTCCTCGGCGTCTCCATGCCCGGCCCATATTCCTCCGAAGGCAGCAAAACTGATGCCCAGTCCCTCGCCCGCAATCTCTGTATCGAGTTCCGCACCATTCCCATCGCCTCCGTTTTCGAATCTTACCTGCAAACGCTTGCCCTCGTTTTTGCAGGCCTCGCGCCAGACGCCACCGAGGAAAATATCCAGGCGCGCATTCGTGGCAATTATCTGATGGCGCTTTCGAATAAATTTGGTTCCATGGTTCTCAGCACTGGCAACAAATCAGAAAATGCCGTTGGCTATTGCACGCTTTACGGCGACATGGCGGGCGGCCTCGCCGTCATCTCCGATGTTCCCAAGCTCATGGTCTACGAGCTTGCTCGCTATATTAATCGCGAAAGGGAACTGATTCCCCGCTCGACGCTCGTGAAACCTCCTTCCGCCGAGCTGCGTCCAAATCAAAAGGACACAGACTCTCTTCCTCCTTACGAGGTTCTGGACCGCATCTTGAAATCCTATATTGAAGAAGTGAAATGTCCCGAGGAGATCGCGCTCGAGACCGGTTACGACCTCAGCTTGATCCGCAACATCGCCACACTCGTCGATCGCAACGAATACAAACGCAAACAAGCCGCCCCTGGCCTCAAAATCACCTCACGCGCCTTCGGTTTCGGCCGCCCATTTCCCATAGCCCAGCGCTTCGTCCCATGACCCCAACGCCCAAAATCCTTCCTAACGGCCGTCCTTCAGCTCAGTTCTTGGGTCTCTCCAGGGTGTGTGGTGGCCGGTCTTTAGACTGGTTTCTCTTGGGTTCCTCCCAGTCCTACAAAAAAATAATTTGTCATCCCGAGCGAGGCTCCTTTTGCGTAGCGAAGGATCTCAACCACCTCACCGCGCACACTTCCACAACGATTTCGTCTTTAGCCCCTGAAACACCAACTACGATCCACCTAAACGAGGACACGCGTGAAATTCACTAGGAATCTTTTGCTGATCGTATCCCTCGTCTTCGCGGGCACTCTCGCTCGCGGCCAACAACCCGCCGCCAGCACCCAAAAATCCATCGAAGCCTTCCTCCGCAATTACTACGCCCTGGGCTCCGACTACACGATCACCGTCGGCGCGCCCAAACCCATCGGCTCCTCCGGCCTCTCCGAAATTTCCGTAGACGTGAAAAGTCCCGACGGCGGCGACACCGTCAAAATGTATCTCACCGCCGACGGCCGCTATCTTCTGCGCGGGGAACTTGACGACCTGACGACCGATCCTCTGGCCGCCAACATCGCCAAGTTCGATCTCAAAGGTGCTCCCGTCTATGGCGATCCCAAAGCGCCCATCACCATCGTCGAGTACGGTGACTTCGAATGCCCCGTCTGCCGCAATTTCCACGACGCCGTGCGTGGCATGCTCCCCAACTATCCCCAGGTTAAGCTCATCTTCAAAGATTTCCCCATTGACCAGATTCATCCTTGGGCCCGCACCGCCGCGATCGCTGGCCGCTGCGCCTACCAGCAAGACCACCAATCTTTCTGGAAGATGTACGACCTTATCTATGACAACCAGGATTTGGTCTCCGCCGCGAACGCCTACGACAAAATGATGGATTTCGCCGCGCGCGCGGGACTGAATCCAGAAACCTTCAAGGCTTGCCTGAGCAGCCCGCAAGCCACCGCCGAAGTAGACGCCAGCATCGAAAACGGCAAACTCGTGGGCGTCCGCAGTACCCCCACCGTCTTTGTCAACGGTCGCCCCCTAGCCGGTGCCGACCCCCACGCCCTCCAGCAGTACCTGGACTTCGAAGCCAACAAACTAAAATCCAAGAAATAACCCGGACGGCGGGAGCCAACTCCTACGCTAGCCGCATCGATTCTACTGGTCTGGCCGTGCCTGTGGAGTGGTCGGTCTTTAGATCGGTCCATTTGGGTCTCTCCCAACCCTACAAACAAGAATCGTCAAAATTCGCCACCGCCCCAAAATAATCTGTCATCCAGCGAAGCGAAGGATCGATCTCAACCCCGTGGCGTCCGCTCCGCGACAAGCTTTGGAAACAGGAATTGAGCGAAATCAATCTACGACAGCAAAAGGTGAGATGAGTCCCTAAAAGGAGGGAATCAATCGAAGCAACACGGGAACCGCGGTCCTTACCGTTGGGCCGTAAAGACACTAAATTGAGTCCCACTTCTTAGTTAACATAATATAGCTTATAGGACGCGCAATATACCCCAAAGACTGTGGATTTAAATGATCCTGGCAGCCGTTTCCCTGGAGGAATCCCCTCTGTGGCGGCATCAGAGTCGTCAAGGGAGAACACAAATACGACGGACGAACGTCCGCCACAAAAACCGCGCGGTCATCCTTGAGGAGGGAGTTCGCGACAAAGGATCTCAAACCACTACGGTCTTGCCTCCTCCCAACACCCCACCTCCCGTCTTCTGCTAAACTTTCCCGGTGCTTTTCACCACCCCGACGCCCCATCTCGCTCACATCCGTCTCCACCCCATCAAATCCCTCGACCCCGTCTCGGTCCCCGAAGCCCGCATCTCCCCATCCGGCGGCCTCGCCCTCGATCGCGCCTGGGCTCTCTATTCCGTCGACGGCAAATGGGTCAATGGCAAGCGCACTCCCGCGATCCATCTCATTCGCGCAAACTACTCTGCCGATCTCGCCTCCGTCACCCTCTCCGTCCCAACCGACCGCCGCAAAATTCCTCCCCGGACCTTCGCCTTCCCGCAGGACCACGAAGACGCCGCCGAATGGTTCAGCGTTTTCTTCGAGCAGCAAATTATCGTCCGATATTCGGAAGGTGGCTTTCCCGACGACTCCATCGCCAGCGGCCCGACCATCGTTTCCACCGCGTCTCTGCAGGCCATAGCCGATTGGTTTCCCGCCACTCCGGACGGCTTTCCTGCCCTCTCTCTCGAAAATGTTCGCCGCCGTTTCCGCGCCACCCTGGAGATCGACGGCGTCCCCGCCTTCTGGGAAGACCAACTCTTCGGCGAAAACGAACGCAGCGTCATCCGCTTCACTATCGGCGAAGTTCATTTCGAAGGCAGCAATCCCTGCGCTCGCTGCCCCGTCCCTCCCCGTGATCCCTCCACCGGCATTGACCTAGTCGGCTTCCAAAAACATTTCACCCGCCAACGCGAGGCCACCTTACCGCACTGGTCCCCCCGCGACCGCTTCGACCACTTCTACCGCCTATCCACCAATACCCGCGTACCAAGCACCGAATCCGGCAAACTGCTCCGCTTTCACGCCCCCCTGACCTACACCTAACAAGCCCCGCCTATACAATCAACAACACTGCTTCGAACCATCTGCGCGTTTCCACAACTCCTCGACAGCGTTTTCTATTCCCTTCGCGTATATTTTCCCCGCCACGTTGCTCGGCTCACTCAGAACCTCTCCTGTCCGGATCTTCGTAATCCCCGGTGCACTCGCTGAACGCCTCCACGGCACCTCCCGCTTTTTCACAGCTGTTTAACCGTTCCGCCGTTCGGGACAACGTGTCTCAGTTCCGCCCAATGGCCCTTGGGAATTTCTTCTTTCAGCTTCCCGCACCATGCTTCAGTCGTACAAACTCTCTGCCTTGCTCACGCCCCCAATCTCCGCAAGGAAATCACCGAGCTCCTCGATCAACTGTTCGAAGAGAATACCTCTGCCATGCCTGCTCGCGAGCTCATCGAACAGCGCGAACGCTCCGTCCTCGCCGCGGAAAATCCCGTGCGCGCGGAAGTTGTTGCCTCCAATGTGGCCAGCCTGGCGCCCATCCACAAAAAAATGGCCCCGATTCTTCGGGGCCAGCGATTTCCATTTTCCAATTTCTATTTTCTATCCACAGAACCTACCGCGAACTAATCTCCGGCCGTCCCTCCGCCATCGATCCCACCGGCGGCACTCCCTTCAAGCTCTCAAGCATCTGTTCCTTCCGGTACACCAGCGAATTGATGTCATACGTCGCCAGTTCAAATCCATGTCCGTGCGTAATCGCGTCCGTCGGGCACGCTTCCACGCAATACCCGCAGAAAATGCACCGCGAATAATCGATGTTGTAGACCTTCGCGTACCGCTCGCCCGCTGAAATCCTCTTGTCTTCGGTATTCTCCGCCGCCTCGATATAAATGCAATTGGATGGGCACGCCGCCGCGCACAAAAAGCAGCCCACGCACTTTTCCAACCCGCCCTCATCGCGGTGCAACACGTGAATTCCACGGTACCGCGGCTGGAAAGTCACAGGTTCCGCCGGATAATTCTCGGTCACTGTCTTCTCAAACATGGTCTTAAACGTGACGCTGAAACCCTTCACCAGCGCCACCGCCGTAGCCCCAATCTCACCTAAAAAATTTCCCATATGTCCCTGTAAGGCCGATCTTCAGACCGGCACACGCGGGACTTTAGTCCCGCAACTAAGAAAGACCAACGACACCAACTCTGCCAGTCTAACAAACCCCAACCAACCCGAGCAAACATTCAAAAATCTCAGTTATCCTGGCGCGCCACCACCTAACCAACGCCCCAATCGCACTCGTCATGTCGAGCGAAGCCGAGGGTCTCAGCCAACCCGTCTTGCCTCTCAACCACCCGCCCACCAGTCCCGTCGTTCCGAACGGAGCCCGCAGAGTGAGGAATCTCTCTTCGATCCCAACGTCTCGCCACCAAACCCAACCGCTTGCGCATTTCTTTACTTCGTAAACCTCCTTTCCCTTCCCAAATCTCGTATCGCTCTTCACTTCCTCCCTATGGCTTCCACAATCTGCTTCCCATGAAATCTTCCATTCTCGATAAAAATCTCATTCGTGTTCTTCCCCGCCACCACCACGCCCGCCAGATAAATCCCCGGCACATTGCTTTCCAACGTATTCGGATCCAGCGCTGGCCTCCGGCTCTCCGGATCAAGCTTCACTCCCAAACTTTCTATAAATTCATAATCCGGATGGTAGCCCGTCAGCGCAAACACCTGCTTCCCTGGCACCAATCGTGGTCCGTCTCCGTTCTCCACCATCACGCCATCGCGCACAATCTCGTTAATCTTCACCCCAAACACCGCCGCAATCTGCCCCGCCTTAATCCGATTCTCAATGTCCGGCCGCACCCAATATTTGATCGACGATCCCAATTCCTTTCCGCGCACCACCAATGTCACTCGCGCGCCATTCCTCCACAAATCCAGCGCCGCCTCCACCGACGAATTCTTTCCTCCAATCACCACTACATCTTGGTTCCAGAACTCATGCGGCTCCGTGTAGTAATGGCTCACATGCGGCTGGTGCTCTCCCGGCACTCCCATCTCATTCGGCAAATCGTAATAACCTGTAGCCACCACCACATTCTTCGCGGAGTATCTCTCCTCGCCCCCGCTCTCCGTCTGTGTCACCACCGTGAACGCACCCCCATGCCCATCCACGCACAGTACTTTCTCGAACAATCGTAGCTCCAGCGCGTAATGCTCCGTCCCTTTGCGGTAATACTTCAGCGCCTCGGTCCGCGTCGGCTTCTCCCCGCCACACACCAGCGGCAAATCCCCAATCTCCAACAATTCTGGCGTAGTAAAGAACACCATGTTCACCGGGTAGTGGTAAATCGAATTGCACAAGCATCCTTTATCGATCACCAGCGCCCGCATCCCTGCCCGTTTCGCTTCCATAGCGCAAGCCAATCCGGTCGGCCCAGCTCCCACGCAAACAATATCGTATGTAGTCATATCGCCTTAGATTTCCAACCCCTCTCCCCGGTTACAACTCCACGTATCACAACTACGCATTCCGAACGGAGTCCGCGCAGTGAGGAATTTCTCTTCGATTCAAGCCAGCTCGCCTTTCGGGTGCCCCACACGCCGTTTTTACGTGTGGGTTCTTGGATCACTCTTCTCCAAAACTTAAAACTAAAAACCTACAACGTATAACTCTCGAGAACCGCCAACAACTCCTCCCGAAACTTCTCCAACTCCTTCAACCGCTCCTCCGTAGCCGGCACTTCCGTCTTCTTCCAAACAAACACATCGCCGCCCGGCTTCTTCAACCTTACACTCAAATTTCCATCCACCATCACGGTCACCGGCGCCGTCAGCCGCAACCCGCCATTTTCCACCGGCGCCAACAACGCCGCACACTCTGCGCGATGCACGCACAACGCACTCTCATACGGCGGTATCGCAATCGGCCGAAATCCCGCCGCAAATAATCTCTTCAACACATCCGCCTGCCCCGCCGTAAATTCCATACCCAAAAATTATACAACGCCACGTAGACGCAGAACTTTAGTCTCGCCCCTCGGTAGTGCTAATTTGTTGCATGAAGGAGATCTTTGTGGGCGCAAAAAAGAAATGAGCTCAATTGGCCAGCCGGTGCCGGAGTTGCCGCTCGATGATGTCGAACGCGCACAACAGAGACCGGGTGGCGTCGTACCATGAACCGAAGTCGTTAGGTGCGGACATCGTGGATCCTTTAGAAAAAAAGTCTTGGGGGATTACGGCAATTCACCATAAAGGATCTGGACGGGAACCTTTTTATTTCCGCCATGACTACCATCTTGGATTTCCTTCTGCGTACACCTAGCAAAAAAAGCCGCGTCATTCCGACCGAAGTCTGCGAACTGAGGAATTCCCCTTCGATTTCCCCGTCTCGCCCACACGTTAGTCATAGGTGCGAAATCGACATAGGTAAGCGGTCGCCGGCGTTCCCTGTCACAGTCGCGGTAGGGACGCGAGTTAACCCCGCGCCCCCCGCACAGATCCGTACGGGCAGGATTACTGCATACGGCTCTTACCGCAGATACCTGGCGTTGAAGCGCATGGCAGGACGCGGGTGCAGGATCACAGCACTCGGGATCCAACGAGCGACAAGCGGACCGAAACGTTCCCAGGGCATCCGACTCTTCTGGCTCCGCCGTTGTAGCGCGCGGGACCAGTGCGAAACGACTTGGGCCCGAAAGCTCTGCAGACTATCGATGTTGCCAGGAACCGCATAGTAGTTGAAGTAGCCTTGTACCACGGACCTCAACCACTTCCCGACTTCGGCCACTGGCTCGTGCCAGCGCCGCCGAAGCTCCTCCCGTACGGCTTTGAGTTTTACGGAGAGTCGCTTACGTATAGTCTTGCGATCGACCGAAAAGCCGCCGGTCTTCCGGTTTTTCGCGCAGATATGCGGTAGAGTAGGCCCGAGGAATTTCACCTCGAGCCTCTCGCAGAACCGGACGTGAACCTCTCGGCGCATCCGGCTCCCATCAAGCAAACGTGCCGATCATACCAAGACTCCAATGTACAAAGAGCTCCGCGCGCTCCGCAGCAAGCCGTTGTAGAAACTGGCTCGCCCGGATCTTATGGTCGTTAAAGCGCTTGAACTTTCGCATCGCCCAGGCTACAAGCATCTGATTTACATGCCGCAGTAAGGGGTACAGAGCCGATGGGGCGTATCGTCCGTAGTACTCGATCCAACCCCGCAGGAGTGGATTGAGCTGCTGGGCAATATCCTGCAAAGACAGCTGTGTTTGATGACGAAGTTTCAATTCCCGAATCGTCGACCGCATGGCTTTCATCGCCGAGGAGCTAACTGCGGGATTAAAACCGCAGAATAGCGTGTTATCCCGGAAACGTCTCACCAGACGAGGCCGAAAGCAGTACCCAAGAAAGTCAAATTTGACGTTCGGATACTTGCCTTTGCGCTTCTTGTCTTTGCAATAGACGATTTTGGTTTTCGTTGGATGCATCTCCAGGCGGCACTCTGCCAGGCGAACTTGTAGCTCAGACTTAAGCGCCTGTGCTTCTTGCTCGCTACGGCAGTGCACCAGTCCATCGTCCGCATACCGACACCACGGGAGGTCCGGGTGTTTCCGCGTCATCCAGAGATCGAACGCATAGTGGAGAAAAATGTTCGCCAAGATTGGGCTGACCACACCACCCTGAGGGGTTCCGCGGTCTCGCTCAATTGTGGTTCCATCTTCCTGCATCATTGACGCTCTGAGCCATCTTTCGATGTACAGCAGCGCCCACTTACACGTCACATGTTTCCGAATGGCTCGTAGCAAAAGCTCATGGTCAATGTTGTCGAACAGGCCTTTGATGTCAAACTCTAACACCCAGTCATACTTCCAGCACCGCTGCCGCGTAACTCCTACGGCGTCGAGTGCCGATTTTCTCGGTCTGTAGCCATAGGAGTCTGCCAAAAATATGGGGTCCAGAATCGGCTCAATGACTTGTTTCACCACCATCTGCGCCACGCGATCGGCTACTGTGGGGACGGTCAACGCGAACTGCACTTGAGCACAGTGAGCATTTGGGATGGGCCGAGATCCGTCACCCGTACCATCCACTGCGCGGTCAACGTTTTCCAGTACTCAAAAAGCGACGCATCGCTGGCAATGACACGCTCATTCTTCGCGGAATGGATTGTGGCACTTTCAGTGTCGCGCGGGAATGGACCGATTGGGCGGATCCTTCGCCAGCGGACTCGTTGAAACTGCCCCTGCGGCGACTTGACGCCGAATCTCTTCTGGCTTTAGTTACCCTCTTGGAGCAACTCCCCCAGCGATCTACAGAAAAAGGTTGATTTATGAATTCATTTGAAATACTGTCAGACCATTCTTTTACGTGGTCTGCTAGCTATGCAGAAGAAATCCTCTGCCGCCCTGCGAAAGCGCCGTCAGGCTCTGCTAGGCAAGCTGCCGTCACTCGCTGGCATCCTTCGCGGTTCTCTCATCGAACGCTACAAGCCTTGTGGCAAGCCTGGCTGCAAATGCGCCAAGGGCCGCGGTCATGGCCCCAAATACTACTTGTCTGTGAGCTTCCCGAATGTGTGGCCGCAAGTGGACTATGTTCCGCAGAACCGTCTTGCGGAGACCAAGAAATTCCTCGCCCATTATCAACGCGCTCGCGAAATCTTGGAGCAGATCTGCGAGATCAACCGCGAGTTGCTGCGTCGCCGAGAGGCGCTCTGAGCGCACACGATGAGCACCGCTTCTTCCTCGCTCATCGTGCCCATCGATCCCCAATTAGCAAGCATGATCGTCGCCAATATGCTCGAGAGTTGGTTGGACTTTCTCTCCAACACTTCGACAACTGCGGAGGTCACCGATGAACCCGAAAATCTCGGAACAGCAGCAGAGCAAACCGGCTTACATTTATGTGCGTCAGTCGACGCTTGCCCAAGTGCGCCACCATCAGGAGAGTACCGAGCGTCAGTATGCGCTGCGAAAGAAAGCTTTGGAACTGGGCTGGAGCGAAGCGTCGACCCGCATCCTCGATCGGGATTTAGGAGTATCCGGTGCTCACACGACGGGACGCACGGACTTCAAGACCCTGGTAGCGGATGTTTCCATGGGCCAGGTGGGCGCGGTGTTTGCCTTGGAAGCTTCCCGACTGGCACGTTCGAATGCCGATTGGCACCGGCTCCTGGAGTTATGTGCGCTGACTCGGACACTCGTGATCGACGAGGATGGCTGCTACGATCCGGCGGACTTCAACGATGGTTTATTGTTGGGACTCAAGGGCACCATGGCGCAAGCAGAGTTGCACTTTATCCGCGCGCGCCTCCTGGGCGGTAAACTCAACAAAGCGCAGAAAGGAGAATTGCGATTTCCCATCCCCGTTGGATTTCGTCACGACGAGGATGGCCATATCGTCCTTGACCCCGACGAAGAAGTGCGCGGCGCCGTATCTTTGGTATTTCGCTTGTTTCGAGAAACAGGCAGTGCCTTTGCCGTAGTACAGAACTTCGTTAAGCGGGCATTGCGTTTTCCCAAGCGCGCCTATGGCGGGGCCTGGAACGGCAAGCTGGTATGGGGCCGTCTTACTCACACGCGTGTGTTGTGTATGCTCAAGAACCCGTCTTATGCCGGCGTGTATGTCTTTGGTCGCTACCAGTATCATCAGAAAATCAGCACGACCGGCGAGATTCAGAAAAAAATGCGTGCGGTCCCCATGCCCGACTGGCGCGTCCAATTGAAACAGCATCACGAGGGATACATCGGCTGGGAAGAATTCCTGGAAAATGCCATGCATTTGGAAAAGAATCGCACCAATGGGCCAGAAACGATGCTGAGCGGCCCGGCTCGCGAAGGCTTGGCCTTGCTGCAGGGGCTGCTCTTGTGCGGCCACTGTGGCCACGCCATCACCGTCCGTTACACGGGCAACAGCGGCATCTATCCGACTTACCTTTGCAACCGACAACGTCGCGAAGGACTGGCGACCAAAGATTGCATGAGCTTTCGTGGTGATCTGCTCGACGCCGCCGTTTCGGAAGAAGTGTTGAAAGCGCTGCGGCCAGCCGAGCTCCAACTCGCACTCGCCGCTCTGCAGGAACTCGAAGCGCGCGATCAAGGCATTCTGCGTCAATGGCAGATGCGGCTCGAGCGCGCCGAATACGAAGTTGCTCTCGCCGAACGGCGTTATCAGGAAGTAGATCCGTCCAATCGGTTAGTCGCCAACACGCTGGAACGTCGCTGGAATGAAACCTTGCTTCATCTGCAGGATCTGAAAAAGCAAGCTGCGGAATTTCAACGGAAAGAAGCACGGGTCTTTACACCGGAGCAAAAAGCGAAAGTGCTCGCATTAGCGCGGGATTTCCCGCGTCTGTGGCACGCACCCAGCACGCAAGCCAAGGACCGCAAACGAATGTTGCGGCTCCTCATCAAAGATATTACCGTCAACAAATTGGTCGAGCAAAGACAGCTCTCCGTTCACATCCGCTGGCAGGGTGGCGCTTGCACCGATCTCTCGGTGCAACTTCCGCCGAAAGCTGCAGACCGTTTTCGATATCCTTCCGCGGAAGTCGACCGAATCCGCGAGTTGGCGCGCCGTTTGCCGAAGGCACAAATCGCTGATCAGTTGAATCGAGAAGGTCTCCGTACTCCGAAAGGACACTCCTTTACGGCAAAGGCGATTCATTGGGTCTGTTGGCGTTATGAAATTCCTCCTGTGCAACTCAAGGAAAAAGAAGAATTGACCGTCCAGCAGGTGGCCGAACGATTTGGCGTAGGTGTCGGCGTGGTTCATTACTGGATCAAGCATCATATAATCCAGACGCGACGGCTCAACGAAAGAGCTGCGTATTGGATTACACTGAACACCGAGGACGAACAAAAACTGCGCAATTGGGTGCGAAATTCAAGCCGAATTCACTCGGATTCCTAACGTGATTGGAGGGAGGTGCATTATGAAATCATCATCGGCACACCCAAAATCCTTTGTCCTCCAGACTTTTTGGGAATGGAGACGGCGCGCACCGGCGGAGGAAAGTAGCTTCCCGAGCTCATTCGGTTCCAGATCTTGTAGAGATTCCTCTTCAAGTCGGCTTCGAACTGCTCGATCGTCTGCCCGTCCACCCCGGCCGCTCCTCCATTGGATTGGACCGCTTTGTACGCTTCATACACTAGCTTCTTATCGATGTTGAACGGCTTGTCTGTCGCACGCATCGAGGTCCTCCTGTTTCCAGTTGCTTCGGTCATGCGACCACTTGACCCGACTCCTTCGCTCCAGCCCCATTACGAGCCTTCCTCGCTCTTACGAGTCGGTCCGCCCCAGTGCTCCGCATCGGTACGCTCGCCTCGCGGTTTTCGCCGCTTGGGCTTCTCCCTTCACATCGGAGCGACTGGTTCCTGCAGTTCCACGCGATAGCCTGCATCCGCTTCACGCCCTCTCTACGCCGGTCGCCGTCCGCTCAGTCATCAGGCACCCTACGGACTTGTCCCAGGTGGGATACACGCTCCTGGTTTCGACGACTCTTGATTTCTTAACGACGCGTCTTCGAAGGGTTCACTTTCGTTCGTCTCTCGGATGCTCACCTGCACGAGTTTGTTCTCGCGCTTTTCCTCCAACGCTCACCACCATGGCTCTTTACCACAGCGGCTTGTAGGCGGTTTGAGACCTGCTCCTGAAAGCCGATCCCGAGGGGCCTTCCCTCATCTATTGCGCAGCTTATTCACGGTGAATCAGTTCATGATGAACTCCTCCTCCGTGTGCTTCTGCAGCACACTGAATCCCAGAAAGTTAAATGTCTCCGGCTTGCCCTGGCCTCGCCGCTTTCGGTCTTCGGCTGCGAAACGCCCGAACTCAATCAGGCGTGTTTTGCCCGGATGTAGTTCCAGCCCGAACTTTCGCAGGCGCTCCTTCCATTCCTGGAGGAAGCGCTCGGCATCGACTCGTTGCTCGAATCCCATGACGATATCATCCGCGTAGCGCACGATTATGACCTCGCCCGTAGCGCGGTGTTTTCGCCAGTGCTGTGCCCAAAGGTCGAAAGCGTAATGTAGGTACACATTCGCGAGCAGCGGAGATACCACCGCTCCCTGCGGGGTTCCCACTTCCGTTTTCGCCCAGGCCCCTTCCTCCGATACTCCAGCCCTCAACCATTTTCGAATCAGGCGGAGTATTCTTCGGTCGGCGATTCGGTGCTTGATGAATTTGCCCAACCATTCGTGTGAAATGGATCCGAATCGGCATCCAGCACCCAGTTCACTTTCTTCCGTATGAGTCCTACCCAGAGCGCATCCAGCGCTTGATGCTGGCTTCGCCCGGGACGGAACCCATAGGAGAACCCCAAGAAGTCCTCTTCATAAATTTGGTTGAGGACCGTGACCACCGCGTGCTGAACGATCTTGTCCTCCAGGGCCGCTATGCCCAGGGGTCGCTTTCGTCCGTCCGCTTTGGGAATGTAGGTTCTCTTGGAAGGCTGCGCTCGATACGTTCCCTGGTGTACTCGACCGTGTAGGTCCTCCAGTCGTTTATCCAGATCTGTTTCGTATTCCTTCCATGTGACTCCGTCCACACCCGGTGCAGCGTCTCGCTTCAGTGCGTAGAAGCTTTCCAGTAGTAGTGCCACAGTCACATGGTGGAGTAACGCAGTGAACCGCGTCTTCCCTTCCCGTTTAGCTGCTTCTCGCACACCGAGCAAGCCGCTCGACGCGTTAACCCAACTCTGAGTCTGGGACGCGGTCGTCTGCTCGATGTTCTCTTTGGTCGGTCGCCTTCCCTCCCTGCCCTCCGCCGACGGTTTCCCGCCTTTGTTCGAGCACTTCGTCGGTACTGTACGACCGTCCGACTCCCCAGTAACGTGCATGTTGGACTTCTGGTTCATGACCTTCTCCAACCGGCCCGCTCAGGAAATCGCAACGGGCGTTGCTGTGGCCTCCCGGTTCTCGCGCATGGAGTTTCCATGCATGCTTGGGGTCTCTGACTGCGCGGAGTCCTTTGAAAGCTCGCGTTAGCGCTTCCATCAGTGTGGCCTTCCGTCTCGGTGGACGACGTCAGCACTCCGAATCGACTTATTTCGCAGCTCGATGTCCCGCCTGCATGTGCCCCTGTCAACGCTTCACGAACAGCCTTGCGACTGGCCGCGCTTGACTCGGGGGCAGGGTGGCTCGCTACGCTTTCCCTGTGTGACTCTTTCATTCACTACTCCATACCGATTTTACCGGCGCACCCACCGTACATGCGGGTCCGCATACGGCGGTTCGGCGGATCAAGCTACTGCGAACCGAACAGAGACGGAATCCCGAGCGAGGCGAAGTAGGCATTGGGCAGTGCGATATGCAGGCCTGGGGATTCGGCAAGCCGCCATGGGCCATGAACACTGCCCGCCGTTTGAGCGGCGAGTTCCGTGTCCACTCCTCGTTGGACGAGTTCCGCGAACCGTACCGAGCCACGTTTCCACTGCTGCCACAGAAACGCCCGGAGGCGCCGCCGTGTCCAGTAATCAAGGTCTCTCAGCACCCCATGGGGTTTGGCAGTAACCGAAGTAGCCCTGCCATCCTTGGAGATAGCGCCCGAGCTGCTCGGCCATCCTCTCCACGCTTACCCCGCGCGTTCGTCGCGTCAGTTCCCGGAGCTTCTCCTTGAATCGCTGGATCGCCTTCGGCGCGATGCGCCGGTGCGGTTCGCGGTGCAAGGTAAAACTGAATCCTAGAAACTTCCGCCGCCTTCCGCGCACAACCGCCGGATTTACATCTTGTCCATCGGCTCGCGCTTTTGCTCCGCGCTTCTTTCAGACCCCGCCTCGCGGCGACATGCTCGGCACACAACAAAAACGGCGCGACCCTAAGCCGCGCCGCCGATCCCTACTCAAAACTTAACTTTCTTCACGCTGCCGTCGAATCCGCCTCATTCCCTTCCAACTGCGCCAATATATCCCGCAGCGTATGTATCAACTCATCCCTCGACACATGGCTTTTCTTGAACTGCAACCGGAACCGGAATGCCTCATTCTCCGGCTCATAATGAAAAATAAACGGCTGCGGCCGCTGCGGTCCGGTCTTTTCCTCCGTGCGTTCCTTCCGCGCCTGATCTCGCGTCAACCCACCCTGCAAAATCCGCGCCAGCATTTCCTGCATCTTCTTCTCGGTCTGCTGTTTCGCAATTTGCAGCAGCACAGACTTGGACAGCACGCCATGCTCGACGCACTTCTTCCGGATCGACTCCGGTATCGTACGCAGCATCAGCGTCTCGCTTACCGAACTCCGCGCCCGCCCGATTTTCTTCGCCACATCGTCATGCGTGTAATCGAACTGCTGCGCCAGCCGCTGCAATCCGTCCGCTTCCTCAAACGGAGTCAGGTCCTTCCGCTGAATATTTTCGATCAGCGCAATTTCCAGCGTTTCCGCGTCGTCTGCCATCTTCTCGATCGCCGGCACTTCCCGCAAACCCGCCGCGCGCGATGCGTGATAACGGCGTTCGCCCGAAATAATGTAGTAGCAATCTTCCCGCGGCATAAACCGCACTAGCAGCGGCTCCAGCACGCCCTTTTCGCGGATCGAATCCGTTAATTCACGCAGGTCTCCCAGCGCTTTTCGCGGCTGATCCGGATTCGGCCGGATCTGGTCCACAGGGATCATCCGTCCCACCGCTGCCCCGCTATAGCTTGTCAGTGATTCTACGTAATGCGCGTCATGCCGCATCTTCAGCGTGACGGGCAACCCGGCTTTCTTCAACACGTTGGACGACCTCCGTGGCAAGTTTTTTGTACTCGATTGCTCCCGGAGATTTGGGTGCAAACGAAAATATCGTTTCTTTGTATGCCGGGCTTTCTTCTAGCCTTACATTTTTACTGATCTTCGTCTTGAACAAGACTTCACCAAACACGTTGCGAATCTGTCCGTGCGTGTCCCGCGAAATATTCGTTCTCTTGTCGTACAGCGTGATCACCACGCCTAGCATCCGCAACTGTGGATTGGGCCGGGCCCGAATCCGCTCGTACGTCTCCAGCAAATCGTCCGTCCCTTCAATTGCAAAATATGCCGCCTGGATCGGCACCAGCAAATGCGTCGCGGACACTAGCGCATTCACCGTCAAAATCCCCAGCGATGGCGGCGTGTCGATGATTACGTAGTCGTAATCTTTCAGCACCGGCGCCAGGGCGTCCTTCAATCGATACGGCGCATCGAACTGCCCGCTCAACACCGTCTCAAGTTTCGCCAATGCCAATCGGCCCGGCCCGACGCTCAACATCGGATCCTTGCTCGGCTTGATGATGTTCGCAATCGGCGTCCGGGTATCGCCGAGCACATCGAACATCGACTCTTTCACGTCTGCCATATCGAAAAACGCGATCGTCGAGTTCGCCTGTGGATCCAGATCGATCAACAGCGTCCGCCGACCCTTCGTCGCAATTCCCGCAGCCAGATTAATAGCCGTGGTGGTCTTCCCCACGCCACCCTTCTGGTTAGCAACCGTGATAATCGCCGTCATCTACTACCGCCTCCACTCCCCATCAAAAACACCGTCATTCCAAAGGAAACTCCGCGAAGTCACCACCACTAAACAAAAAAGCCGCTTCCAGCCTTCGAACGCACAAACTCCTCCTCTTGAGTCAAAGACACTGCATCAATTCTTTTGGTATTTATGCCGGCAGACAGGCCCAATGGCATAATCCTACTCTATGTTCGCCACCCCAACCCACGCAAGGAAAAATTACCCCAGCCAGTGGAAAACTCCGCCCCGCCGCCAGATGCCCATTTCAACACCTCTCTATCGTCGCGGGACTTGGCCCCCTGCCTCTGCCCGCAGAGCCCGACCGACGCGAGCCCTCTTGGCTAAGAGAGAAACCCAACAGCAGGCTGAAGCCTATGCGTATCTTATATCCTCTTCGGGTGCCCAACATATCGGTGTTGCATGTGATGGGGTAATGGGTTTTCTTCCTGTCTGCCCCACTCCGAGCGCCTTTCGCGAAGGGTGGGGCTTGGGCTTCCCTGTTGGGTTCTCTTGCTGTTGTGGGGCCGGTCTTCCGAGGCGGGCCGTTTTCCTACCTACTCCCCAGGACAATCGGTTCCATCAACTGCTCGTGACTAGCTGGACGTTCGGTTTCGCATTTCGCGGTGCGCGGTTCGGTCCCTTCCTGAGAAGCCTTCGGAGCTTCACTCCTCCCCTCCTCAGTAAAGGCCAGCACTAGCTGGTTCTTCTGCCGCTTGTCGCTCATCGAGTCCTGCGTCCTACTTGTCGTTTCCTACTGTTTGGGCCTTCATCGCTTTCGCGACTGTCGGGTCGGAGGAGGCGCGCCGAAGCGCTAGCCTCCGTCCGCCGCTCAAACTGCACGGACGGTTTTCCCGTATGCAGCTTTCACGAAGACGCGACACTACGAAATGCTAAAGAAGGAATTAACCCCACCAAGTTCACAAGCTCATACTCACCGTACAGCGTGGCCGTAGGCAGTTGCGTCCAACCGCCATTACGCCAACGCTTAAATCGATGCGACCAGATCCGCCGCACGATCCATCGGTCGAGTTGATTGAAGAGCTTTCGGACGTGGGCTCGCTTGTAATATTCGCCCCATCCCCGCAGAAGTGGGTTAAGTTCTGCAATCAGCTCCTTGGTATGCAAAGGCACCCTCCGCTTAGTTCGTTGCCGCACCTGGTCCTGAAAACGTTGGATCGACTTTTCACGCGGGTACGCATACAGCGCACCGGAGCGTGCCTGGCTACGAATCTTGCTCGCGGGTAACTGCAGTTTCTTCCCGCGCTTGATCTTGTAACCAAGAAACTCGAAGCCATGCTGGACGTGAACGATCCGCGTCTTCTGCGGATGTAACTCCACTCCCAGCTGTTTCAGGATTCGGCGAGCCGCGTCCACTGCAGAACGTGCTTCCGCTGCCGATTTACAGGTGACCACCCAGTCATCGGCATACCTCGTCAGCTGATATCCTCTCCGCCTCATCTCCCGATCAAACGGCGTCAGGAGTATGTTGCTGAGCACTGGCGAAACCACTCCTCCTTGGGGAGTGCCGCGCTCGGTCGGAAAGAGTTGCCCTTTCCCGTAGCTTCCCGCTTTGAGCATCGCTTGGATAAGGCGAAGCACTCGGCCATCTGCTACTCGTTGGGCAACCAGCGTGAGAAGTTTTTCGTGATCCACAGATCCGAAAAAGTCTCGGAGATCTGCGTCCACGATCCACTCCGACCCGCTTTGAATCTCCTTCCAGATCTTGCGCAGCGCGTCCTTCGTCGATCGCCCTCGCCGATATCCAAAGCTGGCATCATCGAATATCGGCTCGAATAGGGGCTCCAACCGATTGAGTAGCGCTTGCTGACATACGCGATCATAGATCGTCGGGACGGTCAACGCGAACTGCACTTGAGCACAGTGAGCATTTGGGATGGGCCGAGATCCGTCACCCGTACCATCCACTGCGCGGTCAACGTTTTCCAGTACTCAAAAAGCGACGCATCGCTGGCAATGACACGCTCATTCTTCGCGGAATGGATTGTGGCACTTTCAGTGTCGCGCGGGAATGGACCGATTGGGCGGATCCTTCGCCAGCGGACTCGTTGAAACTGCCCCTGCGGCGACTTGACGCCGAATCTCTTCTGGCTTTAGTTACCCTCTTGGAGCAACTCCCCCAGCGATCTACAGAAAAAGGTTGATTTATGAATTCATTTGAAATACTGTCAGACCATTCTTTTACGTGGTCTGCTAGCTATGCAGAAGAAATCCTCTGCCGCCCTGCGAAAGCGCCGTCAGGCTCTGCTAGGCAAGCTGCCGTCACTCGCTGGCATCCTTCGCGGTTCTCTCATCGAACGCTACAAGCCTTGTGGCAAGCCTGGCTGCAAATGCGCCAAGGGCCGCGGTCATGGCCCCAAATACTACTTGTCTGTGAGCTTCCCGAATGTGTGGCCGCAAGTGGACTATGTTCCGCAGAACCGTCTTGCGGAGACCAAGAAATTCCTCGCCCATTATCAACGCGCTCGCGAAATCTTGGAGCAGATCTGCGAGATCAACCGCGAGTTGCTGCGTCGCCGAGAGGCGCTCTGAGCGCACACGATGAGCACCGCTTCTTCCTCGCTCATCGTGCCCATCGATCCCCAATTAGCAAGCATGATCGTCGCCAATATGCTCGAGAGTTGGTTGGACTTTCTCTCCAACACTTCGACAACTGCGGAGGTCACCGATGAACCCGAAAATCTCGGAACAGCAGCAGAGCAAACCGGCTTACATTTATGTGCGTCAGTCGACGCTTGCCCAAGTGCGCCACCATCAGGAGAGTACCGAGCGTCAGTATGCGCTGCGAAAGAAAGCTTTGGAACTGGGCTGGAGCGAAGCGTCGACCCGCATCCTCGATCGGGATTTAGGAGTATCCGGTGCTCACACGACGGGACGCACGGACTTCAAGACCCTGGTAGCGGATGTTTCCATGGGCCAGGTGGGCGCGGTGTTTGCCTTGGAAGCTTCCCGACTGGCACGTTCGAATGCCGATTGGCACCGGCTCCTGGAGTTATGTGCGCTGACTCGGACACTCGTGATCGACGAGGATGGCTGCTACGATCCGGCGGACTTCAACGATGGTTTATTGTTGGGACTCAAGGGCACCATGGTGCAAGCAGAGTTGCACTTTATCCGCGCGCGCCTCCTGGGCGGTAAACTCAACAAAGCGCAGAAAGGAGAATTGCGATTTCCCATCCCCGTTGGATTTCGTCACGACGAGGATGGCCATATCGTCCTTGACCCCGACGAAGAAGTGCGCGGCGCCGTATCTTTGGTATTTCGCTTGTTTCGAGAAACAGGCAGTGCCTTTGCCGTAGTACAGAACTTCGTTAAGCGGGCATTGCGTTTTCCCAAGCGCGCCTATGGCGGGGCCTGGAACGGCAAGCTGGTATGGGGCCGTCTTACTCACACGCGTGTGTTGTGTATGCTCAAGAACCCGTCTTATGCCGGCGTGTATGTCTTTGGTCGCTACCAGTATCATCAGAAAATCAGCACGACCGGCGAGATTCAGAAAAAAATGCGTGCGGTCCCCATGCCCGACTGGCGCGTCCAATTGAAACAGCATCACGAGGGATACATCGGCTGGGAAGAATTCCTGGAAAATGCCATGCATTTGGAAAAGAATCGCACCAATGGGCCAGAAACGATGCTGAGCGGCCCGGCTCGCGAAGGCTTGGCCTTGCTGCAGGGGCTGCTCTTGTGCGGCCACTGTGGCCACGCCATCACCGTCCGTTACACGGGCAACAGCGGCATCTATCCGACTTACCTTTGCAACCGACAACGTCGCGAAGGACTGGCGACCAAAGATTGCATGAGCTTTCGTGGTGATCTGCTCGACGCCGCCGTTTCGGAAGAAGTGTTGAAAGCGCTGCGGCCAGCCGAGCTCCAACTCGCACTCGCCGCTCTGCAGGAACTCGAAGCGCGCGATCAAGGCATTCTGCGTCAATGGCAGATGCGGCTCGAGCGCGCCGAATACGAAGTTGCTCTCGCCGAACGGCGTTATCAGGAAGTAGATCCGTCCAATCGGTTAGTCGCCAACACGCTGGAACGTCGCTGGAATGAAACCTTGCTTCATCTGCAGGATCTGAAAAAGCAAGCTGCGGAATTTCAACGGAAAGAAGCACGGGTCTTTACACCGGAGCAAAAAGCGAAAGTGCTCGCATTAGCGCGGGATTTCCCGCGTCTGTGGCACGCACCCAGCACGCAAGCCAAGGACCGCAAACGAATGTTGCGGCTCCTCATCAAAGATATTACCGTCAACAAATTGGTCGAGCAAAGACAGCTCTCCGTTCACATCCGCTGGCAGGGTGGCGCTTGCACCGATCTCTCGGTGCAACTTCCGCCGAAAGCTGCAGACCGTTTTCGATATCCTTCCGCGGAAGTCGACCGAATCCGCGAGTTGGCGCGCCGTTTGCCGAAGGCACAAATCGCTGATCAGTTGAATCGAGAAGGTCTCCGTACTCCGAAAGGACACTCCTTTACGGCAAAGGCGATTCATTGGGTCTGTTGGCGTTATGAAATTCCTCCTGTGCAACTCAAGGAAAAAGAAGAATTGACCGTCCAGCAGGTGGCCGAACGATTTGGCGTAGGTGTCGGCGTGGTTCATTACTGGATCAAGCATCATATAATCCAGACGCGACGGCTCAACGAAAGAGCTGCGTATTGGATTACACTGAACACCGAGGACGAACAAAAACTGCGCAATTGGGTGCGAAATTCAAGCCGAATTCACTCGGATTCCTAACGTGATTGGAGGGAGGTGCATTATGAAATCATCATCGGCACACCGAGCATGCGATACTCGCCGGGTTTGTCCCGCTTCGGGATCGGGTGTTGTAACACCGGCTGAGGTCGACGCCCCGCGATGGACCCGGCTGTGCAGATCAACAAGTCGATCTTCGTGCCCAGTCTCATACTCCTGCCACGTTACGCCGTCTACTCCCGGTGCGGCTTTTCTCTTCAATGAGTAAAAGCTTCTCCGCAGCAGATCGACTGTCAGATGGTGGAGCAAGGCGGTGAACTTCCTCTCCTTGTTTCCCCTTGCTGCTTTCCGCCCGCCCGCCAGCCCCTGTGACACGCGTTTCTCGCTCTGTGTCGGGTACGTGTTAGGTTGACAAGCGTTCTCCTTGATCAGCGGCCTTCCCTCCTCATCCTCCGCCAACGGCTTCCCGTCTTTGTTCGAACGATTCATAGGTAGTATTCCGCTGTCCGACTCCTCGGAAACGTGCACGCAGGCCGTACGGCCATGGCCTTCTCCCGCCGTCCTGCAGCGCTTGCGCGCTGCAAGCCGAGGTCTCCCGGTTCTCGTGCATGAAGTTTCTAGGCGTGTCTGGGGTCTACGACTACGCAGGACTGATCGTGGGCTCGCGCTATCGCTCACGATCATATCGCCTTCCGCCAGTCCTATGACGTCGGCGTCCTGATTGGGTGTTTTCGAAGCTCAATACCCAGCCCACCTATTCCCCTGTTTACGCTTCACTAGGCGCCTTGCGGAACCTAGTGCAAAACTCGGGGCCGAGCAGGTCGCTAACCCTTTCTCGTAAGACTCTTGCATTCTCTGCTTCATGCCGGTTTATCCCGGCGCACAGGACTTTCACCTCCAGGCTGCTGAACATGCTCGGCACACAAAAAACGGCGCGACCCCAAGGCCGCGCCACACACCAATCCCGCAATCTCACCGAGCCCCTAAAATTCCACTCCCCAAAACTCCGCTGGCGGATCCACCAACTCCAACCCCAACTCCCAACCACTCCGTCCCTCATGCCCGCGCCAGATCAATACCGCTTCCGCTTCTCTCTGATTGCTTCCATTCTGGATCCGCAGCTTCTGCCCCACCGCAAGTCCCTGGGGTACAATCGCCAGGCATCCCTTCGGGCTGATATCCACCGTATAGCCTTGTGCCTCGTGGGTCGTCCCGCCTTCCGTCCACTCCACAGTCACCTTCAACCGCGAGTTCATCCGCGCCCCTGCTCGCATATATTGCAGCATCCTGAGCGCATAGTTCATTCCGTTCGTAGCGTTCACGTCCACTCCTCCTGCCACAACCTCACGCACCACCACTAATTTCTCACCTTAGAGTCCCCTCGCGCCTTGGTCAATGGAACTCCCCTAGCAAACTCCCCTATCAGTCATCACCCTAACCACCACCTTTGGACTGCGGCGGCTAGCCGCCGCTTTTACACATTCAGCCCGCCACCAATCTCCACACAACCACCCAACAAATCCAAATAAGAAATCCGTCATTCCGAGCGGAGTCTGCGCAGCGAGGAATCGCTCTTCGAGCCCAGCGTCTTGCCGCCACCACCCTCTTCTGCTTTCCCTCGTCAACATCCGTTACCTCCTTTTCCTTAACCTCCTATACCTCGTCCGCCTGCTTCCCCACCGACTCTGCTATCTTCATAAACTCAAACTTCCCCATGCCCTTCCTCCCCATCTTCCGCCGCGAACTCCGCCCCACACTGCATCTCGCCCTTCCGCTCATCCTCGCCGAAATCGGTTGGATGAGCATGATCATCGTAGATACCATGATGGTCGGCCGCCTCCCCTACAGTGCCGAAGCCATCGGCGCCGTCAGCGTCTCCTCCAGCATCTTTATCGTCTTTGCCTTCTTCGGTGAAGGCCTCCTCGTCGGCCTGGACACGCTGGTCTCTCAATCTTTCGGGGCTGGGCGCCGCGAAGATTGCCACACCTCGCTCGTCAACGGCATTTACCTCAGCTTTGTCATCGCGCCTTTTCTTGCCATTCCCGTCTGGATCATTCCCCACTATTACGAGCGCTTCGGCGTCACCCACCCCGTAGCCATCCTCTCTGCTCCGTATATGCGCACACTTTCCGCTGGCCTAGTTCCGCTACTTCTGTATTTCGCGGTTCGCCGCACCCTGCAAGGCATGAACCTGGTTCGTCCCATCGCCTTCGCCCTGGTCACCGCTAACCTCATCAATTTCCTCGGCAACTACATCCTCATCTTCGGCAAGTTCGGTTTCCACGCTTACGGCGTCACCGGGTCCGGCATCGCCACCTGCATCTCCCGCGGCTACCTCGCGCTGGTCCTTGTCGTTTATCTCCTCTGGTATGATCGCCGCCACAAAACCGAACTCCTCAACACGCCTCTTCAACCCAATCTCAGTCGCATCCGTCAACTCATCGCTCTCGGCGTTCCCGCCGCCCTCCAGCAAACCGCCGAAGTCACTGTCTTCGCCCTGGTCGCGACGCTAATCGCAAGACTCGGCGCGGTCGCACAAGCCGGCCACCAGATCGCGCTCAACACCGTAGCCTTCACCTACATGATTCCTCTCGGCCTTTCATCCGCGGCCGCCGTTAGAGTCGGCCAAGCCCTCGGCCGCCGCGATCCTGCCGGCGCTCGCAACGCAGGCAACACCGCCATCCTGCTCGGCGCTTCCTTCATGTCTATGATGAGTATTGTCCTGCTGGTCTTCCCGCGTTACATCGCCCGCTTCTACACCGCCAACGAAGCCGTAATTCACAGCGCCACAATCCTTCTCATGGCCGGCGCCGCCTTCCAACTCTTCGACGGCATTCAAACCGTAGCCACTGGCTCCCTGCGCGGCACCGGCGACACTCGCACTCCCATGCTCTGCCACTTCTCCGCCTACTGGCTAATCGGCCTTCCGCTCGGCGCCTACCTCTGCTTTCACAAACACTGGGGCGCCCTCGGCCTATGGATCGGCTTAAGCCTCAGCCTGATCCTAATCGGTATCCTCCTACTCCTCTTCTGGCGTCGCCGCATCCGCGATCTCCAGTAGGGGCACGATACATCGGGCGAGTCCCCGAGCCTGTGCGCTTGAATTCATCCTGACGTTCGATGCTGCTCAAATACGCTGCCATGCGAAGTATTTCCTGAATAACATGCCAATTCCAACCGATATGGAGCTTGTGGTTCCGTGGCAGCTCCTCGAAGATAAAGCACAGGCGAATAGTCTCTTTCTGTGCGCCTCGAGAATGAAGTTCCATTGGGTCATGTCTTATTTGGCCTTAAGGTGATGGCTGTCGCGACACGGACTGATCAAGATGACGCACTTTTCGAAATCGAGGGCGGCGAGATGCCTCTTGCGGTTGCCCACATGACTTGCAGAAAGGAAACTGATCCGAAGTGGCCCGCCGCAAGACTTTTCCGAAGTTGCGGACGAATGGGCTCGGAAGGCGATGTTGCGTGATCACTTAGTGCGCCGACCAGTAGAACCTGCAGCTGTCACATCATCTGTCGGACCTTACCACCCAAAAAACAAAAACGGCGCAACCGAAGCCGCGCCGCCCAAACCGCCTTACTCAAAAGCTTTACTTACAACTGAAAAATTCTTCACATCTTGTATCTACCCAGATCCTCATCACTCAGCCCTTCCAGATAATTCCGCAACTGCTCATTCGTCGTCCGCTCGGCCAACGCCGAACTCACCTTCGAATTCTTCAACACCGTTTCATCGACAAATATCGGGCAATCCATCCGCAGCGCCAACGCCAACGCATCACTAGGCCGCGAATCAATACTCATCAATTCCCCTTCGCGTTCGACCCAGATCAGCGCATAAAACGTATCGTCGCGCAAATCATTAACCACAATCTTCTGCACCGAAACTTCCAGCCCCTGCAGCACGTTCTTCAACAAATCATGTGTCATCGGCCGCGGCGTCTGCACCTTCTCAATCTCCAGCGCAATCGCGTTTGCCTCATACGCCCCCACCCATATCGGCAGGATCGCCTGCCCCTGCACATCCTTCAACACCACAATCGGCATCTGCGTAACCGGATCCATCATCAGGCCGCGTATCTTCATTTCTACTTCCATCGCGCCCTCCTTACCCAATGCCGAACACCCGCTTCTACTCCCAAACTCTCCGCGCTCTCCGTGGTCCTTCCCCTGTGCCCTCTGCGTTACATTCCTCGCAGCCTACCCCCCACAATCCTCACCGCACCACTTCTCCCACCAAACTATTCGGAGTCACTCCACTCACCACAACCTGCACGTAGTCTCCCAGACTTTCTTCTCCGCGGGAAGTGAAATTCACCACTTTATTTGCCGACGTATGCCCAGACCACTGATGCTCTCGCCGCGATTTTCCTTCCACCATCACCTCAAATGTCTTCCCCACCAGCTTCTCATTCCGTCCCCGCTGAATTTCTCTTTGTCGCTCCATCAAAATCGCCAGCCGCCGCGACTTCTCTTCCTCCGGTATCGCATCTTCCATCTTCAACGATGGTGTATTCGGCCGCGGCGAATACTTGAACGAAAACGCACCGTCATACTGCGCCAGATCCAGCAACGACAGCGTCTCCTCGAAATCCTTCTCCGTCTCGCCCGGAAATCCCACAATAATGTCCGAAGTGATGCTGATCTCGCGTTTCGCTGCCCGCATCATCGCAATCTTTTCCAGATATTCATCCCGCGTATACGTCCGCGCCATCGCCCGCAACACTTTCGTCGACCCACTCTGCACCGGCAAGTGCACGTGCTCGCAAATGCCCGGCACCGCCTCGATCGCTTCCACAATGTCTTTTCCAAAATCCCGGGGGTGCGAAGTCGTAAATCTCACGCGTCGGATCCCGGGCACTTCCGTGACCGCCACCAGCAATTCCGAAAATCGCAACTTCCGCGCCGAAGGGTCCGCGTACGAATTCACCGTCTGCCCCAGCAACTGCACTTCCGTGTACCCCGCGTCCGCTAGCTTCCTTACCTCGTCCAATATCGACGCGCTCCCCCGGCTACGCTCAGGCCCACGCGTAAACGGCACCACGCAATACGAACAAGCCTTGTCGCAACCCTCAATAATCGTCAGATACGCACGCCACGGATTGTCCCGTCGGGTAACCTCGGTCTCAAAAGTCTCATCCGTATCCGTATCCAGCCCTGTCACCCGCCGCTCCCCAGCCTCCAACTGCGCCAACAACTGCGGCAACTTCCTGTAACTTGCACTCCCGCAAACCAAACTAACCCAAGGAGCCCTGCCAAATATCCTCTCCCCTTCCTGCTGCGCCACACACCCCAACACCCCAATGATCTTCTCGCCCTTGGTAGCGCCGGCTTCCAGCCGGCTCCCCGCTAACTCGCCACTCGTCGCCCGCCACTCGCCACTTCTTCCCTCCGGCCGAAACTCTCCCAACCGCGAAAACACCTTCTGCGCAGCCTTCTCCCGTATCGAACAGGTGTTATAAAGGACCACATTCGCTGCTTCGACCGCCCCCACCTGCCGGTACCCTCGCGCCAAAAGCACCCCGGCCACCTTCTCCGAGTCATGCTCATTCATCTGGCACCCAAACGTCTCCAAATAAAATGTCCCTTTGCCGGTAGCGCAGGGCGAGTCCGCGAGTCCTGCCGCCGTCCCTTCAACTAAACTGTCGGCCAAATGAGCCTGTTCGCTCTGATCGCCAGCACTCCCAGCCACACCCCCGCCCATCAACCGTTCCACCCCAATATCAAACAAATTCCCCATATGCACGCAGTCTACCACACGCCCTTTTGCCCTGTGCCTGCCTGCCGCCGCTGTTAGGCACCCCACGCATTCCGTTCCACTAACGTAGCGGCACGATACACCGTGCCCCTGTCCGCCTCGACCACACGAAAAAGCCGCGTCATTCCGAATGGAGCCCGCGTAGTGAAGACCGCCGCCCCTTTCCGCGCCTTTTGCGGCAAGAATCCTCTTCGATCCTACCGTCTCGCCGACAACCTCTTCACGCCGCTCTCTTGAATCCCGCATATTCCGATTCAGAATGGCCGTCACCCGGGTTCGTGAGGTCTTAGCCATTCGCGCGACATCAGCATGAGTCAGCCTGCGCTCTTTTACTTTTCCGCGATTTTCGTGTTCAATTCGCGCAGCAGTTCGATTCACTCAAGGCCTCATTGGTTTGGAAACCCATGATTCGGGAACCGCGACCCTAAAAGGGGCTGCACAGCCGCTGATAATCACCAACGTCCTATCTTCCATTTTCTCGTTTCCATTTTCCAAACTACTGCACGCCCACCAACTTTACCCCATACGCATACCTCCCCACCAACTTCTCCGGCAACGTAATCTCCACGTTCGCGCCGTCCTGCCTCCATGTGGCACTGCCTTTCCCGCCACCACCTTCCAACATCGAAAGCTCAGCCCTAGTCCCGAGCCGCAAATCCTTAATCGTCACCACTCGCCCCTTCGGCTCTCCCAACAAAAACGCATACACCGCCCCATCCTTCTCCGTAAATCTCACCTTCAACCCATCCGTAGTCTCGCCCTCTGCCCGCTTCCACGGCCGCGTGCCATAAATCCCTTCCCCGTTCTGCTGCAACCAAACTCCCAACGCCTTCAACCGGTCCATCTGCACCGCCGGTATCGTTCCATCGGCCTCCGGCCCGACATCTAAGAGCAAATTCCCGTTCTTGCTCACAATATCCACTAGCAAATAAATCAACGCATCCTTAGCAATCGTTTGCGCCTCACCCTCAGCCTGGTTGTATCCGAACGATCTTCCGAGCCCTCGGCATTCCTCCCACTTGTTCTCGCTGATCTTGCTCAAAGTCTCATACTCCGGCGAAACAAAATCCGCGTGCTTCACCCCGAACCGGTCGTCCACCACGCCATCCGGGATGGCGTTGTAATACTCCGCCATAATTTCCAGCGGATGCCCCGACTTCGGATAATCGATGTCATTCCACAAAACCGACGGCTGGTATTTGTGAATCAATTCCCGCATATGTGCGTCCACGTATTTCCCATACGCTTCGCTCTGCGGCTCCACCGTCTTCGCCTGCTTCCAATTCGTGATCGGCCCCGGCACAAACGTCCAGTCGTATCCGCCCGAATAATAAAGTCCCATTTTCATTCCCTGTGCCCGCACTGCCGTCGTCAACTCCCCCACCAGGTCGCGCGTCGCATGCTGCCGGTTCTTCGGCAAAGTCGGATTCGGCGTCTCACTCGGCCACAACGTAAATCCCTCGTGATGCTTCGAAGTCAGCACCACATAGCGTGCTCCAGCCATCTTGAAAACGCGCGCCATCTCTTCCGGCTTCCACTTTTGTATCTCCTTATCGAACGTCTCCGCGAAATTGTAGTAGTTGTAATTCGCCCCGTAATGTTCCTTCTGATATTCCTGCGTAGGCGATCCGTCCAGTCTCACCGTGTTGTAATACCACTCCGCATATGGATTCCTCTTCAAATATTCTTCCGGTGAAAGCTTTTCCAACTCGGCTTCCGGCGTAAGCACTGCCCACCCTGGCACCGAATACAATCCCCAATGAATAAAAATCCCCAACTTCGCATCCGCATACCACCCCGGCAAAGCATGTGCATTCAACGACTCCAACGTAGCCTCATACTTCCCCGCCCCAGGCGTCGCATGTAGCGTCCGATCTTCAGATCGCCCAGCCAACTCCACAATCCCCACCAACCCAACACAAACCATCAACCCAATCCCCATCACCCATCGTTCATTCCTCATGCGCGCCCAGTCCTCCTCTACAAATCTCCCAATCCCAAGCAACCTTCTCATCCCTATACTCGATGTTCAAAAAAAACCGTCATTCCGAACGGAGTCCGCGAAGCCAGGACCGCCGCCTCTTTCGGCGCCCTTTCGAGAAAGAAGCCCTCTTCGATTTCCGCACTCCCACGACCCATTCGAGGGTGCCCTACACGCCTTTCAACCCTTTCCCCTCCGCGTTGAATCTCTTCTCTTTACTCCGTTCTTTCGGGAGTCGGACCTTCAGGCCCGACATAGCACCCTCAGAAGCCATGGCTTTAGCCCTTGAGGAATCCGACTCCTCAGCGAAACTGAAACTAAGGGTCCCGAGTTTCAAATCTCTCTTTTCAATTTTCCCACTACCACTTCCCATTCTTTCTCATTTCTGCAATCCTCTTCCTCCCCTTTTCCGACCCCTCCACAACTCTCTCAATATTCCGCATCCACTCCGGCAAATTCATCTTCTGCCGAAATCCTTCCACGTACGGTTGTATCTTTGCATACTGAAAATACATTTCCTGACAAGTGTCATACACCAATCCCTCGCTCAACATTCCGTGCAGCACAAACGCGCACACCATGTCCCAATAGCCGTACACCTGCAACACAAATCCCGTCTCCTTTCCTCCCTTGCTCACAATCTCCACCAAATCGTCCACCGACGTAGGCGCAAACACTGCGCCCACAAAAATCCGCGCCTCCCGCATCACTGTCTCCCGCCGCAACTCATACAACCTCAAAATCAATTCGGCCTGCTCCGTCCCCTTCTTCCCCGGCATCGCAATTCCTCCAGTGGTGAAAATCGGTCATTCCGGAGTCCGCGAAGCAAGTAACCCGATTTTCGCGTCTCCAGCACACCTCGCTACTCACCGGAATTCCTCCCGATTTCTATTTTCCCTTTTCCATTTTCCAACCCGCCCCCTCTCGTCGCCACAAACGCCGCCATAAACAAAATTCCCAACACGAAATCTGTCCCCACGAACAACAAATCCTGCTTCCGCGTCCGTCCCTGCATCACCAGCACCCCTACGGGAATCACGTAACTCAACTTTTCCATCACCGGCGGAATTATCAGCGGCCGAAACCGCGTTGGGTCCCGCGCAATTACAAAAAACACCAGCTGCCACGCCAATCCCGCTCCCGCAAACCCATAATAAAATCCCGGATGCGTAATCGCCGGCGGGTCCTGCCTTCCAATCAAATCAAACATGAAATACAACGGCGTCAGCACTAGAACTCCCCAAATCCCCGCCACCGCAAAAACCGCCTTCGCAAATTTCATCCTTCGCCTCCTCCCGTTCTTCAATCTCCTTAACCTCCTCTCGCCGCGAACTTCTCTTGCCTCTCCATCCGCTTCCGTGTAATTTACTCCACCTACGGTGCCGCCCACGCCGAAAACATGTCGTATAGGCACTCCTGCCTGTGCTCTTGGGTTCCATTTTCCATCAGGAGGATATCCCGAATGCTCCGGTCCGCCGTGATCCTCGCCGCCGTCGCCGTGTCCATCGCCACTCCCGCCCGCGCACAAGACAACGCCACCGCCCTGCAAGCCTACTTCTCCGGCAAACAAGTCACACTCAAAATCGATATGCCCGGCACTCAGAAAGGCGTCGACCTTCGCTTCAACAAGCCCACTCCCATGGATTGGAAAGAATATGGTTCGCGCATTAAGCAATTCGGCGTCGCGATCCATCAGGGCGATGTCGCCCGCATCACTACCATCGTCGTCAAGCGAGATATGATCGAATTCCAGCTCGATGGCGGCGGCTTCGGCACCGCCGGTGACGACACCAACACCAACGTCACCGCCAAGCCCGTCGAAAAAAGCGCGTACGAAAAGGATCTAGAAAATCAAATCGCCAACACGGATGACCCCGACAAGAAAGCCTCTCTCCAGCGCGACCTCGATCGCGAGCGCGCCCGCCGCGAACGCCTAGATGCGTACAACCAGCGGCAAGCCCAATACGCCAGCCAGCAAAAGGCCGCCGTCGTCGCGCAAAATCGCGCCACCGGAGGCTCGCGTTTCAATCTCCGCTGGCCCGGCTCCATTCCCGCCGATCAACTCACCCCCGAAAACGTCATGCAGCGCCTCTCCGAATACGTCAGCTTCACCACCGCTCAACCCACCACCGCCGCCGCACCTGCTCCCAACGCAGCTCCTGCCCCAGCCGATTCCTCCGCCGCGGACACCGCCGCCACCGCCAAATTAAAACGAGGCATGAGCATTCAGGACGTCACCGCTCTGTTCGGCCCAGGCAAACAACTCTCCGAATCCGTAGGCGACGCCGGCCTCAAAACTCAAATCTTCGAATACACCACCTCCGACCGCCGCGTAAACGTAACCTACGTCGACGGCGTCGTAGTCCGCTACTCTATCAACTCCCTCTAGTGCCACAATCACTACTGCCTGCGCTCTTGGGTGGAGGGTCTTTGGTCTCCCGCTCTCCTCCAACCCCCTCCGCGTCAAATCTCCTCTGGCCACTCGACTCCTTAGGGTGGCGGACCTCCTCCGCACATGGGGCTTCAGCCCCCGAGGACTCCAGTTCCTCAACAAACTCAACCAATCTCCCCATTTTCCAAATTGTCATCCTGATGAGGAGTCCGCGACGAAGGATCTCAGCGACTCCGTTTACCCCAACCTCGCCATCCTCCGCGCACCAACCCCGTCATTCCGAAAGGAGTCCGCGAAGTGAGGAATCCCTCTTCGATCCCTGCGTCTTGCCGCCCAACACGGTCTCACTCCCTAAACCCTAAAATCTCCATTCTCAAATCCTTACTCCCAAACCTCATAACTCTTTGCTTCACCCCTACTCCTCTGCTACGCTAATTTTGTCAGCAAATTTTGCTCACACTGAGGGGACTGACATCATTTCTTTGCTATCCGCACTTTACGTCGGCAATATTTTTGACATTCTTGCGCAAACCGGGTGGGTCGCCCGTGCCGTTCTCGGCATCCTGCTCTTTTTCTCCCTGATTTCCTGGGCGCTGATCTTCCAAAAACTCGGTCTCTTCGGTCGTATTCGCCGCCAAAGCGATCAATTTCTCAAAATCTTCCGCGCCACAAAGGGCGTCGCCAATCCTCAGGGACTCATCTCCGCCGGCTCTCCCTTCGCCAACGTCTACGCCGCTGGCTACCGCGAACTCCAATCCCAAATGACCGGCAACGTCAATCCCGCTCCGCAAAGGGTCAAATCCCTGCAAGCCATCACCGTCAACATGCAGCTTGCATCCACCGACGAGGTTCGCCGCGTCGAAAAGGGTATGTCCTGGCTTGCCACCACTGCTGGCGTCACTCCGTTCATCGGCCTATTCGGCACCGTCTGGGGCATCATTGACGCCTTCGCCGGCCTCGGCACTTCTGGTTCCGCCAGCCTTCGCGCCGTAGCTCCCGGCATCGCCGAAGCCCTAGTCACCACCGCCGCCGGACTCTTCGCCGCCATCCCCGCCCTCATCGCCTACAACTATTTCCTCCAGGACATTCGTGATCTAGCGCAGCGCCTTGACACCTTCGCCAACGAGTTCATCTCCCAAATCGAAAAAACTTTCACCTGATAGGCTGAATCACATGCCACCACTATCCAAATCCACGCAAACCTCCCTTTCCGAAATCAACATGGTCCCGTTCATCGACGTGGTCCTCGTCCTCCTCATCATCTTCATGATCACCGCGCCCATCCTGCAATCCGGTATCGAGGTTGATGTCCCCAAAACGCACACCGTCAAGGAAATCACCGAGCAAAAACTCGTCGTCACCATCGACAAAAATCAGCGCATCTATCTCGGCAACGATCCCATCAACATTCACGACCTCGCTCCCAAAATTAAAAAACAATCCAAAAATCCCAACGGCGACGTCGTCTTCCTCCGTGCCGACGAGACCATTCCCTTCGGTGCCTTCTGCACCGTCATCGATTCCCTTCGCCAGTCCGGCATCTCCAACATCAGCATCGTCACCCAACCCATCACCGACCGCAATCGCACTCCCTGAGCCATGGCCGAAGGCGTTTACACCTCGGAAGATCTCAGCCTCAACCGCTACTTCTCCTACTCTGTGTTCTTCCACGTAGCGCTCACCGCCATTCTTCTCGCCAGCATCTGGCTTCAGCGTACCGGCGACGCCTGGGGCGGAGTCGGCGGCGGCGACACTGGCGTAAGAGTTTCCCTTGCCTCCAGCGCAGGCATCCCCATGCCTCCCACGATCGATCCCACCGATTCCCAAGTCGTCGATCCCACCAAGGGTCTCAACGTCGAAGAGCCGCAGCCCAAACCTCCTGAGCCGCCCAAAGACACGACCAATATTCCCAAGTTCGAAAAAGAAAAAGTTCTTCCGCCCAGCAAAAAGTCCAAAGTCTTCGAAAAGAAAGCCCCGCCTCCTCCCAACGCTGTTCCTTACGGCAAGGGCGGCCAGATGAACGTCCCTACCGGATATTCCGATCAACCCGGCCCGCTCAATGGCGGCGTTGCCGTGCAGGGGCAGGGTGGCGGCGATTTCGCCACGCGCTATGGCTGGTACATCGAAGCCGTTCGTCGCGCCGTCAATCAAAATTGGTTGCAGAATACCATCGATCCCGGAGTCCGCGCCGCCCGTCGCGCCAAAACCACGCTCACTTTCACCATCAATCGCGATGGCACCGTAAAAAATATTCGGATCGCCGAATCCAGCGGCAACCGCTCTATGGACGATTCCGCCTCACGCGCGCTCCTCTCGATCGAGCACTTTCCTCCTCTCCCCGCCGACTATTCCGGCCGCTACGTAGACGTGACCTTTGACTTCGATCTGAGCATGACCCGATGACCACCTTTGGACTGCGGCGCCCCCTTTACCCTAACCTCTCCAACCACCAGCAAAATTCCGTTATTCCGAACAGAGTCCGCGAACTGAGGAATCGGTCTTCGATCGCTGCGTCCTGCTACTCACTCCCAAAGCAATCACCTCACTCGCGTCCTTTGCTATTCTGTTGTTCCAACGCTGCAACCCGGAGGATCGCTTGACTCTCAAAAAAACTTCACTCCCTGTTGTCCTTTGCCTCCTCACCCTCCTTGTCTTCTCCTCACCTTCCTTCGCCCAAGACTGGTTCCGCACCGGCACTGGCCTCGGCGTCGAAAAACCCCGCATCGCCGTTTCCAACTTTGCGCCTAAATCCGCCACCGACCAGCCGCACGCCACGCTCTTTACCAACGTTGTCCGCGACGATCTGGCCTTCTCCGGCATCGTCGATCTCGCCAGCCCCGATTTCTATCCGCAAAAAGCCCCTTCGCAGCCCGGCGAACTCCAGATGCTCGATTGGTCGCAACCTCCCGTCAACGCCAATTTCCTCGCCTTCGGGAATCTCACCGAAACTTCCTCGGAAGTCGCCATCTTCGCCTGGATGTATGACGTGCGCAGCACTTCCAGCCAGTCCATCGTCGGCAAGGTCTATCGCGGGGCGCCCACTGACGCGCAGGTCCGCAAATTCGCGCATCAATTCGCCGACGAAATCATCAGCAAACTTTCCGGTGGACTCCCGAGCATTGCCTCCACGCAAATCGCCTTCATTCGCGGCACCTACGGCTCCAAGGAACTTTGGGTCATGGATTATGACGGCGCCAATCAACACAAGCTCACTTCTCTCGCTTCTGTCACCCTCACGCCGCGATGGTCTCCCGACGCCTCGCGTATTGCCTTCACTTGTTTCGTCCCTGTCAGCGGGGTCACCAGTGCGCAGATCTGCATGTACTCCTTCGACGCAGGCAAGCTTGTTTCCTTCGCTCGTTATCGCGGCACCAACAATTCTCCCACGTGGTCTCCCGACGGTTCGCAAGTCATGTTCTCTTCTTCCATGCAAGGCAATCCCGCGCTGTATGTCACCGATGCCAGCGGCAATCGTCCCAAGCGTCTCACCTACGGATCCAACGGCGCCGACACTTCTCCCGCATGGAATCCCAAGACCGGCCAGAGCGTCGCTTTCGTCAGTGATCGCGGCGGCGCTCCTCAGTTGTACATGATGAATTCAGACGGCACAGACACGCGCAAGATCGATCTTCCCGACATGGGCTACGTCATCGATCCGGCATGGTCACCGAACGGCCAACTTCTCGCCTTTTCTTGGCGCCGCCCTTCCGGCAATTACGACATCTACATCATGGATGTCGTCTCGCATCAACTGCGCGAACTCACCCGCGATTCGGGCCGCAACGAACGCCCCAGCTGGGCCCCCGACGGACGCCACATCGTCTTCGAATCCACTCGCGGCGGCACTCGCCAAATTTGGACCATGCTCGCCGATGGTACCGCTCCCCACCAACTCACCACCTCCGGCCACAACGAATCCCCCAACTGGTCCACTCGCTAACCATGCCCCCCGCGCAGAAAATTAAAAAATTCCCATCCGTGGCACAGCCAATCCTGCCTGCGCTCTTGGGGTCCTCTTCCATGGATTGGCCGACCTTCAGATCGGCCAGCCTTCCTGGCACCAAGCTCGGTCCGACCAACTCCTGGGAGCCCCACTCTGAGTCCGCGAATGGTAGGGCTTGTGTTCCCACTTTCAAAACTCCCCAAAATCCAACACCAACAACCCGTGCTTCTCCGAACACACTCCCTTTTGTGTTTCTCCCCCTTCCCCTATACAATATATATCGTGTCACGACATATCACCCGGACCCGGCCCTCTGGTGTTACTATCGTTCTGTCCAGCGGACCCAACACGGGATTTCTCGGTGTCTCAGGAGGACACGCAATGATTCAGTCACACCGCCCGCTCGTTCGTTCGTTTCTCATTTCACTTTCGGCTCTCGCTCTGTTCGTCGCTGGTTGCCACAAGAAAACGCCTCCACCGCCGCCTGCGGCCTACACTCCTCCTCCGGCGGCCGTAAAACCCACTGCCAGCATCAACGCCGATCGCAATTCCATCAATCAGGGCGAATCCGTAAAGCTTTCCTGGACCACCAGCGACGCCACAAACGTCTCCATCGCTCCTGAAGTCGGCGCCGTCACTCCGCAAGGGTCCACCAGTGTCACGCCCACGCAATCCACGACATACACGCTCACGGCTAGCGGCGCAGGCGGCAGCACCGATGTCACCGTCCGCGTTTCCGTCAACGTGCCCGCTCCTGTAGCGGCCGCTCCAAATACAAGTTTCGATGAACTCTTCCTCAAGGAAGTTCGCGACGCCTACTTCGATTACGACTCCGCCGCCATTCGGCCCGACGCCCGTGAAGCCCTGCAGAAGACCGCCGACTTCCTCAAAAATTATCCGAACGTGCGCGTTACCATCGAAGGCCATTGCGACGAACGCGGTTCCACCGAATACAATCTCGCTCTGGGGCAGCGCCGCGCCAACGCCGTCAAGGAATACTTGGTCAGCCTCGGGCTCCCCGCCGATCACCTCAACACCACCAGTTGGGGTAAAGAAAAGCCCTTCTGCACCGAATCCACCGAAGCCTGCTACCAACAAAACCGTCGCGGCCACTTCACCCAAGCCAAGTAACCAGTCACCGTAGGGGCACGATAAATCGTGCCCTGAGCACCACGCAAACCCGAGTGGCACAGGCACTCCTGCCTGTGCTCTTGGGTTTTCTCGCCGTTGTAAGGCAAGCCCCACCATTAAAACAAACCGTCATTCCGAACGGCGCCTGCGAAGTGAGGAATCCCTCTTCGGTTCCAACCACACAAAATCTCCCCCTCCTCCCCACTCACAATCCCACCAATTCCCCACACAACCACTTGCTCCATTCCTCCACTGCCAGTAAATTGGATAATGGGATTTTTCTTCCCACTTTGGAGGCCTCTTCATGCGTACGCGTAATATCGTCATCTTCGTCGGCACCATGCTTCTCAGCGCTCTTGCCGGCAGTCTCATTGGTCCCAAGCCCGCTCTCGCCGTCGCCCGGGAAATCATCGAACTTCAGCGCGACGTCACCACCCTCCTTCAGGGTCAAAAAGAAATTCAAACGCAAATGACCCAGGATCACACCGTCCAGAAAACTTTGATCGAGCAATCTTCCGACTCCGTCAACAAACTCAACTCCACCATGTCTTCCCTCCAGAAATCCGTCCAGGACGTTCAGGCAAATTCCGGCACCCGCCTCGACACCATGTCCACCCAAGTCCAGGGGCTCTCCGACAATCTCGAGGAAATCAAATCGCGCATCGGCAAACTCAACCAGCAACTCGTCGACCTCCAGAATTCCGTCCAGAGCATCGACTCCCGTCTCGCCGGTGGCGCCCCGATGACCACTCCCGGCGGCGGTTCCGCGCCTCCATCCGGACCTACGGGCAGCAACGTTGCTCCCACGTCCGCGCCCGCCGGCCCACCGCCATCCGCGGACACGCTCTATTCCAACGGCCTACGCGATCTCACCAGTGGCAAATACGATCTCGCTCGTTCTGAATTTGACGATTATCTAAAGTACTACGGAGACACCGACCTGGCGTCGAACGCCCAATATTGGCTGGGCGAAATCGCGTACGCGCAAAAGGATTACAATACCGCCGTCCAGCAGTACGACAAGGTCATCACCAACTATCCGAGAAGTTTCAAGCTTGCATCCGCGCATTTCAAGAAAGGTATGGCACTTCTCGAGCTGGGCCAGAAAAATTCCGGTGTCAAGGAACTCCGTGAAGTCGTCAAGCGCTATCCCGGCACCGAAGAAGAAAGACGTTCCCGCGCGAAACTGAAAGACATGGGCGTCGCCGCCTCCGCGTCCACCGCTCACTAACTACTCATCGAACCCACAATAGTCCTCGCTCCAAACGCCTCGCACGATTCCTCGCACCACTCCTCGCTTTCGTAATCTTCTTCCTCAATCAATGATGGCCGCCTCCGCCGCCGCCCCCACCAGCGCTAGCTCCACCTCCACCACCACCGCCACCTCCGCCCGAATGCCCGCCTCCACTTCCGCCGCTAGCTCCGCCTCCACCCGAATGCCCGCCACCCCCGCCACTGTCCGCGTTGCCAAAATGTCCTCCGCCAACGCCACCGCCGCCGCTCACGTGCGCCATCACCACGCCATGCGCTCCTTCCGCTCCCGCGCTCGACCGGCCCACAAAATTTCCCGACTTAAAATCAAATCGCGCCGCCGTTAGGTTCTTCTCCGCCTCCACGTGTGCCGCGCTCAACACGCTTTTCGGCACAATCGATGTCGCCAGCTTCGCCTCAATCACCGGCTGAGACACACGCGGGGCATTCTCCATCAGTCCTCGCTCCATGCTCCGCGGCATATTCGCCACCACTTTCACTCCGTTGCTTGGTTCGCGTTCTACTCCCGCTTGCAAATGTCCTTTCGCCGACGTCAGCACTAGAATTCCTGATTTTGCATTCACCGGGTGCCCTGTTTTATCCAACGGATGCCGTGGCACGATTCCGATTCCATGCTTCCCGGCCTTCACAAAATGACACGGACGCCGGTGGCGCCTTCCCACCACCCAGGTCCTATATGTCCACTCACCGCAGGTCGTCCACAGCCCAGGATCCAGTATCTTTCTGTGGAGGCATGGATCCCAATCATTGGGATCCCAACTCCCCGCAAAGCATGGCGCATACTGCACCACGTTCCCTGCGTTTCCCTGCTGTGCCCTCGCCGCACTCCACGCCTGCATCGGACATCGCGTCATCATCGTCCGGTTCACATAGATATTCCCGAGCCCCTGTGGCCCTTGTCCGCGCGCCGCGCCGCTCTGCCCAACAGCGTTCACCGCCAGCGCTTCCGGTTTAGCCGCCGCTGTCGCGGCTTGCGCGATTTGTCCTCCGCCTGATCCCATAGTCGCATTCGCCGTCCAGCATTTTCCGTACGGCGGGCAATCAAAAAACTTTCCATACTCCACCATGCTCTCCAGGCCCGGCAGCGGCTCCGTCAATCCCGATTCCTTCATTCCTTCCGCGATCAGCGCGCGCCTCGTCGCCATTCGCCCTTCCACCCACTGATCCCAATCATCATTCCCGGGCGTTTGCAAACTCTCCTGCCGTCGCACCGTGTTCCCTCTCAACGCATTCCAATCCTCCGGCATGCCTTCACTTCCCACGCCACTCAGCGGCACCAACTTTCCATCCACGTACGCGGCCGATTGGCCCGGCCCCAACCTCGTTAATCCCTCCCTGGTCTGAATCGTCCGCGTTCCCTGAATCGACGTGATCTCCACCGCATCTAGTGCGCAGTCCACTCGCGTCGTGTCATTTCCAATGAATCTCAGCCGCATCACCGGTGTCCCCAAATCCACTTCGTCACTCGACGCATGCGCCACTGTCGCCGTCCCCGTCAGCAAATCCATGTACGTTTCTGTCCCGAGCGGCCCCACCCACAAATCCTCGAACTCCAGCACCGAATTCTCCGCCAGATACACCACCGTCCCATTCTCAAACTCAATCTCCGCTCGGCCTTTCTCCGTCGCCAGCGTGTACCCTTCCTCCATCACTTGCCCACGATTCGCCGCGAGCCAGTCCTTCCCCAATTTCGGTTGTCCATCATGCCCGGGCGAAAATTTCACCGCCCCTTCCGCGTGGTTCAGCCACACCATCTGCGGCTCATCCACCTTCTCAGTTTTTTCGTTTTGAGCTACTACGGGAACAGCGGCAAGGAAAATCACTGCACAAAACAACAACGGCGGGGCGCATCGCATGGGAACCTCCAGCACGATCCATTAACCCCTAGCTAACTTTACGACGCTAAACTCTCACCCATGGTTACACTTTCCTCACTAGCCCCCCCACCCGTGCTCCTGGCTTTTCCTGCTCTTGGGGTTTCCTTCTTCCGGCGTTTCCTTCTCGTGTAGTGGCCAAACTCCAGATCGGCCAGCCTTCCTAGGGCTATCTCAACCTCCTTCACTTCACCTCCACCTTCTCAAACACCACCCTCTCCACCACTTCCTTCTCATGGCTGCAAACCCCAGAACGGTTCGTTCAACGCAATCGCCGGACTTGTACCCGCCAGCACAAACTTCCCATCCTCCCCTGCCAGCCACATCGTAAAAATCGCGCTCTTCTTCGCCAGCCGCATCTGCTTAGGCGCCGGAACAGTCGCTTGCACCTCCTTCGTAATCGCGCCCTTCTCCTCGCGATATTGCAACGACGTCAACCCCCACTCCATGCAGCGCCACGTCCGCATACGCCGAATCCGCGTCCAAACTCTGCCTCACCATCACCACCGCCTTCCGGTGCGGATTCTTCCCCTGCCTCAAAAACGTAACCTCCGCCGACACCTCCACATCCCCACTCGCCTTCTTCCACGCAAACTGAAACGCATCCGCCCCACCCCACATATTCTCCCCGCTACCCGCCACCAAATAACTCTTCTTCGCCGCGTCATCCTCCACTCTTCCCTGATACTCCGTCCCACAGTTCCCGCATCCCCATGCCCCTCAAAAATCCCCACCGCCCCCAAATCCTGTACCCGCAGTCCCGCAGCCCACCCAATACCCACAACCAAAATCCCAAAACAAAAAATCGCACCAACGCCCGCCCCAATTTTCCGCATCACAGTCCCTTCGATCTTCGAACCGCCAACCATAGGTCCACCTCAACTCGAAGTCAACGTGGCGCACCCACTCCTGCCTGGGCTCCGGGGTTTTGCTAGGGGCACGATATATCGTGCCCCGGCCGAGGCCCAATCCTCGTATGGTTACAGCACCGCTGCGCCTCAAGTCCGCAAAATCATAGCGTCATACCTACTACCCCACACGCCACGTGTAGGTCCTGGCGTTCTTGTTTCCAAAGCGCGCCGTTCTCTTCGCGTAGAGTGGCCGAACTTTAGGATCGGCCTGCACCAAATCATAGCCCTTCAGAAGACAAACCATCATCCGGAGCGAACTCCGCGAAGCGAGGAATCCCTCTTCGATCTCCCGTCGCGCACCAACCCGACCGGTACTATTGCTCCCCGATCAATACCCTGCTCTTCCCTCTCACCACAGCACCCTCGGGCTCCTGAACAACTTTTCATTCGCCCGGCGCCGCGAGCCCTCCAATCTCGCTTGCACGCCCCGATTTGTCTCTGGCACATCTCTGTTCTCGATTTTCGCTGTTCTCGCCATCGCTCTCTTCATGCAACCAGCTTTCGCAAACGAACTCCTCGTCGATGTAGATAAAGTCGCCTGTCCCGCTGCCGCGTACACTTCCATTCAGGCCGCCGTCAATGCCGCCTCACCTGGCGATCACATCCGTGTCTGCCCCGGCACTTACGTCGAACAGGTCGTCATCCAGAAATCGCTCACGGTCCATCCGAACGCGGAGACATTCTCATGCCTTCCGCTCTCCAGCAAAACACCACCAGCCTTTTTGACGGTTCGCCCCTAGCCGTTGCTCTTCTAGTCGCAAACGCCACCGACGTGATCATCAGCGGCCTCATCGTCGACGGTAGCAACTCCGGCATCTCCGCCTGCAGTCCCGATTTCTTTGGCGTCGCTTACCAGAACGCTTCCGGCACCGATCGACCCCAGTGAAACAGACACTCCAATCTCGTCTAGTGGCCAAACTTTAGACTGCCAGCCTCCCACAAAATAAAACACCGTCATTCTGAGCGGAGTCATCGCAGCGAGGACCGCCGCGCCCTCTGCGGAAAGAATCCCTCTTTTATCCATAGCCCGCAAAAATCCAATCCACCCCATTCATTCTTTGCGTAATCCCTCGCAATCCCTCCGGTGTACATTCACCGCCAGGGAGGCCACGCATGCTTCGTCCAACAGACAAAACCCGGATCATCACCATCACCGCCGTGTTCGTCGCCGCCGTCACCGTCTTCGGCACCGCCGCCGCGCAAAAAGCCAATGTCCCCAAACCTCAAGACCGCCTCGCCCTCGGCGAACAAAACGTCAAACAACTTCTTCTCCTCATGGACACCGACAAAAACGGCATGGTCTCCAAGCAAGACTACATGCGCTTCATGGAAGCCGAATTCCGTCGCCTCGACAAATCCAATCAGGGGCAACTAAACGCCCGCCAGCTATCCCAATCCGCCACCATCTCCGCCTCCCGCTTCACCGGCAAATAACCAACCGCCTCCCCCGGACCAAAAAGCCTGAACAAAATGGCCATCACCATAACTCAAACCCGAAATAAACGCGTTGTCATTCTGAGGGGCGCCTTCCGCTACGGAGGATTTCAACCCAAACGTTTCGCCACGTAACACAACCACATCTCCCGGTTTTCTAGCGCCTTCCGAGGCGGGCCGTTCTCTGAGGACGTGTAGTGGCCGAACTTTAGATCGGCCAGGACCAAAGCATAGTCCGCTAAAAAACACGTCCTTCCAAACCGAGTCTGCCAAGTGAGGACCGCCGCCGCTTTCCGCCCTTCGCGAAAAGAACCCCTCTTCGGTCCCCACGTCTTGCCTCCGCAGATACCCGCGCTCTTTCCTTTGCGCCCTCTGCGTTAAATCCCTCCCTGCAGACTTCGAAACCCAATCGCCCTCGCACCTCAATGAAGCAAACGACTTCGTCCCTGCGTCTTGCCTCCAACCCCTTCCACCAAATTTCTTTTTCCTCCCGCCCATGTTATCTTCCAAGGATCAGGATGCTTTGCACTCACCACCCTCAAGAGCAACGCGACGCACGATTCCGTACTCTTCAAACTTCCTGACTTGGAGCGCTCCAAATGTCCGTCAATAAAGTCATTCTCGTCGGCCGCCTCGGCCGCGATCCCGAAACCCGTTACACCTCCGGTGGCCAGGCCGTCGCCAATTTCTCTGTCGCCACCGACGAATCCTACAAAGACAAAAACGGCGAGCGCCAAAAACGCACCGAATGGCACAAAATTGTTGTTTGGGGAAAGCAAGCCGAAATCGCCCAGCAATACCTGAAAAAAGGCTCCCTCATCTTCATCGAGGGCCGCATCCAGTCTCGCGAATGGCAGGATAAGGAAGGCCAAAAGCGCACCAGCTTCGAAATCGTCGCTACCAATTTCCGGATGCTCGGCGGACGCGGCGACGGCATGGCCGCGGGTGCGGGCGCAAGCGCAGGAGGCGGCACACACGCAGCCGGCCGCTCAGACGACTACGAACACGCCGCGCCCTCCGACGATTTCGCCGCCCCCTCCGGCCCAGAAATCAACGACGAAGACATCCCCTTCTAAAATGTTATGGCCGATTCTTAGATCGGCCATTCCCCCTCCCATCCCACGAGGCTGTTGACCACTCCACCATTTCCTCTATAATGTATAAATAATGTCTTCCCGCGACTTCCTCGGCGAATTCGAGCACATCGTTCTCCTCGCCCTTCTTCGCCTCGGCGATAAAGCCTACGGCGTCACCGTTCGCCACGAAATCGAATCCCGCATCGACCGCGACGTTTCCATCGGCGCCATTTACGCCACTCTTGATCGCCTTCTATCCAAGGGCTACGTCACGTCGTTTCTCGGCGATCCCACTCCCGAACGCGGTGGCCGTTCCAAGCGCTTCTTTCGCGTCTCCCCCAAAGGAGTCGCCGCTGTCCATCGCACTCACCGCGCCCTCCACACCATGACCGCCGGTCTTCGTTCTCTAGCGAGGTACACCTGATGTCGGCACCGCACGTCCCATCCACTCCGCAACCTCCGCGTCTAGCCTCCTGGCTCCTCGATCTCTTCACGCCCTATGACCAAGCCGAATCCATTCGCGGCGACCTCCACGAAGAATTCTCCAACGTAGTCTCACAGTACGGCATCCCCCGCGCTCGCCACTGGTATTGGCGCCAATCCTTCAAATCCATAGCCCATCTCTTTGCCGCCGCCTTCCGCGCTTCCCCTCTGTCGATAAGCGGCTCCCTTACCACAGGATTTCTCTTGCTGGAATGGAGCGCCCCCTTCCCTGAACGCATAGAGTTCGCAATATTTAATTGGGGTCATATGTATCACGCGAATTGGTATGCCTATGTTTCTTGGATGAGAAACGCGGACATCGTGATCGGCCATTTACTGTCGTGGCTGCTCGTTGAAGCAACGCGGCCGCCCGGAGGATCTGGAGCGAGATGAGCGTGAAAATCGCAACTAGTTCGTTGCCCTTGGCGAGCAGCGCGACAATGGAACCAACTTCGCCCGATACGTGACTCCCTTCCCCCATCCTAAAATTCTGCCAACCGTGCTCTTCATGATCGATCGAATGTCCGATCATGCTGCTTCTCGGCGCGTGGATCGTCCGCGACCCCCGCCAAACCAAATCAGGTTCCCAATCCCACGCCTAATCCTTCCCCGTAGGGGCATGAAATATCGTACCCGAGAAGCATTACGAACCTCCGCCAGCTAGTAGCCGCCGCTCTGAGGCTCAAAGCCCCACGCCAATCCATCCCACAAGCATCCCCAAAAAAGCCCGCTGCCATCCTGAGCGAAGTGAAGCATCTCAACCCCCGCGTCTTGCCTAAACCCGCAATCACAACCACCCTCTTGGGCTCCTCCTGCTTCGGCGTTACCATACTCCCCCATGAACATCCGTGACTTCCGCCGCATCGCCCTCAGCTTCCCCGATGCCGAAGAGTCCTCGCATATGGGTCAACCCGACTTCCGAGTAGGCGGCCACATCTTCGCCACGCTAGCCTCCGCCAAGCAAGGCTACGGCAATCTCCAACTCACTCTCGACCAACAGCAATCCTTCGTTGAAGAACTCCCCGAAATCTTCCTTCCTATCCCCGGCGGCTGGGGCCGCATGGGCATGACCCACATCCGCCTGGCCGCCGCTTCCGAAGACGTCCTCACCGGGGCCCTCCAAGCCGCCTACAACCTCCGCGTAGAAAAAAACGCCAAGTTCCACAGCAAATCCGAATCCCCCAATCCAAGGAAATCCAGCCTCCTCACCCGCCGCAAAAAATCCTAATCCACTCCCAAAAAAACTAAAAACACGCCATTCCGAACGGAGTCCGCGAAGTGAGGGCCGCCACCCCTTTCCGCGTTTTTTGCGGAAAGAATCCCACTCCGATCGCAACACCCCGCCCAACCCTCCACGACTGCTCGGCTCAATCGGCATAGGGGGAGCGGTCGCCCGCTCGCCCCTGTCACAGTCGCGGTAGGGACGCGAGTTAACCCCGCGCCCCCCGCACAGATCCGTACGGGCAGGATTACTGCATACGGCTCTTACCGCAGATACCTGGCGTTGAAGCGCATGGCAGGACGCGGGTGCAGGATCACAGCACTCGGGATCCAACGAGCGACAAGCGGACCGAAACGTTCCCAGGGCATCCGACTCTTCTGGCTCCGCCGTTGTAGCGCGCGGGACCAGTGCCAAACGACTTGGGCCCGAAAGCTCTGCAGACTATCGATGTTGCCAGGAACCGCATAGTAGTTGAAGTAGCCTTGTACCACGGACCTCAACCACTTCCCGACTTCGGCCACTGGCTCGTGCCAGCGCCGCCGAAGCTCCTCCCGTACGGCTTTGAGTTTTACGGAGAGTCGCTTACGTATAGTCTTGCGATCGACCGAAAAGCCGCCGGTCTTCCGGTTTTTCGCGCAGATATGCGGTAGAGTAGGCCCGAGGAATTTCACCTCGAGCCTCTCGCAGAACCGGACGTGAACCTCTCGGCGCATCCGGCTCCCATCAAGCAAACGTGCCGATCATACCAAGACTCCAATGTACAAAGAGCTCCGCGCGCTCCGCAGCAAGCCGTTGTAGAAACTGGCTCGCCCGGATCTTATGGTCGTTAAAGCGCTTGAACTTTCGCATCGCCCAGGCTACAAGCATCTGATTTACATGCCGCAGTAAGGGGTACAGAGCCGATGGGGCGTATCGTCCGTAGTACTCGATCCAACCCCGCAGGAGTGGATTGAGCTGCTGGGCAATATCCTGCAAAGACAGCTGTGTTTGATGACGAAGTTTCAATTCCCGAATCGTCGACCGCATGGCTTTCATCGCCGAGGAGCTAACTGCGGGATTAAAACCGCAGAATAGCGTGTTATCCCGGAAACGTCTCACCAGACGAGGCCGAAAGCAGTACCCAAGAAAGTCAAATTTGACGTTCGGATACTTGCCTTTGCGCTTCTTGTCTTTGCAATAGACGATTTTGGTTTTCGTTGGATGCATCTCCAGGCGGCACTCTGCCAGGCGAACTTGTAGCTCAGACTTAAGCGCCTGTGCTTCTTGCTCGCTACGGCAGTGCACCAGTCCATCGTCCGCATACCGACACCACGGGAGGTCCGGGTGTTTCCGCGTCATCCAGAGATCGAACGCATAGTGGAGAAAAATGTTCGCCAAGATTGGGCTGACCACACCACCCTGAGGGGTTCCGCGGTCTCGCTCAATTGTGGTTCCATCTTCCTGCATCATTGACGCTCTGAGCCATCTTTCGATGTACAGCAGCGCCCACTTACACGTCACATGTTTCCGAATGGCTCGTAGCAAAAGCTCATGGTCAATGTTGTCGAACAGGCCTTTGATGTCAAACTCTAACACCCAGTCATACTTCCAGCACCGCTGCCGCGTAACTCCTACGGCGTCGAGTGCCGATTTTCTCGGTCTGTAGCCATAGGAGTCTGCCAAAAATATGGGGTCCAGAATCGGCTCAATGACTTGTTTCACCACCATCTGCGCCACGCGATCGGCTACTGTGGGCACACCCAAAATCCTTTGTCCTCCAGACTTTTTGGGAATGGAGACGGCGCGCACCGGCGGAGGAAAGTAGCTTCCCGAGCTCATTCGGTTCCAGATCTTGTAGAGATTCCTCTTCAAGTCGGCTTCGAACTGCTCGATCGTCTGCCCGTCCACCCCGGCCGCTCCTCCATTGGATTGGACCGCTTTGTACGCTTCATACACTAGCTTCTTATCGATGTTGAACGGCTTGTCTGTCGCACGCATCGAGGTCCTCCTGTTTCCAGTTGCTTCGGTCATGCGACCACTTGACCCGACTCCTTCGCTCCAGCCCCATTACGAGCCTTCCTCGCTCTTACGAGTCGGTCCGCCCCAGTGCTCCGCATCGGTACGCTCGCCTCGCGGTTTTCGCCGCTTGGGCTTCTCCCTTCACATCGGAGCGACTGGTTCCTGCAGTTCCACGCGATAGCCTGCATCCGCTTCACGCCCTCTCTACGCCGGTCGCCGTCCGCTCAGTCATCAGGCACCCTACGGACTTGTCCCAGGTGGGATACACGCTCCTGGTTTCGACGACTCTTGATTTCTTAACGACGCGTCTTCGAAGGGTTCACTTTCGTTCGTCTCTCGGATGCTCACCTGCACGAGTTTGTTCTCGCGCTTTTCCTCCAACGCTCACCACCATGGCTCTTTACCACAGCGGCTTGTAGGCGGTTTGAGACCTGCTCCTGAAAGCCGATCCCGAGGGGCCTTCCCTCATCTATTGCGCAGCTTATTCACGGTGAATCAGTTCATGATGAACTCCTCCTCCGTGTGCTTCTGCAGCACACTGAATCCCAGAAAGTTAAATGTCTCCGGCTTGCCCTGGCCTCGCCGCTTTCGGTCTTCGGCTGCGAAACGCCCGAACTCAATCAGGCGTGTTTTGCCCGGATGTAGTTCCAGCCCGAACTTTCGCAGGCGCTCCTTCCATTCCTGGAGGAAGCGCTCGGCATCGACTCGTTGCTCGAATCCCATGACGATATCATCCGCGTAGCGCACGATTATGACCTCGCCCGTAGCGCGGTGTTTTCGCCAGTGCTGTGCCCAAAGGTCGAAAGCGTAATGTAGGTACACATTCGCGAGCAGCGGAGATACCACCGCTCCCTGCGGGGTTCCCACTTCCGTTTTCGCCCAGGCCCCTTCCTCCGATACTCCAGCCCTCAACCATTTTCGAATCAGGCGGAGTATTCTTCGGTCGGCGATTCGGTGCTTGATGAATTTGCCCAACCATTCGTGTGAAATGGATCCGAAAAAATCACGAATGTCGGCATCCCGCACCCAGTTCACTTTCTTCCGTATGAGTCCTACCCAGAGCGCATCCAGCGCTTGATGCTGGCTGCGCCCGGGACGGAACCCATAGGAGAACCCCAAGAAGTCCTCTTCATAAATTTGGTTGAGGACCGTGACCACCGCGTGCTGAACGATCTTGTCCTCCAGGGCCGCTATGCCCAGGGGTCGCTTTCGTCCGTCCGCTTTGGGAATGTAGGTTCTCTTGGAAGGCTGCGCTCGATACGTTCCCTGGTGTACTCGACCGTGTAGGTCCTCCAGTCGTTTATCCAGATCTGTTTCGTATTCCTTCCATGTGACTCCGTCCACACCCGGTGCAGCGTCTCGCTTCAGTGCGTAGAAGCTTTCCAGTAGTAGTGCCACAGTCACATGGTGGAGTAACGCAGTGAACCGCGTCTTCCCTTCCCGTTTAGCTGCTTCTCGCACACCGAGCAAGCCGCTCGACGCGTTAACCGAAGTTCGTCACGGAGCGGTCGGGAAACCGCCTAACCCTTTCAGAATCAGTTCAGGCGATCGCCGAGTCTGCACTACATTTTGAAAGGGATTTCAACCGTTCCGGCGGGCTGAGTCCAAGTTGGTGAAGCAGGGATTTCTGTTCGGCCGTAGGTTCCGTGATCCGGCGCAGTCGGATCTCGCGCCCATCCGTCGTGGGAAGGACGATGTCGGCGCTCTGCACTGTGGACAGCAGAGCCAAAGCCTTCTTGGGCGAGATCGGCGGAGTGTTGTCGACTCCGCTGTCCGAGGGCCAGGGAATGATGGCCGGCCGACGCTTCAGCAGATGCTTGAGGGTCACCCACAAGGCATACCCGAGAAAAGCCACCAGCACATGAGCCTTGACCCGCGGCTCCTTCTGATGGAACAAAGGTCGGATAGAAAGCTCGCTCTTCAGCGCGCGAAACGAGGCCTCGGCTTCGGTCAGTTGCATGTACTTGGACCACATCTCCTCGGCCGAGTCCGCCTGTAGATTGGTGCGCAACAGGTAGGCGCCCTCCCGCAAGTCCCGCCAGACCTTTCGTTCGGCTTTCATCTCCCAAACCAGACGTACACCTGCGGGCGTGTCACGCAAGGTGACTTCGAACAGATCGTTTACTTGCGAATGCCGAGCCTGAATTTTTCCCAGCCGGCGCTCCATTTTGTTGCGGTCCTTCAGCCGGCCCTCCGCAATAGTCGTTTGCAGGCGCTTCAAAGCCTCCTCCATCCGTGTGGAAAAACGCTTCCGGATGGCCCTCTCTTTCTCTTTGCGGCCAGTCGTGCGACACAGGATGTAGGTCTCGTTTCCTTGGGGAATCGCGACCCGCTTCACCTCCACATCCGGGCGCACCTGGGTCCAGTCCTCCTTGAGCAAATCGGCTTCAAACCGCTTCATCTGGCGGCGCGGCGTGCCCACCAAATATTGTCCGCCGCGCTTGCCGATCGCTGTCAGATTCTCCTCGCTCACGATGCCTCGATCGAACACCCAGATCCTTCGCGCTTTGCCATATTTGCGCTCCACCATGCGCAGAATGGTCTCCATGGTCGAGACGTCGGCGCGATTGCCGTCGAACGTCTCATAGCTGAATGGAAATCCTTCGCTGTTGACGATCAGCGCGATCACCATCTGTTCGCAGTCCGGGCGATGATCGCGCGAGTAACCGCGGATCATCATCGGATTCTTCTCCGCCGCTCCTTCCACGTAGGTGCTGGTCAGATCGTAAAGCAACACATCGAACTCGGCTCCAAATAACTCCCCGTAACGCTGTTTGAGATGCTGTTCCAGCTTCGTCTTGTGGGGGAGAATGCGGTCGAGACAGCGGTACAGGCGCGTGTCGTTGATCTTGCCTTCTTCGATCTCCAGCAGATCATCCAACGCCGTCGCTGGATACCAGCGCTCCTCCACGGCCAACTCGCTGCCTGGTGCACAAAGCCGATTGATCGTCAGCACCGCAGCCACGCGCGACCAGGCTACGTCTGCCGGATCGTCATCCACGGCTTGCTCAAAGAAACGATCCAGCTCCAGATGCTTCCACAACTCCCAGCCCAGGAAACAGGCGCCGAACTGTCGGGTCCTCTCCAGACGGACGCGATTCACTAAGACGCGCGCCACCTGCGGATCATCGTCCGGCACCTCGACATGCGAAGGGAATAATTTCAATTGCTGGGCTTCGCCCTGCTCGTTGAACACCTCGACGCTCTTCAGCCACCGTGCCTGGGCCGATCCGTTCAGCTCACCCAAATAGCAGAGCGTTCTCTGGCGCGGACCGTTGGCCGTCCGCACCGTTTCCACCAGAGACCAATAGGTGTGATCCTTGCCATCCTTGCTACGCTGATGCGGCCGCAGAAACATCCTGGCCGAGTTTGTCATCCGCCATAGATGGCTTCAAGAGGGTAGGTCTGCACTACATCGATTTTCTGAACACCCCGATTGTAAAGACAAGACTTCCGCCGTTCTCGTCATCAAAAATCGCAGAATTCGGCCGTTCCGTGACGAACTTCGGTTAACCCAACTCTGAGTCTGGGACGCGGTCGTCTGCTCGATGTTCTCTTTGGTCGGTCGCCTTCCCTCCCTGCCCTCCGCCGACGGTTTCCCGCCTTTGTTCGAGCACTTCGTCGGTACTGTACGACCGTCCGACTCCCCAGTAACGTGCATGTTGGACTTCTGGTTCATGACCTTCTCCAACCGGCCCGCTCACGAAATCGCAACGGGCGTTGCTGGGGCCTCCCGGTTCTCGCGCATGGAGTTTCCATGCATGCTTGGGGTCTCTGACTGCGCGGAGTCCTTTGAAAGCTCGCGTTAGCGCTTCCATCAGTGTGGCCTTCCGTCTCGGTGGACGACGTCAGCACTCCGAATCGACTTATTTCGCAGCTCGATGTCCCGCCTGCATGTGTCCCTGTCAACGCTTCACGAACAGCCTTGCGACTGGCCGCGCTTGACTCGGGGGCAGGGTGGCTCGCTACGCTTTCCCTGTGTGACTCTTTCATTCACTACTCCATACCGATTTTACCGGCGCACCCACCTGACATGCGGGTCCGCATCAGGCGGTTCAGAGGGTTACGTTGGACGGTCGAGCAAGGAAGGAAGTCCAAGCGAGGCGAAGTAAGCATTGGGCAGTGCGACAGCCAGTGCGAGACTGTTAGCCAGACGCCAAGGACCGTGGGTGCTGCCGGCGGTCTTGTCCGCCAGGCCCACGTTTACGTCCCGTCGTCGAAGCTCCCGGAATCGCACGACTCCGCGCTTCCATTGCTTCCAGATGATGGATCGCAGCCTGCGGCGAATCCGCTGATCCAAGTTTCGCAGTGTCCTGGGCGTCTGACAGAATCCGAAGTAACTGTTCCAGCCCCGAACATGCTCGGCACACAAAAATGGCGCGACCAAAGGCCGCGCCGCCAAAGAATTTCCCCTTTTCCGATTTCTATTTTCCCTTCCCAGCCACCCCCGCAATCCACGTCGTCACCCGCTCATCCAACACATCCAGCGGCAACGACCCTCCGTTCAACACTTCGTCATGAAACGCCCGCACATCGTACTTGCTTCCCAACTCATCCTGCGCCTGCTGCCGCAATTTCAAAATCTCCAACTGCCCCAGCTTATATCCGAGCGCCTGCCCCGGAAACGCAATATACCGGTCCGTCTCCGCCTGCACGTCCGGCTCATCTTCCGACGAATACTCATGGAAATAATCCACCATCTGTTGCCGCGTCCAATGCTTGTAATGCACCCCCGTATCCAGCACCAGCCGGATCGCCCGCAACATTTCCCCCGAAAGCCGTCCGTAATCCGAATACGGATCCTGGTAAAATCCCATATCCTTCCCCAATCGTTCCGCATCACTGCTGTCCGGTTATAAGGCGAACAGAATTAGCTGGTTAGTCACAATGGAATGACCGGCTCCGATTCGCAGTCGTGGGTTATGCTGCGAATCGGAAGAAAAGCAGTACAGAGCCACAAGCGAAGGGAGCCGGTCGATGAAAAGAATAAAATTTGTTGGTCTGGATGTCCATGCCGAGACGATTGCGGTGGCGGTAGCTGAGCAGGACGGCGGGGAGGTGAGAACTCTGGGTGTCATTCCGAATCGGGAGGAGTCGGTTCGGAAGCTGGTCAAGAAACTGGGACCTGTGGAGCAGCTGCATTTCTGCTATGAGGCGGGCCCAACGGGTTATGTCGTGTACTGGCAGCTGACGGCGCTGGGAGCGAAGTGCGAAGTGGTGGCACCCACGCTGGTGCCGGTGAAATCGGGAGAACGGGTGAAGACCGATCGGCGGGATGCGCTGAAGCTGGCGCGGAATTATCGGGCCGGAGAGTTGACCGCGGTGTGGGTACCGGATGCGGCCCATGAGGCCTTGCGAGATCTGGTACGAGCCCGGGAGGCGGCTAAGAAAGACCAATTGCGGGCGAAACACCGCCTGAGCAAGTTCCTGTTGCGGCATGGGCGGCGGCCGGCGAGCGGTGTGAAGGCCTGGACGCTGAGCTACCTGGCGTGGGTGAAAAAGGAAGTGCACTTCGAGCAGCCGGCGCAAGAAGCCACCTTACTGGATTATTTGCATGAGGTGGAGCACGCGGAGACCCGCATCGCACGACTGGACCAGGCGATCGAAGAAGCGGTGAAGTCGACACCAGCGAAGATGCGCGCAGTAATCGAGGCATTGCAAGCCCTGCGGGGCATCGCTCAAGTAGCGGCGGTGACGATCGTCGCGGAACTGGGAGAAGTAGCGCGATTCACGCGGGCGCGGCAGTTGATGGGCTACGGCGGGATCGTTGCGAGCGAACATTCCAGTGGAGAAAGTACCCGGCGAGGGGGCATCACCAAGACGGGAAATGCGCACTTACGGCGCGTGGTGGTAGAGGCCGCCTGGGCGTATCGCCACCGGCCAAACGTGGGTGGAGCTTTACGCAAACGGCAAGAGGTGGTCAGCGAAGAAGTGCGAGAGATCGCCTGGAAAGCACAACACCGCTTGCATACGCGCTATCGGAAGCGGACGGCACGGGGCAAGGAAAAAGGGAAGGTGGTGACCGCGATCGGACGCGAGCTATTGGGTTTTATCTGGGCCATTGGGGTAAAAGTAGAGGCAGCACAGAAGCAGCCCGAACGGCGGGCGGCATGAGGTAAGTTTTTTGTGCAGCAAGAATTTCCAGGAGGCAGCGTGGGTAGCGGTCGAGAGGCGCATGGAAAGGAGAATCCTCGAGAACTCTATGCGGTAGGTCTGCGGACCGAACCCGCGTTGTTAGTCCGAGGCAGCTCCCGACGGATCACGATTATGCGGTTTCGACCCGCGAATATCAGAGTGATCAACCGTCGCAATAGCCGCCTCGACCGCGACTTGCGCTGCCTCGCAAGGAAGGATCACAGGGGAAGAGAGGAAGAAAAAGAAAGAAAAACAGGAGATTGCACTTGACAGGTCATTCCATATCAGAGTTATCGAGTAACTCCGATTGGGAGTCGAAGGCTTCGAACACCTGTAAAATGGGCACTTTTTCAAGACTCGTGATGCTCAAAATCTGTAGAATTTGGTAAAGGCTCTTTTCCAGCCCAAGACGCTTGCGAGCGATGGCCACCAGTACATACATGGAGACGGCGATCCAGATTTGAGTCTTCACGGCATTCTCGCTGGTGCCGTAGAACGCTTTGATGCGCAAGTGCTGTTTGATCCATTTGAAAAATAATTCCACCTGCCAACGGCACTTATAGATCTGGGCAATCGTAAATGCTGGAAGCACAAAGTTGTTGGTCAGAAACTTGAGTTGCTTCTTCGTTTCGATATCGAGATAACTGACTCGGCGCAAGGAATCGGGATAGGCTTTCGCGGAATCGATCGCGGTCAGAATGACGGTGTGATCGGATCGCACGCCTGTGGTCTTGTCCACAGGATGGGAGTAGCGCCGCTGCAGCAAGACATTCTCTTTGGTGCGTACGACGAAGAATGCCGAGCAGAGGGTGAACACGAAGAGGCGTTCAAAATCGATGTAGCCGCGGTCCATCACATAGAACGCACCGGCTTCGGGAAAGAACTCATCCAGGATGTTCACGTCATGCACTTTGCCGTCCGTAATGCGGATAAACGTGGGGATATTGCCGTGCAGATCCAGTAGCGTATGCATCTTCACCGCCGCCTTGTGCTCACGAAACTTAGCCCAAGGAAAGAGCGAGAGGCAAAGATCGATGGTGGTGGAGTCCAAAGCATACAGACTCTGGTCCAGATCGACATCGATCGGATCGCTCGCATAGAGTGGCCGCGCGATAGCGATCAACACTTGCGCAAAGTCGGCATAGATCCGCCAGTCGCGTGATTCGTTTGCGTCGGCCAGAGTGGATCGTGCCACCTTGCTTCTGAACCCCATGTGGTAGAGCTTACCGCCGATAGACTGTAGGCATGTTTCGATATCGCGGAGACTCTCTCGATACGTTAGTTGTGCGAAAGCCATCGAGAGAAACGGGTCTCGGCAGGAAAAGTTTTGTACCTTGTGATCGCCGCGGTAGCGGCTTACACATTTATGAAACTCGTAGGCGGGCAGAAAATCCATTAGCTGCGAAAAAACAGTTCGTCCGGTATTCACACCCCATTGTTTCGCAGAATCAGACCAAGCCAGGAGGAGCCAAAAACGCCGTTTGCATTTCAAATCGAAAAAAGTCGAAATGTCACTTAAGCTCCAGCGTTACAGACAGTTACGTCGGTATGAGAATTTGACAACCGGACAGTAGTGGTTCCGCATATAACGCCCAACCTTCGTCATACGCGTTGTAGCCGCCCTCCTGCCGGAATCTCGGCAGCTCCGGCAAAGTTTGCGCGATCGAAATCTGCATGTGATGCCCCGGCACGCCTTCGTGATAAGCCGTCGATTCCATTTCCGGCGTCGAGCGGTGCTGGTAATCTCCCGTGTTCACAAAAACCTCGCCGTGCCGCGATCCATCCGCCGTCCCTTGGTAATATTGCGCCGCCGCAGCATCCTTCTCGCGAAACTCTTCCACCGGCTTCACGTCCAGCTTCGTCTTCGGCAGCAATCCAAAATATTTCGGCAGTACCGGCTCCATCTGCGCGATATATTTTCGATAGATGCTCAGGATATCTTCCCGCGAAGTCGGCACGAGTTTCGGGTTCGTCTTCAGCGAAGCCTGAAACGTCTTCAGGTCCGAGAATCCCAGTTTCTTCGCTATCACCAACTGTTCCGCCTGCACCCGCGCCACTTCCTTCAGCCCCAGTTGATGAATCGTTTCCGGATCGAGATTCGTGGTGGTCTGCTGCCGAACAAAAAAAACGGTACAACGCATCACCGTTCGGCAGCGCCCAAACCCCTTCATCCTTCCGCCCCTTGGCTGCGTACTCTGTCGACAAAAACTTTTCCAGCTTCCGGTAAGCCGGCCGAACTTCCGTATCCACCGCCACGATAATTTCATCATGCAGCCGCTTCTGATCCGCCGCCGGAATCGACGCCGGGAAATGCGCCAGCGGCAATCCAAACGCGTTCGCTTCTCCCGCTGCCGCCGCAATCGCCTCGCACTGCGTTATCGTCTTGTCCAACAAATACGCCGGCGGCTCCATCTTCGCCTTCTCGCCTTCTTGCAAAACCTCCGTCGCCTGATCGAGCACCACCGGAATCTTGTGCAGCCGCGCCAGATAATCCTCATACTGCTTCGTCGTATTGAACGGGATCAGATTCACAAACGTTGCCAGCGTTAGATGGATTCCGTTAAACTGATCCACCGGCATCAAATAAAGTTTCAAATCAATCGCTTCGATGCGCTCTTTCAGGTTGCGCACCATCAACTTTTCGCTCAGTGTTTCCTGCTCAGGAAATCCCGTCGTGTCCACTGCCTCAAATCGCGCCAGCCACTGCTGCAAATCAACCCGTTGCTTCGCCGGATATGCCAGCGAAGCATCGCTCCACCGGTCGTTGTATCGGTAATCTCCCACCGCCGTCGCATATTCTGGCGACTCCCGCATCTCATATTCCCACTCTTCAGCCAGCAACGAGTTGAACTGCTTCCGCCGCCCCTCCAAATCCGCCGTATCCGCGGCCCTACCAAACCGCGGAAAAACTCCCGCCGCCAATATCAATCCCAACAAAATCCGTCCCGATCTCATAATCTCCCCCATCCCACGAGTCTGCGCCGTCAAATCATAAATCCGAACCCAAAATCCCGCCACCGTAGGGCCACGATATATCGTGCCCCGGGCGAGTGCTCAAGGCGGGTTCTTGGGTTCCCTCGCGCCTCTGTTAGGTCCGCGTTCCGGGGCGGCCCGTTCTCTTGACACGAGTAGTGGCCGAACTGTAGATCGTCCAGCCTGCAGCGCCAAGTCCGCCACAAAACAAAACACCGTCGTTCCGAACGCAGTCCGCGAAGTGAGGATCGCCGCCCTTTTCCGCGCCCTTTGCGGAGAGAATCCCTCTTCGATCATGCGTTATGCTCCGACTATCCCAAGAAAATACACAGTCATCCTGGAGTCCACGACGAAGGATCTCAACCAACCGCCAACCACCAAACTCAGCCGCAGCCGCCCGCCCCACCCAAAAAAACGGCGCGACAAAAAGCCGCGCCGCCAAACCCTCTTCAATCCCCACCACTACCCCATCGTCAGCACCACCCGAAACTCCGCCTTCCCGCTCTCCATCCTCTCGTACCCTTCCTTCACCTTCGCCAACGGATACTTTTCAATCATCGGGCGCACACCCGCAAATTTTGAAAACTCTAGCGTGTCCTGCGAATCCCTCGCTGTCCCCGACGGCCAGCCCTGAATACCTCGCCGCGCCAACAGCAATTCCAGCACGGAGACTTCCAGCGGCTCGATCGGTGCTCCCAGCGCCAGCAATGTCCCTCCGACGCTCAATCCTTCCGCCAACTCCGACATCGCCTTCGCGCTAGGCGCCGTCGCCAGAATCACCCTTGCTCCGCCTATTTTCTTCAACTCTTCCGCGCCATTCGTGGCTTTCGTATCGATGTACGCAAATGCGCCCAGCTTTTTCGCCAGCACCGCATTCTCCGGTCCGCGTCCGATCGCCACTACGCGATATCCGGCCTTTGCCGCATACTGAATCCCCAAGTGTCCTAATCCCCCGATTCCCTGCACGCCCACCAGATCGCCTGCCACCGCCCCGCTGTGCCGCAACGCATTAAATGTTGTGACTCCCGCGCACATCAGCGGCCCTGCCTCGGCTGGGTCCAATCCTTCCGGCACCAACGCCACGGCCTCATGTCGCGCCAACATATACTGTTGATATCCGCCATCCCTCGTCACTCCGGTAATCGCTTCGTTCACGCAAGTCATAAAGTCTCCGCGCCGGCACCGGTCGCACACAAAACAATGGCCGCCGTGCCATCCCACTCCCACGTGGTCGCCCTTCTTCCATTCCGTCACGCCGCTGCCAACCTCATCCACAAATCCCACCACTTCATGTCCCGGCACCAGCGGATATCTTAGCCACGGAAACGCTCCATGTTTCACGACCGCGTCGCTATGACAAACCCCGCAAGCCTCCACCTTGATACGAATCTCTCCCGCCCCAGGTTGCGGAATCTCTCGTTCCACCAACTCAAATTCCCCATGAGCCTTGGAAATCACCGCAGCCAGATTCTTAGCCATCGCCAATCTCCCTCAAGTAAATTCCAACCCATTCCACCGAGCGCATTGGATGCCCCAGCCTCACACCCCGATATACGCAACTGCAACCAACATGTAGGATAGGCTTCTGCCTGTGCTTTTGCGTACCCCTTGGCTTTCCCATTTGGCTTTTCTCTGAATGTCCCACTCTGAGTTTGCGACGAAGGATTTCACGCCCCCGTCTCGCCATCCAACCACTGCCCCCCGTCACACCGTCCCTAACCCCTTTTCCTCCTGTGGCATACCCACATGTCTAATGTGGCCATCCCACAGGTACTCTCACTATTTCCCACCTTTCTTACATTTCTAACCACTTTTTTCATTCACCCAGCAAACTTTTCCCCCACTTCCTTCGTTATACCTGTAACGATCCGCCAAGCCGAGTGGAACAACAACTGGTTCACCACGCGTTTTTGCGTGCCGGGACCTCGTGTGCCTGCTCCGTTTCGCCGGCGCCTGCGATCCTGCTCCAACGCGCCTTCGCATTGGTGTGCCTCGGTGCAAACGGTTTTGCTGGGCCGCTGCATTTAGCCGGCAATTCCGCGCTGTAAAGGAAACGTAACTCTAGTCAAGGGGGAACATCATGAACTCTCGTCATTCTCACGCGTTCTCGTTCGTCGCTCGTATCTTCGCGTTCATCTCATTCTGCGCAGCAGCAGCCCTTGCGGCCGTTTCACCCCTCCATGCCGCGCCGCAAACGCCGCAGACTGCCTCCGTCTCGATCTCCAATCTTCAGGCCCGCGCCGAGCAGGGTGACTCCTCGGCGCAATACCAACTCGCAAAAAACTTGCTGGCTCATAACCCTTCCCCCGCGGACACGCAATCCGCCCTCAAGTGGCTTCGCGCCTCCGCCGCACAAGATAATCCCAACGCCCAATTCCTTCTCGGCTATCTCTATGAACACGGCCAGAGTGTCCCGCGCGATTATTCCCAGGCCTTCCAGAATTACCAGGCGGCCGCGCTCCAGCATCATTCCACGGCGGAAAATAATCTCGCGTCTCTCTACGAACACGGCCAAGGCGTTCCCAAAAACTCCGCGAAAGCCTTCGAATGGTATTCGCTCTCGGCCCAACACGGAAACACCGTCGCGCAATGCAATCTCGCATCGCTCTACTATCTCGGCTACGGCACCCCCCGCAATCTCGAACAATCCATTCGCTGGTTCCGCGCGGCAGCTGATGCCGGAGCTCCCGAAGCGCAAAGCAATCTCGCCTATTTTTATTTCAACGGTCTCGCCATCCAGCGCGATTACACCGAAGCCGCGCGCCTCCTGAAGCTGGCCGCCCAACAAGGGCTGCCTGCCGCCCAAACCAACCTGGCCTACCTCTACGAACAAGGTAAAGGCGTCCCTCTCGACTACATCGCCGCCTACACCTGGTATTCCCGCGCCATTTCCGCTGGCGACCGCTCCGGCCTCGACAATCGCGCGGCCCTCAAACGCCTAATGACCGCCAAACAACGCGACGAAGCCAGCACCTTAGCCACCACCTCAAATCCGCAACCAACCCAACCGTCCACCAAGACGCTCTCCCTCCTACCGCACTAAAAAATCCGCGACCACGTAGGGGCACGATGCATCGTGCCCCTCTCGGGTTTCTCCCTTCGTCCCCAAAAACAAACCACGTCATTCCGAATGCGGTCCGCGAAGGGGAATTCCTGTTCGATTCCACAATCCCGCCTCCCAACTCTCCTAAATTCCCCGCTACCAATTTCCCACTCACCTTCCCACAAAAAAGCCCGCCAAAAATCCCCGGCGGGCCACCCCAATCCCAAACTCTCCCCCCAACAACTCCTACGACTCCACCCCCCAAGCCGCGTTCTCTTCTCCCAACTGCACTTCCACAGCTCCCTCCGCCGGCATCACGTCGATCGGCAATCCCCCGTGCCACAATGCCACTCCCAGCTTCAACTTCGTCAACCTTTTCAAGTTCAACGCATTTTTCCAGATCGCCACTTCCAACGTCCGCTGAAACGCCGCCACCGCAATCGCATCCGGCTTCAACAAACACACGCGGTTCATCTCCACCGCAAATTCCTTCATCCGCCCACGTTCGAGCTTCACCATCACCGTTAACTCCTCCTCCCCCGCCACCACAATCCGGAATTCCGGATCCTCCAACTCCGCCAGCGAATCCGGAAAACACTCCACTCTCACCACAAAGCGCTCTTCCTCGAACCCGTAGCGCAACTCCTTCAAATAAAACACGCGCCCGTGCATCGCCCCGCCGCGTTGCAATGGCGAATACACCCCCGCCCCCAGCCACTCGAAATAACTCGAATCCACTCCATCCACTTTCACCTTCAAGTTCGCGCTCGGCGGCAACTGGTACGCGCGCTCCGGTTTCTTCTTGATCGGTTTCGCTAATTCCTCCGGCGCCACCAGTCCCAGCGCCAGGTACACTCCCGTCAAATGTTTCCGGTACAGCGCATCGAACTCTGCATCATTCGCCGTGCTGTGTTCCGGCCCGTACCACCAGCACCAGTCGCTTCCCTCCGCTGCCAGCAGCGATTCCTGCGCTTCTTTCAACCCTTCCTCCGATGGCGCGTCCGTCCTTCCCTTCGCCCGCGCGTCCATCGCATGCGCGTAAGCCTCTCGTGCATCCCACAACAATTCCCACGCCGCCACATCCTCTTCGTTCCCGATCCACACATCAAAATTCGCATTAATCCAAGACGCCGGAAAAATCCCATTTGTCGTCGGCACATCTCCGGCCGCCGCAATCGCTTCGCTCGCCGTCAACGCCCGGAAATCCTGATCGTCGCTGATTCTCCGGTAAAACTCACGCAAAAACTGCCTTCCATTCCCCGGATAGTATTCCCACGCATTTTCGCCATCCAAAAACAAACAAATCGTCAGCGGCCTCCCCGTTTTCACCGATTCGCCCAGTTGCCGCAATCTCCCGTGCAAATCTGCAGCCGCGGCCAGGCTATCCATCCTGCTATACACAAATCCCACCAGGTCAGACAAATGGTGATCGCGGAACAATCCCGTGATCCCCGGATTCCCCAATTGCAGTCGCCACGGCTGGTACAGTCTCTCTGCATTCGCCGGCGTCCCATTCGAGTCTCGGAAAAATCCTATGTTCAGCGTCCGTCCCAGCACTCCTTCATCCGTGCCAAACCAACGAAACCCTTCTTCCACCGCAATTGCCAGCGTTTGGTCAGACACCGATCCTTCCGACGGCCACAATCCCACCGGCTTCGCCGCAAACACCCGCTCGTGATATTCCCTAGCCCTCCGCAACTGTTCCCGAGCATCTTCTGGCCGCCGGAACGCCCGTCGCGGCAGCGGTGTTCCCGGGTTTGCCACGCGGGCAATATCGGAATCGCACAGCAAGGGCAAAATCGGGTGATAAAACGGTGTCGTGCTGATCTCGATCTGTCCTCGCGCCGCCGCTTCACGGCATGCCGGCAACACCATACCCATCAGCTCGATCTGCTTCGCCTTTAAATCCGTTTTATCTTTTTCGGTGAAATCTTTCCCGCGGTTCGCCAACCGGCACACCACCGCATCCTCCGTGAACCACTCCTCATCCATCCACGCCAGTTGCGACAGCAGCTGCAAATCTCGCCAGTCCCGCGGCGTAAATGTCACCAGCGCCTGCGCCCCGCCCGCCACCCGCGACCATTCATATAACTCCACAAACCGCGCCCATCGCGCCATCAACCGCTCGTGATTCACCTGAAACGCCCGGTCCAATATTTCCCGCTTCCCTTCCTTTGTCAGCTTCTCCGCCGGTTGAAACGCCAAGTCGAACCACGGCTCCTTGAATTTTCCGCTCGCGTATTCCTCCAGCTGCATGCACAAGGACGGCACCATGTTGAACGTTGCATGAAACTTCGGAAACTCTTCGAACAGCTTCGCCATTCCCCAATAATCTTTCGTCGCATGCAGCCGCGTCCACGGCAACACATACGCTCCCGTCTCCGGGTCCCGATATTGCGGCTGATGCATGTGCCACAAAACCGCCAGGTGTATCCGATTCATCCGCAACCCTCTCCCCAACTTAAAACCACTTACCAACTCACCCGCAACGGGCCGTCGCTCCCGCCACTGCCCCTCAATTACATAAGAAACCCGTCATTCCGAACGGAGGAATCCTTCTTCGATCCCAGCATCCTCAGCGCCGCTACCTTCGCGCTAAATTGCCCGGTCCCCCGCCAAAACTAAGCCAAGTCACCCAATCACAACTGAATCACCATCGCGCACTGTCCTCCACCCCCTTCCCCTCCTCAACCTCCATCTCCTCCATGTTACACTCCTCCTTTCGCCCATGCGTCTCCTTGATCGCTACATAGCCCGCGAAGTTATCCGCCACGCCTTTCTCGGACTCATCATCTTCACCTTCGTCCTCTTCGTCCCCAAGCTTGTCAAAATCATGGAGATTTTCGTTCGCCATTCCGGCTCCGTCTACCAGGTCGTAGTCCTCTTCCTCTGCATTGTCCCCAGCGTCCTCGTCTTCACCATTCCCATGGCCGTCCTCATCGGCGTGCTTCTCGGTCTCGGCCGCATGTCCATGGACAGCGAGATCATCGCCATCACTTCCCTTGGCATCTCCCGCAAGCGCATTCTCGTTCCGGTCGGTGTTCTTGCTGTGATCGGCGCGGTCCTCACCTTTATCATGACCGCTTGGCTGGCTCCCTTATCCCTCCGCACCGGCCGCGACATCGAAGCCACCCTCATCACTTCCCAAATCTCCTTTGCCGTCCAACCCCGCGTTTTCGATGAACGCTTCCCGCACCTTGTCCTCTACGTCAACGACGTCGCCGTCAGCGGCACGCACTGGAACGGCGTCTTCATCGCCGAGGTCAGCGATGACAGCAACTCACAGATCACTCTTGCGGAAAGTGCGATTGTAATTGCCGAACCCGCCCTCGGCAAGTTAGAGCTCCATCTCAACGACGGCACCACTCACGAATTCTCCCGCGCCACTCCCGATCATTATTCCATCACTGCCTTCGGCCGCTCCGATTGGCCCATGGAATTTTCCACCATGCTTCCCCCGCAGGAGCGCATCCGCAGTTATCCAGAGCGCACTCTGCGCCAGCTCTGGAACGACCACGGCCCCAACTGGCGCGATGCTCGTGTCGAGCTCAACCAGCGCTTTGCCTTCCCCTTCGCCTGTTTCGTTTTTGCTTTGATCGCTGTTCCGCTCGGCGCTCAACCACGCCGCGGCGGCCGCGCTGCCGGCACGCTCCTCGCCATCGTCATCATCGCTGTGTATTACCTCATCCTCGTCACCGGCGCCGGCTTCGCTCGAGAGGGCGTTGTTCCCGCCGCCATCGGCATCTGGGCCGCCAACGTTATCATCGCCCTGGTCGCTCTCCTGCTCTTCCCCCGCATGGAGCGCTACCGCAGCGAAACTCGCACGCCCGCCATCTTCGCGCGCTTCACCGCCTTCCGCCGCCTGATTCGCCGCCGCTTCAAGGCCCGCCATTCCTCCACTCGCGTCGAAAACGGCGAATCTCATTTCCCTTCTTACTCCAGCCTTCCCTCCATCGTCGATCTCTACGTCCTTCGCCGCTTCGTCTATTTCTTCCTTCTCATCATGGTCGCATTCCTCTTCCTGTTCGAAATCTTCACTTTCTTCGAACTCGCCGAGGACATTCGCCGCCACAATGTCCCTTTCATGATCGTCATCAAATATTTCGTCTTCCTCATTCCCTACTCCGTCTACCAGTTCACTCCCCTCGGCGCTCTCGTTTCCGTTCTCGTCACTCTCGGCGTTCTCAGTAAAAACAACGAAATCATCGCCTTCAAAGCCAGCGGCATTTCTCTCTATCGCCTGGCGATTCCTCTTCTCATCTCCGGCCTCGCCATCGCCACCGCGCTTCTCATCCTCGACGACACCTACCTTCCCTACGCCAACCAGCGCCAGGACGAGCTCCGCGCTATCATCAAGGGACGCCCACCGCAAACCCACACTCGCCCCGAGCGCTGGATCTTTGGCGAAAATTCCAAGGTCTACAATTACGATCTCTTCGACTCCAAACAAAAACTTTTCGGCGGCCTCACCGTCATCGAACTCGACCCCGTCACCTACCAGATGCGCCGCCGCATCTACGCCAGTCGCGCCACCTGGCTCTCCTCCGAAAATACCTGGGGCCTCGAATCCGGCTGGGTCCGCGATTTCTCCGGCGGCCCCGTCTCGCGCTACGCGCCCTTCAAGGTCACGTCGTTCCCCGAACTCACCGAACCTCCCACCTACTTCAATCGCGAAGTCATTCAGGCTTTCCAGATGAGTTGGCGCGAGCTTCGCCGCTACATCGCCGGCCTCCGTGACGCCGGTTTCGATGTTTCCTCGCTAACTGTGCAACTCCACAAAAAATTTGCGTATCCCCTGATCGCGCCGATCAGCATGATGCTAGCCGTACCCTTCGCCCTCTTCGTCGGCAGCCGCGGGGCCGTAGGCGGCATCGCCATCGGCGTAGGCATCGGCATTTCCTACTGGGCCCTCTCCGCCCTAACCGAAGCCATGGGCGGCATAGGCCAACTCCCCCCCTTCTTAGCCGCCTGGTCCCCCGATCTAATCTTCTTCTTCCTAGCCCTCTATTTTTTCTTCAAAATGCCCACCTGAAGAATGTCGTGGCCGAGCTTCAGATCGGGCCTTCCTGGGTGCCCCACGCCGAGCGCTTTTTGCGAAGAGTGTAGGAATTTCACGCTTCAATAAAAAACACACGTTATTCCGAACGGCCTCCGCGAAGCGAGGAGCGCCGCCCCCTTTCCGCGCTTTTGGCGGAAAGAATCCCCCTTCGATCCGCACGTCTTGCCGGGTACCGCACCCTTTGCTTTTCACGAGGGGTTAGATTCAACCCAACCGAATTCTCACCACAAGCAACTTGTCATCCTTCAGGAGTGCCTTTTGCCACGAAGGATCTCAACCCCGTCATTCCGAACGAAGTCCGCACGGTGAGGACCGCCTCCCCTGCCCGCGCCCTCCGCGTTAATTTCCACCGCAACCCGCACGACTATTAATGAACACCAACTAAAACAACCAGTTATCCTGAGCGAAACGAAGGATCTCAACCCACGCGTCTTGCCCAAATCTATACGTGCCCATCTCCCAGTGGGTTCGCAGCACCGTTGCGCCGCAGTCCGCACAACCACCAAACCTCCGTTCCTTTACCTCCTCACTCCCCTTTACCTCCTCTACCTCCTTCACCTCCTACCTTCACCTTTTGCTCGCCGCCATGCAATTCCACCTTTTTCCCCGCCCACTCCAACTCCCCACTAACCCCCGCCGGCAACGTCACCTCTCCCTCCAACCCCTCCGCCCCGTTCGCAAATCGCACCTCCACCATCCCCCGCGGCGTCGGCATCCCCGCTTCCACATGCTTCAAGCCGGCCAAATGCGGCGCAATCCGCACCTTCCCAAATCCCGTGCTTTCCGGCCCGATCCCCGCCACAATCGTCAATAAATCAAAATTCGGATGCGCACTCCACGCATGCGAATCCGATCGCGTCGGCTCCGGCGATTCCGCCCAAGTCGATAATCCCAACCCAACCATCTCCCGCCAAGGCCCCAACAACTCCAAATAACGGTCCCCCATCCCCACATGCTCAAGCGCCCGAGCCAGATAAAATCGAAAATAATAAGTAGCCAGCGTCATCTTCGGTGCCGCGCTGTCACCCGAAAACCCCTTGTCGCTCGCCGACAAAATCTTGTTCATCACCGCCGTTTGCCTCTCTCGCGGAATCACATCCAGCCAAACTCCCAAAATATTCGCGTGCTGGCTGAAATGGTTTTGCGCCGGAGTATCCGCTAACAATCCATGCTTCTCGTCCCAGCACAATTTCAAAACTCCCGCCGCCGCGCGCCCCGCCGCCGCCCGATACTCTTCCGCCAAATGACGGTCGCCATACAAATCCTCCAGCTCTGCCGCATACCGCAACGCCTCTACGAACTGCAGCGTCAATATCGACGACCCTCCATCCGCTTCTTGCTCCGGTTCGCCAAAATCAAAATCCTTCCCCCAATCCACAAACGGCCACCACGCAATCTTTCCCAGCAAACCATCCGCCCGCTGCCTCCGCACAAACCAGTCCAGCACCGTCCGTGTACCCGGCAATTCCTTACGCACAAAGTCCGCGTCCCCGCAATAGATCCAGAAATCGTGCACCATCCCCACCCACAGCAACGAAAACGTCGGGATCATTTGCACCAACTCCGACGGGTACCGGCTCTGCGTCAATCCATCCGGCACGCGCGAATCGTTGAACGCCTCCATCGCCTGCCGCGCTAATCGGTCGTCGCCCGCCACCGTGTACGAAATCAGCGCCTGGATCCGCGTGTCCCCGACGTACTGCAGCCTCTCCCAGTACGGCGTATCCATATACGTGTCGTGCGCATCCAGCCGCGCCGTTCTCCACCCAACGTCCCAAATCTTCCTCAACATTCCATCATCCGCCCGAAAATACCCCTTCTCCTCAAACGGATAAGCCGTAAACCAAGTCTGCAAGCCTTCGATCTTGATCGGGTGCGCCGCAGTCTCCACATCAATCTGCAAATATCTCCAGGTCCTCCAGGCCAGCGGCATAAACGTCCGTGGCACAGGCACTCCTGCCTGTGTTCCTGGGTTTCCCGTCACCTGCGAAGATTCCCCAGCAATAAACTCATCCGAAATTCCGACAATATGCTTCCCCGCAATCTCGTCGCGATTCCCCTTCTCCCCCTTCTCGTCATACAACGCTTCCGAATACGTCATCCGAATCTTACTTCCCGCTCTCGCACTCACCGTCAACGCGGGATACGCGGTAACCAGTTCTCCCCGGTCCACCAAAATGCTCGCCTTCGTGTGCGCCGCCACCTCAAAACCCTTCGCCGGAAATCCCGCTGGCACCTCCACGCCCGTCGCGCGCACCACTCTCCCGCTCTGCACCTCCCTCATTTCCATCGCCGGTAAAGGATCAGCAATCAACTGCCAGTTATTCGGCGCGTCCCGTTCTTCCCGCATCGATCCGTGTCCCAACGTCTCCGCCTTCGTCCACCCACCAGCAATTCCCTCGTGATCCCAATCCCAATCAATGTTCGCCGCGTTCCACCGCTCCCCCGGCCCCGCCGCAAAATAAAATCCCCCCGCCTCCGGCCGCATCGTCGCAATACCCTTCTCCTGCTCCACTTCCCAACTCGCATCCGTATCCGCCGCCCGCTCCGCCTTACTGTTCCCATGCACCAGAAATCCCGTGCGGTTGCTCTTCTGCGCCACCGCGGCATGCACGCCAAAATTCCACACCGTCGCACCCAACACGTTCTTCCCCGCATGCAAAAACGGTCCCAAATCCAAAACTTCATACCGCCAGTGCGCCAAATCCCCGCGGCCGGGCCCCGTCCCAACGCGTTTTCCATTCACATAAAACACAAACTGATTGTCCGCGCTCACATCCACCAAAAAATGTCCCGGCGCCGCCGCCAACTCAATCACCTTCCGAAAATGCAGCACCACCTCATCCCGCTGCGCCACTCCCTCCGCCGTAATCCACTCCGCCTTCCAATTCTTTCCCTCAGTATCCGGGGCATCCGCCCGCACCTGCACCACCGCGCCCATCCACACAAAAACCACCACCGACGAAACAAAAATGAGTTTTCGCATGCCCCTACCCTAATCCCCCAACCCTCAAAACAGCAAGTCCCCCCCCAAGAAAAACACATTGTCATCCTGAAGAGTCCGCGACAAAGGATCTCAACGACCGCTGCGCCCCAAAAACCCAACCACTTCTCCGCCGGACTCTCCGCGCCCTCTGCGTTAAATTTGACCAGCAAACAAAAATCCACGCACTCGGCACCGACAATGCCGAAGCAACAATCAAATTGTCTTTTGGAATTTCCAACAAACGCGGAACATCACCAACAGCACACCGAACTCCCGACTACAGACCCCCGACTCCCGACTGCCCCGCCGCCACTCTCCGCATCGGCTTCGCTCCCGACGCCGGAAACGTCATACTCCAAAATTTTTCTCCGCCCTCAATGAACTCAAACGACGCCTGCACCTGTCCTTCTTTCGAACTCCGCACCGCCACAATCCGCGCCGTCGCTTTCTTCCCGTTGTATTCGTTCATCACGTGCAGCGCCTGGCCCACTTCCAATTCCTGTTCCAGTAGCACCACGCCGCCATGCCCGCTCACACTCACCGACCGCGTCCAATATCGAAACTTCTCCCCGCCCTCGACCTCGCCAAACACCAGCACATTAATACACATCACCGCCCGCCGAGTCCGTCTTCGTTCCACACGCCGAAAATGCAATAGCGACATCTGCGTCTTCCTCCGTCATGCTCAGTTCAACGCGCCCGCGCATGCGTGACGCGCACCGCAGCCAACCGCAGCCGCTGTACGCACCAATTGCTCCAAACCGCAAAAACGAACCATTCCCACATAACCCCATTCTCCCCGCGCCTCTCTCCAACCCCAATAGCTACCCAGTACCATACCCACCCCCAATCCGTACTACCCAAACCCACGCGTGGCAGAGGCACTCCTGCCTGTGCTCTAGCTTGCTCTTGTGTTGTTCTTGGGTTGTTCTTACGGTTTTCCCGCGACGTATTTGGCAACAAAGAAAACACGTCATTCCGAACGGAGTCCGCGAAGTGAGGAATCCCTCTTCGATCCCACCCTCCCCACAAAACAAACGCGTTGTGATCCTCAGGAGTCCGCGACGAAGGATTTAAACTACTGCGTTTTGTCTCCCAACAAAACTCCCAACTCCCGACTACAAACTACCGACTCCTCTGCACCTCCACCCCCTCCTCCAACCGCACCAACCCGCTCCCCACCACCTCCACACTCTTCCCATGCTTCACATATCCCGCCAGCACTCCCGGCTTCATCCAATCAAATCCCCACGCATCTTCTACCGCCACAATCGTGTACTTCCCCGGTATCACTCCCTGCAACGCAAACGTCCCGTCAAAATCGCTCTGATCCCGCCGAAACCATTCCACATGCCCTTCCGGATCATTCGGCACCAGCGCCACCATCACTCCCGCAACCGGCTTCCCATTCTTCACCACCATGCCTTCAACCAGCCCGTCCCCCACCGCCACTTCCGCCGTAACATCCGTCCCCGCGCCGGACACCACAGTCACTTCATGCCCCGCGGTCCCGATAGTCCCCGCCAAAGTCCGCACCACCGCATACGTTCTTCCCTGCGCCAGAACCACCAATGCATATTTCGCCGGCTTCACTGCCTCAAACGTCACTTTCCCTCCCGCATCCGCTGGCCGCAGCTGCGCCATCCGCTGTCCGACATCCCGCAGTCCCACCACGTACATTCTCGGCAGCCCTTGCCCATCCGCCACCTTCACCGTCACATTCAGCTTCCCCAGCGCCTCCCCCGAAGTCACATTCAGATCTTGCCCGTCGCGCCGCAGGTCCATCTCACTGAATTCCTGCGCCGCCTCCGGATCGCCGCTTTGAATACTCACGTCGTATCTCCCCGCCGGCACTCCCGCCATTTCCATCACTCCCGGTGCCACAGGGCGAAGCTCACCCACTGGCGCACCTTCCGTCATGTCAAACACATGCCGTTGCAATATCGGCAACCGTATATCACGGGCGCCCTCTTCCATCGACACGTGAAACAATAAATGCAGCGCCGGCACCGGGCTCATCCGGATATCAATCTCGCGCTTTTCCCCGCCCTTCAGCTCAATCGCTGCCGCCCCATCCGAATCCGTCGCTCCTCCGTAATACGTCGTCGGATACGCCACATCCAGCCCCGCCGAAACTTTTTGCGCCGCATCACCACTCGCGCCCCCGCTTGCGGGATGCACCGCGTACCACGGCTTCGCGGTTGCTGAAACAAAGTACGTCCCCGGCTGCAGCCCTCCTATATCGAAATATCCGCGGTCGTCGCTCGAAGCCCCGCCCGCATTATTGACCCGGCTCATTCCCCCGCTGTGATCCTCCACAAATAATTGCACCTGCGCGCTTCGCACCGGCTCCCCCGATTCATCCAGCACGTGCCCGCTGATCGTCGCCATCGGCGTCAAGCGCAGCACCAGCTTGTCCGTCGCAAATTCCGTTCCCGTAACAATCGCCGTCGAATATCTCTCATGCTGCTCGTAGAACGACGTATTGTATCCCTGCCGTGATCCCTGCAGCGAATACTTCCCCGACGCCAGATGCGCAAACTCAAAATGTCCGCCCTCGCCCGTCTCCATCTCGATTCTCTGCATCCGCGCCCGCGTATCGGCAATCGACACTCTCACCCGAGCCAGCGGCGCCCCCGTAATCGCATTCACCACCGTCCCCGCAATCACGTATCCCCGGTCCTCCTGTGGCACTGGCACTCCTGCCTGTGTCTTGGGTTCTACAAGCACCGCAGAAACCAACAACAAAGCCACACACAACTCAATCCAAACTCCCCATCTCCGCAGTCCCATCATCATTTCCCATCACTCTCTGAAATCAGCTTCACCTGCACACTCACCGTCTGCCCCGCCTCCACATGAATCACTTTCCCCTTGCTCTCCAGCGCTTCCATCTCACTTCCTATCAACAATTCCGGTAACGCGTCGTATGCCACCAGCAGATAATCCCCCGGTGCCACTTGCCCGATCTTCACTAAACCATTCCGCGATCCATGGCCGCGCAACGGTGACTCAACCTCATGTTGGTCCATCGGCAGCAAGTACACATATCCGAACAACGAATTTTCACCGCCTGGCGCTGCACCTTCCTGCGCTCCCGCCGCTTGTTCCAGCGAAACATCCACCTCCCCTCCGTCATCCCGCAACGTGATTTCAATTGGCACCGGCGCGCCCCCCAGCCCCACTACCAACGGCTGCCGCAGCAAATCCACCCCGTCCGATTCCATCCTGGCCACATATCCCCGGCCGGGCATCACTCTCACCCGATATTGTCCTGGCGCCACATTCTCAATCACCTGCGTGTGCCCATCCGATCCTTCTGCAGGAACCGCGCCCGGCGAACCCATCCCCGGGGAATCTCCGATCGGAAACAGATCCACATGCACGTTCGACATCACCCTTTCGCCGACCACCCTATGCGTTGCACCTTCTCCATTTCCAAAATTGCTCGGCTGCGATTGGAACACCTCCCGCACGTTCACCGCCACTTGTGCATCCGGCACCAGAGTCAGCACTGGCCCTTCCGGCGGCCTTCCGCTCACCGTGAAATTCAGTATCCCCGTCGACTGCCCCTCCCCCAGCGCCGTGGCCTGTACCGTGTAATTTCCATCCGGCAGCATTCCTTCGATCGCTCCGTCCGCTTGGTTATACCCCAGCGACCACCCCGGGCTATGCGTCCCCATTGGTGCCACCTGCAAATTCATCGGCCGTCCCACCGGCGCATTCCTCACCGCAATCTGCAGCGGATAATATTCCCGCCGCGCCAGCGTGAGGTTCACCTGCGCCGTTTCTCCGGCTTTCACCACAATCGCGCTCGCCGCGGAAAAATCCGTCGTGTTCGGGTAATAGATCGGCGGGTATCCATACATCGGCGCTCCCGGCACCGGCCTCATGGAATCGCGGTCCATTTGCTCGTGCGTGATCAGCTTGTACGTTCCCGCGCGCAAATCGCTGAACCGGAATTCCCCATTCGCCCACGTCCGAAAGGTCCTCGACGGCGACCACTTCTCCCGTTCCTCCTGCATCTCCTTCTGGTACAACTCGCACTCGATCTGCACTTCACCATCCGATCCCGGCACCTCCACACGCCCCACAATCAATGCCTCCGGCACCAATCCAATCGTCACTTCCGCCGCATCTCCCTCCGTCGAGCCTCGCGAGTACGGAATCGATCGCGATAACTCCAGAAATCCCGGCTTTCGCACCTCCAACCGCCGTCTCGCCCTCTCGCCAAACATCGTCACCACCGCCGCCTTCGACTCCGAAATCTTCAGCGCAAAGTCCCCGCGATCATCGGTAAACATCGCCGCCTCATTCCCCGCCGCAACCACCAACGCCCGCCCCACAGGCACCCCGGTCACCGCATTCACCACCCTTCCCCGCACGACACTAACCACCGCCTCATCCGCCCCCCCCGTCCCCTGCGCCAATACCGCCCCACACCAAATCACCCCAGCACAAACCATCACCACGCCCAATCGCGCGAATCGCATTCCCTCATACCTCATAAGCTACTTTCCCCATCCATAATCACGCCGATTCTACCACCACCCCTCTTCTCCTGGGTACCCCACACTGAGCGCCTTTTGCGAAGGGCGGCTCTTCGGACTGTCGTAGGGGCGCCGCACCGCTGCGCCCCATGTCCGCAAATCCCAAAACTCGCCGCGACTCCGGGTGCCCTCAAACGCCGCCATTGCGTGTGGGTCCTGGGTTTCACTTTTCAACCAAAGGAAACCTCACGCAACAATCACAAAACAAAAAACACCTGTCATCCTGAGGAGTCCGCGACGAAGGATCTCAACCTTAACTCCTCCTCAACTCCTCCTCCAAACAAAAACTCAGCCAACCACAAAAAAAACGCGTCGCCCAAGCAACGCGCCACCTCCCCCACAACCGCCCACCTCAGAAATCCTTCAACAACCAAACATTCCCGTCCTCCCTCTCCACCTGGTACGCCAAATACCTCCCATCCCGCGAAGGCCGCGGCCGCGTCATATACTGTGTGCGCGCATTACTCGACAGCACCTGCACCTTCCCCCGCATCGTCACGTGAATCAATGATGCCGGCAAAAACGTATCGACAAAAAATCCCTTGCCCTGTGGCGCCCATACCACTGAATGAAAATCTCCCCACCCCGGCTCCACAGCAATCTCGCGATACGTCCTCCCCGCAACGTCATAAATTTCGATTCTGTCCTTATGACTGTGATCCACAACCGCAATCTGCGAACCATCCGGCGACACAGACCACCCAACCATCCAGTGCCGGTCCACCTCGATTCTCCCAAGCTCCTCGCCCTTCCCGCCCACGGGTCCGAGCGCGTAGAAAACCAGCTCGTTGCCGTCCCATCCATTCATCACGCAAAGTTCTCCGGCCTGCTCGGCACAAGAGAACCCAAGTTCCGCGTCTTCGGAATACGGTTCCTCCAGTGTCATTTCCGGCGGCCCGCCCCCCACAGGCTGGCGCATCAGCCTCGCCTTACCTGGTCGTACCTTGTCTCCTACACGCACATACTCCCAATAAAGGATCCACGATCCATCCGGACTCAACCCGCTTTGAGTTCCCAGTCCATTTCCCGCATCCGCCAGGATTCTTTCCGCCACTCCCCCGCTCACTCCCTGCCGGAACAATTCCACCTGTCCATTCCGGTTAGACGCAATCAGCAAGCTTCGCCCATCCGGCATCCACGCGTTCGGGAAGCTGTCGTGATTGTCCAAAGTCAACCGCCGCGCATTTCTCAGCGCGCCGAGCCCGCTATCCAACTCTCCGACATACACGTCTTGGCTCGCGCGTAGTTTCATGAACACCAGAGTTTTGCCATCGGCAGTCGTCGTCAAACTCTCCGTCACCAAATCGCCCAACGTCGCAATCACCACCGGCCTGTCCGCAGCCGCGCCCGTTTTCTCATCCACGCGTACTTTCCAAAGACTCCTCGTCTCTTTGTCGCCAGCCGCCTCCGCACGCTTCACGCTTGTGAACACCAGGTTCCCGTTGGACGCCCAATTCAAGCATCCGAATCCACTTCCTTCGCAATCGAACGTGCTTCCTCCTGCCAAACTCGCCTCGGACACCAATCGTTTCGAAGCTCCACCGCTCGCCGGCAGAATTTCAATCGAGCGTTCCGCCGCGGGCGCCCCACGTTCCCATCTTTGGTACGCAATCCATCGCCCATCCGGCGACCACACCGGGCTTCCCACTCCTTGGTTCTCCGCCGCATCCACGATTTTTCTCGCCGCTGCTCCATTCACTCCAGACACCCATATTTCCTTCGCTTGGTGCAGCGCCCCGCTTCTGAACACGATGCTCTTTCCATCGGGCGAGATCGACGGTTCGGACGCATCCTTCCGCAGCCTTTGTGGCGGCGCTTGCCCCAGCACCGCAACCGTCCACAAACTCGTCTCTTCGGAAACGGACTCGCGCCGGGTGAGCAGCAGGTTTCCTCCCTCCGGGAACCAACGCACCTCCCAAATCTGCGCCGCCAGAAAATCCGCCGGCAATGCCACTGTTCGAACTTCTCCAGACTCCACCGATCGCACCAGCAGCGCGATCTGATCCACATACGCCACATACTTTCCATCCGGTGAGATCGCGGCAATCGTCACATAATCTTCTGGAGGATTCGCAGTCAGCTGTATCTCGCTGGGCGCGACGCGACTCTCGCTCGCACGATGCCGCCACCGGTTCCAGCCAAAACCCACTGCCGCCAATATCACAACTACCGCGCCAATCAGCAGCGCCAATCGCCGCCAGTTATTCCCCTTCGGCTCCTCCACCACCGCCAACTTCGCCGCAGCTTCACTCGGTTGCTTCTCGCTAGCCACACGATGCAACCGCTCCGCCTCTGGCCGCAGTTCCACAACAGTGCCCGCGCCCGTCGCAGGTACAACGTGTATTTGTCTCGTGGGAATAATCGTGGTCGAAGCAATAAATCGATACCCGCGCCTTGGAATTGTCTGCAGATACCGCGGGTTCTCCGCATCGTCTGCCAGAACTTCGCGGATCTGCCTTACGCAGAAATTAATTCCCCCATCGAAGTCCACATACGTGTTGTCGCCCCACACGGTGCGCCGGATTTCTTCCCGGCTTACGATTTGCCCGGATCGCTCCGCCAGCAGTAGCAACACTCGAAATGGTTGTGGATGAATCTTAAGGAGGGTGTCGCCTTTACGCAGTTCCCCGCTCGCTGCGTTCAGCTCAAACTCGCCGAAGCGCACCCCGTAGGAAAGTTCCGCCTGTGTGGCCATAAACGTCCTGCCGCGACCAACATCAATTGCCGGGCATTCTACCACCAGGCTTCGCTATCGGCTTCTTCATTTCACTGCCATCCCCAGCTGGCCCTAACCACCTTATGCTCAATAAAGTAGCCCCTCATGTAACTCTCAGATCAATCTCACTGTTCCCCTCATTGCCATTCCTCTCCCCCGTTTTCCCCATATTGCTATTCGCCTTCTCGAGCGCCGCCGAAGCCTAGCAGAGCAACGGCCGCCACCAGCTCACGCAGTTCGCTGTTCCCCAAGCCACCAAAAGCAATATCAGCGGCTGTAACGCCGCCTGCGGCACTTTCGCCCAAGCCAACAACGACGAAGGACTCATCGTCGGCTATTACACCAACGAGCAAATCGCCACGCACGCCTTCTTTCGCACCCCCAACGCTCACATCGAGTCCTTCGATGTGCCTCCGATCGATTCCAATCCCAACCTGGCTACCTACGCCTTCAGTGTGAACGACTGTGGCGCCATCGCCGGCACCTTCGAAAACTCCAACTCCGTTTTTCTCGCATTCGTTCGCGAGCCGGACGGCAAATTCACAAACTTCGCCGTCTTAGGACCGGACGGCCTACCCGAGCCCAACGGCACCGAGGCATTCGACATCAATCTGGAAGGAACCACCGCCGGCGTTTATTTCGACACCACCGGCGAAGAGCACGGCTTCGTCCGTTCGCGCTACGGCAACATCTCAACCTTCGACCCAATGGATTCCGTCGCCACCATGGTCTGCGAGGAAACATGCCTCAACGCCTACGGCTCAATCACTGGATTCTTTCTCGATTCCACGAACACATGGCACGGTTTCCTGCGCGAGCCATCCGGCAAGATCACAACCTTCAACGCGCCGCAGGCCGCAACCGGCTCCGGCTTTGGCACTTTTCCGAGCAGCATCAATCTCGATGGCACCATCACCGGCTACATCGTGAACAGCCAAAACGTTTCCTACGGCTTTCTGCGCACTCCTCAAGGTCGCTTTTCCATTTTCAACGTCTCCGGGGCCTCCACCGCCAACGGCGCAGGCATCTCTCCCTACTCCATCAATTTTTTCGGCGCCGTAGCCGGAGCCTATTACGACGATAAGCTGGCCGCGCACGCCTTCGTCCGCTGGCCCAATGGCGACGTCACTACCTTCCGTGCTTCCAACGCCAACGACTCCACTCCCTATCAGGGTACTCACCCTTCCACCAACAACGCTTCCGGCCAAGTCACAGGCTGGAATCCTAGACAAAAACAACCTAAACCAAACCTTCCTCTGGTGCCCCTAAACCGCTACCAGAATTCTTGCGTCTTGCCACATGCACAACGACAACTCCCCCCCGCGTCTTGCCCCCGTTCGCAACGCCCCCTCTTTACTTCCTCCTCCCTGCATTCCATACTTCCCTCATCGGAGGACCCTATGCCCACCGTCCCCGCGCACGTACCGCATCCTTCATCGCACTTCATCCATGCCGTCACAACACTGGCCTCTCTCGCCGTCGGCGCGGCCTTCTTCGCTCTCTGGTTCTGGCTTCTCCCGCCATGGCTAGGTTTCACGGACAGCACCACTCCCACTTGGCGCTGGCTCTTCGCCATCCCTTCGACCCTCGGCTTCGCTGTCGCACTCCGCTGCATCTGGGACTTCGGCCGCACAGGCCATGGCACGCCAGCGCCCATAGCGCCGCCGCAAAATCTGGTTGTAGTTGGTTTTTACCGTTACGTCCGCAATCCCATGTACCTAGGCTTCTTCATCGGCTGGATCAGCCTCTGGATCGTCTTTGGCCAAGCCAATCCCATAGTAATCAGCTCCGCCGCAGCCGTCGTGCTCGGCGTTCATCTCTTCGTTCTTTTCTATGAAGAACCCACCCTACGAAAAAAATTCGGTCCCGCCTACTACGCCTACACCCAAAACGTCCACCGCTGGCTCCCTCGCCTCCACCCCTGGTGCCCCCAGTAGCATAGGCTTCGGCCTGTGTCTTGGGTTTCCCTTCTGTTGTTAAACTCCGACTCCGGACTACCAACTCCCAACTACTTACTACTAACCCCCACCAAATTGTCCTCCGGATTCCGGTCAATCAACTTATTGTACGGGTCAATCCCCGCAAACGTGGGCTTCTCCTCCACCACCACTTCCACCGTCGACTTGTCCGTATCGAACTTCTTCTTCTCCATGTACAACTTCTTCAAATGCTCCTTCGTCCCGCTGAACACGCCCACATCAATCCAGTCGTGAATCGGCATCGCGGTCTCGTTCCCTGATCCATCTGCCTTACGTTTTCCCGTCTCCACCATCAGCGTCACCTTGTACTTCCCGCCCTCGGGCGTCACGACCGCCGATGTCGCCTTGTTCTCATACAACACGATAGACTCAAACATGTCGTCCACCACGTACTGCAGCTCCGGCGGCGTGGCCTCCCGCATGGCCTCGACAAATCCGCGCGTGTCCGGATACGGCCCCGTCGCATACCGGTTCTTCTCCAGATACCCGCGCAGCGCGGCATTTAACTTGTCTTCCCCGATGTAGTCGCTCAGCGCAAACATCACTAGCGCGCCCTTGTAATACCAGACGTACGGTTCGTTCTGGACCAGCGCCAGTGGCGGCTCATGCCGCACTTCTCCCGCGCGTCCCCGCAAATAACGGTCCAGCTCGTACTTCAGATACTTCCGCGTATTCTCTTCCCCATACTTCTTCTTCATCACCTGCAGCGCCGAATATTCCGCCAGCGTCTCGGACATCATATTCGATCCTTGCGTCATGCTCCCGATTAGCTGGTGTCCCCACCACTGGTGCGCCAGTTCGTGCGCATTCACGAAGTACAATAAGTCCAGGTCGTCGCTCTTCTTCATCCTCTCAATGAACCCGATCCCCTCCGAAAACGGCACCGTATTCGGAAACGATTGCGCAAATGACCGGTAGCGTGGAAACTCCAGCACGCGATACTGCGTGAACTGGAACGGCCCGAAATTCGTCTCGTAATAATCCAGCCCCGCCTTTGCCGACTCCATCATCTTGTCCAGGTTATATTCATGCCCCGGCGTGTAATACACCTCCAGGTTCACGTTCTTCCACTTGTCCCGCTTCACGTCAAAACGCCCGGACAAAAACGAATAAAAATTATTGATTCGTGTATCGCCCATGTCGTACGCAAAATATCTCCGCCCGTTCTCCGTCCACTCCTTTGTCAAATAGCCCGGCGCAATCGCAATCTGGTCCGCCGAAGTGCTCACCACGCACTTAAACGTGATCCATTCCGAATCCGGCGTAAATAAATTTAGGCTCGAATAGTACGGATCGCCCCGCGGCGCCATCTCCTCATACTCCCCCAACTTCTCTTCCCGCCGCCGCACCGGCTCGTCCAGCTCGATCTGCCGCGAATATCCCAAGCTCGGGAAATAATCACGGTCGAAAAATGTTCCGTTGTACGCCAGTTCCGGCCGCTCGCCGCCGTCCTTGAATCCCTTCGTCTTTGACGCCGCGCGAAAATCCATGCGCAGCGTTTCCCCCGGTTGCAGCGGCTGTTCCAGGGTATAAATCTCGTAAAAGTGCACCTTGTCGCTCAGTTTGTTCATGAACACTCGGTCAAACTTCACTTCCTCGATCGATTCCTGCGCCTCCGTCAAATGGATCTCTGTGATCGGCTGGTCCGTCCGATTCGTCATCAAGTAATGCCCGTTCGCCGTAAACGATCGGGTCTCCGGATAAATATCCACCGCCACTTCCACGTCTGTAATCTTCGGCTGTGCAAATTTCTCATACTTCTTGTATCGCCGCTCGTACTCCGCCTTCCGGTCCCGCTCCGTGAACGTCGTTCGATAAACGTTCATCACATGCGCGTTGTAGTAAAACCACCCACCCGCCACCACCGCCAACCCTGCACACAGCACCGCCGCTGCCGCCAGTCTCGGAAAGCGTTCCCGCATCAACTTCAGGCGTATGGCAAATCGCGTGTCCGTTCCCCGCCTCGCCAGCGCAATCGCCAGCACTCCCAGCACTCCGCCAATCGCCATCCAATACAAATTGATCCAAACGAGCGCCTTCACAAAGTGCCCGTACCCATTCATATCCGAATAGGTATACGGAGTAATCTCCCCGTACAACTCCAGCCGGTTCTCAATCCCGTACTTGTACAGCACAGGAATTAAAACGATGAATCCGATGATCAGCGCGTAGCCCACAAACTTGTTTCTCACCACCGTGTGCACAAACAGCGCCAGGAACACCACCATCACCAGCTGCGGAAGCCAAATCAAATACAGCTCCACCGCATAATGCAGAATCTCGTACTTGTAGAACCCTGCGACAGTTTGCATCAACACGCCAACCACAAACACAATCGTCAGCAGGATCACTTCCACCAGCGTCAATGCTACAAGCCTGCTCAGCCAGTCCGTCCAGTCCTTCTGTGGTAGTGCGTCATGGATCTGTTCGAACCGCACATCCCGCTCTCGCCAGATTGATTCCCCCGCGTAGAGCACCACTACGATATACAAAAATAGAAATCCGCCGCCCTGCAGCACGTTCAACATCAAATACGTAACCGGCCAAACTTTCACCCCACTCGCTTCTCCCGCGAAATACCCGTTCACCGCGCAGAAAATCACCATCAGCAACGCAATCGCCCAGAACGGAATCTCCCGCAAAATGTTTTGCACCCGCATCCGCGTCATCGACCACAACTGCATCCGTGTCGTCCCCGCCGTAAACTCTTGCGTCACCACAGGCAATTGCGCCACCCCCCGCGGCCGCGCCTTCTTCTCCTGTTCCTCCGCTTCCGCCGTGGCCTTTGCCTTGCGGTTCGCCCTTTTCCCAGTCAATACTTCCGCCGACATCGGAAACAGCACATACGTCAGCGCCAGCGCCACAATCCCCACGCCGATCCACAGCAACCGGTTGTAGAGGAACACGCCATTCCATTCCAGAAACTTGCTGTTCCGCTCCACCACCGTCCAATAACGCGTTAGGCTTACTCCCAAAATCAGGCACAGTGGATCGGACAGCGACGCCCAGAAGCGGTCCAATTTGTTTGTCGTTATCACCGCCGTGAATAAAATCAGGTACAGCGCCAGCACCGCTACTCCCTGCAGGTACACCACAACGATTCGCCGCGAGAGCGCCGCCGCACAGTAAAACAACGCCCCCAGAAAAAATATATTGATCACCGTGATGTCGAAAAACGGTTTCAGGTATGCCATCAAGTGCACGGGCGCCAGCCGTGTCTTGTCCGCCCACGGCATCCACGTCCCCACAATCCCACCCACCACCAACCCGCTGAAAATAAGCACCGTTACCACGAACGATGCCAGCCACTTCCCTCCCAGATAATCGAACTTCTTCACCGGCTTCGTGAAGATCAGCGCGTAGGTGTCTTGCTGGAAATCCCGCAGAATTGCAGGTCCAAAGACCGCCGCCATCAGGATCGTTCCGAAAATCGTCAGCTGCGAAAAATTAAGCAGCAGGGAATACGGCCCATTCAGCAGCACTTTTCCGGCACCGATTGGCCCAAAGTCCGATACCGACACCGCGAAAAACATCATCGCGAACGGAATCAGAAAAAAGATATATGTCGACACACTCCGCAATCGTAACTTCATCTCAAACCAAAAAAATGTCCAAAACATTCTCACTCCTCTTCGTGGCACAGGCACTCCTGCCTGTGTTCTTGGGTTGCCTATCTCCTCGTAGTGGCTGGGCTCCTCCGCCCATCTTCCAAGTTCCCTTTTCTAATTTCCGTTTCTCAATTCCTCTCCGCCTTCCCTAAATTCAAAAAATACACATCCTCCAGATCCGCCTCCGCACTCTCAAACCCCTCCCCCGGTGACGCCTCCGCATACACCCGCACCTCATGTAACCCGCCCAGCAGGTGCGTCGAAATCATGTTCATCGATTTCTCCAACGCCTCCCGCTCCGCATCGGTCGCCACAATCTTCTTCCACACGTGCCCGTGCAATTTCTCCAACGCCTCGCTCGGCTTCCCCTCCAGCAACAATTGCCCCTGGCTGATAATCGCCATTCGTGAACACAACTCCCGGACGTCTTCCACAATGTGCGTCGACAGAATCACCACCACATTCCGCCCGATCCCGCTCAATAAATTCAAAAATCGGTTCCGCTCTGCCGGATCCAATCCCGCCGTCGGCTCATCCACGATGATCAGCTTCGGATTCGCCAGCAGCGCTTGCGCAATTCCAAATCGCTGTTTCATCCCGCCCGAGTATCCTCCCAGCGCCTTCTTCCGGCTGTCCCACAAATTCGTTTGCTGCAGCAGCGATTCCACAATCTCTTTCCGCTCTTTCCCGTTCGTGATTCCTTTCATCACCGCCAGGTGCTCCAGCAAATCAATCGCCGGCATCTTCGGATACACGCCAAACTCTTGTGGCAAATATCCCAGCATCTTCCGCGTCTCGTCCTTCTGCGACACCAGGTTCAATCCATCCAGCTGCGCCGTGCCTTCGTCGGGCTCCAGCAGCGTCGCCAATATCTTCATCAACGTCGACTTCCCCGCCCCATTCGGGCCCACAAGCCCGAACATCCCCGTAGGAATATCCAGCGATATCCCCCGCAAAGCCTGTACCCCACCAGCATAAGTCTTGCTCAATCCCCGAATCGTCAGCACGTTCCCTCCATTCCCTCTTCCTAGGGGCACTGCACTGCTGCGCCCCATGTCCGCAAGATCTCAACTTCTGAGCTCTCCCAGGCACCGTCGCGTCTTGCCTCCCAAACAACGCGCCCACCATCACTCAACGTACCGACGAACTCCTCCCCCCAAAAGTCTCGCCGAAAAACCCCCTGACTATACTCCACGCCCCCTCAATCTCACGCCATAAATTCCCCCCAAGAGTCCTCCTCGTCGGGCCCGCACTCTGAGCGTCTTTCGCGAAGCGTGGCGCTTGGTTCTTCCCCCGATTTCCCCTTTTTCTTTTTCCAATTTCCCACTTCGAGAATCTGCCAACCCTCCACTCAAATTCCACTTGCACTTCCTCCCCATACCTGCTAACCTGTGTTTGCGTTTGTTGCTCTTGTTTCGCCTTTTGTTTTAAAAGCGCCGCAGGTTCAACTTGCGGCCTTTTTTTGTTTCCCATCCCGCTTTACCGCGGTGTCTGGAGAATCAGCGAAAGACGCCCGGCTTCCCTTCAAAAGGTCTCCGGAAAAAGAGTGCTTCAAATAGCTTTTACTTTTAAAGGAACACATCTGTGAAAGAACAAGGTACAGTGAAGTGGTTTAACGCCAGCAAGGGTTTTGGATTCATCCAACGCCAGAGCGGCGAGGACGTTTTCGTCCATTTCTCCGCTATTCAGGCGGACGGCTATCGCTCTCTCAATGAGGGCCAGGCCGTTGAATTCGAGGTTGTCCGCGGCCCCAAGGGCCTGCAGGCTTCCAACGTTCAACCTCTGTAAACCACTTCATCGAGCGGCCGGCTACCTCAGCTGGCGCTTCATTCAATCTCCTGGCTAACCTCCCAAGGTAGGCCAATTAACGATTCACCAAGGCGGGTGGCGCAAGCCTCCCGCCTTTTTTCCTCCCAAAACAAGAAACCACGTTGTTCCGAACGGAGTCCGCGAGGTGAGGACAAGAATTCCTCTTCGATCGACCCGCACCCCACTACTAGAAACGCGCGCTGCCGTCCTGAAGGAGTCCGCGACGGAGGATCTTAACGGACGCATCATCTGTCCCAACAAAAATCCTGCCATCCCTACCGCGTCCCCGCCTGCGGAGGTGCGAACACAAACGCCACCGCCACATCCGCTCCCACCGCCGCACCCTTATACGTCGCCGGCGTAAACCCCCACGTCTTCACGGCCGCCGCCGCCGCATCAGCCAACACGCCCTTCCCACGCAAAACCCGCACCCGGTGCACACTGCCGTCGCTTCCCATACGCAGCATCATCACTACCGTCCCTGACGCCACCGTGTTCGGCGGATAAGCCGCGTAATTCGCCTTCACTAATCCCGCTGGCTGAAAATCTCCGCTCACCGTCGTATTCGGTGGCTGTAACGACTCCCCCGGTAATCCCACTCCGCTCGGGTTATAGGGATTGAACGCCACATCCACAGGCACCACTCCAGGGGCAGCCTGTCCATCCGCAGTCGCTGGCGTAAATTGCCAGTTCTTCACCGCTCCCTGCGCCGCCGCAGTCAACGGCGGAACATCCCGCACCACCATCACATTCTGCACAGCTCCGCTCGGATCCACGCTCACATCCAACGTTACAAATCCCGGTACCTGGCTATTAATCGGATAAGGAATGCTCCCGGCCCGCGCCACTCCTGCCGCGTGATACCCAGCCCCTCCCGCCGACTGCCCCTTCACCCACACTCCCGCCATCAAACTCAGCACAAACAACACGCTCGCCGCTACCACCCACGCTCGCCTCATAATCCTCTCCCCGCACTCCACATCGCCGCCACCTTACCACACTCCCGTCGCATAGGCTTCAGCCCCTGTCTTGGGTTTCCTCCCCCGGGTTCGATCGATCCTTCTTGCCCCACCTAAAAGCCAAAACCCACGCCGCAATCCACCCGCCTCGCAAACTCCTTACCTGTTGTACACTCTCTCTAATCGCGCATCTCTGTGAGGTCCTTTGCTCCCCACAAGGTGGATGTCTCGCCTCGTTGTCGCAGCCGCTCTTGTCCTCGCGCTGCTCCTGGTCTACGACCTCGAATTTGTCCGTTCCACTTTCGCCGCTCTCCTCGCTTCCAACGTTCTCGACCTCGGCATGGTCCTGCTCGCTGCCTTCTGTTGTTTCTTCGCCGCCTCCCGCTCCACCGGCTACGCCCGCCAGATTTGGCTCCTTCTCGCCATCGCTCTCACTCTCAACACCGTCGCGCAAGCCATCACCACCTACTACCAAAGCTTTGTCCCCGGTTCCTCGGAATCTGCATCGCCTTCGGACATTCTCTTTTTCGTCTGGTCCGCTCCCGTCTTCATGATCTTTCTTCCCCGCTCAGACGACCAATCCTCCGGTATCGACTCGCTCCGCCTGCTCGATTTCCTCCAGGTCGCCATCGTCGCCGTCACCGTGTACGTTTACTTCTTTTACTCCCCCGATCGCTGGAAAACTGATCCTCACGGCCTCCTCCGCCAGATTCTTGTTCTCTACATCGCCCGCGACGCCATCCTTGCCTCCTCCTTTTTCCTTCGCTCGCGTGCTTCCCTCCCGTCCTGGCTTCGCTCGCTGTCCGTCGTTCTCGCCCTCGCTTTCCTGGCTGCCGTTCTCTCAGACGCGGAGTACCTCTTCACCCTCAACTCCTCCGTGAGTTCCGCCACCTGGGGCGATCTTCTCTGGATGCTCCCCTATTTCGTGGTCATTCTTCTCGCCGTGTACTGGAAGCCTCCCGAACTTCTTCCGCTTTCTCCCTCCAGTTCCCGCTTCGGCACCATGGTGGCGACGCAGATTCTTCCCGTCGCCACGCCGCTCATCGTCATTCTTATGGGCCGCTCCATCGCCCGCGAACAATTGCTCTTCGCTTGGCTTGCCGTCACCGCCTCCGTCCTCTGCTCCTCCGTTCGTCTCATCCTCACCAATCGCCGCCAGCGCCGTGTCGCGGACGATCTTCTCGACACCGAACGCGCCCTCCGCAGCTCTGAAGAAATCCTCGCCACCGCCTTTTTCAACAGCCCCGACGCCTTCAGCATCAATCCCTTTCCCAACGGCCCCTATGTCGAAGTCAACGACGGCTTCACCCGTCTCACCGGATACACGCGCGAAGAGGTCCTCGGCAGAACTCCTCGCGAGATGAATCTCTGGGTCGATTTCGATCGCCGCGATCAAGCTCTCGCCCTGTTGAATCGCTCCGCGCATCTCCGCGATTTCGAATTCCGTTTCCGCACCAAGTCCGGCCAGATTCGCTTCGGCCAGATGAGCGCTTCCGTCATCGACCTCCGTGATCAGCGCTGCACCCTCGTCATCGTTCGCGACATCACCGAGCGCAAGGAAGCCGACGACATTCTCCGTTCTAGTGAAGAGCGTTTCCGTTCACTCGTTCGCGATCTTCACTTTGCTGTTGTTCTTCACGCACCCGACGCCCGCATCGAATTCGCTAATCGCGCAGCGCATTATATGTTTGGCCTTCCCGACGGCATTGCCATCGGCAAATACCTGCCCGACCTTGGTATTTCCACCGTCGATAAAGACGGCCGCGACATCCCTCAATCCGAACGCCCCGTTCTCACTGTTCTCCGCACGGGCCAGCCGATCCAGGATGCCCTCATGGGCTTTCGTCATCCCGGTTCCAGCAATATCCTCTGGACGTTTGGCAACGTCATACCTCAGTTCGGCCCCAATGGAGAAATTGTCCGTCTCATCAGCTCGTTCGCCGACGTCACCGCAATGAAAAATGCAGAGCGCGCGGTCCACAATCTCTCCACGCAACTTCTGAAGCTTCAGGATGAGGAGCGCCGCCGCCTCGGCCGCGAGCTTCACGACGGCCTTGCGCAAACGGTTCTCGCCATCAATCTCAGCCTCGCCCAGGTTCGCCAATCTCTCACCTCTCAGGAAGAAGCCGCCGCGCGTTCCCTCGAAAAAGCCCGCGCCCTCACGCAGCAAATGTCCCGCGAAATCCGCACGCTCTCCTATCTCCTTCATCCTCCGCTGCTCGACGATCTCGGCCTGGTCTCGACCCTCAGGGAATATGTTCACGGCTTCAGTGAGCGCAGCGGCATCGAGACGCAACTCTTCGCCAACACCGATTTCGCGCGCCTCCCCCAACCCATCGAAATCGCCTTTTTCCGCATAGTTCAGGAAAGCCTCGCCAACATCCAACGCCACTCCGGCAGCACCACCGCCGAAATCCATCTAACCACCCAAGACTCCCTCCTCACCCTCGAAGTAACCGACCACGGCCAAGGCATCCGACCCCCCGCCTCCGAATCCCGGAGGCGCACGGCTTCAGCCGTGCCAGCAGGAAACGCAAGCACCCCCACCCTAGACGGAAACGAAATCGAGCAACGACAAGCCTCAACGTCAACCGTCACACTGCGCGATGCAACCCCCGAACAAAAAGAATGGCAATCACACAAGGACCAGGAACGTCAGGGCACGGCTTCAGCCGTGCCGTTCTCTGACGCACTTTCCGGCCCTGTAGCCCCTGAGGGAAACGGTCACCCCGAGCATCAAAACGCCGGGCCGTACACCCACGCAACCCTCACCACCTTCGCCCCCGAATCCATCCGTCTCGGCGTCGGCATTCCCGGTATGCGCGAGCGCATGGCACAACTCGGCGGAAACCTCGAAATTTTTTCTGGCCCTTCCGGCACCACCATTCGCGCTACTATCTCCCTACCTGTGACGGAGCCTCTTGATGCATCCTCTTCGCATCCTGATCGCCGATGACCATTCCGTCGTCCGCGCCGGCCTCCGCGCGCTCCTTGAATCTCGTCATGGTTGGGAAGTCGTCGCTGAAGCGTCCGATGGACGCGAAGCCGTCGACAAAGCCACCAAACTCAAACCGGACGTTGCCGTACTCGACATCGGCATGCCTCTCCTCAACGGCGTCGAAGCCACCCGCCGCATCCGCACTGCCTCGCCTTCCACCGAAATCTTGATCCTCACCATGCACGAATCCGACGATCTCGTTCATCAAGTCGTCCAAGCCGGCGCTCGTGGCTACATTCTCAAAGACGAAGCCGACCGCGTCCTTCTGGCAGCCGTCGATGCCGCTCGCCATCACAAACCGTACTTCTCCACTCGCATCGCGCCCACCCGCCACGACGATTCCCACGCCTCAGCTTCCGATTCCGCCAAACCCGCCCGCCCCCGCTTAACTCCCCGCGAACGCGAAATCCTTCAACTCTTAGCCGAAGGTAAATCCAACAAAGAAGTAGCCAATCTCCTCGGCATCAGCGTCAACACCGCCGAAGCTCACCGCGCCAACATCATGCTAAAACTAAACCTTCACTCCCTAGCCGAACTAGTCCACTACGCCATCCGCAACCAAATCATCAAACCCTAACCCAGGTTCGTCACTGAGAGGGCCAAAAGAGGGTTAAGTCCTTTCAAATCAGTTCAGGCTATGGCTGAGTTTTCACTACATTTTTGAATTTGTAGCGGCTCCAGATGCTCGGGCAGTGTCATTTTCAGCTGGTGAAGAATGCTTTGCTGCTGCTCGTCGAGTTTGGCGATGCGTCGTAGCCAGATCTCTCGCCCTTCCACCGTTGGCAGCACAATGTCCACGCTGTGAATGTTCCGCCAGTCGTTTCAGCGCTTCGCCGGTGAATACTCTGATCCACTCCGCTTCAGCAGGTGCTTGAGCGTCACCTGCAGCGCATAACCAAGAAACGCCACCAGCACATGCGCCTTCACTCGCTTTTCCAGCTGATGGAACAGCGGCCGGATGGCCAACTCGCTCTTGAGCGTGCGAAATGCGGCTTCGACTTCCGTCAGCTGCATGTACTTCTTCCAGAGATCTGCAGCACCGTCGACTGTCAGATTCGTGCGTAGCAGATAGGCTCCCTCTCGCGCTTCGCAGCCATTGCTGTTGCTCCGGCTTCTGCCGCCAGACCAAGCGTGGCCCTTCTTTGCTATCCTTCACCGCCATCTCGTAGAGATCCGCCACCTGTGGATGCGAAGCCTGAATGCGGCCCAAGCTCAAAAGCATTTTGTCGCGGTCTTTCAGTTTGCCTTCCACGATGCGCTTCTCGAGTCCCGCCAAGGCTTTTTCGATCTTGGCCACAAAGCGGCTACGGATGGCTTTCTCTTTCTCCTTCCGTCCCGCCGTGCGGCACAGGATATAGGTCTCTTCGCCGCCCGGAATCCGGATCTGCTTAACCTCCACTTCTGGACGGATCTTTTCGAAATCATCCTTGAGCAGTTCCTGTTCGAACTGCTTCAGCTTGCTGCGTGCGGTGCCCACCAGATACTGTCCGCCGCGCTTGCGGATGGCCACCAGGTTCTCTTCACTTACCACGCCGCGATCGAAGATCCACACCCGGCGCGCTTTTCCATGTTTACGCTCCACCGTGCGCAGAATCGCTTCGACAGTGGAAACATCGGCGCGGTTCCCATCGAATAGTTCGTAGCTGAACGGAAAACCGTCCTGGTTGACGATCAACGCCAAAACCAGCTGCTCGCAGTCGGGACGATGATCCCGCGAATAGCCCCGCCGCATCATGGGGTTCTCTTCCGCGGCTCCTTCCACATACGTGCTGGTCAAGTCATAGAGCAGCACATCAAACTCGGCCTGGAATAACTCGCCGAAGCGCTGCTTCAAATGTTGTTCGATCTTGGTCTTCAGCGGCAGGAGACGATCCAGGCAGCGATACAGCCGCGTATCGTTGATCTTGCCTGCTTCGATGTGCAACAGATCGTCCAACGCCGTGGAGGGATACCAGTGCTGTTCCACGGCCAGCTCGCTGCCCGGAGCACACAACCGGTTGATCGCCAGCACCGCGGCGACGCGGGACCAGGGCACATCGGCACCATCCACGTCCAGATGCTGCGCAAAAAACTCCGCGAGCCCCAACTGCTTCCATAACTCCAGCCCAAGATAACAGTCGCCGAATCGGCGCGTGCGCTCCACCCGGACCTTCTTCACCAACACCCGGGCTACATTCGGATCATCGGGCACTTCTGCTTCGGAGGAGAACAGCTTCAGTTGCGTGCTCTCCCCGTGCTCGTTGAAAACCTCGATGGTCTTCTGCCAACGCGCATGAGCCGAACCGTTCAGCTCCCCGAGATAACAGAGTGTGCGCTGTCGCGGGCCATCTGCCGTTCGAATGGTCTCCACCAGCGACCAGTATCCGTGTTCCTTGCCATCTTTATGGACGCGGAGCTTTCGCAGGAACATGCAGGCAAACTGTCACGGTTGAAGAACGCAAACAAGGGGGTAGGTTTTCACTACATCTAATTTCAGAGCACGCTCTGTTGACCGGCTAAGAACTTCCCCGCGAGCTACCTGCGAAAAAAATCAAAAGATGCAGTTCAGCGACGAAGTTCGGCTAACGCGCCCCCACATTCACTCCTACCTCTATTCTCGCTGGTCCTAACTTCGCGATCGAACCATTCCATCGTAGTGGCACGATACATGGTGCCCCAGGCGAGTCGGAGAAACTGCCTTTCTCTTCGCAGAGGCGTAGCACCGCTGCGCCCCATGTCCGCAAATCCCCAAACCTCGCTCTCCACCTGACCAAAAAAGAACACGTGATTCCGAACGGAGTCCGCGAAGTGAGGACCGCCGCCCCTTTCCGCATCCTTTGCCGAAAGAATACCTCTTCGATCCAAAACGCGCGCCACGCCCCCTTTCCTGCCAGGAAAACCCCTTTCCTCCCAATCCTAGTGCAAATTCACTAGGCATTCCCCTCCATTCCTCTCTCTGCCCTTTTCCTTCACCATCTTTAAATCGGTTCAGGAAAAGGAATGCAGTCCACCAAATCGATTCGCGTACTCATTGCCGACGATTCCCCCACAGCGCTTCGCTCTGTGTGTGATTACCTCGAATTCGCCGGCGGGTTTGAGATCGTAGGAACCGCCAGTGACGGCTTGAATGCTGTGCAACTTGCATCCGTCCACAAGCCGGATCTGGTTCTTCTAGATCTCAGCATGCCGCGGGTGAACGGACTGGAGGCTGCCGAACAAATCCGCCTCTCCAGTCCCCACCCGCGCGTGATTATCTTTTCCGAACTCAATGGTCTTTCTCTTGCCGACGAGTGTCGTCGCCACGGCGCCGACTCCTTCGTTCACAAGAGTCATTTGCCGGACTGCCTTCTCCCGGAGATTGATCGCCTTTTTTCTCCCGGCGAGAGCGGCAGTCCAGGGTCCAGCGACAACTAGCAGTACGAACTTTCTCTCGAACGCCCACCCCGCCGGCGTTCCTCAGGCCCCGTGCGTGTCCGATGTGTCCGCCAACATCGCCCCGCACACGCGCATCTCCGCAATTGCGAACGGGGATTGCGGTACAGCAATCTCCGCGAGACCGAAATTCCGACGGAGTCCGCGGAGTGAGGAATCTCTCTTCGGTGCGAGAAGAGAGCGCCTCGCGAATTTTAACGAAGGAGAGAACTTAGACGTCGTCTCAAACTTGGCAGCGTGGGCTGGAGGGCCTCACTCTCGCTTCAGAGGCAAGTTCTAAAACGCAAGATCAATGCAAGATTCTGTCTTTCAAATTCTCTTCCTCGGCGAAAACGCCGCATGGTCCAAGCTTTCTCAAGCTCTCCTCGACGCGCCGGACTCTTCTTTCAACGTCCGCCGCCTCGATTCTCTCGCTGAACTTTTCCACGCGCTCGCTGCCGGACGTTGGCACGCCCTCGCCGTCGATGTTCACGCCTGGAATTTTCAGGGCCTGCACTTCGTCGAAAAAGTTCGTTCTGAATATCCGGCTTTCCCCATCTTCGCGATCTTTTCCCGCGATCTTCCCGATCTCGAGAAAAAGGCCACTACCTCCGGCGCGTCCCGTTGCATCGCCCTCGATCGGCTTTCCACCGAATCTCTTCGCGCCGCTATCGCTGCCGTGCTCGCAGACACCAAGTCCCAATTCATTCTCGAGAAAGGCCAGCAAATGAATCTTCCACTGCAGAATCCCGAAGGCGTCGCCATGACCTTCTCCAAAAATCAGGTCATCACCCACGCGCTCAACAATCTTCTCTGCGTCATCTCCGCCAATGCCGACCTTCTCGCCGACAAGCTCAGCAACTCTACCGGTCCCGGCATCGGCCCCGATTTTCGCCCGCTTTCCGAAATCAAGAAAGCCGCCCAATCCGCCGCCGCCCTAATGCGCCACCTAAAATAACCCCCCAAAAACTAGGTCACACCTCCGCCTGGGTGCCCACCCTCCGGTTTGTGGGGGCGCTCTTGAGGTCAACTCCTGGGGTGAATTCGCGGTCGACTCTTCACCCACTCCCACTTTCGCGGTATTTGCTTTCCCGCTTTTCCTGCCGTATCCTTCCGTCTCCGGGCCCGGGCGCGGTCCTTTACTTGTTCCTGGAGTCACGATGCGGTTTCGCTCCGTTTTCCTGCTCCTGCTCCTTCTCCTCCTCGCGCTTCCCCACCGCGCTTTCTCTCAGTCTGTCGATTTCACCTCCAACTCCACCGACTCCGATCCCAACTCCAACAACAACTCCAGCTCCAATTCTTCCTCCCTCGATCTCGTCAACTCCACCGCCACCACACGAACGTTTCTCCGCGATATCCACGGACTGTCCATCTACACCGGCCAATCCTTCGGCTATCCCCTCATCCTCAGCGATCTTCCCGGCCAGCGTCTGACCATCGTCGGCGCGCGCCTCACCTCGCACTTCATCGAATTCCACCACACCACACTCAATTACAATTTCGATCTCAAACCCCTCGCCATCTATTCCAACGATATTTACGGTCCGCGCAGATACACCTACGGCGGGGGTAGCGCCCTCGGTCTGCAAATCCTCCCGCACAACCACTGGCGCTATCGTCTCTTTTTCGATGTCAACGGCGGCCTGCTCGCCTTCACCAAACAAACCCCCGTCCCCGAGTCCCGCCGCGTCAACATGACTTTGGATTTTGGCCCCGGCCTCTACATCCCCATCGACAGCCGCCACTCCCTAAAAACTGGCGTCCAGTTCTTCCACTTCTCCAACGGCTGGACCGCCCACCTGAATCCCGGCTTCGACTCCTTCTTCGTCTACGTCTCCTACACCATCCCCAACGTCCACCCCTGGTAACAACCTCGCACTTTACTTCCCCGCCGCCCCTGTCCTATCCTTCCCTAAATTTTCCCGTCCCGCGCTGCACAGGCCCGAACTCAAATTCCAGGAGTCCTCATGGACGTTCGCTCGTCTCTCTTGTTGCTATTTCTTTTCGCACCTTCCGCCCCTTTACCCTCAACTGGAATGCCGATCTCAAACCCCTCGCCCTCTACTCCAACGACATCTACGGCCCGCGTAAATACACCTGTGGTGCCGGCTTCACCTTCGGCGCCGAAATCGTTCCTCACAACCACTGGCGATGCAAACCCGTCTTGGATATGGATGGCGGCGCCATCGCCTTCTCGAAAGACACGCCAATCCCCGATACTCGCCGAATCAATCTCACCTTCGATTTCGGTCCCGGCCTCATCACTCCCCTCGACGAGACCCACTCCATCAAAACCGCCGCCTGGTTCTACCATTTCTCCGATGACTGAACCGCCTCTCGCAATCCCAACATGGACACCTTTCTAATCTATTGCGCCTTCACCTTCGGCAATTCCCCCACTCTAAATCCGCAAACGTGGGCCTTGGGTTTCCTGCTAAATTACCCACCCAAAAAACACATCATTCCGAACGCAGTCCGCGAAAGTGAAGAATCCCTCTTCGATCGATCCGTCTCCACCCAAACGAAAACCAACTCTCAAAATTCATTACCCTCAAATCCCGTCGCCTAACCCTCTTTCCACTTTCCATTTTCCGCTCTCACCCACCCCTCACGCGCCACGCTCCACCTCCCCAAACATCGTCAGCGCATCGTCATCGGTCGTCCCAGTAGCATCGCTCCCCATCCGAAGATGGTGCCCGTCCAAATCCACCACATTCATCTCCCGCGTACCCCAGGGCATATTCGCCGGTGCCAACCGGATGATCGCCCCGCTCTTCTTGTATTCCTCATGCAACGCGTCCACATCCTCCAAAAAAATCGACATCCACATCCCCGGTTGTCCCTGCGCCCCTTCGCACAGAAAAATATTCACGTTCCCTCGCGTCACACACCCGAACCTAGGCGGCGTTCCCCAATCCCACTTCTTCTGAAATCCCAACTTCGTCACGTAATACTCCATCGCCTCCCCAAAATTCTTTACCCGCAAAATCGTATCACTGCCTCAAACTCATTCATCGCCATCCCTCCAAGCGCCACAGCTTACCACCACCAACACACCGACTAATGACACGTCATTCCGAACGAAGTGCGCGAAGTTAAGAAGCCCTCATTGTTCCCCGCGTCTTGCCTCCCCTGGGGTGACCCACCCCCCGCCGTTGCCTGTGGGTCTCGGGCTCCTCCCCCCGCCTTTGCCGTCACCAAAATTCAGAACCAACCCACAACTCCTCAATTCCCGACACCAACCCCTGTACTTTCTCTTCCCGTCCTCCCACTCCCCTGGAAAAAATTACCACTGTACTCCCTCAGCCTCGCGTAGCAATTTCTCAGCAGAATCTTGTACGTGGTCGCCGCTATCTTCCTCCATTCTCAAGCTCTACGAATTTCGCCTCCGCTCTGGCTCCCAACCTGCCTTTTTCTTGCCAGAAGCTGGCCAAGAAAGCCACCAGCGATGCACGAAGGAAAGGTGAATCTGATGCGGATTGCACGCCTAATTTTTTCCGCCCTCCTCTTAGTTGGTATCGCCACCATCCCCGGCGCCACGCGCGCACAAGTCGCCATTGGCGTTTCCATTCGCGTTGGTCCTCCCGTCCTGCCCGTCTACGCGCAACCCATCTGCCCCGCTGCCGGCTACCTTTGGGTTCCTGGCTACTGGGCCTATGGACCCGACGGTTATTACTGGGTGCCCGGCGCATGGGTTGAGCCGCCCGCAGTCGGTCTCCTCTGGACTCCCGGCTATTGGGCATTCACTGGAGGTTTCTATCGTTGGAACGCCGGCTACTGGGGACCCCAGGTCGGTTTCTACGGTGGCATTAATTATGGGTTCGGCTACACCGGCGTCGGCTACGCCGGCGGTTACTGGCGCGGCAACAACTTCTACTACAACCGCGCCGTCACAAACGTAAACGCCAACGTAGTGCACAACACCTACAACACGTCCGTCCGCGCCAGCGAAAATCACGTCAGCTTCAATGGTCGGGGCGGCATCAACGCGCGCCCGACTGCCGCTCAGGAACAAGCCTCCCGCGAGCGCCATGTAGCGGCCACTTCCGCGCAACAGCACCTCGAAAGCACCGCGCGCGCAAATCGCAATCAGTTCGCCTCCGTCAACCATGGCCGTCCCGCCGTAACAGCCACAGCCAAGGCAGCCGCATTCAAATCTTCCACCGCGGCCCCGACAAGAACGGCGTCGCGTGAGCGCACAACCACCAAACCGTCCGAAGTTAAGCCGCGCACCGAAACAAAATCTGCCACTACACGAGAGCCAAAGACCGAGTCGAAGCCAAGAACTGAAACCAAGTCAGCCTCCCGCGAACCCAAGGCCGAACCTAATCCTCGCACTGAAACAAAACCCGCCACTACACGAGAGCCAAAGACCGAGTCGAAACCAAGAACTGAAACCAGGTCAGCCTCCCGCGAACCCAAGGCCGAACCTAAACCTCGCACTGAAAAGCCCGCCTCCACCTACCAAGCTAAGGCTGCACCCACACCGAAACCTGAAAATTCTGCCGCTACGCAGGAGACAAAATCCACACCCAAGCCACGCACCGAAGCTAAACCAGCCGCGACCCACCAACCCAACCCTCAATCACACCCACGACCGCAAAAATCAGCTGCCTCTCACGAATCCAAGCCGGCCCAACAACACGCCACTGCTCCCCGCGAAGAAAACCCCCGCAAACCCAGCTAACACAACTCCCCGCGTACGAGCTGCCGTCCTCCCCGGCAGCTCCTCGCAGCAACGCTGCGCTCCATCTCGCCTGAACCTCAACCATGGCGTCTTACCACAGAAAAATAAAAACGCCGTTTCCGAACCGTAGCATAGGCTTCAGCCTCTGCTCTTGGGATACACCGTGCCCCTGCCCACCTCCACCACCTCCACCACCCTTTGCCTTGGCGCAACCCCATCGGTCGCAGTAAACTCTTTCCTCCGCCACCATCGTCGCGAATCGTACAAGGAGAGCCCCATGGTAAACGAACTCAACGATCGATCCGTCCTGAACCATATCGACAGCCTCGTCAAAGAGGAAGAAAGCCTCTACGCCCGCGGCGAGCTCTCCGATCAAGACACCGCTCGCCTCGCCAAAATAAAAGTCGAATTGGACCAATATTGGGATCTTCTCCGCCAGCGGCGCGCTCTAGAAGAGTTTGGCGAAGACCCAAACGAAGCCAAGCTTCGTCCACCCAAAGTAGTCGAAGACTACGAGCAGTAGCCCTAAATGGATTTCTCAAACTAAATCAACTCTCGGAGCGCAGCTCCGTGTTGCAGAATCGTCAGCAGGAGTCCGATGAAAAAACTCTTTCTCATTCTATTCGTGACGTTGCTATCTCTCTCAAGCGCACGCCTCAACCTTCCATTGAAAGCTCAATCCGCCGCCACAACCACGCAGTCCAAACCCACCGAGATGCCCATCCGCGGCGCTCCATTCTCACGCGCGTTCTACTCCAAAGTCCTTCAGACACAGCCACCGAATTGCAAATTATCTGCCTCTTCGAGTCCACTCCAGACAATACACTACATGGCTCGCTCGCGGAAATAAACGAAAAGTTAAACAGCCTGCTCGATCGTATCCGCCAGCCCACACTGTTTCGAGGTGAACTCGGTGAAACCATTCTGATCGACCCGCCCGCCGGAACAATCGCCGCAAAAAAACTCTTGATCATCGGCCTCGGCGATTCCCAAACGTTGACCCCGCAGCGCCTGCAACTCGTCGGCACGATCGCCTATCGTGAATCCAATCGCCTCCGAATCGCGCATCCCTATTTCGCCCCTACCATCCTCGATGGCGGCGTAACCAGGTTCAACACCGGCGAAGTCTCGAAAAATTTCATGCGCGGCTTCCTCCGAGCATCACGCACCCATAAACTCCTGCTTGAGGCCGGAGCCGCACAACCACCCGTCTTGCACGATCTTACTCTCTTGGCTGGCCCGTCCCACGCCGCCAACACCCAACAAGGCCTCGCCAAAGCCTTCCCGCAACCGCCCCACATGTAGCTCTCTCTTGTAGGGACGCAAAATCCCCAAATCTCAACATCTCCGTATCACCACACAGAAGGAAAACACACGTCATTCCGAACGGAGTCCGCGCTGTGAGGAATCCCGGGCCACGCCCTGCATCTCCGCACTGTCCTTCACCCACACCCATACCCCATGTGACAATCCCCCACGCACCACGCATCACATAAAACGAACAAAAAAAGGAGCAAATCATGCCCATCCCTCCCGACGACCCGCAACGCCACCTCGCAACCGCGCAGCCCGACGCCGACAAAAATATTCTCCACATCGGAATCGTAGGCGACACCTACACCATCCTCCTTACCGGCAAAGACACCGCCGGCCGCTTCTCTCTGATCGATATGTACGTTCCTCCCGGCGGCGGGCCTCCTCCTCACCGCCACGATTTCGAAGAAACCTTCACCCTACTTGAGGGCCAGCTCGACTTTATTTTTCGTGGCGCAAAGCAAACAGCGTGCGCAGGCGAAACCGTACATGTCCCGGCAAACGCTCCCCACCAATTCCACAATTCATTCGCCCAACCGGCACGAATGCTTTGCATCTGCTCCCCAGCCGGCCAAGAGGAATTCTTCCTGGAGATGGGCGTCCCCGTCGCCACGCGCACCACGCTCCCGCCCCCACTCGACGAATCCGCCCAAGCTCAATTCAGAGCCAGAGCCGCCGCCCTGGCCGCCAAATATCGCACCGAATTCCTCCAACACGCCTGACCCGTGTCGTGGCCGGACTTTAGACCGGCCGGGATTTCTTCGTTAATTTCCACCAAACCTGTAGCGCAGGACGAGTCGTCGAGACCTGCGGCTTTTTTCGTCGCGCCGAACAACCTTGTTCCCCATAATCAAATCATTCAAACGACCAACAAAGGACCCACGCCATGCCCAAACTCACCCGTCGCTCCTTACTCCAAAAAACCGCAATCGCCACCTCCCTTGCTACTCTCACCCCCGCCGTAAATTCCGCAACCGCCGACGCCGCAGACACCGTCTTCCACGTCTTCGCCTTCCAATGGAAGCCCAACGCCACCGACGCGCAAAAACAAAAAGCCGCAAAAGACATCGCCGCATTCCAGGGCCATATCCCTGGCCTTCTCCAAACCCACGTCGGCCCCAACATTTCTCTTCGCGGCAAGGGCTACACCTTCGGCGGCATCATGCAATTCAAAGATCAAGCCGCGCTCGACGCCTACGTCCAACATCCCTCCCACCAGGCCCTTCTCGCCTGGTTGGTCCCTCTAATCGACGCCATCGAATTGGATCTTCGCGCATAAAAGAATCTTCACATCCACCAAATTCTGCGGGAACCAAATTGCCGTGTCAGCGGATTCATCTTTGTACGCGCGCGGACCAGACATCCGCAATTGTGTCCAAGGAATTACCGGCAGCTAGCAACTGGGCGCGGAAATTTCGCATCTTGGTGAGAGAAAGCAAGCTCTCGCTCCGGTGTTGGAATGAATTGATGCAACAATTGCTCTCGGGGTCGAGTCGCAAAAGGAGAAAACCGAAATGAGGAGATGTTTATTGCTGGCAGTTTTCTGCCTGGCGTCGGTGCCGTGTCTCAAGGCACAGGAGGACGGCAGGTTTCAGGTGGGAGCGTTCGCGGATTACTTCCGGTCGGGGGCCACGGGAACAAACATGTTCGGCCTTGGGGGACGCCTGGGAGTAGGAATCTTGCCGCACACCACGCTCGAAGGCGAAATGAGCTATGACTTCAACCGCGCCTTCGTCGACGCATTCACATATTCGTCGGGCGGCAGCGTGAACTTCATTACTTCCGGCGTACGTACTCTGCACGCCATGGTAGGACCGCGCGTAACCTGGGAACACGGCCCCATTCATCCCTTCGCGGAATTAAAAGGCGGCTTCATCGACTACGATTTCAACAATATGCCAACGGGATATACTTCGTATTCAAATCAAATCCAAAACTTGCGCACACAAGACGTGAACGGAGCCATCCTCGCTGGCGGCGGCCTCGAGGGAAAAATCGGCCCCGTAGGCATGCGCATGGACGTAGGCGACGAAATGTACCTTAACCACGGCCCCCACCAAGGCCTAAAAGTCTCCGTAGGCCCCTACATCCGCTTCTAACCCCAACTCGCGGGTGGCCCACTTTGAGCGCCTTTTGCGAAGGGTGGGCCCTGGGTTCGCAAGCCGCGACTTCACTCATCACCCATCAAACGCACCCAACGTCCTAGCCCCCAGCAACCGCGCCGACTCCCGATCCAAATAAACCGTAGCTTTCCCATGCCGTCGTAAAACCGACGCAGGCGCCATCACGCTAATCTCCCCCTCAAAACACGCCTGCACCGCCTTAGCCTTCCGCGCGTCCGGTGCAATACAAATAATTTCCCGGCTCTTCAAAATCTGCCGTATCGACATCGAAATCGCCTGCGCAGGCACTTCCTCGAGATCCCGAAACCATCCTTCCCCCACCTGCTGCACTCGGCACGCCTCATCCAAATTCACAATACTGTAAGGATCGTCGACCGCGAAATCCGCCGGCGGATCATTGAACGCCAAATGCCCATTCTCCCCAATGCCCACAAAAGCAATATCAATCGGTGTCGAAGAAATAGCCGCACTCGCCTCTCGCATCACCTCCGCCGCATCTCCCTGCCCATCCAGCAAATGAACATTCCTCATACCCGTCTTGCGAATCAACCGTTCCTCCAAATACTTACAAAAACTCGCAGGATGATTCGCCGCCAGCCCGACATATTCGTCCAGATGAAACAGCTCAACCTTCTGCCAATCGATGTCGGCAGCCGTGGTAAGCGCTTCCAGAAACTCGAACTGAGACGCTCCGGTAGCCGCGATCACACGCGCACATCCCCGTTCCGCAATCGCCTTACGAATCGCAGCAGCCGCATGCATCGCCGCGTCCCTCGCCAGTGAAGTCTTGTCCTCAAATACTTTCAGAATCATCTCAGCCACTTTCTGCCAGTCCGCAAACTAAATCCGCATCGACTTTGCCGGCCACGTCTCTTCAAACACTTGACATGATATCAGCCGCGTGATGTTCTCTTCCCGTGCCTTCAATTATTTCCATGCACTCCCTATAATCCCGCCCAGGAGAAAAAATGAGCGACCCCAAATCCATCATGAGCCGCAAAACATTCCTGACCAAATCCGCCGCATTGCTGGCCGGCGGCGCGGCCTCCGCAAGCAGTTCCCTTTCCTATAGCAGAATCGCCGGCTCGAACGATCGCATCTCCCTTTGCCACATAGGCAACGGAAGCCGCGGCTCCGATCTTGATTTGATCGCATCGCAGCTAAAGACCTCCCACAACGTGGAGATGACCACCGTCTGCGACCTTTGGAGCCTCAATCGCGAAAAAGCCGTCGCGACCAACAGGAAATATTACGGCCGCGCTCCCCGCCAATTTCAATACGTCGAAGAAATCCTCGCGCTAAAAGATGTGGACGCAGTCCTGATCTCCACGCCCGAACACTCCCACTCGCCGCTACTGAAAATGGCCGTCGACGCCGGCAAAGACGCCTACATCGAAAAGCCCATGGGCAACGTACTCGACGAGGTCAAAGCCGCCCGCGACGCCGTCATCACAAACAAACGCATCGTCCAAGTCGGCACGCAGCATCGCAGCGAACCTTATCCGATAGCCGCGCATGACTTGGTTCAAACCGGCGTTCTGGGCGATGTCAGTAAAGTAGAAATCGTCTGGAATTATCACGGCCCCCGCTGGAGAGGTCGCCCCGACTCCAAGCTCATCCGCGAACAAGACACCGACTGGCGCAAATGGCTTCTCACCAAGCCGTATCGCCCTTTCGATCCCCAAATCTATTGTGAATTCCGCCTCTACAAGGAATTTTCCAGCGGCATTCCCGATCAGTGGATGAGCCATGGCATCGACATCGTGCACTGGTTCATGGACGACAACTTTCCCCGCTCCGTAGTCGCCAACGGCGGTATTCTCGCCTGGCACGATGGCCGCGAAAACCCAGACACCTTCCAGGCCTTGCTCGAATATCCAAAAGGCTTCCTCGTGAGCTACGCCACGAGCTTTGGCAACGACTCGCCGAGCTTCACCCGCTACATGGGGAAAAAGGCCACGCTCACCAACGTTGGCGGCGAAGGCAGTCCCCGCTATGAGATTGCAGACGAAAAAGGAAATCACGAAGACGATCCGGACATCGACAGGCAGCGCACCTCAAAATATGTGTTGCTGCCCGGCCAAACCACGCTTCCCCCCATGGGCATCGATGATCTGTCGACAGAACACATGGCCAACTGGTTCGAATGCCTGCGCTCCCGCCAACAACCCCATTGCACGGTTCACAATGGCTTCGCTCATTCCGTAGCGTGTATCATGGCCGCCCAGTCCTACTGGTGCGGCAGAAAACTCTACTGGAACGCCACAACAGAAACCATCGCCGATCACGTGTAACCTCCCGAGCTCGAATGATCCGCTTTTGAACCCAACTGCGAATCAACCGCTGTCCTGGCGCGCGCAACGACAGCTCTGCCCTGATGAATTCGAATGAATAAGGATCGCTATCCGAAGTTTACCCGCTCATCGCGAGACCTTTAACAAACACACTATTAGCTACGTGGGCCATTATCCTACAGCTCCAAAGGCGACGGCACAGTGCACAGAAGAACTCTGCGCCGTCTTACAAACCACTTTACCCGCTATCCTTCTTCCACCAAGTCCCTGAAACTTTCCTTCACAGTCCCGACGTCTAATGCAGTAGGATCCGACAGCTACGGCACACGTCACCCACACCAATGTGCCACCGTCCAGCCCTCAACCAACCTCGCCCGGAAATCACTCTGAGGAGATACACACATGAAAATCAAGAAACTATGTACAGGATTAGTCACGTTCGGAATGGTCGCCGCACTCTCCGTGCCCGCTGCGATCGCGAAATCGCAATCGGCCTCCGACCCCCAGACAGCGACCAAAGAACCCGGAATGCGAGACAGGTTGCAGGCCGCGGTCGAAAGCCTGAATCTCACCGATGACCAGAAGCCCAAAGTGAACGACATCTTCGCCGACGCAAAAACCAAGCGCAAAGCGCTCGTCAGCGACACCTCGCTCACCGAAGATCAGAAAAAAGCAAAAATGAAAGAACTCCACCAATCCACGATGACCAAACTCAATGAAGTTCTGACCCCCGACCAACAAACCGAACTAAAAACCAAAATGGCGGCAGCCAGAGAAAAATCAGCACCCCAGAAGTAATGCAAAACGAGTAGCACAGGCACTCCTGCTTGTGCTCTTGGGTTTCTCTTCGTACGGGCGCAGCACCGCTGCGCCCCATGTCCGCAGCATCCAAAATTTAAAGAGGCCCCCAAAATCACCACAAAAAAAAACACGTCATTCCGAACGGAGCCCGCGCAGCGAGGAATCCTTGCGTCTTGGGTCTAACTCAACCCACCAAAAAAAGGCCCAACTCGCAAGAGCCGGGCCCCAACAACAATCGCACACAATCAAATCAACAACGCACCCTTCTAATTCCCCTTAAGCGAATACCCCACATCAAACGGCAACTTCCCATCGATCCGCAACACCTTCACTGAACTATTAATCGCATACACATCCACCAATCCAACCGCGCCGGGAGTGGCCTCCACCGTGCGCATCAAATCTTCATCGTTCTCCACGATCTTGATCATCGGCCGCGATTCGTTCAGCTTCGCCACCAGCGGTTTCACCTCCGCCGGAGCCACGCCGAACAGTTTCTGCACCGCCGCGCGCATCTCCGGCGATTCCGGATCATGCATCACCAGCGTGAAACTCTTCCCATCCGGCCAAGCCTTCTGCGTGCCTTTGCAAAGCTTCTCCAGGTCCACGAGGGTGATATCTTGCAGCTTGCTCCCGGCGGAAGCCACCAGCGCCCAATTCTTGGCCGCCGGAAAAAGTGGCACAGCACAAACAAATAACACACACGCCCCTACAGCGAGTTGCAGCAATCGTACGGAGCGACGGTCGTTGATCCTTCCCACACGCAACCTTTCTGGGTAGGTTACGAGTAGTTTCAAGACTGGCGTGAACCCGCACAAGTAGCTTCTAGGACAATGTGCCCAACCTGACCACTCACAAAATGCGCACACCTGTCCCTCTGTCCAGTTTCCGCCGCAAAGCCTCACCCGATACCTTCAAGGAGTATCCCCAGTATTAGTGGAAAAAGTTCTGGCGGAAAAAGTTCCGCTGAAAAACGAAGCGAGGAGTAGAACGCTTATGCGGCACACGGCAGCCAATGTCTTTTTGCTGATTCTTACGGGCGCGTTCGCAGTCCCAACCTGGTCGCAGCAGACCGCTTACGTTACCCCGGCAAAGACCACCACCTCCAAGCCCGCAGTGAAGGTCACGCCATCCGCGCAACTCGTATTCGGCTCCATCGGAATCGCATCCAAGTCCGTCGCCGCAAAGCAGCAACTCGAAATCGCGCTGGATAGCTACGAAACCGCGCAATACGCCGAAGCCGTCAAACATGCCCAAATCGCCGCCGAAAAAGATCCGCAGAGCGCTCTCGCCTACGCCGTCTGGTCCTACGCAGCGCGCTGGATCGGCTCTGCCCCCGATGCCTTAGAGAAGGCCCAGGCTTTGTCGGCAAAAAGTGCCCCCGACGAAAAACTTCTCGTCACCTTCATGGTCGGCACGCAGCAAGCCGATTCCCTTCCCGCCATCATCGCCATGAACGATCTGGTGCAGAAGCATCCCAAGGACAAGCATGTTCTCTATCTGGCCGGCGATTGGCTCTTCTCCCAGGAAGACGACGTGCGTGGCCGCAAGCTCTTGGAAAAATCCCTCGAGCAGGATCCAAATTTCGCGCCTGCATTGAATTCGCTCGGCTACGCCTACGTGCAATCGCTCGAACCAGCCAAAGGCATCAGCCTCTTGCGCAAATATGCGGATGCGCTCCCCGATGACCCCAACGCGCAGGATTCCCTCGGCGAAGTGTTGCGCATGACCGGTGACGATGAAGGCTCCCTCGCCCGTTATGCCGCGGCACTCGGAATTTCCTCCACCTTCATCACCTCGCAATTTGGACGCGGCGACACCTTCACCCTCATGGGGAAATATTCGCAAGCTCGCGCCGAATATGACAAAGCCCTGAAGATAGCCACCAACGAACACGACATGCTGCACATCGAATTTCAAAAAGCGCTCGTCTTTTTTTGGCAAGGGGATCTCGGCACGGGACGCGCCGAGCTAGCTGCGCTTTCCGCCAAAGCTGCGGAAGCCAACGACATGATGGCTCAGTTTGAAATCGATTATGCCCGCGTTCTTCTCGCGCCAGACGCAAAAGCCGCCAGCGAACTCCTCGCCACCATGGAAGCGCGGCTGTCCAGCGTTCCCGCAGACAAACTCACCGCCGAACGCAACGAGGAATATGCCACCGTGCTCCGCGAAGAAGTACGCCTTGCGCTAGCAGCTCACAAGCAGAATGATGCCGACGCCCTGATCCAAAAGCTCGATCAACTCGCGGCCGCATCCCGCGATCAGAAGGTCGAAAGCATCTACGAATCCGGCCGCGGCTACGTCATGGCCGCAAACGGCGATTACGCCAACGCCGTTGACGAACTCACTTCCGACTTGCACTCGCCCCTGGTAGTTCAGCAACTAATCGTCGCTCAACAAAAACTGAACAACCCCGAAGCCACAGAAAAAGCCCAAGTCCGCCTAAAATATCTACGCACCCCCACCGCCGAATGGTACGTAGTAACCAAACACACCACCGAAACCGCTCAATCCGCCGCCAATTAGTAGCCTTGGCCTCAGCCTGTGTCTTGGGGTCCCTCCCGGGTGCCCCACTCGGAGTCCGCGAAGGGTGGGTCTTGAGTTCCCGTCCATCTCCAAAAAACAACCCCGTCATCCCGATTAGAGTCCGCACAGTGAGGAATCTCTCTTCGCACGCAAACTCACCTTCACCACCCCGCTACAAATTAAACGCATACAGCAGCAATCGCGTAATAAACAAATCCACAATCAGCACGACCACCGACGACACCACAAACGCCGTAATTGTCGCTCGCCCCACTCCCTCCGTCCCGCCTTTCACTCGAAATCCTTTATAACAACCCACCGACGCAATGATAAATCCAAACACCAGCGGCTTCGTGAATCCGATCACCAGGTCGCCAAACTCGAGCGCGTTGATCGCGCGCGTCATGAACTGTTCCGCTCCCAGGTGCAGGATCGCCCACGCCACCACGAATCCTCCCAGCAATCCTGCGCAATCCCCCAGCGCCACCAGCAGCGGCAGCGTCAACACCGTCGCCAGCACCCGCGGCGTCATCAGTTTCCGGACCGGGTCGATTCCGAATCCTCGAATCGCATCCACCTGGTCCGTCACCACCATCGATCCCAACTCCGACGCCATCGCGGTAGCGTTCCGCCCCGCCACCAGCAATGCCGTGAAGACCGGACCCAGCTCCCGCAGCAGCGCCAGCGAAACCGCGTCCCCCGTCAACACCGTTTCCCCAAATCGCGCGAATTGCGACGCAGCATTCAACACCACCACGCCGCCCACGCAAAACAGCGCCACCACCACGATCAGCGACGATCCCACTCCTATCTGGTCCATCTGGTCCACCAGATCGGAAAAGTATCCCCGGCTCCCGAACATGTTCCGCACAGATCTCATCGTCAGCTGCGAGTAGTCCTGCAGTGAAAACGTCCACATCTTCAGTGCATTCCCAATCACCGACGAAACCGAACTTGAGCTCATAGACGCACCCTTTGACACAGTGGCAGGTCCCACTGTCTGTAGCAGCTTATAATGCCTGACCCTCGAATCAACAACTACCACCACCCCTCACGCCCTTTTCACAACCTTTGCCGGCGGCTTGCGAAGCAACCGGGCCCCTCTTCTGCTGGGTGCCCCACTCGGAGTGCGCGAAGGGTGGGTCTTGGGGTAAGGTCTTTTTGGGGGGCGAGGTTTCAGCTCCGACATAAAGGCCCAAGAAAATCCGGGCTTTAGCCCCGGAGGACTCTTCTCCTCTGACCCATCCATCTTTCACCAACACTTCCGCGCTATGATAAACACCCACAAACCTTCACCTACGGAAACCACATGACCATCGACCAAGACATAGAAAAAATTGCTCTCCAGGAAAAACTCCTCCAATTTAAATCCTTCGACGCAAACACCGCCTGGGCCCTCGGCATAGCCCTGAAAGCCGCCGCAGAAAAACGCCAGCTCGCCATAGCCATCGACATCCATCTGCACGGCTTTCCCCTGTTTTATTACGCAATGCCCGGCACCACGCCAGACAATGCCGACTGGATTCGCCGCAAGCGCAACGTAGTTTCCCGCTTCCATCGGAGCTCCTACGCCATCGGCCTAAAACACACCCGCGCCTCGACAACTCTCCACGACGGCACCGGCCTCGACGCAAAAGATTACGCCGCCCACGGCGGCTGTTTCCCCATACTCCTCACAGGCACCGGTTGCGTCGGCACCATCACCGTTTCCGGCCTCCCGCAGCGCGAAGACCACGCCCTCGTTATTTCCGTCCTTCAGGATTTCCTGCAGCTCCCATGCGAAGATCTAGCCCTCGCACCCGCCACATCATCTTGAATAGGCGCGTCGCCGTGCCCACCATACCCTGCAAGGAGCACGCCAGATAATGCTAACCACATGGGTGTTCGCACTCGCGATTTCCGTCACGGTCTCCATCGTCCTCCTGCTCCTTCACAATCCCAAAGTAAGCGCCCTCTTCCACCAGCACGTTCGCGATCGTCCCAAGCCCCGCCTGCTCCTCGCCACCATTGGATTTTTCTCCACCTTCGCGCTCGCCCGTGCGGCGGCCTACGCGGCCTATCGTAAATTCGGCCCGTTTCACTATCTACATTCACGGAACCCACATCCATCATCTTGTTTGGGGAATTTTGCTTCTACTGATCGTGGGCTTCTGCTGGTTGGTCGAAGTCGGCGACGGAGCCGAATCCTCATCGCTCTTCGCCGGCCGCCTCATGTCTCTGCTCTATGGCGTAGGCGCCGCACTCACCCTCGACGAACTAGCCATTTGGCTAAACCTCGAAGAAGGCATCTACTGGACCCACCGCGACCGCGCCAGCCTCGACGCCATAATCCTGTTCGGCGCCGCCCTGCTAATCGCCCTGTTGGGCCGCACCTTCGCCAAAGCCCTAAGCGCAGAACTCCTCCAAACGCCACCCGCGCCAAACGAATCACACGCGCCAAACCTAAACGCGGGACGCGAGTCCCGCCCCTTTTCCTTCGCGTAAATTCGCGCCGCAAAACTCACCCACCAATCCAATCGATCACCCTGACAAAAAATGAAAAACTGGGATCTCGAGCGCAGCGAGGGACCTGCTTTTCTCTCCCCTCCTGCCCCGCCCTGAGTCCGCGAAAGGTGGCTCCAGGGTTCGCCGTTGTAGCGCCATGCCACTACAAAAAAAGTCCCCGTCATTCCGAACGCAGTCCGCGAAGTAAGGATCCCTCTTTCGCTGTAAGCGCGGACACAACCTGTGCCACTTTGCCTCCGCCCAATAAAAATCTCCCCGCCCTCTGAAACAAACCCACCATCCCACCCGTAATAACCCACAGAAACACCGAGTTCAAACCATGCCCATCGACATTCCAACCGCTCCTCAATTCCTCTCCACCGCACCACCGTCCAGAGGCAACTAACCGGCGGCTCCGTAGGCACCGAAGGCAGCCTCCTCGCCCTCCTGGTCCTCCTCCTAGCCGCCGCAGCCATCCACTTCGACTTCCCCACTAAAAATAATCCAGCCTTATCCGCTTCCTAGGCGCCCCACCCTGAGCGCCTTCGCGAAAGGTGGGAGCGGGTTTTCCCGTAGGGGCACGATATATCGTGCCCCAGGGCGAGTCCGCCAGCCTAACGCCGCCTCCCTCGTAGAGCCATAGCACCGCCCCATTCCCGCAAAACCCCAAATCTCAAAACATCTAGAAGCTGTTGCATAACCGAGGACAAGCCCCTGAAATGAGTATGGTTGAGCTTGGTGAAATGAGGGATAAGCAGAGTCAGCAGCGCCGAAGGAGGGCCGATGGCGCGATCCGGTCCGTTGCTGACCGAAGCGCAGTGGAAGAAAATCGCGCCCTTGCTCCCCAAGCCGCGCAAACAACGCAAAGGTGGTCGTCCGTGGATCGAGAATCGCCGTGTGCTGGAAGGGATTCTTTGGATTCTGCGGAGCGGGGCTCGCTGGCAGGACCTGCCGGAGAAATTTCCGCACCCTTCGACGTGCTGGCGGCGATTGCGAGACTGGGAGGAGCGGGGCATTTGGTTGAATATCTGGCGAACGTTTCTGGGCGAGTTAAACGAGCGCCAGCAATTGAAATGGAGCGAATCGTTTTTGGACGGCAGTTTTGCTCCGGCGAAAAAAGGGGCTGCGGAGTCGGAAAAACCAAGCGGGGCAAGGGGACGAAGTGGATGGTGGTGGTCGACGGCCGCGGTCTTCCTCTGGGAAACTACCTTCACTCTGCATCCCCGGCGGAAGTCAAACTCGCGGAGACGACGCTCGCGACGATCTGAGTAGGACGGAACCATCACTCGGGCCGTCCGCGGCAAAAGCCGATGCGCGTGATTGCCGACAAAGCCTACGACAGCGATCCCCTGCGGGAACGCTTGCGGCAGCGCGGTATCGAACTGATCTGCCCGCACAAGAGGAATCGCGTTCGGCCGGCAACGCAAGACGGACGAGCCTTGCGACGTTACAAGCGTCGATGGATCGTGGAACGCACCAATGCCTGGCTGGGAAACTTCCGACGCTTGGTCGTGCGCTACGATCGTTCGCTCACGATCTATGGCGCTTTTTTTCATATCGCCTGCTTCATGATCGTCTTACGGAGGGTTGTGCAATAGCTTCTAGCCTAACCACAAAAAACGTCAGTCCGCGGAGTGAGGAAGCCCTCTTCGTCGTAACGGGCAATAAAACCCTACGGATTCTCCATCAACGTCACATCCCCCTCCGCCGCCGTCATCCCACCTACTACCGGCTTCCGCGCCATCGCCGCCAACTCCGACTCCGCCTGCTCCTTCTGCGCCTTCGACAAATGCCGCCCCAACGCCTTCACGTGCCCAGCCCCCGACTTGTCCCCCGCCGCCACCGCCCGCGAATACCACACATACGCGGCTAGCTCATCCCGCGTCACACCCATCCCGTGCTCGCACAAGTACGCATAATTCATCGCAGCATGCGGCAATCCCTGTTCCGCCGCCAGTTGCGACCAATGCGCCGCCAGCGCATAGTCAATTGGCACTCCCCGGCCCTTGAAATAGCAAATCGCCAAATTCGCTTCCGCTACCGCCAGCCCCTGGTCCGCCGCAGCCCGAAACCATTGCGCAGCGAGCTCGAGATCCACTGCCGTCGCATAACCCACCTGGTAAAACGTGCCAAGGTTATACTGCCCCATCGCATTCCCATGCTGCGCTGCCGCGCTGAACCACTTGAACGCAGCATTCACATCCTTCGCCACGCCGCGCCCATACTCATACATTCCTCCCAGATTGTTTTCCGCTCCCGCATCGCCCCCCTGCGCCGCGGCCCGGTAATATTCCGCCGCCTTGCCATAGTCGACTGCCACACCGCGCCCGTGTTCGTACAAATAACCAAGCAAAAATTCCGCCGGTGCAAAGTGTAATAACGCGGACGAACGCAACAATCGCAACGCCGAATCGTAATCCGGGGCCGCATGCGCATCGGACAGCAGCGCACACGCCCGCTTGTACTGCGCGATGGCGTCTCCCCCTCCTGGCATGGCCGGCAAATCAATATTCGCAATATCGGTCCTCTGCGCATTCGCATGGGAAGATCCCGCATAACTCCGAACCGCGAACAAACAGATCACCAAGAAAAATGAACAGGATAAAAACCGAATCAAAGGAAGGCGCAGAGCGAGTGTAGTAGCCACGAGGACCTCCCCTATCACTTCTTCTTTCGTTCCTCGTGCTCCGTGGCAATCCGTGTCGCGCACGTTGGCCGCGGCCGAGGAACGGGAGGTACACCACTACCAAAGCGTGAACCAGCGGGATGGCGAGACCGCAGCAATTGCGGAAACGAAGCACAGCCCTTCGAGACACGCTAAAAGCGTGATGCCCTGTGGGACCACTGCGCTCGCCAGGGGGCGATATCGCAATAGACGAGCCACCCCCCAAATAAGTTCATGTACCGAAAGAGAATTTACAACTCCGTGACAATCCCATAGGCGCACGATACACAGTGTCTCAGGCAGGCAAGTCCGCGAGCCCTTTCCCGCGTGTAGGACCGCCTTCCGAGGCGTGCGTTTCTTCCTCCCCACCTCCCCACACCCACCCTCCCCCATCACCGCCGCTTCGGCAAAAACCCCCAAATCCTCGGATCCTCCTGCCCCAACACCCACGAACAAAATCCCTGCAACCCATGCTTCTGCACCAACTCATAGCGGTCCTGAAACGTCCGCACATCCGTAAAGAAAATCCATTCCCGCATCTGGTCCCGGTAAAAATAAAAATACGCGCTGTGATCGTCCGGGTCCCACTGAATCTTCCCGCCATACGCTTCCGCCAACTGCAACGCATTCGGCGCCCCAATATATACCGCCGTGGGATTCGGCTTCTCCTCGCTGCCCAATTCCGGCCCTTTCGTCGGCGTTCCCGTATACCAGTGATACCCATACAACGGAATCCCCAGCGACAACTTTTCCTTCGGCACCACTTTCAGCGCATACTCCAGATTCTCCACCGTCCAATCCCACCCGGCCACCGGCCCCGGCATCGTCCACCGCGTGTGCTGGTCATAAGTCATCAGGCAAACCAGATCGACATACTTCGCAATCGTCGCGATGTCATAAGCCCCGCGCCAGTCCGTATAAATCCACTTCGCAAATCCGCCCGCCCCTGGGTAACCCGGAGCATTCGGCACCGTCGCGATAGTCAGTTCGAAACCGGCCTTGTGCATCGCTTCCGCAGAAGCCTTTACTAGCTCCGTCAACCGATCGCGATCCGTCCAATCGACATTCTCAATATCCAACTGAAATCCCGTATACCCATGAAGCTTGCTTTCGCGGATCATCGCCGCATTCATTTCGCCCTGCGCAGCAGAATTCGTAGCCAGGGTGTGGAACTTCGTCTTGTTGAACAGTGCGATGATCGGCATCACCGCCAGCTTTTCCTCCTGCGCCCGCTTCAACACCGTCGGTTCAGGTGCTCCGGTCACCAATCCGTTTTCATCCACGTCATACCAAGCAGGCACTAGCAAATCGATCTGCGAAGAATGCGCCAAAAACGACCGGATCGACTCCGGCGAATTAGTCAAATAAAACAGCGCCACCGGCGCAGCCCCAAAACAATCACCAACCAGAAAAACAAACAAACCCAAGACCGCAAAAAAAAGTCTTCTCATCAACTCTCCTCAACAATCGCCGACATTATATCCCGTAGCATAGGCGTCAGCCTGTGCTCCTCGGTCACTCTTAACTCCCGGTAGGGGCCCGATCCATCGTGCCGCAGGCGAGTCCGCGAGCCGGAACCTAATCAAAATCCCAAGAACAAAAATACTGTTATCCTGAGGAGCCCGCGGCGAAGGATCTCAACACCCGTGTCTTGCCCCCAAACCGCTCCCCTCACCTCCCTCCTCCCTCCGAGCACGGTCGCCGCACCGCTGCGGGCCATGTCCGCACAATTCCAAATCCCGTGTAGCGCTGGCTTTCTTGCCAGCGCTCTTGGGTTCTTTCCCCCTCGTCACTTCTACCAATACCCAACCACCCCACCAACCCATACAATCCCACCAGCAAGCTAAAAACAATGGAGCCTCCGAATGCACACCGCCGCAATCCTCCCCAAACCAATCGCCGCACTCCTCCTCTGCCTCTTCGCGATCCTCCTCGCCCCGCCATCCCCCGCCAAAGAAAACGTCGACTTCAATCCCAATCTCGATTTCTCCAAATACAAGACCTTCGCCTACGTCGGCGGCGTCGAACATCTCGTCATGCTCCAACTGAACCCCAACGAAATTCGCGACAACATTCATGACGCCGTCGCTCGCGAACTGACCAAACGCGGCCTCAAAGAAGTGAAACGCAACGAAAATCCCGATCTCGTCGTCCGCTATTTCGCCAACACGCAAGCCGATTCAAACTACGCCCCCACAAACGATTGGGGCGGCTTCGATCCTTTCATCTTCGATCAATGGGCCTATAGCTACGCCGTCTGGAGCGCCGCCACCACCACCCGCGAAGGTTCCCTCCTCATCGACCTAATCGATGTCCAACGCAAAGATCTAGCCTGGCGCCTCCTCCTCCAGCAAAAAATTCTCAATGTCGACAAAATTTGGGACAAAATAAATCAGGAAATCGCCAAAGCTTTCGAAAGCTTCCCTCCCACCGAAAAAGAAAAAGAAGAAATGCGCAAGCAACACGCCGACCACCCACCCAAACCCCAAAAGCCTCAATTCCAGTAATCAAGCAGCATTGCCTCCAGCCTTGGTCTTGGGGTCCCAGTGCCACAGGCACTCCTGCCTGTGCTCTTGGGTTACTTCCTCGTCGGGGCATGATCTATCGTGCCCCTGGGCCAGTCCGCGAGCGATCTCCCTGCTCTTGCAGACCCGCCTTCCGAGGCGGGCTGTTTCTTCTCATCCATCCCACAAAAATAAAAAAACGTCATTCCGAGCGCGGTCCGAAAAGCGAGGAATCCCCCTTCTCTTCAATCGTCCCCACTCACGTCTCCCCCCAAAAAATCCCGTTCCAATCTGAAACGATCCCGCCCCTACCCCCACTACTCCTTAAGCACACTTCTTCCTACCGCGACTCCCACTCGCACGCAGACCAGAAGTTAGCCACCCTGAAAAAGAGCTTCAACTGGCCCCCGCGACCACCCCACAGCCGATCCAGGTACGAATTGCGCCATCCCCGTTGTCCCGGCGCAATTCGTACCCCACGCGCACTCCTGCCTTCCAACGTGAACCAGCTCAGCCACCCCCTGCCCCTTTCGCCAACCCAGTACCTGCGGCCTATTTCCTTCCATCCAATCAGCCCCCAATCTAAAACCTGCGCCCGACTCCAATCGGCCTACCGCGAACTCCGAGGTCTGCGATGAATCGTGAGCGACCAAACCCCAGGCCCGTGCAACAACCCCTCCACTTTCCCAAGGGAATATTCGCCCTGGCCCTCTTCGCAGCCTTCACAACGTTGGCCCAACAATCTTCCGCTCCCCCTCTGTCACCAAAACCCGCAGCCTCCGTCGTCGACGCCACCCAAAAATCCAAATCCAAACAAGACGAATCCGTCCCCCGAAAAGTCTTTACCAACGACGACCTCTCCTCACTACCGCCCGAAGACATTTCCGTCGCCGGACCGCCCTCCACGCCGGCGGCCGACACGAATCCACAAGCCGCACCCGCTCCCGGTAAATCGCAGGACGACGACTCCGCCAAAGCTGCCTATTGGAAAGCCCGCTTCACAGCCGCTCGCCAAAAGCTTGCCCAGGACGAGAAAGCCCTCCCTGCACTTCAGAGTCAACTCGAAGTCGAACGTGTTCAGGAATGTTCCGTGGATGAAGACACAGGGCAGGTCTACTCAGACACTTTCATGGATCTGCTAAACCAAATCAACGCCATGAAGCAAACCATCGAACACGACAAACAAATGCTAAGCGATCTCCACGACGAATTCCGGCACGACGGCGGCCAACCCGGCTGGATCCGTTAGCCCAACAGCATTGTTTTTGGGTCATCCTAGTCACAATGGAATGACCGGCTCCGATTCGCAGGCGTGGGTTATGCTGCGAATCGGAAGACAAGCAGTACAGAGCCACAAGCGAAGGAGCCGGTCGATGAAAAGCATAAAATTTGTTGGTTTGGATGTCCATGCCGAAACGATTGCGGTGGCGGTTGCCGAGCAGGACGGGGAAGTGAGATCGCTCGGAGTCATTCCGAATCGGGAGGAGTCGATTCGGAAGCTGGTCAAGAAACTGGGACCAGTGGAGCAGCTGCGTTTCTGCTATGAAGCGGGCCCAACGGGGTATGTCGTGTACTGGCAGTTGACGGCACAGGGAGCGAAGTGCGAGGTGGTGGCACCCACGCTGGTACCGGTGAAATCGGGCGAACGGGTGAAGACCGATCGGCGGGATGCGCTGAAGCTGGCGCGAAATTACCGGGCCGGAGAGTTGACGGCGGTGTGGGTACCAGATGCGGCCCATGAGGCCTTGCGAGATCTGGTACGAGCCCGGGAGGCAGCTAAGAAAGACCAGTTGCGGGCGAAACATCGCTTGAGCAAGTTCCTGTTGCGGCATGGGCGGCGGCCGGCGAGCGGTGTGAAGGCCTGGACCTTGAACTACCTGGCGTGGGTGAAAAAAGAAGTGCACTTCGAGCAGCCGGCGCAAGCCACCTTGCTGGACTACCTACATGAGGTGGAGCACGCGGAAGCCCGCATCACGCGGCTGGACCAGGCGATCGAAGAAGCGGTGAAGTCGACACCAGCGAAGATGCGCGCGGTAATCGAGGCCTTGCAAGCCTTGCGTGGCATCGCTCAAGTAGCGGCGGTGACGATCGTGGCGGAACTGGGCGAAGTATCGCGATTCACGCGGGCGCGGCAGTTGATGGGCTACGGCGGGATCGTAGCAAGCGAACATTCCAGTGGAGAAAGTAGCTGGCGAGGGGGCATCACCAAGACGGGGAATGCGCACTTACGGCGCGTGGTCGTGGAGGCAGCCTGGGCGTACCGCCACCGACCAAACGTAGGAGGAACATTACGCAAGCGGCAAGAGTTGGTCAGCGAAGAAGTCCGAGAGATCGCCTGGAAAGCGCAGCATCGGTTGCATACGCGCTATCGGAAGTTAATGGCACGGGGCAAGGAAAAGGGGAAGGTGGTGACCGCGATCGGACGCGAGCTATTGGGTTTTATCTGGGCCATTGGGATAAAGGTAGAAGCGGCGCAGCAGGAGACCGAACGACGGGCGGCATGAGATGAGTTTTTTCTGCAAGAATTTTCCAGGAGGCAGCGTGGGTAGCGGTCGAGAGGCGCATGGAAAGGAGAATCCTCGAAAACACTATGCGGTAGGTCTGTGGACCGAACCCGCGTTGCTAGTCCGAGGCAGCTCCCGACGGATCACGATTATGCGGTTTCGACCCGCGAATATCAGAGTGATCAACCGTCGCAATAGCCGCCTCGACCGCGACTTGCGCTGCCTTCTAGGGGAGGAAAAAAAAGAAAGAAAAAGAAAGAAAAACAATTCTTTGTAGTTGACAGGTCATTCCATATCAGTGTTGTGGCCAGTCTTTAGACTGGCCAGCCTGCACGACCCACCCGAGTGGCACAAGCTCCTGCCTCTGCTCTTGGGTCATCCTCAACCCCTAAAAACTCCCTACTTCTTCGGTTGCGCCGTAGGCGGCAAAATCCCATTCAACCTCAAATACATCGCCGCTGCCCCATAATGGTCTGACCATCCACCCGCCAAAAAGAAAACTCCCAACGCCCGCGGTCCCTGCACCCGCCCAAAATCCACATTGTCCCCCAGTTTCGAATCCTCCACATTCGCCAACGCCGTCGAGCAAAACGCAAACGACGCCTTCGCCGCCGCCAGCAAAACATCCTTCGAATCAGTCTCCTTCAACTCCTCGGTCTTCGGCGCAGGCACGTCTGCGATCTTCGCGCACAATCCATTGTTCGACTGCGCAATGTGCATCGCCAAATGCCCAAAGCTGATCTGGTCCGGCGTCGGCTTATACCCAAACTTATCCGATGGCATCGCCTCAATCGCTCCAATAATACTTTTCTCCTGCCGCGGCAACATCATCCGCACCACCGTCATCACCGGATTCGCCACCGGCCCGCCAGCCTGCGCAGCAGGCGCCGCCTGTCCGCGCGCCCCACCAACAAATCCCAAAACAAAAACAAATCCCAGAACTATCTTCTTCATATCTCCCCCCAACAATCCGCATTCCCAAAAACGCTCCCGATCATACACCTCCTAACCCACCCAATTGTGAAACCCAACCCGCCCCTACTCCTCCCGCAACGTCCGCGCCGGATCAATCCGCGCAATCCTCAACACCGGCACCGCCGTCGCCACCACCGTCACCCCGGCCAGCACCGCCACCACTCCCGCAATCGTCCACGCGTCATAAACTCCCACTCCATAAATCACGCCGCTCATCACCCGCAGCGCCCCCACGCAAAGCACCAACCCCACCAGCAATCCCGCCACAGACGCCGCCACCCCCAATCTCCCAATTTCCACCATTGCCTGCCCAACCGTTGACCCCAGCGCCATCCGTATACCAATCTCCCGCGTCCTCTGCGCCACCATGTTCGCCACCAACGCAAAAATTCCCACCGCGCTCAGCAGCAATGCCAGCGCCGCCATCGCCCCCAGCAGCGCTACTTCGACTCTCTGCGTCGCCAACGTCTTCACTAGCAAATCGCGCATGCTGTAGAACCCAGAAAACGGCAGGTTCGCATCCACGCTCCCCATCGCCCGCTGCATCTCTGCCGTCAATCCTTCCACCGGTCCCGCCGTCCGAACAATCCAGCTCGGCTGAAACCACACGTGAACCATGGATAGCAACCCTCCAGCAATCTGCGCTGCGGGAACATACATCGTCTCCTCGCCCGTAATTGGCGCCGCAGCATCCAGTCCTGGCGCGATGGCAACATCTCCCACTACGCCAACAATCAACGTGTTCTTATCCAGGTGACGCCCGACCGGATTCTCCCCACGACAAAATTTGCGCGCAAATGTCTGGTTCACGATCGCCACGCGCTGTGCATCGGGTCCGTCCCCCTCGTTGAACGCACGCCCCATTAACACGGGAATCTGCAATGCCTCGAGATATCCAGGCGTGATGTACACCTCGTCAGTCTGCACAGACTGCCCCGCTTCTTTCCCGTCACTGAGCGTCACAAGGTTATTCAATGCGCGTTCATACGGCATGCTCAGCGCTACCGCGGCGTGTTGTACGCCAGGAATCTGCAGCATGGCCGCGGTGCTCTCGTCCAATAATTTTCGAAACGCCGCGTCATCGTGAAAACGAAGATCGTCCAGCGAAGCCTTCGCTGTCATCACCCCATCCGGATTAAACCCCGGGGAGAGCGTTTCCAACCGCACCAGATTCCGGATCAGCAGCCCTGCACCGGCCAGCAGCACCACCGTCAGCGCTACTTCTCCCGCGATCAATCCCTGCCGCAGCCGCAAGCTTCCACCCCGAACCACCCGGCGGCTTTCCATCGACCACCGCAGGTCCGCCGTCCCGCTTACCATCGCCGGTAGCATCCCGAACAAAATACTTGTCAGCAGTGACACCATCACCGCAAACGTCATCACCCGCCCATCTAATTCCACTCTCGCCACCGGCAGAAAATGCTCCGGCAAAAGCAGCAAAAGGCCACGCAGCGTTACAAATCCCACCCCAACCCCAACCGCTCCGCCGGCAATTGCCAATAACAAATTCTCGATCCAAAACTGTTTCTGTATCTGCCATCGCGACGCTCCCAGCGCCATTCGCGTAGCCACTTCCGGTGTGCGTCGCAGCATCCGCACCAGCGTCAACCCCGCCAGATTCGCGCATGCGATCAGCAGGATAAATCCCGCCGCCAGCATCAGCGCCAGCACCTCCGGACGCAGCGTCGCTGTTTCCCCCGTCTGCAGTGGCACCGAATAATAAGAAACGCGCGCTCCCGGGTTGTCTCTCAGTTCGAAGGGATGGCTGTCGAGAGACCACGCTCGATTGATTTCTGCGTCTGCTTGTTGCCACGTCGCGCCTTCACGTAGCCGGGTGACGCACGCAAAGTTCGTCCCTTGCCCTTCGCCCTCGCGGCCGGGCTGCAACGCCGTATAAACGTCCGCGTTCAACGGTGTAGTTGCACCCTCCGGCAGCACGCCAACCACAGTGTACGGCTCGCCTTTCAACAAAATGCTCTGTCCCAAAATCTCCGGATTTGCCCCAAACGCAATGCGCCACAATCGATAACTCAGGATGGCGGCCTTCGGTCCATGCGGACGGTCCTCCCCGTGGGAAAAATTGCGCCCCAGAAAAGGCTGCAAACCCAGCACGTCAAAGTAATGCTCAGAGATCCGCCCGTCCTGCACATATTCCACGTGCGAACTCGCCTGCAGATTCACTCCGGAAGCTCTTCGGCTGGCAACCGCCGGCAACAGTGAAGGAACATTGTCACGCAGCAGTTCCCAGCGCTCGCCATTCAGGCTGTGCCGCTCATCCTCAGGAATGGGGCCGACAATCCGCGTATAGATCGTGCCCATCCGCTCCGGATGCGGATACGGCAAACTCTTCAGCACCAACGCATTCACAATCGAAAAAATCGCCGTGTTCGCGCCAATCGCCAGCGCCAGCGTAAGTATCACCGTGAAGGTAAACCCGGGATTCTTCCGCAGCATCCGCAAACCAAATCGGCAATCAGCCGCCACCGAGTGCAGGCAATTCCCCAGCCGCTGTTCTCTAACCTGCTCCTTCACCTGCTCTACGCCGCCAAGCTCAATCCGCGCCGCCCGCCGAGCTTCCTCGGCCGTCATCCCCGCCCGAACATTCTCCTCCGTAAGAATCTCCAGGTGCATCCGAACTTCCTCCTCCAGGTCCGCCTCCACCCTCCTAGCGAAAAATAAATTCCGCACCAAACTCCGCAACCTAACCAACACAGGCATAGCAACACCTCCTATCGAATATCGATAGGGATAATAGTGCCCCACCTATAGACTGTCAATATGAGCCAATGTAGTGGCTGGTCTTTTGACCGGTCATCTTGGGTTCCGTACCATAGCCTTCAGCCCGTGCTCCATGTTTCGTAGGGCACGATACATCGTGCCCCCGGCGAGTCTGCCAGCCCTCCGCACTCGCCCACCCTAAGTCCGCGAAGCGTGGGGTCCTGGGCTCCCGTGGCACAGTCACTCCTGACTGTGCTCCTGGTTCTCCCACTATCAAAAACAAAAATCCATCGTAGAAAACACGTCATTCCGAACGAAGTCCGCGAAGTGAGGACCGCCGCTCCTTTGCGCGCCTTTTGCGGAAAAAATCCCCCCTCTTGGGTTCGTCGTCCCAAGCGAAGAATTCTCCCTACCCCCGCGCCACCGGCAACCAAACCACCACCGTCGTCCCTTTCCCACCAGAAACAATCTCCAACGTTCCCCCAAACTGGCGCACGCGTTCCTGCATCCCCCGCACTCCAACCCCGGCCTTCGCCGCCGTCAAATTCCGTTGCTTCTCCTCCGGTATTCCCTTCCCGCGATCGCTGATCTCCACTCTCACGCGATCCTGCAACCTTGTCAGCGAAATTTTCGCCGTCGGGCTAGCCGAATGCCGGTGTACGTTCGTCAAACTCTCCTGGACAACACGAAACAGCGCCAGTTCAAGCTCTCGCGGCAGCCGCTCCATCTCCTCCGGCAATTCCAGCTCCACCTGAATCTTGCTGCGCTCCGTAAACCCCTCCACATACCACCGCAGCGCCGATTCGAGCCCTGCCTCATCCAGCAGCGGGGGGTGCAACAAATAAGACAGCGTCCGAATCTCCGTCGACAGCGCATCCGAAAAATCCTTCGCCTCCGACGCTAGCGTTCGTATCGCTCCATCCGACCGCGCCGATGCCGCCTTGATCGCTGACAATTTCATCGTCAACGCCACCAGCGTTTGCCCGGCGTTGTCATGCAACTCCCTCGCCATGTGCCGCCGCTCTTCGTCGCGCAGGTTCAGCACTCTCCCGGTAAGTTCGCGCAGGCTCATTTCCATACGCTTCCTTTCCGCCACCTCCGCCTCCAGCGCCGCCGTGCGGTCCGCCACTTTGCCTTCCAGTTCGTCGTTCACCTCCCGCAGTGCCGCTTCCGCTTTCTTCAGCGGCGTCAGATCGGTCACGAACCCCGCCACCTCCGCCTGCCCTCCCGGCATATCGATCACCGACGCCCCGATCAGGATCGGCACCGGTCGACCATCTTTCGCGACGAAAACTTTCTCATACACCTCGCAACTCCCCCTAGCCTGCAGTTGTTTCACGGCATCAGCATCAGCCTTTGCGTATTCCAGCGGAGTCAAATCATCCCAGCGCACTTTTCCAGCGCGCACTTCGTCTTCCGAGTAGCCCAGCCTCTTCCGAAGACCCGGATTGATGTACTTCAGCCTGCCATCAAACGTTCCAATCACCATTCCAAACGGGTCCGCGGCCGCCAGCGCATTGAAGCGTGTGGCCGCGCGCACTAGTTCGAACTGCTGCATCTCGCTTTGCAGCAACCCCGCGACCTTCGCCCCCACCAGCTGAAAAAAAGTTTCATAGCTCTTATCGAACGGCAATCGCGGGCTGATCCCGAACACCAGCACGGCCCTCCGCGCTGCTCCTTGTATCTCCAGTGGCAACGCATACGCCCGCGTTACCGGCTCTGGCCACGGTTTGCAGATCACTTCCCCCACACGTTTGTGCAGATCAGTCACGCGCATCGGCATCTTTGTGCGCACTACTTCCCTCAAACGTGTCTCCAGACTCGCGCAAACTTCACTTCCCTTAGGAGTCGCTCCCAGCCGCACTACTTCGCCTCCATCTACCTGATACAACGCCGCAAACGGAATGTCCGCGGGTTCGCGTCCAACCGCGGCCATAATTTCCTCAACAAAACTCGCCAGGGCTTGCGGTGGTAAAACCGGAGTTTCAGTCCCCGTGCTCCCCGTAATCGCCAGCAGCGTTTCCTGCCGCCGCTCTCCCAACACCTGCTCGGTCGTTTCCGTGCACACCACTAGCGTCCCCTGCACGGCCCCATCTTCATTCCGCACTGGGCTGTACCCATAAGTCCAGTAAACCTCTTCCAGTTTGCCGTTTCGCTGCATCGGCACAAGTTGGTTCTTATGCCACGTCGACCGCCCCTCCGTCATCACCTCTTCGATTTGCGGACCGATGATTGGCCAGATCTCCGGCCAGCATTCCGCCCCGCGCTGTCCCACCGCACGCGGGTGCTTGTCCGCCCGAATGCTCGGCCGGTATCCATCGTTATAAAACTGGATCAGTTCCGGCCCCCACCACAAAAACATCGGGTGCCGCGATGCCAGCAGCAGGTTCACCGTCGTTACCAGCGCGTCCGGCCACACGTCAATCGGCCCAAGGCTGGTGCTGCCCCAGTCAAATCCGCGCACCAGGTCGGCCATTTCCCCTTTGCCAATAATGCGTAGACGTGCCTCCGCCGGGGCACCTGCACCTGTCGCCCGCCTCTTCGCTGGTTTTCGAGCACTCAATGGCATCGTCGAACGGGTCTTATCCTGGTTGGGTATTTCGACTCTAGCAAATCAACACAACCGCTTCAATGAACCTAACCATTAGGAAATTCTAATTACGCCGCAGCCACTCTCTAGGCTCCGTATGTCAATTGATACCGCTGGTAGGTCGCCCTCTTTCCACAGTGCGGACACTCCAACTCGCTCCCTCCTTCCGGAAACTCCGGTTTCGCCGGCAAAAAAATGTCCAACGTGGTTTCGTCTACATCCGAATGCCGGAACTTCATCTTGCAATGCACACATTCCAGCTGCCAGGTAGCCACTCAGTCCCCATTTCCGGACAACTGCCCGCCCTCCATTACTACGCCTCCACACCCCACGCAAGATGTACCGTAATTCCCGTATTTTCTATGCAATGTGGTCTTCTCCTGGGTGCCCTGCTCTGGGTCCGCGAAGGGTGGGTCTTGGGGTCCTCAAAACCTTGCGCCTGACGAGTGCCCCCGCGTCTAGCTTAGCTAGCTTAGCTAAGCTAGTTGAGTCACGAAGAAAACCGTCATTCCTAACGGAGTCCGCGAAGTGAGGCATCCCTCCGTCTTGGGTTCCTCATCCACCAACAAAACATCCCGCGACCTCCACCCTCCCCCTCTTCTGCTACCCTCCTCCACATGACCACCACCTCCAACCATCACTGGATCCTCGCCTCCCGCCCCACCGGCCTAATCACCCCCGACGTTCTCCATTTCACCGAATCCCCCATCCCCACACCCGCCGAAAACCAGGCCCTCGCCCGCGTCAAGTACCTCTCCGTCGACCCCACTATGCGCGTCTGGATGGCCGACTTTCCCCAATACATGCCTCCCGTCCAAATCGGCGAAGTCATGCGCGCCTTCGGTCTTGCCGAAATCGTCGAATCCCGCCATCCCGATTACAAAAAAGGCGACAAGGTCATGGGCCTCACTGGGCTTCAGGAATATGTCCTCATCACCGGCAACGAAAAACGTGCCTTCCACAAACTCCCCAACATTCCCTTCCTCTCAGACACCAACTTCCTCGGCACTCTCGGCATTAACGGCCTCACCGCGTACTTCGGCCTCCTCGAAATCGGCAATCCGCGAGCCGGCGAGACTCTAGTCGTCTCTGCGGCCGCCGGCGCCACTGGTAGCATCGCCGGACAAATCGGCAAAATTCACGGCTGTCGCGTAGTCGGCATTGCCGGTTCCGATGAAAAATGTAAATGGGTGAAAGACGATCTCGGCTTTGACGCCGCCATCAACTACAAAAATCCCGACTGGAAGGACCGACTCGCTGCCGCCACGCCCAATGGCGTCGACATCGATTTCGAAAATGTCGGCGGCGAAATCATGCAAGCCGTCCTGGCCCGCATGAATCCTCACGGCCGCGTGGTCCTCTGCGGCTTAATCTCGGGCTACACCAAAGATGATCCCAGCCTAGCCAGCTTCGGCCAGATCATAATCAAACGCCTCCGCGTACGAGGCTTCCTGGTCATGGACTACTCCGCCAAATTCACCGAAGCCGCCCAAAAAATCGGCCTCTGGAAAATGTCCAACAAAATAAAAGACAAACAAACCCTCCTAAAGGGTTTAGACCAAGCCCCCCAAGCCATCAACATGCTCTTCCAAGGCGCCAACACCGGCAAACTCCTGATCCAAGTAGCATAGGCTTCAGCTTGTGTCCTGGGTCTGTAGGGCTACGATACATCGCGCCCCCGGCGAGCCCGCTATTGTGTTCCCCTCACACAAAAAGTGTCATCCCGCACGAAGTGAGGGATCCGCTTTCTCCCTTTCTCGGTGACCCACTTTGAATCCGCGAAGGATGGGCCTTGACTCCACAATCGCAAAAACTAAAAGCCCCGTTGTCATCCTGAGGAGTCGGCGACGAACGATCTCAGCCAAAACTCAACACACAAATACAAATCCGCGATGCGAATCAACGCCACCCAAAATTTTTTCACGAATCTAACGGGAGGGACCACCAACAAAAATCGCACCAACTCCTATTTCCACTTTCTATTTCCCTGCGCCTGGGTGCCCCGCCCTCGGGTTTGTGAGGGTGGGTGCGCAGGTGATCTACTTTCTATCTTCCGGGGCCGCCCATCTGCGCTTGCTGCTTCTTTCTCTCCGCATCCATCTTCTGCACCAACTCCTCAAACTTCGGCTTCTGCTCCGGCGTCAAAAATCCGCGCATCTCGTTCCGCGCTTTTTCGCGTACCGCATCCACGTCGCTCTCTGCCTTGTCGCGGATTCCTTTCATCTCCTGGTGCGCTCCGCGGATAATGTCATCCATCTTCGCGCTCTGATCCGGCGTCAGCCCCAGTTCCTTCGTCATGTCTGCCACGCGCTTGGCCCGCCGCTCCGGCTCGCTCACCGCCGTCGACTGCTTCGGTGCCACATCAGCATAAATGTGGCTTCCAAAGCTATACCCAAACACGGCGCCAATCGCGCATGCCACCAGGAATACAACGGCCAGCCACAACCGCGCCTTACGCAGTGCATCCTGATTCATGCTTACTTCTCCTCAGTCGCGCTGGCAATAATATCGTCGTTCACCGGAGCCGTCGGCGCCACTTCAAAAATTCCTTCCGCCGGCCTTATCTGTGGTCCATTTGCCCGTGCCGCTCGCCGTTCCTGGAACGCCCATGTTCCGCCCAGCATCAGCAGCAGCGTCGCAAACGCCACAATGCGCGGCGCCAATCGCCTCACGCCGGTCCAGAAGCCGTTCTGCCGCTCTTCAATCTCTTCTTCCTGGGCGGTGATCGCTTGCATCACCCGCGTCGTGAACCACGGCCCAGCCCCCGGCAAGCTTTCTCTCATCTCCGCCAGCGCCAGCCGTGTGTCCACAAAATCTCGCACCGCGTTTTCGCACTCGGCGCATTTCGCCGCATGCTCCCGCGCAGCCTCCGGCAATCGCGCCAGCAACACCTCAGCGGTCTCGCCGGCGTCCTCGCCAGTCGGCAATTCCTCCAATTCACCAATCATCCATTCGCAAACCAATCGTTCGTCCTGGGGGAGCTCTTTCATTCTGTCGTTACCTCGTTTCTCCCTGGTCTCTTTCACCGCACTTCACTTCAAAAACTGCAAAACCTCAAACACCTGCCGCACGTTTCTTCCGCCTTATTTTTTCCGCAATCTTCTGTCTAGCCCGGAATAATCTCACTTTCACCGTGTTTCCATTAATCCCCATGATCTCCGCGATCTCTTCCACGGTGAACCCTTGCACTTCCTTCAGCACCAGCATCGTCCGGTCGCGTTCCTCCAGGCATTCCAGCCAGTGTTCAAGTTGCTGCTTCGTATCTAGTTGTTCGCTGATATCCGGCGCGAATTCCGCCTTCTGCTCTGTGGACTGGTACGCGTGCGCCTGCTCTTCGCTCAATTCCGATTCGAAAACCAGCGGCCTTACTTTCTTCTTCCGCAACAGATCCCAGCATTCGTTCACCGTAATCTTGTACAACCAGGTGCTGAAGGCGGACCGCTGGTCGAACCGTTTCAGCGAGAAATACGCTTTCAAAAATACTTGCTGCGCGATGTCCTCCACATCCTCGCGATTTCTCAGGATTCCTCCCGCTACCGCAAAGACTCGCCCCTGATGCTTCGCTACCAGCACTTCAAACGCTTCCTTCTCCCCGTGCTGGGCCCTGCGCACCAGTTCGCGGTCATCGCCCCTCCGCGCTGCTGTGCCTTGCTCGGCCTTCTTGGCCTCCGCCGCTGCTACCGGCAACTCGGTATCCTCTGGTTTTGGGACGTTAGCCATCTTCTTTTGGTTACGCTATTTTAATCCCCCTGTCCACTCCTTCCCTCTTTGCTCCCCTCGGTTCCCTAGTACCTTCTCATCGTCACACCGCTTAGAGATTTGCTCTTGCAATTGTTAACTAACTGTAGAATACTCAACCCATGATTATCGGTGACAGGCTTCGCGCTCTGCGCGAGGAAAAGAAACTCTCCCAGGGTGATATCGAGAAGCGTACTGGTTTGCTTCGTTGCTATATTTCCCGCGTTGAAAATGGCCACACAGTTCCGGCCATTGAGACGCTGGAAAAACTGGCGCGCGCTCTCGAATGCCCACTTTATCAACTCTTCTACGACGGCGAGGAACCTCCTCAGCTGCCCAATCTGCCCAAGCGCAAGTCGTCTGACGATATCGCCTGGGGCAGCCTCGGGTAAAGAGGCGCGCTACCTCAACAAGCTTCGCCGCTTGTTAAGCAAAGCCGACGACGAAGATCGCAAATTGCTCCTCTACATGGCGCAGAAAATGGCCAATAGATAGCAGTTTCGTTCGGAGGCCTTCCTCCGGAAGCAAACTGAAGGCACCGTAGAAGGCCGCGAAAAGCCAGCCTTTGCGGCCTTTTCGCTCGTCTGACTTTGTAAAGATCTTATAACTAATAAATACGGCTCTGTGGAAATCCCCGCCACCGTGTCTCTCTCTACTCCCACTCAATCGTGCTCGGCGGTTTGCTGCTCACGTCGTACACCACCCGCGTCACTCCCGGCACTTCGTTCACGATCCTCGTCGACATTCTCTCCAGCACTTCCCCCGGCAGCCTCACCCAGTCCGCCGTCATCGCGTCCTCGGACTGCACCACCCGCACCGCCACCGTCAGCCCATACGTCCTGCCATCTCCCATAACCCCAACGCTTCGAACCGGCAGCAGCACCGCAAACGCCTGCCATACCTTCTCATACAGCCCCGCCCCCCTGATCTCCTCGACCACAATCGCATCCGCCTCCCGCAGGGTGGCCAGATTCTGACGGGTGATTTCGCCCTAATAACCGAACCGCCAATCCCGGTCCAGGAAACGGATGTTTCACCAGTATCTCGTCCGGTAATCCTAGGTCTTTTCCAATACTCCGCACTTCATCCTTAAACAAATCCCGCAGCGGCTCAATCAGCCCAAAGGGCATCTTTTCCGGCAATCCGCCCACATTGTGATGCGATTTGATCGTCGCCGACGGCCCCTTAACCGACACCGATTCAATTACATCCGGGTAAAGCGTCCCCTGCACCAGCCACTGAATATCCCCAACCATTTCCTTCTGCAGCTTTTCCGCTTCCGCTGCGAACACCTCAATAAACTCGTTGCCGATGATCTTTCTCTTCTTCTCCGGGTCGCTCACTCCCTCCAGTTTTCCGAGGAACCGGTCAGTAGCATCCACGCCAATAACCCGCAGCCCCAGTCGTTCCCGGTACATTTCCAGCGTGTGTTCGAACTCGTTTTTCCGCAGCAGCCCGGTATTCACGAAAATATTCGTCAGCCGCTCGCCGATCGCTCGGTGTACCAGTACCGCCGCGACAGTCGAATCCACTCCCCCGCTCAATCCGCAAATCGCATGATGCGCGCCGACCTTCTCCCGCATCGCCTCCACCGTCTCCCCAATAAATGTTGCCCCGCTCCACTTCGCCTCGGCCTTGCACACCGTAAACAAGAAAATTCCTCAGAATCTCCGTCCCCTGCTCCGTGTGTTTCACTTCTGGATGAAACTGCACGGTATAAATGTTCCGCTTCGGATCTTCCGCCGATGCAATCGCATTCGCGGTCATCCCCGTCTTGTAAAAACCTTCCGGCAACTCCAGGACGTTATCCCCGTGGCTGTTCCAGATCCGCAAACTGGCTGGGAAATTCTGTGAACAGCTGGCTCTCGCACTTCTCCACATTCAACTGTGCCGGCCCGTATTCCCGTCGCTCCACCGGCTCCACTTTTCCGCCCAGGTTCCGCGCCACCCACTGCATCCCGTAGCAAATTCCCAGCACCGGAATGCCCATCGCCAGCACTCCCGGATCGCACTTTGGCGCATCTTTGTCGTAGACCGAGCTCGGGCCACCCGACAAAATTATTCCCGCCGGCTCCAGTTTTCGGATCTCCTCGAGCGAAGTAGTGCAAGGCAAAATCGCGCTGAACACCTGCTGCTCGCGCACTCTCCGCGCAATCAGCTGCGTATACTGGCCACCAAAATCCAGCACTACCACCCCGCCCAACTCCGCCTTGATCTTCCCCACCGTTTCCGATTTCATCTGTGCCGTCCCGCCCATCCCATCCACCTCCGCCTCACCCCGCTTCCGCTCACCGCACGACGATATTCAACAACTTATCCTTCACAAAAATCACCTTCACCACCGTCTTCCTTGTCAGATGCGTCGCCACGCCCGCATCCGCCCGTGCCAATTTCATCACCTCTTCCTCTGTCGCCCGGGCCGCCACTTTCACTTTCCCTCTCACCTTCCCGTTGATCTGCACCACAATTTCCAATTCGTGATCCTTCGCCAATTCCGCATTGAACGCCGGCCAGTTCACCGTCCACAATCCGCCTCCATGCCCCAGCATCTCCCACAACTCTTCCGCCACATGCGGGGTCATCGGCGCCAGCATCAACACCAGAATCTCCAGAACCTCTTTACGCACTTCCGCCCGCACACTCCGATCCGCCGCATACACCGCATTCGTCAATTCCATAATCTGCGCAATCGCCGAATTGAAATGCCACCGCGTCTCAAAATCCGCGGTAACCCTTCGCAAAGTCTGATGCGCCTTCCGCAACAGCCCCTTCTCCCCCTCGCTATAGCTCCCCTCATGTAGCACAGGCGCTCCTGCTTGTGTGCTTGGGTTTTTCCCAGGTGCCCCACGCTCAGCGCCTTTCGCGAAGGGTGGGTCTTGGGTCCTCTCCAATTCAGTCCCGACTGCCAACTCCGGACTCCCGACTTCAACCGCCTTCTCCACCAACCGATACACCCGATTCAAAAATCTCCACGCTCCCTCAATACTCTCCTCACTCCACTCCAAATCCTTCTCCGGCGGCGCCGCAAACAACGTATACAATCGCCCCGTATCCGCCCCATATTTCTCCGCCATATCAATCGCGCCCACCACATTCCCCTTGGACTTCGACATGGCGTCCCCGCCCTTCAACACCATTCCCTGCGTAAACAACCGCGCCGCAGGCTCGCTATGATGAATCAATCCAATATCCCGCATCACTTTGCACCAAAACCTCGAATACAGCAGGTGCAAAATCGCGTGCGTAATCCCGCCAATATATTGGTCAATCGGAAACCAATACCCTACCTTCGCCGAATCGAAACGGCGCCTTGTCATTGTGTGGATCGCAATACCGGTAGAAATACCACGACGAATCCACGAACGTATCCATCGTGTCGGTCTCTCGCCGCGCCGGCCCGCCGCACTTCGGACATTTCACATTCACGAATTCCGGATCGGTCGCCAGCGGCGATTGCCCCTCGCCCGTCAATTTCGGATTCGCGGGCAGCACCACCGGCAAGTCCGCATCCGGCACCGCACCATCCCATCCTTCTCGCAATAAATCACCGGGATCGGTGTTCCCCAATACCTCTGCCGCGAAATTCCCCAATCCCGCAACCGAAAAATCGTCTCCTTCTTCCCGAATCCTCCAGCCTCCGCATCCGCCGCCATCTTCTCAATCGCATCCTCAGTCCGCATCCCCGAATAGGGCCCTGAATTTACACTGATCCCACACTCCGTAAACGGCCCGGCAGCCCCGTCCGTTGCTAAATTTGTCATCCCGAGCGAAGCGAGAGACCTGCTTTTTTCTCGCTCTTCACTCCCGACTACCGACTCCCGACTACCAACTGCTTTCTCTGCCACCACCACCACCATCACCGGCAACCCATACTTCCTACAAAACTCAAAATCCCTCTCATCATGACCAGGCACCGCCATAATCGCCCCGGTCCCATACTCCATCAGTACAAAATTCCCCACCCAGATCGGAATCCTCTCCCCATTAAACGGATTCACCGCATACCGCCCCGCAAAAAATCCATTCTTTTCCGCGGTAGCAATATCCTCCATCTTCACCGAAGTCTGCTTCATCACCGCCAGCTTCGCCAACCGCTCCTCAGTCAACTCGTGCGCGCGATTCTCCCGACCAGCCAGTCCCTCACCCTCCGCCGTCGCACCCCGAATCAACCCCTCCACCAACGGATGATTAGGCGCCAATATCAAAGCACTCGCCCCATAAATCGTATCGATCCGCGTAGTAAAAATCTCAATCTTTCCAGTTGCCCCACTTGCCGATTTTGCAAGCGGGTCTTGGGTTCTCCTCGTCTCACTCCCGACTCCCGCCTCTCGACTTACGACTTCCCCCTCCACCGCAAACCAAACCTTCACCCCTGTCGACTTCCCAATCCAATTCCTCTGCATGGTGATGACCCGTTCTGGCCAGCCACCCTCCAGCAATTTCAAATCATCCAGCAACTGTTCCGCATACGCCGTCGTCTTCAAAAACCACTGCTCAATCTCTCGCGCTTCCACGCGCGTATCCTCATGCCGCCAGCAGAATCCCCCATTCACCACCTGCTCGTTCGCCAGCACTGTGCAACATTTCGGGCACCAATTCACCCGGCTCTTTTTCCTGTACGCAATTCCGCGCTCCAGCATCCGCAAAAAGAACCACTGGTTCCACTTGTAATATTCCGGATCGCACGTTGAAATTTCCCGCCGCCAGTCGTACGAAAACCCAAAGCGCCGCAGCACTCTCTGAAATTCCGCAATGTTGTGGTTCGTCCAGATCCGCGGATGCGTGTGATTCTTGATCGCGGCGTTCTCGGCAGGCAATCCAAACGCGTCCCACCCCATCGGATGCAACACGTTATAACCCTTCATTTTTTTCACTCGCGCAACCACATCCCCAATCGTGTAGTTGCGCATGTGCCCCATATGCATCGTCCCACTAGGGTACGGCAGCATCTCCAGCACATAATATTTTGGTTTTTCCGGTTCGGCTTCCGACTCAAACACGCCGTTTTCATTCCACCGCTTCTGCCACTTCTCCTCAATTTCCTGCGGCCTATAGTCCCCCACGCTGTCCCCGTCCCCTTTGGAGTGCGGTTTACCCTGAGCGTTTTCCGCGAAGGGCCGCCGCTTTTTACGCCCTAACAAAAAAAAACCAAACCCTATCCCCCGTTCCTGCGGATTCCCTATTTTCCCTTTTCTCTGTTCAAATTTCCTGAATCTCAACCAATTCCCTTACTTCCCCAATATCCTCCACTCCCAACTCTCTTTACTTTCTTCCCTTCCTATTCTTCTTCACCGGCAAATGTCTCGAGCTAACTTTCTTTCCCGCCTTGTCCATCGCCCTCTTCAACGCCGGCGTCAACATCGAAAATCCCTTTTCTGCCTCCGGTCCTTCCGCTCCCGCCAACTCCCAAAGCTTCGCCACATTCCTCCGGTCGTCTCCCGGCTCATCGATCGGTGTCTCCAGCAAAAACGCCCTCCCCGGCAATCCCTCCGGCGGCAACGTCCCCAATCGCGGGTGCTTCAACAATCGCGCAAACGCCTCTAGCCCAATCTTGCCTTCGCCAATATTCGCGTGACGATCCACCCTCCCGCCCAGCGGAATCTTCGAATCGTTCACATGCAGCACCGGCACATTCTCCAACCCAATTGTTTGCTCAATCAATTCAATCGTTTGTTCCAACCCCTTCTCGCTGCGAATGTCATAGCCCGCCGCCAGCAAATGCGCCGTATCGATGCAAACGCCCACTTCCAGCGGCCTGTCATCGGTACGATTGATCCCGCCGCCGCGATTGCATCCGCTCACAATCGCCGCCACTTCCTCGAGCCGCGCTCCCACGGAAGTCCCCATTCCCGCCGTGTTCTCAATTAAAATCCGCAGCTTCCCCAGCGGCACGCGTTTCGCTGCCTGTCTCACCGATTCCACAATCGACGCGATCGCGCTCTCCAGTGACGCGTCGCCCCGCGATCCCGGATGCACCACAATATAATCCGCTCCCAGCGCCACGCCTCGCACCAACTCCTCGTGGAACGCCTGAATCGACCTCGTCCGCAACATCGGCTGCGTCGCCGCCAGGTTCACCAGGTAATTCGCATGAATCACCAGCGGCCCCAGCCCCAATTCTTCTCGCCGCTCGCGGAACGCCTTCGCATCCGATGAGGGAATCCTTACCGTCGCCACCTGCCACATCCGTGGGCTGGCCGAAAATATCTGTAGCGCGTTCGCCCCCAGTTTCCGTGCCGATTCCAGCGCGCTCAGATAACTCCCCGCTATCGAAGTGTGTATCCCAATCCGCACACTCCCGTCCATCCACCCCGGCGCCTGTGGCTCCGGTTCTGGCTGGGGGATATACTCCTCATCCGCCTCAAATACCGTATTGTCCACCAATGGATATTCCGCCATACCTGTTCCTTCTACCTACTCTTTCTCTATCTCATTAAACTTCCTATTCTACCACACCGCGCCAATCCCCCACTTTCCCCCAATGAGTAGTGCCAGCATCCCGAATCAGCAGCCATGGCATCGCGAATTGGTAGCCGGCACCCCGAATTGGCAGCCGGCATCCTGCCGGCTCCTCTGGGGTTTTCCCCTCCAGGGTACCCAACTCTGAATCCGCGAAGGGCGGTCTTCGGTTATTCCTTAAACCGAAACTAAAAACAACAAATCAAAAAACGAACCCCGTCATTCCGAACGAAGTCCGCGAACTGAGGACCACCGCCCCTTTCCGCGTTTTTGGGAGCGAGAATCCCTCTTCGATCCCCGCGCCTTGCCTCTGCCTCCTCCACATTCAAATTCTCACTTGCGCCACGTTCTCACCTGCGCCATCCTACGCCTCCATGGCCACCAACCCGATTTCCACTCCGAACGTCATCGCCGTCGTCCCGTTCTTCTTGGTTGCCGACATGCTCCGCTCCCTCCACTTCTACATCGACGGCCTCGGCTTCACCTTGAAAAATAAATGGACCCCGGACGATCCAGCCAAAATCCGCTGGTGTTGGCTAGACCTCGGTGGCGCCTCCCTAATGCTTCAGGAATATCTCCACGCCAACCTCCCCAAAGATAAGCGCGGCGAGGGAGTCTCCCTTTGCTTCCAATGCCAGGACGCCGTCGCGCTCTACCACGAATTTCGCTCCCGTAACCTCGATCCCCAAGAACCCTTCGTAGGCAACCACATGTGGGATACCCTGATCATCGACCCCGACGGCTACCGCCTCCACTTCGAGTCCCCCACCACAGTCCCGGAAGAAACCAAACTCTCCGACCTGTAACATGCGCCTCCGCCCCTCCGGTTGCCCCTCTAATTCAACAACCACGACGGCGTCCGCATGTCCAATGTCATAAGCGCCACGCAACGCGCGCTGCACAAGTCGCCATCTCCGGCACAATCGTAATTTCCGTCTATTTCACAACGAAGGGAAAACGGAACCGTACCGCCTAATCAAACAACTAGACCCCGACCTCAATGCTGCTTATGTAATGGCCGAACTTCAGATCGGCGCTTCCGCCCCAGCGCGTTTCTTGCGCGGCGTACGTACGTAGCATAGGCTTCAGCCTGTGCTCTTGGGTTTCCCTCTTCCAGGGTGCCCACTCTGAGCTCGCGAAGGGCGGGACTTGGGTCGTCTTCTCTCACTTCTTCGCCAAACTCCTCACATAATTCACCACATCCCAAATCTGCGTCGGCTTCATCCTCCCTTCTTCCCCGCTCATCTGCCCTTTTCCTTTTTCAATCACCAAAAAAATCTCTCCATCGCTCATTGCTTTCAACGATTCCGGATCGCGATAATCTTTCAGCGTCAACTTCATATCCGTCGCCAGATCTCCATCCCCCGCTCCCGTCTTCCCATGACACATCGCGCAATCCGTTCCATACGTTTTCTTCCCGCCCGCCAGCGATGCCGCCGTTGGCTTCACCGGATTCACCAGCTTCGGCGTATCCGCACTGGCCTTCGCCGCCTCCGCCGCAACCGGTTTTTCTTCCGCCTGCTTCGCCGCCTCCTGCTGCATCGTCGGCCACACCATCATCGTCACGCACAGAAATATCCATTTCATGCCCGCATCTCCTACGTAACTTGTCTCAGCAACGGTCCACCGGGCCGCAGTTTCGCCAAGTATAGTCCCGATTTCCCCTCGCCGCGCACGCTTCAAATGCCAAAGTGACCGTAGGGGCACGATACATCGTGCCCCTGGCGAATCCCCAAGCCGGCCTCTTGAGTTCGTTTCCCGGTGCCCCACACGCCGCGGCGTCGCCCCAATCAACACCACAATCACTCTTCTCCTTCACCTCCTCCACTTCCTTTACTTCCTCCACCTCCTCTTCCTTTATATAATCTCCGCACCATGCCCATCGCCCCCGGCACCAAGCTCGGCCCTTACGAAATCCTTTCCCCTCTCGGCTCCGGCGGCATGGGAGACGTCTACCGCGCCCGCGACACTCGTCTCGATCGTACTGTGGCCGTGAAAATTCTTCCCGCGCACCTCTCCTCCGATCCCGCGCGCAAACAACGCTTCGAACGCGAAGCTAAGACCATTTCCGGCCTCAATCATCCCAACATCTGCACCCTCCACGACGTCGGCTCCCTCGACGGCCTCGACTATCTCGTCATGGAATGCGTCGAAGGCGAAAGCCTCGCGCAGCGCCTAGAAAAAGGCCCACTCGCCTCAGCGCAAGTCATAAAAATCGGCGCCGAACTCGCCGACGCCCTCGACAAAGCCCACCGCAGCGGCATCGTTCATCGCGATATCAAACCTGCCAACATCATGCTCACCAAGTCCGGCACAAAACTTCTCGACTTCGGCCTCGCCAAGCCCAGCACTCCCCAAGCCACTCTCGCCACGCTCACCACTGCCGCGCCCCAACAGAATCCCGTCACCCAGGAAGGCACCATCGTCGGCACTTTTCAGTACATGTCTCCCGAACAAATTGAAGGCAAGGAACTCGACGGCCGCAGCGACATCTTCTCTCTCGGCACCGTGCTCTACGAAATGCTCACCGGCCATCGCGCCTTCGACGGCAGGAGTCAGCTCAGCGTCGCTTCCGCCATCCTCGAAAAAGAACCCGCTCCCATCACCGACACCGTTCCTCTCACTCCCGCCACTCTCGATCGCGCCATTCGTCGCTGCCTCGCCAAAGATCCCGACGATCGGTGGCAAACCGCGCGCGACCTCGCCCTCGAACTCAAATGGTTAGCCACTCCCACCGCCAGCTCCGAATCCGCCCGCCCCATCTCCGCAAAGCCCGCCAACAAACTCAGAAAATATGCTCCGTACATCATCGAAGCTCTCGCACTCATCGCCGTCGCCTACATTCTCGGCTTCAAACCCGCGCACACCACCACCGTCGAGCGGCACACGCTTCGTGCCACTCTTCTCCCTCCTGAAAAATCTCAGTTCGCTTCCATTGAAACCGATGAAGGCGGTGTCCCCGCCGTTTCCCCCGACGGCCGTTACGTCGTCTCTCCCGTTCACGAAGCCGACGGCAAAGTTCGTCTCTGGCTTCGGGCGCTGCAGTCCAGTGAAGGTAAAATCCTTCCCGGCACCGAAGGCTCCGGCCACGCCTTCTGGTCTCCCGACAGCCATTCCATCGCGTTCTTCTCCACCGGCAAACTAAAACGCACCGACGTTGATGGCAGCGCTGTTTACAACGTTGCCGACGCCAATCTCGGCCGCGGCGGTTCCTGGAATTCTGATGGCACCATCATTTTTGCTCCCGGCGGGATTTCGGCAATCGCAAAAGTTCCCGCCTCCGGCGGCACTCCCGTTCCTGTCACCAAGCTCGATCCCGCCGCCGGCGTCATCAGCCATCGTTGGCCGCAGTTTCTTCCCGATGGCAAACACTTCGTCTTCATCCTTCGTTCCGATAAAACCAACGCCACCGGACTCTACGTCGCTTCCCTCGACAATCCCGAACCTCGCCTCGTTCTCCCCACCATCTTCAACGCCCTCTACGTTTCTCCCGGCTACCTTCTCTTCGTTCGCGACGACGGACTCTTTGCGCAAAAATTCGATCCCTCTTCCCTCAAACTTTCCGGCGATCCCATTCCTCTTCCGGACCGAGTCGGCACTTTTTCTCCCGCCAGCAATGCCCTCTTCTCCGCCTCCAACAATGGCGTTCTTGCCTACTATCCCTCGCAAACCAACGCCGAAGATGCCAATCTCGTCTGGTACGATCGTTCCGGCAAAAAATCTACACTCTCTTCTCACATGTTCCTCACCGCCTCGTCCATTTCTCCCAACGGCTCTGCCGTCGCTCTCAGTGGCTATTCCCCCAACGAGTGGATCCCAAGAATCTGGCGCATGGATCTTCAGCGCGGCACCAAGATCGCCCTCACGCAGGGATACGGCACCAGCCCCATCTGGTCTTCTGATGGCCAAGCCATCTTTTTCACCGGTGTCCAGCCCTCTTCGGCCAACATCGCACAAATTCATAAAGTCAGTGCCACCGGCGGTGGCACTGAAGAAACCGTCTTCGGCCTCGACGGCTTTACCGTCGGCGCTGCCTCTCTTTGCAGCGATGGCAAAACCCTTCTCTTCGCTCGCGCGCCAGCGGCAGATGCCTCTCATAGCAGTTTGTGGGCTCTTCCTCTCACCGGCGATACCAAACCCTTCCAGGTCATCGCCGGCGATCAGCGCCCGTCTCGCGCGGCTTTTTCTCCCGATTGTAATTGGATCGCTTACGAAAACCGCTCCACCGGCAACCGCGAAATCTCCATCGTCCATTTCCCCGACGGCGCTCGCCGCTATCAAGTCTCCACGTCCGGCGGCTTCAATCCCGTCTGGCGCCACGATGGCAAAGAACTTTTCTTCTACTCCCCCGGCGACAGTTCCATCTCCGCCGTCTCCGTGGCCGAACACGGCCAGGAACTCTCCCTAGGTCAACCTACCCCACTCTTCCAGGTCCATCCCTTCGCCCCGCGCCTCGGCGTCTTCGACGTCGCCCCCGACGGCCAAAAATTCCTGGTCTTCGGCGACACCACCTCCTACAACGGCACCCCCCTATTCATCGTCCAAAACTGGGACGCCACCCTAAAGTAGCGCTCACGCCGGTGTCCTGGGTTCTGCGAACTAGCACAGGCTTGAGCCTGTCGGAGCTTCAGCTCCGACATAAGAACAAGAAAGGTCGGGCTTCAGCCCCTGAGGAATCCTCTCCGCTCCGACTCAAGAGCACAAAAAGCCCTCCGTCATTCCGAACGGAATCCGCGCAGTGAGGACCTCCGGGACCTTTGCGGAAGGAATCCCTCTTCAATCGATCCGTCCCGCCACCAAAAAAAACGCAATGTGATCCTGAGGAGTCCGCGACGAAGGATCACAACCATCGCGTCTTGCCTCAATCAACACGACACCACTGTTCTCCTCCACCTCACCTCACAAACCCCATCCCATCCGCGTCCTCAATCCCTCCAATCGCCCCCACCACCTCCCACGTCCCCAAATCCAACACATCCACTTTCCCCTCCCCGCTCACCGCCACAAACGCCTTCTTGCCATCCGGCGCCACCAAAATTCCCTCCACGCTCTTCCCCAACTTCGCCTTCCGCGCCACCTTCCTCGTCTTCGCATCCACCACCACCAACTCCCCGCTTCCCATATCCGAAACCAATACCAACTTCCCATCCACCGTAAACTTCACCCGGTTCGATCGCTTCGTCCCCACATCAATCGTCTCCACCACCTTCTTCGCTCCCGTATCGATGATCGACAATGTCCCATCTCCCGAATTCGCCGCCCACACTTCCTTCCCATCCGGCGAAACCGCAATTCCCTCCGGCCCTTTCCCCACCGGAATCAGCGTATTCGTCCAATGCCCGCCATCCCTGCTCGGTTCCACCGCCGTCACCGAATCCGAATTCACATTCGACGTATAAATCGTGTGCGTCTTCTTCAAGATCACCAGCATGTGCGTGCGGTCCTGCCCAATCACCTGCACCCAATCCACTTTGTTCATCGCAGGATCGTACCGCCCAATTTTCTTGCTTCCCTCCGCCGTGAAATAAAATTTCCCCTCAAAAAATTCCACGCCATGCGGCCCAATCAAATCCCCAAACTTCTCCCCCTTCGGCCCCACCACATTCAACAAATCCACGCGATGAATTTCCTTCTTCGCGTCCAGATCGATCACGCTCAACGTAGTTCCATCCTGCCTCGGCCCATAATTCGTGACCAACGCAATCTTTCCATCCCCGCTAACCGCCACCTCATGCGGCACCACCCCGGCCCCTACCTGTCCCACCACCTTCAACGTCCCTAAATCCACAATCTCCAACGCATTGGCCCCCTTACTAACCACCACCATCTCCCGCGGCCCACTCTGCGCCTCAATCACCACACACCTCGCCCCCACCATTAATCCAATCAACCCAATCGATCCAATCATTCTCCAACCCATAACGCCCTCCTAGCCGCCACTTTTTACACACAAAAAAGAACACGTCAATCCGAACGGACTCCGCGCCTTTTGCGGAAAGAATCCCTCTTCGATCCCCGGCCTTGCCACCCAAGCATCCACTTCAGCATAAGACCACCGCACCGCCGCGCCCCATCTCCACACAAAAACCCTCACATCACCTACCACACTCCACCACCCTCAAAAAACAAAAAAACGCGCACCCACCAGCATGCGCGCCATCCAAAATCCCTCGCCTTCCATCACCTCTTCACAACCACTCCCGGCATCTCCCGAATCTTCCCGCCCGGCTTCGCATTCGCAATTTCATGCAACCTCACCAACACATCCCGCGTAGCCTCCTCCCGACTTGGCGCGCGCAACCCCTCCAATCCTTGCGCAATCCGCGCCAAACAGATCATTAACTCAGCCGTGACCGTAGAAGGTTCCACTTCCACTCGCCTCCTCCGCGTCAACGCCAAAAAAATCCCCGTACAAACCAACAACCCACCTCCCGCCATCATCAACCCAAAACTACTCAAAGGTATCTGGATATCCCCAATCATCAACCACCTCCAGTCCCTCATCGTGGGGGGCACGATACATCCTGCCCCCGGCAAGTCCGCGAGCCGGGCCCTTGGGTTCTTCCTGCCGTCTCTCCCGCGCAGAGTCAGCGAAGAGTGGGTCTTGGGTGCCCGCCGGACTTTAGATCGGCCAGCCTTCCGCAAAAAACCACTCCGGTCATTCCGACCGAAGTCCGCGCAGTGAGGACCGCCGCCCCTTTCCGCGCCCTTTGCGGAAAGAATCCCTCTTTGATCGATCCCCCGAGCAGCAACCTCCGCTCCTTTCCTTCACCTCGTTCACTTCCTCTCACTTTGCCTCCCAAACTCCCTTCCATTACACTAACCACACCGAAAAAGGACTCTTCCATGCTCGTTGTCATGCAATCCCACGCCACTGACGAACAAGTCCGCGCCGTCTGTGACCGCATCGATTCCCTCGGCATGAAAGCGCATCCCATTCCCGGCTCCGCGCGCACCGCCATCGGCATCACCGGCAATTCCGGCGTCGTCGACCTCGGCTTCCTCGAATCCATGCCCGGCGTTATCGAATGCATCCCCGTCACCAAGCCCTACAAGCTCGTCTCCCGCGATGTCAAAGAAGAAGATTCCATCATCAAAATTTCCACGCCCTCCGGTGACGTCCTCGTCGGCGGCAAACACATCGCCATGGTTGCCGGCCCCTGCGCCGTAGAAACCGAAGAGCAATGCCTCGCCGTCGCTCAGCAACTCCAATCCACCGGCGTCCATCTATTCCGCGGCGGCGCCTACAAGCCCCGCACCTCGCCTTACTCTTTTCAAGGCCTCGGTCTCTCCGGCCTGAAAATTCTTTCCAAGGTTCGCAAGCAATTCGGTTTCGGCATCGTCACCGAAGCCATCGACAACGAATCTCTCGACCTTGTTGAGGAATATGCCGACGTCATCCAGATCGGCGCCCGCAACATGCAAAACTTTTCGCTCCTCAAACGCGCCGGCCGCGCCAAACTCCCCATCCTTCTTAAGCGCGGCATGTCCGCCACTCTCGACGAATTCCTCATGGCCGCCGAATACATCCTCTGCGAAGGCAACTACAACGTCATGCTCTGCGAACGCGGCGTTCGTACCTTCTCCGACTTTTCCCGCAACACTCTGGACCTAGCCGTAGTCCCCGCGGTAAAAAAACGCAGCCACCTCCCCATCCTCGTAGATCCGAGCCACGGCACAGGCAAACGCCACAAGGTTCTCCCTCTTTCACGCGCCGCAGTAGCCGTAGGCGCCGACGGCCTTTTGGTCGAAGTCCATCACCAACCCGACAAAGCCCTCTCCGACGGCATCCAATCCATCCTCCCCTCTGATTTTGCCAACCTGCTCCACGAAGTCCGACAAATCGCCCAAGTCCTAAACCGTCAAATCAACTGACTTGGAAAAAGCAGTGCCGGAAGAACCAAACAACAATTCCTTCGAATTAACGCTGACACCGCAACGCGCGGCCCGAGTTGGACACCTCATCGTTAATCTTCCCGTCGTAGCCATCATTGGTTTGGGTGCTCTACTCGGTTTCCTGTGCAGGGGAGCGGTTTGGACACCGCTAGATATGCTATTCGGCGTAATTCCTGCGTGGCTTTGGTGGTCCGTCTCCGTTCCGCGGTGGAGAGAATGGGCCAAGAAAAACGGTGCGGACAAAGAACGCACACAACAACTCGCCGTTCAAACGGGCCTCGTCTGGCCCGAAGGCTCCTTTTTCGAGGAAACACAATTCCGCCCACGCAAGAGATCCTAATAAAGTCCTGTTCGATCCAGGCGTCCTGCGACCCACCCATTTTCTAATTTCCCTTTTCCATTTTCGCTTCTCGACCTGCGCCACTCGCCACTTCTGTTATCCTTTTTCTATTCCATGTCCCACTCCAAAAACCCACGTCTGTATTTCGCCCTCCTCATCCTCCTCGGCTCCGCCACAATCATCATCTTCAACGAGCATCGCCCCTCCTTCCTCCGTCCCAATCTCCACATGTACGCCTACGTTTCCACCGTTGACGGCTCTCTCACCGTTCTCGATCTCGCTAAACTCCAGGCCGTTGCCAAGATTCCCGTGGGCCCCGCCATTTCCGATCTACGCGAACACACCAAACGCAACGAAATTTGGGGCGTCTCCTCCGCTGGCGGCTACGTCTTCGTCCTCGACGCGCCCACCAACCAGATCACTCGCATTCCCGTAGGCCCTTCACCTTATTCGCTGGATTTTTCTCCCGACGGCAATCGCATCTACACCACCACCGCCGGCTCCGATCAACTCGTCGCCATTGATGTCGTCTCCCGCCAGGTCCTCGGCCGCGCCCACACTGCCTCCGAACCCGTCCAGGCCCGCCTCACACCCGACGGCAAAAACATCGCCGTAGTAAATCGCCGCGCCGGCATGCTCTCTATCCATGACGCGCGCACCCTCCAACTCCTCAACTCCATCCCCGTAATTCCGCAGCCCGACGAAGTCCTCATCACTCCCGATTCCGCCCTCGCCTTCGTCATGAGCCGGACCCAAACGCGTCTCTCCGTCGTCGATCTCGATCGCAGCGTTCTCCTAACCAATCTCGAACTAGCTGGAAAGCCCACGCAAATGCTTCTCAAACCCGACGGCGGCGAACTTTATGTCATCTCTCCCGACGCCCACGGCCTGCAAGCGGTCAACACCTGGACCCACGAAATGGGCGACTCCATGCTCCTCGGTTCCGCTCCCGGTTCCGCCATCATCAGCTCCGACGCCTCCGAAATGTACGTCTCCGACCGCACCGCCTCCCGCGTGATCCCCGTCGACATCCTCAATCGCCGCATGCTTGCTCCGCCAATCTCCGTCGGCGCCTCGCCAAGCTTCATGCGCTTCTCCCCTACCGACCGCGGCGCAAAATCTCCCATGCTCCTCGTAGCCGACGAATCCTCCGGCGACATAGCCATAATCCGCACCCGCACCTATTCCCTAATCACACTGATCCCAGCCGGTCCCCACCCCGCCCGCATAGCCGTAAAAACCTTCTAACGCCACCAGCAGCATAAGCTTCAGCCTGTGCTCAACATTTCCAATTTCCCTTTTCCATTTTCCGCCCTGTGTCCCTCATCCTTGCCGAACCCCACCGCCCCGTGCTACCACTAACCTTCGCTCCCCCGAAAGTCCTCCCATGACCACTACCGATCGCGCCCACTGCCTCCAAGGCCCCGCCGCTCACTGCACTCCTCACGCCGACAAACGCAACCCCGCCTGGCGTCTCGTCCTCATCGGCCCTCCCGGCGTAGGCAAAGGCACCCAAGCCCAACTCCTCCACCAACAACTCGGCGCCTGCCATCTCTCCACCGGTGACGTCTTCCGCTCCGCCGCCTCCTGCAAAGATTGCGTGCCCTCTCCCTCCATGGCCGCCGCCCTCGAGTTTATGCGTCGCGGCGAACTCGTGCCCGACGACACTGTCTGGGAAATGGTTCGTGAGCGCCTCGGCTGTCTCCGTTGCTCCGGCGGCTTCCTCCTCGAGGGCTTCCCGCGCACGCTAAGCCAAGCCGAATCCCTCCGCGATCCCAAAAAGGAAATCTCCCGCTCCACGCGGTAATCGATTACGAACTCACACTCCCCGAAATCATCTCTCGCCTTAGCGGACGCCGCACCTGCTCCCAATGCAAAGCCGTCTTCCACATCAGCAACCAACCGCCAAAAAAACAAAACATCTGCGACCATTGCAATGCCCCACTTTTCCAACGCGAAGACGACCGCTCCGAATCTATCCGGGTGCGCCTGGCCGCCTTCAACAACTCCACCGCCCCACTCATTAATTTCTATCGCAACCAAAATCTCCTCCTCCCAGTCCAAGCACTGGGCTCCCCCGATGAAATCCTCCACCGCACCACCTCGACCCTCTCCACCAAAAATATACACACGGCACCGAATTTCTCTGCCTAGGGGCACGATATATCGTGCCCCCGGCGAGCATGCGAGCCGCTCCCCTATCGATCCGTCCTGTCACAAAAAAAAACGCACTGTCACCCTAGGAGTCCGCGACGAAGGATCTCAACCAATGCGTCTTGCCTCAATCAAAAACCACGACAACCCCGTTTTTCATCTTCCCACGCCAATTCCCCATGCAACCCCACCGCTATATATCGCCCCCACCTCTCAACCCCCAGAATCCCGCACAAATTAGACTCTTGCCTCCCCTGCTATATAGGTCTATAGTCTCCCCGTCCGATTCTTCCGTCCCGAGGTGTGTGCTATGAAATTCCGTGCAATCGCTGTCTTTGCATTCCTTGTGTGTGCTCTATCAACCGCAGGTTTCTCTTCCGCCAACGAACCGGAAAAGCATTCCAAAGTCGTCGGCGGTTATTTCGAAGAGTGGTCCATCTACGGCGCCAACTTCAACGTCGCCAATCTCCAGGCCAATGGCGTCGCCGACAAACTCACTCATCTCACCTATGCTTTCGGTGACGCCACTCCCACTGGTTGCGCCATCGCCGACACGTGGGCCGACTACCAGGATCCCTATCTTCCTACCGTCACCGGCACTCCTTACCCCGGCCCGCTCTACGGCAATTTCGCCGCGCTTCAGCAACTCAAAACGCTTCATCCAAATCTCAAAGTTCTCGTCTCCCTCGCCGGCGCTTCTGGTTTTTCCGCCGCAGCCAGCACTGGTGCCGGGCGCCAGGCCTTCGTCGCCAGTTGCATCGATCTGTTCATTAACGGCAATCTCGGTGGTGGAGTTTCCGCCGCCGGCATCTTTGACGGCATCGATATCGACTGGGAATTTCCCGCCGCCACGGACACCGAAAATGCTACGCTGCTCATGCAGGAATTTCGCAAGCAGCTCGACGCCCTCGGCGACGGCTGCAAAAAACACTATCTCCTCACCATGTTCGGTCCCGCTGGCCAGCAAAATTTCTCAAACATTCAGCTAGCCAAAGTCGCGCAAACTCTCGACTTCTACAACGTCCAGGGATACGACTTCCACGGCGATTGGGAAATGGCCACCAATCACGCTTCTCCTCTTTTCGATGACAAGCAGGATCCCGACTACTCCGAAAACTTCTATATCGAATACACCATCGCCTCGTACCTGAAAGCAGGCGTGCCTGCGGATAAATTGGTTCTGGGAATTCCGACTTACGGCTACGGCTGGACCGGCGTTCCCGACATCAACAACGGTCTCTACCAATCCGCCACCGCTCTAGCCACTCCGCCCGCCACTGACTACCTCGAAACGCAAGGCGTCGCCACTTATCTCACCATCAGCAGCCTCACCGGCTACACCCGCCACTTCGATTCCAAGCGCATTGCGGTCTGGATCTACCAGCCGAGCACCGGCACTTTCTGGACCTACGACGACCCCGTCACCGTCTGGCTTAAAATGGGCTACGTCAACTTCCGCGCCCCGGGCGGTCTAGGCGGCGCCTACGTCTGGGCCCTCAAAGACGACGACACCAACGGCACTATAGTAAAAACCATGGCCGCCGGCCTCCACTAAATCACACCGGCTCACCTCAACGCGGGGGCGCAGCTCCGCTGCGCCCCTGCTCCACAATCTCCCGCACCCACGGCTCAATCTCTCCGTGTAGGGGCACGGTACATCGTGCCCCCGGCCAGTCTTCGAGCCGCCCCCGCCGTTCTGATACGCTTTCCCTTCTTTAGCCTTCTCCTTTTTTTGACCAACGCGTCCATAAACCGCGACAAAAAAACCCGTCATTCCGAACGGAGTTCGCACAGTGAGCAATCCCTCTTCGATCCAACCCACACCACAAACCAACCCCCCTCACTTTCCCCGCATAGTCTCAATCCAATACACCCCCAGCAACGCCAACACCCCGCCCACCAACTCCAGCCACGACCCGCGCTCCCCCAAAAACACAATACTTAACCCCGACGCGGACACCGGCAACAAATACGAAAATGATGCCAACTGTGAAGCCTCCAAATACCGCAGCAACCAAAAATATAGCAGATAAGCCACCGTCGAACTCAACAGCCCCGTAAACAGCACGCAAGCCCAAGCCTCCCATGGCACCTCGCGCCACGTGGAAAGAAATCGCATCGCCACAGCCTGCTGCAACGCCACAGGCAATAGCAGTGCCGACCCAAAAATAAAATTCCATGTCGTCATCGTCAGCGCGTTGTAAGTCGACGCCACCCGCTTCCCCAGCACCACATACATGGCAAATCCCAGCGACCCGCACACCGTGATCGCATCGCCCATCAACGTCGGCGAATGGTGCGACAGTCCCGCAGACGACGCCAGAATCGCCACGCCCGTAAACGCAATCGTCATCCCAAGCGCTTTATGCCACGTCAATTTTTCCAGTCGCAGCAACACCGCCAGCGTCAGCGTATAAATCGGCGCCATCCCCACAATGATCGAAGAATGCGTCACGTTCGTGTAACGCAGCCCCAGCGAGAAACAAAATTGATTTACGGATACTCCGAAAAACCCGAGGTAAGCAAACGTCCACAAATCGCGCGCCGTGAATTCTTCATTGGGATCAGCCGCAGAAAACATCGCCAACCGCCGGCACAACGGCGCAAGCGTCACCATAAACACGCCCGCGGCCACAATTCGAAACGAAGCAAACGCCAGCGCCGGCAAATACCGCAACCCAATCTTAACAACCAGAAAATTCACCGCCCAAATCGCCATCAACACCGTAATAGCCAAAGCGATCGCGCCACGCGATGGCGCCCGACCATTGCCAGCCTCTATTTGCACAGGAGTCGATCAACCCAAAAAATCATCGCCCAAATTATACGTTGACTCCCCGCCGTAACAGCACTTTACCCCCCACTTTTTCCTCTTCACAAAAATATAAAAAACGGTCATCCGGGGCGCTGCGAGGGCTTTTCTCGCTCCTCCTGGGTGCCCCACTCCGAGTGCCTTTTGCGAAGGGTGGGTCTTCGGTCCTCTCAGTAGCACAGGCACTATTGCCTGTGTTTTAGGTCTATCTGGTAGCGCCGTGCCTTCAGGCCGGCATCTTGGGTTTCAACGAAAAAAAACCACAGGAGTCCGCGACGAAGGAACTTGGGTTCTGGGGGCGCCGCACTGCTGCGCCCCATGTCCGCAAAATTCAAAAATCCAACCTTCCCAGCCATCACAAAAAACTCTTCCCCCCAAACACCGGGGTGCGGCACCGCCGCGCCCCAGCTCCATCTACCATCAACCATTCGCACTCTTCGCAGCCCCGCTATGGTGTTCCACATGAGCCTTCGCGGCCTCCGCCGCATGATGCGTAGCGTGCTGCTGATGCCCATTCGCGAGATGCGCGTGGTGCCCAGCAACATGATGCTCGCCATTTTCGTGCTGCTGCGCGGCCTCACGATGATGATGCGCGGCGTGTTCATGATGCTCTGCTGCCTTATGGTGATGCTCAATCGCATGCTTCGACATAAATCCTCCTAAATGCGTAAATGTGTTCAGCCTGGGCGGGCAACCAAGGCTGAACCCCTTCCATTACGCAAATATGAAAGAAACATGACAACTGGAGCGGCGCGACTTCAGTCCTGTGTCACTAGTAGCGCCGTCCCTTCTGGGCGGCACCTTGGTCTCACCACAAAAAAAAACACTTCATTCCAAACGAAGTCCGCGCAGTGAGGAATCCCCCTTCGATCTTCCACCCACCACCCAACCAACCCATCACACCAACTGCTCCTCCCGCGCCGTCACACTGCCAATTCGATCCATCCGCGGCGCATACCCAATCCCCGCCCCGTTCGGCACCCGAATCGTTCCCGCCGCGCTAACCGTAACCTCCGGTGCAATCACATCCTCATGCCAATACCGTTTACTCGCAGTCACATCGCCAGGCAGCGAAAAATTCGGCAACGTAGACATCGCAATATTCTGCGCCCGCCCAATTCCCGATTCCAGCATCCCACCACACCACACCGGCACGCCTTTCCGCTGGCAAAGATCGTGAATCCGTTTCGCCTGCAGCAATCCGCCAACGCGACCCAGCTTGATATTGACAATCTTGCACGCGCCCAGCGCAATCGCCGCCTCCGCCTGCTCATAAGTATGAATGCACTCGTCCAGGCAAATCGGCGTCTGCAAATTTTTCTGAATCTCCACGTGCCCAAACAAATCGTCCCACCCCAGCGGCTGCTCAATCATCATCAGGTAGTACGCATCCAGCTGCTTCAGGAGCGGCAAATCCTCCGCCCGGTAAGCCGAATTCGCATCCACCATCAATTTGATCTGCGGAAAATCCTTCCGCAGCCGTTGCACCGGCGCCAAATCCTGCCCTGGCTTAATCTTAATCTTGATCCGCTGGTAACCGGCCGCCAGCTCTTTCTTCACCGCCGCCGAAAGCTCGTCCAGCGATTCCTTGATCCCGATCGACGCGCCGCACGCAATTTCCTCGCGCTCGCCGCCAATCAACTTCCACAGTGGAATATTCTTTAGCTTCGCTTCCGCGTCCCACACCGCGGTTTCTACCGTAGCCTTCGCCATGTTGTTCCCGCGAATTTGCCCCAGCAACGGCCAAACCTCGCTGGCAGCCTCCAACTCCCTCCCCTTAAGCCGCGGCCACACAAAATTCTTCAGAATGTGCCAAGCCGTTTCTGTATCCTCGGGACAGTAGTAAGGAGTCTCGCCCGCGGTGCACTCGCCCCAGCCCGAAACATTGTCAACCTGCACTTCTGCCAAAATAATCCGCCGCTCGCTGACCCGATCCATACTCGTCTCAAACGGCACCAAAAGTTTCAAATGTATTTCACGAAGCGTAAGCCTATTCACTCTCATCGATCGTCCTAACCCACCAGTTTTTCCCGCAACCCAACAAAACAAACGGAGTCCGTGCAGTGAGGACCGCCGCCGCATGCCACGCCCTTCGCGGAGAGAATCCCTTTTCCTTCCCTTCCCCGCGTCTTGCCTCCTCAGTTTCCCCACCTCTCGCTCAAAAATCCGAGTACGGCCCCAAACAATAATCCACCCCACCGCCACTCGCCCGCACCCCCATAATCGCGTACCCCTTCCTAAACCAGCCAGTAAACTCCTCCCGCAATCGCGATTGCACCTCAATCAAGGCCACGTCTCCACCCTGAGGCACATGCACCTGCGCCGGGCAAGCCAGAGCCCCAACCTTCAAATCATTAATCGCCGCCACCACTCGCGGCGAATCCAGATGCCATTCCACCAGCAATCGATCCGTCGGCATCGCCCGGTGCAGCGGGCTAGTCGTTATTCCATAAAAATTCGGAATGTACCGCCGCGAAATCGCCCCCAGCCGGTTGATATTAAAATGCGCGTTCTTCGTTTCCAGCGGATCAAAAGTCCACTCGATTAGCCGAAAGCCCCGCCGCAGCCCATCTTCCCGCTGAAAAAGTTTAAGCGCCCGCCCGACATGCCGGTCGCGGTGAGACGCAACCACCGCCGCCATATGCGAATGCAAATACGGTATGCGCTCGTGCAGCCCCACAAACGCCTTCGTAAATCCCACCATCGTTTCCCCATCAAACGCGCCCAAAACCTGCCCGCCCGTATGATCCGCAATAACATAAGTAACGTGCGGCTCCGTCTCGAGCTCCGCATCGCCCCAAACTTCCCGCGCAATCTGCACGCACCCATGAAACTCCCCTAACGTATGCAGCGCCCGAATCGTAATCTCATCGCCCATAATCTCAGCTCTTACTCCCTCTCCCCGTAGGGTCACCGCACTGTCGCGTCCTCAACATCCTTGTAGCGCCGTGCCTTCACAAAACACATCATTCCGAACGAAGTGAGGACCGCCACCCCTTTCCGCGCCTTCCTCGGAAAGAATCCCTCTGCACCCCAGCATCTTGCCTCCGCTCCCCGATTTTCCAATTTCCCTTTTCCATTTTCCGTCCACAATCCCGCCACCACCAAAAAATACTCACTCCCCCTGCTTCGTCTCCTCCCAAAGCCTCTCCATCCCCTCCCGCGGTACCTCCGCCAGCGTCATACCCCGCTCCCGCGCCATCCGCTCCATTTCCCGAAATCTCCGCGAAAATTTCCGGCTCGTCTTCTTCAACGCAATTTCTGGATCAAGCTCCAAAAACCGCGCCAAGTTCACCGCCACAAAAAGAATGTCCCCCACTTCTCCTTCAATATCCTGCAGCCCAGGGCGAGTCTCCGAGCCCGACGGGTTTGCCCCAACACCTCCGCGATTCCCCAAAGCTGCCTGCAACTCCCCAATCTCCTCTGCCAACTTAGCGAAAATCCCCTCAACATTCGCCCAATCAAACCCAATCCGCGCCGCCTTCCGCGTAAGCTGATTCGCCTCCAACAAAGCCGGCAAAGTCCGAGGCACCCCATCAAGCACAGACCCCGGCTGCTCCGTTTTCCGATCCTTTACTTCCTTCCCCTCCTGAACTTCCTTCCTCTCCTGCGCTTTGATCTTTTCCCAATTCCTCAACACGTCCGCCGCCGTCTTCGCCCTCTTATTCCCAAAGACGTGCGGATGCCGTCGAATCATCTTCTCGTAAATTTCGCGCACCACATCCGCAATGTCGAAGCGGCCCTCCTCTTGCGCAATCTGCGCATGAAAAAGCACCTGCAGCAACAAATCCCCAAGCTCTTCTGCAAATTTCAAATCTTCGCCGGAATCCATCGCGTCCAAAACTTCGTAAGCCTCTTCAATCAAATAAGTCCGCAAAGTAGCGTGCGTCTGTTCGCGGTCCCAAGGACACCCGCCAGGCGCGCGCAGCCGCGCCATCACCCCGACAAGCTTCTGAAACTCCCCGCTCACAGGAGTAGCAGTGAACGCCTTAGCCTTCTTGTTATTTTGTGTCTTAAACTTCGGCTTGCTCTTTTTAGTTTTTTTCTGAGCCATCGCCAACTCAGATTACGGTCACAGCCAACGATTTACAAGGCAACCCTAACCCACGTCCCGCCTCTCCCTGCGGCAAGAAAAATCTGTCATCCTGAGCAAAAGGAACGATCTCAACCCCAGCGTCTTGCCTCCCAACCATTCGCCGTCCCTCCACGTAGGGTCGCAGCACCGCTGCGCCCCAAGTCCGCAACATCCAGACGCTCGGACTTGTTAGCTCCTACTTAAGACTCCCGTCCTGCTCGGCACCGCCCCGCCAAAACAAAAAAAAACGCCGCCGCTCCGTTGAGGGTGCCGGAGCGGCGGCTGTCAGGGGGGATTGAGGGAGACTAATTGCCTGGGGTTTTTTCACGGCTACCGTGCCGAGAAATGCCAGGAAACCCACGCAAAGCAACAACAGCGAAGACGGTTCCGGTGTCGTGATCGTCAGCGAAGCCGAGATCCGTCTCGAGTCCGCCAGACTGGGGCGCAAAAGCCGTCGGACCAATCCTGAATGCCTGGTATGGGAGCAATCAACTGTCCAATTCGCGCTATCCAACCCGCAAACCTTAACTACCATGGATTTCACACCTTAGTCTCAGCCCTAAGCCCGAGCATACCGCGAAGTGTGCAAAGGAATTCCTACGCCAAGCCCAAAAAAGGAGGTAAATTGCCATAGGCGTATCATTTACAACCATAAGGCACAGGCACTCCTGCCTGTGCTCTTGGGTTATGTAGTGGCCGAACTTCAGATCGGCGTCTCTGCCGCCAGCGCCGTTTTTGCGCGCGGCCTCTTGGGGTATTCCGGGGTGCCTCCGCTCTGAGCGCCGTTCGCGAAGGGTAGGTTTTGGGTTTCGATGAAAGAAGATCCTGAATCCCCGAGCTTGTAGGGCCCGCCTTCGGTCCACCGTGACGCAGGAACGAAGGTGGGCCGTTCTCTTAACCGCCAAAGGAGAGACAACGAACAAATGAAAATCCGTCGCGCGCTACCGATCGCAATACTGATGGCGCTCGCCCTATTAACCACCGCATCATCCCACGCCCAAAAAACCTCAACCCAAGACACTCCCCTCGACAATCGCGCCGTCCAAACCGGACCTCTCCGCGTAGTCGTCGTCGGCCTGGTCCACGGTCACGCCGAAGGCTTTTTCTCCGCCTCCCTAAAACGCACGGACATCTCCATCCTCGGCATCGCCGAACCCGACCGCGCCCTCTTCGATCAATACGCCAAAAAATACGGCCTCGACGCCAAGCTCTATCACGCCGATTTCGTCGAAATGTTAAACGCCACGTATCCGCAAGCTGTCCTGATTTACACCAACACCGCCGAACACCGCAAAGTCGTCGAAGCTTGCGCCAAGTTCAGCGAAACCGCCGGCGTCAAGCATCTCTCCGTAATGATGGAGAAGCCGCTCGCCATCAGCGCCGCAGACGCCCACGCCATGGCTAAATCCGCTAACGCCGCAAAAATGAATGTCCTCGTAAATTATTTCACCACCTGGGAACCCAGCCGCCACGCCGCCTACGAAATCGCCACCGACGGCCAGCTCGGCGACGTCCGCAAAATCGTCGCCCACGACGGCCACATGGGCCCCAAAGAAATCGGCGTGGGTCCCGAATTTCTAAATTGGCTCACCGATCCAAAACTCAACGGCGGCGGCGCGCTCTACGATTTCGGCTGCTACGGCGTCGCTTTCATGACTTGGGTCATGCACGGCCAGCCTCCGCTCACAGTTACTGCGATCACGCAACAAATCAAGCCCGATGTCTACCCCAAAGTAGAAGACGAAGCCACCATCATCCTCACGTATCCGAAAGCCCAAGGCATCGTCCAAGCCTCCTGGAACTGGGCCATCGGACGCAGCGACGTCGAAGTCTACGGCAGAACCGGCCAAGCAAAAACAATCGGCCGCGACGCCCTGGAAGTCCGCAAAACGTCCGACAAAGAATCCCAAAAAGTTCAAGCCAAAGCCCTGGTCCCACCCATGGACGACGAACTCCGCTACCTGACCGCCGTAGTCAACGGCGAAATAAAACCCCAAGGCCCAGGCTCCCTAGAAACAAACATAATAGTAGCCGAAATCCTGGACGCCGCCCGCGAATCCGCCAAATCCGGCAAAACCATAAAACTAGAATAACTCCCTACATAAAATTGGCCGAACGAAGTCCACGCAGTGAGGGATCCCTCTTCGATCTCAAGAACAAACGCACAACCTCAGAACGCCGGAACTTCCTTAGGGGGTCGGAGCTTCAGCTCCGACATTACAACCAAGAAAATCCAGGCTTCAGCCGCTATAGGACACCCTCATACTCTCGATCAACCCAACGTATAATCCCAAACATGCCCCAAACGCGCATAACCTTGACCGCAACACTCCCTCTCCTCCTACTCGCAACCACCATCACCACCAACGCCCAAACCACTCACCCCACCGCCCGCCAAATCGTCGCCGAAATCCAAAAACAAGTCGGCGTCCCCTGGCACGCCGAAACCGTCGACACCTTCAAAGCCGGCAATCCAGACACGCCCGTAACCGGCATCGCCGTAACCATGATGGCCACCATGGATGTCCTCGAACGCGCCTCCACCCAGGGCCTCAACTTCGTCATCACTCACGAGCCCACTTTCTACGCGCACGAAGACGTTCCGGAAGGCCCGAAACCGATCCCGTCTGGGCCGAAAAGCGCGCCTTCATCGAAAAACACAGCATGGTCGTCTGGCGTTTCCACGATCACTGGCACATGCGCAATCCCGACGGCATCGAAGCTGGCACAGCGAAAGCGTTAGGCTGGGGAAAATTTCAGAATCCCGACAATCAATATTTCTTCACCGTGCCGGAAATTACCGTAAAAGATCTGGCCGAAGAAGTAGCAAAAAAACTCGATTCCCCCGTAGTCCGTGTAGTCGGCGATCCACAAATGAAAGTCACAAAAATAGCCCTTAGCCCGGGCGCAGCCGGCGCCGCCCCCGAATTTCAAGCCCTCGAAAGTGACAACGTGCAAGTCTTGCTGGTAGGCGAAACCCGCGAGTGGGAAACCGTCGAATACGCCGCCGACGCCGTCACCCAAGGCCGAAAAAAAGCCCTAATCGTAATCGGCCACATCCCCAGCGAACAAATGGGAATGCAAGAATGCACAACATGGCTAAAAGCTTTCGTAAAACAAGTCCCAGTAGAATTCGTCCCCACAAAAGAACCCTGGCACCCAGTAAAATAACTTTCCGCAGCGCTTTTTGTCGTGGCGGGACTTTGGTCCCAAGCCTCTGCCCCTGTGCTCTTGGGTTCTCTTATTCCCTGTTCCGGTGCCCCAAACGCCGGTGTTGCATGTGGGTTCTTGGGTTCTCTTCTGGGCTGCCCACGCAGAGCGCCCCCGCGAAGGGCTAGTCTTGGGCCTCCTCGCCGTGGTAGCGCCGTGCCTTCAAGCCGGCATCTCGGGTTCCACCCCACAAAAAAAAAACAACCCGTCATTCCGAACGGAGTCCGCGAAGCGAGGACCGTCGCCCCTTTCCGCGCTTTTTGCGGAAACAATCCCTCGTCAATCCATCCGCCAAGTCTCCAGCTCCGCCACCGAAACAATTTTCATTAAAACCACCCGCCGCCCGCCCATGCTAAACTCTCCCCCCGCCCAAACAAAAAACAGGAACACCCATGCGTCCACTAATCATCGCCCTCTTACTCTTCGCCGTCGCCACTCCCGCCCAATCCGACAAACTCACCGTCACCGGCAAACTCACTCGCGTCATGGCCGTCGGCGGGGAAACCTCCGGCTGGGCCATCGAACTCGATCCCGCCTTGACCGTAAACGGCAACCAAGTCACCTCCATCGAAATCCAATATTCCAACGCGCAAAAACTCGAAGCCCTGGCCAACAAAACCGTAAAAGCCACCGGCAAACTCTCCAACGCGGTAGGCGTAGAAACCGGCCAGCGCCCCATCCTAACTGTCTCCTCCATCAAGCCAACAAAATCCACCCCCACCTCCGCCCCAACCACAGCCGATAAGTAAAACACCTGGTCATCTCGAGCGAAACGAAAGATCTCAACCCCACCGTGTGCCACAAAACTCACCACGTGCGCACGCGTGCCCGAAGCCCGCGAAGTGAGGAATCCCTCTTCGTTCGGAATGACGGGTTAGTTTTTTACGGTTTCGACAGAAAATTGAGAAACGCAAGACTCACAAGCAACACGATTCCCGCGTCTTGCCGGGCCCTTTGCGGAAAGAATACCCCTTCGCTGCAAACCCTAAAACGCAACGCAACCTTACTCCGCCGCCCCACGCCCCGCCGTCCCCGCCGGCTTCCACTTATTCAAAAACGTCAAAATATCTTCCGGCGCCATCGACCGCGCCGCCTCAAATTCCCCCCGTTTCTGGCTGAACAACAACTTCCCATCCGAATCCAGCACCGCGATCGCCGGCACGCCCCGCTCCAACGGAATATCGTATTTCTTCGCAATATCCAGATTCTTGTCCATCTGCCCGATGTCTACATGCACCACCAGAAACGATTTGTTCAGCGTCGGCGCAATCTCCGGCGAATGAAACGCCTCGTCCAGCACATGGCAATCAAAGCACCAGTTCCCGCCAAACACGAGCAGCACCCGCTTGTGCGAAGCCCCGGCCGTCCGCACCGCCTCCGCAATCTCCTCGTTCGCATCCACATTCGGCGGATAAATCTGCTTGTTCTCCACCGGCTGCCGCAGCTTGGTCGCCGCCGTGTGCCGCACTATCCCCAGGTACCAGTTATTTCCCTGGCGGAACCAGTTTTGCGACATAGCGACAAATTGCCTCTTTGCCGCGCCGCCGCCCTGCTTCGTCGTCAGCGTCAGTTGCAACACCAGCGAATGAATATCCGGCGTAGGCTGATCCTGCTGCACCACCTGCGCCGTAATATTCGTCAGCCCCTGTGCCTTCCAGGCCGTCCAAAATGCCACTTCACTCTGCACAGAAATATTTTTCTTGTCCGGCCCAGTAATGTCCGGCGCCGGCGATTGCGTATAAAGTGCGGCTAGCGCCGCGGGATCTCCAGCCAGCACCGCCGCCCGCCACTTCTCAAACGGCGCAAAGTCCGATTGCGAGCGAGCAAGTCCGCCCGCCATCAACATCAAAATCGCAAAAACAAAAATCATTATTCGTCGCATAACCCTAAAAGAATATCATGACCCTCCCCCCAAGTTGTTCGACGCCCGATCCCCCAAACACGCCATTCCGAACGAAGTCCGCGTAGTGATGAATCCCTCTTTGCCTCCCCCCGCGTCTTGCCTGCCACCCACCTCCGTCGTACCGCTACAGCGCCGCAGCACCCGCGCCCCACAACCTCAACCCTTCCCCACCCATGATAAACTTGTAGCTTACTTTCCAAGCGAGGTAACCAGCGTGTCCGACAACAAAGACGAAGGCTTCAAGGTAATTGACCGCCGTCCATTCACATCCGAAGGCGAAATCCGCAAAGAAGTCGTGGAAGAACAGGAACGCGAAGCGCGCCGCGAAGAGGTAAAAGCCGAAGCCAAGGCCGCCGCCAACGCCAACGCTGAAAGCGCAAAGCCGCCCGTCGACACCCCAAAAAAACTTCCCGCCTTCGAAAATCTCATCCGGATGATCGGCAGCAATGCCGCAATGGTTTTGGGCGCATACGCCGACCCCAACACGGGTCAGCCCATGATCGATCCCGACGCGGCCCGCGAACTAATCGATATGCTGGACGCCCTCCAACAGAAAACCAAAGGCAACCTGGCGCCCGAAGAAGACGACATGCTCATCGATCTCCTCGGCAAACTAAAACTAACCTACCTGGAAATTTCCAAAGCCATGGCCGCAGAAATGGCCAAAGTAACCGCTCAAGCCAAAGGCACCGCCAAGCGCTAACCGCGCCACACCACTCCCGCTCTTGGGTCATGTAGTGGCCGAACTTCAGATCGGCGCCTCTGCCGCCAGCGCCGTCGTTGCGTACGGCCTCTTGGGTTCCTTTTTCTCCTGGGTGCCTGCCGCTTGCATGGGGTCTTGGGTTCTCTTCCTGGGTGCCTCACTCTGAGCGCCTTTCGCGAAGGGTGGATCTTGCGTCCGCCCATTTTTGTTGAAAAAAAAGAAAACCGTCATCCCGAACGGGATCCGCAAAGTGAGGACCGCCCCTTTCCGTCCCCTTTGCGTAAAGAATCCCTCTTCGATCGATCCTCAAACTCCGCAACCCAGATCCCCTCCGCCCCCCAACCTCGCTACAATACTCACATGCCTCCCGAACCCATCCGCCTAACCATCCTCGGCTCCGGCACTAGCATGGGCGTCCCCACACTTGGCTGCCACTGCTCCGTCTGCGAATCCCTCGATCCCCGCGACAAACGCCTCCGCCCTTCTCTTCTCCTCTCCCGTGCCGGCCAAAACGTTGTCATCGACACCGGCCCCGACTTTCGCACGCAAGCCCTCCGCGCAAACCTCGATCGTCTCGACGCCGTCGCCCTCACGCACTGCCACGCCGACCACATCCTCGGCTTCGACGATCTGCGCCCCTACAATTTCCGCCAGAAAGGCGCCATCCCCGTCTACTCCACCGAAGACACCTTTCGCGTAATCCGCCGCATCTTCTCTTACGTCTTCGACACGCGCCCCACGCTCAGCAGCATTCCCAGCGTCGAACTTCGCGAAGTCGACGGCCCCTTCATCCTTCTCGGCGTTCCCTTCATCCCCGTCCCGCTGCTCCACGGAGAGATGCAAGTCCTCGGCTTCCGCTTCGGCCACGCCGCGTATCTCACCGATTTCAGCCGCCTGCCCGACTCAAGCGTGCCGCTGCTCGAAGATCTCGACGATCTAATTCTCGACGCGCTGCGAGACGTCCCCCATCCCATGCACCAAACCGTCGAACAAGCCCTGGCGCTAATCGATCGCCTGAAACCCAAACGCGCCTGGTTCACGCACATCGCCCACGATCTTCCCCACGAAGCCACCAACGAACGCCTGCGAAAGCTCGGCTACCCACACGTACAACTGGCCTACGACGGACTAATACTGGAAGTAGCCACCGAATCTCAGGCAGTCCAAGTGAGCGGCCATCGTGCAACAGGCGGTATCAGCGTGTTCACCTCCGCCCAAGATTGGGCCGCCCGCTACAACCCACCGTGCGGAGAATCCGCAACCGGCCGCGGCAGCGTAATCGCCATCGGCACCTTCGATGGCATCCACCTAGGCCATCAAAGTGTCCTGAAATACGCCATCGAGCGCGCGCTCGAGAGCGGTGCGGTAGCCACAGCGCTAACCTTCGAGCCGCCGCCAATGAAAATCCTGCGTCCGGAATCCGCCCCGCCGCGCATTTCCACCAACCAGCAACGCATCCACTGGTTTGGCGCCATCGGTATGGAAGCCGCCGTAGTGCTGCCGTTCACCAAAGAATTGGCGGAGTTAACCGCTCAGGAATTTGTGGACGAAATTCTAGTGCGCCAATTACAAGTGCGCGCCGTAGTCGTTGGCGCAAATTTCCGCTTCGGCAACCGCCAGGTCGGCAACGTAAAATTACTCCGCGAAATGGGCATGCGCGACGGCTTCGACGTTGTAGTCCACGTACCAGTAACCCTCGACGGAGAAGTTGTCTCCAGCACCTTGATCCGCAAATCCGTAAGCGAAGGCGATGTCCGCCACGCCGCGCGTATGCTGGGGCGTCCCTTCGCGCTAACCGGCTTGGTAGTCAGCGGCACCGGCACAGGCCGAAAATTCACCTTCCCCACCCTAAATCTCCAGCCCGAGCAGGAACTGCTCCCCGCCCGCGGCGTCTACATCACACGCACCGTGCTCGAAGGCGAATCGAGCAGCCACCGCAGCGTCACCAACATCGGCGTTCGCCCCACCTTCAACGGCTCGGGCTTAAGCGTCGAAACTCACCTGCTTGACTATTCCGGTAATTTCACCCCGCGCACCATCGAAGTTCGCTTCTGGAAGCGCCTCCGCCCCGAGAAAAAATTCTCCAGCCCCTCCGACCTAAAACTCCAAATCGCCCAAGACATCCTCTCCGCCAACAAATTCTTCGCCCGCCTGCGCCAAGCCCGCGCCCGCACCATGCGCATGCCCACCGAATAAACACGCACGCCACCCGCCTCCGTGTAGGGGCACGATACATCGTCCCTGCGGGCAAATGTTCGCGCCCGCCTCTTCGGCCCCCTAAAAAACACCGTTATTCCGAACGGAGTCCGCGAAGTGAGGACCGCCGCCGCTTTCCGCGCCTTCTGCGGAAGAATCCCTCTTCGACCGATCACCCTCGCCGATCTACGCCTCGCCGAACCGCGCCCCTATTTTCCAATTTCCGTTTTCCCATTTTCCGCACCTTAACAACTTCCTCACGAACTCCTCATTACTTTTCAGCACACCAAATCCTAATCTCCAAAAAGCAGGCCATCCTGCGCACTTGGAGTCACCGCGATGTCGCTGGCAATTTTTCTCGCAATCTGTATCGTAGGCGTAGACTTCTTGATCTACGTTCTCTTCCAATGGACCTTCGGCGACAAACGCCGCGCCATCGCCCGCAAACTAGCCGCCCATCGCGGAGCCACACAAACACAAACCCCAACGCCGTCGGAACCTCGCCCATTCCTAGTCCAAGCCGGCCCCCAAACCCGCGCACGCCTACAAAAAGTCCGCGCCCGCCTGGCCACCCACTCCCACGAAAAACTAGCCTAGCCGTCTAAGCCGAGTCCGCGAAGCTTTGTCCCCGTGCAGTGGCCGAACCTTCGATCGGCCAGGGCGAAGCCCCGAGCCCACCTCTTTTTTGGTGCAGTTTTCCCACTGCGCACTGAGATTGCAAACCAGCCCAACAAGCACAAATCCGCCATAACTTAGGCTTCAGCCTGTGCTCTTGAGTTTCTCTTTTCCTGGGTTCGCCACTCTGAGGCCGCGAAGGGTGCGTCTTGGGTTTATCTAACTGATCAAAAAAAGTGAAACCGTCATTCCGAACGGAGTGAGGAATCCCTCTTCAATCCGCGCGTCTTGCCACCACGCCCCTACTTCTTCTCCCTTTCCAAACAATCACTACAAATCCCGCCGACTTCGGTCCTCGACACCGTCACCCGAATATCGCAATCCCGCGCAATCTGTTCCTTCAACTGCTCATAAAGCCGCGACTCAAACTCGCGCACTTTCCCGCACCGCAAGCACGCCACGTGTATATGATCCCGCGGCCCGTGCGTCTCGTAATAATGCCGGTCGCCCCGCAAATGTAGCAGATCGAGCTCATCAATCAAGCCCTGCCGTTTCAACAGATCAATTGTGCGATAAACAGTAACCAGGTGTACTTCCGGATCGATCTTCTGCGCCCTCTCCAGGATCTGGTCCACATCCAGATGCTGCTCGGCCGAATCCATCACCTGCAGAATCACGCGCCTCTGCCGCGTCAACCGTATCCCCCGCTCGCGAAGCGTGTCCTGCAAATGTCCGGAAGGCTCCGCGGCATTAATGCGTTCGCCAGAGGAGACGCGGCGGGATGGAGTTGCAGCCATGGAGCGAATATCCTCGGAAGCCAAATTGTATCATGCAGCGGCGCCACTTCATTCCCGCACGTCTGCCCCGAACGCGCCTTTTGCGCGGGCCTTAGCATAGGCTTCAGCCTGTGCTCTTCGATTTCTCAGTTCCGGGTATGCGCCACTCTGAGTCCGCGGAGAGTGGGGTCTTGGGTTTATCCAACTCAAAAAAAAGAGAACACGTCATTCCGAACGAAGTCTGCGAAGTGAGAAATCCCTCTTCGATCCCCGCGTTTCGCTACCAAACAAAAATCCACCGCAGACACTCCCGCTTGTGCTCCCGCATAAACTCAAAATGAAAAACGAATCACGAATGCCGGATCAGCATCCGTGCCACATCGTTATACGTTACATACGCAATCAGCGCCAAAAGAAACACCAGCCCCACCTGGATAAACCGTTCCTTGAACGCCAAACTGAAATCCCGCCTGCGAATTCCTTCCAGCGACAACAACAGAATCTGCCCGCCATCCAGAATCGGTATCGGCAAAATATTCAAAATCCCCAAGTTCACGCTGAGTACGGCCATCAGCTGGACAACCGCAAACGACCCCGCCTCCACAGCCTTCCCCGCCAGCGACGCAATTCCCACCACGCTCTGCAATTCCTTTGGCGAAGTCTTCCCGGACACCAGCCGGTCCACCACATCTACCACCATCTGCGTCCCGCGCCACGTCATGACGCAAGACTGCGCGAACGCCTGCCCAAACGAAATCTTGCGGAAGTAAACCTCAGGCTTGCCCGGTGACCGGTGAATCCCGACCATCCACGCCGTTTCTCCAAGCTCGTTCTTGCCTTTTTGCGGCGTCACCGTCAAGTTCACCAACTGCCCATCGCGCTGCACCACAAAATTCACAGCCTTGCCTTGGCCCTGCTGAATGGCGTCCACGAACGCGCCCCAGCTGGCCACAGTTTCGCCATCCACGGACACGATCGTGTCCCCAACCTTCACCCCCGCCGCCTTCGCGGGAAGCGATGGATCAAGTTCGCTCACAACCGCCGGCGCATCCGGCGGAAAGCCAAAAATCAATTCCGGATTTTTCATCCCCGCCGAACTAACCGTCAGTGAACGAGTAACTCCCTGATGATCGATCGTAAGCCGATACGTCTGACCCGCCGGCGCTTTCTCCACCACATTCTGCGCCGTTTCCCACGTAGGATTGGCAATCCCGTCCAGCGAAATAATCCTGTCGCCGTGCACCACGCCATCCTTCGCCAGCGGCGAGTCCTTCTGCAAGTCCACAACGACCAGCGGGTCCTGCTCGTACTTCGGCAGCGCTTCGCCCTTGATCACGTAATAGCCGGTCAGCAGAAAAATCGGAAAAATCAAATTCACCGCCGGACCCGCCGCACAAATCAGCGCCCGTTGCCAACGCGGCTTGGACATCAACTCATCCGGCGCGCCCGTCGGCTTCTGATCACCCGAATCAATGTCCGTAATATCCTGCCCCGCCATACGCACGTACCCGCCGAGCGGCAGCGCGCTCACACGCCAGTCCGTTGCACCGCGCTTGATTCCAAACAGCCGCGGTCCAAACCCGATCGAGAACACATCCACGCGCACGCCAAAAAACCGCGCCACAATATAATGTCCCCATTCGTGCACAAGGATAAGGACGCCCAGCACCAACACCATGCCAATTATTGTGTTCATTCGATCAAGCGACTCCGCCAAAATAGTGTAGCAAACTCCCACCAACCCCAGCACCACCACACCACTCCTGTGCCGTGAAATCAAACCACCCAATTAGATGCGCGGCACCCAAAATTGGTAAGCGCCCCCCACTACCATAGCCACCATCCTGTGCTCTTGGGTTTGTAGTGGCCGAACTGCAGATCGGCGCTTCTGCCCCCTCCACCTTCTGCGCCGGGCCTCTTGGGTTACGGCTGCTCTTGCTCTCTCCGTAGGGGCACGATACGTCGTGCCCCGGGGGCGAATCTACTTCGAGCCCACCTTTTTGGTCGCCATTTCTGTCCTGGCCTGTCCGTTCCCAGGCGTCCCACCCGCCCCTGAGTCCGCGAAAGGTGGGTCTTAGGTGTATCCCAGCGTCTTGCCTCCAATCAAACGTCAAAATCCACCAACAAAACCCTACGCATGCACCTTCCCCGCCACCTTCCCCACAATCTCCTCCGCCCTCCTCCGCGCCTCAACATCCGCCGCCAAAACATCCTCAATACTCCCAAACTTCCCCCGCGGCGTCCCCGCCAAAACTTCTTCCACCACTTCCGCAATCCCCAAAAACGGCAACCTCTTCTCGAGAAACGCCGCCACCGCCACTTCATCCGCGGCGTTTAACGCGCACGGCAGCGGCCCGCCCTTCTTCATCGCCTCACGCGCCAATCGCAAACACGGAAACCGCCGCGTAGACGCCTTCTGAAAATCCACCCGCCGCAGCTGCCGCCAATCCAACTGCACCTGCTGCGATTTCACTCGCTCCGGATAAGTCAGCGCATACTGAATCGGCATGCGCATGTCGGGCGGCGCAAGCTGCGCCAGCACCGCACCATCCACAAATTCCACAAACGAATGAATCACCGATTGCGGGTGAATGATCACATCGATCTGTTCCGGCTGCATCCCAAACAGCCACCGCGCCTCGATCACTTCAAATCCCTTGTTCATCATCGTCGCGGAATCAATCGTGATCCTGCTCCCCATCTTCCAATTCGGGTGCGCCAGCGCCTGCTCAATCGTTACCTGCTCCAACTCCGCCAGCGGCGTCTTCCGGAACGGCCCGCCTGAAGCGGTCAACACAATCCTCCGCACCTCCGGATAAAGCGCCCCGTCCCCTCCCGCCGCCCGCCGCGAAGCCCGCAAACATTGGTGCACCGCATTATGTTCCGAATCCACCGGCAGCAATTCCCTGCCAGACTTCGCAGCCGCCGCCATCACCAACTCGCCCGCCGCCACCAGCACTTCCTTATTCGACAGCGCCACCGTACGCCCAAGCTTCACAGCCTCGTATGTAGCCTCCAGCCCAACCACTCCCACCGCCGCCGAAAGCACAATGTCGGCCGCTGCATGCGTCCCAACCGCCAGCATCCCCTCGCGCCCATGATGAATCGCCGGTAGCGTCACATTCCTCTCCCTCAACCGCCGCGCCAACTCATCCGCCAACTTCGCATCCGCCATCGACACTACTGCTGGCCGGTGTCGCTCAATCTGCCCTACAATCTCATCAAGATTGCCGCCTCCAGCCAACGCGACAATCTTGAATCGCTCCGACATCGCCTCCACCACACTAAGGGTCTGCCGCCCGATCGATCCAGTACACCCCAATATCGCTAAGAGTTTTTGCCCCATAATCACAATTGTAGCTCACACCACCCTGTAGCATAGGCCTCAGCCTGTGCTCTTTGGTCTCTCTTCGTAGGGGCGCGAGATACATTGTGCCCGTGGGGGATCTTGGGTTCCCCACCAAAAAACACCCCATTCCGAACGGAGTCCGCGCCGTTAGGCCTTTCCGCGCCTTTTGCCGAAAGAATCCCTCTTCGATCTAAACCGCCCCCGCACAATCCCACCCGCGAAGCCCTACCCTACACCCCCACCAAAACCATGTAATACCAAACCACCGGCACACACAAAACCAACGCATCAATCCGATCCAAAACTCCCCCATGCCCTGGCAGCAACGACCCTGAATCCTTCACCCCCGCCGATCTCTTGTATGCCGACTCGAGCAAATCCCCCATCTGTCCCGCCACATTCCCCAAAAACGCCATCGCCAAAAGATGCACCAGCGGAATCGTCAAAAAGAAACTAGCCGCATAACCAATCAGCAGCGACCCAACAATTCCTGCAATCGATCCTTCCCAAGTCTTCTTAGGCGAAATATGCGGCGCCAGCGGATGCTTCCCCACAGCCCGCCCCACAAAGTAAGCGGTAGTATCCGCAGCCCAGGTGATCGCCAGCGGAAAAAGCAACAGCCGCTGGCCGTTCATCGACGACGCGTGAAGCCGCACGGCAAACGAAAGCGGAAACGCCACCAGCAGCAACGCACTCGAGGAAATTCCCGCCGCCGGCAAGGTCTCCACCAGCGGTCGCCGCGTAAACAACGTAAGCACCGTTACGCCAAGCACAAACACGAAAAACAAACTTTCCGACGAATAGATCGTGCCATACCGCTGCGCCATCGCCGCCATTTGTGCCGTTGCTAATGTCGGCCGTGCTGCAGCGGAACTACCCCCGACCCACGCCGTAAAGAATGGTTTGGTGGCATGCAAGGTCTGCGCGATCAGCAACACTGAACAAAAAATCGTCCAGCACCGGTAAGCCCGATGTCCAATCGCATCACCCAACGCAAAATATTCCCGCAACGCCTGCACCGTAACCACCGCAAGCGCCACCGCCACAACATAAGTAGGAGTTAGAAGGACAACAACCAGAACAACAGGAATCAGAACCAAAGCAGTAAGAACACGCGTCCCAGTCATGGAAAAACAGCATAGCAGAACTGTGTAGCATAGGCTTCAGCCTGTGCTCTTGCGTTCATGTAATGGCCGGACTTTAGAGCGGCGCCTGTGCCCCAGCGGGGCCTCCTGGGTTTGTAGCGCTGGCTTTCATGCCAGCTCATGGGTTTCTCTTCGTAGGGCACGATACATCGTGCCCCTGGGCGAATCTTCGAGTCCGCCTCCTCGGTTCCTGGGTGCCCCACCCTGAGTCTGCGAAGTGAGCAATCCCTCTTCGATCTCCGCGTCTTGCCTCCCCATCAACCCGCACTCACCAAACTCCCCGTGCGCCCCACCTCCGCGCTCTCCGCGTCAAAAATTCCCCGCAACCCTACCGCGCCACAGACGCCGGCGGCGCAATCGCCCCATACCGCCGTTCCCTTTTCTGATAATCCAACAACGCCTCCAACAACCGCGCCCGATTAAAATCCGGCCACAACGTGTCCGTGACAAAAATCTCTGCGTACGCAATCTGCCACAACAAAAAATTACTAACCCGCATCTCCCCAGAAGTCCGGATCAAAAGGTCCGGGTCGGGTAAATCCGCCGTATAAAGATGCCGCGCCAGATCTTCTTCTGTCACCGGCTTCGGTGGCTGGTGCCCATTCCGCGTCGCCAGGATTGCGTTCATCGCATCCACAATCTCTGCCCGCCCGCCATAATTGAGCGCAATCGAAAGCACCATCCCGGTATTTTTCGCCGTAGCCGCCGTCGCCTCCCGCGAATCCCGTTGCACGGCCTCCGGCAACTCATCCGCCCGCCCCAGAAACCGCAGCCGAATATTGTTCCGTTGCAGCAACGGCATTTCCTTACGTATATATTCCCGCAACAGCGCCATCAAAAACTCAATCTCCGTCTTCGGCCGCCGCCAGTTCTCCACCGAAAACGCATACAGCGTCAACGCCTCAATATTCAACCGCGCGCAAGTCTCAATCGCGAGCCGCGCGGACTGCGTGCCATACCGGTGCCCAGCCACCCGCGGCAAATGCCGCTTCTGCGCCCACCGCCCATTCCCATCCATAATGATGGCGATGTGCCGCGGCAGCCGCTCCAGATCAAGCTTTTCAATCAGGCGAGACTCTTCGGCCGTAACAGGCCCGAGAGTTTCCAGTTGGATGCGTGGGTGCGACACGGTGAGATTCCGCTCAATCCTCTTTACGGCGCAAAGTTAACACGACAAACCCCTACAGCGCAATTGCCAACCTCTGCCAAGTACTGCAACGGTACCGCCCCAGCAGCATGGGCTTCAGCCTGTGCAGTGGGCGAGTCCGCGAGCCCGTAGTGGCCGGACTTTAGACCCGCGCCTCCGCCCCGAGCGCCCGGCGCGGGGCTTACGCCTTCTCGTGGCTCTCGCTTCGTAAGGGCACGATACATCGTGCCCGCGGGCGAACCTTCGAGCCCGCCTGCTGGGTTCGCCTTTTCCTTCCTCCGTTCCCCGTTCCCAGATGCCCCACCCTGAGTCCGCGAAGGGTGGGGCTTGGGCTCTCCCACAAAAAAATAAAGACCATGTCATTCCGAACGGACTCCGCAACGAAGGATCTCACCTACATCGTTTTGCTTCCCGCCCCAAATCCCCATGACTCTCGCCCACCCCCATCACCCCGCCGGCGGATGGAAAAACTGATTAACCGACTGCACTACCAACACCAACGTCACAACAATCATCGCAATCGCGGTAATCCACGCCACCAAATTAAAGAAAAATCCGTTCGTATGCTCGCCCATCAAATCTTTGCGGTTCACCAGCAATAAAATAAAAATCAACACAATCGGCAGCCAGATCCCGTTCCCCACCTGCGAAAAAATCAGAATCTTCCACAGCGGTGCATTTGGCAAAAGCACAATGCCGCCGCCAATCACGATCAGCAGCGTATACAGCCAGTAGAACGCCGGTGCCTCGCGAAACTTATTATCGATTCCAGCCTCAAACCCCAGCCCTTCGCAAATCACGTGCGCCGTAGACAGCGGCAGAATCGTCGCCGCAAACAGCGAAGCGTTCAGCAGCCCAAACGCAAACGTCAACGCTGCCCACTTCCCGGCCAGCGGGATCAGCGCCTTGGCCGCTTCCCCCGCATCCGTAATATTCGTCTGCCCGTTCGCATGCAGGGTGGCCGCCGTGCAAATAATGATGAAAAACACGATCACCATGCACGAAATGCTTCCCAGCAACACGTCCCACCGCGCCTGCAGATATTGCCGCGGCCCCACTTTCTTCTCCACGAACCCCGCCTGAATATAGAAAAATTGCCACGGCGCAATGGTCGTCCCCACCAGCGCGGTCAACGTAACCAGGTAGCCCGTATCTATGTGAATGCTCGGCACCACCGTCATCCGGGCCGCCAGCAGCCAGTCTGGGTGCGACAAAATAGCCGAGAAAAAATACGTAAGATAAAACGCGCACGCCACCAGGAACACCACTTCCACCTGCCGGTATGTTCCCTTCAGCACCAGAATCCACACCACCCCCGCCGCCAACGGCACCGCAACGTATTTGCTGATTCCGAAAATTTGCGCCGACGCCGCTACTCCCGCAAATTCCGCCACCACGTTGCTAAGGTCCACCAGAAAGCCTGTCACCATCACGAAAAACGTCGAACGAAATCCAAATTCCTCTCGGATCAGGTCCGACAGCCCCTTCCCCGTGATCACTCCCATCCGCGCGCACATTTCCATCGTCACGTACAACGCGATCGTCAGCGGCACCAATGACCACAGCATCGTGTACCCATACGCCGATCCGACCTGCGTGTACGTACCGATCCCGCCCGCATCATTGTCCACATTCGAAGTAATAATCCCCGGCCCGATCACCGCCAGAAAAAGAAACATTCGGTGTCGCCACTGGTTTCCTCGCGAGAAGAAACGCAGCACCCCACCGCGCAACCGGTCAATAAACGCATTAATCGCCGAAAGAGTCATCGCCGCGAACTCAGTCCCCTAACCCCAATTCCCCCCCCGAATTAGAAACGCGTTGCCATCCTGAGGAGTCCGCGACGAAGAATCTCAACCGCCGCGTCTTGTCCACCAACCGTCCGCCCACCTCCCTCTTCGTAGGGCCGCAGCGCTGCTGCGACCCATGTCCGCAACATCCGCAAATCTCGACAACCCACCCCAAAAAAACCACGTCATTCCGAACGAAGCCCGCGAAGTGAGGGATCCCTCCTCGTCTTGCCTCCCAAGAAACGGCCTGCAATCCCCCGCGCCCCCTCACGCGTTGACCAACCGCGACACCACATCATCCACCGTAATCACCCCAATCGGCCGCTGGTCGTGATCCAGGACCGTCAACATCCGCAAATTGTATTTATCAAACAGCTCAAACACGTCCTTCTCACCCGCATCCGCCGAAATCGAAACCAGTGGCTCCGTCTTCAATTCGCTCATGCGCTGTTCCGGCGCGGCCAAAAAAATCCGCGCAATCGGCGCAGTCCCCGCAAAATGCCCCAGCTTGTCCAGAATTACGATCGTATCCAGCTGCTCGAGATTAAATTCCTGTTTCCGCAGCCACTGCAGCACTTCATCCCGCGAAATCGATTCGCTCACAAACGCAAATTCCGTGTTCATCATCCCGCCTGCCGTCGAAGGATCGAACGCCAGCAACTCCCGCACATCGTTCGCCTCCTGATTCGGCATTTCCTCCAGCAATTCCTCCGAAGTCTCCTTCGGCAAATCCGCCAGCAAATCCGCGGCCGCGTCCGGAGCCATCTCCTCGATAATGTCTGCGGCCTTCTCCGGATCGAGCTTTTCCACGATCTGCGTCGTCAAGCGTTCGTCTAACTCCGCCAGCACCGCCGCCGCCGTCTCTTCATCCAGCGAAGCAATGATTCCCTGCCGTTCCGCCGCCGAAAGCTCTTCCATCATCTCCGCCAGATCGGCCGGGTGCAGGTCCTCCAGTTTCTCGTGCGTGATCCGCAGCTTCACCCTCCGCAGCGGATCGGGCTCGATCAAATTCACAAATTCCCAACGGATCGACCGCTGCGGCAACTTGCTTTGCAGCTTCCGCACCAAGCTCGAAGGCGCAATTCCCTGCAGCAGCCTTCGCACTGCCCCCGGAACGCCCACATCCACCTGTGCAATCCTCAACTCCACATGCGCATTCGTCGGAAATTCCGCCAGGTCCACATCATTCACCCGTACCACTTTGCGCCCCGCCGTATCGATTATCTGCTGGTCCAACAAATCCTTTTGCACCGCTAGCCACGCTTCATTCGGCCGATAAGCATCCAGCGCCCGCTCGGAAGCATTCAAGTCGATGCGCCCGGGCGCAACCTTCGCCACCTGGTCATACCGTGCTACCAACGGTTGAAAACGCCCACGCGATATCAGGAAATGCGAAACTCGGTTCGGCTGCTCCGCCGGCTCGATAAAAAACTCCCGCACGCGCCCCACGTAATTCCCCTGCGCGTCATAAGCTGCCGATCCCATCAGCTCCGTAGCGTAAAGCATTCCTTTCCCTCCTTTCTGCCGCCAATCGCAGGGGCGATTTCACTCACTATGTAGCGCCGGGACTTTGCTCCCGCGCCTCTGCCCCCGGCGCCCGGTGCGGGGCCGTAGCATAGGCTTCAGGGTGCCCCCCTCTGAGCGCCTTTTTTGAAGGGTGGGTCTGGAGTCCCATCCGTACGGTCGCAGCACCGCCCCATCTCCGCAACATTCCCAAATCCCGGGGAACGCCTGTCCAATCCGCCCCGAACAAAAAAATCCCGCGGACGGTGCAACCGGCGCGGGTAACCTGCTCCAAAAATAAGCAATCGCTACCCGGGATTCACTCCCTCCATCGCCAAACAACCGGAATAATCCCCCATCGAGACAATTCCGTCATCTGACCGGACGAACAGCGTCGAAGCCGTTGCTACCACCGGCACAGCGAACGACAGGCGGACCCGCATCCTGGGGAAACTAGGGTGAGGTTCGAATTCGCTTGGCGCGCTCATCAGAGAAAATGCACTCCGGCCCTAGGAATAAACCTCGCCCCAACAAGTTGTCAAGAACAAACCACATACCACACACAAATATCCCGTAGCATAGGCTTCAGCCTGTGCTCATGGGTTTGTAGCGCTGCCTTTCATGCCAGCTCTTGGTCTTTCTTCGTAGGGGCACGATACATCGTGCCCGCGAGCGAATCTTCGAGCCCGCCTCCTGGGTTGCTGTTTCTTCCTCGGCTCTCGACTCCCGGTGTACCCAACACTGAGCCGCTAAGAATGGGTCTTGGGTTCCTCGATCACAAAAAGTGTCCTTCCGAACGGAGTCCGCGCAGTGAGGAATCCCTCTTCGATCAATCCGCCCTGCCACAAAACCAACCCACCCCACTACTCAAACAACATATGCGAAGCCCCGACACCCTTCTTCCTACACTCCTCCACATACAGCACCAAATAATTCTTCGTAATAAAATCCCGTGGATGAAACCCCAACACCCTCGCTGCACGGTCAATCGCCTCGTGCGGCCCCTCTAACTCCACAAATGTCCCAATCGGCGTCTCATCAAAATCGATCAGCAACTCCTTCGCCCACGCATAACGCCCCGGCAACTTATAAGGCGTCCGGTATTTCTCATATCGAAACCATCCGCGCAGCCCCAGCCCCTCAAAAATCTTCTGCAACGCCAACGGATCCGTCAGTACCGTCTCCAATTCCTCACGCACCTTGTGCCGCCGATTCCGCGCAGCCTCAGCCGGTACAATCGCCATCTGCTCCGGCGGCGACTTAAACGTCAGCAAATATCGCTCCGGCCCTTTCTTCGCCCCGCGCTTCTTCTTCCCTTTCCCAGCCGCCGCGGGCGTCTCCGTCCGAATCCTCAACAACTGCCCATGTTTCGCCAGTCCTCCGTCCGGAGTATCAAACAACAAATTCTGCTCATGCACGCGCGCCGCAACCGCCTTAGCGCCAACTTTCGCCAGCGTCTTCAAAAACTTCTTGGGATTACCGATCTGAAGCTTAATTTCAATCTCAGCAGCCATGCCGCAAATTGTAATCGAGAACCCCCACCCCCAGCTAACTTTGCTTCGCCTCCGCCTTCCCAACGCACTCCGCATCACCATATCCGCCACAACGACCAACCGCAGGGGCACAATACATCGAACCCGCCTCTTGGGTTTCTCTGTTCTCCTGGGTGGCCCACACGCCGCCGTCGCGTGTGGGGTCTTGCGTTCCTCCACATGCTTTTCTCCCGTTCTCGCCCCCGTCCACTTTCCAAACAAAAAAACCTCGTCATCCCGGGGAGTCCGCGACGAACGATCTCAGCCACCGCGTCTTTCTCCACCCCCTCCCTCTGCGTAGGGTCCCCGCCCAAGACTTAGGGGGTCGGAGCCTCGGCTCGGACATTCATCCCTCAGCAAGATCTGGGCTTCAGCCCCTGAGGACACTCTTCATTCCCCACCCCACGCAAAATTTTCCTCAGCCCCTCCCAACCCACCGAACCCGGCCCTACAAACTATCCCCGAACTCAGTTACGATATCGGCTCGGCCGACACCTGTAGCGCTGGGCAAGTCCCCGAACCTTGCTTGTCCCGAGCATCGAAGGGCAGCTTTTCCTACAATTTGTTATACATAGCTTGTCATACATGGCGGGTCGTATCTGCCGCTGGGGGGACCGCAGTCTTGGGCATCGGTTTGCTCCCACGGAATCTTGTCGGGTAACTGGGGATGGTATGGGGAAATGGTCTGACGATGGGGCCGCAGGCGGTCCCGCAAACGTGAGAGGTGCAGCGGTGGGCAGCGCAGGCGGTGGCAAGATGCAGGCGCCATTGGCCGACCGGGAGCCGGTCGAGCATGTCATCCACGGCGACCGCCGCATGGACCACTATGCCTGGATGAAAAATAAGAAGGATCCTCGCGTCCGCGCCTATCTCGAAGCCGAAAACACGTACGCTGATACTGAAATGAAAGACACCGAACCATTTCAGGAAAAGCTCTACCAGGAAATGCTCGGCCGTATTCAGCAGACAGATCTCAGCGTCCCTTACCGCCTCCGCGGCTACGAGTATTACACCCGCACCGAACAGGGCAAGCAGTACCCAATCTATTGCCGCAGAAAATGGACCGCGTCCGAAACGCCCGCCGACGACGCACGAGCGCATACCCCCGAGCACGAACACTGGGGCGAAGATTCGGTCATGCAGGAGCTGCGCGCTGAATTGCGCAAAGAATTTGCCGAAGATTTTCAGCGTCGCGAGGGCCGCGTAACCGAGATCAGCATCGAAGCCACAACCGCAGCGCCCCTCGGCGAAAGCGAGAGCACCAACGCCAGCCCGCAAGAAGAAATTCTGCTCGATCTAAACGCGCTCGCCGTCGGCCACGCTTACATGGGCCTCGGCATTTTCGAAGTCAGCGACGACGCTCGCTGGCTGGCCTACGCCACAGACACCACTGGGTTCCGCCAGTATGCCCTCGAAGTAAAAGATCTCGCCGCACCCTCGATCGCGCCGCAGCCCCAGCCCCACAAATTCCGCGCCGAGCGTGTCACCAGCGCCGCCTGGGCCATGGACAACTGCACCCTCTTCTACGCGACCGAAGACGAAGTCACCAAACGTTCGAACCAGCTTTGGCGCCACAATTTCACCGATCCAGCCGACCCCGCTCCTCACGACTCCGTCGACGAACTGCTCTACGAAGAAAAAGACGAACGCTTCCGCATAGGAGTCGAGCGCAGCCGCAGCGGCGCCTATCTCTTCCTCGTCATCAACAGCCACACCACCAGCGAAGCCCGCTACTTGCGCTCCGATTCCCCCTTCGGGCGCTTCGAATTGCTCGCCGAACGTGAAGACGAGCATGAATATTACGTCGATCATCATCCCGGCAACTCCAGCGATCCCGCCGGCGGGGTCTTCTTCATTCGCACCAACAGCGGTGGCCGCACCTATCGCGTAGTCACCGCGCCCACCTCCGATCCAGCACAATCCCGCTGGCGCGAAGTCATCCCCAACCGTCCTAGCGTAATGGTTGCCGGACTCGAAGCCTTCCGCTCTCACCTCGTCCTCACCGAACGCGAAGACGGCTTGCCCCACTTGCGCATCATCGATTTAACCCGTCAGGCTCGCACCGCCATGGAAGCAGCGCAGCGCCTGCAATTTGCCGAGCCGGCTTACAACGCCATGCTCACGACCAATCCCGAATTCGACACGGATCTCGTCCGCTTCCAGTACGAGTCCATGGTCACACCCCGCACCGTCTACGACTACGATCTCAAATCGCAAAAGTGGCACCTCAAGAAGCAGCAACCCGTCCTCGGCGATTTCGACACCGCCAACTACCTCAGCGAGCGCCTCCACGCCAAAGCCGCCGACGGCACCCTCATCCCCATTTCTCTCGTCCGCCGCAAAGACACCTTGCGCGATGGCAACGCCCCGCTCCTCCTTTACGGCTACGGCAGCTACGGCCTGTCCATGCCGGTAGTGTTCAGTTCAAACCGCCTCAGCCTTCTTGATCGCGGCATGATCTACGCCATCGCCCACATTCGCGGCGGCGGTGAACTCGGCAAGCCCTGGCACGATGCAGGAAAAATGCATCACAAGATCAACACCTTCACCGATTTTATTTCCTGCCGCCGATTACCTCTTCGCCAAGCATTACACTTCTCACGAACGTCTCATCATCGAAGGCGGCAGCGCTGGCGGATTGCTTATGGGCGCCGTCTCCAACTCGCTCCCGATAAATTCCACGCCGTAGTCAGCCACGTCCCCTTCGTCGACGTCTTGAACACCATGCTCGACGCCACGCTCCCGCTTACCGTTGGCGAATACGAAGAATGGGGCGATCCCGAAGTAGAAGAAGATTATTTCTACATGAAGCAGTATTGTCCCTACACCAACATCGAACGCAAAAATTATCCCCGCATGCTCGTAAAAACCGCGCTGGAACGACAGCCAGGTCATGTACTGGGAAGCCTCCAAATACGTCGCCAAACTCCGCACCCTGAAAACCGATGGCCACATCCTGCTTCTCAAAACCAACATGGTCGCAGGCCACGGCGGCGCCAGCGGCCGTTACGACTTCCTTCGCGAAATCGCCTTAGACTACGCCTTCATCCTCCGCGAATCAGGAGTCCAAGAATGACCCCTACTTCGACGGCTCGCCGCCGCTTTCACACTCCAAACCGGCACTCCCCAACGATGGGCCAACACGAAACGACCCGGCGCCGACGAACTTAATGCTCAAAACTAACAACTAAAAACTCTCTAATGTCCGAAGCCACCACACCCCTGATGCAGCAGTACAATGCCGTGAAATCCCGCTACCCTCACGCCCTTCTCCTCTTCCGTCTCGGCGATTTCTATGAACTCTTTTACGAAGACGCCATCATCGCCGCTCGCGAACTCCGGATCACCCTCACCTCCCGCAATCGCGAAAAGGGCCAGCCTATCCCCATGTGCGGCGTCCCCTATCACGCTGCCGACGGCTACATCGCCCGCCTCATCCGTGCCGGCTTCAAAGTGGCCATCTGCGAACAAATGGAGCAGCCCGGCCCCGGCAAGAAACTTGTTCGCCGCGAAGTCTCCCGCGTAATCACTCCCGGCACCGCCACCGATGTCGCCGTCCTCGACGCGCGCGAAAATAATTTCTTAGCCTCCGTAGCGCAAGACACTTCAATACGCGGCAGCCAGGTAATCGGCCTGGCCCTCGTCGATCTCTCCACCGGCGAATTTCTAGCCACCGAATTTCAGGGCCCGCAAGCCGAAGAAGATTTGCGCGACGAACTCCAACTCTTCCGTCCGCGCGAAACCCTGCTTCCCCGCCCCCAGCAACTCTTCGAGACCGCCAAAAACACTCTCCTCGATGGCGCAGGCGGCGTCGAAACCCGCCTCGAAGACTGGATTTTCCAGCGCGATTACACCGAACGTATCCTCCGCGAACAATTTGGCGTCGCCGAACTCACCGGCTTTGGCTTGGACTCCCACATCCAGGCCATGTGCGCAGCTGGCGCCGTCGTCCATTACTTGCGAGAGAACGCGGCAGGCGGCGGCGACGCCCCTAGCGTCGAAGCCCTCCAGCATCTCGACCGCATCCGTTATTACCAGCAGCAAGACGCGCTAGTCCTCGATCCCGTCTCCGTCCGCAATCTCGAATTGCTCTCGCCCATCTTCACCGAAGAAGCCAAGTCCACCGGCCCTACCACATTAATCGCCGCTCTCGATTCCACCGTCACCGGCATGGGCGCCCGCCTCCTGCGCGCCTGGATTCTGCGCCCGCTCATCGACGAACAAACCATCGAAGCCCGCCTCGACGCCGTCGAACATCTCCTCAAACAAACCGTGGTCCGCGGTGAAATTCGCAAAGAACTCCGCGGCATTCAAGATCTCGAGCGCATCACCAGCCGCATCACACTCGGCCAGGCCATGCCCCGCGAACTCGTTGCCCTCCGCAAATCCCTGGCACAGTTGCCCGTCGTTCGCGAATTCACAGGCGATGGCGTGCCTCGCAAAGACGCGCCCAGCTTCGACAACGCCGCCGCCAACTCCGCCGCTGCAATCCCGAACTCGAAAGGCATGCTGCGCGAATTACACGAAGAAATCGACGAGCTAACCGACGTGCGCGAACTCCTCGAGCGTTCCATCGCCGAAGAACCCCCTGCCGTAGCCACGGAGCCCGGCGTAATCCGGGCCGGATATTCCGACGAACTCGACGAACTCCGCAACCTCAGCCAGCACAGCAAGCAGATCATCGCCTCCATGGAAGAACGCGAGCGCAAACGCACCGGCATCGGCTCGCTGAAAATCCGCTACAACCAGGTCTTCGGCTATTACATTGAAATTTCCAAACCGAATCTGCATCTCGCCCCGCCCGATTACGAACGCAAGCAAACTCTCGTCAACGCCGAGCGCTTCACCTCGCCCGAACTGAAAGAATACGAACGCAAAATCCTCGCCGCCGACGAACGCATCTCCGAAATTGAGCGCCAGCTCTACATCGACGTCCGCTCCAGCATCGCTGGCAAAGCCTCTCGCCTCCGCCGCACCGCCGCGGCCATCGCCAAACTCGACGTCCTCGCTTCCTTCGCCAAACTCGCCGCTGACCGCAACTACGTTCGCCCCGAATTCACCGCCACCGGCGAATTGCTGATCATCGGCGGCCGCCATCCCGTAATCGAGGAATTGCTGAAACAAAAAGGCGAGCGCTTCGTCCCCAACGACCTCTGCTTCGAACCTGGCCGCCAGCAATTGCTTCTCATCACCGGCCCCAACATGGGCGGCAAATCCACATATCTTCGCCAGACTGCGCTCATCGTTCTGATGGCCCAAATGGGTTGCTACGTCGCCGCGCACCAGGCCAAACTCCCCATCACCGACCGCATCTTCACTCGCATCGGCGCCAGCGACAATCTCGCCCGCGGCCGTTCGACCTTCCTGGTCGAGATGAGCGAAGTGGCAGGGATTCTCAATCACGCCAGTCCCTCCAGCCTCGTCCTCCTCGACGAAGTCGGCCGCGGCACCGCCACCTTCGACGGCCTCTCGATAGCATGGGCTGTTGTGGAGCATCTCCAAAAGCAAACGCGCGCGCGCACTCTCTTCGCCACGCACTATCACGAACTAACCGAATTAGCCGAACTCCTCCCGGCCGTAAAAAATGTCCACGTCAGCGTAAGAGAGACTCCCAGCGAAATTATCTTCCTCCGCAAAGTCGAACCGGGCAGTGCCAACAAAAGCTACGGTATCGAAGTGGCCCGCTTAGCCGGCCTCCCGCGCAGCGTAATCGACCGCGCCCGCGAAGTTCTCAAAAAACACGAACAAAGCGAACACGCCCTGAGCGAAACCCTGACCCCCGGCGCCACCCCCGATGGCAACGGCACCCAAAACGTCCTCTTCACCGCCCTCGACCGCGCCGTAATCGACCGCCTAAAATCCGCCAACCTCGACGACCTAAAGCCCCTGGACGCCCTAAACCTCCTAGCCGACCTAAAAAAACAAATCACCTAACCAGCAAAAAACCACGTCAATCTGAACGAAGTGAGGAATCCCTCCTCGATCGAACCGCCCACAATAAAATACGCATTGTCATCCTGACTGAGTTGGTCGGCGACGAAGAATCTCAACCATCGCGTCTTGCCACCCAACCAATCACCCTCGGCGTTAAATTCGCCTCTTCCCATTCACCACTCCGCACAGCAACCCAACGCAACCATACCCCTACCCAACTTCCTGTGTTACAAACAACACCATGCTAGTGCTCGGCATGATGAGCGGCACCTCCGCCGACGGCATCGACGTCGCCCTCGCCCAAATCCACGGCGCCCCGCCAAAACTAAAAACGCAATTACTCAAACACGCCTCTCGCCGCATGCCAGACGCTCTCCGCAAGGAAGTCCTTCGCATCGCCGAAGGCGCCCCTGCCACCGCCGGCGAAATCAGCCAACTCAATTTCCGTCTCGGCATGGCCTTTGCCGAGGCCGCCATCAGCGCCTGCCGCGAATTCCGCGTAGCCCTCTCGCGCGTCGAATTAATCGGAAGCCACGGCCAAACCATCTTCCACCAAGGCAGCCCCGTCTCCTTCCTCGGACGCTGCACCTCCTCCACCATGCAAATCGGCGAACCCTCCGTCATCGCCTCGGAAACCGGCGTCCCCACCGTCGGCGATTTTCGCGTAGCCGACATGGCCGTAGGCGGCCAGGGCGCCCCGCTAGTTCCCTACGCCGACTATCTTCTCTACGCCGACGAAAAAATCGGCCGCGTCTCGATCAATCTTGGCGGCATTGGCAACCTCACCGTTCTTCCCGCCGCCGCCAAGCCCAGCCAGGTCGTCGCCTTCGATAGCGGTCCCGGCAACATGTTGATGGACGCGCTCGTCTGGCACTTCACCCGCAAAAAACAGCGCTTCGATCGCGGCGCTCGCCTCGCCCGCGACGGCAAACTCAACGTAAAAGTCCTCAAAGAACTGCTACGCGATCCCTACTTGCGCTTGGGTCCGCCAAAATCTACCGGCCGCGAATATTACGGCCGCGCCTATTTCCAGGAATTGTTGCGCCTCGGCAAAAAACACGCGGCCGCCCCCAACGATCTGATCCGCACCACCACCGAATTCACCGTGGCCTCCGTAGTCGACGCGCTCCAGCGCTTCGTCCTCCGCAAAAATAAAATCCAGCAATTGATAGTCTCCGGAGGTGGCGCAAAAAATCCCCTGATCATGGCCCAATTGGCGGCAGCCTTAACGCCAATGGAAGTAATCCCCTCTTCCAAACTCGGCGTCCCCGAAGGAGCAAAGGAAGCCTACGCCTTCGCCCTCCTCGCCTACGAAACTTACCACCGCCGCCCCGGCAACCTCCCCAGCGCCACAGGCGCCGACCGCCCCGTAATCTTGGGTAAAATCAGTTCGTGAGAAACCAGCTCCTCACTATCTGCGCCATGTGCCTGCTCACATCCGCCTACGGCTGCTCCACTCCCCCACGCCCCGCCGGCAACGTCGTCTTTCTAATCGAATCTAATCCCGCCAATCTCGATCCCCGTTACGCCACCGACGGCACCACCCAGCGCATCGATCGTCTCATCTTCAACGGCCTCGTCGTCCGCGACAATCAAATGAAAATCCACGGCGACTTAGCCGAATCCTGGGAAACTCCCGATCCCCTCACTTACATCTTCCACCTCAAACCCGGCATTCGCTTTCATGACGGCCGCCTGCTCACCTCGCGCGACGTCAAATTCACGATCGAATTCATGATGGATCCCGCCAATCGCTCCCCCAAACGCGGCTCCTTTAACATGATTTCCTCCATCGACGCCCCCGATGCAACCACCGTCACCTTCCACCTCAAAGAGCCCTACGCCTCGTTCCTCTGGAACATGGAGCGCAGCGCCGTAGGCATTGTCCCCGCCGGCTCCGGCCGCGAATTCAGCGAGCATCCAGTAGGCACCGGCGCGTTCCAATTCGTAAGCCAAGCCCAGGACGATTCCGTAGTCCTAACCGCGAATGACAACGCGGTGCAAAACGTAACTTTCCGCATAGTCCCCGACGCGATCGTCCGCGCCCTCGAACTCCGCAAAGGCTCCGCCGACGTGGAAATGAGTTCCCTCTCCCCAGACATGATTCCAGTGTTAGCCAAACGAAAAGAACTGCAAGTAACCGAAGAACCAGGCACAAATTTCGCGTACCTGGGCGTCAACCTGGAAGATCCAATCCTCAAGAAAAAAGAAGTCCGCCAGGCCCTCGCCTACGCCATCGACCGAGACTCCCTCATAAAATATCTTCTCCGCGGCCAGGCGCGCAAAGCCAGCGGCATCCTCCCACCCAATCACTGGGCTTACGAACCGGACGTCCGCAAATATGCATACGACCCATCTCACGCCGAACAACTGCTCGACGCCGCCGGTTTTCCCCGCGACGCCAACGGAGTACGCATGCGCCTGACTCTAAAAGTTTCCACGCAAGAACAAGCCCGCCTGGTAGCCGCCGCGCTCCAGGATCAATGGAAGCGGGTAGGCATAACCCTGGAAGTGCGCCCCCTCGAACTGGCCACGCTATTTTCCGATCTCGATAAAGGCAATTTTCAGCTCAGCTATTCCATCTGGATAGGCGCAAACAACGATCCAGACATCTTCGACCTCGTCTTCTCTTCAAACAAAATCCCGCCTAACGGTCGCAACCGTGGCCACTACCGCAATCCCCAGGCAGACGCCTTGATCGAACAAATTCGCGGCGAAATGGATCCATCCAGGCGCAAAGAACTCTGCGGCCAAATCCAAAAAATCCTATCCGAAGATCTGCCGTACGTCCCCCTCTGGTACGTAGATCAAGTAAGCGTCCACTCCCGCCACCTACAAGTCCAACTAACCCCCACAGGCGATTTCGATTTCCTGACCACCATCAACCAAAATCTACAAAGTCGAAAATAGAAAACAAAATAAGAACCGTTGTCATCCTGAGAGTCCGCGACGAAGGATCTCACCGCTGCGTCCTGCCTGCCCCCCCACCCTATGCCGGCACCGCGTCATCCCCCTCTAACGTCTCCCGAATCACTTCCGGCGCAATCGCCCCTTCCCTCCCAACACACCAAAGATCCCCGCGCAACTCTACTATCGTCGACGGCAAACATCCCGACGTGTTCCCGCCATCCAGAATCAACGGAATCCGGTCCCCTAGCTGCCGAAAAACTTCATCCCCGCTCTCGCACGTAGGCGACCCCGAAAGATTCGCGCTGGTCCCCGTCAACGGCACTCCTAACTCCGCAATCAAATCATTAACAACTTTATTCTTCGGCCACCGCAAAGCCACCCGCCGCGTATTTGCCGTCACCTTCAACGGCAGCCGGTTTGATGCATCCACCACAATCGTCAACGGCCCTGGCCAGCAAGCCTGCGCCAGCCGGTAAAAATTGTCCGGCAATTCCTTCGCCAGCACTTGCGCATAAATCAGCGAGTTGATCAGGATGGGCAGAGCGCGATGTTCCGGGCGCCCCTTCACTCGAAAAATTTCCTCTACCGAAGCTAAATTGACGGGATCGGCTGCCAGCGCATACAACGTATCCGTGGGCACAGCAATCACCGAACCACGGTTTAACCAGCCTGCCGCGTACCGAATCGATCGTGGATCAGGATTCGCGGAATTAACCTTCAATACCTCAGCGGACAATCGAAGGTACCCACCTTGTTCTGGAGCGACGCACGGCAACACACTCACCACTCGCCGCTGCCAGCGAAACTATCACACGTCCCCCCCACGCGCAATCCAACAACCGCCTCTCCCCTCTCTCACCGCTTCCTCACCGCCAACCCCTCCACACTCCTCCTCAACTCCCCATAACCCGCCTGCGTCCACCGCCCATGCCCCTGCCAAACCACCCGCCCGTCGGCCGTAGCCACTACGACATAAGCATCATCCGCTCCGGAAAAATTCACCAGCTTCTTCCACTCCGCCTCATGGTCATACACCGGCACAAAATGCGCATACGCCGCAGCCGGCACGTTCCTCCGCATACCGTGCAAGATGATCGGTATCACAATCCCCGGCGCGCCCTCCAGATTCGGAATCTGATAATACATAACACGCAAGTCGCCAGCGTAATCCGCCGCGATCCGTTTGTTCCAGGATTCGCAAGCGTCCGCGCTCGAATGCGAAAACCCAAGCGTCAAAATCAGTACCTGCTGCGCCCCAGGATTGGGCAACACCACACGCGATCCATCCAGCGCTTCCGCGTTCACAGCAGGAATCGTCTGCGCCGCACACAAAGAAACCGCAAACCATAAAAGCAAGCAGCAGCCAATCGCAATCGTTCTGTTCATAACCATAGAACGTACTGCAACCACGGAAAATAGCAGCAACCCCCCAAAATTTGGTAGGCTCGCCAGCGGGAGTGTGCAATGCCGAGAGCACGCAACGGACGCGCCGCAGATTCACCAAATCCACAAACGACACCCTCTCGCGCCGCCGCAACCGACATCATCACCAGCCGCGAAAATCGCTGGCTCAAGGAATTCCGTGTAGCCCTTCGCGGCGGCTTGGCCACACCCTCCGGCGCCGTTGGCGTCGAAGGCGTCCGCCTTGTCGAAGAAGCCCTAACCTCCGGATGCCCCGTCGAAGCCGTGCTATTTAGCGAATCCGGCGAACGCTACCGCGACCGCCTCGCCCCGTTAGTAGGCCGTCCCGAAACCGGCTTTCCCGTCCTCCGCACCACCGACCGCCTCTTCGAAGGCATCGCCGACACCGAGCATCCGCAAGGAGTAGCCGCCCTGGTAGTCCCGCGCGCATCAAGCCTCGAGCAAATGGTCAAAGCGCGCACAGTCGAAGCAGTTGTAGAGCCCGCCTTCCGAGGCGGGCCGTTTCCCGAAACCCAGCAAAAACAAAAACCCTGTGCCGCCTTACTAGTCGTCCTGGCCGGAGTTCAAGATCCCGGCAACGTTGGCACCATCGTCCGCACCGCCGCCGCTTTCGGCGCCACCGGAATCGTCACCGCCGCCTCCGGTCAAAGCGGTACCGCCAGTCCCTTCGCGCCGAAAGCCATGCGCGCCTCCGCGGGCGCCGCGTTGCATCTCCCTATCCTCACTGGTATGGCCCTGGCAGTCTTACTAACGCAACTAAAACTTCTCGGCATCCGCACCGTAGCCTCCTGCGCTCATCAATCCGATGAAAAAGATTCCAATGTGCGCGCACCCTGGCAAATCGAATGGTGCGAACCAACCGCCCTCCTTGTAGGCAACGAAGGCGGCGGCCTACCCGAAGACATAGTCCACGCCGCCGACACCCGCATTCACATCCCCATGGCCACCCAAGTAGAATCCCTGAACGCCGCCGCCGCCTCCGCGGTCGTCCTCTACGAAGCCTACCGCCAACGAAGCCAGTAATCGCTCTCCTCACTCCTCGTAGGGGCAGATACATTGTGCTCCCGGCAAGTCCGCGAGCCGGCCTCTCGGTCTTCTTTCCGTTGTAGCGCGGTGCCTTCAGCATCTTGGGTTCACCACAAAAAAAACGGAGAAGTAGCATAGGCTTTAGCCTGTCTTCGTGGCTTCTTCAACCAGAGTCGAAAATCACTGCGCTTGTGCTTGGCTGGGTTGAGGATTCGGTGCTTCGATCCGATAGCCGAGGCTTCGGAGTTGCCGGATCATTCTCTTCGTGCGCTTTTGCTTTGACTGCTTGGTGACGGCTGGGCCCCGTTCTTCATAACGAACTCCCTGGTGCAAGATTAACCAGATCAGTCGACACTGTCGATGGGCAATGGCCCCGATGGCTTGATTGTGTCCCAGACGCGGGACGGAGCGGCGATACACGATCTCGAAGATGCTTCCTTTGGTTCTAGCTGCGGCGTTAGCAGCCTGATTGAGTAAGCGCCGCATGTGGCGGTTGCCCTTCGGAGAACGGTGGCTGTAGTTTACGCCTGCACTCTCGTCGTCGCCCGGGCAAGCACCAACCCACGAGGAGAGACATTTCTCGGAGGGAAAGGTCGCTGCGGTAGGGCCGACTTCGGCAATGATCTGCTGCGCTGAGTCCACTCCCAGACCGGGCACTTCCGCCAGCCGCTCGACGGCATCCTGGTGCTGGCTGAGCAGACGGGCCATCTCCTGGTCCAGTTTCGCCGATCTGCTCGTCGATCAATCGCAATTCCTCCAACGCCATTTTTAGCAGCCGCCGGTAGACGGCGTTCAACTCCGTACAGGCACCAAGCGCGTCGCACAACTGTTCCGGGGTCGCGCGCAAGCGTTGATCGGCCAAAGCGGCGAGAGTTGCCGGGTTGGTTTCTCCGTCAGCGAGCGCCTTCAGCATCCGCTGGGCACTGAGACCCAGCAGATCGGAGACGAAGCTGGACAACTTGATATGGGCCTCTTCGAGCAGAGACTCCACTTGGTTCTGCAGCCGTACCCGATCACACCGCAACTGGTATTTCTTGCGCGTTACTGTCCGCCATAGACGCTGCTCGGCATCGGGCACAAAGCTCAGAATCAATTCGCGAGCCACGAGCCGTTTTACCAGGCGTTCGGCATCGGGAAAATCTCTCTTGCGTCCCCGTCGGCCGCGATTGGACTGCGCCTGCGCCAAATGCAACGTTCCGGACCTGCGCCTTGCGCCTTCGCGCTTCTCGCGTAGCGGCTTCCAGTATCGTTCCAATGCTCCCCACACTGGTTGCCAATATTGGGCGGTCGATTCCATGACTACTTCTTCGGCCTCTTGCTCAACAAGCCATGCCGCCAGCGATCGCAGTTGTTCAGGGTTGCTGCCAAACATCCGCCGCTCAAATTGGTATTCGCTTTCGATTTCGACGTCAGACACAACTACAGCCAGCATCTTTTTATGAACATCGATTCCCGCTATCCTGTAGGACATAGTTCCTCCTGGCCGGGAGCGGAGAGCGTGCTGCGGTTACCTTAACCAGAGTCGCAGGCTATCGCCGCTCCCCCAGGGGAAGACAACGACGCCCAATTATCCGCTCAAACACGCACGCTCCGGATCAGACAGGCTCGCAGATTCGACTGCTCCACTGGGTACTCGACCTCACCGCTCGGGCCGTGGCGATCTTACCTCGAAGTGATTTTCATGGGGTTTCGCGGGCCGCAGGCCCTAAAGGACAGGCTAGAAAAAGACATTGTCATCCCGAGCGAAGCCCCTTGCGCGCAGCGAAGGATCTCAACCCCCGCATCTCGTCCCCCCAACCGCAGCCTCCTCCCGCCGCGTACGGCCGCAGCATCGTTGCGCCTCATGTCCGCAACCACTGTGGCAGGCACTTCCGCCTTTGCTCTACAACCCAAAAAAACACCCGTCATTCCAAACGGAGTCCGCGCAGGAGAAATCCCTCTTCGATCCCCGCGTCTTGACTCCCAACAAAAATCCTACCCCCAACAGGCACACCCAAATTCGAAATCCCCACCAAAAACCCCTAAACTTAACCCATGAGCCTTTTCGCCGGCATGCCCGAACCTCAAACCGCGCCCGGCTTGCAACCCCTCGCCGAGCGCATGCGCCCGCGCACCCTCGACGAATTCGTCGGCCAGGAAAAATTGCTCGGCCCCGGCAAGCCCCTCCGCATACAAATCGAATCCGACAATTTAAGCTCCACGCTCCTCTGGGGTCCGCCCGGCTGCGGCAAAACCACTCTCGCGCGCCTCATCGCGCGCCTCACAAAAAGCGAATTCGTTTCCTTCAGCGCCGTACTGAGCGGCATAAAAGAAATAAAAGAAGTCATGGCTGAAGCCGAACGTCGTTCCCGCAGCGGCATGCGCACCATCGTCTTCGTCGACGAAGTCCACCGCTTCAACAAATCCCAGCAAGACGCCTTCTTGCCCTACGTCGAAGCCGGCCACATCCTCTTCATCGGCGCCACCACAGAAAATCCCTCCTTCGAAGTAATTTCCCCGCTGCTCTCGCGCACAAAAGTCTACGTCCTCGAATCCCTCACCACGCCGCAAATTGTCGAACTCCTCCGCCGCGCGCTCAAAGACACCGAGCACGGCCTCGGAAACGAAAACATCCACTCCCCCGACGAAGTTTTGTTCCGCATCGCCTCCTTCGCCAACGGTGACGCCCGCTCCGCCTACAACACCCTCGAACTCTGCGTAAAAGGCGCCAAACCGCAAACCGAAAACGCCTCCGCAAAACAAATCACCCTCGACCTCCTCGAACAAATCCTCCAGCGCAAATTGCTGCGCTACGACAAAGCCGGCGAAGAACACTACAACCTCATCTCCGCCCTGCACAAATCCGTAAGAAATTCCGATCCCGACGCCGCACTCTACTGGCTCGCCCGCATGCTCGAGAGCGGCGAAGATGGGCTCTACCTCGCTCGCCGCATGGTCCGCATGGCCAGCGAAGACATCGGCATGGCCGAACCCGGCGCGCTCGCAGTCACGCTGGCCGCCAAAGAAGCATTCGATTTCCTGGGCGCCCCCGAAGGCCATCTCGCGTTAGCCCAAGCCGCCGTCTATCTCTCCCTGGCTCCGAAATCGAACGCCCTCTATGTCGGCTACGGAAACGTTATGGAAGACGTGCACAAAACCGAAGCCGATCCCGTTCCACTGCATCTCCGCAACGCCGTCACAGGCCTGATGAAAAACATCGGCTACGGCGAAGGCTACCAATACGCCCACGACTACGACGAAAAGATCACAGACATGCAGTGCCTCCCGGACAACCTTTCTGGGCGCGTCTACTACAAACCTACTGACCAGGGTTTTGAAGCCCGCCTGCGCGCCAGAATGGACGAAGTCGCCAAACTGAAAAAGAAACCCGCAGCCGGCTCCAAATAAATTCCCCGGTGCATACCTAGCATAGGCTTCAGCCTGTGCTCTTTGGTTTCTCTTGCCTTTTGGGTGCCCCACTCTGAGCGCCTTTCGCCAAGGGTGGGTTTTGGGTTCTTGGACCCTCGGTTTTTTCCCTCGTAGGGGCAGGAACCATCGTGCCCCCGGCGAGTCCGCGAGCCGGCCGCGTGCGAAAAGGCCGCGCCAGCGTGCGAGTTCTTAGGGTAAACAAAAAAGACGCGCCACGAAAACATTGGACGCGGGAATCGTAGACGCAATGAAGCCCCTCTCATCCCTAGCCGCTCTCCTCTCCTTAGCCGCCACCCTCTCCCCCTTTATTCGCGCCAATCCACCCGACCGCCCCCACATCTACGGCATCGCTGGCGTCCGCATCTACGTCACCGACATCACATCTGCCCGCGTCTTCTACTCCAACGTGACCAATACCAAACGCGATTGCGATTGGTGCGAGACCCAGGAACCCTCCGCCTTTCGCTTACCTTGCGGCCAATTTCTCCTCCTCACCCACATGGTCGTCAAACACGGAATCAGCCGCATCGCCGAAGTCAGTTTCAATACAAGCAACCTCAAAGAACTCGCACGTATTTTCAAGGAAAACAAAATCCGCTACGAAGCCGACGTAGAGGACGGCGTGTTCATGATGATCCGCGTCGCCGATCCGGAGTCCAACCTCATCGCCTTTCTCGATAAAGACGCGCCCCGCCAATACAAGGCGTACTATCCAAATTCCGATTCCAATACGGCGCTCCAGGAGCGTATCCTCCACGTCGGCCTCGTTGTCAAAAATCGCGAAGCCATGGATCATTTCTACAAGGATATTTTGGGCTTTCGCCTGTACTGGCAAGGCGGCAGCGCCAAAGCCCAAAACGATTGCGTGGATATGCAGGTCCCCGATGGCACAGACTGGATCGAATATATGCTGAATGTTCCCGTCGGCGCCAACCAACAAACGCTCGGCAACTTGAATCATATTTCCTTGGGAGTGGCGGACGTGCGCAAAGCCGGCGTAAAGTTAATGGAATCCCGTCCCAACCTGCGGGTCACCGAAGAACCAAAAATCGCGCGCGATGGAAAATGGCAACTGAACCTCTACGATCCAGACCAAACGCGCATCGAACTACTCGAGTTTACGCCAGTAGAAAAGCCGTGTTGCGCGGACTACACTTCCCCGCATGCGGCCCCGTAATAAAATGTCTGAACCCAAATTTCCAGGCGCCCCCCTCCCCGCGTCTCAGCGAAGGGTGGCTCTCGGGTACTCTAAGTAGCACAGGCGGTCCTGCCTCGGCTCTCTGCGTAGGGGCAGGCTCCATCGTGCCCCCGGCGAGTCCGCGAGCCGGCCGCGTACGAAAACGCCGCGCCAGCGCGCGAGCTCTTGGGGCAAAGAATTCGTAGGCACGGGACTTTAGTCCCGCAGCAAAGAGCACTTCAGCATGGCGAAGCAACGCGCACGAAAAACAAGGAGCAACGAAACGAAATGACGACAACCACCCAAACAAAAACGCGCCTCATCCTCTCGGCCCTCGCCACCATCGCCCTAACCCTCCACGCCTCCGATCCCCGCCCCAAAATTCTCGGCATCGCCTACGTTAAATTCAAAACCACCGACCTCGAAAGAGCCAAAGGCTTCTACGGCGGCGAACTCGGCCTCACCAACGGCAACACCGGCGACGGCAAGCAAGACACATTCATCGTCAACCAGGATCAGCGCGTCGAACTCGTCAAAACCGCTCCCGACACCGGCGGCTCCTATCTGGTAGAAATCGGCCTCGCCACCGACAATCTCGCCAAGATGCGCGAATATTTAACCGCCAAGGGCGTCCCCGCCGACCGCATTATGACCCGCCCCGAGGGCACAAAATATTTCGAGACCGGCGACCCAGAAGAAAATAAGATTGTCTTCGTCGAACAAAAACGCACCGGCGCGGAAGCCGGTCCGGCCAGCGCCATCAGCCACAAACTGATCCACGCCGGGATCATCGTCAAAGACGCCAATGCCGAGAGCAAATTTTACGAAGGCATCCTCGGCTTTCATGTCTATTGGCACGGTGGAATGAAGGATGATCAAACCGACTGGATGGCCATGCAAGTCCCCGATGGCACGGATTGGATCGAATATATGCTTCGAATACCGCCCGACGCCGATAAGCGCACCCGAGGCGTCATGTACCACATCTCACTAGGAGTGCCCAGTGTAGCAGCGGCCGCGAAAGAATTGGCTGCCAAAGGCTACACTGCCGAAGAACCAAAAATTGGGAAAGACGGCAAGTGGCAACTGAATCTGTACGACCCGGATCAAACCCGTGTGGAGCTAATGGAATTCACTCCAGTTCAAAAGCCCTGCTGTTCCGATTTTACCGGCACGCAACCAAAGCCGTAAGCAGCATCGCGCTATCATAGTAACCTCGGAGAACACAGGACATGTCGCGAGTGGCACCAAAAAGCCGTTGTTGGGCCCGCCTTCTGAGGCGGTCCGTTTCTGCGCCATTTCTTTTGCCACATCTATTAGTCTTCGCAATCCTCGCCGCGCTTTCCCTGTTTCCCTGCCCGAAACTGCGCGCGCAAAATCTGGACAAGCCCGTAATGAACGTCGACGAGGAAGTCACCGCCTTCGCCTACGCCCCCGACGGCCGCATCGTCTTCTCCGTTCGTCGCATGTTCAAAAATAAAAAATACGACATGCAACGCGACGATATCTTCATCGCCGAATCCAACGGCAAACGCCGCCGCATCCTCGAAGGCCAGAAATTTACCCACGGCGACAAGCCCTTCACCTACCAGGTCGAATCCTTCACCTGGTCGCCCAACGGCCACAACATCGCCGTTCAACTTTTCACCACCACCGTCGATCCCGAAGACGAGCACCACGACGACATACGCGCCCTGCTCATCCTCGATGATTCCGGCCACGAACTCCATCCTCGCGGCCCGGATTCCCTCATCACCGACGCCGAACAGCCCATGTGGCTGCGCGATAATGGCACCCTCGTCTATCTCACCGAGGAAATTTCCACCCGCGAATTATTTTCAATGCATTATCTCTACATTGGCGGCGGCCCGGACACCAAAGCCTTCGAAGGCCGCACCTTCACAGCAGCCGTCCGCATCCCCGGAAGCAATTCGGCTATCGCCATCGAACGCGACCGCAACATGGAAGGTCCCCCGCGCATTCAGCGTCTCGATTTGCTAGCGCAAGACGATAAGGAGCTCGCCACCCTCGACGGTTTTCAAGGCGGCCTCTCCGTCTCCCCCAGCGGCACAAAAGTTGCCTATTTTATCGATCGTGAAGTTCTGGAAATCCGCGATCTCGAACATCCCACTCGCGTAGCCCGCATGCGCGTGGGCCTCGGCGTTCTCCAGTGGAACGCCGAAGAATCCGAAATTTACGTCAAGCGTACAGTAGAAAAAAAATCCGCCGACCTTGTAAGCTTTCGCGTCCCGGGCCTCACCACCTTCAACCGGAACCAAGCCATCCCCGTCCTCGAACCCGAACCGCGCCAACTCCTCCACGGTCTCGCTATCCGCGAATACGCCCTCTCCGCTGACGGCCGCTACCTGGCCATAGTCCTCCCCGGCAAACGCAACCTCCAAGTCTTCAGCTTCTAATCTTCAACTTCTAACAAAGTGGAACAGGCACTCCTGCCTGCTCCTGGGATACTCCTCGTAGGGGCGCGATACATGGTGCCCCCGGGCAAGTCCGCGAGCCTCCATCTTGGCTCTTCTTGCCTTTGTAGCGCCGCGCCGCCAGGCCGGTCTTGGGCTCCACACCACAAGAACGGAGTCCGCGAAGTGAGAAATCCCTCTTCGATCGATACATCTCCTCCCCAAAAACCCATCTTCCACTCCCTACCTCCGCCTCTTGCGATCCTCCACAAACAAACACGCATCCTCCACCACCACCAATCCACCCGCGCGCGCCCTTTCCGCCGCTTCCAAGTTAAAAATCCCCTGCTGCATCCACAAAACCTTCGCCTTCACCGCCGCCGCCGCATCCGCAATTTCCGGCAAAAACTCAGCCCGCCGAAAAACATCCACAATATCAATCCCCACGGACACATCCTCCAATCGCGCGTACGCCTTCTCCCCCAACACTTCCGTCTCATTTGGATTCACAGGAATAATCGTGTACCCGACCCCCTTCAAATAAGACGCCACCTCATACGAAGGCCGCCGCACATCAGACGAAAGCCCCACCACTGCAATATTCTTCGAATCGCGCAACAACGCGGCCACAGGATCTTCAGCTTTGCTGAAACCATCCGGCAAATAAAGTTTCATTTTTATTCGATGAACTGAACCATAATCAGGATAGAACTACCAAAACTTTATACGCGTCATTCCGAACGAAGTCTCAATCTCAACCTCTCGTCACCCAGCCGGCCGAAAAAACCCTACGACCCCACGGCCTCCGAATGCACCCGCAACCGCGCCGCCGCCAACCCCTGCAACAATTTCGTATTCTCCGCCGGACTCCCCACCGAAATCCGGATCGCCTCCGGAAATCCCATCCACGCCATCGGCCGGACAATCACGCCTTCCAGCAACAACGCCTCGCAGAGCGCCTTCGCACTCGGCCCAATCGGTACAAACAAAAAATTCGTCTCGCTCGGCACCGGCGTAAATCCCAGCTTCCGCAATTCCTCAAACAGCCGCCGCCGCTCGCTGAAATTCGCTTCCACAGACCGCCGCACATGTTCATCGTCGTCCAGCGCTGCCAACGCCGCCGCCTGCCCCACACTAGTCACATTGAACGGCGTCCTCAGCTTGTTCATCTCCGCCACCAGCGTCGGATGTCCAATGCCATAACCAATGCGCAACCCCGCCAGCCCGTACACCTTCGAAAACGTCCGCAGCGTCAAAATATTGTTGTACTCGCGAAACAATTCCAGTGCTCGTGGAAGATCGGGCCGCGCTGCATACTCATGGTAAGCCTCGTCGTACACCACCAGCACATCGCCCGGCACCTTCTTCAGAAACGCCGCAAATTCCTCATGCCCAAACGCCGTCCCTGTAGGATTATTCGGATTCGCAATGTAAATCACGCGCGTCTGCGGTGTCACCGCGCCGGCAATCGCCTCCAGATCGAACGCATATTGCCGCATCCGCTTCTGAATCAAATTTCCGCCGCTGGCACGAATCGCAATCGAAAACAGCGCAAACGATCCTTCGCTCGTAATCCCGTCAAGTCCCGGCCGCAGCAGCACACGCGAAGCCAGATCGATAATCTCGCTCGACCCCAGCCCTACAAAAACTTCTTCGAACCTCACTCCATTGTGCGCCGCCAGCACTTCTCGCAACCGTTTGCTCCCGCCATCCGGATACCAATTCGCCTCGCCGAGCGCCCGCCGCGCCGCCTCCATCCCTTTCGGCGAAGGCCCCAGCGGATTCTCGTTCGAAGCCAGCTTCACCGCATGAATCTTCAGGTCCTGCTCTACCTCTTCCACTGGCTTCCCCGGCACGTAAGCAGGCAGCCCCTGAATATAATCCGGTATCAACTCTTCCAGCGTATGCGTCATAAATCTATTTTATGCCCACCATCAGATTTTGTGTAGCACCATGCCGATTCCGCCACCCATGTAAGTGGCACAGGCAGTCCTGCTTGTGCTCTTGGGTCCCTTCTCGTAGGGGCACGATAGATCGTGCCCCGGAGAATCCGCGAGCCTCTCGGGCTTCCGTGATCTAAGGTACCTTAGACCGCAAGAGCGAAATCTCAGAGCCCGCCTCGCGCCTCTTTCGCGAAGGGTGGGTCTTGGATTTTCCCGCCGCCCCCGCGTTAAATCCCTTTTCAATCGATCTGTCTCAAAAAAACTCGTCCCCCATCCCCGGACCCCCAAACAAAAATCCCGTCATCTAGAACCAACCCGCAACACCACCCCACCCCCAGCAGTGCTACCATCCGAAAATGCGCCACAACCGCTCCGTGCCCTCCGACATCCTCCTCCCGCACCTCACCTATCGCGACGTAGACGCCGCTGTCGCCTGGTTAACCCGCGTCTTCGGCTTCCAAGAGCATTACCGCTACGGCAGCAATCCCACGAGCGGCGCGCAAATGTATTTAGGCAAAGCCTACATCATGGTGAATCGCCCAAAAGACTGCACCGCAAGTCCTGCGCAACTGGGCTCCGCCACACAAAGCCTAACCGTCTTTGTGGAAAACATCGAAGCCCACAACGCCAACGCCAAATCCCACGGCGCCCAAATTGTCGAAGAATTGCACGAAACCGAATACGGCGAATTCCAATATGCCGCCTTGGATCTGGACGGCCACCACTGGCTCTTCTCCCGCCACGCCAAAGACGTTCCACCAGAACACTGGGGCGCCACAGTCACTACCTAGCCAAAATAAGTGGCACAGGCACTCCTGCCTGTGCTCTTGGGTTATTTCTTGAAAAAAAAACACCCGTCATTCCGAACGGAGTCCGCGTCTTGAGAACGGCCGCCCCTTTCCGCGCCTTTTGCCGAAAGAATCCCTTTTCGATCACAACCCTTCTCAAGCCCTGCACCAAACACAAACCCCACTTCCCCCACTCAACCCCCCGGCACCACCGCCAAATTCTTCAACCTCCGCACTTCCTTCTCCGTCAACGCGCGAAACTTCCCCGGCGCCACATCCAATGTCAACGGCCCCAACTGCACCCGCTTGATCTTCTCCACCAGAAATCCCACCTGCTGAAACATTCGCCGGATCTGCCGGTTCCGCCCCTCAATCAATGTCACCTCATACCAGGGATTTTCCGCCTCCTGCAGCAAATGTATCTTCGCCGGCGCAGTCTTCACCCGCCGGTCATCATCCAGCGAAATCGTAATCCCATCGCGCAGCCGCTGAATCGCCCGTTCGTCCGGCCTCCCACTAATCTTCACGTGATAAGTCTTCGGCACGTGCGAGCCCGCCTTGGTCAACTTCTGCGCCAAGGCCCCATCATTCGTCAGCAGCAACAACCCCTCGCTTGCATAATCCAGTCGCCCCACCGGATACACGCGTTCGCGCAATTTCCCAAGCAATTGCATCACGGTGGGCCGTCCCTCAGGATCGGAAACGGTAGTGACGTACCCCTTGGGCTTGTTCAACAAAAAATAAACGAACCGCTGCGGCCCCTCCAGCGGCTTTCCATCCACACTAATGGAATCAACCGCGGCATCTGCCTTAGTCCCGAGCTCCCGCACAACCGTCCCATTAACCGCAACGCGCCCGGCGACAATCAATTCCTCAGCCTTCCGCCGCGAAGCCACTCCCGCCGCCGCCAATATTTTCTGTAATCGCTCCATCAATCTCGGCCAACCCAGACGGACTTCAGTCCCGCCAGTCTCTCTGAGGTTGCTTTCTGGGTGCCCCACTCTGAGCGCTTTCCGCGAAAGGTGGGTCTTGGGTCTTCCCAGTGACAGGCACTCCTGCTGTGCTCTGGGGTGATCTTCCATTTTCCAATTTCTATTTTCGATTTTCTGTCTTTCGGCCCTTCCCCAATCCCGCCACCTCCCGCGCATCCAACACCCGATACCTTCCGCGCGGTATCCCCTCGATACTCAACGGCCCCAACCCAATCCGCATCACCTTCTCCAACGGATGCCCCTCGCGAAACAAAATCTTTCTCAGTGCCTCCAGCTTCGGCCCCGCCATCTGCAGCTGATACCAATAATTCGCGCTATGCCTCCGTGTAGCCTCCGGCTGCCGCACCGTTTTCAATTTCACCCGCAATTCCTTGTTCAATCGCTCCAGATCCGCCAGCGTCAACATCCCCTTGACCTTGATGTGATACGTCTGCTCCAGCTGGTTCCAGGTTTTCAGCATCTGCGCCGCCAAATCCCCATCATTGGTTAAAAACACCAGCCCCGAGGCCGCGTACTCCAGATTCCCCACCGGATACACGCGCTCTGGAAATCCCCGCAAAAAATTCCGCAAAGTCTTCCGTCGCTCCGGATCGGCCAAAGACGAAACCACCTCGGGCGGCTTGTGCAGCAGCAAATAAATCTGTCGCTCCGGTTCCTCAATCGTCCGTCCCGCCGCCTCAATCTTGTCCTTCGCGGGATCAGCCTTGCTGCCCAGCTCCGTCACGGTCTTGCCGTTAACGCGCACCTGCCCCGACAAAATCAACTGCTCCGCATGACGCCTCGAAGCAATCCCCGCCCGCGCAATTATCTTCTGCAGTCGTTCCAGCATAAGCCGTCAAGGATAACAGAATTTCCCAGCCTCCCCACCCTGAGCGCCGAAACGCCAACGATTCCGCAACGAGTGTTGGGTGGGGTGGGAATTAAGTAGGTTCAGAGCAGCGTTGAAGGGTTTCTGGCCAAGAGACGGATGGTCGAGGCAATTCGCATAGGTTTTGAGGACGAATAACGGGTCCGCGGGGCCATTGCGAGAAGTCCAGCGGCAGGAGGACCATGATCGGAGTGCCATTCATTGGCCAACTCGTTGAAGCCATAATTCTCGATATCCCATCCACCAGCGGCACGGGCGGGATCGATAGCTACCCGGCTGAGGCGCCACATGGTCGAATAATCCAGCCACGTCCTGATAGAGATTGCGGCGTTCCTCTTTGAGAACCACCAGTGCGTGTTTGCCGCGAGCGAGCAGAAAGTTGAAAAACCGCGCCTTGGCGTAAAGCGCATCGGCGAGCACCAAATCGAAGGCCCGCGGATAGGCGGCAATCACGCGCGCCGATAAGCGCAGGGCCGTTTCCACTTCATCCTCTCCAGGCCGCTGCGGCTCACGATCCAACAGCAAGCGCACCGTCTCCCCTCCCGGCAGTGCACCGGGCAGCAATAGCAAGGTAACCTGCCGATGATAAAACTGGATGCGATCGCCTCCCGCACCTATGAATGGTTCGCTGCAAACAGCCGGAACAATGACGTAGGTAACTGGCGTGGCTTTCGTGACCGTCAAGAACGACCACTCCCAAGCCGTAAATATCCGGCAAGGCTTTGTTCCGTTTCAGACGCTCGTAAACGTCGTGAATCCCTTGCCGCAGCCCATGGGCATCCAGCAGAGCATGGACACGTCCCAGAGTGTCTGCGCTGAAGGCCGGCTCTCCGAGCCAACGCTGCCAGAAGCGGGCCCGCCCGACCTGTTCCCAAGAGTTGATGCTGCCCAACCTGGCCCAGAACAGCACCAGCGACGATTTCACCACCGCCGCTGCAGAAATGCGCGGCTTCTCTCTGCGGTCGGAAACCTGAGTGACGATATCTTTGGAAAGCTGAAAGATTTTTTCCGAATAGGCGATCAGGCGGCGGAGAACGATTATCGTTTCTTTTCCTGAAGTCGTTTCCATTCCAACTCGGAAACTTCCTCAATCAGTTTCTGCATCAGGTGATAGTCGTTAACGGCTTGGCGAACGCGTTGCTGCCAGGCTTTTGGGACACAGATCTGGCGAAGCTTCCCCGCTTGGCTCTGCACCAGGTACAAAGACTTATGCAGTTCCCCACGGGCACAACGGCAATTCGGCTTGCCACAGGTGCCCTCTCGTTCCGAAAGAGTGCCCCGAAGGAACCATTGACCGGAGGAAAGCTGCGCAATGCGGGAACGGAAGTTCCGTTCGACGGCGGAGAGTTTGCTGCGGCTGAGAGGATCGCTCAATTTCTTATTCATTATATATATATAAGATACAAGGAAAAGTCAAGCGCAAAAACACAATGCGAATTTGCTCTCTCAGCGTACCTCGGCTAAAACATGAATGGAATCAGACAGTTTGGTCAGTTAACAATCTTCGTTGCGGAACCGCTGCCGAAACGCACCTCTTGGGTTCGCCTATCTTGGACTGCGGCAGCCCGCCGCCACTTTCACAACCAACACATACTCCATCCACTTTCCTCAAGTGGCAAAGGCACTCCTGCCTGTGTTTTTGGGTTTCTCTTGGGTCTGTCTCGGATCTAGCTTGGCTTTCTAAATTCCAGCACGGAAACCGAGGGGTACGATACATCGTGCCCTCGGTCGAATCTTCGAGCCGGCTCTTGGGTTACTTCGCTGGCTCACGACAAAGCGCACCATCCCACCTGACACCTAAATTGTCTAGTTTTTCCTGGGTGCCCCACTCTGAGCACCTTCAGCGAAGGATAGGTCTTCGGATAACTTCCAACTTCCTACTTGTTCCTTCTATCTTCCTCTCACGACGCCGACGTCGACCGCGCATTCGGCGGCGGCGGATCCTCATCCAAGTCCCCGGATGGCATCCCCTCATCCGTCGCCAGCGCCTCATGCTCCCGAAACGCTTCCGCCTCCGTCAACTCCTGCTCCACATGCTGCATCACCTCATGAATCCCCGCGCCCGCGTTCGCCTCATCTGTCTCCGGATGCAATTCCGAAACCTGCTCCTCCGACACGTCCGAAGCCACCACCTCGTCCGACCCCAACGCCTCGCGCGCCAGCGCCTCAAACTCTTTCAAACTCGGCAGCTCATCCAGGTCGCTCAACCCAAACCGCATCAAAAATTCCTTCGACGTCTTGTACAAAATCGGCCGCCCAATCACTTCCTTTCGCCCGGCCGTAGTGATCAATTTCTTATCCAGCAGCGTGGAGATCACGCCAGACGTATTCACGCTGCGAATCTCCGAAATCTCCGGCGCGGTCACCGGCTGCTTGTACGCAATCACCGCCAGCGTTTCCAGCGCTGGCATCGACAACCTCAGCGGCGGGCGCAGCGACTTGATAAATCGCCGCACAACATCATGATGCTGCGGCTTCGTATACATTTTGTAGCCGCCCGCAACCGCGCGCACCTCAATCCCACGATCTTCCGCCCCATACAACGCAATCAGCTCATCCAGCGCCGCCTTCACCGGCATCTTGTCTTCGCCCAGCGCCGCCGCAAGCTGCTCCAGCGTCGCCGGCTCGTCCGCCGCATAAATAATCGCTTCAAGTGCAGCTTTAAGTTCCAAGTCAGTCATGAAAGCCCTTCAAAAAATGACGTAAAGGAAGTACAGGAAGTTAAGGACGTAAAGGAGAAAACCAAGACCCGTCGCCGCAGCGTTCCGAATCCTTTACCTCTTCCACTTCCTCTACCTCCTAAACCTCATTCTAAATCTCACTGATACTCAGCATCAATCCGCAGCGCTCCACTATCGTCAAATGCCACATCAAATGCCTTCGCCTTCTTGATCACAATTTCCCCAAACTGTTTTTCCTGAGACAACGCAATCGCCTGCAGCTTCACCATTTCCAGCACCGCCAGAAAAGCCACGATCATCGCGTGCCGCGAAGGACACGCCTCAAAGAACTGCACCAGGCTCACCGTATTCGTGTCGCTAGACAATATCTGCCCGCGCAACTGCGCAATCATCTGCGCCACCGTGAACGACTCGTGCTGTAGTTCGATGCGCGTCACTTCCTTCTTGCGTTCCAATACCTGCTGGAACACGCGCACCAGATCCACCAGCGAAACGACCAGCTCGCCCTCGGTTCCTTCGTCGTGATAAAGCGATTTGTCCGGCTTCGACCAGACATTCTCCTCAATCTGCTGCTTCTGGTACAAAAGCTGCGCCGCATTCTTGAATTTTTCGTGCTCGAGCAGTCGCTGCACCAGTTCTTCTCGCGGGTCCCCGCCCTGCTCTTCCGCCGTAGCCAGCGGGTCAGGCGGCAAAAGCATTTTCGATTTGATGTAAATCAGCGTCGCCGCCATATAGATGAATTCCGCGGACACGTCCACATTCTGCACCTCCAGCTGGTGCAGATAATCCAGATACTGCGACGTGATCTTCGAAATCTGAATATCGTGAATATTCATTTCCTGCTTCTTGATCAAATCAAGCAGCAGGTCCAGCGGCCCCTCATAAAGCGGTATGTTGATTCGATAAGGCGATGCCATCGGTGGGCACTAGTTTACAGTGAATACCCAACAGTGAACAGGCTTACTCCGCGAACAAACCCAACCCCCACCAGCAGCGTAGCAGCGGCGGCGCCTCACTCCCGCAACCACAAAAATTCACCACCCATGCAGTGGCCGAACTGTAGATCAGCGCCCCCACGCTGAGTCCCCCAAGCACCACAGGCACGCCTGCCTGTAGTCCGGGACGAGGATCTCAACCCAGAGTCTTGCCTCCCAACCCAACCCAACTCGCCCGCACACTCACACCGCCCTCATTCAGGCCTCCCCACGCTTCTCTCCCCAATGAAACACCGCCTCCCTAACCCTCTCCATCGTCCTCCGCGCAGACTCCCTCGCCTTCCCCGACCCCGCATCCAAAATCTCCAACGCCGCCTTCGGCCTCTGCTCGTACGCCACCCGTCTCTCCCGCATCGGCTCGATCCACCGGATCAAATGGTCCGCCATCTTCGCCTTGCACTCGATGCACCCAATCCCCGCCGTACGGCACCCTTCCGCCGCCCAATCCAACGTCTCCGTCGGCGAAAAAAGTTTGTGCCAGTCATACACAGGGCAGATATCCGGGTTCCCCGCATCAGTCCGCCTCTTCCGCGCCGGATCCGTAACCATCACCTTAGTCTTAGCCCGAATCTCCGCATCCGTCTCCGACAACGTAATCGAGTTCCCATACGACTTCGACATCTTCCTACCATCCAGCCCAGGAATCCGCGGAGTCGGCGCAAGAAGCGCTTCAGGCTCTACCAAAGTGGGATCGAACGGAAAGAATCTTGCGTGATCGCCAAGCTTTTCGTGGAAATTTGCAATCCCTCCTTTGAATGCAATTCCTCGAATGTCGGCCAGAAACTTTTCGTGATTTTCTCGAACCCATGGTTGGATATCCAAAAGTCGTGAAATCCTTCTCATCGCAGAATCGTCGTTCAAAAATGCCTCCTCAATCTTCAGCCCGTAGTGAAAATTAAACTTCCTCACTAACTGCCGACTAAACTCCACATGCGAAACCTGGTCCTCCCCCACCGGCACAAACAATCCCTGTCCCGGCACCGAATACATCACAATATCCGCCGTCTGCAGCGTCGGGTAACCCAGAAACCCATATGTATGCAAATCCTTGTTCGTCACATTCTCCAGTGCTTCCTTATAAGTCGGAATGCGCTCCAGCCACCCGAGCGGAGTGACCATCGACAACAACAAATGCAATTCCGCATGCTCCGGAACCAACGACTGCAGGAAAATCACAGACTTCGCCGGGTCCAACCCAGCCGCCAGAAAATCAATCGTGATCTGCAGCGAATTTTCCGCAATCGCCGAAGTATCCGCGTAATCGCTCGTCAGCGCATGCCAGTCCGCCACAAAATAAAAACACTGATAAGTCGGATCGCCCTGCAGCCTAACCCAATTCTGCAAAGCCCCAAAATAATGCCCAATATGCAACCGTCCCGTAGGCCGCATCCCAGACAAAACGCGTTTCGTTGGAAATGTCAAAGAGCTATCCTTGGTAAAAAGTCATAAGCAATTAGTTTTAAGTCTTAAGCAAAGTCGCTCCGCTCGCGTTCCCTTACTTAAAACTTATAACTTTGAACTTAGAATTTGAAACTCAAAACTTCACTCGTACAACTCTAAACTGCTCTCACTTTGCGGGCAAATCCCGTTTGGACCGTGCGCGCTCGTATTTCAAGGTGATCAGACCCTGCGAGAAGGATTTGTTTTCGAGCAGGCGGAACTTGAGTTGCGGAAAAGCAGGGGGAAACAGCGGCAAACCTTCGCCAAGCAGTATGGGGACGACACCGAGGTAGAGTTCGTCGATCACATCGTCCACCAGAAACGCACGCGCCAGTTCGCCGCCGCCCATGTGCCAGATATTTTTCCCTTTGCTCTTGCGAAGAGAGGCGACAAACGATTTGGGGGACTCGTTGACAAAAATGATCCCGTCGCGCTTGCCGGGAGCGCGTGTGTGTGAGAAAACATAGCTCGTTATGCCGGGATTACTGTAGGTACCACCGCTCATGCGAAGCGCAACGTCGTACGTCCTGCGGCCCATAATGGCGGTGTCGATCGTCTTGAAGAACGGGCCCATGGAGTAGTCCCTGGGCATGAACAGGAAGTCCACCGAGCCGTCCAGGCGGGCAATATAGCCGTCGAGCGAAATACCAAGCCCAAGTATGACGCGGCGCATGCCGGTATTGTAAATCCAGAACAGCCCGGGAGAAAGTCAGGAGCAGTGGCATAGACATTCCCGCCTGTGCTCTTGGGTCCTTCACTCAAAACGTAAAACTGAATACTTAGAACTAACTCACTACTTCAACAAATCCCGCGCAATAATCGTCCTCTGCACCTCACTCGTCCCCTCGTAAATCGAAATCACTCGCGCATCCCGATACATCCTCTCCACTTCCGATTCCCGCGAATATCCCAGCGATCCATGAATCTGCACCGCCTTGTACACCACCCGATTCACCATCTCGCTCGCATAAAGTTTCGCCCGTGAAGATGCCGACGCCGCCGAACTCACCGCCCCGCCCGCCCCCAAACAATCCCTCCGGAACGCCGCTGCATACAATAACCCTCGCGCCGCTTCAATCTCCGTATGCATATCCGCCAGCATCCACTGAATCGCCTGAAACTCTCCAATCGATTTCCCAAATGCCTTCCGCGCCTTAGCGTATTTCACCGATTCCTCCAGCGCGCCCTGCGCCAGTCCCACCGCCTGCGCCGCAATCCCAATCCGCCCGCCATCCAACGCCGACAGCGCAATCTTCAGCCCCGCGCCTTCTTCGCCCAACCGGTTCTCCACCGGCACCACGCAATCGTTCAGCAAAATTTCCACCGACGGCGAACTCCGCTGCCCCATCTTGTCTTCATGCCGCCCAATCTTCAACCCCGGCGTACCCAGCTCCACAAGGAACGCGGTGATTCCCTTCCCACCCGCCGCCACATCCGTCTTCGCAAAAATAATGCACAACCCCGCGTGGGACCCATTCGTTACCCAAGTCTTCGTCCCATTCAGCCTGTAGCTGTCACCCGCCCGCACCGCCGAACTCTGAATCCCTGCCGCATCCGACCCCGCGGCAGGCTCGGTCAAACAAAACGCTCCTAAAATTTCCCCCGAAGCCAACCGCCGCAAATATCTTTTCTTCTGCTCTTGCGTCCCATGCGCCAGCAACGGCAATTGCACCGCCGAATTTGTCACGCTCAGCGCCGTCGACATCGCCGTAAAAACCTTCGCCACTTCCTCGACCATCAACACATACGAAATCGAATCCAGCCCCGACCCTCCCCACTCCTCCGGCATCAGCATCCCGCAACAACCCATCTCCCCCAGTTTCCGGATCGCCTCGGCCGGAAAATATTCCGCCCGCTCCCACTCCTTCACATGCCGCCGCACCTCCACCTCCATAAACTCGCGCACCGTATCGCGAATCAACCCCTGATGATCAGACAGTGAAAAATCCATGCGGAAATGCTAGCACGCCTTGCGGCCCACACGAGCGAATCCAGAGGCTGGGCACACAGTAGATGTAAAGACGAAACTTCTCGGCGAGGTCAGAAGAGAACTGGGTGAACCAGTGGTTTGACAAACTCATTAACAGCCCGGTTATTGCAGCCATCATCGCAGAAATGCCGAAAAGGGCGATGTCACGAGGGCACGAGCAGGTCGAACAGTCGGTCCAACAACAGATAAAGCGCAAACAAGACGAGGAAACGAGGAAACAGAGGAGGCGGCCCTAGGTGCTAATTTTTGCTGCTCTTTGATCGCCATGGCCCATTGCTCCGAGTTCCCCCTTCTTAAAGGTGGACGAGTTCTGGCTGGGTGCCCTACACGCCGCCGTTGCGTGTTGTAGAGACCCACCCCTCAGACACCAATTACGAACCCACCCGTCGAGATCGATACCATCCCAAGGAACCGCAGCAATGCAGTCATGCCCCAGCACAAAAGAAGGCCTGCGCCAACACGCGACCGATCGGCAAATGGCCTTGATAAGCGTGATCGAACCATCAAGCGCGGCCCAACCAGTAAAGAAGATCAGGAACACAATCAGCCTAAGAATCCATTTTGCCTGCGGGCTAATTTCGTTGTTCCCCTGCATCCGAAATTCCTGATACGCCGAGATAGTGATGCCAACTATTATAGGTTTCGAAAGCGGCTTTGGACCGCAGATCGTCGTCAAAAACGCATACAACAATCCGCTCCCAATATGGCTGACAATCCGAACGCTACTGGATTTGCCCCAGGAATATCCAAACTGTTCATCAAGAATGGCTGTTATACAGTCGCGCATAAATAAAGGGACATGCTGATTACAAAAAAGATTGCAAATAGGGCCGGATGAGTTCCGGATAGGTCTGCATCTCCCCAAAGACGCGACTCAGCGTGCCGGTCAATTGCTTCTCGTCCGGAAAGTATCGATTGTGAGTTCCTGTTTGGCGCGTGTATCTCCACAATCGCTCCGTTGGATTCAACTCCGGTGAGTAGGGCGGCAGTTGATGAACTTCCAGCCAGTGGCGATTGGCATCGAACCAAGCCCATACGTCGCCGTCTTTGTGGTACGTCGCGTTATCCTGAATGAGCACGGCTCCCTTCTGGCGATAGCTGCGAGCCAGTTGTTCCAGAAAAGCGAAGTGCGTGGAAGCATTGAAGACGGTGTCTTGCCGGTAATGGAATCGAGCCTTCCACAATGCAATGGCCCCAAAAATCTTCACGCTCTTGCGCTGTCCGGTAACGGGAACCTCCGGGGACAACCAATCCGGCTCCAGGTGGCGTGCAGGGTTGAATCTTGGCGAAAGCTGGCTTCGTCGCTGAAGATCAACGCCCAGTTTTGCCGCTGCGTTTTTTTTTAAGGCTGGGATAGGTATACCGCTTCGAGCGATCTTGCTGGTCAGCGTTGGCTCGGGCCAGCACGCGACGTGGGCGCTGCACGGAGAAGCCCAAACCACGGAGCAACTTGCGCACATGGCCCGGATGATAATGGATGCCGAATTCCTCCTCGATGACCCAGGCGATCATGGGAGATGTCCAGATGCCCGTATCCAGGCCGTAAGCTACCGGGCCGCTTTCGAGAATGTCGTCGAGCTGTTTCCGTTGCGACGATGTCAGCTCCAATGGCCGACCTGAACGATGCCCTTCGAGCAGTCCTTCCACGCCGAAAGTTTGCTAACGTGCTAACCACTCCGAGACCCTCGAACGTGGAGATCCGAGTAGATGGGCCAGCTCACCGCTGGTACGCCCCTCCGAGTTCAGCACCACTGCCTGCAATCGCTTGGCAACTCGGTAGGCTCCGTCTCGTTCTGCTTGCTTGCGCAAACGGATTAATCGCTTATACACCTTCGGGTGTAAGTACAGGATGCGCGGAACTATGGCACCTCCTTCAAGGAGTATGCCAGATGTACTTACCTTATGTCCTGTTAATTATGCGCGGCTGTATAGGAAAGAAAAGCTAAACGCATAAAAGAGGAATAGAACAGATGCTGGGAGACGGCGTTGTTGCAATCGTAGGTTTGACTCCCTTTTTCTGAGAGCGAATTACCAAACGGCAACACCGAACACGACCACCAACACAGGATGACTCGATCAGACAAATCGGGAGACTGCACAAACCCCGATGAACACCAAGCAACCGTTGATGAGGCGCCAAAACAGTAGCCAATATGCAGTGTGGGAAGGGGTGACTTGGGATCGTTCGTGTACAGTCACACAATCAACCGCGGTGTTCTCATAGACCCGCGCAGTTCGGCCTCCCTCTATGGTCAACGATTCGATACGAGTGGGTGAGCTCCCGCCCGCCTCTCATCCCTCACTTCAGAGGTTAAACAATTCCCTCAACCTCTTCGTCTGCTGCCGGCTCACCGGTATCTCCGACTGCTTCTTATCATTCATCTTCAACATGAACGACGACTTGAACCACGGCACCACTTCCTTAATATGATGGATGTTCACCAAATACGACCGGTGCGGCCTCCAGAACGATTCCGAATCCAGCGCCTCCAGCAACTCCTCCAGCGTCCGGTAATTCGACGTCCCCTCCGCCTCCTTCGCCGTTATCGATATCAACCCGCCCTCGATCGATGCAAAAATCAGATCGCGCGAATCTACCAGCAGCATCCTTTGTTGGGAACGCAGCAGCACTTTCGCTGGTTGCGACGAGGCCGGCTTCGGCGCCGCCAGTTGCGACACCAACTGCTCCAGCCGCTCCGTCGGGCTAGTCTCCGATTCAATCTCCCGCTTCACTTTCTGAATCGCACGGTTAATCCGCGCCTTATCGAACGGCTTCAACACATAATCCACCGCATTCACGTCAAACGCCTGCACCGCATAATGATCAAAGGCAGTCGCAAACACCACATGCGGCACTTTCAGTTTCCGCTCCACCAGCTTCTGCAGCACCCCAAACCCATCCAGTCCCGGCATCTGCACATCCAGAAACACCAGGTCCGGGCTATGCTCCTTGATCAGGTTCACCGCTTCCACGCCGTTTTTCCCGGTCGCAAGCACGTTTATCTCCGGGAACGCTTTCAGTAGGAACGCCAACTCCTCACGGGCAGGCTTTTCGTCGTCGACAATAATCGTATTGATCGGCATGGGCGCTATATTGGCAGTGATCCACTTGAGTATATGATGCGGTCGGGAACCAGGTAAAGGTGAGGAGCGCGATGGTCAAGGGCAAAGCGAAAATACTCAACAGCAAAATCGTCTTTCACGGCAAAGTCTTCGGCGTTCGCCGCGACGAAGTCGAAGAACCCGGCGGCGTCCACGCCACCCGCGAAGTCATCACCCATCCAGGTTCGGTCGTCGTTCTCCCCATCTTCGACGAGGGCCGCATCCTGATGATTCGTCAGTACCGTCACGCCACCCGCCAATACCTATGGGAATTGGTAGCAGGTCGCATCGACCACGGCGAAACCGTGAAGCACGCCGCCGCTCGCGAACTCCGGGAAGAAACCGGTTACAGCGCCGCCAAGTACCACGAGTTTTTGAACTTTTACCCCACTCCCGGCTTCCTCGAAGAGCGAATGCATCTTTTGCTAGCCAAGGGATTAAAGTCTGGAAAAGCCGAGCCCGAGGCCGATGAGAAAATAATTTCCCATGCATACAGCGTCAACGAACTGAAAATCATGATCCAGCGTGGTGAACTCAAGGATGGAAAGTCGATTGCTGGAATTCTCTACTACCTTACTTTTCTAAAATAGTATTCCTGCCGTCCGTTTAGTTTCTTGTATAAAAATGCACAGTCGAGCATTTTTTCCGTAGCGAAAAAGAAAACCATTTTGATACACTCCACGCAATTCGTGCTCATGGCGGCGATTCGTTTCTGATCCGCCCCAAGAGTAGAAATGTTGGTCACCTGCCAAAGGAGACACGAAGTGCAAGGAACAGTTAAGTGGTTCAATAATTCGAAAGGTTACGGATTCATAGGGAGGGAAGACGGGCCCGATGTTTTCGTACATTACTCCGCGATCGTCGGCGATGGTTATCGGACGCTCCAGGAAGGAGATCCGGTAGAATTCGAGATCGTGCAAGGCCCGAAAGGACCCCAAGCGGCGAACGTATCCAAACCAGTTTCCTAAAAGTTTGGAATCAGAGGCGGCGGAAGCACAAGCCTCCGCCGCTTTTTCTAATCACCCACGCCAAATGTAACGTTTTTTTCTAACCACCCGCGCCCCGTGTAGGCGCGCACGCCTGCGTGCGACCAACGTCGGCACTCGGCTTTAGCCCAGCCAGCCCTCCTCCCGTAGGGGCACGATACATCGTGCCCGTGGGCAAGTCCGCGAGCCCGCCTTTTGGGTTTTCTTCCCGGGTGCCCCACACGCCGCCTTTGCGTGTGGGGCTGGGGTGCCTTCCTATGGCACAGTCACTCCTGACTGTGTTCTTGGGGTTGTCTTCAGACCTCACCCGCACCCTCATCCTCAACCCAACCGCCGCTAACTCCCTCCGTACCCCCCACGCAAATTCCGCGCTACAATTCCCGCCATGGACAACAAACGCATCGCTCGCATCCTCCGCGAAACCGCGCAACTCCTCGAAATCGATGGCGCCATCATCGGCCGCTACCGCACCTACGAAAAAGCCGCCGAACTCATCGAAGGCCTCCCCCAGCCCGTCGAACAACTCGTCTCCAGTCCCGAAAAACTTCTCGAACTGCCCGGCATCGGCCAGGGCATGGTCGATCACCTCACAGAAATCGTGAAAACCGGCGACTACTCCCTCCGCCTCAAGCTAGCCAAGAAATTCCCCGCAACACTTCTCGAAGTCCTCACCCTCCAATCCCTAGGCCCCAAAAAAGTCGCCTTTCTCTGGAAACAATTCAAGTGCGCCACCGTCGCCGACGTCGAAAGACTCGCGCGCGAAGGCAAACTCCGCGACCTCACTGGCTTCGGCGAAAAAAGCGAACAAAACATCCTCAAGGCCGTCGAAACATTCAAGAAAGGTTCCGGTCGGTTCCTCATCAGCGACGTCGAAGCAGCCGCGAAAGAAATCGCGGACCATATCAAAAAAGCTGGGAAAGTAGTGGAAAGCGTCACTCCCGCCGGCTCCCTACGCCGCGGCAAAGATACCATTGGCGATTTGGATCTACTGGTCACCATGGCCGAAGAAAAATCCAAATCCGCCAACAGGCAAGAGGTCATCGACACCGTCGCCAAACATATCCTCACCTACCCCCGCATCGATCAAGTCCTCGCCCACGGCGAAAATAAAGTCAGTTTCACCTTGTCCAGCGGACTGCAGGTCGATGTCCGCCTCCTCGAACAAGAAAATTTCGGTGCCGCGCTCTTGTATTTCACCGGCTCAAAGGAACACAACGTCCGCCTCCGTGGCCGCGCAAACGACTTAGGCTGGACCCTCAACGAATATGAAATGGCCACATTGGAGAAAACCGCAGCTGACAAAAACGCCGAACTAAAAGTCGAGGAACGTCCAACAAAAAGCGCCGGCGCAAAGATCAACGTTTCCTTGGGAAACAAATTAAAAGCGGGCGAAACAAGAAAGTCCGCAAAGGAAGAAGCAAAACCCAACGCCAAAGCCGCTCCCGCCAAGCCCGCATCCGCCCCTTCACCCGCCCTCGCCTCACCCGGTGTTCGCGTAGCCAGCCGCACCGAAGAAGAAATTTACTCCAAGCTCGGCCTCGACTTTGTTCCGCCCGAATTACGCGAAAACACTGGCGAAATCGAAGCCGCCGGAAAACACAAACTCCCCAAGCTCGTCGAGCTCCGGGACATCAAGGGCGATCTGCAGATGCACACCACCGCGAGTGATGGGAAAAACTCCATCGAAGAAATGGCCGCGGCCGCCAAAGCCCTTGGCCACGAATACATCGCTATCACCGACCATTCGAAAGCCGTTACCGTAGCCAATGGCCTGGACGACAAGCGCATGGCCGAGCACATCAAAAATCTCCGCGCCGCCGACGCCAAGGGCCTGGGCATCCGCGTCCTCGTCGGCTCCGAAGTCGACATCCTGAAAAATGGCAAGCTCGATTACTCCGACGAAATCCTCGCGCAGCTCGACGTCACCGTCTGCTCCATCCATTCCTATTTCAATCTCGAGCGCGCCGAAATGACCGACCGCATGCTCGCCGCCATCGAAAATCGCTACACACAAATCATCGGCCACCCCACCGGCCGCTTGCTCCTCCGCCGCGACGAACTCGCCTACGACATGGAGAAAATCCTCGACGCCTGCGCCAAATACGGCGTCGCCATGGAGTGCAATTCTTATCCCGACCGTCTCGATCTGAAAGACGTCTACCTCCGCATGTGCAAGGAAAAGGGCGTAAAAGTCGTAATCTCCACGGATTCCCACACAACCGGCAATCTTGCCTATATCCGCTACGGCGTCACCGTAGCCCGCCGCGGCTGGCTCGAGAAAAAGGACGTGATCAACACCCTGCCAGTAGCCGATTTCCTGGCTGGCTTGCGACCCAAGAAAGCCGCCAGCCAGCGCGGCTAACGGAACATTTTTGCCCCATTCTGCGTTTCAAGTAGTAGGACGGCACATACGGAGGTCGCAAGGGAGATGGCGATGCGGACGAACGTCAAATCGGTGAATTCCCTGCCCCAGAGCACGAAAGCGCAAAAAGCAACAAGGGCAGCGTTGGGCTTGATGGCAGTAGCCGTTCTCGCGCTAGGCACAGCTCTTTCCGCGCAAGCCGAAGAAGTAACCAAAACCTTCACGATCGCCGGTCACGCCCGCGTAAAAGTCGAAACCGACGACGGCGCCGTGCGCGTATCCACTGGCGACATCAAGCAAGTAGAAATTCGCATCGTCTACAGCGGCTACAAACTCGATCGCGATCTCCACGTCAGCACCGAACAAAACGGCGATTCCGTCGATGTCCTCGCAAAGACCTCCGGCGGCGCCTTCTGGAATTGGGGCCCGCGTCACACCAGTCTGCGCGTCGAAGTTCACATGCCCAAAGACGCCGACCTCACCGTGCGCAGCGGCGATGGCGCCGTCGAAGCCGAATCCATCAACGGCAGCGTCGATGTCACCACCGGCGACGGCAGCATCACCGTCCAGGGCGCCAAGGGCAATATCCATTTTCATTCCGGCGATGGCCACATTGAAGCGCGCGGCCTCGATGGCATCGTCGACGCCTCGAGCGGCGATGGCCACATCAACCTCCAAGGGCGCTTCGACGGCCTGACCATTCACACCGGCGATGGCAGCGTCACCGCCCGCGCAGGATCGGGCTCGAAGGTCAACTTCCCCTGGAATATCCGCACCGGTGACGGTAGCGTGGACCTCGAAGTCCCCGGCGATCTCCAAGCCAATCTCGATGCCAGCACCCACGACGGCCACATTAGCCTCGGCCTCCAAGTCACCGTCGAAGGCACCTTCAGCTCCTCCAGCATCCACGGCAAACTCAACGGCGGCGGCCAACCCCTCTCCATCCGAACCGGCGACGGCTCCATCCACCTAAACAAATCCTAACCCTTGGCATAGGCACTCCTGCCTGGCGCTCTTCGGTCTCCATCGCCCGTCTTCGCCCACCAAAAACCAAAACAACAACAAACAAGAACATGTCATCCCGAACTGAGTCCGCAAACGGTGGTCTTGGGACCCTCGTACCACCGAAAAAAAATCCCCTTCGCTCCGAATGCATGGGCCCCACCCAACCTCCAAAAAACTGGTCAACTAATCCGACACTACGCCCTCATTCCATACACTGGATTCCAATCCAAATCCCACAACCAACAAAAAACACGCTACTTACCAAATGGCATCGCCCGTGCTCCTCAATCCCTCGTCCGGGAGGCTCCGACAGTGATCGTAATCATCCTATGCATAGCAGTTCTAACCCTCTTAGCCCTATCCCTAACCAGTTCCATCTTGGGAAACCGCCGCCAGCGCTCTGAACCCAAATCACTCCATCCCGATAAAATGAAATGTCATCCCGAACGGTGAGGCACCTGTTTTCCTTCGGGGTTATTAGCTTCCTAAGATACAAAGCCTTTAGGGGTCCGTGTGTATACTCGTATTTTCCGTCAGGGGATGGCTTCGGCCATACCGTAAACGGAAACTCAGTGCGGCTTTAGCCGCTGAGTGCAGCATTCGCCAGTTGTCACACAGACTCTTTATCTCCGATATCAAGCCAACCAACCACCGAGCTTCAGCCCCTGAGGGGCTCCCCTCTTCCGTGGCACAGGCACGCCCGCCTGTGATCTTGCGTTACTCCCTACCCCTTCGAATGTGCCTCCACCGAATCCATCGCCCGCAGCGAATAAATCAATGCCGCCCCCGCATTCATCGCCATGGCCACCCCCAGCGCCTCCGCAATCTCCTCCTTACTAGCCCCCGTCTTCAGCGCCGCATCCGTATGAAACGTAATGCAGCCATCGCATCGCGTAGTCACCGCTACAGCAATCGAAATTAACTGCCGCACCTTCTCCCCGAGCAACGAATTCTTGGCATTCGCCGCCGAAAGCAGCTGGTAACTCTTCAACGAATCCGGCGACAGCTTCGCAAAATCGGGTATAGCCTTTGCAAGTTCCGCCTGGTAAGCATTCCAATCAAAAAGCATCTAATCCCTCCAATAAAATTTAACTCAAAAAGTGTATCCCGCCATCCCGCCGCCAAATCGCGCCCGGTTCCCGTAGGAGCACGATACATCGTGCCCCCGGGCAAGTTCCCGAGCCCGCCCTCTTGGGTGATCACAAAAAAACTCCCTCATTGCGAACGGAGTCCGTGAAGTGAGGACCGCCGGCCCTTTCCGCGTTTTTTTTTGCGGAAAGAATCCCTCTTCGATCAATCCGCCCACCACAAAAAAAGCCGCATTGTCATCCCGAGGAGTCCCCGTCGAAAGATCTCAACCCACTCACAAGAACAACCTAACACGCGAGCACACCGCCTCCGATTTCTACGCCCGCCTCCGCTATGGTAAAGTTTTTGGTTCGCCATTGCTCCGCGAACTAAGCATTCACGCAGCGCCTGTCAGGGGGACTAAGGAATGAAGACCACGTATAACGGTGTGCCGGTGCCGGCCGATGGCAAGCCCATTGGCTACGCCAACAACACGCTGCAAGTGCCCGACAATCCCATCATCCCCTTCATCGAAGGCGATGGCACCGGCCGCGACATCTGGAAAGCCTCGCGCCGCGTGTTCGACGCCGCGGTAGAGAAAGCTTATGGCGGCAAGCGCCGCGTAGCATGGTTCGAAGTCTTCGCCGGCGAAAAAGCCTTCAACACCTTTAAGCAATGGCTCCCCGACGACACCGTCGACGCCGCCCGCGATTTCCGCGTCTCCATCAAAGGTCCGCTCACCACTCCAGTAGGCGGCGGCATCCGCTCCCTCAATGTCGCCCTCCGCCAGATTCTCGATCTCTACGCTTGCGTCCGCCCCGTCCGCTATTTCACCGGAGTTCCCTCTCCGGTCCGTGAGCCGGAAAAAATGAATGTGGTCATTTTCCGCGAGAACACCGAAGACGTTTACATCGGCATCGAGTGGAAAAGCGGCACCCCCGAAGTAAAAAAACTCCTCGAATTCCTCAACAACGACATGCTCAAAGGCACCAAGAAACAAATCCGCTGGGATTCCGGCGTAGGCATCAAGCCCATTTCGCCCACCGGCACAAAGCGCCTCGTCCGCCGCGCCATTCAACATGCCCTCGATCACCACAAACCAAGCGTCACGCTCGTTCACAAGGGCAACATTCAGAAATTCACTGAAGGCGCCTTCCGTGATTGGGGCTACGACCTCGCCCATGAAGAATTCCGCACGCAAACCGTCACCGAACGCGAAAGCTGGATCTTGGACAATCTCGACAAGAATCCCGGCCTCACCGTCGAACAAAATGCCGCTATGATCGAACCCGGCCTGGAATCCGCCACCGAAGATTTCAAGAAAACCGTCTATGCTGAAGTCAAAGGAGTTCTGGACTCCATCAGCGCCACCCACGGTAAAGGCCAGTGGAAAAAGAAGCTCATGATCAACGATCGCATCGCCGATTCCGTCTTCCAGCAAATGCTCCTGCGTCCCAACGAATACAGCGTCCTCGCCACTCCAAATCTCAATGGCGATTACCTTAGCGATGCCTGCGCCGCACAAGTGGGCGGCCTAGGTATCGCCCCCGGCTCCAATATCGGCGATGGCTACGGCGTCTTCGAAGCCACCCACGGCACCGCTCCCAAATACGCCGACAAAGACGTAATCAATCCTGGCTCGGTCATGCTGAGCGGCGCCATGATGTTCGAATTCCTGGGCTGGGGCGAAGCCGCCAAGCGCATTGAAGACGGCATAGCCAAAACCATCCAGCAAAAAAAAGTCACCTACGACCTCGAACGCCTTCTCCCCGGCGCCACCAAACTAGGCACCGCCGCCTTCGCCACCGCCATAATCGAGAACATGTGATGCCCTCCACTCCACCAAAAAATTGTTGGGGCACGATACATCGTGCCCCCGGGCGGGTCCCCGAGCCCGGCTTTTGGGTTTCCCAACACACCCAAATACAAGCCCGTCATTCCGAACGAAGTCCGCGCAGTGAGGGATCCGTTTTCGATCCAGTCGCATCGCGCCCAACCTCATCCGCACTAAACAACCGTTTTCATCCAAAGGAGACCCAATGAGCCGCAAGAAAGTCACAGTAGTCGGTGGTGGTTTCGTGGGCTCCACCACAGCGCAACGCATCGTCGATCTCGAACTCTCCGACGTCGTCTTGACCGACATCCTCGACGGCCCCCCCGCCGGCAAAGCCCTCGACATGGTCGAGAGCGGCCCTATCACCCGGACCGATTCGTTCGCCACCGGAATTTCCACCGCCACCGGCGACTACAGCGCCACCGCCAACAGTGATGTCGTCGTCATCACCGCCGGATTCCCACGCAAGCCCGGCATGAGCCGCGACGATCTCCTCAAAGCCAACTACGACGTAGTCAAAGGCGTAGTCGAACAAATCGTCAAGCACTCCCCCAACGCCATCCTCGTCGTCGTCACGAATCCTCTAGACGCTATGGCCCAAGCCGCAATGAAAGTGAGCGGCTTCCCGAAAAATCGCGTCCTGGGTATGGCAGGCGTTCTCGATTCCGCGCGCATGAGCGCCTTCGTCGCCATGGAATGCAAAGTCAGCGTCGAAAACGTTCACTCCTTCGTCCTCGGCGGCCACGGCGATGACATGGTTCCACTCCCCCGCTATTCGACTGTAGCCGGAATCCCACTCCCCGATCTGTTGCCGGCGGATAAAATCGAAGCCATCGTCACACGCACCCGCAAAGGCGGCGCAGAAATCGTAAATCTCCTAAAAACCGGCTCCGCCTACTACGCCCCCTCCGCCGCCGCGGTAGAAATGGTGGAAGCCATCCTAAAAGACAAAAAGAAAATCCTCCCCTGCGCCGTCTACCTCGAAGGCGAATACGGCATTCGCGGCCTCTTCGTAGGCGTCCCCGTAAAACTAGGCGCTGACGGCGCCGAAGAAATAATCCAAATCAAACTAACTCCCGACGAAGCCGCCGCCCTACAAAAAAGTGCCGCCAGCGTAAAAGAACTAGTAACTGTCCTGGGCCTCTAAAATTCCGTTCAGCGGGGCGGAGCTTCAGAGTCTGTCTGGACATTTGCGTTTCTCGTCAGGGCATGGCTTCAGCCATGCCGTAACCGCCCCAAAAGGCTTTAGCCATTGAGGGGCAGGCTTTTTCAGTCCGCAGCCAGGCTCTCCAACCTGGGTGCCCCACCCTCGGGTGGTCCTCCTGTAGCATAGGCTTCAGCCCGTGCTTTTGCGCTTGCCACTTAGGAGGTCGGAGCTTCAACTCCGACCTTCACCTGCAAGAAAATCCGGGCTTTGGCCCCTGAGGACTCCGCTCTCCTCTTCCCACCCACTCACGCTCGACAAACCCTCAAAACCCAAACAACCTTCCCGCCACCACGACCAATACCAGCGTAAACACCGCAATCGCAACCTCCCCAATAAATCCCACCGCAAACGGCCGCAATCCCTGCTTGCGCATCTGCCGGAAATTCGTCCGCAGACCAACCCCCGCAAACGTCAACAAAAACGCCCACCGCGAAAGATTCGCCAAAGCCGTATTCTGATCCTTGGTGAACAATCCCACGGTCGCCAGCAGCGAAATCAGCAAAAATCCCAAAACAAACTTGGGAAATTTCTGCCACAAAAACCCCGCTTTGTTCGTCACGTTCTGCGCCTGGCCTTTGCTCGCCCAATAAATCGCATAAGCCAGCACCACAAATCCAATCAACGCATTCCGCGTCGTCTTCGTCAGCACCGCCAGTTTCGCCGCCACATCCGAATACAGCGCCCCGGCCGCAGTAGCCTCCGCAGTATTGTCCACCGCCAGCCCCGCCCAAATCCCGTACGCGTGATCGCTCAAATGCAGCGAGTGCCCGATCAGCGGAAACGTGAACAACGCAATCGCCCCGAGCGCCAGAATCGCCGCTATCGCAAACGACGAATCTTCCTCATCCGCATCGATCGCTCCCTGCGTCGCAATAATCGCGCTCACGCCGCACACCGCCGAACCCACCGCCAGCAGCGTCGTCAGCTTCGGCTTTAGCCCGAACAGCCGCCCCAGAAAAGTCATAAATGCCAGCGATCCCGCAATCTCAATCCCCACCAGCAACAAACTCACCCCGCCAAGTTTCGCCACATCCCCCAGCAAAAATCGCGACCCCAGCAGCACAATGCCCCCCTTCAACCAAAACTCGTAAGTAGCCACCCCCGGCCGAAAAATTTCCGCCACTCCAAACACATTCGAGATCACCAGCCCAATTAGAATCGCCCAAAGCACATATTCAATATTTGGAAAAGGAAAGTGATGCGCCTTCGCATAGCCATTAATATTCTTTTCCAGTAGCTTCCCCACAAATCCAATCACTGCCAACAGCGCAACCCCAGGCAACACCCTCAAAAACTTGACGCTAAGCGAAATCTGCGGATTCCCCGTCTGCGGCAGCGCAATAGTCTCAGCCATACCACCCTTTCCCACCCCAAAAATAAAAACCCACAACAAAGACCTCCAAACTACCCCTTCGGTCCTCTTCGTAGGGTCGCAGCACCGCTGCGCCCCATATCTGCAAAATCCCAAATCTCAACTCTCACCCCTTTTCGGGTGCCCCACAGACAGCGCAATTGCGTGTGGGTCTTGGGTATCTATGGCCCGCCCTACGAGGCTGAGCGTGTCCCTCAGCCCGCCGCCCCTCCAACCACCTGTCAGCCCGAATGAAGTGAGGGACCTGCTTTTCTTCACAAGTCATCTCACACCCAATCGCCGTTTCGCGAGTTGGAGCTTCAGCGCCGACGTTCACCACCAAGAGAATCCGGGCTTCAGCCCCTGAGGACTCCGCCTACCACGGCACCTTAACAATCACCCCCAACCTCACCAACACCGCCGCCAGCAACGCCAACAACACCGCCCACGTATCCACCGAAACCCGAATCTTCCCCGCCACTTTTCCCTCCATCACAAAATCGACAACTCCTTCGCACTTCTTCCCTCGACAAATTCCCGCAACCAACCGGCCCCCGCACCAGCCGCCGCCGAATGCGAAGCCACCCTCCCAACAATCAGCAACGCCGGCACAGCCCGCGCCGCAAACGAACCCAGCCTCGCAAGCGTAGTCAACTCCACAGCCTGGTCCCGCTGCGAAGCCCGCGAAACCACCAAACACGGCGTTTCCCCCGCGATTCCCGATTCCACCAGCCAGTGAGATACGCTCGCATAGTCCGCTCCAGGCATATAAACGACTACGGTCGTTTCCGAAGTGATTCCCATCACCGGCAGCACTGCCGTCTCCGGCGATCGCGAATACGTCGTGAACAACACATGCGACGCGAGCCGCCGGTCCGTTAGCGAAACCTGCGCTGCCGCCGCAGCAGCAAATCCCGCCGAAATCCCCGGCACAATCTCAAAGAGAATCTTCTTCGCCCGCAACGCATCAATTTCTTCCGCCGCCCTCCCAAACAGCAACGGATCGCCGCCCTTCAGCCGCACAACAACGCGATATTTCCGCGCCGCATCCACCAGCAGCGCATTAATATCGGCTTGCGTCAGCAGCCGGAATCCCGCCCGCTTGCCCACATCAATCCGCACTGCCCTAGCCGGAATCATTTCCAGAATTTCCGCGCTCACCAGCGAATCATGCAAAACAATATCCGCCGCCTCAATCACTCGCGCCGCCTTCCACGTCAACAGCTCCGCATCCCCGGGTCCAGCCCCCACCAAATAAACCCCATCGCGTAGGCGCCGGGCTTCAGCCCTGCCAGCAAAATCCGAATCCGAACCAGCGGCGCAAAGCGAGTCCGCGAGCCTTGCTTGCCCCGAGCTTCGAGGGGCGGCCTCTCTCGCCCCGCCCGCCAAAAACCTCTCAAACTCCCCGTGCGAAGCTAACTCATGCAGCTTCTTCTTCGTCTTCTCCGCAGCCGTACTCGCCGCCCGCTCCCGCAATCGCGCCTCACCCAACCAATCCACCCACTCCGCATACTCCGGCCGAAACTGTTCCTCCAATTCCTTCCGCAGCCTCTGCGCCAGCGCCGGACTCTTCCCATTCGTCGAAATCGCAATCTGCAGATCGCCGCGCTGCACCACCGACCCATAATAAAAATGGCAATTCTCAATGTCGTCCACCGCATTGCACAAGATCTGTCGAGCATCTGCCTCGCGAAACACCGCCGCATTCAATTCCGCAATCGCCGTAGCCGCAATTACCAGAAATTTTCCGCCCAGGTCGCCCGCCTCAAACGCCTTGCCCAGCCACGTAATCTCGCCCTTCCCCGCCCGTTCCGCAAGCTCTCCCGTAATTTCAGGCGCCACCACCGTCACCGACGCTCCAGCCTGCAGCAACGTCGGTATCTTCGACGTAGCGATCGCACCGCCGCCGACCACCAGCACCGCGCGGCCTTCCAATTTCACGAACGCGGGAAACAAACTCATCGCTCCTCCACAGAATGCGGTGCAGCCGCCGTCGCCAAATCGCGTTCCACCTCCGCCGCGGGAGCCCCAGCCAAAATTGTCCGCAGAGTCTCCGTCGTATGCCGCGCCAAAAACTTCTGCAGTGGCTCATTCCCTTCACGCTGTTCGTGGAAAGCCTCCAGTAGCCGCGTAATCGCGTCAGGAACCTCCTCCGCCGGGCACCGGTAGCCCACCGGCCGCGCAATAGCGGCAAATTGCCCCACGCTCCCGCCGACGCAAAAATAATAAGCGTCCACCATCTTCCCGTTCGCCTTGATCTTCTTCCCTTCAATCCCGATGTCGGCAATCCAATGCTGCCCGCACGAGTTCGGGCACCCGGTAATGTGCAAGCGAAGCTGTTCCAGATAATTGGGAAACCGCTCCTCCAACTGCTCCGTCAGCCACCGGGCATAGGATTTCGTTTCCGTCAGCGCCAGCTTGCAAAACTCAGATCCCGTGCAAGCCACAGTCCCGCGCACGAACGAAGAAGACTCAATCGGCAACCCAGCCGCCGAGAGCTCTTCCGTGACCGTTGCCACATGCGCTTGCGGAATATTCACCAGCAAAAGGTTCTGCATCGGCGTGTTTCGCACATGCCCGTCGCCATACCGTTCCGCCAGATCGGCCGCCCGCGTTAACTGCTCTGGCGTAATCCGTCCGCGAATAACAGCCGCGCCAACAGAACAAAATCCACCCTGCTTCTGTGGAATAACTCCCAAATGATCGCGATGCACTTGCGCCGGCGGCTCCAGCGGTTCGACAGGATCAAGCGCATACCCAAGCCGCGCTTCAACCGCAGCCAAAAACGATTCCGCCGTCCAGCCATGTTCGAGGAAAAGGTATTTCATCCGCGCTTTGTCGCGAGAGTGCCGCAGCACCTCCGACTCCCGAAAAACCTCCGTAATCGCCCGCACCACCGGAATCACCTGATTCCATCGCACAAACACCTTCAGCGGCACAGCCAAATGAGGCTGCGTAGAAAGTCCCCCAGCCACCCGCAACGCAAACCCCACTTCCTCGTCCGCCTCGGGCTGCTTCACCCCCGCATCCGCCTCCTCCCCCAGACCCGTCATTACGAACGGAGTCCGTGAAGTGAGAAATCCCTCTTCGATCTCCGTCGCCCCACTCTCCGCGTCACGCCAACGCGCCCTCCGCGTGGCAATCAACGCAATATCATTAATCTCCGGATACGAGCACCAGTCCGGGCAAGCCGTCACCGAAACCTTGAACTTCCGCGGCAAATTATAAAATTCAGGATTCCCGCCCAGCTCCTTATCCAACTCCTCGACCAACCCGCTCACGTCCGCCAGTTCATGCGCATGCACCCCAGCCAGCGGGCACCCCGTAATATTCCGCGGCACATCTCCGCAAGCGCCCGTAGTGTTTAGCCCAATCGCGTACAGCCGTTCCAGCAACTCTGGAATATCCTCAACGCGAATCCAGTGCAGCTGCACATTCTGCCGCACCGTAATATCCGCCACGCCGTTGCCAAACTCCGAAGACAGATTCGCGATCGTACGCACCTGGTGACTGGTCAGCAGCCCGTTAGGGATCCGGATCCGCACCATGAAAAATGGTGTAGCTCGTCCTTCGCCTCCCGACCCGCCAACCACGCCTTTCCCATCCCCCTGCGTGTAAATTCCCCAAGTCCGGAAATAAGTCGTCAGCCACTCCGGTGGAATCGATCCATGCCCCTCGCGCGCAAATCGCCGGATCTCACCCAGATGTTCCCAGGCATTCATCTCCCGCTTTAGCCGCTCAACCCTCTGCGCCTTAGTTTCCTTAACCTCACCCATGAACCGTTTCCTTTTCCCGTTCCTACATCCTCTTCACTAGCGCCACGATACATCGTGCTCCGCGAGCCGGTCAGGCCCGAAACCCGCCAAAAATCCCAAACCAAAAACAAAAAGCCCACCTGCCGCTAACTCTGGCAGGTGGGCTTCGAAATTCGTCGATTCGAGCGCGCTACGTCGCGAAGCACCGATTGCCAGAGCGGGCAGGCCGACAACAACAGCAGCAACACATGCCGTTCGCGCTTCCGCAGTTCTGGCAATCAACTAACATACAGGTAAGGGTACGCAGTGTCTCCAACACCGTCAACCACCGCAACCCGCAAATATTAGATGTGTTTCATCAATCCTTTGGATACATCCCAAGGGGTCGTGGGCCCGCCTTCCGAGGCGGCCGTTTCCCTCAACGCCCCTGCCATCCACCAATCACCAAAACCACAAAAAATAACTAAAAATGTCATTCCGAACGAACTGACGGACGTGCTTTTTCCCGAGGTTTCCCGGGGGTGCCCCACTCCGAGCGGCTTTTGCGAAGGGTGGGTCTTGGTTGTTTTTCTTGCCGTTGTAGCGCCGCGCCTTCAGGCCGGCATCTTGGGTTCCACCACAAAAAAACCATGTTATTCCGAGCGGAGTCCGCGGCGCGAGGACCGCCACCCCTTTCCGCGCCTTTCGCGGAAGGATCGCTCTTCGATCTGGGCGTCTTACTCCCGCCATCCCTCTTCCAGCCCCGTGCCCACCAAAACAACCCGCAGCCCCCCGTCACTTACTCCCCGCAGCCCCACCAACAATCGTCGCCGACTTAATCGTATCCAGCTTTGGAAACTTCGTCGCCATATACTTCTCCCCGCCCTTCTCCATATTCTGCTGCTCTTCCCCAGCGGGATCCGGGTACTGGTCGTAGAACATCTCCACAATATTGATTCCCTTCTCATCGATCGACGCAAACGGCGCAAATCCCTGCGAATCCAGCGGGGTATTGTCCTTCAAATTGATAAACACTTCCGTCGTCCGTGAATTTGGCGCGCCCGTCTTCGCAAACGTCAGCGTTCCCCGTAAATTCTTCTGGGTGACTGGATCGTCCTTGATCGTGGCATGCGCCCAGGCCGCGTTTACCACCGGATACGCGCTGATTCCAAACTGCGCCACGAAATTCGGAATCACCCGGTACACCCGCATCCCGTCATAATAATGATGCTTCACCAAATTATAAAAACGGTCCGCCCCCAGCGGTGCCCACTCCCGGTGCACCGTAACCGTGAAATCCCCTCGCGTAGTCACAAACTTTACCTGGTAAGTCGCCGGCGCAACATCCTTCAACAACGCAGGTTTAAGCAAAGTCCGGTCATAAGGCGAAGCCGTATGTGTCGTAGCAGGCGCTTTGGGCTTAGCCGCAGGCGGAGTTTGCGAAAAACCAGCAACACAAGTCACCAAACCAAAGACAACAGAACAAACCATTACTGTCAAAACGCGCATGGCAATCCTCCCATTTGGAGTGCGAAATCAAAACCGTAGGGGCACGATACATCGTGCCCCCGGGCGAGCCCGCGAGCCCGGACCGTCAGTGGCTATTCATCTCGCGCGACACCCGCTGCGCCTCACTCAACACCCGCAGCGTATTCTCTCCCAATATCTTCCGAATATCTCCCTCCGAATAACCCTTCTTCAACAACGCATCTGTAATTTGCGGCAAGTGCGTGACGTCTTCCATTCCCAGCGGCATCACCGCGCCATCAAAATCCGATCCCAGCCCCACGTGATCGATGCCCGCAACCTTCACCGCATGATCGATGTGCTCCACAATCAGCGTCCAATCCACCTTCGGCAGCTTCCCTTCCTTCATGAATTCCCGCACCACCTGATCGCCGGCCGTTCCACCGCAAGCCTCATCCGTCCCGCAACGCTTCTTTACTTCCTCCGTAATCTGCTTTTCCACCTCGGGATGAGCATTTTCGAAATCGCGAAACTCCTGGCTCAAAAATCCCACATGATAATTGATCTGAATCACGCCGCCGTGTTTCGCCAAATCACGAATCATATCGTCGGTCATATTCCGTGCCGCATTGCACAGCGCCCTGCACGATGAGTGCGAGGCAATCAGCGGCGCCTTGCTCACTTCCAGCGCGTCGTAAAACGTCTTGTCCGACACGTGCGAAATATCGACCATCATCCCCAGCCGGTTCATTTCCCGCACCACGTTCTTGCCAAAATCCGTCAATCCGTTGTGTTCCGGTTTCGCCGTCGACGAATCCGCCCACTCGTTATTTTCCATGTGCGTCAACGTCATATACCGCACACCCAGCGCCGCAAACGCCCGCAGCACCGCCAAATCATTCCCCATCATGTGCCCGCCTTCCACTCCCATCAGCGCGGCAATCTTGTGCTCCTTCTTCGCTTCTCGAATATCGTCCGCGGTCGTCGCCAGCATCATCTCGTTCGGATGCTTCCGCACCGTCTCTCGCACCGCATCGACCTGATCCAGCGCCTGCTTCACCGCATCCGGCCCCAATATTCTTCCGTTGATCCAGATAGAAAAGAAAATCGCGGTCAGCCCGCCATCGCGCATCCGCGGAATATCGATGTTCCCGTCTGTATGCGGCACCGCAATATCAAAATGAGGATCGAGCAGCCGCTGCGTAGTATCGTCATGCGTATCCACCACAATCGAACTAAAATGCAGCTTCTTCGCCTTCTCCGACACCGGCTCACTCTGCGCCGACACAAACACAGCCGCACCCACCACCAAACAAAGACAAACCAACAATATCACTCTCGCCATCCCCACTCTTCCCCCTCCCGTCTAATGTATTGTGCGCCCTACTAGTCGCAGCTCGGCAAGGTCCCAAAACTCCGCAATCCCGGGTGCTCCACCCTCGGGTTTGTGAGGGCGGGTCTTGCTTCTCCAGGCCAAAAAGCCACGCGTTGTCATCCTGTAGGAGTCCGCGACGAAGGACCTCAACCAGCCCTACCCCGTCCCGCCCGCAGCACTTTCCGGCCTCTCCCTCACCGCCGCCTTTACATAATCCCCATTCATCCGCGCTATCACTTCCAACGGGATTTGCTTCGGGCAAACCGCCTCGCACTCCCCGATGTTCGTGCAATTCGCAAATCCTTCCACATTCATCTGCTGCACCATCGCCAACGCCCGCCGGTCGCGTTCCGCCTGTCCCTGCGGCAAATGTCCCAGGTGCGAAATCTTCGCGCCCACAAACAACGCCGCCGCCGCATTCGGGCAAGCCGCCACGCAAGCCCCGCATCCAATGCACGCCGCGGCATCCATTGCCAGATCGGCCGCCTGCTTCGCCACAAGGATCGTGTTTGCGTCCTGCGCTCCCCCGGTGGGCGCGGTGATAAATCCACCCGCCGCAATAATCCGGTCGAACGACCCGCGATTCACCACCAAATCCTTCACCACCGGAAATGCCCTCGCGCGCCACGGCTCCAGGTAAATCACGTCGCTATCTTTAAAATGCCGCATGTGCAGCTGGCAGACGGTCGTCCCCTTAAACCCTCCGTGTGCCTTGCCATTGATCATGAAGCCGCACATCCCGCAAATCCCTTCGCGGCAATCGTGGTCGAACGCAATCGGATCTTCACCCTTCTGGACCAAACTCTCATTGAGCACATCCAGCATCTCCAGAAAAGACATGCGCTCGTTCGCGTTCGGCACCTCATACCGCACCAGCCCGCCGCGATCCTTCGCGTTCTTCTGCCGCCAAACGTGAAGTGTCAGTTTCACTTGTAACTCCGTTGCGATGGGTGCACATAGTCGAACGTCAACGGTTCCTTTTTCAACGCCGGCGTCACGCCCTCGCCCTGATACTCCCACGCCGCCACGTACGAATAATGTTCGTCGTCCCGCAACGCCTCGCCATCCGGCGTCTGAAATTCTTCGCGGAAATGCCCGCCGCACGATTCGCTGCGCTCCAGCGCATCGCGGCACATCAGTTCCGCCAGTTCGAAAAAGTCCGCCACGCGCCCGGCCTTTTCCAAAGACTGGTTGAACTCTTCATTCGTGCCCAACACCTTCACATTTTTCCAGAACTCTTCCCGCAACGCCGGGATCAGCGTGAGCGCCTTCTTCAACCCTGCCTCATTCCGCGCCATCCCGCAATAATCCCAAACAATTTTCCCCAACTCGCGGTGGAAAGAATCCACGGTGCGCGTCCCATTCCCATTCAACAGCTTTTTCGTAATCGCCCCGGTATTCGCAACCGCTTCCTTCACCGCCGGCGCATCCGCCGACACCTTCCCGGGCTTCGCCGTAGCCAGATAATTTCCGATTGTATAAGGAATAATGAAATATCCGTCTGCCAATCCCTGCATCAACGCGCTCGCGCCCAATCTATTTGCCCCGTGATCCGAAAAATTCGCTTCCCCCAGCACAAACAGCCCCGGAATCGTCGACATTAGGTTGTAGTCCACCCACAAGCCGCCCATCGTGTAATGGATCGCCGGATAAATCCGCATCGGCACTTCATAAGGATTCTCGCCAGTGATGCGCTCATACATCTCAAACAAATTTCCGTAGCGCTCCGCAATCTTCTGCTTCCCCAGTCGCTTGATGGCTTCCGAAAAATCCAGGTAAACGCCAAGTCCCGTCTCGCCCACGCCGCGCCCCGCATCGCATTCCGCTTTCGCGGCACGCGAAGCAATGTCTCGCGGTACCAGGTTGCCAAAACTCGGATACCGCCGCTCCAGATAATAATCGCGCTCGACTTCCGGTATCGAAGCCGGCGGCCGCTTGTCTCCCGGCTTCTTCGGAACCCATATCCGCCCGTCATTCCGCAGCGATTCGGACATCAGCGTCAGCTTCGACTGGTACTCCCCGGCCACCGGAATGCACGTCGGATGAATCTGCGTGAAACACGGATTCGCAAACAGCGCTCCGCGCTTGTAAGCCCGCCAGATCGCCGTCGCGTTGCAGCCCTTCGCGTTCGTCGAAAGATAAAATACGTTCCCGTATCCGCCCGTCGCCAAAATCACTGCATCGCCAATGTGTACTTCAATCTTCCCATCGCACAAATCGCGCGTAACAATCCCGCGTGCCTGCCCGTCCACCACAATCAGGTCCAGCATCTCCGTCCGCCCGTTCATCGTCACGGTGCCGAGCCCGATCTGCCGCTCCAGCGCCTGGTAAGCCCCTAGCAGTAGCTGCTGCCCTGTCTGCCCGCGCGCATAAAACGTCCGCGAAACCTGCGCCCCGCCGAACGACCGGTTGTCCAGCAACCCGCCATACTCCCGCGCGAACGGCACGCCCTGCGCCACGCACTGGTCGATAATGTTCACACTCACCTGCGCCAGCCGGTAGACGTTCGCTTCGCGCGAGCGAAAATCTCCGCCCTTCACCGTGTCGTAGAACAACCTGAAAATGCTGTCACCATCGTTGTGATAATTTTTGGCTGCGTTGATTCCGCCCTGTGCCGCAATCGAGTGCGCCCGCCGCGGGCTGTCCTGATAACAAAAACACTGCACGTTGTAGCCAAGTTCCCCAAGGCTCGCCGCCGCCGCGCCTCCCGCGAGTCCCGATCCAACAACAATGATGTTGTACTTGCGCTTGTTGGCCGGATTAATCAGCTTGAGCTCAAACTTGTGCTTGTCCCAAGCCTGCTCAATCGGCCCTGTTGGGGCATGCGAATTTAATTCCATCGAATCGGGCTCCCTAAACAGGCTTTATGACGCCGGTCAACACCGCGACCGGGATCGAAATGTAGCCAATAGCAATCAGGATGGCGAAAACCTTCGCAAACAATCGCAACCACGGCGTGTACACCGGATGGCTGATCCCCAGCGACTGAAACATGCTCCACAATCCGTGATACAGGTGATAACAGAGCATCGTCATCGCAATAATGTAGAACAACGATACCGGCCACACCGCGAATCCCAGCACCACATTGTTGTACACGTTGTGCTCATCGAACGGCGCTCCCGGATGCACCGCGCCAAATGTAAATTGCGCCAGGTGAAACACCACGAACGCCAGGATAATCGGCCCGCTCCACATCATCGTCCGCGAAGCGTACGTCGAATGAAGGTTCACCTTCTTCACGTACTTGATCGGCCGCGCCTCGCGCTGCAGAAACCACAATTGAAACGACGACCAGATATGCAGCACCACCGCCACAAACAGCACAATCCGCGTGGTCCACAACAGCGCCCCCACAGACTTCAGTAGCGCCGCATAATGGTTGATTTTTTCCGGTCCCTCAAAAACCTGCAGGTTCCCGGCCAGATGTCCCACCAGAAATCCAAAAAGCGCCACGCCGGTAACCGCCATGATCGCTTTCTTTGCAACAGTCGTCTGCCAGAAGCGCAAGCTCCCAGCCGAAACGTTCGCCGATGCAGCCGCAGCGCTCATGAATAAAATAGTCCCTTGAAATGTTTGTGTTTACCGCCAACAGTTGCGAATAAAAAGTGAAGCTCTCTGAACAAGCTACTTAAATCAGGCCGGGTTGTCGTGGGAGACATGCCCTCTCCGCCGCCAGTGTCCCGAAAAACTTTTTGTGGAGCGCAATCTTAGCGGCGCGGTGGGAAGCGGCAATTTCAGTATAGGCAGTCTCCCCCACCAACGCAACCACCCCCGCAAGTCCGCGCACCATGTAGCATAGGCTTTAGCCTGTGCTACAGAGTTTCAACGTAGGAGGCGATCTTCAAATCGGCCACCCTTTCCACCACAGACACAAAAATTACTCCGTCATTCCGAACGGAGTCGTTCCCAAATCTCGCAATAACCCTGAACGCCCTTCGCGAAGCCTGGGTCTACTCCTCCCCTCACCGCCAAATCTCTCCTCATCCGCTCCTTCAGGTCCGACATAAAATTCTCCCAACCTCCGGGCATTAGCCTCTGAGGAATCCGACTCCCCCACAAAACTGAAAATCTCCTCATTTTGCCCTTTTCAATTTCTCCTTCTGAGCACCTTCCCCCACAAAAATTCTTGCGAGAACCCTCCGAACAGACGAACATACTAACTAAATATACGGAGGCGTCACCGCATCTCTCCCGCGATTTCCCTTCCTGCGGGACGGAGCTTCTAAAGCGATGGCTACCACTTTAGTAGTGGAACTTGAAAAGCTCGCGTTGGCCCTCGCGGAAGATGAATTCGCCGCGTCAAAAATCTCCATGCCCACTCTCGCCGAAAAAATCGCCAAAGAACTTCGCGTGAAAGTAGACGAAGTCGCCATCCTCGCCGTCTCCAACCGCTGGCGTCATCTCCATTTTCTCGTCCCAGCCGCCCTGAAAAATGTCGGCTTCGTTCCACTCACCAGCAACTCCGCTCTCGCCGCGCGCACCGTCCGCGAAAGCCGCTGCGAAATTAACAATAATTTTTCCGCCGTGCGTCACGCCACGGTCTTCGAAGGTGTCAAAGCGGCCACCACCAGTGGCGAGTCCATTCAGAAAATTATCAGCGCCCCCATCTTGAACGACGGCAAAGTCGTCGGCGTAATCCAGATCAGCCGCAAAGGCGAATTCACCGCAACCGCCGGCCCCGATTTCACCACCGAAGATCTAGCCAAAGTCCAAGCCATCTCCCGCCCGCTAGGCAAACTAGTGGACGCCATGGCCGGCGAATAGCGTCCCAGTCCCAGTTCCCGTGGCACAGTCACTCCTCCCTTTGCCCCTGGGTTGCTCGTCCCCACACAAAAAAATAAACCCGTCACTCCGAACAAAAACCCGCGCAGTGAGGACCGCCGTCCCTTTCCGCGCCCTTTGCGGAAAGAATTCCCCTTCGATCCCAACATGTCTTCCACTCTTCTTCACTCTCAAATCTCCCCCGAAGTACATTGACACTACCCCTCAAGCTTGTTACTTTTTCAATGGTGCAAAATATTTTAAGCGAAAGAATCCATCTGGACGGTGACCCAGCACAATGGCGTTCGTAGCGAAGAAGATTTTCCTGACCAAAGGTGTGGGGAAACATCGCGAGAGGCTTTCAAGCTTCGAGCTGGCACTACGAAACGCAGGTATCGCGGCGTGCAACATCGTCCGCGTCAGTTCTATTTTTCCGCCCAACTGCAAACTCATTTCTCGCAGTGAAGGTTTGAAGCTCATCAAGCCCGGTCAGGTCGCCTTCACCGTCATCAGCGAAAATTCCACCAAGGAGCCCCATCGCCTCATCGCCGCCAGCATTGGCCTAGCTCTTCCCAGCGAACGCCCCATGTACGGTTACTTGAGCGAGCACCATTCCTTCGGTGAAACCGAAGAAGTCGCCGGCGAGTACGCCGAGGAACTGGCCGCCGAAATGCTTGCCACCACGCTCAACGTCGAATTTGATCCCGATCTGTCCTGGGACGAAAAAAAAGAGGTCTATCGCATCTCCAACAAAATCGTCCGCACTATGAACATCACCCAGTCCGCCGTAGGCGACAAGCGCGGCCTCTGGACCACCGTCCTAACCGCCGCCGTCCTGCACGGCGACGACGACTAAATACCACACGCACTCCCGTCTGTGTAGTGGGGGACTTTAGACACTTTAGACCCTGGCCTCTGCCCAGCACCCGGCGTGGGGCCTCTTCCAAGTACGCCCGTAGCATACGCTTCAGCCCGTGCTGTTTCGTTTCTCCCACGTTTCTCTGAGGTTCCGTCATTCCGAACGAAGTCCGCGAAGTGAGGACCGCCACCCCTTTCCGCGCCCTTTGCGGAAAGAATCCCTCTTCGCTCGGCCCATCAAGCCAAAAAAACGATATTGTCATCCTGACAACTCCCCGACGAAGGATCTCATCCCCCGCATCTTGTCACAATCCCAACGAAACGCGTCCCCGCCGCACATGAATTTCCATTCACCGAAACTTTTCCCTGTCACCATCCCGCATTCCCCCGCGTCCAACTCTATGTGCTCAGCAACTTTCCATTGAGAGGCCCCCATGGCATCACCCGCTTTTTCCTCTGCACTTGACCCCATCACCGGTTTCGAAGATCTTCGCGATCTCACTCATCCTCGTCACGCTCTCACTCAGTTTTATCGTGCCTTCAACACGAGAGACATTATGCTCATGCGCCAGAATTGGTCCCCCTTCGATGACGTCTCCATGAACAATCCCCTCGGCGGCATCAAACGCGGTTGGCCCGAAATCCGCCGCGTCTACGAACGGCTCTTCTCCGGCCCCATCCGCGTCACCATCGAGCTCTACAATTATTCTCTCCACATCTCCGGCGAAATTTTTTACGCCGTAGGTCGCGAACGCGGCCGCCTCGAAACTCCCACCACCGTCTCCGAACTATCCTTCCGCACCACTCGCATCTTCCGCCTGCTAGATCACCACTGGCGCCAAGTCCACCACCACGGCTCCATCGACGATCCCTCCCAACTAGACCGCTACCAATCCACCCTAAACGCCAGCAGCGAAAGCCCCCTCCAATTCCCCACCCCACAACCGAACCCTGCCACACCAATTCATAATAACCCGTAGATGCGGGGCATTAGCCCCGCCCACCTCCGTACCATACATCGTGCCCACGGCGCGTCCGCGAGCGGCCCCACCTAGCATAGGCTTCAGCCTGTGCTGTTGGGTTCTCTGCTCTTGGGTTCTCCTAGAGTTTTCTTTTTTTCCGTGTGCCCACCATGAGTCCGCCAAGAGTGGGCCTAGTGTTCCTAACTCAACACCAAAAAATTACACCCAAAAAAGTACACCGTCATTCCGAGCGCAGTCCGACGCCCCTTTCCGCGCCTTTTGCGGAAAGAATCCCTCTTCGATCCCAAATCCTCAGCAACAAAATTCAACCTACCAGCTTGTTTTTAAATGGATTCCCGACAGAACTGCCGGAGCCCGACTGCCACCGCTCATCGCCATCCCTTTTCTCTTCCCTATCTTCCACTCACGGATTAAACCAAAACTTCACCACCTCCACCGCCTTCCCCTCCACCGTCCTGCCTCCCTGCGTCGCCGGCGCATACTCATACTGCTTCAGCGCCGCCACCGCCGCCTCGCGTAACGCCTTCGGTCCCGAAATCACTTTCACGTCCGTAACATGCCCCGACGCATTCACCACCACTTCCGCTTTCACATCTCCCGTAATGTAACTCCGCATCGCATCCGGCGGGTACACCGGATTCGCCGCCTTCAATAATTTCGCTGCCACCAACGGAGCATCCGCGGGCACAATATCTACCGCCGCGCTCTTTGGTTGCTCCGCCCCCTTTGCAGCTTCCTTCCGCGCTGCTGCACGCTCCCGCGCCGCCGCCCTGCGTTCCCCCGCGCTAAACTCGCTCTCCCCGGGCCGCGCCGCGTCGTTTGCATCTTCCGCATCCGCCGCATCGCTAGCCGCAGAATCTTTGGCCGCATTCACGCTCGCAGCCGCACCAGCGCCACTCGCATCTGCCGCGCCACTTCCCGCCCCCGCAGGTTTCCACGCAACTCCAGCCGGCGCAGTCTTCGCCGGACTCGGCTTCTTCACCGCGCTCGGCCTCGCCAACGCCGCGCTCTTCCCCATCGGCAACAGTTCCCACCATTTTCCGTACCACGCCCCGCCCGCCAGCGCCAACCCCAGCACCGCGCTCAGCGCCATCACCCGCGCCGTGCTCATCTTCCCCGATTTCACCGCCGGCGGAATCACCGAGGCCCCAGCCGCTTTTCCCTTCGCCTTCCCCTTCTTTGGCGTCTGCGAAAAATCCAGCGACGGCTTCGGCAACAATTCCTCTGCCGCGTCTTCTGCCGGCACTGCCGCCGCAACCGGATCCGGTTCCCGTTTCACTCCCGACGCCGCTTCTTCTTCCAACAATTGTTCTTCCGGCGTTTTCTCCAACTTCCACACCGGCAGAGACATCCCCACAACTGCCCGCGCCACTTCGTCCGCATCCTTCGGCGCATTCGGCATCAGCAGCGCTGGCTTCTCTTGTTCCGCGTGGGAATTTCCCTGCAGCCTCTCGTGCGAACCTTCGTTGGAAGCCACGTGCGCATCCTCATGCGACCCGAGTCCCGACTGCGCCTCCAGCGCGTCCATCGCCTTGGACGCCTCGCGCATCGCCATTTCCCGCGCCGCTGCCTCGCGCGCCGCTTGCGCCTCCGCCATCGCCTTCCCCGCGGCCTCTTCCACGTTTCTCTTTTCCAGTAACGCCAACTGTTCCCGCAGCGCTTCCACTTCCTGCTTCAACGCGTCCACATCCTCCGCGCTGCGCGGTTCCACCGGAGTCTCCGTCGGCTCCGCGGTGGTCTCCTCTGCCTGCACTTGTTCCTGCACGATAAATTCCGGCGTGCTCTTCGCTCCTTCCGGAAACGCCACGCCCCAATAATCCGTCCGCTCTTCCGTGAATACCAATTCCACATAGCTCGAATTCGCCTTGAAGCTTTTCTTCTTCAATACCTGGCAGACCACTTCCTGATGGCTTTTCTTGTTCGTCAGAAACAGCAATTGCCCCACAGCCACCGGTGCCGCCAAACGGATCACCGCTCCGTCCTTAAACACCAGCACTGTTGACGTCTCTTCGGAAAACAGGTGCCGCGCGCCATTTTCTGCGCCCGCGTTCGCCCCTGTCACGTTGACCAGAACTTCCATTGCCACCGGGTTCGGCCGCGGCGTTCCGCTTCCCTCTTTCCCTTCAGCCTGTTTCCCCGGGCTCGCAATGTTCGCTGCGGATGACACGAATTTCGATCCCCTGCGCCAATTCCCAAGCGCACAAAAGTTTCGCGCAGACGCGCCACACACGTCTGCCTCGCCTCCATTTTTTCGGCAACCCCCAAATCGCGCCATAGTACGCAAGTACAGGCGTGACCAATCCGCCCACACACTCTTTGTACAGGCACTTCCTACGGACACTCTTGGTAGGTGCACTCTACGCAGGGGCCCGATACATCGGGCCCCTGGCAAGTCCGCGAGCCAGGTAGCATAGGCTTCAGCTTGTGTTCTGGGTTCCCAAGTCCAAGCCATCAAAAAAAACGCCGCAATCCGAGCGCCGTAGGTGTGACACTCCCACCCACCACCGCACCTCCGATTCTGTGCCTCCTTCCCCTCCTCCACGTGCTGAACCTCATCAACGGAACCACCCCTGCCCCAAATCTGTCCCCCAGTCCAGTTCCCCAAACCCCTCCCCCCACGCCAAACTATCCTCAATGTCCTCCCCGCATCGCCCCCAACATCTCCCTGCCACGCCCAAACGATTTTCCATTTTCCTATTTTCCACCGTCGCACTCCTCGCCGCCTGCGGCACCACCTCCAAAACCAGCACCGGCCCCGTCCAACCTGCCGCCTCCGTCTCCGTCGCCATCTCTCCCACCACCGCCAACATCCGCGCCGGCTCCTCTTACACTTTCACCGCCGCCGTCACCGGTTCCACTAACACCACCGTCTCATGGTCCGTAGACTCCACCACCAGCGGCAATTCCACCATCGGCACCATCACTTCCTCCGGCGCTTACACCGCTCCCGCTACTCTTCCTTCTCCCAACACCATCACCGTCACCGCCAGCAGCGCCGCCGACAACACCAAATCCTCTTCCTCCGCCGTCACTCTCTGGAATCCCACTCCCACCTTGGCAGGTATCTCTCCCGCCGTGACAAATCTTGGCGCCTTCACTTTCACCGTCACCGGCACAAATTATATTTCCGGCGCGCAAATCCTCCTCAACAATTCTCCGCTCGCCACCACTTTCGTCAGTTCCACGCAACTCACCGCCACCGGCACTGCCTCCGCCTCGGGCACCTTCCCCGTAGTCGTGGAAAATCCCGATCCCGGCGCCAGCGCATCTTCCACTTTAAATTTTCAAGTGAATGGTTCCGTGCAATCTTCATCCTGCTCGCAGATGTCCACCGGTCAAGGCGCCAGCCTCGGTGGCTTCGTTCCATTTCCTTCCAACAATCTCTGGAACACCAACGTTTCGAATTTCCCCGTCGACCCCAATTCCGCCGCGATCATCAATTTCATCGGGTCCACGACCACCGTTCATCCCGATTTCGGTTCCGGCGAATACAACGGCTCCTACATCGGCATTCCCTACACGGTAGTCGACTCCACTCAACCACTCATCCCCATCGATTACACCTCGTACGGCAGTGAATCCGACGCAGGCCCCATGCCCATTCCTCTCACTGCTGCCATCGAAGGCTACCCGAATCCCGGCTCGGGCGATCGCCACGTCTTAGTGCTCGATAAATCCAACTGCTTCCTCTACGAGCTCTATTCTTCCTATCCGCAAACCTCCGCTTGGGACGCAGCCTCCGGCGCGGTCTGGGATCTCCTCTCCAACGAGCAGCGCCCCTACACGTGGACCAGCGCCGACGCCGCCGGGCTTCCCATTTTTCCCGGCCTCGTTCGTTACGACGAAGTTGCCGCCGGCACCATCAATCACGCCATTCGCTTCACTCTTCCCAACACCAGCGCCGGTTTCGTTCCGCCCGCCTCTCATTACGCCGGCACGAGCACCAACGCCTCCGCTCCTCCCATGGGCGCGCGCCTTCGCCTCAAAGCCAGCTTCGACACCTCTAGTTATTCCGCCACTAACCAGATCATCCTCACCGCCATGAAAACCTACGGCCTCATCCTCGCCGACAATGGTTCCGCCATCTACATCTCCGGCACTCCCGACAGCCGCTGGAACAACGACGATCTCCACCTTCTCGACGGCGTAACCGCAGCCGACTTCGACGTCCTCCAACTAACCCCGCTCTACACCAGCTCCAACATCCCCACAGGACCCGTCCCCACAATCACCAACTTCACAGCCACCGACACCACCGTAACCGCAGGCACACCAGTCACCCTAAGCTGGCAAGTCAATAACGCCGATTACGTAATCATTTCCCCCGCGGTAGGCGCAACACGAGGCACCTCAGTGCAAGTGTCCCCAACCGCGACCACGACGTACACGCTTTACGCCACCAACGCCTACAACCAAACCACCGCCCAACTCCAAATCACCATCCAGTAGTAATGTAGTGGCCGAACTTCAGATCAGCCTCCCCTACGGCCCCACGCTGAGCGCCTTTTGCGAAGCGTGGGTCTTGGATTTTGTCATCACCAAAAAAGCCCCGTCATTCCGAACGAAGTCCGCGAAGTCAGGACCTCCGCCTTTCCCGCGGAAAGAATTCCTCTTCGATCCCTCCGTCTACACCAAAAAAAGCTCCTCTCCTCTACCGTTTACCTCCTAACCCTCCTCGACCTCATCGACCTCTTGAACTTATTCATGCGAACTTCCTAACCCTCCCCCAAAACTCCCCCCAACTCCGCCTCATCCCTCTACACACAAAAATATCCGGATCCTCCACCGTCTCCTCGTTCTTCACCCCAAACCGGTTCCGCGTCCGCCCCGCCACCACGCACGACGCAAACTCCCTGTCCAACAATTCCCGTGGATATCCCACCACAATCAAAACCTCCGGCGCCGGCTCCCCATACCCTCTCTCCCACGACGAATTCACCCCGCTGATCGCTCGCGGCAACCCAAATCTCTCTCCATACAAATTCAACGCCCCCACTTCCCCATAATTCCCTACCAAAATTCCCAATCGCTCTCGATCCTCCGCCGGCAACGCATCCCGCACCTGAGCCACCCCATTCACAAACTCCTCCCACCCAATCTCCTCGGGAAACACTCCATCCACCCGCGAAGCAAACCTCCACCACGCCGAATTCACCGGAGCCACCGGCAATGCCACGGCCCCCGCCAGCAAAATATCCAAAACCAAACAAACCCAAATCACCCCCCGCACCCACCGCGAACGATTTTCAATTTTCCCTTTTCCATTTTCAAACACGCCCTCCACCCACGCCGCCCCTGCCGCATACAGCATCGGATAAGCCGGCGCGAAATAATAATCCCGTCCTCTTAACACCAGAAACATCGCCAACGGCACCGCACACATCCATCCCAAAATCCGGAACCTCCTCCCCTCCTCCGAAAAAAAACAAAACCAGATCCCTGCCAAAGCCAGCGGCAACGCCAGCAACGTCACCTCAGCCTGCCCCAACAAAAACCAATCCGTTTGCCCCGTCTGCACATCCCGTGCATGCAAAAATTTAAAAAACTCCAACGACACAAAATTCCGCTTCCACTCCCAAAGCAAATTCGGCAACCAAATCGCCCACGCCAACGCCACACCCAACCACAACCATCCACTCCGCAAATATCGGCGCATCTCCGTAAACAAAACTCCCACCACCACCCCGCACACCAAAAATCCCATGGTGTACTTCGCCATCATCCCCAACCCCATCCCCACCCCAACCCCCACCCACCACCGCTGGTCCCTACGCGCCACCCGCACCACACACCACGCCACCAAGACCCAACACAAATAATCAAACGAGATGTACTGCATCAACCCACCCGCCCCCAAACAAAACGGCACCCCCGCCAACGTCGCCGTCACCTGCGCCCATTTCCCTCCACCCATTTCCTTCGCCATCCATCCCGTCAACACCAACGCCGCCGCTTGCGCCAACGCCGCAAACAATCGAAATCCTCCCAAGGAAGTCCCAAACAATCCCAGCGCCAGTCTCCCCAAAAACGCCGTCATCGGCGGATACTGGACATATCCCCAAGCGAGATGCCTCGCATCCTCCAACGCCATCAACTCGTCGCGATCAAATCCATACCTCCACCCCAACACGAAATGCACCACCACGGTCCCCACCGCAATCCCCGCCACCCCCGCCATCCCGCTCCTCCACCATTTCCCCAAACCATCCTCCTCAAGTCTCGCTCATCAAGAAATAACCCGTCCCCCGACAAAAATTCCGCCACTCTTCGTAGTGGCGCCGCACCGCCGCGACCCATGTCCGCAACACCCCAAATCTCAAGACACCGCGTATCACCACAAGAAAAAACCATCGTTCCGCACGAGTGCCCGGCGAAGAATCTCAACGACGCGTCTTGTCTCCAACAAGAATCGTCTCACCGCCGACGCCCCACTCCCACTCCGACCACCTGTGACATTCCTCCACTTGCCTTTCTAATGGACTTGCCTCACAATCCCCACATGCCCCGGGCCGCCCTCTCCTCTCCTTGGCGCTCCTCGGCTCCGCCTGCAATTCTGGCAGCCCCAATTTCAACAAGCCCGCCCCAACCGTGCCTCCCACCTTGAAAGCTTCGACGCCCCCAGCAACCCAGGCGACGCCCGCGCGGAAATTACGTCCACCGATCCTATGGGCATCAACGCCAGTGGCGAAATCGTCGGCTTCGGTTTTGACTCGAGTTTCAACTTCATCGCTTTTTTTCGAGGCCCCGATGGTACTTTCACTTCTATTCCAACTTCTATTTCAGGGCACGGTCAAGGCACTCCGTGTGTTGGCCCTAACACAGCCGGCACTGCAGTGTGCACTGACATTCTGGGCATCACTGGTTACACAAGCATCGGAGCGCCAATTTTCACGATCGATGGCTTTACGCAAAACGCCGGTGTTATCGAACAACACATTTTTGCTCCGGCAACGTTGTCCTACCGTTGGCCATCAATGATCGGGGCCTGGTTGCAGCCACTTACGTGAATTTCGCCGGTGTCTCGCAGGGATTTTTGCTCACGAGCGCCGGCGTTTTCACTTCCTTCAATCTTCCTGGCACTAGCCTTAACACCGTCGTCGGTCTCACTGCCGGAGACCAAATCATTGGCAATTTTGGCACTTTTACACAAGTCGACGCTCCCGGCACGGCAAACCAAGCGACCTACGGCACCAGCCTTAGCAGCATTAATGCTGGCGGCACCATCGTCGGCACAGTCACCACCAACGCTGGCCCGCGGGCATTCTCCCGCACTCCAGACGGCTCCTTTACTCTATTTAATCCCCCTGGCACCGGCCCTCTGGGCTCAACGGCGAATGGTATCAACACTTCAGGCGTCATCGTCGGAACATTCACGGACACCGCCTCGCTGGTGCACATAACCGCGAACTCTTCTCCTTCACCTCTTCCTCTTTACTTCTGCAATCCACCTTTGCCACAATTCCTCGACCACCATGCGCCAAAAAAAATTCGCCGTGATCCTTTCTCTCTTACTCTTCCCAACCCTGCTCCATTCCCAAGCCCCCGCCATCAACCCCACCACTCCTCCCACTGCAACTCCCATATACCTCGATCCATCTGTTCCTCTCGAACAGCGCGTCAATGATCTCGTCTCTCGCATGACCCTCGAAGAAAAAGTTTCCCAGATGCAAGACGTAGCTCCCGCCATCCCGCGTCTACAAATCCCCGCCTACAACTGGTGGAACGAAGGGCTCCACGGCGTCGCGCGTTCCGGTTTCGCCACCGTTTTCCCGCAAGCCATCGGTCTCGGCGCCACCTGGGACACCGGCCTCCTCCATTCCCTCGCCGACGTCATCTCCACCGAAGCCCGCGCCAAATATAACGACGCCATCGCCCATAACAACACCGGCCGCTATTACGGTCTCACTTTCTGGTCACCCAACATCAATATCTTCCGCGATCCTCGTTGGGGACGCGGCCAGGAAACTTACGGCGAAGATCCCTTTCTCACCGCTCGCCTCGGCGTAGCCTTCGTCACCGGCCTTCAAGGCGACGATCCTCACTATCTGAAAACTGTTTCCACTCCCAAGCATTACGCCGCTCACAGCGGCCCCGAAACTCTTCGCCATCGCTTCGATGTTCCCGTGTCCCTCCACGATCTCTATGACACGTACACGCCCGCCTTCCGCGCCACCATCGTCGATGGCCACGCCGATTCCGTCATGTGCGCCTACAATTCCATTCTTGACGAGCCCGCCTGCGCCAATCATCTCCTCTTCGGCCTGCTCCGCAATCAATGGGGCTTCCGCGGTTACATCGTCTCCGATTGCTGGGCCATCAGCGATATCTACCAAGGCCACGATTACGTACTCTCGCTGGCGCAAGCCTCCGCTCTCGCCGTAAAAGCCGGCACCGATCTTTCCTGCGGCCCGGAATTTCAATCTCTCGACTACGCCGTCCAGGATCGTCTCCTCTCCATGCAAGAGGTCGATCGCGCCGTCCGCCGTCTCTTCGAAGCGCGTTTCCGTCTCGGCATGTTCGATCCCGCGGACAATGTTCCCTGGTCCAAACTCACTCTCGCCGATGTGGACATCCCCTCCAATCGCCAGCTCGCTCTCCGTGCCGCGCAGGAATCCATCGTCCTCCTCAAAAATGATCGCAACACGCTGCCCCTGAAATCCTCCGTAAGATCCATCGCCGTAATCGGACCCACCGCCGACTCTCTAGATGTCCTCCTCGGCAATTACAACGGCACTCCCTCCAAATACACAACCATCCTGGCCGGCATAAAAGCTCGTTTCCCCAACGTTACAATTTCTTCCGCCATAGGCGCGCCCCTAACCGAAACCCGCGCGCTAGTAATTCCCGGCAGCTACCTCCGCCCCGCCAATCCTGTACCTCCTCCCTCTCCTGCCTCTCCTGAACCTCAGTCCACTTCAACTAAATCCAACGGCCTTCTAGCTGAATATTTTGCCAATCCCTCACTTTCAGGAACTCCAGTTCTCACCCGCGTCGATCCCAATCTCAATTTCGTCTGGAACAATATCTCTCCCGGCCCCGGTGTGCCTCTGGAAAATTATTCCGTCCGCTGGACCGGCGAGCTCACCGCCCCTGTCGACGGCGATTATCGCATCGGCGCTTCTTCCGACGGCGGCTATCGACTCTACTTCGACAACAAACTTTTAATTGACGATTGGGTTCAGTACCGCGAACGCGGCGAGCGCACGTTCACCTTGATGGTTCATCTTCAGGCCGGCCACGCCTATCCCATCAAGCTCGAATATTTCCGCCGCTTCCGCGAATCTTTCGCGCGCCTTCTCTGGCTTCCGCCAAATCTCACAGAAGAAGCCGTCGCCGCCGCGCGCAAATCCGATGTCGTCATCGCCATAGTCGGCATCAGCCCCAGCCTCGAAGGCGAAGAGCGAGACAATAGCGATCCCGGTTTTTTCGGCGGCGATCGCACCGACATCGCTCTCCCCGCTACGCAGCAGCAACTCCTCGAATCCTTAGCCGCCACCGGCAAGCCGCTAATCGTCATCCTTACCAACGGGAGCGCCCTCGCCGTCAACTGGGCCGATCAACACGCTGCTGCCATCCTCGATGCCTGGTATCCCGGCGAAGAAGGCGGCACCGCCGTGGCCGACGTCCTTTCCGGCGCCTACAATCCCGCCGGCCGCCTTCCGGTAACCTTTTATAAGTCCGTAGCCCAACTCCCCCCGTTCACCGACTACAGCATGGCCAACCGCACCTACCGGTACTTAACCGAACAACCTCTCTACCCCTTCGGCTACGGCCTCAGTTATGCGAGCTTCTCCTACTCCACTCCCGAAGCCACCGCAGGCCTAGCCGCCTACGCCAAAACCATAGCCTCGACCGAAGGTGCCGATGGCCGCTATCACCCAATCCCCGACAACCAACTAGTCAAAAATCGCCAAGCCTCCTCAAACACTCTCGACGTTTCCCCGAGTGATCCGTCAGCGCCCGAAGCGCGACACATTCCGTCCACCGCCACGCCAACCACAACCTTCGCCGGCGATTCCCCCATAACCGTCACCACCCGCGTCACCAACACCTCCAAACTCCCCGGCGACGAGGTCGTCGAACTCTATATCTCCCACCCCAACACCGACGGCGCCCCCCTCCGTGCCCTGGCCGGTTTCCAACGCATCCACCTAAACGCAGGCGCCTCCCAAACCGTCTCCTTCCTCCTAACCCCCCGCGAACTCTCCACAGTCACCCCCGACGGCCAACGCCAAGTCCCCGCCGGCCCCATAGACCTCTGGCTAGGCAGCGCCCAACCAATCCAAATCCTCAACCGCCCCGCCCCCGCCGGCGTGCACCTAAACCTAACTCTATCCACCACCACCCCAGTACCCAACTAATCTCCCCTCCTGAGTACCCCAATCTGAGTCCGCGAAGGGTCCGTCGTGGTTTTTCTTGAGTTTCTTGACTTCTTTAGGTGCCCCAGACGCCGCCGTTGCGTGTGGGGCTTGGGTCTTCCCGCCGTTGTGGCGCCGTGCCTTCAGGCCGACATCTTGGGTTCCCGTGTAGTGGCCGAACTTTAGATCGGCCAGTCTTCCCCCAAGAACCGCGAACTCGGCCTGTCCGCCACAATCACTCTTGTCCCTACCATTAACCACCAAAGCTGAACAATGCACGCGACAATCCTCCTCCTCACCACCACCCTGCTCCGCGCCCAAACTCCAGCTCCCCAGCCCAGATTCGCCCTTGAAATCACCGAAGACGCGACGCCACCTTTCTACGCCATCATCCAGGACGGCGACTCACGCCACTTTCTTCAGCAGGAATCTTCATCCCCTCCCCGACCGCGCTGTCGACGCTCGCAAGCCCTCCGCTCTCAAACTCACTTCCACGACCGCCGGCGACGAGGTCGAACTCACCGCCACTCTGGCGTTCGGCGAAATAGACAAGGCCGACACCACCTACCCCCCTGCAAAACAATCCGCATCAGGAACTGGGCACCTCCGCCCCGCGACCGCCGCGCAATTGCTCGCGCCTCGGATTGTCCGGGAAGTTCAGACGAAGCACGTCCACGAACTCATCGACAACATTCTGGCCGACTCTTCCCTGGACGATTCTTCCAAACTATCTCGCATCCGCTCCGACCTTTCCAAACTCTTCGACCAACCCGATCCCGAGATTGTCCAACAAATCCAACAACGTTTCCCCAAGCTCTCCCCCGCTGCATTGGATTTCGTAAACTCATCCATCTCCGCCACCCTAGCCAGCCAAAAGTAAGACGCTCTTCGAGCCCTCCACAATTTCTCCAGGCAATCCGCCCACAACAATCCACTCGCCCTATCCGATTGGTGGACCACCCAACAATCCCTCAACTAACCCGCTCCGCCAGAAAATAACGCGCATGGCTATCCTGAGGAGTCCGCGACCAAGGATCTCAACACCAGCGTCTTGCTTCCACTTCAACGACAACTCCACACTCTTCTCCTCCTAACCCTCTTCCACTTCCGTCTCACTTCACGAACTCCCCCGTCCCCCCACTCCCCCACGGGTCATAACTCAACGCAAACAAAATCCGATCCGGTATCGCCGGATGCGTATAAAACAAAATTACCCTCCATCTCCCCGGCGCAGGATCCGACAAATCCACATCCCCCAAAATATTGAACGACTGCGCCGCCACTTCCCCCGCATCCGGCGTCAATCCATGCGTCACTTCCAATCCATACTGATCCGCCTGATGCTCCAGATATCTCGAAAACGTATTCCCCACCGGCCCGATCACCGTCGCAACAATCGACACCACCAGCAGCATCGCCGGATACGAAGCTAATTCCCCGACCCCGCGAATTCCCCACGTCGGCCCCCACCGCGCCAGCACCCATCCAATCAACCGGTATCCCAAATAAAACGTCACCAGCAGCACCAACTCCGCAAACGCAATTCCCTTCGGAATATGGTGCAGCACGTAATGTCCCATCTCATGTCCCGCCACAAACACAATCTGCGGCGTATTCATCTTCGCGATCGTCGTGTCCCACACCACGATCCTCTTCGACGCGCCAAATCCCGTCACATACGCATTCAACTCCGTCGTCTTCTCGCCCGCGCCCATCCAGTACATGCGCTCTGGCGGAATTGTTTCTCCGGAACGCTGCACCATCTTCTCCAGTTCCGCCGTCAACGCCGGATCCTTCTTCTCTAGCGGCTCAAATTTATGGAACATCGGATCGATCACCAGCGGCGCAATAAATATCACCGCCAGGATCAGCGGAATCGTCGCCAGCCAAAAATAAAACCACCACCACCGCGTCCATTTCCGGAGCGCCCAGTACAAAATCCCCACCACCACAATCGCCACGATCACCGACAACAGTTCTTCCTTGGCCCAATCCCAAAACCACGATCCCCATCCCTGCACCGACAATCCGTATGCCCGCTCCAGCCAATTCTCATAAATCCCCGTCGGCAGCATCAGCACATCAATCGTCAACGCCAGCAGCGGCGCAAACACCAGCACCTGCACAAATCGCTTCCGCGAAACTTTCTCCGCGACATCCCGGTAGATCGCCCCCAACTTCCACCACAACACCGCCAGCAACACCACCAACCCATAAACCAACTCCACTGCCCACTGCCGCAACCGCAACGCCGCCAGCGCCCTAGCCTTCCTCTCCCTCTCCGGCGTCAACGTATACCGCGTAACCCTCCTACCCTCCGCAGTCTGCGCACTTTCCGCGTCGCTACTGATCTCCTGCCGTTGTACCCGCGGGGCTTCAGCCTCGCCAGCATTCCCCTGCCCAAGAATTCCGCGGTGTGGTACAGACACTCTTGCCTGTGTTCTTGGGCTCCCCATCCACGCCCAATAGATCCCCACAAAAATCACACTCACAAATATTTTCTTCACCAACCAACCTCCAATAATTCCTGGGTGCCCCACTCTGAGTCCGCGAAGGGTGGGTACTGGGTTTTCTTGAATTCTTCGCGTCCCTAGACGCCGCTGCTGTGTGCGGGTCTTGGGTTCTCTTTATACGCACGCCACACCGCCGCACCCAAAGTCTGCAAAATCCCAAATAGCAAACCCGCTCGTGTCACAAAAAAAAAACACGTCATTCCGAACGAAGTCCGCGCAGTGAGGTTCCGCGCTTTTTGCGAAAGGAATCCCTCTTCGATCAACCCGACATGCCCAAAAATAACGCGCTTGTCATGCTGAGGAGTTAGCTACGATGTTAACCCGCGCGTCTTGCCTCCCAACGAACCGTCGCCCAATTTTCCATTTTGTTTTTTTTTGCATTTTCACCGCTACTGCACCACCACCTCCACCTCCTTCCTCTCCCCCTCATCCACATCCGCCACCGTCCCTTTCTCCCCATACTTCTCAAAAAATTCCCCCTTTCGCGTATCCCCATCCACCTCCGCCAACGCCACTACCACATACGCCCCCGGCACCAATCCACTCAACACAAAATGTCCGCTCGCATCCGCTTGCCCCGTAACATACAAATCCATCCTGCCTGCTCGTCCCGGGCGCGGCCCCGTACTCGGCATCGTCACCACCGTCGCTCCTCCCACCGCCTTTCCATCTCCATCCACCACCGTCCCCTCAATCGACGCACCCTTCGCACTCAACACCACTTCCAGCACCATCTCTCCATTCACCGTGAATCCCGTGTCCACCACTTCGCGCCCGTCCAGCATCACCGATTTCAAGTAATACCCTTGCATCGCCGACATCGGCCCGCCCAGAAATACCTGGTACGTTCCGCCCGCCACGTCCTTCACCGCGAACGAACCATCCTCCTGCAATCCCGAATTTCCTCCCAGCGCTCCCAAATCCGCCATTTGCGGCAATTCCTCTGCCTCCTCCACGCGCACCAGGCTCACATTCAAATTCGTCCACTGCAGCGTCTCGCCTCCCTCCGTGCGCACTCTCCCCTTCACCGATCCGCCCGGCTCCGGCTGCAACACCAATCCCGTCACGTCCGCTTCGCTCACCACAATCGGCGATCCAATCATTTGCGTGTGCGTCTCCGGCGCCCTTCCATCTCCCGCGCCGCTCATATCCACAATCTGCGCCACATACGTTCCCGGCAGCACATTCAAAAACTCAAACCTGCCGCCTTCTCCCAACGACTGCGCTTCCGTCTGCCCCGTCGTCGACACCAAAAACATCTGCACATTCCGCGGATTCCCCGCCGCCATCACCGTCCCGCTCACGCGATACGACCGGCTCGCCATCAAACTAAAATTCGCTGTAGCCGTCACTCCCGCCGTCACCTGCACCGTGCTCGCCTGCTTCACCTCCACCGTTCCCGGATAGTAAGTCAGCGCATACACCGGCTTCTCTCTCGGCTTCCCTTTGTCCGCCGGATCGGGCGCAGGACTCATCCCATGCGCCTGCGCCTGCACGATGTATTGCCCCGCGCGCAAATTCGCAATTCGGTATTCGCCCAGATCGTTCGTAGTCTCTTGCCCCGCATCGCCCGCGTCATGCCCCGCGGTATCAAACTCCGCGCGATTTTTTCCAACGCGCGTCACCCAAACGCTCACGCCCTGCAACGGATCGCCGTCCGCCTCCGTAATTTTCCCCGCCACCACTCCCGTAAGCAGCATCTTGTACAGCAACCCCGTCACATCCTGCCCCGCCCCCACCGTAATCCGCGCCTCCTCCGGCTTCCCGCTGGCGGGCACAAATCCCAATCGCTGAATCGTCACTCCATATTCCCCAGCCACCACTCCCTCAATCCGAAAATTTCCCAACGCGTCCGTACCCGTCTCATACTCCTGCCTCAACCCCAAATTCTCCCCCTCCAAATGCACCATCACCTTCCTAACCCCCACCCCACTCCCCTCCAACACCACCTTCCCCGACACACTACCCGCGGCCGACTGCGCAACCGCCTGCTGCACAGCCTGCGCAGCGCAACCCAAACACACCCCAACCCAACTCCCGCAAATCAAAACGCAAGCGACCACCACAAAAAATTGTCGAATTAATTTCACATCAGCACCCAAACATCCACCACGCTGAGGCACGATATATCGTGCCCCATTCCGATCTGCATCACACAATCACTCTCGTCGCAGCTCTCGCGCCCGGCCAGTCACAAGCCCGGAGCGCTGGCTTTTACGCCAGCTCTTGGGCTCCCTCCTGGGTGCCCCACTCTGAGCGCCTTTCGCAGGGTGGGTCCTGGATTGTCCCTGTAGGGGCGCCGCACCACCGCGCCTCATGTCCGCAAAATCCGAACATTCCGATCCTTTACCTCCTAAATCTCCTTCCCTCCTCCACCTCCGGCCCCACTCACTCCACCCCCACCCGATACAAATTCCTCATCACCCTCACCCTCGTAAACGAATATTCCTCCGGCGTCACCGCCGATTCCACAAACTCCGCCACCCCGTCCGCCTTCGCCAACGCCTTCGCCTCCCCCAAATTCCCAACTCCGTCCGCACCCATCTTCGGCAATCCCACGCCCTTATCCGTCGCCAGAAAAAAACTATGCCCATGGTCCCCGTCGAACATGTTCAACACCAGGTGCGTTCCAGTCGCATCCCAGCTCACACGGCAAATCGTCCTGCACAGCGGCACCCGCGGCCCTCCTCCCTCGGCCGGATACGCCGCAATGCGATACGGATGTTCCGCATCCTCGGTGTCACTCACCGCCACCACCACCCATTTCCCATCCGGTGACACCGCGGGCAATTCCAGGATGGTCTCCGCCAGCACCTGCTTTCCTTCGCCACTTTCCGCGCTCCTCTTGTACACGTAGTTTTTTCCTCCGCGCGCCACTCGGTAAATCAAGTCTCCATCTGGCAACCACCGTGGCGAATCCTCATTCTCCGTCGACTCCAGCTTGTGCGGCGAACTTCGATGATCGGTCGGTGCAATCCACACGTGCGACATCCCCCTCTCGTCCCTCATCGCAAACGCCACGCGCTTCTCGTCCTTTGACAGCGAGTAATTCTTTACGTCTCCCTCCGTCTCAACTCCATATCCCGGCAATAGCCGCTCGTTCTCTCCGCTGTTCAGGTCGATCCTCCACAATTCCGATTTCGGATCGCGTCCGCTCCGCTTCAGGTAGTACAACCTCGTCCCATCGCTTGAAAACGTCGTCGTCGACGCATCCCCTTCCGACGAAACCTGCCGGTCCCCTTCCTTGTCATGAATCCAGATACTCATGTCCGTCGTTCCCACCGACGTAACGAAAGATCTTCCGTCGGCCGCCATCGCAATTCCTTCTTCTTGTGTCGGCCCAGACGTCACCTGCTCTAGTTCTCCCTCAGGATATCTTTGCCGCCAGACATGAAACGCCCCGTCCTTCTGTGCGCTCACGTACACATATTTCCCGTCCGGCGACCATGCCCCGCCCGTACACGTTCCTCCGTCAGGCCCCACCAATTTTCCTTTTCCGCTCCCATCGAACGCCGCCACCTGGCACTGCGTTAGCTTCCCCTGCGCGTTCATCTGCACCATCAGAACCCATTTGCCATCCGGTGACAAATACGAATGATGCACCATGCCTCGTTCTCCCGGTGGCACATACACGTCCCGGCTTTGTCCACGCCCCTCATCCGTCGTCACCAGCACCATGTGCAATCCGGTCTTGATCTCGCTGAACAGCAGCCGCTTCCCTCCATCAATCCAGCTCAACGAAGACGCGTTCTTCAGCATCACTTGTGGATCGCCTCCCAACACTCCCACTTCCCACACGTCCCACGGGTCCACCGTGCTATACGCGATCTTCGTCCCATCCGGCGAAAATGCCGGACTCAATTTCGTCTTGTGATCGTGCGTCAGTTGCACCGGATCGCCCGTCGGCAACATCTGCACGTACACATCTCCCGGTCCCATGAACGTGCCGGCCCCGCGCAAGTACGCCAGCATCCGCCCGTCCGGAGACAACGCCGGATACACGGCCGAATCCGTGAAAAACGTCAAGCGCTCCCATTTCCCCGTTTCCACTTTTCCACTTCTCGCAAATTGCAAATACAAAATCGTTCCCGCCGCTGCGGCCAGCGCCACTCCCGCCGCCACTCCCGCCCAAATCCATTTATGCTTTTTTCCGTCGCCCGCCGCGCCCATTCTCCCGCTCGCCTTTGCCACCACTCCGCTTTCCGTGTCCCGCTTCAGCCGTTCCAGGTCCGTGCGCAATTCCGCCGCGCTCTGGTAACGCAGCCGCCGGTCTTTCTCGAGCGCCTTCTTCAAAATGTGCCCGAGCCCGTCGCTCATGACCGTCGAACTTCCGTTTAATTCCGTCGGTTCGCGATTCAAAATCGCGTCGTGAACCATCGCCGCCGTGTTTCCCCGAAACGCTCCCCGCCCCGTTGCCATCTCGTACAGCACCGCGCCAAACGAAAACAGATCCGTCCGCGCATCCAGCTCTTCCCCGCGCGCCTGTTCCGGAGACATATACGCCATCGTCCCGATCGCATAGCCCGGCGTCGTCAGCGCCCATTCGTTCGTAACCGTCGGCAGAGAGGACACACCCGCGCCTCCGTCCGGTGTCTGCTTCACCAGCCCAAAATCCAGAATCTTCGCGTCTTCTCTTTCGGTGATAAAAATGTTGGCCGGCTTCACGTCGCGATGCACGATTCCCTTCGCGTGCGCTGCCGCCAGCGCGTCCGCAATCTGGATCCCCCATTTCAGCAGTTGCGTTCGCGTCACTTTCCCGGACTCAATCCGCTCTTTCAGCGTCTGCCCTTCCAGGCATTCCATCGCGATGAACGCTTCCCCCTGCACATCGCCCACGTCATAGACCGTACAAATATGCGGATGACTGATCGCCGACGCCGCCTGCGCCTCGCGCTTGAATCGCTCCAGCGCTCCCGCGTCCCGCGCCAACTCTTCTGGTAGGAACTTCAACGCCACGGCCCGCTTGAGCCGCGTGTCTTCGGCCCGGTAGACGACCCCCATCCCGCCGCCGCCCAACCGTTCCACAATCCTGTAATGACTAACCGTCTTCCCAATTCTCGGGTCCAAATTCACCGCGCCATCTTACCCCAACTCCCCACCCCCAAGTAGGCCAGCCTAGCCTTCGCCCAGCTTTCACCCTGATTCCGAGTCCTCCTGTATCGCCGCGCCGTCAGGCCGGCAACGGAGCCCGCGGCCCCATTCCGCGCCTTCCGCGGAAAGAATCCCTCTTCGATCGGACCGAACCTCCTCCCAAACCTCCTTTACCCCCTCCCTGATTCCTCCATCTTCCTCACCATCCCCAAAAACACTTCCCCATCCGCCTCGTCCAACGCAAACCTTCTGACCATCCGCCGCAGCTTCTCCGCCGCCAATCTCTCGCTCCGCGCCGCCACATACCCGCTCCGCAACAAATTCGCCAACAAATATTCCGTAATCCGCTCCACCGTCTCCATCTTCGCCGCGCGCCCCTTCTTCACTCCCTCTTCAAAACTCCTCGCCCCTCGCGCCAATTCCCACAAACACACCGCCGCGGCCTGCCCCAGGTTCATCGACTGGTGTTCCCCGCGCGTCGGAATATGCAAAAGCCAATGGCAATAACTCAAATCCTCATTCGACAATCCCTTCTTCTCCGACCCAAACAAAATCGCCACGCGTTCCTTCGCCAGCCGCTTCCGGATCACCGCGCCAGTCTTATCCAGACTCTTCAGCGGATGCTTGATCTCCCGATTCCCGATCGCTGTCGTTCCCACCACTAACCCGCAATCCGCCACCGCTTCTTCCACCGTCGCGCATTCTTCCGCCTCTCTCAACACCGCCGCCGCTCCCACCGCCGAGCGCGCCTCCCGAAACGCCTTGTCATACGGCCGCACCACCCGCAACCCACCCGCACCAAAATTGCCAATGGCCCGCGCCACCGCCCCCATATTCAACGGGTTCCTAGTAGCCACCAACACCACCCTCAAATTTTCCATCCCCAATCCAATCCTCCCTACATCCATCCCGTAGGGGCACGATAAATCGTGCCCCCGGGCGAGTCCGCGAGGCCGGCGGTAGTATAGGCTTCAGCCTGTGCTCCTGGGTTTCTCCTCCCCGCACATAAACTAAACCGGTCATTCCGGACGGAGTCCGCGAAGTGAGGACCGACGCCCCCTTACGTGCCCTTTGCGGAGAGAATCCCGCTTCGATCGATCCGCCTCACCAAAAATAAAAACACGTTGTCATTCTGAGGAGTCCGCGGCGAAAGATCTCAACCCACGCGTCTTGCCCTCCGACAAAACCACCGCGTTCCGATCCTCCGTCCCCTCCTACTTCCCCGCCTCCAACAACCAAATCTCGTCCGACTCATCCACCTCATTCGTCGTCACCAACCACTTCCCATCCCGCGACACATCAAACGGATAATTCACCCCAGTAAACCGCAATCCTGGCAACACGCGCGTCTCTCCCGTCGCCAACGTCACCACCGTAATCTCCACATTTCCCTCCGGCCCCAGCGTCTGCATCCCGACCTGCTGACCATCCGGCCACCACACCGGCCATCCTCCGCGTTCCGTCACGCGTTTCAATCCGCTTCCGTCCGCGTGTACCAAAAACACGCCGCCATCAAACCCGCGATCCGGACTGAACGCAATCCACTTCCCATCCGGAGACCACCTCGGCACCGTCCCCACAACATTCCCGACCCGCCGCGCTTCTCCCGTTCCATCCGCCGCCCGCACAAATAAATGTGAAACCTTATTCTCCGTCCTCACAAACACTAGCGATTTTCCATCCGCGGAAATGTCCGCATACGAATCGCTCGTCGTCGTTTTCGGTTCCACCGGTCGCGTCGCTCCGCCCTTCGCGGTCACGCGCCCGATACTCAGCGGCTCTGGCCCCCACGTGCTGTAATAAATTTCCTGTCCATCCGGCGCATACCGCGCATAAATCTCCAGCAATTTTCCCGACGTCAACTGCCGTGCCGCGCTTCCTCCTCCCACCGGCAGCGCCCATAAATGCCACGCCCCATCCGGCTCCCCTCGCGAATACGTCACTTCCTTCCCATCCGGCGAAAACACCGGCCCCCACAAAATTCCCTGGTCAGACAAAATTGTTTTGCCTTTCCCTGTCGACAAGTCATACAACAACAGCACATACCGCGTCCGCGAATTCAGAAACGCCAACGTGCCATCCCGCGCCACGCTCGGCGTCGAATCCGGCCCCGCTCCCGTCGTCAGTTGCGTGGCCCCTTTTCCATTCAAATCCATGTACCAGATATTTCTCGCGCCTCCGCGATTTGACCGGAACACAATTCCCCTCCCATCCGCCGTAAACACCGGCATGTCGCTGGACACTCCCCCCGTCCCGTGCGTTATTTCCTTCGCATCTCCTCCATTCACCGGCACCAGCCAAACTTCCCGGCTGTCTCCGCCACGGCTTCGCGCCACCGCAATCGTTTTTCCATCCGGCGACCACGTCGGCGCTCCCATGAACGGATAAATCGCATCGCCAGCCAGAATCGTTCGCGCGTCCGTCCCGTCCAACCCCACAATCGCCAGCGTTTCCGGCTCCCCCGGTTTCCTTCTCACATACGCCAGCTTGTTTCCTTCCGGTGACCACGCCGGCATCGACCCGTCCTGCGTCACCGTCGCAATTTCTCCTCCCAACGTCGCAATCGTGCAAATCTCTGGCGTCCCTTCTCCGGGCAGCTTTCGTGCAAACGCGATCTTCTCTCCATCCGGCGAAAATACCGGCTCGCTTTTCCGCGAAACATCGTTCGTCAACTTCATTCGTTCCCCGCCCGCCACGCGCGTCACATAAAGATCGTCGCTGCTCTCTCCTTGTTCCACATACGCCAGCATCTTTCCATCTGGCGAAAGTCCTGGCCCCAGAATATTTTTGTCCGTCGCCAGCAGTTGCCGCAATTTCCCGCCCGGCGCCGGCGCTCCCAATTTCGGCTTGGCCCCCGGCACAAAACAAATCACCGCAGCCACCGCAGCCACCAACCCCAATCCCCACAAAAATCCTAACCGCCCGAAATACCAACTCCGCGCCTCAGCCTCGGATTCTTCTTCTCCTGGGTGTCCCACTCTGAGCGCTTTTTGCGAAGGGTGGGTGTTGGGGTCTCCCTCTTCCCATCCCTCCTCAATCACCCCCGCCGCCGCGGCCGCGGCGATCATTCCTCCGTTCGAATGCAACGCCTCTAACGCCGCCTTCACCTCGCTCGCTCTCTGATACCTCTGCTCCGGCTGCTTCGCCAAACACCGCAAAATAATCGCCCGCAATCCTGGCGGCACGTGCATCGGCAACGGCCGCGGCGCTTCTTTCAAAATCGCGCCGCACAATTCATACATCGTGCGTCCCGGAAACGGATGCCCCCGCGACGCCATCTCATACAGCAACACGCCCAACGCCCAGATATCTCCCCGCGCATCCGCCGGCGTTCCGCTCAACACCTCCGGCGCAAGATACGCCAGCGTTCCCGGCGCGCCGCTCGTCGACGTCGGACTCGTCTGCGTCGCCCCTTCCACCGGCGCATCCTTCAAGCTCACCGCCAGTCCAAAATCCAGCACTTTCACTTCGCCGCTGGCGCTCTTTCGCACGTTCGCCGATTTCAAATCGCGGTGCAGCACTCCATGCGTGTGTGCGCATTCCAGCGCGCTCGCGATCTGCGCGCCATATTCCAACACTGTTTCCGTGGGTAATCCGTCGTCCGGGATGCACGCGTTCAGCGGCCGCCCCGCAAGGTATTCCATCGCTATGTACGGTTGCCCTTCGTACTCGCCCACTTCATAAATCGTGCAGATATTTGGATGATTCAGCGCTGACGCCGCCCGCGCTTCCGCCAGCCATTTCGCGCGCAGTTCCTCGGTCAGCAGCGCGCCTTCCGCCGGAATCTTCAGCGCCACATCGCGCTGCAGCCGCTCATCCCGCGCGCGGTAAACGACACCCATCGCCCCCGCGCCGGCCTGTTCCAGCACCACATAATGCCCAAACGATTTTCCAAACATCCACCCAGACCCGTGCTCGCATCCTAGCCCCCCAACTCCCCAACGTCAACGCCCCACGCGCCCCACGTCCCCATCCGCAAATCTCAATGGCACACGATATGTCCGCTTGAATTAGCACTGGAAATGTCCTCAACACACCCAAATCTCGAGTTCCTGATACCGCCCCAACACCAAAAAAAACAAAAAAAACTGTCATCCCAGCGAAGCGAAGGACCTGCTTTTCTGTTCCCTCCTCGTTGCCGCACTGTGAGCGCCTTTTGCGAAGGGTGGGTGCTGGGTTCATGTAGTGGCGGGACTTTAGTCCCGCCACTTTTTGGTCGGGGTCCTCCCACAAAAAAAAGACACGTCATTCCGAACGGGGTGCGCGAAGTAAGGGCCGCCGCCCCATTCCGCGCCTTCCGCGGAAAGAATCCCTCTTCGATCGATCCTTTTACCACCGAACAAACGCGTACCGCGATCCCCACGCCCCCCCAAATGTGCCCTATCCACCGCTAACCAACCCGCCTCTCACCGTTGCTTCCCCCCTACTCCACCCCGATACTGACTGAGACGAATCGGCCTGTCGCGCCGTCGTGATCTGCTCGACGCCCGCGAGCCGCTCAACATCGCTACCAAGAATTCCAGCTCCTGCACTACGGAGGAAATTCTCGTGACCATCTCTCGGCGCAATCTAACGCTTCTCGCGGCCCTATTCGCCATCGCCATCAACCCACGCCTCGCCAACGCGCAAGACGCCGCCAAACCGCAAATCGGTTTCTCCATCGAAGCCATGAAGGGCGAGCGCTGGCAGACCGACCTCGATTCCTTTGAAGTCCGCTCCAAGCAACTCGGGATGCAGGTAGTTTCCGCCGACGCCGGTGGCGATGACGATCGGCAGTTCCAGCAAGTCCAGGACATGCTCAAGTCCGGCATCAAAGTTCTCGTTCTTCTTCCGCACGACAGCGTCAAAGCCAGCCGCATCGTCGATGCTGCCAAAGCCGCCAACGTCAAGGTCATCAGTTACGATCGCCTGGTCGTCAACAGCGGCGTCGATCTCTACATCACATTTAATCGCGTTGAAATCGGCCGCATGCAAGCCGAATATCTCTTGAAGCAAGCCCCCAAAGGGAATTACGTCCTCATCGCCGGTACGCCCAACGACGAAGGCGCGAAAACCCTTCACGATGCGCAGATGAAAGTTCTGCAGCCGTACATCGATCGTGGCGACATCAAAATCATCGCCGATTCCTACACCAAAGATTGGCTGCCTGCCGAGGCCTACCTGACCACACTCAAAGCCATCGAATCTTCTCAGGGAAACATCGCCGCCGTCCTTGCCTCCAATGACGGTCTGGCCGGCGGCGCAATCCAGGCCCTCCGCGAACACGATCTCGCCGGCAAAGTCGCCGTCTCCGGTCAAGACGCCGATCTAGCCGCTGTCATCTGCATCGCCCAGGGCACCCAGTCCATGACCGTCTACAAGCCCGTCTCCCATGAAGCAGTCATCGCCGCCGACGAAGCCGTTCGCCTCGCCAAAGGCCAAAAACCCTACGCCGACGAAACCATCGCCAACGGCGACGCACAAATCCCCGTCCTCATGCTCCAACCCGTCATCGTCACTAAAGACAACATCAAATCCACGGTAGTCAAAGACAATTTCCAGTCCCTAAAAAGCATCAACCAAGCGCTAACCTCAGCCCAACAAATCAACTAACCATATAAAACCCGGTCATTCCGAACCTGCGGTCTTTAGACTCCGGCCCTCTTGGAGTCCTCTTCGGTTTTCTCTCCCGCTCCCCCGTCGCAAAAAAGACCCGCCATTCCGATACGGAGTCCGTGAAGTGAGGACCGCCGCCCCTTTCCGCGCCTTTCGCGGAAAGAATCCCTCTCGGATCGATCCTCCTCGCACCAAAAGAAACGCCTCGTGATCCTGAGGAGTCCGCGACAAAGGATCTCCGCGTCTTGCCTCCACTCCCACATCTCCCCCCTCCGCTTCCGCCCTCTGCGACCCCAAAATCCATCCACACATTTCCACACCCACTCCTCTTACCACCATCACCCCGCGCCCCTAAACTACCCTCTAAACTTCTCGGGGGGTCCACCATGCTATTTGCCACCATCTCTCGCGGAAAAAAGGTCGGCACTCGCCTGCTCCCTCATCGCTTCAAAGACAATCGTTACCGCGTCCAACTGGGCAAACACGGCCCCTACATCCCGTTAACCGATGACCGCGAAATCCCCTCCTACCTAGCCAACGGCTATTCCCTCCTCATGAGCAACAAAGCCGAACGCCAAACCCCCACCCTGATCAGCCCCCACTCCATCCAAGGCTGGAGCACCAACCCCAAAGACCTCTTCTTTCCTATCCTCTAATCATCCCGTAGGGGCACTGTCCGCTTGGGGTTTCCCGCGCCGGGGCCTGCTCTAAGCGTCTTTTGGTTTTCTCATCACAACAAAAATCGTCATTCCGAACGCAGTCCACGAAGTGAGGACCGCCGCCCCTTTCCGGGCACTTTCCGGAAAGACTCCTTTTTCGATCGATCCGTCACTCAGAAATAAGAGCGTTAAATGCCGGGCACGCGCATCCATCCGCCGCCAATTTCGACGCACGCCCGCGGAACTTCCCCTCCCCTCCCCGCGTATCATTAACAGCGACACAAACCAGGAGGCTCCATGCCCGTCCTACGCACGTCCGCTCTCTTCGCCGCGCTCCTTCTCTGTCTTCTGCCCTCCACCTCCCCGGCCCAAGACCCAAAAGATCAAAAAGGCGCAGGCATCACCATGGCCGCTGACGCCGACGCCAAAGACATCGGCCTCCCTCTCTATCCCGGCGCGCGCCGCCACAAAGACAAAGATTCAGACTCCCCCGGCATCAATTTCGATCTCTGGGGCGGTGGTTCCGGCGTTAAATTAGCTGTTCTGAAATTGGAGTCGGACGACTCCCCTGGAAAAATCGCGGACTACTACAAAAAGAAACTCTCCAAATACGGCAAAGTCCTCGACTGCTCCCATGCCACTGACAACGCAACCGACAGCAGCGACAAAGACGACGACAAACCTCTGGCCTGCGGCTCCGACAAACCCGACAAAAACGGCCTCCTCTTCAAATCCGGCTCCAAATCCGACCAGCATCTCGTCTCGATCGAACCCAACCCAGTCAACAACGGCTCCCTATTCCAGCTAGTCCACATAGCCCACTGGCAAAAATAATCTCTTGCGATTACAAATAACTCCGTCATTCCGAACGCAGTCCGCGAAGTGGGGACCTCCTCGCCCCTTTCCGCTCCTTTTGCGGAAAGAATCCTCTTCGATCCCAACCTCACAGAAAACTTGCCGGCCATAAAGTACGTTACCCGCCTTCACCAACACCCAAACACCGCTGCGCTCCCCGAATTCCCCGCCCACCACGCCACCCAATCCCCCTCCTGCCGGTGCGTCAACTCGACCAACCCCTCCCCCGCCAACCTCCCCAACTCCGGATCCTTCAGCACCTCAATCAGCAACGGCACTGCCGCCCGGCTCCCCGTCTTCCCCAATCCCATCACTGCATTCGCCCGCGCCGATCCATCCCCGCTCCCCAACAATTCCTGCAAAAACGGCACCGCGTCGTCTCCTCCCAACTCCGCCGCCGCCAACACATACTCTTTTCCTTCATTCGCCGGCTGCTTCTTTGCAATCTCCAGCAGCATCGGAAAGTATTCTTTATCCCCCAACTCCGCCAGATAACGCACCGCCGTCAAATTCTCTTCCGTCTCCTCCGAAGTGTTACGCACAATCTTCGCCAATTCCTCCCGCGACCGCGCCGTATTCAAATTCTTCAGCCCCAGCAACGCGAATTCTCGCGACGTATACTGCCGCAGCATCCCCACAATCGTATCTTCCAGCCACGGCGGCGCACCGCTCACAATCGCTCGTTCCGCCTCTCTCTGAATCTCGTCGTCTTGTGAACTCAAATTCACCATGTACGGTTTATAAACCGCTTCCAACCTCTCGCGATCCGCCTTCATCACCTGAATCGTAAATCGCTGCTCCACCTTGAACTGCTGCTGTGCCGCCGCCAGCCTCACATCTCCCGTAGCCGCCGCATATTTCATTTCCTGCGTGGCGCGAATCTCATAATTCCCCGCCTTCGATAAATCGTGCGCGTAATTCACCAGAATCAACTGGTGTCGCGTCTGTCCCGCCGCCAGAATCTCGCTCCCCACAATGCACTCGCTCGCGCCGCCGCGTTCCGCGCAACTCGCTCTCTCCTTCGACGCCTCCTCCGACACCTCCAGCTTGTATCCGCCGCAACCCTCCGCATACGGGTCGCCCGCCGAATATTGCACCGCATCTTTCCCCACATTTGTATATTCAAACAGCACGTAAACCGGCTCGCCCGCAAAGTACACATCCTTCGCCATCGAAATATGTCCCTGCAATTGCGCCCGCGCCGCCACCCCCACCAACGCCAGCAGCAACGCCACCACCATCCTACCCACTATTCGGCAATCCAAACTCACCCGCCTCCTAGCCGCACAAAAAACACGTCATTCCGAACGAAGTCCGCGGAGTGAGGACGACCGCATTTCATCCACCCCCAAAAATCGATCCCCTCTGCCAATTTCCCTTCTCCATTTTTCCCCTCACCGCAAATTCTCACTCGTATAAAACTCCCCCGCCGGATCCACATAATTCACCATCATCCACTTCCCATCCGGCGTAATCGTCCCCGCCTCCATCACCAACAACGCCCCTTCCTGCTCCTTCGGCGCCATCACTTGCCACAACTCCCGTTTCTCGCTCCCCAAATCAATCTTGAAAATCTGCACATTCGTCGGACTCGCAATCTGCGTATACATATGATTCGGCTCTTTCGCCCAATCTACCGGCACTTCCCCCGGTTCCAGCGTCCGCGTCTTCGCCTCGCTTCCATCCCTCAACGATCTCTTCACCAGCGTATCTCCGACCAGCAGCAACAAGTTTTCTCCGTCCGGCATTACGTCCGCCCAACCCGGCACGTCTTTCACCAGCATCTTCGGCGCGCTTCCGCTGCGATCCGTCTCATACAATCCCAGCGGCTGCCCCTCCGGATTGCCCCGCAATAAAATATGTTGCGAATCCGGGAACCAGTTCGCCCAGACCACCTGAAATCCTTCCCACTGCAGCGTCTGCGCTTCACCCGCTCCCACCGGAATCACTTGTACTTTTCCCTTTGCCTCTCCCGGCAACACCACCAGCACCCACTTCCCGTCGTCGCTCACGTCCGTTCCGTACCCGCCTCCGCCAATCCGCATCGGCGCCCCTCCGCTCATCTTCTGCGCATACACCGAATAGTCAGCCCCGCCGCGCTCTGAAGCGTCCGTCACCACTACTTCCGTCCCGTCCGGCGTCAACCGCGGATTCAGTCTCTCCGCCAACCCGCTCACCGCTTTCTCTTCTTTCGCCCCGTGCTCCATCGCCACGTTCGCCACACGCAGCACGTCGCTCGTTACCAGCGTCCGGCCCGTCGGCGATATATCGTGTACCCGCGTTCCCGACGTTCCGCAATACACCGTGCGCTCCTGGCCTTTCATATTGCTCGCTCTCACGCAGTATTGGTCCCCGGCCGCCGCCGCCCCATACCAAACTTCTTTCCCGTCCGACGTCCAAGCCATTCCTTCGAGCGCTTCCCACTCCTTCGAAACCACTTTCTCTTTTCCATCCTGCCCCACCAGCAATACGTACCCGCGATCGTCCTTCCCCTCCGGGGGGTGACGAAACACCGCCACCGTCTTCCCGTCCGGCGAAACGCGCACGTCGCTCAACCAGTTATCCATCTCCAGCAAAACTTTCCCGATCGGATACTGCAGCCTCCACTTGTCATTCTTGCGATCGATCACCGCCAACTGTTCTCCATCCGGCGCCCAATCCGCGTCGTAAACATTTTCCAGCAACTCCCGCGGCGTAGTTCCTCCCACGGGCACCCGCGCCAGCGTTCCTCCCCACTCGTACTGCGCCCAGAAGTACGGCCGCACCAGCACCGCCATATGATCCTGCTTCGAAATCGCCAGCACCATCGCGCCTTGCAATCCCGCCGGCACCGAAATCGGATAGTCCTCGCGAATCACATACGTATCCGGCACACCTCCGCTCAACACCCCGCTGTAGACCACCGTTCTGCCATCCGACGCGAACCGCCCGCGGATCATCGTTCCGTCTTCGTACGACACGCGCTGGAACGTCGGCACCGGCTTCGGCCCCGGCCGCAAACTCCAGGCAATCCCTGCGCCCGCCGCCAAACACGCCAACCCGCCCACCGCAATCCCCACCCATCGCCGCGTCTTCGGAACTTCCGCCACCGCCGCCACACTCGGTGACGTTCCCGTCCCCGTTCCGCTCAACGCCTCAATCGCGAACGCCAGATCGCTCGCCGACTGAAACCGCCGCTCCACGCTCTTTTCCAGGCATCGCGACAATATCCTCTGCAGTCCGATCGGCCCTTGCCATCCCGTCTCCAGCAAGTCCGGCGGCTCTTCCTTCAGAATTGCTGTCATCGTTTCCGCCGCGGTATCTCTTTTGAACGCGCGCTTCCCCGTCAACATTTCGTACAGCACCGCGCCAAAGCTAAAAATGTCCGATCGCCCGTCGCTCACTTCCCCGCGCACCTGCTCCGGCGACATATACCCGATCGTTCCCATCACCACGCCCGGCATCGTCGACGGACTCCCCATGGTCATCGTCGTCGCCGTTTCCATGCTGCCTTCCGCGCGCGTCAGCTTCGCCAGTCCAAAATCCAGAATCTTCACGCGTCCATCGCGCGTGATGAACACATTTTCCGGTTTCAGATCGCGATGAACAATCCCCTTGTCGTGCGCCGCCGCCAGCCCTTGCGCAATTCCCAGCGCATACTCGATCGCGCGCCGCGTCGCAATCGGGCCCGCATCGATCTTCTGACGCAGCGTGTCCCCTTCCAGTAATTCGCTTACCAGAAAAGGCGATCCTTCATAGGTTCCTATGTCGTGGATTCCTAGAATGTTCGGATGGTTCAGCGCCGCAACCGTCTTCGCTTCTTGCTCAAATCGCCACAGCCGGTCCGTATCCTTAGTCAACGCCGACGGCAAAACCTTCACCGCCACATCTCTACCAAGCCGCGTATCGGTAGCCCGATACACCTCGCCCATTCCCCCAGCGCCAATCGCCGCCACCACCTCATACGGCCCGAGCTTTGTCCCAGCACCAATCCCCATAGCGCCCGCGATTATACGTTACTCTTCTGCCGCAGCGGCGGCTCTTTACTCCCCCGCCTCCGCCCTGTGGCACAGGCCCTCTTGCCTGTGTTCTTGGGTTTTCCACAAAAAACACATCATTCCGAACGGAGTCCGCGGAGGGAAGACCGCCGCCCCTTTCCGCGCCTTTCGCGGAAAGAATCCCTCTTCGATCAATCCATCACCACCTCTTCACTCGCTACTCGCCACCTCCAACCTGCTCACCGCAAACCCCCACCACATACAAATCCGACGAATACCGCGGCGCACTATACGCGTAATATTTCAAATCCCGCGTCACAAAAACGTTGCTCCCCTCGCGCGCTCCTGACGCCAACGGCTTCCGCGCCGTACGATGCCCATCGGCCAGATCCACAGACCCCAGTGCTCCCAGACCTTCATACGGTCCCGAGAGACTCGCAGCCTCAATAGTCATAATCCCTTTGAATTCCTCTTCGATCCAACTATCCTCCACCCGCCCTCCGGTCCTTAACCTCCTTCACTTCCTAAACCTCCAACTTACTGTTCCCCCCATCCCAACACCACCGTCATCGGCTGCACATCCCGATTCCCTACCAACGTGTTCACCAAAAACTTCTCCCCTCCCGGATCCACGTCATACGTGTACTGCTCCGACGTCGCCGCCGTCTCCTTCGGATTCGTCTGAAACAACGCCACCGGTGTCCCCGCGTCAAACTGTCCTCCCGTTTTCACCGGCGCCGCCATCAACCGCGCGTCCGCTCCCAGATAAAACAATTCCTTCCCATCACCGCGCCACCTCGGCTGATCTCCTCCCGCCGAAGACACCTGCCACTTCCCCTTCGCTTCTGGAAACGACGTGACGTAAACTTCCCATCTTCCGTTTTCGTTCGACGCGTATGCCACCCACTTCCCATCCGGCGAAAATTGCGCGTTCTTCACGGTCCCTTGCGCCTTGATAAACAATGTACCCTTCATCTCCGGCATCGTCAGATACTTCAGGTCCACTCCCTCCGTATACAAAATGGTTTTCCCGTCCCGCGACCACGAATTCGGATAGATGTCCTGCTCCCCTTCGCAAATCGCCTTTTCCTCTTGCGATCCATCCGCCTCTTTCAGATACAGCGCAAACGCCGTCCCACGGCTCGACGTAAACACAATCTTCGTCCCGTCCGGACTCCACATCGGCGTCGCGTCCAGCGCCGGGTCAAACGTCAGCCGCTTCGCCGCCCCTCCGCGCAACAAATCGTACGTCCACACATCCGTATTCAAATTCCCCACGTCCGTCATGTCCGCCGCCAGCATTTTCCCGTCGAAAGACACCTTCGGATTCGCATACACCTGCGCGTCCCCAATCGTTCCCACTTCTTTTCCCGCCCGGTCGAACCACGTCAACCGCGACGCCATCACGTTCCCGCCCCTCTGTACCAGCAAAACTCTCGTGTCCCTTGCCGCAAACGTCGCGTGCATGATGCGCGGGGAAAATTCCGGGTCCGTGGCCACCACCACCGGCTCTCCCGTCACTTGCATCGTCTTCAAATCGAATTTCTGAGCCAGGATCGCCCGGTCCCGCAAATACAACAAATATTCAGGTGCCACATACACCGCGTTCCCGTAAGTCTTCACCACCAGCCGGTAGTCGTTCGATCCCAGGCTCCCTACATAAATCCCGTCGTTCTCGCCTCTCTTCGCAATCGTCGCCGACAAAAATAAATAATGTTTCCCATCCGGCAAAAACTGTGGCCACCTCTGACTTCCTCCGCCAAGCCCAGGTAAATACGCCACAACCATCGTCGCCGTCCCTCCCGACGCGGGCACCTGCCAGATTTGGCTCCGCAGTCTTCCCACCGGCGTATAAAGAATCACTCCCTCCGGACTCCACGCTCCTCCGCGTCCCGCCGGTGCATCCGCCAACACCTGCACCGGTCCCGTCGGAAGGTCCATTCTCTTCAACTTTCCGTCCGCGAAAAATCCAATCGACTTTCCATCCGGCGACCAGAACGGAAAAGCTCCTCCTTCCGTTCCCGGCAAACTTCGCACATCTTCTGATCCCAGTTCATAAAGCCAGATCGTTCCTTTCCTTGCGCCCTCCTGGTGACCTGACACCGCCACCGTGTGCCCGTTCGGCGCGATCGCCATATCCCGAACCGCAAACGGCAGCGGCACGGAAAAAATCATCGGCCTATCCGTCGGTGTCTTCTTTCCACCCCAGAAAATCGCACCCGCCAAAACTACCAGCGCCGCCGCTCCTAGCAAACTCCACACCAGCCACAACCCGAGCCTCTTCGCTTTCCCCGTAATCGCCGGCGCGTCCGTCTGGCTCCCGCTCTTCCCGATCCACGTCAACTCCATCGCCAGGTCGCGTGCCGCTTGCCACCGTTCTTCCGGATCTTTCGCCAAACATCTCTGAATTGCATGTTCGAGCGCCGCAGGTGTCACCGGCTTCGCGTCGCGTATCGGCAATGGCTCGCGCTCCAATATCGACGACGCCACGCTCAGCTGCGTCTTCCCCTCAAACGCGCGCTTCCCCGTCACCATTTCGTAAAGCACCGCGCCCAACGAAAAGATGTCACTCCGCCCGTCCAGCTCTTTTCCTTCCACCTGCTCCGGTGACATGTACTGAAACGTCCCCACAATCGTTCCCTGCTGCGTCACCGGCGACATCGGACTCGATCCCGTTACCGTCAGCAATCCTCCCAACGGTGTCACCGCTTTCGCCAATCCAAAATCCAGCAGCTTTGCTCCCGTTGCCGTCAACATCACATTTCCGGGCTTCAAATCTCGATGCACAATTCCGTTGCGATGCGCCTTATCCAACGCCTCCGCGATCTGCGCCCCGAATTTCAACACTTGTTCGAGCGGCAGCGGTCCCTTCTCCAAACGCTTCGCAAGCGTCTCTCCCTCCACGCACTCCATCACCAGAAAGTCCGCCCCGTCCTGATGGCCAACGTCGTACAACACGCAAATGTGTGGATGATTTAACCCGGAAATGGTCTTCGCTTCGCGCTCAAACCGCGCCTTCGCCCCGGCATCCGCCGTGAACGACGCCGGCAACACCTTGATCGCCACATCTCTTCCCAGACGTGTATCGCGCGCGCGATACACCTCGCCCATCCCGCCAGCCCCCAGCGGCCCCACAATCTCATACGGTCCCAGCTTAGCCCCCGTCAAAAGTCCCATAAGAGTCCCGCGATTATACCTACTTTGTCCCCCACCGGCTCGCTCCCGCCTTCACAGCTACAAAAAGCAACGCCATTCCGAGCGGAATCTGCGAAGTGAGGACCGCCGCCCCCTGCCGCGCCGAAAGCGCCGGAGGTGCGGCAAGCTTAGCCCAGCCCGCAAGGGCTGCGGACCCCACGCCCCATTCAGGAGCGCCGTAGGTGCAACACTCTCAACTCCTTCCAGCCTGCCCCGTCCCCCGTGTCCAACTCGCCACCCCCACCCCGTCCCTCTCACGCCACAGGAGTACCTTCGTACAGGTGCCCCCTCCATAACACACATGCTAAAAACGTCAAAAGGGGACTTTCACTTATGAAGCGACTATCTCTGGCCCTTCTCGGCGCACTTCTGCTCAACGCCTTCGGCCCCGTGCCTATCGTCTCCGCGCATTGGTGGTGGCATCACCATTCCACTCCCCCACCCGCCGGCGTTGGCTCCGACAACAAAACCAAAAAATCCAAAAGCCATCGCCAAAACCACTCCAAACAAGCCAAAAACTCGCCGCTCTACGCCACTCCCAAATCCGTAGGCTGGTGGCACAAATCTCCCGGCCCCATGGGCGCCGGTGCCGGCAACGACTCCAAGTCAAACACCAAAACCGCCAAAAAACAAAAAGACACCACCCAAATCAGCCACAAATCCCCCTTCAACTGGTTCCACCACACCACCAACAACAACCCACAACCAACCGGCGCCGGCAAATAACAAATCACTTGTGGCACAGGCACTCCTGCCTGTGCCCTGGGTTTTCTTCCCTCCTAGTAAGGGCACGGTACGTCGTGGCCGCGGGCAAGTCCCCGAGCCCGCTCTTGGTTCTCCGCAATCGCGGGATTTCCAAAAAAAAACAGGTCATCCCGAACGAAGTCCGGGATGTGCAGAACTCCCTACCATCGCACCCTTATCGTGCAACGAGTCCCTCTTTCATCTCAAAGCGCTAGCGGCGCGCCACAACTTAGCCGAGCCCGCAAGGGCTGGGAACTAAGAAAAACGAGCGCCGTAGGTGCGTCACCATTCGCGCACAACAACAATCGCACGGCGCATTCCTCCCCTCATTCCCCCCTAACCTCCAACGCCACCAAATTCCTAACTCCCCTTGCCGGCCTCTTATCCTCCGTCGACACCAACCGCAACGGCCCCGTCCGCGCATCCAACGCCTTCCCATTCATCGTGTCCACCACCAACACATCCCCAGGATGAAAACTCGGGTCCACCTCCGCCAACGAAAATACCGCCTTATACCCATCCGTTCCCGTCGCCACCACGTAATACCCCAACGCCTCTCCGCGCAATTCCTTCCCCATCGGCGCTCCATACTTCAGCAACAAATTTCCCAACTCCACTCCCTCATAAGTCTCGTCCGCATTCGCCTGTGGGTTATGCGCCGTAACCGTCTTCCGCGCCATCCCCTTCAACTCCTCCGCCTTAACCCGAAACTTTTCTGGAAACGGAATCACACTCAGCACCAGCACAGCCTCCTTCGGCTGCGCTTGTGCTGCGCCGGCTGAACCGATCGGCTCCACTGCCACCGGCCCGTCCATTCGACCAATCTGCAACTTCACAGGAATGATTCGTTCTTCGTCCGTTTCCTCCACGTCCACATAGGACCAATATGTCGCAAATCCACCCATCGTCACTGACAATCCATGCCGTCCGGGCCCCAACCGCAAGCGCAATTCACCCTTCGCATCTGTCTCCATCTTCTCCGGCGCATTCTCCGCCAACGGAGCCACCCGCACGTGCGCCCCAGCAACAACCGTGCCCGACGGATCCTTTACAACAATCACCACCGTCGGCACCTTCGCCCCAGCGCCCGGCCCCTGTTCCGCCTGCGCCCAAACCAGTCCACACGCCAACACCGCCGCCACACCCATCGCCACAACCCTCATCTCAATCCTCCATATGGCACAGTCACTCCGGACTGTGCTCTTGGGTTCTCTTGCCATCCAACACAAAACAAAAACGCATTGTCATCCTGAAGAGCGCCTCTTGCGACGAAGGATCTCAATCCCAGCGCCTTGCCACCCACCTAAGAAAAGAACCCGCCGTTCCGAACGGACTCCGCGATGCGCAGAACTCATTACCATCGCATGCTTATCGTGCAACGTGTCTCTCATCCGGAAGCGCCTGCGGCGCGACACAACTTAGCCCAGCCCGTAAGGACTGGGAACCAAAATCAAAAAAACCGAGTGCCGTAGGTGCGCCACCTCCGCGCACAACAGCAATCGCGCCGCGCACTCCTCCGCTCCTGTACCACCTTATACTCCTTCTTCTCGTACCCTCCCCGCCTTCCCGTTCCGTCGTACGCTCAACACGAGGTGCCCCATGCGCCGACATCCTTTCGCACTGCTAACCGTTCTTGTCCTAACCTCCCCATTCCTCCGCGCGCAAGACGCGCAATCATCCCCCGAAAAGCACGCAGGCACCGCCCCTCGCGCCTCCGCAGAAAAATATCAAGCTCACGCCGAACAAGACGGCCTCAGCGTCGGGGCCGAACTGCTCACCAAAAAGCAAGCCGCGGACACTTTTGCCGCCGACGTCTACCACTGCTGCCTGATTGTTCATGTTGCTGTGTTTCCGAAGAAGGGCGAACCCATCGATCTTTCCTTCGCCGATTTCACTCTAATCGAAGTCAAAACCGACGCGCCCTACCGCCCCGAGAGCCCCACTGTAATCGCCGCCAAGCTCGAAAAAAGAAAATCCTCCGGCGGCGCGGATGTCACGGAAACCGCAGGCGTCGGCTATGAATCCGGCACCTACACCGATCCCGTCACCGGCCAACAAGTCCACGTGCGCGGCGTCAGCACGGCGGCCGGCGTCGGCATTGCCGCTGGCACCCCGGTTCCTCCCGACGTCGTCGATCGCGACCGCGAAATCATCGAACGCGAGCTCTACGAAAAAGGTCTCCCCGAAGACAAAATCTGCATCCCCGTCTCCGGCTACCTCTACTTCCCGATCCCCAAACCCACCAAAGACGCCAAATATCGCCTGCTCTACTCCCCCAAAGACCAGCCCTTAGTCCTCGCGCTCCCCTAACCGTCAAAAAAGACCGTCATTCCGAACGGAGTCCGCGAAGCGAGGACTGCGGCTCCTTTCCGCGCCTTTTGCGGGAAGAACCTCTCTTCGATCCCACATCCAGCCACTAACCCTCCGCTCCTTCACATCCTGAAGCTTCTTCATTCACGTCCCCATCCTCTTCTGCATCTCCCTCCGATACCTCCGGCTCAACCGCAACCGCGCCCCCGTCGTCAATACCACTTCCGCTCCGCCATCTTCCCCGTTCTCCAATGTCCGCACTCTCTCCAGATTCACGATCGCGGACCGGTGAATCCGGCAAAACATTCCCGCATCCAATTCCTTCTCCACTTCCGCCATACTCCTCCGCAGCAAATGCGTCTTCGTGCCCACATGCAGACACACGTAATAATCCGCCGCCTCAATCCAATCGATCTCCGCAATCTTCAAAAACAAAACTTCCCCGGCATTCTTGATCGCAATACATGAAACCCGCGCCGGACGCCCCTGCCCAATCCGTTCCTTCGCCCGCCGCAGTGCCCGCTCGAATCGCGCGTTATCAAACGGCTTCAGCAAATAATCCAGCGCCCCCGCCTCAAAGGCCTGCAGCGCATACTGGTCATACGCTGTCACAAACACCAGCGCCGCCGGCAAATCACCACCCAACTGTTCGAGCACGTCAAACCCATCGCACTCGGGCATCTGCACATCCAGAAACACCAACTCCGGCTTCTTCTTCCGAATCTCCCGCAGCGCCTCCGCCCCGCTTCCGCACTCACTAACCAACTCCACCTCCGGATCGCGCCCCAGCAACACCTTCAAATTACCCCGCGCCATCGGCTCATCATCCACCACCGCCGCCCGTATTTTCCCTTTCCCCATCTCAATCACTCCACCGTGGCACAGGCACGCCCGCCTGTACTCTTGGGTTCTCTTCTCGTGCTCCTGGGTGCTCCACTCTGAGTCCGCGAAGGGTGGGTCTTGGCTCTCTCTCCTCTCCGAACCACAGGCTACAGACTACAGACGATCAACCACTCCTGCCCTTCATTTCCGATCCTTTACTTCCTTAATCTCCTTTACATCCTTAACCTCCGCGTACGGCAAAAAAATTCTCACACTCGCACCACCACTTACTCCCTCCGCCACTTTCAATCCCGCGGTCTCCCCGTACAAACTCCCCAGCCTCTCCCGCACGTTCTCCAACCCAATCCCCCGACGCTCCTTCTCCCACCCCGCCGGAAATCCCGGCCCATCATTCTTCACGCACAATTCCAACGTCCCATTCGCCCGCGCCGCGCTGATCCCGATCGTCCCGCCATGCACTCGCTTCGCAATCCCATGCTTCACCGCGTTCTCCACCACCGGCTGCAAAATCAAACTCGGCACCCGTGCGCCCTTCAACTCTTCCGCCACCTCCACGCGCACTTGCAACCGCTCCGCGAATCGCGCCTTCTCAATGTCCAGATACTTCTCCACAATTTCCAATTCTTCTCCCAGTGCCACTTCCTGGCGGTCTGAACTTTGCAGTGTCCGCCGCAACAATTCGCTCAACCCTGCAATCATGTCCACGGCGTTTTCGCCGCGCCCTTCGCGCACCAATCCCGCAATCGTGTTCAGTGTATTAAACAAAAAGTGCGGCTCAATCTGCTGCCTCAGCGCGCTCAGTTGCGCCTTCGCCAGTTGCTCGCTCAACTGCGCCGCCTCCATCTGTTGCCGCGCCATCTTCTCCCGCGAATCCACCACCCATCCCACCAGCAAAATCGCGCCATACAAAAGCAACGACGCCAGCAGCTGCCCATAAAATTTGGTCCGCCACAATTCTACAAATCCCGGCGGCGCGCTGTCCGGCGTCCACGGATTCAGCCAAATCTCAATCGCCGTATTCCAGGTCGTCGCGCCCACCCAAATCGCGAACCACAATCGCGCATGCCGCAGCCATCCCAGCAGCGAACTCTCCTGGAACAGCGGATACTCTCGCCCCGCCCGCAACACCATCGGAGCCACCGCCGCCCACGGCACCCACCCCAACAAAATCGTAAAAAATAAATTCACCCAAGCGTGATGCATCCCCTCCGCGCGCATCACCACCACCGCCTGCGTCCCCTCAAACACCCCCAGCCCGCCGCAAATCGCCGCAGCCCACCACCACTTCCCCGCCATCGTTTTTTGCGCTTTCATCTCAGACCTAAACTCCTCGACGTTTACTAACTTCGGCTTTCCGATCCTTTACTTCCTCACCTTCCTCTGCGTCCTCAACCCCCATCGTGTGTTTATCGTCCAACGAATCCCTTTTCAATCCGAAAGCGCCAGCGGCGCGCCACAACTTAGCCTAGCCCCGCAAGAGCAGGGAACCAAAATCAAAAAAACCGAGCGCCGTAGGTGCGCCACTTCCGCGCACAAAAACAATCGCACCGCGCACTCCTACGATCTTTCCCGCATCATACCCCTCCCAATCACCACCTCCCGCCAAAATGCAGCCAACCAACAATTCCCTGCAGCCAACGGTCTTCCGTTCCGCGCCCCCCTCCTCCAAACTCCAGACATGAAAAGCAAACCAATTCTCCTCGTGCTAATCGCAATAACCATCATGGTGGCGTTCACCACCCACGGCCAATCTCCCTCCCCCACCAACGCCCCCTCCTACACCTCCGACGGTCAGCTCCGTCTCCCCGCCAACTATCGTCAATGGATCTTCCTCACCACCGGCTTCGACATGAGCTACACCGCCTCCATGTCCATGGACCACCACATGTTCGACAATGTTTTTGTGAATCCCGAATCCTACCAGGCTTTCCTGAAGACCGGCGGGTGGCCCGACAAGACCATGCTCGTACTCGAAGTCCGCGGCGCCAAAAGCAAGGGATCCATCAACCAGGCCGGCGATTTCCAGGACACCGAAGTCATGGGCTTGGAAGTCCACGTAAAAGACCAATCCCGCTTCCACTCCCAAGGCAACTGGGCCTTCTTCGGCTTCGAAGCCACTTCCGTACCAAGCCCAGCCGCCACCAACGCAAATCCATACGCAAACGCCGCATCCACGGCCAGCGCCGCAGGCGCGCAGCCCCAAACGCCCACGTCCAAAATGACACCCACATCCACCGCCTGCTACTCCTGCCACGCCCAACACGCCGCCGTCGACACCACCTTCGTCCAGTTCTACCCCACCCTACTCCCCATCGCCCAATCCCACTCCACCCTCTCCCCTTCCTACCTCAACGATCCCACCACCCCCACCACCAAATAGCGCGCTGCCGGGTGCCCCCACACGCTGCCATTGTCGGTCGGGGTCTTGGGCTTCTCCTTCACTTCCGGACTTCCTCCACATCTTTCATGCCACACTGTGTTCATGGCAAACACAAATAACGCAACCTTCAGCATTCGCCTTAAATCCGCCACAAAAAAAAGCGCCTCGCCAAACTCGCCTAACAATCCGGCCGTAGCGCCAACTTCCTCGTCGCCGATACCGTTGACTTACTCGATCCTCTACCGCCTCCGCCTCTACAAAATCCAAATCACCACCCTGCATCACTCCGCCCAACAAAAATAACCCCGGGAGTGCGGGAGCCCAGCTCCTGCCCTCTCTCCCGGCGATCCGCCCATTCTTCGTAAGGTGCCGCACTGCCGCACCCCATGTCCGCAACACCGTGTGTCTTGCCACCATCCGGTGCGCCACACGGCGCGGTTGCGTGTGGGTCTTGGGTTTTTCTCCGCAACTAACCCCCTACTTCTCCGCGATCAACCCCCGCAAATAATTCTCGCCCTCTCCATCCTTCTCCCGATCCATCACATGATCTAGCGCCGTCATTCCCTTTTTATCCTTCGCCTTCACATCCGCCCCCGCGGTTACCAACAACTTCATCACAGCCAACGAATAACTTGGCATCAGCGCCGTCTCGCCATCATTGTTCCGCGCGTTCACATCGGCGCCTTCTTGGATCAGCGCCTCGGCACACTCCTGGTCCCAAACTTTATGCAGTGCCGTGTCTCCTTTTTCGTTCTGCCCATTTAGATCCGCTCCCGCCTTCGCCAGCAATCGCACCACTTCTCTGCGGTCCGCATTCCTCTGATCGTCCAACTCCCCGCGCGTCTCCAGCGCATACCAAACCGCTGGGCGCCCTTTATCGTCTCGCGCATTCGCGTCCGGACGCTCCGCCAAAATCGCTTGCACCACCGCCGGCACTCCCGCGCTCGCCGCATCCATCAACACTGTATGTAAACCTTCATCGTCGTGAATTTCTCCGGGCTTTCCCCCATACGCGATCAGCTCCTTCACCAGCTCCAAATCTCCCGTCGATGCCGCCGCGCCCAGCGCCTGTGTTTTGATTTCCGCGCTGTTGTTTCCCGCACCAGCCTTGATTAGCATCTGCACTGATGTGCGATCTCCTTTTCGCGCCGCCGCCACCAATGCCGGTTGCCCTTCTTCGCTCTCGCCTCCAACCCCAACCCCTTCGGCCAACAACGCTCTTACCACCACCGTGCTTCCCGCCGCGGAAGCCTGTGCAAGAATTTCCCCCGCCTCTGCCGACCTAAAATCAAATCGCTCGCGCTTCAACGCTGGCACAGTTTCCACCGTTCCACGGATCCATTTCTTCGTGTCCGCTATGCGGTCGCTGGCGTCTTCCACATCCGTAACCGCCTGCGGCATTCCGTTTTCAGCTCCCACGTGATCGCTCACCGATTTTTCCAACTGGTCCACGCGAAACTCTGTCCGATACGTCGCGTTATCTGTCACAGAAAAGCTATAATGATCCTCCAGCGAAAAATAATCCGCCCGCCGGAATGTCTCGATCAGTTCCTCCAGCTGTTCCCCCGATAAATGATCCCGATGCGCCCCATGGACCACCACGCCCGGCTCGCCGTTGTAAATCACGCTTCCGTCCGCGTGAATCTCCACGCTGTACAGCGGGCAGTCCCCGTAACAACACGAACGCCACAGCGTCATCACCACTCCGGCTCCATTACCGCTGATTTGCGGAAAATCACGATGCTTCGTCGGCATTCGTTCTAGAGGCAGAATGCGCACGTAATCCTCAAACGTCGCCCGCGTCGCCACTCCGCCCTTCTCAAAGGGAATGTATTTCCATGTCCTCGCTTCCGCTATCGCCTCCTCATAATTCTCCTTCGGTCCCGCAACGGCCGTCGCCGAAACCACATTCCCTTCCTCATTCACCACCATCTGCAACGTCACCGAACGAAAACTCTCCCTCCGCCCTTCCGCCACCTTCCGAATCGCCTTCCGCGTCCCCACCTGATGCGCCGCCAAATCCTCAGGCGCCACCTGATACAGTGAGCCGAACTCCTGGGCAGCCACTCCACACCAAAACGCCCCAGCCAAGCATCCAGCCACCACGGTCATCGCCCACCGCATGCTCACCACCCCCGCCCTGGCTTTCATGCCAGCGCCGGCGCTTGATCTCCTCCACTCCTTTACTTCCTCACCCTCCTCCACCTCCTCATTTTTTTCCCACAAACCTCAACCTCGCCGTAAACGCCCTACCCTGCCCTCCGGTAAACATTCCATAATTCGGCGCATCAATGTTATTCACCACCACATTCGGGTTCTGCCGGTCCAACACATTAATCACCGAAATCCGCGCCGCGAAAATCCGATTCTTAAACGTAAACTTCTTCTCGAACGCCACCGTCAAGCTCGCATAATCGGGAAACCGCAGCGAATTCGGCGCCCCAATCAAAAATTGCTGTTGGTTGATCGAGCTGTACGGATACCCGGTATGAAAATCGAATAAATACGCAAACAAAACCCCCCAGATCGGCGTCGGTACGCTCCCCCAAGTCAAAAACCGGTTCGGCGCGTCCCAACTCAGCGCCCCCGGCTGTTGCGGCGCAAAATAAAGCGATCCCAGCATCGGCTGCAGCACCTGGTCCGTGGTCGCCTTCGATCGCGTGTAACTCCCGAACAGCACAGCCGTGTTCTTGAACACGTGCCGCGCCGTCACAGTCGCCCCGCGATATTTATCCCGCCGCGAACTCTGCAGCAAAAAATCCGACCCAATCTGCCCCGGCGAAAGCGTCTCGTACACCAACCCGTGATGTTCGTCGCGCGCCAGCAATTCCGCGCTCACCAGCGTGTTTTCTCCGATCCGCTCTTCCCATCCCGCGCTGGCAATATCGAAATACGGCTGCTGCAAACTCGCCAGCCCACCCGCCGGCAAAATAAACGCGCTCGTCGCCGGCCCCTGCAGCGGAATTTTTCCAGACGGGTCGTACAGCGTGTCGACTTCTTGCTGGTCATAAGCCTGCCCAATCAACGAAAGATTCAGCGGAATGTCGTACATCCCCCAGCCAATCGAAAATTTCGCGCGGTTATCTTTCCACGGCATCCAGTTCACGGCCGCTCGCGGCTGCACCAGCCCCGCCTGAAACAATCGGTCCCAATCGGCGCGCACGCCCACCTGCGCCACCACATGCGCATTCGGCGACCACGAATCCTGCACGAATCCGCCCGCCAGCGTATTCGCCAAGTGAAAATTCGCATCCCCGGTGAACGTCGTCAGCCGGTCCAGAGTCAAATCCTCGCGCAGCGCCTGAATCTCTCCCCGCGTCGAATCCTGCGTCAGCTCCACGCCGGAAAAATTCGCGCCGGCTGAAATCGTGTGTGTCCCAAACCATTTCAACGGCCCGCGAATCGCGCTGCCAAACAACTGATACCGCCGCGAGTCCTGCTGCGATGCCTGGAAATAATTTCCTTCCGCGCCGTTCACCAGCAACACATACGGCGCCACACCCTGCGGCGTCGCATTATTCAGCGAATCCTCCACGGCAATCCCGACTTCCACCACCGTCCTCTCGAAGTTGCTTTGCTCCTTCACCACTCCAAACAATTCCCGCCCGGTCGTATCCGTCGTCGTCGATTGCGGATGCAGCGCATCCAGCCCTGCGTTCCCGGCGGTCTCCACATTCGCAAGAAATCCCACATGCAAGCTGTGGTTCTCGGACATCTTCCACAGCAGCCGCGACCAGCTATCTCCTGCCCAATTCCGCGCCTGGTCCGGTTGCCCAGGCGGCAATCCAGTTATCACCGCCAGCGTATGGAACAAGTCAAACGCTTCCGCAAACCACAACTGCCCCGGAATAATCGGCCCCGAAAACGTCACCCGTGGATAATAATTTCCCAGCTGCACGCCGTCCTGCACATTGATCCCCGGAATAAAATCCACGGCGTTGAATCGCCACTTATCGTCGCCCTCGCGCGTCTGGTAGTTCAGGATGGCCCCGCCCGGATGCGCATATTCCGTCCCGAACCGCCCCGTCTGGATTTCCGCCGTGCGCACCGCGTCCACGATCATCTCCGATGTCTGCCCGTTGCTCGCTGGGTCGCCCACCTCCACCCCGTCCAGCAGGTATTGCACCTCGGTGTTGCTCGCCCCCGCGATATGCAGCAGACCTGCGTTGTCCATCGTCACCTGCGGCATGGCAATCAGGCTTTGCACCAAATTGTGCGAACTAGGCACCGGCAGGTCCATAATCTCCCGCGCGCTGAGCGTCTCTGTGCTCTGCGTCGCCGTCGGCTCAATGCGGTTCTCCGGCACCGTCACGTCCACCTTCTCCCGCACCTCCTCCTCATGATTCAACGTGAACGTGAATTCCCCCGTCTCCGCCGTCAGCAGAACCTGCTCATCCGCCAACACGAAGAATCCGAGCTTCTCAATGCGCGCTTTATATTCACCAGGAGTGACACCCGCGATGGCAAAATACCCGGCATCATCGCTCACTGCAAAAAAAAACTGCCCGCCGGCGGCCTCAAGCTTTACTTGAGCTCCGCCAACGGGCAGTCCATTCTCATCGACAACACGCGCCTTCAACACCAGGCGCGAATCCGCAGCAACGCCACCGCCCACAAACATCACGAGCGCGAACAGCGCCGCCATCACCAGCGGAAGTCTCCTCACCGCAACTCCCCATGAGCCGGGCAATCGACTTCAAGTTCTACCTCAAGTGGCACCGGCACTCCTGCCAGTGCCACCGGCGTCATTCCTTGGTAGCGCCGGCTTCCAGCCGGCGCTACGCCGGCGCTACCAAAACCTCTCGCACCGCCACCAATGCTTCTCTATTTCTTCTTACTTTTCGCCTTCTTCTGCTTCTCTTCCACCACTGCCTGCGCTGCCGCCAATCTCGAAATTGGCACCCGGAACGGCGACGCGCTCACATAGTCCATACCGACCTGGTGGCAGAACTTCACGCTGTCAGCATCGCCGCCATGCTCGCCGCAAATGCCAACCTTCAACTTAGGACGCGTCGACCGGCCCTTTTCGATGCCCCACTTGATCAGCATCCCCACGCCCTTCACATCCAGCGTCTGGAATGGATCACCGTGAAACACGCCGGCCTTCTTCTCATCCACATAGTCCGGCAGGAAGCGCCCCGCGTCATCGCGAGAGAGTCCCATCGTCGTTTGCGTCAGGTCGTTGGTGCCGAACGAGAAAAATTCCGCCACTTCGGCAATCTCATTCGCCAACAACGCCGCACGCGGCAACTCAATCATCGTCCCCACCAAGTATGGCAACTTCACGCCCGCCTTCTTCAGTAGATCGTCCGCAACCCTCCGCGTGGCATCGACGAGAATCCCCAACTCTTTTTTGTCCAGAGTCAGCGGAATCATGATCTCAGGTAATACTTTGACTCTGCCTTTGTGGCATTCAATCGCCGCTTCAATGATCGCCCGCACCTGCATTTCCAGAATTTCCGGGTAGGTGATGGACAACCGGCAGCCGCGATGACCCAACATTGGATTCGCCTCGTGCAATTGCTCCACGCGGCGCGCCACTGTCTCCACAGGGATGCCAAGTTCCTTCGCCAGTTCCGCCTGCTTGGCGCGATCGTGCGGCACAAACTCGTGCAGCGGCGGATCGATCAAGCGAATGGTGACCGGGAATCCGTCCATGGCTTGGAAGATTCCGATGAAATCGCGCCGCTGGAACGGCAACAACTTGTCCAGCGCCTTCACGCGCTTCTCTTTATCGTCGGCCAGAATCATTTCCTGGATCGCGCGCTGCCGCTCCTGGCTCTTCTCCGGAAATTCAAAGTCCGTGAAGAACATGTGCTCGGTGCGGCACAATCCAATGCCCTCCGCGCCAAACTCGATGGCCTTGCGCGCATCCTGCGGCGTATCCGCATTCGTGCGCACGCGCAGCCGGCGAATGTCGTCGGCCCACCCCATGATCGTCTGGTAAGCCTTCGGGAATTCCGGCGTCACGAGCGGCAAAGCGTCGACATACACAGTGCCTTCGCTGCCATCCAGTGTCAGCCACTCCCCTTCTTTCACCACCTTGCCGCTCTTCCCATCCTTCATCGACTTGCTCTTGTAGTCGATGTCCAGCGTCTCCGCGCCCACAATGCAGCACTTGCCCCAGCCACGCGCCACCACCGCTGCGTGCGAAGTCTTCCCGCCCGTCGCGGTCAAGATGCCCTGCGCCACGGCCATGCCGCCCACATCTTCCGGGCTGGTTTCGCGCCGCACCAGGATCACCTTCTCGCCCTTCTTGGCCCACTCTTCCGCATCCGCTGCGTTAAACACAACCTTGCCTACCGCCGCGCCCGGCACCGCATCAATTCCGTGCGCCAGGATCTTCGACTGCAGCGACTTCTTATCCACCTTGGAATCGATTACCGGATAGAACAAGCGCTCGATGTCTTCCGGCTTCACTCTTAGCACCGCTTCTTCCTTGGTGATCAGCTTTTCATTCGCCATGTCCATGGCGATCTTGAAGGTAGCTGCCGGCGTCCGCTTGCCCGTGCGCGTCTGCAGCATGTACAGCTTGCCATCTTCAATCGTGAATTCCATGTCCTGCATGTCTTTGTAGTGATTCTCAAGTTTTACTCGAACCTTCTCGAGCTGCGCATACGCCTTCGGCATGATCTTCGCCAACTGGGTCAGGTGTACTGGCGTGCGAATACCCGCCACCACATCTTCGCCCTGCGCGTTCGTCAGGTAATCGCCATAGAAAATCTTTTCGCCGCTGCTTGGGTCGCGCGTGAAGCACACGCCCGTTCCCGAATTATCGCCTGTGTTGCCGAACACCATCTGCACAACGTTGACCGCCGTGCCGAGCAAGCCGGTGATCTTCTCCACGCGGCGATACGTCACCGCCTTCTCCGCCATCCACGATCCAAACACCGCGCCAATCGCGCCCCACAACTGCTCCATCGGATCGTCGGGAAAATCCTTCCCCGCCTTTTCCTTGAAGTACGCCTTGTACTCCGCCACCAGTTCCTTCCAGCCGCTCGCAGGCACTTCCGTATCCAGCTTCACGCCCAGGCGATCTTTCATCGTGCGCAGCCGGTGTTCCAAATCTTCCTTCGACAATCCCATCACCACCGTCGAATACATCTGCACGAACCGGCGATACGCGTCATACGCGAAGCGCTCGTTCTTTGTCGCTCCGGCCAGCCCTTGCACGGACTTATCCGTCAGCCCGAGGTTCAGAATCGTCTCCATCATTCCCGGCATCGACCGCGCCGATCCCGACCGCACGCTCACCAGCAGCGGATTGTTCGGGTCGCCCAGCTTCTTCCCGGTCGCCTTCTCCAGCTTGGCCACGTTCTCCTTCACCTGCTTGGCCAGCTCCGCGGGATACTTCTTCCCGTTCTTATAAAAGTAGTCGCACGTCTCGGTCGAAATCGTAAACCCGGCGGGCACCGGCAGACCGATCTTGGTCATCTCCGCCAACCCGGCGCCTTTGCCGCCGAGCACGTCGCGCCATTCGCCATCTCCCTCAGCTTTGCCTGCACCAAAAAAATAGACCCACTTTTTCACGTTATGCCTCTCTCTATAATTTGACTTACTCTCTACCACCGGCCTCAACTCCAGCCCCTACACAAAACTCTGGTCGCAAACATTCTCGGTCGGCGCGCCGACATTTTGGACTGCGGCGGCTTGTCCCCGCCGCTCCCACGTTCGCCACACCAACTGCCAACTATCGCCGCCAGCCACGCTCTGCGTATGTGGGGCCGAGCTTCCGAGGCCGGCCGTTTCCTGTTCCCAAGCAACGGTCCACCTCCGCAGGCGGGCCCTGCAAAATCCGCGCTACACATCTCGGTGGGCGGCGCGCCGCGAACTCAAAACCCGCCACCTCAACTACAACTTGAACCCGGGTGCGCTGTCATCCCGAGCGAAGCGCCTTTGCGTAGCGAAGGATCCAACTCCAATTCCAACCAGCCACGATCCAACATGCAACTGCCGTGTAGTGCTCACTCATGAGACTGGCCAGAAGTCTTCACTGCACCACCGGCCAATCTAACCATCGGCCACTACAAAGCCTCGATCAATGTCGGCGCGCCGACCAAAGTCCCGCCAAACTCTCGTCGCACGTCCTTCAACCGTGACCCCAACCAAGCCGCACTCAACTCTTGGTGGCGACGGCGTCTAGCCGGCAAGCACGCGGTGCTACGAAAAACCCCACCGGTGCCGTCTCGGTCGGCGCGCCGACCAAACTACTTCTCCTCCCCCGCCAACTCCGAAAAATCCGCAATCGTCGTAAACTCCCGCAGCAACTCCGCCAGCAACGCCAGCCGGTTCTTCCGCACCGCTTCATCTTCCGCCATCACCATGACGTCCAGAAAGAACTGGTCCACCGCCTTGCGCAACCCGGCAATCTCCTCCAATGCTTCCTGGTACCGCCCCGCACGCTTGTCCTCGCTGACCTTCCCCGCGGCCTTGCGCATCGCCGCATGCAATTCCCTCTCCGCGTCCTTCTCGAACAGGTCCTTATTAATCGTCAGCACTTCCTCACTAAGGTTCGCCTTCTCCAGAATCCGACGCACGCGTTTGAATGACACCGCCAGCGGCTCAAAGTTCTTCGATTTGCGAATGGCCTTCAGCGCTCTCAACCGTTTCTCCACGTCCACCAGATCGTCTTTGCCCGCGCTCAGCACCGCGTTCACTTCGTCATACGCGTACCCGGACTTTTCCCGCAGCACGAACCGCGCGCGCTCCAGCAAAAACTCCAGCAGCTGCGCCTCCTGCTGCGGAGTGATCGCCTTCTTCGGCGCGTTCGTCAGTAGCGCTTTCGCCGCTGCGCCGATGAACAGCGACAGCGACACGTAGATCTTCTTCTCCAGAATGATCTTCACGATTCCCAATGCCGCGCGCCGCAAGGCATACGGGTCGCTCGAGCCCGTCGGCACCACGCCCACCGAGAAGCAGCCCACAATCGAATCCAGCTTGTCCGCCAGCGCCACCGCGCATCCCGTCAGGTTCCGTGGGATCGGATCGTCCAATCCCACTGGCCGGTAGTGGTCGTACACCGCGTCGGCTACTTCCTCCGGTTCCCCTTGCGCCTTTGCATAGAGTCCGCCAACCACTCCCTGCAATTCCGTGAACTCGCGCACCATCTCCGTGGCCAGATCGCACTTCGCTAGTTCCGCCGCGCGGTCCGCGTCCGCCACATGCGCCTGATGCACGCCCAGGTTGTACCACTGCTCCGCCAGCCAGCGCGCAATCGCTCGGACGCGCTCCACCTTGTCAAAGTAGCTCCCCAGCCGTGATTCGTATGTGACCTTCTGCAGCTTCGGCAAAATTTCTGCCAGCTTCAGTTTCTGGTCGGACTCCCAGAAGAACCGTGCATCCGCAAATCGCGCCCGCAGCACGCGTTCATGCCCCGCGCGCACCAGCCCCTTCGTATCTTTCGCCAGATTGATCACCGCCCGGAAATGTGGCGCCAGTTCCCCGCCCCGCTTCTCCACGGCGAAATACTTCTGATGGTCGCGCATCACCGTGATCAGAATTTCGTCGGGCAGTTCGAGGAACGAGGGATCGAAGTCACCCTCGATCACGCTCGGGTATTCGTTGAGGTAGGTCACCAGGTCCAGCAGATGCGCATCTTCATGGACGTGCGTGCCGGTCCGCTTGCTATGCCCGGCCATCTCCCGCGTGATTTTCTCACGCCGCTCTTCCGGCCGCACAATCACGCCATTCGCCCGCAGCTTCTTCTCGTAGTCCGCAAAGTTCGTCACGCGGATGTGTGGCTGGCCCAGGAAGCGATGCCCTGTCGTAGTGTCCCCCGCGGCCACTCCCCCGAACGAAAACTTCAGCGGCCGGCCGTCCAGCAGCGCCACAATCCATCGGATGGGCCGGATGAACCGCGCGCCCTTCAACCCGGTCCAGGTCATGTTCTTCGGCCACGGCAGGTCATGAATCACCCGCGGCAGAATTTCCAGCAGAAGCTCGTGCGCGCTGCGGCCGCGCCTCGTGATCCGCGCCGCAATGCTCTCGCCCTTCGGCGTCGTCACCATAATCAGTTCATGCAATGCCACGCCCTGCTTCTCCGCGAAGCTCACCGCTGCCCGTGTCGGCGCGCCTTCAATGTCATAGGCTACAGCTTTCGGCGGCCCTGTCACTTCGATCTCCATATCCGCCTGCTTCGCAATGATCCCGCGCACTACTCCCGTTAACCGCCTGGGGCCCCCAAATGTCTCAACCGTAGTTCCCTCGCTCAAACTTTCGGCGGTGAGGTGCTTCTCCAATATCGTCTTCAGCGCTGCTACCGCCCCAGGCAGCATCCCCGCCGGTATCTCCTCGGCCCCAATCTCAAACAACAATTCCACCCGCTTAAGCGCAGCATCGGCGGCCGCCCTCCTCGAAGGTGCGCCTTCCTTTATAACTGCTGCCTTCTTCGAACTCTTCTTCACGGCGCTCATCCGGCCACCTCAGACCAATTCCAATATGAAACTCTCGGCGCGCCGACATTCTTTGCCCTAGGCACGTGTAGTGGCCGGACTTTCGATCGGCCAGCACCCTCACTGACCCGAACTCCTGCCATCTCGCAAACGGGCCACTCTACAGTCTGCCCACCACACACCTCAAACTCGGTCGGCGCGCCGACCAAAACCCCTCGGCCAAACTTCCCTCGCTCGTTCCTAACCTTTTGCCCGCACGCACCCGTAAAACCATTCCCGGTAGCGCCGGCTTCCAGCCGGCAAGATGCCGGCGCTCCGAAGAACATCACAGCCGCCGCGAATGTCGGCGCGCCGACCAAACTCCCCACCCTCATCGACGCACCTCGTGCCGCTTGTCCCCCGGCAATGTCGGTGCGCCGACCAAATCTCTCCCCCCACTCTGCTCCAGATACGCTACCGCCGTCCGGCAAGCCAGTGTCCGCACCCGCTGCATCAACGCCGCCCGCTCCGTCGTGGAAATCACTCCGCGCGCATCCATCAGGTTAAACAGGTGCGAGCACTTCAGGCAGTGATCGTAAGCCGCCAGAGTCGGGTAGAGTTCTCGCGTCTTGGTCGACGCGCCGACCAACTGCTTCCATCCGTCCAGCAGTTCCTTTGCTTCCTTCTCGTGCAGCTCAAACTCCGACCGCAGCGCCTTGGCGTCGCTCTTCTTGAAGCTGTACTCTGAAAGCTGCTGTTCTTCTGCCAACCGGATCTGCCCGTACGTCATGTCATTCGTCCAGCGAATGTCGAACAGGCTCTCGACGTCCTGCAGGAACGAGCAGATGCGTTCCAGCCCGTAGGTGATCTCGGCGGAGATGGGGTCGAGGTCGATCCCGCCGCTTTGCTGGAAGTAGGTGAACTGGGTAATCTCCTGGCCGTCGAGCAGCACCTGCCACCCGATGCCCCACGCGCCAAGCGTCGGCGATTCCCAGTTGTCTTCCTCGAAGCGAATGTCGTGCGCGCGCAGGTCGATGCCGATGGCTTCCAGGCTGCGCAGGTACAGATCCTGAATGTCCGCCGGTGATGGCTTCAGTATCACCTGATACTGAAAATGTTTGTAGAGCCGGTTCGGGTTTTCTCCATAGCGTCCGTCGGCGGGCCGACGGGATGGCTGCACGTACGCCACCCGATACGGCGCCGAACCAAGGACGCGCAAGAAAGTTTCCGGGTGCATCGTGCCCGCGCCAACCTCCGTGTCGTACGGTTGCTGGAGGATGCAGCCCTGTTTATCCCAGTACTGCATGAGCCTGAGAATGAGTTCTTGAAAAGTGAGTCCGTGAGGCTTTGGCTTGGATTCAAGTTTTACTTTAGCTGTCACAAACACTCCTAAAGCGATTCTTGAGCACAGAAATTGTCTACGCGTCGAGGGTCAATGTAGTGGCCGAACTTTAGATCGGCCAGCCCACGTCCCTTAGAATAGATGCCGGCCCTGCGAGCAATGCCCGTGCCTAATCACGTTTCAAGAAACTTGCGCGTCGCCAGCCTGCGCTCCGTGTGATGCTCGATCCAGTTGAGCCCTGCATCGCGCAACTCCTGCACCCCGGGTAGCGCCGTCAGCCCTTCGTCCAACTGGTCCAGGCGCTGCTTGGCGAAAACTTCCGCCAGTTCCCGCGCTTCGTGGGACACAGGCTTCATCCCCGAACGGCGATGCTCCGCGTGGTACAAGCCGGGATGAAACGAATCCTGGAACGCGCTTCCTTTCCCGAACGGCTTTCCGCACACCGCGCAAACATCGAAGCGCGGCAGCCACCCCGCCAAGCGCACCGTCCAGAACGCGAAGTACGCAAGCGACAGTGCGGTGGCGCCGCGGCGCTCGACTTCCTTGCCCGTCAGCAGGATCAGGCGGAACATCGCTTCGTTGACTTCGTGTTCCGGTAAAACCTGCTCAACCGTTTCGCTGACCAGCGCGAGGCCGGTGCTGAGACTGTAATCGCTCTGGGCCTTGTTGAAGGAGTCGAGCAATTCGGCCTGCTGGATGCGCACAAGATCGCGCGTTTCCCGTTCGACGTACCAGACCCGCACATGAGACAGCACCTGAAGCGTGGAGCCGTAGCGGTTCTTCAGGCGGCGCGCGCCGGCAGCTACACCACGCATACGCCCCGAGGAGCGGCCTAGAAAACTGACCAGGCGGTCCGCCTCACCCAGAGGGAAAGTCTTCAGGATGATGGCTTCCGTTTCGCGGGCAGGCATGCGCAATGTCGGCGCGCCGACCGCGTGGCGGGCGAAGCGTTTACGGCGCTTCCCGCGCAAAAACGAGCGCGCGTGCAGAACATACTTACTTACCATAGGCACTGTAGATGACGCAATGACGGCGTGCCACAAGCTGTGGAGATTAGCGGCACGGAAGCGAGCAAGCAGAGTCGCGGAGACTCGGAGGCACAAGGCGAATCGAGGGCCCAGCGCGATTCGCGGAGCAAACAATGTAGGCGCTCCAACATGTCCTCGCCTCGGAAGGTGTAGTGGCCGAACTTTAGATCGGCCACTACACCTTCCACCACTGCACCCGGGCCAGTCTACGTCCGGCCATTACAAAGCCAGAGCATCTATACGGCGAAATTGTTCAGCAACGGGAATGTCGGCACGCCGACATTGGCTGCCGTATTGGCGTTCTTCGTAGCCCGGGTATCTTGCCGGCTGGAGGCCGGCGCTACCACGAGGAGTTTGCGGTTTGATTCGGGCAAAGGGTTAGAGGTGAGCGATGAAAGCGGCGCAGCAGGTTTGGTCGGCCCGCCGGCATTTTTTTGGAGTGCGGCGGCTTACGGCCGATTTTGCAATTGCCACCGCGCCTACCAGACGAATAGTGGCAGCTGTCAAGTATCTGAGCGCTTGTGGGGTGGCCTTCTGAGGCCGTCCGTTTCTCCTCGGTTCGCAGCAAGCCAGGACACGGACAGACGAGCTAACGGGAGTAGGCGGGCCCTGCAACACTACATCGCCTCCCTGGGTTTGCGCCTCCAAAGCAGGGCAAGCCGCCGCACTCCAAACGAGTTCGGGCGCGACATTTCAACGACTCGCCAATAATAATGGTCCCTTTCGAGGCGCTCCAGATTCTGTTAACCAGGATTCTCGCGAACAAATATTATAGGACACGGCCATGTGGCCGCGTGCTGCAAAATGCGGTCGTCGCGGCTCTGCTTCCCCGCCCTGGGATTTGGCCCGCTTCTGGCCGGTTATAGAAAACGCGGAGCTTCCCCCCTTTTTCCTTTTCGAATTTCGGGAATTGCAGTAGCGTAATCGCATCTTGGTCAGGAAATTCAGGGGGAGTGCGATGCGTATCTGGCGATGTGGTGTGTGGCTATTGGCGGGGCTGGCGCTAGCGGGGCTAGCTAGGGCGCAAACGATTGCGTGCTCGTCGGATGGTACCAAGAAATACTGCGAGGTGGATACCAAGCAAGGCGCGCACCTCGTGAAGCAGCGTAGCGACGCACCGTGCAAGCAGGGAGACTCCTGGGGCTACGACGACAAAGGCGTTTGGGTGGACCACGGCTGCGGGGGAGACTTTGCGCCGGGCCCAGTGGCGACGACAGCGGCAGGTGCGGTGAAAATAGTGACATGTAGCTCGGACGGCGGGAAGAAATATTGTGACGCGAACACGCACCACGGCATAAGGCTTGTGAAGCAGCATGGGGACGCGCCGTGCAAGGAAGGGTCGTCGTGGGGCTATGACGGCCTGGGGATTTGGGTGGACCAGGGATGTAGCGCGGACTTTGCCTTGGGCGGAGCGGCGCAACCGCCAGCGGCGGGATCGAGCGATGAGGCGGCGGCCAAAGCAGCCGAAGACAAAACGTGTTTGAAGGAAGTGGGCAAAGCAAGGTCGGATCAGATGGTGAAGCAATGCTTGCAGGTTTCTCCGGCAACGCACCCGCCATGCAACGCGCAGAATTCCTGCGAGCTTATCACGGACGAGATTCGCCGGAGTTGCCAGTTGCTTGGCCAGGATGGGCCGGGATTTTGCAGCGGCTACATTAAATAAGGATGAGGATTCGGTCGGCGCGCCGACGGCTTCGTTTCGTAGGGGCCAGTCTTCGGGTTGGTCCGGAGATTTTGTGTTGGAAATTATAACCAGGTCTGGCCGATCTGAAGATCGGCCATTACATCACGATGTCGGGCGCCGACATATTTGGAGCACGGCAGCAAGCCGCCGCACGCCAAGGTTCCGCGATGATTCCCCTGAAGGACGATAATCCGACACGCACATTTCCGTATGTCAATTGGGCGTTGATTGCGATCAATGTGGCAGTGTTCTTTTACCAGGTGCAGTTGCCGCCGCACGCAGCGAAGGCGTTCCTCATGCACAATGCCACCGTGCCCATGCGCGTCCCGGCGTTCCTGGCCGGATATCTCGGGTTCAAGATGGCGTTCTATCCAATGTTCACCAGCATGTTTCTGCATGGCGGGTTGATGCACCTGCTGGGGAACATGCTGTTCCTTTATGTGTTCGGCGACAACGTAGAGGACTACTTCGGGCACCTAGGCTACCTGATCTTTTATCTGTTCTGCGGAGTCGGGTCCGGGTTCATCCACGTGCTGTTCAACTGGCACTCTTCCCTGCCGGCGATCGGGGCCAGCGGGGCAATCAGCGGGGTGATGGGCGCGTACCTGGTGCTATACCCGCGGGCAAATGTGTTGATGCTGTTCTTCATCTTTCTGATTCCGATTCCGGCGGTGTTCGTTCTGGGCTACTGGTTCGTCCTGCAATTCCTCGAAGGCATCGGCGAATTCGGAGCATCCGCGACAGGCGGTGTAGCATGGTGGGCCCACATCGGCGGCTTCCTCATGGGCGTAGTGATTACGCTGCTAGTCAAGAAAAAATAGTGGGAGTCCGTGGTCGGGAGTCCGTAGTTAAGAACGACCGCCTCTTCCTTGAAGTTTCTGGAGGATCCAGATGAAGCAACCCAGCGTCGCTAGATTCACAGGTCCCCTCCCTAAATTCCAACCGGCAACCGACACCTAATGTTAAACACGAATGGTGTTCAAGCAATGGTTGAACTACGATCACGAATCTCTAGCCACTGACTGCCGAGCCCCGACTACTGACTCGCGACGCCTCAAGTAGTTCATGAATGTTTCGAGACGTAGTTGACCAGATAGTCGGAAACTTCGAGTGTTTGTTTAGATCCATGGAGGTCCGGTGTTGTGATGTCGGCGTGGAGGGCGGACATCACGCTCTGCTTTAAGAGTACGGCTTCATCGTGCCAGCCTAGAAAATCGAGCATCATGCCGGAGGCTAGCACCGAGCCAAAGGGATTGGCTATGCCTTTTCCAGCGATGTTGGGAGCGGAGCCGTGGACGGGCTCGAAGAGCGAGGTTTGGCCGGGGTGGATGTTGCCGGAGGGTGCCAGTCCGAGGCCGCCTGCTAGTTGCGAGGTGAGGTCGCTGATGATGTCGCCGAAGAGATTGTTGGTGACGATGACGTCGAACTGGCGGGGATCTCGGACGACTTCCATCGCGAGGGTGTCTATATAAAGGTGGCGGGAATCGACGTCGGGGTATTCGGCACGGAGGGATTTGAAGGTGCGCTGCCAGAGATCACCGGCGAAGGTCATCGCGTTGGATTTGTCTGACATGCAGAGGCGGAGAGGCTTGTGAGTGGCGTGGTGCGGTTGGGCGAGGGCGGACGGAAAACCGACGGGGCTCGGGAATCCGCGTTTCGCTACAGGGTCCAGGGAAGCTCCATCGTTTAGACCCTGGCCGCGGGCGTAGTTGAATGCGAAGCGGAGGATACGTTCCACGCCTTTCCGGGAATTGATGTCTTCCTGGGTGGCGATTTCGTCGGCAGTGCCCTTCTTGAAGAAGCCGCCGGCCCCGACATATATGCCTTCGGTGTTTTCACGGAAGACCATCAGGCGAATGTCATTTGGGACGCGATCCTTGAGCGGCGTGAAACGCTCGTGGAAAAGCTCGGTGGGGCGGGCGTTGACGTAGAGGTCGAGTTTGAAGCGCAGGCCGAGGAGAATGTCAGCGGCGTGCTGGTTGGAGGGGACGCGGGGATCGCCGAGCGCACCAAAGAGGATGGCATCGAACTCGTCGCGGAGCATTTCGACGGCTCCTTCGGGGAGGGTGATTTTTTCGCGGAGGAATTTGTCGGCGCCCCAGTCGAGTTCGACGAAGTCGATGTGGTGATGGCGGCGGGCGGTGGCGGCTTTGATAACGTTGACGGCGACGGGCGTGACTTCTTTGCCGATGCCGTCACCTGGGATGACAGCGATGCGCGCGTTAGGACCGCCTTTGCGAAGGGGGATACTGGACACGAGTGTGCCTCCGGAGACTTAGTGCAGAGCGGTACGTTAGCATGAGAGGCGCGGATGAGGTAAGGCGCGGCGGTGTGATGTTGAGTCGAAGAGACGTGTCGCACCTACGGCGCTCCAGGATGTGGGGTTCGCTATCCACCCCTTGCGCCTGGGCAAATTTGTGGTGCGCCTGAGGAGCTGCGTCCGGGACAGGGAGCCGGGCACCCAGGAGAGAGTTGGTGGGGCTGGGCTCGTTTAATGCCAGGTACGCCTAATGTTAGCTGGTTTGTACCTTTGCGGGGATGGGGTTGCGTCTGGTTTAATGGGGCTTCGGATGGTGCGGTTTATGCGTATTGGATTGTGGCGCAGACTTCTCTTTTTGTGCTTGGCTTTTGTCGCTGAGACAGCTTGGGCGCAGGATCCGATCCGGGTGCAAACGGATGAGGTGTGGGTGCCTACGGTGGTCTATGACAAGGAGCTTTACGCCAAACTCAACAAGATGAAGCCGCACCACCGAGATACGGCCGGCCACATCATGGAGAAGAATGAAAAACTCTGGGACCAGATCGTGGTGAAGAATTTGACGGCGAAGGATTTTCACCTGTTTGAAGACGGGCAGGAACAGGGAATCCAGAGGGTGAAACTGGAGCCGCCTGGATTTCGCGTGGTGCACGACAACCTCGGAAAACATCCAGAAACAATTGGAACCGGAGGCGGGATCTGGGCGTATCCGGACCGCCCGGCGATAGACCACAGCACGTGGCTAGCATTGCCGCAGTATGTGATCGCGTATGCGCCGCCGAGATCGGTGCTAGGGAGTTGCCACCAAATCCGGGTGAAGGTGCAAAACGCGAAATTGACGGTGTGGACGCGCAGCGAATATTGCAACACACCGCATCCCGCCAGTGATCCGCTGAACGGAACGGAATTGGGGAAAAAGATGGAAGCTGCGGCAGGTTCGGGGACCGCGGGCGCCATTGACGTGAAAGCGCGTGCGGCGGCGTTTGCAGACAATCCGGGCGACGCCCGCGTCTACGTGGCAATCGCTGACGCATGAAATCCACGGCGGGACGTTGTACGCCTCGATTGGATCGCTGGTCATGGTGTACCGGAAGGATGGAACGCTCACGGCGCGGTACAGCGATTTTGCGTGTTGTGATTACGGAAGTGAGGGCGCGCCCAAAAAGGATGCGGAAACAGCTACGGCACATGCGGAGGAGGCCAGCGCGCTGATCCCGAATCGCTACCAAATGCAGTTCGCATTGCCCGCGGGGGAATATGAGATTCGCGTTGTCTTGAGCGATGGCGAGAAATTCGGTGCGCAGCGATTGGAGCTGAGGGTGGAGGCTTACGATCCAGGAAGGTTGGGGATCAGCGATGTTGTTTTGTCCCGGCGTGTGCACAAGGCTTCGACGGATGCGGGCGAACAAGTTTCGGGGAGTTATACGCCGTTGCTCAGCAAAGGAGTGGAGATCACGCCTACGGCCGACCCGCAATTCTGGCCGGAGGATACGCTGTACGCGTATTTCGAGATCAATGATCCGCTGGTGGCGGGCCGGCCGAGCACCAAGGTGCAGGCAGATATGAGAATTGTAGAAGTAAATTCCGGCGCAGAAGCCGATACGTTTGCGCCGGTGGACGTGGCGAAATACACCGTGGCGGGCAGCCCGGTGATTGCGATGGCGCGCGGAGCGTTTTTGAACAAACTGCCACCTGGCGCATACCGGATGGAGGTGCGGGCGAGCGATGCGGAGGGACAGAGTACGACGTGGAGGTCAGCGGAGTTTGTGGTGATGGAGGCGGCACCATTAAAGGTGGGCGGTCCGACGGCTGAGAAGAGGGAGGAAGTGATATTGAATGTGACGGCATTGGATGCGAGCGGGCATGCAGTGAGGATTTGACGAGCGCGGACTGGCAGATTTTCGAGGATGACCCGCCGCAGCCAATCACATCCACCAGGGTAACTTCACCGGAAGAAGAACGGGGCACTCCCGCTCCGCCGATTGTGATTTTGTTTGACCTGCTGAACACCGCGCCACCACAACGAGAGTAAATCGCCAGCCGCATGATCAAGGCTTTGGAGCCTTTGGAAAAGGACGAAGGTATCTACCTCCATCTGCTGACGAATGAGAGCGAGCTTTATCTTGTGCGCCCCAAAGGAACGATGCTGGCAGCGGCGATTGCCCAAGGAAGTGTGGGGGGGCGGAAACAGCGAAACGGTGGATGACGCGCCACCGTGGACGGAGGAAATTCGCCCATTGCTCGATCATGCGATAGACGAGGTGCATGGATTCCGGCTGATGGATTATAAAGACGTGGCCATGCAGGCGGTGATGGCATTTAGCAGGTTGAAATAGATCGCAGGCGAGATGGCGAATGTCCGCGGCCAAAAACGATTCTGTGGGTCACGAGCGGTGTGCCGAATTTTCATTGCTTACCCGTATGGCGGCTGCCTGGACCAGACGTTTTATGGAGTATCGAACAGCTATCTCGCCGGCAAATGGACCTTGGACTGTCATCCGAATCCGTCTGATACCAAGTGCCTGGACTACACGCCGTTTTTGCGGCACCTCGGCGCGGAGGCCGCGGCAACGGACACAATTGTATCGAGCCTGGTCGTGAATGCAGGGGGTCTGCTGGATTTCGACCGCGGAACTTCCGCGAACACGCTGTGGCAATTGGCGGATATTACAGGGGGCCAGGTCTACCTGGACAGGAATAGCGACGTGGAGAAGGCGATCCATGAAGCACTGCTGGCGACGGAGGGGCGATACCAGCTTGCGTATGCGGCGGAGGCGAGGGACGGGAAGTATCACCAAAGTGCGGGTGGTGTGTACGAGGGCTGGAGTACGGGTTGTGGCGTCGCAGGGACATTTTGCGGGTGGGGCGGAGGAGTAAGTTTATGTTTAAGTTTTGAGGGGGTCTAAACCGGGCGCCCGGGTTTCGCAGTGCGAAGCAGGCTAGACCCAAGACCCACCCTTCGGGGACTCAGAGTCGGGCAGGTGAAGAGAAACCCGAGAGACACCAACCCAAGTCAAGCCAGAGGCCCCGCGCCGGGCGCTCGGGGCGGAGGCGCGGGATTAAAGTCCCGCCGCTACATGGTGGCATGTTGGTCGAACATTGTTAAAAAACGTAGGGTTGGTTCTTCCAGAGTAACGGGACGTAGTAGGCCTCGAGGAGCCACGCTAGGGCGAAGAGGAGGATTATGGCCGGGAGGGTGTAGAGGAAGATGCGGACGGGGAGGGTGCGAGAGAGCGGGACGGCGGGACAGGATTTTAGGCGGAAGAGGAAGCCGCTGACGATGCAGACGCAGGCGGCGAGGACTACGCGGGCGATGGAGCCTAGGAGGCGTTGTTGCCAGGTGGTGGCGGTGACGAAGAAGGCGGCGTTCATGAGGTACCAGAGGGAGAGGATGCTGAGGAGGAAGGAAAATGCTCTGCCGAGATCGAGAAGCATGTGCGGGGCCTCCGGGAGGCGTGAGTCTCCCGAGGAGATAAGTATAGCGCGGTGGAGAATGGGTGGTGGTGCGAACTGCGTGTGGGCCGAGTTGCAGTGTCTTGATGAGGTCGAAGAGGGATTCTTTCCGCGGAGGCGCGGAAAGGGGCGGCGATCCTCACTTCGCGGAGTCGGTTCGGAATGACAGGAATTTTTGTTCATGGTGATAAGAGCGGTATGCGGGGACGAAACTATTGAAAGTGAGAGGTGTTTTATGGGTGTGTATGGATTGAACATGGCGCGCAGAGTGGCGCAGCAACGGCATTTTTGCTGGGCGCGTCTTACGCGAAGGAGGAGAATCCCGTGGGTGCTACGAAGCTAGTGTTTCGTGTTATCAAGAAGGCAAGCACGTCGGTTGTTGCCTCGATTCTGGCGTTGGCGCTGGTGATGCCCGCGTTTGCGCAGGCGCCGCCGACATTTGCGCCGGGACAGCTGGATCAAATTGTTTCGAGGATCGCGTTATATCCCGATCCGCTGCTGGCGCAGGTTCTGACGGCTTCCACGTATGGAGACCAAATACCCGACGCGGCGCAGTGGGCCGATGAGCATCATTATCTGACGGGACAGGAACTGGCAGACGCGATCCAGCAGGACCAGGTGCCGTGGGATCCGAGCGTGCAAGCGCTGCTTCCCTTCCCCTCGGTGCTGGATACGATGGCGTCCGACATGGAGTGGACGAACGATCTGGGAAATGCGGTGCTGGCAGATCGCAACGCGGTAATGGACGCCGTGCAACGGATGCGCGCGAAGTCCGTGCAGTATGGCTACCTGCGGACGAACGGGCAAATCGTGGTGAGCACCGGGCCGTACATTGCGATTGAGCCGGTGAATCCGGCGTTCATCGTGGTGCCCGCGTACAACCCTGTGGTGGTGTTTGCGCCACCGCGGCCGGGATTTTCTGTGGGCGGCGCGATTGGATTTGGATTTGGGATTACGATTGGCGCATGGTTCCACCCGTGGGGTTGGGGCACGAGCCGAATCGTGTGGGGATCGCACGCGATCTTTATTAATAATGCGCCGTGGGGCCGGACGTGGGCGAATCGCGCGGTGTATGTGCATCCGTATCCGGGCGTACACCGCTATACGGCCGCGGCCTACCATGCGCAGGTGGAACATCATGAACTGGTGCACCGAGACGCAGAGGAAAAGCAGGCGGCACACGAGGGGCATGCGGTGCATGAGGAGCATGGACACGGACAGCATTGATGGTGGTTTGACGTGGATGTGGCGGCCCGCTGAGAGGCGGGCCGTTTTTTTTTGTGTGCCGAGCATGTGCGATAGCCTGGAGGTGAAAGTCCTCTTCACAGCCTGATGGAGGCGAAGTGATAGCGAAGCGCAAGGGCCGAGCCGTGAGGCGAGGTCTGAAAGAAGCGTGGAGCAAACACGCGAGCCGATGGACAAGAACTGGATTTGAGGCCTACGGTGCCGGGCGAGCGGGCAAATGATCGCGAAGCCCACATCCATCAAAGGCACTGGTGCTCTACGAGGAGCGGACCGATAGCGGGCGGGCAAGACGCATGGGCTGAGATCCTTCGTCGCGGACTCCCGAGGATGACAGCGCGTTTCTTGTGGGTGGCTGGCCAAGCCCACACGCAAGGGCGGCGCGTGGGGCGCCCGGGGAGTTCGGAGGGTCAAGATTTGTTTGGTTGGTGGAGATGAATTCGCAAAAAGGGGGCCCCTCACAGATCAGGGCAAACAAAGGCGCCGCAGTCCAAAGGGCTGGGAAGATTTGCAGGGATGCATTAGGATTTGCGGGGGCGCGAGGGGGTGGGGTGTGGCACGGGTATTTCTTTTTTTGGGATTGGTGGTGGCGGCGGTGTTGGTTTATGCGGTGTTTCGGCCGGGGATGGTGCGGATTCAGCGGGCGGTGGTAATGGATGCTCCGGCGGAGAAGATTTTTGGATTGATTAATGATCTGCATTGCTGGAGGGCATGGGCTCCACAGGATAAGGGCGATCCGGGGATGGTAAGGACTTTTGGCGGGGCGCCTAATGGCGTGGGCGCGGTTTCGGAGTGGGATGGCGCGGGGAGCACGGGGAAAGGGCGGATGACGATTACGGAATCGGAGCCCAGCCGTCGAATCAAGGTGGAGGCGGATTTCGAGAAGCCGTTTGCGGTGCACAATGTGAATGAGTTTGTGCTGGAGCCCGTGGGTGGCCGAACGCGGGTGATGTGGACGATGCAGGGGCCGAATGTTCATGTGATGAAGTTGATGGGCATGTTTGTGAATATGGATCGTGTGATGGGAAGGCATTTTGAGATGGGGTTGGAGAATTTGAAGAAGGTGGCGGAGGGATAGTGGGACGGGATTTTTTCGCAGCAATCAAAAAGGGACTCCTCACTTCGAGGACTCCGTTCGGAATGACGGGGCTTTTTTGCCATGCTAGGGCGTTAGGCGTAGACAAGTGGGATGGGTATACACTACGGGTAGCGGCGAAGGGATAAAGGATGAGACGGATCGCGGGATTGCTGGTGCTGGCGGGAGTGGTTCTGGCGTGCGCACTGCCGGTGCGGGCGCAGCAGATGAGCGTGGCGGAATATAACAAGAAGTCGGCACAGGCGGGCAAGAAGCAGGAGAAGGACCGGGCGAAGGCGGCGAAGAACCAGCAGAAGGCGCAGAAGAAAGCGCAAAAGGCACAGGCGAAACAGTTGAAGAAGGACCGGAAGTCGGATGCGAAGGCGAACCGGTCGTTGCATTGATGCGATTGGTGGGGTTGGGTAGCGCGGTTTAATCCAAAGACAGATTGGTGTTGTGATCGAAGAGGGATTCCTCATTCCGCGGAAAGGGTGGAGGTCCTTACTCACTCCGTTCGGAATGACGTTTTTTTTTGTGTGGTGATACGGGAAGCCTTGGCATTGGAATCTTGCAGACATTCGGAGGATTTGATGACGGGTATTGAAGCGCGGAAATTTGCTGAGGAGTGGATTCGGAATTTTAGTGGGAAGGATGTGGAAGCGGTGCTGGCATGGTTCGCGGAGGATGCGGAGTTTACGAGTCCGAAGGCGGTGGCGATTCTGGGGCGGGCGACGCTGCGTTCGCGGGAGGAGTTGGGGGAATATTGGCGGGCGGCGGTGAAGGCGATCGGGACGATCCGCTTCACGCTGGATTATTTGGTGAATGATGAGGCGGCAAGGCGGTTGACGATTGTTTATGTGTCGGAGATTGATGGGAAGAGGGCGAGGGCGGCGGAGTTGTTTCAGTTTGATGAGGCGGGGAGGGTGCTGCGGGGCGAGGCGATGTACGGGGCGGCGTTGGGGTGAAGGTTGCGTTGGAAGGCGAGGAAGAATGACTGAGGCAGAGATCGCTGAGGAGCGCAGAGGTCACGGCGACGGCGGCGGGTGATTTATTGGTGTGTGGTGCGTGTTAGGAATAACCCAAGACCCCACATGCAAAGTCGGCATGGGGGACACCCGGCGCTCGTGTTGGGAATGTAGGAGTTGGTGCGGGTGATTTGTGGGGCGTGATGAGGATCACAGCGGATTGTCGAGGGGGGAGGAGGATAGAAGGTGAGATGGGGAAGATTGGCGGGGCGATTGGGCCGCCGCAGGAAGGACATTTATGATTCAGAAACTGGAGTCGGTGATCGGGAGGCATCCGTTTTTTCAAGGGATGTCCGAGAGGCAATTGAAGACGATTGAGGGATGCGCGAAGAACATGCATTTCACAGAAGGGCAGACGATATTTGTGGAGGGCGATCCGGCGGATGCGTTTTATTTTCTGGAGGATGGGACGGTGTCGATTGAATTGACGATGCCGAATCACCCGCGGTCGTCGGTACACAAGGTGGGGGCGGGGGAAATTTTGGGATGGTCTTGGGTCTCGCCGCCGTACCACTGGCATTTTAATGCGCGGGCGTTGAAGGAGACGAGGGCGATCGCGTTTGACGCGCGGTGTTTGCGGTCGAAGTTAGAAGAGGATCATGAGTTGGGATATGAGTTGCTGAAGAGGTTTGCGGAAGTGATTGTGCAGAGGTTGGATGCGACGCAGGTGCGGTTGTTGAAGGTGACGAAGGAGAGCTGAGGGGGAGTCGGGAGTTTGTAGTTGGCAGTTGGGGTTCGTGCGTCGGGCGGGGATCGAAGAGGGATTCTTTCCCCAAAAGGCGAGGGAAGGGGCAGCGGTCCTCACTCCGCGGACTCCGTTCGGAATGACGTGTTTTATTTTGTGGTGTGTGTGGCGGCGATTAGGTTGGGGCGAGGGTCATGTCCATTTGGTAGAAGTGGAAGGTGTGGGGTTGGGTGGTGGTGTTGACCGGGGCGGAGTTGCTGGACACTTGGGCGTAGTTGGTTAGGACATCGTTTATGAAGGCGGCCTTTTCGGATTCGGGTAGGGCGCGGGTCCATTCCACGAAGGTGACTTGGCCGAAAGCGAAGAAGTTCTGGCGGGTTTGAAAATCCCAGGATTTGAGAGCGGTGTCGATTTGCTGTACGCGGAGGGCGTTGCGTTCGGCAGCTTGCGCGTATTGTTCGGGCGTGAGGTGTAGGTAAGGATCGCGGAAGTTTTTGTAGTAGGGCGCCCATTTTTCGGCGCGGCGCGTTTCTTCCAAAACAGTTTCGAGGCTCTTGCGTTCGCCATCGGCGACGAGGCGGAGCTGCGCGCGGGCACTGGGTTTGAGGGCGGTGCGGATTCCGCGGAGAGGCGCGTCTTGATCGGGAAGCCAGTGGAGCGCGTTGAAAGAGACGACGAGATCGAATTGGCTGTGGAAGGCGAGATTACGGGCGTCGGCTACGGCGAATTGAAGATTGGGGAGCCGGGCGTGGGTTTGCGCGTAGGCGATCATGTCGTGGGAGGAGTCGACGCCGAGGATGGAACCGTTCGGGAGGCGCGTGGCGATTGCGGCGGTGACGCGGCCGTCGCCGCAGCCGATGTCCAGGACGCGTTCGTTGCCGGTGAGATAGAGGCGGGCGAGGACTTCGGCGGCCATGGATTCCTGGAGTGCGGAACGGAGGACGTAGTTGGTGGGATCCCATTCGGTCATGGTGGGAGTGTAGGGGAGGCGGGGGATTTGCAGGAAACATTTTTGATGGAGGCAGGACGGGGGAAGCGAAGAGGGATTCTTTCGGGAAATGATGCGGAAAGAGGCGGCGGTCCTCACTTCGCGGCCCCGTTCGGAATGACGTGTTTTTTTGTGGTGATACGAGCGCGCTTGGGAGCTGGGATTTTGCGGACATGGGGCGCGGCGGTGCGGCGCCGCTACGTGAAGCGGATTGTTTGGTTGCCAAGACACTGAGGTTGAGATCCTTCGTCGCGGACTCCACAGGATGACGGCGCGGTTTTTTCTGCAGTTTTTCTGGAGATTTTCTTGTGGTCGGAAAAACCCAGGACTCACCCCTCGCGGACTCAGGGTGGGGCAGCTGGCCGATCTAAAGTTCGGCCACGACATTGAATCGAACAGCACAGGCGAGGGTGCTTGTGCCAACGTGGTAGGGTTTGGAACGTGAAAGAGGCGAAGGGCTGCAGTACTCCACAGATGAGGTAGAGTGTGTAGGGTTGGGGAGGCAGCGAGAATGGCGAGGATTATGAATCATCCTGGTGTGGTGTTGTTGTTGACGTTTGTGGCGTTGTGGGTGGCGTCTTGGCTGGGCGCGGCATTTCGGAAAAAGCGGGGAGTGTTGAGCCCAGAGGAACGAGATGATTTGGGAGTGATCATGGCCGCAACGTTGACATTGTTGGGCCTGATTATTGGATTTACGTTTTCGATGGCCATCAGCCGGTACGATCAAAGAAAAAATCTGGAAGAGGAAGAAGCGAATGCGATCGGAACGGAATACCTGCGCGCGGATTTGTTGCCGGCCGCGAATGGAGAAAAAGTCCGCGAATTATTGAAGAGCTATCTGGAGCAGCGGATTTTGTTCTACAAATCGCGCGATGCGGTGGGGTTGGCACAGGTGAATGCCAGAACCTCGCAACTCCAGGCGGAATTGTGGAACGCGGTAAAGGGGCCTGCGGAAACGACGCCGACGCCAGTGGCGGCGCTGACATTATCGGGGATGAACGATGTGCTGAACTCGCAGGGCTACACGCAGGCGGCATGGTGGAACCGGATACCGATTGCGGCGTGGGTGTTGATGTGGGTGATCGCGATTGTTTGCAATATGATGATTGGGCATTATGTGCGGCCCACGGACCGGAGATGGATTCGGTTCCTGGTGATGCCGCTGGTGGTGTCTGTGTCGTTTATGTTGGTTGCTGATATTGATAGTCCGAGGGGAGGAGTGATTCGAGTGAAGCCGCTGAATTTGGTGAGTTTGCAAGAGGGGTGGAAGTGAAGTCGCGAGTCGAGAGTTGCTTCGGCGAGGACTCCGGATGTGGCCGCGGACCCCTGGATTGAAAATATGTATGTGCCACCGATAGTGGCACAACCGTTCACCGGAAAATCGGTGGTGACGTTAACGACTCTAGATGGGGATACGCACCAGTTGTTCATGAGCATGCTGGCGCGGACGCCGTCGGGGAAAATCTACTTTGAAAATCGGCGTGCGTTTTCACCAACGGGCGAACCGGAACCGCGGACCTATTTCATTGTGATCGATCCGAAGGAGAAGACGCGGACGATCTGCTACGTGTCGACGAAGACGTGCCGGATTAATGCGTTCCGGCGAATCAGTTATGGGCAAGCGGAGAATGTGGAGAATGTGGAGGACGTACCACGGGCGGCGAATATGGAGTCCGTGAGTTTGGGCACGAGCGTGATTGATTCCCTGACGGTGACGGGAACGAAAGAAACGATCTCGGTGGCCGCGGGGACTTACGGAAATAGAGAGACGATGGTGATTATTCGGGAGGTTTGGCATTCCCCGGAGCTGGACCTGGATGTGTCGATCACGAAGACAGACCCGCGGTCGGGAACGCATACGAGGACGATCGAAATTATTTCGCGGGGAGAGCCGGATGCGGAATATTTCACGATTCCGACGGAGTATACGTTCTTTGATAGCCGGCCGGTGGCGAAAAAGTGACGAGGAAGAGCAGGAAGTAGCTGAAGACCACCCTTCGCCAACTTAAAGTGGGGCGGCTGGCCGATCTAAAGTTCGGCCACTACATTGGACCCAGAAGCACAGGCAAGAGTGCATGTGGCGCAAGGGAATTGCTGCTGGGAGGAAGAAAAGAGTTAAGGCAGAGGCCGCTGAGGTAGCCCACAGAGTTCGCAGAGACCTTGCAAACCAATTGTGAACGCGGTACGAGGTTCGGTTAATAGCCGGTTTGTTGGTGAATCAGGGTGCCGTCTATAAAGATGCGGTAGGTTTGGGCGCAGAGGCCGGCTAGGATTGCGGGGCGCTGTTTTTCGAAGACTACTTTGTGTTTTTCGGTGTGAACTACTTCAAATTCGTAGTGGCGCTTTAATCTCAAACTAAAATGCGTGGAGGGCAGACAGGGATTTTGGTGCGCGACGGTGCGGCCATCGACTAGGATTTCCATGGCACCGGTGAACCAGTTGCGGGAAATGGAGATTTTGGATTTTTCGGCGTGGCCAATTGCGAGGTTGAGTTTCATGGGCGGTCCTTCGAGTGGGAATGATAGCGCTTGCGGCGGGGGTTGCCAAGGGTTTGAGGAAAATCCGGAAAATCCAGGAAGGCCCCCCTTCGCGGACTCCGGGTAGGCGGCTGGCCGATCTAAAGTTCGACCACTACGTTGAACCCCAGAGCACAGGCTGAAGCCTATTCTAATGGCGTGATTTTTTTCGGCGGCATTGCATCGAATTTGTAGCCGAAATAGACAGGGCCGGTTTAGTAAGTCCGGTCCACCAGCGCTTGCTGGTTCTGCCCCCCGGATCGGGTGAGGCCCGCGGCGAGGTTGACGTGCCTTTGCATGCGACCCGCGTGGGCTGAATGGGCAGGAGCTCTTGATCTCCTAGCGCAATGCGGCTCACGCGACATCTGCCAAGGAGAAAATCCAATGTTGAAATTGAATCATGTGAATTTAACGGTGAGTGATGTGCCGGGGCTGAGCGATTTTTTTGTGCGCGGCTTCGCATTCCGCGTGACCGAAAGTCGGGGAAACGGGCGGTTCGCGGTACTGGAAGGAATGGATGGTTTTATTTTGAGTTTGATGCACGGGAAAGATGGCACGCATACGGCGTATCCACCTTTGTTTCATTTGGGATTTTTGCTAAAGGAGAAGAAGACGGTGCGGGAGGTGCACCGGCGCATTTGTGAGGCGGGATATGAGGTGCCGGAGCCGGCGGTGCTCGAGCGTGGGGGAGAGCCGACGTTTGGGTTTTATCATAAGGCCCCGGGAGGAGTAGTGGTGGAGGTTAGTGCGGCGGAGGGCGGGTAGGTTTGGAACCCAAGAACACAGGCAGGAATTCCTGTGCCACAGGCGGTCTATTAGCAAAATTCGGAAAGGTTGCGGATATGGGGCGCAGCGATGCTGCGCCCTTAGGAAGCCGGCGAATTGTTGGGACGCAAGATGCTTCGGTTGAAATCCTTCGTCGCGGCCGCTCAGGATGACGACGTGCGTTTTTTTTTGGGGGACACAAAAGACGCGGAAATGGCGGTGGTCATCACTCCGCGGACTCCGTTCGGAATGGCGTGTTTTTTTTTTGCCGAATTGCGGGGAGCCCAAGACCCACCCTTCGGGGACTTAGAGTGAGCGGGACACGGTCTAGTGTGCCCTACGATGCAAGGTCGGCCCGGGGGCGGTGTGTAGTTATTGAACGGGGTTACCGTCGGGGTCGATTTTGTGAACTTCGCCTATGTTCAGGGAGCGAATGCCGGCTTCTACTTTACTCATATCGCCAACGACCACCCAGACGAGATGATTTGGCTCGATGTATTTTTTTGCCACTTCGTTGGCATCGGATGGGGTTACGGCCAGGACTTTTTGGGTGAAGGTGTTGTAGTAATTTTCGGGCAAATTGTATTGGAGGATGTTGGCGTAGGCGCCGGAAAGTTGCTGGGTGGTTTCGAAGCTGCCGGGAAGGGCTAGCGTGGCGTTAGATTGTTCGTCTTTCAGTTCGGGTTCGGTGATGGGTTTGCCGCCGACGATATTTTTATATTCGTCGATGAGGACTTCCATGGATTCCTTGGTTTTGTCTGTCTGCACAGGGGAGAAGCTGACAAAGGGACGCTGGCCGCGCGCGGGAATGAGGCGAGAACCGACGCCGTAGGACCAGTGTTTGTCTTCGCGCAGATTCATGTTGATGCGGGAACTGAAGTTGCCGCCGAAGATGTCGTTGACGAGCATGAGCGGAATCTGGTCGGGATTGTTGAAAGGGGGAGCGAGTTGCGCGGCGAGGATGAGGCTCTGGCCGGAACCGGGGCGATCGATGAGATAGACGACGTCTTTCGCGGGCTGCGGAACTTCCGGAACATTGACGGTGGGAACATCGCCGGGCTTCCAGGAAGCAAAAAGTTCTTCAAGCTTGGGGGTGATCTCGGCGAGCGTGGTGTCTCCCACGATGAGAAGCGTGGCGTTGTTGGGTTTGAACCAGGTGTCGTGGAACTTGGCGAGATCGGCGCGGGTCATCTTTTTGACGCTATCGGTGCTGCCGGTGCCAACGAAGGTTTCGTCGTAGGGATGACCTTTGCCGAAGAGGAGCGTGGGCAGAACGCGCAAGCCCATGGAAAAGGGCGTGACTTTTTCGCGCTGGATGGCGGCGAGGCGTTCCTTTTGCAGGCGCTCGAATTCTTTTTCGGGGAAGGCCGGATGGAGGACGAGGTCGGCGTAAATATCGAGGGCCTTATCGAGATTGAGCTTGAGGGCGTTGAGACTGACGCTGGAATAATCGAGATTGGCGCCGGCATTGAAATTGGCGCTGAGGGATTCGAGATCTTCGCTGATTTTGAGTGAATCGCGCGTGGGAGTTCCCTCTTCGAGCATGCGCTGGGCGAAGCTGCAAGTGCCGAGCGCGGCGGTGGAGTCGGAAGAATAGCCGCCTTTGACGAGCAGCGAGAAATTGACAACCGGCGCGGTGTGGCGCTCGGCAAGAACGACTTTCAGACCGTTGGAAAGCGTGGCTTGTTGCATCGGAGGAAGCTTGAGAGATTCGGCGGAGCCTTCGGCGGGCGGCTTGGAACGATCGATGGCGGGACCGGTTTTGTAATCGGTGGGATAGGGCGTGACTTCGAGGACGTAATCGCCATCACTGAGCCACGCGACGGCGGCTTTTTTGACGGAGGCGGGAGTGGCGGCCTGGATGCGCTTTAGATACGTTTTGTAGCAATCGGGATCGCCCTGGAAGGTCTGGCAGCTGGCGAGGATGTCGCTTTTGCCGCCGAAACCGCCGATGCGTTCCATGATGCGGGCGTAGCGGCCGAAGATTTGCGTTTTAGCGAGCACGAGTTCGGATTCGGTGGGCCCGTCCTTCAGGAATTTCTGCAATTCTTCATCAGCTTCTTTTTCGACAACGGTGAGATCGCCGCCGGGCTTGGCAGTCAGCTCGAAAGAAAATTGTCCGGCAATTTCGTTGTTGTCGTCTTCGGCGGTGGCGCTCGTGGCGATTTGATCCTTGTAGACGAGGCGCTTGTAGAGGCGCGAAGTTTTTCCCTGGCCGAGAACGCGCGCGGTGAGATCGAGCAAGGCTTCGTCGGGTGAGCCGTTTTGGGGAACGTTCCAAACGCGGTAGGTGCGGGCTTGCGGGACATTGTCCTGAACCGCGCCGCGATGCGTGCCGGTGCGCTTGGCGACCCAAACTTCCTGGCGAGCGATGGGCGGAACGGCGGAAATGGCGCCGTAATATTTTTCTACCTTTTGGTGCGCAACTTCGGGGGTGATGTCGCCGGCAAGGACGAGCGTGACGTTGTTGGGGCCGTAATAACTTTTGAACCAGTCCTGTACGTCGGTCAGAGAGGCGGCGTCGAGATCCTTCATGGATCCGATGACGGTCCAGGAATAGGGATGACCTTCGGGATAGGTGTTTTCGGTGATGAGTTCTTCGCTGACGGCGTAAGGCTGATTTTCGTCCTGGCGTTTTTCGTTCTGGACGACGCCGCGCTGGAGATCGAGTTTTTTCTGATCGAGCACGGGTAGAAGATGGCCCATGCGATCGCTTTCGGCGAAGAGGACGTAGTCGAGCATGGAGGTGGGGACGTTTTCGAAGAAATTGGTGCGGTCGTTATTGGTAGTGCCGTTGAGGTCGGTAGCGCCGATGCGTTCCATGGCGTTGATGTAGGTGAAATCGAAATTTTTGCTGCCGCTGAACATCAGGTGCTCGAAGAGATGTGCGAAACCGGTGCGGCCGGTTTTTTCGTTTTTGGAGCCGACGTGATACCAGGTGTTTACGGCGATGATGGGGGCTTTGTGGTCTTCGTGGACGAGGACGGTGAGACCATTGGGGAGAACGAACTTGGTGTAGGGGATGTCGGGGATGGGGATGGCGTTGGATTTGGTGGAGGAGGTGGAGGATTTTGTCGTTGTGGATTTCGGATTGGCGGCGGGAGCTTTGTCGGTGGTTTGGGCAACGGCGGGAATGGCGGTAAGGAGTGCGGTTGCGGCGAGGATGATGGCGCGCATAGACGAAGATTTGTGAATCACGGTGTGTGCTCCCTGAGAATTTTGGTGCAGCGCGGATGTAGGGGACGGTCGTGAGTGCGTGTCCCGGCGAGGGTATTTTACCTTTGGTTTGTGGGGAGATGCAAAAGGCGGGGGCGGGCGTGGGTGGGATTTTTAATGGTGGCGTCGGGGTTGTGAAATTCGAAGAGGGAAAATGGGAGCCCAAGATGGTGCGGGATTTTTGATCGTGGCAAGACGCGGGGATCGAGGAGGTATTCTTTCCTCGGAAGGCGCGGAAAGGGGCGGCGGTGACTCACTCCGCGGACTTCGTTCCGAATGACGTGTTTTTTTTTGGCGAAGGAACCCAAGATGCCGGCCTGAACGCGGCGCTGCAAACCCAGGAACCACCTTTAGCGGACTCGGGGTGGGGCGACTGGTCGATCTAAAGTTCGGCCACTACATTGAACCCAAGAGCACAGGCTTGTGCTAGTTGCGGGCGGGAACTTTTTGGGGGCGTGGGGGGAATTTATTGGTGATGAACGGAAGGAATTGGAAAGGTTGGGACATGAAGCTACCGATGAAGATAGGATTGGCGGCGCTGGCGTTGGCGGTTAGTTGTGGAGCGATGGTGGCGCAGGATGGGCCACGAGACATTACGGGCGCACCGGGCGGCGAGATGATGGGACCCGGTGGGCCGGGAGGCAGCGAGGAGGGATTTGTTGATCCGGATGGACCGGGAGGACCCGGCGGTGCGCGACGGATGGGACCGGATGGCGGGCGCAGAGGATTTGAGCGCGGCGGACATGGGCAGCGCGAGTTTGGATTGTCTCGGATCCTGAGCAATCCAGAGATTCAGCAGAAGGTTGGCGTGACCCCGGAACAGGTAGCGAAGATTCGTCAGCAGGAAACGGCATTCCGGAAGACCGCGATTCAGCAACGAGCGGATTTGGAAGTGAAGCAGATTGATCTCCGGGATTTGCTGGCGGCGGACAAGCCGGACCGCGCGGCGATTGACCGGCAGTTGCAGGCGATCAGCGCTTCGCGATTGGCGATGGATAAATCGCGGATTGATTTCCGGTTGAGTATGAAGGATGCGTTGACGCCGGAGCAACGGGAGAAATTGCGGCAGGCGATGAAGGATCGCATGCAGGCGCGGCGGGGAGAAGGACGGCGCGGTGGACCCGGTGGTCGCGGGCAGCGCGGGCCGGGAGCAGGTAGTGGTACGGCTGCGCCGCCGGCGAATCTGGGGCAGTAGAATTTTCTTGCAAGGAGAGGTGGGCGGCGAGAGAGACCTCGCCGCCTTTTTTTCTGTGGTTGGGATCGAAGAGGGATTCTTTCCGCGCAAGGCGCGGTAAGGGGTGTCGGTCCTCACTTCGCGGACTCCGTTCGGAATGAAGTGTTTTTTTTAACCGGGAGTTTGACAGGAACCCAAGACTCACTCATCGCGAAAGGAGCTCAGAGTGGGGCACCCAGGAGGGGAGAGAAAAGCAGGTCCGTCGTTGCACTAGCGATGACAGCTTTTTTGTGGCGAAGGAACCCAAGATGCTGGCCGGGAGGTGCGGCGCTACAAACCCAAGAGCCACCCTTCGCGGACTCCGGTAGCGCGGCTGTCCGAGCTAAAAGTTCGGCCATTACATTGACCCCAAGCGCACCGGCTGAAGCCTACGCTACGGGTGGTGGTTTAGTTGGAGGGGTGTTCGGCTTGGCGCCAGGCGAACATTAGGAAACTTGTGGAGGTTAGGTCTATGGCGGGTTCGGTGGTTACGTAGGATTGGACGTTGTCTTGATAGACGGCGGGGTTGTTGGGGTCGAAGGGGCCTGAGTTGCCGTTGAATTTCTTGAAGGTGTCTTTGTTGTTGACGGGACAGAGATTCATGCCGTCGAGAGTGCCGGAAGTGGTGTAACTGTTAGGGCCCTCGGTGGCCGCACCCCAGAGGATGGGAGTACCGCCGCTGGTGCCGTCGAGAGCACCGGCGATGTTGGCGACTTGATGCTGGATGCAGTTCGGGAAGATGGTGCCATCGCCGACTATGAAGGACGTGCCCCAGGGATTTGTGCCGAGAATATTTGCCAGCCAACGTTCGGAGTATGTGTCATAGGAAGGCGCGCCGGTGATGTAGTGCGCTTCACTGGCCATTACCGCGATGCCTGCGCCGTGGGAAGTGGTGTCACCGGAGGCCCATTGATAGCCGAAACCGAAAGGATCGGAGGAGCCGATGGAGATAGCATCGGAAACCTGCTGGAGAAATTGTTTGCGGATTCCTGACTGAGAAATGGCAAGGCCGCTAGGATTTCCGGCTGCTTCGAGTGCGCGATAAAGCTCGAAGTGCCCGAGACCGCTGACGTCGTAGAGATTTAATGTATCGGTGTAGCCCTGGTTGTAGACGTTGGCGATGTAGCCTTGGGCGAATTGCGCGGCCTGGCGGAGGTAGTCCATGGGATTGGTGTGGGCGAGGCCGGCAGGAAGATTTTCGAGGCTGCCGCACGAAGCGAGCGCGAAATAAAGTTCGGTGGCGCCGAGTTCCATGTCGTCTTCCCAAACATCTTCGGGGTAGGCGTCAAAGGGAGTGGAGGTGAGGAGGCAATTGCTGCAGGAGCCGGAGCCGACGGTAGGGGCGGGATCAGGGAAGGACGTGTCGGCAAGGGCGAAGATGTCTTCGGCATCTTTGAGACATTTGTTGGCGAGCGAAGGATTGGAAGTGCGATTGAGTTGATAGCAGAGAGCGAAATCGGCGGTGAGGCGTCCGGCGAGATTGGGGCTGATGGGCGAGCCTGCTTGCGCTGCGAGGAACACGGGACGATAGCAGATGAAATAGGAAGTGTATGGATCGCAGGGCTCGGGATCACCGGGCTGGAGATAATTGTCGGCGGCTTGCGGAAGCGTCCAGATGTCGTATTCGGTGAAGAGGCAGTAGGGAGTGTCGAAGGTGCCGCCGCAATTGGGATTCGCGGAAGTGGGAGTGCCGTAGCCGTAATAATTCCATTCCTGAGTGTTGTCGACCTGGTAGTAGAGAGTTTTGGTCTGGTCGTTCCACATTTTGAGAAGCCAGTTGACGCCGAAATTGGCTTCGTTGGTGAAATCGGAAGAGGCCGGAGCGCCGGGAGCGCTGTTGCCGGCGAATGAAACGGAACTGGGAGGAGCGGGGGGATTCACGGGAGCGTACGGGCCCATCTGGTTGGGAAAATCGCGAACGCCAATTTGCATGAGCGCTGCGGTGTAGCTGGTGGTCATCACATATTTTTCATAATCGCCGGCGTCCCACCACCCGCCGGAAGCGTCGATGTTGGGAATTTGCGCGGAGACGAGAGGGGGAGCGGGAGGAACGTTGTTGATGTTGTCGTTCACGTCGAGCGGAGGAGTTTGGTAGATGCGGGCGTTTGCGTCTTTGAGATGGCCGGGTGCGGTGCGGAGCGCGTTCTGGATGTAGTTGGCGCCATCGCGTTCGGTTTCGTAGAAGAAGAGGGTGTTGAGGAGCAGGCCGGAGTACAGATTTTCGGGAGTGTCCACGGCGAATTTATCGGAGGTGGCGGAGACGGTGCCGGCGGCTTTTATTTTGTAGTTGTCACCGCCGGGGACGGAGAAATCGAGGGCGTAGACGCTGTAGGTGACGGTGGCGCTGTGGGACCAGGTGCCGAGGAGGGCGCCGACTTTGCCGGAGAAGGAAATTTTGTTGGAGGAATTGAGGACTTCGAAAGTGCCGGCGGTGACGGGAGTGGGAGACATGAGGTATGCGCGGAAAGGAGTGGCGCCGGTTTCATAGCCGACCTGGCTGATGCGCACGTGGGCGGATTGAGCGTGCGCGGGCGGGGCGGACAACATTGCGGCGCATGCCAATGCGATCGCGATGCTGGCGAAGAAACGAGTGAGGCGGTGGTTGGAAGAGGACATGGCTTCACCAACGTTGCCGCGGGGTGGCAAGCGTTTAAAACTGTTCAATGCAGGGGGAAATAGTGATGGTTTGGAGGGAAGGTGTCAAGGGGGTGGAGGGGGGAGCTGCGGCAAACTGGAAAGGGAAAGTCCGAAGAGGAACCTTAAGGTGGCGTGTGGGGCAGCCGGCTTTTTTTGTGGCTGGTGTTAGGCGGATCGATCGAAGAGGGATTCTTTCCGCGAAAGGCGCAGAAAGGGGCGGCGGTCCTCACTTCGCGGACTTCGTTCGGGATGACGTGTTTTTTTGATGTGGTGAGGACGAGATCTCTTTCCTGTTGAGAACGAGGAACCCAGGATGCAGCTCCGTAGGCGCGGAGCTACAAACCCAAGAGCCACCCTTTGCGGACTCAGGGTGGGGCGGCTGGCCGATCTAAAGTTCGGCCTTTACATTGAAGACAAAATTGAAGCCAAGACGCGGGAAGGAGTGGCTGTGCTACTGAAAAGAGATTGTTTGTGGGGGTGGTAGGGTGGGCATAGAATTTGGGGGTGGAGGTGAGGGATGGGGATGGACCGGCGGGAATTTTTGGGGGCAGTGGGTGGGGCAGCGGCGATTGGTGGAGTGGGTGAGACGCTGACGGCAGCGGGAACGTGGGGGACGAGTATGGAAATGGTGCCACGGCGGGCTTGGAAAGACGGGATCGAGCTTTCGATTCTGGCGTTGGGCGGAATTGTGGTTTGCAAGATGCCACAGGAGGAAAGTTCGCGGCGAGTGGCGGAAGCTTACGAGCGCGGGATTAATTATTTTGACTGCGCGCCTTCGTATTTTGATGGCGAGGCGGAGATGAAGTTGGGCGAGGCGCTGCGGCCTTACCGGAATAAAGTGTTTTTGGCGGAGAAGACGCAGAAGAGGGATGCGAAGTCGGGGCGCGTGGAACTGGAGCAGACGCTGCAACGGTTTCATACCGATCACGTGGATTTGTATCAGTTTCATGCGGTGGGTTCGATGGAGGACGTGGACAAAATTCTGGCACCGGGTGGGGCGGCGGAATTATTTTTTGCGGCGAAAAAAGAGGGCAAGGCGCGGCACCTGGGATTTTCCGCCCATAATGCGCCAGCAGCGATCCGGTTGATGGACGCGCTCGAACTGGACAGCGTAATGTTTCCGGTAAACGTGAATGCGTGGGAGAACGGCGGGTTTGGTCCGCAGATCATGGCGAAGGCGAAAGGAAAGGGGATAGCGCGAATGGCATTGAAGGCGCTGGCGATGGGATTGTGGCCGAAGGAGATGAAAGAGAGCGAGCGGCCGTGGGCGAAATGCTGGTACGAGCCGATTGCCGATCCGGAGATGGCGAAGTTGGCGCTGCGGTTTACGTTGAATCAGGATGTGACGGCGGCGGTGCCACCGGGGAATGAGAAGATTTTTGATATGGCGATGGAGTTGGCGAGTGGGCCGCTGCCGGTGTTGAGCGCGGAGGAATTGGACGGGTTGAAGAGAAGTGTGGGGAAGGTGGAACCGGTGTTTCGCGTGTGAGGGGGCTGGGAGTTTCTTGGGAGTGGGTTAAGACGGATCGATCGAAGAGGGATTCTTTCCGCGAAGGGCGCGGAAAGGGCTGGCGGTCCCCACTTCGCGGACTTCGTTCGGAATGACCGGTTAATTTTTTGCGGCGAAGGAACCCAAGATGCCGGCCTGAAGGCGCGGCGGTACAACCCAGGAGCACAGGCTGAAGCCTATGCTACGCGGAGATTCTGATGAAATTGGTGGAGGGATGAGGCGGATGGCGGGCATTCGCGGGGGAGTCGTGTGTTTGGCGGTGTTTTTTTCTTGCTTCGTAGTTCCCTGCCCAGTGGATTGTTGGGGGCAGGATGCTGGCGCTACTGGGGAATCGGGTAAGGCTAGTCCGGTGGAGAAGTATAAGGCTGCGGGATATGTGAATGATTTTGCGGAGTTGATTGATCCTAAGGTGCAGTTGGAGATTGATGCGGTGTGTACGGATTTGGCGGCGAAGAGGAAGACGACGATGGCGATTGTGACGGTGCCGTCGTTGGAGGGGATGTCGATCAAGGAATTTTCGACCGAATTATTTAATCACTGGGGAGTGGGACCGAAGGATACGAATCGCGGAGTGATGGTGTTGTTGTCTCGCGGAGACCGGCAGTGGCGGATTACCGTGGGGAGTGGGTTGGAGACGGTGTTGACGGATGAGGAAGCGGCGAAATTGGGCAAAGAAATGTTGCCGATGTTGAAGAACGGGGAGTATGGAGAGGCGTTATTGTATGCGGCGAAGAGGATACGGGATGAGGTGGTGGAGAAGGTGAAGTGAGGAGTGGTGGGGGCGCGTTTGTGTTAATGGAGGTTGAGGCGGATCGATCGGGGATTTTTTCTGCGGAAAGGGGCGGCGGTCCTCACTGCGCGGACTTCGTTCGGGATGACGTGTGATTTTTGTGGTCGGGAAGGAACCCAAGATGCCGCGCGGCGCTACAACCCCAAGAGCCATCCTTTGCGGACTTAGTGAGGCGGCTGGCCGATCTAAAGTTCAGCATATACAGGGTGGAGGCGCGAGTGGGGATGATGTAGGTGTGGGACAATGGGGGGATGTGGTTGTGCGGGGAGACCTGCTAGGGGTGGGTGCGGGAGATTATGAAGAAGAGCGACCGGCGGATGATTCGCGGGATTGCGCTGTTCAAGCTGGCGAAGGCGGCGCTGATGTTTACGGTGGGAGTGGTGGCGCTGCGGCTGGTGCACACTGATATCTCCGGAGTTTTGGAGGAGTGGGTGCCGCGGCTTGGATTTGGACCGGCCAGCCATCATCTGGGACGGCTGATGTTGGAAGCGACGAAGTTAACGCCGACGCGGATTCGGGAAGTGGGCACGGGAAGTTTTTTGTATGCGGCGCTGTTTTTGACGGAAGGACTGGGGCTGTGGTTTTACAAAAAGTGGGCGGAGTGGATGACGATTTTGTTGACGAGTTCGTTGTTGCCGGTGGAGATTTGGGAAATTTTCAAGCATCCGAATGGGTGGAAGGTTGCGGTGTTGGTGGTGAATTTGGGGTTGGTGGGATATTTGATTTATTTGGTTAGGAAAGAGCGAGGAGCGGTGGTGTAGGTGATGCGGGAGTTGCGTTGGGAGGCGAGGCGCAGCGGTTGAGATCGTTCGTTGCGGGCTTCTAAGGATGACAACGAGTGTTCTTGGGGGGTGGCGGGTCGATCGTTCGCAAAGGGCGCGGAAAGGGGCGGCGGTCCTCACTGCGCGGGCTCCGCTCGGAATGACATATTTTTTCTTTGTGGCGATTCTATGGAGAAGTGGATTGAGAGTGTTGGAGGTGGGAGCGGAGGAAGGAGAGGGTGCGTTCGCGGGCGATTTTAGCGGAGGTGGGCTCGTAGTCGGGGCGATGGTCGCAGTTGAAGCCGTGGCCGGCGTTCTCGTAGAGGAACACGGTGCCTTCGGGATGGGCTTGCTGGATTTTCTGAATTTCGGACATAGGAATGTGTTTGTCTTTTGCACCAAAGTGCAGCATGACGGGGCAGCGCGGTTGTTCCCCAACAAATCTTGAGATTTGCCCGCCGTAATAACCTACGGCGGCGGCGGGACTAAGCCGCGTGGCGGCGAGCCAGGCGAGAGTTCCCCCAAAACAAAAACCTACGACGGCGACTTTGCGGCCCGGAGAAGATTGCGCGGCAAAATTTATTGCGGCGGAGACGTCGAGGAGCGACTTGTCGATGCCGATCTGCTGGACGAGCTGCATGCCGCGGTTGGCGTCGGCGGAATTGTAGTTGAGCTCGATGCCAGGTTGCACGCGGTCGAAAAGAGCGGGGGCTAGGGCGTAAAAACCTTCGCTGGCGTAGAGGTCGACGACGGAGCGGATGTGGCGATTGACGCCGAAGATTTCCTGGACGATCACGACGGCGGGAGCGGCGGGGTTCGCCGGCGTGGCTTCGGCGAGATAGGCTGCGGGATGATGGCCGTCTGAGGCGGTGAGTTGGACGCGGGAACCCATGGGCGAAGAAATTCTACACTGAAGAGGGGTTTAGGCAAAAAAAATCGAGGACTAGGGGCACCCCCATCCGCCCAGAGAGAGCACCCCTAATCCTCGCAGTTACGAGGCACAGCGTAGCGGAGGAGGGGCGAGGGATCAATCAGGGTTTCCCTGTAAATTGAGCCCGGGGAATGTGGGGTTGGATAAGATTAGGGAATGGTGAATGGCGGTGGGTACAGTACTTAGAAATTGGGAGATGGAAATGGAAAAGCGGAGGAGGTGAGGATTTTGGGTGGGCTGAGATGGGCTTGGAGGCAGAGCCACGCTCCGCGGCTCAGGGTGGGGTGGCTAGCCGATCTAAAGTTGGCCACTACAGGAGAAACCGTGATGAGTTCCCTTCCCTGGCAGTCAGAAACCCCAACAACACAGAGCGGCTCGGAGACTTGCCAGAGCACGATATCGTGCCCCTACTCGACAGAGGAGCGCAGGCTAACCCTATGCTATGAAACCCAAGAGGCCTCGTGCCAAGCGCCTGGGCAAAGGCACGAGACCAGAAGCGCGCGGCTACGAGCTACAGGCTATGTGGGTCGGGAAGAAAGGCATTGCAATGGGGGGTGGCGGGGGCTAGGATGGCGGAAATTTTGGTTTTGGGGGTGGTTATGAAGGTTGCGGAGCTGATCGGGTCGCGCAAGGATGTGTATTCTATTTCGGAAGAGACCACGGTGATGGAAGCCGCGAAATATTTGCGGGAGAAACAAGTGCGGTCGGTGGGGGTGATGGATGGGGCAGGAAAGCTGGCGGGAGTTGTGTCGCAGAGCGATATATCGGACAAAGTGGCGGCGGAGAACAAGTGTCCGGCGTGGATGAAAGTTTCCGAGATCATGAGCCGCGAGCTGTTGACAGTAACGCCGGAGATGACGTTTGAGGAGAGTTTGCGGTCGATGGAACAGAACGGCGTTTATCATTTGTGCATTCTGGATGGGCAGAACCGGTATCGCGGGATGTTGTCGGTGAGCGATTTGCTCAAGGTGTTGGCGACAGATCATAAGGGCCGGGCGGATTTATTGGAATCGTATATGTTTCCTTCGCGCTAGGACGTTTCCCTTCTGAAGATAGATTGATTGCAGTTTTCGGTGGTGCATGGGTGTGTTTGTCGGGAAAAAAGAAAGGGGAAATTGGAAGTCGGGAGAGACCCAAGATCCACCCTCGCGAAAGGCGCTCAGAGTGGGGCACCCTGGAAGGGGGTTGCGGCCGGCATGGAGAGAGGAGTTAGCGCAGAGCGCGCTGAGGCGCGAGCACAGAGTTCACGGAGATGCGGGGGTGGAGGAGGTGGGGCTTAGTTTTTGTTGGAGTTGGTCGCGGAGTTGTTTGGCGCGTTGGCCTGCGGGGCTGTCGGGATCTAGCGTTAGGTAGGTGTCGAGATCTTCGATCAGAGCGGTGTAATTTTTTTGTCGGAGATGGATGTTGGAGAGCAGGCGGTAGACGATGGGGGCGCCGGGAGCGAGGAGGCGGGCTTCTTCGGCGGAGGATTGGGCTTCGGTGAGGCGATTTTGTTTCAGGAGAAGGCGGCCGAGTTCGTAATGACCCAGCCAGAGCGTGGGATTTTGTCTCACGCCAGCGCGAATGGATTGATCGGCTTCGGAAATTTTTCCGGTGTCCAGGAGAACGGCGCCGAGACCGATTTGCGCTTCGGGATATTTGTTGTTGCTGAGATCGATGGATTTGCGGAAGAAAGATTCGGCGTCCGCGCGATTGCCGAGAGTGAGTTGGGCCATGGCGAGTTGGTAAGTGGCTTCGTAATATTCGGGAGCGGCGGCGACGGCCTGCTGGAAATCGGCGAGCGCGGCTTGCGCGTTTTTATCTTCATAAAGTTTCTTTTTGCCGGACTCCATGAAATCGCGGGCCTTGGCAGGCATGGTGAGTTCGTGGACGGAAACGGTTTGCGAGTGCAGGGTTTCGTTGGATTTGGAAGTGGATTTGAGATAGACGGTAACGTCCTTGTCGGAGGCCATGGAGACGTCGACATCGGTGGAGAAATGTTCGCAGCCGGGGGCGTCAATGATGATGAAATACTGGGCGCGGCGGAGCCCGCCGAAACGGAATTGGCCGGCGTCGGTGGTGGATTGGGATTCAATGAGTTGGTGCTGGCTGTCGTAGAGGGAGACGGTGACGTCTTTGGCGACGCTGTACTCGTTGCCGTAGTAGACGTTGCCGGCGATAGTGGTGGGCTTTTGGGCGAGGATCACGAGAGGGAGAAGAAGAAAGAGGATTGCAGCGAAGAGCCGGGACATTGATTGGCCTCCTGCCGGCTTGGTGAGGAGGAGTATAGCATTGGTCGATGAAGGTGAAGGAGGTATAGGAGGTGGAGGAGGTTTAGGAACTAAAGGAGTAGGAGGTGGTGGGATTTTTCTGGGGAGGTAGGACGGGGTGATCGAAGACGGATTCTTTCCGCAAAAGGCGGAAAGGGGCGGGGGTCCTCACTTCGCCGACTTCGTTCGGAATGGCGTGTTCTTGTTGTTGGAGCAGAGGGAGAGAACGGTGAGCAAAGTTTTGGCGGTGGGGATGTTTTTTGCGTTGGGTGGGGTGATGGCTGGTGCGGCTTTGGCGCAGAGTGCTCCAGCTGAGAAAGCGGTTGCCACACAGAAGGGGAGGGCGTTGCAGGATGCTTCGGCGGAGCCGCGGGTTATGCGTTTGTGGGAGGGGGCGGCACCGGGGGCGTTAGGGGATGCGGAGGAAGATCGGCCGACGCTGACGTTGTATGCGGCTTCCGAGGAGCATGCGCCGGGGGTGGCGGTGATTGTGATACCGGGCGGGAGTTATGAGTGGCTGGCTACGAATCATGAAGGACGGCAGATTGCGAATTGGTTGAATGCGATGGGGATTACGGCGTTTGTGTTGAAGTACAGGCTGGGGCCGAAGTATCACCATCCGGTCGAGTTGGGGGATGCGCAGCGTGCGATACGCATGGTGCGGGCGCGGGCGAAGGAGTTTGGTGTGTTACCGGACAAAATCGGAGTGATGGGATTTTCCGCGGGAGGACATCTGGCGTCGACCGCGGAAACACATTTTGATGCCGGAAATGCGGCGGCGGCGCAGGCGATCGACCGCGCGAGTTCACGGCCAGATTTTGTGGTGCTGTGTTACCCGGTAATCTCGCTGGTGGCGGATTATACGCACACGCATTCGCGGGACAATTTATTGGGGAAGAATCCGCCGGAAGAGTTGGAGAAGGAATTGTCGAGCGAGTTGCAGGTGACGAAAGAAACGCCACCGACGTTTTTGTGGAGCAGTAATACGGATGATGTGGTGCCGGCGGAGAACAGCGTGGCGTTTTATCTGGCGTTGCGGAAGGCGGGGGTGCCGGCAGAGTTGCATATTTTTTCGGAGGCGCCGCACGGGGTGGGGTTGGATTTGCAGGATCCGTCGGTGGGGATGTGGGGGGAGTTGGTGGTGGAGTGGATGAGGGGGAGAGGGATTTTGAAGTGAGGGGGAGTAACCCGGGAGGGCAGGGAGACGGTCGATCGAAGTGGGATTCATCGCACAAAAACCTTGCGATGGCGCAGAGTTGCTCGCTGCGAAGACTCCGATCGGAATGACGTGTTTTGTGTTTGGTTAGACGGGGACTTGGGAGGAGAGGGTTTCGTTTACGATTTTGCCGTCGAAGAGATGGACGGTGCGTTCGGCGTGGTTGGCGTAGCGCGGGTCGTGGGTGACCATGCAGATGGTGGCGCCGCTTTGGTGAATGTCCTGGAGGAGTTCCATCACGGAGTCGCCATTTTTGGAGTCGAGGTTTCCGGTGGGTTCATCGGCGAGGAGAATCATGGGATCGCCTACGAGCGCACGTGCCACCGCGACGCGTTGCTGCTGCCCACCGGAAAGCTGCGCGGGATAGTGCTTTGCGCGGTGCGCCATCTGGACGCGTTCGAGGGCCGACTGCACTTTTTCTTTGCGTTCGGAGGAGGCCATACCGCGATAGGTGAGCGGGAGTTCGACGTTTTCATAGACGGTAAGATCGCCGATGAGATTGAAAGCCTGGAAGATGAAGCCAATTTCGCGATTGCGGATGCGGGAGCGGTCGCTGAGCTTGAGGCTGGCGACGGCCTGGCCATTGAGGGAGTAGTTCCCTTCCGTGGGCGAATCGAGGAGGCCGAGAATGGCGAGCAATGTGGATTTGCCGCAGCCGGAAGGACCGGCGATGGCGAGGTATTCGCCTTTCTTAATGGTGAGGTCGACGGCGTCCAGGGCGTGCGTCTCCAATTCGTCGGTGAAGAAGATTTTGGAGACGGATTGAAGATTGATTAGCGTGTCGTTGGTTGTGGACATTTTTTGTGTGCCTCCGATCGAGTTTGTGATGTGCTGCTGTTGGTTTTGAGGTTTAAGTTTCGGAACAGAGTAAGCCAAGAGAAACGGGTGGGGGAGGTGGGAATCGAAGAGGGATTCTTCCCGCGAAAGGCGCGGACAGAGGCGGTGGTCCTCACTTCGCGGACTCCGTTCGGAATGACGTGTTCTTTTTCGATGCGGTTGGACGCATGACACAGGGGTTGGGGAACGGCTGGCCGATCTAAAGTTCGGCCACTACATGAGAACCCAAGATGCCGGCCTGAAGGCGCCGCACTACAACTGCTTGAGGAATGGTTGGGGTGGTCAGACACAAGACGCCTCGAGAATTTAGACGTCCGAGGTGGGGTGACGGTTTGATGTGTGGGCATAGATTTCGTCATGCCATTTAATGATACGTAGGGGGGGTCGGGGAAGTTCAATTTGGTCCTTATCGGAGGCGGATGCGGTCGAAATTGTCCATGGTGGACATATCGGAGAGGATAACTTTGTCACCGACCTTAAGTCCATCTAGGATTTCGACAGAGTTAACCGAAGATTTGCCCAGTTTTACGTTTACGCGGATGGCTTCAGAGCCGTCGTCGACCAGCTTGAAGAGGCCGATTGTGGAATCGGACTGCCCGTGGACGGGCCGGCCTACGAAGAGGACATCTTTTAGGTTCTCGAGTTCGATGGTGCCATCGACGCTAAGGTCTGGGCGTGCGCCCAGAGGGAGAGGATCGGAGAACTGGACGTCGACGGTGACAGTGCCATTCTGGACGGAGGGGTCAACGCGGGAGACCAGGCCTTTGACGATGCCGTTGCGGGTATCAACGGTAGCGGGCTGGCCAGGAATGACGTCTTTGGCTTGGGTTTCTGGGATTTTGATCTCGGCTTTGAGGCGCTTGGGATCGGCGACGCGGGCGAGGTTGTCGCCGGGCTTGACGTGCTGGCCGACTTCGACGGGAACGACCTGGAGAACGCCGCTGATGCCTGAGCGAACGTGGAGGGCATCGAGTTCGCTTTTCTTGAGATCGTAGAGAGCACGCTGCTGATCGACTTTGGATTGCTGCGCTTGGATGCGAGCGCCGGCGGAGTCTTCCGCGTTTTTGGTGCGATCATCTTCGAGCTGGGCGCGCACGGCGAGTTGCTGTTCCTTAACGCGGGAGAGCTGCTCTGTGACGTCTGCGCCAACGCCCTGCTCGCGAAGCTTTATGTCGACTTGGTGCTGAATTTTGGCTTGCTCGTAGTCGCTGCGAACGGAAGCGGCAGTGGATTTCTGGTTGAGGAGATCGCTGTTGATGGTGACCTTGAGGCTTTCGAGATCGGCTTGCGCGGCTTTGAGCTGATATTCAGCATCGAGGGTTTCGCGCTGGAGAATGGGATCGCTGAGTTCGATGATGATGCTATCGGGCTTGACGATGGCACCAGGGTGGAGAACGACTTTATCGACGCGCGAATCGGTTTGCGCGGGGATCCACTCGATATCTTCGGGGACGAGGGTGCCGATGCCGCGAACGTCGCGGACCATCGGGCCGCGCTTGACCTCGTCGGTCCAGATGGTGGCCTTATCGACGGCGGGCGCAGCGGGACGAAGGCGCGAGACGCCGAAGGTGACGCCGGCGAGAAAGATGGCGCCGACACCTGCGTAGAGGATGCGACGTATTTTTTTGGCGCGTGCGTTGGATGGTCGTTGTATGTCCATGGTTGTTCACTCTTATGTTACGGCGATATTGGGAGAAGTGCACCCGGATAGAGCCAGGAAAAGAGGCATGGTCGCCAAGACGCGGTGAGGTTGCAGATATGGGGCGCAGCAGTGCGGCGCCCCTACGGGAGAAAACCCAAGAGGTGGTTGGGTAGAGATCAAAGAGGGATTTCTCACAGTGCGGACTCCGTTCGGAATGACGCAGTTTTTTGTTGGATGGAGGGGAAACCCAGGACCCACTCTTCGCGGAAGGCGCTCAGAGCGGCGCACCCAGGGGAATGCGTGTTTGTGGTGATTAGAGTGGGCAAGTTATTCGGACCTCAGGGCTATGGCTGGATCTATGCGGGTGGCTCGTTGGGCGGGGAGATAGGCGGCGGCCAGGGCTACGGCTATTAGGAATGTGATTACGGTGGCGAAGGTTGTGGGGTCGTTGGGTTTGGTGTGGAAGAGGAGGGAGGCTAGCAGGCGTGAGGCTGCGATGGAGGCTGCGGCTCCTGCGGTTACGCCTATGGCGGCTAGTTTTAGTGTGCGTGCGAGGATTGCTCGTTCGACGATGGCTGGGGTGGCGCCCAGGGCCATGCGAATGCCGATTTCCTGGGTTTGGCGGGTGACGGAGTAGGAGATGACGCCATAGATGCCGAGGGCGGCCAGGATAAGGCCCAGGGCGGCGAAGATGGCTACGAGGTAGACGAAGAATTTGCGTGGGGAGACGGCGTGGTCGACTAGTTGTTGGATGGGCTGTAGGGGGACGGAGGACTGGGCGGGATTTAGTTCGCGTAGAGTGTGCATCAGCGTTGGGGCGAGAAGGTTGGCAGGGAGATTGGAGCGCACGACTAGCGAAGCGCCGTCGGGAGTGAATTGCGCGGCGGAGACGAAGACTTCTTGCTCGACGGAATTTTCGAGCCCGGTTTGGCGGACATCCGCGATGACGCCGATTACGGTGGTGTCTTTGTCGCCGATGTCTTGCGCCAGACGGCCGATGGGGCTTTGGCCGGGCCAGTTACGGCGCGCGGCGGTTTCGTTGATGATGATAACGGGCGCGTCAGAAGGCGAATCCTGCCAAGTGAAATCGCGGCCCTCGATCAGGCGCATGCCCATGGCCCGGATGTAGCCGGGAGTGACTACGCGAACGAAAGCGTCTGTATTGTCATCCTTGCCGTGAACGGAACCTTTGGCGATGAGGTCCCAGCTGCGATTGCGATCGAGCGGCAGCATGTCTGACATGCCGGCGGATTCGATACCGGGGATTGCAAGAACGCGAGCAAGAACTTCCTGAAAAATAGCGGAGCGTTTATCGGGTTTTCCGGCATCGTCGTAGTCGACGCGGATCGAGAGAGCTTGCGCGGGCTGGAAACCGAGGTCGACATCGAGGACGCGGAGGAAGCTGCGAAGGAGCAAGCCGGAGCCGACGAGGAGAAGGCAAGCGAGAGCGACTTCACTGACTACGAGAATAGAACGCATGCGGCCGTGGCCTCGACTTCCACTTGAACCACGGCCAGCGTCCTTGAGCGTCTCTTGCGGATTACCGCTCGAGACAGCCAAGCCCGGAGCTAGACCAAAAAGAATGCCGACGAGGACGGTGATGAAAAGAGTCCAGAGGAGGGCGGCGGCGTCGACGCGAATGGTGTTGAGAAGCGGAACAGCGATGGAGCCTTGATGCGCCAGATAGGAAGTGACGGCGAAGGCTAGCGCTACCCCGAGCGATGCGCCGATGGCGGAGAGGACCAAGCTTTCGGTGAGGAGTTGGCGAACGAGCCGCGCGCGGCTGGCACCAAGAGCGTTGCGCATGGCGAATTCTTTGCTGCGCGAAGCGATGCGAGCGAGGAGTAGGTTGGAGAGATTGACGCAGACGATCAAGAGGATGAGGGCTACGGCGCCCCAGAGGACGAGGAGAGAGCGGCGGAGTTTGCCGCTGACGTAATCCTGGAGCGGGGTGATGGAGGTGTTGATATCGTTGGACCAGTTGGGATGGTTCTTTTCCGTTTCGCGGAGTTGCGGGAAAAGAATATTAGCTTCGGCTTGCGCTTGCGCGACGGTTACCCCGGGCTTGAGGCGGCCGACGGCGGAGAGCATGTGGCCGTAATTGCGAATGTCGTCCATGACGGTGGGGACGAAGACGTCTTGCTTGGAGCCGGGAGCAAAGACGGACGTGAAATCGAAGGTGGCGGGGAGAACGCCAATGACGGAGAAGGCGCGATTGTTGAGGTTGATGGAGCGGCCGACCATGGAGGAATCGGCGGCATATTGGCTGCGCCAGAAAGCGTATGAGAGGAGAACAGCGGGAGGGCCTCCTTGGGCGCATTCATCGGGAGTGAAGAGACGGCCGAGCTGCGGCTGGACGCCGAGAGTCTGGAAAAAATTTTCGGCGACGTGCATGGCAGAGACGGGCTTGGGCTGATCGCCGCCGCTGAGGACAAAATCGGAGTAGGCGAGGAATGGGACGTAGGCAGTGACGGATTGGAAAGATTTGTTGTGGCGCTGGAAGGCTTCGAAGGCGTCGACGCGATAGGTAACGTCGGAGAGGCCACCGGCGCCATTGTTGGCGGCTAGCCAGGTGAGTTGCGCGGAACTGTGGAATGGGAGCGGGCGCAGGAGGAGAGTGTTGACGACACTAAAGACGACAATGTTTGCGCCGATGCCTAGGGCGAGGATGAGGATGGCGATAGCGGTGAAGGAGCGATCCTTGCAGAGGGTACGGAAGGCGTAGCGCAGATCTGGCGCGAGAGTTTCGATCATGGGGAGGCTCCGGGCGTCACGATGATTTTCTTTGGCTTGTTGCGGGCCGCCGAATTGCGCGAGGGCGCGGCGGCGGGCTTCTTGCGGGGACATGCCGGATTTGCGATTTTCCTCAATAGCTAGGTCGAGGTGGGCGGAGATTTCTTGGGCGAGGTCGTCGTCGAGTTGGTCTCGGCGGAAGAGGGCGGCGAGGCGGTGCATGAGGCGGAGGTTCATGGGCGGAGGACCCCCGAGTTGGTCGTTGATAGTTTTAAGTTTTTAGTTTCGGAGGGGAGGGACGGGATTGCTGCCAAACCGCGGTGAGGTTGCGGACATGGGGCGCAGCAGTGCGGCGCCCCTAGGAAAGAAAACCCAAGAGGCGGTTGGTTGGGGATCGAGGAGGGATTCTTTCCGCAAAGGGCGCGGAAAGGCGCGGCGGTCCTCACTGCGCGGACTCCGTTCGGAATGACGAGTTCTTTTTTGTTGTGGTTGGAGAAAAGACGCAGGGGTTGGGGGAAGGCCGGCCGATCTAAAGTTCGGCCACTACATGAGAACCCAAGACCCAGCCTTCGTCGGAGGCGCCCAGAGTGGGGCATCCAGGAGGATGCGTGTTTGTGTGTGGTCAGAGTGGACATTTTTGGTTTACTCCGACCTTAGGGCAATGGCTGGGTCTATGCGGGTGGCACGTTGGGCTGGGATATAGGCGGCGGCTAAGGCCACAGCGATTAGGATGGTGATTACCAGGGCAAAGGTGATGGGGTCGTTGGGTTCGGTGTGGAAGAGTAACGAGGTGATTAGGCGCGAGACTACGCCGGAGCCTGCGGCTCCGGCGGCTATGCCGATGGTGGCTAGTTTTAGTGTGCGTGAGAGGATGCTGCGTTGGACTATGGCTGGGGTGGCGCCGAGGGCCATGCGAATGCCGATTTCTTGCGTTTGGCGCGTGACGGAATAGGAGATTACGCCGTAGATGCCGAGGGCTGCGAGGATTAAACCTAGCGCGGCGAAGATGGCTACTAGATAGACAAAGAATTTGCGCGGGGACACGGAATGTTCGATTAGAGATTGCACTGGAAGGAAGGTGCTGTTGGGTTGCGCGGGATTCAGATGGCGAAGAACGGGCATGACCGACGCGGTTAAGACGTCGGGAGGAAGTTTGGAGCGCACGACGAGTTGTGAGCCTTCGGGGCCATAGTTCACGGGGAGATACATTTCGGGCCCGGGAGAAGATTCGAGGCTGCGGATGTGCACGTCGGCAACGACGCCGATGATGGTGGTGGGTTTGTCTCCGGCGCCACGAGCGGGAAAGCCGATGGGGCTTTGGTCGGGCCAGTGACGGCGCGCCGCGGTTTCGTTAACGATTTCGACGGGCTGATTTGTGAGCGTGTCTTGCCAGGAAATGTCGCGGCCTTCGATGAGACGAATGCCCATGGTTTGCAGATAGCCGGGAGTGACGATACGAACGACGGCGGCTTCACCACCCTCTTTGCCGACGTCGCGCGAGGGATTGACGAGTCCCCAGCTGCGTTCGCGATCAAGAGGAAGCATGTCTGCAACGGCGGCTGATTCGACGCCGGGAATGGCGGTGACAGCGGAAACAATTTGCTGGAGAGAGGCAGCGGTCTTTTCGCCCTTCTCGCCGGCTTCGTAAACGACGTCGACGACGTCGACGTGGCTCGGTTGAAAGCCGAGATCCACATCGAGGACGCGAAGGAAGCTGCGGAGAAGCAGGCCGGAACCTATGAGGAGAATGCAGGCCAGGGCTACTTCGACTACGACAAGGATCGAACGGAGGCGACCGCGGCCGCGCCCTTCACTGGTGCCGCGTCCGGCGTCTTTCAGAGTTTCGGGAACGTTGGCGCCGGAGAGCGTGAGGCCGGGAGCGATGCCGAAGAGAATGCCGACGGCGATAGTGATGAGGATGGTCCAGAGAAGCGCGGCCCCATCGACGCGAATGCTGTGGAGAAGGGGAAGAATCAGCGAGCCTTGATGCGCTAAATAGGAAGTGACGCCGAAGGCGATGGCTATGCCGATTATGGCGCCGCCCGCGGAGAGCACGAGGCTTTCGGTGACGAGTTGACGAATGAGGCGGCCACGGCTGGCACCGAGAGCGGTGCGCATGGCGAATTCCTTACCGCGGGAAGCCATGCGCGCAAGAAGAAGATTCGACAGATTGACGCAGACGATGAGAAGGATTAAGCCAACGGCGCCCCAGAGAACGAACAGAGAGCGGCGCAACCTGCCTGTGACGAAATCTTTCAGGTAGGAGAGGTCGGCGGAATATTCCATGAACCAATCGGGATCGGGATGCGCGGCGCGAAATTGCGGAGAGAGGAAATTGACTTCGGCTTGCGCTTGGGAGAGGGGAACATTTTGTTTGAGGCGGCCGACGATGGCGACGGTGTTGCCCCAATTGCGAATTTGATCGAGATAGGCGGGGATGAAGAAATCGATGCGAAGGCCAGGAGAAAAGACGGAAGCGAAATCGAAGGATTGGGGAAGAACGCCGATGATGGTGACGGATTGATTGTCGAAGTCGACAGTTTTGCCTAGGACGTTTGGATCACCGGCGAATTGCTGCTGCCAGAACGGATAGGTGAGCATGGCGACGGGCGCGGCACCTTTTTTGTGTTCGTCGGGAAGAAAAGTGCGGCCGAGAGCGGGAGTGACGCCGAGTGTGTGAAAGAAATTGTTGGCGACCATGACGGCTTGGATGTGCTGCGGATCGCCGTGGCCGGTCATGTTGAATTCAGAGCTGCCCCAGAAGCACTGGTAGGCAGTGACTTGCTGGAAAGATTGGGCGTGACGGGCGTATTCCTCGAAGGAGCCGACGTTGTAGGTGGTGCCGGAAAGTCCGCCGATGCCGTGATTGCCGGCGAACCAGACAAGTTCATCGGAATGCGGGAATGGCAGCGGACGAAGGAGAAGCGTATTGACGACGCTGAAAACGACGATGTTTGCGCCGATGCCGAGAGCGAGGATCAGGATGGCGATGGCGGTGAAACCGGGATCCTTGCGGAGTGTGCGGAAGGTGTAGCGCAAATCCTGGAGGAGCGTTTCGATCATGGGAAGACTCCGAGCGTCACGATGCGAAGGAAGAGGCGGAAGGTCATGGGATCACCGGCCAGTTGGGAGTCGAGAGTTGGGAGTTTCGGAGGGGAACTCCGTTCGCATTGAAGGGGGCGTTTTTTGTTGGGCGTGGCGGCGATCATGGATGGCTCCCTGTTAGAGAAACGCAGGGGAGGGGGGAGAAGTTCACGGTTGATGGGAATTGATTCAAGGCGCGGATTGGTGAGATCGGCGCACAGAAAGACCCAAGACCCACCCTTCGCGAAAGGCGCTCAGAGTGGGGCGCCCAGGAGACTTGTAGATTGGGCATGGGGATTTGCATTGGTGGAGGCTTATTCGGACTCGGGCATGGAGAGGACGCGGGACATTACGATGGAGAGGCGGAGCCAATAGGCGGCGTCTTCGAGAAGCTGTTTGCGGCCGCGTTTGGTGATGGAATAAAACTTGGCTCTGCGATTGTTGTCGGAAGTGCCCCATTCGGCGGAAATCCAGCCGCGTTGCTGAAGGCGAACGAGCGAGGCATAAATGGTGCCCTGGTTGAGGAGGACTTCGTTGCCGGAGACTTGTTCGATGCGGCGAGCGATGCCGTAACCGTGTTGGGCGCCCATGGTGTGAAGTGTTTGCAGGACCATGAGGTCGAGGGTGCCCTGAAGAAGATCGAGTTTGGAGTCAGACATGAAGCCTCCTGTGTGGTTACCACAGGAGAGTAGCATGATTTGTGTGGGGATGCCACAGGGGTTGGAAGCTTATGAGTATCCTTCGTGGCGAGCTCCTCAGGATGACAGCGCATTTTTTTGTGTTGGACTGGGAGCACGGGGAATTTAACCGCGGAGGGCACGGAAAGGGACAGGGAGATTAGACGCAGGAATGACGGGTAGTTTTTTGGAGAGGTCTGGCCGATCTAAAGCTTGGCCACTGCATTAGACCCAAGAGACTGGGTGGCGCCTGTGCTATGGTGGCGTGTTTTTTGGTGTGGTTATTCGTAGCGGAGGGCGGTCATGGGGTCTAATTGGGAGGCGCGGCGGGCTGGGATGTAGCAGGCTAAGAGGCCGGTTAGGAGAAGGAGGACTGGGACACTTATTAATGTGATCGGGTCGTAGGCGGAGACGCCCCAGAGTTGCGTCGAGAGTATACGGCCGAGGGCTACGCTTACCAGGATGCCGACGATCACGCCTATGGCTACTAGTTCGAGGCCCATCGTTACTACCATGGTTAGGACGTCGGAACCTTGCGCGCCCAAGGCCATGCGGATACCGATTTCCTGCGTGCGGCGAGCGGTTGTGTATGAGAGAACACTGTAGACGCCGACGGTGACCAGGATCAGGCCGACGCTGCCGAAGATCATCATGAGGATGGAGCCGAAGCGAGGGCCGGCGTAGGAGAACTGGCTGATGAAGTCGTCCATAGAGCCGGTGAGGGTGATGGCGACGTTGGAGTCGGTGGCCCAGACTTCGTGGCGGACGGAGTTGAGCATGGCAAGCGGATCTTGCGTGGTGCGCACGAGAATGCCGCGGAGCGCGGAGCCGGTGACCGTGAATGGAATCCACATTTCGGCTTCGGGAGGATCCTGGAGGCCGCGATTTTTTGCGTCGGCGACTACACCGATGATTTGAAATACGGGATCGGAGACTTGGTCTTCAAAATCCGCGAGCTGGACGATGCGCACTTCCCTGCCGAGCGGATTTTTCACCTGCAAATATTTTTTGACGAAAGTTTGATTGACTACCACGAGTTTGCGCGCGCCATCGACTTCGGCTTCGGTGAAGGGACGGCCGTCGAGGAATTGGAGACGGAGCACGTTGAAGTAGCCTTCGCTGCAGAGTTGAAAGATGGATTGCCATTTGTCTGTGTGCGATTTGCCGCCGGGGATTTCGATATCGCTGCCGATACCGCCGTAAGGAGGTAGCGAACTGGTTTCGGCGGCGTCGACTACGCCGGGGAGAGTTTTGATGCGCTGGAGGAGCGGACGATAGAAGCCGGAAATCTGCGTGGCGGTTTTATAGCGCTCGGCGGGGAGAGGAAGACGCGCGACGAGAACGTGATCGGAGCGGAAGCCGAGGTGCACTTCGCGAAGGGCGACGAAGCTGCGCATGAGAAGGCCGGCAGCGACGAGCAACGTGAGCGAGAGAGCTACTTCGAGGATGACTACGGCGCTACGAAGTTTGGCGTGACGGAAACCGCCGCTGAGACCTTTGCCGACATCGCGGAGAGGATCGTTCAAATCTGTGCGCGAGGCTTTCATGGCGGGGAGAAGGCCGAAGAGGAGAGCGGTGAGGACGGAGACGCCAAGCGTGAACAGGAGGACGGGAGCGTTGAGACGGATTTGTGCTTCGGCAGGAACGATGCCTTGGGGCATGAGAGCGACGAGGGATTTGAGTCCGGCCCAGGCGAGCAGGGCGCCCATGGCGGCGCCGCCTAGCGCGAGAATGAGGCTTTCGACGAGGAGTTGGCGAATGAGGCGATAGCGAGATGCGCCGAGAGCGGATCGAACGGCGAATTCTTTTTCGCGGGTAGTGGCGCGGGCGAGAAGAAGATTGGCGACGTTGCCGCAACCGATGAGGAGGAGCAGACCGACAGCGGCGAAAACGATATAGAGCGTGGTGCGGAAATCGCCGACGACGAGATCGGTGAGCGATTGCACCTGAACGGAGAAATGCTTTGGATAATATTTCGGAAAAATGCGGGAAAGGCTTTTGGCGATGACGTTGAGATCGGCTTCGGCTTGTTTGGTGGTGACGCCGGGTTTCAGGTGCCCCAGGAAAAACCAGAAGCGCTGGTTGGGGCTGGCCGCAGCGGCGACTTCGGTGCGGCTGGGTTTTTCGGGGATCCACACGTCGGAGTCTCCCCAACCGAAACGCGGCGGCATGATGCCGACGAGAGTGCGAGGCGTGCCATTAAGGACGAATGTTTTGTTCAGGATGGCGGGATCGGCGACGAATTGGGTGATCCAGGTTTTGTAGCGAAGGACGAAGACGGGAGGAGCGCCGGGTTCGTAATCTGCGGGCTGCATGACGCGGCCGAGAAGAGCGGGCATACCCAAGAATTCGAAAGTGTCGGGAGTGACATAGCTGCCTTTGAGGAGTTGCGTGCCTGCGTTGGAGCGGTAGAGGACGTCGGACTGGTCGTTGGCGATGACGCGATCGAAGACGTGGTTTTGGGCGACGTAGTCCAGGAATTCGGGACCGATGAAACCGCCGCGGCCGCCGGGGCCGTTTTGTTCCGTGTCGTGGATTTGGATGCACATGAAGCGCTGGGCGTCGGGATAAGGGAAGGGCTCGATGAGAATGTTTTCGAGGACGCTGAAGATGGCTGTGGACGCACCGATGCCGAGGGCGAGTGTGAGTACGGCGACGAGGGCGAAGCCCGGGGAATTGCGGAGGTTGCGGAGGGCGTAACGGAGGTCGTGCCAGAGAGTGTGCATGGGTGCCTCGTTGGTTGGCGGTGCTTATTCATAAATACGTATGGGAGGGGAAATAGTTCGGGGGGATTGCATGGGTTGAGGGGAGCAGTCGGGAGTTCGGCGACGGGGAGGCTAGACGCGGAGCGAGGAGCGATTCTTTCGGCGCAAGGCGCGGGAGCGGCGTTCCTCACTTCGCGGACTCCGTGCAGAATGACGGGGTTTCGCTTTTTTGTGGAGGAAAGAGCCGAGGGCTCGCGGACTCGCCGGGGGTACGATGTATCGTTGCTCCTGCGCGGAAACCCAAGACACAGGCTGACGCCAATGCTACCGGGGACGGATTTTAATTTTGGAGACGGGTGGCCAATCTGAAGTCCGGCCACTACATTCGACCGAAGATTCTTTTATTCGTGGCGGAGGGCCTTCGTGGGGTCTAGGAGGGAGGCGCGGCGGGCTGGGGCGTAGGAGGCGGCGGTGGCGACGGCTAGCAGGAGAAGGGCTACTGAGGCGTAGGTTAGGGGGTCATTGGGGGAGATGGCGAAGAGTTGGGAGGACATGAAGCGCGTAAGGATTAGGCCGCCTGATAGGCCAAGGAGCATGCCGATCGTTGTTAGTTTCAGGCCGTGGGCTAGGATGCCGCGGAGGACTTGGCCGGGGGATGCGCCGAGGGCCATGCGGATGCCGATTTCGCGGGTCTGCAAGCCGACTAGGTAGGACATTACACCGTAGACACCGATGAGGGCGAGTAGAAAACCTAACGCTGCGAAGATGCCCAGGAGGAGAGTTTGCGAGCGGGGAGAGGCGTTTACTTCGGCTATGCGTTGATTGAGGGTGGCGACGGAGGTGATGGGTTGGTTTTTGTCGATGGACCAAATGCGGTCCTGGAGGGCGGGGATCAGGGATAGGGCAGAGTTCGGAGATTCGGACGACATAGGATTCAACCCGAGAATTGACTCAAGACCGACACGCGTCACCGGAGGGTGGAGCACCCGGGGGAGGGGGTTGGCGCGAACCAGGAGGTAAATACCTACTACGTGGGAGGCTTGGTAGAAGGGGGCGTAGACCTGGGGCTTGACTTCGGCTTGCGGGTCGAATTGATCGGTGCGGTGGAGATTGCCTGTTACGCCGATGATCTGGCCCCAGACGGGATGGCCGGAGGAAAAATCGGTGGAGAGGGGTTTGCCGATTACGTCGGTGGTGCCGAAATATTTTTTGGCGAGGGATTCATTCACGACAAAGACGGGGGACTTCCCTTTGGCGTCGGCGTCGGTGAAATCGCGTCCGGCGAGTAGAGGGATTCCTAGAGTGCGGAAGAAATCGGGAGCGACGCGATTGGCGAGAGCAGATTGTTGGGCGTGCTCGGGATTGCCGGCCGTGGCTTCGGTTTCGAAGGTGGTTTCGGCGACTTCATCGGAAATGGGATAGACAAGGCCGACGGAAGCGGAGTCGACGCCGGGAGTGGCGCGGACGCTCGATAGGACTTGTTGGACGAAGACGATGGCGTGGTCGGGAGTGGCAAAACGGAATTTGGGGAAATCGAGACGAAGGGTGAGGACGTTGTCGGGGTGGAAGCCGAGGTCCATGTGGAGGAGTTGGGAGAAGCTGCGAAGGGCGAGCGTGGCGCCGATCAGGAGGATAGTGGTTAGGGCGATTTCGCCTACGACCAAGGCCTGGCGGAGGCGGTTGTGGGGGGTGGATGTTTGGTGTTGGTTGGGATCGAGGGGGAGATGGTTCGATTGGGACGCGTAGATCGAAGAAAGATTCTTCACTCCGCGGACTGGGTTCGGCATGACGAATTTTAGTTCTGCGAATTTTAGTTTTGTGACGGCGGAAAAGGCGCTGGCATAAAAGCCAGCGCTACGTGGGCCAGCGCTACGCGTGGTTAGTAGGGCTGGGGCCAGGCCGGCGAGGAGGGCGGCAGCTATGCTGGCGGCGAGGGTGAATAAGGCCACGGGGGCGCTAATTTGGATTTGGTCGAGGCGCGGGATGTCGGGCGGGAGTGTGCTGCGGAGGGCTTGGGTGGTCCCAAGGGCGATGAGGAAGGCACAGGCGCCTCCGGCTAAGGCGATGCTTAGGGATTCAACAGCTAGTTGACGGAGGAGCGCGACGCGGGTGGCACCGATGGCGGCGCGAATGGCGAATTCGCGTCTACGGGCCCAGCCGCGAGCGAGGAAAAGATTGCTGACATTGGCACAGGCGATCAGGAGAACGAAGCCGACGGCACAGAAGAGGATGGCGAGCGGAGCTTGGGCGTCACCGAGAAGAAATTGTTTGAGGGAGGTGGCGTGAATGCTCCAGCCCTTGTCGATGTCGGGATAAGCGGAGGAGAGGCGCGCGGAGATGGTGTTGAGTTCAGCTTCGGCACTGGCGACGGAAGTGCGGGGCTTGAGGCGCGCGATTACGGAATAGGCGTGGTTGCCGCGATCGGCGAGTTGTTCCTTGGTGGCGACGAAGGCAGAGAAGAGTTCGGAGTCGGTGGCGAAACCTAGCGGAGGCTGCGCGGGCATGACGCCGATGATGGTGTGGGACTGCGCGTCGAGCGTGATGGTTCTGCCGATAACGGCGGGATCGGCGGCGAAGCGATCTTTCCAGAGTGCGTTGCTGAGGATTACGGAGCGTGTGCCGGGCTGCATGTCCGCGGAGGTGAAGGCGCGGCCATAAAGCGGACGGAGACCGAGGAGCGGGAAAAAATCTTCGGTAATTTCGCTACATTCGAGACGCTGAGGCTTGCCGTCACTGGAGAGTTCTTTGGCGGCATCTTGAAAGACGGCGATGGCGGAGAAAGAAGTGGCGGTGGAGCGGATATCGGAGAGATCGAGTAGGGAGAGACCGAGGTACGGGAAGTCGAAGAGCGTGCTGCGAGCAGAGAGATAGACGAGGGCAGAGGGACGCGGGAATGGGAGGGAACGCAGGAGGACGGAGTGGACCACGGAAAAGATGGCGGTGTTGGCGCCGATGCCGAGGGCGAGGGTGAGGATGGAGATGATGGTGAAGGCGGGAGATTTTTTGAGGAGGCGGAGGGAGAAGCGGGCGTCGCGGAGGAGGGAGTCTGGGAGCGAGTGGAGTTTGGGTTGGATCATGGGGGTTTTAAGTTTTGAGTTGTTAGTTTTAAGTTTTTAGTTTCGGAGAAGAGTGACCCAAGAGTGAGAGATGGAAGAGGAATTTCTCACTTCGCGGGCTCCGCTTGGAATGACGGACTTTGGGGCGTGGGGCATGGTGGTCAGGCGGTTTGGGTGGTGGTGGCTGGGGTGGGGGAGTCGGGGAGCAGCCAGCCGTCGGCTAGATTTAGGACGCGGTTGCCGTAGGCGGCGTTTTTTTCGGAGTGGGTGACCTGGATGATGGTGGTGCCGGCGTCGTTTAATTTTTTGAAGAGCTGCATGATTTCTTCGCCCTGGGAGGAATGGAGATTGCCGGTGGGTTCGTCGGCGAGAATTAATTTTGGATTCTGAATTACGGCGCGGGCGACACCTACGAGTTGTTGCTGGCCACCGGAGAGTTGATTGGGGAAGAGATCTTTTTTGGCGACGATGTTGAAGCGATCGAGGGCGTCGCAGACGAGGCTGGCGCGTTCTTTTTGTGGAATGTTTTTGTAAGAAAGCGGGATTTCGAGATTTTCGTAGACGGTGAGATTGTCGATGAGATGGTAGGACTGGAAAACGAAACCGATATTGTATTTGTGGAGTTCATTGCGCTGCTTGTTGTTCATTTTGTGGACGGGCTGATCGAGAAAATAATATTCGCCGGCCCAGGACGCATCGAGCATGCCGATGATGGAAAGCAGAGTGGACTTCCCTGCCCCGGATGGGCCCATGAAGGTGACGAATTCGCCGGCGTTGATGTCCAGGGAGATGCGCCGGAGCACATAGAATTTGTTGACGCCGGCGTTGAAGGATTTTTCGATGTTGCGGAGTTGGATGAGAGGCTGCATGGGGCTCCTTGGAATTGGCGCTACTCGTAGCGTAATGCGTTCATGGGGCTAATGTACATGGCCCGGCGCATCGGGAAATAGACGGCGGCGGAAGCGACCATCCCCAAGAAACAAACTACGCCAAGGATGGTGAGCGGGTCGAGAAGATTCACACCGAAAAGAAAACTGGAGAGGACGCGGCCGGAGACGATCGCAAGAACGACACCGGCGAGCAAACCCGCGGCTACGGGGAGCAGGGCTTGGCGGACGATGAGGCTGGCGATGTTGGTACGTTGCGCGCCGAGAGCCATGCGGATACCAATTTCGTTGGTGCGCTGGGACGTGGAATAGGAGACGACGCCATATATGCCCAGTCCGGCCAAGAACGCCGCCGCGATGGCGAAAATAAGGACGAGGGTGGTTTGGAAACGGCGCGGGGCGACGGAGGTGGCGACGATGGATTGCATGGTACGGAGATCGGACACGGGAACGTCTGGATCGATCTGGCGGACTACGGCGAGAATTTCCGAAGCTACAGTAGAAGGGTCGATATTGGTTTTGACGACCAGCGAAAGATTGTTTTGATAACGTTGCCAGTAGGGGATGTAGACGGTGAGAGTCGGGTTGCGATTGAGGCCAGCGCCGCGAATGTCTCCGATGACACCGACGATTTCGATGAGCGGATTGTCTTTGCTGCCCAGGCGGAATTGTTTGCCGATCGGATTTTGGCCGGGCCAGATGCGATCGGCGGCCAGCGCGGAGATAAGGGCGATCGTGTGGCCGCGGTCGTGATAGTCAAAGACGCGGCCTTGCTTGAGGGGAATGGCGAGCGCCGCGAAGTAATCGGGACTGGCGTTGCGAATGTCCGCCAAGGGACGTTCGGTGAAAGGCACTTCGACACCTTCGGCGAAGACCAGGTTGTTGCCTCCTTCTCCAGTGAGCGGAAGATGATTAGAAATGGCGGCAGTGGCGACGCCGGGTAGCGCGCAGGTCTGCGCGAGAAGCGAATCGATGAAGGGAATATTTTTGACGAGATCGGGATAGCGTGTGTCTGGCAAGTTCAGGTCGGCGGTGACGATGTGCTGGACCTGGAAACCTTTGTCGACACCGAGGAGATTGAAAAAGCTGTGGAGGAGCAAACCGGCCGCGATGAGGCACGCGGCACTGAGAGCAGTTTCGAGCGCGACGAGTAGAGAGCGCACGCGGTTCATGCTGGTGGTGGATGTGGCACTCTTCGTGGCTGACTTCAAGGCGGAGACAGGATCGATGGCGGTGATGTGCCACGCGGGAAGGATAGAGAACAGCAGGCTGACGACGATGGAGACGGCGAAGGTGAAAAGCAGCATCCAGCCGTTGAGATGAACTTCATCGACGCGCGGGAGATCCGTGGGAACGTTGGCGAGAATGATGGGGATACCGGCCCAGGCGAATAGAAAACCGCAGAGCCCACCTAGAGACGCAAGCAACAAACTTCCTACCCACATTTGGCGAGTGAGACGGGCGGCGCTGGCTCCGATGGCGCTACGGATGGCGATTTCCTGGCGGCGTTTGACGGCTTGGGTGAGAAGGAGATTGGCGATGTTGACGCAACCGATGAGCAGAACGGCAGCGGCGGCGGCGAGAACAAGCACGAGGCCAGCGCGGGACTTGCCGGTGATTTGGGATTGAAGGGGGACGAGCGAAGCGAAGAATTCGAGTTTTTCCGGAGTTTGGCGGCCGAGGTTGGCCTGGAGGAGATTTAGTTCGGAGAGCGCTTGGGAAGGAGAGACACCGGGTTTGAGAAGGCCGATGCAGGCGAAATTGAAGTCGCCTTGGTCGTCGAGCTCATCATCGCGAAGGGCGAAAGGCTTCCAAATATCGGGGCGCTCTTCGGCGACGGTCATGGCGTAGAGCTGGCTGAGTTTTGGAAAGCGAAAATTTTCCGGGAGAACGCCGATGATTTCGAAGGTGTTGCCATCGAGCAGGATGTGTTTGCCGATCGCGGAGGGATCGGAGGCGAAGCGAGAGGCCCAGAGACGATGGCTGATGACGACGACATGGTCGCGGCCGGGGCTGTCTTCGTCGGGTAGGAAGGTGCGGCCGAGTTGAGGCCTGGCGCCTAGGGTTGAAAAAATATTCCAGGAAACGCGCGCGCCGGGGATTCGTTGCGCGTCACCGGTGCCGGTAAGGGTGAAGGTGTTGCCGCTGAGTAGAATCAGTTGATCGAAGGAGCGTGCGTTTTTTTGCCAGGCGCGGAAGTGCAGAGCGTTGACGGGAAGGAGCGGAGCAAAGTCGCTAAATTTGGGAACGATTTCGTGGACGGCGACGAGGCGGCTGGCGTTGGGATAGGTAAGCGGGCGGAGGAGGAGGGCGTCGACTACGGAGAAGATGGCGGTATTGGCGCCGATACCGAGAGCGAGCGTGAGGATGCAGATGATGGTGAAGGCGGGGGATTTTTTGAGGAGGCGCAGGGAGAAGCGGAGATCTTGAAAGAGAGTGTCCATGGGTTACCTCGTTGTGATGCGTATTAGTAGGTACGTAGGGGAGGGGAGATTAGTTTGAGTTTTGGAGAGGAATCACCCAAGACCCACCTTTCGCGGACGGCGCTGAGAATGGCGCACCCAGGAGGGAGAAAAAGCAGGTCCCTCGCTGCGCTCGGGATGACTGTCTTTTTTTTGCTCGTGGGGTTGTGAGGACATGGGTGCGGCGCTCGTACGGGGTTATTCGGAGCGGAGGGTGGAGGCTGGGTCTACTTGAGAGGCGCGGCGGGCGGGGATGTAGGCGGCTAGGGCGGCTATCAAGGATAGGAGAAGAGGGATGGCAATAAAGGTTATGGCGTCGTGGGGTTGGATGCCGTAGAGGATGGAACTGAAGAGTTTGGCTACGGCGTAAGCGGCTGGGAGACCGATGGTTAGGGCGATGGCGGTTAGCTTCAGGCCTTGGAGGAGGATTAGGGATTGGACGTTTTTGGCTTGGGCACCAAGGGCCATGCGAATGCCGATTTCGCGGTTACGGAGGCTGACTGTGTAATTGATTACGCCGTAGAGACCGATGGCGGCGAGGAAGAGGCCGACGGTGCCGAAGACGGCGAACAGTGTGCCGGCGAGGCGGGGGAGGAAGAAGGCTTCGCGGAGGTGGTGTTCCATCGTTTGTTCGTTGAAGATGGCCAGGGCGGGGTCCAGTTCGCGAATTACGGCGCGGATAGAGGGAGCGAGGGAGGAGGTGGTGTTTGGGGAAACCCAAGACCGATCCTCAGAAACCGAGAGTGCGGCACCCTGCGAGTCGGAGGAAGAGGAGTTGTCGGCAAGACGCGATGAGATTGCGGACATCAGGCGCGGCGGTGCGGCGGCCCTACGCAGAAAGACTAGTAAGGTGTAGCCCTCGAAGGAGGGGTCGGCAGCGCTGGTTTGGGTGAGGGAGCGGAAGAGAACGGGTTCGGGGGCTCCGCCGATGATTTCGTAGGTTAAGCCGCCGCCGGTGATCGATTGCCCTATGGGATTTTCGTTAGGAAAAGTTTTTCGGCGAGGGCTTGGTTGATTACGGCTACGCGAGGCGAGGTGGGGGATTCGTTGGAGAAATCGCGGCCGTTGGTGAGATGAATGCCGAGGGTATCGAAATAGCCGGGAGTGGCCATGAAGAGTTCAACGTCGGGATCTTGGCCGATGGGTTTGCGGCCGACTACTTCGAAAGGAATCGCTGCGATGGCCGCCGGAGAGCGGGAGCGCATCGGTGACGGCGACGGAGGCTACACCGGAAAGGACGGAGACGCGGCGCTGGTTCTGTTCGTCGGAGCGGAAGCCGCGGCCGAGAGTGAGGGGGAGTCGCGTGACGTCGAAGAAATTGGTGGTGGTGGCCTGGCCCCAGAGGCGTTGGGGATCGCCGTTGCCGGAGATGGAGGCGGGGAGAAGTTCGACGAAGCCGGTGACGCCCGAGAAGGAGCTAGCGTTGTCGCGGACGTCGGTGAAGAGCGGCCAGGAGAAAGAGTTGCAGCATTCGTTGTGTTCGGTGGTGTGGAGGGAGAGAAGAGTTGCGGGATCGCCGACGGGAGCGGAGTGCAGGACGAACCGGCTAACCATGGCGAAGATGGTGGCGTTGGCGCCGATGCCGAGTGCGAGCGTGAGGATTGCGACGAGAGTGAAGGTGGGTTTGCGGAGGAGAAGGCGCGCGGCGTGGCGGAGATCGCGAAGGAGGGATTCGGCGATGGGGAGGGCGTGTTGATCGCGGATGAGGAGTTTTGTTTGTTGGAGGCCGCCTAGTTTTAGGAGGGCTTGGCGGCGGGCTTCGGTTTGTGACATGCCGGCACGGAGGTTGTCGTCGATGTGGAGTTGGAGGTGGGATTGGAGTTCGGCGTCGAGGTCGTGGGCGTGGTTTTTGCGGAGGGAGTTTAGGAGGCGTTGCATGGTGGAGCGGATTTTCATTGGGCGTCCGGAGAGTCGGGAGTCGGGAGTTGGTAGTCGGGAGTTTCGGAGGGGAGAGACCCAAGAGGTGGTGGGTTTGAGATCGAAGAGGGATTCCTCATTTCGCGGACTGCGCTCGGAATGACGGTCGATTTTTTGTGGTGGAGGAGCGGGGACATGGTTCGTCACTCTGATCTTAGCGTGTTGGCGGGGTTGGTGTGGATGGCGCGGAGGATGGATGGTAGGGCGGCTGCTGCCGCTGACGCGGCTATTGCTAGAGGGGGGAGGAGGAGCATTTGGGCGCCGGTGGATTGGACTTGGTAGAAGAGGTCGGTCAGGTAGTGGGCGGAGAGCTGGCCGGCTACGAGTCCTGCGGCGGCGCCGGCGGCTACTGTGGCGAAGAGAGGGACGGTGACCAGGCGGGCGATGCTGAGGGCCCGCGCGCCTACGGCCATGCGGATGGCGATTTCGCGGCGACATTGTTGGACGGAATAGTGGAGGACGCCGTAGAGGCCAACGGCGGCTAGGAGAAGCGCTACTACGGAGAAGAAGGAGGCTAGCATGGCCAGGAGGCGTTCGCGAACGGTTTGGGCTTGAATGATTTCTTTTTGGGTACGGATGTTGCTGACGCGAAATTCGGCGCGAAATTGCGGGACGGCCTGGCGAAGCGCGGAGGCAAGAGCAAGAGGATTTGGCGCCGTGGTGCGGACGAGTAAGGTGGCGCCGCCGGCGCTCCACCACGGATCAGCGGCGGTCGCGAGGAATGGAAGGTAGGCGACAGGGAGAGCGTTTTCGCGAATGTTGCGATAACGAGCGTCGCGGACGACGCCGACGATTTGATAGTGCGCGCGCGCGCCATAGGGGAAGAATTCGTAAAAAGATTTACCGGCGGGATTTTCGCCGTTGAAAAAAACTTTCACGAAAGTTTGATTGACAATGGCAGCGCCGGGTGTGGTGTCGGTTGGAAGGAAATCACGGCCGTCGACGAGAGGAATTTTCATGGTTTCCAGCCAGCCGGGAGAGACGTGGAGGAAATAGCCGAGTGTGGGAGAAAGCGCGGAGCCATCGATCGAGATGGAATTGTTGTTGGACCAATGGTCGAGAAGAGCGCGGTTGGCGACGGAGACACGCTCGACGCCGGGGACGGAGCGGATTTGATCAGCGAGCTGCAGCCAAGCGACGGAAGAAACGGGATCGTGACTGACAGTGTCCAGGACGAGAAGACGCTCGGTCGAGAAGCCGGTGGGCTGGTTCGATAAATGCTGGAAAGTGGAGACAAAGAGACCGGCGACGAAAAGAACGAGACAGCAGAAAGCGACTTGCGCGGCGATGAGCGCGTACATGAGGCGACGGCGAGTGTGCGGATCTTCGATCCGTCGGCTCCTCCTTTGAGGGCGCTGGCGGGTTGAATGGCGGAGGCGCGAAGAGCGGGGATCAGACCGAACAGACAGGTGACGGCGAGCGTGAGTGCGACGCCGAACAGGAGCACGCGCCAGTCGGCGGGAAGGGCGAGGCGCACGGGATTCTCTGAAGGATTGATGGTGCTGACGACGAAGGGCGCGGACCACCACGCGAAGAGAGCGCCGATCGAGGAAGCGGCAAATGCGAGGATGGCGCTTTCGACCAAAACGAGTTGGACGAGATGGCGACGTCCGGCACCGATCGAAATGCGCAGAGCCATTTCACGAGCGCGCGCGGCGGCTTGCGCAACCATGAGATTGGCGACGTTGGCGCAGGCGATGAGAAGGACGAGCAAGACAAGAACGCCGAGAGCGAGGAGGGCGCGGCGATTGTCTTGCTGAAAGCCGGAAGCGCCGGACGAGGCAGGAGAGAAATAGAGAGTTTGATCGAGTTCGCGGGAGATTTCCTGCGGAGTTTCGTTGACCCAGGACTTGGAGCGTTCGGTTTCAAAGGCACGCGTGATGGAATCGAGTTTGGCGCGGAGCGGTTCGACGGCGACGCCGGGCTGGACGATGGCGAAGGTACGATGCCAGGTGGAATCTTTTCGAACGGCGTGCGGATGCATCATGGTGGGAAGAAAGATGTCGGTCATGGTGCCGGGTTCGGTGCCGGTAAAAGGGGCTTGGGAGACGCCGACGATCTGATAGATGTTGTTGCCGATGCGGAAAGTTTTGCCGAGGACATTGGGATTGTTGGTGAAGCGGCGCGTCCAGTAATCGTGAGAGATGACGGCGACGGGATGACCGCCGGGAGTGGTATCGTCATCTGGAGAGAGGAGGCGCCCGAGGGCGGGCTGCAGGCCGAAGGCGGAGAACATGTCGCCAGAAACGTATTGGAGATTGGCTTTCTCCATTTCCTGATCAGATTTGTAGGTGAGGTCGACGCGGTCGGCGTAAGAGATGGCGAGGAGATCGGCTTGGCCTTTGGCGGCGGCGCGCATGAGTTGGAAATCGGGATAGGCCCAGCCGTCGAAGTCACTGGGCTCGCCGTCGGGACCGGTGCCGTGACGGGCGAGGGAGGAGAGCTGATCGGCGTGGGCGACGGGAAGTGGGCGGAGGAGGAGTGCGTCGATCAGGCGGAAAGCGGAAGTGCAGGCGCCAATGGCGAGGGCGAGGGAGAGGATTGCGGCGGCGGTGGTGATTTTATTTTTGGCGAACTGGCGGCAGCCGAAGGTGGCGTCGAAGCAGAGGGAGTGAAGCCAGGGAATGAGAAGTTGGTCGTGGACGAGGAGTTTGGTTTGTTGGAGGCCGCCTAGTTTTAGGAGGGCTTGGCGGCGCGCTTCGGTTTGTGACATGCCGGCGCGGACATTGTCGTCCATGTGGAGTTGGAGGTGGGATTGGAGTTCGGCGTCGAGGTCCTGGTCGGACGTGGGGGAGCGGAGGGAGTTTAAGATACGGTGGAAGGTAGAACGGATCATGAGGGTTGCTCGTTCAGGAAGCGGGCTAGAATGGCTGTGGTTTCGGCCCATTCGGAGGCTTCACGTTGGAGTTGGCGGCGTCCGGCGCGGGTGAGTCTGTAGTAGCGGGCTTTGCGATTGTTATTGGAGGTGCCCCATTCGGAGGAGATGCAGCCTTCCTGTTCGAGTTTGAGGAGAGCGGGATAGAGGGTGCCGTAATTGACGGAGAGGAGATCGCCGCTGGTTTGTTCGATGCGGCGCGCGATGCCGTAGCCGTGGAGGGGGCCGAGGGATTCGAGAGTTTTTAGGACCATTAGGGCGAGGGTACCTTGGTGCACGTCTTTTTTGGGGGGCATGACGACTCCTATGGGATAGCCAGAGGAGGATAGCGGGTTTTGTATGGGAAAGCAATAGGGATGTTGGGGGAGAGTTGGGAGTCTCGGAGGGTGGCGCGGTCGGTTGGGAGCATTTTTGGTTGGGGGAGAGGATTTAACGCGGAGCACGCGGAAGGGGGATTGGAGTTGGTTCCGAATGAGGGAGATTTTTTGCCGGTGCCTGTGTGGACATGGGGCGCGGCGGTGCGGCGCTTACAGGAATCCGTTAGTTGGGGGAGGCTAGGATGTCGTTGTAATAGCTGAGGACGGCGCGGTGGGGAGGGTTTTTTAGGCCGGGCAGGGGGATTTTGTCTTGGGCGGAGGCGGAGCCGGCAAGGTGGGCGCGGCCGAGGAGGTACATGTGGCCGTTGTCTAGTTCGAGGTAAATGGGGATGAGCATTTTGAAGGAGCTGTCTACGTTGGATTGGGCGAGGTTGAAGCTGAAAGAAATGTCGCCATCGGGTGCGGTGTCGAACTTGTAGCCGAATTTATAGGCGGGGAGCTGGGTGCCGTAGACGTATTCGTTGAAGAACCAATCCATTTTGTGATTGCCGTCGAGATCCATTTGCTGGGACATGTGTTTTTCGACGATGGCTTTGAAGTCTTCCGTGGTGGCGGGCCCGCCGCGATAGGTGTTGACGAAATCCTGCATCATGGCCTTGAACTCGGCGTCGCCGGTGTGATTGTCGTACATCATCATGCGGAGCATGTGGAGGACGTAGGCGCCCTTGGGATAAATGAGGCGGCGGGTGATTTCGTAGCCGGTGCGGGAATTATTGGCGCGATAGCCCATGGTGAGAGGGCCGACGTCGATGGCGCGGAAACCCTGAGCATCTTTTTCGAGGAGGAGTTCGCGTTCATCGTTCCAGAAGCCGATGAACTTCTTCTGATCCTTTTCGATCAAGGAAACATAGAGAGAGGCAGACATCTCCGCGAAACCTTCGCTCATCCATTGATCACGGCCGGAGCTGAAGCCGACGGTGTGACCCCACCACTGGTGGGCGACTTCGTGTGGAGTGACGACTTTCCAGTAGCCGCGATCTCCCGAATCGAGTCCGAGTTGGTGGCGGACTGTGTTGTCAAAGTAATAGCAGATGGGAATCCAGACGAGACCGGGCCAGGACTGCCCGAAATTGCAGGTGGTTTGCTGGGTGATGTGGATTTGTGTGAATTGCGAAGGGCCGAAGTAATCGGTGTAAAGCTGGACGGCGAGTTCGGATTCGGCGAGGGCTTTTTTGTTGAGACCGGTGGTGCTCATGTTGCCGAGAGCGACGGGAGCGTCGCGTTGGCCGGGCAGACCGCCGGTAACACTTTGCTTGAGGGACTGAACCCAGGCGGGAGGATTTTCGTTGGCGAAAGACTGGATGAGCACAGGAGGCTTGGTGAGCTTTGCTTCTTCCATTTTGAAGCGGCCGAAGCTGAAACCTGCGACGGTTTGCGGATTCTCACTTTTCCAGACGGTGACATTTTCATTGCCGTCATTGGTATCACTAACGAGCGCGCCGGTGGCGGCGAGTTTCAGACCTTTGGGAATGCGGAACGTTAAATCGTAGGTGGCGTATTCACCGAGGCCGCCGGAAACCGAATTGGGATACCAGTCCTGACGGGCGACGGGGAAATAATTGTCGCCGCCTTCGTCGGTAACGGCTTCCTTGCCCGCATAGTTGGTGGTGAAGATGAATTTTTCGCCGGCGGCGAGAGGCTTGGGGAGAATGACGGCAAAGTCGGCGTCATCGTGTTTGTCTTCCTGAATGAAGGGGAGGGGTCCATCGGCTGTGACGGAGGAAACGCGGAGGGTGGGAAAGAGCATAAGCGGAACGACGCGCAGACCATCGCGCATAGAGACGAACGTGGTGGTGGCTTTACCGGAAAGCGCGCCACTTTTTTCGAAAGTGGTGTCGAGGGCGTGATGCTCCACGCGGAGATTTCTGCCGACGGAGCCGACGGGGTGAGGTTCGGTGTAGTTGAAGGAAGCCCATTCGCCAAATTTATTTTCGTCGTAGGTCCAGAAGAGGACTTGATCGAGATCGCGATTGGGATCGAGCTGGAAGAGTTCCTTGTCGTTGTAATTTTTGCCGTGGATGAAGGCGACGAAGAGCGGGCGGGGATTGGGGCTGAGGAGTTCGGCGAGAATATCGATTTCGAGATTGTGCTTTATTTTGTGGCGAGTGACTGTCTGGGAATCTTTGAGTATGTTGGGATCGCAGCCCCCGGAAGCGGGAGTGCCGGCTTTCTTGAGATCGTCGTGGGTGGAATCGGTGAAACGGAAGAGCGCGCGTTCGAAATGTTCGTTGAACTCGGGAGTTTTGGTGAGGTATTGGAGGCTTTTGCGTTCGGAGTCCGAGGGAGGATTGAGGAGGAAGAGGCCATCGCCGACGAAGACCGCTCCGGTTGCTTTGTTATTGACGGGAGCGACAAAGCAAACAGTGCCGGAGCGGAGACGGAAGGTGCCGGCGTCGCGCTTGAGATCGTAATTTGTGATGGACACGGATTCGGAGGACAGCGAGAGATTGCGGAGAGCAGAGTAGGTGGAGTCGCCGTTTGCTTGCGCGAAAACGTTAGGGGCGAAGAGAAGGCAGGCGAACAGAAGGCCAGGGCGGCGCGGCATGGGGGAGCTCCCAGGGAATGACGTGGATTCTTGTGAGGGGAAGTTGGGAAAGAGTAATGGTGGGAGTCGAGAGTTTGTCGTTGGGAGTTTCCGAGGAGGGGATTTAGCGCGGAGGGCACGGAGGGGATGAAATTGTCGGGCTTCAGCCCCTGAGGAATCCCCTCCACTCCAACTCAAGGTGGGCGTTTGGCGAGGGATCGAAGAGGGATTCCTCACTTCGCGGGCTCCGTTCGGAATCATTTTCACTTTTTTGCGCGTTGGGTTAGGCGTCGAGGTGGTAAGCGGCGGAGAGCCATTTTTGGAGGGTGGCGTCGATTTGGGAGGGGTGGGTTATTTCTAGGCGGTGGGTGATGCGATCTTTTTTGGCCAGGCCGCCCGTGTCGATTAGTGGTTTGGGGAGTTTGCCTTTGTAGGTGGTGAAGCAGAGGCCGAAATCGATGCGGGAGTTTGTGGTGGGCTTGATTTGGGCGAAGACGTGGTTGCGGTAAATAGGAACCATGGTTTTGCAGGGGCAGGCTTTGACGTCGGGCCCGAGAGATTTGGAGAGGCGGAAAAGTTCGTCGAAGATGGGACGGAGCGCGGACTTTCTGCCGGAGTATTGTTCTTCGACATATTGGGCGGCGGTGACGAGATACTTTTCGGGGGAGTCTTCTTCCCCTCCCTTCCCGTCGGCGCGATCGGCGATCCACCAAGCGGAGTTAGTGCCGAGGTTGTGTTTGGATTTGAGCCAGGTGCGGCGGGCTTGGTTATCCTTGGGACCGTGCTTTTTGACTAGGGCGATCCATTCGTCGAGGGAACGGCCGGTTTTGGGCTCGAGTTCGGCGATCCATTTTTGGACCATGGCTACGCCGGGGTGGACGTCGTAGAGAGAAGAGATTTGGGCGGCGGATTTTGGCATGTGGGCTCCTGGGCGAGCGGGATTTTATCGCAGGGAGGTGGTTTGGAAAATGGAAAAGTGAAGATGGAAAATTGGGAGAGAGGAGATGTGATGGAGCCTACGTATGGGAATGGGAAGATTTGTTATATCGAGATGCCTAGTGTGGACTTGAAGCAGTCGGCGGAATTTTATTGCAAGGTGTTTGGTTGGAGAGCTGCGGGCGCGGGAAGACTGAAGCGCCGCGTTTGATGATGGAGTGGGGCAGGTGAGCGGGACTTGGGTATTGGGGCGGAAGGAGTTTGAGGGGACGGGATTGACGGTGCACATTATGGTGGATAACATCGAGGCGGCTATGGAATTGGTGAAGGCGAATGGCGGAACGATTGTGCAGGGAGTGGTGCCGTATGCGCCGGAGATTACGGCGACGTTTCGGGAGTCGGGAAACGTGTTTGGGTTGTATCAGCATCGGGGGTAACGGGGTTGTTGCTGTGGTTGAGAGGCGGGGGCTTGGATTCCTAAGGGGCTGAAGCCCGACCGCCTAGGGACAAGAGAAACCAGGGGCACAGGCAGGAGTGCCTGTGCCACGTCGCCGCTTTGGCGAGGAATCGGGGATTCCTTAGTGCGCGGACTCCGTTCGGAATGACGTATTTATTTTTGTGCCAAGGAAATAGGAATAGCGGGGATGTGTGTTTGGGTGGCAAGACGCGGTGGTTGAGATTCTTCGTCGCGGACTCCTCAGGATGACAGCGCGTTTTTTGGGGGGAGTTGCGTTAGTTTGAATCTAAATCCGCACCCTAAAGAGCAAAGGGTGCGGCACCCGGCACGATGTATCGTGCCCTATGGCTCGCGGGAAATTGAACCACGAACGCTTGAATTGTTTCTTTTCCCAAGGCTGTGCCTCGGGTGGCCGAACGTTGAGCTCGTTGATCAGGAAGCCCGCAGCAATTAGCGCGAAAGCCGAAATCTCCATCATGTTGATACAAGTGTCTTGTCGAGCCGTGAGATAGCGGACGCTGTCGTGGTTATTAAGAGGGACCACGTGGCGGGAGGGGGCGTCGGGTACTCTCGGACTGGAATCGAAATAGGGATACCAAAAACAAAAGTGGCCTAGCCAAAGCGATAGACCGGTGTACCCAGGACACGACTGAGTACGATCCAGAATTTCTTGGGGAAACTCATTTACCTGTTCTTAAGGTAGTTGATGCGTTGGAGGACTGCGCCTACTACCAACGGGAGCGCTACGGTGGCGTCTTCCAGGACTTCGGCGAATTGGCCGCCTTCTTCTGGCGGGACAAATTTGCCCCAACTGACGGCTTCGGTGTAGGTGCTGCCGCTTAGGCCGCCCCAGTGGACGGGTTCGGGGCAGATGCGCACGCCGTAGTTGTAGCGTTTGAGGGGAAGTTTTTCGTAGCCGCGACGAGCCATGAGTTCAGCGTAGACACCGAATTGCTGGGACCAGTTGCGCGGGACGCCGCCACCGATAGTGAAGATGCCCATTTTTTTGGTGGCGAGCATGGTGTTGGCGAACTTCTCAAAATCTTCGAACGGATCGAAGCGAAGCGCGGGACGCTTGTCGCGTTTGCGGGCGTACTGATTTAAGGCGAAGTCGAGGCCGAGTTCGGAGTCGGAGAAAGCGGGAACGAAGACGGGGACATTGTGTTCGAAAGCGGATTTGAGAATGCCGCGGCTCTTGCTGTCTTTCTGGAGGAATTCGCCGATGCGTTTGTGAAGCTTCCAACTGCAGACGATTTCGTTGGGATCCCATTGTTCGAGGATACCGTCAACGACTTCCTCGACGTGATCCAGATTGGTTTCGGGCTCGAGGGAATCATAGACGCGATTGTAGCCGGCGCGGAAAAGTTCGTTGTCATCCATTTTGCTGGGATCGTAGCGGAAGTGGGAGAGGCCGGTGGCTTCAACGAGTCCGTGGGCCATGAGCGCGCCGGTGGAGACGATAGCTTTGACGATGCCGGACTCGATGAGATCGCAGAAGACTAGCCCCATTTTGCCGACGGTGAGAGCGCCGGCGAGGGTCATCACGACGAAACAATCTTTGTCGCGAGCCATGGCTTCGAGGACGTCGGCGGCATCACCGATCTGGCGAGCGGTGTAGGCGGTATTGCCCATGGCGCGGACGAGGTCGTCGATGGTTTTGATTTTGGAAAGATCGAGAGGAAAGATGGGGCGGAGTTTGTCTTTTACGGGATCGTGGAGGACGCGGCCGGTGACAGTTTTGGATTTTGATTTGTGCTTGGAAGATTTGGGCATGAGTGCTCCTCAGAAAAGGCCGGTGCCATCATACACACGAATCAACGTGTGATGTGGCCAGCGCGTGAAATTAGAGAACGGCCCGCTTGCGAAGGCAGGCGCTACAAGAACTGCAAGAACGATGAACGAGTTGTAACACAAAACAAATGCAGAATGCAGGCGGAAGAATTGTAAGGCTGAGGGAATTGATAGTACAAACGGGGGAAGAAGGAAAGTAGAATCGTGGGGAAGTTGGTTGGGAGTCGGTAATCAGTGATTGGCGAGATATGGTGGTTGAGATCCTTCGTCGGAGGGTCGTCGGGATGACATGGTGATTTTTTTGGGGAGGATTAAGTTGGGTTAAGTTGCATCTAAACCCGCACCCTTAAAAAGCAAAGGGGGCGGCACCCTCGGATCTCTCGCTTTGCTCGGGATGACATTTTTTGTTGTGCTTTTTTGACTGGCAAACCCAAGACCACAGTTAGGAGTGACTGTGCCACTGCGCTCGGGACGACAACGGTGGGGTTTGTGGCTGGATTGGTTGAGGATGAATCTAATTGGTGTGGATGATGCTGATTAATTTTTGGGGAATGAGGATATAGATGGCTGACAAGTTTACGGTGGGATTGGTGCAGATGCGGTGCACGGCGAATAAGGAAGAGAATTTGACGCGCGCGGAGGGGAAGATTCGCGAGGCGGCGGCGCGCGGGGCACAGATGATTTGCTTGCACGAATTGTTTGCGGGGGAATATTTCTGCCGGACGGAGGATACGGAACTATTTGATCTGGCGGAGGCGGTGCCGGGGCCGACGTACGGAGCGATTGAGCGCGGTGGCGAAGGAAAAGAAAGTGGCGCTGGTGGTTTCGTTGTTCGAGCGGAGAGCGGCGGGCGTGTATCACAATACGTGCGCGGTTCTGGATGCGGATGGAGCGTATCTGGGGAAATACCGGAAGATGCACATTCCGGACGATCCGCTGTACTACGAGAAATTTTATTTTACGCCGGGGGATTTGGGATTTTTGAATTTCGATACGAAGTACGCGCGCGATTGGCGTGCAAATTTGCTGGGACCAGTGGTATCCGGAGGGATCGCGATTGACGGCGATGCAGGGTGCGCAGGTGATTTTTTATCCGACGAGTATCGGATGGCATCCGCATGAGAAGGCGCAATTCGGCGCGGCGCAACTGGATTCGTGGAAGACGATCCAGCGGGCGCATGCGGTGGCGAACGGAATTTATGTGGCGGTGGTGAATCGCGTGGGATTCGAGGGCAAGCCGGAGAAGGGCGATGCGGGATTGGAGTTTTGGGGAAATTCGTTCGTGGCGGATCCTTCGGGGCAGTTGTTGAGCGAAGGCGGCGAACGATAAGGAAGAAATTTTGGTGGTGGAGTGCGATCCGGCGAAGAGCGAGGATACGCGGAGGAATTGGCCGTTTTTTCGGGATCGGAGGATTGATGCGTTTGCGCCGCTGCTGGAGAGATGGAGTGGGGAGAAGTGAGTGAAGTTCAGGAAGTGGAAGGAATAGGAGAAAAGAGTTAACGCAGAGGGCGCTGAGGTGGGAGCGCGGAGGTTCACGGAGACGCTGTAAATCATGACTATGACGAAGAATAGGGATGGGAAGACGCCGTGGGGAATTGGGGTTTTCGGATGCCGGCGGAGTGGGAGAGGCATGAGGCTACGTGGTTGGGTTGGCCGCATGAGCTGACGGATTGGCCGGGAAAATTTGCGCCGATACCGTGGGCGTTCGCGGAGATCGTGCGGCTGCTGTCGCAGGTGGAGAGGGTGTTTTTGCTGGTGCAGGATGGCGCGGCGGAAAAACGGGCGCGAGGAATTTTGAAGAAGGCGGGGGCGAAGCTGGAGTCGGTGGAATTTTTTCACGTGCCGACGGATCGCGGGTGGATGCGGGATTCCGGGCCGATTTGCGTGAGGAATGCTGCGGGCGAAGTGGCGTACAACAATTTTGTGTTTAATGGCTGGGCAAAATACGCGAACCATAAGAAGGATGCGGCGGCAGTGAGCAAGGCGAATGCGCGATTGAAGCGGCGTGTGTTTTTGCCGATGCGGAATGGGCGACGGGTGGTGTTGGAGGGCGGATCGATTGATGTGAATGGCAAGGGGACGCTGCTGACTACGGAAGAGTGTCTACAGAGCAAGGTGCAGGAGCGAAATCCGGGATTTACGAAGGAAGATTACGCGGAAGTGTTTCGCGAATATCTGGGCGTGACGAATGTGTTATGGCTGGGAAATGGGATTGCGGGGGACGACACGCACGGGCATGTGGACGACCTAACGCGATTTGCGAATGAGACTACAGTGGTGACGATTGTGGAGGAAGACCGGGCAGATGCGAATTATACAGCGCTGAAGGAGAATTTGCAGCGACTGCGGGGGATGAAGGATCAGGATGGGAGGGCGCTGCAGGTAGAGACGCTGCCGATGCCGCGGGCGGTGTATTTTGATGGAGAGCGATTGCCGGCGAGTTATGCGAATTTTTATGTTGCGAATGGATTGGTGATTGTGCCGACGTTTAATGACGCGAATGACCGGGTGGCGCTGAATACGTTGGCGAAAGTTTTTCCGGGGCGGGAAGTTGTGGGGATACATTGCCGGGATTTGGTGCTGGGGCTGGGGACGTTGCATTGCATGACGCAGCAGGAGGCGGGGTTGGGCGGCGGTGGTTGAGGTGTTTCGCCGAGGAGTCTTCAGGATGGTGGCGTGATTTTTTCGGGCTGTACGGATCGATCCAAGAGGGGTTCCTCACTTCGCGGACTCCGTTCGGAATGGGTCGGCTTTGTTTTTGTTTTTCGAGGGAAGGCTGGCCGATCTAAACTTCGGCCACTAGATGAGGAGCCAAGACCTTTCGCGGAAGCCGCTCCGAGTGGGTGCACAGGAGGAAAGAGAAAAGCAGGTCCCTCGCCCCGCTCGGGATAACAGATTTTTGTTGATCAGCAGCACGATTAGGGGCTCGTTGAGAATAAAGGAGAGGATATGAGTTTGATGGCGGGGCTGGTGATGCGGCAAGCAGCTAGTTCGTACGATATTCGGAGTTTGGTGGTGGTGTCTTCGCATGGATTGCTATGGTGGATTTTGGTGGGGTTGGTGGCGGGATGGTTGGCGGGAAAGATTGCGCGTGGGAAAGGGTTTGGGTGTATTGGGGATGTGTTGTTGGGATTGATTGGGTCGGTAATCGGAGGATGGATTTTTACGAGATTAGGAGTTGTGCATACGGACACGTTTTTGTTTTCGTTGGCCGCGGCGACGTTGGGGGCGGTGCTGTTGGTGTCGATTGCACATTTGTTTTTTGGGGGAAAGGGGAAGTAGGAGATTTGGGTGTAATGACTGAAGGAAACCCAAAGCCCACCCTTCTCGGACTCAGAGTGAGTCCCCGGGCGTGACCCGAGAAAATCGAGACCCAAGAGCACACGAAGAAGTGCCTGTGCCACACTGCACGATGTATCGTGCCCCTACGAAGAGAAGTTATTGTTTGGGGTAGTTGGGGTCGGACTTTACTTCTTTGATTTGGTTGGTGTGGCGCTCGGAGTGCGCGGCGATCAGGAGGACCCATTCGTAGGCGTCCCACTTGGTGCCGACAGGGCTGTCGACGGCGTGATCGCGTAAGCCGGGAGTGTCTTTGACGAAGGCTTCGGTTCTGGCACGGCTTTCGACGAAGTGATCGATGGAGCCTTGCGGAGAACCGAAGCGATTGGAGGGCTTGATCTCGTCGGGGGCCTGGGCCTTGGTTTTGCGCGCGGGAACGTTTTCGATGATGGCGGCGTCAATTGCGACGACGTCACGGCCGGGAGCGGCGGGAGCAAGCATCACTTTTTCGATGACCATGCCGCGGATGTAGTCTTCGGCGGCGGCGATGTGTTCCATGCATTCGGCGATGGACCAGCGATCCGGAGCGGGCTTGAAATTCCATTGAGCGGGCGAAAGGCCGGCGGTGGCGTCGAGGACATCTTTCTTGGTGGATTCGAGATATTGGATGGCTTTGTCTTTGTCGGCTTGAGCTGGTTGCTGTGCGCGGGCGGCGGTGGGGATTAGACAGAGAGCTAGAGTGAAGCAGAGTGAGATTAGACGGCGGCGCATGGTGAGTCCTTTCGGTGGTGTTGGAGTGTAACGATAGCGCAAGTGGATTGGCGGGGACAAGGTGGGGGTGGGATCGAAGAGGGATTCTTCCCGCAAAAGGCGCGGAAAGGGCCGGCGTTCTCACTTTGCGGACTCCGTTCGGAATGAGGTGTTGTTTTTTGGTGGAAATCCCGGAGGTGTATCGTGCCCCTACGCGGAGGACCCAAGACACAGGCTGAAGCCGATGCTGCTGGGGCTGATGGCTATGCTACCTGGGGTGGGGCAGGTGGCAGTGTGATACGATTTAGTGTTCGGTGGTGGAGAAAAAAATTCATTGAGTAAGACTAATAGCAGGAGTACGCAGACGCTGACAGTTATACCGCTCGGTGGGCTTGGCGAATTTGGAATGAACATGATGGTGTTCCGCTACGGGGAAGACATCCTCGTGGTGGACGCGGGAATGATGTTCCCGGAGTCGGAGTTGCTGGGCGTGGACCTGGTGATTCCGGACATTACCTACCTGAAGCAGAACCAAGAACATGTGAAGGCGGTCGTGCTGACGCACGGGCACGAGGATCATATCGGCGCGCTGCCGTATATTTTGCGTGACTTGAACGTGCCGATTTATGGGACGCGGTTCACGCTGGCGTTGGTGAAGAAACGGCTGGAAGAGGCGGGGCTGCTGGAATCGGCGAAATTATTTGAGGTGACGCCGGGGCGGCTGGTGGAAATTGGGCCGTACGAGATCGAATTTATTCCGGTGACGCACAGCACGGTGGATTGCGTGGCGCTGGCGATTCGCACGCCGATTGGCGTGATTATTCATACCGGAGATTTCAAGATCGATCAGACGCCCGTGGATGGCGCGCCGTTTGATTTGCATGCGTTCGCGCGATACGGGAATGAAGGAGTACTGGCGCTGTTCAGCGATTCGACGAACGTGGAGCGGCCGGGATTCACGCCGTCGGAACGCGTGGTGGTGCCGCGGATCGAGGAATTGACGCGACAAGCGCCGAGGCGAGTGGTGCTTTCGTGCTTTGCGTCGTCGATTCACCGGATTCAGCAGGTGATCGACATTGGCGAGCGCGTAGGGCGCAAAGTGGGATTCGTTGGGCGCAGCATGGTGGACAACGTGGAGATTGCGCACGATCTGGGATTGTTGCGCATACCGGACGGGATTGTGGTGCGGCCGCAGGATATTCGGGGATTCGATCCGAAAAGATTGCTGCTGCTGGTGAGCGGGTCGCAGGCGGAGCCAATGTCGTCGATGTCCAGGATCGCGGTGGACAATCACCGACTGGTAACGATCGACGAGAACGACACGGTGATTTTGAGTGCGCGGATTATTCCGGGAAATGAGAAGGCGATTTTCCGGATGCTCGATCACATGTTCCGGCGGCGGGCGCTGGTGTATTACGACAATGCGAGCGGGCCGATTCACGTGAGCGGACACGCGAGCCAGGAAGAACAGAAACTATTGTTGCGGCTGGTGAAGCCAAAATATTTTATTCCGGTGCACGGAGAATACCGGCATTTGTTCCGACACGCGGCGTTAGCTCACCAGTTGGGATGCGTGAGCGAAGAAATCATGCTGCTGGAAAATGGGAAGTGCGTTGAGTTTACAGAAGATGGGGCTTACCGGCGCGATCCGGTGGCGGCGGGACGGGTGCTGGTGGATTCGGGATCGCTGGAAGAAATTGAAGAGCTGGTGGTGCGCGACCGGAAACATTTGTCGGAAGAAGGCGTGGTGATACCGATTATTGCCATCGACAAGCATACCGGGAAGGTGGAATCGTCACCGGAGATCGTGACGCGCGGGTTGATGAGTGAGAATGGAAACGCGTTTCTGGAAGGGGCTCGGGATGTGGTGTCGCGGACGGTGGAATCGTCGAACCTGGAAGAGCGCGGGGATTGGTCTGTGATTAAGGAAAAGATTCGGGTGGATTTGAAGAAGTATATCAATAAGCAGACGTCGAAGAGGCCGTTGATTTTGCCGGTGATATTGGAAGTTTAGGGATTGATAGGGGCGTGGGTAGTTTTCTTGGAATGGTCCTGCCTGGTTGAAATACAGAGAGGGATTCCTCACTGTGCGGACTTCGTTCGGAATGACGGTTATTTTTTGGTGATAGAGAATCCCAAGATGCCGGCGTGAAGGCGCGGCGGTAAGGGAGGCGTTTGGGATGGCGGAATTTGTTTTTTGAGGCAAGGCTGGCCGATCTAAAGTTCAGCCACTACACATAAGGACCAAGACGCGAGCTGCACTCAGCGTTGGGGGCGGTGGATGAGGGTGGGGAATATAAAAGCTAGTACAATCTAACGCGCATGGGTGAACTTGAGGCGGGTTCGGGGGCGGGGCAGTTCCCTGCTGGTGGTGTAGGTGGTGGCGGCGCGTCCGGTTCTCGGGCGGCTATGACATTTATTATTGTTACGGTGCTGCTGGATTTTCTGGCGTTTGGGATTATTGCGCCGGTTTTGCCGGATTTGATCAAGCAGTTTGAGGGCGGGAATATTGCGCGGGCTTCGGACATGGTGGGCTATTTCGGGCTCATCTGGAACCTGATGCAGTTTATGTTTTTGCCGGTGCTGGGCGCGTGGAGCGACCGGTTTGGGCGGCGGCCGGTGGTCCTGATTTCGTGTTTGGGATTGGGGTTGGATTATATTTTTATGGCGGTGGCGCCGTCGCTCAAGTGGTTGTTTGTGGGCCGGCTCATTTCGGGGATTACGGCGTCGAACGTGTCGACGGCGTTTGCGTATATCACGGATATTTCGGCGCCGGAGCAACGCGCGAAACGATTTGGGATGCTGGGCGCGTCGTTTGGCGTGGGATTCGTGGTGGGGCCTGCGGTGGGCGGGTTGCTGGGTCAATATAATTTGCGGGCGCCGTTCTGGGCAGCGGCGGCGCTGAGCATAGCGAATTTTTTGTATGGATTGTTTGTGCTGCCCGAATCGCTGCCGAAGGAAAAGCGGGCGAAGACGGCGTGGCACATGGCCAACCCGATGGGATCGTTGACGCTGCTGCGATCGCATCCGGAGCTGGCGGGAATGTCGATCGTGGTGATCCTTTATTACCTGGCGCACCAGGCGTTGCAAAGCGTGTGGGTACTGTACACGGAATATCGGTACGGGTGGAACCAGCGAGACATTGGATTGTCACTGGGGCTGGTGGGGGTGTGCGCGGTGATTGTGTCCGGCGGATTGGTGGGGCCGTATGTGAAGAAATTTGGGGAACGATTCAGCCTCACAAGCGGATTGTTTTATGGAGTGCTGGGATTTTTGGGATTTGGATTGGCGTGGAAGGGTTGGGGGGCGCTGGCGGCGATTCCGTTTATTGCGTTGTGGGGAGTGGCGGGGCCGGCGATGCAGTCGTTGATGTCGCAGAGGGTGGATGCGTCTTCACAGGGGAAATTGCAGGGGGCGATTAATTCGCTGCGGGCGTTGACGGGGATGGCGGGGCCAGTGTTGTTTACACAGGTGTTTTCGGCGTCGATTGAGAAGAATGCGTGGGTGAATGTGCCGGGGGCTGCGTATTTTTTGGCGGCGGCGTTGTTGGTGGGAGCGATGGGGGTGGCAGTCGTGGTAATCCGACGACGCGGGGCGGGTTAGGAAGGACGAGAGTTTAACGCGGAGGGCGGCGTTTTTTTGGGGCGAAGGGGCGAGTTGACTCGAATCGACATAGGTAAGCGGTCGCCGGCGTTCCCTGTCACAGTCGCGGTAGGGACGCGAGTTAACCCCGCGCCCCCCGCACAGATCCGTACGGGCAGGATTACTGCATACGGCGTCGGCGAAATCACCGACCCTTGCGGTGTACCCCTCTTCGTTTCCGACCACTCGCCTTCCTCCATCACCCCAGCGTTTAACCATTTCTGGATCAGCCGCAGGATTCGGGGGTCGGCTACGCGATGCTCGACGAACTTGATCAGCCAACTTTTGTCGAGGTTATGGTGGGTAGGGACGGGCCTTGAGCAACGCTCTTGTGCCCGTCCCCCCTCGCAGAACCCGCCGAGCGGATTTCCCGCAACGGGCTCCCCAGGTTGCACTCGTTGGAGGGCAGTCAGACCGTAGGATGACGTGTCGACATCGCAGAAGGTAGTTCGAACCAGGTTTGGCTCTTGAGGTAGGACCAGAAGAGTCGGTGTCGCTGACTCCGTCGTCTCAACGTACGGGCCCATTGCCGTTCGACCTCGCGCCGGACCCCGTCAAGCTTCGGCTTGCAGTGATGCAATCCGAAATACTGGTAGAAGCCACGCAGCATCATCACGAGTTGCTTTTGCTGATCCCGCCGCTTCCAGTGCCTATGCTTGCTGAGCCATTCCTTGGATTTGGCCAAGAACTTTCGGCGGCTTTTGTCGCATGGGACCCGCACCAAGGCAAACTTGCCGCCTCGATCGGTGCCGCAGACATGCTTGAATCCTAGGAAGTCAAACGTATCCGGTTGCTCGCCGGTCTTCTCTAGGTCCGCCCGGACAAAGCGTCCGAAGCGCATCACCCGCGTCTTTTCCTCCGCCAACTCCAATCCGAATTTCCCGAATCGATCCTTCAGGTTCTTCTGGAACTCTTCCGCATCGCGCCGGTATTGGAAGTTCACCACGAAATCGTCCGCAAACCTCGTCAGGTACGCCTCCCCTTGACATGCCGGTCTGATCTTCTTCTCGAACCAGAGATCAAGAACGTAATGTAGGTAGATATTGGATAAGATCGGGCTGATTGGCCCGCCTTGTGGCGATCCTTCTTCCGTTCGCGTAACGACTCCTCCCACCATGAAACCTGCGTTCAACCATTTGCCGATTAGGCGTAGGATGAACGGATCTGCAATCCGATGAGCAACCATCTTCTGCAGCCATTCATGCCGGATGTGGTTAAAGTAGCCGCGGATGTCGGCCTCGAATAAGTGTCCAACCTTCTTCGTGACGATGATCCTACGTAGCTCCCGTAGGGCACTATGGGGATTACGTCCCGGCCGAAATCCATACGAGCATTCCAGGAAATCCGCCTCGAACACCGCCTCCAAGATCCGCGCCACTGCTCTTTGTAGCAGGCGATCTTCGACCGTCGGAATTCCGAGCGGCCTCGTCCCTGCCTTGCCAGGTCCCTTCGGTATCTCCACTCGTCGCACCGGTGGAGCCCGATAGGTCCCTCGCTTCAAGCGTTCGCATAGCTCTTGAACTCGTGTGTCCAAGTCCTGTTCAAACTCCTTCGTCGTCTCACCATCAACACCGCTCGCACCCCGCCGATTCATCTGCTTCCAGGTTTCCGTGAGGAACTCCGGGGTGAGCAGATGCGCTAGCGACGTGAAGTGTAGCTTCGGATTCGACTTCGCCTTCTTCGCGATCTGGTCCAGTTGTGTGGACATTCTTCTCCTACCTCTGAGTGTGCAGGGAATGTTTCCCTGGACCAGCTACTCAACCTGCCTCGCCGCTTCCCCCTGTACGCGGTTTTCCCGCACTCTGAGTACTATCAGCGAGTCCGACTTCCACCGTCGCTTCTGTCGCCCTCAGGTTGAACCATTCGGTTGACATACTCGGCCTGCGTTCCAGGCCGAGACGGCAGTGGATCTCCCAGGTGCCATGACGCTTCCTTTTCTGTCCATGCCGTGCTCTTAGACCCCGCCGGAGTCTACAGCGACCATCGCCTTTGCGGTCGCTTACTGTTGCCTTCCAGGTTTTCGACCCTGTCGGCCTCCGGATATGTCACGAGGCTCAATCGCTTCACGTGTGTTACGGCCTGGGCATCGCTCTGTCTACGCTTAACTCATGTCGTCACCTTCATGAGTCCAAGACTCGATTCCCGGTGGGTTGGCTCGTCCCTTTCCGGGGCGGGAGTTTCACCCGCTGAAAGCGCCGGGCTTAACCTGGCGCACCGAAAAATCCTCGAATGTCGGCGTCAAGAACGTAGTTCACCTTCTTTCGCAGAAGCGCATACGACAACGCGTCCAGCGCTTGATGCTGGTTGCGTCCAGGGCGAAATCCGTACGAGAAGCCGAGAAAGTCTTCCTCGTAGATCTGGTTGAGGATGGTGACCACGGCCTGCTGAACGATCTTGTCTTCCAACGCCGCGACTCCCAGGGGGCGTTTCCGCCCGTCTTCCTTCTCTATGTACACTCTCCTCGATGGCATCGCTCGGTACGCCCCGCGATGGACCCGGCTGTGCAGATCAACAAGTCGATCTTCGTGCCCAGTCTCATACTCCTGCCACGTTACGCCGTCTACTCCCGGTGCGGCTTTTCTCTTCAATGAGTAAAAGCTTCTCCGCAGCAGATCGACTGTCAGATGGTGGAGCAAGGCGGTGAACTTCCTCTCCTTGTTTCCCCTTGCTGCTTTCCGCACGCCCGCCAGCCCCTGTGACACGCGTTTCTCGCTCTGTGCCGGGTACGTGTTAGGTTGACAAGCGTTCTCCTTGATCAGCGGCCTTCCCTCCTCATCCTCCGCCAACGGCTTCCCGTCTTTGTTCGAACGATTCATAGGTAGTATTCCGCTGTCCGACTCCTCGGAAACGTGCACGCAGGCCGTACGGCCATGGCCTTCTCCCGCCGTCCTGCAGCGCTTGCGCGCTGCAAGCATCTCCGAGGTCTCCCGGTTCTCGTGCATGAAGTTTCTAGGCGTGTCTGGGGTCTACGACTACGCAGGACTGATCGTGGGCTCGCGCTATCGCTCACGATCATATCGCCTTCCGCCAGTCCTATGACGTCGGCGTCCTGATTGGGTGTTTTCGAAGCTCAATACCCAGCCCACCTATTTCCCTGTTTACGCTTCACTAGGCGCCTTGCGGAACCTAGTGCAAAACTCGGGGGCCGAGCAGGTCAATAACCCTTTCTCGTAAGACTCTTGCATTCTCTGCTTCATGCCGGTTTATCCCGGCGCACAGGACTTTCACCTCCAAGCTATCGAACATGCTCGGCACACAAAGAAAACCCGCACCCTTCGAGTGCGGTCACTACTTTAGAACCAAGACACAGGCAGGAGTGCCTGTGCCACTGGAAAACGAATGGGGTGTATTGAGAATGTTGATTGTGACGCTGCGGGGGTGTAGCCTTGGCGGACCCGGCGAGTTGCGAGGAGGAACAGATGGCTACAGCTACTAGCGTGATTGAACCTAAGGTTAAGGTTAGTGCGACGAAATTGTTGATTAATGGCAAGTGGGTGGATGCGGCTTCGGGGAAGACTTTCCCGACTATAAATCCGGCTACGGGCGAAGTGATAACGCAGGTGGCGGAGGCGGATGCGGCGGATGTGGACAAGGCAGTAGCGGGGGCGCGTGCGGCGTTTGATCACGGACCGTGGCGGAAGAAATTGAGTGCGTCGGCGCGCGGCGTGTTGATGAACAAGCTGGCAGATTTGATTGAGAAGCATAAAGAAGAATTGGCGGAACTGGAATCGCTGGATAATGGGAAGCCATACCATGTGGCGCTAGCGGCTGATTTGCCGCTGACGATTGCGTGTTACCGGTATTACGCGGGATGGGCGGACAAGATTCAGGGAAAGACGATCCCGGTGCAGGGGCGATATTTCAGCTACACGAAGCACGAGCCGGTGGGCGTGGTGGGGCAGATTATTCCGTGGAATTTTCCGTTGCTGATGCAGGCGTGGAAGTTGGGGCCGGCGCTGGCGGCGGGTTGCACGGTGGTGATGAAACCGGCGGAGCAGACTCCGCTATCGGCGCTGCGCGTGGGCGAATTGATTCTGGAAGCGGGATTTCCCGAAGGTGTGGTGAACCTGCTGCCGGGTTATGGACCGACGGCGGGGGCGGCACTGGCGCGGCACATGGATGTGGATAAGGTGGCGTTTACGGGATCGACGGAAGTGGGTCATCTGATCATGAAGGCTTCGGCGGAATCGAACTTGAAGCGGGTGACACTGGAGCTTGGCGGGAAGAGCCCGAACATTGTTTTTGCGGACGCGAACATGGACGAGGCGATCGAGGGAGCGCACTTTGCGTTGTTCTTCAACCAGGGGCAATGCTGCTGCGCGGGATCGCGCTTGTTTGTCGAAGAAAAGTGCTATGACGAGTTCGTGGAGAAGAGCGTGGAACGGGCAAAGAAGCGGACCGTGGGAAACCCGTTCGATAAGAATACGGAGCAAGGCCCGCAGGTTGATCAGGACCAATTTAATAAGGTGATGGGATACATCGAGAGCGGGAAGAGCGAGAAGGCGAAATTGCTGGCGGGCGGGAAGCGCGTGGGCGAGAAAGGATATTTCATTGAGCCGACGGTGTTTGCCGACGTGCAGGACAATATGAAGATCGCGCAGGAAGAAATATTTGGGCCGGTGATGTCGATTTTGAAATTCAAGGACATTGATGAGGTGGTGGACCGGGCGAACAAATCGCTGTATGGGTTGGCCGCGGCGGTTTGGACGAAGGACATTACGAAGGCGCACGCAATTGCAGATGGCGTGCGGGCCGGGACGGTGTGGGTGAACTGCTACGATGTGTTTGATGCGGCGGCACCGTTTGGCGGGTTCAAACAGTCGGGGATCGGACGCGAGCTCGGGGAGTATGGGCTGGCGAATTATACCGAAGTGAAGACGGTCACGGTGAAGTTGTAGGAAGTTGGGAGTTGGGAGTTTGTAGTCGGGAGTTGGGGGTTTTGGAAGAGGGGCACGTTTTTTTTTGCGTGTCCCTTTTCTTTTTGGGGATTGGCAGCGTGGTTGGCGCAGAGATCGAAGAGGGATTCCTCACTCAGCGGACCTCGTTAGGAATGACGTGTTTTTTGGAAAGAGACGAGCTGACCCAGAAGAAAACCCGCACCCTTGGAGTGCAAAGTGTGCGGAACCCGGGAAACCCAAGACGTAGGGATTGCTCACTTCGCGGACTCCGTTCGGAATGACGGTTTTTTATTTGTGAACTGGCTCTTGTGGGTTTGAGTTGGGTTTGTTGGGTTGTTTGCTTTGCGGTTTTGGGTGGGTTGGCTACACTTTGCTTGATCAGGGTTGGCTGGGTTTGGGTTGCAAAAGCGGCGGCGAGCCGTTGCAGTTCAAATATGAATATACGGGGATATGAGGGTAGGGACTTTGCGGCTTTGTATAAGCTGGATCAGAGTTGTTTTCCGGCGGGGATTGCTTATAGCAAGTGGTCGCTGCAGTATTTTTTGAGTCTGCCCGCGGCGGATTGCCTGGTGGCGGAAGACGGAAAGCAGATTGCGGGATTTATTCTGGCGGAGGAGAATCCGCCGCTGGCGCACATTATTACTTTGGATGTGGCGCCGGGGAAACGGCGGTCGGGGCTGGGATCGCGCTTGCTGAAGGAAATCGAAAAACATTTTCGGTTTAAGGAGGTGCATTCGGTGCTGCTGGAAACGGCAGTGGACAATGAAAGTGCGATTGCGTTCTGGGAACATCATGGATATCGTACGGAGGCGGTGTTGAAACGATATTATTTGGGGAAAGTGGATGCGTTTGAGATGCGGAAGCGGCTTTTGTGAGGCGGTGGCGAGTGGAAGAGGAGATAGCGCTGCGCGCGGCCGGGATTCGGATGTAGGTCGAAATTGAAGAGTTAAGAGAAGAGAGTTGTGGCTTTGGGTCGTAAGAGCCCACCCTAAAAAGGCTGGGGTGGGGCACCCTCAAGATCATTTGTGCGGAATGTGATTAACCCCAAGAGCACTGGCACTCCTGCCTGTGCCACAGGAGATGATTGTGAATGATTATTTGATTAGTGTGATTTTGGGAATTGTGGAGGGGTTGACGGAGTTTATTCCGGTTAGTTCGACGGCGCATCTAAGGTTGACGGAGGCTTTGCTGCACTTTCATTACCCGCAGCTGAGTTTGGAGAGCGGGTACTGGAAGATGTATTCGATCGTGATTCAGTTGGGAGCGATTTTGACGCTGCCGATTTATTTCCGGGACAGGATCGCGAAATTCTTGTCGACGTTTCCAAAGGGCGAGCAGGGCGACCGCACGATTCTGACGCACCCGTTGAGTTTGGTGATGATCGCGTTTGTGGTTACGGCGATTCCGTCTTATTTGCTGGTGAAAGTGATCGGGCAACACCTGGAAAGCCCGTACGTGATCGGGTCGGCGTTGCTGATTGGCGGAATTGTGATGTGGTTTATCGATGCAAGGATGACGAAGTCTGAGGCGGCGGGCGAGGGAGCGCCGGGGAGTTTGATTCACACCTGGCACATGGAAGCGATGAGTTTGGGGCAAGCGGTGTGGATCGGGGCGTGCCAGATATTGTCGGCGGTATTTCCGGGGACGTCGCGTTCGATGTCGACGATCGCGGGCGGGCAGGTTGTGGGGATGTCGAGGGCGGCGGCTCTGGAGTTTTCGTTCTTTTTGTCGATGCCGACGATGGCGATGGCGACGTTATACACGCTGTACAAATCGCTGCATGGAACGAAGACGGAGAATCCGATTGGTGTGGCGAGTATTGATGGGCACGGATGGATCGTGCTGGCGATTGGATTTGTGGTGTCGTTTATTGTGGCGTATGGAAGCGTGGCGTGGTTTATGGCGTGGGTGAGGAAGCGGGGGTTTGGGCCCTTTGCGGTGTATCGGATTATTGTGGGGATATTGGTGTTGTTTTTTGCGGCGAAGTTGGTGGGGTGAGGGGGGATTCGCGAGTTGGGAGTAGGGTGGCTAGACGGGTGATCGAAGAGGGCTTCGTCGCTTCGCGGATTCCGTTCGGAATGACGGTGTTTTTTTGTTGCAGATTAATTGGCGGATAGACTCAGGCAAAACCCGGATCCTTGAACGAAAACGGGTGCGGCACCCAAGCTTACCCTTCGCGGACTCAGAGTCGCGCACACGGCCAAACCCCAAGACGGCGAAATTTCTCAGTTCGCGGACTCCGTTCGGAATGGCGTATCTTTTTCGTTTTGGGAACCCAGTGGCACAGGCAGGAGTGCCTGTGCCACTGGGTTGGAAACTTGATGGAAGATGGGCTTGTGCTGGTGGGCTTGTTTGGTATGATTTCGATGTTCCTCCAATAAGGGGCGCAACAGCGCCGCGCCCCTGGCGGCACTCAGCCTTCCCCTAGAGCTGAGGAGAAATTTTGTGCGCTTTCTGACACCGACTGAGAATAAGCGGCTGAATGAGTTGATTGGATTTGTGTGCATCGCGGCGGCAGTGCTGCTGGCGCTGGCGCTGATTTCGTATTCGCCGCACGATCCGGCATTCAATGTGAGCGCAGCATCGATGGGAGACAATCCGGTGCGGAACTGGATTGGGCCGGTGGGATCGTACACGGCTGATCTGGGATTTCAGATATTCGGGTTTGCGGCGTTTCTGGTTCCGGTAGCGCTGGGAATATTGGGATACCGGTGGTGCCGGAGCCGCGCGATTGATTCGCAGTGGGCGACGCTGGCGGGATATGGATTGTTGATGCTGTCGCTCCCTTCCCTGCTGGCGATGATTCATTTCCCGGATGTGCGAGGGGCGCTGCCTGCAGGAGGGCTGCTAGGCGGAGCAGTGTCGCACGGATTGCAGAGCGGATTTAACTTCTGGGGCGCCTTGCTGGTGGCGCTGATCATGATGGTGGTGGCTCTGTTTTTGACGACGAGATTCAGCTTCAGCGGGGCGCATGCGTGGGCGAGCAGCGCGAAGGGTCCGCTGGGGAAAATGGAGAAGCTTGGAATATTGCAGCGGGCGCGCGCGCGTTGGGAAGAATGGCGAGACGAGCGCGAAGAGGCGCGAATGCGACGCGAGGTGGAAGAACGGAAATTGAGCGGGCGGAAGCCGGTGGCGCCACAGATCGTGGGTAAGGAAAAGGGCGAGACCGCCGAGGCGGCGAAGACGATTCACCTGGAAGATATCGGAGACGTTTTCAAGAGCAAGAAAGCCGCGGTGGCCGAGGCAGACGAGAAGACGGCGAAAGATGGCGGACAAAAAGTGCCGGTGGTGATGCTGGGCCCGGACCGGGAGAAGAGAGCGGTGGTGGCGGGCAAAGCGGAGGCGAAGTCGGCGAAGAACACGAATTACCGCTTGCCGTCAGTTCAATTGCTGCGGGAAGGCGAAGGCAGCCACAAGTTGGACGAAGACGAATTGAAGATGCGGGCGCGGGCGATTGAGGAGAAGTGCCACGAATTTGGCGTGGAAGGACGCGTAACGCAGATCAATCCGGGTCCGGTAGTGACTACGTTTGAGTTCAAACCGGAAGCAGGGATTAAGTACAGCCGCATTATTGGATTGACGGAAGATTTGTGCCTGGCACTGCAGGCGGAATCGATTTTGATCGAGCGCATACCGGGAAAATCGACGATCGGAATTGAAGTGCCGAACCACCGGCGGCAGACGATTGCGCTGCGAGAGATTATTGAGGCGACGGAGTTTGCCAATTCGCCGAGCAAGTTGACGCTGGCGATGGGGCGGGATCTGCACGGACGAATTCGCGTGACCGACCTGGCTTCGATGCCGCACTTGCTAATTGCGGGATCGACGGGCACCGGCAAGAGCGTGTTCATCAATTCGCTGATGATGTCGATTTTGTATAAGGCGACGCCGGACGACGTGAAGATGGTGCTGGTGGACCCGAAGCGGCTGGAGCTGAATCTGTATGAAGGAATTCCGCACCTGATCGCGCCCGTGGTGACGGACCCGAAGGTGGCTTCGAATGTGTTGCGGAACGCGACCCGCGAGATGGAGAACCGGCTGAAGCTGCTGGCGCAGCGGGGCGTGCGGAATATCGATCAATATAACCGGACCTTCCAGAAGCAGCAGTCGCTATCGTTGTTTGAAAATGTGGAGGAAAGCGAACACAAGCCACTTCCCTACCTGGTGATTATTATCGACGAACTGGCGGATTTGATGATGGTGGACACGAATAACGTGGAAGAATCGATCACGCGGCTGGCGCAGATGGCGCGCGCGGTGGGAATCCACTTGATTCTGGCGACGCAGCGGCCGTCGGTGGACGTGATTACCGGGCTTGATCAAGGCGAACTTCCCTGCGCGCATTTCGTTCCGCGTGGCGAGCAAAGTGGATTCGCGGACGATTCTGGATTCGAATGGGTCGGAATCGTTGCTGGGCAAGGGCGACATGCTGTATTTGCCGGCGGGATCGGCGCGACTGCACCGGATCCACGGGCCGTTGGTTACGGAAGATGAGATTACGGACGTCTGCGAATTCTGGAGAGAGCAGGCGCAGGCGAAGTACAACGAGGCGCTGCTGGAAGCGCCGAAGGAAGAGGACGGGAAGGAACCGGCAAAAGGCAAAGGCGGGACGGCGCGGTTTGATCAGGAGCCCGGTGAAGCGGGCGGCGGCGACGATGTGGACGATGAGTTGTATCACGACGCGGTGAGGATTTGCTGCGAGATGGGGCGGGCTTCCACTTCGACTTTGCAACGGCGGCTGCGGATCGGGTACGGGCGCGCGGCACATTTGATTGATTTGATGGAGAAAGATGGGATTGTGGGGCCGCCGGATGGGACGCGGCCGAGGGAAGTGTTGAAGGGAAGTGAGTGGATGAAGGAGTTTGACGATCGGGAGAAGTGAGGGGGTGTTGAGGTACTGGTGATGGGGCGAAACCCAAGACAGAAGGATTCTTTCCGCAAAAAGTGCGGAAAGGGGAGGCGGTCCTCACTTCGCGAACTCCGTTCGGAAAGACGGTGTTTTTTTGTTGGCAGATTAATTGGCGGATAGAGCACCCAAGCTCATCCCTTCGCAGGATCACAGTCGAACATCCGGCGGTTACGGCACCCAAGACCCACCCTTCGCGGACACAGAGTGGGGCACCCAAGAGAAGAGTGAGTGGTGCGGGCACGGCTTCAGCCGTGCGCCTACGAGTGGGGGTGGGATGATTCGAGAAATTTGCCGAGGAGGGCGGCGGCGTGTTCGCAAAGTTTGCGGTCGTCGGGGCCGAAGGCGGCGTGGAAGTGGGAGTCGATGTCGAGTTCGCCCACTACTTTTTTGTGAACGAAGACGGGGGCCACGATTTCGGATTTTGTTTCGAGGGAACAGGCCAGGTAGCGGGAATCGGAATTGACGTCGTCGACGACGATAGTTTTGCCGGTGGAGGCAGCGGCACCGCAGATGCCTTGATGGAGAGGAATGCGCGTGTGGGGAGTCATTGTGCCCTTGAAGGGGCCGAGGACGAGGACGTCATGGTCGCCTTCTTTTTCAACCATGTAAAAGCCGACCCAATTGTAGCGAGTGAGTTTTTCGTGAAGAAGGGCGACGATGCCTTTCATGAGGGAGTCGGCGTTGGTGGAAGAAATGGCGAGGCTGTCGAGAGCCGGGATCAGGTCGGAAGATTTTGCGTGTGTGGTGGTCATGAAGAATAGTCCACCATAAATGGGGTGGGGCCGGCAACTGGCGCGAAGGGAAAATGGGGGCGGCGAATTGACAGGTGGAGGAGCGGCCTCTACACTAAACAAATTGACGTGCCGGGGTAGCTCAGTGGTAGAGCGCCGCCCTGAAAAGGCGGGCGTAGCCAGTTCGATTCTGGCCCCCGGCACCATCCGAACGTCCGGCAGTAAGATTCCACTTTCCACTCAATGTCAGTAGTGTCCCAACGTTATGCGAACAAAATCAATTGGTTATCGGAAACGGGTTGAATTTCGTCGCTCATCGTTTGTGCAAGTAGTTGATCCAACGGGATTTTCTCGAACATGGTCAGGCTGAGGATCTGTAGGATTTCATACAGGCTGGCCGAGAGATGCAATCGCTTTTTGACGATGGCGACCAGAACGTAGGCGGAGACCGCGATCCAGATTTGTGACCTGACCGCGTTCTCCGAAGTTCCGAAGAACGCTTTGATTCGCAGATGCTGCTTGATCCATTTGAAGAAGAGCTCTACTTGCCAACGGCAGCGGTATAGTTCGGCGATCGTAAATGCTGGCAAGACAAAGTTGTTGGTCAGAAAGATGAGGGTCTTGGCGGTTTCGGGGTCTTTGAAGCGGATGCGGCGCAGCGGTGCCTCGAAGCCTTGGTGCGAGTAGAAGCCAGTAAGGACGACACTTTGGTCACAGATCAACCCCGTCGTGCGATCAACCGGATGCGAGTAGCGGCGTTGGACCTTGAGGTTCGACTTACCGCGGGTCACGAAGAAGCTGCCGGCTTCGTGAAAGCGATAGAGGCGCGCGAAGTCGAGGAAACCACGATCCATGATGTAGAAGGCGCCGGGCTCGGGCAGCAGTTGGTCGAGGATGTTGACCTCATGCACCTTGCCATCACTGATGTGAATGAAGGTGGGAATGTTGCCGCGCAGATCGAGCAGGGTATGCAACTTGATGGCTGCCTTGGCCGTGCGGAACACCGCCCACGGAAATACCGACAGACACAGATCGATCGTCGTGGTGTCGAGCGCGTAGACGGTTTCTTGCAGATCGACGCCGAAGGACTCTTGCGCATACAACGGCCGGGCGATGCCGATCAGGCTCTGCGCAAAATCGGCATAGATGCGCCAGTCGCGCACAGCGTTGGCATTGGCCAGCGTATTACGAGCCACCGCCGAACGAATCCCGAGATGATAGAGCTTGGAACTTTGTGCGCGCAGACATACTTCGATGTCTCGAAGGCTCTCCCGAAAGGTCAACTGAGCGAACGCCATGCACAGGAATTGATCCAGGCACGAGAAGGACTTCACTTTGAACGCGCCTCGATAGCGGGTGACGCAACGACGGAAGGTGGTCAACGGAAGATATTGCATCAGCTGCGCAAACACCAGCTTGCCTCGGTTCATCGCTGCCCCCCACGAAGTTATGCTTCGCAGGGTCGCAGAACCCGCATTCCAAGTTCAAATCGAGACCAAGAGAATTTCCCGCTTATGCGTTTCTCATCAATAATTTACGCAAGGCAAGAGGCAAAACGTTGGGACACTACTGAGCTTCCTTCAAAAATGACCGTTTGCTGCCGTTGATGGAGTGGTGCGCATGCGAGTGTCAAAGCATAGTCGTCGACAAATGTTGAGCTCAACATTTGTCGACTAATGTGAAGTTGTCAGTAATGTGGAGCTCCGGTGGAGAAGTCCCGCAAATCCGAGCCTACCGAGCCTTCAACTCCACATTTTTTCGGGCTTAAAGCGACTCCAGCCATTCAAGGACCGTCCGATTCTTGCTCCAGGGCGTGCGAGATCGTTGTGGCACCGCCTTGACCTTGGCAATGGCCTGACGCTTCATTTCCAGATCGACTTTGGCGTAGCGATTCGTTGTCGTTGGGCTGGCATGCCCCAGCAAATGGCTGATAGTCGACAGATCAACGCCCGATTTGAGGAGTGCCACGGCCGTACTGTGTCGAACGCTGTGGGGGTGCAACCGCTTCTTGCGAAGATTCGGAGCACGATCGCAAGCCGATCGGAGACATCTGGCGAGGATATGCCGGATTCCGAAACGGCTTAGCGGTTGACCGCGATGGTTCAGAAACACGTGTGATTCCGACCGCAGATCCAGATTCCGCTCGGAGGAAAACGCTCTCAATACCGCAGCGGTCTGGGGCCACAACGGGCAGTATCGCTCCTTTTTCCCTTTGCCAAATAATCTCGCCTGAAACGGCTTGGTGAGTTGGAGATCGCAGGCACGCAGATCGGCAATCTCCTGGACACGTCCACCCGTGTTGAACATAGTCGCCAACAGAGCGTAGTCACGGCTTCCTTGCAGTGTGGTCCGGTCGATGGTTTTGAGAATCGCATCAATCTCCTCGTATTCCAGGTAACCGATGGCCCGTTGTTGTGCGCGCTTGAAGGGAATGCCGAGCACACGTTGAGCCAAATCGAGATGCTCCGGATTCCGCGCCGCCACAAAATGAAAGAAGGCATGAATGGCTGAGAGTCGCACGTTTCGCGTGGACACGCCATTCTTGCGCTCCTGTTCAAGATGGGACAGGAAGGCGAGGATTCGGGGCGGATCCAGATCCGTAAGGTCGAGCTCCGTAACCAGCTTCCTTTGCCGTTGGGAAAGAAACCGCAGCAGCAGGACTAGGCTGTCACGATAACTGTGGATGGTGTGCTGACTGGTGCCCCGGAGGCGGGGAAGATGATCGGTGAAGTAGTCACGGATTGCAGCAGCTAGCAAATTCGGAGGAGCCGCTTTCATTGGCGCCTCCGTGGCGATTGCAGTAGAGGAGAGATCAGTTCGCCGTAATGATTCGCGAACCGCTCGCTGGCTGCGGTGCGCAGCGGTTCGATGAAGTGCAGGTAATAGTGCGTCGACACTGGCGAGCCGTGCCCCAAATAGGTCGCCAGCAACGGCAGTTTGGCCTCGACATCGGCGCCGACTCGGTACCAGCGCAGCAGGGCGTTAACGGCGAAGCTGTGTCGCGCATCGTGAATCCGGGGCAATTTTCCCCTCGAGGCGACGATGTTGCATTTCTGAAGGAGGAGTCGGAAACAGTGATGTAGCCCTGGACCGCTATAAGCTCCTCCACCCCAGGAGGCATTCCAGATGAACGCCGTATCGGAGGAAACGGGAAGTTTTCGGCGGATTCTGGCACGTAGACAGCGATCTATCTCGTCGGCAATGGAGTCGTTGATCGGAAGTAGTCGTGATTTATAGAACTTCGTTGCCCGAATGTGCAGTGTCGATTCTTGCTGGCTGTAATCACCGAGCCTTAGAGCCAGCAGCTCGCCACGACGGATCCCGGTAGTGAACAACAGAGCGATCGCGAGGCGAATCACCTCTGGGCGCACAGGCGATGAGGGATACCGCTCCAAGCCAGAAGCCGCGCCCAGGAGCTTTGCAACCTCGGCCTCGGAGAAAATGTAGGGCCTGATCCGTTGCTGGTAGGTGGGGAATGAGCTGCGGTCCGGAGCGAAGCAGTGCGGCTCGGTCCGGCGGCGATACAGGCAGAAACTACAAACGTTCAGCATGCGGACCCGCCGAACTCCTGAAGAAACGTGTTCGTAGGTGTGGCACCATGCCTGAAATGCCGCGGCATTGAGGTCGGGGTATTTAGCGCTTTGGTCGTGAAGGAAGCGGTCGAGGGATAGCAGGGTGCGACACGGAAGATCGAAACGTCGACCCAAAGTGCGCTTCAAATCGACATACCGCGAGAAGAGGGGTGCAAGGCGAGACGAAAACACGGGAGTGAAAACGGACCTTCCTCGTGTCAGCATTGTCCCTCCTTGTCCCTACGCGGAATCTCAAGGGCTACTTCGCGCAAGTCCCCAGTAGCCAACCGCAGATACATGGACGTGCTCTCAGCGGTACGATGGCCGAGGATGTCACCGATGGTTTTGAGAGGGGTCCCCTTCTGGAGAAGATGGGCCGCCAGCGAATGACGCAAACAATGTGGACCCTGAAAGGGAATGCGGAGACCGCTCTTCCGAACCAGAAAGCGAAATGCCCCATTGATGGCTGTAGGTTTCAACGCGCCGATCGGGGCATACATTCTCAGGAAGATCCGGCGATAAGGCGCGGGTGGAGTTCGCTCCAAATGCTTCACCAGCGCGCAAGAAACTTCATTGGTCAGTGGCAGTGCTAAGGGCGACGCAGTCTTGCGCTGATGAATTCGAAGACAGCCCTGTGCCCAATGAAGGTCGTCGAGTGTAATGGCTACTACTTCGCTGCTCCGCAACCCATAGGTCGCAATCAAAAGAAAAATCGCGTAGTCGCGCAGGCCCGTTGCTGAAGTTCTGTCAATGGACCGGAGAAGCGCCTGGACTGTTTCCCAGGAGAGGGAGCGCGGCAACTTCTCGAGCCGGTACAGGCGCGGTGTATCGATCTGGCTACCTAGACCGTCGGAGACTCTGCCGTCTAGTGCCAGGAATCGAAGAAATCCTCTCACAGCGCTGATCTCGTGTTGGAGAGTGGCCCGACTCAGGCGCTTGCCAGCTTTGGCGATGTGGGATTCGATGTGGGTGGCCTTGATCTTCTTCAACCGAATTCCCTCGCTATCCAGGTGCTGAAGAAAGCACCGCGCTGCATATTGGTGGTGTGAAATGGTAGGTGCAACCAGGCCGCGTACTTCGCGCAGGAAATGCGCATATTCTTCAATCAGAATTGATCCGGTCGATGTTGCCGTCACAGATTGGCCAGGAGCGATTAAGCTGTTTTCGGCCAGATATCGTTGTAGCGTCCGCACTCTCCCTGCACGACGGCGGTGCTTCGGGGTGAACCGTCGCGGTCAGATTGGAGATTTCTTTGATGTGACGGCGCCGAAGCTCGGCATCCAAATGCGGCAGGTCGCGTATCACATGCTTACGAGAGATTTGAGTGTAGCCATTAGAGGCAAGCCAATCGTCAAAGCTATCAGCGATTGGCCCCTAACAGTGGCAGTGAAAAAAGCCTGCGGTGAGTCTTGGGAAACAGAAATCGTAGCATCCGAGGAACCTCGCAAAGTGGATTAGGCCACTGAATAGCGGCCGTTCGGATGCTACGCATTAATGTGAAGTTGGAAACCGCAAGAAGCACGATTTAGCAGGCTTCGGCCTTCCAGCTCCACATTACTGACAACTTCACATTAAGAGATGTAGAGAAGAGCCCAAACGACCATTCCCGGCCAAAAGTGGTCGAAAAAAAGATTTGGCAAAAGTGCACTCCTATCCTGCTGTGTGAGAGCTTATTTACTCCGATGAGAAGCAGGATCAGTCCCAATACAAGAGTGGGAACCACCAGGTATGCTGGCCAACGAGGCCAACCATGCTTCGACCGTGGCTTGAAGTAGTCGAACAGAACCGGCCAGAACTAACTAATTAATGGCGATGTAGTTCCGGCCTGCCGCTCTGAGGCTAACGTACAAAAAAGTAGTGAAGGGCGGCGGAACAACCAATGAGAATTATTCCAGCGTACAGGTAGATTTTCACGACGGCCATGTTGGTTCATCCCGTGCTCAGCAAAATCACATCGGTTTGTTTCCGCCGAAACTTACTTCCATCGATTCGTAACGCCTAGACATGGACGCTTCGGATTCGCGATCGAATACGTTCATAGCAGCCAGTCCGTATCTTAAGGTGTCCCTGAAAGACATCGCTCTCACCCAGGTTTAATAATCATCGCTCTGCAATTTCGGAAGGTAATGTTGGCAAGCCGTTACCAAGAGTGCCCTTAGAAGTGCCCGTTTTGCAACCCCGGTATGCCGTCCACGAAACTTTTTCTAGCCGTAAGCAAATCGGGAATACGCTGCGAGGATTGAAGACTGGAAGCGCCTGCCATGCACCCAGCTTGCAACTGCGCTCTGGAAACCTTGTAAACCCAGGCGATTTGTGTGGTCTGCCGTTGTGACATCGGCAAGCGCTATTTCGTGATTTTGAAGCAGACCGAATGCTTTGCTTCCTCGATCATTAGGCAAACTGACTCAACGCGTTCTGTTAATCGGGACTGACTTGGACTAGCGTTCAATATATCGCTGCGAACGTGCCGCTCAGAGCGGTCTTCCGTCGCGCGGCAGGCCGCCCGTTACGTTGCCCCGCGAGCCGCTGCGCCACTTCGCGGCATACGGCAGCACAAACAAGTACAGACCGGTGAGAAATTCCAAGGCGAGCACGAACACCGCCAAGAGGCCCAGCCTGGCGGTATATTTCTTCTGGGCTACGGCGACACCGTTGACAATGACGGCCACCGTGAAGGCAATGCTCAGCCAGCGGTGGGTCTGCCGAAACCATTTGTTCCAGTTCATGGAACTCTCCTTGTCATTGAGGGCGTTATTCTAATTTGCTTACGATCTTTTGCCTAGAGCCCGATAAGTTCTTCATAGAACCCGCCCAACCCGAGGGCTGAAGTACTGATACTTGGACGATTTTGCCGTTTCCCAGATGAGATGAGAAGGCCGGTCTCCCGCGGGATGCGATACGCTCCCAATGTTCGACGTGCTCTAGGCACAATGAAAAGGAGACCGGCTAATGAAAAAGACTAGCACTGTTCGGATAAATGGAAACATGATTTTCAAAGGGCACAAGCTCACGATTGGTCTGGATCTCGGCGATCACTCGTCGTGTTACTGCGTTTTGGATGAAGCGGGGAAAATCCTTCTGGAACAGAAAGTGGCGATGACACCGGAAGCGATGAAACAGGTATTTGCGAAGATACCGCAGAGTCTCATTGCCATGGAGACGGGAACACATTCCCCGTGGGTCAGCCGGCTGTTAACGGAGCTGGGGCACAAAGTGATCGTCGCGCACGCACAAAAGGTGCAATTGATCACCAAGAGCAATCGAAAAGACGATCGACACGATGCGCGGACACTGGCACGGCTGGCAAGAATCGATCCAGAGCTATTGGGGCCGGTGCGGCATCGCAGCGCGAAAGCACAAATTCATCTGACGGTAATTCGGGCACGGGCGGAATTGGTGCGTGCGCGAACGGCCTTGGTGAACGCCGCACGCGGGTTGGTGAAGTCTTATGGGCAGCGCCTGCCCAAGTGTGGCACACAGCAGGTGAACCGGGAGCTGGCCGCGGGATTGCACGCTGAGTTGCGCGAGGCTCTGGAGCCGCTGCTGCAAGAAGTCGAATCATTGAACGAGCGCATCCAGGAATACGAGGTGCGGATGGAGGCAATCGCCAAGGAAAGCTACCCGCACGTCGAACTACTCAAACAGGTAAAGGGAGTAGGAACGCAGATGGGCCTGACGTATGTGCTGACGCTGGACGACCCGCATCGGTTCCCGAAGAGTCGCGAGGTCGGCTGTTTTCTCGGGTTGTGCCCTGGGCGCAGGGACTCTGGTGAGAGCCAGCCGCAGATGAACATCAGTAAAGAAGGAGACCGTTACTTGAGGACCATGCTGGTGCAGGGGGCGCACTACATCCTGGGACCCTTTGGAGAAGACAGTGATCTGCGGAGATGGGGGCTAAAACTTGCAGCGCGAGGAGGGAAAAATGCAAAGAAGCGAGCGGTTGTTGCGGTGGCAAGAAAGCTAGCGGTCCTGCTGCATCGTTTGTGGGTGAGTGGGGAGGTGTATGAACCACTGCGCAATAGCGAGAAAGCGATGCGCGCCGTGGCCTAAAGTGAAGAACTCCTCACAAAAAAGGGGATGCTAGGGGTCGACGGAGTTCGCGATCGTCGTTCCTAAGCGATCCTGGTTCGAAATTTCTCTGTGGAAAAGTAGAAAAGGCAGGAAGAAAGAAAAAGGAGCAAGGGAAAAAAGCAAGAGAAATGGTATCCAAACAGCCGAGCTCGACCGCCGAGATCAGGTGACTGCGACCAAGTCCTGGCCCAACTTCCCTTCTAGAAAGCGAAGCAGAGGTCGATTCCCAGGTAGCAGCACCTACTGAATCAAGTACACCCACCTTGCACCGAGCGACAATCGCTCAACAAAGAGTGCGGATGGAAGGGTGGCGACAGAGGCGGCTTGGCTCAATGGGAACAATTTGGAAAAAGAAAAAAAAGAAGAAATAAAGAAGAAATAAAGAAGAAGAAAGAAAGAATGGGAAAAATGAACGAAAAGACTTGACACTCACCGGCCTTCTCATGGAAGGACTTGACCAGAAGTCGTGTTATTCTCGCTGCGATTCGGAAGCTTGTGTTCTGCAGCAGCGACGTCCCTAACTTCTGAAAGAAGCTCATCGAAAACCGAGGACCCGCAAATTAAACAAAATCAGATAGGACTCGAAGGAACTCAGTCATGAGAAAAGTTAATGTGCTTGAATTTGTCTCCCTTGATGGTGTCATACAAGCCCCAGGCGGGCCAGAGGAAGATACCGGTGGTGGCTTCGATTATGGCGGTTGGATAAGCCCACATTCCGACACTGTTAGTTCAACGGCCATAACAAAGCAGATGAACATGCCGTTTGACTTGTTGATAGGGCGAAAAACCTTTGACATTTGGGCACAATTCTGGCCGCAACACAACGACATTTGGCCGGCCGTCAACACAGCGACCAAGTACGTCGCCTCGAATACCATGACTTCTCACGAATGGCAGCCGTCCGTGTTTCTAAACGGAGATATTGCGGAAAAAATCACCAAAATTAAGCAACAGGAAGGGCCGGATTTGCACGTTTATGGAAGCGCAAATCTCATTCAGACACTCCTCAAGCACAATTTGGTCGATGCGTTCTGGCTGAAGATATTTCCGATAACGTTGGGCAGTGGAAAACGATTGTTTGCCGATGGCACGATCCCGGCGGCATTCAAGGTGACGGAAAGCACAGTCACCTCGAAAGGCGTCATTATCGTCAATTACGAGCGTGCAGGCGGCATTCGCGCCGTGTTGGGCATCTGACCTGACCTGCGCGGCTAAACTCGGACCTCTATTGGTGATGCAGCAAAAATGAGGTTCTCGCCCACTTTTTTGACAACTCTCGGGAACTCGCATAACAGGAAAATAGTACCAGAACCCCATGCCTGCTCAGCGAACTCACATCGGTTTGGTTTCGCCGAGATTCATTTCCATCGAATCCGAGACGTAGCCACGCCTGGACCTGGACTGGTCGGACTCGCGATCGTGGACGACACTAAGAGTGATTTCCTTTCGCTCGGGCCCGGTGATTTCGAGACGCTGTGGCGCTTTTCCCTCGATCGCTTCGCGCATCTCACGCATTGTGCGGATGGAAGCGTTCATCGCGGCTTCGAAGCAAGCGCGTATGGCTATGGCACGGGCCCAAGTATCGCCCCGCTTGAGAAGTTTGGCGTGGCAACTTCGATTGAACCGAGCGATCAGGTTGTCCGGCATCGGTTCCTGAGAAGCGCGAAAGTACTCGTCAGTGATGGGCCGCTTCTTGTTCACGCCGGGAGGATTTCGGACTTTCACCTGGCTTGATCGGCGGCTTTAGATTCTTTAGTGATTTTTGATTCATCGTTTCCAACCATCGTTTCCGGATTCGATTTCAATCCCGGCGTTTCCGCCTAAAAAAAGCCCGAATATAGATCGCGTTTTTCCTCGACCGCATCGAGGTTGCTCTTGGTGTTCGCGAGGAAGCGTTCGGCTACGGCGATTTCCTCAGGTGTGGCGTGCTTCTTTCGGAGTCGTAACAGTCGGCATTCGGCGTGATCGATCGCCAGTTCGCTGGCGGCTAATTCGCATTCGGCTCGTGCGCGTGGATGCATGTTACGTCTTCGGGCGAACCAGATTCGTCACCATGAGCGCCATGTCGCCGCGCCGTCCCCAAACTGGACGATCGTGAAAACGCTAGCGTGGGCATCATTTCACCAATCGGGAAAATAAAAACGCTGGGACCAATTCCCTTCTGTTGGGCCAGGATCATCATGATTTATGGAGCGAGCGATGGGAATCGAACCGAGGCACTAACTGAACCGTCCATCCCGGAAATGCTTATGCAACGAGTTCGAATCGGAATTCTAAGGCTGGACCTAGCCTATAGCCTAGGGTGCTATCCGGGCCCCCGGCACCACTCAGTCGTGTAAGGGCATCATCCCCAAAGAAATCGATTGATGGCATAACGACGCCGGCCTCGCGACGGCTCATGCGCGCCACTGGAATCCGCATCGGCGAGTGCCTCGATCTATCTCTGGACTGCCCGCGGCAGCTAGAGCCAGACCGGTGGGCCTTGCATGTCGCGCTGGGCAAGCTACATACCGAGCGCCTGGTTCCCGCCGATCCTGAACTCCGGCAGATCGTAGAGCGCATCCTCGCCTTGCGTGCTTCGGCCCCACCCTCCTACTTGGCGAAGGCGCAACCCCTGCTACTGCCACGCAGTCGCCGCCAAACCTTGGACAAAACTCTTCGCTCGGTGTTAGCACAGACCGCGAAGCGCGCCGGCTGTTTCTCTCATGTCACACCGCACCGCTTGAGACATTCCTTTGCGACAGAGATGCTGCGGCTAGGGGCCAGCCTCCCAGCCCTGATGCAGCTGCTGGGTCACAAAGACATTCGCATGACCTTACGGTACGTGGAAGTCACTCAGCAGGATTTGCAGCGCGAATTTCACCAGACGCGCCAGAATACTGCCCACTCGCATGAGCTGCCCACGCTTGTGTTCCCCAAAAACCGTCCCCAGTGCTGGTCCCCCCACTTTCCTTCAGGCACTGGAGGCAACACGTAATCTTCTGGGAATGTAAAGCCGTCGGCTAGCAATGAGAAAAGCCGCGGCACATTGCGACGTCTCGACAAGCGCCTCCGCGCTGTCGCTTCACAACTGCAGAGGATGCACACAGAAGAAAAATGATGGGGAAAATGGCGAAAGATTGGCCAGCTAATAGGATGTGATCTGCACGCTCGCCAGCAAACGCTGGCGATGTTGGAGACCACAACGGGAGAGATAGTGGAGGTGAGTCCCAAGCACGAAGGCGACAACGTGCGGGAGTCTTATTCCTCCCTTCCACGCCCGGTGCGGGTGGGTATCGAAGCCACGGGATCGATGCAGTGGTTTTTGAATCTCATGGAAGAACTGGGAATCGAATGCTTGGTCGGTCATCCGGCACAGATTCGGGCAGCCGCGCCGCGGAAGCAGAAAAATGATCGGCGATCGGCGAGATGCAGAGTTGATTCTGAAGATGCTGGTCGAACGGCGCTTTCGGGCGATCTGGTTACCTTCCAAGGAGCTACAGGATCCGCGGTCCTTGTTGCGGCATGGTCATCAGTGGGTACGCCTGCGGACGCGAATACAAAATGAGTTGCCCTGGCGAACGGCCTGCGACGAGGCACGGCCCTGTCGAGCCACGACGGACAAAGCAGGATCGCCTCGTTGTCGTTGGCGCCCCATACCGCCTATCGGCGGAGCGAGCTGCAGGCGCCGGCGTCGTTAGAGATTTGCCGTTAGCCTTAAAGGCAATCTGTCCACCTTATTGGACTCTTTCCAGGGTGAACTTTCCAATCTGCTCGACCAACAATGAGGCGAGGGCCTTGAATCGCTGAGGGGTTCGTCAGCAGCCCTCGAAGTTTGCGTGAGGCGGACCCATGGCCAGGGTGCGAAGCTCGTCGACCTTTCTTGCAATAAATCCGGTCCGGTTCGACGAGTTTATCCGTGATGGCTCGGATTCTAACTTCACGCTCCGCAATCGCCGCCATGACAGTTGGGGATGTGGTTCCCACGGCGATCATCTCCACAAGACGCTTCAATTCACCCGCGATCCTTTTGATTCTCCTCGCGCAGCTATTTCAGCTCTAAGTTCAATGCGTCATGTCGCTGTCGTAATTCCTCCGCAGATGACGTGAGATACTCGCCAACTGGGGCGTAATGTTACATTTTTTGGCCTCGGGATGATCCTTACTGAAGAAAGTTATTCTTTGCTATCTAAGTGCTCATTTTCATAAATACGATGACGTATTTAAATATGCCTTGGAGAGCCGGATTCTGATAGACTTGGCATGAAGGAGATTGCTCTCCCATGCCTAGAAAAAGCCCATTCTCATAATTCTTTCCAAGGAGGAGCGCACGATGTTGCAGAATCAAGTGCGACAGTATACGTCACCGTATTGTGATGTAGTCCGAGCCAAGATCGTGCTGCTCGCTGCCGAAGGACTCTCCAACGATGTCATCGCTGCTCGTCTGGATACTCCGCGCCAGATGGTGAGCAAATGGCGCAAGCGATTTGCCCTCGCGCGACTTCCTGGCCTCGAGTCCGAACCTCGGGGCGGCCGACCCGCCCAGTTTTCCCCCCAGCGTCGTCGTCCAAGTCAAGGCTCTCGCTTGTGAACTTCCACATCGCTTGCAGCTGCCGCTGTCGCGACTTTCTCTTTCCGAGATTCGGCGCGAAGTGATCACTCAGGGCTTGGTAGCGGAGATCAGCGGGGCAACCTTGTGGCGCTGGCTCAGCGCCGATGCGCTCCGCCCTTGGCAACATCACAGTTGGATCTTCCCACGCGATCCGGATTTCGCGACCAAAGCCGGGCGCATCCTCGAACTGTATGATCGCGTTTGGCAGGGACGCCCTCTAAAGGCGCGTGAGTTCGTCATCTCTGCGGACGAAAAAAGTAGTATTCCAGCCCGTCGCCGCAAGCAACCTACGCTGGCTCCTGCGTCGGGCCGTTCCACCAGAGTCGAACATGAATATTTCCGTGAAGGCGCATGGACCTATCTGGCGGCGTGGGACGTACATCGAGCCAAGGTGTTCGGCCGCTGCGAAAAGAAAAGCGGCATTGCCCCCGTCAATCGTCTGATCGGGGAGGTCATGAGCCGAGAACCCTACAAGTCAGCACGTCGCGTTTTCTGGATCATGGACATTACTTTGTTCCGCCCATCGCGGCCAAAAGGCAGTCGACCGCTTCCGCTCCCAATGGCCCAACTGCGGTCCTCGTACACACCCCCCTCCATGCCAGCTGGCTCAATCAGATTGAGATTTACTTCTCGATCGTTCAGAGGAAGGTACTCACGCCCAATGACTTCAAATCCCTCAACGAGCTCGAACAGCGGCTCTTAGCCTTCCAGCGACGCTATGAGGAAACCGCTTCTCCGTTCCAGTGGACTTTCACTCGCAAAGACCTGACAGCTCTCTTGGCGAAGATCGAAAACAACCGGCTGGCTTCAGCCGCCTAGCCTTGCAAATACGTCACCGTAATTCCGAACTAGAGCACTAAGCTAAGCTAGTAATCTGCGATTTGCCAAGCGCCCATTAGCGAAGAAGAATACCGCCGCCATTCCCAAACCCGAAGTGTCACGCTGAGATCGACCACGATACGCGCGCGCAACACTCTACGGTTGGCTAGAGGGAGCAGCAAGTGCTTCGCGATACGCCTTGATATTGCTCTTGTCCAATACCAACGTGCCAGTATCCACGAAGGTAGGCGTGGGTGGCACCAGAGCGATCCGCCAATCCTTGAATTTATGTATTGCATTGTGATGAAGGTCGTCGAGAAATTTTAATCCGTAGTAGCTCATTACATAGGGCTTTTGTGCGATCGTAGCTGCAATTACTCCTCGATCGATCCAATCAATGGTCTCTGGATCATCGTCAAAGGCCACAATTTGTAGCTCGCCTTCCATATTCAATCGCTGCAACGCGCCGGCGGCGCCAGCCCCCCCTGTTGCCTCGAAGCAAATGATGCCATCTACTTTCTCTTTCTTTTGTATCAGCTCACCGACTAGATCAGACGCAATTTTCGCATCGCCCTTGTCGTCCAAAATTTCCGTGATCTTGATCCCGGGAAAGTTTCGCAAAGTGTCCACCGCGCCCGCCAGTCGATCATCGAGATTACCCTGCCCCGGAATTGTGATGACCACAATATTGCCTTTGTTCTGAACGAGCGCCGCCATCTTTCTCAATGTCTCTCGGCCCGCTTTGAAGTTGTCAGTCCCGATAAACATCACGCGCTTCGAATCTGGAACATCCGCATCAACGCAGATAACCGGAATGCCCTGGGCCACTGCCTTGTCAATCTCCGATTGAAATATGTCGGGTCGTGCTGCGGAGAGACAGATGCCGGCAGGCTTTTGTTCCACAACTTGGCGGAAGGTCACCAGTTCGGCGTTCGGTGAATATCCCGTCGGACCAATGAGTTCTCCTCGTACTCCCAGCACTTTAGCCGAGTCCACAAATCCCTCTCGCACTTCCTGCCAGTAAGGCAGACTAGTATTTGTGGCCACAAACACGTACCGCTCATTCGCCTCGTGGTAGGGCTTCGCACACGAACCAATAATGGCTGCACCAACGAAAATCAAAACAGCTACCAAACTGGCTCCTCGTTTTCTCATTGAAGTCCTCCTTCCGCGTTCTGGTATGGCGCAAAGCACTTGTTCGCTCCGCCGGATTCGCAATCCCCTGCAAGGCCAGATGAGAAGGCGAGCTTCCGCGCGCAAACAATGCCGACAAGCTGTAGGTCTACTCGCGCTGTTTGGGAATACTCACGCTCGGCCGAGCGAACTTCTCTATCGTCGGAATCAGGTCCTCCGATAGGTTCATTTTGTCCAACAACGTTACGGCGCCGAGACTTTCCGCCAATTCTCTGCTCTTCTCGTCATTCGAGAACGAGATGGCCACGATTTGCGACGCGCAGGCGATCAGATGAGATCTGGCATCTATAGACGTAAACAATTCATCGTCTTTCATATGCAGGTCCATTACGACTACCTGGGACTTTAAACCATTCGCCATCTGGACAGTTTGCGAAAAATCAGCCGCCTCACCTACCAGTTTGATCTCCGGGTTTTGTTCGAGCAGCCAACGAATTGCGCGCCGGACCACGTCACTGTCGTCGGCCAAGAGTACCTTGATTGGCATATTGCAACTCCTACTTTTCTACCGAGGAGCCGGAGGAGAGCTGGGACCGCGCGGTGAAGGGCCGCCTGCAGCCCCGGAGTTAAGGGCACACCGATAAACTCAACCAATACGCCGTTGCATTAAGCGGGTCAAGTGCGAGATTAAGAGAAGGGGCGATCGGATTATTTGCAGTTCACTAACAGGTTATCCGCGGTGCATTGATCGGAATCAGCGATTGTTGCATGGTGATGCGGTCAGACCGGAAAGCAGTAGCGATCTCGGTGCTGACAAAACGACCTGGAACGACATGGCTCGTGAAAATCGTGAGCCGTCCGTTTCCTCCGCTTTCCCCTGTTCGCAACGAAGGAGGTCCCATGAAAAGCATACGTTCTATCCTGACAGTTTTGGTTGCACTGCTGACGATGGCCACGGCCGCTCAGGCCCAACACACAAAAGTCTCTGCCAACATTCCATTTAACTTCGTCGTTGGCGACCGCGCCTACCCCGCTGGCGAATATTCCTTCACTAACAGCGACGCGGTCCTTCAGATTACCAATGCCGAACAAACGGGCATGGGCCTGCTGCTGTCTCAAGCATGCCAAAGCGCCAGACCCTCAGAGACTACCAAGCTCGTTTTTCAAAAAATGGACGGCTATTATTTCCTCCGGCAGATCTGGGTGGCAGGTAATTCGAGCGGACGCGAACTGCCCAGAAGCCGCACGGAAGTCCGGCTTGCCCAGAATCAAGAGGAGGCGAAGTCGGTGATCGTTGCTGCGGTTATTTCGCAGTAGGAAAGTGCCGCTACTGACGTTGTTGTGATTCAAAGAGGGAACGTGATAACGTTCCCTCTTTTTTGTCGTCGACAATCTGAAAAACAGTGCTGGTCAAATCGGTTAAGAGTAGCTTGGCCGGCTGCGGCTTGAGCTTTGCGGGCGATGAGGAGAAACCCTTTAGCGGTGGCTTCTTCTTCGAGGGTCGCGAGTAGGGCGCGGCCAGCTGCCGTATTGCCGGATTTCATCTCTACCTCACCGAGCACGAGCCGGGCTTCAAACTCAAAGCCGACAAAACCATACTTCGCTGCTTCCGCAACTGTCGGCCTAAGTCTCTCGGCAGCTTCGGCAGGCCTGCCCGTTGCGGCAAGGACGCGGGCCTCGCCGATGGCAAATGCGAAATGAATGATGCGGATGTGGGTCTTGGCGGCGATGCCTGCACCGCTGTTCATCACTTTGACCGCTTCCCCCGGTTCTCCATCCGAAAGAAGAGCTCGTGCAAGGATTGCGTAGGCCCAGGCTTCATCGTCAATCAGCTTCAACGCGCTCAATTCGGAGATGGCCTCTCTTAGCGAGGAAGAACGGGCTCTCAGTTGGTTGCCGCGTAGCGCCGGAAAAAGGAGTCTTTGTTCCATTGTGGCCGCGCATCTGCATTTGCGCTGTCTGTTAGTAGCCGCAAGACGATTTCTTCAAACAGTGCGGCAGCTTGCAAATCGATCGGTTGGTTCAAATCGTCTGAGGGGGAGTGATAACGCGTCCTGAGCCAGGCTTCGAGCACCTTCTCTTCGGGCGTTCCCGGTTCGGCCCAGACACTCATCATCACGGAAGGCACACCATGCAGGACGAAACTATACTGATCGCTGCGGATGAATATATTGCGCAGTGGCATCGGGTCAGGAATCGGATGTACGCCCACCGACTTCGCGATAGCAGCAGCGCGGGCTCCCAAAGTCGACTCGTCGATCCCCAGAACGAGCAGGGTTTTTAAGGGCACGATGGGTGAAAACATGTCCGTATTGATATCTGCCACAATCGATCGAGGGTCAACCGTTGGATGGGCAGCGAAATAGTGTGAGCCGAGCAGGCCCTTTTCCTCTGCCGTGACGAAAACAAGGAGTACAGATCGCCGAAGTTTTTCCGGATGCGCCCTCAGGTGTGCAGCGATGTCCAATAAAAGGGCGCTACCAGATGCGTTGTCCAGCGCGCCGTTGTAAATGCTGTCTCCATTGATGGGGGCTCCGATTCCAAGGTGATCGATGTGCGCCGAGAGAACCACATATTCGTTCTTCAGGACGGGGTCGCTGCCTGGAATCTTTGCGATGACGTTGTCCGATAGAACCGTGTTGCTCTCGATGGCGGCGTGAGCCTTCAGCGTGATTGTGAGTGGGAAACTCGGTAGCCGATTGCGATCCTTCGCCAACACTGCGACATCGGCAAACGTGTGCCCGGAACCCGCGAAGAGTTTTTCTGCCTGCGCTGGGTTGAAGGTAAGAGCGACTTTAATCCCAGCGAAGTCCTTCATTTTGGGATCGGCAAGCTGCATTGCCGGAGCCGTTCGATTCAACGCGATACGATCCCACGGGGCATCCATGGCTGCGGGGTTGAAGATGCGAATCACGCCGACCGCCCCCGCTTCGCGCAAAGATTTCCCTCTCCCCATTGCCGTTTGGGAATGCGCGGAAAGAGCCGAAGGAATGTCCGCTGGCGAGCCGCTGATGTAAACCACCACTTTGCCTTTTAAATTGAAACGGCGTGGATTCCATACCGGAACGGGCCGGCTGTCAGTCTGGGAAGTTGGCGCGTGTGACCGTCGGCAAAAGCAATCACAACTCCGTCGGGCGCTAGGTTAGTCAGGCCGAAAAGCGGGTAGGTCGCGAAACTCGGCTTGGTTTGTTCAACGTCGGTGATGACGGCGGAGCCGGTTTGTTCGAAGAGAGAGAGGGTGTCTCGCAAAGCAGAGTCTTGTGCAGACCGGAATTGTTCGAGAGAGATGCGGCCGGCAGACAGATCTGATGCGGCGGCTAAGAGTTGAGGTGGCCGAGGGATGCTGCCGATCGGTTCGGTTGGGATAGGCATAGTTAAGAATCCTGAAGTTGAGAACTGTGATTTGAAAAGCCGAGAACATCAATAATGCAAAAGTACTAAGGCGCGGGAATGACGGTTTCCGAGATGGAGTGACGGGCTCATTCGGATGATCCAAGCGAGGGAAGTTTTACATAGGGTGATGTTTTCGATTATTGCCAGGGAATTGACGGCGAGTATGCTCGGACGAGTTTTACGGGTGTGTTTCGCGGTTGCGGCCGCAATACGATGGAGGGACCCGCATTTCAGGGGGGGACTTTTCGGCGAACAATGACTCGCAGTACCTTTCCGATTCTCGCTCTCCGATAGCCGCGACGAGACTGGGAGTTGGATAAGCGCTTGGCGGTCGTCAAGCTCGGCTACAACGTCGCGCTTAAGTTTTCTTCCGACGAACCCGCTACTGTACGGCACAACGTCTCGCGCCACTTTAATCACAGACGTTCTGTAGATACGGGGCGCCATCGACCACTGGCCCCGGGTTGGAGGGGACGGCGCCGAAACTTCATCGCGGCACCCTGACCTGGATTTTCACACTTTCTCAATATCACCCCGGTTGCATCTGTTTCCGACCTGCCGAGCAAAAGCTTCTGATCACCGCATTGAACGGCGCGATGGATCAAGAATTGAGCGATGAACTGGGCGTATTACTCTCCGATTCGCTATTTCCCAGAACCGGACTGGCTCGTTTCGTGGGATTTCCTTTGATGAACCCCAGGCCCGGCATCCGCTCTGTGCCCTGTCCGACTCTAACCATGTCTTCTTAGCCACCGGTGATCGCTGGCACAATCGAAACTTCGGTCCCGGCAGGAACAGCCGTGGCAAGTCCGCCGGTGTAACGCACGTTCTCGTTGCCCACAAAGATATTCACGTGCCGTCGAGTTTCGCCCGTTTCGGTTAGAACTCTATCCCGCAGTCCCGGGTATTGGAAGAACAGCGCTTGCAAAACTTGGAACAAATTGGTGCCCGCTTGCGCCTCGACCCACACAGCGCCCTGATTCCCTGTGAACTCACGGAGCGGACCCGGAATTTTAAACAGGACCCTCATCAGCCTGATTTCCCGCGCGTGACTCTTCTCGTACCTATAGTCTTCCGTTTTTTTAGGACTTTTGATTTCACATTTGGTTTCGCGGTTGACGCCCCAATCATTTGGACGAAGGCAGCCTTCACGCACAAGATCTGCGGTAATCCTTCCACTATTTTCTTCCAGTTCTTTCCTTCATCTTTCGATCCGTAGATCTTTCCGCTGCGCGTTCCAAAATAAATCCCCGCTGGATCCAGTGAATCGGACGACAAGGCATCTCGTAACACGGTTTCGTAAGCCCCTTTCTGGGGCAATCCGCGGCCCAGGGCTTCCCAGGAGCCGCCCGCATTTCGGGTGCGGTAAACTCGCAAATGTCCCTCTGGAGTGCAGCGAAACTCATCCGATTCCACTGGCACGATGTACACGCAGTCCGCATCGTGCGGGTGCATCAGCATCGCGAAACCGAAATCCGAGGGCACACCATGCCCGATGTCCTGCCAGGAATCACCACGGTTATCGGAGCGGTATAGGCCCCAGTGGTTTTGCAAAAACAATCGCTCGGGCCGGGATTCATGGAGCGCAATCTTATGCACGCACTGTCCGAACTCTGGATACTTCTCCGGCAGGAACACCACGCGTACTCCATTATTGCGCGCCAGCCATGTAGTCCCCCCATCCTCCGTGCGGTAGACGCCCCCGGCTGACACGGCCACGTACATGCGGTCCTTGTTGCACGGATCCGGCAGAATGGTGTGCAGAATCAATCCGCCATTGCCCGGCATCCAACGTGGTCGATGCGGATGATCGTACAACCCGCGAACCAGCGACCATGATTCGCCATCATCTCCCGATGCGAACAAGGCCGCGGGTTCCACCCCACAATAGAGTTTCTCCGGCTCATCATTTCGGCCCAGGCAAATTTGCCAAATGTTCCTCAGTGAAGCGCCAGACTCCGTGGGAAACCTTATGTTCGCCTCCAGAGGATTGGTCCAAATTCTGCCGAAGTCATCGCTGGAGCGCAGAAACGAACCCCACATCACGTTGTTCGCTGAAACCCACAAACGGTGCCGGCCGCTTCGTCCGTCATAGGCCATCGCATAGATGCCTTGGCCATGAAAATACGGTCCCGCGACGTCCCATTTCGAGCGGTCGCGGGATGAGCGCAGAAAAAACGCTCCCTTGTTCGTGCCGACGAGCAGCAGTACGTCTCCGTTCTTCACCTGGAGATGTTCCATGCCCCGGAGTACGAGCGTTCGAGGCCCCCGGGTTTCTTCCGAAGGCCGGCGGCCTTGCAACACCGCGCCCTGGACCGTCTCGAGGGCCGCGCGGACTTCAGTGGCGCGCTGGTAACGCCCGGCACGGTCTTTCGTCAAGCAGCGCTGGATCACCGCTGCCAGCACGTATGGAACTGTTGAAGGAAGCGGGGGAGGCGGCTCGCGCAGGATCCCCGAGGTCACCTCAAAGCCGGTGGTTCCGCGAAACGGTAGCTTCCCGGCCGCTGCTTCATAGAGCAGCACACCGAGCGACCATACATCACTCAGGTAATCACCCTTTTGTCCGCGTAAGACTTCCGGTGCCATGTACGGTAGCGTCCCCACCAGCTTGCTCTCCAACGAGGAATGAGAAAGTGTGAGCTCGCTGATTTCCTCACGCTCTAGGCGCGTAGCCAGCCCGAAATCCAGCACCTTCACACGTCCCTCAGGCGTTACCATCACGTTCGAGCCCTTCAGGTCGCGATGCACGATTCCGCGGTCATGCGCATGAGCCAGTGCGTCCGCGATTTGAGTGCCGTAGCGCGTCACTGTTTCCGTCGAGAGACCTGTGGCCGTGATCAAGTCGCTGAGTGGCCGCCCCTCAATCAATTCCATCACCACGTAGAAGCCGTTGCCTATCTCTCCGACCTGGTGAATAGTGCAAATATTTGGATGACTCAGGGATGAGGCTGTCTGCGCTTCGCGAAGCAGATGGCCGGGGCCAACTTTTTCGAGCGCTCCTTGGCCAAGCAGCTTCAGTGCCACATCGCGGTTTAAAACCTCATCCCGTGCGCGGTACACGACACCCATACCGCCTTCGCCAATCTGTGCCAGGATTCTGTAGTGATCCAGCGTTTGTCCGATCATGGAATCGATCCGCAGGTCATCCTATCATGCGGGTAACCATAATCAGGACTTCGTCAATCATGGAACCATCCACCAACACATGCTCGAAGTTGCGTTCGACGATAAATGGGCCATTCGCTGGGAAATTCGATTCGTCGCCTTCGGAGGTTACGGGCCGCTAGCGTCGGATTCGGAAGTACCCGCTATCGAAGGGGCGGGCGACATAGGAGTGGTTGTCACGCCGCCTGGGCCTCGCGGCGTCCCTCCCAATAATCCTCAAAGCGACCGTTAAGATGAGAGCATCGCAGAGTCAGGATCGCGTTGGCTCCCCGCACGGTCCAGAACATTCCGGATTGTTTCAGACGTGAACCAATGACCGTTTTGCATCCGGCTTCGATCACCCCCGAGCCCACAAACAAGTGCTGGCGGCGAAACTTGGGATAGCGCATCCGTTCTGCATTTCTTTCGAAGTAGTCTGCCTCCGCGCGAATCTTCTCGGCCATTTGTAAATTGTTGGTTTCGATGGCCCGCAGCGCTCCCACCAGTTTTTCGATTTTTCCTTTGTCCAGCAGACGCTTCTGGTGGACCTTCATCCAAACTTTCTGTTTGTTTTCCTCCTGGGGATACCGTTGGCGAGCCACCTCCCAGAGGTGCTGGCGCGCGTGATAGAGATCGACAATTTGAATCGCGTCCGGAAAATGCTCGGCTACCAGATTCCAAATCCATTCCGCACCGTCACCGATCACCACCTTCTTCTTGGCCCAGCGCCAACCTCGTTTTAGCGCTTCCCGATAGATGCGCTTGCCAAAATCGACCGCCGTTTCGATGGCCCCGGTGTAGGTGGTGGAATCCGGATCGCGGATGGCGAAGCCTTCCTCGTCCCAGGTGCTTTGTGTGAACACACATCCCAACTTGGCTTCACGTGTATGAGCGGGTTGGCCGGCGATTTTGCCTTGCCGCCCCAACGTCTCTTGCTTCACCACGGGGACTCCGGTCCCGTCCATTTGTACATAGAGGATGGGAATCGGCGGGCCAACGGGAATGGGCAGATCTAACTGCACCGCTCTCTGGATCTCCTGTTGTTCCTGCTGAGCGATATCACCTCCGATCGTCTCTGCCGTACGCTCGACCGACTTGGTCGTCACTTCCAAACCAGCCAGAACTCGCAGCTGCTCGCGGCCAGAATCAAAGGGAACCTGCTGGCCTACCAGGGCCTGCATGCGGCGCACCCCGGGAGAAAATTCCGTCCTCTCAATATCCAGTTCGACATCGACAGGAAATTGGCCGCTGTGACAGTGCGGACATAAATAGTAGGGACGCCAGACTTGCACCGGGCCTACGGCGGTTAGCACCGGTTTGCAGCGTAATTCGCGATACCGGGCTAGCTGGCCGCAGGCACAAGCCACCGTGCGTTGGGCGTTGGTCGGTGCCGCGAACTCCAGCAGTTCGCTCAAGGCGGCCGCGCCAGCCCGGTGCATGGCCGAGCGTATGGCCATCTCGATCGCTTCCAAATCGAGACGTCCAGTCTTGCGCCGACCCTGGAAAATGACCCGCAAGAGTTGATCTACTTCGCGTGCGACCTCTTGATGGATCGCTTCCGCCGTTTTTTTTCCTGCTCCGTTTCCAGCCTCTCTTCCACTGGCCGCAAGCGGCAGATTTTGGCGTTGGCTTCGATAAATTCCCGACTGAGTTCCTGGAAATTCCGGAACTCCGCCACTTCGCGCGCGGCCTTGCGGGCAGCGGCCGACGTGGGCAACGACTCCGAGAAGGTTTTGCCGTCCACTTTATAAGTGAGCCGGAGATTCGGGCCGTGACCGGCTGGCCGGGCCGATGGCAATGGCAGTTCGGCTTGCCACAACGGCCCGACGTGTTAGAAATGGAAGCAGCTCGAAGATCACCGAGTTCCGCGATCCGCTGAGCGATGGCGTTGCGACGCTCCTCTAATTCGGCAAGGGAGTAGGGCATAAGTATAAGCTTAGCCTCCTTTATCCTAGCGTATTACATACGCTAGGATAATCGCTACAAAAAAAGAAACCCAACCATTCTCCCTTCCATGTCGCCCGCCCCTATCGAAGGGGTGCGCGACATAGTTGTGGAGATCAGGCGGCCCTCACACGGTTTTCCCAGTATTGCTCGAACCGCCCGCTGAGTCGGTTCGCACGGAGGGCGAGGATGGCATTGGCACCTCGGAGAGTCCAGAACATACCGGATTGCTTGAGTCGTGATCCGATGATGGTTTTGCACCCCGCTTCGATCACGCCAGAACCGATGAAGAGATGTTGTTTTCGGAAAGTGGGGTAGCGCATGCGATGGGCATTGTGCGAAAAGTATTCCGCTTCGATGCGGATCTGTTTTTCGACCTTGCGATCCGATGTGCGGAACCTGCTGAGCCCGGCCACTAAGGATTCGATCTGGCCCGCATCGAGCTTGCGCTGCAGTCTCCCGGCCCACGCTTTGCGCTGCTTGGGGTCGGCTGGATAAAGCTTGGCAGCCAATTCCCAGAGATGTTGCCGCGCATGATAGAGATCGACGATCTGCGTTGCTCCGGGAAAATGACAATCAGCGAGGTTCCAGATCCAGGGAGCGCCATCGCCGAGGACCACTTTCCGTTTGGCTCGGCACCAGCCTCTTTGCCAGGCTTCATGGTCGAGGCGCACTCCGAATTCCTCCGCCGTCTCGATGGCTCCGCTGTAAGTTGTGGAAGCGGGGTCACGAACGGGACGACCTTTTTCGTCGACACTGGTTTGCGTGAATACGCAGCCTAGTTTGGCCTCTCGCGTACGGGCTTTCTCCCCTGCGATTTTCCCGACACGACCTTCGGTTTCCGCACTCACCATGGGCACGCCCGTGCCATCCATTTCGATGTACAGCACCGGGATCTCCGGACCCGTCACTGTGGGCAGTTCGAGTTGCCGTGCGCGTTGCCTCTCGGCTTGCTCACCGGCAGCGATATCACCGCCGATGGCCTCGGCGTGGCGCTCCACCGCTTTGGTCGTAACCTGCAGCCCAGCCAGCGCTTCCAGTTGCTCGCGCCCTTGCGCGAAACTGCCGTTGCTGCCTACCAGCGCCATCATGCGGCGCACTCCCGGGGAACATTCCGTATCCACTACATCCAGTTGCGCATCCCGTGGGCTTTGCCCTTGGTGGCAAGACGGGCATCGGTAGTAAGGCCGTTCGAATCTTACCGCTCCTACAGCCGTAAGAAGTTGCCGTGAACGCATCTCGTGGAAACGGGCTTTCTGGCCACAGGCACAGGGCTGTTCTCGCTGGAAACTCTCGGGAGCCTGCAGTAGTTCCTGGAGCACCTTCGCGCCCATCTGGTGCGTTGCCGCACGAACTCTCATTTCGATGGCTTCCAGATCAAACTGGCGACTCTGGCGCAGCCCAGCAAAGATCACTCCCAGCAGAGAACTCAGCTCCCGCGAGATCTCTTCCTGGATCGCTTCGGCCGTTTTTTTTTCTCTCCCGTAGACCCTGCTGCGAGGATCGGCCGTAAGCGGCAGATCTGTTCGTTCACTTCCAGCAACTCCTGGCTCAGTCGCCGAAAACGGTGGTATTCCTCCACCTCGCGCTGCGCTTTACGCAAAGCAGCGTCGGTGGAAAAAGTCTCCGTCACCGTCTTGCCTTCTATCTTGCGAGTTAATCGGTAGTAAGGACCGTGGCCAGGGTCGTTGGCTTGGTGGCAATGACAGCGAGGGTTACCGCAGCGCCCACCCGTACCGGTGATGGAGCCGGCACGAAAGTCACCCAGATCTGCGAGTCGGCTCTGCAAGGTGGACCGCTGCTGTTCCAAATCGTCGAGCGAGAGGGTCATAAGTAGCCTCCAATGTACTGCCTAGCGTAATACTACGCTAGGTTAGGAGACTTACAGCAATCCCTTTCTCAAAACACCACAACCATGTCGTGCGCCCCTATCGAAGTGCCTGATTGACAGGTGAATGCGATCGTGATACTTACCGCAATTGATTACAGTTTCCGTGAACGATCTCTTGGGGGTGACCTAGGTCGCAGACAAGGTTATCGGCTCCCTGCGCTGTCTCGCACGCTTAAGAAAGGTTCTTCAGTCCCTCAGGCTGCGCAATTGTTATTACCTCCGAGCATAGCCCGTACAGTAAGGAGAACTAATGGCTCAGGTTGATGTTCCGTTGGTGCGTTCGCAGTTCGCTCAGACGTCGCGACGCGATAATTGGTGGATCCAACCACTCGCCGTTTTTCTCGGGCTTTCCACCTTTATCATTTATTCGACCTGGGCGGCGATGCAAGGCCAGAATTATCGGTTCGGCCCATATCTTTCTCCGTTTTATTCACCGGAGCTGTTTGGTAATCCGCTGCGCTCCTGGTTCGGCATCAAGCCGGCCTGGATTCCGGCGTGGGTTACCGCAGCGATGCTCATTCTCTGGGCGCCAGGCGGCTTCCGCGTCACGTGTTACTACTACCGCGGCGCATATTACAAGGCATTTTGGGCGGACCCCCCGTCCTGTGCGGTTGGCGAACCTCGCAAGAAATATCTTGGTGAACGCTCGTTCCCTCTGATCTTGCAAAATGTGCATCGGTATTTCCTCTACCTTGCACTGGTATTTTTGGTTCTGCTGGCCCACGACGTGTGGGATGCGCTTTGGTTTGACGGCCATTTCGGCATCGGCGTTGGCACGTTGGTCCTGCTTGCCAACGTGATTTTGTTGAGCTCCTACACACTTGGATGCCACTCTTTGCGCCACCTGATCGGAGGATTTCGAGACCGGCTTTCCGGGGCACCGGCCCGAAAACGCGCCTACGACTGCGTCAGTTGCCTTAACCGCCGCCATATGATGTTCGCCTGGTTCAGTTTGTTTTCGGTGGGATTTGCAGATCTGTACGTTCGCATGTGCTCAATGGGTATTTGGACAGATTGGAGAATTCTTTAGTGACCGAATATCTCACGCATGAGCACGACGTGCTAGTGATTGGAGCGGGCGGGGCCGGTTTGCGCGCCGCCGCGGAAGCCTCTGCTGCCGGCGCCAGAGTCGCTGTGATTTCGAAGTCCCTGCTTGGAAAGGCCCATACCGTGATGGCGGAAGGCGGCATCGCAGCTGCTTTAGCCAATGTCGACGAACGCGACTCTTGGCGAGTTCACTTCGCGGATACCATGCGTGGCGGCCAATACCTGAACAGTTGGAGGATGGCCGAATTGCACGCCAAAGAGGCGCCGGCTTGCGTCCGAGAGTTGGAAGCATGGGGCGCGGTTTTCGACCGGACGCCGGACGGCCGGATCCTGCAGCGGAACTTCGGCGGCCATCGTTATCCGCGGTTGGCGCACGTAGGTGATCGCACAGGTCTCGAGATGATCCGCACCTTGCAAGATCACGATATTCACTTAGGCATGGACGTATTCATGGAATACACCGTCGTGACCCTATTAAAGGATGGTGGCCGCATCGCCGGTGCATTTGGGTACGATCGGGAACGCGGAAGATTCCATGTGTTTCGCGCCAAAGCCGTTGTGCTTGCGACAGGCGGCATTGGCCGAGCCTATAAAATCACCAGTAACAGTTGGGAATATACTGGCGATGGACACTCTCTCGCATATCACGCGGGAGCAGCGTTGATGGATATGGAATTCGTGCAATTTCATCCGACGGGAATGATATGGCCTCCTAGCGTCCGCGGAATTTTGGTTACTGAAGGAGTGCGGGGCGAGGGCGGCGTGCTGCGCAATAAGGACGGGCGTCGCTTCATGTTTGACGATATTCCCGCGGCGTACGCGAATCAGACGGCAGACACGGAAGAAGAAGGCTGGCGCTATACGCAGGGAGACAAGAACGCGCGCCGCCCACCGGAACTGCTTACCCGCGATCACGTGGCCCGCTGCATCCGACGAGAAGTGAAAGAAGGGCGTGGCAGCCCCCACGGTGGCGTGTTCCTGGACATCGCTTGGATCAAGGAGCGAATTCCCAATGCCGCCGAACACATCAAAAGAAAACTTCCCAGCATGTATCACCAGTTCAAACAACTGGCGGACATTGATATTACGCAGGAACCGATGGAAGTCGGACCCACCACCCATTACATGATGGGTGGTGTTCGCGTCGATCCACACTCGCAGATGTCCGATGTCGCCGGGCTGTTTGCCGCTGGAGAGTGCGGCGCGGGATTGCATGGCGCGAATCGCCTCGGGGGAAATTCTCTTTCCGATCTTTTGGTCTTTGGCAAACGCGCAGGTCAATACGCCGCTCTCTATGCGAAAGACAACTTGCTGGGCTCCGTCAATCCGGGTGAAGTTGCATTAGCGGAAAAACATGCGCTGGCCCCGTTCGAATGCGATCACGGAGAAGGACCTTACGCGGTTCAGCATGCTCTGCAGGACATGATGCAAGATCTCGTCGGCATCGTCCGCCGGGAAGACGAAATGTTAGAGGCGCTCGACCGAATCCAACAATTGAAAGCCCGTGCCGAGCGTGTTGGCGTAACCGGGAATCGCGAATACAACCCAGGCTGGCACACCGCCATCGACCTGAATAACTTGCTGACTGTCTCCGAAATGGTAGCGAAGGCCGCTTTGCAGCGACAAGAGAGCCGGGGCGCGCATTTCCGCGACGACTATCCCTCCAAGGACAACAACTTCGGCTCTTTCAACATTGGGATCCGCAAGGGCCCCCACGGTGAAATGCAAACCATGCGCGAGCCCATTCCGCCGATGCCGCTCGAGCTGAAGCAAATCATCGAGGAGATGAAGTGATGACCACGGCGACGTTCCGAATCTGGCGCGGAGAAAAAGGCGTAGGAAAGTTTCACGACTATATCGCTGAAGTCGCGCCCGGATTAGTGGTACTTGATAGTGTTCATCATATCCAGGCTGAGCAAGCCAACGATCTCGCGGTGCGATGGAACTGTAAGGCCGGCAAGTGCGGCTCGTGCTCCGCCGAAATTAATGGAATGCCAAAACTGATGTGCATGACGCGTCTGAATTCGCTTCCGCTTGATCGGCCCATCACCATCGAGCCACTGAGAGCCTTTCCTCACGTTAAAGATCTGATTACGGATGTGTCCTGGAACTATCGTGTGAAAAAGAGCATAACGGGATTCAAGCCCCGCCGTCCGGATGCTCCGGATGGGACCTGGCGCATGGCGCAAGCAGATGTCGATCGTGTTCAGGAGTTTCGCAAATGCATTGAGTGTTATCTTTGCCAGGACGTCTGCCACGTGCTGCGCGAACATCACATGCACGATCAATTCATCGGCCCGCGGTTTCTGGTTTATGCCGCCGCGCTGGAAATGCATCCACTGGACGAGGCAGACCGCCTCTTCGAGCTGAGAATGCAGGGCGGCATCGGCTTATGTAACATTACGAAATGCTGCACCAAGGTGTGCCCGGAAAACATCACCATCACAGACAACGCCATCATTCCCTTGAAAGAGCGCGTCGTCGATCGCTTCTTCGATCCGGTGTCGAAGCTCTTCCGCGTATTCCGTCCGAATATCAGCTAGGAGGAGCTCATGCATTTCGATATGAAGTCCATCTCAACCGAAGGCGTTCCCAAGGCCCTCGAGAAGGCCGAGCGTTACCGCCTTCTGAACGAACCGAGCCTTGCCGAAAGCATTTGTTTGGACATTTTGACCATTTTGCCAGCACATCAACAGGCACTCATTTCGCTACTACTCGCGCGAACCGATCAACTCGACAGCGGCGTTACTATGAAATCAGCTCAAGAGGTCTTGCTCCGCATCGAGGGTGATTATGAGCGCGCCTATTACGCCGGCATTATCTGGGAACGCCAGGCACACGCGCAGCTCCGCAGAGGCGGCCTTTGCAGCAACGCAAACACCTATCACGCCCTGCGCGAGGCCATGCAACATTACGAGCGAGCCGAAGCTCTGCGACCGCCCGCCAACGATGACGCGATTCTGCGATGGAACGCTTGTGCGCGCGTCATGATGCACAACCCGGAGATCCGTCCGTTACCCGACGATGAATTCCAGCCCGTCATTGGCGAGTAGTGGATTATTTTCCAGATGTTCGTGCATGGAGGCGCGGGAGGCCGAGCCGCGGCACCACCGATACGGCTTACTAAGTGCTCATTTTCATAAATACGATGACGTATTTATATATTCCTTAGAGAGGCAAATTCCGCTATTCTTGGCATGAAGGAGATTGCTCTCTCATGCCAAGAAAAAGCCCATTCTCTATAGTTCTCACCAAGGTAGAGCGTACGATGTTGCAGGCTCAGGCACGACAGTATACGTCACCGTATTGCGATGTAGTCCGCGCAAGAATCGTGCTGCTCGCTGCCGAAGGCCTCTCCAACGATGTCATCGCTGCGCGCCTGGACACCCCGCGCCAGATTGTCAGCAAGTGGCGCAAACGATTTGCCCTCGCGCGCCTTCCTGGTCTGGAGTCGCAACCTCGGGGCGGGCGTCCCGCCCTCTTTTCCCGCCGGCGTCGTCGTCCAAGTCAAGGCGCTGGCCTGTGAACTCCCGCATCGCTTGCAACTCCCGCTCTCACGACTTTCTCTGTCCGAGATCCGCCGCGAAGTCCTTGCCCAAGGATTGGTAGCGAAGATCAGTGGAGCGACCCTGTGGCGCTGGCTCAGCGCCGATGCCCTCCGCCCTTGGCGGCATCACAGTTGGATCTTCCCACGCGACCCCGATTTCGCGGCGAAAGCAGGACGCATCCTCGATCTGTATAATCGCGTTTAGAAGGGACGCCCGCTAAACGCGCGAGAGTTTGTCATCTCCGCGGATGAAAAAAGTAGCATGCAAGCCCGTCGTCGCAAGCAACCTACCCTGGCGCCTGCGCCGGGTCGTTCGACCAGAGTCGAACACGAATATTTCCGTGAAGGGACATGGACCTATCTGGCTGCCTGGGATGTGCATCGAGCCAAGGTGTTCGGCCGCTGCGAAAAGAAAAGCGGCATTGTGCCGGTCGATCGCCTGATTGGGGAAGTCATGAGCCGAAAACCCTACAAGTCAGCACGTCGCGTTTTCTGGATCATGGACAACTGTTCCGCCCATCGCGGCCAAAAGGCCGTCGTCCGCCTCCGCTCCCAATGGCCCAATGCGGTCCTTGTACACACCCCCCTCCATGCCAGTTGGCTCAATCAGATTGAGATTTACTTCTCCATCGTTCAGAGGAAGGTACTCACGCCCAATGATTTCAAATCCCTCAACGAGCTCGAACAGCGGCTCTTAGCCTTCGAGCGACGCTATGAGCAAACCGCCTCTCCGTTCCAGTGGACTTTCACTCGCAAAGACCTGACAACTCTCTTGGCGAAGATTGAAAACAACCGGCTGGCTTCAGCCGCCTAGCCTTGCAAATACGTCACCGTAATTCCGAACTAGTGTACTGTAACAGCTGAAACAGTAGTATGATGATGTTCATGGGAAACACCATCGTGCTGACGGATTCGGAACGTTTGGAACTCAACCAGCGAGCGGCGAGCCGTAGCGGGCGTGCCGATGACGCGCGCCGGGCGCGGCTGATGTTGTTGCTGGAGGCAAACCATACCTGGACCGCGATTCGCGACAAACTGGACTGCAATGATGCGTTTATCAGTCGCTGGAGTAAGCGATTTCGGGAAGAGCGGCTGGCCGGGCTGTTCAGCAGGCACGCTGGCCAAGAAGCCACCACGCTGACTCCGGCCCTGGAGGCGCGCATTTTGCAATGGACGCTCAAGCGTACACCGCCGGACGGGACGACGCAGTGGAGCACGCGCAGGCTGGGTAGGCAGCTCCAGGTCAGTCACATGATGGTGGCGCGAGTGTGGGCCAAGCACGGGCTCAAGCCCCAGCGGCTGGAGCGCTACATGGCCACCAACGATCCGGACTTTGAGCAGAAGGCCGCCGACATCATTGGGCTGTATCTGAACCCGCCAGCGCATGCGGCGGTGTTCTGTGTGGATGAAAAGACCGCGATTCAGGCACTCGACCGCAAGGATCCGATGTTGCCACTCTCGCCGGGACGCGCCGAGCGCCATGGCTTTGAGTACTTCCGGCACGGCACGCTGTCCCTGTACGCAGCGTTCGACACCAAGACCGGCGAGGTGCTCGGCAAAACGGCCGTGCGTCACACTTCTGCGGAGTTCGTTGCCTTCCTGGCGGACATCGTTGTCAACCAGCCACGCGGCAAAGAGATCCACGTGATTGCCGACAACCTCTCCGCCCACAAGACCGGACAAGTCGACGACTTTCTGGCTCGACATCCCAAGGTTCATCTGCATTTCACTCCGACCTATTCCTCCTGGCTCAACCAGATCGAACTCTGGTTTTCCAAGATCGAGCGCGACGTCATTGCACGCGGTGTATTCACGTCGGTGCCCGACTTGCGAAGAAAGCTCATGAAGTACATCCGGCACTACAACAACGCGCCCAAGACTGTGAAGTGGCGCTACTTTGACCCTACACGTCGCATTACTCCCAGTTCAGCTGTTACAGTCCACTATAATAGAGCACTAAGCGAGGGCATGTCGGAGATATTCTGCCACACCGCTAATGAAGCGGTGAACTGATACCTCTGCGATTCTGTGGCCGACCATCGCATTCATCGCCTTTCCCACAGCGCCGAAAGGCGGTTCATAAATGCCCCAGAAATCCAACTGCGTTTCGGTAGCGGTCAGTGGGTAAATGGAAAGCTCGGCCTTCATGAGCGGGAACAGGCCTGGCATAGTGGCGCCCTCCCATTCGAGCTGCAACCGTGTGACCGGAGTCGACAGAGCGGCATCAAGAACCTTCTCCTCGACGTTCTTGATGGAAATTCTGATGTCGGACTTGACCCCAACACCGCCAATGTCGACGTGTAGTTCAGCAGCGATCGATTGCGCCCGCGACGCGGCAGCCTTCGTAGCCGACTGGAACACGTTAAGCGCCCCCGTGCTCAACGCATCACGGACGCGTGCGTAGGGATGGTTCACGTAGTCGTAGCAACGAATCTCGGGCCCTTTACTCATCATCATCTCCAACCGGGGACTGTCTTCGGACTGACAGTCGCAGAACTGTACTATACAGCGATCTTAGGCATCTGGGGATGTGGTGCGTCCCGAACTTCTTCTCGTGGCAAGCGAACCTTGAACTTGGAAGCCAGTCGAAAGCACGATTTATCTTCGCGACATCGCAATGAAGAAGAAATGCAGCAGACAAAGCCATCACATTTTTGCGAAAGGCAGTCGAGCTTCAACCGAGATTCGCCTGGCCTCCCTTGATATCGGGCTCCTTCTCGAGGACGAAAGGCGATACCCGGAAGCTCTTAAGGCGTTTTACCGAGCCGTAGGCCTCGGTCCTGGGCAGGCAGATGCTCCTTTCGGACTGGGCCGCGTGCATAGAGATGAGGCCGCCACAGAGAGAGTTCGACAAGGTTCGAAGGCTCAAAGAAAAGAAAGAGGACAAAGCAGGAGACCTTTCTTCGAAGCTGAGCAAAACGCTAACCTCTTATTCAATTCGCACCTCGCGAGTGCTGTCGCAGTCCGTAATGATCCCAGAGCCTACAACGTCCGGTTTTAGGCCACCACGGTAGGGATGTGTGCTAGTCTGAGCTCCCATCGCCGTGCCGGAGGAGCTGCTGGCCCCTTGCAGCCACCGGGATGCTTTCCAATTCAAAATTGTCCACGCGCCGGACGGGGAAGGTGACGAGCACCCAGCAGATTTGCCTCGACAAGCGTTTGCAACGCCCCATCCCCAAAGCCGTGATGCGACCTTGAGGCGCATAACTCATCAACATCGGGGGTAAGAATTTTTTGAGAGTATTGACTTTGAAGAAGATTGGGGCTTAAATTTCGCCGACCGCCTGGGCATATCTGTTATCTCACCGTTCCGCCTGATGGGCAGTATGTCCCTGGAATTCTTGTTCCCGGGAATCCCTCGGCGTGAGGAAGTGTGCACTCCGGGGCTCTATTTCTGATTCTGAACGAATTGAGAAGTTGCAGGGCCGTTTGGCGTGGCGGTGGGACTGCAAGTCCGCGACGCGTGATTTAAAGTATGGACGGAACTAACGACGCTCCTGCCATTTGGTTGCAGGAATAGGAGACTCTAGATGCGAAAACAATTTGGCGTTCATTTGCCTTACGTTTCAGTTGTGCTTATTGGCGCGCTGTTGAGTTTCGCGGCGGGATGCTCGAAGCATGCGAGCGACGAGACGATCGCGCAGGACGTGCAAGCGAAGGTGACAGCGGATCCCGAGACGAAGGATTCCGCCGTGAGCGTGACAGCGAAAGACGGCAAGGTGACGTTGCGCGGCACGGTGAAGGATCAGGCCACGCAAAAGAAAGTGGAGCAGATTGCGCACGATGAACCGGGAGCTACCGGTGTGGACGATGAGACGGCGGTGATGTCGGCGGGGGCGGCGGCAGCAGCGGCGGATCAGGCTGCGAATACTTCAGCGCCCGCACCAGCACCGGTGGCGCCGCCACCGCCTCAGCCGATCGTTGTGCCTGCCGGGACTTCACTGACTGTGACGGTTGATCAAGCGTTGAGTTCGAAAACGAGTCAGGCTGGGCAAACTTTCCTGGCTACATTGGCGCGGCCGGTGTCTTTGGACGGAGTCACGGCGATACCGAAGGGATTCTGGTGTGACTGGAACGGTCATCACGGCAAAGCAGAAAGGAAAAATCAAAGGCGAAGGCGAATTGTCCCTTGCTCTGACGAGCATTACGATTCGTGGGCAAAACTACTCGATTCAGACGGGCACGCTGGACAGCACGATAAAAGGAAAAGGAAAGAGGACAGCGGCGACGACCGGAGGCGGGGCCGCGGGAGGCGCGCTGATTGGCGGAATCGCCGGCGGAGGAAAAGGAGCCGGGATTGGGGCGCTGGTGGGCGCGGCGGGAGGTTTGGTGGGCGGCGCGATGACCGGGAACAAGCAGATCGAGATTCCGGCGGAAACGGCGCTGACGTTCACGTTGTCTAAGTCGATTACGCTGCCGCCACCCGCGCAGTAATTCGATTCGTGATGGGGCTTTCGTAATGACGATCAGGTCGCGCCTAGATCGCGGTTACGCGGACGGGCGAACAGGAGAGAGTAAAATGCATGGGAAGATTATTTTTGTGTGCGCTGTGGTGGGATGCCTTACTTATCTCGGGAGTGGGCCCGCCGCAAAGACGCCGCCTGCACCAAACCCACGACAAGCGGCGACGACTTCACAGTCGGGAACTTCGCAGGCGGCGGTCGACCAGGACATCGAATTATTGCGGCACGACATCCGGTCGAAAAAAAAGCAGATGGTTGCGGCGAATCTGAAACTGACGGACGAGGAGGCCACGAAATTCTGGCCGGTCTACGATCAGTACACCGCGGACTTGGTTAAGATCAACAATGAGAAGTACGCGTTGATCAAAAAATATGCGGACACTTGGGGCACGATGAGCGACCAACAGGCACTGTCGCTGACGAACCGGGCGCTGAATGTGGAGAAAAACGTGGCGGACTTGAGGATTCGTTATATGCCGATCTTCAGCAAAGTGGTACCGGGGAAGAAAGTGGCGACGTTCTTTCAAATCGAACGGCGCATCCAGGCGGTGATTGATTTGCAGCTCTCATCACAACTGCCGCTGGTGCAGGCGCAAGAATAGCCAACTAAAGAACCATCGGAATGCCCTAGGGAGCGCGCGGTGGGAAATGTGTTGTTGTGTTTTCGTAAACAGCGCGGGCAGCTCTCTGTGTGTTCTCGTTGGCCTTCGGTGGCTGGACACGAGAGATGAGGATCCGGGCGACAAGTTGAAGAATTCAGGCTTGGAGGCCATTCTTCGGGGTTCGGGGGTGCGTCGAGCCGGACCCTCCGGTCAGGTTGGAGAGAATATAAGGCGGGCGAGTGACGTTGGGAACTGTCAAAAGTGACAACGAGTGTCACAGTTGCGATTGGTTGGGCGGCGGACCCATGGGTTGTTGACCCGTCGCGTGTCTGACGTCCGCGCTGTCGGTTGGTGCGCCATCATACTTTTGACGCCAGTTGTTCAGGCACACGCATCCGAACGCTGCGACGATTCCGAACATCATCGAGAAAGGCACACCGGCATCGGGGATGCTTCCCATATTGCCGCTACCGAGACCAGCGGCATAGCCGATGCCGAAACCCAGGCCCATGCAGCCCAAAATGATAAATAGGTTCAGTAATTTGCCTTTTATTTTGTGTCCGCCGGAGATGGCGAACCCGCAGCCGAGAACCAACGCCGTCAACCAGACCAGGTACATCGTTTCGCCCCCACAGGCTTTGCGTCGTAGCACGGAGCCGGATATCGCCACGATATGCTGCGTGACGCGATCCGTCAAGAAGAGTTGCAGAGAGCGCTCGCGAGATGACATAGTTTGGCGCTTAGCAGAGGGCGGAGGCGCGCTCGGTACTGTGGAGAGAGGGATTCGGACATGGACTGGAAGGAACATGGGGTGAAGATGGTGCATGCGGGGGAGTTGGATATGAATACCCCGCAGACTTCGGGGATGACGCGGGCGGCGGCGATTACGCATGCGCGAACGGGGGCGACGAAATTGTGGGCGGGCACGATGGTAGTGCAACCCGATGCGAAGACGGGGCCGCATCATCACGGCGAGCTGGAGACGGTGCTTTATGTGGTGAAGGGGCGGGTGCGGATGCGATGGGGCGATCATCTGGAACTAAGCGACGAAGCCCGGGCGGGAGATTTTATTTATGTGCCGCCTTACGTGCCGCACCAGGAGATCAATGCCAGTCCGAATGAGATTTGCGAGGCGGTGGTGGTGAGAAACGGGCAGGAGCCGGTGGTGGTGAATCTTGACGTCGAAACGCCGGAGCCAGCGAGCGCCGGGCACCCGGGGATGCCGTTTCATCCGGCGGGATGAGACGCGTTGGCGGAGGGCTGGAGAAAAACTTTGACGACGGCGACGCGGTAGTGGTGAGGGCGCGCTCGGTGATGTAGGTGATGCGGTTGTTCATGTGCCTGGGGACGAGGCCAGCGTAATTCCAAATGATGCTGATGACGGGGATGTTGATGTTGGGGAAGATGTCGGCGGGGGTGCGGAAGATAGCGAAGAATCCCATGCCGAAAATGAGGATGCTCATCACCACGAAGGTGTACGGACGGCGTAATGCGAGTCTAACGATCCACATGGCGATTGCTGCTTCTGCCCGCCTTTTCTAGGGAATACTGAGACTGTCGGGTGAGTAACGGGCATTTGGATTGCCAAAAATGGGCGCTGAGTGATTTATCAAAGCACGTGATTTCAAGAAGTTCGCGGAGAGGGACGGGCAGGGACAGGGAGGATGGCTGAGGGCGAGCCGACCTGTCGACAAATGTCACTTGTTCGCCACGAGAATTTCGGGGGAGGACAATTCAGGAGTAGGCGAACATTGGTTGCGGCATGCGCAATGGAGTTGAAAATGGGCGATGCGGCGCATTTGATGGCAGTGCTGGACCTTTACAATCCTAACTCGGTCAGGCCGGGATGATCGAGCGGGCGAGGGCCCTGCGGCCATTGGTAGAGGCGATCTTCGTGGCGAATGGGGAGATCGTTGATGCTGGCATAGCGGTGGTGCATGACGCCCTGGGGATCGAATTCCCAATTTTCGTTGCCGTAGGAGCGATACCACTGCCCGGAATCGTCGCGCCATTCATAGGCGAAGCGGACGGCGATTCGGTCGTTGTCGAAGGCCCAGAGATCCTTGATCAGGCGATACTCCAGTTCGCGATTCCACTTGCGCTTGAGGAATTGGATGATCTGTTCCCTACCGTTGATGAATTCGGCCCGGTTGCGCCAGTGGCTGTCAACGGTGTAGGCCAGCGCAACGTGTTGCGGGTCACGTGAATTCCAAGCGTCCTCGGCTTTTCGGACTTTCTGGGCGGCGGTCTGGCGAGTGAAAGGTGGCGCCAAAACGACTTGAGGCTGAGTGCTCATAGGAGTTCTCCTTTACGCTGTTTCGCCATTTCTCCGTTGGAGATTAGAGATTGGAGGTGGAAAAGAGGCTACTTTTTTTGGCTGGGAGATGATTCGAAAACGGTGCGAAGAGATGTTCATGGCAGGGCTATTGGAAGAGGACTTTGGCCATCATGCCTTTGTCCTCGTGGTTGAGTAGGTGGCAGTGGAACAGGGACATGCCTTTGATTATGGGATCGGTGAAGTCCATTACGACATCGACCGACCCACCGGTGGGAACGTTTACCGTGTCCATCCATATGGGGTGATCGAGGTGCACGCCGTTCTGGGAGTAGACGAGGAAGTGCGTTTGATGGATGTGCATGGGGTGGAGTTCGCCGGACATGTTGAAAATGCGCCAGTGCTGATAGCCGCCGATGTGCACGGTGGTCATGGGCGCGGCGTCAGGTGAATATTTTTGGCCATTGATGTAGAAACCGTTTTTGTCTTCGGTGAAGATGACGACGAAATTGGGATCGGTTTTTTCGAAGGATTGCAGATCGACCTGCTTGAATTCGGGTTTGCGCAAATCACGATTGGTTTCATGGGTGGCGCGTGAGGCGGAGGGGGAGCCCGGGCGAACATCGGCAAGGACCATTTCTGGATTTGGATCGCCGCTTGGGCCAGTGTTGACGCAGAGCGTACGGAGGGTGGCGTTGGCATTGGCGCCGGGGCCAGTGACGATGGCTTCCAGGCGTCCAGCGGGGGCGATCAAGGCGTGTTCGACAATTTGTTTGGGATTTTGCGGATCATGGAAAGCGAGGGGCATGCCGTCCATGGCGATGATTTCGAGTTTTTGAGTGGCGAGTTGAAGATCGACGTACTGGTCGGCGGAGGCGTTGACGACGCGCCAGAACTGGCGCTCTCCGGGATTGATGCCGATTGTGGGACGAAGCTGGCCGTTTACTGTGAAAACACGTTCCGTTGCTTCGGGCTCGTTACCGCACGAGGGAGGTTGGGCGTTCACTTTTTGGAGAAGAGCGGCAGCGTTAGGGTCGTTTTCGGTGGATACTCCGCGGACAACTAATATTTGTTCGCGCAGATTGCGGACTTCGGGGTAGTAGCGCTCTATGCCTTCGATGACGATTGCGCCGGACATGCCGTCGAGGGCCTGGCGATGGCTTTCGCCGTGGGGATGGGTGTGATACCAGAAGAGGCCGGGCGCGTGCTCGCGCGGAATTTCGACGACGTAGTGGAGGGTTTGGCCGGGCATGGCCATCATGTCGATGACGTCGTCCTGCGGAGCCTGCGGCGAAACTTCGAGGCCGTGGAAATGGAGATTCGTCATGTCTTTGCACGGGTTGATGGCGCAAGTTTCCGAGGAGTGATCGGGGAGGTGATTGACGTAGGCGATTTTCATGGTATCGCCGGGATAGACGCGGATGGTTGGGGCGATAGTGCTGCCTTTGTAAGCGAAGGAATCTTTGCCGTCGGCATTCAGCGTTGCAATCAGAGTAAGAGAGACGATTTTGGTGTGTGACCGCGCTTCGGGAGGCTCGATCAACGGAATGGCGCGATCTCCCGCAGCTGTACCTGCGATCAGGAAAAGCGCGGCGATGTAACTGCAAAAGCGAAGATTCACGGACTGGCCTGCTCCTTTCTATCTACGCGTCTATCTAGGCGACGGCTTGAGCCTGGCGAACCGGGGGAGCCATGAATTCGGGGCTAACCGGATTGCGAATGGTTTCGCCGAGGATGGCGTCGATGGCTTCGAAGTCGGGCTGGGTGAGCGACCAGCCGCCTACTTCGTTGATCGGGTCGAGCTGTTCGGGCCGGCGGGCGCCCCAGAGTGCGATGTCCACACCGGGTTGATCGAGGAGCCAACGAACGGCAAGGTGGATGACGCGCTTGCCGAATTCCTCGCGGGCGTAGGCATCGAGCTTGTTTGCCGCCTTCAGGTACTCCTCAAAATGAAGCGGTTGGAATTTCGGGTCGATGGTTTTGCGCATGTCGTCTTTGGAGAACTGGCGATCGGGGCGCATAGCACCGCTGAGGAGGCCGCGGCAGAGTGCGCCATAGGTGAGCGTGGTTTTGCGGTGGGTGACGGCGTAGGGCAAAACGTCGCGTTCGATTTCGCGTTCGAAGAGATTGTAGGGAGGCTGAATGGTGTGGAGCGGGGCGACCGTTTCGAAGCGGGCCATTTGTTCGGGGGAATGATTGCTGACGCCGATGGCGCGGATTTTTCCTTGTTCGTAGAGTTCCTCGAGGGTGGCAGCGGTTTCTTCGATAGGCACGAGAGGATCGGGCCAGTGGACCTGGTAGATGTCGATATAGCTCGTCTGGAGGCGGTGAAGCGAATCGTGGAATTCTGAAGGATGCGCTGGCGGGTAGAGTTGCGTTCGATGCGGCCGGTGCTCCAATCGACGCCGACTTTTGTGGCGAGCAGGATGTTGTCTCTGCGCCCGTATTGGCGGAGGGCTTTGCCGACGATTTCCTCGGAGCGGCCGTCGCCGTAAATAGGAGCGGTGTCAATCAAGTTGATGCCTTGATCGAGGGCCGCATGAATGGTGCGTATAGATTCGACTTCGTCGCTGCCGCCCCACATCCAGCCTCCGATGGCCCAAGTGCCGAGGCCGATGCGAGAGCTGATGAGGTTGGTACCGCGAATGTTTATGAACTCCAACATGTTGTATCTCCTGCGTGTTTGAAAATTGGCGCGCGCGTTAGCCCAGCCATTGCGGGTTGGCGAACGTGCCGTCGAAATTGTGGCTGGTTTTGTACAACTCGAACTGGCCGGCCTTGGCGGCTGTGACGGTTTTTGCGAGAAGAGCCGCGACCTGGGAAGAATCCATGGGTTGAAAACTGCGCGCCGCCGCGAGGGCTTGCTGAAGAATAGGCAGCGAATCGCAGCCGGTGATGACGACGCTGGTAGGAAGATTCATGGCGTAGTGCAGGCACTCAGTAGCGGTAACGGTTTTGCTGTCGAGAATAATGTGGTCGCCCATGGGCTTCATGCCGAGTACGCCGATATTGTTTTTGACGAGGACGGGGAGAACTTTCTTTTCGAAACTGTCATAGTGCGCGTCCATTACGTTGAGAGGCATCTGCACGGTGTCGAAGCGGAAGCCATGTTGGGAAGCGGTGCCGAGCATTTTGAGGTGAATGTCCGGACTTTTATGGCCGGTAAAACCGATGAAGCGGAGTTTGCCGGCTTTTAGCGCTTCCTGGACGGCTTCGAGCGCGCCACCGGCGGCGAATACGCGATCGGGATCGTCGGCGCGAATGACTTCGTGGAATTGCATGAGGTCGATGTGGTCGGTCTGGAGGCGGCGGAGAGATTCGTTGATCTGAGCGTTGGCGGCGGTTTTTGTGCGGCCGTCGATTTTGGACATGAGGAAAGCTTTCTGACGGTAACCGTCGCGAAGAGCGTTGCCCATACGGACTTCGCTTTCGCCGCCGTTGTAGTCCCAACAGTTGTCGAGGAAATTGATTCCCTCGTCGATGGCGGCGCGAATGATGCGAATACTTTCGGCAGGATCGCTCTGCTTGCCGAGGTGATATCCGCCGATGCCGACCATGGAAACGGATTCGCCGGTGTGGCCGAGCGTGCGATAGGGGATGCCCTTCTTGTTTTCCGGCTTGGCTTGGGCTGGAAGCGCGCCGGCGGCGAAGAGAGTGGCGGCGGTCATGCCGATGAATTCCCTTCGGGTCACGCCGGCGTTTGGATCGTCTTGATTCAGGCTCATGGAAAGACTCCTGTTTTTGTGTGAATGCACTTTGTGTGACCGTACTTTGTGTAACTGTTCTGGGCAAACGTTATGCTATCCAAAAGCCGGGTTGCTCGAGAGCGGTAAATCGCGGACGCGCTTCCCGCTGGCGGCGAAGATAGCGTTACAAAATGCGGCTACGAAAGGCGGCACGCCTGGTTCGCCAACGCCGGCGGCGCGGGTGACTTCGGGATTCACGACCAAGCCAGCATCGAGGGCGGTGTCGACGCGGGGAATGCTAATTTCGCCCTGGTCGTCCACTACGACTTCGACGACGGTTGCGGCGTAAGTAAGAAAACTGCGATGGGCTGCGATACCGAAGCCGTGGCCTTTTGTGCTCCTTTTCTTTGCCCAGCCGGATTTTTCGGCGACTAATTCGGTGACCTGGCGAAGGCGGCCGGTTTCCCATGGATAGGTTTTGTAGTCGGCGCCGTAGTTTGGATAGGCCACGCCGGTGAAATCGATGGTGCGCGGGGGACCGAGCAGGTCCAGCAGATATTCCAGGGGATCGCGTTGAGCGCGCTGGGCGAGTTCGTCGGTGAAAGACTGGACTCCAAAGCCGTGATAGATGTTTGCGACGGAGCGAAGCCAGCCGACGCGGACGTGGGCTTTTGCGGGGCCGTTTTCGATGGTGATATTCGGCAGGTCGTAGGGCATGTCGGTCCACCCCTGAGCGAGGTGAGGAGGATCGCCGTAGACCGCGTTGAGGTCGAAGATGGATGTGATGGGAGGAAAGACGGAGCGCTGTAGCCAAGCAGCGGGTTTTCCTTTGGCATCGAGCGCGGCTTTGAAATACATTCCGGCAACGGCGTCGTAGTAGTCGAACTTGATGTCGTCTTCGCGGGTCCAGACGACTTTTACGGGCTTGCCTACTTTTTTGGAGAGAACGGCGGCTTCGGCGACGTAATCGGGCTTGGACTTTCTGCCGAAGCCACCGCCAAGGAGAGTAACGTTGCAGATTACGTTTTCTTTTGGAATGCCGAGTTCGCTGGAGACGATAGCCTGCGCGGCCTGGGGATTTTGCGTTGGCGCCCAGGCGTACACTTTTCCGTCTTTAAATTCGGCTAGCGCCATCGTGGGTTCCATGGGCGCGTGGGCCAAGAGAGGGACGTAATATTCGGCTTCGAAAACATTCGAGGCGGGCGCGGCAGCGAGGGCGGCGCTGGTGTCGCCGACGTGACGGACGAGTTTGGCGGGGTTGCGGGCGGTGGTCTGCAATTCTTTTTTGCACTCGGCGGAGTCGTAGGACTCGTTGGGCCGTTGTCCCACGTTATTTTCAGCTTTCTGCGGCCCTGGATGGCGGCCCAGGTGTTGTCGGCAATGACGGCAACGCCGCCGAGCGGTTGGAAGGCGGCAGGCGGCTTGAAGGGATCGATGAGGATTGTTTGGTGGACACCCGCGACCTTGAGGGTTTCCTGGTCGTCGCAGGTTTTCGCCTTTCCACCGAAGACAGGGGGATGTTCGATGGTAGCGTAAACTATGCCCTCGACATGCGCATCGATTCCATACATGGCTTTGCCGGTGCAGAGTTTTTCGAGGTCGTAGCTGGTCATGCCTTTGGTGATGTAGCGCCAGTCGGCTGGTTTCTTGAATTGGAGCTGGTCTTTTTGGGGAACGTTGAGTTTGGCTGCGGCAGCGGCGAGTTCGCCGTAGCCCAATTTGCGGCCGCTTTTGGAATGTACGACGGTGTTGGGTTTGGTTGTGCACTCGGTGGCGGGGACGCCCCACTGCTGAGCGGCTGCTTGAACCAGCATCCAGCGAGCGGAGGCGCCGCACTCGCGCATGGCGTCAAAGAAATTGCGGATGGAATGGGAGCCATCGGTGTTTTGATCGCCGTAGCGGTGATCGCCGATGGCCTGATCGATAATGACTTGTTTCCAGTCGGTGTCCAATTCGTCGGCGACAACGAGAGGCAGCGTGGTGCGGATTACGGTGCCCATTTCCGAGCGGCGTGCGACGATGTGGATTGTGCCGTTGGTTTCGATGCCGAGAAAAACATTGGGGTGAAATGGAGCGCGGTCCGCGTCGGTTTCGCCGTTCGCTGTTTGTGGAAGATCCATTCCAGGGGTGGCGTAGCGGACCGCCAGAATCAATGCGCCGGCGCTTACGAAGCCTTTGAGGAAGGAGCGCCTGCTTATATTTTCGATGCGGCTCATGTGTTTTTCTCCGCTGCCAGCTTGATGGCCGCGCGGATGCGCTGGTAGGTTCCGCAGAGGCAGATGTTGCCGGCCATGCCTTCTTCGATTTCTTCGTCGGTAGGATGAGGCTTGGTGGCCAATAAGGAAATCGCCTGCATGATTTGGCCCGACTGGCAATAACCGCACTGCGGAACGTTTATTTGCATCCAGGCTTGCTGAACTGGGTGAAGTTCGTTGGCTGCAATCTCTTCGATCGTTCGAATATCGCTGTTCACGGCGGCGCTGAGGGACGTGATGCAAGAGCGGATGGCCGTGCCGTTTTTGAGGACGGTGCAGGCGCCGCAGAGGGTCATACCGCAACCGAACTTTGTGCCGGTAAGGCCGAGAGTGTCGCGAAGGTACCAGAGAAGCGGCATGTTTGGGTCGCCATTGAAGGTGCGATCGACACCGTTCACTTTGAGAGTAATCATAAGAAGCGGTCTCGGTGGGATTTACAAAGCTTCATGGGGCTACCGATTTTTTTGCTACTTCGCCGGAAGACATTTCTTCCATTTGCTTCATGACCACGGAGAAATCCCGATCGGCGTAGGCGGTGAGGGCTTCGGAATTGACTTTGAAGGAGGCTGTGGTTGCGGGCATGACCGCGTGGACGTCGTCTGCAAGCTGGCGGATCAGGTGAAAATCCTTGTTCATCAATGGGAGCGGGAATTGAGGGCTGTAGTCGTTGTGGGCCGAGCGGGAAAGCTTTCCGGCGTGGGCGGGGGCGATGACGGCGGTCTGCGCTAGGACCTGGAGAAGGACATCGCGGCTCAATCCAGATTTTTCGCCCAAGGCGGCGGCTTCGGCGATGGCCTGCATTCCGATGCCGAGAATGGCGTTGACCACGAGTTTCATGGTGGTGCCGGCGCCGTTGGGGCCGAGATGAAAATATTTGGCGGCGATGGATTTGAAGATGGGCAGAGCTTGCTGGAAAACGTTGGGGTTGCCTCCAGCCAGCAAAGTTACGGTGCCTTGTTCGGCGGCGGGGGTGCTGCCGGAAATCGCGACGTCGAGGACTTGCATGCCGGCCGCGGAACCCTTTAGCGCGAGTTCGCGGGAGGTTGCCGGTAAAACGGTGCTCATTTCTAAAATCACCAAGCCGGTTTTGGCATTGGCCAGGACGCCGGCGGCGCCGAGATATGCATCGCGAACGGATTGATCGTCGGTAAGGCAAGAGAGGACGACGTCAGCGGATTTGGCGAGAGCCGCAATCGAATCCGGCAGCGAGGCGCCTTTGCCTTTGAGGGTTTCACCCTTTGTTTTATTTCTGTCGTAGACGGAAACGGAATAGCCGGCGGCGAGCAAGCGAGCGGCAATGCGGCTGCCCATGTTGCCAAGACCGATGAAGCCGAGTTTGGTGGTACTTGGTTCGAACGAATTCATGTTGCCTCCCTTGAGCGATTCCGTCCTCTTTGCTGGCGCAACGCGTTATTTATCAGATGCGCGGACCAGCCGCGATTCGACAAAAACTTTCCAGTTCATTTGACGCCCCGGGCGCCAGCACATTTCTAGCGGACAGTTGGGCACGCGGATTTCCATTCTCGTTCTGGAGTTGGCTCGGATAAATTGATCTTCGGCAAGCACTTAGCCTGCATTATTCGTGAAAAGTGATTGAGCGGAGTTTTTTTGTGAGCGCGGGACAATCTGCGGCTAATGGCAGAGATAAGTTGAACTGGAAGACTGATTCTAAGGTTGTTAGCGGAGTTGAAGTTCAGATTTTGAAGCGAACCGAGACACCCCGACCAGCAGGCCGACGTGTATGAAGTTCCTGTCGCGGAGATTCTGGATTATCCGCTTTGTGCGCCCAAGCTCAAGGCGAGACGATGAAAGCTATCGCGGTACGGAAATGCTTGCGGCAAGTGCAGCACGATGCGACGCACTGTGACGATGACTTGGACTCCGAGTTTTAGAAAATGCTCTCGCAAGGTCGAGACTTGCACCCGGGCGTGGCGGGTCGAAGACAAGTGAAGTCGCATCTCCTGCATCAGGACATACGCCGCCGCTGTCAGCAGCACACGGAATGTGTTCGCCAAAAAGTTCGAGCAACTGGTGCGGCCGAATTTGCATGCCGTCGTGCAGTTCTTTGATCCGGTTTTCGACATCGCCCCGCTGACAGTAAGTCTTCTCATAAATCCACTGCGGACTCTGTTTTAGGTTGGTGACCACGAAACGTGGGTTGTCCTTCGGTTCCTTGTTCACAGTGCGCACCACCTCGGCTTTGTAGATGACCCGTCGTTTCCAGGGCCAAGTTTTTTTGGTAGCGTATCGGCACTCGCCATAGACATGCTCGGTTTGGCCGGAGATCTCCGACGCACGACGAGCCCGCTTCATGGCCGCCTCCGCCTTACGCTTCAATACCGCATTGGCGGCCATGTTCACGAGGTATTCCACTTTCGGCTCGCAATCCAGGAAATCCAGAACTTCCGGGGACGCGAAGCCGCCGTCGAGTCGCACCCGGAGTTTCGTTTTGGGAAAGGCATCGCTCAGCCGTGCAAGCAGACGGCGCAGAATCCCGAGCGCACCGAGCGAGCCAGTCGCATTCCCACGCCGCAACACCGCCGCCACCAAGTACTGCTCCGCCTCCTCATTGAAGGTGAGAAAACAAACCATCGGCAAGTAACAGTAGCTATCGTAGTGGCGATTGAAAAAAGTGAACTGTTGCTGGCCGTGCGTGGGGTCGTCAGTGGGATCCATATCGATGGTGATGCGACGGGCGCGACCATGTAGACGCTGGCGATGGCGTTCAATGACTCGGTCCGCAACTGCTTCTGTCATGCGCAACAGTTCCTTGCGATTCGGAGTATTTTCAAAACGCGACAGCGTCGGTTGCGAAGCCAGGTCTTCGCCGGCGACAGGATCCCGACCGACCAGCAGCTTGTGGATCGGATCGCTAGCCAGTCGTGCTGCATCGTTGGCGTCTTCATATCCCAAGGCGATGGCCATGACTCGCTGCGTAATCAACTCACGCAACTCATGCTGTACCTTCCCGGGTTGCCGGTCATCTTTCAGACAGGCCGCCAATGCCGAAGTCAGGCCAAAGCGCCGCTCGGCAGCCTGGAGAAGAATCGCTCCACCATCGGAACTGCCCTGTCGTTGATCAAATTTCGCGACCACTGGTCGATCAAAAATATCCGGAAAAAGGAGACAGTCTGTTGTGGTATGTTCGGTCAAGCGAAGGCCTCACTTTTGGTCTCAAATCTGCCTAGACAACGGATTTGTACCATAGCGAGGCCTTTCGTGCTTCTGAAATCATGAATTTTCCAGGTTAGGGAATCGCCGAAAAGGACAGTCGGAGGCTTTGCGGCGCTTTGTCGACACCGCTGGCGCGCAGGCGACACTTGACGCGCATCGACGGGGGTCAATCGGAAAATGCGGGGAAATAGATAGATTCGGGATCTTCTTTTAACTTGACGACCATAACGGTGAGATCGTCGTCCAAGAAATCGCGACGGGTGAACTCGGCTACGGAGCGGTAGAGCTGGTCGCAAATTTCGCGGGTGGGGTGCTGGAGGAATGCTCGCGAACTACATTGAGCAAGCGCTCGGTGCCGAATTCTTCCTGACCAGCGGCGTCGCTGGCTTCAGTGACTCCGTCGGTGTAGCAGACGAGAATGTCCGAGGGCGCGAGGCGATGTCTTCGAGCGTGCAATTTAATTCCGAGGACAGGCCGAGAGCGGGACGCATGCAGCCATTGGACTTCGGAACGATCGCGGCGAAGGAGGAGAGCGAGATTGTGTCCGCAATTGATGTACTTCAAGCGTCGGGAACGGGGATCGAGTTCGCCGCGGAGCACGGTGACGAAGCGGCCGCCATCCTGCACGGCGTAGAGTTCATCGTTTAAATGTTTGGCGACTTCGCAGAGCTTGCGAGGCTCGTTGGTCTCCAGGCGCACGGCGGCGGCTGTCGCGGACGGAGCGCGGCGGCTACACCTTTTCCGGAAACATCGGCGATGAAAGGCGGAGGCGACCGTCGGGCCTTACGACGTAGTCGAAATAGTCGCCGCCGACTACCCTGGCGGGATGCATGGCGCCGGCAATTTCGGAACCAGCGGAGTGCGGATCGCCGTTGGGGAGGAACATGCGCTGAACTTCGGCGGCGAGTTCGACTTCTTTCGATAGTTCGTCGCGTTGATGGCGCGCGAGATCGTTCAGCGAATTCCGTTGGGCGGCAAAACGCTGCAAAATCAGGACGACAAAGATGAAGCCGATAAGGGCGTCCACATGGTGCAGGATGCGGCCGGGAATATGGTGAATAGGCGGGCCTACGAGATGGTGGAGGAAAATACACGCGCCGACCATGGCGCAGGTGATGGGGCGGGAGAGCAGAATGGGCTAAAGGAAAGCGGAAGAATGTAGAGGTAGCCGAGCGAAACGTCTTGCGCTTTGCTATTGGCGTAACCAACGCAGGCAATGGCGAGGGTCACTCCGAGGAACGCCCACCAGGGAGAGGAGGTTACGGCGGCGAACGTTTTTTGCGTCCAGCGGACCGCCCATGCTTGCGAAATTTCCTGGACCGATTTCGACGGCTGGGTTTGTTCCCATGCGTGACGTGGCTCTCGTTCGAAGACTTTTGGTGCCATGTGGAGGAGCGTGTGTTGGTTCGGTATCTGCTGGCGGATGAAGTTGTTACCGTTTTTTAATTTTGCCGGATCATTAAGCCGGGGGTGCCTGTTCGACACAATGTCAATATGGAGGCGGAAGGCGCAGAGCCGTGAGGCTGTGCATCGTTGCCCCTGAACGCGGGCTGACCGTGATATGTATATTTGTTAGAGACAGATAGGCTTAAGGCTTTTTGGGGCACGGTGATGGACGCGACTTCTAAGTACACGGAAGAACAACTTGTCGAGTTGAACCGGGCGCTGCAGACGCTTCACCAGTGCAACCTTGCGCTGATTCACGCGAAAGACGAAGAGGAGTTGTTACGTTCAATTTGCCAACTCCTGATGGAATTTGGCGAATTTCGGATGGTGTGGGTGGGCTACCGGGAGGACGACGAGAAGAAGTCTGTGCGGCCAGTGGCTTTTGCCGGGGTGGAAGATGGTTATTTGCAAGGGCTAGAAATAACCTGGGCGGATAACGAGCGGGGGCAAGGGCCCTCGGGGACGGCGGTGCGGACGGGGAAACCTTCGTGGGCGAAGAATATCCGAGAAGATGCGAAGTTTGCGCCGTGGCAACAGCATGCGATCGCGCGGGGATATGCGTCTTCGTTGTCGCTGCCGCTGAAGCGCGGCGAGGAAACGTTTGGAGTGTTGTCTCTGTATTCCGGGGAGGCGGAAAAATTCAACGAACAAAGTTTTGAGCAGTATGTGGAGCTGGCGGAGAACCTGGCGTATGGAATCGCGACGCTGCGCACGCGGGAGGAACGAAAACGCGCGGAGCAAGCCCTTCGGCGGAGCCAAGCTTATTTGGAAGAAGGGCAGCGACTGACGCACACGGGAAGCTGGGCGTGGAATGTGGCGCGGCAGGAGAATGTGTATTGGTCCGACGAACAGTATCGAATTTACGGATTCGATCCGGCGCACGATCCTTCGACGTATAGGACAGCATTTGAGCGCATTCATCCGGACGACCGGCGTGGATTTCTGGAACGTCTGGCGAAGGCCCTGGCGAGAAAACATGACTTCGAATTCGATTATCGCGTGGTGCTGCCGGACGGCACACTGAAATACTTGCGTACAGTGGGACACCCGGTATTGAACGAAGCGGGCGAGGTTGTCGAGCTCGTGGGCACGGGGGTGGATATTACCGAGCAGACGCTGGCGCACGCGGCGTTGCAGAAAGCGTTCGAAGAAATACGGGCGTTGAAGGACAAGCTGTACGAAGAAAATCTAGCGTTGCGCGAGGAGATTGACCAGGCATCGATGTTTGAGGAGATCGTTGGGTCATCTTCGGCGCTACAGGAAGTGCTGTCGCGGATTGCCAAGGTGGCGCCGAGCGATTCGACGGTTTTGATTACGGGGGAAACCGGCACCGGCAAGGAACTTGTTGCGCGCGCTATTCACAAACGATCGCAGCGGGCCGGGCGCGCGTTTGTGAGCGTGAATTGCGCCGCTATTCCGGGATCGCTGATCGCGTCGGAGCTTTTCGGGCATGAGAAGGGGGCGTTTACCGGCGCGCTGCAACGGCGGATCGGGCGGTTCGAACTGGCGGAGGGAGGAACGATCTTCCTGGATGAGATTGGCGAGCTGCCCCCGGAAACGCAGATTGCTTTGCTGCGCGTGCTGCAGGAACGCGAGTTTGAGCGCGTAGGAAGCAGCCATCCGATCGCCGCGAATGTGCGGGTGATTGCGGCGACGAATCGCGATCTTGTGGCTGCGGCCGCGGCGGGGACGTTTCGCATGGACCTGTTTTACCGGCTGAATGTTTTCCCGATTGATGTTCCGCCGTTGCGACAGAGGATCGAAGATATTCCGCTGCTGGTGAGATATTTTATCGACCGCTATTCGCTGAAAGTGGGAAAGAACATTACGCGGATTGAAAAACGGACGCTGGATTTGTTGAGCGCTTACCAGTGGCCGGGGAATATTCGCGAGCTGCAGAATGTGATTGAGCGGTCTGTGATCCTGTGCGATTCGGACGTGTTTGCGGCGGAGCCGAGCTGGTTTGCAGAGCAACACACGGGCGCGCGTGGTTCGCGGACACTGCTGAATAGAAAGTTGGGCGAACAGGAACGAGAGATGATTGAGGCGGCGCTGGCGGAAACGAATGGCCGCGTGGCGGGGAGTTCCGGGGCGGCGGCGCGGTTGGGAGTGCCGGCGTCGACGTTGGAATCGAAGATCAGGGCATTGGGAATACGGAAAGCGAAGTTCAAGACGGCGTAGGAAGCTGGCGAGGGTGGCCGGCCAGTGCCGGCCAAAGTGTCATGGGAAGTGACAGTCGGGATTTCGCGAATTCGCGAAATTTCGCGACTCCTTGCCGCAGTAACCTCATTTAAATCAGCTAACTAAGAGTGGCAGTTATCCTGCACGGTTTCCTGCGTTGTCCACTCAAGTGGCCATGCTCAAGATCGTGAAATTACAAGCGGGGGAAGGCGGTGTGGAATTCGCGCTCATCGGACGTCTCCAAGGCGAGTATGTGACTGAGGTGCGCGAACTGATTCACCAAGAGAGGAGCGCGATTGTGTTCGATCTTCGGGAACTGCAGCTTGTGGACCGCAGCGCGGTGCAGTTTCTGGCGTTGTGCGAAAGAGACGGAGTGGTTTTGCGAAATTGCGTGCCCTACATCCGTGATTGGGTGACCCGGGAGGGCAGCAAGCAATCGACTGGCAACGGTGACGAGGGCTGAGCAGCGCAAAAAGGTTCGAGGGATCCGGCCACGGCCCAGCGGAAATTTTGCTTCAGGAGGACGGAATGGGTACAGCGGTTATTCAATATCGGAGCGCGCTTCCAACAGACCGGCCCGACAATTCAACGGATGAAATTGGCGCGGAGGACCGAAGCTCTCGGTTCGAGGAGCCGAAGGATGGATTTGGCGCGCGCGTGCCTGGCACAAGTTTGGGGCCGCACGTTTTTGAAGGAATGGTGGGTTCGAGTAAAGCGCTGACACGAGTGCTGAACGAGGTGCGCTCGGTGGCCGCGACGGATTCGACGGTATTGCTTCAGGGCGAGACAGGAACGGGGAAAGAACTGATTTCACGGGCGCTGCACAAGCTCAGCCGGCGCAGTGGCCGAAATTTCGTAAAATTTAATTGCGCGGCGATTCCGGCGGGACTGCTGGAGAGCGAACTGTTTGGACATGAGCGGGGGGCATTCACCGGGGCAATGACGCGCAAGGTAGGACGGTTCGAGTTGGCTGACAAGGGCACGCTGTTCCTGGACGAGATCGCGGAAATACCGCCGGAGATTCAAGTGAAGCTGCTTCGCGTGTTGCAGGAGCAGGAATTTGAAAAGCTGGGGAGCACCCAAACACAGCGGGTGGACGTGCGATTTGTGGCGGCGACCAACCGGAATCTGGCGGAAATGGTTTCGGAGAGCGAATTTCGCAGCGACCTTTATTTCCGGTTAAAGGTGTTCCCGATTACGGTTCCGGCGCTGCGGGAGCGGCCGGAAGATATTCCGCTGCTGTCGGAGTTTTTCGTGCAGCAATTCGCGCAGCGGATGGAGAAGCGAATCGAGATTATTCCGGCGGCAACGATGAATCAGTTGAAGCAGTATGGGTGGCCGGGGAACATACGGGAGCTGCAGAATTTTCTGGAGCGCGCGGTGATTCTGACGACTGGCCCTACTCTGCGCGCGCCTTTGGAAGATTTGAAGATGAACGCGGGGGCGGATCCATCGGCGGTGACGCTGAACGAGGCGGAGTCCAGCCACATTCTTAAAACGCTAGGCGAAACAAACTGGGTGTTGGGAGGGCCGCATGGCGCCGCGGTTCGGTTGGGAGTGAAGCGCACTACGCTGATCAGCAAGATGCGGCGATTGGGACTTTCGCGGCCGGCGCCGGGCTTGGCGGTTTAGTGTCTCCGTGGGGAAATGATGACTCCATGACGACAAAGTGTCGAGATGCGAACGGGAGAGGGACTTTGGCGCTCTGCGGGGCAGTCCCCTGCGCATCGCTATCGTCTTTAATTGCATTTGTTTCAGGGAGCATAAGCGTTCGGTCGGCCGCTGGCACGAAATGGAACGACTCGTGCCAGTTACTTTCTCAGTTTTCAGGAGAAGAAACATGATCAAAACCAACCGCACAAAAACGAGCACCTTTACGATCCCATTTCCTGTCTCGCAATCCGAGAGCGCGCGCAGGAAGGCTTTGGAGGAATTGTTCTCTTGCTATTCGGCGATGCTTTATAAGGTTGCACTGCGGAAGCTGGGTAACCAGGCCGACGCGGAGGACGCGGTGCAGGATGCGCTGCTGTCGGCGTACAAACACCTGGATCAGTTTAAGGGCAACTCGCATATTTCTACGTGGCTAACGACGATTGTGCTGAACTCCGCGAGGATGCAGTTGCGGCGGAGGTCAATCAACAGGTTCGTGCCGCTGGACATGTACGACGCGAGAGGGCTGGATTTTTCAGAGACGTTTGCGGACGATTCCCCGGACCCGGAAGAGATACTGCGCAAAACACAGTTGCGGGAAGTTCTGGAACGCTCGATGCTGAAACTTTCGCCTCGAATCCGTGCGGCATTCCGGCTGCGCATTTTCGAAGGATTGAGCACTCGCGAAGCGGCGGAGCGACTTGGGCTCAGCGAAGGAATGTTGAAGGCGCGGCTGTTTCGCGCTTTGAAGCAAATCACGCCGGTGTTGCGGATAGCGCTTGCGCCTCGAGGCAAGCGGCGCGCGAGTTTGGGAACGCAGCGGCTGAAGGTAGCCGCCTGAAGAAACGCGGCTAGTCCCAGGCCTGGGATTTGCTTGCGGGACGTTGTCTAGAGGTTGAAGGTGGGGCCATTTTGGAGGACAGTCTTGAGACTATACGAAAGCTATAATTCATTGCTCGCACTCATTTTCACTATTTCTTGCGTCTTTGTGGAGCCGGTGGTGGCGCAAGATGCGAACTTTCATAAAGCGCCCGCGGCAAGCGCTCAACAAAACAATCCACTCGCTGGACAGCCGGCGGCCATCGCGGCGGGGGCAACGTTGTATGCGACGAGCTGTGCCGCGTGTCACGGCGGGCACGGCGAGGGAACGGGAAACATTCCGCCAGTAGCGAAAGGGCCGACGCAGGCGGCGCCGGATGGAGAGGTTTTTTGGTTTCTCACGACGGGATCGATCGGCAACGGAATGCCGGCGTGGGGCAGCTTGTCCGAAGAGAAGCGCTGGCAGATTGTGGCTTTCCTGAAATCGTTGAAGAATTCGGCTGGCGCAGCGAACGCAGCCGCCGCTGCCGCTCCGGCGGACGCTAACTACAAGCCGGTTGCCACGAATGCGCCGGCGCCGCAACCGCCGTTTACGGACTTCCGCTACGAGGCGCCGGGAACAGTTCGAAAGATCACGCCGCAAGAATTGCCTGCGCCTTATGCGTCGTCGTCCGCGAACAACGCGCCCAAGCTGGTGGCGCGGCCTGCGGATGCTTGGCCGAAAGCGCCGGACGGATTTACGGTACAACTATATGCGGCGGGGCTGGATAATCCGCGAATGATTCGCGTGGCGCCGAACGGGGATTTTTTCGTGGCGGAAAGCAGCGCGGGACAGATCAAAGTGTTCCGCGGAATCACGAGCGACGGGAAACCGCAACAAGTCAGCGTGTTTGCCACTGGGCTGAATCGTCCTTATGGAATTGCGTTTTATCCACGAGGAGAAGATCCGCAGTGGGTATACATCGGGAACACGGATTCGGTGGTGCGGTTTCCCTATAAGAACGGGGATTTGAAGGCCAGCGGGCCGCCGCAGCATCTTGCGGACTTGCCACATGGCGGCGGCCACTGGACGCGGTCGATTGAGTTCACGGCGGACAGCACGAAAATGTTTGTGGCGGTTGGATCGTCTTCGAATGTGGACGATCCGGATACCACGCCCGCGGAAAAAAATCGCGCCGACATTCTGGAATTTAATCCCGATGGATCAGGGATGCAGGTGTACGCGTACGGAATACGGAATGCGGGAGCGGGGTTGTTGGTGCATCCGACGACGCACGAGTTGTGGTGCTCTGTGAATGAGCGAGACGGGCTGGGGGACAACCTGGTGCCGGACTATATAACGCATGTGCAAGAAGGCGGATTTTATGGATGGCCATGGTTTTATATGGGCGGCATTCAGGATCCACGGCACCCGGGGAAACATCTGGAGTTGAAAGATAAAGTGATTGTTCCGGACGTACTGTTGCAGCCGCACGTCGCGACGCTGGAAATGGCGTTTTATGAGGGGACGCACTTCCCCGCGGAGTATCAGGGAGACATTTTCGCATCGTTACATGGTTCGTGGAATCGTTCGGTGCGCACGGGATACGAAGTGATTCGCGTGCCGATGCATCATACGGGGCAGGCGAGCGGCGAATATGAGGATTTTGTGACGGGATTTGCCGTGGATAACGGGCACGTGTGGGGCAGGCCCGTGGGCATCGCGGTGGCGCCGGACGGATCGTTGCTGGTGAGCGATGACGGGTCGAACTCGATCTGGCGCATCGTTTATACCGGCGGGAGCGGGCAGAACAACGCCAGCGGGCAAACCGATGGAAGCGACTCCGCGAAAAGCGCAGCGAGGTAGCAAAGTTCTGAGCGCGTTGCTACTGGTGCTGGGAGTTTGCGCATTTCAATATGGCGATAAATATGGACTGAATAGTTTGCCGTTCGCTGAGGTGCGGCCGTTGGTTTCGGATTTAGCGAAGGCGAGGAAATTGGCCGCGGAAGGCAACATTGATTTCTTTGCCGGAGAAGCTGTGCGCGGGGAGACGGTGAGCCTGCGAGGCGAGCTTACGGACGCGAATTGTTATCTTGGAACGCGGACGCACGCTTACGATCACGCTTTTTGCGCGAAGCTTTGCGCCGCGGCGGGAAGCGCGCTGGTGTTTATCGCGGATCGAGACGGGCAGACTTACGTGGTGCTGACTTCTCGGAATGGCGTGGCGCTGCCGAAGAATGTGCTTGATCAGATTGGCGTTCCTGGAATTGTCGCTAAGGGCAGAGTGCTGCAGGCCAGTGGAGTGAGAGCGCTGGCGATTGCAGGGTTGGGGCACTGAGGAGTTTTTTGTGAGTAGAAAAAGGAGTGTCCTCGGCTAACGCCCAATTTTCCTAGCCCTGAATGTCGTAGCTGAAGTTCTGAGCCCCTAAGGAGCAGGCTAGGATGGTTTAGAGTTTTTGGTAGTTGGAGTTTGTGGTGGTTACTACCAGGCTTTTGGCCTTTGCGTTGATAACGGTTTGTTGCGCGTAGTTGGGACCGTTGGGAAGGGTGGCCATTCGGACGTGGAGGGTTACGGCGTCCTTGGCTTCGTCGAGGTAGGTGTTGACGTCGACGGTGAGGATTTTCTTTGCGGCGGTATCGAACTTGATGGTCATGCGATCGCCGGGCTGGGCGTAATTGGTGAACACCAGATTCACCGCGCCGGGAATGGGATTTAACGCGAAATTTCCGGCTGCATAGGCGTCTTGCATGCGTTGCGCGTCGGGCGGGACGTAGAGAGAAAGCAGGCCTTTCACCTGGCCCATATAGCCCTGAATTTCGGCTTTTTTCTTCTCGATGATTCTTTGCTTCAGGCGGCCACCGCTGGGTTCCGGCGGAGGAGCACCGATGGGAGTTTTCTGAACCTGGCCGTCAGGTCCGTACTGGCAGAGGCTGCTTTGCGGCTCCTTGGCGTCTCCCTTTAAGGTTAGTTGTATGGTTTCGGTCCACTGATATTGGTGGAGTTGCTGTTTATTTTCGGTGGCGACTGCCTTTACTGCCGCGAGCTTCTGCTGCAATTCAGGGTTCTGCGCCATGGCTGGAAAACAGACGAAAACGGCCGCGGCGCTAATGAAAACTCTTCTTGTGAACGTCACGCGAATGTCCGCGCCGGTCGGCAATCTTTTGGTCATGCTGTGAGCCCAGGTCATACGATTTCTCCTTGGTGCGAGTCAAAAGCTTTCGAAACTGCGTGGTGCGAATTCTGGCGATTCGTTTGTTTTACGGAGTTGTGACGACGCGATAATACACCCCGTTGGCGCCGTAGGCCGCGCTGAACCAGGTGTTGCCGCAGAGGTAGTAGGTGATGCCGTTGACGACCGGAGTTGCGCAGCCGGCGGGAATGGCCGGGACGATTTCGCCCATGGTGTAATTCGCATAGGCAGCGGCGGCGTTGGCGTTCGCTGCAGCGGCATTGGCGTTGGCGGCTGCGACGGCGGCATTGGCGTTCGCGGTGGCAACGGTTGCGCCGACTACGACGCCAGCGGCGACGGCACCGGCAGCGGCCCAGCCACCACAGTTGTAGCAACCTGTGCTGTAGGAGTTGACGACCACGGGTGGATGATACGCGCCGTAATAAGGAGCTGTAGCAACGGCGACTGGCGGATGGTAGGCCGCGCCGTAAGTGCCGCCATAGTAGTGGTCGCTGGCATACGCAGTTTGGCCTGAGGAAGTTGTGCCGACGGTGCCGACACCCTGGTAATGAGTTGCACTGCCGCCATAAGCGTTAGTTGCGGTGGTCGTTCCCGAACCTTCGGCGTGATAGGCGGAGCCGCCGTAGCCGTTCGAGGCGCTGGTTCCCTGCCCCGCGGTGTGCGTGGCGGTGCCGCCGTAGGCGTTGGAGGCGTTCGTGGTGCCGGAGCCCTCCGCGTGGGAAGCCGAGGCGCCGTACTTATTGGAGGCGGTGGTGCCTTCGCCGGCGGTGTGCGTGGCGCTGCCACCGTAGGCGTTGGTGCGGGTGGTGGAGTCTCCGTTGTGAGTGGTGCTGCCGCCACCATAGGCGTTTGCATGACCCCACGCAAACGCTTTCACCCAAGGAGCGACGGTGATGATGCTGCTGAGAAAACCAACGACAAATTTTTTCATCATTAATATTCCTTCGTACTTCCTTGCTGCGATTTACTGGGCCGGGGCCTTGGGAGCTGACTGAGGCGGCGTGCTGCTGCCTCCCGGAGGTAGCGGAGCATCGGGGCGCGCAAATTTTATGTGTTTTGCCTTGGCGGCTTTTTCGGAGGTAAAGAAATCGGCGGTGACATTCGGGTCGATGCGCCAGTTGGAGAGTTCGAGTCGGTGGCGGAGGTGCTGAGGGTCGTCGCCATAGATGGCGCGGAGCATACGGGGCAATTTATCGTCGGCGCCAATCCAGATTTCGATAAAGACGCCACCGGTGTCGTACGCGATCATGTCGGTGGTGGTGCCGCCAACGACGTTGGACTGACCAATGTAGAAGGCGGTGCGCAGATCGTCGGAGATGTCTTTGTAGGGATCGGAGACGATGACGTCGTCGAAGGGAAAATAGATGGCGGCGACGTGGTAGGCGACTTCCATGGTTTCATCGAGAGTGGGAGGAGCGTCGGAGACGGCGACTAGATTTTCCGTTGGCGCATAGGCCATCATCATTTTGCCGTCGTAGTAAAACTCGGACGGCGGGCCATCGCCGAGAGTGATGACGCGAAGCTTGTCCGGACGCTGCATGACGACTTCGGATTTTGTGGTGTAGGCGAGGGGAAAGCCGATGCGGCTGGGGCTTTCGTAGGTGACTTCCGCGGTGAAAGACATGGAGTGAGCGGCGGCGAGACGGGCACAGGAAGCCTTGAGCAGCTCGATGGCTTTGGGTTCCAGCACGGGCTTGGTTTGAGCTGGGGTGGGCGCGGGTGGCGCTGCGCTCTGGGCGTGCGTAGCGACAGCGCCGAGGGAGAGCGCTGCCAAGGACAACAGCAGCGCCGCTCCAGATAATTTACTTCGAACGTTCATACTTCCCTCGATTCCATCAGACGAATACTTTGGCTTGCGACTTTCAGGGAATCATCCCGCAATCGAACATTTTGTTGGCGATGGGGGGAGCGATTCTGTTTATGAATGCCGCGCGCATCTGAGGATCGCTCTTCAGAAACGCGATGGCTTTTTGTTCTTCGGCAGTGGGCGGGGCTTTTTCGGATTTTTTCACCCATAGTTGTTCACAGGTGGATTGTGTGTATTTCATGATGATCTTGTCGGCGACTTTGTCCATCATCGGGTACTGCTGGGGTGGCTGGGATTTGGCAATGACGTCGGTGATGCGAAGCAGGGTGAGACCAAGGAACGAAACAGAGAACAGCGCGAACATGACTATTAGTGGCAAGAAACGTTTCATCATAACTTCCTCCTAAAATTCAGATTCGTATCTCGAACAAACCTTTGGCCTGCCGCTTTTGGTCCCGGCAGATCATACGGATCTCTCGAGGACTTTTTCCGCTCGTTCGTCAACCAAGGTGCGGGCTTTTTTGCTGGCCACTTCGCCCTGCCAGCGCGCGCGATTGATGCTGCCGACAGGCGTGCTGTCGGGAGTGCAGTGGCCAGTAACATCGAAATAGACGGCATCGGCCGCGTCTTTCGTAAGGTGGGAGTTGGCAAGGAGAGTGAGGCGCGCGACGGAGTGGAAAGGCGCTTCGGATTCCTTCCAGTTGATGCTGGCGTTTTCCGTCCAGAAATTTGCGTCGTGGGGCCTGCCCCAATAAGTCATGTTGGCCGGGTCGAGGAACTGAACACCGAAGTCGAAACTGCTCATTTTGCCGTCTTCCCTGAGGTGGCGGGCGAGTTCGTCTTGCAAGGCGTTGGGGTTGTCCGTTTGCAGGGGACGCGCTGGATTATCCGGGAACGGAGTCGCGGAATATTTCACGATGTCGTTGAGGCCGTGGCGGAACGGAGTGTTACTGCCGTAGCGCAGTTTCTGATAGGGGCCGATTTTCTGGTGGGCTTGTATCTGGACAAGGGTAAGAATTCTCAACACGCGCAATTTGTCCTTGAACGACAAAGACAAGAGGCTGGCGGCGGGATTCGAAGCGGTGAGCAGTTTCATGATGGCAAGGAATCCGGGGGCGTCGTTGATGGGGAGAGTTGTGGTGTTTTGGAGAGAGAAATCCTGACGAGTGATGTTTGCGTCGGGGACAACGGCGCCGTCGCGCGTGAGATCGACGGAAAAAGATAAGGACCGGACATCGGCTTTGAAATCGGAGTTGACTTTGGGGTCGGCATTGCCGAAGCGGACGATTGCGGGATAGATGCCGGGCTCGGCGAAAACTCCCTTCGCGAGGCGCTCGGCCAGTTCGCGGTCGCGTCCGGCGCTGACGTCCAAAACTTCGAAATGGGCTCGGGCGGAGGTGCCCTTAACGTGTGTGCCGCGGCCGAGGGGGCGCTTTTGTTGCGCGGCGGAATTCTTTTGCAGCAAGAGAACTTTTTCGACGATCTGGTCGACGATGACTTTTTCCCTGATGAGGCTGCGCTCCGCGTCGGTCGCGGTTACGCCGAACCATTTGGTTACGAAGAGCATTCGAACGCTCCTGAGTGGGGGAGAATCATGGGCGCGCTCCCAAGTTGGCGATAAATTTGATCGCGGTGACGCTGGGCAGGAAGCAGTAGGCGGCGGCTCTGGTTTTTACGAAGGTGGAGAGGCCACTGACTTTGATGGGCGGGGCGCCATTGGGCTGCGGGATTACGAAAATGCTTTCGGCGGGATCCTGCGTGCCGATCATGGGATCTTTGGATTTGGGATTGAGACGGACGGCGCCGGCGAATTCGCTCTCATTTACCCAGTGGCCCAGGACGAACTCGTACTGGTTCTCGATGTTGGAGTTGATGAAGTAGCCGAGGAGGCCGCGTTCGACGCCATCGTATGGTTTCCTAGGGTCGTAGGTGGGGCCGTACGGCAGGCCACGGCGAACGAGGCGGTGCGTGTTGTTGCTGCCACCGGGGACACCCTGGCCGGTGACGGGCTGGCCGCGTGGATTGATGCGGCGCATGTGCGCGCCCACGGGACAGCGCAGGCCTTTTGGATCGCCGGAGCCGTCGTCGTTTACGTATTCGAAATTATTCATTTGATCGGGAGTAAGGCCGGCGGGTTTATCTGTGTCCGGGGACAGCGCGAGAGGAACGCCGTTGCGCCAACGTCCACACATTTTGGCGGCGAGAAGTTCGGGATCGATTTTATCTTTGTTGGATTGGAGGAAATTCTCGAAGGCAACGACGTCGGTCTCGATCATTTTGAAAACGGCGAAGCTGCCGTTCAGGCCGAGTTCTTTTGGTTCGGGCACGATGTAGTTTTCGGCTTCGTCCTGCAAGACGAAAAGCCAGGAATCGCAGGGCTCCTGATGATCGGGATGATATTTTTCGGGGCCACCGCGAATGGTGGTCATGCTGATGCCGTCGGTGTAGCCGAAGTGGACTTTGGCGGTTGGTACGGGCTGGCCGTTTTGCATTTCGATGAGGGCAGCGCCGTCCTGACGCCAGATTTCCTCGAACGCGCGGTTTTCGGAAAAGAGAGCGACGAGGCGGGCGGTGTAGGCGTTCATCGCATCCGGACTGATGGCGTGAAGAGTGACCATCACGTGGTCGTTGGATTTTTGGAAGGCGTCGATCCAGTGTTCGGGGGCGGATGGCCCGGTGTCGCCCACCCATTTCGCGCGTTCGGCAGCGCCTTGAGTGAAGGCGTCAAAGGATTTGAAGGAAATATTTGGCACGCGTTGTTTTATTTCCAGCGCGATCATTCCGGGCCAGGTGATTCCCACGTTGAGGCAATAGTCGGGCTTACGACGAGGAGCTTCGGCGGGATTGTCGCCGGGGCCGGGCTCGAAGCCTACATGCCAATTTTCGGCGGTGGTGATTTGAGGAGTGTCCGATTCATCGCCGCTGACAAGCCTGCCGAGGAGTTTTCGCGCTTGCGCGGGGTCATTCACGGTGAGCAAGAAATGGCGGACTAGAGGCATACGATAGCCGCGGAGAATGAACCCCTGAATATCGGTGAGGTTGAGTGTGGAAGTGTTGCGGGCTGGCGGGGAAGCGTCCTTCTGCGCGGTGTCATGGCCCGGTCGCGGGATGAAGCGGTCGAGGAATCCTCTGCCTTGCTTCGGCGGCGCCGTTGATGTCTTATTGTCCTGACTCACTGCCTGACTCCTGATTGATGGGCGTTCTCGAAAATGCACCCGCGACTGAGGGTTTTTTATGCACCGCTGGCTGCTTGCGATTTGCTGTCGGCGATGAGGGCGTGAATGTCTTGAACGCTGAGGCCCGGATATGCCTGGTAGAAGCCGATTGGGGTGCGGTTGGCACCGGCCGCGAAATCGATGAACTCCTGAAGATATTTGCGGCAGGGGGAAGGCGGCGCACCTTTCGTGAACTTAAACAGGAGATCGAAGATGGGCCCGATATTTTTGGTGAAATCAGCGATGTATTTATCGAAGGAGCCGTCGTATACGGTGAAGAAACCGATTTGATTGTCTTCGAGCTTGACGAACTGGGCGAAGTGGGGCGTGCCGACCTTGTCAAGATCTTTGGTGGTGCCGCTGCCACGGGCGCGAAGGATCAGTTCGACTTCGATGAAGGCTAGTTTTGATTTCATGGGCAGGATGACCAGAAAGGGGTGGAGTTCGCCGGCACCATTGATGTCCGCGGCGGATGCAAGTGCTTTGATTTCTTTGGCGGTGACGTCCGGGTAAGCGGTGTAGAGGTTGACGGCGGTAAGAAGATGCGCGGCGGCCCACTCGACGAAGGCTTCGGAATTGGAGGAGACGGGACAAGGCGGCGGATCGCTGACGTGTTGGAAGATGGCGTCGAAGACTGGTCCGGTGACTCTGGCGAGGTCGGCCATGAGATGAGCGAACTCGCCGTCGAAATCGCCTAGGAAGAGTAGAGTCTTGTCGCTCAGGACGGTGAAGCGCGAGTAGTGCAGTGTGCCGATGGCGTCTTCGGCCTTGAACATCGCCGGCATGAGCGGGGCAAGCTGCTCGGATAAGGCTTTCGCGTCCGCGGGGGACTTGAGCGGGAAGGCGAGTGTGAAGTGATTCTGGCTCATCGAGTGATCTCCTTTTCCATGCGCTGCTCAGTCTCTAGCCCTGGCGAGTATTTCCGCCGCTTTCTGTTTATCCTCGGCTGACAGTTGCTCTGGGCCGAGCTTATAGTTCAGCTTGTCGATGGTTCCGGTGAAGCGGAAGGGAACGTCGTAGGTAAAATCGACGGGAGTGCGGGTATCGAGTCCGACGTCGAAGGTCTCGTCGATGGTCATGGATAACGGAATCGTGTGCTCGATCGTTTTGCGCGCGACTTCTTGTCCATCCACCGACAGCACGCCCGTGCCGCCTTTGGCGGGGCCGGGTCCGTCGTATTTGAAGTCGAAGACGATGGTGTGCTTGCCAGCGCTCAGTCCGGAGAGGCCTGCCCACCGGAAACGCTCCAAGTCCAGGAAGTTGTAAACGAATACCGGTCTACCCTTACCGATTCCAAACAGTTCGGTGGCAAATACGGCCAGTAGTCCGAGCGCGGCGATCAACAAGAAGGTATAGCCGAAACGTTTCTTCCACCTGCCGTTTTTACCGAGCCAGACGAGAAGAAGTCCCAGAATCAGCAAGGCCAGGCCGATTTTCTTGAACAGATCCGACTTGAGCCACCAATCGAAGCTGTGGCTGAGCAGGAGCGCATAGCCGCCGAAGCGGCCACCCAACGTAGCGATGACGCCCTCGGCGCCGCCGTCCGGGACGGTAATGTTGGCGGTGATGGTATAGTCGCGATCGAGAAGGCTGGGAGCATTGCCGACGGGAATGCCTACATTTACACCCGTGTAGTTGAACTCGGTTCGTCCGGCGACGGCGCTCGGCTTGGGAGCGAGCAGGCGGACGAAGCCGGAATTATCGAGAGGGAGAACCTGGTATTTGGCGGCCTCGGTCTGGAACAATGCCTGGAGCTCTTTCAACTTGGCGGGATTGCTGGCTGCCAGGTCGTTGTATTCCGAGTAGTCATCGGTAATGTTGTAGAGTTCCCAGTGATAGTCGTTGAGGGCGGGCATCTTGCCGGTGCCCAACTCCCAGGATGGGGAGGGCGGAGTGGTCGCGGCAATCCAACCGTCATGGTAGATAGCGCGATTGCCGACCATTTCGAAATACTGCGTGTCGCGCTTTGATGGGGCATTGGCGTTTGCCTGATCAAAGGTATAGACCATGCTGACACCTTCAATCGGTTTTTGTTTGATGCCGTTGACCGTATCCGGGGCCTGGATTCCGGTGGCTTCCAGAATGGTCGGTGCAATGTCAATCATGTGATGGAACTGAGTGCGAATCGCGCCGACATCTTTTATATGGCCCGGCCACGAAATCGCGAGGCCCTGGCGCGTGCCGCCGAAATGGGAGGCGACCTGCTTGGTCCATTTGAAAGGCGTATCAAATGCCCAGGACCAGGCCACGGACATATGCGCGTAGGTCTTGTCCGAGCCCCAGTCTGAGTAGTGCAACATGTCCATTGCCTTGACGGCCTTGACTGCCGGGTCATTAATGATGCCGTTGTAGGCGGTCATCTGGTTGAAGGTGCCGTATAAAGTGCCTTCGGCGCTGGTGCCGTTATCGCCGACGATGTAGATGATCAGTGTATTGTCCAGCTTGCCCATGTCCTCGACGTTTTGGATGACGCGTCCAATCTCATAGTCGGTGTAGGCCGTGTACCCCGCAAATACCTCAGCTTCGCGGGCATACATTTTCTTTTCCAACTCGGGAAGCGTGTCCCACTTCGGGAGTTTGGCTCCGCCATATTCTGCTTGTCCGTCCGGCCACGGCGTCAGCGTGGTATTCGCCGGAATTACGCCGAGGCGCTTTTGATTTTCAAAGATTTGATCGCGCAACTTTTCCCAGCCCATGTCGAACTTGCCCTTGAACTTGTCGACCCACTCCTGCTTGGGTTGGTGCGGAGAGTGGCTTCCTCCGGGAACGTAATAGACGAAGAAGGGCTTGTCCGGCGCGGCCGCGTTCAGCTCGTTCATGTAACGGATGGCATCGTCCGCCATATCGGTGATGAGGTTGTAATCCTTCTTTCCGACCCATGGGAATATCTGCGTGTGATCACGGAACAGATACGGCGTCCACTGATCGGTCTCGCCACCCATGAAGCCGTAGAAATACTGGAAGCCCATGCCTGAGGGCCATTGTTCAAAAGGACCCGCCGCGCTGCTGTATTGGAAGCTTGGAGTGTTGTGATTCTTGCCGAACCAAGAAGTAGCATATCCGTTTTCTTTGAGGATCTCGCCGATGGTGGCACTCTGTGGACCGATGATGGAATCATAGCCAGGGTAGCCGGTGGACAATTCGCCGATGACGCCGAAGCCGACGGAGTGATGATTGCGGCCGGTGATGAGCGCGGCACGCGTCGGCGAGCAGAGCGCTGTGGAGTGGAACTGCGTGTAGCGCAAGCCTGCCTTGGCGATGCGGTCGAGCGCGGGTGTGGGGATGACGCCGCCGAACGTGCCCGAGACACCGTAGCCCTGGTCGTCGGTCATGATGAGGAGAATATTGGGAGCGCCTTTGGGGGGCACGACGCGAGGCGGCCACCAGGGCGTGGAGTCTTTGGCCTCATCCTTGATAACTCCACCGAATTTCGCAGGTGGCGGCGGAATTTGCTTGCCGTCAATGGTGGTGGTAGCGCTAGGCGAACCGGGCGTGCCGGTGACTTGCTGGGCGGCCGCGGGTGGAGACGAAATGAGTCCCAGGACTGCGAGGAGTGCCGCGGCACCAAGGGTGTTCTTTTCCATCCACTTCATAGATTTCGCCTTCTTTCTCACCTGACCGAAGGACGCGTACGGGCTGATTCCCGCGGGTTTGGCATGAGGGATCGCGATTGATTGAGCGATACTGAACGACATCCGAGGGCGTTGTAATCGTCAAAAGTGACAATACGCGGGCTTGCGAGGGAGAGGACGGGTGCTGGAGGACGCAAGACTCGGCGGCACAAAAAAGGATTGGTTGATGCGGGTAAGTTCGCGGTTGCCTTGCCGTAGTCGGCGTGGTAAACCATTGCCTCTTAGTGTTGATAGCAGACCGGATACGCCGCCGGTTGGAGGATCGAAAATGAGCGAAAACGAGCATCCAGACTATGTTGAGCTAACGCGCTTGCTGGCACAGGCGAAACCGCTGATGGCACCCATGTTTCCGGACCAGCAAAAGAAGTGGGTGGCGGACAGTCCGCTGGCTCAGGAGATTTCCACGATTCTGGTGAAACATCCAGAGTATTACGACGAAATCTACGCGCATGTGGGCGGAATTTTTCCGAGACCCAAGAGTTAAACGCGAACGAATCAACATGTAGCCTGGCCCGAGTTAGGCCGGTTTATTGCGGCGCCTGCAGATGCAGTGGTGTCGAAACAGTCTGTTTGAGAACTGAAGACGCACTGATTTTGAGGCTGTTAGGGCATGGCTGAAGCCATGCCCTGACGAAAAACACTCGTATTCACAGGAACCACGATGAGCCCCTACTGCCCGAGATGGGTAAGGGCTTCCCGGAGGGGAGCGGTGGAGACGCGAATCAATCCGCTGTAGGGCGAGTACATTTCCAGAATGAGGAAGATTGCGCCGGAAACCGAGAGGGCGGAGACCGAGAGGCTGACCACCACCGTGATATTGCGCGGAGCGAACAGGCCGAAGCTGCTGAAAATAATCGACAGCCAAAAGACCAAGACTATCAGTAGGGGCACCGGGACCGCGCTGACTCGCTGCTCCATAATCAACCAACGCGTTTGACCCAACGACATCAGAATGCTCATGGCTTGCGACTTGATGAAGCGCTGCTCATCGCCTGTGGAAGAGAGTTTTTCGATGCTGTCATAAAGACGTTCTCGATCCGCGGGCGGTTCAAGCTGGGAAGCGTGGGTTTTATCCGTGGGCGCTCCCAGATCAAGGGTGCCAACGATGGCCCTGCGCAGCTGGATGCGGGCTTCCTGTGCGTCGGGGCCGTAATGGGCGAGGACGCGGTCAAGCATGACGATTTTGCTGGACATCTCCGTGAGCTCGGTGTTCTGGGTGTCTAAGGATGATTTGGCAGAAGCGGTGAGCAGGCCGAGTACGAGTGCGGCCAAAGTGGCGACCAGCCCCATGCCCAGCTTCACAACATCTTTGGAATCAGCATCGAAGTGACTCGGCGGCAAAATGGAACGAAGGGTCATGCCGAGCATGGCGCTTCCAAAGACAAATGCAAAGGTAATCAGACTGATGGTGATGGAACTCATGGTTATTGGTCCGTGAGAATCAAAACTGCCCGAGGATAAAAGGTGGTTGGGAGGACCGGGTATCGTCAAAAGTACCAGTATCCGGTACGCGAAGTGAGACCTACTTAGTCAAGGAAGCGCGGGGCTATGGTAGAGGAAGGATTTTTCAGGGGGCGGTGTTGCCGGAAAAGACCCACCCGAGGGCTTCATCGAGGTTGTCGAAGACGCGAATTCCTTTTTCACCTGCGAGTTCGCGGAAGACGATAAACATTCGAGCTAATCCAAAAGCGTAATCGCCGGACACGAGGATCGCACGGCGGGCATTGGGCGAGAAAATCGTTCTTTGGGCCAATCTGCGGACATCATCGGGTGCGAGATCGGCTTTGGTGATGTGGGTACAGTCGAGGAGTTGAGAAAAGCCAGGGTCGAACGCAGGATCCTTGAGAAGTTTTTCCTGGTGCGAAAAGCCGTCGGCGACTGTGAAGACACCGGAGAAGGTGCTCATGACCAGCCGGCGTTCCTTATCGATTCTGAAGTAGGCTGGCATGGCAATGTTTGTTCGCCGGCGCTAGAGAGAAAGCGCTGAGCGAACAGTTCTCTTCCACTGCGGTGATGGTGCGACTGGAAATTCAGAATCCACGATCAGTCAACCCTGCGCTGAGAAATTTCTTGCCAAGCAGAACAGCTTCCATAGCGGCGATCAATTCCTGGGTTGCATGGGACTTAATGACGTAACCGTGCCCACCGGAGCTCAGGGCGGCTTGAGCCACGGCGGGGTCGAGTTCCTGCGTCAAGAAAAGTATTTTGGAATCGGGGGCGACTTTACGTATTTGGCAGGCAGCGGCGATGCCATCGAGATGGGGAAGGCGGATGTCCAACAGAATGAGATCCGGCTGTAGTTCCTGGGCTTTTTGAACAGCCTCAAGACCGTCGGACGCAACGGCGACCACGTGGAATCTTCGATTCTGCTGAAGATGGTCGCAGACACAACGTTGCCAATCGACAAAATCATCTACTACAAGAATGCGGACGAGAGATAGATCGCTGATAGCCTCCTCCTGAAAGGCATTCAAGACGAGATTAGGGGATTGAGGGAGTGGGCTCATTGGTGCAAGAAAATGATCACATTCGGGCGGGAATGTGTCGTTGCGCGGAAGCAAGTTTGAGATTGCGCGAAAGCAATCAAGGTAGGCGTAGTGAAGGGGAAAGGGACCGGGGGTCACATGGTGCGGAGGAAGAGGCGTTCCGGGGAGCGGAGGAGAACTTTGCCGCGACGTTTTAGCAAGATATGGTCGCGGTGCCACTCGCTGATCAGGCGGCTTGTGGTAAACGGGGTGACATTGGCGGCGTTGGCCAAGTCCTCGTTGGTGATCTGGAGCGCAATGCCACCTGGAACTTTTTGACCGATGGTGCGGGCGAGAGTCACGAGCACCAGAGCGACGCGATGGCGGGAGGTGTAGCAAGCGAGGGCTACGTAGGAGGAGAGATGCCAAGTCAGATAGTCTGACGCGGTCAACAAAGAGTTCTCTAGCAATCGAGGATAGCGGCCGACGAGACTTCGGATTGTGGAGCGATCCCAAACCAGGACGGAACTGTCCGTGACCGTTTCCGTGCTGAGGAGATAGGAAGTACCGCGAGACAACACGGCGCGGCCGCCGAAAAGATCTCCTGGCCCAATCCACTGGAAAAGAAGTTTCTTGCCCTGTTCGGTGACAAAGAAATAACGGGCAAGGCCTCTGGTCAGAAGGAAAAAATGATCGGCGGCGTGGCCATGGTTGGTGACGACAAAATTGGCGGGGTAGCGCCGCTGAACTGCAGCGTCAAGGATGGCCCTGCGAGCTTGAGGAACGAGGCCATCGAGGAATTGAGGCTTCAATTCCGTGGGTACGATGGCAATTCCCGGGGTCGACATATAGACGCTTCTCCTTGGACGTGAGCTGCGTCCTGGCTCGCGGGGCGGTAGCGAGAGGATCCGGTCGACTCGATGGAAAGAATTGTGCCTTGGGTAAGGCGTTCTTCCGGAGGTAGGGGGTATCTCGAGCCGGATCCTCCCACTGGTGTAGTTGGCGGGAGGATAAAGGCAGTGGGCGCTGCTGAGAACTGTCAAAAGTACCTAAATGGCAGGCAAAATTGCGCACGGATTTATTTGTTGGACAACCGCTTGGCAGGCGGCCTATGCGAGCGGCAGCGTGAGGAGATGGTAGGCGGGAAGACAGAGCAAAAGGGTGGCGATCACCAGCAGCCCGAGCCGGACGCCACGACTTTTGAAACGCTGGCTAATGGCGACGAGGAGTAGGACGGTGGCGAGCGTGACGGTTACGCGCACGTATTGGTCGGAGTGCTGGCGCGCGCGGGTGCCCTGTTCGAAGACTCCGTTGGCCTCACCAGTTAACTTGAGGGCTTCTACCGCCTTGGGGCTTCGGTAGTCCGCCATCAACTGCGGTCCGGCCGGAGCATTGGGATTGTTGAGCGGGTCGGTCTTCTTCCAGGCTTCGAAGGTGGGACGAAACTCGGGAAGGAACCGGCGCTCGAAAATGTACGCAAGCTTCTTGTCGCCGTGGGCTTCGGCCTTTAACCATTCGACGGTGTTCGCGGCGTTGTATAGACGCTCCTGATTAGCAAATGTGGCAGCGCCCTCGGCTTCAACCTGGAGTTTGCTGGCGTGGCCGTAGAGTTCTTCCTGATGACCGGTCCAGAGCGCGGCTTGATAGCCGCTCCAGGCAGTGGCGATGGCGACGAGGGCGAGGACAATGGCCTCGGCGATCTCCAAAATTTCGTGTCCCAGAGAGTGGAACGAATGATTGTGTTCGCTGAGGTGCTGAGCGAGTTCGATGTTGGAACCACCACTTTCGGACATTGTGAAGACCTCTGCGGGGATCAAAGAAACTTGCGGGGCGGGCAGTTCCCTGCCGCGCGACTGCGTGCTTGACACATTAGCAGAGGCTGCGGCCAGGAGGAAGCGATCCACGGCGGGTGTTTGTGTTTTTGTTGTGGCGTTTCTGTTGTGGAATTTTTGGCACGAAAGCCGAGCGGACGGGCGATGCAGATTGTACACTTTGGTTATCGAAAACATGGCCTACAGATCCAGGCCCTGAGGCGCCATGGAATTTTGGGTGCTCATTCTGACGGTGTGGGCTTTCTATCGTTGGGTGCAATCGCGCATCCGGCGGCAGAAAGAGGATGAGCGATTTGCGCGTGTGATTGAGGCGCTGAACAAGTTTGAGCCGCGGCTGAACGATCTTACGAAACTTGAGACGTCGGTTCACGAATTGGAACATCGGCTTGCTGCTTCCCTTCCCGCTTCACAACCTCCTGCTCCGGTTTCGCCTGCGGCTAAAGCGGCGGAGCCACTTGCTCCTGTAGCGATTCCGCCTGCGATTGAAATTGCGAAGCCGGTGGAGCCGCGAGCGCCGAAGATTTCTGTTCCTGCGACGCCGCCACCTTCCGCGCCGCCGCCGAAACCTGTTGTTACGCCTCCGGCTTCTACTGCGCCGCATCCAAGGGCGCCACATCCACCCGCGCCTGCGCGAGTTGTGCCACCGCCATTGTCGACCCCTGGGCGACCGGCGGCGGTTTCCGCGCGCGAGCTAAGTTCACAGCTGGAAGAGACGCTGGGCAAAAATTGGCTGAATAAACTTGGGATCATCGCGCTGGTGATCGGCATTTCGCTTTTTCTGGCATACAAATTCCCTTCGCTCAGCAATCCGGAAAAAATCGGACTGGGGTATTTGCTTGGCTTCGCGATTCTGAGCTTGGGAATCTGGCTGGAGCGCCTCGATCGTTACCGGGTGTTCGCGCGGGCGCTGATCGGTGGCGGGTGGGCGCTGACGTTTTTTGTGACGTACGCGATGTATTTCGTGCCGTACACGCGGGTGATTGATACGCAATGGGTGGACCTGGTGCTGCTGTTCGTGGTGGCGGGAGTGATGGTGGCGCACACGCTGCGGTATGACTCGCAGGTGGTGACCGGGCTGGCGTTTTTGCTGGCGTTCACGACCGTGGCGATCAGCCAGAACACCATTTACTCGCTTTCGGCGGGGGCCATTCTTGCGCTGGGGCTGGTGGCGATCGTGCACCGGCGGGGGTGGTTCGAGCTGGAAGTGTTCGGCATTTTGGCTTCGTACATTAATCATTTCATCTGGCTGGCCACCGTCATCCTGCCGATGGCGGGGCACCGGCGGATGTTCCCGGAATTTATGCCCAGCACGATTTTGCTGTGCATGTACTGGGCGGTTTACCGGTGGTCGTATATTGAGCGACGCATTCAGAACGCGGCGCAGGAACGCGTTTCGACCTTGGCGGCGGTGCTGAACACTTCTTTGCTGCTGGGACTTTTCAAATACCAGTCAGTGCGGCCTCAGCTGGCGTTTTATGCGTTGCTGGCGCTAGGCGCCATTGAGTTGACGCTCGGGCAGTTGCCGGCGACACGGCGGCGACGTGTGGCGTTCGTTATTCTGTCGACCATCGGGATCGTTCTGCTGGTGGCGGCAATTCCTTTCAAATATTCGGGGATGGACACGGCAGTGATCTGGCTGGCGGAAGCGCAAATGCTGATCCTGGCCGGGGTTTTTACGCGCGAAGTTTTGTTCCGGCGATTCGGGTTGCTGTTGGCGCTGCTGACTTCCGGGGACATGCTAACCAACCAGGCGCTGCCGAGGCTGTACGACCAGATCTCGGTGCCGGCACTGACGGTGTTCGATCGCTTGAGACAAACGGCTCCCGCCACTGATTTCCAATTGGCTGTGAGCTTTCTGGTGGCGGCGCTGCTTTTCTATGGCAACGCGCTGGTGATTCCGTGGCGATGGAAAGATTTGCTGACATCGGAAAGCGAAGGCGTGCTGTTTCGCGCGCTGTCTTATCTCGCGGCGATGATGCTGTTCGTTTCGTTGTGGCTGGCCTTTCCGGATTCGTGGACGGCGGTGCTATGGGCGGCGGCGGCATTTTTGCTGGTAGTGCTATCACGCGAGCTTCCCGCGGAGGACCTGAGCTATCAGGCGCATCTGTTCGCACTGGCGACGGTGAGCCGGGCGATTGCGGTGAATTATTTTCTCGCGGCGGCGTTCTTGCACACGAGGGTATCGCTGAGGCTGGTGACGACGTCACTGGTGATCGCGCTTTTATACCTTTGCGCGCGGTGGCTCAGCGTGGAGGCGGCGGAATACGCGATCGATGCGTCCGAAATTTACACTACAGCGGCGGCGATTCTGGTGGTTTTGCTAGCTTACCGCGAATGTAACTGGGCTTGGATTGCGGTGGCTTGGGGCGGCTTCGCGCTGGTACTTGCGCTTGTTGGAATTTATCGCGAGCGGCGGGATCTCAGTTTGCAGGCGCATGTGATTGTGCTGGCGGGATTCGCACGGTCGTTGATTGTGAATATCGACGCGACACAGGAATGGCATCACTTCACAGTGCGCTTCCTGACTTTTGCGCTGATGGCGGTGCTGCTGTATTTGTGCGCCTATTTCAGCGGGCCGCGCGATGCAGATTATGCGCGACTGTTTTCAGCGCTGCATACGTGGGCTGGTTCGATATTGATCGGGGTGCTGGCGTTCAAGGAAGTGGCGTCGCCGTGGATTGCGGTGGCGTGGGCAGTGTTCGCACTGCTGTTGCTGATTATTGGCGACCGGGTGAAACGCATCCATCTGCATTTCCAGGCGTACATCCTTTCGGTGTCGGCGTTATTTCAAATTGCGACTGTTAATTTACTTGCGGTTGGACCGTGGAGTCTTTACCCGTGGATTTCGTTGCGGCTTGTGACGGTGGCGCTGGTAGCGGCAATTTTTTATTTATGCGCGCGGTGGGTGGCAAAAAACGAGTTCGAACAGGCTCGGGTGACGGGGGCGGCGTACACGTGGACTGCGTCTGCGCTGGTGGTTTTACTGTTGTATTACGAATTGACGCCGCATGCGGTGGCGCTGGGGTGGGCGCTATTTGGATTGGCATTGTTTGAGATTGGAGTGCAGTGGAAATCGCGCAATTGGCGTTTGCAGAGTTATGCACTGTTCGGGCTGAGTTTTGTGCGGCTGGCGACGTTCAATCTTGGATTCGTACCGCGAGAATTGTTGCTTACGACGCTGCCTGTCGCGTCCGTTTTTTATTTTGTCTATGTGCGGCTTGCGCGGCTTACTGATGGCGATAGGGCCGGCGCTGGGTCTGATCCATTTGCGCTGGACCGGCAGATTTACGCTGGCAACATTCTGGCGTGTCTGGGATCGGCGACGCTGGTGCTTTTCGCGAGATCTTATTTCGCGGATGGGTGGGTGATGGTGGCATGGGCCTCGCTTTCGCTGGCGTTCATTGGGGGTTCGTGGGGCGCGAAGAAAGACGTGTTTCTGCAACATAGCGTGATTGTGGCGTTTCTGGTTTTCCTGCAGTGCCTGGCGTACGAAGCGATTGCCAGCGATCTCGGCCGCCCTTCATGGAAAGCCGACCATGGGTTCTATGTGGCTGTGGCGGCGGCTATTCTTCTTGCGGCGCAGGCGTTTGCATTTCCTTTGCGGGCGCGTTTTGCCGGGATGCGATCGAATCGCTCAGCGAGGGAGTTGGAGCTTTCTGATTTGCTGCAGCGGCCGGAACAGATTTATTTTTTTCTGCCAATGATTATTGTGACGTGGCTAATCCTGAATGAAGTTACGCAGGGGCGGGTGACGATCGGGTGGGGAATAGAGTCGGTTGCGGCGTTTTTGTTCGCTTTGATTGTGGGCGAGCGGAGTTTCCGGTTGGCTGGGCTTGGGTTGTTGCTGGTGTGCGTGGCGAAGATTGTGGTGCTGGATGTGTGGCGGCAGGAGAGATCGGACCGGTTCATTACGTTTATCATTTTGGGCGTGGCGTTGTTGTTGGTTTCTTATCTGTATACGCGGTATTCGGAGGCGATCCGGCGGTATTTGTAAAGGGCTGGTTGGCGTCCCTACGGGGAGTGCGACGGCCAAGACACAGGCAGGACTGCCTGTGCCAATGTCGGGGTTGGGTGTTTATTTTTTAGGCTTGGATTAGGAGGTGGCGGACGGCATGAGGCACTGCGCAGACTTCGTTCGGAATGACGGGGGTTGGTTTTGCGGGGGAAAGGCTGGCAGATCTAAAGTTCGGCCATGACACGCGTCCTTCGTTCAGAATGATGCGGCTTTTATTTGTGGAGTTAGCGTAGGAAGTTTAGCAGGGCGTTGCGGAGCGAGGCGTCGAGGACTTGGATGGTGTGGAGGACCGGGATGGGGTGGGGAGTTTTGGCTAAGGAGGATTGGAGTTGGAGCAGGCAGCCGGGGTTGCCGGTCGCTACTACGTCGGGGGTTGGACTGAGGGCGGAGATCAGGGCGGCTTTGCGATTGCCCAGTTCCGTGGCGGCTTCGGGTTGGACCAGGTTGTAGATGCCTGCGGAGCCACAGCAGATTGGGGATTCGGGAATTTCGAGCAGGGTGAGGCCGGGGATTTGGGAGAGAAGCTCGCGGGGTTGCGTCCGAATACCCTGGGCGTTTTGGAGATGGCAGGAATCGTGGAAGGCTACGCAAGCTTGGAGAGGATGACGCTTGGCGCGCGGTGGGAGTTCGGCGAGGAGTTCGGTGACGTCTTTGCATTTCGTGGCGAAGCGTTGGGCGCGGTCGCCATAGGCAGGATCGTTGCGAAGAAGGTGGCCGTACTCTTTCATGTTGGAGCCACAGCCCGCGGCGTTGATGACGATGGAATCGACGTTGGCTTGTTCGAAGACGTCGATGGTGCGGCGCGCGAAGGCAAGCGCCGCGGATTCTTCTCCGGCGTGGACGCAGAGCGCGCCGCAACAGGTTTGATTTTGTGGGGCGACGACTTCGCAGCCCTCGGCGGACAGGACGCGGGCGGTGGCGGCGTTGACGTGAGAGAAAAAGGTGCGCTGGACGCAGCCGAGGAGGAGACCGACACGCCTGCGCTTTTCGCCTTGCGCGAAAGTGAGGTGAGCGACGGGTTCGGTGGGCGTGACGGGAGGGAGTAATGCGTCCATGGCGGCGAGGGATTTGGGGAGAAGTTTGAAGAAGCCGATGGCGCGAAGGACGGATTGCAGGCCGGATTTTTGGTAGATGAGGAGCGGCCGGCGGAGGAGATTGAGGCGAGTGGGACGCGGGAAGGTTTCGAATAGCAGGCGGCGATGGAATTTGTCGAAAGCGGGGCGATTGTAGTTGCGTTCGATTTGGGCGCGCGTGGCTTCGATGAGTTTGCCATATTCGACGCCGGAAGGGCAGGCGGGCATGCAGGCCATGCAGCCGAGACAGGAATCAAAATGGCTGACGAATTTTTCGTTGAGCGGGGTGGCGCCGTTGAGCGCCATTTTCATGAGATAGATGCGGCCGCGCGGGGAATCCATTTCTTCGCCCCAAAGGACGTAGGTGGGGCAGACGGGAAGGCAGAAGCCGCAGTGGACGCATTTGTCGATCAGTTCCTGCGCGGGAGGCTGATGGGAATCGAAGGCGCTGGGAAGAATGGGAATTTTGTTTTCGGCGGACATGTGATCAGATTCCCCCAACGAAACGGCCGGGATTTAGGGTGATATTTGGATCGAGCTGGTGTTTGATGGCGCGCATGAGCGGTAAAGCGTCGCCGGGATTGCCCCACGCGTCGAATTCGCTGGTGAGGACAGAGTTGCCTAGAGCGACAAGCGAGCCGCCGGCGGCTTCCATTCTTTCGCGAAATGTTTGGGAAACGGAAGAAACTTGCTGTTTGTCGCCGGTGAGAATAACCGTGGCTAGGCCGGTTGCCTGGACTACGGCGCTGTAATTTATGTTGGCGGTGGCAATTGTGGCTAGGTTTGAAATTGCGGGGATGGCATCGGCTGGATCCGCTGACATTTTGAATAGTGCTGAGAATGTGTTTGTTGGCGAGATTGCGGAATGAAGTTGTTCTCTCGCTTGCCAGACGGAGTGGTCGGCCTCGGAGAAGGACAGAGGCGAGGCCAGCGACTGCAGCTGCGCTACTTGCGCGGCAATTCCCTGCCCTGTCCCTTCGAAGATGACGTCGACGAGAAATCCGGGATTGTGGTTGGCTTGAACGCGCGTTTGTAGAGCGGAGTAGGCGAGTTGCGAGTCCAACAATTGGGCGAACAAGCGCGCGGCAACGGAGGCTTGCTTCGCGACGCAGGTGAGCGTGGCGGCCGCGTGAGGCAGAGGGTGAACGCGGAAGACGGAGCGGGTGATGATGCCGAGAGTGCCGAGAGCGCCGGTGGCTAGTTTGGGAAGATCGTAGCCCGCGACATTTTTTACAACTTTGCCGCCGCTGCTGGCGAGGGTGCCGTCGGGGAGTGCCAGCGTTACGCCGATGATGAGGTCGCGGAGTGAACCGAAGCGGAGACGAAGCGCGCCGCTATCGTTGGTGGAGAGTGCGCCGCCGATGGTGGAGCGATCGGGCCAGAGGGCGTCGAGGGCGAGGCGCTGGCCGTGCTGCGCGAGAGTTTGTTGGAGCAATTGTAGGGTGCAACCAGCTTCGACAGTGACGGTGAGATCGGACCAGGCGTGTTCGAGGATACGATTGAGGCGGGCGGCGGAGAGGATGAGGTCTGCAGACTTTGGCGGATTGCCCCAATCGAGTTTTGTTGCACCGCCGCGAGGGACTACGGTTAGGCCTGCGGAGTTGGCGAAGGCGAGGGCCGCGGCTAATTGTTGCTCGGTGGAAGGCTCGACTACGAATTTGGGTTGCAGGTTGCAGATGCAATCCTCGGCGGTGGCGGCGCGGAGATTTCCTGTGCCGACGATAGAGGCCAGTTGCTGTTCGATGGAGGCGGTGGTGGGCATGCGGCTAAAAACGCTCGGCGAGGCCGGCGGATTCGAGAGGATGCGGAACGTACTCGCCGGGCTTTTCGCCGCAGAGCCGAGGCGTGGGGAAAATTTTTGTGGGATTCGAGAGATTGAGGGGATCGAAGGCGCAGCGGACGCGCTGCATGGTGCGCAGATCGGGCTCGCTAAACATTTTGGACATCATGCACTTTTTGTCTTCGCCGACACCGTGTTCGCCGGTGATAGAACCTCCAGCGGCTAGACAGATTTCGAGAATTTTGTTGGAGAGAGCTTCGGCGGCTTCGGCCTGGCCTTCGATGTGGCCGTCGTAGAGGACTAGCGGATGGAGATTGCCATCGCCGGCATGGAAGACGTTGGCTACACGCAGCCCGGCCTCGCGGCTGAGGCGTGTGATTTCACTCATCACTTGCGGAAGTGCGGTGCGCGGGATCACGCCGTCCTGGACGATGTAGTGGGAGGAAATGCGGCCCATAGCGGCGAAGGCGGCTTTACGGCCTTTCCATACGAGGGCGCGTTCGGCGTCACTTTGCGCTAAACGAATTTCGGTGGCGCCATTTTTGCGGCAGAGTTCTCCGACGTGTTGCATGAGGAATTCGACTTCGGCGACGGGACCATCGAGTTCGACAAGGAGCAAGCCGCCGCAATCGGGATAGTGGGCGTGGACGGCGGCTTCAGCGGCCTGGATGGCAAGGTTGTCCATCATTTCGATGGCGGCGGGGAGCATGCCGGCGGCGATGATGTCACTGACGGCGGCGCCCGCTTCGTTGGTGCCGGGAAATGCGGCGAGGAGCGTGTGCACGCATTCGGGGCGCTTAACGATGCGAAGAATAACTTTGGTGGCAATGCCCAGAGTGCCTTCGGAACCGACGAAGACGCCGGCGAGATCGTAGCCGGGGGCGTCCAGAGATTTTGCGCCGAGGTGGATGAGCGAACCGTCGGGGAGAACGACTTCGAGGCCGAGTACGTGCGTGGTGGTGAAACCATATTTGAGGCAGTGAGCGCCGCCGGAATTTTCCGCGACGTTGCCGCCTATGCTGCAGACGGATTGCGAAGAAGGATCGGGGGCGTAGAAAAAATTGTGCGGTTGGACGCGGGCAGTGATATCGAGATTGATGACGCCGGGTTCGACAGTGATGCGGGCGTTGGGGATGTCGACTTCGAGGATGCGATTCATGCGAGACAGGCTGATGACGATGCCGTTATCGACGGGAAGCGCGCCGCCGCTGAGGCCGGTGCCGGAACCGCGAGCGACGAAGGGAATGTGTTCGCGATGGCAGAGGCGGAGGATGGACTGGACTTGGTCGCTGGTGGAGGGCAGGAGGACGGCGGTTGGGAGGACGCGGAAGTTGGTGAGGGCGTCGCATTCGTAGGTGTGGAGTTCTTCGGGGGAAGAGATGAGGGCGTGAGAGCCGAGGATGGCGCGGAATTGTTGGAAGAGGTTTGCTTGCACGGCGGCGTAGCCTCGGAGAAGGATTTGGGTTCGAAGAGCAGGTTGCCTGATTGGAGGAGGAAGGTCAAACGGGGCGGAGGGGCGGAACGGCGGAGGGTGCGGCGCCCCGAGTGGCGACGGCCAGGAAGTTATGTGCGTGAGTTGTTGCTGTTGCTGCAGACGGGAGATTCCTCGCTTCGCGGAATTCGCTCGGAATGACGGGAGTTTTCTTGGTCGGCGGAGGATGAGTCCCAAGCCCCATGCTCCAACACCCGAGCGTGGGGCACCCGCGGAAGTGGCGCGCCACTTTACATCGGAGGGATCAGGTGGGGGAAGACGTAGGCGTAGAGTAGGACTATGACGCCTACGATGGCGGCTAGGGAGATCGAGTGCCAGAAGACGTAGCGGAAGATTAGGCCTTCGTGGCCGACCTGGTTAGTGGCGGCGGTGGCCACGGTGATGGATTGGGCATCGACCATTTTGCCCATGACGCCGCCGGCGCTGTTGGTGGCGCACATGAGGATGGGGCTGAGGTTGAGTTGTTCGGCGGTGATGCGTTGAAGGCCGCCGAAGAGGGCGTTGGAGGATGTGTCGCTGCCAGTGAGAGCGACGCCAAGCCAACCGATGTAGGTGCCGAAGAAGGGGTAGAGCCAGCCGGTGCGCGTGAAGGCGAGGCCGAGGACGGCGTCCATGCCGGAGTAACGCGTGACATAACCCAAACCCAACATGAAGGACATGGCGACGATGGCGTGGCGCATGCGGAAGAGGGTGTGGAGGAAAATGGCGAGGAGTTTTTGGGGCTTCACGCGCAGAATCAGGCCGGAGAGTAGGGCGGCGAGGAAGCAGGCGGTACCGGTGGCGGTCAGCCAGTTGAAATCGAATTTGGCTGGTTCGGCGGTGGGCTTGGCAACTACGGGCGGGGCGCGGAAAACTGTTTTGTGGAGATACGGAACTTCCCAACCGCCGGTGGCGAAGGCGGGAGTGGTGGCGCGGCCCATGACGTTTTTGATGGAAGGCAATCCCCAGAGAAGAACGAAGATGGAAAGAATGGCGAAGGGGAGCCATGCTTTGGCAATCTGCGCGGGCCTGTAGGCGCGCGCGGCAGTTCGCTGCTGGAGTTGGCGGATGTCCCACTCGTCATCCATTTGATCGACAAGGATGGGATTTTTGCGGACGCCGGGAGGAATGATTTTTTGCGAAGGAAGATCGCGTTCGCGTTCGCCTTCGAAGCGCCAGATGCGTTTTGGTTTCCAGAGGCGAAGAAAAATCAGGGTGGCGATCATGGAAGTTGCGCCTGCGGCGATGTCGACGAGGTTGCTGTCCATATAGTTGGACCAGAAGAATTGCATTCCGGCGAAGGAAATGCCGACTACGAGAATGGCGGGAAGAACTTCCCATGTTTCCTGCCAACTCACCATGGCGCGAACCAACCAAAAAGGAACCAGAACGGCGGTGAGTGGAAGGATGCGGCCAATCATGACGTTGAGGTCGTGTTCGGGAAGCGCGGTGACTACGGCGAGGGTGTGAACGGGAGTGCCGATGGCGCCCCAGGCGACGGGAGCGGTGTTGGCGATGAGGTTGAGCGCGGCCGCATGGAAGGGTTTGAAGCCGAGACCGATCATGAAGGCTCCGGCGATCGCCACGGGAGCGCCGAAGCCGGCTGCACCTTCGATGAATGCGCCGAAACAAAAAGCGACGAGAAGAAGTTGCAGGCGACGATCGGGAGTGATGGAGGCGACGGACTGCTTCATGATTTCAAACTGGCCGGTGTCGACAGAGATGTCGTAGAGGAAGACGGCGGCGATGACGATCCAGACAATTTTGATGAGGCCGAAGGCGGCGCCGTAGAAGAGGCTGGTGACGGCGAGTTTGGCGGGCATGCCGAAGATGAAGATGGCGCAGAGTATGGCGGCGGTGGCGCCGGCTATGGCGCACCAGTGGGGGCGGATTTTCAGGCCGGCTAGGAGACCTAGGAGGATGACGATGGGGAGGGCGGCCATCAGGGTGGAAAGCCACCAGTGGCCGAGGGGATCGTAGAGCTGGGTCCAAGTCATGATAGGTGCGGGAAGAACTATCTCATGAAATTGTTTTGCTGGAGGAAAAGAGAGTGAGGAGGATTCTCAGGGTCCGAAGCCCCGGGCTTTGCTACCGCTTACGTCGGAGCTGAAGCTCCGCCCCCCTGGGGAGAAGCGAACCCAAGATACACACGGAAGACGGATCGATCGAAGAGTAATTCCTCACTTCGCGGACTGCATTCGGAATGACGTTGTTTATTTGTTTGGAGAAGGTTGGCCGATCTAAAGTTCGGCCGCTACGTTAGACCCAAGACACGGGCAGGAGTGCCTGTGTTTCCGCGGGGAGATGTAGGGTGATTCGAAGCTTGCTATGAGGTTAGGGGACGTCGTAAGTTGCTGGGGGCTTGTTTGTGGGGGATCGATGAAGACTAAGAATTTTGTGTTGATGGTAATGTGCGTGTTTTGCTTGGTGGGTTGTTCCAAAAGCAAGACGCCGGTGAATGTGCAGACTTCGGCATTGCCCGCGGCGCCGACCCCGGCAAATCCGACTACGGGAATGGTGCCGGGGCCGGCTTCGGCGAAAGCGGAGGAGAGCAATCGCGGCGTGACGGCGGAGATGCGGAATGTGCTGTTTCATTTGACGCCGGTGGCGGCCGCGCACCTAGTGGTGCTGTCTGGAGAATTGTGGCCTGCCGGGAAAAACGAGATGGTGGTGTTTGACGATAAGAATTCGTTCGAGGTTCGAGTGACGAAGGGGACGGTGTCGATTTCGCCGGAAGCGTTGACCGACATTATGAATAATTATGTTTTTAAGAAAAGCGATTCGCCGTTGAAGGATTTGCAAGTTTCAATCGACAACGGGCGCTTGATTATCAAGGGGAAATTGCACACCAAGGGGGATATTCCGTTTGCGACGGCAGGAACGCTGAATGTTACGAACGACGGGCGGATCCGGGTACACACGGAGAAGATCACGGCGCTGAAGGTTCCGGTGAAAGGGTTGATGGGATTGTTTGGAGTGGAGTTGGCGAATGTGGTGAATACTAGCAAAATTCCGGGAATCGATACGGACAAAAATGATTTGCTGATGGATTTGGGAACGCTGCTGCCGCCGCCGCACATCAAGGGAAAGTTAGCAGGAGTGAGAGTGGAAAAGAACGCGATTGTGACCACGTTTGGAGATGGGGGAAAGTCACTGCCGACGCGAAAGGAAACCGGGAGTTTTATGGCGTTTGAGGGCGGCAAAGTGCAGTTTGGGAAATTGGTAATGGATCCGACGGATTTAACGGTTTTGGATGTGGATCCGAAGAATACGCTGGAGTGGGATCAGGATCATTATAAGGAGCAGTTGGTGGCGGGGTATTCGAGGATTACGGCGAATTTTGGGTTGAGGGCGTATGCGAAGGATTATTCGAGGTTGGGCAAGGGTGGAGGGGTGAAGCTGCCGGGGGAGTGAGGGGCGCGGGTTGGTGCTGGCGTTTTGGGGCCATCGAAGACGGATCCCCCGCTTTGCGGACTCCGTTCGGAATGGCGTGTTTTTCTTGGAGGCAAGACGCTGGGTTGCGATCCTTCGTCGCGGACTCCTGAGGATGATGCGTTTTGTTTTGATTTGGGCGGACGTGGGGCGCAGCTTCGGAAAGCGGGCGCGTACCATAGCGAACCCAACAGCACAGGCAGGAGTGCCTGGTTATTGGGGCAGAGTGGAGATGTCGATTACGAAGCGGTATTTTACGTCGCCTTTCAGGAGGCGTTCGTAGGCGTGATTGATTTGCTGGATGGGAATACGCTCGATGTCGGAAGTGATGTTGTGTTCGGCGCAGAAATCGAGCATTTCCTGAGTTTCGCGAATGCCGCCGATGGCAGAGCCTGCGAGGCTGCGGCGTCCCATTAATAAATTGAAGGCGTAAACGGGGGATGGCTTTTCTGGAGCGCCCACCAGGACGAGTGTGCCGTCACGCTTCAGCAACTGAAGATAAGCGTTCAAATCGTGTTCGGCGGAGACGGCATCGAGAATAAAATTGAAGCTTCCGGCGTGCTTCTGCATCTCGTCGGTGTCTTTGGAAATGATGACTGCGTCGGCGCCGAGGCGGCGGGCATCGGCGGCTTTGTTAGGAGACGTGGTGAAGAGAACGACGTGAGCGCCGAAAGCGTGAGCGAACTTGACGCCCATGTGGCCCAAGCCGCCTAGACCGACAATACCAACTTTCTGACCTTTGCCGACGTTCCAGTGGCGCAGAGGCGAATAGGTGGTGATCCCGGCGCAGAGGAGCGGCGCGGTGCCGGCGAGATCGAGCTTGGGAGAGACGCTGAGAACATAGTTCTGGTCGACGACGATGCTGTCCGAATAACCGCCGTAGGTGACGCCGCCGAGAAATTTGTCCTCGCCGTTATAGGTGAGGATCATGCCCAGCTCGCAATATTGTTCTTCCCCGTCGCGGCAGCTGGCGCAGACGCGGCAGGAATCGATCATGCAGCCAACCGCGGCGAGATCGCCTTCCTTGAATTTGGTGACGGCGCTGCCGACCTTGACGACGCGCCCAACGATTTCATGACCGGGAACGCAGGGATACACGGTGGGCATGACCGTTTGCCATTCGTTGCGAACCTGGTGGAGATCGGAGTGGCAGATTCCGCAGAAGAGAATTTGAATCAGGACATCCTGCGGCCGGGGAGAGCGGCGCGGGATGGTGAGGTGTTCGAGAGGAGCGGTGGCGCTGTGTGCGGCGTAGGCTTTGGCGGTGAAGGTCTTGGGCTTCTGGGAATCGGGCGCGGGGACGGTTCTTGCAGCTTCGCTCATTGTTCCTCTTGGATGATTGGAATTTTGTGGGACGCGACTTGAGTTGTGGCGCGAACACCACCGTTCGCTTAGATCGCGGTTGGGGGTGGGACGGTACATTTTTGTTTTGCCGTGGCCTGTGCCATGGGCCGGGATGAAGCCCGGCGACTACATTAGACTCGATGACACAGGAAACCCGTGACACAGGCCGGATTGCCTGTGTCACGGTTAGGCTGAGGGGAGTTGGAATTAGAAGTCGAAGTCGCCGTCTATGCGCCAGAGGCGGCCTACGGAGTTGTAGAAAACGCCGTAGTTGGGGGACGCCAAATATTGTTGGACGTCGCGAGGGTTGTAGTGATTGGTCACGTCGATGACTTTCAAGCCGCCGAGGAATTGGATGCGGTGGTTGTGGAATTTGAAGTCGAAGGGATATTGGAGTTTCAGATCGAGGCTGGCGAACGTGGGAAAGCGGCCGGCTTCATCGCGGGCGCCAATGTAATTCCAGTTTTCATCGAGCCTGGAATAAGGAAAGCCGGAGTGGACGTCGAGAATGGGAATGAACTGGAGTTTGTAGGGGAGGCCGATAATGCCCCAGAAGAGGACGCGATTGGGCGCGTCACTGGGAAGCGGACCGTATTGATTGGGGCGAATGAGCGGGTACGGATTATTGCCGAAGAATTGATTGTAGTCGTTGAGTTCACCGAAGGCGCGCGAGCGAACATAGCTGGCGACGAGGCTGGTGCGTTCGGTGGGATTCCAGCGGAGCATGGCGAGAAATTCGTCGTAGGTTTCCGTACCGGAATTGAGGAGTTGGAGTTGGGCGATGTTTTGGGGCTGTGGCGGAGTGGCGAGAGGAAAAAGCAGGTCCCTCGCTTCGCTCGGGATGACAATCTTTTTATCACTGCTCTGAATGGTCGCACCATTACTATCCGGCGCGGCGAACATTGTGGTGCCGGACGGGGAGACGGGGTTGACGAAGAATTCGCGGTAGCCCTGGCGGTGTTGGTAGCCCAGGCGGAGGAGGAGATTTTGGCGGACGCGGCGATCGAATTGGATCGTGGCGCCGAGGCTGTAGGGGAGGCGGAGGGCGCCGTTGAATGTGTCGATGACGTGGACGTAGGTGGTTGGAGGTTGGAGCAAGGTAATGCCATCGGCGGCGAATTGAGTGATGGTTTGCGCGGGAAAATTGGGGAAGACCGCGACGTTAAGGGGAATTTTGTCGTAGAAGAGCCCCACACCGCCGCGGATGGCGGTGCGATTGTCTTTTGTGGGAGCGAAGACGAAGCCGATGCGGGGAGCGGCGTCGAGCACGTCTGAAGACAGGCTGTCGTGTTCGAGACGGACGCCGAGATCAAGGGTGAGGCGCGGGAAGAGTTGCCAGTTGTCCTGAAGATAGACAGCGACATTATTTTTTGAGGCGGCAGAGGAGAGGACGGGATTGTTATAAGTGATTTCACTGGAGAGCGTGCCGTCTTCACGGAGAACGCGAATGGGAAGATTGGAGGCGGAACCGTCGTATGTGGAGCGCGCGAAGGTGTAGCCGAGGGTGAGGAGATGGCGCCCAGCGAAGGAGAGCGGGCGAAGATGCAGGGCCTGGTTCCACTGATAGAGCCAGGTGTTACGACGCTGGGATTCGAAGAAACTGCCGGAATTTTGTTCGGGGAAAAGAGTCATTGCGCCGGGCTGCAGGTCGGCGGGAAAGAGGCGGGAGTCAAGCTGCTTAACGGAGAAGAGAGATTGTACGAAACCGCCGTTTGAGAGAATCCAGCGATCGGAAACGGAAGCGAAGAAACCGCGCTGGCGCAAATCGTTGGTGACGGGTTGCGGATCGAATGTGTCGATGTTGGCGTAATTGGTGTTTTCGGGATCGAGAGTGAGGATGGCGGTGAGGCGGTGGGACGGGTTGATGTCCCAATCGAGTTGCGTTTGGGTGTTGACGCGCTCGTCAACGCGAACGTTGTTGGGATTGGGGAGCGACGGGACGCGGAGAGTGTCGTAGCCCAGGTAAAGCGATTGGAAGACGTAGAGTTTGCCTTTAATGAGCGGGCCGGAAAAGACGAGATGCGGCGTGAGGCTCTCTATGCCGTGAGTACTGCCATCGATCCAACGGAAGCGCGGAATGGGATCTTCGAAGAGCCATTTCCATTCATCGCCGCCGCCGCGCGTGGTGACCTCAATGACACCGCTGGAAAAATCACCGAACTCGGAAGCAAAAGGATTGGAGAGCACGCGCATGGAATCGACGGCGGCGTTGGGTAGGCGAAGCGCGGGCTGGCCGGTGAAGGGATCACCTATGGAAGCGTTGTTGATCAAGGCGTTGGCTTGATTGGCGTTGCCGCCTTTAATGCGGATGAGGCCGTCGGGGCCGCGGAGTACGCCGGGGAGAAGCGGGAGTGCTTCCTGGAAATCGTCGTTGAGGCGCACGAGGGATTTGAGCATGGTAGTGGTGAGGACCTGGCCGCCGCCGGAACTGGAGGAAGTGTCGACGGCGTCGGGATTATCGGCGGTGACAGTGACGGATTCGGATTGGGATTGCGGCAGGAGTTGGAAATCGACGGTGGAGGGAGAGGCGGCGGTGAGCGTCATGCGGCGAGAGGCTGGAGCGAATCCGGCCAAGTTGACGGAGATTTCGTAATCGCCGGGGAGTATACCGGAGAAAGAATATTGGCCCAGGTCATTGGAGACGGTGGTTAGTTCCCTTTTTGTCGCGAGGTTTTTGAGGGTGATGCGCGCGTTGGGCCAGAGAGTTTGAACGCGATTGGGATCGATGGTGAAGATGGTGCCAGAGATGCGAGCGGTGTCGGCAAACGTTGCCATGGATGAGAAGAGGACGAGGGCGAGGAGTGGGGGAAGGGTGCGGTGGAGTGATGGCCGCATGAGGAGATGGTACAGGAGTGGGATGGGTGGGGGTGGAGGGGCGTTGTATGAGGGGTGATCGAAGAGGGGTTCCTCACGATCTTGCAGACATGGGGCGCAGCGGTGCTGCGACCCTACGCGGATGGTGGCGGATTGTTGGGAGGCGAGACGCTGGGTTGAGATCCTTCGTCGCGGAGTCCTTAGGATGACACCGTTATATTTGTTGGTCGAGGACTCATCAGGATGACAGGTCGCGGGACTCGGAGTTGTCTTGTGGTTGGGTGTCTTGGTAGAGGCGGAAGGAGAGCCAGGCAAGGATGGAGAGCATGCCTAGCCAGCCTAGTTGGCGGGTCAGGTGGCCAATTTTTTGATCGTATTCGAGGATGTGCTAGTGGAAGAAGAGGATGGTCCAATCGCTTTCGTCGGAGTTGACGAGAGGAGTGAAAGGGTGCGTGCGTCGGCCATGTAGGTGCCGATGTAGAGAAAATTTTCGAAGAACCAGAAGAGAGAGAAGGCGAGGCCGTAGGTCTGGCGGTAGTAGAAGAAAAAAATGGCGCAGAGGAATGGAACGATGAGTTCGCCGAGAGTGCCGCCGAGAATCATGAGCATGTGCTGGCCCCAGCTGAAAAAGTAATGGCCGGCTTCGTGGATGATGAGGTTGGCACAATCGAGGAAGAGGAAGTCGGATTGGTCGCGGGCGGCGTAGAAGAGGAAGAGGCAGTAGAGGACAATGGCGGCGCTGGGCGGGAGACGCGGGTCCAGTGATCGGGGCGGGGCATGGGGAAAGAGTAGCAGGGTTGATGGTGGGACTGGCGGGAGGGTTGCGTGGGAGGAACGGGGGGTGCGTTGGGGTGAAATCGAACAGAGATTCCTCACTGCGCGGGCTTCGTTCGGAATGACGGTTTTTTTATTTGTGGAAGTTGAAAGAAAACCCCACGAGGCTCCGCGTCGGGCCCTGGGGCCAGAGCCGCCGATCTGAAATTCGGCCGCGACAAAAACCTAAGAAGTTGGCGGGACTGAAGTCCCGCGTCCACCCGTTGGTGGATGTGGTTTAGGGGGCGGCAGAGGATTTGGATTTGGGTTGGGTTTGGGATTTTGTTTCGGGTTTGGATTGCGGTTTGGGTTGGGTTTCTGTGGGGCCGGTGATTATGCGGGCGCCACGGCCGAATGTGAGGTATTCGAAGCCCCATTGGATGAAGACTTGGACGCGGCTTTGGAATTCGACTATGTACATTAGGTGGATGAAGAGCCAGATGAGCCAGGCCATGATGCCTGCTACGTGAATGCCGAAGATGTTGGCGACGGCGGCGGCGCGACCGATCACGGCCATATCGCCTTTGTTGAAATAGTGGAATGGATCAGGTTTCGGCTGGCCTTTGAGGCGGGCGAGGATAACTTTGGCGGCGTAGCGGCCTTCCTGGATAGCGGGTTGGGCTACGCCGGGGACGAGATTGCCGTCTTTGGTTTCAACGTGAGCGAGATCGCCGGCCACGAAAATATTCGGGAAATTGGGAATCGTGAGGTCGGCAAGAACTTTTATTTTCCCGGAGTTATCGGTTGGGGCAAAAGTGCGTTCGGCCAAGCGGTGGCCGAAAGAAGTGACGACGACGCCTCCGGTCCAGAGAATAGTTTTGGCATCGAGGCGGCCAGTGGTGTCGCCGTGTTTGAAATTGAGGCCTTGGGAATCGATGTCCGTGACGAAAGCGTTCTTTCGGATTTCGACGCCGAGACGGTTAACGAGCTGTTCGGCTTTGGTCGAAAGATCGTCGGGATAAGCAGCGAGGACGCGCGGGCCCCCTTCGAGCAGAATGATGCGCGATTCTTCCGGACGAATGCGGCGGAAATCCTGGCGGAGGGTTTCTTTCGCAATTTCGGCGATAGCGCCGGCGAGTTCGAGTCCGGTAGCACCGGCGCCGACGATAACGAAGGTGAGCCAGGCGCGGGCTTCCTCTTCGGTGCTGGCGCGCTCGGCACGTTCGAACGCGTAGAGCAGTTTGTGGCGGATGGCAGTGGCTTCTTCGACGGTTTTGAGGCTGGGGGCATCGTCGCGCCACTCGTCTTTGCCGTAGTAGGAGGTTTTGGAACCGGTGGCGACGATGAGGGAGTCGTAGGGGAAGACGGCGCCATCGAGAAGGGTGACGGTTTTCGCGACAGGATCGAGATCATGGGCTTCGCCGAGAAGGACTTCGGTGTTTTTCTGGCGCCTAAGGACAGAACGAAGGGGAGCGGCAATCTCTCCGGGTGAGAGCGAGCCAGTGGCGACTTGGTAGAGAAGCGGCTGGAAGAGATGGAAGTTGCGCTTGTCGATGAGTGTAACTTCGGCGTCGGCGCGTTTGAGGGTCTGCGCGGCGACCAGGCCGCCGAAGCCGCCGCCAAGAATAAGGACGCGATGTTGGCCGGGCATGTTTCCCCTTCCGCTGCGCAAAAGAAAGCCTATATTGTGCTCGAAGGCAGGGATGGGCCACTATTTAGATGATGGCCACGATAAAGAGATACAGGGCCACGCGCGAACAATTCGAGCAAGACGCCGTGCGATTGTTGTGTTCAGACCTGATTGAGCCGGACAACCGGGAGCGGCTGGCGGGATTGCTCAAGAGTTATGTGTTTGCGGATCGGTTGAATGAGGCGATTTACGAAGCGATTTTGGGAGTGGGGAAAGTGCCGGCGCGCCGGTTGCGGGAATTGCTGCCGGGTAGGGTGACGAACCTGGGATTTCCGGACTTCGAGTTGAAAGAATATCTGGGACATAGTGGGGCCACGGACGACATCGATACGTTGTTCGAGCATTTGCTGGAACTGACGGACGAGTATCCAGAAGAGAACCGCAAGGCGATGGGACAGTCGGCGTGAAGTGGAGTGTTTACCGGTGGTCTTGCCTGGTGGAATCGCTGGCCTTCGCGGGATTCGTTGGGACATATATATGGAAGTTGCAGGCAGTCGCGTCCTGGACGTGGTGGGTGTTCGTGGTGTGGCTGCTGGTGAGTTTTGCGGCGCGAAGGGATACGCCGAAAACGATCGGGTGGCGCGCGGATAATTTGTGGCGCGCGACTAAGCGGGCGGCGTGTTTTTTTGTGCCAAGCGCGATGCTGATTTGTTTTGCGGGATTGTTTTTGGGAATGCTGCACCGGATGCCGACACATTTTCTGCAGCCGAAACGATTCGTGGGTTACCTCGCGTTTTGTTTGCTGCAGCAGGTGGGGCTGAATTCGTTTTTGACGAATCGGCTGTTGGCGGCGTTTGAGAAGCCGGTGCCTGCGGCGTTGCTGTCCGGGGTGGTGTTTGCGGCGTTGCATTGGCCGAATCCGGTGCTGGTGCCGCTGACGTTTGTGGGCGGAGTGGCGATGGCGTGGTTGTTTGCGACGGAGCGGAACATTTTACCGTTGGCGCTAGGGCAGGCGGTGTTGGGAGCATTGGTGTGGTGGGCGTTTCCCTTGTCGTGGCACCACTCGATGAGGGTGGGGCCGGGGTTTGGGGAGTATCGGCCGCCACGCTAGGGTTTGAGGGTTGAGTCGGGAGTCGGAAGTTAGCAGGCGGCAGTTAACTATTTTTCTCGCCTTTTTTTGTCACGGAAAGAGATAACCCCAAGAGCGCAGGCTGAAGCCTATGCTACGGGGCCCGTGCAGATTCGGCGTTGTGGGTAGAGGCGCCGGCCTAAAGTCCGGGCCACTACATGTTCAGGTCGTGGGGTTAGGATTGGGGTAGGGATAGCGGCGGAGGAGGTAGGTATCGAGGGCATATTTGCCGGGGCCGAAGATCAGGATGAGCAGGGCGGCGAAGAGGAAGGTGTAGGGGTCGGCTACGTAGAATTTTCCAGGATCGGAGAGGAAGGAGAAGAGGGCTTCGCGGTCGGCCATGATGTAAGCCATGAGCATGTCAATGGTGATGACGAGGCCGAAGAAGCGGGAGAACAGGCCGATAGCGAGGAGCAAGCCGCCTAGGAATTCGATGCTAGAGACGAAAGTGGCGGTGAATCCGGGAGCGGGCAGACCGAGGCTGGAGAAGAATCCTGTCACGCGGCCTAGATTGTGGAGTTTGCCCCAACCGTTTTGGGCGAGTTGGACGCCCCAGTAGACGCGGACGAAGAGCAGGAAGAGGGATTGGAGAGAGTTGGCGGCGCGGACGGCGAAGGCGTAGAGTTTGCGGACTTGGTTGATGGCGGGATTCATGTGTTTTGTTGCTCCTCGATTTCTCGAAATCGGAAAATAGAAAATTGAAAATAGAAAATTAGAGCCGTCTCATGGTGCGCGTCACGTTTGTTGAACCCAAGAACCCACACGCAACGGCGGCATGTGGGCCACCCGGGAAAAAGCTACTGGGGAAAACCCGGGGAAAGTGACATTGACCCCGCCGCACTCCACAGGAGATGGAAAAGCGCTTTGGGTTACACGATGAACCAGCCCAAAGAGGACCAATTTTGGAACCAGGAGGCTACCTGGGCAGCGCGCTCTTGCTGGGGAATTTTTGAGGAGCGGAAGGCGGAGACTATGGCGCGTTCGAGGGTGCGGCCTTTTTGGAGTGATTGCAGGAGGGTGAGTTCTTCTTTTTCGAGACGGCGGAAATAGACTGTGTTTTCGAGGCGATGGATGGCCATGTAGACCGAAGCTGGTTTCAGGCGTGCTACGGCAGAAACCTTTTTGCGTTTTTGGCGCTCTTCCATGGCGTTGCTGGCGATGTCGGCGGGAGCGTCATGTTTTACGGCGAGGAGAAGATCGTCTACCGGAAAATGGAGATCGAGAAGGCGAATGTAAGGTTGAAGGCGGAGGCGAAGTTTTGCGGGATTTACGTTGGCGAGCGAGGCGGCGGTGAGCGGAGGTTCGGAGGCGCCGTCGAAGGCTTCGATTTCGGCCCACTCGAGGCGAACCATGTCGATGGCTAGCTGGTGGCGGCCGAGGGCATAGCGCGGATTTTTGCGGAGCCAGACTTCGAGTTGTGAGCCGAGATTGCGCATGGTGAAGGAGCGCGATGGGCAATCCGTCAAATAATGTTTGGCGAGGGTGTCGAAGCGGCGATCGCCAAGGACAGCGCGCAGACCGGGAAAATCGTCCGAGAGGGCGTCGAGAACGCGGAACCAATATTGGCGATTGTAAATTTCGAGGCGTTCGAAGGACGTGAGGCGATCGTTGGGTTTGATGATTTTTTTGGCCAGCTTGGCAAGCGAGCATCCATCGGGGGCGGAATGACGCATGCGGTCAGAGGGAGCGAGCGGAGTCATGACCGCACGGGCGACTTGACGCTGTAGAGCGCCGAGATTCATAGCGGTCTGTCCTCAGCGGCTAAAGCCGCGTTGAACTTGCACCAAATACGGCACGGCTGAAGCCGTGCCCTGACGGAGAATGTAAATGCGATCCGTTCTGTCATACGGCCGCCGCGAGAGAAGCGCTGGCAAGATATTTGTTGGCCTTGAGCGCTTCGTTGTGCACTTCGTCGAACGAGGGAATGCGATCATCCCATTCAAGGAGCGTGGCGGTGTGGCCGACGCGCTGGATGGCGCGATCGTAGAGTTTCCAGACGGGATCGATGACCGGGTGATCGTGGGTGTCTAGAATATATTTGCGATATTTCGAATGGCCAGCGATGTGGATCTGCGCGACGCGATCGGCGGGGACGCTGTTAACGTAGACGGCGGGATCGAAACTGTGATTCTGCGAGGAGACGTAAATATTGTTGACATCGAGAAGGATGCCGCAATCGGCACGCTCGACGACTTCATTGAGGAACTCCCACTCGGACAGTTCGGAGACGTGATATTCGGCGTAGCTGCTGACATTTTCGACGACTACGGGGACTTCGAGGAAGTCGCGGACTTCTCGAATTTTTTGGGCGGTGAGGCGCGCGGCTTCGAACGTGTATGGCATGGGGAGAAGATCGTGAGTGTAACGGCCGTCGACGCTGCCCCAGCAGAGGTGATCGGAGAGCCAGGGAGTTTTTGTGCGGCGCACGAGATTTTTCAAGCGGCGGAGATGTTCGCGATTGGGTTTTTCCGCGGAACCGAAATACATGGAGACGCCGTGCTGGACGACTTTATAGTGCTCTAGGATCTGGTCGAGGATCTGGAGAGGACGGCCGCCATCGACCATGAAATTTTCAGAAATGATTTCGAACCAGTCGCAGGTGGGTTTACGGGTGAGGATGTGGTCGTAGTGAGGGATGCGCAGGCCGATGCCGGCGGCATAGGTGGTAAAATTGTTGAAGCGGTTTGCGGGCATTGCGTTACTCCGGGATGATTCATCAGGGTTGTTTGTGTTGCGCGGAGGAGAACCCCAAGAAAGGGGATTCTTTCCGCAAAGAGCGCGGAAAAGAGCGGCGATGCTCACTTTGTTGCGCGGAGCCGCCGGGAGAGTGGCGGGTGGGTGCCACTTCTCCGGCGGAGGATTGTGTGGGTTCGTCGGGATTACGACTTTGGCATCTTGGAGCCATCGGTAGCGCAGCCGCCCTTGCCCTTGCAGCTGTTCTTGCCTTTGCAGCCATTGTCACCGCTCTTGCAACCGCCGTTGCCTTTGCAGGAGTTTTGACCTTTACAGGCATGCTTTTCGGGCTTCTTGGTGGTGTCCGGCTTGTCCTGGCTGAGAGCCGAGAGCGACGTCTTGGCCGCGTTGTATCCAGTCGAAGCACGAACAGCGACGCCAGTACCTGCGAGCAGGCCAGCAACCGCTGCGCTAGTGATGAGAGCCTTGGTGGTTTTTGTCATGGGTGTTTCTTCCCTCCAGTTTGAAGTTTCGGAAACTGAAATCGCCCTCCGGACAGGGACCAGCCTGAAGAAGCCAGAACGGAATCTCGGCCGGGAGGGTCAGCGAAGTTCCGGAAACGCCCGGAGCCCGTCAAGGCTCGCGAACCCAGTGGCCGGAAAGCGATTGCCCTTGTGTGAGTCAAGGGCAGGGGGAAGGTTACACCCGGGGAATGAAAAAGAGGAGGAAAATTGTGAGGCGTAGGAGAGCGATGGGCGGCGTATGACAAAATGGGAAAAGAATTTCTGTTACTTTTGGCCGAAGATGGACTCGGATGAAGAAGGTTAAGTACGCTCGAACGAACGGTTTTGGATTGCCCGATTGGAATTGTAAATTGTAAAAAAGGGTGGGATGAAAGCAGCGGCGACAACTGATGAAAAAGCGTTAATCGCGCGTGTGGTGGCCGGGGAGAGCGAGCTGTTCCACGAGTTGATCCGGCCGTACGAGCGGCTGGTGTATGTCACGATATTCGCGATTCTGAAGAATGAGACGGAGGCGGAAGACGGGGCGCAGGAAGCGATGATCAGCGCATTCCGGAATTTGAAAAGTTTTCGAGGCGAGGCGAAGTTCAGCACGTGGCTGGTGACGATTGCGATGAATGAGGGGCGGAAGCGCCTGCGGAAAGCGAAGACGGCGGCGGAGGATTCGTTGGATGAGCCGCGAGACGACGGCGAAAGAGATTTCACGCCAGAAGTGCTGACGGATTGGCGGGAGATTCCGCTGGAGGCGTTGGAGCGAAAAGAGCTCAGGGAAAAGTTGCAGGAGGCGGTGGCGACGCTACCGCAGAAATACCAGGAAGTGTTTGTGCTGCGGGATATTGAGGAATTGAATCAGGAAGAAACGGCGGCGGCGCTGGGAATCAATGTGACGCTGGTGAAGGTGAGGTTACATCGCGCTCGGATGATGTTGCAAAAGGTGCTGGCGCCTTACTTGAAGAGCGATTTTCCCTTCCCTGGTCAAGGTAAGCCGGTACGCGGCGGATTTTTCCGAAGGTGGTTCCAATGAAGCTGGAATGCAAAAACGTTTGGGAACATATTTCCGGTTACCTGGACAAGCAGCTGGATGCGGAGCTGCTGGCGGCAGTGGAGAAGCATTTGGAGAGCTGCGAAGTGTGTTCGGCGATATTGGATTCGACGCGGAATATTCTGGTGCTGACGGCGGACGACCGGGTGTATGAGTTGCCGGTGGGGTATAGCGCGAGGTTGCATGAGCGGATTGCGGCGGTGATTGAGGGAAGAGGGTGAGGTGGGAGTGGTGAGGTGGGTTGAGAAAAGCATTGGTGCTTGAAGTGGAACCCAAGAACGAGGGATTCCTCACTTCGCAGACTCCGCTCGGAATAACGTGTTTTTTCTGTGGTGTAGTGGTTAAGTCTGGAGTTTTTGTTACAGATTGCCTTTTAGTTTGTAGTGGGCGATTTCTTCGGCGAATAAGAGCACAAGAGTTAGCACGGATAGGGCTAGTTGGAGAGCCTCTGAGCGGCGCTTGCTTTGGGTCATAGGTTGTTGGCGCCAGGCGGAGGACGCGCGACGGCGGAGCCTGCGCACTTGCCAGAGAGCGGCGAGGTTTAAGAGAGAGGTTATTAGAGCTACGAGCATCATGGGGATGCGGATGGCATCGGCGTGCAGGCGTTCGGCTAGATGCCAGGCAGTAGAGGCCAGGACTATGGCACCCATGCCGACCAGGAGACGGATACCGTGAAGGGCGATGAAGGTGCTGCAAACGCTTTGGAGGAAGGCCAGGAAAAAGCCGGACCAGTTGAGCCATTGGAAACGCGACGGCGAGGAGACGCACAGCTCTTCGTTGGACAGGGATGGAGTGGGCATGGGAGAAGTTCCTCGATTCTTTGCGCGTGGGAATAGTTTGCCGGGAAGTGGGGGAAGAGACAAGGGTTCGAGGTTAGGAAATTGGAAACGGGAAAATTGAAAATGGGATTGGTTTGGGAGATAAGACGCGGGGGTTGAAGAGGGATTCTTCCGAAAAAAAGCGCAAAGGGGCGGCGGTCCTCGCTCCGCGGACTCCGCTCGGAATGACGTGTTTTTTGTGGCGATGTGAGGAAGGCTTAGATTTGGGATTTTGCGGGAACGGCGCCGGCAGGGCGGGTCAGTCCCAAGAACATAGGCAAGGGTGCCTGTGTCACCGTGCAGTGAAATTACGCTTGGGTTAGATGGGCTTCGAGGAACCAGAGGTCTTTGTCTAGTTCGCGAGAGAGTTGGGTGAAGAGGTCGGCGGTGGTGGCGTCGCCCAAGTCGTCGGATTCCTGGATAGCGGTGCGGACGGCGTTGGCGTGGTGAGCTACGTTGTGGACGAGGAATTTCAGCATGGAAGGGCCGTCGGATGCGGCGAGGTCGGCTTCCTTGAGGCCAGATTTGGCGGCGGCTTCGCGGACGGTGCCGTTGGCTACTCCGCCGAGGGCCGCTACGCGTTCGGCGATTGTGTCGGTCTGACCTTCGAAGTGGGACGCAATGGAATCGAAGAGTTCGTGGAGCTGGATGAAGTGAAGACCTTTGACGTTCCAATGGGCCCACTTCACTTGGGTGCGCAGGTCGGTGCTGTCGGCCAGGCGCGCGTTTAGGAGTGCGATGATGGCTTGGCGATTGTGTTCGGGTACGCCGATGCTTGTGGGATAGGTACGGGCGGTGGCGGTGGCTGCTTTTGGCACAGGACCTCCTCATGGTGCGGATTAGTTGCTTTTGGGTAGATGCTGTGGGGATGGGAGTGGATACGATGATTTGGGGTGAGAATTGGGCTGGGATCGAAGTGGGATGGCGGGTTGGTTGGTGGCAGGAACGCGTGGGTTGCGCGGACTCCGTTCGGAGTGACGGTGTTTTTTTCAGTGGGGTTAGCTGGGGATTAGGGGGCGGGGTTCGGTTACGTCGGAGTAGAGTTTGTCGATTAGGTGGTGGTATTGCTGTTCGACTACTCGGCGTTTGAGTTTCATGGTGAAGGTGAGGGCACCGTTGTCGAAGGTGAAGTCGTCAGGGAGCAGGGCGAAGCGCTTGATGGTTTCGTATTGGGCGAGGTGAGCGGTCAGGCGGGAGACTTCGTTTTCGATGAGGGAATAGGTGCGGGGATGCGCGGCCATTTCTGCGTTGGAGGAAAGGGTGAGACCTTCTTCGGAAAGTTTGGAGGCGAGGGTGGAGGGATTAATGACAACGAGAGCAACTACGAATTTGCGCTGATCGCCGACGACCATGGCGTTGAGTATGAAGGGACTGGTCTTGAGAATATTTTCGATGGGCTGCGGCGCGACGAATTTGCCGGCGGCAGTTTTGAGCAGATCTTTTTTGCGATCGGTGATGAAGAGATAGTTGTCTTTGTCGAGATAGCCGATGTCGCCGGTTTTGAACCAGCCATCCGGGGAAAGGACTTCGCGGGTGGCTTCGGGATTCTTGTAATAGCCCTGCATGACGCAAGGGCCTTTGGCGAGAATTTCGCCGTCATCGGCGATGCGGATTTGCACGTTGGCGATGGGGCGGCCGGAACTACCCACGCGATTGCGTGGGTAATTGTTTGTGAGGACGGGAGAAGTTTCCGTGAGGCCATAGCCCTGATAGATGGGAATACCGATGGCCCAGAAAAATTCTCCGAGTGCTTTCGAAAGAGGCGCGCCGCCAGAGAGAATCAGGCGCAAATGTCCGCCGGTGCCGGCGCGAATTTTGGAATAAACCAGACGGTCAGCGATGGCCCATTTCAATTTCAACAGAAGGCCGGCGGATTTTTCGCCCGTGCGCCAAGCGGCGGATTCCCTGGCGGTTTGCATGGCGAAACTAAAAATTTTGCGTTTGGCTCCGGTGGCTTTACTTCCCTGCTCCATCAAGCGGGCATAGATTTTTTCGAAGAAACGCGGAACGGCTGCGATGACGGTGGGATGGACTTCCGTGAGGGCTTGCGCGACGTTTTCGACGATGGGGACGTAGGCGATAGGGCAGCCCTGAAAAAGGTAGAGATAATCCAGCATGCGTCCGTAGACGTGGGCGAGCGGGAGAAACGAAACGGCGATGTCGGTTTCGGGATGAAGAACGATGTTCTCGCAGGAATCGGCGACGTTGGAGGTGAAGTTGGAGTGCGAGAGCATGACGCCTTTGGGCTCGCCAGTGGTGCCGGAAGTGTAAATGATGGACGCGAGTTGAGAGGGAACGACGTCAGCAACGCGCTTGCGGTAAGAGGCGATGTCCGCGGGGCCGGCAGTGGCGAGGAGGGTTTCGTAGCGAAGGAATTCTTCGGGGAGGGCAACGCCGGCGCCGGCAACGATGACGTGCTGGACGTGGGCGAGTTGTTGGTGGATCTGGAGAAATTTTTCCAGTTGCGAGAGGCCAGCGATGAAGACGACTTGCGCTCCGCAATGATTAAGGATGTAGGTCATGCGGTCGGGAGATTCGTTGAAGTAGATGGGGACGGTGACCGCGCCGGAACCGCTGATCGCGAAATCGGCGGTGTGCCATTCCGGACAATTGGGAGCGAAGAGGCCGACGCGATCGCCGGATTTGACGCCGAGTTCGACGAGACAATTGGCCAGGCCGGCGATGCGGCGGAGAAGTTCCTGGGAGGACACAGCTTCCCAACGGTGAGCGGAACGGTACATCTGGGCGCGCTGGGAGGGATGTTGGTCGAAGGCGCGGAGGAGAGCGGCAGGGAGTGAAGTGTAGGCCATGCGAAATTTGAATGTACCTTAGAAGGAAAACGGACGCAACGGTGGGGAGCGGTGGTCGTGTTTTTGGGGCTGGGTTGGCGTTTTTGGGGAAGGTCAAGGTGGGTCGAGCGAAGAGGGATTCCTCACTTCGGGGACTCTGTTCGGAATGAGGTTCTTTGGGAGACTCAGGAGGACAGGCAGGAGTGTCTGAGCCACTACCGGCTTGCGGACTCGCCGGGGGGCACGATATATCGCGCCCCTACGTGAACCAGGAGGAGGGGCGGGAGTGCCTGTGGTGGTTAGGTGGGATAAGATATGGGCTAGAGGATTCGGATATGGCTACGTTGTCGGCGGCGGCTATGAGTGATCCGGCGGTTGGTCGGGGGCCTTTTCGGGCGCCTCGGGGGGCGGAGCTTTCTTGCAAGGGGTGGCAGCAAGAGGCGGCTTTGCGGATGCTGTTGAATAATTTGGATCCGGAAGTCGCGGAAAAGCCGGATGAGCTGGTGGTGTATGGCGGGACGGGGAAAGCGGCACGGAATTGGGATTGTTTTCATGCGATTGTGAAATCGCTGCGGGCGCTGGAAGGAGACGAGACTCTGCTGGTGCAATCGGGGAAACCGGTGGCGGTATTTCGTACGCATGAATACGCGCCACGGGTACTGCTTTGCAATTCGAACCTGGTGGGACACTGGAGCAACTGGGAGAAATTCAACGAGCTGGACCGCGCTGGGCTGATGATGTTCGGGCAGATGACGGCGGGAAGCTGGATTTACATCGGGACGCAAGGGATTCTGCAGGGGACGTATGAGACGTTTGGAGCGCTGGCGCGGCAGCATTTTGGCGGGGACCTGAGCGGGAAACTGGTGGTAACCGGTGGGATGGGAGGAATGGGCGGAGCGCAACCGCTGGCGGCGAAGATGAATGGCGCTGCGTTTCTGGGGATTGACGTGGACCCGGAACGAATCAAGAAGCGGGTGAAATCGGGATATTGCGACGTGATGGTGACGTCTCTGGATGAGGCGCTGCGCATTCTGAAGAATGCAGTCAGAAAACGCGAAGCGACTTCGGTAGGGCTGGTGGGAAATTGCGCGGACCTGATACCGGAGTTGGCAAAACGCGGCATTGTGCCGGACGTACTGACGGATCAGACGAGCGCGCACGATCCTATTCATGGATATGTGCCGAATGGAATGACGATCGAGCAAGCGGCCGAGCAGCGGAAGACTAATCCGCAGGAATACCGGAAGTGGGCGATTGCGGCGATCGCCGAGCATGTACAAGGCATGCTGGATTTGCAGAAGCTGGGCGCGGTGACGTTTGATTATGGGAACAATATAAGGACATTTGCGTTTGAGGGTGGAGTGAACAACGCGTACGATTTTCCGGGATTTGTGCCGGCATATATCAGGCCCTTGTTCTGCGAGGGAAAAGGACCGTTCCGGTGGGCGGCACTTTCCGGAGAGGCTTCAGACATTGCGCGGACGGACCGGCTTGTGCTGGAAATGTTTCCGGAAAACGAACATTTGAAGCGGTGGATCACCCTGGCGCAGAAGAAGGTGAAGTTCCAGGGATTGCCGTCGCGCATCTGCTGGTTGGGTTATGGGGAGCGGGACAAGTTTGGAATGGCGATTAATGAACTGGTGGGGAAGGGGGAGTTGCAGGGGCCGGTTGTGATGGGCCGGGATCACCTGGATTGCGGCTCGGTCGCTTCGCCTTATCGCGAGACGGAATCGATGAAGGATGGGTCTGACGCGGTGGCGGATTGGGCGCTGCTGAACGCGCTGGTAAATACGGCGAGCGGCGCTTCGTGGGTATCCATCCATAATGGCGGGGGAGTGGGCATTGGATATTCACAACATGCAGGACAGGTAACGTGTGCGGATGGCACCAAAGAGATGAGCAAGCGCATCGAAAGAGTGTTGACGAACGATCCAGGAATCGGGGTGGCGCGCCACGCGGATGCAGGGTATGGTGAAGCCATCGAGTTCGCCAAGAAGACAGGTGTGAAGATTCCGATGCTCTGATCGGAATTGACCGCGGACGCAGGTGCATGCGGCGCGGACAGTTTCGGGCAGGGCTTGTGTTGTGTGCTGTTGGGCCAGGGTTGAGAATTCGGTCGAGGGAGTAGAAATATGTATACAGTGCTCGGAGCAACGGGGCATATCGGCTCTGTCATTACTAAGAGACTGCTTGAAAAGGGCGAGAAGGTACGCGTCGTGGGAAGAAACACGGCGCGATTGCAGCCGTTTGTGCAAAAGGGCGCGGAGGCGTTCATCGGCGATGTGGCGGACGTGGAGGCGATGACGAGGGCGCTGCAAGATGTGCGCGCGGCGTTTTTGATGTTGCCGCCGGGGATGACTTCGCCGGATTACCGCGCGGACCAGGAACGGGAAAACAATGCTATTTCGAGCGCAGCGCGGAATTCGGGACTACACTACGCCGTGAACCTGAGCAGTTTTGGGGCGCAGGCGCCGGTAGGGACCGGGCCGATTCTGGGGTGCCACCGCGCGGAAGAGAAGTTGAACGCGGTGGAGAAGCTGAACGTGCTGCACCTGCGGGCGGCATACTTTATGGAAAATCACCTGGCGGCGATCAGCATGATTCAAATGATGGGATTGTACGGTGGAGCGCTAAAGCCGGATTTGCCGTTACCTATGATCGCGACGAGAGACATTGGGGCTTACGCGGCGGAACGCTTGCTGAAACTGGACTTCAAGGGAAAGCAGACGCAAGAGCTGCTGGGCGAGCGCGACCTGACGATAAATGAAGTGACGGCGGTGATTGGGAAGGCGCTGCAGAAGCCGGACCTGCGGTATGCACAGTTCCCGTACGACCAGGTGCAGAAGGTGCTGGTACAGATGGGAACGCCGCCGAAGACCGCGGCTTATTTCATTGAAATGTTCCAAGGACTGAATGATGGGATCGTCGTGCCGACCGAGGCGCGTTCGGCGGAAAACACAACTACGACTTCGATCGAGACATTTGTGAAAGAAGTGTTTGTGCCGGCCTATCAAGGGGTCGGAGTGGGTGCGTAAGCGAAGTTCGTCTCCTGCGGAGATGCGATAACGACGCTTTGAGCGAGAACTTGCTGATTACAGGTGCTTCGCAACTGCTGACGCTGCGGGGAGGCGCGCCCCGGCGAGGCAATTCCCTTTCAAACTTGGGCATCGTCAAGGATGGAGCGCTGCTGGTGCGCGATGGAAAGATCGCGGCAGTGGGCATGCGCGCGCAGGTGGAGGCGGGGAAGGATGCGCGAGCCGCGGAAAAATTGGACGTGGGTGGGCGGGTGGTGCTGCCGGGATTTGTGGATTCCCATACGCATTTAATTCATGCGGCAAGCCGCGCGGAAGAATATGAGCTGAAGATTCAGGGAGCGAGTTACGAGGAGATTGCGCGAAAGGGCGGCGGGATACTGAATTCGGTGAAGAAGCTGAGAGCGGCTAGCGGGGAGGTGTTGAAACGAAGGGCGCGGGCAGCGCTGGAGGAGTTTGCGAGTTACGGAACGACGACGGTCGAGGCGAAGAGCGGGTACGGGCTGGATGTTGCGAGCGAGTTGAAGATTTTGTTGCTGCAGCGGGAATTGAATGGTGAGCAGCCGCTCGAAATTGTGTCCACGTTTCTGGGGGCGCACGTTGTGCCGGCGGAATTTCGCGGGAAGCCGGATGGGACGGAGCGGTATATTGCGCTGCTGCTCGAGCAGATGCTGCCGGAAGTGGTGAATGACGGGCTGGCGGAATTTTGCGATGTGTTTTGCGATCGCGGGGCGTTTACGCGCGGGGCGGCGCGGAAGATTTTGAGTAAGGCGAAGGAATTTGGGTTGACGCCGCGGTTGCACGCAGAGCAGCTTTCGCGGACGGGTGCGGCTTTGCTGGGCGTGGCGCTTGGGGCGGCGAGTTGCGATCATTTGGAACACGTGAATGCGGCGGATATACGGGCGATGGCTAAATCGCGGACGGTGGCGACGCTGCTGCCGGGATGTGATTTTCATTTGGGTTGGAGGAATTACGCTCCGGCGCGGAAATTGATTGAGGCGGGGGCAGTGGTGGCGCTGGCGACGGATTACAATCCCGGGACGAGTCCGACGGCGAGCATGCCGATGATTTTGTCGGCGGCGTGTTCGGAATTGCGGATGACGCCGGCGGAGGCGATTGCGGCGGCGACGATCAATGGGGCGTTTGCGTTGCAGAGAGAGAAGCGGATTGGGTCGTTGGAAGTGGGGAAAGAGGCGGATGTGGCGGTGTTCGAAGTGGAGGATTATCGGGAAATTCCCTATTATTTTGGGATGGCGCGGTGTTGGTTGACGATGAAGAGGGGTGCGATTGTTTGGATGCGGTAGTGATGGGTTGAAGACGGCGATTGAAGTTGCGGTGGCGGGATGGTGACGTTTTTTTTCGGTGGCAAAACCCATTGCTCGAAGAGGGATCCCTTCACTCCGCGGACTCCGTTCGGAATAACGGCTTTTTTTGTGGTGAGTTGGTTGGGCTTGTTGCGTTGAGTTGGAAGGCGAGTTGTTTGATCTGAAGATTGGTTATTCTGAAGAGGGCTGATGAAACGATTGATTGAGTGCGTGCCGAATTTTTCGGAGGGGCGTGATCCGGCGAAGGTAGATGCGATTGTGGAAGTGATGCGCAGCGTGCCCGGGGTGTATGTGCTGGACCGGGAGATGGACGCGGACCACAACCGGTGCGTGATTACGCTGGCGGGCGACCCGGAAGCGGTGGGCGAAGCAGCGATAGTGGGAGCCGGGAAGGCGCTCGAGTTGATCGACATGACTACGCATACGGGAGCGCACCCGCGCATCGGAGCCACCGATGTTGTGCCGTTTATTCCGATTGAGGGAGTGACACTGGAAGATTGCGTGGCGCTGGCGCGGCGGGTGGGAAGCGAAATCTGGAAGCGGCACCGGATTCCGATCTTTTTTTATGAGGCAGCGGCGACGAGGCCGGACCGGGTGAACCTGGAAAATGTGCGGCGCGGGCAATTTGAGGGATTGCGGGAGGAATTGAAGAAGAATCACGACCGGCAGCCGGACATCGGCGAGCCGAAGCTGCACCCGACGGCGGGAGTGACAGTGGTGGGCGCGCGGAAGTTTTTGATCGCATACAACGTGAACCTGAACACTTCGGATGTGAGCATCGCGAACAAGATTGCCAAGGCGATCCGCTATTCGAGTGGGGGATTGCGGTACGTAAAGTCGATGGGAGTGGAATTGAAGGCGCGGAATCTGGCGCAGGTGTCGATCAATTTGACGGATTACGAGCAGACGCCGATGCATCGGGTGTATGAGATGGTAAAGCGGGAAGCGCAGCGGTACGGCGTGATGCCGGCGGGAAGCGAGATTGTGGGGCTGGTGCCGAAGAAAGCGATTGAGATGGCGGCGGATTATTTTCTGCAGCTGGAGAATTTTTCGCCGGCGCAGGTGTTCGAAAACAAGCTTGAGGCCACGCTGGGTGGAGCGCCGGTTGAATCGCGAGAGGGCAAGCTGGCTAGACTGGCAAGGCCGTTTCTGGATGCGACTGCGGCACCGACGGCTACGCCGGGAGGCGGAAGTGTTTCCGCATATGTAGGAGCGCTAGCGGCGGGCCTGGGGCAGATGGTGGCGGGACTTTCCCGGAAAAAGAAATCGCAAATTTTGCATGTGGACAAATTATCCGAGGCGTTGGAGGAATTGCGGGTGACCGCGGACGAGTTGACGGTGGCGATCGATCAGGACGCGGCTTCATATGACGCGGTGATGGCGGCGTTCAAACTGCCGCAAGGCAATGACGCGGAGATCGCGAAGCGCGAAGCGAGTATTCAGTCGGCTACAAAGGGGGCGGCGGAGGTACCGCTGCAGGTGGCGGAAAGGGCTGCGCGGCTGAACGAGCGGCTGTTGCAACTGGAACGGATCGCGGCGGCATCTATGAAGTCAGATTTGCAGGTGGCACGTCTAATGGCAGTAGCGGCAGCAAAGGGCGCGCTGGCCAACGTGGAAATCAACCTGGAAGGATTAAAGGACAACGCCACGGTGGAGCAGATGATGGCAAAGGTTGCCGAACTGCGCACCCGGTTAGGCTAGCGGGAGAAGCGTGGCGTAAAATAGGGGTTCGAGGATCGTTCCCCCAGCCGCACAAAAGGAGCAACAGATGAGGATGAGGAAAACAGAGATGAGGATGGTCGCGGCGTGCGCGCTGCTGCTGATGATGGGTGCAGTGCTGGTGCGCCCGGCAAGGGCGACTGGCGTGAGCGCGGACACAATCGCGCTGTTCCCGAAGGATACGGGAGAGCTTGGCTACGTGGACCTGAAGACGGCGCGCGGCGAGAAGTGGTTCCCTGCCCTGCGGGAGCAACTGCTGCCGGACCGGTTCAAGCAGTTCGAGAAGTTTTTGGCGTCGGCGGGAGTGGATCCTAATACGCAGGTGGATGAATTGATCTGGGGACTGGTACCGGAATCGACGACGAAGACGGACAAAGGCGTGTCCACGGATATTCCCTCGAGCGAGATGACGGTTGGAATTGCGATGGGAAATTACAATCCGGAGACGACCGAGGCTTATTTCAAGCAGCAGAACTTGTCGGTGACGAAGATTCAGAACTATACGCTGTTCGCGTTTGGATCCGGATCTGGCGAAGGCGATCTGTATTTCTTCTTTCTGGACTCGACGAAGGCAGTGTTCGGGCACAAGCCGCTGCTCGAGAAATTGCTGGATATCCGGCTCGGCAAAGAAGACGGCTTCATGCGGAACGAGCAGATGTACAACCTGGTGAATGAAGTGAATGGATCCAGCGTGGTGTGGGCGGTGCTCGGCCCGGGTTATTCGCGACTGGCGTTGGGCCAGCTTGCGCCGGAAGTGCAGCAGTTTCCGGATGCGGCGGCGCTGGCTCAGCGGATGCAGGCGATGATCATCACGGCGAATGCGAGCAGCGGCGTGGATGCGAAGTTCCAGGCGGTTTGCGGGTCGACTCAGGATGCGAACACGTTGAGCCAGTTGATGGCGGCGGGGCTGCTGTATAAGAAGTATGAGGCGAGTAAGTCGAATCCGGATCTGGCGCAGTTGTTGGATCAGGCGAATGTGACGCCGTCGGGGGATCGCGTGGTGATTGGGTTGACGGTGAGCGACGATCAGATGACGTCGTTGATTAAGAGGAATACGTTCGCGTTTAAGATGTGAGTTGGTTGCGTCTCGAGTGGTTGGTTGAATTTGATTGAGGCAAGACGCGGGGATCGAAGAGGGATTCTTTCCGCGATAGGGGTGGCGGTCCTCACTTCGCGGCCTTCGTTCAGACGGTCTTTTTTTTAGTGGATTAATGGGTTTCGGTAGACGGAGCAGTTGAGATCCTTCGTCGCGGACTGCTCAGGATAACAGTGTTTTATTGGTCGAGGAAGTGAAACCGAGGAGCGCTGGCATGAAAGCCAGCGCTACATGAGGGCGCCTTTGGCGCCTTTTTTTCTTGTGTCGATTAGTCTGCGGGGGGATTGGGCGCTACAAATTTGGTCAGGCGGAGGATAGCGGCGTGGTCGCGAGTTTCGCATTCGACTTCGTCGATGCCTTCCCAGGCCGGTTTTTCCTGGTCGGGAGGTTCCGTGCCCGGGAGATTTACTTCTACTTCGAGACGATCGAGAGAGCGGCGGAGGATGATGCCGCACGGGAGGCCTGAAGAGTGGCAATGGAAGCAGTGTTTGCAGGCGGAGACTACGGAGGCCTGGAATTGCAGGATGGTTTCATTGCCGAGGCCGGCGGCGTCGGCGAAATAGCGCGCGGCGCCACCTACGGCGGCGACCAGGCGTTCATCCGGGTCCATCAGTAGCGAGATTTGATGGGGCAAAGTAGACACGGCTAACGATCGTTGGCAAGCGCGACATCGCAGGCTTCGCGGCATTCGGGACAATAGTAGAGGCCGTCGACGCCGAGGCGGACGTTGCTCTGGCCTTTGCAGATGGTGCAATACTTTTCGCAGGTGCAGTAGTCCTCGGTGTTGTCGCACTGGGAACAGAGAACCTGCTGACGATTGGCCGCCATTGCGCCCTCCGGAAGAAACTTTACCTGAGGGAATCGAGAGCGGCAAGCGGAAGAGAGGGAGAGGTGGCGGGGATTGGCACGGCGGGTCGGGTGGTGGGGTTTTTTGGAGGTGAAAGAGGAAGAAAACGGCCCGCCTCGGAAGGCGGCCCCTAGGAAGGCAGGAGAACCCAGGAACACAGGCTGAAGGCATTGCTACCTTTTTGACGGTGGTGGGGGCGCGTGCTAGTATCGAAAATTGCTCGAGCGCGCGGAATGGAATCCGTAAACTCTCCCTCCAATTCAGTCCTTCGCAAAACGCCCTTAAATGGGTTGCACCGTCGTCTTGGGGCCAAAATGGTGAATTTTGGCGGCTGGGATATGCCTGTGGAGTACCCGTCGAACGGCGGGCTGGTGGCGGAGCATAAGGCGGTGCGAGTCGGCGTGGGAATTTTTGATGTTAGCCATATGGGCGACATCCGCGTCCATACAGCGAAGGAACCGGGCGGGGCCCTGCTCGCGGTGCAACACTTGACGATGAACGACGCTTCGAAGTTGGCGATCGGGCAGGCACAATATTCGGCGATGCTGTATCTGGAAGGCACGTTTGTGGACGACGTGATTGTGCACCGGCTGGGCGAAGACGATTACCTGCTGGTGATCAATGCGGGAACGCGGGAAAAAGATATTGATTGGGTGAGGAAGAATGCCGCGGGCTTCGATTGCGTGGTGGAAGAGTTGAGCGACAGTTACACGCAACTCGCGATCCAAGGGCCACGCGCGGTGGACGTATTGCGCAAGCTGACGGACGCGAATCTGGATGCGGTGAAGAATTACTGGTTCACGCACGGAACGGTCTGCGGGCTGAAGAATACGTTGATTGCGCGCACCGGTTATACGGGCGAGGATGGATTTGAGATTTACGTACCGTCGGACGTGGCGACGAGCGAGCGCGTGTGGAAGGCGGTGATCGAAGCGGGGAAAGAGTTTGGGATTGTGCCTTGCGGACTGGGAGCGCGGAACACCCTGCGGCTGGAATCCAAAATGGCGCTGTACGAACACGAGATTAGCGACACGATCAATGTATGGGAATCGGGGCTTGAGCGATACTGCAAAATGGACAAGGGCGATTTTCTGGGTCGCGGGGGATTGGAAAAGGCATTGGCGGCGGGAGTGAAGAGAACGCTGGTGGGATTGGAAATGGTGGAACGCGGAATCGCGCGTGACGCGTACCGGGTGGTGGATGAAAATGGAAATGCGATCGGGGTGGTGACAAGCGGGTCGCCTTCACCGACGCTGTGCAAGAATATTGCGCTGGCGTATGTGCCGCCGGAGAAAGCGGACATTGGGACGGCGATTTACGTGGAGATTCGCGGACAGAAATGCAAGGCGCAGGTGGTGGCGACGCCGTTTTACAAGAGAATACGTAAGGCCAGCGCAAAGTAAGAAAAGAATCCAGCAGCAAAGACCGGGAACTTTACGACAAGGAGTGATGATGGCATATCCGACGCAGTATCGCTATACGAAAGAACATGAATGGATCGACGCCAAGGGCGCGGCAGCGACGATCGGGATCACCGATTACGCGCAGCACGAACTGGGCGACGTGGTGTTCGTGGAACTGCCGAAGGTGGGGACGGCGCTGACGGCGGGGAAAACGTTCAGTTCGGTGGAATCGGTGAAGGCGGTGAGCGAGATTTACGCTCCGGCGAACGGCGAAGTGACAGAGGCGAACGCGGCATTGCACGACAAGCCGGAAGCGATCAATAGCGACCCGCACGGCGCCGGATGGCTGGTGAAGATCAAGCTGGCGAATCCGGCGGAAGTGAACGGGCTGATGGACGCGGCGGCGTATGAGGCGTACATCGCCGAGAAACAGAAGGAAGCGTCGGCCTGATGCGCTATCTGCCAAAGAGCCCGGCCGAACGGCAGGAAATGCTGGCGGCAATCGGGGCGAAATCGATCGAAGAATTGTTTTCGTCCATTCCTGAAGCTTATCGATTGAAGAAGCCATTGAATTTGCCGGGGCCGCTGTCGGAGGCGGAGGTGATCCGCTACTTCGAAGAGCGCGGCGCGGAAAATTCGGTGGGGTACAGCAGTTTTCTGGGCGCGGGAATTTATTCGCATTTGCGATCGGTGGTGACGGACGCGATTCTGCAGCGCGGGGAGTTTTTGACGTCGTACACTCCGTACCAGGCGGAAATTTCGCAGGGAACGCTGCAGGCTATTTTTGAATTTCAGACGCTGATGTGCCAGTTGACCGGGCAGGAAGTGGCGAACGCGTCGATGTATGACGGCTCGACGGCCACGACAGAAGCGGTGCTGATGGCGGAGAGGCTGACACGGCGGAGACGCGTGCTGGCGGCGCGTTCGTTGCATCCGGAATATCGCGAAGTGTTGCGGACGTATGCGAAAAATTCCGGACTGGTGGTGGAAGAGATTGCTTTCGGGGCGAAGGGGACTTTGGACCTGGGCGGACTGAAGAGCGTGCTGCGCGACGATGTGTGCGCAGTGGTGGTGCAATCGCCGAACTTTTTTGGCGCGATTGAAGAGCTTGCGCCATTGGCCGAGGCAGCGCATGCGGCGGGAGCGCTGCTGGTGGTGGCGGTGGCGGAGGCGTTGTCCTTGGGATTGCTGAAGCCGCCAGTGGAAGCGGACGTTGTGGCGATGGAGGGGCAGAGCTTTGGATTGGCGCCAAGTTATGGAGGGCCGTTTGTTGGCGTGATTGCTTCGCGCGAAAAATTCGTGCGGCAGATGCCGGGAAGATTGGCGGGAGAGACAACCGACCAGAACGGGCACCGGGGATTTGTGTTGACCTTGGCGACGCGAGAACAGCATATACGGCGAGAGAAGGCGACTTCGAACATCTGTACGAACCAGGCGCTATGCGCTCTGGCTGCTACGGTGCATTTGACGCTGCTGGGAAAAGAAGGAATTCGGGAGATGGCGGAGCAGAACCTGGCGAAGGCGCAATTTGCGTTGAGCGAGTTGGAAAAGATTCCGGGAGTGCGGCGGAGTTTCGCGGCGCCATTTTTTAATGAGTTTGCCGTGGAGTTTCCCCGGTCGGTGAAGATGGTGAATGCGGAATTATTGCGGTCGAAGATTGTGGGGCCGTATGTGTTAGGTGGCGCGTATCCGGAGTTGAGTAAGCATGCGTTGGTTTGTGTAACGGAGACAACGTCGCGCAGGGAAATTGAGAAATTTGCGGGGGCGGTGCAGGCGGCGTTGGCGGTGCCGGTGTAGGTGGGAGTGGAGTTTAAAGAGGGCCGGAGGGATTCTCATCTTGCGGATTCCGTTCGGAATGACGGGTTTTTATTTTTTTGAAGATAGGAAACGAGACTCTGGGATGAACGAGAAGATTAAGAAGGCTGGGCGGCATGTTAGTCAGAATGAGGGCTTGATATTTGAAAAATCCTCGAAGGGGAAACGCGCTTTTGAGTTGCCGCCGCTCGATGTTCCGGCCGTGGACGCGGGAAAAGCTTTGGGTGCGGCTTACCGGGAGGAGGGAGTAGATGGATTTCCGGAGGTCAGCGAGATCGAGGTGATCCGGCACTTCACGCGGCTTTCGACCTGGAATTACGCGATCGATTTGGGGATGTATCCGCTAGGATCGTGCACGATGAAATACAATCCGCGTGTAAATGAGCATGTGGCGCGATTGGCGGGGATTGCGACAGAGCATCCTTATCAGCCGCAGGCATTGTCGCAGGGGTGCCTAAAGATACTTTCGCTGCTGGAAAGGTGTTTGCTGGAGATTACGGGGATGGACGCGATCACGTTGCAGCCGGCTGCGGGAGCACAGGGCGAGTTGACGGGATTGCTGCTGATTCGCGCGTACCTTCAGCAGCAGGGAAATCCGCGGAAGATCGTGCTGATTCCAGACTCGGCGCATGGAACGAATCCGGCGACGGCGGTGATCGCGGGATACGGGGTGGAAAATATCAAGTCCGACGCGAATGGCCAGGTGGATATGGAGCATTTGCGGGAGCAGGTGAATCCGGACGTGGCGGCGTTGATGTTGACGAATCCATCGACGCTCGGGATTTTCGAGCAACAGATCCCGGAGATCGCGGAAATTCTGCACGCGAACGGATCGCTGCTGTATATGGACGGCGCGAACATGAACGCGTTGACTGGCGTGACGCGGCCGGGCGACATGGGCGTGGATGTGATGCACTTGAACCTGCATAAGACTTTTTCCACACCGCATGGCGGAGGCGGGCCGGGCGCCGGTCCGGTGGCGATGAAGAAAATACTGCAGCCGTTTTTGCCGGTGCCGATTCTGGTCGAGAAAGAGGGCGGGCGGCTGGCGCTGGATTATCAAAGGAAAGATAGTATCGGGCGCGTGCGGGCGTTCGGCGGAAATTTTGGCGTGTTGGTGCGGGCGCTGGCGTACATTCTCGCGTATGGACCAGGCGTGCGGCAGGCGACGGAAGATGCGGTGCTGAATGCGAACTATATTCGGAAGCATCTGGAAGGAACGTACGAGTTGCCGTACACGCGGCCGTCCATGCATGAGGTGGTGTTCAGCGACGCGATCCAAAAAAAGCGGGGCGTGAACACGATGGATATTGCGAAGCGATTGATCGATTACGGATTCCATCCATATACGACGGCGTTTCCGTTGAACGTTCCGGGGGCGCTGATGATTGAGCCCACGGAATCGGAGAGCAAGGAAGAGTGCGATTATTTTATTGATGCGATGAAGAGCGTGGCGGAAGAGGCGAAGACGAATCCGGAGTTGGTGAGGAGCGCGCCCCATACGACGAGGATTCAGAGATTGGATGAGGTGGGGGCGGCGCGAAAGCCGATTTTGAGGTGGAAGAAGGGGTTGAAGGTGGAAGAGGCGCCGCATGAGGTGGTGGCGGGGCCGGTGGTGCCTACATGTTGAGGTAGGTGGGCGCGTAGACAGGTGACGGAAAGAAGGATTCTTTCCGCAAGGGGCGATGGCGTTGTGATCGAAGAGGGATTCCTCACCCCGCGGATTCGTTCGGAATGACGGTTTTCTTATTTTTTGAAAATTGAAACCCAAGATCCACCCTTCGCGAACTCACGGTGGGCACTCCGGAGATGATAATTTGGATTTTGTTTGGATGTGGGTTGGGTACGGGTGTGGTTTGGAGAACCCCAGAACACCGGCTGAAGCCTATGCTACGCGTTTGGTTGGGATGTTGCTGGGTTGGATGATGAGATGCTGCGGTTCGGGCGGGGCCTGCTAAACTTGGTGTAGGAGCTGGACGGAAGCAGGTTTTGTGCACATGAGTTCTTCGTTTGAGGCCTGGATGCCCAAGTCGGTCATCCTACTGCGCGAATATACATTCGACAAATTTATTTCGGATTTGATCGCGGGCGTAACCGTGGGATTGGTGGCGCTGCCGCTGGCGATGGCGTTTGCGATTGCGTCCGGAGTACCACCGCAAGCGGGAATTTACTGCGCAATTGTTACGGGATTTCTGATTTCAGCGTTGGGAGGATCGAAGACGCAGATTGGCGGGCCGACGGGCGCGTTCGTCGTGGTGGTGCTGGGAATCATCGCGAAGTACGGGATCGACGGGCTGTTCACGTGCACGATGCTGGCCGGAGTGCTGCTGGTGGTGATGGGATTGACGGGGCTGGGCGCGATGGTGCGGTATTTTCCGCGGCCGGTGGTGGTGGGATTCACGAACGGAATCGCGATTCTGATTGCCAGCACGCAGATCCGTGATTTTTTTGGATTGCGGATGGAGCATGTGCCGGGCGATTTTTTTCACCGCATGGGTGCGGTGGCGGAAAATTTCCACACATTGAATTGGACGGCGACGGCAGTTGGCGTGGCGTCGCTGGCGGTGATGATCGTGTGCGTGCGCTACTTCAAGCGCGTGCCGGGCGCGATTGTGGCGTGTTTTGGGGCCACGGCGGCCGTGAGCTTGCTGCACCTGCCGGTGGAGACGATTGGCACGCGATTTGGCGGGATACCGAGCGGGTTGCCGCACATCGCGGTGCCGCAACTGCAGCCGAGTTTGCTGCTGCACTTGCTGTCGCCGGCGGTTACGGTAGCGATGCTCGGCGCGATTGAATCGCTGTTTTCCGCAGTGGTTTCGGACCGGATGACGCACGACAAACACAACCCGAATGTTGAGCTGGTGGCGCAGGGTGTGGCCAATATTTTTTCGCCGTTGTTTGGGGGATTACCGGCGACGGGAGCGATTGCGCGGACGGCAACGAATGTACGGGCAGGCGCGAAGACTCCTGTGGCGGGAATGATTCACGCGTTGACGCTGCTGGCGGTGATCCTGTTCGCGGCGCCCCTGGTGAAGAATGTGCCGCTGGCCGCGCTTGCGGGGATTTTGTTCATGGTGGCGTACAACATGGGGGATTGGGGCGAAATCCCCGAGACGCTGAAGTTGACGAAGGCGGATATTGCGGTGTGGGCTCTGACGTTTGGGTTGACGGTGTTCGCGGACCTAACGCTGGCGGTGGAAGTGGGGATGATCCTGGCGGCGTTTACGTTTATTCGGAAAATCTCGCAAACGACCACGGTTTCGAAGGTTACCGACGAATATATTGAAGACGGGCGCGTGCATATCTTGCAGGACAAAGATATTCCGGAGTATGCGGCGGTTTACCGGATTCATGGACCGTTTTTGTTTGGCGTGACGGACAAGATTTCTGCGATTACGGAAAACATGGAGCAACTGCCGCGTATGGTGATTGTGCGTTTGCGGAATATGACGGCGATCGATGCGACGGGGATTGCGGCGCTGCAGGAGTTGGCGGATCAGTTGCACAAGAGCGGGCGGGCGATGCTGGTTTGCGGGCTGCGGCCACAGCCGGCGGAGTTGATGAAGGAAGCGGGGTTTGACCGACATGTGGGGGCGGAAAATATTTGCGTGAACATCACCGAGGCGTTGAAGCGGGCGGAGGAGATTGCGGCGGGGGTGGCGGTTGGGCGGTAATGGGTGCGAGAGGGGGCAGGGATTTTTCCGGGAAATGGCGATGGCATAGGGATCGAAGGGATTCCTCACTTCGTGGACTGCGTTCGGAATGACGTGGTTTTTTAGTTTGTGAATGAGAAACAGAACGCCCGCCTCGGAAGGCGGGCCCTAGAAGAACAGGAAGGCCCAAGCAGGAAGCTCACACGCAGGTCGAGGTTACGTGGGAAAGCAAGAACGCGGGGTCGAGGTCCTTCGTCGCGGACTCCTCAGGATGACAGCGAGTTTTTTGTTTATGCGGGGATTTGTTTGGTTGTTACTGGAATTGGACGCTGGTTAGGATTTGTTGAAAAGCGGATTGGAAGCGGGCGAAGTCTTCGGTGGGGGAAACGAAGACGTAGTAGTAGAGGCCTTGAGGGGCGATTACGGTGACTAGCCAATCAGTTTCGAGACCACCGGCAGGGGAATCGTTGCGGAGATACGTCGAAAGCGCGGGACGGCCATCGACAGTGGTGTCGACGGGCGGCTTGTCTACTCCCATGGATTCATTTTCCTTTTGAAGGACGGCGATTACTTTTTGGGTTTCGTCGCGCAGTGTGTCTGGCGAGCCTTTGCCTTTGACTTGCGCGATCCCACCGATCATGCCCCACGCCAAAATGCCTTGACCGTTGCCAGCATCGACGATGCCGCCTACAGGAACGACTACGACGCTGCTTTTTCGGGTGTAATTTTTCCAGTTGATGGGATAGGCGAGCGAGGCTTTCGAATAGCGGAGACGCGTTACGTCCAGCGAAGGATCCGTGGGCTTGGGGATATCCACGGGGGCATCGACTCCGCCGGCGCCGGAGGACCTGGAATTTGTGGAGGGCTTTGGCTTCACCGGGGCGGGGAGGGCCATGACTTCGCGCTTGGTGGCTTCGAATTCGGGTGAATCTTTCTCCGCGCCTTCGGGTGCGCCGCCGAGCTTGCGAATTTCGGTGTCGACGCGCTCGATGCGATGATCCGGGTTCGGATGATCGGAAAAGAATTCAGGGGGAGCTTTGCCGCCGGCAGTCGAAGCGTTGAGGTTTTCGAAGAACGCGGCCATGGCGCGGGGATCGAAGCCAGCATCGTAGAGAACTTGCGTGCCCATGACGTCGGCTTGGGTTTCCGTGCCGCGCGAATTATGGAGGAGGACGCTGCCGAAGGTGAATTGGCCCGCTCCGGCGGCGGCTGCGCCCGCGGCCCCTCCGAAAATTCCGCCCGCGGCACCCATGATTCCCGCACCTAACTCAGCATATTGCGCTTTGGTGGCCTGGTTGGTGCCGTGGCGGAGGGCAACGTGGGAGAGTTCGTGGGCCATGACGGCGGCGAGTTGGGCTTCGTTGTCGGCGGCTTCGATGGCGCCGCGATTGATGAAGACAAAACCGCCGGGGAGTGCGAAGGCGTTGACGGCTTTGTTGTTGACGCAATGAAATTCCCAAGGGTAATCGATGCCGCGGGTGTTGAGATGCGCGATGAGACGCTGGCCGAGTTGGGTGAGATAAGCGTCGACTTTCGGGTCGTTGCAGAGGGGGAGTTTTTGTTCGACTTCGTGGGCGGCTTTGCGGCCGAACTGGATGTCTTGTTGGGGGGTGAAGGCGTTGATGCCCGGCTTGAGGTTAGTGCGGTCGGCGAAGGCGTTGGAGGAGAGGAGGAGGAGGGCGAGGGTGATGGCGGTTGTTATACGGGTGTGGGTGCGCATGGAATTTGTATTTGGGATTATACGGGTGTTGTGTGGTGGGTGGGTGCATAACGGCTGGTCCGAAGAAGGATTCCTCACTTCGGGGACTTCGTTCGGAATGACATGTGTGTTTTATTTCGTGGAAGAAGGAAGAGAACGGCCCGCCTTGGGAAGGCGGGCCCTACAAACCCAATACCCACACACAACGGCGGCGCGTGGGGCACCAGGCCCCTCTGGGTTGGGCGGATCGTGGGAAATTTAGCGGGCTAGGCGCGGGGTGGGTTCGGGTAGTGGGGCACCGGGGGCTTCTACTGGGCGGCCGCCGCGGGCTTGTGTGGCGCGGGCAGCGACTGCGGGCTCGGGGCGACGGGCTGGCATGGCGAGGTTTTCGCCTTCGCGGGTGAAGGAAAGCTTGTCGGCGAAAGTGTCCCAATCGATGCAGATTAGATCGCCGGAGCGGACTTGATCCGTGGCTAGAAGATTGGCCATGGGATAGACGACGTGGCGTTCGATGGCGCGCTTGAGATGGCGTGCGCCATAACGCTGATCGGTGCCTTCCTGGAGAAGAAACTCGCGGCCAGAGCTGGTGACGCGGAAGAGGAACTGTCCACGGGCGGTTTCCAGAACGCGCTGCTGCACCATGGTGAGTTCGATATCGAGCACCTGCTCGAGTTGCGCGCGATGGAGAGGATGGAAGACCACAACCTTGTCCAGGCGATTCATGAATTCCGGAGAAAATTTGCGGCGAGCGGCTTCGACGGCGGTGCGTTCGACCTTTTCGTCGAGATTGGTTTTGGGCTTGTCGTCGGATTTAACGAAGCCGTAGCCGCCGGTCATGAGCTCGGTGATTTCCACGCCGCCGAGGTTGGAGGTCATGAAAATGACCGTTTGCGAAAGATCGACGCGGCGATTGTCGCCGAGGGTGAGCGTGGCTTTGTCCAGCATGCCGAGGAGAAGTTGCCAGAGAGCATCGCTGGCCTTTTCGATCTCGTCGAAGAGCAGGAAGGAGAGCTTGAGCTTATCGGAATGCGACGCCGCGAGAGCTTCCTGGGTGATCAAAGGATGAGTTTCGCGATGGCCGAGGTAGCCCGGGGGTGAACCGATGAGCTTGGCAATTTCGTGGGAGTGCTGAAATTCGGCGCAGTCGACCTTGATGACCAGACGGGGATCGCCGAAAAGAATCTCCGCGGCGGCTTCGACGATTCGCGTTTTGCCGGAACCGGTGGGCCCGAGGAAGAGCAGATTGCCAACGGGTCGGCCGGGCGAGTTGAGGCCTGCGCAAAAGACTTGATATAGATCGACGAGGGCTTGCACACCTTCTTCCTGGCCGACTATCTTGCCGCGAATGGCGTGATGAAAATCGCGGGTATCGGTGCTACGGATGGTGGGGTCCAGTTGATGGCGAACGGCAGCTTTCATAACCCTATCCTCGGCAACACCGACCCTTTCCTTTAATCCATCTGCTCTCGTCAGGGCCAGTTCGCAGGCGACGTTCGTTTGAAGCAACGCGCGCGTGGAGGACAGGAGCATGAGTCGTGCCAATTCTTGTGGGCGGTTCGGAGAGGGAAAGCTCCTTGCGGTCAACAACATACGAACAAGGGGGTTAGTGGCAGTGTCTCACCGATGAGACGGAGGACGAGAGGTGTGCCAATGTGAGAGGAGAACAACAGTTTGTGTCCATGGAGGGTTGACAAAAAAGGGGCGGTGGGGGCAATGCGTTGTGTCTCTGGGAGCACAGGAGATTTTTTGAGGCACCCCAGAACGAGGGATCCTTCACCTCGCGGACTCCGTTCTGAATGACGTGGTTATTTTTCTTTGAAGTAGGAAGAGGCCGGCTCGCGGACTCGCCGCGGGCACGATATATCGTGCCCCTAGGAGGCGGAACCGCAGGAGCACAGGCTGAAGCCCGCGGCGCTACCGCGCGCAGGCTACGGCGCTTGGGCTACTTGGCGTCTTTCTTGCGGCCTTGTAGGGATTGGCGGGCGGCGGCTGGTGTGGAGGCCGGGAGCGCGGCCGGGCGCGCGGTTTCTTCGGAGATGGCTTCGAGGGGCGTGTCTTTGCCCAGGCCGTCCATGCCTGGAGTGGCGGCGGTTACGTCTTCGGCGGGCGGTTCGGGAGTGACTAGGGCGCCCTCGCGCTCGCGGACGAATGTCAGTTCTTTGTGTATGCCGTCCCAATCTACGCGGACCAGGTCGCCCATGCGGACTTGTTGCGTGGCGAGAAGATTGGCTAGCGGGTAGACGAGGAAACGCTCGATGGCGCGTTTGAGATGGCGCGCGCCGTACCGCTGGTCGGTGCCTTCCTGAAGCAGGAATTCGCGACCGGCATCGGTGACGCGGAAGAGAAATTTTCCGGTGGCGGTGTCGAGCACGCGCTTCTGCACCATGCCAAGCTCGATGTCGAGGACAGATTGGAGTTCATCGCGATCCAAGGGATGGAAGACGACGACTTTGTCGATGCGGTTCATGAATTCCGGTGAGAATTTGCGGCGCGCGGCTTCGACGGCGGTGCGCTCGACTTTTTGGTTGATGTCGGTCTGCGGCTTGTCCTGGGATTTGATGAAGCCATAACCGCCGCTGAAGAGTTCGGTGATGTCCGTGCCGCCGAGGTTGGAGGTCATGAAGATGACGGTTTGCGAAAGATCGACGCGGCGGTTATCGCCGAGGGTGAGCGTGGCTTTGTCGAGCATGCCGAGGAGAAGCTGCCAGAGGGCGTCACTGGCTTTTTCGATTTCGTCGAAGAGCAAGAAGCTCAGCTTGAGATCCTCCCGGTGATTGGCGGCGAGGGCTTCCTGAGTGATCAAAGGATGCGTTTCGCGATGGCCGAGATAGCCCGGGGGCGAGCCGATGAGCTTGGCAATCTCATGGGAATGCTGGAATTCGGCGCAATCGATCTTGATGACGGCGCGGGAGCTACCAAACAGGATTTCGGCGGCGGCTTCGACGAGACGGGTTTTGCCCGAGCCAGTGGGGCCGAGGAAAAGGAGATTGCCGACCGGACGGCCGGGAGAATTGAGTCCGGCGGTGAATACCTGGAAGAGTTCGACCAGGGCCTGGACGCCTTCATCCTGACCGACGATCTTCGCGCGCAGATTCTTCTGGAACTCGATGGTCTCGGCGCTGCGGATGTTCGGATTCAGTGAGAAATCACCAGTAGCCATGACAACCTCCCTCAGCGATCCCGCAATGCAGGATGCGCATTTCCCAAACGCCCGCTGCCCCGAGTGATGCGCTTCAGATCATGGCGTTGCCTGAACTGATCGAGCTTCACCTGGATAGTGGAATTGAGCAAGCGCAGCTGCACAAGAAGTTCATGTGCGACCGCAGGCGATTCGGAAAGTCGCAGGACCGGTGGAAAGAGGTCCGCAAGATCAAGATTGAGATTACGCAAGGTTTGGACGAGTTTGTGGAGAGCGGGGGATTGCGGATCGGCGAGATCGATTTGGCTGTTGACCTGTTCGCGCAAGGAGCGCCAGTTGAGTTCGACGAAAGGATGCTTCTTGGTAACTTCGCGGACGACGGCATCGGTGATGCGGGCGCGTTCGCCGAGCCGGGCGAGATGGAGTTGGCGCACTTTACCGCCGCGGCGCACGTTGTGCACCAAGTAATAGGAGTTTCCTTTACGGCGAATAAAGGCCATCTTCCTTCTTCTGCAAACCTGCCGGTTTTCGCCGGAGATTTGCCCCTTGGATGTAGTGTAAGGTTGTTCCACTACGAAGGTCAAGTCTGGAGGAGACGAATGAGTTAACATTTGAGGCTGCAATTTTTCGCTGCGACGGATTGGAATTTCAGTTGGCATGTTGGCGGCCTCGCTTCATTTTTGGTGATGGGAAATTTTCGTGGCTCCTTTTATCGTTGCGTCTTTCTCCGGCTCGCGGACTCGCCGGGGTCACGATGTATCGTGCCCCTCCATATTTTGATGCTGTTGTATTAAACACGGGTGTGGCGGAAGAATCTCTGTGTGTTGTGGCGGCTTGCGCGTGGGTTGGGGGTGCGGTTAGCAGTCCAAAGGAGGTTCGATGAGTTGGGATCCAGTGTATCGGCTGGTGAAACAAATTCCGCGGGGCCGGGTTATTACTTATGGGGCGTTAGCCAAGGCGTTGCGCTTGCGCGGTGGGGCGAGAACCGCGGGGAGAGCAATGGCGGCAACGCCCTCTGGAAAAGGCATACCGTGGCACCGGGTGGTGGGCGACCGCGGGAAGCTGCTGATTCCCGAACCGTATGGATCCCTGCAAAGAAAAATGTTGCAAACGGAAGGCGTCGAGTTGGTGGAGTTCCGCGTGGATTTGAAGAAATTTGGGTGGACGGCGGGGGTGAAATCCCGGGGGCGGGCGAAGCGTAGTAGGAAGGGGTGAGGGCTGTGACGAAGAGTGCTGGAGGAGGTGTCACGCCTACGGCGCTTGGCGTTTTTAGGGAGGCGCTGGCATGAAAGCTAGCACTACATTGGAGCCGCGCCTACGGCACTTTGAGTTACCATGGAAGCTCTTCTATATGGCAAATCCGATTTTGTTGGTGGAAAATTTGGAGAAGCGGTACGACGAAGTGCACGCGGTGCGCGGAGTGAGCTTTTCGGTGCAGGAAGGTGAAGTGTTTGGGCTGTTGGGGCCGAACGGTGCGGGAAAGACCAGCACGATTGAAGTGATCGAAGGATTGCGCGTGCCGGACGGCGGGCGGGTGAGCGTGTGCGGGCTTGATCCGCAGAAGAGTCCGAACGAGTTGAAGCACGTGATTGGGGCGACGCTGCAGCAAACTTCACTTCCCGACAAGTTGCGGGTGGGAGAGGCGCTGCGAATGTTCGCGGGATTTTATAAGAAGTCGCGGAATACCGATGAACTTTTGACGCGGTTCGGGCTGGACGAAAAGCGCAACAGTTTTTATAGCCAGCTATCGGGCGGGCAGAAGCAGCGGCTGGCGCTAGCGATGGCTCTGGTAAACGATCCGAAAGTGCTGTTTCTGGACGAGCCAACGGCGGGGCTGGACCCGCAGGTACGGCGGGAAATCTACACGATTATTGAGGAACTGAAGGCGGAGAAGAAGACGATCGTGCTGACGACGCACTACATTGAGGAAGCGGAAAAACTGTGCGATCGCGTGGCGATTATCGATCACGGGAAACTGATCGCTGCGGGGACGCCGCGGGAGTTGAAACAAGCTTCGGCAAACACTACGCGCGTGGAAGTGCGGCTGAGCAAGCCGGCGTCGAATGGGACACTGAAGAATCTGGATGGCGTGGTGGACGCGCGGGAACTGGATGGCGGATACGTGTTGCACTGCCATCGGACGGCGCCGGCGATTGTGGCGCTGGTGAAGCATCTGGAAGCGGAGAACAACGAGTTGGTGAGCCTGGAAATTGCGACGCCGTCACTGGAAGACGTGTTTATCGAGCTGACGGGAAGGAGACTGCGGGATTGAAGACCATACTGACACTCGCAGCGATGCGCATCCGCATTACGTTACGCAACAAGGCGTTCCTGTTCTTCAGCTTGTTCATGCCGATGCTATTTTTCTTTTTGTACGGGTCGGTGTTTGCGAAGGGCAACCCGGTGATTGTGACCATATTGATGGGCCCGGTGCTGTCGCTGACGGTGATGGGAACGTTCTGGGGCTTGAGCATGCAGCTGGTGACCTGGCGAGAACAAGGAATCTTGCGGAGATTCCGGCTGGCGCCGATCCCGCCGTCGAAGATGATCGCGTCCAGCGTGATTGCAAATTACGCGCTGATCCTGCCTACAGTGATCCTGGAATTGGTGTTGGCGCGGTACGTTTATCATGTGACGCAGTTCGGAGACCTGTTGAGTGTATTTGTGCTGGCGATCCTGGGAATCACGTCGTTTGGTGCGCTGGGGTTGGTTGTGGCTAGCGTGACGAACACGATGCAGGAAACGCAAATCATCAACCAGATGCTGTGGCTGATGCTGATCTTCTTGTCTGGCGCGACTTTGCCGCTGGCGCTGCTGCCGCGGGCAGTGCAGCGGGTGGGATTGTTTTTCCGGCGACATACTTGGTGAGCGGAATCCAGCGCGCGATGGTGGACCACGCTGGAATTTTGTCGTTAGGCGTAGAAATCGTTTCGCTGGGATGCTGGGCGGCGCTGGCGTTTACGATTTCGTCGCTGCTATTTCGTTGGGAACCTGAGGCGAAGCTGCCGCGAAATGCGAAGCTGTGGGCGGTGTCGACGATACTGCCGTTCATCCTGTTGGGAATTTGGGAAAATCACAATGGCAAGCTGCTGGCGACAGCGGCTTCGATGATGGGCGATCGACCTCCGAAAAGCGCACCAGCGCCAGAGAAGGCTCAGTAACCGTTCCAAATTGGCCCGCTTTTTAGAAGATATACCTCCAAAATGGTTGAAAAACGGATTGTGACGATTCGTTGATTTCATTGACGGTCTTCGACGGGTGACATATTCTCAAATTGCGAGCGGCAGCATCCGAAATCCGGGGAGAACACACTATGCCAGTACAAAAGACGGATAAAATTTGGCACAACGGGAAATGGATCCTCTGGGATGATGCGAAGCTCCACGTGTTGACGCATGCGGTGGGCTATGGATCGGCGGTGTTTGAAGGCATTCGCTGCTACGACACGCCACAGGGTCCGGCGATTTTCCGGCTGCGCGAACACATGCAACGACTGATCAACTCCGGGAAGATTTACCGGATGGAGTTTGCGTATTCGCTGGACGATTTCTGCAATGCGGCTTGCGAATTGGTGCGCTTGAACAAGATGGGCGCTTGTTATGTGAAGCCCATCGCGCTACGCGGATATGGAGAAGTGGGCGTGAACCCGCTGAGTTCGCCGATTGAGATTTATATGGCGTGCTGGAAATGGGGCGCGTACTTGGGGCCGGAGGCGTTGTCGAAGGGCGTGGATGTGTGCGTGAGTTCGTGGACCCGGATTGCGCCGAACACGTTGCCGGCGATGTCCAAGGCGGCAGCGAATTATATGAACTCGCAACTGATTCGCATGGAAGCGGCGCTGAACGGGTTTGCGGAAGGAATCGCGCTGGACTCGAATGGACATATCAGCGAAGGATCGGGGATGAATCTTTTCCTGGTGCACGAAGGGGCGCTGATTACGCCGCCGCTGTCCGCCAGCATTTTGCCGGGGATCACGCGGGATTCGATCGTGAAGATTGCGGGGGATTTGAATATCCCCGTGAAGGAATCGGTGATTCCGCGAGAGATGGTTTATCTGGCGGATGAGGTGTTTTTTGTGGGGACCGCGGTGGAAGTTACGCCGATCCGGTCGATCGACAAGATTACGATCGGAAATGGAGTGGCGGGACCGGTGACGCGGAGGATTCAGGAAGAGTTTTTCGGGTTGACGAGTGGGAAGAAGGCGGACCGGCACGGGTGGTTGACAGCGGTGAATGCGCCGGTGGCGGCGGGACGGTAGAAGATAGAAAAGTGAAATTGGAAAATTGAAAATAGCTCAGTGCGAGTCGGGATTGGGATCGAAGAGGGATTCTTTCCGCGAAACGCGCGGAAAGGGGCAGCGGTCCTCACTGCGCGGACTTCGTTCGGAATGAGGTGTTTTTTTGGATGGGGATACGAGGAGTTTTTAGATTTGGGATCTTGTGGCCATGGGGCACAACAGTTATGTGCCCCTGCGCAGAAGTTGAGACGGATCGTTGGTACACATGACCTTCGTCGCGTCATCCTCAGATGACAACTTTTATTTGGGGGTTGCCTGGGTGGCTGACTTTTGCGGTACGTTGATGATTCTCATTCCTAGCGTGGGTGGGGCATTCCGGATAGAATTTGCACATCGCGTTGTACATGCGGGAGTAGCCGGGAGGCCTTTGGATGTACAACCTTCTGCAAAAACTGTTCGCGGAGTTTCTGGGCACATTTGCGGTGGTTTTTTTCGGAGCTGGGGCGGTTTGCGCGGATTTTCAATTGCGCAGCTCCGGGGGACTGGGAATGGTGGGGATCGCGCTGGCCAACGGGCTGGTGTTCGCGATCATGGTGTCGGCGCTGAGCCACATTTCTGGCGGGCATTTTAATCCAGCAATTACGATTGGATATTGGGTGACGCGGCGGCTGGCGACGCTCGAATCGCTGGCATATTGGGGCGCGCAGCTCGTGGGGGCTACGGCAGCGGCGTTTCTGTTGAAGCTGGTGATTCCTGACGATATCGCGGCGAACGTGTTTCTGGGTACGCCGGAGCTGATGCGGGATTTTCCGCGGTGGTCGGGAATGGCGCTGGAGGGAGTGTCGACGTTTTTCCTGGTGTTGGTGGTATTTGCGACGATGGTGGACGAACGAGGGACATTTCGTTCGGTGGCGGGATTCGGGATCGGACTGACGATTACGATTGGGATGCTGGTGGCCGGGCCGCTGACAGGCGGGGCCATGAATCCGGCAAGGGCGTTCGGGCCAGCGTTGGCTTCGAGTCATTGGCTGAACTGGGGAATATATTGGGTCGGACCGCTCGGGGGAGGGTTCCTGGCGGGTCTGCTGTACGATTCGCTGTACTTGCGCAAAGGTGAGGATTGAGGAAGGCCGGAGGTAGAGTCTCTGTCTGTATCGAAACTGAAGAAGACTGCTCTCAGCGGCTAAAGTCGCGCTGATTTTCCGGCTGTTACGGCATGGCTTAAGCCATGCCCTGACGAGAAACACGATTAGTCGCACAGACTCTTAAAAGCGGCCTGTACTGTGGACTAGGTAACTAAGCGGCTACGAGGGCTGCGGGCTCTGTTGTTGCGGTGTACCGGGGATGCTAGCTTCAGTGAAGAAGCGCATTCTTGCGGGGTGTCTGCACATGGCTCTGAGTATTGATGATCTGCTACGGCGCGCGGTTGAGAACAAATCCTCCGACTTACACCTTAAGGTCGGCAACCATCCTTATCTGCGAGTGGACGGACTGCTTACCCCGCTGACGGACGTGCCGCGCATCACGCCGGAAGAAATGCTGTCGATGGCCTTCAGTATGATGACCAACCGGCAGAAACAGAAATTCAAGGAAACCGCGGAATTGGATATGGCGTACGGGGTTGCCGGACTGGGACGATTTCGTGTGAACGTGTTCCAGCAGCGTGGAAACGTGGGAATGGTTTTGCGCGTGATCCCGACGAAGATTCGAACGATTGAGGAATTGAACCTGCCTCCGGTGATCGCGAAGATTTGCGAAGAGCAACGCGGGCTGGTGCTGGTGACGGGGACGACCGGTTCGGGTAAGTCCACGTCGCTGGCGGCGATGATTGACCGGATCAATGCGAGCCGCTCCGACCATTTAATTACCATTGAAGACCCGATTGAGTTTTTGCACCGCGACAAGCGCAGTTTTATTAACCAGCGCGAAGTGGAAGTCGACACGGCGAATTTTTCGACGGCGTTGCGCGCTGCACTGCGTCAGGATCCGGACGTGATTCTGGTCGGCGAAATGCGCGACCTCGAAACAATTTCGACAGCGTTGCTGGCGGCGGAAACAGGCCACCTAGTGTTTTCGACTTTGCACACGTTGGACGCGACGGAAACGATTCAGCGTATTATCGCGGTGTTCCCTCCCCCGGAGCAGAAACAGATTCGTTTGCAGATGGCGGCGACGCTGAAGGCGGTGGTTTCGCAGCGATTGGTGCGGCGGGCGGACGATAAAGGACGCGTGCCGGCGGTGGAAGTGATGATCGCGACGGCGTATATCCGGGATTGCATCATCAATCCGGACAAGACGCGGTTGATTCACGATGCGATCGCGGCGGGCACTTCGCAATATGGGATGCAAACGTTCGACCAGTCGCTATTTGACTTGTACACAAAGGAATTGATCACGCTGGATGAAGCGTTGCTGCGGGCGTCGAATCCAGATGAATTCAAGCTGCGGATTCAGGGTATACGGTCGGCGGCGGATGCGGCGCGGGAAGAAATGGCGTCGCAGATGGCGGATTTCGAGAGATTTTCGCACAAGTAGTGAAGACCGCGCGGGAGTGAGTAGTCGGGAGTCTGGAGTTCAGCCCGGACTCTTTCTTTTTTTTCCTTCCTTCCTTGCTCGGGCATTCCGCGGGTTGGTATGATGCGCGCACTCGCGCGTTTGCCGGGACTTACCTCGCGCGGCTTCTTTGGAGATCACAATGAATAAGATTTTGGCGTTCCCTGGGCGCAGGGATTTTTTGAAGGGTACAGCTGCGATTACGGCGGGGGTGGCTGGTTGCGGGTTGATGGCGGAGGCCGGCTACTCGGACGATGCGGAACTGTATATTGTGGGGCCGAAGAAGGGCTATATGCCGCAGATTGGGACCCTGGTGTCCGAGATGGCGTTTATGCGGTGGCAGGTGCTGGCTTCAGTGAAGGGGATGACGCAGCAGGACTTGGATTTTCTGCTAGATGGCAAGGCGAACCGGATTGGGGCATTGCTGATGCATCTGGCGGCGGTGGAGAAGTTTTATCAGTTGAATACGCTGGACGGGCTGGCGATGGACAAGATTCCGGAAGCGTTCAAGGAAAAGTGGGGCATGGCGATGGAGTTGGGAGAGCCGGCGAGGAAAGGGATTGTGGGCAAAGACCTGGACTATTACCTGGATATTTTGAAGGAGACGCGGGAGAAGACGCTGGAGGAATTCCGGAAGCGGGATGACGCGTGGCTGATGTCGGTAGATAAGACCTGGGGATGGGGACCGACGAATAACTATTGCAAGTGGTTTCATGTGACGGAGCATGAGGCGAATCACAATGGGCAGATTAAGTTGTTGAAGAGCCGGTTGCCTGGGGCGAAGGCGGGGGAGTGACGGGTTGTGGCGGTATGGTTGAAACCGAAGGGGGATTCCGCACTTCGCGGTCGTTCGGAATGACGTGTTTTTTGTTTGTGACAAGGCGTGAAACGCGCGCTCACTGCGGTGACTTCATGCGGAATGACAGGGTTAGGGTTGTACGCCGCGAGCGCACCGCTGGGCGGGGGTGGACTCCCGGGCTGACGGAAGCGAGAAGTCAGTTGTAGTAGGCGGCGTTCTTTTCGATAAAAGGCTGCAGTTCTTCCGGTAGTTCATCCACAACAAACAGCGAGCCGGTGGGACAGACGGGGATGCATGCGCCGCAGTCGATACATTCGGCCGGATTCACGTAAAGCTGAGGAACGGTGGCGAAAGCGGCTTCATCCTTGATGGGATGGATGCAGTTGACGGGGCAAGTTTCGATGCAGTGCTCGTCTTTTGTGCAGGTGTCGGTGATGACGTAAGCCATAGTGAGGTTCTCCCCTGAGTGGTGAAAGTGGCAATTGGTATGCCAGTTCACGTGTGGGGGGAAGTGGCGTGTTTTCAGTGTAGAAGGGGAAGTCGGACTAGTTTGGGGTGGGTGATCTGGCGCACGGGGCGGTGTTTACGCGCCACAAGGACGTGTATTTTTTGCGGTCATGGGAGGCGCCTTGGAATTTAGTGCATTGCAGATATCGGGTGCGGAGGTGCGGCGCCTTACCGGAAAACCCTCGAGAGCGGGCAGAAGTGGTTGTGCCACTGACACCTGGTCAGGCACTGGTCAGATGCTGGTGGTTGCTCTATGCTTCGGGGATGTTTGGGAAACCACGGTTGGTGGAGACTGAGGCGGGGTTGTATGAGGCGGCCATCAAGATGCTGCTGCGGCGGGCGCATTCGGTTTCAGAGATGAAGAAGGCGTTGGCGCGGCGATGCGAAGAAGAAAAGATGGTGAAGAAGGTGGTGGAGCGGTTGAAGCGCGAAAATTTGATTGATGACGCAAGGTATGCGCGGCAGTTTGCGCGCCACCGGGCGGCGTCTCGTAAGCAGGGGGAGTTTCGCATCGCGCGGGAACTGCGGGCACGGGGGGTGCCGGAGCAGCATATTGACGAGGCGTTGAAAGATGCGGCGGCGGAGAGCGATCCAGAGGCGATGGTGCGGCAGCGGATCGAGCGGAAATTGCGGGTGTACCGAGGGGAGATCGATGAGAAGAAGCTGGCATCGCTGTACCGGTCGCTGGTGGGAGCAGGATTTCCGACGGAATTGATCCGGCGGGAATTGAAGCAGTTGACGAAGGAAGATGTGCCGGAAGTGGAAAGCGAACCGGAGTAGCAGGAGAGGTTTGCCGGGCCAGCGAAGGCTCTGCGATAATCAAGTGTTTCCATCAAAGTTTGGAATGAGGCAGACGTGACAGCTGGAGCCAGCAAACCGACAGGCAATCAGGTGCGCGAGAAATTTCTGCAATTTTTCGAGGTGAAGGGGCACCGGCGTGTGCGATCGTCTTCATTGGTGCCGCATGGCGACCCGACGCTTTTGTTTACGAACGCGGGGATGAACCAGTTCAAGGACGTGTTTCTGGGACTGGAGAAGCGGGACTATACGCGGGCGGCTACGGCGCAGAAGTGCGTGCGGGCGGGCGGAAAACATAACGATCTGGAAAATGTGGGATTCACGAAGAGGCACCACACCTTTTTCGAGATGCTGGGAAATTTTTCGTTCGGGGATTATTTTAAGAAGGAAGCAATTGCGTTTGCGTGGGAGCTGATCACTTCGCCACAGTGGTTTGGAATTGCGAAAGACAAACTGTATGTGACGATTTTTGGCGGGGCCGAAGTTGCGCCGGGAACGCTACTGGGTGTGGATGAAGAGGCGGAGAAATTCTGGCTGGAACAATACGTGGCAGCGGGGCGGATTTTTGCGATTCCAGGGCTAAAAGATAATTTTTGGGCGATGGGAGACACGGGACCTTGCGGACCGTGCAGCGAAATCCACTACGACATGGGGCCGGCGGCGTCGGATCTGGGCCATATCGGTTGTAAGTTTCCCTGCGACTGTGGGCGATATGTGGAGATCTGGAATCTGGTGTTCATGCAGTTTAATCGGGACCCGAAGGGTAACCTTACTTCCCTGCCGAAGCCGTGCGTGGATACGGGGATGGGGCTGGAACGCGTGGCGGCGGTGCTGCAAGGAGTGATTTCGAATTACGACACGGATTTGTTTACTCCGCTTGTCGATCGCGCGGTGCAGTTGACGGGCGTCGACGAGAAGAAAGAGCTTGAGGCCGAGGAGCACCGGCGGGCGGCGGCTTCGCTGCGAGTGATTGCGGACCATGCGCGGGCGACTAGTTTTTTGATTACGGATGGAGTGTTGCCTTCGAATGAAGGGCGCGGATATGTGCTGCGGAAGATCATGCGGCGGGCGATCCGGCACGGGCGATTGCTAGGCGCGACGAAACCGTTTCTGGCAGAAATGGTGGAGACGGTGCGGAAGTTGATGGGCCTGGCTTATCCCGAGTTGCTGGAACCCGCGGCGGACCGGGTGCCGGACATTGTGCTGGCGGAGGAGAAGCGCTTCGCGCACACCCTAGATATTGGTTTGCGCAAGCTGGAAGAGGAACTGCGGCCGCTGGCTGGGAAAAAAGAAGCGGTGTACCCGGGCGAAGCGGCGTTTCGTTTGTATGACACATACGGGTTGCCGATGGATTTTATTCTGGATGCGGCGCGCGATCTGGGCGTGCAGTTCGACGAAGCTGGATTTGAGAAGGCGATGCACGAGCAGCGGACGCGGGCGCGGGCTTCGTGGAAGGGCGTGCATAAAGAGGCGGCGAATCCCGCTTATGCGAAGTTGGCGGAGACGTTTCGGACGGAGCCGGATTTTTACAACGCGACGCGGGCGAAGGATTCGCGGATTGAGGCGATTATCACGAAGGATGGTTCGCGCAGCGACTTGAAGGCGGGCGACAGTGGCGAGGTCGTGCTGGATCGCACGGTGATTTATGCGGAGTCTGGCGGGCAGATGGCGGACACCGGCGGATTCTACGACGCTTCGGCGCAGCAGCTTGCCGAAGTGACCGGCGCATTTTACCCAGTGCCGGGACTGGTAGCTCACCGCGTGACGGCGAAGGAAACGCTGCGCGTGGGGGATCTCGTGACGGTGGTGGCGGATGCGGAGCGGCGCGCGCGGATCATGCGGAATCATACGGGGACGCACCTGGCACATGCGGCGCTACGAAATATTCTGGGGACGCACGTGAAGCAGGCGGGGTCGCTGAACGCGCCGGAGCGGCTGCGGTTCGATTTTTCGCATTTCGCGCCGGTGGGACAAGAGGAGCTGAAGGACATCGAGCAGCAGGTGAATGAAGAGATCCGGCTGAACACACAGATCGAAACTGGGGTGATGTCTCTCGAGGAGGCGCTGAATTCGGGGGCGCTGGCGTTCTTTGGCGATAAATATCCGGAGAGCAACGTGCGCGTGGTGACGATTCCCGATCCGCACGCGCCGCGGGGATTTTATTCGAGGGAATTGTGCGGCGGAACGCACGTGGGCCGCGGCGGGGATATTGGCTTGCTGAAGATTGTGAGTGAAGAATCCGTGGCGGCGGGAGTGCGGCGTATTGAGGCCGTTACAGGAATTGGCGCCGTGGAACATTTTCAGAATCAGACGCAGATTCTGCACGCGCTGGCGGGACAATTGAATGTGGCCGAGGATTCACTGCTGGCTTCGGTGGAGAAACTGGCGCATACGGCGCGGCAACTGGAAAAGGAACTGGGAGAACAGAAGCGCAAAGGTGCGTTAGGGCAACTGGATGAGCTGTTCGGCCAGGCGCAGACAATCAAGGGCGTGAAGGCGGTGGTGGGCGAAGTGAGCAATGTGGACCGCGAGGGTTTGCGTCAACTGGTGGATTCGCTGAGGCAGAAACTGGGATCCGGGGTTGTGGCGCTGGGGATGCCAGAGGACGGAAAAGTGGCCCTGATCGTGGGAGTAACCAAGGACCTGGCCGGTAAAGTCCATGCTGGCAGGCTGATACAGGCGCTGGCGAAGCAAGTGGGGGGTTCCGGGGGTGGGCGGCCAGACCTCGCGGAAGCTGGCGGAAAAGACACATCGGCGTTAAAAAGTGCCTTGCAAAGCGTGCCCTCCCTACTCGAACAATTGCTATAATTCGGAGTAGCGCTGGGAACGTGTTCTCGCAAGTGGCGGATATAAAGTTACTTGCGTGCGAACATGAGTCCTATAGTTCGGAATGTGCCAGCCCTCAAGACGAACCGCTGAGGGACAGCACATGTGCGGAACTCTTGTACAAACCAATGCCTTCCCCAAGGCGGATGTGCCTAACTCGAAACTATATGGTGATACGGGCAGGAGTGTTGTGTGCCGTTGGCTTTGCGGTTTCACTGGTGTTGCCCCGAACCATCTCGGCGCAGATCGCCACGCTGACGGACGACTCGGGACGACGGATGTTCGTGAACGCGGAGCCGACAGTGAAGTTGGAAGCATCTAAACCACGTGCGACCATTTACATGCCGAGCGAGGTTTCCTTTTTAGGGGGAGACCGGCCGGCGGTGAGCATCGATCGGGACGGAGTGGAAAAGTTGGTGCGGGAAGCGGCGGAACGGCACCAGGTGGACCCAGCACTGGTACGGGCTGTAATCCAGACGGAATCGAACTGGAATCCTTCGGCGGTGTCGCGAAAAGGCGCGTTGGGGCTAATGCAGTTGATTCCGACCACGGCGCAACGTTTTGGAGCGAACGACGCATTCAGCCCAAAACAAAACGTGGATGCAGGGGTTAGGTATTTAAAGACTTTGCTGGAGCGCTACAACGGGAATCTGGACCTGGCGCTGGCGGCTTATAACGCAGGGGAAGGGGCGGTGGATCGGGCACATGGAGTTCCGGCTTATCGAGAAACTCGGAATTATGTGCAGCGGGTGCAGGAGGCCTACTACCGGCCCGGGTCCGGCAGGCTGGACAGCGCGGATATGCGGACGAATCAAATCCACAAAGTTGTGGAGCCCAGCGGACGAATTATTTTCACGAACGACTACTGATTTACAAACGACGATCGATTCTCAGCAAACGGCTGGGAAGCGGGGATGGAAGCTGGGGAGTTCTGGGGCGCGGATGAACTGGGGAGCAAAAAAATTCCACAAGAGTTTCGCCGTGGTTTCGCTGGGTTTTGGCTTGGGCTTGGTGACGGCAGGTTTAATTCCCTTTCCTGCAGGGGCAAATACAACATCAAACAGCGCGATTAAAGCGGCGAGTTCACAATTTGCGCGCGCGGAAGAATTGCGCGGGCTGCTGAACAGCAAGCCGCCGGATTCACGAACACTTTCCGAGTACAAAAAAGTTGTGGCGGGATACCAGCGGGTGTACATGATCACGCCGCATGCGGCAGAGGTGCCCGATGCGTTGTTTGCGGTGGGAGAACTGAACACGGAGATGGGCGACCGGTTCGGGCGCAGCTACTATCAGACCGCGGCGGACACGTATGCGTACCTGATTCACGATTACCCGAACAGCAAATACCTGCAGGATGCGATGCTGCGTTTGGCCAATTTGCAGAAGGACCAACTGGGCGATCTGGCCGCGGCAACGAAGACGTACCAGGATTTCTCGAAGAAGTTCCCGCACTCGACGCACAAGCGCGAAGTGCAGGAGGGTTTAGCGGAACTGGCGCTGAGGCGCGGGGCGGACACGGGCGAGGTTGCGGCGAAGAGCTTGCCGGGTGGTGGAAACGCGGCGACGCCCACTGCCAAGGCTGAAGGCGCGGCAACCAATGCCACGGTGGCTGCGGCTGCTGCGATTTCGGTGGACAATTCGCGAAAGACTTTGAGTGGCGGCGAAGCGGCAAAGACTGTCGCTGTGCCGCGGGTGCAGAAGATTCGAACGAATGTTACCGCAGACAGCACGGAAGTGATTATCGATCTGGAAGATTCGGTACTGTATTCAGCGGGACGGATTGCGAATCCGGATCGAATTTATTTTGACCTGCATGCGGCGAAGCTTAGCCCGGCGGTGGCGCACGCGGATTTTCGCGTAAGCGGCGGAATGCTGACGAAGGTGCGCGCGGCGCAGTATCAGGCCGGTGTCGTACGGGTGGTGCTGGATGTGGATGGCGTGCGGGATTTCGCGGTTTCGTTGACGAAGAAGCCGACGCGGCTGGTGATTGAGCTTTATCCCGCGGCGAACCGTGGAAATGCGAACGGAACGGATACCACTCGGAAGAACAAGAGTACGGATTCGGCGACGGTAGAAGAGGCTACCGTGGCGCCAGAGCCAGCGCCAGCTTCCTCGAAGCAACAGGCGGGTGACACGATTGCGGTGAAGGAAGCGCCTCCGGCGGCTCCCGCGACGAAGCCCTTGCCGGAACCGAGCAAGACATCGCTGACGCGATCTTCGAAGAGCCGGCCGGACCTGGTGCAGCCTGTGGCGGCGCCGATGCCGACGCGCGACGGGCAATCGACCTTGACGCGGGCGCTAGGATTGAAGATCAGCCGGATTGTGATTGATGCGGGGCATGGCGGACATGATACGGGGACGATCGGGCCGACGGGGCTGATGGAAAAAGATTTGTGCCTGGACGTGGCGCTGCGGCTGGGGAAATTGATCGAGCAGAAGTTGCCGGGCGCGGATGTGGTATACACGCGGTCGGACGACACGTTTATTCCGCTGGAAGAGCGGACACACATTGCCAACGACGCGAAGGCGGATTTGTTTGTTTCGATTCACGCGAATTCCAGCCCGGACCATGGGGCGCGGGGCGTGGAGACTTACTACCTGAACATGAAGGGTTCGCCAGAAGCGATGGAAGTGGCGGCGCGAGAGAATGCTGTGTCACAAGAAGGCATTCACGACCTGGAAGACTTGGTGATGAAGATTGCGCGCACGGAAAAGATCGATGAGTCCAAGGAACTGGCGGAAGACGTTCAAGATTCGCTTTCGAAACGGATTCAGAAGACAGCGAAGCCAGTGAGGAACCGCGGCGTGCGCAAGGCACCGTTTGTGGTCCTGATTGGGGCGGATATGCCGTCGATCCTGACCGAGATTTCGTTCCTGAGCAATCCCGCGGATGAGCAATTGTTGAAGAAGCCGGAACACCGGCAGCATATCGCTGAGGGCGTGTTTCAGGGCGTGTCGGCGTATTTAGAGAGCATGAATAGCATGGCGATGGATAGTGCCGCGCAGCCGAAGCGGACGCCGGTGGTGTCTGCTGTGGAGCAGTCGCGAAACCAGAAGTGATGATTAGAGCGGAAGATAGAAAAGAGAAAATCGAAAATGGATTGGGGGCGGTGGTCAGGGTTTGGGTTTTGCTTGGCGGGGCAGTTGAGATCCTTCATCGCGGGCTCCTCAGGATGACAGTGTCGTTTTGGGGGTGGGGGGACGGTGGGACCGAAGAGGGATTTCTCACTTCGCGGATTTCATTCGAAATGACGTGGATTTTTTGCGCTGATGCGAGGGATCCTGCGATATTTAGATTTTGAGATTTTGCGGGCATGGGGCGCAGCAAAGCTGCGCCCCTATTGTTTAGGGACTGAGTTCTTCGTTGCGCAGTTTTCTTCGATAGGAGCTCAGAAAAGGCTGCAGATTTGGGGCAAAAGTGGGGGCGGGAACCAAAAGTGGAGTGTCGGCATCTAAGAACAAGATAGACATGCGAAAGCTGATCGTTTTACTTGTGCTGGCTCTTTGTTGGTGCGCCGGTGCCTTTGCGGGCACTGCGATACTGCCTGACCGCTTTGGGGCATGGGAAGCGCAGGGCCCCGAAAAAAGCATTACTTTGAAAGATCTGGGCGACAATTGGGCGCAAGGAACAGGTGGGGAGCAGGTACTGCAGGAATGCGGGTTGCGCGGGATCGAGCAGCGGGATTATCGTAACGGGCAGGATTCGGTGACGTTGCGGGTGTTTCAGTTGAAGGATCCGAGCGCGGCTTATGAGTTTTATACATTTTTACTGGCGCCAGGCATGCGGAATATGGGAGTGGGGAAAGATTCCGCGTTGAGCCAGTACGACGGGCGGATTCTTGTTGGGAATTTCGTGGTGCAGGCGACGTTTTCCGCAAAGACGAAACCGGAAAGCCTGGACGAGCTTGCGGGCACGTTGAAAGCGAAAGCCGACCCAACGCCGCTGCCCCCATTGAAGAGTTATTTGCCGACAGAATGGCGGACGTTTGGATCGGAGAAATATGCGCTGGGGCCGGAGGGATTCCGTTCGGCGATGCGTTCGCTGGGCGAGGGGGCGTACGCGGATCTGGCGAAGGACGTAGGTTTTGGCGTTTCGGACGCGGAGGCGATGCTGGCGCGGTATCAGGGGCAGCATGGCAGCGGCGTGTTGTTGCTGCTGCAGTACCCCACGCCGCAGGTGGCGGAAAATCACCGGGACCATCTGGAGCAGGCGCTGCCGGGGTCTGCGAAACGCGCGGGCGTGACGGTGGAGCGGAAGGCGTCGATGCTGTCGTTGGTGTTTGCGGCGACATCGGAAATGCACGCGCAGGCGATCCGGGACGCCGTGAATTACGAGACGGCGGTGACGTGGAACGAGCCGCATCAGTCGGCGACCGATCCGCCATTGGTGCAGATGTTGTACAAGATATTTTTGTTTACGAGCTTGTTCCTGGTGGTAGCGACGGTGACGGGAATTGCGTTCGGGGGATTCCGGATATTGATCAAGCATTGGTGGCCGGGGAAAGTATTTGACCGGCCGGAGAAAGTGGAAGTGCTGCAGTTGGGATTGTCGGGGAAGAAGATCGACGCCAGCGATATGTATTGAAGGCGTTTTCCGTGGGAAATCCAAAGAATAATTTGAGGTGACATTTACGCGTGTGGCCGTGGTGAGTTTTCGCACGCGGGTTGGGTTGTGCGGACACGCGGATTGGGCGTGGGGTGTGCGCGGAGAGTGTCGCACCTAGGGCGCTCAGCCCGGTGCTTACGCACTGGGCTGAGTTTTGCCGCGCCTCCGGCGCTGGGTAGGTGAAGAATTGCGATCGCGTGCGTTGGTCGGGTTGGAAATAACCCATTGCGGATAAACATAGGGAAACGGTCCGCCTCGGAAGACGGGTCCTACAGAGCCTGGAGAACCCAGGCCCCCCACGCGCAACAGCGGCGTGTGGGGCACGCATCGGAGGACCCAAGACCCGCCTTTCGCGGACTCAGAGTCGGGCACTCGCGACCGAGCAGGGCTCGTGGACTCGGGCTGCACTGCGGGTTTCGATTAGGCACGGACTTTGATCGCAGTGATTTTGGTAACTTGCAAGCGGCAGGTGGGGCAGAAGGTGGGGGATTTCAGGTCGATCCATTCTACGGCGTGGGAGGGAGACATTACGCACTGGTAGTTGTCGCAGTGAGTGAGGGAGAGGGTGTGGCCTATTTCGTGGATGGCTTCTTTGAGCAGGCGGGCGTGGAAGAGGGTGGGATTGGCGGGCAGGCCATAAAATTCCTGGCAGAGGCGATGAGCGGAGACGAGCGCGCAGATTCCCTGGAGTTGGGCTTCGCCGAAGACGAAGGTGAGGATCGGGATGTAGAGATCGACAGCGGTGACACCGAGGAGATGCGTAGATTGCGGCGTTTCGCGGTCGCGCATGTACGCGAGAATTTCGGTGGAATGATATTGCTGCCGGGTGACGTTGTAGGCGAAGCGCGGGTCGGACTCGGAGGGAAGAAGTTCGCAAGGAACCAGGAATTCACGACGTAGACCGTTGCGGAGTTCGGCCAGAAGTTCAGCCGAAACCGAACCGAACGGCAGCAGCTGAATGTGGTTCACAGGGCAGACGCCGCCTCTCGCTTCCAGCCATATTTCTTGAGCTTGTTGTGAAGGGTGACGCGGTCGATGTCTAGGACTTCAGCGGCCAGCGTTTGATTGTCTTTGCAGTCGCGGAGGACGGCGAGGATGTGTTCGCGCTCGACGTCTTCGAGCGTGCGCGGGGAGTTTTCCGCAACGGGAAGGCGCAGGGCGAAATCTTCCTCGCGAATTTCGGGTTCCTGAGCCACGACCATGGCGCGTTCGATAGCGTTTTCGAGTTCGCGGACGTTACCAGGCCAGGTGTAACGATCGAGAAGGGCCATGGCCGCCGGGGCAACGCGAGTGATGCGCTTGTTCATGGAGGCGGAGAACTTGCGAACGAAATGCTCAACGAGGATGGGGATGTCTCCTTTGCGGTCGCGAAGAGGCGGGAGAACGATTTGGAAGACGTTGAGACGATAGAAGAGGTCGGGGCGGAATTTGCCTTCCTCGACTAAGTTCTGGATGTCTTTGTTGGTGGCGGCGATGCAGCGGAAGTCAACGTGAATGGGATGCGTGCTGCCGACGCGAGTGATTTCGCGCTCTTGCAGAACGCGCAGAAGATCGGTTTGCGTTTTCAGGCTGATGTCGCCGATTTCATCGAGGAAGATGGAGCCGCCGTCGGCAACTTCAAAGCTGCCCTTTTTGCGGTATTGCGCGCCGGTGAAAGCTCCCTTTTCGTGGCCGAAGAGTTCGCTTTCGAGCAGAGTTTCCGTCAGCGCGCCGCAGTGAATGACAACGAGCGGGTTGTAATGGCGGGGGCTGGCGGCGTGGATGGCGCGGGCGCATAGTTCTTTGCCGGTGCCGCTTTCACCGGTGATGAGGACCGTGGCTTCGGTGGGGCCGACGGTCTGGATGGCTTCGAAGACACGGACCATTGCGGCGCTTTGGCCAACGATTTCCTGTGGCCGGACTACCGAGGCGACAGTTTCCCTGAGACGGGCGTTTTCGATCTGAGCGCGCTGATGGGAGAGCGCGTTGTGAACGGTGTGCGCGATGTCGTCGGGGTCGAATGGCTTGGAGACGTAATCGTAGGCACCATTTTTCAGCGCGGCCACGGCGGTTTCCACGGAGGCGTAGCCGGTCATGATGATGACGAGCATGTCCGGATCGATTTCGTGCATGCGGCGCTGGAGTTCAACGCCATCGGTGCCAGGCATTTTGATGTCAACGAGAGCGAGGTCGAAGCGCTTCGCTGCCATTTTGGCGAGGGCGTCGTGGGCGCTGTCGGCGACGGTGACGTCGTAGCCTTCCTCGCGAAACCATTTGTCGAGGGAATCCCGGACGATGAGTTCGTCATCAACGACGAGAAGATTTGCTTTTGTGGCCATGCTAGACTCCTAGTCCCACTGCGACGGCGGGAATATTTTTCAAGGGAGCACTGGATTGCACAGGAAAAATAATCGTGAAAGTGGTGCCGTGACCGGGCTCAGAGGCGACTTCAATGCGGCCGCCGTGGCGATCAACGATGTTGCGGCTGATGGCCAGACCCAAACCGAGGCCGCGGCCGTGTTCCTTGGTGGTGAAAAAGGGTTCGAACATTTTGGCGAGGACTTCGCGAGGCATGCCGACGCCGTCATCGCGGACTTCGACTTGAACCGCGCCGGTGGCGGGATCCTTGCGCGAACAGAGCGAGAGATTGCCGCCGTTTGAGAGGGCGTCGATGGCGTTCATGACCAGAGCGAGGATGACCTGTTCAATCTGGCCGGGATCGCACCGGACGGAGGGCAAATCGGTGCTGAGATTCAGGTGAAGCTCGATGGACTTGAGGGTGAGTTGGTGCTGAACGAGGCGGACGCAGCGGTCGATTATTGCATTTAGATCGGAAGGCTCGCGATTCATGGAGGTGGGGCGGGCGAACGTCATCAGGTTTTTCACAATTTCGCCGCAGCGACGGCTCTCTGTTTCCATGAGATCGAGCATGCTGATGTTTTCCGCGTTGGGCTGCGGTTCCCTGCCGAGGCGTTTTTTGAGGAGCTTCGAATAGGTGAGGATGCCGGCCAGGGGATTATTGATTTCGTGAGCGACAACGGCGGCGAGTTTGCCGATGGAAGCCATGCGCTCGACGCGAAGCATTTCTTCCTGCGCACCGCTAAGCTCCCGTGTTTTTTGCTCGACGCGTTCTTCGAGGGTGCGGTTCCAGGCGTTGATTTCGTTGTGAGCCTCGTGAATCTGGCTGCTCATGGTGTTGAAAGAGTTGGCGAGATCCTGCAATTCCCCGCTGGACTGGAGAGGAATCTGATAGCCAAGGTAGCCTTCGCCTAGACGGTGGGTGCCTTCAGTGAGAGCGCGCAGCGGGCCTCCGAGCATGCGGCGAACGAAGGCGGAAATGAGAATCGCGACGCCGAGAACCGCCAGGACGGTGTAGATCAGGACCTGGCGAGTGCTTTCGGCGACGTTTTGTTCGCTACTAGCGAGCGAGATGTCGGTGTCCAAGATGCCGAGGGTTTTTGCGTTCGCAGGATGCGCGTGGCACTCGGCACTGCTGCACGCGGGGGAATTCTCGATGGGGTCAACAATGCCGAGGGCGCGCTGCTTATTGGGAAGGCGATAGGTGCGAAAACTTTCCTGGAGATTCGGAAGATCAATGGCATCGCGGCCAACAGGAGCGGCGTCTTGCGCTTTCATATTGCGATCGACAAATTTGGTGATTTCGGCGGGATCCGAAGAAAAACTGATGCGGCCCTGATCGTTGATGATTCGAATGCGCACCATGCCGGGCTCGTCGGCCATTTCGGTGATGCTGTGATAGAGACCGTCCCGTTGGTTGCGGAGCATGTAGTAAGAGGTGTTGCGCTTGATGACGCTGCTGGTGCGGGCGGCGTCGGCCAAGGCGTCCCGTTCAAGGTGGCGACGGTGAAGCTGGATGTTGAGATAGCCGAGGACGCCAAAAACGACAGCCATGGAAGAGACGAGGAGCAGAAGCAGCTTGGTGCTGAGGCTGCCGGAGATTTTCCGCCAGCTTCGGCGCGAAGAAACTTTTTCTTCGACTGGTTCAGATGGTGGCATGGGTGTGCTCCGGAAGGATGGCCGGGGCGCGAGGCATCCTTGGCTCGGACGAAGAATCGTAGACGCGGCCGTTGGGGAAAATGGGGAGATACTTCACGGCAAGAGCAAACACCAGGAAACCGGCGGCGATGATGGCCAGGGTGATAGAGATTTCCGTCCACTTCGGAAAGTAGTTGTGACCGGAGGCGGCGAGCATGCCAGTGATGGCGACGTTCATGCGGTTGGTGACGAAGCCGAGAAGGGTGAGTACGGAGCAGAGATAGAGCCAGGCGCGATTGATGAGGATGCGGCGTTTGAAGAGCAGGATCATCGGCACCAGGAGCAGGAATATTTCGAGATAAAAGAGGTAGGTTTCGGAGCGACGCTGCCAGAGAAGGTGGACCTCGCCGCGGCGGATGAGATCGACGGCGCGAAGGCTGAGGTAGAAGGACAGGACGACAGCGAGGACGCGACCGAGGCCGGTAAGCAAAGAAATTTCCAGGCGCTGGTGGAAGGCTTTGTCGGCATGCCAGGATTCGAAGATGGCCATCGCTAGACCGGCGGTGATGGCGGAAATGAAGAAGAAGACGGGTTCGAGGGGCGAATACCAGAGGGGGTAGAGCTTCTCTGGAACGATGAGATACAAACTGCCGAGAGACGACTGGTGGAGCGTGGAAAGGACTACGCCGGCGATTACCAACGGAATCATGATGGTGTGCAGCCAGGCGAGCTGGCGATGCAGGCCGAAGCGCTCGAGGACCACGGGCAGAAATTCGAGAACGAGCACGGTGGTATAGAGCATGACGCACCACGCAATTTCGAACATGACGGAGTGGCGATTCCACATGACGAGGGGATGCCAGATGCGGTAAGGCCTGCCGAGATCGAGAATCAGGGAAGCGATGAACATGGAATAGCCGAGGAAGGCGGTGAGGATCATGGCGCGGAGAATGGGGCGATACGCTTTGAGATTGAAGATGTAGACGACGGCGGCGAGGGTGAAGCCGCCTCCGGCCAGGGCGACGGAGAACAGTTTGAAGCCGACCCAGAGGCCCCAAGGAAATTCGTCGTTGAGATTGGTGGATTGCCCAAGGCCGTGGGTGAGGCGATAGGTTAAGGAGTACAGGCCGGGGACAAGGATCAGAACGAGAACCGCTTTCCAGAAAGTGATCTTGGGAATTTTCATGGTCATGAAGTCCTTAATCCTTGTTTGCTTTTGTGCCAGACGGTTTGGCTGGGGCGGCTTCGGCGGCAGCCACTTCGATGCGGCGATTGGTGATCCACCAGATGCCTCCGAGCAGGACGGAGCCGAGCGCGACGACATCGGGAACGTGAGTGAGAACGCGGTAGGTAAGTTCGGGCATGGGTTCGGTGGCTTGATCGGTGCGATAGCCGAATTCTTCGAACGGAACGCTGGAGAGAAGCAGGACGGAAGTACCACCGACTTCGTTAAGTCCATAAATGTGATTTACGTAATTGCCAGGATTGTCGTGGAGGCGCTGCTGGGCTTCGGCGATAAGAGAATCGCGTTCGCCAAATTTTGTGGCGCCTGTGGGACAGATTGCGGCGCAGGCGGTGGGCTGGCCTTTGGCTACCAGGTCCGCGCACATATCACATTTGCGAACCAGCGGCGCGGTCTTTGCCCATTCATATTTGGGAACGAAGAAGGGGCACGCCAACATGCAATAGCGGCAACCCATGCAACGGTCGCCGTCGTAGGATACAGGACCATTGGGGGATCTGCGAAATGCGCCGACGGGGCAGACGGAAACACAACTGGGATCCCGACAATTCATGCACAGGCGGCGCATGAACTTGTCGTCTTTGCTGAGAACGACGGTGAGTTTATGTTCGGACTGCTTGGGCTCCGCGGCGATGTGGTCGTCGTAGGGAAGGTTGTGATGTTCGGCGCAGGCCTTTTCACACATCTTGCAGCCGATGCATTGCGTTGCATCGTAAAGAATGCCTTTGCTCATGGTGGCAGCGCTCTCTGGAGCGAGCTTCTGGGACTAGGCCGATATATTGCGCGCCTGCACTCGCTTGTGACGAAGTTCAGCAGGGGTGGCGACAGCGGAGATGAATTCTTCCGCATGGTCGTTGGCCCACTGAAAGTTTGCCCGAGAAATTGGGGGATTCCAGTGAGGTTGGGCATGGGTTGATGTGATGGGGGTCACATTTCGCTGTAGATGGTTTCAGCTGAGGGGTTTTGTTACAGGGGCTCGGAAGCGACGAGCTTTGGATCAGGAAAACCTCAGAATCCACGCTAAGAAACCCAGAGGGGAACACTCCGGATAACGGACGAGTGGGGCGCCTACGGCGCTCTTCGTTTTTTGATTGGGCCCCCCAGTGCTTAGGCGCTGGGCTTGGTTGTGTCGCGCCTCTGGCGCCGGGGCGCCGGGGCCAGGGTAGATGTTGGTTAGGGAGAGACGAGTGACGAACCCAAGAGCCGGAGCGAACCTGAGAGCCCACATGCTGGAACGGCATGTGGGGCACCCAGGGATGATTGCGAAGAGAGAAGCTTAGCGGAGGGCGGAAACCAAGATGCCGGTCTGAAGGCACGGTGCTACAACGGCAAGAAGATCCAAGATCAGCGCTAAGAGACGTGGGTTGGGGCGTGGGTGAAGGCAAGACGGTGCGATCGAAGAGGGATTCCTTACTTTCGCGGACTTCGTTCGGACTGGACAGGTAGTTTGAGTTGGAGGCATGGATTTTTGTAATGCCGGAGGAAAGAGCGAGGCCCCGGGTTGGATTTGCCGGGGCCTTTTGTTTTTTGTTAACGGATTGCGGGAGAGGGGGCGCGATCAGGTTAGGAAGAATTCGCGAGTGATTTCGGTCCATTTGGTGGTGGGCATTTGGACTGTGAGATCGTGGATGGCTACGCCGCCGTCTTGGGCAACTGCGCCGGCCAGAGCGGGAATGCGCATCTGCAGGCGGCTCGAAGCTTCCGCCATCCACTTGCGAGCCAACGTGCCATTCAGAAGATTGCGGAAACTGATGGCGAGATCGGGAGCGAGTACGGAGACGAACCAGCCCTGGCCATAAGGATCGTTGTTGAGCATGGAGGCGTTCTCGAGAAGAGCTTCATTGACGCTGGTGACTTCGCCTTCGACAGGAGAAACGAGTTCGGTTTTTTGTCCATCGCGCATGAGGATGGCGAACTTCTGGCCCTGACGAAGCCACTGGCCGCGCTTCGGGAGAGAAATTTCGTCGATCTTGCCAGCGAGGCGCGCACCGAAGTCGTCGATGCCGACACGAACTAATGTGGGGCTTTCCTGCTGCGCCCAAGTGTGTCCCTGATGATAGCTGCGATTTGCGGGGAGTTCGAAGCCGGCGACGATGGTCGGCAAGGCGCGCGGCACAACGCCTTCGGCTTCTTCGCGGGCTGCGGCGGTTTCGCGGGCTTCCCTGCCCTTGCGAACGTAGTCGATGGTGAGAAAGATGGCGAACATTGCGAGCATCAGAATGACGGTCATGGCGGGCCTCCTCTTTTGGGGTTGTTTCCAATTTTCAACACTTATAAGGGCATTTGGATGGCCACGGTGGGCGGCGGTGCGCGGGGCGGGTTAATCGGTTTGTGGGGAAAGAGTTACGGATATTTTTGAGGAATGGGCGGGGAGCGGGAATGTTGAGGAATGATGCGTTTCTCAGCGAGGGGAGGAGGAAGAGTTAGGTGGGGGGTTGTAAGTTATGGGGGCAATGGAGGATAGGCGCGAGAATTGGGGTGATGAAAAAGATTACGGGGGTGTCGAGAGATTCAGCAGAGGATTGGGGTGCTCGGAGGGTTTTTCAAAGGGTCGCGCCTAAGGCGCTCTTCGTTTTTGATTGTTCATCACCCAGTGCTTACGCACTGGGCTAATTCTTGCAGCGCCTCTGGCGCTGAGCGGAGATTGGGCCAGGATTATTTGAGGCGGTAGAAAGATTGGATGGATTGGACTACGGAGTCTTGTTGGGCGTCGGTTAGTTCGGGGTAGACGGGCAGGGAGAGGACTTGGTGGCTGGTGGATTCGGCGATGGGAAATTGGCCGGGGCGATGATCGAGGGACACGAAGGCTTTTTGGAGGTGCAGGCACAAGGGGTAGTAAATCTCGGAAGGGATGTTGGATTTGGTGAGGTGGTCTTTTAGTTCGTCGCGGCGTTCGGCGCGGATGGTGAATTGGTTGTAGACGTGGTGGTAACCGGAGGGTGGGACTGGCGGCGGAGTAATAAAAGAAACCAGGCCGGCTTGTTCGAAGAGCTGGCGGTAGCGCTGGGCACGATTGGCGCGGCCGGCGGCCCAGGCGTCGAGATGGCGGAGTTTGACGCGCAAGATGGCGGCTTGCATCGCATCCAGCCGGCTGTTGACGCCGTGAATTTCGTGAAAATATTTTTGTTTGCTGCCGTGAACGCGGAGCATCTGGAGACGCTCGGCCATGGCGGCATCGTTGGTGGTGATCAGGCCGCCATCACCAGCAGCGCCGAGATTTTTGGAAGGAAAGAAACTGAAGCAGCCAAAATCGCCGAAGGTTCCGGTGAAGCGGCCGTCGTAGCGAGAGCCGATGGCTTGCGCGGCGTCTTCCACGATAAGAAGATTTTTGGATTTGGCGATGGCGAGGATGGGAGCGAGATCAGCGGGAAGCCCGAAGAGATGGACGGGCATGATGGCTTTGGTGTTTGCGGTGATGGCGGGTTCGATATTTTCGGGATCGAGATTGAAGGTGACGGGATCGACGTCGGCGAAGACGGGCTTGGCGCCGAGTTGGAAGATGGAGCCGGCAGTGGCGATGAAGCTGAACGGGGTGGTGATGACCTCGTCGCCGGGACCTATGCCAGCGGCGATGAGAGCGAGAATCAGGGCGTCGGTACCGGAGGCGCAGCCGATGGCATATTTTGCGCCGAGTTTGGCGGCGATTTCTTCCTCGAATTGTTTCACTTCGGGGCCAAGAATAAATTGCTGGCTTTCCAGGACGGAGGTGACGGCGGCGAGGACTTCTTCGCGGATGGCGGTGAACTGCGCTTTGAGGTCCAAGAAAGGAAAGGGAGCGGTGACGGATGGCTGATTTTTTTTGTCGGCTGCTGCTGGTGTCATGTGCTTTCCGTTGAAGGAGTTCAGAGTCCTCAGGGGCTAAAGCCCATTCTACTTCGCCCACTTATGCCAGGGCTGAAGCCCTGGCACCTAAAGAGAGGAAAGAATTCCCCTCAAAATAATTTTAGCTCGGGGCTGAACGCTCTACTTCGTAAAGAGGGAGAAGAAGTTTCTGGGTTCGCCACTAAAATTCTCTCTTGCCTCCGTAACTTCTATAGTCCTAGGTTCCCAATCTGCCTAGGTTCTCTTAGCTTGCTTAACTTCGTTAGGTGCCCTGTTGATAGTTTAAACTACTTAGGGTTTTGCGTGGATTATTGGATTGGGTTGGCGCGGAAATATTCGTCCAGGCCGGATTGGATTTCCTGAACACTGCGTTGAATGTTTCTGTCCATGCCGCCGACGAAGGCCGAGACGGTTTTCTCGGCGACCGGCTCGTCGTAGCTATAGGAATGTTCCCAGACGGTGGCGCCGGTCTTGCGATCGCGCAAGCGAACGTCATAGGTCAGGCGGGCCACTATGGTTGGACCATCGACTTCCTTACAATCGTAGAGATGGCCGGCGAGGATGTATCGGCCGTCGGGATCGGTGCGCAGGGTGTAAACGGCTTTGAAACGGCCGGAAGCGCGCAGACCGCGGACCAGGGCGTACTGCAGCATTTCAACCGGCGGATCGGCCCAGCGGTGGTATTCGTAGGTGCCCATTTCCGGAGAATCGAAGCCGTAGACGATTTTGTCGTCGAGATAAAGATGGGACGATTCGAACGGACGGACCATAAGGGCGGTGTTTATGGCGTCCGGAGCGACGAAAGACTTTGTGGGATAGCTGACCTGGTAATACTTGATGGGACGAGAACCGCCGCAAGCGAACAGGGCAAAAGAAACAAGAGCGGACGCGGCAAGAAGGGCCGCGCGGCGAGCCGGCAAGGAATGGCGGCGAAGAATTGAGCTGAGGATACGGAAGGAAGTGGCGATCATGGCTTGTCTCCAGGCTTGCGGTCGGGACGGGTAGCGGGATTGATGAGAGTTGCGGGACGAGTCTTGATGGTGTCCGTGAACTCTTTCAAATTTTCAGAGACGATGCGGAGGTTATTCAAGAGTTCCTCGATGTTGTAATCGTTGTTGTCCAGCAGGCGTTGGATCTGGTTGGTGATGGCGTTCACATTTTCCAGGGATTCCTTGAGCTTGATGACAGAGGCGCGAATGTCTTCCTTATTATCCCCAACAAGGCTATCGACTTTTTTCAGGGTGCCATCGGCCTGGTTGATGGTCTTCTGGATCTGATCGAGGAGCGGAGCGATTTTGTCCGATGCGACGCTGACATTGTTCAGGGTGTGTTTGATCTGGGGACGATTCTCCTCGAGCATTCCGTGGAGATTGGAGAGAGAGGCGGAAACGTTCTGGCGGTTCTTGTCGTTGAGTAGATCATTCACGCGATCGACGGTGATTTTCAGCTGAATGACGCGATCGTTGAGATTCGCGAGTAATTCCTGGGCCTTGGGCGCCAGGCTATTGATTTGCGCGGTGAGATCGTTGAAGCCGATGTACGGATCGGATGGCAGGAGAGCGCCAGACGGGGCACGCGGGGCGTTGGGAGAACCTGCCCTGATCTCCAGGTGATTATCGCCGAGCGGGCTGAAACTGAGAATGGATACATGGCTGTCAGTCTTCACGGGAATATCACTTTTGACGCTGAACTGCATGTCCATGAGAGAAGGATCGGAGGGATCAATCTTGAGGGCTTCGACGCGCCCGACCTTGGGTCCGCCTTCGAAGCGAACGGTGGCGCCTGGTTCGAGGCCGGCCGCGTTGTGAAACTTCGCGTGGTACATGGTGGCGGAAGTGGTAAATACGCCGGCCAAGACGAACACCGCGAAGATCAAGAGCGCGGCGGCGACAAGAACAAAGACACCGACAAAGACTTGCTCACGCCTAGCATCCATCTCTACCTGCTCTTCCCCTGACGGCCTTCACCCTGTTTGGAGGAAGGCTCCGTCAGCATTTGCAGATAATCCAATTCCTGAGCAACCGCGGGTTCGGGGACCCGATCGAGAAACTGCCGCACCTTGGGATGCTTGCTGTTTTGCATTTCCTGGACCGAACCCATGGCCACGACATCGCCCTTGTTGATCAAAACCACGCGGTCGGCGATCAAATAGGCGCTGGCAAGTTCGTGCGTGACCACGATGATGGTCATGTGAAACGCCTTTTTCAACTCCAGAATTAATTGATCGATGCCGGCGGCGATGATGGGATCGAGACCGGCAGAAGGCTCGTCGAAAAAGAGGATTTCCGGATCCATGGCGAGGGCCCGGGCAACGGCGGCGCGTTTCTTCATTCCACCGCTGAGTTGGGAGGGAAGATAATCCTCGAAGCCGGATAATCCGACCTGGTCGAGTTTCAAGCGCACCATGATTTCCACGGTGGACTGTTCCAACTGTGTGTGCTCGACGAGTGGGAGGGCGACATTTTCGCCGACGGTCATCGAGCCGAAGAGCGCGCCGCCTTGAAAGGACATGCCGAGCCGGGTGCGAATCTCGTCGCGTTCGGCGCCGGTGATGGCAGCGAAATTTTTGCCGCGAATCCAGACTTCGCCGGACGTGGGAACTTGCAAGCCGACAAGAGTGCGAAGCAAAGTGCTTTTGCCGGAGCCGGAACCGCCAAGAATGACCAGGGTTTCGCCGCGCTGCACGTCAAAGCTGATGCCGTGAAGGATTTCGCGGCCGCCATCGTAACTGACGCGGAGATCGCGTATGGAGATCATGGGACCGGAGAGTTCCGCGGACGAAGTTGTAGGTAGTTTGGCCATAAGGGTTAAGTCGACAAAACAAAGAACAGCATGGTAAAGATGAGATCAACCAAAATCACAAGGAAAATCGAGACGACGACAGCTTTAGTGGTGGAACGGCCCACCTGTTCCGCGCCACCGCCGGTGTTGAAGCCCTCCAGGCAACCGACTGCAGTGATGGTGACGCCAAACATGAAACTTTTGATGAGGCCTGTGATCACGTCGCGCAGGAAGAGGGCTTCGAGCGAGGCGCTGATGTAGCGCTGGAAGGTGAAGTCAGCTTTGAGCACACCGAAAAGCGAGCCACCGAGAATGCCCATGAAATTGGCCCAGATGGTGAGGCAAGGCAACATGACGATCATGGCGACGAATTTGGGGGCGACGAGAAAGTCGACAGGATCGATGGCCATGGTTTCGAGCGCGTCGATTTCCTCCGTGACCTTCATGGTGCCGATTTCGGCGGCGAAGGCGGAACCAGAGCGGCCGATGACGATGACGGCGGTGATCAGTGGCCCCAATTCGCGGGTCATGGAGAGGGCAACGGCGCTGGCGACGAAACTCATGGCGCCAAAGCGCTTCAACTCGTAGGCAGCCTGAAGAGCAAGGATCAAGCCAATGAAAAAGGTGATGAGGGAGAGAATGGGAAGGGCGCGCACGCCCGCTTCCATGGCTTGAGAGACGGCTTTCTGGATGCGCGAGTGTTTACCTTGGAATGGGCCGATGAAGGTGAAATACGCGGCGCGAGCAGTCAACATCGCCAGCTCGCCGACGTAAGAAATACCACCGAGCACGGTACTACCGATTTTTCGAATAAGTTCCAAGTAAGCGTCGACCCGATTCCGGAAACTTTGCGGCCCTTAAGACGCGAGGGCTTGTTCTTCTGTATCGTAGATTTCAAAAATCTTCTGAAGGCGAGAGAGCTCCAACACTTCCCTCACCGAGGGACTTAAACCATAGAGGATCAAACGAGCGCCGTTATCGCGGGCGGCCTTGAGGCCCTCCACGAGGGAAGCTATACCGGAGCTGTCGATGTAACGCACGTTCTTGAGATTGAGGAGGACTTTGGGCGTGTGCTTGTCTTTGATCTCTCCCAAAAGCACTTTCCGCATGGCCGGGGAATTCGCCAGGTCGATATCGCCAGAGATATCCAAAATGGTCATGCGGTCAGAATGTCGGGCAGCAATCTGCACAGTCTAATCTCCTTGAGGTTTTTCTTCCGGCTTGGACAGTGGCAGATATTTCACCATGCGCAGCAGATTTTTGCCATTCTTGCGGCGAAATTCTACTACGTCCATGCTCTGTTTCATAAAATGAAGCCCCAGACCGCCGGGGCGAATTTCTTCGAGAGGTCTGCCGCGAAGCTTGGCAAGATCGACGGCAGGACCGGTGTCCGAAAGAAGAATTTCCAGGCCGCCGCCCGGTTTATTAGTGAGCGGGTCGGGAGGCAAGCGCCAGCAGGAGACTTCGATGGGGAGGCCTCGTTGGCTTTTGTAGGCGTGGCGAATGATGTTGGCGAGGGCTTCGTCGACGGAGCGGACGATGGCGCGAGATTCGGCTTCAGGAAAATGTACGACCTCGGTGGCTCGTTGCATAGTGGCGCGAACGAGACAAAGCGCTTCGGGATTACTTTGCAGAGACAACCGTAGCAGTAGTTCTGCGCGCGGCCGCGTTCCCTTCCCCTTGAGCTTCTGAAGTGGCTTCGGGACACGCACCCGTCCGTGTATCTCCGTGACCATCGGGAATGTAGTCGATCCCCCGGTTGGGAGACGATGCCATTTTCTAAGGCGGCTGACAACCAATTTGTTTTGAGGAGGAGGGAGAGCGGGGAAACTCTAACGATTGTGGAGTTTCCTGGAAGAATGGAGGTGGAATATGCGGGAGTGGTGCTACTTGAGTGCGGAGTAGAGGGCTTGTTTCCAGCGCGCGTTATCGATGGTCCAGAGAATCGCGGCTTTATGTCCTGTGGCGAGGGCTTGGGCCCAGACGGCTCTATTTCGTTCATCAGCGGCGACGTTGAGACGGTCGACGACGGTCATGCCGCGGGTGAGTTCGCTCTCGGTTTCGATTTCGAGGAAGTGATGGGACTGCTCGGTGACTATGGAAGGATCCAAAGCGACGGCCATGGCTACTGGGTCGGGCAAGGAAATGCCGTGCTGGCCGGTTTGCACGAAGAAGGCTTCCTGAGCGCGGCTGTTGGATTCGATGGCGAATGTGGCGACAGGATTGTCGAAGCTGAGGACACGCTGGATCTCCGAGGGATTCAGAACGGCTTCCCCGCGGCAGAGGTGCCAGCCGACAAGTTCGATGGGAAGGCCGCTGCGGGCGACGATGCGAGCGGCTTCGGGATCGCACCAGATATTGTATTCGGCGGCGGGCGTGACGTTGCCTGCGCAGCACGGTGCGCCACCCATTATGACGCAGCGGCCGACTCTGGCGGCGAGGGCGGGCCGTTTCTCTACAGCCAGCGCGATGTTCGTGAGCGGGCCCAGCGTGACCAAGACTAGGCCGGGGTGGGATTCGATGGTGGCGATGATGGCGTCGGCGGCATTGCGGTGTTCCGGGACGCGCGTCGGCGGAGGATAGCCGTGATCGCCCAAGCCGTCGCGGCCGTGGAACCAGTCGGCGCTTTGGTGCGGGCGAGTTAGGGGTTTTTCCGCGCCGATGAAAACTGGGACGGTGGACTTGCAGATTTCGGTGGTGTAGAGGGCGTTGCGGGAGGCCTGGGTTACAGGGACGTTGCCGGCTACGGTAGTGATCGCTACGACGTCTATGTGGGGATTGCGGAGCGCCATGACGAGGGCTACGGCGTCGTCGGAGGCGGTGTCGGTGTCGATTAGGAAGTGTCGGGCCATGGGCGGGTAGGATAGCAAATTGGCGGGGTCGTTTGTGTTTTTGGAAGAGGAGGAACCGACCGACACTTCGCAAAAGCGCTCAGAGTGGGGCACGCAGGAAAACCCAAAAGCCCACACGCCGACGGCAGTTGGGGCACCCGACGCCGCAAGCGTAGGATGATTGTTCTACAGGATTGGCTGTAGGGGAAATCGAGGATGTGCTGGATTGTGGCTGTAGGTTCGGAATTGCAAGCTTGACGGTGAGCCGAGCTTTGCTCCAGTTGCGCATGGGTGTAGCAGCGCGCGCGGCTTTCGCAGGATTGTGAATGCGTGACCTGTTGAACGCAAAAATCGCTGCGGCAGATTGGATCAAGACTCACTGGGGATCCGGACACGGCGAGAAGCACCGGGTGTTGCGAAAGTTGCTGGGGGTCGTGGAACGGTTCTGGGCGGGATGGCAGGTGCAGGCGGCGACGGACATGGCGGCGGAGGTTTCGTTTTACTTTGTGCTTTCGTGCTTTCCGTTCCTGATGGTGCTGACGGCGTTGCTGTCATGGATGCACAGGACTTCGGGCTGGTACGCGTTTTCGCTCTGGCTGACAGATTACATGCCAACGAGCGCACGAGACACGGTGCTAACGACGATGGAAGAATTGTCGAAGGATTCGGGGCAATTTTTTTCCTTGGGGCTGGTGCTGACCATCTGGAGCGCATCCACGGGATTTTTGAGCTTGATGGATGCGTTGAGCAAGATTTATGGCGTAAAGGATGAACGAAGCTATTTGAAGCGGCGGGTGATTGCGGTGTGCGCAACGCTGGTGGCGGCATTGTTTCTGGTGATTTGTTTTGGGGTGTGGAGCACCGGGCACATGGTGGCGGGATTGTTGTTTCGAGACATGCTGCCGCTTGATACGCACTGGAGACTGGTTCGCTGGGTGGTGACACTGGTGATGATTTCGCTGGCGGTGGATTTAATCAATTATTTTCTGCCGAGGAAGCGGCTGCCGTGGAGGTGGGTTACGCCCGGGACATTGCTGACGGCGTTGTGTTTTGTGGTAGCGAGCGCGCTGCTGAGCTTGTACGCGAATCACAATCCGAACATTTCGCGCATTTATGGAACGCTGACGGGTTTTATCGTGATGATGCTATGGATTTACCTGCTGAATCTGAGCATGCTGCTGGGCGCGCAGACGGATGCGGCGGTGGCGGGGCCGGTGGGAGTGCAATCGTGAAGAGGCGAAACGGAATACGAATCGGGGCGGCGGCGTCTGCGGTTGCGACGGCGCTGGCGATTGTGGCGCCGTGGGGAAGCGCGCAGAACGGCGGGGGAAACGATAACGGCGACGTCTTGATGCACCTGAATGCAGCAATCAACTGGTACAAGAATTTGACTACGAAGGTGCCGGCGGGAACGGAACCGAGCGATGCGATTTATCTGAGCAACGCGGAGAATTATGGGGCGCAGGTGGTGCGGCTGGCGTTTCAGTCGGCGCGGGCGCAGGCGGATCTGGCAACGCAGATGAGTGCAGGGGGAAATGAGGCGAACGGCGGTGCGACGAATGGACCGACTCAGAAGTATACGCAGATGGAGAACGAGGTTTCGCAGCGGATTGCGGACGATGAGTCGCAAATTGCGGCGCTGAAGCAGAAACGGCCAACGGGAAAAAATACCGGCGACGTTGTGGCGCAGCAGCAATCGTTGGAGGGCAAGCTGGCGCTGGATAAAGCGACGCTCAGCGCGGTGCAACAGCTAAGAGCTTTCGTGGAACAGAGCGCCGCGGGCGGGACAGGATTAAAAGGAAGCATCAATGAGCTGGCGCGGTCGGTACCGGAAGTGCTGGAAACGCAAGTGAACGCGAAACCGGGAACAGCGACGAGCGCAAAACCTGCGGTGGCTGCGCCGAGAGCGGGATTACTGGGGCAATTGGTTACGCTGTATGGGGAGATGCAGAGCATACGATCGATTGAGCAGCGGCTGGACGAAAACGACAGGGTACAGAAGATTGCGACCGGATTGAAAACACCGCTGCGAAATGAGTTGACGAATACTTTCCAGCAGGAGAAGGATCTAGCAGCGAAGACGGGAGTGATGCGGGGCCAATACGACGCGTTGACGGAGCGCTTCAAAGCGATATCGGGAGCGCTTGTGCCGTTGAGCGAAGAAGTGCTGGTGCTGGACCATAGCCGGTCGAATTTGTTGCAATGGAGAAAAGCTCACACGAACGAGTCGCGCGGGACGCTGATCGCGTTGCTGTCGCGAGTGGCGGTGATTCTGGTGGCGGTGGGGCTGGTACTGGGGTTGGCGGAAATCTGGAGGCGACTGACGTTCCGTTACATACACGAGCCGAGAAGGCGGCGTCAGTTTATGGTGATCCGCCGGTTCGTGATGGGTTTTCTAATCTTTCTGGTGATCGTGATGGGATTCGCGAGCGAATTCAGTTCGCTGGCGACGTTTGCGGGCTTGTTGACGGCGGGAATCGCGGTGGGACTGCAGACGATCCTGCTGTCTGTGGCGGCGTATTTTTTTGTGATTGGGCGATACGGAATCAGCGTGGGCGATCGCGTGAGCGTAGCGGGAGTGACGGGCGACGTGATCGATGTGGGATTGGTGCGATTTTATTTGATGGAATTCGCGGGAACTGGGGCGGATTTGTATCCGACGGGAAGGATCGTGGTTTTTTCGAATGCAGTGTTGTTCCAGGCGACGACGCCGCTGTACAAGCAACTGCCCGGCACGCGGTATACGTGGCATGAGGCCGTGATTCCGCTGTCGGCGAAAGCGGATTATGGATTGGTGGAGGGCGCGCTGGATGCGGCGGTTAGTCCCGTTTACAGGGAATATAGTTTGGACACGCTGTGGCACCGGCGAAGTTTTGATCCGACGGAGATGGCGATCGATCCGCCAGCCCCGGAACACCGACTGCAATTCGCGGACAGCGGGCCGGAACTGGTGGCGCGCTATCCGGTGGACCTGAATCATGCGGCGGAAATGGACGACAAGATCAGCAAGGCGCTGATGGACGCGATCCACGGAAATGAGGAACTGGCGAGTGCGGTTGCCGGTACGCCGAAAATCCGGGCCGCCGTAAAAGGGTGAATGGGTGCGCCGCTCGGGAGTTGCGCAGCATCAGACTAAGTGCAGCGAAGATGGTATACAGGGTATTGCTCCGGGTTTTACGGAGAAGCGTTCATGGCAATCCGGTGGCGAATACCGCAGCATTAATGCATCTGGGGACAATACGGACTCAACCTTCTGTCAGGAGTGCGTGCAAATACAAACATGATCGAGGATCAGATCCTGGAGCGGGTCGGTTTGGCAGATTTGTATAATTGGGGCTCGAATCATTTCCGAAAACTAAAAGATCTTCAGATCAGCGAAGGTCTGCCGCATCCACGCGGAGCAACATGGGACGGGCAGGGCGTGAATTTTGCGCTGTTTTCCGCGCACGCGACGAAGGTGGAGTTGTGCCTGTTTGACGACTCGGGCAAGGAAGAACAGCAGCGCATTGAGTTGCCTGAATTCACGGATGAAATCTGGCACGGGTACGTGAAAGATCTTCGGCCGGGGACGGTATATGGATTTCGCGTGCATGGTCCCTACGAACCGGAGAAGGGGCATCGGTTCAATGCGAACAAGCTGTTGCTGGACCCATATGCACGAGCGCATGTGGGCTCGTTGCAGTGGAACGACGCTTGTTATGGATATATGGTGGGTGCGGCGAACACCGATCTTTCGTTCGATGAACGGGACAGCGCGCCGTTTGTGCCGAAGTGCGTTGTGGTGAATCCGGAATTTCGTTGGCGGCCGAGCACGACACGGCGGCACGCCACGCCGTGGAATCAAAGCGTCATTTACGAATTGCACGTGAAAGGCTACACGAAGCGCCATCCGATGGTGCCGAAGAAGCGGCGCGGCACGTATGCGGGGCTGGCGCAGAAGCAGGTGGTGAACTACATCAAGTCGCTCGGCGTGACGGCTATCGAGCTTTTGCCGGTGTGCACGTTTGTAGATGATCGAAGCTTGCAGGAAAAAGGGCTGACCAATTATTGGGGATACAACACGATTGGATTTTTCGCGCCGGACCCGCGCTATGCAGCCGACTCTGGAAATACGCTGAATGAGTTCAAGCAGATGATCGCGCGTTATCACGACGCCGGCATCGAAGTGATTCTGGATGTGGTTTACAACCACACGGCGGAAGGTAATGAACTGGGCCCAACGCTGTCGTTCAAAGGACTCGACAACGCGAGTTACTACCGACTGAATGCGGATAATCCGCGGTATTACGTGAACGATACGGGAACGGGGAACACCCTGAATATTTCACACGCGCGCGTGATTCAGATGGTGGCTGACAGTTTGCGCTACTGGCATCAGGAAACGCAGGTGGACGGATTCCGGTTTGACCTGGGAACGATCCTGGCGCGGGAGCCGGATGGTTTTGATCAGCAGAGCGGGTTTTTGGCGGTGTGCGGGCAGGATCCGGTGCTGCAAGAAGTGAAGAAAATCGCGGAGCCGTGGGATCTTGGGCCGGATGGATACAAGCTGGGTGCATTTCCGCCGGGATGGGCGGAGTGGAACGACAAGTTTCGGGATACGACGCGAGATTTCTGGAGGAGTGGTTCGTGCATCGGAGATTTAGTACAGCGGCTATGCGCGTCCGCGGCTATTTTCGACCACAAAGGGCGCAAGCCGTGGACGTCAGTAAATTTTGTGACGGTGCATGACGGGTTCACGTTGAACGACCTGGTAAGTTACAACGAAAAGCATAACGAAGCGAACGGCGAGAATGGGCGAGACGGGACATCGGACAACCGATCTTGGAATTGCGGGATGGAAGGGCCGACGGATGATCCGGGGATCATCCGTTTGCGCGAAAGGCAGATTCGCAATTTTCTGGCGACTACCTTGCTGGCCCAGGGATTGCCGATGATTTTGGCGGGCGACGAGTTTCACCGGACGCAGCGCGGGAATAACAACGCGTATTGCCAGGACAATGAATTGAGCTGGGTGGATTGGTCGCTGGCGGAGAAAAATCGGCCGACGATCGATTTTGTGCAAACGCTGACTTCGCTGCGGAAGCTTTATCCGGTGTTGCGGCGAAATCGATTCCTGACCGGGGCGTACAACGAAGAACTTGGCGTGAAGGATGTGACGTGGATTCATCCTCGTGGGGCCGAGATGAATGATGAGACGTGGAGGGATGCGGGCTTGCGGTGCGTGGGGATGCTGATTGACGGGCGCGCGCAGGCTAGCGGCGTTCGGGAACGCGGAAGCGATGCGACACTGTTCCTGATTTTCAATGGCAGCGCGGAGCGGATGAAATTTGTGCTCCCGCAGCCAGTGGATGGGAAGGGATGGAAGTTGCAGCTGGATACCAATGAGTCGTCGAGTGTAGTTATGGACCGGCAATTTTCGCCGCTTCAGGAACTGGAGATTGCGGAGCGGTCGGTGAGTGTGTTCTTGATGTATTGAAAGGGTTTGAGCATAGGAGCCTCAGGGGCTAAAGCCCGGATTGTCCTGGCTCTAACGTTTGCGGTCTGGCTTACCTGAGTCGAAAATCACTGCGCTTGTGCTTGGCTGGGTTGAGGATTCGGTGCTTCGATCCGATAGCCGAGGCTTCGGAGTTGCCGGATCATTCTCTTCGTGCGCTTTTGCTTTGACTGCTTGGTGACGGCTGGGCCCCGTTCTTCATAACGAACTCCCTGGTGCAAGATCAACCAGATCAGTCGACACTGTCGATGGGCAATGGCCCCGATGGCTTGATTGTGTCCCAGACGCGGGACGGAGCGGCGATACACGATCTCGAAGATGCTTCCTTTGGTTCTAGCTGCGGCGTTAGCAGCCTGATTGAGTAAGCGCCGCATGTGGCGGTTGCCCTTCGGAGAACGGTGGCTGTAGTTTACGCCTGCACTCTCGTCGTCGCCCGGGCAAGCACCAACCCACGAGGAGAGACATTTCTCGGAGGGAAAGGTCGCTGCGGTAGGGCCGACTTCGGCAATGATCTGCTGCGCTGAGTCCACTCCCAGACCGGGCACTTCCGCCAGCCGCTCGACGGCATCCTGGTGCTGGCTGAGGAGACTGGCCATCTCCTTGTCCAGTTCTCCGATCTGCTCGTCGATTAATCGCAATTCCTCCAACGCCATCTTCAGCAGCCGCCGGTAGACGGCGTTCAACTTGCTGGTGCCATTTTTGGGGGAGCAGTATGGGCCGGAACTGGAGTCCGGGAAGATTGAATTGCGATTCGATGAGAATGACGGGGCGTTTAGTGTTTGGCTGTATGGCACGCACAAATTGCCAGTGACGCCGCGGTCGTATCCAGAGATTTTTGGAAGCGGCAACGAGGAGGAGAAGAGGCTGGCGGCGGAATTCGCTGTGCTGCGGGATCATTTGCCGGATGTACAGGAGCGCGCCGCGGAGTTGAAGAGAGATTTGGCGGATCGTTTCGGCAAGGACACGCAGGTGTGCGGGGCGGTGCAAGGGGCGTTGAAGCGGTTTCAGGGGAAACCCGGCGATATGAAGTCGTGGGACAGCCTGGATTCTTTGATTCGCTTGCAGCATTGGAGGCCTACGCATTTTCGAGTGGCCGCAGATGACATTAATTACCGGCGATTTTTTAATATCAGCGAATTGGCGGGAATTCGCATGGAGCTGCCTGAGGTTTTTGAGCATACGCACCGGCTGGTTTTGCGGTTGGCGAAGGAAGGCAGCTTGCAGGGATTGCGGATCGACCATATCGACGGGCTGTACAACCCTAAGGAGTATTTAGAAAAGCTTCGCGTGAGCCTTGGGAATCGTTTTACGTGGTGGTGGAGAAAATCCTGAGCGCACATGAAAGCTTGCGCGAGGATTGGCCTGTGGACGGGACCACGGGGTATGAATTCTGCGCGCAGCTCAGGGCTTTGCTGGTGGATGCGGCGGCGGAGCCAGCACTAACGCGGTTCTATCGTGAATTTACGGACGAGACGCAGCCTTTCGGCGAAATTGTGCGGAAATCCAAAATCAAGATCATGGAAAACGAGTTGGACAGCGAGTTGGAGGCGCTGGCGCGAGATGCAGTGCGTGTCGCCAGGCTGGATTTACGCACAACGGATTTTACGCGGCACATTTTGAGGCGGGCGTTGCTGCAGGTCATCGCGTGTTTTCCGGTGTACCGGACTTACGTGGACGAATCGGGGCCGCAGGAACAGGATGAACGATACATCCACTGGGCGGTGGCGCAGGCAAGCAGGAATGAAGAGGAAGTGGACCAGAGCGTGTTTGAGTTTCTGGAACGGCTGTTGTCAGGACGGCTGGCGGAGGCAAGTTCGCGCGGCTTTTACAAACGGGCGGCGATTCGCTGCGCGATGAAAGCGCAACAACTGAGCGGGCCGGTGATGGCGAAGGGTCTGGAGGATACGGCGCTTTACCGGTACAACCGGTTTGTTGGATTGAACGAGGTGGGAACTTCGCCGGAGCAATTTGGGTTGTCTGTTGCCCCGTTTCATAAAGAGAACGCGCAGAGGGCGGAGAGATGGCCGCGGACGATGCTGGCGACATCGACGCACGACGTGAAACATGGGGAGGATGCGCGGGCGCGGCTTGCCGCGTTGTCACTCGTGCCGGACGAGTGGGTGGCGAAGGTTGGAGCATGGAGCCGGATATTGCGGGCGCGACGTGAGGATGTGGAAGGCACTGCGCCGCCTGCGCGGAATGACGAATATTTGTTTTTTCAGAATTTGATTGCGACTTGGCCGGCGGAATTGACTTTGCCACGTGGGCTCGATGCGGCGGCACTGGGGCGATATGCGGAGCGATTGCAGGGGGCGATGATCAAGTCCGTGCGGGAAGCACGGGTCCGTTCGAATTGGATTTCGCCAAACACGACTTATGAGAACGCGATGACGAAATTTGTGAAAGATGCGCTGAATCCGGCGGTGGCGCAGACGTTTCTTGAGGTGTTTCTTCCCTTCCAGCAGGAAATCGCGGAAATGGGGGTTCGGAATTCGCTGGTGCAGGTGTTTTTGAAAATAACTTTGCCGGGCGTGGCCGATTTTTATCAGGGGAGCGATTTGTGGAATCTTAGTTTGCCTGATCCGGATAACCGGCGGACGGTCGATTTCGGGGCGCAGCGGGAGATGCTTCGTAGGCTTCACGATTCGGGTGGGAAGGATCGGCGAACTTTTCTTGGCGAGCTTATGAGGGATTGGCACGACGGGCGATCAAGCTGGAGCTGATTCGGATGCTGCTGGCATTCAGGCGAGAACACTCCGAGGTGTTTGAGCGGGGCAATTACGAGGCTTTGCAAATGTCGGATGAGGACGCACCCAGGGTCTGCGCTTTTTTGCGGACTACGGAGAGGGGAAGATTTTTGGCGATTGCGTCGCTCGATGCGCGGGTGGGGGCTGGCGATTATCCGCGGGCGCAACTGGGACTTGGGTCGCTGGAGGATGTGACGCGGTGGCGGGACGTGATTACGGAGCGGACGATTTGCGAGGCTGGCAAGGGAATGGACTTGGCGAATGTGTTCAGTGTGGTGCCGGTTGCTTTGCTGATTCCGGTGGCCTAGCGGTGGTCCGAGGAGAGTTCTCAGGGGCTTGGCGGTTAAGGTATGGAGAGGGGGGGCTGAGATCCTTCGTCACGAACGGCGCTCCTCAGGATGACAAGGTCGTGATTATTGTGGCGGTTGGGGCAGCGGTTGGAGTTGGAATTGGAGTTGGCAGCCGGCGTGCGTGGTACACGCTCTACTGTATTGTTCGCTTAGGGGCAACCGCTTACAAAGGAGTTGGAGCCAATTTTTTCAGAAAAGAGCAGGGACCATGGCAAGCCAAACGGGCGTAACACGATCGAAGGAAAGTTTAGCGGAAGTGGAAGTTCGGAACAATGATAACCAATTGCCGGACCGCGCGAACGATGCGGTTGCGCGCAGGGCGTATTCATTATTTTTGGCCGCTGGTGGCGAAGATGGCCAAGACCTTACGCATTGGCTGCAGGCGGAATCGGAAGTACTGCGGCGGATTCCCGATATTCGCGAAGCAGCTTCGTGCTACACGGTGAATGTGCCGCTGCCGGGATTTGCGGCGGAGCAGATTCATGTGAACGTGGATGCGGCGCGCGCGCTGGTTGTGGGGGAACAAACGCAGTCGGGTGACGGGCGCGGTGGAGGTGGCAAGCACCCGCGCACGGAGGAATCGGTTTATCTCGTGGCGCACTGGCCGAGCGCGGTCGATCCAGCGACCGCGAGCGCTTATTTGAAGAATGAACGTTTGATGCTGACCGCAAAGCGAGCGGATGCAACGTCGGCGAAGGCTTAAGATTTTCCCCGGGACCTAAGGACAAATTGACGCGAGCAACCATTTGCCATAAATGCCATCTCCCTTTCCATGGTGGTACCCCGTTGGTGCGCAACTCCATGAAGATGGAGTTGCTCTTCGCGTGTGGGCGGAGGGGCATGAGGCAGTTTCGGTTCGCTTGAAGGATCGCGAGTGTGCGCTTCGCGTCAAGACGGATGGATTTTTCTCGGACTTTGTCGCAGGTGTGCGCGAAGGCGATACTTATTCTTTTCTGCTTGACGGCAAAGGGCCGTTTCCTGACCCGGCGTCTCGCTTTCAGCCGGAGGGTCCGCACGGGCCGTCGCAAATCGTAAATCCAAACGGTTTTTCGTGGAATGACCTGGACTGGCCGGGACTGCGACTGGCGCACCAGATCGTTTATGAATTGCATATCGGAACGTTTACGCACCAGGGCACTTGGCGGGCGGCGATTGGCGAGTTGGCTCATCTGTCAGGGTTGGGAATCACGGCGGTCGAGTTGATGCCAGTTTGCGATTTTGCGGGTGCGTTTGGCTGGGGATACGACGGAGTGGATTATTTCGCGCCTACGCGGAATTACGGGACGGCGGACGATTTTCGAACTTTTGTGAGTGAAGCGCATGCTCGCGGAATCGGCGTGTTGCTGGATGTGGTTTATAACCACGCGGGCCCCGATGGAAATTATCTGCCGACGTTTTCGGAATGCTATTTTTCCAAGGAGCGGCATACAGAGTGGGGCGCGGCGATTAATTTTGACGGCGAGAACAATGGTCCGGTTCGGGAATTCTTCGCTTGCAACGCGGCTTACTGGATCAAGGAATTTCACCTGGATGGGCTGCGGTTGGACGCGACGCATTCGATCTCCGATTCATCGAAGACACATATTCTTCAGGAAATAACGGAGAAGGCGCGACGGGCGGCGGAACCGCGCAGCATTATTGTAGTGGCGGAGAACGAGACGCAGGATACGAAGCTGGTGAGAGCGAAAGCGGCAGGCGGTTACGCGTTGGATGCGATATGGAACGAGGATTTTCATCACACGGCGATAGTGGCGGCGACGGGGAGCCGGGAAGCGTATTTCGGGGACTATCTTGGTTCGTCGCAGGAATTGTTGTCGTGCGTGAAGCATGGTTTTTTGTATCAGGGACAGTGGTATAGCTGGCAGAAGAAGCGGCGAGGCGGGAGCACGCTGGGAATTAATCCGGCGGCGATGGTGACGTTTCTGCAAAATCACGACCAAGTGGCGAATTCCGCGCGGGGTTTACGGATTCATGAGCTGACGTCGTTTGGGCGATATAAGGCACTGACTGCGGTCTGCCTGCTGACGCCGGGGACGCCGATGCTGTTGCAGGGGCAGGAATTTGCGTCCTCCGCGCCATTCCTTTTTTTCGCGGATCACGAGCCAAAGCAGGCGGAGTTGGTTCGTAAAGGGCGCGCGGCTTTTATGAAGCAGTGGCGCAGCCTGGCGGCGAGCGGGATTCATTACGACGATCCTTGCGCAAGAGCCACGTTTGAGAAATGTAAGCTTGATTTTTCCGAGCGGGAGAAGCATGGAGAGATTTATGCGCTGCATGGTGATCTTTTGAAACTGCGACGGACGGAACCATTGTTTTCCAGGCAAACTACGGAACTGGATGGAGCGGTACTGTCGCCGGAAGCGTTTGTGGTGCGATTTTTTTCGGCCGATTATCGGGATGACCGGTTATTGGTGGTGAACCTGGGAGTGCAATTGTTTTTGAATCCAGCGCCGGTGCCGCTGCTGGCACCGCCGGACGATGCGGCGTGGGATACGTTGTGGTCGACAGATGACGTGAAATACGGGGGAAATGGAACGGCCGCGCTGGATGCTGGAGAGTTGAACTGGATTATTCCGGCGCAGGCGGCGGTGGTGCTGCGACCGGTGAAGAAGGAAAGAGGTTCGGCAGCGTCATGAGCGAAACACTATGCCGCGTCGCGTATCGAAAATCCGAGCCGGAAGCGCACGCGAGTTTATTGGATAAGGAATGGTTGGTTACGAACGGATTGGGAGGATACGCTTCCGGAACTCTTGCGGGAGTGATCACGCGAGGATTTCACGGTTACCTAGTGGCCGCGCTTCCGACGCCGCTTGGCCGGATCATGATGCTGAACGATTTGATTGAGCGGGTGGAGATTCCCAACGGTTTATCGGTGCAATTGAGCGGAGAAGAACGGGTAAATACTCCGCTGAAGACGCAAGGCGCGGAATACCTGGAGGAATTTCGGCTGGAGGACGGCATTCCGGTGTGGATGTTTCGATTCGGCGAGTTGCTGGTGGAAAAGCGCGTGATTATGGTACACCGGCAAAACACGGTGCACATAAATTACCGGCTGAAGAATGGCGCAGGAATCAATCTGAGTCTGCGGCCATCGATCAATTTCCGGCCGCATGAGGCGCCGGTGAACACGCCTGTGGCGGGGAATTACGCGTTTACGGTGATTGAAGATACGTTTGAGATTGCGTCGCCGACGAATATTCCTCCGTTGAGAATGGTGCTGCACGGGCGCAACAAGTCTCTGACGATGGATCGCACGCGTTATCACGAAATTGTTTATCGAATCGAGGAGAGCCGAGGATATGCGGCGCGAGGCGATTTATGGAGCCCGGGATATTTTTCGGTGTTGCTGACGCCGGATGATCCGGTGACGCTGGTGGCCTCGAGCGAATCTTGGGATGCGATTCGTGCTGTTACGCCGGAGTATGCGACTTCGGCGGAGATAGTGAGGCGGAAACGATTGCTGGCGCGGGCGACGGGAGTGCCGAAAGACAGCACGGCGGCGGAACTGGTGCTGGCGGCGGACCAATTCATCATTATTCCTGAAGGACGGGGCGAGGATAGTTTGCGCGCGCGGGCCGCAGGGGACGATGTGCGATCGATTATCGCGGGTTATCCGTGGTTCACGGACTGGGGCCGGGACACGATGATCACGCTTGAAGGGCTGGCGTTGACGACCGGGCGGCATACGGAAGCAGGATGGATTTTGCGTACATTTGCGCATTACGTACGGCACGGGCTAATTCCAAATATGTTTCCGGAGGGGCGCGCGGAAGGGTTGTACCACACAGCGGATGCGACGCTATGGTTTTTTCATGCGATCGCGAGATATTTGGTGGCTTCCGAGGACGAACTGTTCCTTTCGCAAATGCTGCCGCTGCTGCAAGAGATTATTTGCCTTCACCTCCAGGGAACGGATTTTGGAATCGGCGTGGATCCGGAGGATGGATTGTTGAAGCAAGGCGCGCCCGGATACCAGTTGACGTGGATGGACGCGAAGGTGGACGACTGGGTGGTGACGCCGCGGCGTGGCAAGGCGGTGGAGATCAACGCGCTTTGGTACAACGCGCTTTGTTATATGGCCCAGTGGCTGGGGGAGCAAGGCCAGGCGGAACAAGCGGCGGAAATGAAAAAGCATGCGGCGAAGTGCCGAGAATCTTTTCAGAAACGGTTTTGGTATGAGCAGGGCGGATACTTGTACGATGTGGTGGATGGTGAGAATGGAGACGATCCGGCTCTGCGACCGAACCAGATTTTTGCGATCTCGCTGGATTTTCCGGTGCTGGAGAAGGAAAAGTGGGGCTCGGTGATGAGTTGTGTGGAAAGCGACTTGCTCACGCCAGTTGGGTTGCGATCACTTTCACCACGCGACAAGGATTTCAAGCCGAAGTATTTTGGGAGTTTGCGTGACCGCGACGCCGCTTATCATCAGGGCACGGTGTGGCCGTGGCTGATCGGGCCCTATATCGATGCGTGGCTGAAATTGCATCCGGAAAAGCTGGATGAGGCGCACAATTTATTGGGGGCGTTCGATAAACGACTGATGAACAATACCGTGGGATCGATCGGCGAGATTTTCGATGCGGAGCCGCCGTATATGCACGGCGGGTGCGTGGCGCAGGCGTGGAGCGTTGCGGAGGTGCTGCGTTCCTTGGTGAAAATATCGAGTTTGAAAAAGGGCCAGGAAAACAGGAAACTGGCTTGAGGCCGACAGGTTTCTTGTGAAAATCAGCCGCAGCAGCGGAATCCTGCTACACCCAACCTCTCTTCCGGGGGAATTCGGCATTGGCGATCTAGGGCCAGAAAGCCGGCGATTCGTGGATTTTCTGGCGGAGGCGGGGCAAAAGCTGTGGTGCGTGCTGCCGCTGAGTCCTACCGGGCCGGAAAACTCTCCTTATCAATGCTGCTCGACGTTCGCGGGCAATTGTTTGCTGATCAGCCCGGAATTGCTGGTTGAGGAGGGCTATCTTTCGCGCGGGGAGTTGCGATCGGCGCCGCACTTCCCTGCCGGGCGTGTGGAGTTTGCGGAGGTGCGGCGTTACAAGGAGTCGATGCTGAAGAGGGCGTTTCGCAATTTCACGGCGACTGGGGATTATTCGCGGTTTGCGCGGAAGCACTCCTGGTGGCTGGAACAATACGCGTTGTTTATGGCGTTGCAGAAGGCGAACCGCGGCGTGGCGTGGACCAAGTTTGATCCCCGAAAGAAAGCGTCGCAAGAAACGATTGGTTATCACAAATTCGAGCAATACGAATTTTTCCGGCAGTGGCAGGCGCTGCACAAATATTGCGGGGAGCGGAACATATCGATCATGGGCGATATGTCGTTCTATGTGGAACACAACAGCGCTGACGTTTGGAGTAATCGCGAGCTTTTTGATTTGCGGCGCGATGGAGAATCGCGATATGTGGGCGGGGTGCCACCGGATTATTTCAGTAAGGACGGGCAGCTTTGGGGCACGCCGGTGTACCGATGGGACAAGTTGGCGAAGGCGGGTTTCCGGTGGTGGATCAATCGACTTCGAAATGCCTTCGAATCGGTGGATTTGCTGCGGCTGGACCATTTTCGGGGATTCGAGGCGTCCTGGAATGTGCGCGCGGATCAGAAGACGGCGCGAAAAGGGCGATGGGTGAAGGGCCCGGGCACGCGGTTATTTGAAGAAGTGCGCAAGGAATTGGGGGACGTGCCGTTTGTGGCGGAAAATCTGGGAACGATTACGCCCGCGGTTGAAGAGTTGCGGCAGCGGTTTGGTTTTCCGGGCATGGCGGTGCTGCAATTTGGATTCGACCAATGGGGTACGCACCGGCCGAACAATTATGTGCGCGAGTTGGTGAGTTTTACGGGAACGCATGACAACGACACGACGGTGGGGTGGTGGAAGGCAATGCAGCGTGCGGCGCGACGGCGGGGGAACGCGGAAGAACAAGCTACCGTGCAGCGAGTGAAGAGTTTTTTGCAGACGAAGGGCAAGGACATTCACTGGTCATTTATTCAAGCGGTACTGACGTCGGTGGCGGAGATCGCAATTATTCCACTGCAGGATGTGCTGGGACTAGGTTCGGAAGCGCGGATGAACATGCCCGGGCGGGCCAAGGGCAATTGGGACTGGCGATTTGAGGAAAGGCAGATCCATCGCGACGTATTGGAGCGCTTGCGGAATTTAACGGCGGTTTCCGGGCGCTGAAGTTCACTCCTGATTCAAAAACATTTCAACGACGACCAAAGTGGGGGTGTTTGCGGCGTCAGGAAGGGACTGGTGGCATGAAGGCGGAAGATGCGGTTGAGGTGATCCAGTTTTTGGAGGAGAACGGCGTCGAGCTGTATGTGGATGGCGGGTGGGCGGTCGATGCGGTGCTTGGCGAGCAGACACGTGAACATGAAGACCTTGATGTGGCGGTCCCGGAACAGGATGTTTCGCGATTGCGTGGGCTGCTCAGTGAGCGGGGCTATTGGGACAGGCTTCGCGACGACACATGGGAATGCAATTTCGTTCTTGTGGACGCGCAAGGACGCGAGATCGATGTGCATTCGTACACTTTGGATGAGGCGGGCAACAACATTCATGGCGTGCCGTATGCATGCGAGCATCTTACTGGAAATGGTTTCATCAACGGTTACGCGGTTCGCTGCGTTCCGCCCGAGTGGCTGGTGAAGTTTCATACCGGCTACAAACTGGACCGCAACGATTTTCGAGACGTGCGGGCATTGTGCGAGCGATTTGGAATCGCGCTTCCCGATGAGTATCTGAAAGAGCCCGAAAACGGCTGAGGCGGTCACTGGTCGGTACAATGCCTTTGCAAATAACTATTTTGCAGAATTAGCGTGCTCAAAGAGGTATAGTGCCGAACGCGGCAGCATGCGCACTCTCTGTTCTGAAGATTCCCGATGAAGGCGACGTTAGGGGAGAAGTCCGCGCTCCTTCGCGAGGCCGCGCCGGAACAAAATGACGGAAACGGTCCATAGAGAGTCCTTGTGGAATGTCTCGAGCCTCGATCCCCGATTGCGACTGGGGCTGCTGGCTTGCCTGGTCGCAGCACTGGCTTACGCAGCCGCCAGATTAGGCGGGACGCTGGAAATACTGCCTGAGGCGGACTGGCCACTTTGGCCGGCAAATGTGATCGTTGTGGCGGCGTTGCTGCTGGTACCTCGGAAAACATGGCCAATATTGATGGGGGCAGCCTTTGCCGCGTTTGTGTTTTATAACCTGCAATCGGGAGTAGGAATTCGTTCGATTTGTTGGCTCGTGCTGTCCGATGCAGTTGAAATTTTGATCGCCGCACTGGGTCTCAATTATTTCTTCGAGGACGTGCCGCAACTGAATAGCCTGAAGGCACTCGCCAAATACTCCGTGTTCGCCGCGATCCTTGCGCCGGCGGCGGGAGCCATTTTCGGTGCGCTTTCCACTAGAGGAAATTACCTTACGAGCTGGCGTATTTCGTTTTTTTCGGAAGCGATCGCATTTTTCACTATCATGCCGGCGATTTTGGGTTGGATTGGGCGAGCGCAGCGGAGGGTACGCGTACCCCGGGCAGATTATCTGGAAGGAATCCTGTTGGTGGCGGCGATTATCGGGTTGGGGTATTTCGCATTCGTATCTCGCTGGGCGAGCACGCTGCCGGCATTGCTTTATTTTCTTGTGCCATTTCTTGTGTGGTCCGCATTACGTTTTGGCTCCGCAGGGGCCGGCACTTCGGCGGCCCTCGTGGCTTTTCTGTCCGTTTGGGGCGCGGCGCACGAGCGCGGTCCGTTCATGGAAAAAGCTCCGATCGATAATGTGTTGTGGCTGCAGCTTTTTTTGCTTTCGACGACGGTGCCCTTCATGGTTCTCGCAGCCCTTGTGGAGGAGCAACAGCGAAACGAAAAAATACTGCGTGAAAGCGAAAAGCGCTTCCGGTTGGTGGCGGACACCGCCCCAGTGTTGATCTGGATGTCTGGACTGGACAAAAAGTGCAATTTTTTTAATAAGGGATGGCTGGACTTTACGGGCAGGCGGATTGAGGAAGAACTGGGCGAAGGATGGGTTTCCGGGGTACATCCAGAGGACGTACAGCGTTGCGTTGGAATCTATTTGGCTTCATTCGACGCGCGAGCGGACTTCGAAATGGAATACCGCCTACGGCGCTCCGACGGAGAATATCGGTGGATCGTCGATTATGGGGTGCCGCGGTTTGAAACCGACGGCAACTTTTGCGGGTACATCGGATCGTGCGTCGATATTACGGAACGGAAATCGTCGGCGGAATCACTGCAGATTTTGACGGGGCGCTTGATTCATGCGCAGGATGAAGAGCGCACACGCATAGCCCGAGAACTACACGACGACTTCAGCCAGCGGCTGGCGATCCTGGCCATCAGCGCCGGACAAATATGGAAATCGCTTCCTACATCGAACGTGGAAGAGCGGGACAGAGTGCAGGAGATGCTGGAGCGAATCAAGGACTTATCGTCTGACCTGCACGCGCTGTCTCACCAGTTGCACTCGAGCAGGCTGGAGCATGTTGGGCTGGTGTCCGCGCTCACGGGCCTTTGCAAGGAGGTCAGCGAGAAGTACAAGTTGAAGATTTTATTTGCGGGGCCGGAGCTTCGTCGCAGGGTTCCCAAAGATGTGGCGTTGTGTTTATTTCGGGTGGCGCAGGAAGCGCTGGGCAACGTGGTCAAACATAGTCAGGCCAAGAGCGCGGACGTTGAACTTGGCGCGAGCGCGGACGGATTGAGCCTGCGCATCCGCGATGACGGCAGAGGTTTTCGCACTGACCGTACCACACCGGGCACTGGAATTGGATTGATCGGGATGCACGAGAGGATTCGGCTGGTTGGGGGAAGGCTGTTGATCAAGTCAGAGCCCATACGAGGAACGGAGATTCTGGTCGAGATACCACTGCCTGTCGTGGCGAATGGTTCGGAAGCCAGGGTACAGACAGCTGAGAAGTGAACGGGTAGCGACGGAGTCTAGGCTAGTTTTCGGAATCTTTGGAGAAACATTGGCGGGTCGCCGTATGGATTGTTTGTTTTCTGTCCTGGCGCTAGAAGAAGCAGCAGGAAGACGAGGATGCTCACCAACGGGACGAACGCCAGCAGGACTGTCCATCCGGGCCAGCCGAGGTCGTGAAGCCGGGAAACTTCTGCCTTGAGGATTACAATCGAAGCGGCCAGGACCACAATGGCAAATAATCCGTGAAGTGGCGAGCCAGATGTGTGCTCCTCTGGCGCCCCGACCGCGGCGGCTACAATATCAAGGACAATTGAGCCCGTGACAATCGGCGCGCCGCACCAAAACACAAACTCCAGCCTGCCAATTCGATTCGCCATCATTTATTCAGGCTAAGGCCTGTCGTTAACGTAGGGGAACTGGTCCACGGGTCAGGTGCGTCGCAGGAGTCACCGTCCTCCGCCGAGCCTTCAGGCAGGCGATGGCGGTCTTGTTCGCGACTGTTAATTTTTTCCCGGTGATCGGGGTGCAGCCCGTGTTGGGCCGGGTGTTTCGAGCGGAAGAGAGTCAGGAGCGATTCCAGACGGTTGTTATCAGCAACGGATTGTAGGAAAGAAAGTTCGACCGCGATCCACATATTCTTGGCAAGACATTCCGGCTTGGAAAAGTCATATCAACTGTCGTCGGAGTGATGCCGGCGGGATTCGTCAGTTCCGAACCATATGATGAGGGAAAGGGTATCGATGTGTGGGGGCCGGTGAATCCGGAGAGCGCTGAGTATGCGCAGCGAGCCGATCACTGGATGATGCCCGTGCCCGATTAAAACCAGGAGTGACGCTGGCGCAGGCACAGCTGCAGATGGATGTGCTTGCTCAGGAGATGGAGAAAGCTTATCCCGAATCGCATAAGGGAGTGGGAGAAAAGGTTGTGAGCTTGTACAACGCGGTCCATCGAGACGCGAAAGATAAATACGGATGGTTCGGTGGATATGTACGTCCAAGCGGATTCGCCGGGTAAGGCAAAGGAGGCCAATTGGCTGCCGGCGCCGAAGGCTCCATTCATCCTGATGTTGCGACTGTATTGGCCGAAGGAAACACCGCCTTCGATCATTGACGGATCGTGGAATCCGCCACCCGTGAAGCAGGCGAACTAACTACGAAATATTTTCGCGCTGGAAGAGGGCGAGCACTTCCCCGTTGCCGGATTCTTCGGCTAGCTGGCGAAACGGCTGTCCGTTTGTGGCTGTGGCCTGGCGAAGACCAGGAAAACGTTCGAGGAATCGCGCAACCCAGCGGGCGTCTCCGATTTCAATGGCGTAGGCGAAATCTCTTAGTTCAATGCCGAGGTAGCCGCCCTTTTCCCGCAAATACTCGATGGCCCAACCGGCGGGTGTGCCACCGAACTTGCCGTCTGTGCTGTTGATATCCGCGCCCTTGTCGAGAAGGAGATAGACGATTTCGCGATTGCCATCGAAGGCGGCGTAGTGAAGCGCGGTTGCGCCGGTCTCGTCGCGCTGGTGCACGAGTTCACCGTGTTGTTCGAGGATGGTACGAACTTGATTTACGTCACGCTGCTCGATGGCTTTGATTAGTTTATGTAGGTCGCTCACGGATGCACCTTTGACTGTTCAGGACTTCAGTGAGTCTTGTAGAACCAACGAAGAATATACGAGGGAAAAACACCGATCAACCTCTCGCCTAGCCATGCGCTGAATCCAAATCGAAAAGCCAAGTAACCCTGGACACACGTTGTACAATGCTGCCCGCCCCCGATAAAGGAGCGCCCATGACTCAAGAAGAACTGGAAAAGGAAGTCGCCCGCCTGAAGATCAGGCTGGAAACACTCGTCAACTTTCTGGAGAGCTTCCCGGTTGGCCTCGGCAGCCCATTCGGACGCGCGGACTACGAGCGAAACGTTGGCGCCGCCCTAGCCAAGGCAAACCTCGAGTAGGCGCCGAGCGAAGAATCCACGCGCAAATTCCGGAACGCGAGGCAGCAGGCTCGTGCCCATGAGGGACGGTTGCTGCGTGGAAACACCTGAACCTTTGGTCAGGCTTGCCGCGCAACGAAAGCTGTCACTATCGGGTCATCCCATCGACAACGTCGTGGTTTACGTGGGGATGACTCCGATGCAAATCCAGTTTCTGTTACGAGCGGCAAGCAGGATTTTTCCGGCGATCACTGGGGTTGTACTTCTGTGCGCGCTTCCCGTTCACGCCCAGCAACAATCGAATGCGGGTTTCGAGGCGCTGGCTGCAGCTCCCGTACCGGAGCAAATTACTTTGAAGAACGACCGGCTTTTCTACGTGATGGCGAATTACACGACAGTCGAACACACCGACGAGTTTGCAGCTCTGTCCGCGAAGACGAAATTCAAACTTTCTGCGAAAACAATGTCGGATCCCGTGACGGTTTCGTTCATCGGAATGATGGCGCTAATGGGACAAGCCCGGAATAATGACCCGTCGTACGGGCAGGGCTTGCAGGGTTATGTGAAGCGCTATGGCACGTCATTCGCCGATACCGGAATCGGCACGCTGATGACGACATCTGTGTTCCCGACGGTTTTGCATCAAGACCCGCGCTATTTTCAGCTGGGCACGGGCAGCACTTGGCACCGCGCGAAGTACGCCGTGAGCCGTATCTTGGTGACTCGTACGGACAATGGCGAAGTTCAATTCAATTATTCGGAGATCGTGGGCAACGCCGTGGCGGCGGGCATTTCGAACACCTACCACCCGCAGAGTCAGCGCACTTTAGGCAACACGCTGAGCGTGTGGGGTACGGACGTCTTGTTGAATACGGCGTGCAACGTGGCCAAGGAATTCTGGCCCGACATTCGGGGGAAGATACATAAGCAAAAGCATTCGGAATAGGTCGTCGTTGGCGTGGTGCCAAGACGCGGCGGTTGAGATCCTTCGCTTCTCTCAGGATGGCAGGGTTTCTGTCGTGGCTATAGGCCGAACATGGAGTTGACTCCGGCGCGAGGGGCTTCGACAGCCGGGTCGCGGCGTTCGAGCGGGGGAAGAGCCGCGGGCTCGGCGGGCGGAGCAGAAGCGGGTTGTTGCGCGGCGGCCGGTGCCGCCGCGGCGGCCTTTGAGGCGATGGGTGCAGGGGCTGAGGCCGCAGCGGCGGCACTTGCGGCGCGCGGGGTGGCGGGAGTTGGCTGCGCGACGATGGGCTGGAGGTAGGCTAGATCGCGTGCTTCTTCCGTGCCTGGCTGAACCGCGGGGAACGACAGATTCATTTGATGCTCCATGGCGCTGGCGATGCGGTGCAACTGCCAGATGAGTTTTTCCAGTTCTTTCGAACGGCCGAGGCTCAGGTTGCGTTCCCAGAGAAAACGGATGGACAGCACCAGGAAAATGGGAAGGCCAACGGCGAGCGTGGCGAGAATAATGTTGAAGAACAGTGATTCGAAGGGTGTGAAGGATTGGGTCATGGTGCCTCCAGGTGCGGGTCCTGCAGGCAGGATAACGCAGTGGGGCGGTGGTGACAACGAGGTCGGAGGGCGGTGAGGGCGGTGGCGGTTCGGGCATCCACCCGCCATCGTGCACATATGGGACGAGGAAGCACAGTCCCTTAGAGAAGCTGGCACGCTGGTGTGTTTGTACTACGGGATGGTAGTAACAAAGAGATGCCTGGAGAGCGATTGAAGAGGGATTTCTTACTTCGCGGACCTCATCCGGAGTTTGGGGCACTCGGCTTATTTGCCGGTGATTTCATTCCACAGGAAGGCCAGTTCGTCGGCGGTGTCATTGACCGCCTGGGTGATAGAGACGCCCGAGCTGTGGCCGCTTACGGTCTGGTAATGCAGCAGGATGGGTCGATCCCCGGCGTTGTTTGCCTGGACGAGGGCGGTCATTTTGCGGGCGTGCAGTGGATCGACGCGCGTGTCGCTATCGCCGGTGTTGAACATGATAGCGGGAAAGTTTGTGTCCGGTTTCACGTTTTGATAGGGCGAATACTTCAGCAAGTAAGGAAATTGATCAGGGTTATCGGCTGAGCCGTATTCCGCGGTCCACCACTTGCCAATGAGAAAGTTCTGGAAGCGGATCATATCCAGCAACGGATAGCCGCACCAAATTGCGCCAAACAATTCGGGATGCTGGGTAATAGCGGCGCCCATCAGCAACCCACCGTTGGAACGCCCGCGAATCGCCAGGCGTTTGGGCGAAGTATATTTCTCGTCGATCAGATATTGGGCGGCTGCGAAAAAGTCGTCGAAGACGTTTTGTTTGTGTTCGAACATTCCGGCCTGGTGCCATTTCTCGCCATATTCACCGCCACCGCGCAGATTGGGTTGGGCAAAGACACCATCTTGTTCCAGCCACCAGGCATATCCGGGATTCCAAGCCGGCGTCAGATTTATCAAGAATCCGCCATACGCTGTCATCAACGTTGGAGTGTTGCCGTCGCGCTTCAGGCCCTTTTTCGAGGAGATGAACATCGGAATTCGCGTTCCGTCTTTCGAGTTAAAGAAAACCTGCTTTACTTCGTATTGATCGGAGGCAAAGGGGACAGCCGGTTCTGCAAAAATCTCTGTTTTGCCGCTGGTGACGTCGTAATGATAGATCGTCGGGGGAATGATGAACGATTCGAAACTGTAGAAACCTTCGTTGGTATCCTGGCGTCCCTGAAGTTGCGTCGCGGTGCCCACGGTTGGATACGCGATGCTTCCGAGCGGCTGCCCTTCTAACGTGAAAATATGAGTTTGCGTGACCACATCATGAACTCCAGTGGCGAATAGTTTCCCGCCGACTATGGAAAAGCTGGAGATGACGTCTTTGCCTTCGGGCACGATGTCGGTCCACTGCCGGGGTCGCGGATCGGCGATTGGAACCTTCACAATGCGATAGTTCGGGGCAAGGTAGTCGGTCAGTACATACAGGTCGTCGCCGTGGTTCTCGGGACTGAAGCGGTTATCGATTCCATGAATCAACGGGCGAATTGGCGAATCGGGTTTCCGCAAATCCTTTGCGTATACATCGACGCGCTTGGCCGGAACACCGTGCACCACCTCGATCAGAAGGTAGCGGCCGTTTTGAGTGACCTCCGGGAAGATCAACTGCATTGGACCGAAGCTCTCGCCTTCGAAGTTTTTGCCAAAGATGAGGTCGTCGCTGGAGGCGGGTGAGCGGAACTTGTGATAGAAGACGAGTGTTCCGGAGGGGTCGACGCGGGCATAGTAGAGCCCTTGTTTATCTGGACTGAGTTGGATTCCAAAGTAGCGCGCGGGCGGTAGAGAGTCAGGCAGTTCTGCCCGGTCGACGACATTGATGACGTGCACAGACTGCTCATCGGCGCCACCGGAACGGACTCCGTAGACCAGCATGACGCCATCGTTGGAGACGTCATCGATCTGCACAGAGGTATTCTGATCGACGCTCAGCTTGGTCGCATCGACGAGGCGCTCATTCTGACCGTGTAATTCGCGTCGCACATAAATTGATCCCTGGTTCTCGTCGGCCTCTCGCTTCTTGAAAAAGTACTTTTGCCCGCGCTCGAACGGAACACTGTAGCTGTCGACACGTTCTAGCTTCGTGAGTTGCGTGACAATCTCAGGGCGGATCTTGACTTGAGAAAGATACTGCTCGGTGTACTTCATTTGTTCGTCTATCCAGGCGCGGGTCTGGGGGCTTTTCGAATCCTCCAGCCAGCGATAGGGATCCGTGAGCGTGGTTCCGTGGATGCTGTCGGTGACGGGCATTGCTTCGGTGGGAGGAGGAGGTGGAAGGACGACTCCGTTGCCGCCCTTCACTGCGCCCGGCTTATCGCCGGCGAAAACGGAGAGTCCCAGCAGGAGCAGGACGATTAGTCCGACGAATTTGTTTTGAAGTGGAGATTCGCGGCGGCCAACAAACGGGCCGCCTGTTCCTGACGGGTTCTTCATCGGAGAACTCCCTGCGGCGCGCTAACCGGATAAGCGCAACCCGAATCCTGGCGTTATAGGCGCTGACACGTATCCTTGTTGGTATCAGCGCAATAAACAACAAGGTTAGGTCGGATGTTTGGATTTTCACTTGCTGAGCGCTGATTATGGTGAGTACACATAGCAATGGGCGGACCCTCTTGGATTTATTGACCCAAGGATTCCAGGACGAACGTTGTTTCTTTTTCCAGGACAATGTTACCGGTGCTGGAAGTGACGGAGGCAGTGGGCGGTGTCATGCGCGCAAGGGGATGGAGTTCGACACCGTCGAAGCCGAAGATCCCTGTCGTTTGCGGCGTTATGTCCAGATTTTTCGGTGCGCCCGCTTGGCCAGAGATAGACGCTGAAGTTGCCAGGTTCTTTTTACCGGTGTACATGTCTCCCGGTTGCTCCTCGAGCTTGGCAGACAACGCGTAGATGGCAAAATGCTCCGGAAATTGTTCCCCGCCCTTCCGATCCACGCTGTCCAAGCTGATCTCGAACGCGGCATCGGATTTTCCTTTGGAAAACGCCTGTACCTGGGTGACGGTTCCCTTGATCAATGAGCCCTTTTTCAAGAGAATCTGATCGCCGGATTTGACGTCTTTGGTTACCTCGATGACGACAGGCTGGCCGGTCTGCGTGTGTTTGGTATCCAGCTTGGTTGCCAACTTTCCCATAAGCCTGGTTCCCTTCGGAAGGTTTTCTGCTCTCTCAGCGGCAGCACTGGCTTGCGCTTCTTTACTTTGCGCGGATTGCGCTGGGGAAGAAATGGCTCCGGCTAGAGCGAGGGCGATAAAGGTTGCGGTGAGTCGGCTCATTTTGAGTCCTCCGAAGGGCGTTTGGTTGATACCTTGCCATATATATCATTGAACACTAGATTGTGTTCAGGAAAATCCCAGCGAGTTTCGGGTGCAGAAGAATGCTGGCGCACCCGGCGAGCCAAAACTGCGATCTCGCCCGGACTCGTAGGTTGAGCCTTGGTTAGGCTGACGGGTGTTCGAGGATGTCGGCGAGAGCGTGGAGGCGCGCTGCGTCGGCTGGAGTTTTGGCTGTGGCGGCGCGTTTTTCAACGGAGGGCGCCATTTTGTTGAGCTTGGCTACTTTGCCTTTGTTCATGTGGGACTTCTCTGCGTTTTGGACGGCTTTTTGCAGAGAGGCGATTTGACCGGCGGGCAAAGCTTGCGAGCGCGACAGTTGATCCAGGTAGGCTTTCGCGACGATCAATTGCGAAGGCCATTCGATTTTTTGCTGGTTCTGCACGTTGAGTTCAGATACGCGAACGGCCTTGGCTGCGTCGATTTCGTTTTGCGTTAGGAACTTGGTCGGCGTCAGTTCGAAGACGTCGAGGCCGCGCGCAATTTCGGAGGCGTAAATGATGCCATTGTACCAATAAGCGGACCAATCTCCGCCGAGAACTAGGATGGTGGGGTCGATCGGGCCGCGGTCGAAGTAGGCGATTTCGAATGGGTGAGAGGGGTCGGTGAAGTCCATTACGGAGATGCCGCCCTGATACCAGGCCTGCACTTCGATGTCGCGGCCGGGAACAGGAACGAGCGAGCCGTTGTGCGCCACACAATTTTCGTTGTCGGCTTGCGCAGCGGGAAGCTTGTAATAGCTGGCCATGCTGAGCTTGTCGTCTTTCAAGCGGAAGATGGCGTCCGCGCCCCACTTATTGGGATCATTCGGACGGCAGCGCGCGCCCAGGCCGCCGCCCCACTCGTCGGTGAAGACGACTTTCGATCCATCGTTGGAGAAAGAAGCGGAATGCCAGTAGGAATAGTTGGGATCGTTGACGGCGTCGACACGCTTCGGATGAACGGGATCTTTAATGTCCAGCAGAATTCCATTACCGGAGCATGCGCCTGCCGCTAGGCCAATTGCGGAGTAGACGGTGATGTCGTGGCACTGGTTGGAGTCCTCAGGCTTCTGCTCGTCCTTGTCATGGCTGCCGCCGTTGCTCAGGCCGTTCAGCGCACCGGTACGCGCGTCCATAAACACGCGAGGGCTGGAGACAATCTTTGCGTCCTGCGGCGCGGCGACGGGAACCTTGATCACGTCGATGCGAAACAGCGCGGTATTTGGATCCTTATCCGGCTTTTCACCGGAGCAGCCGGCGAGCTCTTCCGGCTGACGCACGAAGGATGTGCCGGAGACGTAGATATAAACGTTGTCCTTGTCGTTGGGATCGAGGACCAGGGTGTGGGTATGCGAACCTCGACAGGTCTGCACCGCGGCGACTTGTTCGGGGTTCTTGATGTCGGAAATATCGAAGATGCGCACGCCGCGGAAACGGTCCTTTTGCGCTGCGGGTAAACGATGTTCTTTTTCATGGCCTGGTTCCGGCGGAGGATTTGGCGGAAATCCCTGAGTGCCGCAATCGAGGCGTCCATTGGGCATTTCCACCGACATGAAGAGCAAGTTTTTGTAGACGGAGACATCGCCCTGGCCGCCGGGGCAGACCATCGAAGTAAGCAACTGGGTGTTGGCGGGATTGGAGATATCGTAGATGTTCACGCCATAAAAATTTCCCTGGAAGAGGTGGGTGCCCTGGAAGGCAAAGTCTGAGTTCGCAAAGGCGAGCTGCGCGATTTCCAATTGCAGCGGCTTCGGCATCTTCGCAGGATTGCCGACGCCGAGCTGGGCGAGCGTCTTCTGGACCTTTGGATCATCGGGGTCAGCGGAACCGAGTTGAAACGAGTCCGGCTTCTTGAGCAGTTGGAGATGCTTGATGCCCATGGACGCTTCGCCCGCATCGTACAGCCCGGGCGTGAGTTTGAAGCGCGGATCGGTGGCGTCCGAGCCGGTCATGCCCGGCGGGAGTGGAGGAGCCGGCTTCACGGCGAAAGGATTTTCTTCTTCCGCAGGCTTCGCGGTTTCGGCGGCCGGCGGCGGGGTTGCAGCCGATGGCGCCGCCGTCTGCGCGGGTGTTTGCGCAGTCGCTTGTGCGTGAATGCGGCTCACACCGGCGGAAGATAAAACAAACGCGGCCACCGCGACGCGAAAGGCTAGGCTGGGCACTCGATTCATCGTTTCTCCTCTGAAGATTCTTTCTGCAACATGGCCTGCATAATCCTGATCTCGGCACGTTGCCCGCTGTCCACATCGGTCGCGAAGTCGAACAGAGTGGCATCCTGGCCCGCACCCGCAGTGTCAAACAAATCCTTCACCATGATGAGCGCGCCGTTGTGATGCTGGATCATTCCGGCCAAGAATAGGCGATCGAACTCGGCGCCCTTGGCCTTGCGCAGCGCTTCCATTTGTTCCGGCGAAAGCATACCCGGCATGAGAGCCATCGATTGGTACGACATATCCATGCCGGGCATATCCGGCATGGTAAGAGGTTCACCGCGAGCTGCCAGCCAGCGCTGCATGAATTTTATTTCGTCGGACTGGGAGCTACTGATTTTTGCGCCTAACAGCCGCAGATCTTTGTTGCCCGTGTGCGATGGGATGAGCGCGGTCATTTCCACGGCTTGCGAGTGATGCATGATCATGCCCTGCATGAACTCCACATCGGCGGGCGATAGCGGCGGGAGCGTGCCTTTGGTGGAGGGCGGGAGCCTCTTTGTGGGCTGACCTGGCGCCCCTGGCTGGACGATAACCGGCGCGGCGGGAGTCGTTTGTTGTGCGTGCGCGGGTGCGCTGAAGAAAAGTGCGGGGGCGCTTGCGGCGAGCAACGCGGCGCACGGCAGGAAGAAAAAGCAGATCCCTCGCTTCGCGGACTCCGCTCGGGATGACACGTTAGAGGTGTTAAACATGTTCAGTGTTCTCTGGCTACGAGGAAGCGGCAGAATGCGAGTCGGAGAAACGCCGTTCACTTTTCAGAATCTCCGTGAGTCTTCGGCGAATGAGAGCGCGTGGATGGAGGCACCCTGCCTGAAGCCGCAGAGAATTTCCTTTGCTTGTCGTGAGCTTCGTTAATGGCGATTGATCCGTGTTGATTGTGGAGTAGTCGCCGAATTGTCAGAATAGACTAAAAGTGTGGGCGATAGCAACGCTGAGGAGGATTATGGCGAGATACTGGAGGAGTACCCCAAGAACACAGGCAGGAGTGCCTGGCCCATGCAAGTCACGCGTGTGAACATGAGCTGTCAGAGTCAGGGAGATTCACGCGGTTCAGGGTGACCGGGACCACCGGTAGACGATACCGGCGCCGATGAGGAAATTGTTTTGGTGGTTGTTGGTGGCGTTGGCGAAGGTGGTTAGGTAGTAGTCGACTTGAATGACGCGGACGGCGAAGCGGGAATTCAGAGGAACGTCTACGCCGCCGCCGATGCGGGTGGAAAATTCAAAGGCTCCATCGGCGATGCCTGTGACTCCACCGCCGGCATGAGTTGATCCCAGAAGGATTTGGGCGAAAGGTTGTGGCTGATGGTCCCCTTCCAGCCAAGGTTGCGGAATCTGATAGCGCGCACCGGCCAAAAAGGAAGTGAGGGTGAGAGAGTTGCCGAGCGGCCCGGCGCTGCCAGTGTGTTCGGAGCTGAAATCCATGACGGCGGACCAGGGACCATGGAAGTGCCAGGAGCCGGAGAGGCCTCCGCCATTCAATCCGAAGCAGCCACACTCGCCGGGACCTGCGTTGGTGCGGACCCAGTGATAGGTTGCAGCGACGTCGCCGACATAGGAGTCTTGGGCGCGGACGGCCGAAGCGCCCGCGAGGAGGAGTAGCGCAGTGAGCAGGAATGAACGCATGGCGAATTCTCCTTGAGCTCGCATCAATTTGCCGGGACCGAAATGGTGGCCGAAACATTGCTGACGATCGTGTCTTCGAAGGAGCCACCGGTGGAAGAAGTGATGTAGAGATAAGCCACCGGCGGCGGAGTAACCGTGCCCGAGAAAATCTGGTTGCCGTCCATGGATACGGTCATCTGGCCCTGATTGATGGAATAGGTGTAGCTGTGCGTGATCGGACCGCTGCTGGAGACAACGGCCGGAATGTTGGTGTTAACGTTGAAATAGGGATTCTCGAAAAGCGCGGATTCACCGCGAGTCACAGCGATGTACGGCACCGGCGGTTCACCGGCATTGTGATAAGTGTCCAGTTCGAAGAGCAGGCCAGGAATGCCTTTCGCGCCTAAGCCCATTCCGACAGCTCCCAAACTGTTGGTTGTAGCACCGAGGGATGGATCGGCAAGCAGCACGGTGAAACCATCGGCGGGAAGAGCGCTGGGATTGCTGAACGTGACACTGAAGCTGATTTGTATGTCGCCGGTGGAGATGAGGTAGGGCCAGACCATCTCGCCATGTTGGTCGTTTGTGGCGGTTGTGAGTTGGTAGCTGCACGCCGGAGCCGCAACGGCATCGCCAATCGCAGACCAATTGGCGTTGCAAAGATTGGGAACGTTGGAGGGCGGGCCGACGAAGAGTCCCGCTGAGCTGCTGGTGACGGAAGTGGTAACGCCGTTGCTCACGACTACGTAGAAAACAGCGCCGTTGTCGGTACTGCTGGCGGCAGGGTCTGTATAGCTCGAACCGGTTGCGCCGGGGATTGCCGTGAAAGTGGAAGTGCCGGGGGTGGCTTCGTACCACTGATAGGTCAACGGGAGAGCGGAGGTCGCTGTGACTTGATAGGTGGCGGATGCACCGACGTCGACATATTGCGTGACAGGCTGCTGCGTGATCTGGATTCCATTGCCGACCGCGAGCGAGGCTGGTTGCGAAGTGGCTTGGCCGTAGGTGTTGGTAACGATGACGTAGTAAGAATCCTGATCATTGGCGGTGGTGGTTGCGGTGGAAGGAACGTTGTAGGTGGCAGACGTAGCGCCGGCAATCGCTGTTCCGGCGGTTTGTCCGGCGGGAATCCGGTACCACTGATATGACAAGGTCGGAGTGCCGGAAGCCACGACGGTGAAAGAAGTGGTACCGCCGGGAGCGACTGTCTCGCCAACCGGTTGAGTGAGAATGGTTGGAGGGGCGTTGCCTGCGGTGACGGTTAGGTTAGCGTTTGAGCTAGTTAGCGTGCCGCAGGAATCGGTGACTGTGGCGTAATACTGATCGCCATCATAGGTGGTGTCTACAGGCGGCGTGGTGTAGCTGCTGGAAGTTGCGCCAGAAATCGCGACACCGGTCGACCCTCCTGAAGGAATCCGATACCACTGATAGGAGATTTGTCCGACGCCTTGGCCGGAAACGGAGAACAGGCCGGTTTGCGTGGGTATCAAGGAAAGACTTGCTGGATTCGAGAGAATGGTTGTTGTTCCCACTGCAATAGCCGCTAGGCTCGAGGTCACACTGCCCAAACCGTTCGTTACCGTAACGGAATAGTTTCCGGCGTTTGCGGATTGAGCCGAGGGAACCGTGTAGGTGGCACTGGTGGCGGCGGGAATGGCGGTTCCGTTGAGATTCCACTGGTAGCTCGCGGCATACGAGGCGGTGACGGAGAGCGTAAGAGTGCTGCCGCTGCAAAGATGCTGGCTGGTGGGCTGCGTCATGATGACGGGGGCGCTGAGCGTGATCGCAGTGGTGACGAAGACGGAAGGCTCATCGACGCTGGTTGCCGTAATGGTGTAGGTGCCCGCGGTGGTGGGAGGAGTCCACACATTGCCGCTGAAGGCTCCTGCGGTCGCGGACCACGTGATGGCGTCGGTGGCGCCGCCACTGGCGGTGGTGCTAAAGGAAGTTTGGGCCGGCGCGATGGTCTGGTTGGCAGGTGAAATCGGGGTCAAGGAAACTTGCGTTGGCGTGACCACGCAGGTCGTCGAGACCACGTCGCCTTTGGCGTCGGTGACGGTGAGCGTGTAGGTTGTGGTGGAGGTAAGCGGTGGCGTTGGATAGGAAGCGCCACTTACGGCTGAAGTAGTGACGTCGGAGCTGCCCACGCCACGGGAGCCGATGACGGCCGAGGTGGCGCCGGAAAATGTGGGGAACAGCAGCACGGAGGAGTTGTAAGGCGGCGTTGCTGAACTTGGAATCAGGCTCTTGGCTAGCGGCGGCGGAAGCAGAACGGTGAGAGTTGCCGGGCCGCTGGTGGCGGAGCCGGTGGAGTTGGTCACTGTGACCGTAAACACGGAGCCGCTATCGCCCGCAACGGTGACGGGAGTGGTGTAGGTGCTGGACGTGGCACCGCTGATCGGAACGCCATTTTTGAACCATTGGTAAGTCATGGCGCCCGTGCCGGTGGCGGTGACGCTGAATGTGGCGGTCTGGCCGACCGGAATGGTGACGCTGGCCGGTTGCGTGACGGAGGGTGCGACGGGCCGGTAGCCCTGGAAGCCTCCGGCACATCCCGAGAGACTTAGAACGACAAGTGCTATAGCAAGAATAGTGAGGAGTGGAAAGCCGGTAGTTCGCAAGGACTGACGCGTGAGCCATCCCTGCGGACGGACACATGAAGAGCGGTCAACACACCGGGTCGCAGATTGCATGGAGAGGAAACTCCTTGATTTAACTGTAGCGAGAGGAGGGGTCTCCGCCATGGAAATGGCAAATGTGGTTGTACAAAGGGCTTATAACAGTTTCGCGTCAGGAACTTAGACCTTTGTTATGAATGGTTTACGGCTAGTCGCTGGGGCCAGTGCTAGCATTTCGGGTTCGAGGGAAAAGCAAGCAGAGCCAAGAGTCGTTTGTGCGATCTACTGCCCTCGCGATGAGATGGCAAAATAGCACTATGAGCTCTCAACGGCTTTCGGATCGCGTTAGTCTGGTCCCGATGTCACCGGGAAGAGGAGCAGAATTTGCCGAGATGCTTGACGAATTCCGGACCGCTGGAGAGCTGGACGTTTACAAGGGCCACTTCGCGGTCGCTTTAGAAGGCTATGAACCATTCTACGCGCTGGTTTCGAAGATGAAGGCCGGTGGTTATCCCACTCCAGAAATTGTGCCGATGGATTCGTACTTTATTGAAGCGGAAGGGCGGATTCTGGGAGAACTTTATATTCGATACGGATTGTCACCGCGATTGGCGAAAATCGGTGGGCATATCGGCTACAAAGTCAGACCCTCGTGCCGCAACCAAGGTGTTGCTACGGCTGCGCTGAGGCTAGCTTTGGGGCAACTCGGTGGAAGGGGATTTGAGCGAGCACTAGTGACATGCCGGGCCGACAATCACGCCTCTGCGAGAGTTATTGAAAAGTGCGGTGGCCTTCGCATTTCAGACGCGACAACAGAACAGTTCGTGGAGTGGCGTTACTCGGTTCCAACCGCTTCGGCCGAGAAATGAAGACCAGGTAGAGAAGTGTAAGTCGACGCCGGTTAGGAGGCGGTGGGGAGTAGTTGGCCGCAGTGTTTGCAGTGGGTGGCGTCTTTGTCGTGGAGGGTGAAGGTGCAGCCGGGGCAGAGACGCGGGGCTGCCTGACCGGCGGCACGGGCCAGTTCGAATGAGAAGATGCCGGTCGGCACGGCGATGATTCCATAGCCCAACACCATAAGGATGGAAGCGATGAAGCGGCCGAGGACGGTGTGGGGCGAGATGTCGCCGTAACCGACGGTTGTGACGGTGACGATGGCCCAGTACATGGCCGCGGGAATGCTTGTGAAACCGTTTTGCTCGCCCTCGATCTGATACATCATCGCGCCAACCAGGATGACGATGGTCAGGACGGTGAAGAGGAATACGGTAATTTTGGGAAGGCTGGCGCGGAGAGCGAGTTTCAGAGCGTTTGCTTCGCCGAGGAATTGCGTGAGCTTGAGAATGCGGAAGACGCGGAGAAGGCGAAGAGTGCGGACCAGTGTGAACGTGTGAGTGATGCCGAAAAAGATTCCGAGGTACACGGGCAGGACAGCGAGTAAGTCCACAATGCCGAAGAAGCTGATGGCGTAACGCCACGCATTCGGGGCGCAGGCGAGGCGCGCGGCATATTCGAGAGTGAAGAGGATGGTGACCATCCATTCCGTGGCCTGTAAATAAGGACCATAGGTGTCGTGAAGGCTGCGGACACTGTCGAGGAGAACGGTGAGGACGCCGAGAAGGATGAGGACAAGAAGGGCGACGTCGAACAAACGGCCGGCGAAAGTGAGGTGGCCGAAAATGATCTCATAAAGCTTATCTCGCCAGGGAGCGCGACGATCGACGTGAGAGTCCGATGCGGTCATGGGTTTCAATCGATTGCTGCAGGAAATTTGAGATCAGGATACAGCAAGGCTCAGCTGGTGGCCAGAAAGGAGGCGAGGTTTCCGTGAGCAGGCGGCATTCAGCACGAGTGGCTGCGAATCAAAGCAGGAAGGTTTGTGCGTTGGTTCGGAGTGGCCGCGGGCAAAGCAAAAGTTGTTCACGATGTTTTCTTCGGTGTCGTCCGAAAACGTACCGTCCGGCAGCTTGCGGGATGGCGCACTTGGCCGCCGCGAACAGCGTGTAGTGTTTGTTCAGGCAGCGGCGATGGCTCCAGCTCTCGGTCCAGCCTGCTTCGTAATAAGGATTGATAGACCGGTAGCGCAGCCGCAACGATTCGACGATCTCGGCGACCAATGGATCGAATGCGAACGGCATCGGGATCCCGCTTCCTCTTTTCGCTTCGTTGAGCCACTATGAAAGAACTGTTTCTTGCAAGAGTGCGTGTATCGATCGCGGCTCAGACGTTTAGAACTGGAATCGGGACTGCGCGGATGATGCCGTAACCGTGAAGGCGCAGGTTTCCACCGTAGGGGTAGCAGCCCGTGACGAGCAGATCCGCGCTTGTTTGCTTCGCGGCTTGGCTTAGAGCTTTTGCAACAGCACCGCTGCCGATGAACACGCCGGCCTTGATGCCGATGTCGCGTTCGAGCTTCGCGATGCGCTGGGAAGCGTCGGAAACGAGCGCGTCTTTCCACTTTTGGTCTACGTGCCAACCGCCGGGCCCAAAAATTTCCACGCCATCCGTGACATGTGCGAGCGTAAGACGAGCATTAAATTCGGTGGCGATTTGGCCAGCCCAGGTGACGGCTTGATCGCTGCGCGGACCCAGATCGACGGCGCACAATACGCTTCGAATCGCGAACGGCTGATCCAGTGCCGCTTCCACGTGAGCGCCAGTCCAAAGCGGGCACTCGGTCCGGTGCAGAACTTTTGCTGTGACGGAGCCGAGAAGAAATTGATCAAAGGTGAAGCCATGGGACGGCATCATGATCAGGCCGGCATTCTGAAGCGCGGCAGCCTGAATAATTGCGGAGGGTGGATCACCTTGGCCCAACAAGCGATGAATGACGAGGCCGTCGAGATCTGAGGCGAGAGACTGGTCATTTTGTTTTTTGGCGTTCGCAAGGACCATTGCGAGCAGATCCCAGTCAGCGGGCTTATGGTCGGGTTCCGGCACACCAGCGGCATGGCTCAGCGGCGTTACGACGTGCAACATCGCAATTTCGGAGTTGAAATGGCGAGCCAACGCTGCGGCCTGATGAATCACGGCAAAGGAAGCAACGGGAAAATCAACCGGCAAAAGAATCTTCTTGATGTTCAGCATTTTGCAACAGCCCTCAGTGGAAAATTTGCTGCAGCTCCTGGCTCCACGGGAATTTGCCATTTGCTTGACCGGTAGCCAGCCACCTGCATGAGCCATTGACAATGGTACGCTAAGGTGAAGATAAGGGATCTAGCGGTGAAACTGATAGTCTTCCAGCATGAAGGCAAAACGCATCAAGAACTTGGCGGTACAGGTCGTAGTCGCAATCGTGCTCGCGATGCTTTTCGTTTCTCTGCTGGCGCGGCAACTGTTCCATCCACGTTGATAGCGCTGACACTGTCCGTTCTGTTTATTGCAACTGCGCTCTCGCCAGAAGCCGCCTTCCGAGCTGCACAAATTCTGATACCAGGTCCGCGGTTTCTTCCCCTGAGCTCGTTGCGGCGTCGATCTCCGTCGTCAATAGGATTGACGTGGCGACATCCGCGCTGCATTCCAGACAATATTTTTCTTTTCTCCCCGGCAGGTCGAACAATTCCCCCCGGCGTCCACAAACTTCGCATTGTAAATGGGACGGCTCCGCACTTCCCTTCGGACCGCCTCGCATTGAAGTACCTCCATGGCCAGCGCTTCGCGGGCTTGCACTCAGCGCAATCGTAGGAAAACCTCGTTGAAAAAATCCTGAGCCTTCCGCTAGGAATTCGTAAGCTTGCGCCAATCGGCGCGAGTGTATTCCAAAGCATTGTTATGCAGCAGGTTGTAGCGCGTAGTAGGTAGGCAGCTTCTGCCGATAAATGGCATGCAATGGCCGTAATGCGGTCATTCCATTTTTTCCGAATCGTTTGAGGGTAACGCTTCGCAGCCGGCGACTTTTTCTGGGCCGCGCTCAGAGACGGGATGGGAAGCAGTGCGATTGAAACTGAGGCCGTGGACCGGAACCCAGAACACATCTTCCAACACATACTGTCTTTCTTCCTTGGACACACGAATGCCGCGGAGAGTCGCCAAGGCCTTTTCTCATTTATGTGCTGCTTTTCCTCCGATTCGAGGATCTATCTTGTTGGCAAAGGATGCAGCGGACATCACTGCATCCTTGCCTGGAAAAGAATCGCGCCAGGCGCGATTCGAGTACGTTAGAAGCGGAACTGGTCTGCCTGCGTTTTTGGTTACTTCTGGCTGTTTGGAAAATGGATGATTCTAAAGGAAAGAGAGGCGGGAGGTTCCCCACCTCCCCTTCTTCCTCTTGCGAGGAATCCGGCCAGCGCGAAAGAGCGCTAGCCGGAAGTGTGCTCGCACTGTTTTTGGATTCCCGCAGATACAGGAAAAAGTTCCCGACCAGTTCCCTACTTGCTTATGCAAGGAGTCTAGATAGATAGGAATGCGATCGGATTTGGCGTGATGGCGGTCACAAAGGGTTGTTGGTTGCGCATGATTAGCTTCTAAGCTGCATCTGAGATGAAGTTCGCGCCATTTTTTGTTGGCTACTTGCGGGATGCCCGATCTGAAGTTTGGCCACTACAAAGAGGTTTCTGGATGGTTGAGGATCGTTCGGTTTGGAAGCGGCTGAAATCGCCATACGCGTTGCTGTCGGATGCAATTGTGTTTGTGGCGCTGGCTGCGATCGTGATGTACACCGTTTCCAAACACGAGCCTTGGGCGGATGAAGCGGAAACCTGGGTGGAGGTGCGGGATATTCCTTGGCTGCGGCTGGTGTTCAGCCAGCTTCGTTATGACGGGCACTTGCCGCTGTGGCACGCGATCGTTTGGGTGCCCATACATTTGTTTCACATGCCGTACGATTATTTTGTTTACATCGGCGGAGTTTGCGCTGTTGCCGGTCTAGTCGTTCTTGTTTTTCTTGCGCCTTTCCCGCGGCCTTTGCGGTACGCCATTGCTGCGTCGTTCTTTTTTCTGTACCAGTATGCCGTGGTGGCTCGGCCTTATGTGCTGATGCCGTTGCTGGGATTTCTTGCGGCTTATTTTTATCGCCAGGGGCTGCCGCGCGTGATGGCCTTTGCGATTGCGATTGCGCTGCTGATTCAGGATAGCACGTATGCGGCGGTGATTGGTTTCGGTTTGTCTGGTTTCTATGCGTGGCAAATTGCGTGTAGATGGAAGGACACTCCCGCCGAGGACCGCAAGCGCGTTTTGCGCGCGGCAGCGGTGATTGCGGCGTCACTGATTTTTGGCGTGATTGTGCTGTTTCCGAAGGCGGATTCGCCGCTTATGGCGGAGGCAACGCACGCGAGCTTGGCTCATCACCTGCATTTGGTGGCGGAAGGATTGACGGGTGCGTTCGCACAGGGCATGTTGCCGGCGATCCCGTTGCTGGTGCTGGCTGGCGTGTGGGCCTATCAACGACGCGGATTGCTGCTGTTGTTGCTGGCCGTAGGAGGAACGGCGCTGGAATATGGATTCGTGCGCGGCTTCGGGCATCACCAAGGGTTAATCACGATTGCGTTCGTTGTTTTCTTATGGGCAGTGTGGCCGACGGAGGAGCAGTTCGCAAGCTTGCAGCGCCCTTCACGGTTGTTGCATCAGGCGTTGCTCGTGGTGCTGCTGGTGACTTTCGGTTGGCATTGCGTGTGGTCGTACAAGGCGGTGCGGGGAGATTGGGCTGGACCTTATACGGGGGCGCGGGATGCCGCGCAATACCTAAAAATGATGCATGCGGATGAACTGGGCTGCAGCGGCTATCTGTTTTGGGCCGTGGGAGTGCAGCCATACTTCGATCACAATATTTTCCTGAACTACGGGGGGCCGGACGCGCCCGCGTTCTACAATTTTTCGAAGGAATTTCAGAAACGCGCGGATGTGATCACGGAATCGCAAGCGCGGAACGGGCCGCCGTTTATCGTTGTGGCCACGGAGTATGAGAGTCCCCAGGAAGCAATTCCCATGATTGAGTCGTATCGATCGGTGGATTACGTGCTGGTGCATTACTCGGATGGGACGCGATTCTTCAAGGGCACGCCGGGAGTGCATGCTTCGTATTTCATATTTGAGAAGATTGATTTCGTGTGGGGAATGCGGCAGCGGTAGGACTCCGAAATCTGACTTCGGTTAGCTGCGGGTTTGGGTTGCCGAGGCGAACCGTTCTGGGCGGTTGGCTGCTTGGTGGGGGCCGCCATAGGTGCGCATTGATTTAGAGACGGATTGGGCCGAGTGGCGGCCTGGCAACTTCGCGATCGAGGCCCAGAAGGCTGACGTTGATTCGAGCTTGCAGGGAGAATTTGGCGCCGGTCGGGCACAGGTCAACTTCAGCGTCGACGGCGGCACCAGGGGGTAGCACGATTTTTCCTTTGCCGGCGACGAGCTTGGGGCTCAGGTGACAAGCCGACCATGCGGTGGCGAACAACTGCTCTGGATTGGTGCCGTCAGTACTGCCCGGAGGCGCGAGCCTGACGTCGAAATGGCCGTCGGAGCTACGGGATGCTCCTTCGCGGTCACCGTTGGTGCGGACTTTGGCGGTGTAGAAAACTCTTTCGATAGCCATGGAGTGTCGTGTTTTTTGCGATGCATGACGTTTGACTCTGTTTGATGTCAGAAGGAACAAGCTATAAAAACTTCGGAGCTTCAGAGTCTGTCAGAACTACAGAAGACTGCCCTCAGCGGTTAAAGCCGCACTGCTTTTCCGGCAGTTAGGGCATGGCTGGAGCCATGCCCTAACGACAAACACGAGCATTCGCACGAGCTCTTCAGAGGCCCAGATTGAGGCCCACGCTGCGGCCCCAGGTTTCGTCGTCGCTGCCGTTTAATTCCACCCATTTTTCGTCGCTCATACTTTTTCGCCATTGCAGCAAAGGAAGCGCATCCGGGCCCACCGGGTGGCGGAGTGTCCATGTGCCGCTCTCGACGATTTCGAAGACTTTCTGGGCGACGAGAGAAGGCGGAACGGGATTCTTCAGCGAGGCCGTAAAGAGCTTGCCGAAGCGCGCGCGCTGACGGTAGGCCGAGCCTTCCGGAGATTCTCCGATGCGGTGCGCCATTGCGGTATCGATGATGCCGGGCTCGACGAGGGCCACCCGCACACCGAATGTTTTCATTTCCGCGGCGAGAGCTTCGGTCAGGGCTTCGAGCGCCCACTTTGAGGCGGTGTACGCGGCTAACGGCGGATTCGTGATGCGCCCGGCAACCGAGCTTACGTTGATGATGCAGCCGCTGCGGCGCCTGCGCATGTGCGGCGCCACGGCCTGAACGCAACGGATCACGCCAAAATAGTTGGTCTCCATGACAGCGCGAAAATCGGCGAGCGGCAGCTCCTCGATGGCGCCGGCGCGTTCGATACCGGCGTTGTTGACCAGAACATCGATGGGGCCGTGTTGTGCGTGGATGGCAGCGAAGGCATCGCGGACGGAGTCGTCGCGGTCCACGTCCATGGTGGTGATCGTAATGGGCAATTTTTCTTCGGCTGCGATTCGAGCGAGCTCCGGAGATTGCAAAGGGTTGCGCATCGCGGCGTGGACCGTGTAGCCAGCACGCGCGAAAGCCAAAGCAGCTTGGAGGCCGATTCCTTTGCTGGTGCCAGTGATTAGTACGGATGCCATCGTTTTCTCCTTGAAGTGCTCTGGAAGGCTGTGGTGGCCGGTCTAAAAACCGGCGCCTACAAAGAGCGCCATTATACAGGGTGTGACGGCACAACGACGTTTTCACAGAGTCTTAATCAAGCTGCAAACGATTGCTTGTCCGGGTGTGGGAATATCCTTTCGCCTGGAGGCCATTAAAAAATGAAACGACGTAGAACTCTTGGATTGTTGGTTGTTACAAGCGCAGTCGCATTAACAGCCGGGACCGTACTAAAAGTTTCTGCCGGCGATCAAGATGGTTGGGGCCATTTCAAATTTCAGCCAGATAGTATTGTGCTCAGCCGCAGCGTTTACAGCGGAACAGCTTCGACGGTAGTCATCGGAGAGACCTTGCCGCCCGGATGTGCCGGGGGGCCAAACGGCACGACTACGGTCGATGTGCCCACCACCGCGGGAGTTACAACGAGCGTGGCGGTTGCGTGCGGCATTGCCTCCGACAACGGAGAATTTCCAAACCTTACGGATTCGCACAACGTGTGGAACAACGCCAACTCTGACGGAAGCTTTGGCATCAGTTCGCCGATCTTTCTGGACAACCTCTCCAACGATGGGAGCCTTTTGGGAACGCTGCCGGTCCCGACCAATCAAATCGTGACCAGCTTCAGCTCGAAGTCGGAGTTGGCGCTGAACCGCTCGATTGATGGAAGATCGATCACATTTATGGGCTATCGGGGTGGACCCGGCTGCGGAGGGTTTCCGATTTCTCCGACCGCGGCAAACCTGATCGACGTGTCCGCTTCCAACACGCCGGGCGTCTGCGACCCGACAAACCCGGTAATTTCAAGCTTTGTCAGCACACCCGTTGTGCCTACGTCCTATTACAGGGCGGTCGCAGAAGTGGATCAAGACGGGAACCTCGGCGTCACGGATGGAAATGCGTATAGCGGCGATAATGGCCGCGCAGCCATCAAGGGCGGAAACGGGTTGTACTACATGGTAGGGAACGACAACAGCGGCAATCTTTCGAAGAGCCAGCTCTCGACCACGCAGGACGGGATCAACCTCGTAAATGCAACGGGGTCGGAACTACTTGTGCCGGGGCAGGTGGCGCCTGTGCCGCCCAATATCACCATGATCGGGCGACTCAAAATTGGAACCGATAAGCCGGGTAAAGATACGAACTTCCGCGGGATGACGATCTTCAACAACACGCTGTACATCACCAAGGGCAGCGGCGGTAACGGCATCAACACCGTGTACCAGGTCGGTAGCACTGGCACGCTGCCGAATGGGACCGCAGCGGATCTCGCGACTGAGCCCGTCACGATTTTGCCGGGATTCCCGAGCACTACCGCGAGCACTTCCACCGCGTTTCCGTTCGGGATCTGGTTTGCCAATGCGACCACGTTGTATGTTTGCGATGAAGGCGACGGAACGCTGGTGTCGCCTCCCGTGAATGGCAACGTAGCGGATGCGCAAAGCTTGGCGACCGCCGGATTGCAGAAGTGGACCCTAATGAATGGAACATGGACGATGCTCTACGTTTTGCAGGACGGCATGAATATCGGCCTGCCCTACGGCGTGGCCAATTATCCAGCGTCGCTGAATCCGGCAACCGGCGGCTGCCGCAATATCGCCGGACGGCACAACCACGACGGCACCGTGACGATCTATGCGATCACTTCGACGATCAGCACGAATGGAGACCAGGGAGCCGATCCGAACAAACTGGTGAAAGTCAGCGATCGGGTGTTGTCCACAACTCTGCCAACGGCAGGTGACTTCGACGCATGGGGCAACCGGCTGGGCCAGTTCCAGACGATTCGTTCCGCAAAGGCGGGCGAAGTGTTCCGTGGAGTGGCGCTCGCGCCAACGGGTAACGACGACGATCGGTGGTAGCTGCTGACTTAGGCGGCAGTACACCTTAACGCTTAAGAGCCCCGGGCAAGGTTGGAATTTGCCCGGGGCCTTTTGGGTGTAGACGGCTTTGTCGAGCAGGGGTCGGCGTTGATTGTCGGTGCAAAACGGATTGCTGATTGTCGGAAAATGGGCTAGAAGAACAAATGCTCGCCAGGTCGCTCGGGAAGTGTTGCGGTGGTTTGTTAGGCGAGGGCAAATATCTGGACTGGAGGAGTCGAATGTTCCAGCGAGATTCGATAGCTGGTGCGTAAGGCTGGAGTGCCCTACTTCTTATCCTTTTCCGGTGCTGGAGCAGAGTAACCGCGTCGAGCCTGAACCGTCAGGCGCGGCTCACTCACTTTGACTTTCAAGCTGTGATGAGCGCCCGGTTTTGTGTTTGCTGTGGAAAAGGCGAGAAGTACGTGTAATCAGCACCGGAGATGAGTGTCCTGAACCCAGCTTCGAGGTCGTTGCTATTGTGATAGAAGGTGCCCCCTGTTCCATCCGCCAGCTCTCCCATGACGTCAGCATTGGCAGCCATTGATTCGCGACGATATCGGTCGACGAGACGTTGTGTGTCTTGTTCTTGGTTTTGATCGATTCGCACCGCGGCCTTTGCGCCCTGATTTGTCGTATACAGACCACGCGCATCGAGAGCGTTGATAACTGTGTTGGTGCGGACCGCCATATCCAGGATTTCAGATTGAATGGTCATCGCCTCCGAGTCAGGTGTGAAGAATCCGGAAGAGACCAGAATGATAACGTGCTGTCCGGGAAGCGACGCCATCCCCTTCAGAACCAACCGCAGGAAATGCAGATTGCTTCGATAGTTCTGTTCGCCCAATATCACGGCCCGTTGTGCAGTACTCCGTGCGATGTCTTCCGCCTGGTCCAGAAGAAGCCCTCTCGAACAATGCATGAGTTCGGCGACGGCAGCTTGAAGAGCCAGACCGTCATTTTTGTTTATGATCAGGTCCCCCTGGTAGTAATCGATGTTGGGGCATTCGTGGTCACCCGGGCGCAAGAGAGTCTTACCCCTTAAATCCAGAATCGCTTGCTTTAACTTTGCACGGTCGCGAGTCAGGCCGCTGTTGGGGTTCCCAGTAGAAAGCACGGCCGCCATGTCCGCAGGTGCAAGTGAGGAATCGAGCGCCTTTATCGCGGCTTGTTGTGCTTGGGCGAGATCGGTGAAAGTCAAATTGTAGACGTCAAACAGGAAGACGACAAATCGCTGAGGGGGAGAGGTCGGCTGTGCTACGGCGGGAGAGCTGGTAGCGTCCGTACTGAGAGCGGAAGAATTCGCTGCGGGGATCTCGCTAGCCCGCTTTATTATCGTGAAACCAGTGATCGTCTGCGGCTTACCATTGTCAAAAACCTGAAAATCGTCCTTCTTTAGATTGCCGACAGCGTGCCCCTGGGCGTCACGGACCACGACAGGCACAAGCACTTCATTTGTAAATGACCGGACCACTGGAGCTGGCTGTTGTAACGGTGCCCCATGAGGCAAGGGGTTATGAGCAAAGTAAAAGAGGAACAAAAAATAGCTCGAAGGAGTCCTGGGCTCAATCGCATAGGTTTGCCAAGCTACCTTTTTGCGTAGAGGCGACAGTAGTCTGACGGATAACCGAGCTGAGACGATACAGAAATGTGAATGGGCGCCATCAAGGATCTTGTATTCAACTGGCCCCCTGCCACTTGGTGCATCCAGGTGAGATCTTAGTCGATGCTGATTCCCTTCTTCGATGTGCGTCGGGGTTACTGGAGAAGTCCATTTTGACGGTGACAGCGGCTTGGCTCGTCGGCGTTCCTGTTCTCCGACGTGCGTGGGTCTGAAACTTGCGAGGTGCCGAAGATGCTCCTTGCGGCCGCCTTTGCACGTGGGGAGTTATACTAGCTGACGAAGCGGAAAGCGTTTACTTGGACGCTGCGCTTTGGTGAGAGGTGGAATTATGATCCGACGGGATTTTCTGCGGCGCATTATTTATGGGGGGACGGCGCTGGCTGCTACGGAAGCGGCGGGCAAGGCCATTGAGGTGTCTTCGGATGATGGCGCGGCGACTCGGCTTGGCTCACCGAATCTGACTGGGAGCGACGAGCAGAAGAAATATGCGCTGCCTGCGCTGACGGCAATTCCCTTTCGGCTTGTCGATGTGAAGGTAGTTGATCCGGAACTTTTGCGGATGCGAGAGCAAACGCTTACTTATATGCTCTCGCTGGATTCGGACCGGCTGTTGCATAACTTCCGCGTGAACGCAAAGCTGCCATCGACGGCGGAGCCGCTGTACAACCGCGAGTCGCCGACGAACGGATGGCGCGGCCATTACGTTGGACATTTTCTTTCCGCGAGCGGGCAGATGTATGCGGCTACCGGAGAAGCGCGGATCAAAACAAAGGCCGACACGATGGTGGCGGAACTAGCGAAATGCCAGAAGGCGCTTGGCACCAAGGGCTATCTTTCGGCGTTTCCGGAATCGGGCTTCGACGATCTGGAGCAGGGCCGACCGGCGGCGGTAGTTTGGTACGCGCTGCATAAAATCATGGCCGGACTGCTGGACGTGTACGAGAGTTGGAAGAACCCCCAGGCGCTTCAGGTGCTGGAAGGCATAGCGGCGTGGACGGACTGGCGCACGGGGCGGCTGCCCGAAGAACAAATGCAGCGCACGTTGCAGACGGAATTTGGCGGCATGGCCGAAGTGCTGGCGAATCTGTCGGCGGTGACGGGAAATCCGCAGTACCTCGTTGTGGCCAAACGCTTCGATCATCACGCGGTGATGGATCCGGCCGCGCAGGGCCGCGACACGCTGACCGGCTTGCACGCGAACACGCAGGTGCCCAAGTTTATCGGAGCAGCGCGGGAGTATGAGCTGACGGGCGATCCGTACTACCGCGACGGCGCGCAATTTTTCTGGCAGCAGGTGGTGATACACCGCAGCTACGTAACCGGGGGCAACAGCGTGAACGAACATTTTCGCACGCCGCCGGACGTGCTGGCGCCGGAACTGACGGACCTGACGCAGGAAACCTGCAACACTTACAACATGCTGAAGCTGAGCAATCATTTGTTCAGCTGGCAAGCGGAGCCGCAATACGCGGACTATTACGAGCGCGCTTTCCTGAATCACATTCTGGCCACGCCCAACCCGGCGCAGGGTTCACCACTTTATTATTTGGGAATGCAGCCGGGCCAGTGGAAAGTGCACTTTGTCCCGTATGAAGGCTACTTCTGCTGCTGCGGCACGGGCTTGGAGAATTTCGCGAAGCTTGGCGAGGGCTTTTATTTTCACAGCGGGCAATCACTTTGGGTGAATCTGTTTTTTGCTTCGGAACTGAACTGGCGGGAAAAGGGCGTGGTCGTTCGTCAGGAAACGCGTTTCCCGGACGAGGCGGGGACACGGTTGGTCGTGCAGACTAACGCGCCGACGGAATTCAGCTTGAACGTGCGCATACCTTATTGGGTGGAAAACGCGAGCGTGACGATTAATGGCAAGCGCTTCCGGCCTGAAGAAAAGCTGGCGCCGTCGAGCTACGCGAAAATCGAGCGCACCTGGAAGAACGGCGACGTGGTGGAAGTGAAGCTGCCGATGCGTTTGCATTTGCAGACGATTCCCGATGACCAGTCACTCGCCGCTGTGATGGTTGGCCCGGTGGTGCTGGCGGGGGAACTTGGAACGCAGGACCTGGATCCCAAGAAGATTTATTCCGAAGATAAAGTGTTGCACGGCGGGTTTGTAGCGATTGTTGTGCCGGAACTTGCGGGCGACCGGAACGCGCTGGAGAAATGGATTCAGCCGGCGGGAGAGAAGGAGAAACCGCTGACGTTTCGCACGGTGGGCGCGGGACGGCCGGAGGATGTGACGCTCAGTCCGTTCTACCGGCTGTTCGACCAGCGCTACTGCGTGTACTGGCGCTTGCGTAATGGCGTGGATGGATAGCGGAGCTTCGCAGCGCGATTATTTTTGGCGGTTGTTCAACTGCTCGATTACGCGCTTTAATTCTTCCAGTTTTTGGCCGGCCTCGCCGAGTTTACCTTCCGATGTGAGGCGCTGGTAGTCGGCCAAATCTTTGGCAGCTTTCCCGATGAGCGCGTGGGGATCTTCGGCGGGCTGAGGCGATGACGAGGTTAATGCCGGCCGCCGCGCCTGCTCCGCAGAAACGGGTGCCGCGGTCATGGACGAGACAGCTCCCCCAAAAAGAGATTCCATCGCTGCTTCGAATGTTGGTCCATAGGCAAGGCGGTCCTGGAGCGCCAGGACGACCAGGCGCAATTCCGGCATCGGGCTGCGCTCCGCCTGCAGATAAATGGGCTCCGCGTAGAGCAGCGCGCGGCCACATGGAATTACCAGCAACGCTCCGCGGCGGACGTGCGAGCCTTGCTGATTCCATAGCGTCAGTTGCCCGGAGAGCTGCGCATTCTGATCGATGCGCGCTTCAATTTGCAGCGGGCCGTCGACCAGCTTTGTTTTCGGGAAGTTGTAGACGATCGACGAGCCATACTGCGCGCCGTCGCTGCGGCCCGCGATCCAGCCGATCATATTGTTGCGGTTCGCCGGAGTGAACGGCAGAATCTCCACGAATTCCACGCCCGTTTCGCCGGGCAATTTCATCAGCACGAAATTCGGCTGCATCGGCTGCGTGGTTTGCTGGCCGCCTTCATCGACGCCGGCTTCGGTAGCCACGGTCCAGAGATCGTCGCGGTTGTAGAAGGCCTCGGGATCGGTCATGTGGTACAGCCCGTACACTTCGGCCTGCAGTTTCAGCAACAACTCGGGATACCGCACGTGCTTGCGCAGTTGCGGCGGCATTGTCGCCGCATCTTTGAACAACCCAGGAAAGACGCGACGATACGTGGCGATGATCGGATCATCGTTGTCGAACACATAGAAGGCTGTCGTCCCGTCGTACGCGTCGATGACCACCTTCACGCTGTTGCGCATGTAATTAATGGAGTCGGCACCGAGATGGTAATGCGTGGAATATGGATAGTTGTCGGAAGCCGTGTATGCATCCATGATCCACGACAGGCGGCCATCGTCGCCCAGCACGATGTACGGATCGGGATCGTAGGTGAGAAACGGCGCGAGGGTGGCGGCGCGCTCGCGAATGTTGCGGCGCATCAGCAGGCGGCTGTTGCTGTTGACGTCATCGCTGAAGGGGAGCTTCGCCAAGTCGCCGCGGTCCAGCGCAATCATGATACGCCGCAGAAAACCGCCCAGCTCGATGCCGCCGGTGCCTTCGTAGGACGTGAGGCTATTGCTTTGCCCCTGCGGATAATTGAATTCCTGCTGGCGCGTCTTGACGTACACGTCGGTATTGGTCAACTCGCCGAAATAAATCTCCGGGCGCGTTACGTTCAGACCGCCGACCGTGCTCTGGATCGGCATGTCTCTCAGAATTAATGTAGGCAATCCTTCGGGCGTGAATCCATTTACCGGGTTCATGGTGATGCCGTAGCCGTGCGTGTAGATCAGCTTCTCGTTAATCCAGTTACGGCTGCTCTCTGGCAGCTTTTCCACGTTCAGTTCGCGCGCGGCCAGCATCACTTCGCGGGTTGTGCCCTCGATTTCGTAGCGATCGATGTCAATGTCCGGAAAATCGTAGTAGGTGCGGATTTCCTGAATCTGTCGCAGCGTGTCCTGAAGCGCGCGCCAGTCCCACAAGCGGATGTTCTGCAGCGTGGCTTGATTGTTGGCCGCGTCGGCCGCTTCGACGGTGGTCTCCGCGGGAAACTCGCGCTGCGCCATGCGATTTAATCCGTAGGCCTGGCGGGTCAGATCGATGTTGTGCGCTATATAAGGTTGTTCGCGGACCAGTTCGTTTGGTTTCACGATGAAACTGCTGACGTACCAGCCGACGACTTGCAACCCCAAGTAACACACTGCCGCCGGAAGAATGGCGAATACTAGCCACCGCGCACCGCCTCTTCCCGATTGCGCTGGCACGGTTTTGACCAGCGCGATGAACGCGCCCACGATCAGTGCGGCGCAAACGATCAGCATGCCTGTCAGCATCACGTGCGCGTCGGTGTAGGTAACGCCACCGAAGATGGTGTGATCACCAAGCAGTAGTTCGAAACGGGCGATATAAGTGCGTACCGCCAAGATGAGCAACAGAACGGCAAACGCGATGCCAAGCCCGCGCCATGGAGCGGATCCATAAGTGCTGCGGCGTCCGCTGAGCAAGCGGCCGCCGCCGGTGATGAAGAGGAAGAAAACGGCGAGGACGCAGGTGAGTATCGCGAGCAGCAGCAGCCACCCGGCAATCAGTTGCCACGCAGGAAGAGTGAAGAGATAAAAGGTCAGCGGCTTGCCGAAGATGGGATCGACTGCGCCGCCTGCACCATGCCGTGCATACCAGAAGAGCGCCACCGCCGGCCACTCTGCCATTAAGCCCGCACCAACCGCCGCGGAAATGGCCAGCGAACTGAGAAACGCGATCAGGCGCAGCAGGGGCTCAACCGGCAGCTTGATCGGCTGCCCACCAACGAAAATCGTTTGGCCGCTCGGCAAATCCGGAAGATACGCGCGCTTGAGAAGCAGGAACGATCCGTACAGAACAATAAATGTTGCTGCCGCAAACGCCGCGAAGACTCCGGACTGCAGGCTCAGTGATTTCCAGAACACTTCCCCGTAGCCGAGCGATCCGAACCACAAGACATCCACGTAATACGAAAACGCGGTGCGGCCGGCGAAAAGGATGCCGACGATTACGGCGAGTATGAGTAGAAAACGGCGGCGGTGCCGCGGAGGCGTGCGTGGCCAATCAATGGAATCGGGCAATTGCTCCCCTTGCCGGCATTTCCGGCTGCTCAGTTGTCCAGGAGAGTGTATTGTACAACGGCTGCAGAACAGCGCGTAACTTACCGTTCACGGCCGGAGGAATCTGGCAAAAGAACAGCGATCAGGAGTTGCCGCGAAGTTGCTCCAGAATGCGGACGGTTTCGCTTGGTTCGGGGCGGACGGTGTAAATCCGGGTTCACATTGGCGCCGCGAATCACGCTGTGTTGGTCAAGAACGTAGCGCGAGGGCATCGGCAGGGGAAACGCGTCCTCGCCGTTGAACTCGTCCAATTTACTTCCAAATTGCAAATAAAGCGTTTTGAGGTAACAGGCCGAATTGACTCGCTATTTGCAACCCGTGATCGGCCAGGATGTCGAAGCCCAGATTGAGGCGGCGATGCACGATGCGTCCGTGCGTCCGTACTTCTCCAATTGCGGCGAGATTGCTACCAGGCTGGCGCCGAGGCGCTGGATATCGGGCAATGCTGCTGGTAGAGCTTCCAGCTCCATCACGCAATAGGGTCACCAATGGCCACGGAACAAAGAGATGACCAGCGGGCCCTTGGCGAGGAGGTCGGCGGAAGAGATTGGGTTTCCGTCCTGATTGTTGAGCGTGAAGGACGGCGCGCGATCGCCTGCTTTGAGGGCGCGTTCGGCCAAGCCGGACTGGCGCAGTTCGTCGGTGGCGCGATGCATGGTTTCGATTGCGGCTTTGGGGGCGTTGTAGGGCGGGCCACCGGATTCGAAGTTGGCCTTAAAGTCGTCTAGCTTTTGCTGAAGAGTCATGGAAGGCTCCCGTGACCATTGACTTTTGGTTTGATGCAGAGTTTTTCATTTCGTTTCGTGGATGGCGGCCAAAATGCGTATGGTGATTGCGTGGCGGGATGCAACGCAATCCATTCTTGCAAGCCGGCGGATGTGCGAAAACTTTTCGCGTCTATTTTCCCGAGAACGTTCATCCGGTAACGGGTAATGCTTTTCAGCAAGCTGTCCATACATATGCGCTAATGCGTTTTTGTTGCGACGTCTGGTGTTTCTTTTCTGCGCCAGGGGAGAGTGCCGTCTCCGCATTCTTCCACATCTACGACCCCGCCGGCACGAGGAACGGTTTGAAATTCCAGATGGGCGCTCATGGTTCGACTATAGACCATCCTGGCTCCCGCGGCGGCCAATCAGACGTTTTTCTTATTACAGTGTGCTGGTCTTGATGCTGATTGCACTGCTCGCGACCGGGAGTGAAACTGCCTCTCACTTCCCGACGGTGACGCGGAGCTTGTCGGTGGCAAATGCGACCGGGCCTGCGTAGGAGGCGCGAATCGATTTGCGCACGGCCGCTTCCTTGCTCTCCACATCTGGCGCGATGTGGCTGAGCAGCAAACTTTTCACGGCACTTTCGCGCGCAACTTCGCCAATTTTCTTTGGCGGCGTGTGCAGATCGTACAACTGGGATGGCGAAGCTGGAGGATCGAGCACAGCACAATTGAAAATTAGTAGATCGGCGTTCTTTGCCAATTGCGACAGATTCGCGAGGGCTGAGGCATCCATGTCGCCGGAGAAGACTACCGACACGCCCTTGTAGGAAATGCGATAGGCCACCGACGGGCAGTCGCCGTGATGCGTCGCGATTTCTTCCACCACCAGGCCATATTCATCGACAATTTTGGAGCGCGGCGAATCGAGTGCGATCGGTAGATCGCGGACCTTGAATGTTTCGTCCGCGCCAAAGGTTTTTTGATAGGCGAACGCGCCGTGATCTCCGACCAACAAATCCACAAAGCGCGACGTTTTGGGGAAGAGTCCGGCGGCGTCCGGGCCAAAAATGCGGTAGAGGATGGGACCTTCGCTGGTGAGAGCGCGTGCGTTGAAAAATGCCGCCAAGTCTCCACTGTGATCGATATGCAAGTGCGTTAGCAAAACCGTATCTACTTTTTCCAAATCCAGGTCCAATTCGCCAATTCGCAGGAACGCGCCCGGTCCGGCGTCTACCAGGATGCGCGGTGTGCCGTCGAGAAGCACAAGGAAGCTGGAGCCGGCTCTTCCGAACGGACGCGGGCCGCCTGAGCCGAGCACCACGACTTCCAACGGGGCCTTTCGGGGATTTGCGCGCAGGGCGGCCGGAAACAAAAGTACCGCAATCAGCGCAAGCACGACGAGCGTCTTCATGTTTATTTCTCCCAGAGCGAAGCGACGGTTTTATTTGTCATGTTCCACTCATCCAGCGATTGGATTGGGTCCATCGTGGGAAGGATACGCCAATGGGGAAAGACAGTCGCCATGGTGTCGGCCAATTCCTGGCTAGTGCGCATGTCGGGTGAGAGCCGGTACCCAAGTTGCCGGTCAGCTGTTACCAAGCTTTAGAATTTTGCATCGAGCTCGGGCATGGGGCATCAAAGTTATGCGTTCCCGGAATAAGAGGGGACGAATGTCGGATTGGCGAGGGCAGAATCTTTAAAGGGTTAGCAACGTCCACGAAACAAATCCCAGGAACTCTCGCTATTCCGCCGCTCAGCAAAAGTTGTCTCATCTTTAGGCGATCTCTTTTGACAAATACAGTTTGACCAAGAATTGGAGGTGCTTTAGGAATCGTAGGCGATGCCCTGAATCCCGTGATCGACGCCCTTCACCGAAACGGGAAGATCGAGTTCATCCACGTGCGTAACGAGGAATACGGAGTTTTCGCGGCGGTCGCCGACGCGTATTTCACTGGCAAGCCGGTGGCGGTCTGCGGCACGGCGGGCCCGGGAGTCACACACTTGTTTAACGGGCTGATGGACGCGAAGAAAGAGGGCGCATCCGTGATTGCGATTGCGGGCGATTTGGAAACAAAGCTGATCGACACGGCCGCGCTCGAAGAACTGAACCCGTACAAGTTTTTTGACACCGCCTGCCTCCATGTTGGACGCGTGGTGAACCCGGAGCAGGCGCGGGCGGTCATCAACACGGCGATTCTGACTTCCGTGGTCGACCACGGCCCGACGGTCATCTCTCTGCCCGGTGATATAGCGGCGTCCGACATGCCTTCCGGCGTCCACGAGGTCACAATTCCAGCCGCGCCGGTTTTCCGTCCTGCCGACGGGGATCTCGCCAAACTTGTGGGGATGATCCGAGATGCCCTGTCTGGCCGCTTCGACTCAGTCATTAAGACGATGGAACGTAATGTTCGGCTAGTTTAAGCCTGGTTCCGCAACATTCTTAGAGCTGACGCAATGATCGCGTTCCTCACGTTTGCCTGCGTTGCGGGGCTGCGTTAAACTTCATGGCCAATGACGGATACCGCCTCAATGATTGGTCGCAACATCTCTCACTACAGCGTGTTGGAAAAACTCGGCGGTGGCGGGATGGGCGTGGTCTACAAGGCCAAGGATACGCGCCTTGGCCGGAGTGTTGCGCTTAAATTTCTTCCCGACGACATTTCGCAGGATTCTCAGGCCATCGAGCGGTTCCGGCGCGAAGCACGCGCGGCTTCCTCGCTGAACCATCCGAACATCTGCACAATTCACGATATCGGAGAATTCGAAGGTCGTCCATTTATCGCGATGGAGCTGTTGGAAGGCCAGACGCTGAAGCATCGCATCTCCGGGAAGCCGATTGCGATAACGGAACTGCTGGAAGTGGGGATACAAATTTCGGATGGGTTAGAAGCCGCTCACGCCAAAGGCATCGTCCATCGGGATATCAAGCCCGCTAACATTTTCCTGATCGATCGCGGTCCAGCGAAAATTCTGGACTTCGGACTGGCGAAGCTCGCGAGTGTTGGCTCGCCCGCGGCGGTGTTCAACAGCGAAGCGTCGATGCACAGCCGGACGCTGGTTGAGGGCAACGATTTTCTGACAAGTCCTGGCAGCTCCGTGGGTACGGTCGCGTACATGTCGCCGGAGCAAGCTCGCGGTAAAACGCTGGACTTGCGTTCCGATCTGTTTTCGCTGGGTGTGGTGCTCTACGAAATGGCCACAGGAGTGATCCCTTTTGCAGGTTCGACTTCAGCCTTGATCTTTGACGGAATCCTGCACGGCGAAGCTGCTCCGGCAACACGACTGAATTCCAAGTTGCCGCTAGCGATGGAGAATATTTTTGCCAAGGCGCTGGAAAAAGATACCGATCTGCGCTACCAGACAGCCGCGGAGCTCCGCGCCGACCTGAAACGGCTGAAACGCGATATGGACGCGAACCGCCGCGCGGAAAGGAGCGACTCGTCAAGCTCCAGCGCTACAGTGGCAGCGCCCGCGCGGAAATCGGTTGCCGTGCTGTACTTTGAGAATCAGGGTGGCGGCAAGGAAGACGAATATTTCCGCGACGGCATGACCGAAGATATCATCACAGAGCTTTCGAAAATCACGCAGCTGCAGATTTTCCCACGTTCAGAGATGCTCGCATTCCGCGATAAAACGACGAACGCAGCGCAGGTCGGCCAGCAACTGGGCGCCACCTTCGTTCTGGAGGGCACAATACGCCGATCCGGCAACCGTTTGCGCATCACCGCACAGCTTGTGGAAGGATCGACGCGGCACTCCGTGTGGGCCGAGCGCTACGACCGGCAATTAGAGGACGTGTTCGCCATCCAGGACGAGATTGCCCGCAGCATTGCGCAAGCACTGCGCATCACGCTGACTCCACAGGAAGAAAAAACGATCGGGCTGAAGCCCACGGGCAACACACAGGCGTACGATTTTTATCTGCGTGGGCGGAGCTACACACGGCGGGAAAATACGGACTACGCCTTGCAGATGTTCGAGCAGGCGATTCAACTCGACCGGAATTTCGCGCTGGCTTATGCGGGAATCGCACATTTGTGTGGACTGATTTACGAGTTACGCGATCAAAACCCCGACTGGATCTCCCGGGGACTGGCTGCCTGTGATCGAGCGATGGCGCTTGCGCCGGAATTGCCGGAAGTGATGGTGGCGCGCGCGCGGCTGTTTTACGCACAAAAGAAATTTGACGAAACAGAATTGATGGCCCGGCGGGCAATCGAGCGCAAGCGTGACTGCGATGGATCGTGGAATATCCTGGGACGGGCGCTGCTTTCGCAAGGTAAGTACGAAGAAGCTGTCAGTCTTTCGGAACAGGCGCTGGACGCCAATGGCGACGACTACAATACATACATTCCGTACCATCTGTGCATGAAGCGCCTGAAGCTTCAGGTGGAAGCAGAAAGTCTTCGTGGGCGGATGGTGGTTGTGCTGCGGCAACAATTGGAGATGGTTCCGGAAGACGTGCGCGCGCGTATCTTGTTGTCCAGCAATCTGGCCGCGAGCGGGGAAATTGAGGAAGGCATCCGGCATCTGCAGACGGCCGTGGCCCTTCGCCCCAACGACGGCAACACCCTTTACAACGCCGCCTGCACCTATGGAGTGTTGGGAAGAAAAGCGGAAGCGCTCGAGACGCTGAAGAAGGCGCTCCATGCAGGCTATGGCAACCTCAACTGGGCGGCCAGAGACTCGGACTTCGAATGCCTGCACGACAACCCGGAATTTCGGAAGCTTGTCGGACTGCGTGACGCCTCCACATCGTAGAGATTGCGGCTCGACCCTCGTCAAACAATTATTCTCTGCGAGTCGTACACATTGACTTGTCTTGACAATTGAATCCAGACAGATTGTGCTCCCGGCCTTACGGTCACTGTGCAATGTGACAGGCCGCACTGAGTTTATCCCTCGACAAGTCCAGCGTATGTCTGTAACAACGCTCTCCGTGCAGATGGGTCTGCGGGTCCTCACTGCGCCTAAATTCACTAATTTCGCGCCCGTTGTTTAGCGTTCTCTTCTTCTAGGTAATTGCGCGGAGGACTGTATGCCGCATCTCGATACCGGAAATACCGGCTTCATGATCTTGTGCACCAGCCTGGTGATGCTCATGACACCAGGACTGGCGTTCTTTTATGGCGGACTTGTAGGCCGCAAGAACGTTCTGGCCATCATGATCCAGAGCTTCGTATCATGGGTTGGACCGCTGTGATTTGGTACGCCTACGGGTATTCGTTGTGCTTCAGCAGCGACTGGCACGGCATCATCGGCAACTTTCACAACGCTTTTCTGCGCGGTATTGACCTGAGCACGCCTTCACCGAACATCACCATACCCGCGCTGGTATTCATCGCCTACCAGATGATGTTTGCGATCATCACCCCCGCGCTCATCTCTGGAGCCTTCACCAACAGGGTGACGTTCAAAGCCTACATGCTGTTCCTAGCCGAACTTTCGCAGTTGCGAGCGATTTTTGGTATTTTTGGCCTCATTTTCGTAGTTAAGTCGTGCGTTTCCATCGCCGAGCTATGAAAAAACGGCAGAGTGGAGACCTAGTGCCTTCCCTTTGGCCCCGGACTTCTGGCAATCTGCCGTCAGCATGTTTCTGCGCAGCAACAATCGTAAAAAAGACGGCAAAGATCATCGCTACTTCAGCATCGTAGAAAACCATCGAATCGCTTCGGACAAAACGGTGCAGCGAACCGTTCTCTATCTCGGCGAGATCAACGATCAACAACAGGCGGCATGGCGCAAGACGTTGTCGGTGTTTGACGAACAGCAGCAAGAGTATGAGAACTTGAGTTTGTTTCCTGACGACCGCGCGATTCCCGCCGATGCGGTCGACACTCTGCAAGTGAAACTGAGCGGTCTCGAGCTGCGGCACCCGCGCCTGTTCGGCAGTTGCTGGTTGGCGTGCGAGTTGTGGCGCCAACTGGGCCTCGATGAGTTCTGGGACTTTCGTCTTGCCAGATCGCGGGAAGACGTCCCTTGGGAAAAAGTATTGCAGCTACTGGTGGTGAGCCAATTGCTGGATCCGGGCAACGAGTTTCGTGTACATCGCCAGTGGTACCTGACCACCGCCATGGATGCGCTGCTCGGAACCGATTTCGCCGTGGCCGAAAAGGATCGCTTGTATCGCTGCCTGGACCGCGTGCTGGAACATAAGCAAGATCTCTTTCTATGGCTGCGTCAGAAGTGGGCTGATCTGTTTAAGGCGGAGTTCGAAGTGCTGCTCTACGACCTGACCAGCACGTACTTTGAAGGCGCGATGGAAGAGAACCCCAAAGCCAAGTACGGCCACAGCCGGGACAAGCGGACGGACTGTTTGCAGTTGGTGATTGCGCTGGTGATCACCACGGATGGTTTTCCGTTGGCCTATGAAGTGATGGACGGCAACACCAGTGATCGCACCACCCTGCGCGGGTTTCTGGACAAGATCGAGAAGACCTACGGAAAAGCAAAACGCATGTGGGTGATGGACAGAGGCGTTCCCACGGAAGAGATTTTGCAAGAGATGCGAGACCCAGCACGCGAGATTTTCTATCTGGTGGGAACAGCGAAAGGCAAGATCCAGAAGTATGAAAAGAAGTGGCTCGATCTGCCCTGGCAGCAGGTTCGCGAGTCGGTGGACGTGAAACTGTTTGAGCAGGACGGCGAACTCTATGTGCTGGCCAAGAGTGAAGGAAGAAGAGCCAAAGAGATCGCCATGCGCCGTAAGCGTCTGGCTCGCTTGCTTAAAAAGCTCCGTGCTATGCGCCGCAGCCTTCCTTCACGTGACCAGTTGTTGATGCGCTTGGGCGCCGCGAAATCGCAAGCGGGCCGCTCATTCCATTTCGTGCTTCTGCAAATGCCCGAGGAAGACCAGGAAATCACGCGCGAGACCTTTCAGTTTCGTGTGGATAAGAAAAAACTCCAAGAGGCGGAATGGCGTGACGGACACTACTTGCTGCGCTCCAACGTTACCGCCGGGGATCCCAGCGTCCTGTGGACGCGCTACGTACAATTGACCCAGATTGAATCGGTATTCCGGTCGCTCAAAAGTGAACTCTCCATCCGTCCGATCCGCCATCAACTGGAGCATCGCGCCGACGCGCACATTCTGATCGCCTTTCTCGCCTACTGCTTGCAAGTGACGCTGAAGCAGCGCCTGTTGCTGCACGCTCCAGGGTTGACGCCTACGGCGGTGTTGGAGAAGTTGGCGGAAATCAAAATGATTGACGTGTGGATCCCTACGGTCGATCAACGATGGTTGATTCTGCCGCGCTACACACAGCCTTCTGTTGACAGCAAGGTGTTGATCGAGAAACTGAAATTGCAGCTGCCGAGCCAGCCGCCACCACGCCTGGTGGGGCAAAAACAGAGCTACGAAATCGAGGTAGGAGGCTAGTTTGTGGTGGAGACCTTTCCCTAACCTCGACTGATTCCAAGGCACTTAACCGGCTCAGATGTGCCCAACTGCGAAAGTTCGGCTAACCGGCTGGTTGACCTTCGTGTACTTCCCGTTCGTACATATGGTTTGGGGCGGCGGGTTTCTCCAACAATGGGGAGTAAAAGATTTCGCCGGCGGCATCGTGGTGCACAACATCGCGGGCATGGCGGCACTGGCGAGCGTGTTGTACGTGGGCAGGCGCCGGGTGGCAGATCGCGGACCGCACAGCATTCCGCTTGTCGCTCTGGGCACCGGACTCCTGTGGTTCGGATGGTATGGGTTCAATGCGGGCAGCGAGATGCGCGTGGATTCGGTGACCGCCGTAGCATTTCTGAATACGGACGTGGCGGCGTCGTTCGCGGCGGTAGCCTGGCTCATGGTCGCTTGGCTGAATGAGAAGAAACCCAAGTCCCTGGGGCTGCTGACGGGCGCCGTAGCGGGATTGGCGACGGTCACGCCGGCAGCGGGTTACGTCTCTCCAACCACGGCGGTGATTATCGGCATCGTTTCGGGCGTTCTGTGCTACTACGCGGTGGAAATGAAAAACAAGCTGCACTGGGACGACGCTCTTGACGTCTGGGGAGTCCACGGAGTCGGCGGATTTCTCGGCATCATCCTGCTGGGCATATTCGCCAACAAACAATTCAATCCCGAGGGCGCCAATGGGTTGCTCGCAGGCGATCCCACGTTCCTGCTGAAAGAAGTCACCGCGGTGGTGTTTTCCTCGGTATGGGCGTTTACCTTCACCTATGCGATGTTGCGGATTATCGATGGTTTCACGGCCGTAAAGGTCAGTGAGAATTCCGAAGAGATCGGATTGGACGAGTCGCTTCATGGCGAACATGCCTACGAACAGCTCAGCGATGAAGATCTTATCCACGATCTTGTTCATCATGACCGCTAATCGGTAAACGCCGCGGGTGTTTCGCGGGTGGCTCCTGGCTTGGGCTGTTTTATTAGCCCTAAGCGTCACCCAATCCAGTAAGGTGATCCACTTTCCACGGTAAATTATTAACGGTTGCAAAACTAGACTGGAAAAAAAAACACAATCCTGATTAGACGCGTGACGCCGGATCGCGCACCCAAGACGCTGGTTACCGGACGCAGTATAAAGGGCGCCCCTTGTGGAGTAGGGTTTGAGTGCTTGAGCTCAACCGCTCCAGAGGAGGAACGCCCTTTATGACTACCAATATTAAATCAGTAGTGTCCCAACGTTATGCGAACAAAATCAATTGGTTATCGGAAACGGGTTGAATTTCGTCGCTCATCGTTTGTGCAAGTAGTTGATCCAACGGGATTTTCTCGAACATGGTCAGGCTGAGGATCTGTAGGATTTCATACAGGCTGGCCGAGAGATGCAATCGCTTTTTGACGATGGCGACCAGAACGTAGGCGGAGACCGCGATCCAGATTTGTGACCTGACCGCGTTCTCCGAAGTTCCGAAGAACGCTTTGATTCGCAGATGCTGCTTGATCCATTTGAAGAAGAGCTCTACTTGCCAACGGCAGCGGTATAGTTCGGCGATCGTAAATGCTGGCAAGACAAAGTTGTTGGTCAGAAAGATGAGGGTCTTGGCGGTTTCGGGGTCTTTGAAGCGGATGCGGCGCAGCGGTGCCTCGAAGCCTTGGTGCGAGTAGAAGCCAGTAAGGACGACACTTTGGTCACAGATCAACCCCGTCGTGCGATCAACCGGATGCGAGTAGCGGCGTTGGACCTTGAGGTTCGACTTACCGCGGGTCACGAAGAAGCTGCCGGCTTCGTGAAAGCGATAGAGGCGCGCGAAGTCGAGGAAACCACGATCCATGATGTAGAAGGCGCCGGGCTCGGGCAGCAGTTGGTCGAGGATGTTGACCTCATGCACCTTGCCATCACTGATGTGAATGAAGGTGGGAATGTTGCCGCGCAGATCGAGCAGGGTATGCAACTTGATGGCTGCCTTGGCCGTGCGGAACACCGCCCACGGAAATACCGACAGACACAGATCGATCGTCGTGGTGTCGAGCGCGTAGACGGTTTCTTGCAGATCGACGCCGAAGGACTCTTGCGCATACAACGGCCGGGCGATGCCGATCAGGCTCTGCGCAAAATCGGCATAGATGCGCCAGTCGCGCACAGCGTTGGCATTGGCCAGCGTATTACGAGCCACCGCCGAACGAATCCCGAGATGATAGAGCTTGGAACTTTGTGCGCGCAGACATACTTCGATGTCTCGAAGGCTCTCCCGAAAGGTCAACTGAGCGAACGCCATGCACAGGAATTGATCCAGGCACGAGAAGGACTTCACTTTGAACGCGCCTCGATAGCGGGTGACGCAACGACGGAAGGTGGTCAACGGAAGATATTGCATCAGCTGCGCAAACACCAGCTTGCCTCGGTTCATCGCTGCCCCCCACGAAGTTATGCTTCGCAGGGTCGCAGAACCCGCATTCCAAGTTCAAATCGAGACCAAGAGAATTTCCCGCTTATGCGTTTCTCATCAATAATTTACGCAAGGCAAGAGGCAAAACGTTGGGACACTACTGATATTAAATCACGCTCGTCCAAATTAGGATTTCGATTTGTGAAAGAAAAAAGGCCGAGCATCTGTTAGCTTGAGGTTGGGCTCTGGAAAAGCCAATCACAATGCTAAGGAGGCTCAGCCTTGACTCGAGTCAGCAGTATTTTCTCACAAATTTTGCAGTTAATCCCTCGTCTTGAATTTGAATCTGCCGTGCACAAGCATGGCGCCGAGCGACATGCCCGGGGTTTCAGTAGTTGGGGACAGTTCATCGCCATGCTCTTTTGCCAGCTCGGACATGCCAAGTCGTTGCGCGAAATATGTGGAGGCTTGGCCGCCAGCGAAGGAAAGCTTCGACATCTGGGTGTGCCCACAGCTCCGGCTCGCTCCACGTTAGCCTACGCCAACGAACATCGGCCTTGGCAGTTGTGTCAAACCGTATTTGAACAACTGCTGGCAAAGTGCCAGACCTTGGCGGCCAGCCAACCAGGAACCAGAAAGAAGAGGAAGTTCCGTTTCAAGAATCCACTGCTGAGCTTGGATGCCTCGGTGATCGATCTGTGCGCCACGATGTTTGACTGGGCCAAGTTTCGGTTAACGAAAGGGGCGGTGAAACTACATTTATTGCTGGATCATGATGGGTATCTGCCGTCGTACGCGGTCATCACCGAGGGCAAGAAACATGAGGTACGCGTGGCACGACAGATGCGCTTCGCGCCGGGAACGATTTTGGTGTTTGACCGCGGTTACACAGACTATGAGTGGTTTGCGAGCTTGCTCCAGCAAGGAGTTTATTTCGTGACGCGACTGAAGGAAAACGCAGATTACGGAGTGGTTGAGAAACTCGCAGTTCCGCAGCGGCGTGGCGTGCAGCGCGATCAAGTGATCTTTTTCTACAAGCTGGCCCAAGCGGGCATCGATGTCTACTTCCGGCGCATTGAATTCTATGATGAAGAGCAAGACCGGGTGCTGGTGTTCCTGACCAACCATCTGGATCTGGCGGCAGCCACCATTGCTGAGGTGTACAAGGAACGCTGGCAGATAGAATTATTTTTCCGCGCCCTGAAGCAATCACTGCGCGTGAAAACCTTTGTGGGGACTTCGGCCAATGCGCTGAAAACCCAACTCTGGACGGCGCTGATCGCCATGTTGCTGGTGAAATATTTGCAGTTGGCGTCTAGCTTTGGCTGGTCGCTATCCAATCTCGTGGCCCTGCTGCGGCAGCAACTGTTCGTCTATCGTGACCTGTGGACCTGGATCAATGATCCATTCCAACCCCCGCCGATACCGGCAGGGTTGCCAGAACAGCTGGCCTTACAACTTGGCTAATTTAATTTAGAAAAAAGAATTGGACAGCAGAAACAATAAAGCCTTCCAAAAGTAGGGATAATTAGGATATCGGGGGGAGCGAACTTAGACAGCATCGATCAAAAGCCGCACTCGGGAATGGCCAACCTGCCCTCCGCACAGAGAGCCACAGGCCGGATTATGCTGTGTTTTTGTGATTACCGAGCCGTGTTCTCAGCTAATTTGGACAGCAGTGATATTAAATATGTCGGGATGGATGTGCACAAGGACAGCATTTCGATTGCGGTCAGGAATGCTGCCGGCAAGATCGTCATGGAATGTGTGATCGAGACGAAGACCAGCACCATTCTGCAGTTTATCGATGGGCTACGCGGAGACGTGCAGGTCACCTTTGAAGAAGGAACCTGGACCGCCTGGTTGTACGACCTATTGAAGCCGCATGTCACGAAATTGGTGGTCTGCGATCCGCGGCGGAATGCTTTGTTGCTAGAGGGCAATCAGACTGACCGCGTCGATGCACGCAAGCTCGCGGAATTGCTGCAGAACAACCAACTGCGCCCGGTCTATCACGGAGATCATGGGCTGCGAACACTGAAGGAGTTGGTGCGCAGTTATCTGACCATCACCCGGGACCTAGGCCGGGTCATGACCCGAGTCAAGGCGATCTATCGCAGCTGGGCGATCCCTTGCAGCGGCAAGCAGGTGTACGGCTCACGTCATCGGGCCGAGTGGCTTGGAAAAATCAAGGAACCGGGAGTGCGCCGGCGGGCGGAGTTGTACTACCAGCAGTTGGATGCGCTGAGAACCTTGCGCCAGGAAGTCCGGAGAGATCTGTTGGCAGAGAGCAAGAAGCACAAGGCCTGGAAGCGGCTCTGTGAGATTCCCTCGATCGGTCCGATTCGGGCAGCGGTGTTGCTGGGTCTTCTGCAGACCCCCCACCGCTTTCGCACCAAGCGACAACTATGGACGTACAGCGGCTTGGGCATCGAGGTACACAGTAGCGCCGATCACGAGGTTGCGAACGGCCAGCTCCGACGGAAGAAGAAACCTGTGGAGATTCGCGGGCTGAACGAGAACTGCAATCATGATCTGAAGAATCTGTTCAAAGGCGCGGCGGTCGTGGCATCGATCAAGCGCGGCCCGTTCGCGGAGTTCTACGCAGGCCTCATGGCCAAAGGCATGCGGCCGGAGATGGCACGACTGACTTTAGCCAGGAAGATTGCCACCATTGTTTTGATTGTGTGGAAGAAAGGGGTGTGCTTCGACGCCCATCATCTGACACCACAAACAGCTTGAGTGTCTCTGGCCGAATCCGCTCCATCCTGGGGATCTTTTCTGGCGGTGGCCTGTGGGTTCTCGAGACACCTTGGTTCGAGAGCGAGTCTCAGCCGATTTGTTAGGCGCTGTGTGCTTCGGGCACCCAGTCTCACACGCGACTCTAGGCCCTCTCGGATGACCAGACGAGTCCCAGATAGAACTATGAGACGCCACTAGAGTGAGCGCCGTTCAGCTTTGCTGGTTTCGGAACTGACAAGCTTCGTTGCCGACAGGCGATGAAAACCGCTAGTAGAAAAAGCCCCAATCGCCGGGCGCACCCGCCCGACAACCGAGCACATGGCGCGGAAGATCGGAACAGATCTCGCTTGATCAGTTGGGCTGCGAAGCAAGAGAAACTCCAGCCGCAGGGGACGTTTTTTCTATTGACTTCTACCTTTATAGAACGAATCGGGACCTCGAGCTGATGTAGCGCTCAATTTGTTGCGATCTAGGCTGACTCCACCAAATCCAGCCTCGCCCTTAGCGGGTCCGTTTCCGACTATCACACCTGAATTTGTGAAGCGGAGAATGCGGTCCGCGGCGGGGTCATATCGCGGTCAGTCTAGCCTGCCGTTGCCCTTTGGGTTGCCTGTCTTCCCAAACTGGGTCCAATACCCACTCGCGAGATCAGCTATGACTTAGTCGTGGGGGTGTCCTTCTCTCCGACCATTGCGCTAGCAACATCCAGTTGTGAACGGAATCTCGAATCCATGCAGCGTTCCCATCAATTTTCCGCGCTGCGATTCGCTCACATAGGCTATGCGAGTTTCATCCGAGGGTAGGACACCGTCGAAACCGCCATCCTTCCTCACGGTCATTTCCATTTGCGGAGGAGACTTTGCTTGGCGCGCCGGGGGCCATGAGGGGTACTGGAAAAGGTACCAGTGAATATGCGGCGGTTTGGTACCGGCCTGCTATTTCGTTGGAGGTGCGGAAAATCTAAGATCAATTTTAAGATCAATCTAATGTGGGATTCCGACGGAGATTTAGCATGAGCTTCACTCTTCGGGTCTTTGCGATGACTCTCCTCGGAGCTCTGAGCTTACCTGGCGGTTCCTGGGCACAAACCAAAAACAGGCCACCTGGTGTCGAAGAATCCCGAATAGCTACCGGTACCGGGGGAACGTCGGTAAAAAAGCTTCCCGCCATCACAGATGACGACATCTCGTTGCTGGCAGTGGGCGCACCTGCAAAGTCAGCGGAGACTCTGAAGGCGGACCCAACCACGGACGCTGCGGCGAAGGAATCCGCGGAAGTTCCGCAAGATCCGGAGAACAGAAAAACGGAGATCCTGGCGCTCGAACATCAGGTCAAAGAGAAACAACAGCAGATTGAACTTCTGATGCGAATATTCGTCTGCGACGAACAAGCGTTCCTGAAGGATCCGAGCGGGCAGTTGGAGGATGACGAGTCGAGGGCGAAACGCAAGTTCGAGCAGGACGAACTGCTGGAGAAGGCGAAGGAGATCGCACAGCTGCGAACGAGACTCAATCTGATACCGCCAGCAGGAGGCGAGAAAACAGCCCCCGCCGAGCCCTAGGGCCAGAAAAGATATAACCTCGTCCGAATCAGGCGAAACGGCGATCCGCACTCAAGGACGAACCTAACCTCACGATTGTTTTTGTTCAAAGGACTCCTTGGCTTTGCGCCACTCTTCTTCCTAGCAATAAGTTTGTACGCCACGTAATACTTGTAAATGTTCGAGAGTAAGTTGACCGTTCGGCGGAATGTGGAAACGAGGTTCCCGCATCACAGCACAGTGTGATGGGGTGCACCCCTTTAGTGAGACAGTTTTCTTGGGCACACTTGCAGTAGCTTACGTTTCCTTCCTGTCTCCTTGGGAGACGGGGAATCTTGGGCAGGGGGCGACGTCGCCCCCTGCCCAAGAAATTTTGGCACGCCTGAGGTGCTCCTCATTCTTCGAACCAAAGAACGGCCTCTTTCCGCGAAAAATTCCGCGGTAGGAGCGGCTACGAACGATGATCGCCAACTCGCTCGACCCACGGCATTCCCCATTTTGGCCTTCTCCAGCGCACTTCACTTTTCCAAAGTAGATCGCTGTCGGATGGATTGGTCCGCATTTTGGGAGCACCTCACCCATCCGCCTTCAACTCCCGAAAAAACACCAGACTTGCGCTCGGAGTGCACTCTTCGACCCCGGGCATTTCCTTCTGCCGTTCGAATTCTTCCGGAGAACGATAGCCCAACGCGGAGTGCAACCGCTGCCGATTGTAATACTTGCTCGATGAACTCCTCGATGTTGTGCGTTGACGAGGCGCTTGGCAGTGCTGCAAGCAATAGAACGACAGCGCCGACCCAGAACCAAATTCGACCTAACTGGAAAACGCTCATGTGGCGCGTGTGGCAGTGGCCTTGAGGTGTTGAATAGCAAAGTGAGCAGAGCACTACTTCCTGACTACGCCTATGCCGTATTTGGCGTCGGGATTGCAATGAAAACGCCAAAAGATGCGAAGCTACCGCTTGATTAGCCGAACTTTCGCAGTTGGGCACATCTGAGCCGGTTAAGTGCCTTGGAATCAGTCGAGGTTAGGGAAAGGTCTCCACCACAAACTAGCCTCCTACCTCGATTTCGTAGCTCTGTTTTTGCCCCACCAGGCGTGGTGGCGGCTGGCTCGGCAGCTGCAATTTCAGTTTCTCGATCAACACCTTGCTGTCAACAGAAGGCTGTGTGTAGCGCGGCAGAATCAACCATCGTTGATCGACCGTAGGGATCCACACGTCAATCATTTTGATTTCCGCCAACTTCTCCAACACCGCCGTAGGCGTCAACCCTGGAGCGTGCAGCAACAGGCGCTGCTTCAGCGTCACTTGCAAGCAGTAGGCGAGAAAGGCGATCAGAATGTGCGCGTCGGCGCGATGCTCCAGTTGATGGCGGATCGGACGGATGGAGAGTTCACTTTTGAGCGACCGGAATACCGATTCAATCTGGGTCAATTGTACGTAGCGCGTCCACAGGACGCTGGGATCCCCGGCGGTAACGTTGGAGCGCAGCAAGTAGTGTCCGTCACGCCATTCCGCCTCTTGGAGTTTTTTCTTATCCACACGAAACTGAAAGGTCTCGCGCGTGATTTCCTGGTCTTCCTCGGGCATTTGCAGAAGCACGAAATGGAATGAGCGGCCCGCTTGCGATTTCGCGGCGCCCAAGCGCATCAACAACTGGTCACGTGAAGGAAGGCTGCGGCGCATAGCACGGAGCTTTTTAAGCAAGCGAGCCAGACGCTTACGGCGCATGGCGATCTCTTTGGCTCTTCTTCCTTCACTCTTGGCCAGCACATAGAGTTCGCCGTCCTGCTCAAACAGTTTCACGTCCACCGACTCGCGAACCTGCTGCCAGGGCAGATCGAGCCACTTCTTTTCATACTTCTGGATCTTGCCTTTCGCTGTTCCCACCAGATAGAAAATCTCGCGTGCTGGGTCTCGCATCTCTTGCAAAATCTCTTCCGTGGGAACGCCTCTGTCCATCACCCACATGCGTTTTGCTTTTCCGTAGGTCTTCTCGATCTTGTCCAGAAACCCGCGCAGGGTGGTGCGATCACTGGTGTTGCCGTCCATCACTTCATAGGCCAACGGAAAACCATCCGTGGTGATCACCAGCGCAATCACCAACTGCAAACAGTCCGTCCGCTTGTCCCGGCTGTGGCCGTACTTGGCTTTGGGGTTCTCTTCCATCGCGCCTTCAAAGTACGTGCTGGTCAGGTCGTAGAGCAGCACTTCGAACTCCGCCTTAAACAGATCAGCCCACTTCTGACGCAGCCATAGAAAGAGATCTTGCTTATGTTCCAGCACGCGGTCCAGGCAGCGATACAAGCGATCCTTTTCGGCCACGGCGAAATCGGTTCCGAGCAGCGCATCCATGGCGGTGGTCAGGTACCACTGGCGATGTACACGAAACTCGTTGCCCGGATCCAGCAATTGGCTCACCACCAGTAGCTGCAATACTTTTTCCCAAGGGACGTCTTCCCGCGATCTGGCAAGACGAAAGTCCCAGAACTCATCGAGGCCCAGTTGGCGCCACAACTCGCACGCCAACCAGCAACTGCCGAACAGGCGCGGGTGCCGCAGCTCGAGACCGCTCAGTTTCACTTGCAGAGTGTCGACCGCATCGGCGGGAATCGCGCGGTCGTCAGGAAACAAACTCAAGTTCTCATACTCTTGCTGCTGTTCGTCAAACACCGACAACGTCTTGCGCCATGCCGCCTGTTGTTGATCGTTGATCTCGCCGAGATAGAGAACGGTTCGCTGCACCGTTTTGTCCGAAGCGATTCGATGGTTTTCTACGATGCTGAAGTAGCGATGATCTTTGCCGTCTTTTTTACGATTGTTGCTGCGCAGAAACATGCTGACGGCAGATTGCCAGAAGTCCGGGGCCAAAGGGAAGGCACTAGGTCTCCACTCTGCCGTTTTTTCATAGCTCGGCGATGGAAACGCACGACTTAACTACGAAAATGAGGCCAAAAATACCAAAAATCGCTCGCAACTGCGAAAGTTCGGTTAGTGCGCTCCAGGCAAGTCAGGCATGCCTCACCTGCGCCCGCCGGTCGCGGTTCGTGGGCCAGGCTGCCTTGGCGAAAATATACGGGTATTGGCAATAGTGACAGGTGTCAGCTTAAGGGTTCAAGCGTATGATCCTGACTCTCGAACGACCATGCGGGTAGAGGGACGAGTATGCCATCCTTGAACACTCATCACCGGCAATCGGGCGCGGTTTCGATTGTGGACTTACGCGGAAGCCTTGGTCTCGGAGAAGGCAGCCTGACGCTGCGGCGAACGATTCGCGATTTAGTGGAAAGCGGTCGGATCAAAATCATCCTCAATTTCCGTGAAGTGGATTTCATCGACAGCGCGGGGGTTGGAGAGCTGGCAGGCGCATATATGCCGGTGAAGTCCATTGGTGGAGAGCTGAAATTTTTGAATCCGACGAAAAAAGTTTCCGGAGTGCTGCAAATTACCCAGCTGGACAAAGTTTTCGAGGTGTATACGGACGAGCAAGCGGCCATCGGGAGTTTTTCGTAGGCGGCCGAGATCAGTGAGTCTGGAAGTCGATCACCAAAAGAGTTATGTCATCCTCCTGCCCGTTGCCTCCGTGATTTTCCGACCAACCGGTCAACTCATCCAGCATCAAGTCCGCAAACTTGTCCGCTTTGAGATTGTGGTTGGACTCCAAAAACACTTTGAAAAGGTCAGGGCCAAATTCTTCCTTGGAGGGGCTACGCGTTTCTAGGATTCCGTCGGTGTACAGGACGGCCTTGTCGCCTGGTTGGACGCGGACTTCGACAACGGAGTACGGCGCATCCTTGAAGAAACCAAGCAGAAGACCGTTCTCCAGGACCTCTGACGCGGCGGCCGATGACTGGCGCCAGAGCAAGAGCGGTGGGTGGCCTGCACCGGCGTATTTTATGGAGTTTTTCTCCATGTCCACGAATACATAAGCGCCGGTAACAAAATGGTTTTTGAATTTTCCGCACAACGACTGATTCAATCCGGACAAGACTTGCGCGGGGTCGCAGGCGTGCGGGTATTGCGCGGCGAACGCAGCCTTTAGCATGGACGCGATAAGAGCCGCAGGCAAGCCGTGTCCGGAAACGTCGGCAACCAAAATCCCTACGTGCTTCTCGTCCACAACGATGAAGTCGTAAAAATCACCGGCAACCAAACTCATGGGAATGTACCGCGCGGCGATTTCCAGGCCGTTGATCCTGGGAATCTCATGCGGCAGGATAGCCAATTGGATCTCTCGAGCCATCTCCAATTCGTTATTTATGTCCAGAAGCTGGCGAGCCAGTTGTTCGCGCGCTTCGCGAAGCACGAGATGGGTGTGGACGCGGGCTTTCACGACTGCGGGTGAGAATGGCTTGTGGATGTAGTCGACGGCTCCTACTTCGAAGCCTTTGGTTTCGTCTTCCGTTTCAGTTTTGCCGGTGAGAAAAATCACCGGGATGTCTCTAACTTCCGGAGTGGCTTTCAATATACCGCAGACTTCGTAGCCGTCCATTTCGGGCATGGTCACATCCAGCAGGATGAGGTCGGGATGCGGTTTGGTTTTGACGAGGTCCAAAGCCTTTGCGCCGCTTGTGGCGATGCGGACCTTGAAGTCATCCTTTAGAATTGCACTGACCACCTGTAGGTTGACCGGGGCGTCGTCCACCACGAGAACCAACTTTTTCTCTGATGAGGCGATCATTGGGATTGCTCCTGATTTGCGGGGTATTCCCTGGCGATCTCGTCGAGCCTGGAGAGCGCACCTTCGAAATCGAACTCGTCGACAGAGGCACGGAGAGCCTTGAGGCGAAGTCTGTCGCAGTTGCCAGCCATGGCACGTTCCAGTGCAACGAAAGCCTCCAAAGCTTCGACGTCGCTCGACTCCAGGCAGGTGCGGAGTTGTGCGATTGCCGCTGAGATTGCCCGCGGATCATGTGCGCCTTTTGCCTGCGCTTCCCTTTCCGGAGCAACATCGCGCAATGCCCAACGAATAGCGTGAATCTGACGGCACAATACCAGAGTAAATTCTTCGACGAGCGCGGGGAAGGCTGGATCCTTCTCGTGAGTGGCACGCTCCAGTTTAGCGGCGGCAGTGAAGACATGACTGACCCCGATATTTCCGGCGACGCCTTTTACCGTGTGGGCGATTTGCTCTACGAGAGCGGCGTCACCATCGTGGAGTGCGGTGATGATCTGCGACTCCACGCCGGATTGCCGGTTGGCGAACTGCATGAGGAGGTCGCGGTAAAGCTGCTTGTTGCCGTTGACGCGGAGAAGGCCCCCGGCCAGGTCGATGCCGTCAATTTCGGGCAGAACTACATCGCCCGCCAGCGCAACGGCTTTGCGGGCGGGCGCGTCCGGCTGTGCGCGCGGCTTGGCCCAGCGCAGCAAGGTGGCAAACAGCGTATCGGGATCAATGGGCTTGCCGACGTGTTCGTTCATGCCCACTTCGAGGCAGCGTTGGCGCTCTTCCACCAGGGCGTGGGCGGTCATCGCGATGATGGGCAACTGGCGGGTTGCCGGGTGAGCGCGAATTAACCGGGTGGCGGTGTAGCCATCCATTTCTGGCATTTGCAGATCCATGAAGACGATGTCAAAAGGCGTGGGCTGTTCACTTTGAGTGAGAATTTTTACGGCTTCGGCGCCGTGATTGGCGATTGTGACGGTGGCGCCCGCAGTTTCGAGAAGTTCAGTGGCTACTTGCTGATTCATCTCATTATCTTCGACGAGAAGAATACGGATTCCGGTGGCGTCGTGAGGAACTGCAGCGGTTTTTGTGAGATGTGACGCACCGGCCTGGCGGTCCGCGACGCCAAATAAATCGACTAGAGTGTCGTAAAGCGTGGAGGGCGTGACGGGTTTCAGCAGGTAAGCGTCAATTCCCGCTTCGCCGGCTTGTGAGTAGATATCGTCGCGGCCGAAAGCAGTGACCATGACGAGCTTGGGAATATGCTTGAGGCGGTTACCGCGTTTAATAATTTGGCTGGCTTCCAAACCATTCATGCCTGGCATTTGCCAGTCCACCATCACAAGTTGATAAGGATCTTGCTCGTCGGCAACGGCGAGTTCGCGGATTGCGTCTTCGCCGGAGGAAACCGACTTGACGCGGAGAGCGAGCCCTTTGAGAAAATCCGTGAGAATATCCAAAGCCTGCTGATTATCATCGACAACAAGTACCCGTATTCCGGCGATGTCCGGAATCAAAAGCCTGCGTTTCGTCTCCGCCGAACCAATGCCGAACCAAGCCGTGAAATGAAACGTGCTGCCGACTCCATAGGAACTCTCCACCCAGATGTTGCCGCCCATCATTTCGATCAGTCTTTTGGAGATCGAGAGACCAAGGCCGCTGCCGCCGTACTCTCTGGTCGTGGAGCTGTCGGCCTGGCTGAAGGCCTGGAACAGGCGCGCCGATTGTTCAGCGGTCATACCAATTCCGGTGTCGCGTACGGAGAACTTTAGATTCACCCTGTCTAGGACCTTTTCCAACAACGCGATGGTCAAAACAATCTCGCCCTTTTGCGTGAACTTCACGGCATTGCTGACGAGGTTGATCAGGATCTGACCGAGTCGCAAAGGATCGCCAACGAGATTGGGAGGAATATCGTGAGCGGAAGCAATCAGGAACTCCAGATTTTTGTCGTGAGCTTTCTGGCAAACCATGCTGGAGACGTTGGCAATCATTTCTTCGAGGCGAAAATCGGTCTTCTCCATATCCAGCTTGCCAGCCTCGATTTTGGAAAAGTCGAGAATGTCGTTGATGATGCCGAGGAGAGACTGAGCGGCAGCTTTTGTTTTGGTGAGGTAGTCACGCTGTTTTGGCGTGACGTCGGTTTTGAGCGCCAGATGGGTCATGCCAAGAATGGCATTCATCGGCGTGCGTATTTCGTGACTCATGTTGGCTAGAAAATCGGACTTGGCTTTGGTTGCCGCCTCAGCGATCCGTTTGGCGGCCGAGAGCTCCATTTCCAGGCGCTTGAATTCCGTGATGTCCTGGGAAACGCCGTACATATCGGTCGGCTTTCCGTTGGCATCTTTCAAAACGTGGCCTACCGCGTGGACCCAAGCGATGCGCCCGTCGGTGGGACGCCTATAGGCGAAGACGGTATCGTAATTCGCGGTGCCATCCAGGGCGGCGTCGAAAGCTTTGCGCGCCGCTTTACCCGCGGCCGCGTCCGCTTCTTCCGCATGGGCGAACATGTCGTCGAGTTTGTAACGATGGTCGAGTTGCGGGAAATCTCCAAAAACCGCGACCCTGCGTGCTGAAGAGTTGTACCAGCCAGAGCCGTCAAGCGGGACGTGCCAGTAGCCTGCCTTGGTTAGCTCGAGAGCGGTTTCCGCGAGGAAATTTCCGCGGCGGAGTTCTTCATCGCGCTTTCGGACAAGATCTTCCGCCGTTTTGCGCTCGGTAATGTCTTCTGTCAGGGCGACGACGTATTCCGGCTTGCCTTCAGCGTCGCGCAGCAACGTAAACCGGCCATTCGCGAAGACAACGGTGCCATCGCGGGCAATGAAGCGCTGTTCGTAGGCGTCTTTTTCGCGCTGCCCCCGCAAGAGTGCGGTGTAACGTTCCGCGCAGGCGGCACGGTCGTCCGGATGAGTGATTTCATCCCATTTTTCGAGGTGGCTGAGTTCTTCCTCGCTGTAACCCAACATTTCGCTCATCGCACGATTGGAGTAGTGTTCGTGGCGATCAATACTGAAGACACTGATCCCGATCTGCGCATTCTCGAAGATCGAGCGGAAGAGCTCTTCGTTCGATCGCAGCCCTGGTTTCGCGGGTTGGCGCACGGATTCCCTCTCAAGCCGGGCGAGCTGAAGCAGACACGTTACGCTCGTGGCCGATTTTCCGCCATTGGTAATTGTGACGGGGTCAACCGCCGAGGCTTACGGTAACGATCTTGCGGAAGCAGCCTTAAAAGGCGAGATTGTTACTTTTGACGATTCTCACGGGACCACCGACCGGCGCATCCTTGCGCAATCTGCAACGAGAGGGCCCGGGAAATGAGTCTAACCTACCTCGAACCTGTCCGGGTCCTCAATGCGCACACTAATCAAACACTAATCGCTGTCACGAGCGCAGGATCGCCTGGGTGATCCCTTGCCACCACTTTGGAGCGATCCTCCAGGCGTCGATTGCAAGACTCTGCACAACGATCAACGAGGGCAGCGCATGGAGATACACCTGGTGGACGCGCCTATCCACCAACCAATCACGCAGCATGCCGAGCACGAGCAGGAAGTCCAAGGCGGGAAACAAGAGCGCGTGGTTGAACATAAAATCGAATCTGCCGATGGCAGCGTCTATAAGTTGGCAACTCGCTATGAACAAGCCGCCGATGGTATTCCGGCTTCTTTCTCCAATAAACTGCCATCGCGATGCATGAGCCAAAGATGAGCATCTCGGCGAACGGAATCGACAAGAAAGCATCTACGCCCTTCTGCTGTAGAACAAAGGCATCGAACCGGGTCATCACCACCGCGATTGTGAGGCCCAACACCACCATCACTGCGGCCAAGCCCGCTCCAACCAACCCAGCAAGCGGTGCACGCTGACTTTCCTCGCACGCACCAGAGCCGACTGAGGATAAGGAAGACCACCCATGTTGAAAAGGCAGCGCCGTGAATCCACAAGAGCAGCGGCCTTGGCGGGTTGGCGTGGAACAGGCTTGCGTTGACCGTGCGGCTGAAGCCCGAAATTACAACCGCAGCCAACACCAGCGACATGCTGAGATAGAAATACCGGCCCAAGAACGTCTTGAACTGCTTCGTTATGCTTGCTTCTATCTCAATACGAGCAGCTAGCCTGCGAATGTGTGTCTTTACGTGCTGTGCTACGAAAAGGACCCGGTATATGAAATGCGGAGTGGAGGCACTATAGCGGCAACATGGAAAGCTGTCAAGAAAAGGCGTGAAAGTCAGTGAAAGTCCCGATTAAGGCGGCAAACCGGAAAGGTCGGGTTTACTTCAGCACACGTTATAATTGCAACGGCTCCGAAGTCCCACAAAACAACTTTGGTCAGCGCACAGATTGATTGTGGCAAGACGCGATGGTTGGGGTCATCCTTTGGTTGGTAGGCCAACTACCACCTCGTCCCGCTTTGCGGACTCAGTACTCCCCAGCATGACGCTCTTAGTGCTGGTTATAAATTATGTGCCGGCGGCGTGGACTTTGGTGCCGTAGTGAAGGCTCGCGTACCAGTCGCCTCGCCCTTGCGGCGTGAGGTCCATAACGTGCCAGATGGGAGCGAGTAGGTCGATGCCGCGCTCGGGGATGTCCGAAGCCATCCAAGGATGCGCCGTGTAGAAGTGGCGCAAGGTGCCCTCAGCGTCGCGCGTAAAAACGGAAACCGTGGAGTCCTGATGCCCTTCGCGGTCTTCGCTGCCGAAGTCATACTTGAAAGTGTTGCTGCCGGCGCTGAGGAGACGTAGCTTGTCCCAGCCTCTCGCACGAGCGTGGCTGCGCAGAGCGGGGATATCAGCGGCCGCGACAACGGCAAGGTCGAGATTTTGAGCGAGATGATGAGCGACGCCGTTGGCGCCGTCGAGCCAGGCAGTGCACATTGGGCAAGGCTTGGCTTGCCGTTTTCCGTACATCAAGTGATAGATGATCAGCGACCGATTGGGTTTGGTGAATAGTTCGCTGAGGCGGACCGTGCGCACGGGCGCATCACCGGCATCAAGGTCGCGCGACCCCTCATCAAACTGATAATCCTGGATAGGAGCGCCCTGCGGGAGTTGGCGGCGCAGCTCAGCGATCCGTTCGCGCTGACGCATGAGCTCGATTTCGGCGAGGCGAAGTTCCTCGCGCTTGGTCAGATACTCGGACGATTCGTTGGTCAGATTGGTTTGCCGAAACGTGCCGTCAACTGTTGTGTGTACCATAGATTCTTTCTCCCTGCCTTCATTTTCTCTCCCGCCAGAAAGCAGACGCAAGTGGCGTCTTAGCCCACCACCTGACGCGCGGCCAGCAGTCAGTCTTGATCACCGATTGCTCATTGAATTAGCAGATTCACGGTGACGCAGCGCTCCAAGTATGGAAGCAAAATGTTCTTGTGCCTAGGAATTGGTTCGCTTGGGCACGCGTTGCGCTTCTTTTCGTGTGCCTTTACTTGATTGCGAGACCTCGTTCATGAACTGTTCTCATTAGCCATTCGAGTTCTGCATCCACAGCAGCGCGAATGGCTAGCCTTATTCTTATAAGAACTTTCCATTACTGGTCTTCATCGGCGTTCCTCATCCAGCAGGAAATCGGAGCGCAGGCAATCCCATATCTTGTCGGGTCGATGCGATCGTGGTCCTTTTTTCGCTACGGCAATGCCCGCAGCATCAAGGGGTGCGCCACTTTCAGTTCAGCTCGCGGCTTAACATGCAATCCGATGTAATACATAGTCTCCATGGGGGAACTTCCTTGGTCCTTCGACCTATACATTCAAACCGATCGGCAGTTATATGCCGCTGTAAACGGCGACTGAGTGGGACGGACAATAATGTAGGTGTACCATGGGCGTGGCGGGCTGCTTCATGATGTACGCAATCCAGACTGAGCACGAGTCGCGCGTCACGAGCCACAGGTTTTTCTTACTGTTCCTTTTTCTACTGGCGACGCTGCTCCTCTACCCTTATGCGGAAGCTAGCCGCTTTGGTTACTACACATTCCGCGTGCTAGGAAGCGCCGCAATTCTACTTACCGTGTATGCGGCCAACTTCCGACGGGGCCTGATGGTCTTTGCTCTGCTACTGGCAATTCCAGCGGTGTACCAACGCATTCAGCTCCCCAGGGCGAGCGCAAACACGTTCTCGATAGTCAGTATAGCTTTGAGCTTTGTTTTTGACGTATTCATGGTCGTGATCATTTTCCGCCACGTGTTTTCGAAGGAGCAGGCCAATTCGGAAACGATTTTTGGGGCGCTGTGCATTTATCTGCTGGTAGGATTCGGTTTTGCCAGCGTCTACGGCATGGTCGCCAAATTGCAGTCAAACGCTTTTTATCTCGATCCGGTTACCAACCTACATGGGGTCCCCGACCGATTCGATTTTATCTATTACAGTTTTGGCACCATGACTTCACTGGGGGCGGCTGGAATTACCGCGGTTACGGCTGAAGCGCGCTCCGTTTCGATCCTACAAACTATCCTCGGCGTCCTGTACCTGGCAGTCCTGATCGCGAGATTGATGGGAGCTTACCGACCCAGCCTCAGGCGCTAGGCCGCTCAAAGACCCCGCGCTCCATCGTGGCTCACGATCCCAAGCCGGAAGCCGGAGACCGGCAAACTGATTTAGTCAAAATTAGGTATAGTGATGGATGTCAATTTAAACAGCGCACATATAAAAGTTCCATGCGCTGCGGCTTTTACAGCGTAGAGAGCCGCAGACGACGTAGGAATCATCACTCGGATTGAGCGGGAAGACTTCGTCTATCTTGACTTCCGTGTGATATCTTCCTCGCTCATGATTCTTTCTGTGACGGCAAGCACTCAGTAGCGCCTAATAGTCTCACCACTGACCGCAATGGCTTACTCCGCGACTTGATCTGTTTTCGGAGAAGGAAGCTCGTCCTTCAGCCGGTCTATCTCTGACTGTAGGGACTCGATCTGCTGCTGTTCGGCATCGAGCTTGGCTTTGCCGGAGGCGTCTCCGGCGTAATTGGGCTTGGAATAGTAAGCGGACTGGTCCAGATCGAACTCTCGTTGTAATAACTTTAGCTCTTTTTCTGCGGAATCGACCTTCGTCTGGATCGCTGCGTCTTTGGGGGAATCGCAAGCAATGCTCGAGGCTTTTTTAAGCGCCGCTATCCTCTCCTCGAGAATCGCTCCCTGCACGCGCGCCGGGACCTGCGGCTGCGCTTGTGAAAACGGTGGAGATCCAAAGCTCAGCCCCGAGGATCCTGGCTTGAAATTCTTCAAATCTAAATCGCCATCGGAGATCGCTTTGGGGTCATAGGAAAGCTCGCGGCGAATCTGGTCCAACTCCTCCTGGGCGGCCTGCAGTTCTGTTTTAAGTCTCTCGTCGTCAGGATTATCGCAGTTGGTTTTCTGCGGTATTGGTGCTTCGGCCTGCTTTGGCTGAGGCTCTGGAGGACTCGCTGCGGCGCTTGGCAACGAAGACTGTCCCCCGAGGTTGTCGTTGGTGAACACCTTTGCAGGCGTTGTCGAATTCGATTTGCGCTCACGAGCGTTCCGCGCGGCATCCGTTACGGATTGCGCAGGATTCGGTGGCTCTGGGGACCGCGCGATCACGCCAAATGCGGGCACCAGTAACGTCAGGCTCAAAGACAACGACAATGTTGCTCCCAGCTTTTGCCATCCTGCGAGTTCCGCGGTGTCGATGCGAACTTTCATACAACACTCTTTCTCAGCGCATGCTACACCCTCGAAGCCACGACCACAACGTTTTACATCCTGTACATCCTATAAACACGGTTCCATCCAAGCGGCTCATAATGCCCACATCGATAAGTTAATTGAATGAATATAACCCCGCTTGATCAATACCTCATGGAGCGAAATACCGAGATAGCGCTGGCCCGCAGCGCTGCCCCGGAATCCATCTCACGAGATGCCGAAGTCCTGGTCCTCGGACGGCACGGTCACGAAAGCGCCGACCGGGCAAGAACGGATTCGTGTGCATGGTGGAACGATCCTGGACCGCTGGAATCGACGATCCCGATTTTTGGAATCCCAAGCTGCGCGCGCCGATCTGCTTCAACGTGCCTGCCGCGCGAACCTACCTTCCCATCACCATCAAGAAGATCGCACTGGTATTGGCCGGACGATCAAAAGCGCAGATGTTTGAAGGCATCAAAATCGCCTTCGACAAGAAGGAACTGCCGCCGCTGGAATCCAGCGCGATGTGCTACATGATGTCCACAGAATCGTACTTGAGCGACCATGACGCGAACTGGCATCCCCACCTGATGTTTTTCATTTCACTAACGGACTCTGCCGCGTGGGGAGCAAACTTGCCGGGTTCCCCAATTTAGGATCCGAGGCCACCGAGGACAGACTAACCGTCTTTCTAAGTTCCGGTCGCCAAAAGGTCCGACGGCACGCCAGATTCCACCAACGATCACTGACGGCGATGTCGGCGAGTAAACTGCCCATGTGTGTGCCAAGTCCTAACGAGAAAACCTCCCAGCTAGGTAATATACGGAACCTTGCCGGCACGACAAACCAGGCATTTAGATGAAGTTAACCATCCGCGTAACCTAGAACAGAATCTGTTTCAACCATGAATCGCTGAATCGGGAGGACCGAGATGAAACTGCTCGCCACGATGGTCACGGCAATTTCTTTATTCGCTTCGGCAGCCGCCCGTGCTCAAGTCGGAAGCCCATCAGCCTCTGATGCTTCCCCGGCTGCGCCACTGCAAGGCTCGCAGACGATCAAAATCATACGAAATGGCTTGCAACTCTCGGCGAAAGGCCCCGCCGAACACTTCACTGGTGCCGCACACATTGATCCGCTGTTCAGCGAAAATCCCCCGGGGCACATGTCTGGTTCTAGCATCACCTTCGAGCCCGGGGCTCGCACAGCATGGCACAGCCATCCGTTGAGCCAAACTTTGATCGTCACAGCCGGCAAGGGCTGGGTTCAGCAGTGGGGCGGTCAAATCGAGGAAATTCGGCAAGGTGATGCCGTGTGGATTCCGCCGGGCGTTAAGCATTGGCATGGAGCAACGGCAAGCACGAGCATGACTCATATCGCTGTTCAGGAAAGTCTGAATGGGAAGACCGTTGCGTGGATGGAGAAGGTCAGCGACGAACAGTACGGGAAGTTTCCACCCACATCAGGAGAAGTAGGCAGTCCTAAAGAGCCTTCTGCAGCGCAGAAACTGATGGGTGACTTCGATCCCAAGCTGGCGGAATTAACAGACACCGTGCTGTATGGCGACGTGTGGTAGCGTCCAGGGCTCTCGAAGCACGATCGCAGTCTCATCACGGTTGCCGCGCTTATTGCGCTGAATCGGCCGGAACAGCTGCGGGCTCATCTTCAACGGGCACGCGAGAATGGTGTAACCAAGGAGGAAGTAGTCGAGGCAATTACGCAACTCGCCTTTTACGCAGGGTGGCCTAGCGCAGTGAACGCTATCGCAATCGCCAGAGAGACTTACCAATGAGGACGACAAAAAATCGCAGGCAACAGGAGTTTATGGGCGAGAACATTGCAGGAAAAGTGGTTGTCATCACGGGGGCGAGTAGCGGGCTGGGCGAGGCGACCGCCCGGATGACTCTCTGGGCAGGGCGCAAGCGTTGCACTGGGCGCGAGGCGTGTCGAGCGCCTCAGGTCGTTGGCAGGCGAGTTGACAAAAGGTGGCGGCAAAGCACTTGCGATGGCTACAGACGTCACACACTCGGACCAGGTGAAACAGTTGGTGGACGGCGCCGTGCATACGTTCGGGCGCATTGACCTGATGATTAACAATGCCCGGCTTATGCCGCAATCGTAGCTTGAACGCCTCAAGATCGACGACTGGGACCGAATGATCCAGGTCAACATCAAGGGAGTGTTGTACGGTATAGCGGCTGCACTGCCGTACATGAAGCAACAGAAAGCCGGGCACATCATCAATGTCTCTTCTATGCCGGGCATAAGGTGAGGCCCGGCGGCGTGGTTTATTTCGCGACCAAGCATGCCGTGCAGGTGATATCCGGAGGGCTGCGCCAGGAAGCGAAACCCTACAGTATCCGTACGACGGTGATCTCAACCGGCGCGATAGGCACGAAACTACCGAACAGCGTAACCGAGCAAGACGTCGCTGAATGGCGTTGAGAACTTCTACAATGAATTCGCGATTCCGCCAAATTAATCATTCGCGCAGGCAGTCACCTACGCAATGAGCCAGCCGGAAGAGGTGGACATAAACGAGATCCTTTTCCGGCCCACACGCCAAGAGTTGTAGGCTAACGGTCGTCCACATCTGATTGACGCGCAAACCGGGCGAGTATACTTTCGCCCATGAGTGGTTCTCTTGTGGTGCTTATTCGTCCAAGCCTGTTCGCGGGGCACGGCTCGTTTCCGTGCAAGTTGTGTGTTCAGGAGCAGATTGATGGGTAAAATCGTGACGACGGGGCAGCTTTTGTTCGGCATTGCCATAGTGGCATTGGGAGTCGAAAATCTGATTTGTGCTCACTTTGGGCTGACGGACCCCGGCGTCCCCTGGTTTCCAGTAAACCCATTTTTCGGCTATATAAACGGTCTGGCGCTGAGCGCGGCTGGCCTGAGTATAGCGGCCAAGCTCCATGCACGGTTGACGGCAATGCTGTTGGGGTATTTGTTTTTAGGGTATGTGCTGTTCCTTGAGCTGCCACTGGTAGTTGCACATCCCGGGGATTGGACCGCGTACGGGGTTCTCTTCGAAGCATTGGCCTTGGGCGCTTCGGCTTGGACGTTAGTGCAAACCCTGCCACCCGACTGTTCGAGCTGGGAAAGCGTGTTGGGTAAGGTGGCCGTGTCAGGTCCTTACTTGTTCGCCATGTCCTTGATCGTTTTCGGCAGTATTCATTTCGTCGTTGCGCGTTTCATTGCCAGCTTGATACCCGCTTGGATTCCAGGCAGTTTGTTCTGGGCCTATCTGACCGGGACGGCTCTCATCGCGGCAGGAATCAGCATTGCCATTCGGCGCTTGGATCAGTGGGCGGCGTTCTTGCTCGGAGTCATGTTCCTGCTCTGGGTTGTGCTTCTCCACTCGCCAAGAGTTGCGGCAGATCCCCATAATGGGGACGAGTGGTCCAGCGCATTTATCGCTCTCGGGATGTGCGGTGGCTCCTGGATTGTTGCCAGCCATGGGAGGAGTACCAAGTAGGATCGACGCAGATTGATTCAGGAGAACGTTAAGGAGTTCCGCCGGCGATATATGCTTTTCGACTGCCGGCATTAGCCAACATCACGGTGTGTTGCATATTTTTCCTGGACCACGTAATCAATCGTTGTTCGCGTACAACTACACTCATCATCGCTTCGCCCCTGCCCTGAGAACGCCCCTGACTTCACCCACACGCTGCTGCTAGGTGTGGCGATCTTTTGTCGTGGTTCGCTAATCGGGTGCTCGCACGGATTGAGAAACAAATATAGGTTCACTCAGTGCCTGGGGAACGTTGTTGCCGGACACGTTCAGCTCGGCGCTAACTTGAACGGTTGCGGTGTGGCCGTCACACGGGGGCGCCTTCGACTCTGCAATCGGAGGCTGCGGTGGGGATGATGCGGCTTAGCTGCCAGCCGGAGGCGGCGAAGAGGCTGTGGAATTGTTTTTCGGTGCGCTCGCAGCCGCTGGGGAAAATCAGCATTTGGAGGTCGAGGAATTTGCCTGAGGAGAAATCGTTGCCGGACTGAATTACGCTGTCGACCACGAGAAGTTTGCCGCCTGGATTGACGCCTTTGCGGCAGGCTTCGAGAAGTCGGATGCACAGATCGCCGGGCCAGTCGTGAATGATGTGTTTCATGATGTACGCATCCGCGCCCGCGGGAACCAAGGAAAACATATCGCCGGACGCGAAGGTGCAGCGTTCCATCATCGGCTTCAGCGGTCCGGTTGCGGCTCCTTCGACAACGTGAGCCACCTCGTAGAGCGTTCCGCGCAGATGCGGATTTCTTTCAAGGATGGTGGCGAGCAGAAAGCCGTGGCCGCCGGCTACGTCCACGATAGAGCGAATGCCTTCGAAATTGTACGCGTCGGCTACGGCGGGGCCATCGATCATGGATAGCTCGGTCATAGCGTCGTTGAAAATTTGTCCTTCGGATGAATTCTGCTTCAGATATTCGAAGATATGCGTGCCATAAAGGTGGTCAAGCGCTTGCTTGCCGGTTCGCACGCAATATTCCAATTGAGACCAGCCGCGCCCGTGCCAGTCCCTGCCGGTCATGGTGGCAAACGCACGCAGGCTGGGAGTGGCATTGCTGCGCAGAACGCTAGACATTGGCGTTTGCGAAAATTTGCCGTCGGGCCCTTCGCAAAGCACTCCAACGCTGGCGACAGCGCGCATCAGCCGGTAGAGGGCTTGCGGATCAGCGCCGATCTGGCTGGCCAGCTCATCCGCAGATTTGGGAGCGACTTCGACGAGGTCCGGGATACCGAGTCGCGCGAGGCAGGAGACAGCGCCCGCGACGTGTGCCCCATTCAGGAGCTGAAGTATGCGCACGTGTGCGGGAGGATTTTGCGGCGGAGCGATCATTTTTTTGTTCACCCTGGACGTCGGAGTAAGGGTACAAGCTGCGAAAGTATACCTTGAACGATCACCTGTTATTCAGCTTCGTTCTGTTGACGGCGGTTTCGGCACCACGGACCGAATCATTTCGCGACGTGGTTGGCAAGTGGGTGTCCGCGCGTTGCGGATTGCGGTGACAATCGAAACCGTGTTTCGTTGTTCTTGGGGAATTTGGAGATAGCACTATGCCGAATGGAAAACCAGGTGACCATCCGCTTACGGATATATTTGTTCACAAAGCCAGAGTTTATGGACAGGAAGCCGATGATCTGATTCGCAAGATTGCAGAATTGTACAGCCGCCGAGAATTGAACGAGTGGTGGCAGCGGGAGATTGGTTGGTCGGCTGACCATGATTCCGTCGCTCGAAAAGCGAAGTTGCGGTTCGATGAGTTGTTGCAGCGGGCAAAACAGTCGGGATGGCAGACAAAGTAGTCAATTCGCTCATGCAGGCGATAGAGGCGGCAACGGAGATGACGACGAGGCCGGTTGGGGCCACAGGAGCGACGCCAGAGGCGCGTACCGCGGCGCCAGGAAATAAATGGAGTATGCGGGGAAAAATACGATGGCGGGCACCGCGATGAGTGAAATTGCAAACATGAGAAGCAGAAGGGCAATAAAACCCGCAATCACGGCGAGCGCGATGGTTTGGAAATTCCAGGTTAGGCCGGCTGCTTTGGCGGCGAGGACAGCCATCACCCCCATGCCGCCGACAGGCACTAGCATCATCAAGAGCACGAACAGCGTAACGATGCCAATGGCGATACCGGCGCCCATAGCCATCACAATTTTCATGCCGATGTAGCCGGCGTAGCCAAGTTTCTCCGCTTTGAGCCACGACCATAACCTTTGCCAGCCCTCGATGGCGCTGATGTTTTCCAACGCCATTTGCGGAACGACGAAATCTTTGGTCATTACGTGGACGACGGCCAATAGCGCCACGAAGACGACGAGGAGCAGGAACAGCCCCACGCCGGAGAGCACAAGGGGCAGCACGTGTTCACGGGGATGCGAGAACCAACCAGCGGACCAGGCACCCGCGACAGGAACTCCGATAAGGACGAAGAAAGCCGAGAAGGCGGCCAGCGTCAATAACAGCTGCCAGACAAAAAGACGGAGGCCGCGAACCGTGTTGCGCACCCATCCCTGGCGGATGTGGCATTGTTTGGAAACTATGCTGTCGAACAGGATGAAGCGCATTACGCTGTTGATGTAGGTGAAGAGCAGAAACAGGGCAAATCCAGACACCAGCAGAAATGTGATCATTCCAGCGGGTAGCGCAGGATGATGCGCGAGGTGCCATGGGAAACCTGAGGCAAACGGTGCCGCTCCCAGGTGGTGATGGGTTGGGCTCGGATGAAAACCAGAGTGGCATCCGCCGCCGGAACCCATTTCGCCCGCCAGAAGTCCGACGAAAGCAAGGCGCGCCCACTGGCCGAATCGGAACGGCTCAAAGAGCTGCTGCCTTGCGTGCTGGAAGGCAGGATTTATGGCATCTGCGGCTGAAACTGGGATTTGCGCTGGCATGTTGCCTCCGATCAGCCCTAACTTTATTACGTTGCGAGGGGCGCATAAGTATCAGTGGGGTTGGCTGCCGATGATGCTGCTTGCGTTTAGCATTGCGTGCATGCGCATAAATAGAGAAGGAAAGTAGTGAAGCTAAGGGAAGAGGGGCGATGCCTGCGTCGCCGGACTGGACCGGCTGATTCTGGAGCCGAGAGTGGGAGTTGAACCCACGACCTGCCGATTACGAATCGGCTGCTCTACCACTGAGCTACCTCGGCCCACTTGTTCACGATAGCATCCGCTGAAAATGGCTGTCAATTTAGTGCGACGGAAGGTGTGCGCAATTTCAACGAAGAATTTACAGCTGGCTACACCTCGGCGCTCTCAGTTGCTGCGACAGGACTTGACGCCTGAGCAAGGTGGCGCGTCGAAGGGTGGTTCCGGTCCGCTCGCGAAATTGACGGCTTAGGTTGCGCGTGTGAACGATGGCACGGGGCGCCGCGCCTTCGCTTAGCCGTAGGACTTGAAAGCTTTTACCAGGTCAGGCGGACGATAGTGGTGCCCCGGTACACTCCTTCGGCCATTGGCGCTGCAAAATTAACGCAAATTTTGATCTGGGCGAGCAACGCATCAGATTGACACTTTGTGTCGCGTAGTCAGACGTAAAGTGTCGACGAAAATCGTCAGGGATCAAAACGTGAGGCTGTTGCGCCTGCCGCCATCTTGACTGAAGCTGTAAGCCATTTGTTTTCATAGATATTACAGATCTGCAACAAATTCGTTGGAAAGTACTAATACGGGCCGGCAGCGTGCACTTCTATGCAGTGCATGTGAGCGCTCATCCGCACAGGACTCAAATCCAGGTTAAGGAAATCTCTCAATGAAAAAGCAGAAGGGTTTCTCGCTTATCGAGTTGCTGATCGTCGTGGCGATCATTCTGATCATTGCGGCTATCGCAATTCCGAACTTAATGCGCTCGAAGATGGCGGCCAATCAATCTTCGGCGGTCGGCTCACTGCGCACGATCAACACCGCGATGGTGACCTATTCGACGAACTATCCGGCGACTGGATACGCGGCAGCTCTGACGAATCTTGGTGGTGCGGCGGCTTCTTGCGCTGGCTCCACGTATGCATCCTCGACGAACGCTTGCTTGATCGACGCGGTTCTCGCATCGGGCACGAAGAGCGGTTACATCTTCACGGCAGCAGGCGGTGGCGGAACTCCGGCGGTGACGTATACCTCGCTGGCTCTGCCTCAGGTTCAGGGTTCCACGGGTCAGAACGCGTATTGCTCTGATCAGTCCGGCGTCCTATATTACAACCTGTCCGGCACGACCTGCACGAACGCCAGCACAGCGCTCTAAATCGCTGTACTGTCGGGTGAAACAAAATTTGGCAGAGCGGGTTTGTCCCCGCTCTGCCTTTTTTATTGCGCGCGAGCTTAAGTAATTGGAGAGCGGAATCGTCCAGTGGATGTCCCGCAGCAATTCGCGATGCTCTTCCACACACCCAAGAGCCCAGGCAGGAGTGCCTGTGCCATAGTTAGTGGGAGAACGGATACATGGCCCAGCCTATGCCGATGCCGATCATCAGGAAGAGCAGGAAGGACCAGAGAATGTACTTGATGCGATCTTTGGGCTGGCGGCGGCCGAGGAATCCGAACGCAACGGAAATGACGGCAGCGAAAAAAACGAAGGCCTGAAAATGCGTGGGGGTCAGCTGTCGCCAGGGCATCATGCCTTGCGGCCTCGGGCGGCTTCAAAAGCATGCAAGGCGGCCAGAAGATTCAAAACGCCGGCAGTGGCGAGGAAACGCGTGCCGTAATCACCGACGGCGTGAGAAACGTCAGCGCCCTGAACTTCGACGGCGCGCGCCAGAAAATAAAAACTGCCGGCGCCCAGATCGGCGACGTAACCCAAAGTGTCAAACGCGTCGGTGCCGTCCGAAGAAAATAAATTGCCTCGCATGGAAGCACCCGCGAGAATGAGCAGGCCGACAGCGAGAAAAATGACGACAGCGCGTCCCCACATGCGCTGCAGGGCGTGGCCCAGACCTGGAACAAGCCAGCCGGCAATGGCGATGGCCCAGGCTTTGGCTTCCGAATAAGTTTTGCGCGGAAGGTGAAGCGCCGGAAGCTCCGCGGGCGCAGCGGAGGGAGGCGGCTCGACAGGCGTTGGTTCGTTGGGTTCCTGGCTCATGCGATTTGGCGTGATCTCATTTTAGGGCAGGAGCGGCAAAATTTCCGTTTGGACCGCGCCGGTGACCCGCGCTTCCTTGTCGTCCACATAGACATCAACTTCAGTGCGCATGCCAAACTCCGGCAGATAAATTCCCGGCTCGACGGAATTGCAGGTGTGCGGAATCAGGTGGCGCTCGTCCTGCGTTTCCAGGCCGTCCATGTTGACGCCGTTACCGTGGACGGAGGTGCCGATGTTGTGTCCTGTGCGATGGAAGAAATATTTGCCGTAGCCCGCCTTTTCCACGACGGCGCGCGCGGCCTTGTCCACCTGCCAACCCTGCAGGGGTTTGCCGGTTTTCACGCTGGAGCGAATCAGTTCGACGGCGCGATCGCGGGCATCGCGGAGGACGCGGAAAACTTTCGCGTACTTTTCGGGAACTGCGGAGCCAAGATAGCCCATCCAGGTGACGTCGTAATAGACGCTGTCCGGAGATTTCTGCTTGCCCCAAACGTCGAGGAGCAGCAAATCGCCTTCACGGATGGGTGAGGATTTTTCCTTGGTGGGGCCGTAATGCGGGTCGCTGGCGTTTTGATTGACGGCCACATCCGGGCCTTCTTCGGTAACGATTCCGGCTTCGTCGAATTTGCGCAGCATAAATTGCTGCAGATCGTATTCGGTGATGAGCTGCTTTTGCTCGACGGTGTTGGCGGCGTGTTCGAAGGCTTCGCGGACGATGCGATCGATGGCGCGGCCGGCGGCGGTGTGGGATTCGAGCTGCGCGTTGGTCCAGCAGGCTTCGTATTTCTGCACGAGATCGGCGGAGGTGACGACTTTGGGGCCGAGGCTGCGCACGAGTTCGACGGTTCCGGCATCGACCATGCCGACATAGGGAATGGCATTTTTCGGCGAGTACTGCATGGCCACTTTTTTGGATTTGCCGAGGGCTTTTTTGAGATTGTCTCGCAGCTCTTTCTGGCCAGCATAATAGAGCGTGTCTCCCGGAACGGCGGCAAGCGAACCGGCTTCAATTTTGTGGACGAGTTTTTTGGGCGTGCCCTTGGCAGGAACAAAATAATACCAGCGGCGAGTGCGCATCCCGGGAGGAAGATCGAGGATGCGCTGGGCGATAGGGTCGCGGCTGCGAAAATCGTAGAAAAGCCAGCCGTCTATTTCTGCGGCGCGCAGATCTTTTTGTAATTCGTTGATGGCGGCCTTCATGAGAGCAGTTCCCTTCCAAGAGCGCGCAACTCACGCTTCCGTCTGAAGCAGGTTTTCAATCTGTTGCCGGGTGACGCCAATGATTTCGACACGCTTGTTGCGGCTTTGTTCACCGCTCCGGATTCTAACAGCAGATTTCGCGGTTTTCAAAACGGAGGCGAGGAATTCGACAAGTGCTTCATTGGCGCGATTTTCCACGGCGGGAGTGCAAAGGCGAATCTTCACGGCGCCGTCGATCACGCCGGCGATTTCGTCGCGACTGGCGCGGGGTTGCACGCGCACAGAAAATGTGACGGTGCCGCGCGCGGCGTCTACGGCGAAATCGACGAAGCTCAACACGTCACCCTGTCACCCTGCTCATGCGATCACCACGCTCTTTCGTATTGTACCGGTGGCTTGATTTTTACGCCGAGGATTTGCGCGGCGCGCCTGGGCCAGTAAGGATCGCGGAGAAGCTCGCGGGCTAGAAGGACGATATCCGCTTGGCCGCTGCGGAGAATGGTTTCCGCCTGCGTGGGTTCGGAGATCATGCCGACCGCGCCGGTGGGAATGCCCGCTTCGCGGCGGATGGCCCCCGCAAAGCCGACCTGATAGCCGGGGCCAAAGGGAATGCGAACGTTGGGAATCGCGCCGCCGCTGGAAACATCGATGAGGTCGACGCCGACGTGCCGCAACTGCCGCGCCAGCTCGCTGCTTTGCGGCAAATCCCAGCCACCTTCTTTCCAGTCTGTAGCGGAGATGCGCACAAAGATCGGTTGCCGCTCCGGCCAGATTTCGCGCAGGGTGCTGGCGACGCGCAGAAGAAGGCGAACGCGATTCTCGAAGCTCCCGCCGTAGTCGTCTGTGCGCTGATTGCTGAATGGCGAGAGGAATTCGTGCAGAAGGTAGCCGTGGGCAGAGTGAATTTCCACGACCTGGAAACCGGCCTGGAGCGCGCGGCGGGCGGCGGCGGCAAAATCCGCGACCACTTGGTCGATCTCTGCGATGGAAAGTGCTTTCGGCAAATTGTAGCCGGTGTCGAAGGGCAAAGCGCTCGGTGCGACGGGCGTCCAACCGCCATCGCTTGGAGCTATTGGCGCGGCACCCAGCCACGGCGCGGCAGTGCTGGCCTTGCGCCCGGCGTGCGCCAACTGGATACCGGAGAGCGCGCCCTGCTCGTTAATGAATTGAACAATGGGGCGCCACGCGTCAACGTGCGAATCGAGATAGATGCCGGTGTCGGCCGGGGAAATCCGCCCGATGGCGCTGACGCCGGTGGCTTCCGTGAACACGAGCGCGGCACCGCCGACAGCGCGGCTGCCCAGATGGACCATGTGCCAACTGGTGGGGTGGCCGTCTTTCGCCGAGTACTCGCACATGGGCGAAACGACGATACGATTTTGGAATTCGGTACCGCGCAGACGAAATGGTTCGAAGAGATTCATTCTGATAGCCGGAGACTCACTTTTCGCTGTCATTGGATTCATTGCTGGGCGGCTCGGGTACCAAATAAAGCGGTGCCGACGCGGACTTCGGTGCCCCCTTCGAGAATGGCGGCTTCGAAATCGTGCGACATGCCCATGGAGAGCACCGGCAGCTTTCGAAGCAACTGTGATTCCAGTTGGTCGCGCAAGGTTCGCAGGCGAGCAAAGTAGGGGCGGACTTCGTCGGGATTTTCCAGGTAAGGCGGAATGCACATCAGGCCGGCGAAATCGATATGTTGCAGCGTCAGGACCTGCTCGGCCAACGCGGGCAAGTGGTCTTCGGACACGCCGCTTTTTGTTGCTTCGCCACCGAGGTGGACTTCAATGAGCATTCGGAGCGGTTTGCCGTGTGGAAGCGCGCTGGAGGCACGGTCCAGCTTTTGCGCTAGTGCAAAATCATCCACTGCGTCGATGCTGTGGAATAAATTTGCGGCTTTTGCGGCTTTGTTGCTTTGCAAATGGCCGATGAGGTGCCATGTGGCAGGAAGTTCGGGAATGCTTGCGCGCTTCCCTTCCCACTCTTGCACGCGATTCTCGCCGAAATGACGGAGGCCGGCGTCGAGGGCATCGCGTATGGCTTCGGCGGGATGAGTTTTGGAAACGCCGATTAAGGTGATTTCGTCGGCGCGCCTGCCCGCTCGGTTTGCGGCAGCGGCGATCCGTCGGTTCACACGCAGCAAATTTTCGGCGATCGTGGTTTCGGCCATACGGGAAGTTTCAACCCTAAAATCGTAACATGTCAGAGTCGCCAGCCCGCCTCTGGTTCGGTACAGGGCAACGATTCCTTTCGTTGCAGGGCATGGCGTCTCCGAGTACACTGACTGACACGAGTGGCGCCCCCCACCGCACTAAATGATGACACGCGGAATACTTATCGCCATCGAAGGAATCGATGGCAGCGGCAAACACACGCAGGCCAAACTCCTCGAACACTCACTTTCAGCCAAGGGATTCCCGGTGTATGCAACGGGATTTCCGCAATACGATTCCTGGTTTGGCAGCATGGTGGGCAAATTCCTGAACGGCGATTACGGGCCGCTGGAGGAAGTGGACCCGCATTTCTCCGCGCTGCTGTATGCGGGAGACCGCTTCGAGTCCAAGGCGCGCATTGAAACTGTGTTGAACGAAGGAAAGATTGTCCTGGTGGACCGCTACGTGGCTTCGAACCTGGCGCACCAGGTGGCGCGGGCGAGCGCCGAGAAGCGCTCTGAATTTTTGCGCTGGATCGAGCATCTTGAATATTCCATCTACGGGATGCCGCGCGAAGACCTGATTCTTTATCTCCGCGTACCGCCCAGCCAGTCGCAAATGCTGGTGTCGCGGAAATCGGAACGGAAATACACGCAAGCGACGCACGACATTCAGGAAAAGAGCTTGACGCACCTGGAAGACGCGGCGGAAATGTACGACATGCTTTCGCGCAGCCGGCCGTGGGCCACGATTCAGTGCTACGACGCGCAGAACAATACCCTGCGGCTGCCGGAAGATATCGCCGCGGAGGTCATGTCGGCAGTAGTGCCAATGCTGGAACCCGCAAAGAAGGCGTGAGGCATGGGATTTTCGGAGTTCCTGGGTAACGAAAAAATTGTGGCAGCGTTGCGGGGAGCGTTCCGCGCTTCGCGTGTGCCGCACGCACTGTTGTTTACTGGGCCGCGGGGCGTTGGGAAATACACGCTGGCCAGGATGTTCGCACAGGCCGCAAACTGCGAGCGGATGACGGATGATTTCTGCGGCATGTGCGCCACCTGCCTGCAAGTCTCGCAGCTGGCCGATCCTCAAAAATTGATGCAGCAGGGGCTCGCGGAACGCGGGGAGAACGCCGACGCCGCGAGTGTCGAGCGCGTCCCACTGATTTTGCAGAGCCATCCGGACGTGTGGGCGCTGGTGCCCGATCCGGTGCGGATGAAGAGCCCGGTGGCGCGGCCAATGTTGCGCATCGGGCAAGTGCGAGCGGTGCGGCGGGCAGCGTATTTTCAGCCGAGCGGCCGGCGCAGAGTGTTTATCCTGGATGGCGCGGACACGATGCGCGCCGACGTGGCCAATGTGTTCCTGAAAATCCTGGAAGAACCGCCGGAATCCGCCACATTAATATTGACAGCGACATCCCCGTTCAGCTTGCTGCCGACGATCCTGTCGCGCTGCATGCAGTTTCATTTCGCTCCGCTGCCTGTGGCCGAAGTCGAGAAAATTCTGAGCATGCACTCCGACCGCAAGCCGGCAGAGATTAAATTAGCCGCGCAATTGTCTGAAGGCAGCCCGGGGCTGGCTCTGGAACTGGACCTGGAAGACGCGGTTGAGAAGAGGCGAACGGCTTTGCGGGTCCTGGAACGCGCGGCGCGAGGCCAGGGATTTGCACAGTTATTTGCCGATACCGCGGCGCTCGCGAAGGATCGCGAATCGTCGTTCGAAGACTTGCTTGGCATCCTTTATGGTTTGCTATCGGACTTATTGGAGTTAAGTGCGGGTGTGCGGTCGCCGTTGATAAGGAATCCGCACCTTACCAAGGAGTTGGAGGCACTAGCACGCACCGTGGATGCGGCCTGGATACGACGCGCGATCGCTGGGATGGACGGGCTAGCGGGTGGTTTGCGGCGGAACTTGAACCGGCAACTGGGGCTGGATTCCCTGGCGCTCTCGCTGGCTTCGAACGACAGGAACCCCCCGGCACATCAATAGATTTCCTCGCCTACAGCAATTCTCTGCTACATAATAAGCGAAACCCTAGACGTGCTGGCCGCATCTCAAGGACAGGATCGTATCTTCATCCACATAAGGAGCAGTCATGGTGAATCGCCGCATGTTTCGTCCCAGCTTCGCGGAAGCCAAGGAGCAGGCCAGTCCCCGGCCCCAGCACAATGGCGGCCCCTTGCCGAGCAAAAAACCCGCCCCTCCCGAGATTACCCACGCGGAAAATTTTTACTGGGTGAAGCAGATGCAAAGCCGCACGCCGATGTCGGTGGTGCTCGACTCCGGCGAAGTGCTGCATGGAATCATCGAGTGGTATGACCGCGACTGCATCAAGCTGACCCGTGAAGGTGCGCCGAATCTGATGGTGTTCAAGCGGCATATCCGGTACGTACATAAAGAGGATGAAGACGGGGAAAAGGGCGACGAGTAGTTGCCGGTACCTGGCTGGCATGGCTGAATCTATGCGCCTATGTTAGACCGTTACGGTCGCAGATTGTGGCCGGCGGCGGCAGAGAAGGTTAGCAGAGCTTTGGCCGCTAAAGAGCCGGATTCGTTGAAAATCTCGCACTCAGTTACAATAAAATTTCGGCCGCCGCGCAGAACGCGGGCGTCTGCTTTGATTGTGCCTCCGGGAACAGGCTCCAGATAGTTGATCTTAAGTTCGAGGGTGGCTAGTTCCACGCCTCGAGGGGCTACCGTGTAGGCAGCGATGGCGGCGGTGGTGTCTGCCAAGGCAGCCAAGATTCCTCCGTGGACCACATTGTGAATCTGCTTGTGGCGTGGGCGGACATCCAGGCGAAAGATAGCGCGGCCGTCATGGACGCTTTCCACGTCGAAGCCGAACAATTCCGTCGAGTTGCTCTCCTTCATGCGCTGGCGGACGAGTTCCGTGATCTGTTTCTCTTCTTTGGTCAGTTTTCGTCGCATCCGGCTCCCTCCCTCTCTCCACCAATTTTAGTAAGCCGACAGGCCGCCATCGACCGGGATGGCCGTGCCGGTGATCCAGGAAGACTCGTCCGAGGCGAGGAAAACTGCCAATTCGGCCACATCTTCGGCCTTGCCAAACCTTCCCGTGGGTAGGGTGGCGATTCTGGCGGCGCGCGCCTTCTGGCCTTCGGGGCTGTCACTGAACAAGCCCTTTACGAGTTCGGTCTCTACGATGGCGGGGCAAATACAGTTGGCGCGGACGTTTTCGTGGGCGTGGTCCACGGCCATGGCTTTGGTCAGCAGGGTGAGGCCACCCTTGGAGGCGCAATAGGCAGCGCGGTCCCTCATGGCGATTAGGCCCAAAACGGAACCGATATTGACAATGGCACCTCCCCCGGCGCGGCGAAAGGCGGGAAGTGCCGCGCGGGACATCAGGAAGGGTCCCTTCAGATTGGTTTCAATCACCAGATCCCAGTCCTGCTCGGAGATAGTCTCGATTGTGGAGACGCTGAGCGTGCCCGCGTTATTCACCAACACGTTCAGACGACCGAAGGCGCGTTCGACTTCATCTACGGCCTTCATGGTATCGCTGTTCCGGATGACGTCGCAGAGGACGGCCTTTCCCGTCGCGCCATTTTGGGCCAACTCGGCCACGACGCAGGCGAGTGCTTCCTGCCGGCGGCCCAAAACGGCAACCTTTGCGCCCTCGCGCCCGAAGGCCAGGGTGATCGCGCGGCCGATGCCACTGCCTCCGCCGGTCACAATCGCGACTTTCCCCTGGAGACGTGTCACGCGGAGTGCCACCTTTGCGTCTAATCGGTGTACCATTCACCGCTGGCAGGCAATGCGGCCTGCGGTTCGCGCGACTCTAGCATCCGGGCTCGCCATCCCGCAAGCGAGGCCATCACAACGAGTTTGCGACACCCAGCTCAGAACAGAGGTTCAAGATGCGCATCGGCATAACGGGATATCCGACTTACGGCGGCTCGGGAGTGGTAGCGACGGAATTGGGCCAGGAGTTGGCCGCGCGCGGGCATGACGTGCACTTCATCACGTATGCGCCACCGATCCGGATGAAAACCGACGACCCGCACATTCATTTCCACCAGGCCGCAGTGGTGCAATACCCGCTATTTGATCATTCCCCGTACACGCTTTCGCTTGCGGTAAAAATGCTGGAAGTATTCGAAACGGAATCGCTGGATATTCTGCATGTGCATTATGCGATTCCGCATTCGGTGAGCGCGCTGCTGGCACGGCAGATGGCTGCGCCACGGCGCCTGCCGTTTATTACCACGCTGCACGGGACAGATATCACGCTGGTGGGAAACAACCCAAACTTTTTGCCGATCACGCGGTACTCGATCGAGCAGAGCGATGGGGTCACGTCTATCTCAGAATATTTGTATCGCCGCACGATTGAAGAGTTTGGGATCAAGCGGCCGATCGAAGTAATTCCCAATTTTGTGAACTGCGACTTGTATTGCCGGATGCCTAATCCGGAACTGCGGGCGCAGTGGGCTCCGGATGGCGAACCGATCCTGATGCACCTTTCGAATTTCCGTCCGGTGAAGCGCATTCTGGACGCGGTGGAGATTTTTGCGCTGGTGCGAGAGAAGATGAAGGCCAAGCTGGTGATGATCGGGGATGGGCCAGACCGGGAACCGGCGGAAGAATTGGCGCGCACGCGGGGCGTGGAAAAAGACGTAATTTTTCTGGGGAAGCAGAACGGCATCCGGGAAAAACTGGGGCAGGCGGATTTGTTTCTCTTGCCTTCACAGCTCGAGTCGTTTGGGTTGGCAGCGCTCGAGGCCATGGCTTGTGAAGTGCCGGTGATCGCTACAAATGCAGGCGGCGTGCCAGAGGTGGTTGAGAATGGCGTGGACGGATATTTGGTGGAGCCGGGTGACGTGAAGCTGGCGGCGAAATATGCAATTGATTTGTTGTCGCGGGCGGATCGCGGACGCGAGATGGGGCAGCGCGCGCGTATCGATGCGCGCAAGAAATTCTGCGCGAACGATGTGATTCCGAAGTACGAGCAATATTACGAGCGGGTGCTGGGCTATCAGGATGTGGCGGTGGGAATGTCGGTGAAGGGGTAGGCGGCTGAGAGAGCCAACTGCAGGTGGTCGATAACTGTGGCGGCCAATGGTCAAAATATTCGGCCAGCGGATCTTCGTTGCTTTCGCATTAGTGGTGGGTGTTAACGCTCTTTACATGCTTATCTCACCGCGGGCATGGTTTCGCCTTCCTGATTGGATACTAAACACGACGTCATAAGTAATTGCGCATTAGATCGATGTATGTTCTTCTAGTGGAATGAAACCACTAACGATTGCGGACTCCGCAACCATCATTCTGGGATTACAAGATGAAATTCGACGAACCGAGGAATCACGCTATGACCATCGGCTTCACGGCGTGCTGCTGGTGGCTCATGGTATGACGTGTCCGGAAGTGGCGGCGCTGTTAGGAGACGCACCGAGAACCGTCGAGTATTGGATTCGCGGGTTCGAGGAGAAAGGCCTAGCCGCCTTGCGTGAGGGGGAACGGTCGGGGCGGCCGAGACGCCTGAGCGAGAAGCATCTTCGAGGAATCAACGCCGCTCTTCGGCGGATGCCGCGAGAGCTAGGCTTGAGCGGAAATCTATGGGACGGCAAGACGCTGGCGGCCTGGATCGAGCGGGAGTACGGGATCGACTTGGGCGTACGGCAATGCCAGCGTCTGTTTCGGCGGTTGGGTTTTCGGCTACGCAAGCCTCGTCCCGCGATTGCGCAAGCCGATCCCGAACGGCAGAAGGTGCATAAAAAAAACTCCAAGGGCTGATGGAAGATGCTGCGGTCGACCTCTGGGCTACGGACGAAGTACACTTCCAGCAGCACGGCTCGCGTTGTCGCATGTGGGTGCCCCCGGAAACCAAGGACCCCGTGCTGCTGCATCATCCGACACGGCGCAGTGTGGGATACTTCGGTGCCGTACGGTTGCGGGATGGAAAGTTTCAGTTTTCTAGGGAAACGGGTAAATTTAACGCGGTGACCTTCTTTGCCTTTCTGAAAGGGCTACGGCGCACCAGTATTCGAACGGGGCGCCGCGTGGTGGTCATCACGGACAATGCCAGATACCATCACGCGCGGCTTCACAAAGAATGGAGAGCGTCACACGTTGAGGACTTTGTGCTGGATTACTTGCCGCCCTACAGCCCCGAACTGAATCCGATTGAACGGGTCTGGAAGCTGACGCGCCGTCAATGCTTGCACAACCGATATTTTCCTGTACTGGAGGAGGTCGTCGCTGTCGTCGAGACGCAGTTTAAAAACTGGCGTAACGGAAACGAAACCCTCCGCCGTCTATGCGCAATAACTTAAGACGCTGTGTTTAGCAAACGGTCGACCGACGGAGGACAAATATGCCCACCGGGCCAGGCGCCATTGAGGTACGTTTGGCAGGTGGTGGTGCTTGCCGCTATTGGGTGGGTTATTTATGACGCATTTTTGGCACAATGAAACTGCCATTCCCGCCTAGTAATGGCGCGCTAGTTCGGAAGCGTAGTGGAGGCCGAGGCGTTCGCGGTTTTGGGAAAGCCACTCAGTCAGGCGCGTGTCTCCTGCTGCTGGTCCTTCCGGCGCTAACAGGTTGGCCATTAGACCTTTGTATTCTTCCCAAGTCAGAACAGCATCACAGAGGAACAATCCGGCAACGCGAGTGAAGAGATAGGCCACGAGTGTTGGCACGTGGACGACGCGCGCCGGCTTGTGCAATGCCGAGGCAATTCTGCGGATGAGTTCCTCAAAGGTGAAAGTCTCTGGGCCTACCGCGTTGATAACCTCGTTGCTTTGTTTTTCGATCGAATCGACGATCAACTTCGCCATGTCCTCGACGTAAATAGGGCGGATGCCGTAGCGGCCGTCACCGGGAATACCAAACACCGGAAGATGTCGCACGAACCAGGCAATATTGTTGATGAGGATATCCTCGGATCCAAAGATGACTGCGGGCCGCAGGATCGTATACGCGAGACCAGAATCGATCACCGCCTGCTCGACATGGGCTTTGCCGCGGTAATACGCTAATGGCGAATCGATTGAGGGATTCGCAATACTTACATGCACGATGCGCCGGACGCCTACTTTCTTTGCGGCGTCGATGAGTGTGACTGTATTTCTTACGGCGGCCGCAAAGGTGGCACGGGCATGTGGGAATCGAATCCAATATGTGTTGATTAAACAGGAGGCGCCGCGCAGCGACTGCTCGAGTTCTTCGAGCTTCCGAAAATTGTAGGGAAATACTTCTACCTTCTGGCCAAATTCATTTTGGCGCGGATGATTGGTCAGGGTGCCGGCGCTATAGCCGCGGCTCAGCAATAAACGCGTGGCGTATTTGCCGGTGTAGCTGAACGCGCCGGTGATGACGGCTTTTTTCGCTACGGAACTTTGTGCGCTCACCGTGCTTGGCCTCCGATTCTGGTCTCGGACAATTCGATAATGCTGCTCGACAAGAGCTACGGGAAACGGCCCGTCTCGGAAGGCGGGCCCTACAAAGGCCGGAAGAGGATCCAACATGCCAGCCTGAAGGCGCGGCGCTATAAAGCATGCGCGTCGGCTTCGGAGAGACTTTTGATTTGGCGGAACACGCGGTGATGGATTTGGTGAACTATGGCGTCGGTCCAGAGGTGCCAGTATAGGCCAGGCCACATTTTATTTTGATAGGTAGTAGTGCCTTCCAGGCGAGTGCCACCACCTGGGAGACGGGTAAGAATGAAATCGGCGCGCTCGGGTTGAAAATCGTGATCCTCAAGGTGCCGAACACGGATGTTGCGATAGGGCGAAGTCTCCTTCATTAGCAACGGTTCATCGGCGACAGCGAAGGCAAGATGCTTGCCTGGTTCCCACACGAGAATCGGTTCCCTAAATGTTCCGGTGGAAAAACGGCATTCGCGGTCAGCATTCAGGCCCTCGCCATTGAGTCGGGCCTCGATGGGGTAAGCGATTCCGAAGCGAAACGGCCATTCGTTGGTGGCCGTGATCGGAGGAAAAGCGATCAGGTGTTTCCAGACAATATCGGGCGGCGCAGTGATGTCCATGGTGGTGTGAACCTGATACCGAGGGACGGGCGGCGGAGCGAGGCGCTCGGCACCCAACAGCGCGGGAAGCGCGAGGAGCAAGGCCGCAAAGGTTGTGGGCGCTGGTTGGTGCGCCGCTCGATCGTTGTGAATTCTGTAGGCGAGCAAACCGCCGAAGCAAGACAGAATCCAGGCGATGGGACCCGCCATGAGCAGGCAGACCGCACCTTCCATGGCGATCGCGAGGATGCCAATGCCTGCGATAAGCACAGAGAGCGTGCAGGCGGCGAGGACGTCAGTAAAACTGCGCTGATGTTGGCGGCAGTGCACCCAGGTAGCGAGATAGCCCATAACGAACGGGAGAGCAATGAAAAGCGTCAGGCCGTAGATGCCCCAATACCTCAGGTCGAACCAAGTCACCACAATTCCTAATCCTCCCGCTACAATCGCCCCGAGAGCCGCGCTGCCCAACCGGCCTTGAGGCCAATAGGAGCTTGGAGTGTCGTTGGTTGAATGGGCGACTGTGTCGCTGGGATTTCGACTGGGAAGCGCACAGAGAATGGCGAAGAAGAGGAGATTCACGACGGGAGCGAAAAATAAAACTGTGAGCCACAGTGGCTGGCCGGCATCACGCAGACGCTTCTCCGTCAGGGTGACGCCGATCCAGATGAATGGGAGGGCGCTGAGCAGAAGCACAACAAAGAATTCGCGGTGAGCAGTGGTTAAGACCCCGAGGTTGGTTGAGCCGGTGAGCGGCTCCCAATAATTCCAGATGTGCCAGGAGATTCCATATCCTGAAGCCAGGGCACGATCGAAATTGTGTTTGACCATGAAAGCGACGAGTCCAGTGAGGAAATAGGTTTGACGAGTAACGCGACCGTTACTGTCCCAGAGGTTTGTGAATTGCACGTGGCGCCTCCTTTTCCAGCAGAAGTTCTTTCCCAGAAGAGTTCACTGCTGTTGCGGACCTAGGCAGGCCGATGCGGCGCAACTGCGATGCACGGCGACCCAGTGATACCCATAGCGGAGAAGATTCTTGGCGCCTGGTAGGTGCGTGAGCCATACGAGAGGCTGCCCCCACCAGATCTGGCGGGCTACGGCTACGACTGCCTCAGCGCCACCGTAGTGCGTGCCATCGGAGAGGAGGAGGCGGAGTTCGCGCAAGAGTTCCTGTTGCGATAGGCCGAGTAGTGCGCTTACGCGGGGATCTTGCAGCGGCGCTGCGGCGAAACCGCGGCGTGCGAGGATCGGGGCTAGCCAGCGGGCGAGCCGAGTGCAGAAGTTGCAGTCGGCATCGAAGAAGAGCCAGCCTTTGGCGTGGCGGCCTTTTGTGTCGGTGTATTCGCTCGCTAGAGAAATCATAGCGTCGCTCCCTTTTCTGGCGTGAAGAGATTCCTCAGGGGCTAAAGCCCGGATCTTGCCTGGCGGTTATGTCGGAGCTGAAGCTCCAACGCCCTAACGAGACACAACACCTACCCCGCTTTCTTTTTGTCGGCGCCTAGGAGGGTGATGACTTTGCCGCGGAGTTTGCCAACACTCTTGAGGGCGCCCACGGGCATGTGCAGGACTTCGTCGAACAGGCCGGTCATGATGGTGAGGAATTCGAGCATGCTTTCGAGGCGCTCGCGCGTGTAGGCGTCGGCTGGCGCGCTGCTCTTGAGTTCTTGGACGCATTCGCCGAGGACACGCAGAGTGGGATCGATCTCGCGACGCTTGCGCTCTTCAGAGACAGTGCGGAAAATTTCCCAGACGTCCTTGAAGGTTTCGAAATGGTCGCGGCGGTCGCCGAGGACGTGGACCACGCGCACGATACCCCAGCCTTGGAGTTCGCGGAGACTCGTGCTGACATTGGAACGGGCCACGGCGAGAGTTTCCGCGATCTCGTCGGCGGGAATAGGCTTGGGCGAAAGAAAGAGCAGCGCGTGGACCTGCGCGACGGTGCGGTTGATGCCCCACTTGGTACCCATCTCGCCCCAGTGCAAAATAAATTTCTGCGCTACGGGCGTAAGCTTTGGTGCCGACTCGTTGAGTTGTTCGCTCACTTTTTTCCTCCGGACTGCTGGGAATGCGCTTCATTAATGCGCCAGCGTCGTACAAGGTCTTGAGCCGCCTCAGACCATACAGGAAAGCAAAACGGAAAGCTGTGATCTTGAAGGATGGCGGGAACCACGCGCCGGCTTTTGAGCAGAAGCTCTGTCTCTGTGCGCAGAACGAGTGCACCGAGGGCCAGCATCCACCCGGGAGACGGCAACCCTAGCCGGATTCCCCAGGCGTCGCGGAGGTCTGTCAAAAACTGTTTGTTGGGAAGCGGATTGGGAGACGCGAGGTTGACCTCTCCGGAGATTTCTTCGTGCTCGATCAGGAATTCGATGGCGCGGACGAAATCCACATCGTGAATCCAGGACATGTACTGGCGACCATTGCCCCAGGCTCCGCCGAGTCCGGCGCGGACCATGCGTAGGATGATGGCGAAAACTCCTCCTGGCTCAGGGCTCATGACCATGGCGGCACGCAGGGCGATCTTTCGCGTGTCCGCCGTGGGCGAGCCCAAGAAGGCTTGCTCCCATTGACGGGCTACATCGATGCTGAATCGCCAGGTTGGAGGCGCTTCAGGTTCTTGGCCGCCGAATTCGCCCGTGAATTCGTCCATGGGCCGGTCGTAGGTGTGGCGATAAATTGTGGCGGTGCTGGCGTTCAGCCAGAGGCGGGGCGGGTGCTTCAGGGATTGCATGACGCGCCCGAGAGCGATCGTGGAATCGACGCGAGAGCGCAGGATTTCGGCACGATTGGCGGGGGTGTAGCGGCAGTCGACGCTGCGGCCGGACAGATTGATGAGCACGTCGGCGTCTTCGAGGGCTTCGGTCCAGGCGTCGGGGCTTTGGCCGTCCCATTGGAGTGTGTTCCAAGGGTGGGCGGTTGGGCATGGGTTTCGAGTGAGAGTGGTTAACTTGTGTCCTTTGGTGGAAAGATGGCAGGCCAAGATGCGCCCCAGGTGGCCTTCGCCGCCGGGAATGACGACGCGGAGGGGGCGAACGAGGAGAGGGGCCAGGGTGGGGCGGCGGGTTGCGGTGATTACGGTCATATCTGCTATTTCAGTCTTAACAGAACATACAGTCATGCAAGGCGGTTGTCAAGGGGCTCGGAGGGCAGGTGGTCGGGGTCGAACGCGAACAAGGCATGCCGCACCTACGGCGCTGGATTGGTTTTCGGATGCGTTCCCAGCGCTGGCGCGCTGGGCTTAGTTCTGTCGCGCCTCCGGGCTCAGGAAACTGGCTAGAAGACGCTGACTTCGGGGATTACCGGCACTAACTGGGGAACGTCGATGCGGATTTTCGTGCCTTGGCCTTCGTGGCTCGTGATGTCCAGGTTGAAATCGGCGCCGTAGAGGACGCGGAGGCGTTCGCGGACATTGCTGAGGCCTATGCCTTCGACGTACACGTGGGGCAATTTTTCTTCGGAGATGCCGACGCCGTTGTCTTCAATTTCAATGTGCAGACGGCTATCGCGATTGGAAGTGCGGAGGAAGATGCGGCCGCCTTCGAGCTTGGGCGCGAGGCCGTGTTTGATGCTGTTTTCCACGATGGGCTGAAGGAGCATGCTGGGGATGAAGGTTTCCAGCGTGTCTTCGCCAATTTCTTTAACGATGTCGAGATTGTCTTCTCCGAAGCGAGCGACTTCGATGTCGAGATAATCGTCGATGAAGGAAAGCTCCTCGCGCAAAGGCACGAAGGTTTCGTGTTTGCGAAGCAGGCGGCGCAGAATATTGCTGAGCTTGAGGACCACGCCGCGGGCGGTATCGGGATCCATGCGAATCAGCGCGGAGACGGTGTTCAACGTGTTGAAGAGGAAGTGCGGATTAATCTGGCTGGAAAGAGCGTCCATGCGCGCGCGAAGGAGCAATTGCTGGTGGCGCTCGAGATTCATTTCAATGCGGGTGTTGTTCCAGATCTTCAAGGGCGCGGCAACAGACATGAGCGTGCCAAGCACGACGAGACAGAGCTTCCAATTCCATTGCGGGTCGAGTGCGAACAGCCAACGGGGCGTGGTGGCCATGACCAGCGCGACGCGGCCCAGTTCCAGGCCGACACAGGTCAGCAGCGGCAACATTTCCCACATCATTTCGGCGTTGTTGACCATGCGCATGACGGCTTTGGGGATGTTGAGAAAAGTGAACGGGCCGAAATTCCATAGATCTTCCTTATCTGGGATCAGTTGGCGAATCAAGCCGCCGAGCAGACCGGCGGTGGCGGCGGCAGGCATGGCAAGCCACTCATGCGCCATCAAGGCGGGAATCGTGATGATGGCGCCGCCAATGGGACCGACGACGCGGCCCCCCAGCAAACCCATGAGGAACGCGCCTTCCAAGGATAGGTCCGCGAACTGATAGGCGGGGCGATAGAGGCGAAGGATTACACCGACGAGCAGAGCCGGAACTAAAAATAGCATCAACTTTAATTTCTGGTCTGGATCGCGCTGCTCGGTGAAGAGCACGCGGCGGAAAGTGTTCCAGCGGGCGAGTAGGGCAGCGATGGAGGAAGCGACGCCAACTTTGAGCAGCAGGGTGAAGAGAAGTTCGCGGATTGAAAGTGTCGTTTCCATGAAGGGTTCGTGGAGTCGTTTAAATCGAAGAGGGATTCCTCACTCCGCGGACTCCGCTATGACGGCGTATCTATGGCCAGGTTCTATTGTAAAGAAATTGCTCGAAAGGCTGCATGAATCTTGACGAAGGTGGCTCCGGGGGTAATTCCCCTCCCTGCTATACTGAGCAGAGACCATGGCAAAGAAAAAACCAAGGAACAATTCGCGGAAGCGGAGCGAGGCGCAATTAATTGCACAGGCGGAACTGCCGACGAAATACGGACGCTTCCGGATTTATGGATTTCGAGGCGATGGGCCGCAGGAAGAAGCAGTGGCGCTGGTTCGCGGGAAGCTTAAAGGGAGCACGGCCCCGCTGGTGCGGGTGCATTCGCAATGTTTGACGGGCGATGTGCTGCATTCGCTGCGGTGCGATTGCCGGGCGCAACTGGAACTGTCTTTGAAGAAGATCGGGAATTCGCCTGCTGGGATCTTGCTATATTTGCCGCAAGAGGGCCGGGGCATCGGATTGATGAACAAGCTGCGCGCTTACGAATTGCAGGATGGCGGGATGGATACGGTGGAAGCGAATGTGTCTTTGGGATTCGCGGCGGATGCGCGGGAGTATGAGTTTCCGGCGAAGATTCTGAAGAAGTTGGGCGCGCGTAAGATTCGTTTGCTTTCGAACAATCCGGATAAGGTGAAACAGTTGGAATCGGCGGGGGTGGGGGTGGTGGAGCGGGTGCCTTGCCAGCCGAGGATTTCGAGGATTTCGCGGAAGTATCTGGAGACGAAGAAGAGCAAGATGGGGCATTTGTTGGAAGGGGTGTAGGGCGGGGCTTTTGCTGACACCGGGAGCACCTACGGTGAATGTTGCTTGAAGTTTGCGTTGAGATCCTTCGTCGCAAAAGGCGCGCCTCAGGATGACGGGTCGGCTTATTTTTTCGCGAGCAGGTCGGTTTATTTTTTTTGAGCGAGAACCCAAGAGGCGGACTCGAATATTCGCCCTTGCCGGCCTAAAGACCGGCCAAGGAGCGGGAGGTTAGCCGCCGCCTACGAATTGGACTATTTCGAGGCGGTCGCCTGGGGCGATTTGGGTTTGGTCCCATTGGGATTTGGGCAGGATTTTTAGGTTGTGCTCGACGGCTACGCGACCGGCGTTCAGGCCCAACTGGCCGAGCAGAGCGGTTACCGTGGTGCCTACCGGCGTTTGCTGGCTTTCTCCATTCACTTGAATGATTACAGGATCTGCCATGGCGCGCCCTCGGTGTCAGGCTACCCGAGGTTTGGAGCGAAGCGCAAACCGGAGATGGCCCTTAGCGGCGCGATGTTCGGCATAAATCACGAGTGCCGGATCTGAACCGATTATGCGCGGCATATCGAATTCAATCAGGGCGTGCCCTTGCGGGCCGGTTTGCCCGCGAAAGGTGTTGTCGCTCTCGCCGCCTTCAATTTGGACCAAAAGATCGGCGTCGGCGACGGCCTCGCCGGTCTGCTCCCTCACGGTGACAAGCAGTCTCGCGTGCCTGCCGGAAAGCCAGGATTTCGCGTTGGTCAATTCCAGCGAAAGTGTTTTGGACTCGACGATCGCCGGCACCGGTTGCTGGGGCTGCGGCGAGCGCGTTTCCGCGGAATGCATGGCGCTGGTTGCGGCGGGAATAGGAAGCTGCAAATACCCGGAGCGAATTTCATCGATGACTGTTCGGTGCTGCTCTTCCACGCGCATTTTCAGGGCTTGCTCGCGGTCTCCATGGATCGGCAGTAAATCGAAATAATTATTCGCTCTGCGATGCAGGACGCGGCCCTGATAGTACACGGTGGTGTCGATCAGGGAGTGAGGTTCGCCGCGATCTTCCGTCTGTATATGGAAAGTGACCGCGCCGTGTTTGAGGTTGCTGTTGTGGCCGAAGACCATGTCCGCTTTCGCCCCCGGTCAAGAGAGTATTGAGCCGGAGACCTGCCGCTGACCCGTCCGGAAGAAAATTTCAGAACATTTGACCGGTGGCGTCTCACTCGTTATTATAACTCTTCGACCATGACCCCCTCTGGCTTGCATGCATATGTTCCCCTACTAATACACCTGCTGATAGCCGCGTTTTTGGCAGGAGCGCTGATCATGGTCTCGACGTTCGTCGGGTGGCGCCGGCCAAGCAAAGTGAAGGCACAACCGTATGAATGCGGGATCACCCCGACGGGAGATGCGCGGCAACCGTTTTCTGTGAAGTTCTACCTTGTGGCGATGGTATTCATATTGTTCGATGTGGAAGCGATTTTTCTATATCCTTGGGCGTACATTTTCAAAGACTTGGCACGAAACGTGGAAACACGCTGGTTCGGCTTCATAGAAATGATGTTTTATGTGGCCATCCTGCTGGTCGGTTATATCTATCTCTGGAAAAAGGGCGCGCTCGACTGGCATAAGACACAGAAGTAACGCCGGGGCCGGCCCTTGAGGATCACGGTTACGTGACGCAACTCGCCAACGCAAACGCTAATGTTGTAGCCGAACGCCTTCGTGGGTGGAACGCACAAGCGGTCTCGCAAGTCATTGAATATCGCGGGGAAACAACGATCGTGGTGCCCCATGGACTGCTGCGCGCGGCGGCGCGGGAATGCCGGGACAATCCTGAACTTAGCTTCAATCTTCTGAGCGATGCGACGTGCGTGGACCGTTTTCCGGTTGAGCCGCGCTTCGAGCTGAATTATCAACTGGTGTCTTTGAGCAGGCTGGCACGGGTGCGCATGCGGACCAGCGTGAGCGGGCAACAGCCGGTCATCGAGTCGCTGGTTCCGGTCTGGCCCGGGGCCAATTGGTTGGAACGCGAGATTTTTGACCTGTTTGGCATTCGCTTCGAAGGGCATCCGGACTTGCGGCGGATTTTGCTGCCGGAAGAGTTTGAAGGATTCCCGTTGCGGCGAGATTTTCCTGTGGAAGGCCAACGTTAGAACGGCCGGCGGATTGTGAACCATGACAACGGTTGAAACACCTACTGGCAGCGCGAAGACGATGGTCCTGAATATGGGGCCGCAACACCCCTCGACGCACGGTGTGCTGCGCGTGCTGCTGGAACTGGACGGGGAAAACGTGGTTTCAGCGATTCCAGACCTGGGCTACCTGCACACCGGCATCGAGAAAAGCTGTGAAGACAAGACATATTCGCAAGCAATCACGCTGACGGATCGCATGGATTACCTGAATCCGCTCGGAAATAACCTGGTGTATTGCCTGGCCGTGGAAAAGCTGCTGGGGCTGGAAGTGCCGAAGCGGGCTCAATATATCCGCGTGATGCTGGTGGAACTGCAGCGCATCTCTTCGCACCTGGTTTGGCTGGGAACGCACGCGCTAGATATGGGCGCGATGTCCGTGATGCTCTATTGCTTCCGCGAGCGCGAAGAAATCCTGAAAATTTTCGAACGCTTCTCCGGCCAGCGCATGATGACGAGCTTTATCCGCATCGGCGGCGTTGCCCTGCAGCCTCCGGCGGGCTGGCGTGAAATGGTGAAGCGGTTCGCGGACATGATGCCGGCGCGGGTCGACGAGTATGAAGCGCTGCTGACGGAAAATCGCATCTGGCAAGGGCGCCTGAAGGGCGTGGGTTATCTTCCCGCCGAAAAGCTGATCAGCTTGAGCACAACCGGGCCAGGACTTCGCGCGGCAGGCGTGGCGTACGACAACCGCAAGGCGTTCCCGTATTCCTCGTACGAAGAATTTGAGTTCAGCGTGCCGACGCGCACGGAATCCGATTGTTTTGCGCGCTACCTGGTACGCGTGACGGAGATGCGCGAGAGCCTGAAAATTGTCCGCCAGGCGATGGACAAGATCACGGATGACGGAGTGATCAAGGCCGACGCTCCCGGTGTGATTCCGCCAGAGCGCGAGAAGATGAAGACGGAGATGGAAGCGCTCATCTACCATTTCAAGATTTTCACCGAAGGATTTTCTCCGCCGCCAGGAGAAGCGTTTGCAACCGTAGAATCGCCGCGGGGAGAGCTTGGCTGCTTCATCGCTAGCGATGGTTCCCCGAAACCGCTGCGCGTGCACTTCCGCGGACCTTCGTTCATCAACTTGCAGGCATTGCCGGACATGGTGAAGGGCCAGTTGATTGCCGACACGGTGGCGTGCATCGGCACGATCGACATCGTCCTTGGAGAGGTAGACAGGTAAGGGTGTATGGAACTTTCCCCAAAACTCGAGGCAAAGTTTGAGCAGTTAGAGGGCCGCTATCCGGTGAAGCGCAGCGCCCTAATCCCGATGATGATGTACGCGCAGGACGAATACGGATCAGTGACCGACGAAATCATCGCAGAGATCGGACGGCGGCTGGACCTGAAGACCGTGCAGATCGAGGAAACGCTGGAGTATTACTCCATGCTGCACCGCAAGCCGGTCGGCAAGTACCACGTGCAGATGTGCACCAATATTGCGTGCATGCTGCGCGGCGGAAACGAACTGCTGGAACACGCCAAGAAGCGCCTGGAAATCGGAAACAAAGAGACCACGCAGGATGGCATCTTTTCGCTGGAAGAAGTGGAGTGCATCGGCGCCTGCACCGGAGCGCCGGCGATCCAGGTGAATTACGACTTCTACGAAAATGTGACCCCGCGCAACCTGGATAAGATTATCGAGGAATTGGACAAGGGACGGCACCCCGAGCCGGTGCCGGTGATTACGGGGGCGTTGCACGAACGCAACAACCTGGAGACGCCGCTGATCAGCAAGCGGTTTGGCGTCAAGGATTCGCACAAGATTGATGTGGCGCTGCAACTGGGCGCGTACCAGGCGCTGGAAAAAGCGCTGAAGACGATGAGTCCGGAGCAGATCATCGACGAAGTGAAGAAGTCCAACCTCCGCGGACGAGGCGGAGCGGGATTTCCCACCGGAATGAAGTGGTCGTTTGTGCCGAAGGATTCGCCTAAGGCCAGGTACGTGATCTGCAACGCGGACGAGTCAGAACCGGGCACGTGCAAGGACCGGCCGCTGATGGAAATGGATCCGCACCAACTGATCGAAGGGATCATCATTGCAGGCCGGGCCATCAACGCGCATCACGGGTTCATCTATATTCGCGGCGAGTACCGCTACGTGCTGGATATCGTCGATGTCGCGATCAGCGAAGCGTATGAGCGCGGGTGCCTGGGCAAGAACATTCTCGGCAGCGGATTCGATTTTGACATGGTGATCCACACAGGCGCTGGGGCTTATGAATGCGGTGAAGAGTCCGCGCTGATGGAATCGCTCGAGGGCAAACGCGGGAATCCGCGCATCAAGCCTCCCTTCCCTGCCGTCGTGGGGCTGTATGGCTGCCCGACGGTCATTAATAACGTCGAAACGTTGAGCGCGGTGCCTGCGATTATCGGCGAGGGCGGCGAAGCGTATGCCAATCGCGGAACGCCAAAGAACGGTGGCACGCGGTTGTTGTGCGTGTCTGGTCATGTGAACAAGCCCGGCATCTATGAAATTCCTCTGGGCATGAACATGAAAAAATTTATCGATGAAGTGGCCGGCGGAATCCGCGGAGGAAAGAAGCTGAAGGCTGTGATTCCCGGTGGCAGTTCGTGCCCGGTGTTCAAGGCGGACGAAATTGATTTGGCCATGGATTACGACGCCATCGCGAAGGCGGGCTCGATGCTGGGATCCGGCGGCATGGTGGTGGTCGACGAAGACACCTGCATGGTGGATATGGCCCGCCGCATCATGCATTTCTACGCGCACGAATCCTGCGGCTGGTGCATTCCCTGCCGCGAAGGAACCTCGTGGCTGCAGAAAATGCTGGATCGTTTCCATGCGGGCTACGGGCGCGTCGAGGATATCGACCTGATGAACGAGCTTTCCAAGAACATGCTGGGGCGCACCTTCTGCCCGCTCGGAGATGCCGCGGCCATGCCGACGATCAGCATCGTGACGAAGTTCAGGAACGAATTCGAAGACCACTTGCAGGGCAAGTGCGCATACAAATCCGCCGAAGCTTTGCTTAGTTCGCGGTAGGGACCCATGGCAGAAACGAAACTCATCAATTTGAAGATTGACGACCGGGATGTGCAGGTGCCCGCGGGAACGACCGTCATCGAAGCGACGCGGCGACTTGGCGTGGAGGTTCCCTCGTTTTGTTACTACCCCGGACTTTCCTTGAAGGCCGCATGCCGCATGTGCATGGTGGAAGTGGAAAAAATGCCAAAGCTGCAGACGGCGTGCACGCTGGTGGCCGGCGAAGGCATGGTGGTAAAGACGAATACGGAGCAGGTGAAGAACGCGCGGAAGTCCAATGCTGGAATTCCTGCTGACGAATCACCCGCTGGATTGCCCGGTGTGCGACAAGGGCGGTGAATGCGAACTGCAGGATATGGTTTTCCGGTACGGCGCGGAGACAAGCCGTTTTGTTGAGGAAAAGATACACCGGCCGGAAGAAAAATGGTCGGACCTGGTGTATTACGATTCGCCGCGCTGCATTTTGTGCTTCCGGTGCGTGAGCGTGTGCGACGAAGGCATGGACGTGAAGGCGCTAGGCGTGGGAATGCGCGGCGCGCACTCCATCATCATTCCGAACGGCGGCGATCACCTGAATTGTGAAGAATGCGGGATGTGCATCGATATTTGCCCGGTGGGCGCGCTGACGAGCGGAACGTATCGATATAAGACGCGGCCGTGGGAGATGCAATACGTTTCCAGCATCTGCACGCATTGTTCGAACGGCTGCAAGACCACGTTCAGCGTGCGCAATCACGAAATTTTGCGGGCGAATAACCGCGATCTTTCCGGCATCAACAAGGAATTTCTTTGCGTGAAGGGGCGCTTCGGCTTCGATTTCACGCAGCATCCGGAACGCATCAAGCAGCCGCATGCTGCGCAAAGGCGAACAAGCTTTCTCCGGTTTCGTGGGAAGAGGCGGCGCAGGAAGCGGCGAAGCGGCTGCAAGCAACTGCACGCGGCGTATGGCGCGGACGGCATCGGGTTTATCGGCTCCAACCGCACTTCGAATGAAGAGAATTACCTGCTGCAGCGGCTGGCGCGCGCGCACCTTTGGCACCAACAATATCGATCACCATCGCACGGCAGATTACACCGGGCTGATCACGGCGCTAGGCGATCGGGCCGGCGATTCGCAGTTGACGATGGAGCAATTGTACGAATCGAAGACCGTCCTGCTGATCGGAAACGATGCAACGAACCAGAATCCGCTGGTGGCTTGGCAGATCCGGTCGGGAATCCGGCATCACGGAACGAAATTGTTTGTGATTGATACGCAAGAAATCAAACTAGACCGCAAGGCGACGGAGGCCGTGGTGCTTGGCCCGGTGCTGGAAGCCGCGGCGGTGCGCTGGCTGGCGACTGGCGAAGGAAATTTCACGCAGGAACTGGCGTCGCAACTGGGAGAATTGAAGCAGGCGTTGGAAGCGGAATCGAACGTGGCGATCGTATTTGGATCGGCGATTTCTGGCGCGGCCATTGCAAACCTGGTCCAGTTTGGATCGAGGTTGCCGGGCAAAACGCGCTACATGGCGCTCGGAGATTACGCGAATTCGCGCGGTGCGGCGGACATGGGGCTGTTGCCCGACCGGTTGCCGGGGTATTCGTACCTGGACGATAAGGCTGCGGTGGCAGCACTGGAAAAGCATTGGGGAGGCAACGTGCCTTCTAAGCCGGGGCTCACGGCTCCGCAAATGATCGAAGCGGCGCAATCGGGAAAGCTGAGCGCGCTTTATGTGGTGGGAGCGAACCCGCTGGCTCGCTATCGGAACAATCGGCTTTGGACGCGGTAAGGTGCAGTTGCTGATCGTGCATGACCTGTTCCTGACGGAAACTTCGCTGCAGGCGGACATCGTGTTCCCCGCGGCTTCGGCATATGAAAAAGACGGCAGCGTGACGAATACCGCCGGTGAAATTCAGCTCCTGCGCAAGGCGGGGGAAATGATGGGCACGCGCACGGACTTTGATTTGCTGCGCATCATGTCTCACCAGTTGGAGAAGGCAGGGCTGGGCAAGGCGCTGCACTACAAGAGTCCGGCGGCAGTGTTCGAAGAGATTCGCAAAGTTGTGCCGGGATACGACGTCCAGCTCGCCGGACTGTTGACGGGTGGAGCGGAGCCGACCGTCCCGCATTTTTCGCAGAACGGCCATGCCCCCTATGACGTGCCGGTTCAACTGATTCGCTCCGCGAACGATACTCTCTTCACCAGCGGCTCGCTCGGGCCGATTTCTGCGTCATGATGCAATCCTTGCCGGAGGCGGAAGCAAAATCGTGAACGAATTCCTGACTCACTATGCGTTCCTGATCGTTCCGATCGTAAAGATTGCGATTCTGGTTTTCGTCGTTCTGACGCTGGACGCTTACCTGACCTGGGCGGAGCGCAAGGTCGATTGCGCATATCCAGTCGCGCTGGGGACCGCACCGCGTGGGGCCACATGGTTTGCTGCAGCCGCTGGCGGATGGTGTGAAGTTCATTTTCAAAGAAGACCCAATGCCCGCGAACGCGGATAAGGTGCGCGTATTTTCTGGCGCCGTTTATCACGCTGCTGCTGGCGCTGACTTCTCTCGCGGTGATTCCCTTTGGGCCGCAGCGGTTTACGGTGTTTGGGTACGAGACGACCGTCGGCATCGCGGATGTGAACATCAGCTTGCTGGTGCTGTTCGCGATCACGGCGCTGTCGGTTTACGGCGTGGCGCTGGCGGGATGGGCTTCGAACAACAAATATTCGCTGCTGGGCGGCTTGCGCAGTTCGGCGCAAATGATCAGCTATGAACTGGCGCTGACGCTTTCCGTTGTGGGCGTACTTTTGATTGCCGGGGATTTCAGTCTGCGGAACATTGTGGACCAGCAAGCGGGGTCCGGAACGCGCGGGCTGTTCAGCTGGAACATTTTCCCGCAGATCGTCGGATTCGTTTGTTTTTTCATTGCGGCAATTGCGGAAACGAACCGCGTGCCGTTTGACTTGCCGGAAGCGGAATCGGAACTGGTGGCGGGCTTTCACACGGAATATGCCAGCATGAAGTTCGCGATGTTCTTCATTGCGGAATACACCAGTATGATTACCGTGTCTTGCCTGGCGACGATCATGTTTTTTGGCGGATGGCTGTCGCCGTTTCCGGATTCGTGGACGTTCACGCATTACCTGCCATCGGTGCTGATGATTCCCCTTGGGCTTTGGGTGATTTTTGACGGCTTTCGCTACGAGAACCTGTTTGGCCGTTTGATGCTGCCGGCGGTGGGGACGGCTATTACGCTGATCGGCGCGGGCCTGTTGGTGTTCCCCGTAGTGAATGATGCCATTCAAGGCGTTTTCTGGTTTCTGGCGAAGGTATTCACGTTCTTGTTCGTGTACATCTGGATGCGCGGAACGCTTCCCCGTTTTCGTTATGACCAGTTGATGAGTTTCGGTTGGAAGTTCCTGTTGCCGGTATCCATTGCAAATGTGGTTCTGACGAGCATCGTGATTCTGTGGAGAATGCACTGATGACTGCGCAGATGGTGATTTTCTTTGTACTGGCGGCCATCGCGGTTCTGGGCGCGATCAGCCTGATTTTGCAGCGGCATCCGATTCACAGCGCGCTGTCCTTGATTGTGGTGATGGTGGCGCTGGCGGGATTGTACCTGCTGCTGGGCGCGGAATTCGTGGCCGCGGTGCAGATCATCGTGTACGGCGGCGCGATTATGGTGCTGTTCATTTTTGTGATCATGCTGCTGAATGCGGGCGAGGAAGAGCGCACAAACTTTTCGAAACTCGCGCTGTATGCCGGCGTGCCCCTGGCGGTGGCGCTAACCGGGTTGATTGCGGCGGCGATTGTGAATTCGCGCGTGGCGGCCACGATGCCCCCGGCGGCACCTGTGACGCTGACGTCTACGCGGACGCTTTCGACGCTGTTGTTCACGGAATTTGTTTATCCGTTTGAGCTGACCTCGTTTTTGATCCTGGTGGCGATACTCGGGGCGATTGTGCTGGCCCAACGGGAGAACTAAAGATGATCCCGACAAATTATTATCTATTGCTGAGCGCGATTCTGTTTGGACTGGGAATCGTGGCGTTCGTATTCAAGCGCAACATTATCACGATTTTCATGGCCATCGAGCTGATGCTGAATGCGGTAAACCTAGCGTTTGTGGCGTTCAGCCAGGCGCTGGGCAAGCCCGATGGAGAAGTGTTTGTGCTGTTCGTGATCATCGTAGCGGCAGCGGAAGCGGCCGTGGGACTGGGAATCATCATTGTCACCGCGCGGAACCGCCGTTCGCTCAACGTGGAAAGCGTGAATCTGCTCAAACTCTAATGCCGATACTCGAACATCTTTGGATCATTCCGTTATTGCCGCTGCTCGGCTCGGCCATCAATGGCCTGCTGGGCTGGAAGTGGCCGAATAAAATCGTGCATTCCGTGGCGCTTGGGGCCACGGGTTTGTCGTTTGCGTGCACGCTCGAAGCGGTGCGCGAATTCCTTGGCTATTACGAGATAAATCACAAAGCATTCGTGAAGCCGTTCTTCGACTGGATTGCGGCCGGCGGCTTCCGCGCGGGCTATGACCTGCAGCTTGACCATCTGACCGTGGTGATGTTGCTGGTGGTGACCGGTGTGGGCTTTTTGATTCACATTTATTCGACCGGGTACATGGCGCACGAGGAAGGCTACTGGCGATTCTTTAGCTACCTGAACCTGTTCATGTTCTTCATGCTGACGCTGGTGCTGGCGGCGAACTATTCGCTCCTGTTTGTGGGATGGGAAGGCGTGGGGCTGTGCAGCTACCTGCTGATCGGCTTTTACTACCTGAAGAAGTCCGCGACGGACGCCGCCAACAAGGCGTTCATCGTGAACCGTATTGGTGATTTCGGGTTCATGTTGGGGCTGTTCCTGCTGCACCGCACATTCCACACGTTGGATTTTAGCGCGGTGTTCGCGCAGGCTGGGCCGTTGCCGGCGGAGGCCATGGGGCAATTCGGAACGATTACCGTGGCGTGCATCCTGCTGTTTGTGGGCGCCACCGGAAAATCGGCGCAGCTTCCGTTGTATGTGTGGCTGCCGGACGCGATGGAGGGCCCAACGCCGGTCAGCGCTTTGATCCACGCCGCGACGATGGTGACCGCGGGCGTTTACGTTGTGGCGCGCTCTCACGTTTTATTCCTGCATGCGCCGACGGCGATGTACATCGTAGCGATTATCGGCTGCGCCACGGCGTTCTTTGCGGCGACGATTGGCCTGGTGCAATCGGACATCAAAAAAGTTCTGGCATATTCGACGGTCAGCCAGCTGGGCTACATGTTCCTGGGATGCGGCGTGGGCGCGTTCAGTGCGGGAATTTTCCACTTGATGACGCACGCGTTTTTCAAGGCGCTGCTATTTCTGTCCGCGGGCAGCGTGATTCACGCGATGGGCGGCGAGCAGGACATGTGGCACATGGGCGGCCTGTGGTCAAAGATCAAGGTGACGTTCTGGTGCATGCTGTTCGCCACACTGGCGATCACGGGATTCCCTCCCTTTGCAGCGTTTTTCTCGAAGGACGAAATTCTGGCGGCGGCATTCAACTACGAGCATGGCGGAAAAGTGCTGTACGGAGTGGGCCTGGCGGCGGCAGTCCTGACGTCGTTTTATATGTTCCGGCTGATTTGGCTGACATTCTTCGGACAAAAGCGCTACGACGAGCATCACGTCCACGTACACGAGTCGCCTTTGAACATGACGATTCCCCTGATGATTCTAGCGTTCCTGTCGCTGACCGGCGGTTGGTTCGCGTTGCCGACGCTTTGGGGCGGCAAGGATTACTTTGCGGACTTCCTCTCGCCCGTTCTAGGCGCGGCGGAATCTCCCGTTGGAGAGGCTGCCTCGCTGGAACATATTCTTTCGACTGTGGCCGTGATTGCGGCGTTGGCCGGGCTTGTTGTGGCTTGGCGGATATACGCAAAGGACGTGAAGCGCGGCATATCGAAAGGGCTGCACGAGATTCTGTACCAAAAATATTATGTGGATGAGCTTTACCATGCTGTGATCGTGGGTCCGCTGCTTTGGATTTCGCGCAATGTGCTTTGGAAGGTTGTGGACGTGGGGATGATTGACGGCACAGTGAACGGCGTGGCCAGCGGCACAACCGCCGTGGGAGACAAGGTGCGGCACGCGCAGTCGGGAAACACACGAAGTTATGCGGTATGGGTGCTCATCGGGGCCGTTCTGGTGTTCGGAATTATTTTCTGGCCGATTCTGAAGCCGGCGCTGTTCGGAGGGATCTGGTGATGGCCCTCAACGGACATTTGCTGACGTTTCTGGTGTTCTTCCCTGCTGCCGGGGCGCTTGCGCTGTTGTGGCTGCGCGCAGAAGACGTGGTTTGGATACGGCGGTTTACGCTGGTTGTGTCGCTGGTGGAATTTATCGCTTCCCTGCTGCTGCTTCGAATCGTTCCTATTGGCGTCACCGGGTATCCCGTCGAGGAATTTACGAAGTGGATTGCGTCGCCAGCTATCAATTATCACTTGGGAGTCGACGGAATCAGCATGTTCCTGGTGATTCTGACGACATTCCTGACGCCGATTTGTGTGCTGGCGTCGTACAAGGGCGTGCATTTCCGCATTAAAGAATTCCACGTGATGCTTCTGCTGCTGGAACTCGGCGTGGTGGGCGTGTTCCTGTCGCTGGACATGTTCCTGTTCTTTTTGTTCTGGGAAATCATGTTGATCCCGATGGCGTTCCTGATCGGGATTTGGGGACATGAGCGACGCATCTACGCGGCGATCAAGTTCGTGATTTACACCATGGCGGGATCGATCCTGATGCTGGTGGGGATCATCTGGCTGTATAACGCCACCGGGACGTTCGACCTGCCGACGATTCAAGCCATGATTCAAAGCGGGCAGTTGCAGCTATCGGCGCGCTCGGAAATCCTCCTGTTCCTGGCGTTCTTCGTGGCGTTTGCGATCAAGGTGCCGCTGTTTCCGCTGCACACGTGGCTACCGGACGCGCACGTGGAAGCGCCGACAGCAGGCTCGATTATTTTGGCGGGCGTGCTGCTGAAGATGGGCACGTACGGCATGATCCGCTTCTGCCTGCCGCTGTTCCCGGAGGCATCGCATCGCGCGGCTCCGTACGTGGCGGCGCTGGCGATTATCGGCATTATTTATGGAGCCTTGGTGGCACTGGTGCAGCCGAACCTGAAGAAACTGGTGGCGTACTCTTCGGTGAGCCACTTGGGATTCGTGGTTCTGGGGATTTTTGCGTTTCGTGAAATTTCCATGCAAGGAGCGGTGTACCAGATGCTGGCGCACGGAATCTCCACCGGCGCGCTGTTCCTTTTGGTGGGCATGTTGCACGACCGGCGGCACACATTTGAGATCAGCGAGTATGGCGGCCTATGCGCACCGCTGCCGCGACTGGCGGCGTTTTTCCTGTTCGTGGCACTGTCTTCGATGGGCCTGCCAATGCTAAACGGGTTCGTGGGCGAATTTCTGATTCTGCTGGGGACGTACGAAACACACTGGAACTGGGCGGCGTGGGCGGCGACGGGCGTGATTTTGTCGGCGTGCTACTTGCTATGGTCTTATCAGCGGGTGTTCTACGGGCCGGTGACGCACGAGAAAAACCGCGAGTTAGCAGATACTTCGGCGCGAGAGAACGGAATGCTGGTGGCACTGTCCGTGGTGATCCTGTGGATGGGGATTAATTCTCCGTTCTTCACGCGGCGGTTTGCTGCTCCGTGCAAAGCTGTGATTGAGCAGATGAACCCCAACGTGATGCATGAGGCGGCAGTGCCCCGGGTGGGCGTGCCGCGGGATGGCGCTCACACAGAGAATTCGGTGGAAAGGTTGGCGGCGCGCTAAATGCAATCCATGAACCAGGTGATGCTGCAGAATGTGTTCCACGTGCTACCGGAACTGGTGTGGTGCGGATTCGGCGTGATCCTGATGTTGCTGCAGCCGTTCGTGAAGAGCCGGCAAGCGTTGACGTTTACCGCGCTCGTGGGTGCGGCAGCGGGCACGCTGGTCACATTTTCCACGCTGCCGGGCAGCGGTTTCTCTGGGCTGATTCAGTTCGACGTGTTCGCGCTGTTCTTCCACTGGCTGGTGGGGCTGATTGCGTTTTTGGTGATTCTGTCCAGCGATTCGTATCTGGAACGGGAAGGCCTGGAAGGCGCGGAATTTTATGCGCTGATCCTTTTCGCCACCGCGGGGATGGGCGTGCTGTCCTCCGCCCAAGAATTGTTGACGGCGTTCATCGGCTTGGAAATGTCGTCGATTGCCAGCTACATCCTGGCGGGCTACCGGAGAGACTCGATCAAGTCCAGCGAAGCCTCGATGAAGTATTTCCTGCTGGGCTCGTTTGCGACGGCATTTTTCCTGTACGGGATCGCGCTGGTTTATGGCGTCACCGGATCGACGAATCTTATGGCGCTGGCAAACGCGAATGGAACGCTGCTGCGGCTGGGACTGACGCTGATTCTGGTGGGACTGGGATTCAAAGTGGCTGCGGCGCCATTCCAGATCTGGACGCCGGACGTGTATGAAGGCGCGCCTACGCCGGTGACGGCGCTATTCTCTGCCGGGCCGAAGGCGGCGACGTTCGCGTTGTTACTGCGCATTTTCAGCACCGTGCATGCGGCGACGGATTTTTGGTTCTGGGCGTTCTGGGTGCTGGCGGTGCTCACGATGTTCGTGGGAAATCTGGGCGCGATCGTGCAAAACAACGTGAAGCGCATGCTGGCGTACAGCTCGATTGCGCATGCCGGCTATACATTGGTGGCGTTTGCGGCGGTAACGTCTGTGCGAAACGATCCCGATGCGGTGGCGCCGGCGTATGCGGCGGTGCTGTTCTACCTTGCGAGCTATTCGTTGGTTTCCGTCGGGGCGTTCGCGGTGGTTTCGGAAATTGGCGGGCGTGGCGAGCGCTATCTGACGTATGACGACTACGCGGGGCTCGGGACCCGGCAACCGTTTGCGGCAGCGGCGTTGAGCCTGTTCCTTCTGTCGCTGTTGGGCCTGCCGATCACGGCGGGCTTTTTCGGCAAACTGTATATTTTTACGGCGGCGGTGAAGTCCAACTTGATCTGGCTAGCGGTGTTGATGGCGATCAACAGCGTGATCGGGGCTTATTACTATTTTCGGTTGATCGTGGTGATGTACATGCGCGAGTACAAGGGCGTTGTGCCGGCAGACACCAGCAAGGGATTGAGCCCGACGGCGGCCATGGTAGTGACAGTGGCGGCGCTGATCACGCTGTACATGGGATTGCTGCCGAATCACATTTTGGGAATTGTCCTCTCGCAGCCGCTGATGCTGTCGGCGCGTTAAGACGTTACAAACCAATTTTTCGCGGGACCGGCGCACCGCACTTGAATCGTTGATGGCGCGTATAGTTTAATCAGAAGCTAAGGTCAGGACCTGGACCCAGCACATGGATGATCGGCGTCGCTCCGCGAATCCGAGTTTTCTTAACCGCGAACAGGGTGTGCACGACGAATTTCGGGCGCTCCTGGAAGCCGCTCCCGACGCCATGGTCATTGGCGACGCAGAAGGCAGGATTTCGCTGGTCAACGCGCAAACGGAAAAGCTATTCGGCTACAACCGCGGCGAACTGCTGGGCCAACCGGTAGAAATGTTGATTCCGGAACGCTATCGCGGCGGGCATGTGCATCATCGTCGTGGCTACACCGATTCGCCCCGGATACGGCCGATGGGCGCCGGGCGGGAATTATATGGCCTGCGCAAAGACGGCAGCGAATTCCCGGTAGAAATCAGCTTGAGTCCGTTCCGTTCCGAAGGCGGCACGCTGGTCTTCAGCGCCATTCGGGATATTACCCTGCAAAAAATGGCGCAGAACGAGCTTCGCGAAGCCAAGGAAGCGCTGGAGACGCGCGTACGCGAACGCACGGCCGAATTAGTAACCGCAAACGAAGCGCTGCAAGGCGAGATCGTGCAACGTGAACTGGCCATGCGGCAGCGAGACAGCGAGCAGGAACGGTCGCGGCGACTGGAAGAGCAGCTTTTGCTTTCGCAAAAGATGGAGGCGATCGGACGGCTGGCGGGCGGGATTGCGCACGACTTCAACAACCTGCTCGGCGTGATCCTGGGAAATGCGGAAATGATGCTGAAGGCCGGACCGCCGGGTGCGCCGCACGTGGAGCGCGTGGAACAGCTCAAGATGGCAGGTGAAGAAGCAGCGACGGTCACCAAGCAATTGCTGGCGTTTGCGCGGCAACAGGTGTCGGAGCCGCAGACGCTGGATCTGAATGTTGTGTTGACGGATCTCGATCCATTGCTGCGACGCATCGTGGAAGAAAACATCCGGCTGGAAATGGCGCTGTCGCGGGATCTGGGCGACATCAAGAATGACCGCAGCCAGTTGTCGCAAGTGATTTTGAACCTGGTGGCGAATGCCCGAGACGCCATGAAGAAGGGCGGGCGGCTGCTCATCGAAACGTCCAACACGTATTTGGGTGAAGCGTATGCACGCGATCATCTGGACGTTGTGCCAGGACCGTACGTGCAACTATCCGTGACCGATTCCGGAGAAGGAATGGACAAAGAAACGGTCAGCCGGATTTTCGAACCATTTTTTACGACCAAAGAGCAGGGATCGGGGTCCGGGCTGGGCTTGGCCACGGTGTACGGGATCGTGCGGCAAAGCGGCGGGCACATCTGGGTGTACAGCGAGCCGGGGCGAGGAACGACGTTCAAGATTTACTTGCCTCGGGTGTCGGGAGATGCGCGTGTAGACCTCCTCAATGCCGAAGAGAAAGAAGTATCGAATGGAAGCGAAACGATCCTGCTGGTGGAAGATTCGAAGTTGCTCGCGCGGGTGACGCGGGATTTCCTGGTGTCGGCAGGGTACCGCGTGTTGGCTGCGGCAGAGGCGGCCGAGGCGCTGCACGTTGCCGCGGAGTATCCCGGGCGCATTCACATCCTGCTGACCGACGTAGTTATGCCGCACATGAACGGCCGGGAATTGTCCGAGGAGCTGCTGAAGAAGCGGCCCGACGTAAAGGTACTGTACATGTCCGGGCACACAGCGGGAGTGATCTCTCAAAACGCGCTGCTGGAAGAGGACATGGCGTTTATCGAAAAGCCCTTCACCCATGACGGGCTGGCGCGGAAAATCCGGCAGCTGCTGGAATCCTCAGATTAACCAAAAAAAAAGAGCGTTGGGCATGACTGTAGTGATGAAGATCACACAGCTCTGTGCGATATGACCCACTCTGGGCGCCGCTTCGGGACTTTTGCGAGACGGCGCTCATGACGCCCGCCTGCTAAGTCATCTATTCCATTGAGGTTACTGCCTATAAAGGAATTGGCGGAATCCGGCGTAGAGTGGCCAGCCGCATGCTTTTTCCCTATACGACAGCCTTGATTCCAGAGGAAACGAAAGGACAACCCAATGGCCAGCAGCACAATGACAGCCAAGCATATGGGCGGCTACCTGCCGACAGCGGCGCAGAGAAAACCGCGCACACCGTACGGATTCCCCGTTGTAGACGATTGCACGAGCTGCGATTTGCGGACAGATAGCTTCTTTTGCACCGTTTCGCCGGCTACCGCGAAAGCGCTGGGCGAGATCCGGCGCACGACGTCCTATCCAGCGGGGGCGATTCTGTTCATGGAAGGAGAGCCTGCGCGGGGCGTCTACATCGTCTGCCAGGGGCGCGTAAAACTGCTGACGACGAACAGCGACGGCAAGACGCTAATTTTCAAGATTGCCAAGCCGGGGGACATCCTTGGCCTGAATCCTGCCATCTCTGGAACGCCGCATGAAATTACGGCGGAAACGCTGCAGCCCGCGCAACTGGCGTATGTGAGCCGCGAAGATTTTCTGAAATTTATCAAGGAACACGGAGACGCGTGCCTGCAGGTGGCGCAGCATCTGGGACGCGACTGCCACTTGGCTTATGAAGTGATCCGCTCGATCGGGCTGAGCAATTCGGTGGAAGAAAAGCTGGCGCGGTTCCTGGTGGAATGGTCCACCGGCGCTCAAACGACGAATGGTGGATTGCGCGTGAAGCTGGCGTTAACGCATGAAGAGATCGCGCAATTGATCGGATGCTCGCGGGAATCGGTAAGCCGGAGCTTCAGCGAGTTTAAGCGCAAGCGGCTGGTGGAAGTGAACGGGTCCACGCTGCTGGTGCAGGATAAAGCGGCATTGCAGACGCTGGCAACGCTGTAGAACGGGAGTTTTTTTGTGTGGTCGGTAAAAGGGGAGCATCGCCAGGTCGGTGCTTCCCTTTTTGTTTTTTGGGTGGCGGTGTTGGCGCTCCAAAAGGAAAACGCCCGTTGCGGCTTGGCCGTAGCGGGCGTTTTTTCGCTTCCGTTTAAGACGGCTTAAACCTTCAACATGATGATCGCTAGCGTGAACAGGGCCAGGGTTTCGACGAACACCAGGCCAAGGATCATCGCGGCGCGAATGGCGCCGGCGGCTCCCGGATTGCGGGCCATACCTTCACAGGCGGCCGAGGCGATCTTGCCCTGTCCGAGCGCTGCGCCGAACGCGGCCAAGGCCATACCGAAGCCGGCCGCGATAGCGCCTACATTCTTCGCCGAGCTCGCGCCAGCGTCCTGAGCAAAGACGGCCGGAGCGACCATGAGCATAACAATCATAACTACAGCTAACGACCATACTGCTTTCTTCATAGCTTCCTCCTCCAGAATAGCCGCCAGTAGGTGGTTCCCGGATCTACGTGATGCAAACCGGTCTCACGCTGAACGGCACAGTCGAATCCGCAAGCCAATCAAAAGAGCGGCGATGAATGGAAGCCGCAACAAACGCGCGGAGAAATTCTAGTGTTCGTCGGCAACAGCGAGCCCGACATAAATCGCGGGCAGAACCGTGAAAATATAAGCCTGAATTACCGAAACAAAGATGTGCAGGGCCACGAAGACCAGCGGAATAAAAACCGGAAAAATCGCGACGATGATGCCGAGGACCGGGTTCCTGGTCCATGCCCATTGGAAGGGGCCAAGCAAAAGCCCGAGGAAGATCACGTAGATAAGGTCGCTGGCAAAAATATTGGCCCAAAGACGAACGGTGAGCGACAGCAGCCGCGCCGAAGTGGAAATAATTTCCACCGGAAACAACAGAATTGCGAGGGCCCAATCACCAAGTGTTTTCGGGGAACCGGCGAATGTCAACACATAGTGGGCGACACCATGATGGCGGATGCCCTGCCAGTTAAAATAGAGAAAGACGAGCATGGCGCAGGCCAGAGGCACGTACGGTTCTACCGTGGGCGAAGAAAATTCCGGGAAAATGCTGAGCAGGTTGGAGAGCAGCACAAAGATGGCAATGGAACCGAGAAACGGAATAAACTTACTGGCGCCGTGGCCGACGTTTTCTTCGAGCAAATCCTTGATGCCGAAGCCCATGGGATTCGTCAGCAGCAGTTCGGCTGCCTGTTGAAAGCCGCCCGGACGCTCGACGGAGAGGCGCGAGCGAAGAACGAGGGCGAGAACCGTGCCGATCAGCAGAACCACCAAAGACATCACGACATATTCGGGAATGGGATGTTCGTAATCCGCGGGCTGGATATGGAGCGCGTGGAGAATATAAAGCGCAAGGGGGCCCAGATAATGATTCAGCCAATGCGTGAGATTCTTTAATTCATGTTCCATTCGTCAGTCCGGAGGACGCAAGATGCTGTGCACACTTACTACGATTGTGGCAGCTCCCAGGGCGCACAGACCTAAAACCATGCTTAAAACGGGAACGTTCAGATACTTAAAAATAACATAGACAGCGAGGGCTATCAACCCGTAGCGGAACATCGCTTTGAAATATGTGGCAACGGGAACAGCGGCTTTTTTCTGGTTGGCTTGCGCGGTGGAGGCTTCGGCGAGCGCGTCGACACCCTGCTTGAGCCAGCGAAAATTGAACCAGGCGAGCACCGAACCGATGAAAATGCCGAAGCCCCAGCGCCAGCCGTGGAAATAGGCGACCGGAAGAGCGGCGAGCGCGCCGAGGAGAAGTGTCACCCAGGAAATCCGGGATTCGGATTGGAGATCGGCGGAATCATAGGCAGCAGAATCAACCATCGTTATCGCTTGGAGACGCGGCGGAGCACGTCTCGCAAGCCGCCGAAGAAGCCCAGGAAGCCGAAGACGAGCATTAGGTAAGGCTTGGTGTGCAGCCAATTGTCCAGGAAATAGCCGACCAGGCCACCGACGACAATGGCAGCGACGAGGATAAACGGCAGCTCCAGCGCCATGGCGAATTGGCGGCTGGCACCGGAGGCAGCTTGCTCTGCGGGTGTGAGCTTGTCGTTTTTGTTGGCGTTATTGTCCGAAGGCATAGCGAGCCAGGCGCGCGAATGGCTCAGGATACAACCCCGCGGCGAGGGTTACAAACAGTGTTGCGCCGAGGGCGATGGCTTGCGCGCTCGTGAGATGCGGCGCGGGAGCATCGCCGGGACTGCGCATCCAGGCATGCACGACCACGCGGAAGTAGTAATACAGCGCGGGTACGATGTAGAGCGCCGCGAACACGGCGAGAATCGGGTGGTGCGTTTCGATGAGCGCCTGGAAAATAAAATATTTGCCCATGAAGCCGGCCGTGGGTGGAATGCCCGCCAGGGAAAGCATGAAGATGAGAAGCAGAAGTGCCGCGGCGGGATTGCGCTGATAAAGGCCGTCCAGATCGTCCAGGGTGTCGCCAATGATCCCGCGCTGGCGCATGGCAATCACCACGGCGAAGGCGCCCATGGTCATGAAGCCGTAGGCGATCAAATAATAAAAAATGCCGGTGACGGCGGTGTTGCGCTGCATGGTGGGATCCCAGGCAACGAGGCCGAGAAGAATGTAGCCTACATGGGAGATGGAAGAATAGGCGAGCATGCGCTTGACGTTATTTTGCGTAAGCGCCGCGAGATTTCCCAACGTGAGAGAGGCAAGGGCGACGCCGGCGATCAGGTAAAGCCACGTGGGATGCGAGCCACCGAAAATGTAGAACATCAGGCGGAGGAGCAGGGCGAAGCTGGCAGTTTTGGAGGCGACGCTGATGTATGCGGTGATCGGGGTGGGCGCACCTTCGTAAACGTCGGGGGCCCACTGGTGAAAAGGCACCGCGGCGACTTTGAAGAAAAGTCCGGTGGCGACCGTAACGAAAGCAAGAACGACCAGCCAATCCACGAAGCTGTGCGCAAAGGTGTAGCGCAGGCGGCGCTCAAGCATGTCACCGATCGCGAAAATGTTAGTGGAAGCACTCAGCCCGTAGAGCAGGGAGAAACCGTAGGCCAGGATGCCGCTACTGAAGGCGCCGAGGAGAACATATTTCATGGCGGCCTCATTGGAACGCTTATTGCGGCGCAGGAAGCCGGAGAGGACGTAAAAGCTGAGCGCCATGATTTCCAGACCGAGGAAAAGGACGATCAAGTCGATGCCCGAAGCCATGAACATCATGCCCGTGCAGGCAAACAGAATGAGCGCGTAATATTCGCCTTCCTGTTCATGTTCGAGGTCCATATAGCGGATGGAAAGCAGAATCACGAGGGCAGCGGCTGCGAGAAAGAGCATGGCGAAGACGATAAAGAAGCCGTCCGCCATGATGGTGTTATGAAAACCTAGAAGTCCCGGAGGCCCCGCTGGAGTCAGGCGCAGCGCGTTGTACTTCAGGATCTGCATTCTGAGCCCGATCGCGCTCGCGGCAACTCCCAGCAGTGCGAGATAGGCGTTGAAGTGTTTTTCTTTTTTATCCAGCAGGAAATCGAAGATAAGGATGCCTAGAGCGAAGAGGACCAGTTCCATCTCCGGCAGGATGACCAGGCCATCGCCTTGGATATAAGTGAGCACGGAGTTGAAGGCGGAATGCATGGGTAAGCTATTTGGCCGCGCTGGTTGGAACCGCTGAGGTTGAGGAGGTGAAGGATGCAGAGGAGGTAAAGGACTCGGAGGGAGCGGAAGTTATGGCTGCGGCCTGGGTGTTTGGGGCGCAGCAGTGCTGCGATCCTACGGGGATGGTGCTTGGGATCGCGGCGTTCTGTTCGTAAAAACTGGGGTTCACTTGATGGACGATTTTGTCTACCGGACTGTTGATGAAGTTGAAGAAGGGCTTGGGATAAATGCCGATCCAGAAGGCCAGGGCCACCAGGGGAAGCAGGATGGCGTACTCACGAAGATTCAGATCGGGCAGGGCTTTGTTTGCGTCGTGCGTGACCGAGCCAAACATCACGCGCTGGTAAAGCCAAAGCAAATATGCGGCGCCAAGAACGATGCCGAGCGTGCCCCAACCGGCCCAGGCTTTGTTGACGATGAAGGCGCCTTGAAGAATGGTGAATTCCCCGATGAATCCGTTGAGCAGCGGCATGCCCAAGGAACTGAGGCTGACGATGAGGTAGATCGCGGCGAAGTTCGGCATGGGCGTGGCCAGGCCGCCAAATTCGGAAATGAGCCGCGTGTGACGGCGCTCGTACAAGACGCCAACGATCAGGAAGAGCGCGCCGGTGGAGATTCCGTGGTTGATCTGCTGCAGCACGCTGCCAGAAAGGCCAGTAGGAGTAAGCGCAAAGATGCCCAAGGTGCAGAAACCGAGATGGCTGACGGAACTGTAGGCGATTAGGCGCTTCATGTCTTTTTGCATGAGGCAGACGATTGCGCCGTAGATTATGCCGACGAGCGAGAGAACGATCAGGATGTGGATGATCTTGGCGCGCAGTACGGTGTCTGCAGGAAGCAGCGGCAAAGAGAAGCGGATAAAACCGTAAGTGCCCATTTTCAGGAGGACACCGGCGAGGATGACGGAGCCGGCCGTGGGAGCTTCCGTGTGGGCGTCCGGCAACCAAGTGTGGAACGGGAACATGGGCACTTTGATGGCGAAGGCGAAGAAGAACGCCCAGAACAGCCACTTTTTCAAGGAGTCCGGAAAATGCTGCGCGGCGGCAAGTAGCGTGGGGATGTCGAACGTCTGAACACCGCTGGCCTTTGATGCATTGAAGTACAGCGCCAGGATGCCGAGGAGCATCAGCACGGAACCAGCGAGAGTGTACAAAAAGAATTTGATGGCGGCGTAGAGACGGCGGTCGCTGCCCCAAACGCCGATCAGGAAATACATGGGCACCAGCATGACTTCCCAGAAAACATAAAAGAGGAAGAAATCCAGGGACATGAAGACGCCGAGCATGCCGGTCTGCAGAAGCAGCAGCAGAATGTAGAACTCCTTGGTGCGCGTCTGGATGGCGGACCAGGAGGAAAGGATAGCGATCATGCCGAGCAAGGTGGTGAGCATGACCAGAAGCAAGCTGATGCCATCAAGGCCGAGCGAATAGCGCGCGCCGATCGAGGGAATCCAGTCCACGGATTCAGTGAAGGCGTAACCCTGATAGCCCACGGGAAAATGCAGGACCAGCGGGAGGGAGACAACGAAGCCAAGCACGCCAAAGAGATTGCCGACTAAGCGGTGAAGGGTTTGCGAGCCGCGCGGAATGAACAGGAGCACCAGCGCGCCAATCGTCGGCGTGAAGAGAACCACGCTCAGGAGATGATGAGAGAAAAGCTGCATGCGAATCGCCTTTCAGCGCAAACTGCGCACTAAAACCTGCATGTGATGACCGTAGTACGCGAGCAAAATCGCCAGCCCGATCAGAATAAAGACGGCATAGCTCGAGAAAATGCCGGTCTGAAACATCCGGATCGGATGGCTCAGCGAACGAGTGAACTTGCCGGCGAAATTCACGAGGCCGTCTAGAACCCACCTGTCCCACCACATGGAAATACGAGAAAGCATGCGCGCCAGCCACGCCGCGCCGTCGATGCCGATCCCGTCAATCACGTTCGAATCGAAGAGAGCGAAAGCGGTGCTGAGATCCTTGATGCGATTGACAAAGAGCGCGTCGTAAATCTCATCGACGTAATACTTGTGAATCAGAAGATTGTGAAGGCGCGGCCACGCAGCGGAAACTTTGTAGTGCAGCTGCGGATGCTTCAGGTAGAGGTTGTACGCGAGCCAGATGCCGAACCCTGCGATGCTTACGGAAATGGCCATGAGGAACCATTCGACGAGCAACGTGTGATGCGCAAACTTGACGCTCACCGTTTCCGGGATGACTCCGCTGACGACCGGCTCGAGAAACTCTTCGAACGAACTTTTAGCGCCCCAGAGAGTGGGCAGCGCGAACCAGCCGCCCACGATGGAAAGAGCGGCAAGGATCATGAGCGGAACCGTCATGGTCTTCGGCGATTCGTGAATGTGGTGTTCCAGTTCGGGCGAGACGCGGGAAAGGCCGAAAAAAGCGAGCAACAGCAGGCGGAACATGTAGAACGCTGTGAGGCCCGCGGTGATCAGCCCGACGATCCAGAGAAAGAGGTAACGATCCATGCTGGCGGAACGCGAGAAGGCATGGCCGAGAATTTCATCTTTACTGAAAAATCCCGCGAGCGGAGGCATGCCGGCAATGGCGAGTGTGGCAATCAAGAATGGGCGTGACGTGGCGGGAACCGTGTTCCAGAGGCCGCCCATTTTGCGCAGATCCTGTTCGCCGGAGAGCGCGTGAATGACGCTGCCTGCGCCGAGGAAGAGCAGCGCTTTGAAGAAGGCATGGGTCATTAGATGGAAAATGCCGGCAGAAAACGCCCCCACGCCTAGGGCCAGGAACATGTAGCCGAGCTGGCTGATGGTGGAATACGCGAGAACTTTCTTGATGTCGTTCTGCACGAGCGCAATCGATGCGGCGAAAATGGCGGTCAGCGCCCCGATGATGGCGACGACATCCATGGCCGCGGGCGCAAGTTGATAAATGGCGTTCATGCGCGCAACCATGTAAACGCCGGCGGTCACCATCGTTGCCGCATGGATCAACGCGCTTACGGGCGTGGGGCCTTCCATGGCGTCGGGCAGCCAAACGTAGAGAGGAAGCTGGGCGGATTTTCCGGCGGCGCCGATGAAGAGAAGCAGGGCGATGGCGGTGAGGGCCGGCGCGCCAAACGCCACGCGACCTTGTTCCAACATGGCCGCGAGCGTTTGATTGATACCCGCATAGGCAACGGGATCGGTCAGGCCCTGCGAGGTGAAGCGGATCGTGCCGAAAGTGATCGCGATGTAAAAAATGCCGAGCAGGAAGCCCATGTCGCCGACACGATTCACGATGAATGCTTTTTTCCCTGCGTCGGCGGCGGACTTCTTCAGAAAGTAAAAACCGATTAACAGGTAGCTGCAAAGGCCCACGCCTTCCCAGCCGACAAAGAGCAGAACAAGATTGTTGGCCAGCACCAGGGTCAGCATGGAAAACATGAACAAGTTTAGGTAGCCGAAGAAGCGGTAGTAGCCGCCTTCGTGGCTCATGTAACCGATGGAGTAAACGTGGATCAGGAAGCCGACGCCGGTGACGACAAGAATCATCACGCAGGAAAGCGGGTCGAGCAGATAGCCCCAGTCGGCGATGAAAGGAACGGGACCGCCGGTCGCGGGGATGGGGCCGGGGGTGACCCATTCGAACAGGATTTGCTGGAAGACGCGATGGGCGGGGTCCATGGCGAACAGCGCGAGAGCGGCACCCGCAGCGTGGATGAAGGAAAGGAAAACGCTGCCCACACAGAAGAAGTTGATGGCCTCCTTGGGAAGAAGACGCCCGATAAACAACATGATTGCTGCACTGATCAGAGGAAAAAGCGGGACGAGCCAGAGATGTTCGAGGAAATAGTTGGAGGAGGTCATAGGTGGCTGCTTCCTCCACAGCGGAACGACGGTTCCTCAGGGGCTAAAGCCCTAGTCTTGGCAGGATTTAGATGTCGGAGCTGAAGCTCTGACCCCCTAAAGAGCCGGCAGACGCCGGAGCACAGGCAAGAGCACCTGTGCGACAAATTCAGACCTGAGGCGCTTACCATTTTAGGAGGTCCATTTCGTCGGCCAGGACGGTTTCGCGGTTGCGGAAGAAGGCGATCACGATGCCGAGGCCGATGGCGGCTTCGGCAGCGGCGTCCGCGATGATGAACAGGGCAAAAACTTGGCCGGATACGTCGCCGAAAATGCGCGAGAAGAGAACGAGGTTGATGTTCACGGCGTTCAGGATCAATTCGATGGACATCAAAACGACGATGACATTGCGACGCGTGACCACGCCGATGCAGCCGATCAGGAACAGCGTCAGGCTGAGAAACAGATAATGCGCCGGAGACATCATGATTCGTCCGTCCTTCTGCGGTTCTTGGCCATCACCACAGCGCCAACCATGGCAACGAGCAATAGAATGCTGGCCATTTCGAAGGGCAGGAGGTAATTGCTGAACAGGCTTTTCGCCAATTCCTCGGAATTTGGCGGCAACTTATCCGCGGGCGCGCTGCCCTGAATCAGCAGGCCACCCCCAGGCAATTTGCGGGCGAGAAGCAGGATTACGGTCACTTCCAGACCGAGTGCCACGGCGACTAGAATGGCGACTAGCCTCTGCATGCGAAACCGCAATTGGTGAATGGGCGCATCCAAGCGCACAAGCATGATGACAAAAATGAACAGCACCATGATGCCGCCGACATACAGAATGATTTGCGTGATGAAGAGGAATTCGGCGCGAAGCTGCAGGAAAATGCCTGCCGTGGCCAGCAGCGTGGTGATCAGGAAAACCGCAGAGTGAATCGCGTTGCGGCGCGTGACCATCAGCGCGGCGCTGAGCACCGCGATCCCGGCGAAAAAGTAAAAAATAATGCTATCCAGCATAGGAATCCGATGGGACGGCGGCGGCAGACGAAGCTGCGGCAGTGCGTTTATCGTGCATGCGAACGAGGAACAGAGAAATCGCCAGGGTGAACCCAGTGGTGACGATTACGCTGAACCAGCGATTCAAACCGAATTCCGATTCCAGTAACAGGGCCAATCCGACGGAGAATACATTGACGATGGCCAGCGGAATCAAAATGTACCAGCCGAGATGCATGAGCTGATCGAAGCGGTAGCGCGGCAACGTGAAGCGCAGCCACATAAAAACATAAATGTACGTTGAAACTTTGAGTAGGAACCAGAAGGCGCCGTATAGCCCGGGCCTAACGAAATCGAAGCTAACTGAGCGCACCAGTCCGAATTTATGCAGGATGTTGATGAGTAGAGGAGCCGCAAAAACGGCCGCGAGACCGAAGCACGCCAGCGCTACGGCCCACATGAACCCGGCTTGAATTTTAACCGGCTGCTTCCCTGCCCTGTAAATGCAATACACACCGACAAGGCCGAGGAATACAGCGGGCAGGAAATCTAAACATCTCAGCCAGTAGATATTAGGAAAAGGCCGGAGCCAGCCGCCGAGAAACAGCGTCGTTGCTACCGAGGCGACCACGATCATGTTGGCGTATTCACCTAGGAAGTAGAGCGACCAACGGAAGCCGCTGTATTCCGTCATGTAGCCGGCGACCAGTTCGGATTCCGCTTCGGGAAGGTCGAAGGGAGCGCGATTGGTTTCGGCGATGGAGGCGACCAGAAAAATGAAGAAGCCCACGGGTGCCAGAAAAATAAACCACACGTGACTGTCGAATTGTGCAGCGACGATATCAGGAATTCTCAACGTACCGGCGAGGAGCAAAGCGCTGACAATGGCGATGCCGCCGGCCGCTTCGTAACTGACAAGTTGAGCGGTGCTGCGGATGGCGCCGATGATGGAGTAATGGCTATTGGAGGCCCAGCCGCCAAGAATGATGCCAATAAAACCGAGTGAGCTGACCCCGATGACGAACAGTATTCCAATGTTGATGTCCTGCGCGACGCGGAAAGCAGGGCCGAAGTACAGCGCGCCCATGGCTGTGAGCGCGGCAACCATGGTGATGACGGGAGCAAACCAGAAAATCAAACCGTCGGCGTCTCGTGGAACGAGGTCTTCCTTGATCAGCAGCTTCACAGCGTCTGCGATGGGCTGCAAAAGACCGTGCGGGCCCACGCGCATTGGCCCGAGCCGGGCTTGCATGTCTGCCATCAGCTTACGCTCGACGAGAACCACATAGCCTGCGATCAACGGAACGATCGCGACGATGACCACGGCGCAGACGAGTTCGACCCACCAGGTCTGCAAGAAATGTAGGAGGGTTTGGGCGGTGGGATTCATGGGGCTAGCGGTCCACCTCTCCGAGCACGATGTCGAGAGTGCCGATGACCGCGACCACGTCGGCGACCAGATGGCCGCGAATCATTTTGTCCAGCGCCTGAAGATTGACGAACGATGGCGGACGAATGCGCACGCGATACGGCTGAATGGTGCCGTCGCTGACGATGTAGTAACCGAGAATGCCCTTGGGCGCCTCGATCGAGTGATAAATTTCGCCCGGTGGAGGCTTCAGCACCTTGCCCACTTTGCCCATGATCGGGCCTTCGGGAATATTTTCGATGGCCTGCAGGCAAATCAGGCGGGACTGGCGCATCTCTTCCATGCGCACCATGTAGCGATCGTAGGTGTCGCCGTTGGTGCCCACGGGGATTTCGAATTGATAGCGATCGTAGGCAGCGTACGGCTGGGCTTTGCGCAGATCCCATTTCACACCGGCGGCACGCAGAATGGGTCCGCTTGCGCCGAGGGCGATGCAGTCCGCGGCGTTGAGGACGCCGACGTTGCGCGTACGGCCGATCCATATGCTGTTGCCGGTGAGCAGGGTCATGTATTCTTCGATGCGGCGTTCGAAATCCTTGCAGAAACGCTCGACGTCTTTCTCGAAGCCGTCGTAAGCCTCATATTGCAGGCCGCCAATGCGGAAGGCGTGCGTGGTCAAGCGCGCGCCGCAATATTTCTCAAAAATTTTCAGGATTTCTTCGCGTTCGCGCATGCAGTAGAACAGCGGGGTCAGCGCCCCAATGTCGAGCGCGTGCGTGCCGAGCCAAAGTAGATGGCTAGCGACGCGCTGAAGCTCAGTGAGAATTGTGCGAATCACTCTGGCGCGTAGCGGAGCTTCCACACTCAGAAGTTTTTCGACCGCTTCGCAATAGCCGAGGCCGTTGCTTACGGCTGCCACGTAATCCATGCGGTCGACGTACGGGGCGAATTGCTGGTAGGTGCGATTCTCCGCAATCTTCTCCACGCCGCGATGAAGGTAGCCGATTACGCATTCGGTTCCACGGACACGCTCGCCATCCAGCTTCAGTTTGACGCGCAGCACTCCATGCGTCGACGGATGCTGCGGGCCCATGTTGAGCACGAGCTCGTCGGCGCCGAGGAGCGTATCTTTTTGCGATGCGTCTTGCTGCACTGTGTTTGCCACTTCTCCCAAAACTAGTTGCCTCAAGGCTATTGGCCGCTATCGATGCCGAGATTTTCCCGGACCCACGCGGTGTCTTGCTGAAGAATGTCGTAATCCTTGCGCAACGGATGGCCCTGCCAACCGTCGGGCAACAGAATGCGTTTCAGTCCGGGATGACCGGCGAATTCGATGCCGAACAGGTCAAAAATTTCGCGCTCCAACCAGTTTGCCGTAGGCCAAATTTCCGAGAGGCTGCGGGGCTGCTGGTTTGCCGCAACGGGAACCTTCAGCCGCAGACGTGTGTTATGCGGGAACGAATAGAGAATGGCGATGAGGTCGAAGCGCTTTTCGCGGCGCGGCCAATCGACGGCGGTGAAATCCTCGAGCAGATCGAATTTTTCGTCGTCGCGAGAATAACGGGCGATGTCCTGGAGCTGGGCGGAATCGATCACCAGATAGGGCTGCTTACGATCTTCGAGTGCATCGAGGATGGCGGCGCCAAATCGCTCGCGGTAACGGCGGACAAGATCGTTATCGAGCGGAATCTGCGCGGGCGCGGCAGCTTTTGGCGCGGCAGCAGCCGGCTTCGCCGCCGGATGAGCAGCGGGCGCGGGGGCACTCTTCGGCGGAGACGTGGGCGAAGTGCCGTTTGGCTCCGGCGAAGTAGTTTCAGGCTCTTGGGACGGCTTAGGCTCGTCTGCCATGGACCCTGGGACCAATGTACTGCAACGCAACTATTAAAAACAGAGCAACAGCAAACCACGGACTCGACTAGCTCCGGATAGCGAATAAAAAGGCTGCATGCGCAAGGAAGGAGCGAGAACGCAAACGCCATCCTGTATTGCGGATGCACGCATCCGCGACCTGGCAGCTATTCTCATCGTTCCTTGGCTTTCTAACATACGCGGTAAGGGCAGTCAATGAGCGGGGACACAGAGTGGGGACACAGAGCGGTGGGAAAGTCTGGACGTTTTCGTTTTGACTTTGGATTGTTACAGGTGGTTGTTGCTTAATGGATCGTTCGGGAGTTACGGGCTGCAACGCGAAAGTGGCGGCGAGCCGCCGCACTCCAACATCAGGCCCAATCGAGGGCGCCCTTTTTGTAGAGCCAGACGTAGCCCACCAGGAGGATTCCCAGGAAGACGACCATGGAGATCAGCGCGAAGAAGCCCAGATGCGCCGACAGCCAGGAACGGTAGAGGATCGCCCACGGAAACATGAAGATGGTTTCGACGTCGAAGATGACGAACAGCATCGCGACTACATAGAAGCGGGCGGAATAGCGGCCTCGCGCGTTACTTTCGGCGGGAACGCCGCACTCGTACGGCAGAAATTTTGCCGGGCCGCCACGCGATTCCGGGCGAATCAGTTTGAAGACGAGAAGCGTGACGACGGGAAAGGACAGCACGAGCAACGCGAAGATAAAGACCGGGATGTAGGCCGTGGGCATCCTGAGCGATGCTAGCACACAAGAGCGGCCGCAGCGCAAGGATACAGGTCACGGAAAGTTCAGAAAAAGGGAAATCGGAAATTCGAAAATAGGCAATCCGCTACTTTTCGAACAAAAGTTCGCCGGCGCGGTGCGTGGCTTTTACAACGGCTTTGATCAGCGTAACGCGCAACTTCCCTTCCTCGAGTTCGAGGATGCCGTCGATGGTGCACCCAGCGGGCGTGGTGACGGAATCCTTGAGCAGAGCGGGATGATCGCCCGTTTCCAGAACGACGCTGGCGGCGCCTTTCATGGTTTGAGCGGCAAGAAGCGTGGCGATGTCGCGGGGCAGGCCCACTTTGACTCCGGCTTCGGCTAGCGATTCGAGGATGATGTAGACGAACGCGGGGCCGCTGGCGGACAGGCCGGTGACTGCATCCATGTTTTTTTCGTCAACGACCACCGTGCGGCCGACGGCCGTGAACATGGCCTTGGCAATTTCCAGGTGCACTGCCGAAGCGTGCGCGCCGAGGCAGATGCCGGTCATGCCGCAGCCAACGATGGAGCAGGTGTTGGGCATGGCGCGAATTACTGGAACTTTTGCGCCGGCGCGCTGCTCGATGTAGGACGTCGGGACGGACGCGGCCACGGAAATGACCAGCGTTTTCTTGCCCAGGGCAGGCTTGATTTCCTTCAGCACGTCGCCGACAACCTGAGGCTTCACGGCCAGAAGAACGACGTCGGCGCCTTTCACGGCGCTGCGATTGTTCGTGGTGACGTTGACGCCGAGTTCTTTCGACAGCGCAGCGGCTTTTTCCGGATGACGGACCGTTGCGGTGACCTGTTTGTGCGAAAACAGCCCCTGCCTGAGATAGGCGCGAAGAAGTATGCCGCCAAGTTTGCCGGTGCCGAGCACCGCGAGACGCTGCTCAGAAAGTTTGGGAGTCATGGTCAGAACATTGTTACGGAGTAAGCGAGGATGGTCAACTGACGGTTCGAATTGGAACACAGTGTCGAACGGCAGAATCCCGCGCTCCGCGGCGGGTGGGATAATACGGACAGGATGAGTTTCCCAGCAAATCAGGCAGGACGGCTTCCTGATTCTGCTTCGCTTCCCGTTGAAAGAGGCAAACGTGGGATCGGGCGAAGAATTCACGACGCGTGTGCCTGGACTCTCGAAACGGGGATCGAGTGGATGGTACGGCTATCGGGCCGCAAGATCCGCCGGGCGGGTGCGCCGTGGCTGGCTTGCGTTCTTGGGCAGCCGGGCGCGATCGGCAGCGGCGTGTACCAGCGGATCGCTGCGACGAACAATTTGGAGTTGAGCACGCCTCCCGGGGCGGGCCTTATCGCGGATTTCGAGGCGCTGCGGGGACCTTCGTTCAATCCAGATGCGGTGCACCCCCGCGTGAGGCATTTTTACGAACACGCCGCTGCGTATAATCTCGAAGTTTGGAGCGAGGTGTACCTGGCAGGAAGATTTTTCCTTTGGTTGCTGGTGGAATTCATCAGCCGGCGGATGGACCAGCTGAACTTTCCGATTTCTTCCCTGGAAGTGGCGAAGGGAATGAGCAGCGAAGTGGTGGAATTGCGAGAGCCGGAATCGGGGCGGCTCGTTTATACCGGTTGGCTGCGGCGTTTCAAGTCGAATGGTAAAGTCATCTATGCTGGAATTTATTCGGTGGCGCGTATTCCCGGCGAGACCGATCCTTGTGTGAAGGTGACATTTCCCTGCCGTGGTAGCGCCAACGTTTATTTGCGGCCGTGCTCGCACACGGATGGATCGTTCGGACTGGTTTCGACGGGAGCAGGGTTTGGGCGATCGGGATTTTACCGCCTCGTGGAAGCTAGTCCCGAAGCATGGCGAGTGAGGAATTTCACGACGCTGCATGAAGTTTTCCGTGTGTATGTCGATGAGGAAGGCGTGCTGCGCACGGACCACACCATCAGCTTTATGGGACTCGCCATTCTGCGCTTGCACTACAAAATGACGTTGGCCGATAAGTCTAAACAGACGGGCGACGCGCGTGCGGAATCTTCGGTGCGGTCTGCCTGAATTTCGAACCAACGCGTTCAATTCACTACAAGGTTAATCGTGGCGCGCGCCGCGTAGGACTTCTACCGCGTGAGGGAGCAGGTGCGCGACGGCGTTGAGGGATTCGATGGCGCCTTTGGGGCTGCCGGGTAGATTGATGACGATGGTTTTGTTGCGAATGATGGCGACGCCGCGAGAAAGGAGCGCGGTGGGTGTTTTCTCCGCACCTGCACGGCGAATTTCCTCAGCGAGGCCGGGGATGGTGCGTTCGGCGACGTCCAGTGTAGCTTCGGGAGTGTTGTCGCGAGGTCCGAGGCCAGTCCCACCGGTGGTGAGGAGTATATCCGTACCGCCGGAGTCCGAAATAGCGCGAATCTGATTACGGACCTGTTCAGGATTATCGGAGCAGCGCAACGCGGAATTCACCTCCCAGCCGAGTTCGCGACAACGAGCGACGAGAGCAGGACCGGAAAGATCTTCGCGTTCGGCGCGAGCTACGGAATCGCTGATGGTCAAAATGGCAATGCGCATAGGAAGTTTTTGGGGTTCTTGGTTTTAAGCCATAAATTTCTAAGTAAAGAAAAAAGCGAAACCGCGCACAAAACGGTCGCACTAATATACAAGAACTTATTGCTTATAACTTAGAACTGAAAACTCAAAACGCTTCGTCAGCCCGTGCCGACGGTGTCGCGATTGGCTTCGTCCAGCAGGCGCATGGCTTCCATCAACAGGCCGGTGGTGGTGCGCGTCGTGGTGGTGGCGGTGGAAGCATTGGCGGCGTTGAAATCAATTTCGAATTCCCCTTCGGTCCACAGCACAACTTTCAGCACCGCATCGTCGCCGGAGAGATCCTTGATCTTGGCGTCGCGGCACTGGCCGCTGGCGAAATAGAGTTCGGCGCGCTCGGTGCCCTTCTGTACCACGAGCCGGCAGGATTTTTGCCCCATTTCGAGGGATTGCAGCAGATCGATCATGCTCATTTCCTCCAGACGCCCCTGAATCACCCCAGGACGGGAGGCCTGCTTCTGCAATTTCTCCAAGTGCAGGCGGTCGACCACCTTTTTGGCCGAGCGCACCAGATCCTTGATTAGGAAAGGCTTGGCGATGAAATCCTCGGCACCCTCCACCAGCGGACGCAGGCGCTCTTCGATATCGCTGCGGCTGGCCATGAAGAGGAACGGAATGTGGCGAGTGGCTTCGCGTCCGCGCAGTTTTTCAAACAGCTGACGGCCGTTTAATCCGGGCATGTTGTAATCGCACAGGATTACGTCAGGAGGCTCGTCGATGACTTTCAGCAGCGCATCAGCACCGTCGGCCGCGATCATCACGTCGCAGAAAGGCTCCAGGCCCTTGGCGACAAGATCGCGCACCATGGGATTGTCTTCGGCGACTAGCAGCTTGACGGTTTTACCGGAGGCCGCGCTCATCGCTTGGATCTCCGGAACGGTTTCCTCGAGGCGCGACGGTAGTCCCCACTCTTCCCGCCAGTCTTCTCCAGCAGGTGGACAGCGGTGATCTCTACACCTTTATCAAGGGCTTTACACATGTCGTAGACCGTGAGGGCGGCACAAGTAACGGCAACCAGCGCTTCCATCTCGACGCCTGTTTGCGCTGTGGCCGTAACCCTAGAAACCAGTTCCACCCCATCTTTGCATAGGCGTGGGGTCACATCAATGTGGGTGATGGGGAGTGGATGACAAAGAGGTATCCACTCCGAGGTGCGTTTGGCAGCGGCAATTCCGGCGATGCGCGCCACTTCCAGGGGATTGCCCTTGGGGTTCTCCAGGCGGCGGACGGCGCGCACGACGCGGGGAGACATGCGGACGAACGCGTGTGCGATGGCGCTGCGGGCGGTGACGGCTTTCGAGGAGACGTCAACCATGGTGATTTCGCCGCGGGGAGAATAGTGGGAAAGCTTGGGCATCTTAGAATGTTGTATGAGTACCCCGTTAGAGTACGTCGAACCGGGGCAGAACGGAAACTTTCTCGCCAGCGGGGATGTCCGGGCGGTCAGCGGGGACGACCAGGAAGCAGTTGGCGCGAGTCAGGGTGGAGATGTCTCCCGAACCTTGCCAGGGCAGGGCGCGAACCTGCGGGCCCTGGGCCTGCCATTCGAGGCGGGAAGGAAGAAAGTGCGTGAGGCCCGTCCTTTCCTGGACCGTCTCGGCTAAGGTGGCTTGGAGCAGCGGAAGCGGGCGAGCCGCAGCGCCATTGAGAATGTCTATGGCCGGGATGACGAACAGTTGGAACGTGACCATGGTGGAGACAGGGTTGCCTGGCAAACCGAAAAGCCAGGTGATGCCGCAGCGGCCGAAAACAGTGGGCTTTCCCGGGCGCAGGGCGACCCCGTCAAAAAAGAACTCCGCGCCCATGCCTTTCAGAACTGGCTCGACGAGGTCGTACTTACCCATGGAGACGCCACCGGACAAGACCAGAATATCTTCGCGCAGGCCCAGCTGAATTTTCAGGGAAAGGTCGTCGGCGCGATCCAGCGCGTTAACGAGAGGAACGGGTTCACCGCCCGCTAGGCGAATTTGCGCGGAGAGCGAGATGGTATTGCTGTTGCGGATGTGAAATGGGCCGGGCGTTTCGGTGATGGGCACGACTTCATCGCCGGTGGAAAGTATGGCAACCCGCGGTTTCTTGTGGCAGCGCAGCGCGGTGGCGCCGACTTGTGCGGCAACGGCCAGTTCCGCAAAACCGAGCCGCAAGCCGGGCGAAAGTGCCAGATCGCCGGAATGCGCTTCGCTGCCGCGGGGCACGAAATTTTGCCCAGGTTGCGTGGCGCGATCGAAGGTAACGTTTTCGTTTTCGCGGCTCGTGAATTCGATCATCGCGACGGCATCCGCGCCGGGAGGAATTGCCGCGCCGGTCATGATTTGCACGCAAGTCCCGGGAGCTACTGGCTCGGAAACCGTATCGCCTGCCTTTATCTCGCCTACGCAGCGGAGGCTGGCGCCTTGCTTGGCCTCAGTGGCACGCACCGCGTAGCCATCGCGGGTGGCACGATCGAAGGGAGGATATTCGCGGTCGGAGCGAACTTCCTGGGCGAGGATATAGCCGAGGGCGTCGGAGACGGGAAGAGTGCGCGTGGGACGTGTGGTGACGTGCGATTTGGTTTGAGAGATCACAAGTTGGCGGGCATCTTCGAAGGAGAGCATGCGCGGGAATATTGTAGCGCAGACGGGAAAAGGACGAGAAGGTAAGGCGGGATTCGCGGCTGCAGTTTGGAGTTGGGGAGGTTTGTCTCGGAAGAATGGAGAACCCCAAGAATCACTGGCTAAAGCCTATGCTACGCGGGGCCTACAGCCAGCGGGCTAGCAACGTGCCTGGTTGGATTATGGTCGCGTCGCGATCGGGGCCGGTGGAGATCATGCCGATTTCGACCTGCAGGAAGTCGGAGACGAAGCGCAGGTAATCGATGGCTGCTTTGGGGAGGTTTCCCGCGTCCTTGGCGCCGTAGGTGTCCTGGCACCAGCCGGGGAGGGTTTTGTAGACCGGAGTGACGTGCTCGTAGACTTCGGCCGATGCTGGCATTTCCTGAACTGGCGAGCCTTTGTAGGTGTAGCCGACGCCCACTTTAATTTCGCGCTGCGTGTCGAAGACGTCGAGCTTTGTGACGGCAAGCGAATCGATGCCGTTGATCATTTTGGCGTAGCGCAATTCCGCCAGATCGAGCCAGCCACAGCGGCGAGGACGGCCGGTGACCGCTCCGAATTCCTTGCCGCGTTCGCGGACTTCCTTGGCTTCGAGATCGGGCATTTCCGTAGGAAACGGGCCCCCGCCGACGCGGGTGGTGTACGCCTTGGAGATGCCGAGGACGTGGCGGATTTTCGTGGGAGGCACGCCTGTGCCAGTAGTCGCGCCGCCCGATGTGGCGCTCGAAGAGGTGACGAAGGGGTAGGTTCCGTGATCGATGTCCAGCATGGTGCCCTGGGCGCCTTCGAACAAGACGGATTTGCCTTCGTCGAGCGCTCGATTCACCAGTTCGGCGGTGTCGCAAATGTAGGACTTAATTTTTTCGCCGAGGGCCAGCGAAGCATCGACTTCATGCGAGAAATCGACCTGAGCTCCATACGCACCCTGCGCGATGCGATTCTTTTCGGCGACAACGCGTGCGGCCTTTTCGCGAAACAAAACAGGATCGAGCAGGTCGACCACCCGCAATCCGCGCCGAGCCATCTTGTCTTCATAAGCAGGGCCGATGCCGCGCGAAGTGGTGCCGATTTTGTTGGCGCCGCGAGCCACTTCCGCCGCCAAGTCCAGTTCGCGGTGATACGGGAAAATCAGGTGGGCGCGATTGCTGATGTGCAGGCGGCCTTTGACGTCGACACCGGCCTTCGCCAGCGTTTCAATTTCCGCGACAAGCGCCGCGGGATCAATGACCACGCCCGTGCCGATGACCGCGTGCTGCTGCGGGCGCAGGATGCCACAGGGAATGAGCTGAAGCACATAGCGATCCTTGCCAATGATGACCGTGTGGCCTGCATTGTGGCCGCCGGCAACACGGACAATATAGTCAAACGACCCGGCCAGATAATCGACAACCTTGCCCTTGCCCTCATCGCCCCATTGCGCGCCGACCACAACGACCGATTTCATGCGGAGCATCTCCTGGCTCGAGACCGAGGCCGCGGAATCCCAGCGAGCAAGAACCCACCGGACAGAAGTCTATGGAGCAAAATCCGTGCGACACACCAATTTGAAATCGTACGATGGGCGATGGGGGAACGCAAGCAAGTCTGAAGGAGCCAGCGAACGCCCGCGGCCGGTTGTACTGGAAACAACTGACAGCAGAGTGGATAATATTGAGCACCAAGGAATGAACCGCCCAGAGAAGGCAAACTCTTGATTCTTCAGCAGACCGATCCCATCCTGGCGATTCGCCAGACCGACCACGCGTTTCTCTCCGGCTTCTTTGCGCGCGAGTTCGGCAACGACTACTTCATGCGGCCGGAGCCGTTTTCTTCGTTTTGTCTCGCTGCGGCCGAACACGATAACGGCTGGCAGGAATGGGAACTTGCGCCGGGCGTCGATCCCAGGACGTTTGTGCCCTACAGCTTTATGACCGTACCCACCGAAGAGCATATTGCGCTGTACCAGCGCGGCATCGATCGCATTCTGAAAGTGGATTTGTATGCCGGCCTGCTGGTTGTTTCGCACTGCATGGGACTGTACGACCGCTCGCGCGCCACTATGCCCGGGTATTCATCGAAATATGTGAAATCCCAGGAGCAGCACCTGGCCAACGACTTTGTGCAGCGGCTGCGCCTGCAGCAACTGCGCCTGAAGGTGGATCTACGCAACGATTCCGTCACAAAGCCATTCACCGACGAAAAGTTGATCAAAGCCAACGTGCAGAGGTTGGAGGCTCTCGATCGCCTGTCGCTCTATTTCTGCCTGGGCATCGCCGAAGACGCGTCAATCGACGGTGTGCCGATAAATGACGAAGGCAAGGAAGTAGATTGGGAAATTCGTCCCACTGGCCAGGGGCAGTTCACAATTCATCCTTACCCGTTTCGGCGCGATCCTCTGCAATTCGCGATTCTGGCCCGGCGCATCCCCAAGCGGCGCTACACCGATGATGCGGATTTTCAGGCCGTGGTCGCCGCCGCGTCATTCTTTAATATTCGTTTCTCGCTGCGTTCGCGCTTCGCATCGAATACCACACACGCCGTCGCGCTGTAGGCCCACGACGCGCGTTTTTCCTCGGTTTTCCACCGCCACTTTCCATCGCTGTTTCGGGCGCTGTGCCCTTCCCTCTGGTATCATGACCGCTGGCACACATGCGGCCAGATCGCATCTCGCTCTTTCCTCTGAACGTCGTACTTTTCCCCGGCGAGCTTCTTCCCCTGCACATTTTCGAGCCGCGGTATCGCCGCATGGTGCGCGAGTGCCTGGACGAAAAATCGCCATTTGGGATGCTGCTGGCGCTGCCGAACGGGGTCGTGCACGTTGGCTGCACGGCGGAAATTCTCGAGGTTACGCGGCGCTACGATGACGGGCGCATGGACATTCTCACCGTTGGGCGGCGGCCTTATCGCATCGTCGATCTTTACGAGGACGATCCGCTGCTGCAGGGTGCGGTCGATTACCTGGAGGATGAAGATTCGCGCCTTGAGCCGGGCAATCAGGAGCAACTGGTTCAGCTGTACGAAGTCTGCTACACGCTGCTTTTTTCTGGAATGCCTGGGAACCTTGCGCAGTCTCCTCCGGAATCACTATCGTTTGCGGTTGCCGGAGGGCTTCCGCTTGATTTGCTGTGGAAACAGCAAATTCTGGAGCTGCGTTCCGAAGCGGAACGTCAGGATCGGCTGGTCAGGTATCTTCGCGAGTGGGCGCTGCATCTACACAAGATAGACACCCGGCGCCATCGTGGGGAAGGCGTGGACCACGGATTGAATTAGTGTTCGGCGGGTTTTTGGTTCGACCCGCGGATAGGGGCTTCATGACAGCGAGCAATTCACCGCTTACGGCAGCTCATTCGAAACCGCGTACGATTGGCGAGCTGAAAAGCATTCCCGACTTCGACGCGCGCACTAACACGCTGCCGGTAAAAAATGAAATTCGCCGCAATCTGCTGCGGGCGATTGAGCGGGACGAGCCGTTGTTTCCCGGAGTCCATGGGTACGAAGACAGCGTGATCCCGCAGATCGTGAATGCCGTGCTTTCGCGGCACAATTTCATTCTACTGGGCCTGCGCGGCCAGGCCAAGAGCCGCATCTTGCGCGGACTGATCCGGCTGCTGGACGCGGAAATTCCTGTGATTGCGGGCTGCGAGATTAATGACAATCCGCTGCAGCCCATTTGCCGCTCTTGCCGCGAACGTGTCGCCGCCGAAGGCGACAACACTCCGATTGCTTGGCTGCCCCGCGATCAGCGTTACGTCGAGAAGCTGGCAACTCCGGACGTCACCATGGCGGACATTATTGGCGACGTCGATCCGATCCGTGCGGCTCGCGGCGGGCGCGATCTCTCCGACGAGCTGACGATTCACTACGGTCTTCTGCCCCGCGCCAATCGTGGCATCTTCGCGATCAACGAACTGCCCGATCTCGCAGGCAAGATTCAGGTCGGCTTGTTCAACATCATGCAAGAGGGCGACATCCAGATTAAGGGCTACCCGTTGCGGCTGCCGCTCGACGTGCTGCTTGTGTTCACCGCGAATCCCGAGGATTACACCGCGCGCGGAAAAATCATTACGCCGCTCAAGGACCGCATCGGCGCGGAAATCCGCACGCACTATCCCACGACCGTCGAAGAAGGTATGACTATCACGAACCAGGAAGCTTGGACGAAGCGCGACTCTCACATCCGAGTGGATGTGCCGGATTATCTGCGGCAAGTGGTAGAGGAGATTGCGTTTCAGGCACGCGAAGACAAGCGCGTCGATCGCCGCTCCGGAGTAAGCCAAAGACTGCCGATCACGGCGCTCGAAAGCGTGGTCAGCAGCGCTGAACAACACTCCGCGCGCACTGGAGACACTCATGCGGTCGCGAGGGTTGCTGACGTCTATGCCGCGATGCCCGCAATTACCGGCAAGCTGGAGCTAGAATATGAAGGCGAGCTGAAAGGCGCGGAGGTAATTGCGCGGGAATTGATTCGGACTGCGATTGGCCGCGTGTTCAGCAAATATTTTGGAGAGGTGGTCTTTCAGCCGGTGGTTCAGTGGTTTGAGGCGGGAAATGAATTGAAGATTCCCGACGGTGTTTCCACGAATCACCGTTTCGAGCAGCTTTGTCGCGTGCAAACTTTGATGGATCACGTTGGCAAACTTGGCGTAACAAATCGCAAAGATGAAGCCGCCGCAGCAGCCGCCGCGGAAATGATCCTGGAGGGGCTGTGGGCGCACCGGCGTGTCGGACGCAGCGAGGAACGCGGCTTTTATGCGGAGAAGCCGCAGCGCTCTACGGAACAGCGCGAGCGTGAAAATCCCAACCGGCCTCGGCGCACTTACAATTAAGCGCAGGATGTTGCGAAGGGATGTTGAGTCCGAGGTAGCGCGATGAAGATCGTCAAATACCGGAAGTACACGGGCGAGCCCGCCGACGAGGTCGATCTCGACGAGTTGATGAAGCGCCTGGGCGATTTCCTGCTGCAGAGCGGGTTCGAATCGCAGTACTACGGCATGTCCGAGTTCGACGCCGCGCAATCCATGGAAGCGCTGCGCGACGCGATTCTTCGCGCCCTGCAAGAAGGCGAGTTGATTCCCGAAGACATGATGACCGAAGAACTGCAGCAAATGCTGCGGGATCCGGGCGCGCTGAACAATCAGGATGTGCGCGACCTGATCGAAAAAATCATTCAACGCCTCACTCAGGAAGGGTTCATCAATCCGCAGCAGCCTCCGCAGGTGACTCCGCCGCCCCAGGTAACCCCCGGCGGGATGATGGGCCAGCCTACGGAACGCAATTCGGATGCGCGGTTTGAGATCACGGACAAAGCCATCGATTTTCTCGGATTCAAAACTTTGCGCGACCTTCTTGGTTCCCTCGGCCGCAGCAGTTTCGGGCGGCACGACACGCGTGATCTTTCGACGGGCGTGGAATCCGGAGGCATTTCCCGGCCGTACGAATTTGGGGATGTGCTAAACCTGGATATCAGCCAGACGCTTTCGAATGCTATTCGCCGCGAAGGACTAAAGGTTCCGATCGACATGCAATATCAGGACTTGATGGTGCACCAGTGCGAATACCAAAGCTCCTGCGCCACCGTGGTTCTGCTGGATTGCAGCCACAGCATGATTCTGTATGGCGAAGACCGCTTCACTCCGGCTAAGCGCGTGGCGCTAGCGCTTTCGCACCTGATTCGCACGCAGTATCCGGGAGACACGCTCAGCCTAGTGCTGTTTCACGATTCAGCGGAAGAAATTCCGCTGGGACAGTTGGCACGCGTGCAGGTTGGACCTTACTACACCAATACCCGCGAAGGCTTGCGAATGGCGCAACGCATTCTGCTGCGGCAGCGTAAGGACATGCGGCAGATCATCATGATCACAGACGGCAAGCCTTCCGCGCTTACGCTGGAGGATGGACGTATCTACAAAAATGCGTTCGGGCTTGATCCTTTCGTCGTCAGTGAGACCCTGGAAGAAGTGAACAAGTGCAAGCGCGCCGGGATCATGATCAACACGTTTATGTTGGCCACGGACTACAGCCTGGTGCAATTCGTGCAGAAAATCACCCAGATGTGCAAAGGGAAAGCCTATTTCACCACGCCGTACACGCTGGGACAGTATCTGCTGATGGATTACATGCAGCGGAAAACCAAAACGATACACTGAGTGACCGAGAAAGACTTCTTCGCCTTACTTGCCTACCCTGAATACTTTAGCTTTGTTTTTCGGAAGCAATCGCGATGCCGATGCTGTGTTTAATAAAAGGGATACATAGAAATATTGATTTATTCGATTCGCGTTTTTGCGGGCAAATATAGCTGTTTTCGCGTACCTCGTTGCACCCACTTCAGCGTCTAATGTTTTAACAAACAGATTAAACAATTCCGCGCCGTCGCCTGCCGTGTCCTGCATCAGCGTACCAGCGGATAAATTAAAAGGAGTTGTTCATGAAACTGTCAAAAATCTCAGTTGCACTTTTCGGAGCGGCCTTTCTCTTTGCTTCCAGTACATTCGCTGGAGACGTCAATAAAGGGAAGCTGAACCTCGAGCAGAAGATCAACGTCGAAGGCAAGACGCTGGACGCCGGAACCTACCGAGTCGAATGGAACGGTAGCGGGCCGAACGTTCAGGTCAACATCCTAAAAGGCAAAGACACTGTAGCGACTTTCCCTGCGCAGGTGACCGAGTCGGCGAATCAAAACTCGGAGAATGCGTATGGTTCTGTCTCGGCGCCGGATGGCACGCGGTCGCTGACCGCCATCTATATCGGCGGCAAACGCACGATCCTGCAGTTGGATCAGAACGCAGCAGCGAATCAGCAATCAAGCGCTCAAGGCTCGAAGTAGCTGCTACCATCGCCCATTCCTTCCCAGCGTCCCGGGAAGGAATGGGCACTTTTTTTGTGTGCATCCGTCGCGTTGCGCACCATTCGGTGTTTCTTTGCGCTAAAATGATTTTATGCCGCTGTGGAATAAACTCGCTCGAAGATTCGGGCTGGAGGCGCCGTTGACGAACATCGAAGCTGGAAGCACCGCTCCACATTTTTCCCTGGGAGCGCTCGACGGAAAACAATATTCGCTCGATTCGCTGCTGGCGCGCGGGCCGCTGGTGCTGGCTTTCTTCAAGATTTCCTGCCCAGTCTGCCAGTTTACGTTTCCGTTTTTGCAAAGAATTGCCGAGCGCTTCGCGGACAAAAGCGCTGCGGTCGTCGGCGTTTCCCAGGATAATGCGCGAGACACAAAAGAATTTAATCAGGAGTATGGCATTACGTTTCCGACTTTGCTCGACGACGGTTATCCCGCTTCGAACGCGTTCGGGCTGACGAATGTGCCGACGATTTTCCTGATCGCGCCGGATGGCACGGTCACGGCGAGTTGTATGGGATTCGACAAGGCGGGCCTGGAAAAGATCGCCAACGAACTGTCTAAGCAGCAGAAAATCGCCGCCGCCCCGCTCTTCCGTCCCGACGAAATTGTCCCATCCCATAAACCTGGATGAGGATCGAAAAACTAGGTCCGGTCGGACCTGACAAAATGTTAAAGCTCTGATTCTTCAGGCAGCAGCTCCTTAGCGTGCTTGGGCGGTTTTTTCCGCTTGTCGGGAATCACGCGCGTCACGGCCGGGACCAAACCGGATTTCCGAGCCACTCTTCGCGCTTCGGTGCCTTTATCGAGCTTCTTCTTGCGGCTTTTCATTGGCGTCAGCTCTTCTTACTCACAATCTCCTGCACAGCCCGGTAACCCTGATCGATGGCTTCGTTCGTATACGCAAACGCGCCCGCATCCGAATTGGCGATATGAATATTCCCAAACGGCTTGCGCCCAATTTCGTTGGGCGCTTGTCCCGCGGGCCAAACGGGATCGTAGAGCGAATTGTATTCGTAAGCGTATCCGTGCGGCCAGCGGTTCACGGTGATGGCCTCAATGTCTCTGGCGGGATCGAAGCCCGCACTGCCCAGAATGCGTGCCAACTGATCGCGGATGTTTCGTTCGAACGCGCTGAAATCCATGGTCAGAAGCTTCATGCGGCCGGTGCGTTGTTTTTCTCGCGCAGTTGCCCCCGGACCTACCGGCACATACTGCATGTGAAGCACGCAGGATCCGTCGGACTTCTGCGTGAACTGGTAGCCGCCCATGCTCACTGGAAAATCCATCGCCACTTCGGAGAAGAACGCGCCGGGGCAACGCACCTCATGCACTTTCAACTTTTCAAAGGCCTTCCAATTCTTGATTTGAACATTCGTGTAGACCAGCGGAACTTTCACGTTGTAGGCCAGGCCTAGTTTTTGCGACTCCGGCATTTCCGGACACATGTACGGAATCACCATATTCCAGCAGGCGAGAATGCACTTGGCGCCCTTCACGAAGTGCGCCTTCCCTCCCCTGACGTAGGTGACGGCCACGCCGCCGGCTTTCTCGTTGACGACGTGCACCGCGGTGGAGTTCAGCCGCACTCGCACGGCGGAGTTGGAATCATCAAGCTTGGCGTAATTAAATTTCGCCAAGACCACGTCTTCCATCGTGTTTCCCGGCGCGACTCCGGGAATCATCGCGCGTATAAGCAAGCGCGGCACGGAACCAATGCCATCTGGAAAATGATAAATGTACGGCTCGTGATCCTGTCGCGTGACTTCCAGCCCCATGCCGGGACCGTCCGTGTCCTTGATGCCAAGCCCCTTGAATCCCGGCAAATAGCCAAGCCCCGCCATGTCTCCCGCGGGAACGGCATCGATCCCTACGCCATAGAGCCCATACATGGAAGTGAAGAAAAACGGAATGACCTCTGGAACCACTTTCACATTTTTCAGCAAATAATCCTGATAACTGGTTTTCGCCAGATAGTCTTTCTTTTCTTGCGGGCTCATCCCCGCGAGATAGTCAACCTTTTCGCTGAAAAGCCGCAGAAGGTCCTTTTGGGTCGCGGAGGAAAGCGGCGTTTTAATCAGGAATTCCGGCCACGGGGTCTCGTAGGCCCCGGGAACCAGGCAGTCTTGGCCGAATGTTTCCTTGTCGAAGAAAATCGCCTGGCTCATGCCGCGCGATTCGTAAAATTTCTGGTCGTAATAGGTTTCGAACTTCTTCACCTGAATGCCAAGATCCTTAAACAGCTGTTTGGCCTGCGCGCTGTAGAGGTTTGGGCCGGTGATCGTTTGTGTGCCGCCATAGCCGATGATCAGCCGATCGCCGCAGTGAAACTCGTTGCGTTTCGCGTGGCCTCCAAAATCATCGTGATTATCGAGGACCAGAATTTTCGCCGTCGGACCGGCGCTTTGACGATAGAAATAAGCCGCCGACAGTCCGCTAATACCGCCGCCCACAACGATCAAATCGTAGGAATCTGTGTCTGGCGTGGGATTGCTCCAGGTTTTGCCGTCGCGCATCGCGTGAGCCGCTTCCCACGATCCATCGTGGCTGCCGCGCATACCGGTTTTTGCGGGAGGATAGTACCCGAGCTCCTTCTCCGGCGCGTAGGAGTTATCGGAATCCGCCAGAACGCGCGCCCAGAAGCTGCCGGTTTGCAGCAGCGTCGCGCCGATAGCCACGCTCACGCCGTTCAGGAAATCACGCCGCCGGATCGGTCGGTCCATCCCCAATTCGCGATCTTTTTTGCCGTCTGTCATCCTGTCCCCAGCACCAAGCCGCATTGGCAGCGCTTCGGATGCACGCATTACACCGCAAAAAGCTTAGTCCATTTTGCGAATAATTCAAAAGCGGCTGAGTGAGTAGGGGAAAGACAATCGACAGCTATTTCGAACCGGCTTGGGCCGGAGCCTCCACAAATTGGTATCTAGAGCGCATGTGGATGGGTCCATTCAGCAGATTCCGCTAACGCTGGCCGCCCACTGGCTGCGTTTTCTCAAAAGCTGAACGTGACCTGAAGGTCGATCCGGCGATTGGATGTGGGATCGCTGTAGGGGCGTCCCACCAATCCGTTGGCTTCTCCAAATAGTGGATTTGTTGTCGGTGGCGGTGAGCCCAGATTGCCGACGAGTGGCAGTACGTTGACGTTATTGAACACGTTCCTAGCCACAATGCCGAACGTCAAGGAATAGCGCCGGTTCGACGTGCCCGAATCAAAGAATCCGCCGCCGCGTCCGCCGCCACCGCCGCGAGGGGGCCGGCCAAACGTTCCGCCGCTGGGACCACCGCCGCCGGCATTGTTCACGCCTTCGACGACAGGTCCAAATCCAATAGTCTTGCTCAGGCGAAGCATCAGCGCGAAACGGCCGGGGCCAACGCCGTAATACGCCGGAATGGGCGTGTAGTTTAGATAATCGGCCGTTGCTGGAAACGCGAAACAGCCAAACTTAGTTTGTGTAGTCGCCGTGCACGGTGCAAACTCCGGCCGCACGTTATATGCGGAGTCCCCAAAGGGATCCTGCCCCGTGGTGATATTGAAAGGTATTCCGGAACTGTAGATCAGAAAGGGACTCAGGCGGAAGTTGTAGGGCATGCCGTAGGTGCCGCCCAAAAAGATGCGGTTGCGAATGTCATACTCCGCGGGGCCGTAATCCTTCCAGGGTTCGCCGGGAATGGACGGCATACTGGTCGGACCGGACGTGTCGCTGTTGGCGTAGTTGAGCGTGTAATAGCCAAACAGCGAAAGCTTCGCGCCCATGCGGATGCTGCCATTCACGATGAACTGGTTCTGTTTGAAGATTCCCTCGGACTCATACTGGAAAATCGGGTTGGTCGGCGCGACCGGTGGATTTGCGGGATCGATCGGATTGATATTGTCGGTATAGAACTGGTGGACGCCGCGCGAATTCAGATACGTAAACGCGACATTGGCGATGCGCGTGAGTTGACGCTCCAGCGTAATACCGGTCTGCATGGTGTACGGCGCGTGTAGATTGGGATTGTATTGGTAATCGATGGTTTCGCTGCCGGCGACGGTGCCCGCGCATGCCGGAGGAATGGGCACAGGAAGAGGTGGAACGCAGTTCGGATTGCCGGTGACGAAAAAATTAGGATTCTGAATCAGGTATTGCTGCTGCATGGGAGCGATAACGTTAAAACGATCCTGCGGCAACAGCAGGTTATAGGTGAACCGGTCATAGAAAATGCCGAATCCGCCGCGGAGAACCGTTTTTGGCGCATGTTTCGCACTGCCGCCAATTCCCCAGGCGATGCCGAGGCGCGGGGCAAAATCCACTTTGTTGGCAAGATGGTTCTGCGTTTCAAAGCGCAGCCCGTAGCTGACGGTCAGGTTTGGGCGAACTCTCCAGTCGTCCTGCGCGAACAATCCCAAGTCCGCGAGGGCTACCGAAGTGGCGGGAGTGCCGGCGGTCTGTGAATAGTAACTGGCGCCCCCGAATCCATACGTTTGTTGAATCTGCGGAATCGTTAGCCCCGCCGCCAGTCCTTCGACGGTGGTTTGATAGACCTGAATGGGCGTTTCGGTCGGGCAGGGGGCTTGTGGTGTGGAAGTGCATCCAAACTCTGACTGCGTGCCAAACGTGAATACGCCAGTGAAGTTCGCGGCAGTAGAATTGTTGTCGGTGACGGAACGGAAACGTCCCCCGAACTTCAAAGAGTGCTTGCTGAATGTCTTGAAGACCGTGTCTTGAATCTCGTAATGATTCTGGATATCGGAGATCGTGCCGCCGCCGCTGCCGAGGCCATTGAACGCGCCGCCCACATTCGCGCTGACGCTGGTGCTTACAGGATTGGTGAGGGTGTTGTCGTGTAGATATTGGAAGCGAATTTCGTTAATGGTGCTGGGATTGACGGTCTGCGTATCGGTGAGCTGCACCGTTTGTTCCGTCTCCAGAACATTGGTTCCTTGCCCCGCCAAAGTGAATTGCCCGACTCCCTCATTGGTTTGCGAATCGCGAAAATATTGATAGCGTCCGGTCAGCGTGTTGTTCGGCGTCAATTGATAATCGATGCGCGGGCTCAGGTTCGTGCGCATTTGCGGATTGGTCACCGCCTGACTGAACGGAACGATGCTGAATTTGTTTTGCGAAGAACTGCACGGAATCAGCAGGTAAGGATCGCCGCAAACGACGGTGGCGCTGACGATGCCCAGCGCGCCGATGTCCCGCTGATCCATCGTGAAGAAAAACGAGGTCTTTTTGTTGATCGGCCCGCCAATATTCCCGCTGTACTGTTCGGAGTTGTAGCTGGGCGTGGATTGTCCCGGCGGCAAAATCTCAAATGGATTGCGCGCATTGAATTGTTCCGTGTTCCCGAGCACCATGAACTGCCCGTGAAACTTGTCCGTGCCCGGCTTGGTGAAAATTTCGATGCGGCCGTAGCCGAGCTTGTCGTACTCAGAGGAAAACGGGTTCTGGTTGATGCGAATTTCGCGGATGGAAGCTTTCGGAGGCAACTGGCCAGCGGTAAAGCCATCGATGTAAATCTGTCCGCCATTTGGCCCGGCCGAAGGGCCCGCCAAAGCCTGAAGTTCGGACTCCATCTCGTCGGGATCGTCGGACAGCGCGTCCAGGTCCTTGCCCTGAATGGTAATGGAATTGGCGTTGTTGGCAGGATTCACATCCACTTGGGTTGAGGTGGAATTCACCTCCACTTTTTCCTGCTGCACTTCAATCTGCAAAGTGATGTTGGTGCGCGTGATTTGTCCCGTGGACACCACGACATCGGGCTGCGTGAACAAAGAGAATCCCCGCGCCACCGCTTTGATCTGATATTTGCCGGGAGCGAGATTCTTGAACTCATAGATTCCGTCTTTATTCGTGGTGGTGTCCATGGCCGCGCCCGAAGGCGTCGTCAAGAGCACCGTTGCGCCAGCAACCGAAGCCCCCGACGGATCGGTCACTTGGCCTCTTAGGGTTCCACCCGTCGCCGCGGCCTGCGCCGCAACCATTTTTCCGGCGAGCAAAAGCACCAGGCAGGCGACACAGAGACCGTGCAGAAATCTTCTCCAATCACTGTTTCTCATCAACGATTCGTTCCTGTCTCCGTGGGGATAGGATGTAGTTCACTTCTCACGGGGTGCCCATATCGCCACCGCCCCCTTGGCCAAGGCTCCAGGGACTCAAAATGGACGCTGCCTGTCCTTGCGAAGTGGCTTGCAGGATCGGCTCCACTCCGCCCAAAAGGGTGATGACCGTGGATGGTCCATCGCCTTGACCTAAAGTCGCGACAACCATAACTACATCGCCTTTCTGAAACTCGTTCAACGGGCTGACGGGCAAGCGGGTCAGCATTTGCTGCAAGTCGCCACCGCCTGCTCCACGCTGCGCACCGCCCATCCCCAGGCTGCCGCTGTTGCTGGCTGCTCCCTGCCCTGCATTCGCATTGGCATTTGCGGGTGGAGTTCCGCTGGGCTGGCCGACCGCAGGCTTGCCGCCACCGTTTGCGTCCGCGCTAGGTGCAGCCCCGGCGCCCTTCAACCGAACCGCAATGCGTTGCGCCATCTCTTGCGGCAATTTCCTCATTTGCGAATCGGGAGTGACTTTCAGCTCCACCGGCTTCTTGGTCGCCAGGTCGGTCAACGTCAGCGTGCCCGCGGAAGCGTTCACCCCGGTAATTATCCCCGCGATGTTCCGAAACGAGCCAGAGACAATTTCATCGGCGGTGAATTCTCCGCCATCGGCACTGCGCGTGCCCCGCGCCCGCAACTGGTCGCCGGTGTGGATTTCGGTAATGGGCGCGACGGTGGCCTCGTCGAAATTCACAGAGCCCGGCGCATACCGGCGAAGAATGGTGTTTTGGCCCGCGTGGACCACCACTTCCTTGCTGCCTGCGGCGGTCATGGTCTTGATCGTGACCGTGTTCTGCGCCGGGTCGACGCCGCTTACTAGGCCGCCGATGCCGTGGCGCTGCCACTCTTCGCGATCCTTCTGTTGTTTGGCGGCGATGTCGGATTTGGTCATCACCACGATCATGATTGCGACGGGGGTCGAAGCGTCCGCACCGGGCTTAAAGCGTACCAGGATGCGGTCGCCAGGCTGCAGATCGCTAAGCTGGATGGGAGTCGCGGCCTTCAGATCCTTCGATCCAGGCGGCACGCGCAGCACCTTTACCTCTGGGGCCAGTTGAACCTTAACCTCCCCATTGCTGTCGGTGGCGAGGGTCAAAACGTCCCCGGAAATGGACTTGATGGTGCCGACGGCGGGGGGTGTTCGCTGGGCAGCAGGGGCTTGCGCCGCCAAGACCCCTGCCGTTAAGCCGGCAAATGAGAAGAGCGCGGCGCAGACCGATGCCAGGACAAAGCGCTCAAACGAGCGAAATCGATTCATCTCATAGACTTGCATTCAATTCCCCAAACTGCATTGGCAGGAAGAGCGAAAGGGCGCCCTATACACCCCTCCCGTTCGTGCCGAAATCCCCCTATCATAGACGCACCGCATCGCCCAAACCGTTTCAAGGAACTTGAGTTAACGCCTAGCAGCGGGGCCAGCTGACAAGATTCCCAAAACGGGCTGGTTTCGCCCAAAAGGCCCAAAGAGGTGTCATTAACTATAGTTCTTGCCCACATCGCCGGCTTCGCCGACCCTATCAGGAGCCTAAACCATGCATTCACAATAAACTATTAAAGGGTGTTGACGGCAATAGAATTGCTCGCTAGACTTGGTCTACTTTTGGCCCTGAGGATAATAGTGTCGACCAAACCATTCGTCGGGATCATGTTTACCGCGCTCGCAATGCTATTGCTTTGCACGGCCTCTGTCAGCGCCAACCCTGCTCCGAACGTTAGCGGCGGGTCTGCCGCTGTCATGCAAAACGTCTCAGCTGTTGCCGTTATGGCGCAGGTGTTGCCTTTGAAGCCTTCGCCCCCTCCTCCGCCACCACCTCCACCACGGCATGTCGTCACGCCCGAACCGGCCACTTGGCTTTGCGTTCTGGGTGCGGTTCTGCTCGCTTTGGTATTCGAGCGGAAATCGATCAAGCTCATTTTTGCTCCTGCCTCTTCCCGCTAAGCCTGCTTAAGCGCTGAGTTCCATTGGACGGAATTGGTGTGTCCACTGAAATCGTCTTCGGTGGCGACCGTGATCGCCCGATTGTTAGTTAGCGTGGAATATAGGCATCCAGCAACGGGCTGACTTCCTGCGCAAATCCGACCGCGCGGTTTTCGGCATCCGACACAGTTTCGGTACCCTCAATGGGAGTTTCGACGCGCACCAGCGCCCCGTCCGTCCGATTCATGGTGATTGCGTCCCTGACCAGCCGCCATTTTGCCCAATACTCACTGGCTTCGGTATGGCCGTGCGCTTGATACCAATACAAAACCACCATGCGATTCTTGCCTTGCGCGACCATGTAGCGGTTGGCGGTGATTTGTTTGCCGCCGGCGGTTTGAAACTGGAGCACGCCAGAATTCGTCGGCTCCCACCCCGAGCCCGGTAGACAGTTTTTCGGCGAATGCATGGTGTCGCCAGTTTGCTGCGACGGGTAATACGCGAGGAACAGCGTGACAGTCGGTGTGTTTGGCCGGTCGTAATCCCTTAACAAAAATTGTCCCGGCCCCAGCGTGGCGACCTCGTCACTCGAAAGTCCCAGATCCGAGCCATTCCAACCATTGATCGCGTGCGGGAAATAAGCCAGATTCGTCTGCGGTGCGACCGCTTCGCGCGCGCTGCGCAGATTCAATGCCATCGCTGTCACCAGCAAGCAAACCAGCGCGGACAAAAACCGCGGCCATGTGCTCAGCGGAATCATGCGTCTGCCTTCCGTCGACGAATGGCGTCGGAACACCAATCGAACAAGCGGCGCAGGGCGATCAGCGCGAGGAAACAGAACAGGAATACGAGCACCCCTGAGGAGGTGTGATAAAAGCCTTCAGCCCAATTCGTGTACAAAAAGTTGCCGATCAGCCCGGTGAAGGTGATGCGCAGCGCGTTCGCCAAGATGGCAATAGGCACCGAGCACGCGATCAGCAGCAGCCTGCGGCCAATGCCCTTTTCAAAAATGTACCCATAAAAAACGGAAACCGTAACCATGGACAACAGCGATCGCAGCCCGCTGCAAGCCTCGACGACGTCCAGGGTCATCGTCGGCAGGCTGATTATGTTGCCCTCGCGTGAAACCGGAACGCCAGTAAGGCTCAGCAGAGACGCGCCAAGACGAGACGCGACGAACTGCAGCGGCATGGCAATCTGATTAAAGATGATCGCGGGCAACGGAATCATCAGGAAGAGCGCGGCCCACGGAAACAGCAAAGCCCGGAAACATTTCCGGCCGCGAAACTGAATCGCCAGCCCGGCCAGAAGAAACAGCAGCGAAGTACGAGCCGCGAAATTTTCCGCGCCCAGGACGCCAAGCACCAGGAACGCCAAGGCCCCAACAATGACGACCAGGCCAGTCCACGACGGCCGCGGCGTTAGCTTCTTCAACCGCGCGCTTTCCTTCCAAACCGCCACCGCCGATAAGGCGGGAACAAAAAAGCCGTAGTTGTAATCCGGGTCAGACCACCACTGCCTCACCAAGCCCGCCGCAATGCGGTGATACAAAAGCCAAATGGCAATCAGCAGCAGAAAAAACTGTGCCCAACCCTGCCAATCGCGCGCGCGCACCGGCGCGGCCGCGTCGGTAAGCTTGCTGGTTGTGGACACCATCAGGTGAAGCGAACCTCTCCACCGAAGAACGTAATGTTGCAGGTGTCATCTTATCGCAACAAGGCTGTGTCACATGCCGCTACTTGCCGACGCCGCCAAAGGCGGGCTGGTGGCCTTTGAAGCGTGCGACCGCGCCCGTGTAGTTGGTTCTAGGGTGTCGCCCGTAAAGCCGGCTAGCCGCCGCACTCCGACGTGCTAGAAGAAAAATTTAAGGCCCAGGCGAATGTTGCGGTCGCCACCGCTTTGTACGAGTGGGTTGGCGAAGCCTACGCCTTCGCTGGCCAGGCCTGCGTCGTCGATAAAGGGATCGATTCCCTGCCCTACGACGGAGCCGAAGTTGGGATGGTTGAAGGCGTTGGTGAAGTCCGCGTGGAACTGCAGGCGATAGTGCTCGGAGAAATTGTAGGTTTTGAAGATGGCCAGGTTGAGCACATTGGTGTGGAAGTCGCGCAGAACGTTGCGGCCGGCGTCGCCGAACGGAGTACCGAACACTTGATCGGCTATGGCGGTGTTGGCGATGAAGCGCACGGAACCATTGGCCACAGGCGTGCCAACCTTATCGCCCTGATTGATGGCATTCAGGCTGACGAGTTGCGTTGGCGACAGCGAGCAAGCCGAACCGTAAATCGTGCAGGCATCCCCGGCGTAAATTCCTACAGTGTTCGCGGGAGCACTGGTGCTGCCGACGAACGGACGCAGCGCGCCATCGGGAAGCGTGAATCCAGCGTTGAAGTTCGAATCGTACGGATTGGTCGCACTCGGTGGAGCGGAGCATGCTCCCCCGCCGCTGGCGCAATTGAGTTGGAATTGCGAGGGCGTGTACGGTTGTCCCGAAGAAAGCGTGTAAACGGCGGAAACCGTCCAGCCGCCGAGCGTGTGGCCAAGCCAGCCATGCTCCGAGCGAAAAAACGGAAGTTCCTCAATCACCGTGAGCACCCAGTTGTTTGGAAAATCCAGGCCGGAAAGACCATATTCCTGGCCAGTGTAATTGACCTGGCTTTGCGAAGTGGCATTCGTGCCACCCGCGGCGAGCGTGCTAAAAATTTCGCTGGCGTTGTCCAGAGTTTTGCTGAAGGTGTACGCGGATTTAAGAGTGAGCTGGTTCCACACGCGGTTCAGGCGGATTTCCGTCTGCAGTGCGTTGTAATTGGAAAAGCCCGTATTCGTGCGGCTCAGCAGAATGCCTTGATTGCAATTGATGGTGCCGACGGCTTCGGGAATCGCAGCATTTGCTGCGGGGCATGGCCTGTCGCCCACGGGAACAAGGTTAGGATAGAGATTGGCAAGACCTAGAATATAGGGATTGGCATCGATGGTCTGGAAAAGGTTGCGCGCGGCGTTGCCTACGTAGCGCACTTCCACGACAGCATTTTTGGCGACTTGCTGCTGCACGCCGAGCGACCAGGAGTAAATCTTGTCGGGGCTGAACGTGGGCGAGATGGTGGTGTTATCAAACGTGCGAGGATCGAACACGCCGGTCTGCAAAAATGGCCCAAGCGCAGCACGCACCTGCGGACCAAAAGGATTGAGCGGCACCGGATTCGAAGCCGCCACGGTCCCGGACAGCGTGTCGTTCAACACTATGGGCGCGGATTCCGCGATGTTGGAATAAATGTTGTAGAACGGAGGATCGTACGCCATGCGGAAGCCGCCACGGATCACGGTCTTGCCGTTACCGGAAGTGAACAGGCTTTTACCGGGAGACCACGCGAAGCCGATATTGGGCCCCCAATTGTCCGTGGGCGAAGGAATAAACGGAAATGTGGTGACACTGAGCGGCAGCGAGGGATCCCACAGCGGTGAACTACCCGTCTCATTCTTCACAGTGTTCTGGTGGAAGAGATTGGCGGGCTGCGTGAAGTAAGACCAGGTCAGGCCGAGGTTCAGCGTGAGGTTGCGCGTGATCTTCATGTCGTCCTGGAAATAGAGGAAGGTGTCTTTTTCTCGAAATTCGAAACTAGGCTGGCCGGCGGCAATGCGAATCTGGAACGGAGTATTTTCGCCAAGCTGGCCGTAATCGGTGAAGGAATACTGACCATTCGCGTTGGGAAGAAAGTCGTTGGGAGAGCGCTGATACGTGAAGTTGATCCCGGCTTTGAAGGAGTGGCGGCCTTTGTAGTACGTCCAGTTATCCTGGAATTGATACGTGTTCACGACACGGATTTGCGGGAAGGAGTTCAGCGGACCAAAGGGCAAGAGGCTTGGATCCGTAAACGCGAAGCTGGTGAGAGAAGAAGTGACATCGGCAGGGGCCGGAGTGGTGTTGCCAATGGTGTTGCCGCCAAAGCCGACGCTGAGTCTGCCGTAAGAAGCGCGAAATTCGTTGGCCAAGTGATTGTTGATGTCGCGCGTCCAGCTGAAGCCATAATCCTGCGCCAGAGCGGGTTCGTTGTAGGGATAACCGGCAGCAGCAAGACCCCCACCGGGATCGAGGTTAAAGAAATTGGTGTTGTTATAAATGTAGCGGCCATAGAAATGGTTTTTCGTGGTTTGAAAATCGATCTTGACCACGAAATTGTATTGCCGCGAATCCGTGGGCAACGTGCGTTGAATCCCGTTTTCCTGAACGCCGTTGCAGCCAGTGACACTCACGAACTGAGGCGTTCCTTCCTGGATGGGATCCCCGCCTTTGATCGAATAAGGACCGTAGGTCTGGAGAGCGGCAACACCGGCGCTTCCGGGAAAGCACGCCGCGAGAGTAGCTATGCCCGCGGGAGTCGGCGTGAGCAAGCCTGTGCCATAAACGTTGGAAGAATTAATGATTTCCGCGTCATCCCCTGCAAAGAAGAAAAGCTTGTCCTTGATGATGGGGCCGCCAATCGTGCCGCCCAGGAAGAGATCGTTAAATGTGGGAACGGACGTGAGTCCTTCGAAAGCTTTCTGGGTGTTGCTGAGGGTATCGAACCGTTGGTTGTTGTCCGTTGCATAAAGCGAGCCGTGATAATTGTTGGTGCCGGATTTGGTGACAATGTTGACGACCGAGCCGGAATTGCGGCCATACTCCGCGCCGAAATTGCTGGTGGTGATTTGATATTCGGAGACGAATTCGGAGTCTGAGAGGAACAGCGAGGGGCCGGCCACAGAGTTGTCATTGTTATTCTGACCGTCGATCTGCTGATCGTTATTGCGGCCACGAATGCCGTTGACGGCGAAGCCGACGCCGTTCGGATTAGCAAAGCCGAGGTCGCGATTGTTGACCACGCCAGGAACAGTGAGCGCCAGCATATCGAGCCCCTGATTTTCAAGGATGCCGGGGAACACAGCGATGGTGGAATCGGTCAGCGTCGTGCTGATTTGCGCTTGCGTGTTTTCAATTTCCGGCGGCGCGTTGGTCACTTCGATGGAAGTGCTAACGGAACCCACAACCAGAACTAGATTACCAAGCCCGGTATCGGAGCCGACGCGCACCGGGACAGTGTCCATGTCCAGCTTGCGGAAACTGGTTTTGGAAACCGACAAGTGATACGTGCCCGGCGGAAGGAGGGTGAAGCGGAACGCGCCGTTGCCATCGGAGGTGGTGTGATAGTCGGCGTTGGTCTGCGCATTCACAAGCTCTATATCCGCGCCGGCGATCAAGGCATTCTGCGCGTCGACGACGGTGCCAGAAATGGAACCTGTGCTCACTTGTGCAAGCGAAGGCGATGGCGAAGTGATCCCAAAATGGGCGAGGAACAAAACGAACAGAACTGTACGCACGCTCCGGGACATGGGCTTCATAGACCCCTCCACTCAAGTTGTAGACCAGTCGCTTAGTACAGGTTTTAAGACGGCGAGAGACGAACCGGAACGTCAACCGCTTCGAAGACGCGCTCCAGGTCCGTTACTGAGGAATCCAACCCCACCTGGCGAGAAACTCAGCAACACTGCTAGAGACAGCAGCCCAGTTGGGCAGAGCAATCTGCGCGCCAAAACAGTTGCTTATTTGTAAAAGATGTTGGGGCAATTTTTTCAATCGCTTACGGCGAAAATCGCAGAGTTTGCACGGAATGTCTGGAATATGCCTCCATTTCCTTGTAGCGGCTATGGATTTTGGAGCGGTGATTATCGCCGAAAACGTGAATTGAGTTCAGCCCGAGTTCACCGAAAGGTTACCCGCGGTGCATTGATGAAAAGCGGGAGTGGAGGCAGAGTGGACTCACGAGCAAATAAATTTAGAACAAGGTGCACAACGGTTTGCGATGACGATTGGTGCGATTCTCCAGGGCGGAGTGAATCGCACGGTTGAAATCGCAAAGAGGTGGCTCCTCTTTCCGAGGGGAGGAGCCACTCTCTAATTTATTTTTTTGATCTGAACAAACCGCTCCTTCTGATGAAGGCTGGAACCTTTGAAATATCTCTCGCTTCCCCAGGGCATTAATCGATATGAAGACTTGTTGCGAGAGTTTCGCGCCCACTTTTCAACAAGCGCCGAATGTGCGACCAGCAGGTCGAACAGGCCATGGCTTAAACTTTGTCGTACCAAAACGGAGATCACCATGAGCTCATATCTGATTTTTACGAGAGACAAGACGCTCGACGCGAAAGAGCTGTCCATCTATTCGAAGGATTGAGCGAAGGCACGGTGTCCGTGACATCCTACAAGGAACCCACACTCCGTCCCTTGTGACCTACATCCCACCCGTGCAAGGCCAACATTCCGCGTCACGTTGATTCAAGTAGTCAGAGGAAATCCAATGAAACAAGATTAAGATGCAATTCTCCCAAGAGAAAACGCGCACCCTTAAAAACCAAAGAGTGCGGCACCCAATTTTGCCTTAGTGCATCAAGGCTGCGCTGGCTGCACTACCGTTCGATCTCTAATTCCGTTTCGCGTTCGGGCGCTCTGTTGCGGCTTGGTCTCGGATCGTCCAGGTAATCGGCCAATTGCAGGCGCAGGTTTCCCGCGTTGGTCGCGAAGCTCATGCCGGTCTCGATGTCGATCGCGCCTTTGCGGATCATCCGTTCGATTTCGGCGTCGAAGTATTGCATTCCGTCTTGCGAACCATCGCGCATAGCGTCCAGCAGCGTCTTTCCCTCGCTCTCCCCTTTTTCCACGTATTCGCGCGTTCGCAAGGTTCCTTTCAACACTTCCAGCGCCGCGATTCGTCCGCGTCCGCTTTTGTGAGGCAGCAAGCGCTGCGAAACGATGAAGCGAAACGCTTTCGCCAGCCGCACTCGAATGCTTTGCTGCTCGCCCAGCGGAAAAACGCCGATGATGCGTTCAACGGTCTTCGAAGCGTCAATCGTGTGCAGCGTGGACATCACTAAGTGCCCGGTCTCCGACGCCTCCAGCGCCACTTCGATGGTTTCCCGGTCGCGCATTTCGCCAACCAGGATCACTTTCGGCGCTTGCCGCAACGCCGCGCGAAGCGCCAGCGCAAACGTCGGCGTGTCCATATGCAATTCGCGTTGATGGATGGTCGCTTTTTTGTGCCGGTGCGCAAACTCGATGGGATCTTCGATGGTCAGGATGTGGATGGCCCGTTCTTCATTCATTCGTCTGACGATGGCTGCCAACGTAGACGACTTTCCAGAACCGGTGGGGCCGGTCATCAGCACCAGTCCGTTTCGCAGGTGCACAATTTCCTGGATTACCTTAGGCAAGCCAAGGCCTTCGATCGTGGGAATTTTCTGGGGAATGGCGCGCATCACAACAGCGCACGTGCCGCGCTGGCGGAAAACGTTCACGCGAAAGCGCCCAATGCCGGAAATTCCGCAGGAAAGGTCGGCCGATCCGGTCTGATCCAGCTGCTTCAGGTGATGCTGGCTGTCGCCAATCAGATCGCGCGCAATCGCCATCGTGTCGTCGGGTCTGAATCGATTCAGCCCGCTGAACGCAAGCTCCACCAATTCGCCATCCACTTCAATCTGCGGCAAGCGCCCCGGAGAAAAAATCAAATCGCTGATTTGCGGATGGGCTTTCATCATCGCCGTGATCAGTTGGACCGTGCGGGAGACCGGCGCTGCTTTTGCCGGAGCACCCGGCTGCTGTCCGTTCACCGGCGCCGTAGGTGTGTTCGCTGAAGATACATTTTCGCTTTTCGGACTCAGTCCCGGAGGAGATGCAATGGTCATGGCCTTCCTTTTGTAAACGGAGCCCGGGGAACGCAGGTGGGAAACGACAACCCAAGTAGCCGAAGCCCGAAGGATTCTGAGAAAATGCTTAACCATTCTAGGTGACGCGCGAACGCGACGCAGCGGTCTTCACCACAACACGCTGCGCCTTGGTTACTGTCCCCAAGGACAGCCGATTGTGTTCGTTCCCCAACGAAACGGTGCGGCCTCGAAAGGGTGCCAATTGGGCGCAACGACACTACGACGTAGGGATGTTGCGGATGCGTTGATCCTCGGACGCCATCAATGCGATGGCGCGCTTGAAGTTACTTAGACAGCCATGAGCGACTGCCATACTGGAATAATAATCGTTGTAACGGAATCCATTTTCTCCGCGCCACATAGGAAATACGCTACATGCGTTCAACCAATCGTCGCAGACCGTAGTTATATCCAGATACGTATCGGCGCCAAAGCCCACGGCGTCTTCCCAATTGCTCGCGAAGTAGAGCTTTCGTACGGTGTGCGCCGATTGTTTGCGAACAATGGCGGGAAGTCCCGCATAAAATATCGCATCCTGGACGATTTCGTAGCAGGCGCGGTGGTCTTTGTGCCAACTTCCCTTCCAGTGGGTAACGATTGTCGAAGGCTTGCACTGGCGAATCAAATCACACACAGAAAACTTTGCCTCGTCATTAACAGGGATTTCACCGTCTGGATAGTGAAGAAATAGAGCTTTCGCACCGAGCGCAGCGGCAGCCTTCTCGGCTGCTTCCTGTTGAGAATGACCGTACTGCTCAGCCGGAACTGTGGGAGATCCCCGTTCGCCTAAGGAGAGGCTCAGAAAGTAGCCTTCGCTTTCCAAATGAGTGGCGACGGCGACGGGCGCGCCCATGGCGAAAAATGCGTCGCCGGGATGCGCGGCGATCACTAACACGTTCGAGAAGTCTCGATTTTGCGATCCTGAAGTTATGTTTGCAGGACGACCTGGTAACTGCGCGACGTTGAAGAATTCGGTCGTCGACGAGAGGGCAACTGCACTCCCACTCGCCATGGTTAGAAAGTCACGCCGTGTTGGAGACATGGCTCGTCCTTCCTTTCGAAGAAGAAATGTCTGTCCTGCGTAAGCACAATGAAAAGGCGCGGAAGAAAGGATGCCATCTTAGCCTCTGCCGCGCCGGCCAATCTGCGCCATTGAACCTGCCAATCTGGCCACACCTAACAAATTTGCATGCGACCCCAAAGGGCTTGTCACAATCCGCACTTGGCTGGCCGCGATCGGTTGCGCTCGTTCCTTCACTCCTTTCCGGAGTGCATCGAGAAACAAGTCACTGGCCTTTGCCAGTCCTCCGCCGATTACGACAATTTCCGGATCGAACAAACTCACCAGATTTGCAACGCCGTAGCCCAACATGCGCCCTGCTTCAAGATAGATGTTGATGGACGCGCGATCGCCATGCCTGGCCGCCTCGGCTACGGCTTCTGCATTCAGAGCCCCGGCCGCACGCGCTATGGCCGGACCCGCAGCCAATGACTCCAATTGCCCGACGTTTTGCGCTGTCCTTCCATTTGTTTCCGTCACCACCATCCATCCCGCGCAGCCAGAAAGTTCATGCGCACCCCGCACCAGGTTACCGCCGCTCAATATCCCAGCTCCAATTCCCGTTCCCAACATCAATACAATCGCATCGTTCTTTCCTCGCGCCGCGCCGCACCACACCTCACCGAGCACTGCCGCATTGCGGTCGCTTTCTACGATGACCGGCAGTCCGAGAGCGCGTTTCAGCCGCTCGGCCAACGCCATCCTTCTCCAACCCTTCAAATTCGGAGCCCAAACCGTGCCGTCCAGCCGGGCAAGGCCCGGCACCGCTACACCTGTTCCCGAAATGTTTTTCTGTCCTCCTCCCGCACGGATCAACTCGCGAGCGACTTCCACGAGCTGATTCACCGGCGCCAAGGAAGAACGCGCGTCCACAGCGAGGGTCATCTGTTTTGATACTTGACCCTTTCCGTCAACGAGCGCTGCTGCCAGCTTGGTGCCGCCCAAATCGACGGCGACCACATAATTTCTTGCCATCGCTTTCATTCACCAACCGAAGGCGGCGTCTGCGCACGCCTCGACGATAGGATTCTCCACGCCAAAACGCATATCGCGGCCGCCCCCACCAGCGGAACCATCATTCCGTACCGAACTCCCCACACTTGCGAAAACTGTCCCACCGCCCACGGGAACGACATTCCTCCTACCAAGGCGATGCCGAATATCAGTCCAAATACAGTGCCCGACAATTTCCGATAGCTATCTCCGGCGATGGCAAGCGCTGTCGGGAACACTCCTGCGTAGGAAAATCCGAGAAAGAGCACTCCTAAGCCCAACATGACTACCGAACGATTCGCCAGCAAAAGCCCGGCACCTAAAAACGCTCCTATACCGCTTACGAGCACCAATCGTTCTTTGCTCATGGACTTTAGCAATTGCGCCACGACGAACCGACCCGTCATCAGCGCAGCCCAATACGCTGCCAGAATGAATGTGGCTGTCCGAGCCGGAAATCCTGCGTCTCCAGCGTAGGTTGAAGTCCAACCTGCGATGCTTGCTTCGTTTCCCGACTGGCAGAACAACAAAAATCCGAGAACCAAGACGCCAGGATACCGCGCCACCTGTAGGGCCTCGCGCCAGGAGAAACTCTGCGCTGCAGCCGCCGGTGGAAAACGCAGAGCCGAAAACAACAGGGCGCATCCCGCTGCGAGGCCGGCGCAACAAAATAACTGCGACCTGACCGAAACAAGAGTCACGATGGTTGCCGTTAACAAAGGAATACATAGAGCGCCAATTCCATAAAAAATGCCCAAGACATTCAACATTGGACCGCGCCGGTCGGGATACAAATCGGAGATCAACGCGTTGGTCGAGGTGTTTAGCCCTCCGCCCCCACATCCCAGCAGCAGCCCCGGTATTGCCGAACTGGCATAAGAATGCGCGAAAGCGAAGCCCAACATTCCCGCGGTCACAAGGGTTGCTGACCCGACCAAAATCAGCTTACTGCCGATCACATCGATTGCCGGTCCAGCCACCAACGTGGCAATGAAAATTCCCACATACAACAGCAGGAACAGATTCCCCTGTTGCGCCAGATCTATCCGCAGCCTCGTTCGCATTTCTGGAAGTCCGAACAGCGTGCCAAGTACGGCCATAACAATTCCAAAAACAAAAATTCCGGTCGCCGCGCCTGCAAACAAGATTCCGCGTCGAATCGTCTGGGCCACGGATCACCTTTTCAAACGTTGCTCATACTCGCTGTACACCCGGTTCATCTGGTCAGGAGGAATACCAAGGACATTGGGCGAAACAAACACCGGGGGCGTGTGGCCCTTCGCAGCCAAATTCGCTGCCACTTGCGCGACAATTGACATCGCGATTGTGACGCAAGCCACGGTCGATCCGGCAGCCACCGGCGCTTTCCACCCGTCGATGTTCACCAGGGCGTCTTCAGCCGGCGTGCAATTGTCGATGACGATGTCAGCGACATCCGCCAATTTCTTCCCTGAAGAATGCGTCGCTGCTCTTTTAGCGTAGTTGTCCATGGAAGTTACCGCTACGGTGCTTAATCCGCATTTCTTTGCTTCGATCAGAACTTCGATTCCGACGGCGTTCAATCCTCCGTGCGAAAAGACCAGCATCAAGTCACCCTTGCGGATCGGCTCGTTTTCAAACAGCACCTGAGCATATCCCTCTCTTCGCTCCAGCCATAGCAGTCCCTTCGCGCCGCCGCTGCCGATGACGTTGGTCCACATCAGGCGCATATCCATCAACGGCCGGAAACCGGGGTAGGATCCGTAACGCGGAAACATATCCTGCACCGGCAGCACGGAATGCCCACTGCCAAAAAGGTGCACTAACCCGCCGTTGGATATGGCGTCCGCCATCACCGCTGACGCCTTTTGTATATTCTCGATCTGTGTTTCCCAGATTTTTGCCAACACTCCACTGATCCGCTCTTGGTAAGCGCGAGCACTCACATCATCCTCCCTGTCGACTTTTGTTGTTCAACTCAAAACTCAATCCGGTAAATGCGCACGTCTTGCGCCGGCACTTCCGCGGTCACGGAAAATCGTTTGCCTTCGACCTTTGGCGTGCCACCCGACGGTGTGTCACCCGAGATAATCTCCCGAACCTTTACCGCTGGCTTCTCGAGTGTTTCTACGAATTCCACTTTCGCGGCCGTGTCTGCGTGATTGAAAAGAAATACAAACTGGCCGCCCGGCCCATTCATCTCTCGCAATTCGAGTAACGCCGGCGCTTTCAGGTTGGGAAGGTTCAAGCCCGCCCATTTCGCCAAAATATTGCCGAGCGGGTGAAGGGGCGCGGGATTTGCCTCGTTCGACTGGCCTGCGAAAGTTCCCAGCAGAATCGCTTCTCCCTTTCCGTACGTGTATTCGTAAGCCGCCGGAGTTCCGTCCGCGAATTTCGCCAGCACCTTCGCGTTATCGTCGAGCACGGTAAAATGTTCCGCGAAGCTCGACCCCGTGAAGGAAGCGCCATCCCAGTTCACAGCCACTTCTTTCGCAGGATCAATTGAAGTTTCTCGCACGCCGAGAATCTCGGTCCATCCAAATCCGGGTATCGCGGGTTCTGCGTGCCCTTCTTCGTTCACCCAGCCGGGCCGCGCTTCAACAAACAAATGGCCACCTTTTTCGACATACTTCCGCAAAGCCGCGGCTTCCTCATTCGTCATCATCAGAGGGTACGGCAGGACAATCAGCTTATATTTCTGCAGGTTCTGTCCGGCCAATTCGCGGGAACTCAGGACTTCCACGGGGATATTCCGTTCGAAAAACATGCGGTGATAGCCCGCCAATCCCTTGTGCATGGCCGTGCGCGAATTTTCCTCGTCGTATCCACCGACAAGGGGCACCAAGGGACTGAAAACAATCGCTGCCTCGGCCGCTTTCGGTTTCGCGGCCAGCAGCAAATCGCTGTTCGCCTCAATCGCTTTCGCGGTCTCGCCAGCCCGCCGGCTTCGTTCTGTTAACGTTCCATCCAACTGAATCATGCCGTAGCCGCCGCTCTCGTACCCCGCATTCATTGGGTAGAACGCGTAGTAATTAATGGCGCGGGCCCCGCGCGATACCATGCCCCACGTCCACATCTGCAGATCGCTTGCCGACACTTCTGACCCGATTGTAGTTCCGTGCACGCCAAAGCCGCTTTGCAATTCGCCGACGTAAAACCCGCGTCCCCCGGTTATAGCCGCAGTCAAATCCATAGCCAGCACCCGCCGGTTTAATGTCCAATTGTATTCGACCGCTGTCAGCTTCGGATAAAAACTGGTTCCGAAGAAATTCACCGAATCCTTCATTAGAAAATCGTCCGTGGGATCGTATGGGTCGGCCAGGGTGCGCACCAGGGGAGAAGGATTTGGTGCGTGGCTGGTGGTGACATGCGAGGCATCCACGGCTCGTACGGCGTCGTTTCGCATTTTCAGGTCTTCGGCGAGCTTGTAACCGTAGTAGACGCGCCAATCCATGAAATCGGTATAGGTCAGAATCGTGCCGAATCGCGGAGGTTCGACCTGCTTCCAATCCGTGAAGGTGCGATGCCAAGCGGTATCCAGCGTGTCGAGCGTCCCGTATTTCTTCTGCAGCCACTCGCGAAAGCGCTCGATACTTGCCGGGCAATAACAAAACATGGGCTCTGACTTGTATCCCACGCGAGCCCAATTCAGCGCCGCAGGCTCGCTCCACAAATCCCAGCCATAAAATGCGGGACTCTTACCCGCGTGTCGCGCAACCTCCTGGAAGAAATCCAGCATGGCCTTGCGCACATTCTTATTGTCAAAACAGAATCCGGGAGCTGCCTGGGACGGAATCGGCTGGCCATCCTGCGCGGCGTAGCGCCCTTCCGGATATTTCGCGCCCACCCATTCCGGCGCAGAATCAACATACACTTGGATGATCACTTTCAGGCCGGCTTCGTCTGCCAAGCGCAGCAACAAATCCAGATTCTCCAGGTGGTATTCCGCTTCACGCGGCTCTCCCACATTCCATTCCACCCAAGTGCGAACGGTATTGAATCCGAGGCCCTTAATCTTTAGCAAATCCGCTTTCCATAAGCGCGCGGATTCTGGGTTGATCTCTTCCAACATGGGAGCGCGCGCTTTTCCGCCGCTGTACCATACCGCGACCGGGAAGAAAGGGATTTGCGACCGTGTATCCGGCTTTGCCGCTACTGCGGCGCAAACCAGCAGAAGCACTAAGCTAATTCGAAAGAGTTTCCTTCGCATAATCGACGGTTCGACCACTCTGCAAGCTCTTCTTTCCGCGTGAAGCGCGTCCACAAGATAAATGACGAACTGGCAAAGTTCAGTTCCCCAGGCACAGCGAATCCCGCGGGCAAACAATTGTTCGAGCTTGTTCTCGTCCGGGCAACCATAGCGATGGTATCAAGTTCCACCAGGCAATTGGCAGGAACCGAATCGTTGCAGGAGAAACGGGTACGTGTGCGCCACGTCTTCAAATCTAGTTGCAAAATATCCCGCAAATCGAGCCCAAGTGTGGCGGAGGCGTGTGGAAGTCGAATCCACCACCCGTTCCGCGAAGGAACGCGTCGCCGGCTTTGAAGGCCGGGAAGGTCACCGGACCCCTTTCGCCCCCATGAGAGTATAGAGGCTAAGCGCGGACCGCTCCAAACTCTACGGATCGATTCCGTTGCGGCGCGGCATCGCTTCGGCTTGGGGTAGGCGTAGAATGTTGGCGAGACACTCCTTGCGAGGGGTTCTCGGAAGGAGGGAACACGATGATGACTTGCGACCTCTGCGGTGAAACTAAGAAATGTTTACAGAAGGAAGTTGAAGGCAAAGAATATGACATCTGCTCTGAGTGCTGGGTTGCCCTCGCGGAAAGACTCAAAGGAAAAGGCAGAGTGAAGAATCGCGAAACCGTTTTCCTGTCTCCGCCAAGACAAATCAAAGAATACGAGCCCGCAGAGCCAAAGCCACTGCCCGGAGAACCACCGAAAATCTGGGGCGAGGGAAACAGAACTCACTAATTCCTTCGCCCTTCGTTCCCCAGGAGGGACAGTTTCATGAAACACCTTCTACTTCTTCTCCTGCTATGGCCCGGAACGTTATTTGCCCAAAGCCTCTTCGATGGCACTTGGATTATTGATTCCGACAGGACGCAACTCCCACAGAAACCATCAGCATTTTTTCTCGCAAGAGGCATATTTCAGTGGTCGGGCACCGAAATCAAGGCCGACGGAACCGACCAGAAGGTTCCGGCAACTGGCTACTGCGACACCGTACGCGTTCAGATAGTGGATGACCACACGGTGGAAATCATCTCCAAGAAAGCTGGAAAAACGATGTTCACAGAAGTCGACACGGTTTCCCTCGATGGACACACCCTGACCCAAGTGGTGAAAGATACGACCGAGGCACAGACAGTCACAATCGAAACTTTCAGTAAACGCGTTGAGCCGGGGCCAGTGGGCTCGCATACCCTCTCCGGCTCATGGCAAGCCTACAAAATCAGCAGATCGCGGAACGGTTCCATCGTCAAATATCGCTGCACAGCGGATGGCTTTAGCGCGGAGACGCCACTCGGCGAAAAGTTTGACGCAAAATTCGATGGCAAAGATTATCTCGTCGAAGACGACCCTGCTCACACCATGGTTTCGGTGAAATTACTAGGCCCGAACATGGTCGAGCAGACCAATAAGCGCGACGGAAAAGTTGTTGGGGTCTTGCTGTTGACCGTTGCATCGGACGGCGAGACCATTCGCGCCGCTTATGAGAATAAGGAAGACAGTACAACCACAAACCTCGAAATGCGGAAACAGTCCCACTGACCAAGTCAACGCTTCCATCAGGCATCGGTTACAGGACTAAAAGGGAGAAGACTCGCGTCGTGTTATGCTCTGCGCGAAACAACCTCTTAAGGTGAAATTCAGTGAGAAAACTTTGTATCTTTTGCTTGCTCGCAGTTCCTGTGCTTTGCTTCGCGGCTCAGGCGACCTCACCGGAGGGATTTCGTTTCTGGTTGGCTGCATCGATGAATCAGGTTACGCAGGGCCTATCTCAACAAGCAGCGTCCGATCCGCACCATTTCGCTGTCGAACAATTCGCGGATTTTCCCAACGAGACTGCCCTGCTGGTTCATCGTGAAGCCGACGGTCAGGCGGAGTGGCATGAAACGCAGGCGGACGTTATTTTCGTGCAATCCGGCTCCGCGACACTCCTTGTAGGCGGCACACTTGTTAACGGAGAAACGGTTGCGCCTCACGAGAAGCGCAATGGCACGATTCAGGGCGGTGTTCGCCAGAAGGTCGCGACCGGAGACTTGATTCGCGTCCCGCCCAAGACACCCCATCAGTTTTTTCTCGATGGAGCAAAGGAACTCACGTACATCGTAATAAAAGTAAAAGGCTATTGAGGCCGCAGTCCGCAGCCGCGCGCGAACGTGAGGCGGTGTGGGAATCGAGCCCACTTCACACGCTTCGCCATTCCCGCCGAAATGTCATAAAAGTTGAATTGCTGCACGCATGCCTGCTTGATTTTTGTGCGAACAAGCGGGAGTCAGCCTGAAGTCATAGCTGAAGGTAAAAACAATTTTGTGCGTAGAAGCTGTTGCATAACCGAGGACAAGCCCGTGAAATGACTATGGTTGAGCTTGGTGAAATGAGGGATAAGCAGAGTCAGCAGCGCCGAAGGAGGGCCGATGGCGCGATCCGGTCCGTTGCTGACCGAAGCGCAGTGGAAGAAAATCGCGCCCTTGCTCCCCAAGCCGCGCAAACAACGCAAAGGTGGTCGTCCGTGGATCGAGAATCGCCGTGTGCTGGAAGGGATTCTTTGGATTCTGCGGAGCGGGGCTCGCTGGCAGGACCTGCCGGAGAAATTTCCGCACCCTTCGACGTGCTGGCGGCGATTGCGAGACTGGGAGGAGCGGGGCATTTGGTTGAATATCTGGCGAACGTTTCTGGGCGAGTTAAACGAGCGCCAGCAATTGAAATGGAGCGAATCGTTTTTGGACGGCAGTTTTGCTCCGGCGAAAAAAGGAGCTGCGGAGTCGGAAAAACCAAGCGGGGCAAGGGGACGAAGTGGCTGGTGGTGGTCGACGGCCGCGGTCTTCCTGTGGGAAACTACCTTCACTCTGCATCCCCGGCGGAAGTCAAACTCGCGGAGACGACGCTCGCGACGATCCGAGTAGGACGGAACCATCACTCGGGCCGTCCGCGGCAAAAGCCGATGCGCGTGATTGCCGACAAAGCCTACGACAGCGATCCCCTGCGGGAACGCTTGCGGCAGCGCGGTATCGAACTGATCTGCCCGCACAAGAGGAATCGCGTTCGGCCGGCAACGCAAGACGGACGAGCCTTGCGACGTTACAAGCGTCGATGGATCGTGGAACGCACCAATGCCTGGCTGGGAAACTTCCGACGCTTGGTCGTGCGCTACGATCGTTCGCTCACGATCTATGGCGCTTTTTTTCATATCGCCTGCTTCATGATCGTCTTACGGAGGGTTGTGCAATAGCTTCTAATGTCCTGTGCGTGAATCACGGAAGCAAGCAGAAGCGAGCCTGTTGCTGCCAACATCAATCGGCGCAATAGAAAGGGCGTGCCCATTCCGGCTTATTATCTCAACCAAATACCTACTCGGGCTAAGGATTGATGATGCGGTGCAGGTCGAGGGACGGAGGTGCCAGCGTGGTTTGGCTCAGCATCACGTGGACCTGTCCGCGATGGTGAGTTTGGTGATTGAACAGATGAGTGCACGCCACGTGCGCCGTCTCTACGTAGTGTCTGCCCTGATTATTGGTGTAGGCGAACGACCGACTCCAAAAAGACGCATCGACGGCCGCGAAAGAAGCCTCAATGCGCGCGTCTTCCCGCACCCTTGCGCTCCGGAGAGCGGAAAACTCGTCAAATAAAATCTGGTTTAGAGGCGGGGTCGTGCGCTCGCCGTTCTCAAACAATCCCATCCATCTGCGATCGCCCAGCAGAATATGATTCAACAATCCATGAATGCTGCCGAAAGACCCCGCGCGTCCCTTTCGGTATTCGGCGTCATCCAACTCCGCACATTTTGCAAACAGCCGTTCGTTCGCGATGCGGTTGTACCGCGCCAACATTTGAAAATGCGTCGCCAGGTTCATCCTCAGAGCTTACACCGTCGCAAGGCATGGCAAAGAGCTTGGGTTTTGCGTCGTTCCTCTTTACCATCTGTCCATGCCGAATTATCCGCCCGGTCCAGAGCAGGGATTCTTTGACGGATTACGAAGTCCGATGCGCCGGGATCCTCTGACGTTCATGACGCGAATCGCGCGCCAGTATGGAGACATTGTTTGCCTGCGATTCTTCCACATTCGCACTTTCCTGATCAGCAATCCAGATCTGATCGAAGACGTGTTAGTGACGAACGCGAAGAAATTCATCAAGGGGCGGGTGCTGCGCGCGAACCGGCATATTTTCGGCGATGGCTTACTCACCAGCGAAGGCGACTTCTGGCTCCGGCAACGCCGCATGATGCAGCCCGCGTTTCACCGTTCGCGCATTGCCAACTACGCCTCCACGATGACGGCATGCGCTACGCGGTTGATGGAATCGTGGAAGCCCGGCGAGCCGATGGATTTGCACGACGCGATGATGCGCCTTACCTTGCAAGTCGTGGGAAAAACGCTGTTTAGCGCCGACGTCGAACGCGACGCGCCGCAAGTGGGAGAAACCCTGGAAGTGCTGCTCGAGTTCACTTCCGACTTTCGACGGCTGGTGATGACTCCGAAATGGTTGCCGACACGCCTGAATCGGCAGGCAAACCGCGCCGTTCACCAACTTACGCAAATCATCGACCGAATCATTCAGCAGCGCCGGGAATCCAAGGAAGACACCGGGGATCTTCTGTCGATGTTGTTGCACACCCAGGATGAAGACGGATCGCCGATGACGGCGCAACAGCTTCGCGATGAAGCGCTGACGCTATTTTTGGCAGGGCACGAAACGACCGCCAGTTCCCTTTCGTGGACATGGTGGCTGCTGGCGCAGAATCCCAAAGTCGAAGATAAATTGCACGCGGAACTCGAAGCAATTCTCGACGGCCGCGCGCCCACTGTCGACGATCTTCCGAAATTGAAGTACACCAGTTGCATTTTGTCGGAATCGATGAGGGTTTATCCTCCCGCATGGGCGATGGCGCGACTGGCTGTCGAAGATCATGAGCTTGGCGGCTACCCGGTGCCGAAAGACACGGGCATCGCAGTGGCGCAGTGGGTTGTGCATCGTGACGCGCGCTGGTACGAAAATCCGGAACGGTTTATTCCTGAACGCTGGGAGAGCGGCGACCTGTTGCGGCAAATTCCGCGGTTCGCATATTTTCCGTTCGGCTATGGACCGCGCCAGTGCATCGGCAATACTTTTGCTCTCATGGAAGCGAATCTTGTCTTGGCTACCATCGCGCAACGATTCCGCTTTCGCCTGGTCCCGGGGCGCGCGGTGGTGCCGCTCGCTTCGATCACGCTGCGACCACGCCACGGGCTTCACGTGGTCGCCGAGGCGCGCAGTTGATGCGCCAGCTTTCCTGTTTGGCAAATCGTCAACGCTTGGTGAGGGTATTCCAGATGGCGCGGCCGAAATCCACCAGCGATGGAAAAATGACGCGCTGTGTATTGGCAGGCAAGGCCTCCGCTGAATTGGCAGCGGCAGCATAAGCTCGGAGAGACGTAAGCAGATCGACAGCGCGGACGCGCGTGGCGATCCCTTCGATCATAACCAATTGGATGCGGCGATCGCATCCAATCAGAAGAACTGCGGGGACGGCAATCCCGCCTTTTTCTTTCGCGTTGAACAGACCCCAGGCACGGACCAAGTCCTTCTCCGTATCGCACAGAATTGGGAATGGTAACTCGTACTGGCGCCGTACGCGTTCAGACTCCTCAGGGGGATCGACAGCCAGCGCGGCGATTCGAACACCGACGGCGCGGAAATCATCGAAAAGATCGCGGAACTCCGCCAACTGACGGAGACAAAAAGGTCACCAGTAGCCGCGATAGAAAATCAGCAGAAGTGAGCCATCGCCGAGGAGCGAAGATAGCGTGCGGGGCGTCCCCGTGGAATCGGGGAGACTGAAATCCTGGGCTACGGCACCGACCTGTGGTTTTTGGACTTCGTTCAAGGGTATCCTGCAAAACGAATCGCCCGGAAAGCTCAACCCGGAGTGCGCGATCTGAATCTAAACACAGCGTCTTAAGTTATTGCGCATAGACGGCGGAGGGTTTCGTTTCCGTTACGCCAGTTTTTAAACTGCGTCTCGACGACAGCGACGACCTCCTCCAGTACAGGAAAATATCGGTTGTGCAAGCATTGACGGCGCGTCAGCTTCCAGACCCGTTCAATCGGATTCAGTTCGGGGCTGTAGGGCGGCAAGTAATCCAGCACAAAGTCCTCAACGTGTGACGCTCTCCATTCTTTGTGAAGCCGCGCGTGATGGTATCTGGCATTGTCCGTGATGACCACCACGCGGCGCCCCGTTCGAATACTGGTGCGCCGTAGCCCTTTCAGAAAGGCAAAGAAGGTCACCGCGTTAAATTTACCCGTTTCCCTAGAAAACTGAAACTTTCCATCCCGCAACCGTACGGCACCGAAGTATCCCACACTGCGCCGTGTCGGATGATGCAGCAGCACGGGGTCCTTGGTTTCCGGGGCACCCACATGCGACAACGCGAGCCGTGCTGCTGGAAGTGTACTTCGTCCGTAGCCCAGAGGTCGACCGCAGCATCTTCCATCAGCCCTTGGAGTTTTTTTTATGCACCTTCTGCCGTTCGGGATCGGCTTGCGCAATCGCGGGACGAGGCTTGCGTAGCCGAAAACCCAACCGCCGAAACAGACGCTGGCATTGCCGTACGCCCAAGTCGATCCCGTACTCCCGCTCGATCCAGGCCGCCAGCGTCTTGCCGTCCCATAGATTTCCGCTCAAGCCTAGCTCTCGCGGCATCCGCCGAAGAGCGGCGTTGATTCCTCGAAGATGCTTCTCGCTCAGGCGTCTCGGCCGCCCCGACCGTTCCCCCTCACGCAAGGCGGCTAGGCCTTTCTCCTCGAACCCGCGAATCCAATACTCGACGGTTCTCGGTGCGTCTCCTAACAGCGCCGCCACTTCCGGACACGTCATACCATGAGCCACCAGCAGCACGCCGTGAAGCCGATGGTCATAGCGTGATTCCTCGGTTCGTCGAATTTCATCTTGTAATCCCAGAATGATGGTTGCGGAGTCCGCAATCGTTAGTGGTTTCATTCCACTAGAAGAACATACATCGATCTAATGCGCAATTACTTATGACGTCATGTTTAAGTCCACCATCATATGCTTCCTGCCATGCGTGCACACAACGAATTTGGCGCTTATTTTAGGGCCTGGCCCGCCGGTCAGTTAACCACCAAGGTAGACGATTACCGAAAACAAATTTATGCTCGACGCCGCGCCTTATCCTGTATCCAGGAGCTTAGTTCCGTAGAGATTGCAGTATCGGGGTTCCCGGGTTTGGGAGCTCGTCGCTGCTTTTGGTTATGTCCTGTTCCCAATCCTGAAATGGAGATGCCCCTGAAATGCTCCGTGCCTACAGCAATCTGCTTCGATGGGTTTTCCTTGGAAGCGCTATTCTTCCCGGCTGCGGTGCGTACATTGCCATATCCTTCGCCAAGGATCAATTCACCGGCGTTCTGTTCGGCCTGCTCTACCTGTTTGTAGGGCTGCTACTGACGTACGAGTTTCATCGGCTACTTGTTTTTCTTCAGCCGAAGCTCGCTGTACAGGCCGACGAACAGATCTACTGGTTCGACAGCCTGCCGGAACGGTTCCTACCGCTAGCCATTGCAGGTTCCGCGGCAATCAGCCTTGCGCTGGAGCTATCAATCATTCGCTGGCAAGGAACGATCTTCCAATTCTTCGCGTTTTATAAGAACTACGGCCTGCTCGCCTGTTTTGCTGGGCTCGGCCTTGGTTATGCTCTGTCACGAACCCGCGAAATGATACCGCTGGCACTCACGCCGGCACTGTGTGCGTGCCAGTTTGCGCTCCTGCTGTATCTCCGCTTCTTTCAAGGTGGATCGACCTTCGAAGTTGTCCCTTTTCGTGAACAGCTCAATATGGGCGTCTTTCAGGTAGCATCCACGGAAAAAGTTTGGGCGATCCATTTGCTCCTTGCCGTTGTGTTCCTCCTGACGGCCCTGGCCTTTCTTCCGGTGGGCCAACTTTGCGGGCGCCTTATGGAGCGAGGCAGCCAGCTTTCCTCCTACGGATGGAACCTGCTCGGGAGCCTCGCAGGCGTTGCGCTGGTCTTCCTGATGAGCTTTCTTTGGACTCCTCCGATCGTGTGGTTCGGCCTTTGCCTTGTGGGGCTGCTGTTCTTTTTTACGCGCAAACCCCAAACGCTGCTCGTGGGCACTGCGCTTGCGGTTACCTGTTTGATCATCCTGGCGTGGCCCGTCGCTCCGCTCTGGAACAAGGTGTACTCCCCGTATCAATTGCTCGAGATCGGCAATTCCGGAGACACCGGTCTGATGTTCATCCGCGCCGCTGGCAATTACTACCAGCGCGTCCACAATTTTTCTGTCGCCGCCATGGCTGGCACGACGGATAAAGGCTTACTGGAAACGCGCAACTATTACGATCTGCCTTACCACATCCATCCCGGGCAGAACGACATTGCTATCGTCGGCGCAGGCAGCGGCAACGACGTGGCGGCCGCTCTTCGTTCCGACGCGGCTCACGTGGACGCCGTTGAAATTGATCCTGCCATTCTTGCCGCGGGCCGGGAATATCACCCCGAACATCCGTACAGCGACGCACGCGTTCGGCCGATCCTCGATGATGCCCGCTCGTTTTTCCGGAACGCCCACGGAAGTTATGACGTCATCGTGTACGGCTTGCTCGATTCCCACACGCTTCTCAGTCAGGCTTCGAGCGTTCGATTGGATTCCTTCGTTTACACCGTCGAAGGCCTTCGCGAAGCGCGCGCCAGGCTCAAAGACGACGGTGTGCTCTCTCTTTCCTTTTGCATCATCAACAACCAGCTGGGTACAAAAATCTTCCAGATGATGCGCGCGGCTTTTGGTGGAAAGGATCCCATTTGCATCAGGACGCAGTACGATGGCTCGGTTCTTTTCATCCAGTCCAAGAATGGCGATCTGAAGCTGCCGCCCACCTTCCTCGCAGATAGCGGCCTTTCCGACATCTCCTCTACTTTTCGCAATTCGAACGCCAAGGTGAGCTTATCGACGGATGATTGGCCCTTTTTCTATATGCCGCGCCGGATCTATCCCACTTCTTACCTCATCACCTTTGCGATGCTGCTGTTTCTTTCGCTCTTTTTGTACCGTAGCTTTCTGCCGGATGCGCCTCAGGTGTCGTATCTACCGTTTTTGTTTCTCGGGGCAGGCTTCATGCTGGTCGAGACCAAAGCTATCACTGAGCTTGGTCTGACCTTCGGCAACACCTGGCAGGTAATTGCCGTGGCCATCGCCAGCATCCTTTTCATGGCATTTCTTGGGAATGGTGCTGTGCAGCTTTTCAAAATACGCTCGCCCTACTTGGCTTACCTCTTTCTCTTTTCCACGCTGATCCTTGGCTGGTGGGTCGCGCGCATTGGCGGACTTCCCTCCACTGCTTCGGGCAGAGTGCTCACCGCGATCATTCTTACTTCTCCCCTGTTCTTTTCAGGAATCGTGTTTTCCACATTGCTTGGCCGAGGTTCGAAGATCTCCAGCGCTATGTCTCTGAACCTCGTCGGCGCTATGTGTGGAGGCATCCTGGAGTACAACTCAATGTACTTCGGCTTCCAAATGCTTTATCTGATCGCCTTCGGACTGTACGCCGCAGCCCTGCTCAGCTCACTCATCTTTCGCGCTAGAGCTGCCGCAACTTCACCGATTGAGCCTTTCCGCACCGCAGCAAGGCACGATCAAGCTGCGGAACTGACCCATCACTAGAAATCAAAGCTATAGGCGCTGGCTTAGACGTGGCGGATGGCGCTGACGATGCGCATGCGCATGGCGATCACGCCGGGAATCAGGCCGCTGACCAGGCCGACGAGCAGGGCTAGCAACACTCCGAAGAGCAGAACTTCCGGAGAGAGGACGAGGCCGCCCAGGAGGCCGCTCAAGCTACTGGCGAGCGGCGGGATGGCGAGTAAGGCGAGAAGCACGCCCAAGGTGCCGCCGACTAGGGCGATGAGGATGGACTCGGCGAGGACCAGGAGAAGGACGGCGAAATCCGAGAAGCCGACGGCTTTGAAGACCGCCAGTTCACGCGTGCGTTCGCGGACGGCGATGGCCATGGTGTTGCCAGTGACGAGGAGCAGAGTGAAAAAAACGATCACGCCAATGGAGACGATGAGCAGCCGGATATTGCCGAATTGCTTGACCATGTCGGCGGCAAAAACGGATTCGCTGTCCGTTTTGGTCTCGTAGGGCGAATTAGCGAATTCCTGATCGATGGTTTTCGCGACGCGAACGGCGTCGGAGGGGTCGTCAACGCGAAGGACGTACCAGCCCACCTGGCCTTTCATGTCCTGGGGAACTTTTTCGTTGAAATAATCCCAGCGAAACCAAAATTGCGTTTGGTCGGTTTTCGCAAGTTCGCCGTGGTAAATGCCCACAAGATTGAATTCCCAAATCCCCGCGCCATATTGGGGAGCCTTGATAGGAATGCGGTCGCCGATTTTCCACTGGAAGCGGTCAGCGGTTTCTTTACCAACGATCGCACCCTGACGATCATGGAGAAAAGCCTGCCACTGCTCTTCCGGCATAAGAAATTCGGGATAGACCTGGCGCTGGCCGGAGGGGTCGATGACGAATTGCGGGAAGAAGTCTTTTTCGTCGCGGTAAACGCCGGCAAACCACGTGTAATGCGTGACACATTTCACTCCTGGGATTTGTTGGATTTTATCTTTGTAGGCCAGCGGCGTGGGGTTGAACCACGACGTGCGGTTGACGACGATGAGGCGATCGGCCTTGACAGTATTGTCATCGATGCTGAAGGCGCTGCGCACGACGCCGAGAAAAGTGAAGAGAAAAAGAGCAACCGCGAAAGAGCCAACAGTAAGAAGGAGACGGATCTTCTTGCGCAACAGATTGGCGATGATAATGCGGGCGAACTTCACGTGCGGCCTCGGTTGGTTCCATTATCTGCCTTTTTGGGGGCCTCGGCATCGCCCTAGCAAGATGCAGGTTAACAATTCTGTACATTCGTGATAAACGCAAGGGTGCCACGTGTCGCGCTCCGTCCGGAATTGTGGAGGCTTCGCCATGAAATCCCTGTCAGGAGTTCTGCTTGGACTATTGTTGAGCGCATGGACGCTTTCGGTGCGCATCCAACCCAGCACGCAAGTTTTTCTTCCGAACGCTTCTAATCCCGAAGCTTCATTGCGCGGGTTGCCATCGCCGACCGAGCCGATATTGCGCTACGTGCCTAGTTCGACCATCAAGATGGAACAGCTTCTTGGCGAAGAAGATAAGCAGCTGCATCAACCTACCCTCAGCCGAACCGCCACACGATACGGAATCGAAGGCACAGACTTGGGCAATTCCTTTGAGCACGGCGGTCGCGTGTATTTTCTGTTTGGTGACACCGTGGGGCGTTTGCGTCGCGCGCTGGATACCATCGCAACAACCGATGCCGACGATCCTGACAAAGGCGTCCGATTGGATTTCCTGAAATCTGGCGGTGACTATCTGACTATTCAACCGCCGGGCATCAGCATGGGCGCCTTCGAGGTGCCGGTGGCAGGTATCAGCCTCAGCGGCCAGGTGTATGTCGCCGTTTCGACGAACCACTCCGAGGACCGTTCGACGGACCGCTCGGTGCTCACGAAATTTATTCCGCCGGAAACCTTTCAGCCGTTGCGAACGCTCTCTCAGCTTCCCGAAGGACACTTTGTGAAGATGTCGCTGCACATCGAACCCGAAAACATTGCTGGACTGCCTCCGGGCGAGCCATTTGTGTTCGTTTGGGGCACGGGCCCTTACCGCAAGAGCGACGCGTATTTATCCATTGTGCCGGCGGCACAATTTGAAAATGGCAAGGGCACGCGGTACTTCGCCGGATTGGATGCGGGGAATGCTCCGATCTGGAGCGAGAAGGAGGCGGACGCCCGGGCCATCGTGCAAAACGGCACGATGGGCGATTTGTCCGTAACCTGGTGCAAGGATCTTCGCTTATGGCTTATGACATACGACAGTCGAGAGCCCGCGCCGCGGGGCATCTTGTTCTCCTATTCGCGCACGCCTTGGGGACCGTGGAGCGAGCCGCAAATCATTTTCAACGCCATGCGCGACGGCGCCATCGGCAAATTCATCCACAATCCCCGGGCAATTCCGGATGATGGACTAGCCGGGCCAGTGATCGGAAAAGGCCAGGCGAATCCTCGCGCCGTTCATGGTGGCGCCTATGCGCCCTATATGGTCGAGCGATGGACAAAAGTGAAGGGTTCCGAGCTGAGCATTTACTACACGCTGTCAACGTGGAATCCCTACGTTGTCGTACTGATGAAATCCCAACTGCACATCGAGTAGGGCGCGCCATGGGGCAGCGTCGATCTCGACCCGTCATAGAACCGCCAGATTGCCCCTGAATGCCTGAGTGTCTGCGACAAAAATATTCAGCTTATTTCTGCTGGTTGGACTGATTGCTCAGGGCAAAAACCACATAAACTTTCGTTTGCACGTCGACTGGCTCGCCATTGACCATAGTCGGCTGATAGCGCCATTGCTCTACCGCCGCGACTGCCGCCGGAGCGAGCAGCGGGTTTCCCGCACCAACATTTTGAACCATTACCGAGCCATCCTTCCGCACCACAACGTTTACCGACACCGTCCCCTGAATCCTCAGCTGTCGCGCGGCCTCTGGGTACACAGGTTGCACTCTGTTGATGAGCTTTACTGGCACGGCCGAGCCACTCTTACTGTTCGACAATACGCGCACCTCGTGAAAGGACCCGTTCAGTCGAAACTTTCCATCCACAAAATAGGACACCCCAATGGAGCGATCGGCGCAAACCGTCAGGGTTATTCGGGTAGGGCGCTGCGGTATTGGATTGTGCGGTATCTGGAGCCTCCTGCTTCGAAAGAACAACAGGTGAAACAGCCAGCGACGCTATGGCTAAACCAACTAAGCAGCAAAACGAATTGAGCGGTTTCATAGTTACTTATTTATCTCGAAAAACAGGTGATGGCAATTAGACTTTCACATAATTGAAACTAACACTCGATAACTCGCGTAACAGGATTGGAAGCTGACCGCGTTGCTGGGTCAATTCTGGACAGGCCGCGCTCGCGTATGCCAATATGCGCGTCGGCTTGTGAGTATCTCGGGAGAGACGACAATGGGTGAGCAGAGTGGTTTTCGTCACGCGGCGAGGACGGCAGCTCGCGTGGAAATTCTTTTCGTGATGGCGAGTGCCACGCTATTTGTGTTGACCGGTGGCGCAGCCGGGAGTGAAACGAAGGCGGCCTTAGAGGATCGCGCTGGAGCCGCTAGCGTCAAGTTTGAAGTTTCGTTTCCGGCCAGCGTGCATGCACAACCGATCACCGGCCGCGCGCTTGTGGTGATCACGAGAACCGACCAGCCAGAGCCGCGCACGGTCGCGGGAAGTTGGGGAGATGCCGGACCGCTGTTTGGCGTGGACGTCAACGCACTAGGCCCAGGGCAGCCGGCTGTGATTGATGCAACCACGTTCGGTGCGCCTCTGCACAGTTTGCGGGATGTTCCAGCGGGCGATTACTACGTGCAGGCCATCCTGAATATTTACACCGAGTTTCATCGCGCGGACGGGTACACCGTGTGGCTGCACATGGATCAGTGGGAAGGGCAACACTTCAACCAGTCGCCGGGAAATTTGTACAGCGAGGTGCAGAAAGTGCATCTCGATCCCGCGGTGGGCTATGACGTGGAGCTAAGTTGCACGAAAGTGATTCCGCCAATCGAAGAGCCCAAGGATACGGAGTGGGTGAAGCACGTCAAGATCGAGAGCGAACTGCTGACAAAATTCTGGGGCCACCCGATGTATATCGGCGCCATCGTACTACTGCCGAAGGAGTATGACGAACATCCCGACGCACATTATCCGGTAATTTACGTGCAAGGCCATTTCAGTTTGAGGAACCCGCTGGGATTCACGACGGACGATCCACCGATTTCGCCGGAGATGCGCGCGCGGTTGGCGGATTTGAACCGCGAGTCGGGGCACGAGTTCTCCCAGGCATGGATGTCAGACAATTTCCCACGCATGATCGCCGTAACGTTTCAGCACCCCACTCCGTACTACGACGATTCCTACGCGGTGAACTCCGTGAACAACGGGCCGTACGGCGACGCGCTGGTGAAAGAAATGATTCCGTATCTGGAGGCGCATTTCCGGATGATTGCGAAGCCGTACGCGCGGGTGCTGACGGGGGGATCGACGGGCGGATGGGAATCGCTTGGGGCGCAGGTGTTTTATCCGGATTTTTTTGGCGGCACTTGGACGCTTTACCCGGACCAGATCGATTTCCGGCGCTATCAACTGGTGAACGCCTACGAGGATGACAACGCCTTTTTTGCGCCGGGCCATACCTGGGTGCAAGTGCCGCGGCCGATCATGCGCACGGCGGAGGGGCAGATGGAGATCACCGTCCAGCAATTCAGCGAGAAAGAGGCAGTGCTGGGAACCCATGGCCGCTCCGGCGAACAGATCGAAATTTGGGATGCGGCGTTTGGGCCGGTTGGCGATGACGGCTATCCAAAACCGCTGTGGGACAAGCGAACCGGGAAGATCGATCACAGCGTTGTGCTCTACATGCGCGACCATGGCTACGATTTGAGCTATAACATTCGCACGAACTGGGCCACCCTCGGACCCAAACTGCAGGGGAAGATTCATGTATATGTGGGAGACATGGACAATTTTTATTTAAATCTGGCGGTGTACAAGCTAGAAGAAGACATGAAGAAGCTGACGAATCCGCCCTGCGATTGCGAGTTTCAATACGGCCGGCCAATGAAGGGCCATGGCTGGCAACCGACCACCACAGCGAATCTGGTGAAGTGGATGGCGGACCGCGTGGAGAAGAATGCCGCGGGAGACGATGTGAAGCAGTGGCACTACTGAGGGCACGCGCTTGCCAGCTATCACAGTTACGGTTAACGAGTTTACCACGCACAACTCTTCGAGCACTGGAACTTTGTCCTCCTTCATCATAGAATCTCTTTGCGTATGACCCGGGCGAAGCTCGGCAACGGGTGTATCGACAGACATGCAACTCGTAGGAAAGCTAACTGAAGCCGATTTGAACGACGTGCAAAAAGACACGCGCTCAAAGGCGTTTTGGCGTGCTCTTAGTCCCGCTGCCATCCTCAAACTCATAGTTCGCGGGTTTGCCCTGCTCATGGGTTTGGCAAGCGTTGCGGCCATATCCATCGTGGGCGCGCTTTCCCTCGTGTTTTATGGCGCGGCCAAGGTGCTCGGGAAAATTCGTCCGCTGCGCGACGCGTATCAATTTCTGTCCCGCGCCTACGACCGCTTCATCGAACGGCTCGGCCAGAAGGTTCTGAGAGACTCCCGAGACACTCCCGCCTTACGGCTCATGATTTCCCTCAGTCTTACCACTGTGCCGATTTTTGTGATCCAGCTTATTTTAGGGAAACCTCGGCCTTTGCTGGCCATCGCCTTCTATCTGTCCTTGTGCGGCCCCAAGTTTCAGCGCTCTGTGAGAATGTTCAGCACGAAACACCTGGAAGCGCACCGGCCTCAGGGATACTTCTCGGGGACCTACGACAAGGTTTTCGGCCGCTACGCCGAATTCTTTCTGGGATATTTTTATGGCGATCTTCCGGAACTGGGCCGCACGGTTCATGTCCGTCTGCACCACAAAGAAAATGGTGGGCCCGACGATAATGCCGCTACCAGTTGCTACGATCGAACCAGCCGCCTACATTTCCTCTTGTACCTTTCGAACAATATTTGGACGACCCTCGGACTCGCTCCCTACGCCTACTTTAGAGCCCGAGGCGACGAAAAGAACCGCCAGCGAATGTTCTGGGGAATCGCGCGCTACCTGATCTATTTCGCGGCAATCTTTCTTTTCAATTGGCGAATCGGGATCGTCTACGTGGTCATTCCTCTTTTGGCCATGAACTTCATCATGTCCATCACCTCTTGGGTGCAGCACGCCTTCTGTGACCCGGAACATCCCGACGATTATTTTATAAATACCGTGACTGTCGTGGACGAAGTGAATTTCATGAACGAGGGCTACCACCTCTGCCATCACCACCGGTCTGGCTTGCACTGGACCGAGATGCCGGCACACCTGGAGCGCATTCGCGACAAAATGAAAGAGTCCGGATCGCTGGTCTTTCGCGACATGGATTTCATGGATCTTTTCATCGAGCTGACCCTGTTTCGTAGAATCCATGTTCTCGCCGAGAAGCTTGTTCCGTGGGAGCCCATGAGCCACGAACAGAAGATGGCTCTGCTGGAGAGCCGCACGAAACCCGCCCGTGCCGTTGTGGCCGAAGGCGTCGCGGTTTCTGCTTAAGCTCCGGGACATTTGCGATTGCCTAGCGCCTGACTTCTGTGCCGAATCTCAATTCCATGAAGCGCCCCTTTGAGGTCACATTCCTGGGCTGGCTGTTCATCGTCGTGGGAATCGTTAGTACGGCCTATCACCTTTGGAAAGGTTCGCTCGATCGTTGGACCTTCCCGATTGTGCTTGTCGGGGCGATCGCTGTCGTGGCCGGGGTCTTTCTGCTCCGGGGCGCCAGATGGGTCCGCTGGGTGGTTTTAGCGTGGCTCGCGTTTCACGTTGTCGCGGGCGCGCTGCAATCATTGTCATTTGCGATGCCGCACGTTGTGCTTCTTGTGGTTATCAGCTATGTCCTGCTGGGCCCGCCCACTTCCGGGTATTACCAGCGCCCGCAACCAGAATGATTCGCTCCCATCTTCAGTAATACGACCCTCGTCGACGCACAATTGTCCATGTAACGAAACAGTTGTATATACATCTATTTGGCATGAGCGAACCATTTCTCCCCATCCTGCCTTGTATGTGCGGCAACTTCCGACGCACCTCGCGGGCACTTACGCAGCTCTACGAGAACGCACTTCGGCCGTTTGGGACGCGGGCTACACAGCTCACCATCCTGCAAGCACTGACGCGGACAGGAGAGGTGTCTCGACGAAAGCTTGGCGGGATACTGGTGATGGACAGCACAAGCCTGACCCGCACGCTGGCAATCATGCGCCGCCGCGGCTGGATTCAGGAGCGGCCTGGTGAAGACCGGCGGGAACGATTGCTACGGCTGGCGAACGCCGGACAAAAACAGCTCGAGCGCGTTTTGCCGGCATGGGAGAAGGTTCAATCACGGCTGCAGCGTCAGTTGGGGGAGCAGGTCTGGAACAACCTTTTTCAACTGACGCACGAAGTAACTCGCATGATCACGACCCAAGGAGGCGCGCTATGAAAAACTATCTTCGACTCGTCACGGTGCTGATCGTTGTCTGGTTTATTTCGGTGGCGTTTGCTTCGGGCTTGCAGTTGTTCAGAAATAATGCGAACCGCGTTGGAATTGCGGTTGCCATCGCCGCAGTGACGCCGATTCTTATTTTTTCGTCGTGGTTCGCCGGATCGCAGAACTTTCGCCAGTTCACACTGTCTCTGGATCCGGCGATTCTGACTTCGGCGCAAGCCTGGAGGTTGATCGGATTCACCTTCGTTCTGCTGCAAGCGCGAGGGGTTCTCCCAGCTATCTTTGCGTTGCCAGCTGGATATGGAGACATGGCGATCGGCGCGACTGCCGCCTTCGTCGCATGGAAACTCGCCAATACCACACAACGCACTGCCTTCATTTTCTGGCAGGTGCTGGGGATCGTTGACCTGGTCAGTGCTGTCGCCCTCGGCACGACCGCTCGCTTGCTGAGCCCGCACGATGCTTCCATGCTCCCCATGACGGTGCTCCCATTAAGCCTGGTGCCCACGTTCCTTGTGCCGCTCTTTGCCATTTTCCATTTCATTTGCATCGCGCAGGCAATGAAGTGGAACGCCAGTTCCCAGCGCACCCATTTAGCGGCGGGACCTGCGCAGCATGCTGCAATCTGAGCGAGGCGTGCGCCTGTTGCCCGATCACAGTAGAGCCTCCAGGCACGCGGCCTGAAATTGACCAATCGGAACACCATGTGGTTTTAGTGGTGTTCCTTAATGTACTGAAATACCCACGCCGGTGGCTCTGATTCCAAACTTCCGTCTACTTTGACCCCGAGTTCCTCGGCCCAGCGGTAACCCCACATTGGGCCATGTTTGGCGAACCTGGGTATAAAAGCATCCGGGGTTTTGTAGGCGGGGTCGGACAACACCTCATCAAGGGTCGCAAAGCGGTACTGCTTGATTTCAAAAAGTTCAAGCAATTTGCCCATCACGTCGGCGTTCAGGCGGTTCACATGCAGCACCATAACCTGTGGTATTTCCCTGCCAAATATTTGCTTGTGAACTCCCGCGTAGTACTCGATTTCCGCGGAGGTATAGGCCAAGTAATCGGTGCGAAGCTTTGCAGCAGAAGTACCGTCTTTATTCGATAGCATCTTCCGGTAAGCAGTATCAAATGCAAAGTCTTCATTTTCGACAGTGCAGACGGCAACTTTATAACCCCGTTGGGCCAGGAACACGGCTATGGCGTCATGCTTATCTCTTGTGTCTCCCGTGTGGCTCTCCGGAAAACGAAAATAACGTGGCGTTTTGCCCACTTTGGCGAGAGCGGCGGCGAATGAGGTTTCTCCGGCTACCACTTCCTGTTCGAATTGCCCGACTGTAAGATGGTCAGAAATCGTGTGAGACAATGTGTGGTTCCCCAACTCGTAGCCACGATCGGCCCATTGGCTCAACAACTCCGGTCCTTGACTGCTGCCCATTTCCTGCACTCTGCTTTCGACTACGAAACCGATCGCAGGAGCGTGATGCATGGCAAGGGAATTTAAAATGGAAACGTTGATGGATCGCGCTTCAGCAGGGTCAGCTGTGTCTGCTACGGGGAGGTCATCAAATGTGAGTGCGACTGAGCGTTGCTGCGCCCGGCAGGACAGAGTGCACACGGCCGTGAACAGAATGCCGCCCAAGATTCTGAAAGAATATAACATAAGCACATTGTATTCTTCGGGAATCCAGTTGGAACCCAACTATGCAAGATTAGGCACGGGTGGCTTCTACCGCGGCGGGTTGGTTGCGCTTCAGCGTGGCGACCAGATCGTACAGCGCTGGATTGGTGCAGACTTCGTAGTAATTGTGGCCGGACGCTTTGCCAATTTTACCGTCGGGGAGCAGTTCGCGCGCCACGCCCTTACGCAACACCAATAACTCCACGCTTTCGCCCATGGGCACTTCGCCATAATACAAAATCACTTCTTCCTTGCTCCAGGGATATTCCAAAGCGGTGTGAATGGTTTCGAGCGAAATTTCCTCCGACAGCTTTTCGAAGCCTTCTTCGTTAAGCTCAATGCCGTTCATGTTGTAGCGCACAAGGAATTCGTCCAGCTCTTCGGCGGAAGCGCCTTCCATCGCGGTGAGAAACTGAAAGATGGAGAAGAGCGTTTTCTGTCCGGAAAGCATGCGCTTGGCGAGTTTTGCGCAGCCGGACAAACGGTCGGACAAATTCAACGCTTTGGAAATCATGATGCGCGATTCCCCGTCCGTCCAATACGTGGGCGCAGAACCCTGGAACGCCACGCCGATCCCGATTTCCAGCGGCGGAAGTTGCGACGAAACGGCCTGATCGTTATACGAATTGCACACGGCCAAAATCTGCCGGGACAGCGCACAGGCTCTCGCCACAGGCCGGGCATACGCGCGGCTCGCTTCGGTTTCAAAAATAGCCAGGACGATGGCATCGCCCTCGATGAAGACTTTTTTGGCCGAATAGCGGTCCAACAATCGCTTCACCGGTTCGTGCAGATTCAGGCTGAAGTGCGAAGCGGGGCTCAGTCCCCTGCTCAGCAAGTCCTGGGTCATCTTGGTGGAACCGCGCACGTCGGCCTTGATGATCACGTGCGAGACCACTTGATCGTGCTCGGGCCGTGCTTCTTCGCGCAGCAGGCACTCATACAGCTTGTTGTTCAAGCGCGAAAGCTCGCGCACTTTTTCTGCTGTGATCAGGTTAATGCGTTCCATGCAAGCAGTCAGATGCTCCGCATCGCGCAAATCCCGACGCAAGCGCAGGAAGTCACCGGCAAACTTGGCAACCATCGCCTGCGTCTCTTCCTTCGAATAGCGCCGCACGCGCTTGGTCAATTCCTCAATCGGCTTCATGGACAGCCGCCGCGCCGGCACTTGCTTCAGCAATTCTTGCACGCGGCGCGCTTCTTCGCGCGAAACCACTGCTTTCTTCAATTGCTGCAAGTGCACTGGCGGGCAAAAATCGCCAGCCATGGACCGAATTTCGTAGCTCGCCAGAAGATGTACGGTTAGCTCCCTCGCTTCGAGCAAGCTCGTCAGCTGCGCCAACAGTCGCGCCCGAAACGCACGCTCTGCTTCGTCACCAGTGACAGTATCGAACAAGCGCCGCGCGTTTTCCGGATCGTTCAGATAATCGCCAAGCTTGCCTTGCGTATCCTTGTTGACGAAATCGGCCTGTTGTTTTGCCAATTCCAGTTGCGGAGCCAATTGCTCCAGCTCCAGCTGTAGCTCTTTGATGCGCTTTTCCGCGCTCGTCAAGGAAGTGCGCAGTTCCGCCGGGTTCGCGCCGCTCAGAAATTTGTTCAATAAGCCGTCGCCGCGCTCCAGTTTCTTCCGCAGCGATTCCCGTTGCTCGTCCAGAGCCGCAAGTTCTGCTTGCGCTTTCTCCGCCTCCGCCGTCAGCTGCCGGAAATCGTCCCCTGCCTTCGTCGTTGGCGTTTCCTGAGGAAGAACAATCCCAGCCTCCTTCAGAAATTCCTGAAAGAGCGCATCAATCGCCTCAAAACGGTCGGGATCGCGAGCGTAATTTCCCAGGAGCACATAATGTTCCAGAAAATAAAAATCGTCTTTGCCACCGTCCAGAAAAATCAGCCGGTTCTTCAGCAGCTCGTAATACTGCGCATAATCTTCCCCGAACAGCGCACGGCGGGCCTTGGCCACTACGTTTTCTTCGATGTCCACCAGGATCTGCGCCACCGTCTGGCCGATCAGCCGCAAAACATCGCGACGCGCGGATTGCATCTCGGTCAAACGCGCCTTGATAACGTGGGCCTGCTGGCTGCGTTCGAAATATTCTCCGCGCTTGCGGATGTATTCCTTGCCATCCAAGATCACGTTGGCGAATTGATTCTGCAATTCGCTAGTAAGGAATTTCAGGATCGCCAGCCGGAAGAGCAGGTCGATCTCCAGGTTCTTCTGGTGCTTGGCGGTGGTCAGCGAATTACGCAGCAAGTCGGCCAACACTTTGCGGAACGACGTGGAATCCGCCGGTTTGCTGCTGCGAAACTCAATGCCCGAGAGATAGCTATTGGTGGCGTTCTGGCGGATCAGATCAAAAAGATAATCCCGCGCGATCTGCACAAATTTAGGGCTGAGAAAAACGTCATGGCGGATGTTATCCACGCCGATGGCAAGCGAGCTCATCGGCAAGGTCACGTTGTAACTTTTCAGCGTGATTCGGCCTGAATCCGTCACGCCGAGCTGGAGAAATCCATTGGACATACCGCGGCCCGGTTACCCTCCTCCTCAACCTAGCAGCAGGCTTTGCGGGCAGCAAGGAACCGGAAGGACAGGCGTGGCGAGAGAGTAAGCGCTATGAGGTTCAAACGGCGGGGGTTACCAATGTGATTCGGCGGGAGTCGCCGCCCAGGTGCTCCAGCCTCACGCGCAATTGCGGCCACGGGGCCTTCAACGGGAACTTCTCGCTCCATTCCAGGATCACAACCGCATGCTGCGCGAAGGCGTCTTCCAGGCCCAGCGTCTCAAAATCGTGAAGACTCTCGATGCGGTACAGGTCGCCGTGGAATACCTTGCTGCCGCTTCCATATTCATGAACCAGGGTGAAGGTCGGGCTGGTGACTTCGTCCTCCTGCGCCGCGTGCAGGCCCGCCACGATGCCCTTCGTCAGGGTAGTTTTGCCGCTGCCCAATTCCCCGGAGAGTAGGATCAGCAGTGGCGGTTGCAACATCTCGGCCAGCTTCCTTCCCCACGCGATGGTCTCTTCGGCCGAATGTGTGATCACCTCTTCGGTCACTTCAGTCACGCCCCTGCAACTCCTGCAGCAAGTTAGCGCGCGCAAACGGGATGGCATGCGCCACTTCGCCGGCCAGAATTCCAGAATTGTCCGCTTGTTCGCTGAGCAGATCGGCCGCCAACCCGTGCAGATACACTCCCAGCGCAACGACGCGCAGGAAATCTTCCTTGCCAAACTGCGCGATCAGGCCGCCGAGTAGTCCGGTGAGAACATCGCCCGAACCGCCTTTTGCCAGCGCGGGATTTCCGGTTGTATTGACGAACACACGGCCGTCCGGACCAGCAACGATGGTATGAAAACCTTTCAGCACCACGTGGGCGTTCCAACGCTTCGCCGCTTCGGTGGCTGTCTTCACACGATCTTTTTGCACTTCGGGAATCGTGCTGCCCAGCAGGCGCGCCATTTCGCCGGGGTGCGGTGTGACGACCAGAAATTTTGTTTTCTTCTGTTGCAACAAATCGCCGTGATCCGCGAAAGCGTTCAGCCCATCGGCGTCGAGTACGATGGGAAGCTCCGCCTCCGCGACTATGTTTCGAAGAAACTCCTGCGTCTCAGGATGCTGGCCAATCCCCGGCCCGACGGCGAGCACAGTCATGCCTTTCAGTACGCGAGCGAATTTTCCCGAACGAATGGCGTCCATGCTGGGTGTGCCTTCGCTGGTTGCCGGCAAAGACTCGGTCATATATTCCGGATGAGCGCCGGCCACAAGGGCGAGCACCGGCTCGGGCGTAGCGATCGTCACCAGGCCCGCGCCTGTGCGCATCGCCGCATAGCCCGCCATAACCGCTGCGCCGCTCTTTCCCAGCGAACCGGCCACGACGAGCACGTGACCGTACGAACCTTTGTAAGCTTCCGCTGCCCGGATCAAAGGGAGCCCCGCAAATTCGTCAGGGCCTACCGAACGCAGAGTTCCCTTCCCGACTTCTTCCACCAACGCAGCGGGTGATCCAATCTCTCGCACCGCGAGCTGCCCGCAACAACCGGCTTGCGGCGAAATCAATTGCCCGATCTTGGGCGCCGTAAAGGTTACTGTCCAGTGCGCCTTCAGCACCGGCCCCGTTGTGGCTTCGCCATCGGCCAGCAATCCCGACGGCGTGTCCACGGCCACAATCCATCCGGGCCGCGCAGCCATGGCGCCATGTGACAAGCGATTCACATCTTCAATCGCCTGCCCGATCAAACCGCTCGCCGCGCCGCGTACGCCGGTTCCCAGCAGCGCGTCGACGATCACTTCCGCGCTGGACACTTCCGCCCAAGCCTTATTCCATTGCTCCTCGTCATGCACTACCGTCACATCGCCCAGTTCGCGCCAGCGCTTGAAATTTTTCAGCGCGTCCCCATGCAATTCTTCCGGCTTGGCGAACAGATACACGTGAACCTGCTCGACTTCTTCCTTTAGGTGGCGCGCCACCACAAACCCGTCGCCGCCGTTGTTCCCTTTTCCGCAGAGCACGGCCACGCGTCCGGGAGCATCGGGCATTTTGTGCCCATATTTTTTGAGAAAAGCTTCCGCGACACTTCTTCCCGCCGCTTCCATCAATTGCTCACCGGGCAGGCCGAAGCGCTCCGTTGTCAGGCGGTCCACTTCCTGCATTTCCGCAGCCGTCAGTGCTTTCATATCGATTTCCGAAGAGGACTACAGCATCCAGCCGCCGCTGACGTTCACCACCTGGCCGGTGACGTACTCCGCCTCTTCCGAGGCAAAAAATGACACCGCTGCGGCAACGTCATCCACCGTGGGCGGGCGTCCGATGGGATAGCGCGCATCCTTCAGCTTTCGCGCTTCTTCCAGCGTCAAATCCTTTTCATCAATACTCGAGGGATTCACCACATTCACAGTAATGCCGTTCTTCGCTTCTTCCAGCGCCAGCGAGCGGGACATCGCCACCACGGCCGCCTTCGCCGCGGCATACGCCGAAATTTTAGCCTGGCCGAACGCACGTTCCGCCCCCACTGCGCCTAAATTGATGATTCGTCCCCAGCGCCCTTTGCGCATCAGCGGAACCACGCACCGGCACATGTGGAATACCGTGAGCACATTCGAATCGAAGATGCGTGTCCACTCTTCCGTGGGAGACTCCACCAGTGTGCCCCAGCGAAATTCGCCAACATTATTTACCAGCACGTCGATGCGTCCGTAGCGATCCGCCACGGTCTTGATCAATTGCTCGGCGCGTGCGGGTCCGGTGATGTCTGTTTCCACCGCCACGCAATCGGCGCCCGCAGCCTGCAATTGCCGCAACGCCGTCTGCGCGGCCGCTTTATTGGCGCGATAAACGAGCGCGATCCGCACCCCTTGCTGCGCCAGCCCCAATGCGATTCCCCTGCCAATCCCTCGTGTACCGCCGGTTACGACCGCCACCCGGTTTCGCAACGACATTCTTCATCCTCACAAAAACGTGCCAGTATAGCCCACTCCGTCCGACTCCACTACCTTACCTCAATTTCCCCGGCCGGTCAGTTTCCCGGGACGATACCGATCAGTGAAATCCGCGAAGCAGCGGTTTTCGGTCGACAATTTTAAACGAGAGCTTCTCCTCCAAATTCCGTTGCGCACGGCCCATCATAGATCAGACCTGTAGCCCAGGCCAGTTCTCGGCAAACCACCTCGAGGATCGCGATTGAGAATTTTGGATGGTGCTGTTCCATTTGGCGATCCTAGCGCGAGCAACAGCGATTGACTGCCTGTGGGATTGCTGTTAGTTTATCGCCGTTCGCCCGGAGTCGACGGAAACTCCACCTGCCGCCCATTTTCCGTTGTGTCTTGATCATTCGGAATGGTGCGGACTCTCATTGCGCGCGTCCCGTCATTCGATGCATCCAGAAAGGGGCAGTCGATGAGGAACCGTTTGGGTATTCTCCGTCTCTCGATCATCCTGGCGTTCGTTCTGATTTTTTCTGCGTCCGCCTTCGCTCAATACTCAAATAACGTCATGCCCGGGCCGGGCTGGCAAGTAATGAAGGCCGAATGGGGCGCTGGAAATCGCTGGATGGATGTCACCAACCAGGTGCGCATTCTGCTGTCCGGCAACGGCACGGTAAAAGTGAATAACCAAAACATGGGAGGCGATCCCGCGGTGGGTGTTGACAAAATTCTGCGTATCCAGGCGAGAAATTATCAGGGGCAGTCTCGTGTATTCACCTATAAGGAAGGTAGCTCCGTCGATGCCAGCCAGTTTTACAGCTACGGCGGTGGCGGCAATCCCGGAAACAACGGTCCCGGCTGGCAAGTGATGTATGCCGATTGGGGCGCGGGAAATCGCCGCGTCGACGTGACCGCGCGCGTACGCACCATGCTCTCTGGGAACGGAATGGTGCGAGTAAACAATCAGAATCTGGGCGGCGATCCCGCGGTTGGCGCGGACAAGACACTGCGCATCTCCGCGCGCGATGCCCGCGGCGCGGTGCAACAATTTACGTACAAGGAAGGCGCGAGCATCGACGCCACCCAGTTTTATAACTATGGCAGCTACCCCGGTCCTGGGCCTGGGCCAGGTCCTGGGCCCGGCTATCCTCCGCCGAATCCCGGTTACGGCAATCTGCAGATCGTTCGCGCATATTACGGGCTCAACAACCGAACCAACGACGTCTCCCAGCTTTTGCGCGGTCAGATCAACAACGGCACGTTGGTCATCCAAGTGAACAACAGAAACATGGGTGGCGATCCCTGGCCCGGCGCGGACAAAGTCCTGACCGTGATTTACCGCGTGAACGGACGAGAGCAAACGGCCACGGTGAAAGAAGGCAACACTCTGAGGATTCCGTAGCGCGGATTCCTGCCGAATCCGTTTCCCGGCGCGAAGCTGCTATTTCAGTTTTGCGACAATCACCGTCATGTCGTCGGCCTGCTCTGGGCTGCCGGACCATTCTTCCGCGGCGGTCATCAGAGACTCCGCAATTTTGCGCGGCGAGGTCTGACGCACCCGTTGCGCGGCCGCTTCCAGGCGCGAAACGCCAAACTCTTCCCCATACGCATTTTCCGGTTCCACCAATCCGTCGCTGTACGCGATCAACACGGCATTCGGCGGCACATCCACGCAGCCTTCCTTGAATTCGTAGTCATCCACGACGCCCAGCACGATTCCGCCAACATCCAGGTGCTGCGCTTTGCCTTCGGATAAACAGAAGCCGGGCAAGTGGCCGGCATTCGTGTAGCGCAGTTTGCGGGCGTCCAGATCGTAAATCGCGATGAAAAACGTTGCAAAGCGATCGTCGCCGGTGTTCCGCACCAGATGCTTGTTCAGTCGCGAAACCAGTTCCGACGTGGTGATGTTCTCGCTGCCCGGACTCAGCAACTGGCTGCGCAGTGCTGCCTGCAAGCTGGCCATCAGCAAAGCCGCGGAAATTCCCTTCCCTGAAATATCCGCGATGGCAATGGCCACCTGCGTCGGGCTCAGCTGAATAAAGTCGTAATAGTCGCCGCTTACACTGCGCGCCGCCTTGCATATCGCTTCGATGTCCACACCTTCCACGTGCGGCAGATTCTCCGGAAAAAGTTGATCCTGCACTTCGCGCGCGATGGAAATTTCATTTTCCAGGCGCTGCAAATGCTTCTGCTCGGTAATCAGCCGGCTGATCGAGCCAGTCATGGAATTGAACGATTCTCCCAGCATGCCGAGCTGGTCGCGACGCTCCACGGGCACGCGCGCAGCCAGGTTCCCTTCCTGCACCGCCTGCGTGGCGCGAGACAAATCCGAAATCGTCCGCGTAATCGCGCGCGTCAATCGCACGCCAATGATCAGCGCCACCAACTCGATCAGCAGGAAAAACGCGCCGATCAATTGCAGTTCGAACCCTTTCGCGCCGCCCAGTTCCCCCAGAGACGCGAACAGCCGGTGATTCAGCTGCGATCGCCGCGCCTTGAAGAACGCAAATACAGGATGATTGCGGTTTTTCACCTGGCTCTCTGCCAGAGAGACTGCGTCCAGCTGCGAAAACCCGTCGACCACCGGATCCATCCACGTTTGCGGTGGCAACAATGTTCTTTTTTTCGTGGTAACCCGCGCGACGGCGCGATAACGCTTTTCGCCGATGGGAACAGCGGACTCCGTGGAACTGTCTTCCACGGTTTGCCAGAGCGTGAAGTCCACGGGCCCAAGATCCGGGGCTAAGCCTTCAAGAAATTCCGTCGTGACCGGCACCGTTAGCTCGATATATTGCCTGCCCCGCGGCGAGTCCGCTTCCCGCATGGCCACCAGGCGCAGTTCGTTGCCCTCCTGTACCAAGCCCTTGAACGCGCGCCCGTCCTTCCCTGCTACGGCGTGAAAATATCCGGGGTCAGCGCCGAAATTCACGATCAGTCCGGGCAATTGCTTCTCTTCGGCTACCAGCACCTGCCCAGCAAGCGCGCGGTCCATGGTCAATTCATCCATGCTCGGAGGCAGCGTGGATTCCGCCGCGGCAATGGCCTCCGCGGAATTGCTCAACATCTCTAGGCGGTCTTCCACATCGTGGAACAGAAGATACGCACCCAATTGTGAATAAATAATCTGGCCTAGCAGGCTGGCGAATATTAGCAGCAGGATGATGGGCACAACCGCGATGAACAGGTAAGCTACGATCAGCCGGTTTCGCAGGCTCCACAAAAGCTGGCTGCGCCAACGCGTCCAGAACCGGTAGAACAGATAAAACGCAGCAATAACCGCAACAAACCGAAGCAGCCGTATGCCGGGTATTCCGTACAAATAATCCGCCTCCCACATAGCCAGAAGGCCCGACAGGCAAACGGCAGCGGCCAGCCAGTCCACGCCGGACAGGCCCTTCCAAAACGTCTTTTGCTGATTTCCTCTCCCGGTCATGGCAGAAAAAGGTGCACAAACACTTTACCCGATTCGCGCAAGTCAAACGAGCCTGCTGTTAGAGGCGTGGGGAAGCCAGGCCGCGGCCTGACATCTATTCTTCCCGCAGTTGGGGATTTCGGACCCGGCTGTGGTGGCGGCTGTAGGTAAAATAAATCACCAGACCGATGGCCAGCCAGCCGATCAGGCGGGCCCAGTTGATCCATCCAAGCTTGTACATCATGTAGCCGTTGAAGAGAATCCCAAGGATAGGCACAAACGGCACAAACGGCGTGCGGAAAGGGCGCGATTGGTCCGGATTTGTATGCCGCATCACCATCACAGCGATGCACACGATGATGAACGCAAGCAGCGTGCCTATATTCACCATTTTCCCGATGTCGTCAATCGGCGTAATACTGCCCACGATCGCCGCAAGCAAACCCACCAGGATCGTGTTCTTGTACGGCGTCCGGAACTTCGTGTGAATATCGGCGAAAAACTTACGAGGCAACAGACCGTCATTGGCCATCGAGTACAGCACGCGCGTTTGCCCCAGGAGCATCACGAGCATAACGCTGGTCAACCCCGCCAACGCGCCGAGCGTGATGATGTGAGACGCCGTCGAAAGACCGCGATCGAGGAACGCTTCCGCCACCGGCGCTTCGATATTCACGTCCTGCCAGTGAACCATTCCCGTGAGCACGCCCGCGACAGCGATATAGAGAAACGTGCAAATCACCAGCGAAACGATGATGCCGATGGGCAGGTCTCGCTGCGGATTCTTGGCTTCCTGCGCCGTTGTGGAAACAGCATCGAATCCGATATAGGCGAAAAATATGTACGCCGCGCCGGCTCCTATCCCGCCAAATCCCATGGGTGCGAAGGAGTGCCAGTCCGTGCCCCAGTTCGCGGTGTTGATGTAATGGGCGCCCAGCGCGATCACAAAGAGCACAACCGCCACCTTGATCACCACGATGGTGGCGTTGAATCGCGCGCTCTCCTTAATCCCGATCACCAGAATCGCAGTGATAATCAGCGCCACCAGAAATGCCGGCAAATTGAAACCAATCTCCGCCCCGAACAGCCTCGGGGCATGAACCAGGTCGTGTGCGCGCTGCATCAGTTCCGGCGAATGCGCTCCCATGATCAAATCCACTTTGTCGAGGAATGCCTGCGTCCCCGGAACCAGTGATGGGTCGGCAGTGCTGGCCATCTGGCGCGCCACCAGTTTTTCCGCCGTGTGCAACCCGGTCCAGTGGTCGTACGCCAGCCATAAAGGCATCTTGACGTGAAATATATTCAGCAGCTCGATGAAATGGTTCGACCATCCTGAGGAAACCGTGCTCGCGCCCATGGCGTATTCTAGCGTAAGGTCCCAGCCGATGATCCAAGCAAACAGTTCGCCCAGCGTGGCGTACGCGTAGGTATAAGCGCTCCCCGCCAGCGGAATCATCGCGGCAAACTCCGCATAGCACAGAGCCGCAAACGCGCAACCGAGCCCTGAGATCACGAACGAAAGCATCAAGCCCGGCCCAGCGTAATGCGCGCCCAGCCCGGAAAACACGAAAATGCCGGCGCCAATCACCGCGCCGACGCCCAAAGCCGTCAACTGAAATGGCCCCAGCGTTTTCTTCAGGCTGTGCTCGCCGGACACTTTCGATTCCGCCATCAACTGGTCCAGCGATTTCTTTGCAAACAAGGGGTTGCTCATGCAACTCCTCCTTTATTGGGGACCCCTGAAGCTATAAAAGTTTCCGTCTCAACCGGCGGCGACGCGGTTGCGGCGGCTCCACAGCCCGTACACCGGTACGCCCAGCAGCACGATGACCATGCCCATGCCGGCGGTCTGCGTTTCGTACAGCAGCAGCACAACCATGATTCCCGTGGCTGCCACTATATACAAGAGCGGCACCAACGGATACCCAAATGCCTTGTACGGGCGCTCTGCCTTCGGCCGCCGGATGCGCAGCACGAAAATTCCCACGATGGTCAAAACGTAAAACAGCAGAGCCGCGAACACCACGTAGTCCAGAAGATCGCTGTACAAATTCCCGTAGGTCCCACCGGGCTTGCGCGTGCGTAACAAAATCAAAACTGCAATCCAGACACCTTGATACACGAGCGCAATCACCCGGCACGCCGCGTCGTTTAGTTTGCCGGTGGCCCTGAAAAACAATCCGTCTTTCGCCATGGCATAGGCAACGCGCGAGCCCGCCAGAATCAGGCCATTGTTGCAGCCGAAGGTGGAAATGATAATCGCCGCAGCCATGATCGCCGCGCCCTTGGCACCGAAGATCGCAGAAAGCGCCGCGGTGGCCACGCGGTCGTCCGGCGCGTTCTGGATCTGGTTCAAAGGCAGCGCGCACAAATACGCCAGGTTCGCGAGGCAATACAATGAAATGACAATGATGGTGCCGAAGGCCATCGACAGCGCCACGTCCCGCTTGGGATTTTTCACTTCCGCCGCCGTAAATCCGATGTTGTTCCAGGCGTCGGCGGAAAACAGCGAGCCAACCTGCGCAACGCCAGAGCCAGCAAACAAGCCGAACCACCCACTCGCCGCGGTCACCGTGGGCAAAATGCCGCGCAGAAATCTCACGCCAGGCGTGATGGGTTGCGCGCCGCGAATGGCCCAAAGATGAGTGAAATTATCCGCAATCGCCGTCGCGTTTCTGGCCACGAACACGCACAGCAGAATCAGCCCGAGCAGCGAAAGCGTCTTCGCGCAAGTGAAAATATTTTGAATCCATTTTCCCAGCCGCACCCCGCGGGTATTCAGGAACGTCAGAAACACAATCATCACCACGCCGACAAACTGCTGCACGGACAGGCTGATCGCGAACTTCGAAGAGAAGTTGAATGGCGGAATGATCCAGGTATTCGGCGAAATGGAGGGAAAAAGCACGCCGAGATAGCGCGCGAATCCGACGGCAACCGCGGCAATCGTGCCCGTCTGGATCACCAGAAACAGCGTCCAGCCATACAGAAAGCCCCACAGTGGTGAAAACGCTTCCCGCAAATACATGTACTGCCCGCCCGCGTGCGGAAACAGCGCCGCCAATTCCCCATACGAAAGCGCCGCGGCAATCGTCAGCAAGCCCGGTTAGGATCCAGGTCAGCAGCAGGCCGCCAGCCGAGCCCGTCTGCCGGCTGATGTCCGCGGCCACGATAAAAATTCCGGAGCCGATCATCGAGCCGACGACGATCATCGTGCCGTCGAACAAGCCGATGGCGCGCACAAATCCATGTTCTGACTTAGCGGCTGGCGTATTGTGGAACGATGGTGGACTCTGCCATTGTTCGCATCGCCTCAGCGCTTTGCCGGAGGTTTCACGGCTTCCAGTCGTTCGATAAATTGCCTGGCGCTGCCGCGCGGGATCGGCCGCCCGCAGAATGTCGCTGATCACCGCGACGGAGTCGGCGCCCGCTTCGATCACTTCGGCGGCGTTTTCCAACCGGATTCCGCCAATGGCCACGATAGGCTTGTTCGTCAACGGCCGTAGCCGCCGCAATACCCCCGTACCCATCACCGGATCGGGATTAGCTTTGCTGGTCGTGGCGAAGATTGGTCCGATAGCAACATAATCCGCCGAAGTGGCCATTGCCCGCTCAAATTGCTCCTGATTATGTGTCGAAACGCCTACCCAGCGATCCTGCCCCACAAGGGCCCGCGCGTTTTCCACGCTCAAGTCATCCTGTCCCACATGAACGCCATCCGCCCCGGCCAGGCACGCTACATCGGGCCGGTCGTTCACAAACAAATTCGCGCCTTGCTGCCGCGCGATCTTCGCAATTTCGATGGCGGTTCGCAGCATCTCGCGCGCGGCCAGATTTTTGGCGCGATACTGCAGCAAGCGCACTCCCGCTTCCATCAATTGTGTGGCAATTTCCGTCGCCGGCCTCTGAACCAGCCCAGCGTCTAATATCACATAGAGCCTGGGCATCACAAGGCACATAGTGGGTTTATTTTCCGTTGACGTGCAGCAACTTTTCGATGAAGTGCGTATCGAGTTTTCCAGCGGCAAAATCCGGATGCGCCAGAATTCGCCGGTGCAGCGGAATCGAAGTCTTGATTCCTTCGATCACGAACATTTCCAACGCGCGCTTCATGCGGCTGATGGCTTCGCCGCGGTCGCGCCCCTTCACTACCAACTTCGCGACCATCGAATCGTAATAAGGCGGAATCACCGCGTCCGAATAGGCCGCGGAATCCACGCGCACGCCGGTGCCTCCCGGCGCCTGAAACGTGGTAATGCGACCCGCCGATGGCACAAACGTCTCCGGATCCTCGGCATTGATGCGGCATTCGATGGAGTGCCCGCTGAAGCTGACTTCGCCCGCGGCATCTTCCAGCCGCTCGCCCGCGGCGATGCGAATCTGCGCCTTGACCAGGTCCACGCCGGTCACAAATTCCGTCACCGGGTGCTCCACCTGAATGCGCGTATTCATTTCGATGAAATAGATCGAGCCGTCTTGATCCATCAGGAACTCGATGGTGCCTGCGTTGGTGTAACCGATTTCTTCCATCGCCTTGACGACTTTCGCGCCAAGTTCCTTCCGGCGCTTCGGCGTCGATCGCCGGCGATGGCGATTCCTCGAATAGCTTCTGATGGCGCCGCTGGATGGTGCATTCGCGTTCGCCCAGGTGAATCACTTTGCCATGCTGGTCGCCCAGCACCTGAAACTCGATGTGCCGCGGATGCTCCAGGAATTTCTCCATGTACACATCCGGCGTGCCGAAGGCCTGCTGCGCCTCGCTGCGCGCCGTCTGGTACAGCGCCCAGCAGTTCCTCGTTGTTGCGCACCACGCGCATGCCGCGGCCGCCGCCGCCAGCAGCCGCCTTGAGGATCAGCGGATAGCCGATGCGCTTGGCTTCCTTTGCCAGATGCTCTTCGCCTTCGACCACCCCGTCGCTGCCGGGAATGGTGGCCAGCCCCGCGGTCTTCATTTCACGCCGCGCGCGGTCCTTTTCTCCCATCATTTCGATCACTTCGGGCTTCGGCCCGATGAAAGTGATTTCCGACGCTTCGCAAACCTTCGCAAAATTGGCGTTTTCGGAAAGGAAACCGTATCCGGGATGGATGGCGTCCACGTTGGTGATTTCCGCGGCGCTGATCACATGCGGGATGTTCAGATAGCTTTCGCTGCTGCGCGGCGGCCCGATGCACACGGCCTCGTCGGCAAACCGAACGTGCAAGGCGTTGCGGTCCGCCTCGGAATACACGGCCACCGTCGCAATTCCCAGTTCTTTGCACGCACAGATGACCCGCAGGGCAATTTCCCCGCGATTGGCTACAAGAATTTTTTGGAACATAGTCGAGTGGGCCGGCTTACCGCTTCCGGCTCGGCCGGATGCCGAACAGCGGCTGCCCGTACTCGACGGGCTGGCCGTTTTCCGACGAAGATGCGCAGCACTTCGCCGCTGGTCTCGGATTCGATTTCGTTCATCAGCTTCATGGCTTCCACGATGCAGAGCGTCTGCCCGGCTTCGACATAACTGCCGACCTTCACGAAGGGCTCCGCACCCGGGCTCGGCGAGCCGTAGAAGGTGCCCACGATCGGCGACTTCACCAGGAACAGGTCTTCCCCGCCGCGCATATCCGATGCTGCGGAGCGGCGCCGGCGCCTCCGCGGCATGTGCCGCAGGCGCAGCGACCGCCGCCCGGCACAATGATTTCCGCCGCAGGCCGTGGCGCAGCCACCACCGTCGCTGGCGCCAGGCTTCTTCAGCCGGATGCGCAAATCCCCGCGCGAATATTCGAACTCCTCGAGGTTGTGCTCGCTCATGAAGCGCAGCAATTGCTCGATCTGCCCGATTTCCGGGCTCGCAAACGTCCCACTTCCAGTCGTTTTCGACGGCTTTTTCCGTTTCATGCCTGTGTTAGATCTCGATGAGATCCCGCGTGACGCGGGTCAAAACTTCACTGCCCCGTACGCCGACTGCCACATCGTCTTCGATGCGAATGCCACCGACGCCCTTCGACATACACACCAGGTTCTATGGTAATCACATTTCCCGCTTCAAGTCGAATCGATCTGCCCGCGGGCCACCCGCGGCGCTTCGTGCACTTCCAGCCCAAGACCGTGTCCGGTACTGTGCACGAAATAGCTATCGAGCCCGTTCTTCTTCAGGACTTCGCGCGCCGCGGCGTCCACCTCACCGCAGGTGACTCCCGCCCTGACTGCAGCCGTGGCGGCCGGTTCGCTTCCTGCACCGCGCTTATACCACTGCCGGGTGCGCTCGCGAGGCTCGGCCCACATGCACGGTACGCGTGATGTCGCTGCAATAGTGGCCGAGTATAGCACCCAGGTCCAGCACCACCAATTCATTTCTCCTCAAGCGTTTGGAAGTTGGACGCGCGTGCGGCAGTGCCGCCCGTTCGCCAAAGCCACAATGGTTTCGAACGACGGGCCGCTCGCTCCCCGCTTCTTCATCTGATATTCGATTTCCGCGCGCGATTTCGATCTCGCGGACTCCGGGCTTCAGCAGCTTGATCGCGCCTTCCAGCACTTCCCCGGCCAGGATGGCCGCCTTTCGCATCACCGCCAGTTCTTGCGCGTCTTTTTTCATCCGCAGGGACTCCACCATTCCCGCAGCCGCAGATGGCAGCGGCATTTCGCGCCGCCCGCCTTCTGCAGCACCTTTAACTGCGCCACGGTCCATTGCTCCGGGTCGTACCCAACTCGCGCGATCCCGTGTTTCTTCAACCATTCCCCGGCAGAGCCGTATAGCGCACCCTTCTGCAACTCCAGATGCGGATCTCCGGACACTCTTCCCTGGCTTGCGTCGTAAATCGACCGTCGGTAATCAGCGTGGTCTTGCCGGCGCCAAGCGCCAGGATGCCGGATTCTCCCGTAAAACCCGTGAGGTAATACCAGTTGGCCGGGTGCGTCACCAGCAGGCAGTCAAGTTCCCGCCGCTTCAGTTCCTGAAGCAAACTGCGCCGTCTTTTTGCGTAGGAATTGCTCATAAAAAAATCGAGGAGACTTGTGTCTCCTCGATTCCAGTTTACCTGAAGGTTTCTAGATTTGCGAAAATCCCGCGGAATTACACCTTCAAAATTACCCAGGGATGATTCGCGGGGTCAGGAAGAATAGCAGTTCCGAAGAGCTGATGTTCACCGCCTGCTCGCGGAACAGGCGTCCGATCACCGGCAAGCTGCCGAGAACCGGGACTTCCGTGATGCTCGTCTGTTGTTGGGTGACGATGATGCCGCCAATGACGACGGTGCCGCCATCGGCGACAAGAACCTTGGTTTCCGCGGACTGCGTATCCAATGCCGGGATACCTTGAATGCGCGGAATACCGTTGTCGATCTGGGTGTTTTCGACGATCACGTCCATGAACACGGTGCCTTCGGCGGTAATCTGCGGGGTCACTTCCAGTTTCAGAACCGCGTCGATGTACTGCACCGAAATCGTGTTGTTGATGGTCGTCTGGATCGGAATCTTGGTACCTTGCTTCACGGTAGCCTTTTCGTTGTTCTGCGTGATCACCTTCGGCTTCGAGAGCAGTTTGCCAACGCCCTTCGCTTCCGCCGCCGTGATGTACAGGTCAACCGCAAAGTTCGGCGAACGTTGCCCGAAGTAGAAGCCGCTGGTCGGCGCGCCCGCAGGCAGGTTCACGTTCAAGGGAAGACCGGTGCCGGCCGAACTGCTGTTCGTCGACGTGGCGATAAGTGGAGGCTGCGGCAGTCCAGCGCCCGTGGTGATGGGGCTGATACCCACAGTGCGGAGTGCCGCCAAAGATTGTGCGGCCGCTCGTGGTAGTGCCTGCAAAGCCCCACTGCACGCCGATATCCTGGCTGAAGGAGCGCGTTGCCTGCAACAACACGCGCTTCGATTTCCACCTGCTGCGATTTGCGATCCAACTGGTGGATCAAATTGTCCAGAATCGGCAGGATGCGAAGGAATATCGCGGATGATCAGCTGGTTCGAGCGGTCATCCGAGAAAATGTCGCCGCGAGAAGACAGGAACTTCTTCAGCGTGTCCCTGACCGTCGAAGCCTTGGCGTAGCTGAGAACGCGGGTCATGGTGATCGGCGCTACCGCCTCCGCCTGAGCCTTTTGCAGGTCGCGGGCTGTCTCGGCTTCCTTCTTCAAGGTATCTTTAGTGGCCACGCGAAGAACGTTGCCGTTCAGCTGCTTGTCGAGGCCGTTGTTGACTGCAGCACGATGTCCAACGCCTGATCCCATGGCACTTCATCCAGCACGATCGTCAGCGTGCCCTTCACGTTGGGATCGAGCACTACGTTGAGGCCGCTGATTTCGTGGATCAGCCGGAAGAAGTCTTTCAGATCCACGTCCTTCAAGTTGACGGAGATCGGTTCGCCCGTGTACTTCCCGCTCGATGGCGTCGGGCTGGCCGTGGAGGATTGCGCAGCCTGTTGCGCTGCGACTGTCGATGCCGCCGTTGCCGCCTGCTGCATCGCTTGCTGCGCTGCCTGCTGCGCACTGGTTTCCGCGTGCGCCGGCTCAGAAGTAGAGTTTGTTGTCGCCAAAATGGCTGAGGGCTGGGTCAGTTCGTTCGGCAAAGGAAAATGTGCGGCTTGTGCGTCGTTGGTCTTGTCGCTGGGCGCGTTGGCCTGCGGCGCTGTCGCAGTGGCAGCAACTTGTTTCGTGGTCTTCACCGGTTTGGTGGAGGCCACAGCCGTGGGCTCGTTGGCCTCTGCGGGTTGCACCTGCACGTACACAACAACCGCGTCGCCGTCATGCGTGATCTGATATGGCGCCGACGCCGTCAGGTCAATCACAACGCGCGCCACGTCCGGCCGGAACTGTCCCAGGCGCACTCCGCGCACAGGAGCCGAAACGCCGGGGATGTTGGTTTTCTGGACGCTAAGCCGCGCGCCCGTAAAGTCCAGCACCAGCCGCTCCGGATTCTGCATCCGCACCGCGTGGACGTCCAGCTTGCCCGCCCCTTCGACGCGAACGGCCGCCCGCTGCGTATCCTGCGTGATGGCCACGCTGGAGATCACCGCTGCCGTCGTGTTAGCGCGGCGGACTCCTGCCCGCGAACGATCGCGGGGCTCCCGCCCAGCATCACGCTCGTCAATATCAGGCAGCCACACCGTAAGGCCCGCCAGTTCGTCGTCATTGCTGTTCTCCTGCACTGGAGTAGATTCTCTTATTGACTTGTCGTTCTACTGGTTTTCCGAATGCGTCTTTCCCAACCTCGTGGAACGACACACCATCTAACGCAATCTTGTCCACTTTTCCGTCGTACAACTGATCGCCTTCACGCAAGAAAATAGGTCCTCGCCTGAGGATTGGTGACTACCGCGATCATGCCGTTCGGCGACTTCACAATGCCGTCCAGCCGCAACGATGCGACTTGCAGACCGGCTTTTCCAGGAGGCAAATTCGCGGAGACTTTCGCCGCCGCATCCTGCCGGCTGGTCAGAGACTCAAACGGATCGCGCCGCGCGACCTTGGCCTCGGGCGCAGCCGCATTGCTGCGGCGCACTGCTCGCGGCCGGTTTCTGGTGCCCTTTGCCAGCGGGCTTCGCCGGTGCGGGCGTGGTCTGCGCTTGCAAGCCCACTCCCACTGCGGTCAGCAGTATTGCGATTAGCAGTCTTGTCAGTCGACTCATAGTTCGCTCGTTCCTGCTCACGGTTTTTTCACAGGCGGCTTGGTTGTTCTTGCCCCGCCCGCTCCAGCCGGAGCCGTATCCGCCGGCTTCGTAAAGAACGTCGTAATCGTAAATACTCCTGACACCGTTTCACCCGGACGAATCGGATACTTCGCGCCCTTTGACCGTGCCGCCCGCCGGATCGTCGAACTGCAGATCGCCCACGTTGATGATGCGCGACAGCCGGCTCAACCGGGAGAAAAAGTCCAGCACGTTGAAATACGGACCCGTCCGCCTGTGCTTCAAACGGCATTTCGTAGTGAAAATCCTTGGGCACGATGTTCATCGCGGTCAGCCGGCGCAATCTGCACGTTCGAGGCACTCGCCGCTCCCTGCACCTGGCGAATGAATTCGTCCACTTCTTTTTCTTCCGGAACGATCGTCTTCAGCGTGTCCAGTTGCTTGCTCAGCGCGTCCATCTGCTGCTTCAGTTCACCGTAGCGCTGCTTGTATACCTGTAACTGCGTCACTTCCTGATTCAGCTTGGTGCGCTGCTGCACGGCCTTGTCGTACGTCGGTGCGCTCCTGCGCCACCGGCGAGAACGGAACATACAAGCCCACCAGCACCAGAATCACCGCGATGGCCAGGGCTACCAGGCCCTGCATGATCACCGACATATCTCGGAAAGGATTGGCCATGGCTTCCCTTATCCCTTCTTCGCCGGTGCCGAACGCTGAGGCGCCGCTGGGCCGGCGCGCTTGCCGGCTTGGCCTGTGGAGTTGTTACGTCAGGCGCCGCTTGAAGCGATTTCGGCATCAATCGTGAACAGGAACGTTTGCACCGCGGTGTTCTTATCGTCCTGTTTCGATTCCTTGATTTCGATCTTCTGGAAATAACCGGAGCGCTTTAGGGCGGTAATGAAGTTGGCCACGGAGTTGATGGAGGCGGCCGCGCCCTGCAGCGTGATCTCGGTATCCCTTCTTGGTCATGGAGGTCAGCCAAAGATTCTCTGCGCGGGAAACCGTGTTGGCGATCTCGTCGAGCAAGCTCCTGGCCGCCGGTGCGATCTTTCTGCAGTTGCTCGATGGTCGCTGACGCGCTGCTGCGAGCACTTGCTTCTGCTTCTCGAAGGCTTCCACCTGCTAGTTTGATCTGTTCGAGATCCGTCTTCTGGCCTGCAGTTGCTTGATCCGCGTGTTCTCTTCGTTCAATTGCGTCTGCCACGAATGGTAAAAGTAGAACAGGAACAGGCAGCCGAGCAGCAAACCGGCGCCGACGAACACAGCCGGGCATGGCTGCCCCGGTATCCACCGGCCTGCGTGCGGCCTTGGCCGTATGCTTGTCCGAGTAAGTTTATGCGGATCATGGCTAGTCGAAGCTCCTCAGCGCCAACCCCACGGCAATACCAAGCCGCGGCGCCAATTCGCGGATCTGATCTTCACTGTGCTTCCCCGGGTTGATCAACACCTTGCGGAATGGATTCAGCTCTTCCACCGGCATTGCGAATTCTTCGCGCAGCAGGTCCACCAGGCCGGGCACGCGCGCCGTGCCGCCGGCGACCACGATGCGCTGAATGTTCTCGCCGCTGGCGGTGGCGCGGAAGAAATCGAAGGTCTTTTGGATTTCCAGAGTCAAGATGTCAGAAACGCTGCGCAGAATCTGGCCGTTTTTGCTCGTCGGTCACGCTCGGCAGGGTTTCGCCCTTCTTCAGCCGTTCGGCATCCTCGAAGCTCAGGTCCAGTTCCTTTTGCAGCGCGTCGGTGTACTGGTTGCCGCCCACGCTGACGTCGCGCGTGAACAGCGGAATTCCGCCGCGGACGATATTGATGTTCATGACGCTGGCGCCGATGTTCAGCAGCGCCACGGTCTGCCCGGCGTCCGGTTCGTAGTTGATTTCGAAGCAGTTCTGCAATCCGAAGGCGTCGATATCCACCACCACCGGCGTCTTCCCGGCCTGCGCCAGCACGTTGGTGTGGTTCAGAATCTTGTCCTTCTTCACCGCCACCAGCAGCACGTCCATCTGCGAATCCATCGATTCCAGCAGCTGGTAGCTCAGGTTCACGTCGGCGATGTCGAACGGAATGTGCTGGCTGGCTTCGGACGGAATCCGGTCGTACAGCTCTTCTTCGGTCATCAGCGGCAAGCGGCACCCGCTTGACGATCACCGAGTGGCCCGGAAACGGATGTGGCCACGTTCTTGGTCTTGATCTTCTCCGGCATCGAAAATCTTGCTGATGGCGTTGGCCACCTGCGGCGCATCCATGATCGCGCCGTCCACGACGGTGTCCTGCGCCAACGACTCCATGCCGTAAGCTCACCAGCTCATAGCCTGCCTTCGTGGATTTCAACTCCACGGCTTTGATGGAGCTGGAGCCGATGTCCAGACCGACCAGCTGCTTATTTTTCCGCCCCCGAGTAACCACATATCGCGGCCTCTTTCCCTCACGCTTTGGCGAGACCTAGCGGCGCCGTGCCACCGCTTGGCTCATCTTGCGTTCCATCCATCGATCCAGGATCGTCTTCCTAAGTTTCCAACGATTGCCCAGTTTAAACGCAGGTATTTCGCCCTCTGTGATGTACCGATACAGGGTATCCGGACTGATCCCAAGATACTGGGACGCCTGTCGTACGTTCATCACTTCGCGCGATTCGCTCACGAGGAACGCCCATCCTTGACCCACACGCCCCAGTTTCGGACATGTTCTGACCCGTTGGTTCCGCGAAAAATCTGTGGACCTGACGGGCATGACCTTGATCCCGTTATGTCACCGAGTGCTCATGAGCGTCAAGCCTTTCTCTCCCGGAGTTGTCCTAAGAACATCGGCAATCTTAGGCAATTGACCTGGTATTGTAGGCAGGTATCCCAACCGGTAGTGGGGGTAGTGGATCAGGACTTCTATTACTTGTGCTTCTCAGCGTCTTTCGCCCTGTCCTGCGGGACGGTTATTCTTTATCCGCACGCGTTGTTGCTTCATCGTGTTGCACTCTCTATCTTTCCAAAAAAGAAATGCAATGCTCCGTTTCGTTCGGCAAATTTCACCGTCTCCGATTCTCTCGCAGACGAATTCCCTCGTCCGCGCTTATACTGTTCGTGTCAAACTACTTCCGCTGCATTTGGAGATGCCTGATGAAGAGGTCCTTGGTGCTTTCCAGTGTACTCCTCCTGCTTCCGTCGTTGCTTTCCGCGCAAAATCTTTTGGTCGTCAATCAGGGTGATCACACACTGCTCGTCATCGACACCAGTTCGCGCAAGACCCTCGCCACCGTCGGCGTCGATATTAACGGCCACGAAGTCATCGCATCGCCTGACGGCAAATTGGCTTTCGTGCCCATCTACGGAAATTCCGGCGTAGGCAAACCCGGCACCGATGGCAGCACTGTGCAGGTCATCGACATTGCTTCCGGCCGCGCGATTCACATCATCGATCTCGGCAAACCGGTCCGCCCGCATTGCGCAAAGTTCGGCCCGGACGGAAAGTTGTACGTTTCAGCCGAGCTTAGCAAATCCATCGATGTCGTCGACCCCAGCGCGCAAAAAGTAGTTGCCGAACTTCCCACGGGGCAGGTGGATTCGCACATGTTCGTGCTAACTCCCGATGGTTCCCGAGCGTATACCGCCAATGTTTTCGCCGGCAACGTGAGCGTCGTGGACCTGCGCAAGCATTCGCTGCTCGCCACGATCCCCGTGGCCGGAGAAGTTCAGCGCATCTCGATTTCGCCGGATGGCCGCACTGTCTACACGCACGACCAACAGAAACCACGCATCGCGCTGATCGATACGTCGAAAAACGCCATTACCAAATGGTGGGACATTCCCGTGGTAGTGTATTCCTCCGCGCCGACACCGGATGGCCGCTGGCTCGTAGCCAACGCGCCCTCCGGCAAATTGTTCGTTATGGATACTTCGTCGGGGCAGGTAGCTCACTCGTACGATATTCCCGCGTCCGCGGGCGAAACGATTGTGTCACCCGACGGCGCGCTGGCCTACATCAGTTGCCCGCAAGCAGGCACAATCGAAATCCTCAATCTCAAAACCTGGCAACTAGAACAACCAATCCGCCTGACAAAGGGCGTAGACGGCCTCGCCTTCGCTCCACCCAACGCTTTCGCGCGCTAGCGTCAAAACCGCATTGTCATCCGGAGGAGCTCCTTCTGCGACGAAAGATCTCAACCACTGTGTCTCACCAAAACGCAACCGCCCGCCACCCAAACAAACCCTAAATCCCCAAACTCTTCCACAGGGCGTCCACCCGCGCCTTCGTCGCGTCATCCATCAGAATCTCGTCCGGCCACGGCCGCGTAAATCCTTCCGTAGGCCATTTGCGCGTGGCATCCACACCCATCTTCGAGCCGAAATCCTGCATGCGGGCGGCGTGATCCAGCGTGTCCACCGGCCCAAGAGAAAACTGCACGTCTCTTTCGGGGTCGATGGCGCAAAGCGCTTTCCACGCCACTTCGCGGTAATCGTGCACATTGACGTCGTCGTCCACCACCACAATCACTTTCGTGAACATCGCTTGCCCCAGCGACCAGATAGCGTTCATTACCTTGCGCGCGTGGCCGGGAAACGATTTCCGGATGGCCACAATCATCAGGTTGTGCACAATGCCCTCCGCGGGCATCGATACCTCCACAATCTCGGGATGCGTCATCTTCATCAGCGGCAGAAATACGCGCTCAATCGCGTAGCCCATATAAAAATCTTCCTGAGGAGGGCGCCCCACCACCGTAGTCAGGTAAATTGGATCTTTCCGTTGGGTCACACACTCCACATGAAAAACCGGAAACTCGCCTTCCAGCGAATAAAAACCGGTGTGATCGCCAAAGGGCCCTTCCGTGCGCATCTCATTCAGGTTTACGTAGCCTTCCAGAACAATTTCCGCGTTCGCTGGCACTTCCAGTTCGTTGGTTTCGCATCTCACCAGCTCTACCGGCGCCTTTTTCAGGAATCCGCTGAACATCATTTCGTCGAGATCGGGTGGAATGGGCAGAATGCCGCCCAGCGTTGTGGCTGGGTCGGAGCCAATCGCCACGCTAACCGGGATTCTTCCCTCCGGATTCGCCGCGCGCGCCCTTCGAAAATGTTCCGCACCATGTTTTTGCGTTTGCCAGTGCATCCCGGTGGTGCGTTCGTCATACACCTGCATGCGATACATGCCCACATTGCGTTTTCCCGACACCGGATTTTTCGTGAATACCAGCGGAAACGTGATGAACCGCCCGCCATCCTGCGGCCAGCATTTCAGAATCGGAAAATCGAACAGGTTTATGTCGCTGCCCTTCCGCACAATCTCCTTGCACGGTCCTTCTTTCACGGACTTGGGGAAAAATGAGCCCAGTTCCATCAGCTTCGGCAGCATCTTCATCTTGTCGAAGAGCCCTTGTGGCGTCTGCATGTTCAGGAATCCGTGAATGCGCGCGGCCACGTCGTCCAATTTATCCACTTCGAATGCCAGCTCCATCCGCCGTTCGCTGCCAAACGCATTGATCAGCAGCGGGTACCGCGAACCCTTCGGCTTCTCAAACAACAGCGCTATCCCGCCGGGATTTCCCTTCGGCCCTGGAAGAGCCTGCGTGCGCTGGCCCACTTCCGCAATCTCCAGCACCGGATCGACTTCCGCCTTCACGCGGCGCAACTCGCCTTCTTTTTCCAGCCGCTTTACAAACTCCAGCAAATCCGCATATCCCACCGCATTCCTCCACACACTTCCACGCAACGGCCTTCAACGGCCCACACTAACACGCCCCTCATCGCACGCGCAAAACATTGCGTGATCGATATCCCAGCAGAAAATTTAGGATTGGCCACTGGAGAAAACTGCGGATCAAGCGAGTTTAGGCGCCTTGCGCACCCGTGCCGCCTTGTTCTTCGACCGGTTTTTGGCTGAGGATCGCTTCTGCTTCTTCCGCATCCTTCTCGCGCACGATCAACTTGATTCCGCCCATCGCATTCGGCCACAACCAATCCATGCGCACCACATTGTCGTCCTGGAGAAATGCTTTGATCCCCGCCGCGTCCAGAACGCCCTTTTCGATAAAAGCTGTGGGCATATCGCGATAACGCCGCAGCACCACCGGACGATTCGTTGGGTCCGGAGAACCGTCGTCGGCCTGATCGCCAACGGGTAAATCCGCTGGATATTTCTCCGTCAAGCGCTGCCGCGCCGAAAATATATCTTTCGCGCGGACCAGCAAACGAATTTCCTTTGGCTCCTTTGGCTCGACACATGAATCAGTGCCGGCCGCCGGCTGCTCCTCGTAGAAAAACGTCTTGATTCCCGCATCCGCCAGAAAATCCCGATCCAGTCCTGCGGCATTGCGATCCGAGTAGGTGCCCAATTGGGTGAGAATCTCGCCTTCGTCAACGGGTTTGGCCGTTCGCGATTCTGGCTTCCACTCCAAGCCACGCTTTTTCATTTCTTCCAGCAGCGCACTACGCGCCCACGTCGTCAAAGCGGCCGGATCTCGGCCCACCTTCTCCAACTCGAAATCTTCCATCGCGGCATATCGTGCCGCTAATCTCGCTTTTTCGTGTTCTGGATTGATTTTTGTCATAAAGGCGGGAAGGATCGCATGGTGCGCGATTCCTCCGGATTCCCTTCCCAAGCGACTTTCCAAAACAGTTCGCGAACGCGCTGCTGTGGCGATAAGCCCACCGAAAATCGGAGCCCGGCTTCCGCGGTAGCGCGCTTTGTTTTCGTCTTGGCGGCGTGCATCGCGGCTTTCATCAATTTATCGTCGATTCTTATGGTCATTCGCATTCTTCGCCACTCTGCCCACGCCTTTTTGGCATAAATCGAAGACGATTCATGGTACTTCGCGCCATTGACAATTTCGAAGCCGTCAACACAAAGGGCCGTCGGATGTCGCCCGGCGCCTTTCGTTTTTCGGTGGATCGCTTCGCCTCCTCGACCTATCTCTCCAGATAGCTGGCTAGGTTTTTCTGCTGCAAATCTCTCACCTGGATGCAGGCATTCACCTGATCTTTTGCGTTTTGCAGGATGCGTTCGGTGCCCGGCAGTTTCTGCGCGGCAAAAAACTTCTGCGAATCGTCTCGGAGCCCGGCGTCGCAAAACGCTCCTGCAGCCTGCGCAAGGCTCACGGCGTCCGGGCCATCCACTTTCTTCATGATCGCGGGAAAATCAGTTTTGAAAAGTTCCCATGCCTGCGGCTGCACACGGTAATTGATCAGCGGGAAGTACAGCGCGTACAAGTCCTGATTCTTCACATCCGGTCCAAGTACCAGGTCATACGTGCGCTTCGCAAGTTCCGGTTCTGGAAACATGCCCAGCGCTTGCAGATAAAATCCGTACTCTTCGGGGTTTTTCGCGCCTTTCAAACGTGCTACATATTGGTCGTACAGTGCCGCGTCCCCATTCATCGCGGCAATCATCAGGGATTTCCCCGCAATTTCCGGGCTCACCGATTGCGGGTCCTTCATGTATTGCTCCGCGGTGGCGCGTGCTTTTTCAATCAGCACAGGGTCGCGTCCATATTGCGCGAGCATGGCAAAAATGTCGCCGCGTAGGGCCTGGCGTTCCGGCGCTTCGCCCGCGACCGGCGTGTCGCCCAAATCCTTCGCGATCGGGTTCAGGAAATCCCGCACCCATTTCTCAAAGGCGGGCCTGTCGGCGGACGCCACAAACCGGTCGTGAATCGCCGGGATATGGCTGAGCATGGTCTGCAGCACTTGCCGAGACCGTTCGCTTTGCATTTTCTGCAACAAGTTCAAGTAGTCTCCGATGTTCACACGCCCGATCCGTACAAGCGCCCAGGCGTCGTCCGGGACGCGCACGCGTTCCTCCGCCGAGAACGTGCTTTCCACTTCCGCACTCATTTTCGTGAACGAGCCCGGATCGTAGCTGCTCCGATAGTAGCCGCGCGCGCCGGCGTTTCCGTAAACCCACGCCGAGCAGCCGGGCAGCGCAAAGGTTTCCGTCTTCTTCGTAAGCAGGTGATACACGGGCTGCTTCGTCGCGGAAAGCAGCAGGTTCACCGGAATCGGCCAAATCTCATCGGAGCCGGCAGCCATCTTCTCCGCGTCGGAGTAGTAGCGTTCCTGCGTCAGCGTCACTTCCGTTTTGTCGCCTTTGCATTCGTTCTTCACGCTGACTAGCGGCGCTCCGGGCTGCTCCGTGAAACCCTTCATGATCTTGTCCACAGGTTTGCCGGAAGTCCCGGCGATCTGGCTCCAGAAATCTTCCGCGGTAGCATTGGCATACTTGTGCTTCTCAAGATAAGCATTAACTCCCTTTTGAAACACATCCGGGCCCACGTACGCTTCCACCATGCGCAGAACCGAAGCAGCCTTGCCATACGCGATTCCGTCAAACAGCGCCTGGATGTCCGCGGGCGTTTCCGCATTCGCGCGAATGGTTCGCACGGAGTTAAGAGAGTCGGCCGTGAGCGCCCCCAGAGTTTCCGCAATCTCCTGTTGTCCTACATTCCATTCCGGCTCCCACGCCTCCAGCGGCTTCCAGGCCATCCATGTGGCGAAGCCTTCGTTCAACCAGATGTCGTTCCACCACTCCATGGTCACCAGGTCGCCAAACCACTGGTGCGCCATTTCGTGCGCAATGGTGTTGGCCACATTTTGTTTCGAATCGTATGAAGCGCTCTTCGCGTCAATCAGCAAGAAACTGTCGCGATAGGTGATTGCTCCCACGTTTTCCATGGCCCCGGCGGCGAAATCCGGAAATACGATGTGGTCCAGCTTTCCGTAAGGATATTTGATGGAGTAATACTTGTCGTAATACTTCAAAACGTTTTCCGACGCTTCCAGCGCGTAGCCGGTCATATCTTTTTGCTCAGGCAAAGAACACACGCGAATCGGAATACCGTCCGCTCCACCCTCGCGGCACACAAAATCGCCTACGAGCATCACCACCAGGTAGCTTGACATTTTCGGCGACGGAGAAAACTTCAACGTGTGCTTGCCGTCGCCCGGGCCGGGCGTGTCTGAAACAATCTTGCTGTTCGAAATGGCCGTGTCGCCTTTGGCTACGATGAGCGTGATGTTGAACACCGCTTTGAGTGCCGGCTCGTCAAACGAAGGAAACGCGCGCCGCGCATCGGTGGCCTCGAACTGCGTTACTGCATAACTCCGGCGCTCGGACTTGCTCAGGTAAAACCCGCGCAGCTTGTCGTTCAAAATCCCCGTAAACTGAATGTGTATTTCCGCCGGTCCCGCCGCCAGTTCCTTTCCCAGGATCAGGGTAGCCTGTTCTTTGCCTTCATCGAATGACGTCGTAGGTTTCTGTGTTGCGCCTCCGGCAGTAATACTCACGTCCTGAAACTGCAATTCCGCGGAGTTCAAAGTGACGGCGGACGTCGGCTTGCGCACCTGGACGCGAATGGTCTCGTCGCCCGTGAAAGTGGCCTTCGCCAGGTCCGGCGTAAACGTCAGGTCATAGCTCTCCGGCACCACCGTGTCCGGCAATCTTTGGGCCCGAACGCACAGACAAATCCCCAGGCTCAGCAGAGCCAGCACAAAAATCCGTTTCATGGTCTTTCCCTTCGTATGGGGTTCTTTCCCCGATGACAAGCCGAATAACAACTGCCCGCTGTATATACGCTCCAGACTAACCGATAGTTCCAGCCCAGCCATGCGTTCCAGTCATTTTAACCTCTTGTATTTTAGCGTTTTACGGCTACCGCCTCAAAAGCTGCCGTGCGGGTTGCCGGGTCTGGACATGACTCGACAAGGCCTCTATCCTGAATCAGGTCGATTCCATGCCGCGCATCTATCTCGATCACAACGCCACCACGCCGGTCGACCCTGCGGTCCTTGAGGCCATGCTTCCCTATTTCTCTGGCGATTTTGGCAATGCTTCGTCGATCCACACGTTTGGCCAGCGTGCCCGCGCTGCCGTCGAAACAGCCCGCGAACAGGTCGCTGCGCTCATTCATGCACGCCCACAGGAGATTATTTTCACGAGTGGCGGCACGGAATCAGACAATCACGCCATCTTCGGTGTTGTTCGGTTGGCCCTTGCCGGCGCTCCGGACGCGCACATTATCACCACCGCTATCGAACATGAAGCGGTCCTCAACACCTGCCAGGCGCTCGAATTGCAGGGCGTGGCGGTGACGTTCCTCCCCGTTTCCGGCGATGGATTGATCGATCTCGATGGCTTGCGCAGAGCCATACGCCCGGAGACGGTTCTGATCACGGTGATGCACGCGAACAATGAACTCGGCACCATTCAGCCCCTGCAAGAGGTCGGCGAAATCGCCGCCGAGCGCGACGTCTACTTCCACGCCGACGCGGTACAGTCGGTTGGAAAAACCCCGGTTGATGTGCAAGCGTGCCAGCTCGATCTGCTCTCACTCAGTGGACACAAGCTTTACGCACCCAAAGGTGTCGGCGCCACGTACATAAAGGGCGGCACCCGCCTGCAGCAATTTTTGTATGGCGGCCACCACCAGCGCGGATTGCGGCCCGGCACTGAAAATGTCGCGGGCATTGTCGGCCTCGGCAAAGCCGCGGGACTTGCGCGACTGGCCCTCGCCGAAGATGCCACGCGCATCTCGGCGTTACGAGACCAACTCGAACAAGGCCTGCACTCCCGCATTCCCAACACTCGCGCCAACGCTACCGCTGCCCCGCGCACACCCAATACCAGCAACATCACGTTTTCCGGTATCGAAGGGGAAGCGCTCGTCATCGCTCTCGATCTGAAAGGCCTGGCCTGCTCCACGGGTGCAGCCTGCTCTTCCGGCGCCGTCGAGCCTTCTCACGTGCTCATGGCCATCGGTCTGCCCCCTTCTGAAGCCCGCGCCAGCGTCCGCTTCAGCCTTGGCCGCCACACCACCGCCGCCGAAATCGACGCCGCCCTCGAAATCGTTCCCGCCGCCGTGGCCCAACTCCGCCGCCTTGCCCCGGCGTATAAAGCAGAAGCTTCCGCGCATCGCTGACGCTTTCCCTGTAAAATGAATATAGGCATGTCCACGCAAACACATCTCGATTCCCTGCCCGTGGCCACGGACCAACAGCCTGGAATCGTCGCTGTCGCCATGTCCGGCGGCGTGGATTCCTCCACCGTCGCGGCCGTCTTGCTGCAGCAGCAACGGCCCGTGGTCGGCCTCACCATGCAACTGTGGAATCAGCGCCGGCTCCCCGAACTGCAAGGCGACGGCCCCGCTCAGCATCGCTGCTGCTCGCTCGACGACGTGTACGACGCCAAGCGCGTGGCCCAGCATTTGAATTTTCCGCACTACATCGTCAATTTCGAGGAACAATTCGAAGCGCGCGTCATTCGCCCCTTCGTCGAGCAATACCTCGCCGGCCGCACGCCCATCGCCTGCACCAACTGCAACACCGATGTGAAGTTTGAGCCGTTGCTTCGCATGGCGCGTCAGATCGGCGCCGAACGCCTCGCCACCGGACACTACGCGCGCATCCGCAAAGATGACCGCACCGGCCGCTACCAACTCTTGCGCGCGCTCGACGATTCGAAGGACCAATCCTATTTTCTCTGGGGACTCACGCAAGAGCAGCTCTCACGAAGCGAATTCCCTCTCGGCGAACTCACCAAGGAAGAAGTGCGCCAGCTTGCCCGCAGCGTGAATCTTCCCGTAGCCGAAAAACCCGAAAGCATGGAGCTGTGCTTCGTGCCCAACGGCAACTACGTGCAATTCATTCATGCCTACGCGCGCGAAGATGGCAAACCGCTCAGCGATAAAGAAGGCGACATCGTCACCGAAGACGGCACCGTTCTCGGCCGCCATTCCGGCGTGCACAATTACACCATCGGCCAGCGCAAGGGCCTCGGCTTCTCCACCGGCAAGCCTGTTTACGTGCTGGCCATCGATGCGCAGAAGAACCGCGTGATCGTTGGCGAAGACGACGCCCTGCGCGCCACCACGCTCGAACTGGAAAATATAAATTGGATTTCGATCGGAGAGCCCGCCGCTCCCGTGCGCGCACAGGTGAAAATTCGCCATAAGCACGAACCCGCCGCAGCCACAGTCGAAGCGCTTCCCGGCCATCGCGCACGCGTCACGTTCGATACTCCGCAACGCGCCATCACTCCGGGACAAGGCGCCGTTGCCTACGACGTCGACATAGTTCTGGCCGGCGGCTGGATCGAGAAGAGTCTGTAGTCGGGAGTCAGTAGTTTCTTAGCAGTCGACCGCTCACGTCGCAAAAGAAAAACGGTGCCAGCAAAGTTGCCGACGCCGTAATCTGAAACTCCAGACTCCTCACTAGAGACTCCCGACTTCTTAACTTTCCGCTCCCTCAAATAAACAACTCGTCTTCCTGTTCCAGGGTTTCTTCTACGCTGTCCCGACGGCTCCGGCGCGCGCGCAAGAAATCCAGCCCCACCTTGATGCCCTGCACCACAGCCGAGGCTTTCTGCACTGGCCCTAGAATCGTCCGTCGCACATGCGTGCCTGCGTCTTCGACGGCCTCCAGCGTTCCCGTCAGAATCCGATCGGCGCGCACCAACTGCCCGCGCAAACGATCCGAAGCTTCGCTGAACACTTTGTCCATCTTCTGCGCCTGCACGCGCGCCAGATACACCACATGCGACGCATCGTCGACCAGGCTGGTAATTTTCGGCTGAGTGTCGTCCAAAAGGATTTGCGTGCGTGTCAGGATAGGTCCTATCCGTGTATGCAGATCGGTGATCATACGGTTGATAGCCTCGGTGGTGCGCTTGAGTTGCAGGAACAATCCAATCAGAATTGCCACCTGCACGATCAACGCAATGGCGGCGACAATGCTAAAGAACTCCATCCAGAATTGCATTCACACCCCACCCTTTCCGCCCAACACACGGAACCGCCCTGCACGCCAAAAACCCTTAGGACTTCGATTCGCGCAGAAACGCTTCCCGGCCTGCTTCGACCGCCGCCGAGAGAGAGTCCCGCTTGCGGCTGGCTACGTCCTTGCCGCGTTCGATCAATTCATCCGCGCGATCGCGCAGTTCCTTCGCCTTCTTCTGTGCAAATTCGCGGCCATCATCGGCGCGCTTGCCGAGGTATTCGCGGGTCTCTTCACCGGATTTGGGAGCGAACAGCACGCCCAGAAGTGCTCCAATGCCCACGCCCACGAGGAAAAAGCTCACTTTGGATCCAACATTGTCAGCCATGTTAACCTCCACAAAAACCGTAGCATAGACAGTTATAGTTGACAATACACCTTAACCGCTATTACGGAGAATAATGGTTATACGCTTCCCCCGCTCTTTGCGTAGTGTTCCACGATCTTTTCTGCGCTTTTTCGCGTTACGATCCGGCTCAACTCCTCCGCCGTGGCCCTCCGCAAATTTGCAATACTCCCATATCGTTGCAACAGCTTCTGCGACGTCCGTGGCCCGATTCCGGGGATGTCCAGCAGCGCCGTATGGGTTTGCCGGGCGGCGCGCCGCTGACGGTGGAAACTGACGGCAAAGCGGTGGGTCTCGTCGCGAATCTGCTGGATCAAGTGCAGCACCGGCGAATGACGATCGAGCACGCACGGTTCGTTTTCCTGCCCCAGTATGTAAAGTATTTCCTCTTTCTTGGCAATGCTTGCCATCGGCTGGTTGATGATTTGCAATTCGTCCAGCGCCTGGGCCGCCGCATGCAATTGTCCCAGGCCCCCATCGATCAGGATCAGGCTGGGCATCGGCTTCTGCTCCTCCTGCAGCCTTTGGTACCGCCGCATCACCACTTCGTGCATGCTCGCAAAGTCGTCGTTCTCACTGCGTGGCCTGCCTCCCGGCCCGGGTTCCCCTCGAATGATAAATTTCCGGTAGTCGGACTTTTTCATGCGCCCGCTTGCCCACACCACCATGGACGCCACCGTGTCCGTACCCTGAATGTGCGAAATGTCAAAGCTCTCGATGCGCTTGGGCTCTTCCGGCAGGTTCAGGGCGTTTTGCAACGCCTCGGCAATGGCCTTGGACGTCGGTTTCATCACCCGGAATCGCTGTTCGAACGAATGCTTCGCGTTGCTTTCCACCAATTCAAGAATCGCCGCTTTGCTGCCCCGTTGTGGCGTGAAGATTTCCACCTTATGCCCAGCGCGTTCGCTCAGCGTTTCTTCCAGCAATTCCACATCTTCAAAATCGATGGGCACATGAATCTTCTTCGGCAAGTATTCTGCCTCCAGGTAAAGCTGCTTCAGCAGTGAATCCACAAATTCGTGTGGCTCGAAAGCGTCCAGAGTCTCCCAGTAGAATTCCCGCCGGTCCACGATGCGCCCGCCGCGCAGGTGAAACACATTGCCGGCCACCAACGGCGGCTCCGCGTAATAGCCGATCACATCGGTATCGTCTCCCTGCGCCGACGCGATCCTTTGCCGCTCCTCGATATCCTCCATCGTGCGCAACAGGTCCCGGTAAGACGCGGCCTCCTCAAATCGTTCCTGCGCCGCCGCGGCCATCATGCGCTCTTCAATGCTCTTCATTAGGTCGTGACGGCGCCCTTCCAGGAACATGCGCACATCGCGCACCGCTTCGGCATACCGCTCGTCGGTCGTCAGCCCCTCCACGCACGGCCCCAGGCAGCGCTTGATATAAAACTGCAGGCACGGGCGGACATGCGTCTTCGTTAAATCCACGAAACAAGACGGCACCAGAAATCGTTTGTGAATGAAATGAATGATGCGCCGCGCCAGTCCCGCCGGAAAATACGGCCCAAAATACAGCGCGCCATCTTTCTTCACTTTGCGCGTGAAGTACACCCGCGGATATTTTTCGCCCATGGTCAGCTTGATGTACGGGTACGTCTTGTCGTCCCGCAACATTACGTTGAACTTCGGCTTGTACTGCTTGATCAGATTATTCTCGAGCGCCAGCGCCTCGCGCTCGTTGTCGACCACGATGGTTTCAAGATCCGCGATTTCCCGCGCCAACGAACCGGTTTTCGCGTCCACCCACCGCGACTCCAGAAAATACGAGCGGACCCGACTGCGCAGCGATCGCGCCTTGCCCACGTACAAAATGTCCCCGCCGGCGTCCTTGAACAGATAAACACCCGGCTTCTCCGGTAACAACGCGGCTTTTTCTCGTGGTTCCATGCTGTTTGTGGTGTCGGGGCTTTCCCTGGCCGCGTCCCTCATCTTACGGCCACTCCTTATTCGATGCGAATCCCGTCCTGCGGTGCCAATTCCCGAGCATTTTTCTCCTGCCTCTGTCATCCCCCCAAATTTGTTGTCATCTGAGGAGCGTCTTTTGCGGCGAAGGATCTCAACCACAGCGTCTTTCCGCGGCCACAGCTTCGAGGCTCGTCGCTACGACCGCGCGCCGCCGTCGCCACGCCTCGCCCCCCAGACTCATATATACTTTCAACTGCCGCTCTCCACGGCTTCATTCCTTCAGAAAAGAGGATTCCTCCTGTGAAATTTATGGACCTTGCCCGGCAAGCCTCGGCCGCACTACTCGCTTCCGCGCTACTCTGCCCCGCCATCACCGCCGACGAAGGGATGTGGACCTTCGACAACCCTCCCATCAAGCAGCTCCAGCAAAAATACAATTTCACGCCCACCCAACAGTGGCTGGACCATTTGCGGCTTTCCTCCGTGCGGCTCAATGACGGCGGCTCCGGCTCCTTCGTCAGCCCTCATGGCTTGCTGCTCACCAACCATCACGTCGCCCTCGGCCAACTGCAGAAAAATTCCAGCGCGGAGCATGATTACGTCCGCGATGGTTTTTATGCAGCCACGCCGGAAGAGGAAATGAAGTCACCCGACCTCGAAGTCAACGTTCTGGTCTCCACTGAAAATGTCACCGATCGCGTGAATGCGGCTGTGAAGGGCGCCAAGACTCCCGAAGAAGAATTCAGCAAGCGCAAAGCGGTGATTGCCGATATCGAGCGCGAAAGCACGGATAAGGCCGGCCTGCGCTCGGACGTCGTCACGCTATATTCCGGCGGCGAATATTGGCTCTACCGCTACAAGAAATACACCGACGTGCGCCTGGTCTTTGCCGTCGAACAACAAACCGCTTTCTACGGCGGCGATCCAGATAATTTCACCTACCCGCGCTACGACCTGGATATGGCATTGTTCCGCGTGTACGAAAATGACAAGCCCATCGACAGCAAGGATTATTTGAAGTGGAATCCCAAGGGCGCCGGCGATGGCGAACTCGTATTCGTCTCCGGAAATCCCGGCGGCACCGAGCGGTTGGTCACGTACTCCTATCTCGTCAACCTTCGCGATAACGTATTCGCCAATATCATCGAGTTACTGAAGAGCCGCATCGCCGTCCTTGAGGACTATGCTGCACGCGGTCCCGAACAGTCCCGCCAGGCCACCACGCAGATTTTCGGCCTGGAAAATAGCCGCAAGGTCTTCGAAGGCCGTCGCGACGGGCTGCAGGACAAAAATCTGATGGAGAAGAAGCGCAAGGAAGACGAAGACTTCCGCGGCAAAGTCGACGCCAACGCAGACTGGAAAAAGGAATACGGCACCGCGTGGACCATGGAAGAAGAAGCGCTGCAAAAGGAGCGCCCTCGCATCAAGGAGCAATTCTTTCGCTCAACCGATTCGCAACTTTCCGCTCTCGCCGTTCAAATCGTCACCTACGTCGCCGAAATCAAGAAGCCTGATAGCGAGCGTCTCGCCGGCTTCCACGATTCTCAACTCGACTCCCTGAAGCAGCGCCTCTTTTCTCCCGCTCCCATCTATCCGGAAATGGAAATTGCCCGCATGAGCGGCGCCCTCGAACTCGATCTGAAGGAACTGGGGCCCGATGACCCGTTCCTGAAGGGTGTACTCGATGGAAAATCTCCCAAAGAGGCGGCCCACTATCTTGTCAGCGGCACGAAAGTGGCCGATCCCGCATTCCGCAAATCTCTAGTCGAAGGCGGACAGGCTGCCATTGATGCTTCCAGCGATCCCATGATCGCGATGGCGCGCCGCATCGATCCCGCTCGCCGCGAGCAGATCAAATGGTTCGAAGATAACGTCCAGAGCGTGGAACAACGCGCCGGCGAACTCCTGGGCAAAGCGCGCTTCGCCGTCTACGGCAAGAACACTTATCCCGACGCGACCTTCACTCTGCGGCTTTCCTACGGGCAGGTATTGGGCTATCCCATGAACGGCACCGTTGCGCCTTACAAGACAACTTTTTATGGCCTTTACGATCGCGCCGCCAGCTTCGATTACAAAGTTCCATTCGATCTTCCCAAGCGCTATCTCGACGGCAAAGACAAACTCGACCTTTCCACGCCTTTCAACTTTGTCACCACCAACGACATCATCGGCGGCAACTCCGGCTCGCCGGTTGTGAATCGCAACGGCGATATCGTCGGACTGATTTTTGATGGCAACATTGAATCGCTGATCGGCGATTTCGTTTACGATTCTTCTCAGAACCGCGCCGTCGCCGTTCACACCGGGGGCATGACCGAAGCGCTAAAGAAACTTTACGGCGCGCAGAAACTGGTCGACGAACTGCTCGGGCAATAAGCTCGGGCAGGCAACTGAGTAGCGGTGATTTCGAATCGCACGGACAGGAGGTTCTTGCGTTGATCGGTCGAAGTAAGCTTTCCATTGCCGCTTGTATCGCGGTAGCGGCCGTATGTTTCGCCGCGCCGCCCGCTTTCGCGCAGGACCAGCCGCCTCCTCCGCCGCAACCGCGGCCGCCCAGCCCACAGGAGCCGGCGAAGCCAAAACCGAACACCGATTCCGCGGCGCAATCCGCGCCGGATCAACCCAAATGGGATCCGCTTCGCGCCGAAAAAGATCTGCAGGTCGGCAAATACTATATGGACAAAGGCGATTTTGACGCCGCCATTGACCGCTTTATGGATGCGGCGGATTCCAAGCCAGGTTACGCCATTCCGTATCGCTATTTAGGGGAAGTCTACGAGAAAAAAGGCCAGAAGAAGCCGGCCGTGAAGGCCTATCAGCGCTATCTCGACCTTTACCCCAAAGCCGAAGACGGCGACAAAATTCGCAAAAAAATCGAAAAGCTCTACAAAGAAATCGACAAGGAAAAAGCAAAAGACAGCTAAGAAGGTTCACCGCAACAACGTAATATTGTCATTCTGGGGAGCGCTGTTTGCGACGAAGGATCACAACCGCAACCGCCGCAACAGTCCATCCGCGCGCAACCTTTCACCGCGCCAGATGATCCAGAAACTTCCTCGCCACCATAAAGTGCGCGAACCTCTTCTCTTCCGCGCGAAACTCCGGCGAGTGTGACACGAGCGTACACCCCGAGCGCCGCGTCGGATGCTTCACGTGCAGCATCTCGTGGTACAACACATACTCCACCACAAATTGCGGAATTCCCGGCCTGTCCATCCGGCGATTCAACACGATCTGATTCGGTCCCGGATCGTAGCAGCCAAACTGCCGACGCCAGCTCCGCGTGCTCCACCCGATGTACGGCCGCTCCAGTTTTCCTTCGAAATATTCCCGGTTCAATCGTTCGAACATTACGGACAGGTCGTGGTGCTGGCCCTGCGCGAGCGTCGGCACGCGCCGCACCCGCCGGCTGCGCATCCGGTCGATTCGCAACCGCACGCGGTCCGATCGCGCATATCCCAAATACTGCTGAACCAGCGCTCGCGGGGCTCTCCGCCGGTACACGCGGGAAAGCAGTAACGCCGCGGCCCCTTCCAGCACTTCCAGTGGCGCGCGCTTCAGCAGATCCGAGAAGCGCACGAACACCAATTCCTCGCGCCGACGGATGGTCAGCACCAGGCTGCTGTAAGGATAAAATTCCACCTGAAAATGTGGCGGCCGACCGTCGCAGCCAAGGCACGTGAACATTCTCTGCAGCAGCGCCTCACCGCCCGGCACTTGTGTGGGATTCCCTCGTCGCGTGCTCAATTCTTCCGCCTCACCGGTGGCGGTGCGGCCTTGGACTTGGCCTTTTCCGCCTCGTTCAACGCATCCTGCGTGCCGTCAATCGCGTCGTCCAAATTGTCTTTGTATACTTCCAACTCCGGCCCCGAACTCGACAGCTTCTGAAGCACTTCCAGGAACGCCTTCGCCTTGGTGGTCATCAGGTCAATTCCCTGCCGGATATTTTCCTGTTTTTCGAGCGACACTTGAATCAAATCGGCGGCATCGTCCACGCACCCGCCGTACGAATTCATCAGGTAATTCAGCATTTCCCGGTGCTTGTTCGCAGAAGGATGTTCCAGCTCATATTGAAATTTCTTCAGCCGGTCTTCCGCAAACGTCAGGAACAAGGTCACGCGCTCGTTTGGCGTATCCGCATCGCGGATTTTGTCCGCTTCGAGGTCGGTCAGGTAATCCTTCTCCGGCCGCTGTGCCCGCACGGGCGAAACTGTCCCCAGCAACACGAACAGCGCTGTCGCCATCGTCACTCTGATAAAAGGTTTCCGCCAACTCATGGTTTCACCTCCGGCACAGGCGGCACTTTCTCCGGTTCTGGAGTCCTCCTCGGAAACAATATGCGAATCAGCTCGTCGTCGATGTCCAGAATATCTTTGTGCACAATCTCCAACGGAGGCCGCATTTCCGGAGGCGCGATCAGCAGCGTGTCTTCGACCTCGCGGATTCCCCGCCGCGTCTGCAGCTCCAGGTGCCGGTATTCATTCGAATGTTTGTCCGCGTCCGGCTCCTGCTTTCTCAGAAGCTCGAAACAGGCCCGCACGTTGTCCCGGTACTTTTCGAAAGTCAGCCCCGTATTCACAAAATCTCCGGCGGCGCTCTCCTTGCGCGTGGCATCGAATTGCGCTTCCGTCAGTTTGTCCAGCGCTTTGATCTTTCCACTGGCGTGCGTTTCCTTGTCAAAATGTTCCTGCAAATCGCTAATTCGGTCGACGCCCGCAACCGTCCCCGCGGCCAACACCATCGCGCATAACCCCGCCCAGAAGCCCCAATGTCCGCCCCGGCCCTTACTTCTTTTTTTCCATCTTTTCCAGTACATGAATGCGCTGATTCGCCTGCCAAACTTGATCGGGATTTTTGTTCCCGTCCAGCTCCAGGAATTTACGATACGCTGCAAGGGCGGGCTCTACTTGATTGAGTTTATCGTAACAAAGCGCCCGGATAAACCACGCACCCACTCCCGGCGTTTCCGCTTTCGCAATCACATCCAGCGTTGCCAGCGCACCCTGCCAATTCCCGGCAAGATAATATGTGGAGCTCAAATCCTTCCAGTACGTAAGATTGTTCCGGTCCAGCAGCAGCGCGGCCTTCAACTCCTTTTCCGCATCCACAAAATCGCGTGTCTGAAGGTACGTCCTCCCCAACCCTCCGTGCAGTTGCGCGTCGTTCGGCGCCAGCGCCACCGCTTGCTTCAACGTGATGATGGCCGCTTCCAGTTTCTTTTGCCCAAGTTCAATGTCGGCTTTCAGCTTCAACGATTCCAGGGTCAAAGCTTGCCCGGGTGCGGCCTTATCCAGCTCCGCGAGCGCCGCATCGTATTGCTGTTGTTCCACCAGCAGGTGCGCCATTCGCGCGCGCGCCGCATTGTCCTGCGGCTGCACGGCCAGGTAATCGCGATAGGCGCTCACGGCTTCCGGCTTTTTCTGCTCGTCCAGGCTCAGCGCCAATCCTTGCAGCGCCTCGGGTGACTTTGGTTCCAAAGTCAGCGCCGCGCGAAATTTTGTCTCGGCGTCCCCCGCACGGTTGCTCTTGATATAGATGCGCCCCAACTCCAGCAGCGCTTCGCCATCCTTGGGATCCAGCCGCGACGCTCCTTCGAACGATTCCGCCGCTCCCTTCGAGTCTCCCGAACGCTCTTGCGCCAGGCCCAGCAAATAGCGCGGCCTGCTTTGCGACGGAAGCAGCTCCACGGCTTTGCTTAATGGCGCAACCGCCGCCGTGGCGTCTTTCTCCAGCAGCAAAATGCCCAGGTCCAGTTGCGCTTCCGCCATTTTCGGATCGAGCCCCACGCATTTCTCATATTCGGCGCGCGCCTCGCCCCCCTGCTTCAATGCCGTGTACGCATACGCAAGCTGAAAATGCGCGTAAGCTACGTCCGGCTTTTCCGCGATGAATTTTTGCAGCGGCGGGATGGCGGCGCTGTAATCATTCTTGTCCAGCGCTGCTTGCGCTTCGTCCAGAAGATCGTTCAGGGGATTGCGAACCTTCTGCGTGCTTGTTTGAGAATTCTTCGAACTTTGCTGCCCGTGGACCGGAATGGCCGTCGCAAAAAAAAGACACAGCGCCATCAAAACCAAAGTACTTCGCGCGCGGTTCAACCCTCGTTCGATGGCCGTTTTCCCTCTTTTATACCGTTCCGCTTTCCGCTTCCATTCCCCAACACGCGTGCCAGATATTTCCCGGTGTAAGATTGCGCGTTGCGCGCCACCTGTTCTGGCGTGCCCGTCGCGATAATCTTACCGCCTTCTTCGCCGCCTTCCGGCCCCAAATCGATCAGCCAGTCCGCGGACTTGATCACGTCCAGATTGTGTTCAATCACCAGCAGTGAAGCGCCCGATTCCAGCAATTTCCGGAACGCCGCCAGCAGCTTGGCGATATCGTCAAAGTGTAAACCCGTCGTCGGCTCATCCAGAATATAAAGGATGCCCTGATTCTCCGTGCGCGTCAGGTGCGACGCCAGTTTCAGCCGCTGCGCCTCGCCGCCGGAAAGAGTTGTCGCCGATTGCCCCAGCCGCAAATATCCAAGACCAATTTCGTTCAGCACGCGCAGCTTCGCAGTCACTTTTGGCACGTTCACGAAAAACGCCAGCGCTTCTCGCACCGTCATTTCCAGCACGTCGTGAATATTTTTCCCGTGATAGCGCACTTCCAGCACGCTGCTCTTGAAGCGTTGGCCCCGGCATTCTTCGCAGACCAGCTCGACGTCCGCTAGAAACTGCATCTCCACGGTGACCGTTCCGTCGCCCTGGCACGTTTCGCATCGTCCGCCCGGCACGTTGAACGAGAAATGTCCCGCCGCATAGCCGCGCCGCTTGGCGTCCGGCGTCTCCGCGAACAATTCGCGAATCGCATCGAACGCCTTCATATACGTCGCGGGATTCGAACGTGGCGTCCGCCCGATCGGCGATTGATCCACAATCACCACGTCCTGGATGTACTGGTCGCCTTCCAGCCGGTCGCAGAATTCTTTGATGCTGCCGCCATTTCGTTTTGCCGCCAGCGCCTTGAACAAAACGTTGTGCACTATCGTCGATTTCCCCGAACCGCTGACGCCGGTAATCACCGTCAGCGTCCCCAACGGCAGCATCAGATCCAGATTTCTTAGGTTGTGCAGCGTTGCGCCGTACAGCCGCAGAAATCTTCCCGAAGGCTTGTGCCTCGTTTGCGGCACTGGAATTTTCGTCTCGCCGCTCAGGTAACGTCCGGTAATGGATTTTGGATCCTTCAGAATTTCTTCATAGGTTCCGGAAAACAGCAGCTTCCCGCCCAATTCCCCCGCGCCCGGCCCCAAATCGAGGATGCGGTCGGCAGACTCAATCGTGTCGGGATCGTGTTCCACCACCAGTACGGTATTTCCCAAATCGCGCAACGATTTCAGAATATCGATCAGCCGCTGCGTATCTCTCGGGTGCAGTCCGATCGAAGGCTCATCGAGCACGTACAACGCACCCACAAGATGCGAGCCGAGCGACGTGGCCAACTGAATCCGCTGCGATTCCCCGCCGGACAGCGTCGATGTGAGCCGGTCGAGCGTCAAATAATCGAGCCCCACTTCATCCAGAAATTGCAGCCGCGTGCGAATTTCGTGCAGGATTTTGTCGGCAACCTTGGCTTGGCTTTCCGTCAGCTGCAATTCCGCAAAAAACCGCCGCGCTTCTTTCACGGTCAGCTTACACAAGTCCGTGATCGCCTTGCCGGTGATCTTCACGGCGCGCGCTTCCGCTCGCAGCCGCGTTCCACCGCACTCCGGACAAGTCGCATACCCGCGATACCGGCTCAGGAACACGCGCACGTGTAGCTTGTACTTCTTGCGTTCGAGCCAGCTGAAAAATCCTTTCACGCCGTCATATTTGTTTGCCGGATCGCCTTCGAGGATCAGCCGCCGCTGCTCCGCGCTCAATTGCCGCCACGGCACATTCGTCGGAATACCTTGCGCGCGCGCCCATTTTCGCGCCTCTTGCAAGAGCACTTTATAGCGCGGCTTGGTCCAAGGCTCGATCGCGCCATCATCCAGCGATTTGCTGGCGTCCGGTACCACTAGGTTCAGATCGAAATCGATCGTATTTCCAAACCCTTGGCAGCGCGGGCACGCTCCATACGGATTGTTGAACGAAAACAGCCGCGGCTCCGGCTCTTGATACAGCGTGCCGTCGTTCTTGCATTCGAATCGTTCGTTGAACGTCAGCCGCTCCGCCGGATTCCCCGTCGAATCCGCCACAAATTCCAGAATCGTTTCCCCCCCGCCTTCGCGATAACAAATTTCAATCGAATCCACGAGTCGCGCCCGCGACTCCGGATTCACCGCCAGCCGATCCACTAGCACATACACGGGCTTGGCGAAATTTACGTCCAGCAGCGTTTCCGGCGACGAAAACTCATGCACCTTTCCGTCTTGATACAGCCGGTTGAACCCGCGCTTTTGCAATTCCAGCAAAACTGGCCGCAACGCATCCGCAGCCGGTGCCGCCGCTTTCTTCTTCGAAGGCTTCTTCCCTGTCGCGAGCGATTCCGGTGCCGCCACTTTCAGCGTGTACAACACATAAAATCGCCGCCCAGGCTTCAGCGCCAGAATGCGATTCGCAATTTCATCCGGCGAATCCCGCCGCACTTCCGCACCGCACTTGATGCAGAACGTCTGTCCGCAGCGCGCAAAAAACAGCCGTAAATAATCGTAAATCTCGGTGGATGTGGCGACGGTCGAACGCGGGTTCCGCGTCGAGTTCTTCTGCCGGATCGCCACTGCCGGCGCAATCCCGGAAATCTCGTCCACGTCCGGCTTTTCCATGCGCTCCAGGAATTGCCGTGCGTACGCCGACAACGATTCCACATAGCGCCGCTGTCCCTCGGCATACACCGTGTCAAACGCCAGCGACGATTTCCCCGATCCGCTCACACCCGTAACCACCGTCAGGGCGTTATGTGGAATCTCCACCGTAATGTTCTTCAGATTGTGAACACGGGCGCCGCGCACAAGTAGAACTTCTTGTTGAGAGAAGGGAGGAGCGATGATTTCGTTCGTGGCCAATGGCAAGCCCAGTCAGCGCGTTCTGCGCGCACTGCCTAAACTTTAAAGTATAAGACCACCCGCCAACCCGAGCAAATTGGCCAAATCTGGTGCGAGTGGTCGTCGCTTTTTGGTTTTATCGGGACCCGCATCATTTCGCCGAAGTGGACTGACCGTTTACGCATCGACGCTACGACGAAATAATCCAAAAGTCGCCATACTCAAGTTGTGGTTTTGTATTTTCATGGGGAAGAATCTGGATTCATTGCCTTACGCGAATAGCCGGGACTATCTCGGTGCTCTAAGTGAAACGATAGAACTCTGGACCAAGTGGGCAGCAGCTTTCGTGGTGGTGATTTTCTTTTTCGGAGCACTTGCGGGTAGCGCCTTCGATTCCCCGCCACACCGTATTGGGAGTTGCCCGAGTGGGTTACGCGTACTTCCGCCTTTTCACTCTTAGGTGTCTCCGCTGTCATGCTCAGTGGCAAGGCCTGCTCAAAAAATCTGCGCTCTACGAAGGCTGCGGCCTCCCAATCTACCAAGACTCGTGAAATCATACCTCGTTCCAATCGCGCTTCTCTCTCCCGTCCAGACTGCCTTGAAATTGACCCTTGTCATATGGCCTGCGATGGGGCACGGTGATGCGTTTCCCGAACCAAGCGGAACAAGATACGCAGCAGTTGCACGACGGAGATCAAAGCCGCAACAAGCAAGCCATAAAAGAATGACCGGTTGATAATTTCCAGAGTCTGCGCGCTCACAGCGGCGCCATTGGCGCTCGCGCTCCCAGGAACAATCCAACTCCCTGCTTTGAGCAGGAAGCACCATATCGCTACCCCTGCCATGGCCATGCCGATGCGCGTCGCCGTGCGCACGTGAATCCAGTCTGGACGAATCAGATTAATCGCTGCTTGCGCCATCCCCGCGAATGCCAGCAACACCACCGGCACATAAAGCTGATGCCATACCGGCGCAAGTTTCAGGAACGCCGCGGCGGGTCCAAGTATCAGGAACGGGTTCTGCTGCACGGCGCGCAGCCACACAATCGACACCGCCAAAGCGATCAACCTCGAAAAAGAATCGATCCGCGAAATTCGCTGCTTGCCCGCCTCATCGGCCACGTGCGGGTAAAACGCCCGGGTACTATTCTGCGGATCCCAGCGATCCGGATACCTGGCCAATTGCCTGTCCACCCCAACGAAAACGGCGGTGATAATCGCAAATTGAATGGCCAATTGGAAAAGCAACACGCCTGGGAGCCCCGCAATGCGGCCGACGGGCTGCCCGCTCACCACCAATAATGTGAATAGGAAGATGATGACAACGCTGGTGATTCCGAGATTGAACGCGAGCACCTTCGCGTAAAACGGGAACAACACCGGACCGATCAGTTGCTTCCCAAACGAGAAGCTGCGCTCGTCCTGCCGGTAGCGTCCCGCGACGATCAGCGGATGGCCGTGCGCCTTCAGAATGGCTTCGATCTCCGCCTCCTGCAACGGCCTGCCGAGTTTCGCTTCCTTGTCTTCGATTTGCGAGCGGATATTTTCCGATAGCTCGCGGATGATGTCGTCTTTCTGCGTGGTGGGCAGATAAGTTCGCACTGTTTTCAAGTAACGATCCAGCAGCTCCATGACGTACTCCTTACATTCCTGATTTCCGAAGACATGAAACCAAAAGCACCCAAGCTACCCCTTCACAATCCCGTTCAGCGACGCATCGATGTTCTTCCACTCCGCCAGAAGCTGCTTCAGCAGTTGCTTGCCATTCGCGGAAAGCACATAGAAGCGTTTGTTGCGCTTGTCTTCTTCCCGCCACTCGCTCACCAGCAGGCCTTGGCTTTCCAGGCGCCGCAGCAGCGGGTAGAGCGTGCCTTCGTCGATTTCCATGCCATGTTCGGCCAGTGCCTTGCGCAGTGTGTAGCCATACTGCTCCGTGCGCAGTTGCGCCAGCACCGCCAGCACCACGCTGCCGCGGCGAAGCTCCAGGCGAACATTCTCGAAAAGATTGGAATCAACGGTCATATACTGTGCGCCATCTACTGTATATAACACACTATGCGCCATACAGTATAAGTTGTCAAGTCTTTTTTCAACAATTCGGCAGCACACCCCGAACCGCCAGGCCCACTCGCTTCTTTGTGTATGATTTTTCTTGCTGGATCCCGGAGCCATCCCGAGCCGGACGCTCGTGACAATCGTTATTCTTGTTCCAGCCGGATTTGCCCGATACCGCCCTCAACCGTCAGATGAATCGTGTTGGGCGCCTTGCCGTACGCGGCGTTCGTGTACTCGCCATCTTCTTCCTTCAATCCATGCACATCCACGGATCCCAGCCCACCGTGCACTGTGGCCACCACGCCCACATTCTTCGGCAGCCGGATTACCGCTTCGCCCACGCCACCATGAATTTGCGCCTGGAGATCCTTGCCGCGTTCGCCGGTTAAATCGACATTGGCCTGCCCAGCGCCAATATTCAGCTCCAGCCGCGTCAGGTCCACATTCGCCAGATTCAAATCGCCGCGCCCCGCGCCCACATCGATTTCCAACTCCAGCGGCACATGGTTGTTCACCTTCAGCTTCCAGACATTGTCCGAGTTGGTCATCAGCTGGTTCGCGCTTTGTTGATTGATCGAAAGCGAACCCACGCCGCCGTCTACCGAATAATCGACCGAGGGCGCGGCCCACGACGGCCCTTGCGAAAAATCCGCTTCCATTAATTGCGTCGCTCCGCCGTCGATGTGCAATTCCCCGGACGGCATGTGCACGGTCATGCGCACAGCCTTTGCGCCCTTCAACTCCACCACCTGGTTCTCGTGCGTGCGATGTCCAGAGCCCGCCGAAACGTGCATCCAATCGCGCCGCGCGATGCCTCGTTCGTGCCACATCAGCAGTCCCAGGATCACCAAAAACACCACCGTCCCGATCGCCGTTCCCACCGGAAACACCGGCACCCGATCCGGATGATTGGTCCGTTGCGCGCGGTCCCAGAACATTCCCACACCCATAAAGATCAACGCCAGGGGCCAATATTTCCAGATTACCGGCCACGGATAGAAGTCCGGAATCCAGCGCGTCATCAGGAACAACAAACCAACGGCAATCAGCAGTAGCGGAAATACCACCGAACTGCGCGGCTTGCGATAGTCATCAGGCATGCTTGCCCCTTCTTCTCTCTACTACGCAGAAAACCGTCTGAATGTTCCACTTCCCCCGACGGCACCGACGCGGCCATCGTAGGCCCACTCCCCGGCGCCGTCAATTCCCTTCCGCGCGCACCCCATGCTAGAGTTCGACCGAAGGAGCGCGCAAGCCATGGCCACGTTCGACCGCGTCATCTGGATCGTTCTCGACAGCGTTGGCATTGGCGCTCTGCCGGACGCGGCCGATTACGACGACGTCGGCCGCAGCACCCTGGGCCACATCGCGGAAGCGCGCCCGCTTCACGTGCCCAATCTCGTTAGGCTTGGCTTGGCCAACATTGCGCCGCTCGCGCATCTCCAGCCCGCCCCTGCTCCGCTCGCTTCCTACGGCAAAGGCGTCACGGTATCTCCGGGAAAAGATACAACCACGGGTCATTGGGAAATGGCCGGCATCTGGCTGGACCAGGCTTTCCCGGTCTACAAAAACGGTTTTCCGCCGGAAATCATCGATGCGTTCGAAGCGCAAATCGGCCGCAAAACCATTGGCAACACGCCCGCTTCCGGCACCGAAATTATCAAGGAATTGGGCGAGGAGCACGTGCGCACCGGCAAACCCATCGTGTACACCTCTGGCGACAGCGTCTTTCAGATCGCCGCGCACGAAGACGTGATTCCCATCGCCGAACTCTACCGCATGTGCGAAATCGCCCGCAAACTTCTGGATGGCAAGCACCGCGTCGGGCGCGTGATCGCCCGCCCCTTCTCCGGACCCGCCGGAAATTTCGCGCGCACTTCGCGCCGCCACGATTACGCCGTCGATCCGCCCAAGCCCATGCTCCTCGATGTGCTGCAGGAACGCCGTGTCCCGGTGTTCGGCATCGGCAAAATCCACGATATCTACAATGGCCGCGGCGTCGACGACTACGTCACCACCAAATCCAACGCCGACGGTATCGAAAAACTTTCCGCCGCCGCGCGCAATCGCCAGCACGGCCTGATCTTCTGCAATCTCGTCGATTTTGACATGCTCTACGGCCATCGCAAGGATGTGGAAGGCTTCGCTCGCTCTCTCGAGGAATTCGACGCCGCGCTCACCGGTTATCTTCCGCTACTCGGCCCGCGCGATCTCCTCATTCTGACCGCCGATCACGGGTGCGACCCCGATCCGCGCTGGGAAACCACCGATCACTCGCGCGAATATGTCCCCATCTTGGCGTATTCGCCCGCCCAAAGATCCGGCAAGAACCTCAGTATTCGTCCCACCCTCGCCGACATGGGGCAAACTATTGCCGAAAATTTCGGCACCGCAGTTCCCCACGGCACCAGCTTCCTCCCCCAACTCCACTAACTTCACTGCAACGCTCACGCTATCATCCCGAGGAGGGCCTTTTGCGACGAAGTGTCTCCACCCACGGGTCTTGTCTCCAACCCTCATACAAGCAACCCACCAAAGACAAAAAAAGGGCGCCCCGATCCCTCGGAACGCCCGCCAAACCTCGAAACTCTACTACTTACCCGACGCCGTCTTCGCCCCGCCCGGAGCGTAATACCCATTCCGCGTGCGAGCCACTAACTTCCCATGGCCGCGCGGAGGAATGACGTCCACATGCACGCTACGAAAACTTCCATCGCGCGCCGCATTTGAAGGATAGTACGCCAGTGTGTACTGGTGCCGGATGTCATGCGCCACTTGTTCGCAGATTGCATGCACGTCTTCCACATTTTCCGGGAAGTACGCCACGCCGCCGGACGCCTGCGCAATCTCCGTCAGCGCCCGCTTCGCCGTCTTCGCACTCTTCTTGCTTTCCTGGCTCAGCAATCCAATCGTGTAAATCACCGTATCCGTCTTCTGGATTTCGCGAATGGTCTTCTCCAGCGTGTTCCGGCTGGTGTTGTCCTCGCCATCCGTCACGATCAGCAGCACCTTCTTCTCTTTGTTGCCTTTCTTCAAGTGATCCAGCGAACCGATGATCGCATCGTACAGCGCCGTGCTGCCGCGTGCGTCAATGCGTTCTAACGCTTCCTTCAGTTCCGGAATGCTGCTTGTGAAGTCCTTATCCAGATCCAGGTAAAAATCGTCGTTAAAGTTCACGACAAATGCTTCGTCCTGCGGGTTGCTGCTCTGCACCAGGGTCAACGCCGCTTCATTTACGCGCGGCCGTTTGTCGCGCATGCTGCCGCTGTTATCGATCACTAGCCCCATGCTGACCGGAATGTCTTCGCGCTTGAAAATCGCAAGCTTCTGTTCGACTTTATCTTCGTACACGCGAAAGTTGTCTTGGGTCAGCCCATCCACGAATTTTCCGCGATCGTCCAGCACGCTGGTGTGCAACACCACTAGATCCACGTTCACCGCGATCTTTCCGCCTTGCTTGTTTCCGTCGGCAGGTTCCTGACCGGGAGGAGGCGGGGGCGCCGTCGGCGACACCGGTATTTGCGCCAGCGCGTTGCCGGCACACAACATGAAAGTGAACAGGAAAATTGCGGCGATCCGCGAATGGACGAGCCGAAGGTCAGTGCGCCGGCGCGTAGTACCCGGTCTTGGAGTACACAGAAAGCGGAGGGAGCCCCTTGGGCGCGCGCAGCTTAACTTTGATTTTGCGCCACCGGGCGTCGTGGACGTGGTTGCTTGGTCGGTATCCCAGTACATATTGGTTGCGTAGCTCCATGCCGATCTTGGACGCGATGTCCGGCAGATCATTTAGATGCTCCACGGCAAACACTCGGCCACCCGTCAATTCCGTAACCTCGGCGAGCAGCGAAGGGCCGTTGAGCTCTTCCGGCGTACGATTGCGATATCCAAGCGGGTCATAAATGCCGATGGCATAGAGCTGGGTATCGGCTTCTTTCACCAGCCGCTTGATATCGTTTTCGTTGTACCTACTATGATTATCTCCTCCATCGGAAAGGATGAGCAAGGCACGTTTGGCGTTGTGTGCACCCCTCATCTGGCTCAGCCCAAGGTAGATGGCGTCCAATAGGGCAGTCCTGCCCTTTGGGGCAGTCAGCATCATCCGGCTTTGGAGATCTTCCACGCTGTTTGTAAACGTGCTGGTCAACTCCGCGCGCTCGTTGAAGCTCACCAGAAAAAATTCGTCCTGCGGATTCGCGGTCTTAAAAAACTCCAGGGCCGCCTCGCGCGCCTTGTCCACCTTATTGGCCATGCTTCCGCTGAAATCGAAAATCACGCCAATCGAAATCGGCACATCCTCCGACGAAAAACTTACGATTTCCTGTTCGATGTTGTCTTCGAAAACGCGGAAGTTGTCCGGCTCCAGCCCGGTCACCAGGCGGTTGTAGGGATCCGTAACCGTCACATTCACCAGCGCCAGATCGACATCGGCGCGAATCACTTTTCCCGGCACGATTTTCACCGACGGCGTGTCTCGCGAAATATTCGTCAAGGTCGGCTGGGTCACTGAGGCCGGTGTTGCCTCTATTTTTGGTGGTGGTGGATTTTCCTGCGCGAAGAGAGGAGTTAGAGCACAAAAAACCAACAGGCACGCGACGGGGCAGGTTTTCGCAAGCCAACGGAGTTCACGCGTCTTGCTCCAATCGCGTTTCACGGCCTTCCCCCATCCTTCCGGTTCGCCGGAAGGGCCGCGCGGAGACCACATCATAGCACCGGGAATTCGGAAGGCAAGTCCCATTCCTCCAGTACTCTGCATCTATTTTTCCCTTAGACCCGGATTACGCCCGTGTTAGCATCGCCTCCAGTGCCCCTGCGGAGTCCTTCTGCCATGTCTGATCCGAAAGTTGTCGTCGTAATTCCCGCGCGTTTTGGTTCCACTCGACTCCCCGGCAAGCCGCTGGTCTCCTTCGCTGGAAAGCCAATGATCCAGCACGTTTATGACCGGGCCAAACGGGCTCAAACTGTAGACGAAGTGCTGGTGGCCACGGACGATCAACGGATTATGGACGCGGTTTCCGCCTTCGGAGGCCACGCTCGCATGACTCGTTCCGACCATCGCACCGGAACGGAACGGATTGCCGAAGTGGCGGCCCACGAACCCGGCGATATTTTCGTCAACGTTCAAGGCGACGAACCCCTCATCGATCCTCTCGCCATTGACGCCGCCGTAGGTGCGCTCCTCGAAGAACCTCCCGCCCAGATCTCTACCGTGGCGACGACTATTCGACACGCCGCCGATGTTATGGACCCTAACGTCGTCAAAGCCGTGCTCGATTTCGATGACTACGCCCTGTACTTCTCCCGCGCGCCGATTCCCTGGATCCGCGACACCCAACAAAAGCTCCACGTCAAATATTGGAAGCATCTGGGTCTTTATGTATTCCAACGCGACGCACTGCTCGAATATCCGACCCTTCCTCAGGGCGAACTTGAAAAAATCGAGCAACTCGAACAGCTTCGTTGGCTAGAAAACGGCTGGCGCATTCGCGTTGCCGAAGTTCCCCACGATGCCGTCAGCGTGGACGTTCCGGAAGACATCCCTCGAGTGGAAAAGCTGATAAGAGAGGAAAAGCATACCGAGAACTAAGCGGCACGGCTCACACGGCGCAATGAACACACGGTCCGAAGAAAGCGATCTGCGAGGCTATCTCTCCAGGTCAACCACTCCAACCAACCACTAAACTGTCATCCTGAGGAGCGTAGTTTGCGACGATGGATCTCAACCGATCCGTATCCCTAAACCTCACCATCGGGAGGGGTTGTGACTGGTTTGGAATATTGAGCGTAATTCTCTGTTTACTGCTGCGTGATGATTCCCGTGGTCGTGCGGTCGTTGTCCGAGCACACCATCACCACCATGCCCGCATTCACGAAATACGCCTGAAAATCCAGCGTCAGCGAAGGCGATCCATTCACGGCGAATTGGTAATGGTTGTTCAGTGTGCCGTTCTGGTTGATGGTAAGCGTCCCACCAACCGGAACATTTGAAGCCGCCGTCTTCGTGGCCAGACCCAGGTACTGATAGTCGGACCCGCCAGAAATATTGCTCGAACCGGAAGAAGACAGGCCGTACTGCACCACATAGTCTTCCTCATACGGCACGGCCGTCGCTGTACCTAACTCGATGCCGCTCCAGCCCGAAACGTAATTGCCCACGCTTCCGCTTACCGTGAACGGCCCTGCGCTCTGCGCGTACATCGCTCCGCCACCCACAAATCCGACGCTCGTCTCAAGCAGCGCGGCCTGCGCTGGCGAAATCATGTAAAACACATAAGAGAATGTCGGCAACCCCGAAGCCTTGAAAGTAAATGTGCCCCGCCCGCTGCCCGAATTCGCCGCGTCAATCGCGTAACTGGCCGCGGAAATGTTTCCTCCCTGCGAAACATGCGTGTAATTCCCATCATTATTGGTGTCGAGCGAAATCGTGCCTACCCCACCATTCCCATCCGCGCTGAATCGCGCCGCGCGGCCGACATTGCCTGAGGTTCCCACAATCCCGTCGCCGTTGATCAGATACACGAAACTCCCGGTGAACTGCGAGTTCTGTGTTGGAATCGTCGCGGCCTGCTGAAGCGCATCCCCGGCGCTTCCTCCCAGCGTGTCTTCCTCCAGCATTTTAAAATGCGTGTCGTCCACGATATAAAACGCAAATGTCCGCCCGTTGAACGTCATCGTGCCGCGACCAAAGCTCGTGCCATATCCGTTGTTGCTATCCAACGCGTAGGTTCCCGGCGCGATCGCTGTCGCCCCTGAGGGAGCCGCGGCGTTACCATCGTTCGTGTCCATCACTCCGCCCGTAATGTTGCCGTTCCCGTCTCCGATCATCTGCCCCACCATGTTAATGGGTGCGGCCTTCGTGTTCAGAAAGGAGACTCCCGAGACGTTGAATACGTACGGATGTCCAAGCGCCGCTGCGGCAAAGTCCGCGCTTGTTTGCTGGTTAAACGTCCCGCTACCGGACGCGTTCAGGTCCGTCTCTACCATGTATCCCGTGGTGGTCGACTGCATCGCCAGTGCGATTTGCAGCGAACCCCCGCCCACAACCGTTATCGTCGCCGTCGTGCGTCCGTTCGACTGCACCTCGTATGTCCCGCTCGTGAACGACACGATCGAAGCCGGCGCGCCCGAACTCAGGTTCAGCGAGTCCTGCAAGCCGCCGGTAATATTTCCGTTGCCGTCGGCGGTGAACGATCCGATCCGCGCGAAATAGGCGCCAGACAAATCGATCCCGCTCATCGAGAATGCGTACTGCCCCATCAAACTGGCGTTCGAAAACGGCCCAGAAGGTGGCGTTGGAGGCTTAGACCCTCCGCAGGCCACGAGGGTCAGCGTTGCCAGTGTGGTCAGCACCGCGCCAAGCAAATTCCTCACAGCGTGCCGCCTTGCGATTTCGCCTGTTCTCCCTGCCGCGGCGCGATGTAAGACAACGGCATTCCCCGAACGCTTCTCACCGCCAGTACGTGCGTGCCTTTTTGCAAGATGCGCGCCACGAACTGCGTCCCATTCCCGTACTCTACAGTTTCCCCTACAATTCGCACCGAATCGCCGCTCTGCAACGTGAAGTGGTTTGCTGACAGCAGTCGCGCGTCTCCCAGGTGTACATCCACGATCCCGTTGCCGGTCCGTACACTCACGCGCGCCCAGAGCGGTGGCGCATCCGCAGAAGCCGCAAACACCTCCACGGTACCCGCCAATGTCCCTTCCCGCGCCAGGTCGTACGAAGCCAAGGCAGCGTCAGCAAGCGTCTTCTCTTGCTCAGCTGCCGCGCAGCAAAACACCATACCGGCAACCGCTACCATGGCCCAATATCGCGTTCCCATCCGCATCGTCCGCGTCTCCGCGCCACCGCTCATCGATCAGCTATCCCCAGCTAACAAAAGGCATCAGCCAATTCCAAGCGCTCTTAAGCATAATCGTTTCTAGCACCTCTGCAAACTCCTGTGCCCCACTCCAGGAATTGTCAATCTTAGGAGCGCGCTTTTGCCTCACCCGCGACGAAGAATCTCAACCGACCACGCTCTGCAACCGCATCCTTCATCCACTTCCTTCGGTCACCAAACCAAAATTCCGATTCTTCGCTTCCAAGACTTTGCATTGACACTCTCCCGACTTCCGACCATAATTGTATGTACGTCAATCCTGCGGAGGTTCGACAAGCTCAAATCTGCCTGGCAGACGCGAGCGACCTGGATGGCGCCAAAATATATTTTTGTCACCGGCGGTGTTGTTTCTTCTCTTGGCAAGGGCGTAGCAGCTTCTTCCATCGGATGTCTCCTCGAAAGTCGCGGCTTTAGAATCACTATCCAAAAATGCGATCCGTACCTCAACGTCGATCCTGGTACGATGAGTCCCTTTCAGCACGGCGAAGTCTTCGTTACCGATGACGGCGCCGAAACCGACCTCGACCTCGGCCACTACGAACGCTTCACCCACGTCAAACTTTCCCGCGATAATAACTGGACGACCGGCCGTATCTACGAAACCATCCTTTCGAAAGAACGTCGCGGCGATTATCTCGGCAAGACCGTTCAGGTCATTCCCCACGTCACTGATGAAATCAAGCGCTGCATCAGGCGCGTTTCCGAACGCGTCGACGTGGTCATTGTGGAAATCGGCGGAACCGTCGGCGACATCGAATCGCTTCCCTTCCTCGAGGCCATTCGCCAGATGCGCCTGGAACTGGGTGCTGAAAATACCCTCTTTGTCCACGTCACCCTGGTTCCCTATATCGCCGCTGCGGGCGAGCTGAAAACCAAACCAACGCAGCACAGCGTCAAGGAAATGCTTGGCATCGGGATTCAGCCAGACATCCTGCTTTGCCGAAGCGAGCGCCACATTTCTGCCGACCTTAAGCGCAAAATCGCCCTATTTTGCAACGTCGCGGAATCTTGCGTCATTTCCATGGAAGATGTGAAGACCATTTATGAAGTTCCCGTGGAGCTCAGCAAGGAAGGCCTGGACGCCCAGATCACTCGTCTGCTTCGCCTGGAGGATCGCCCCGCCAACATGCAGCCCTGGCTGGAAATGCTGAATCGACTGCACCATCCCAAGGGCGAAGTGCGCATCGGGATTGTCGGCAAGTATGTTCAACTCGAAGACGCCTATAAAAGCTTGCGCGAGGCGTTGCTGCACGGTGGCTTGGCGCACAATCACAAAACCGTTATCGAATGGATTGAATCTGAAGAAATCGATTCGCTGGAGATCGCGGAAAAGCGCCTGAAAAATTACGATGGCATCCTCGTTCCCGGTGGCTTTGGCAAACGCGGAATTCAGGGCATGGTTCACACCATTCAGTACGCCCGAGAGCACAAGATTCCCTTTTTCGGCATTTGCCTGGGCATGCAGTGCGCCACCATTGAATACGCGCGCGATGCCGCGGGGCTTACGCGGGCGGACAGCACCGAATTCGATCCGCAAACGCCGGACCGCGTCATTTACAAATTGCGCGAGTTGCTTGGAGTTGACGAAATGGGCGGCACCATGCGCCTCGGTGCATGGCCGTGCAGGCTCGAACCCGGCTCTTTTGCGCACCAAGCCTATGGCGTGACGGATATCAGCGAACGCCACCGCCACCGCTACGAGTTCAATCGCGAATACGAGAAAACCTTGGTGGCCGCCGGCCTTCGAATCACTGGTCGCACTCCCGACGAAAATTACGTCGAAATCGTCGAAGCTCCCAACCATCCATGGTTCCTCGGCTGCCAGTTCCACCCCGAATTCAAGTCCAAGCCGCTCGAGCCGCATCCGCTATTCGCCGCCTTCATAGGCGCTTCGCTCGAACACAAAATGCAAAAATCGCGCCCCACCAACGCCACCAGCGCCCAGGAGCCCCAGCCTCACGCTCCCGCCCTGCGCGCTGCCCCTCAAGCATCCGCCTAAATGGAGGCGACGAGCCCTATTTGTTTTTGATACCGACCGCAAGGTTAACGTAGTTTATATTCAACAAATCAGCCATAAAGGGGAAGTCAAAAAGATCCTCCGCCGCCAGTATGGCCGCTAATCTCCTGATCGACACCGGGGCGGTTCTCGCACTTTGGACAAAAATGATCGTTGGCACGCCGCATGCCTTGCGACTTTTCTTTAGTTACGTTTGCCTGCGTTGACTTCGGAAGCAGTGTTGACCGAACTCTTTCACCTCGTCAAACGCTCGCAGAGCGAGATGGCGATGGGTCTGGAAATTCCTTGCTCCAGGCGCAGTCTCGCTCGCCACCATCGACCACTCGGAATTGCACCAGATTCATGCGCTGATGTCGCGCTACCGAGACCGTTTCATGGATTTTGCAGATGCAACCTTGGTCTGTCTAGCCGAGCGTGAATCGCTTTCCGTTATTTTCACGACTGACCGTTCGGACTTTGAGACCTACCGGATCACTGGCAACGCAGTCCGAATTCTTCCCGTTGAGCGGCCATAGCTGTGCCTGTGATATCTTCGCTTAATAGATGATTGCCACCCGTGAAATTCCACTTGGCTCCTTACACCTCGGCGGAGGAAATCCGCTCTTCCTCATCGCCGGCCCGTGTGTCATTGAATCCGAATCTCACGCACGCTTGATGGCGGAACGCGTCGCGAAAATTGCCGCCGATGCCGGCATGCCGTACATCTTCAAAGCCTCCTACGACAAGGCCAATCGATCCTCAATCAAAGCGTTCCGCGGCCCTGGCATTGTCGAAGGCCTTCGCATCCTCGCGAAAATCAAATCCGATCTCCACCTCCCGATCCTCACGGACATCCACGAAGCCTCCCAAGCCGCTCCCACCGCTGAAGTCGCGGACATTCTCCAGATCCCCGCCTTCCTCGCGCGCCAGACCGATCTTCTCCTTGCCGCCGCGAAAACCGGCCGCATCGTCAATATCAAGAAAGCCCAATTTCTCTCCCCGTGGGACATGGGCAATGTCGCAGAAAAAGTCGCTTCCTCCGGCAATCCCAACATTATCCTCACCGAGCGGGGCGCTTCCTTCGGCTATAACAATCTCGTCGTGGATATGCGCGCGTTCCCGATCCTCCAGAAACTCGGCTATCCCGTCGTCTACGACGTCACTCACTCCGTCCAAATTCCAGGTGGCCTGGGCCATGCCAGCGGCGGCCAGCCTGAATTCATCGAAACGCTAGCCCACGCGGGAGTAGCCGCCGGCGTCGATGGCCTCTTCCTGGAAACCCACGACAATCCCGCCGCGGCCCTCTCGGACGGCCCGAACGCGCTGCCCCTGGCCCAACTTCCGCAGCTGCTCTCCGGCATCAAGGAGCTCTCCACGCTGGTTCGCCATTGGAGCCGTTTGTGAGCCTAGACTCCGCCCGCCGCGTCCTGCGTATCGAAGCGCAAGCCATCACCGATCTCCTCGCGCGCCTGGACGCCTCCTTCGATCGCGCCGCCGATTTGCTGATCGCCTGCAAAGGCCGCGCGGTGGTCACTGGCATGGGCAAGTCCGGCCTGATCGGCAGAAAAATTTCCGCCACACTCTCGAGCACCGGCACTCCGTCGTTCTTTCTTCATCCCGCGGAAGCGTTGCATGGCGACCTCGGCATGCTGACCCGTGGCGATGCCCTGCTTGCCATCAGCTATGGCGGCGAGACCCCGGAAATCCTCAACCTACTCGAAGCGCTCAAGCGTCTGGAAATTCCGATCGTCACGATGACCGGCAATCTGAAATCCACCTTGGCGGGCGCCAGCGAAGTTGTCCTCGATGCCAGCGTAAAAGAAGAGGCGTGCTCGCTCAATCTTGCTCCCACGGCGAGCACCACCGTCGCGATGGCTCTTGGTGACGCGCTGGCCATCGCGCTACTCGACCGGCGCGGTTTTAAACCTGACGATTTCGCCGCGCTTCATCCCGCGGGACGCCTCGGCAAGAAACTCCTTCGCGTCGAACACTTCATGCACGTTGGCGATGCCTTGCCGCGTGTTTCGCCGGAGACCCCGATGCCCGCCACGTTCCACGAAATGTCCGCCAAGAAACTTGGCATGACCACGGTGACCTCTCCCGACGGCAAACTCGCCGGCATCATCACCGATGGTGACCTGCGCCGGCTGATGGAAACGCACGGAGGCGCTACTCTCTCCATGACCGCGGGCGACTGCATGATTCGCACTCCGCAAACGATCGACCCCAACCTGCTTGCCAGCGAAGCCCTCAACCTTATGGAAAAGAAAAAAATCACCTCGATCGTGGTAGTCGATCCCACCACGCAAAAAGTCCTGGGGGTAGTCCACCTCCACGATTTGTGGACCCTGGAACTGATCTAGTTATAGAGGACGCTTGTAGTGCAGGGTGCGTCCGCGAGCCCGCGACTTGGCACAAACAATTTTCCGGCGAAAAAAAAGAACCGTCGTTCCGAGCGGAGCGAGGAATCACAGGATTGACGAAGACAGAAGGATTCCTCACTCCGCAGACTCCGTTCGGAATGATGTCTATCGAACCAACTTCAACCGCGTTGCCTCTATCGCCTTCTCGAGGAACGCTTCACCTTCCGGCGTGGTCCGCGTCGTGCTCTGCACCTTGTCTGGCCAATTCGCGCGGTCGGCCATCATGGCTTTCAGGCCTGCCAGGATTTCCGGATCGCCGCCGGTGGAGTCTTCGATCAACTTCTCCCAGCGAGCCGCCAGTTCCCGCCCTCTCTGTCCCGCGGGATCTTCGGCGAGCGATGCTTCGATATCTGCATAGAACGCCGCCCACTCTTTGTTCGCTTTTTCCAGGTCTTCTGCGGACAAATTGCTTCTACGCGCCGCCACCTTTGTCTGCGCCTCCGTGCTGAAGTACTTCCTCTTCCATTCGATGTTGTTTTGCATTTCAAACTCCTTCACGATGAGTTGAAACAGTTTCCAGTCCGGATCTTTCCTGGACTGAATCGACCGCTGGGCATTGCTGATGGCGCGAATCGCTTTGTCGAGTTGCAGCCGCCTCGCGAACAGCACATCGCGCTGCTTCTGCAAAGCATCGGCGAGCTTGGCGTCTGGTTCCAGCAAGCGGCGGATCTGCTTCAAGGGAATGCCGAGAAACTTCAGAACCACGATCTGTTCGAGTCGCGCGAAGTCTCGCACGCCGTACAAGCGATATCCCGCTTCGGAGCGCTGTTTTGGCTGTAAGAGTCCCAGCCGGTCGTAATGATGCAGCGCCCGCACGGTCACGCTCGCCAAGCTGGCGAATTCCTTCGCACGATAAACTTCCTTGGTTCCGGTGTTCACGGCTTCCTCCAGACACATGCTCAAGCCTGACGCAAGGTAAGGGTCAAGCAGCATTTTTATCTCATTTCAGGTGCTTGTGACCACAGCATCGGAGGACACAAGGGCTCGGGGACACGCCCTGCACCGCAGACCTTCTGATACACTTTACGACTCATTGCCCCGATGGAGGCTCCCGTGTCCCGCAGCCCGAAAGTTTCCGCCGCACTCAAAAAACGCGCCGCGCAGATCAAAGTCCTGTTAATGGACGTGGATGGCACCATGACCAATGGCGCCGTCACGCTTCTCTCGCAGCCCGATGGCTCTGCGCTCGAAATCAAGACTTTCGATGCCCATGACGGTCAGGGCCTGACGCTCGCGAACACCGCGGGTATTCGCACCGGCTGCATCACCGGACGCGAAAGCGGTGCGCTTCTTCGCCGCGCCAACGAAATGAAAATGGAATTCATCTATATGAAGCAGCCCAGCAAAATCCCTGCTTACGAGGAAATCCTGCGTAAAGCCGGAGTGGCCGATTCTGACGTCGCCTACGTCGGTGACGATCTTCCGGACCTTCCGATCCTGCGCCGTGTGGGCCTGGCCATCGCCGTCGGCGACGCCGTGCCCGAAGTCAAAAAGGCGGCGCACTTCGTCACGGCATCCGTTGCCGGCCGCGGCGCCATTCGAGATGCGATCGAGTTGATCCTCAAATCCAAAGGCATTTGGGAAGAAATGATCGATAAAGCCCGCGCCTGAAACTCTTTAGGATTTGTTGCAGGTTGACCCATACCTCCGCGCTTCGCGAACTCGGGACACTCATATCACGCTCCTGCTCGCTCCACCGAGCATTATCTCGGCGCGAAGCAGATGGCTTGACTTCCCGCGGGTCAGGCGACAGACTCTGCCCGACGATTCGCTGCCGCACTTCCTCCTCTATCTTGCGGCACCAAACAGAGAGGATCCCTCATGCGAACGAACTACCTGGCCGTTTTCGTTGCTGCTGTTGCTTACTGGGTGCTAGGAGCGTTGTGGTATGGAGTTTTGTTCAACAAACCCTGGATGGCGCTGGAACACATGACCATGGAGCAGGCGCAAAGCGTGAATCCGACCGTCCCATACATCATCGCGTTTCTGCTGGAACTGCTGATCGCCTATTCGCTTGCGCAACTTTGTATCTGGCGCAACGCCAACACCATCGGCCGGGGCGCTTCGGTCGGCGTTCTGGTATGGATCGGCTTCATAGGGCCGATCACGTTGATGAATTACATGTTCGAGATGCGCCCGAAAACGCTGTTCGCCATCAACGAGTTCTATCCGCTCGCCGGGCTCATCCTGATGGGCGCGATTATTGGTGCCTGGACCAAGAAGCCTGCTTGATTGCCGGCCCTTACGTTTCCGGGCGTTCTCAGGCGATAATGGAAGCTCACGATTTCCGTTGCGAGGCTTTCTCTTAATGCACCCATGGCACGACGTTTCTCCCGGCAAAGATTTGCCCCGCGATTTTCAGGCGCTTATCGAAATTCCCTTAGGCTCGAACGTCAAGTATGAATTGGACAAGCCGACCGGGCTGCTGAAGGTCGACCGCATCATTCATTCCGCGGTGTTTTATCCCGCCAATTACGGCTTCATCCCGCAGACCTACGCCGAAGACAACGACCCTCTCGATGTGCTCGTGCTGTGCCAGGAAGCCGTGCAGCCGCTCGCGCTCATCAAGGCCCGCGCCATCGGCGTGATGACCATGATTGATTCCGGCGCCAGTGACGACAAAATCATCGCCGTTGCCACCAACGATCCCGAGTTCAGCGATTACATCGAGGCACGCGACCTTCCGCCGCACCGCTTGCTGGTTGTGAAGCGATTCTTCCAGGACTACAAGCAGTTGGAGGGCAAGCAGGTCCAGGTCGAAGATATTCGCCCCGCGTATGCCGCCATGAACATCATTGAGAAATCACTGGCGCGCTACCAGGCGATGAAAGAGGAGCTTCGCGCGCCACATCCGTAACTCGTGAACCTCATGCCTGCCACGCTCAAATGGATCTTGGTTTCTCTGGCGCTGCTGGTCTCCGCTGTCTTTTTCCTGCTTAGCATGATGGCGGGCGGACCGAAAGACGCCCTGTACATGGTGCGCTACGCGCTTCCGCACATGCATCGCGGCAATCTGAAGGTTGGAGATCAAGCGCCGGATGCGCGACTGGTCGCGCTCGATGGATCCACGCGCTTTCACATTCGAGAGAGAACCGAAGGCCGCCCGCTGGTGCTGGTCTTCGGCAGCTTCACTTGACCGCCGTTCCGTCGTCAGGTTGGCGACATAGCTCAGCTCTACACCGACTATAAAGATCACGTCGATTTCCTGACAATCTACATACGCGAAGCGCATCCCACCGACGAGTGGATGATGAAGTCCAATGAGAAGGACCGCGACGATGTCTGTTACAAACAGCCGAAAAACATCGAAGACCGCATAGCCATCGCCAACGATTTCACCAAGCGCTACAAATTTGCCGTGCCCTTCGGCATCGACGAAATGTCCAACGCCGCGAATGACGCGTATGCCGCATGGCCGGAGCGCCTCTACATCATCGACGAGAACGGCCATATCTCCTACAAAGGCGGCAACGGCCCATTTAAATACGATCCGAAGGAAGTGCGCGCCTGGCTCGCCCAGCGCTACGGCGAAATAAAGCACCCGGAACCCACCCCTGCCCGTGCGGCGGCGGAGAAGAAAAGCTGACCACGGTCAGGTTTTTGACAGTAGCGTCGTTTTGCCAAACTTGTAACAGAAGAAGAACAAAAATAGCGGATACACAATGCCCACCAGGGTTATGGGCCAACCGGCATAGTGTTTGATTACGCCACAGAGAATAGCGACCGGCACGCCGACGTATGCTGCCGACGACACCAGAACACTGGTCAGCCTTGAACCCACCAGCAACGCGATTCCCGCGGCCAATAGCAGAACGCCTCCAAGCGTTCCCAGCGTTCCGATAATCATCGGCTCGGTCTCGCTGTTCAGGATGCCTCGATAGACGAGTTCCTGCATCCCACCAGCGGTTTGCAGTGCACCAAATATAATTGCGAACAGCGCGACGGGCATTTGACCACGCATTGTGCAGCCTCCTGAACGATGGGATTTTGAAAACGGTTATCCGACGGAACGAAAGAATACCCAGGCGATTGCCGACGAAACCAGGAGCGACACTGCGCCGGCGATCACGGTGGTCGATTCCAACCGCGATGGAATGGCTACACTCGCCAGTTCCCACAGCGCCGTGCGCCAGAGCGATATGATCCGCGAGCGGCCGCGTTGCCCTGCAGCTTCATACAATTGATCTTCAAACACTTCTACCATGTCCGCACCGAAACGGCGGCGCAGCTCGCGAGGGTACGCGATCAGCAAGCATCCATATATCCAGCCGCTCCAGCGAATGATCAATTCCATGGCGCTACTCCGCGGGCCGAGGCGCTAATTTTTTTCTGCGCGCTAGACGCACGACGGAATCCATGCGGCTCAATTCCGCTTCCAGCAAGAGCTTGCCGTTTCCCGTAAGCCGGTAATAGCGTCGGCGGCTGTCGTGCTGCCCGGCTAAACCGGGCGCCGCCACTTCTTCGATCAAGCTCAGGTCCAGCAGGCGCTGCAAAGTGGAGTAAAGAGTTCCCGGCCCCATGCGGACTTCGCCGTTCGACAAGGCTGTCGTTTCCTGCATGATGGCGTAGCCGTGCTTTTGGCCATCGGCCAGGGAAAACAGTACAAAAAATACGGCCGGTGTCAGCGGCAACAACTGCTGCAGATCTTCCGGAATTCGCTTTGGCTTCATTGTAACCGCCCAGGGTCCATTGTATCGAATGCAGATATATCAGTAACAGATATAGCTGTCAAGTGGATCTTGCGAAGGAGTCTTCCGTGGCCAGTCGCGTGGAGTTTCGCGTTACACTTCCCTTCTGATCCATGAAAAAGCCCGCGCACCGTCCGCGAACTCACACTGGCGTAAAGCATGTTGGCCTCGCCCGCGCGCTGTCCAAGCTGGGCTTATGCTCCCGGTCGCAAGCCTTCGGCTTGATCCGCGATGGAAAGGTACGTCTGAACAACTCGATCGTCAGGAATCCAGAGGCTCCCGTGCGCCTGGGCAAAGATCGTATCGATGTGGATGGCCAGGCCGTTGCCGCCGCCGAAAAAATCTATCTGGTTCTCAACAAGCCGCGCGGCATCGTTACCACCGCCGCCGATGAAAAAGGACGCGACACGGTTTACTCACTTCTGCCTTCCAATCTCCAGTGGATCGCGCCCGTTGGCAGACTGGATCGCGCAAGCGAGGGCTTGCTGCTGTTTACCAATGATTCGGAATGGGCCGCGCGGATCACCGATCCCGCTTCGCATCTGGACAAGACGTATCACGTGCAAATCGGAGCGGTGGCGGATGCTCAGCTTCTCGATGCTCTCGAGCGCGGAATTGGAACTCCCAAGGACGGAGAACTGAAAGCCAAGCGTGCGTCGATCCTTCGCACCGGCGAGAAAAATTCCTGGTTGGAGATTGTTCTGGACGAGGGCAAGAACCGGCAAATCCGCCGGATGCTCGATGCGTTTGAGATTGAAGTTCTGAGGCTGGTTCGAGTGTCGATCGGTCCTTTGGAGTTGGGAGATCTGGCAAAGGGCGCGCACCGGCGTTTGCATGCGGACGAAAAAATTATGCTGGATGACGAGAACGGCCCGCCTCGCAAGGCGGGCCCAACATAATCAAAACCGCTACTTGCTGGTTTCCAACTCGCTGGTGCCGTAAATGGGCGAATCCTTCGGGATCGGCTCGTTCCAGATGTAGTGGTTGAACCAATCGAGGTTGGATTGCTGCAGCGCGTGGATCGATTTCGGCTTATTCACGCCGTGTCCGAAGCCCGTATAAAGGACCATACGCGATTCCACTCTCTGGTCCTGCAAGCCACGATACAACTCGTAGCTGTCCGGCACGGGCACACGCTTGTCGTTGCTGCCCTGTTGAATCAACGTCGGAGTCTTGGCCTGCTTGATGGTGGTGATCGGCGACGTCTTGGCGTAAATCTCCGGATCGTCCCACGGGGTTGCGTGCAGATATTGCCGCGTGAATGGCGTGATATCGGTGTTGACGTAGTAGGTCATCCAATCGCTGATGCCTGCGCCCTCGGAAATTGCCTTGAAGCGGTCCGTGTGCGTGGTCAAAAACGAAGAGATGTAGCCGCCCTCGGACCAGCCCATCGAAGCCATGCGGCTGGGGTCGACGACGCCCTTGCTGATCAGATAGTCCACTCCGCTCATCACGTCCCACATGTCGCCGACGCCCAGGTTGCGCACGTTCAGAGCGCGAAACGCCGCGCCGTAACCCGCGCTGCCGCGGTAGTTCGGCTCCAGTACGACCGCGCCTCTGGCCAAAAATTGCTGAATCGGATAAGCGTAGCCCGCCGCGGCAAGCATTGGCTCCGAAGTTCCGGTGGGACCACCGTGAATATCCACGAACAGAGGATATTTGCGGCCTGGATCATAATCGGCAGGCTTGTACAACACACCCTCGATTTCGGTGCCGTCCTGGCTGTTCCAGGAAATCACTTCCGGCTTGCCCAGGTTCCAGTCCTTTACCTGCGCGGTCATGTCCGTCAGCTTCTTTGGCAGGAATGGCGAAACGCGAGAAACAGATAATTCCCTCATGTGCGTTGCGTCTTCCGTAACGATCGCAACGGTTTTGAAATCCGTCGTGAAGGAAAAGTCCTCCGCAATGAACACGTCAGGAGAACTAATGCGCTGAATGTCGTCGGTCTGCGGATTGATGCGGAACAAATGAACATTGGTTTTCTGTACGGCCGCGAAATATATGCCGTCGGAGCCCCAATCCAGGGGATATTGATCTTCGTCAAATCTGGCGGTCAGATCTCGCACGTCAGCAGGCGTGGTTGCCGGGTTGTTCACGACCTTGGCGAGTTCAACCACTGCGATGTGGCCGTTCGCATAGTAAAAGTAAGGCTGCGCGAGCGCGGTCTGGAATGCTAACTCCCTGCCGTCGGGCGAAAACATGGGATTTGAGTCCGGGCCTTCGAGCGCCACAATCTTCTTCATGGCGTTGTTTTTGGAAAGTTCCAGCAGATAAATGTCCTGATTTCCGCGGAACGCCAGCAACGGATTCGCAGTTGCGCTGAAGGCGATCTGTGTGGAATCAGGCGACCAGGCGAAACTGGTCACATTGATCGAGAGGTTCGTTATCAAACGCTTTCCGACTGCCGGAAGATAGTTCTTTTCGGCTTCCGTGACGTCCACGGACCACAACTGATTTTGCCGGTAGTCTTTCTCAAACACTTCGTAATCGCTGTATTTTTCCTTGCGGTCCTTGCTCGCTTTGCTTTCCGGAGCATCCGCGGTGAAGGCAATGAGCCTTGAATCCTTCGACCAGTGAAACTCGCCAATATCCGTCTCGGATTTTGTCAGTTGCCAGGCCTCGCCGCCCTCCGGCGAAATCAGCCAGATCTGATGGCTTGCAGGCTTGCCCGGTTCCTTGTCGGTCTCTTTTTTGTCTTCCTTTTTCTCTTCTTTCTTCTCTTCCGCTTTTATCGCTGGCGTTATCGGCTCAATGGCGGCCGGCTCCCGTTCGGTCACGAATGCCAGCCAACGTCCGTCCGGCGACCAGTCCGCTCCACCAGACGATTTCTTGCCGCGCGTGAGCTGGAAGCTTTTGCCGGTGTCCACATTCACGAGCCAGAGTTGCTGCACGAACTCATTGTCCTTCCAGTCTGTTTCTCGGATTTCGTATGCCACGAATCTGCCGTCCGGCGAAATCTTGGCGGACCCAATGGACTTCAAGCTGATGGACTCTTCGATTGTCGGCGTGTGCCTTGCTTGTCCCGCCGTCCTTCCGGGCAGCAGCATTCCAGCCGAAACGAATATTCCCACAATGCTCATGGTCTTTTTCACAGTGTGTCCCTCCGTGCCAAACCGATGAGTCTACTCACAATCGTCTATCAGCAGGTACGCAAATTTTCTGGCGGAAGTTTCAAACCGGGAAGCTATACCGCCCCGCTCGTTCCGTCCACCTGATCTTTTGCACAAGTCTTTCACGATTTCCCAACGAAGAACAACGGAAGCTGTTAGAGTAGAGAGACCACTATGAGCATATTTTCTTCGTTAAAGCAGGACAAAACATTCCACCAGCCCGTCAATTGGGGCGTCACGGCCATCATGATCGCCCTGCACTTATGCGCGCTGGCCTCCATCTTCTTTTTCACGTTTAAGGCGCTGATCGTTTGCATCGTGATGTGGTGGGTTGCCGGCAGCCTTGGCATCGGCATGGGTTACCACCGGCTGCTGACCCATCGCGGCTACAAGACTCCGAAGTGGATGGAATATTTTCTCACCACTTGCGGCACGCTCGCGTTTGAAGGCGGGCCGATCGCTTGGGTCGCCACGCATCGCATTCATCACCAGAACACCGACAAAGAGGGCGATCCGCATTCACCGCGCGACGGCGGCATCTGGGCTCACATGGGCTGGATTCTGACTGGCCGCGCCATGCACCGCGACCGCACCGAACTTCTTCCGTACGTGCCCGATCTTCGCAAAGACAAGTTTCATCTCTGGATCAGCAAGTGGCATGTGGTTCCCTCGGTGGCCGTCGCCATCCTCTTCTATGCGATTGGTGGCTGGCCCTGGGTTTTCTGGGGCGTTTTTTTGCGGTCGGTGATGAGCCTGCACTTCACCTGGCTTGTGAATTCCGCCACGCACATTTGGGGCTCACAGCGCTTCGACACCGGCGACACTTCCACGAACAGTCTGTGGGTCGCCATCCTCACCTTTGGCGAAGGCTGGCACAACAATCATCATGCGCATCCGCAGGCAGCGCGCCACGGCTTCACGTGGTACGAAGTGGACATGAACTGGTACGGGATCTGGACGCTACGCACTCTCGGACTCGCCTGGGACATCAAGCGGCCCAAGCTGGAAGCGGAACCTGCCGGCCGACTTGCGGCCTGACGAAGAAACCTTCATCTCAGCTTATTTCGAAGTGCCTACCATTGGGTTTTCCGGCTTGGAGAAGCGGGAACCTTGGAGGCGGTAGCCGTTGCGTGTACGCACGTGGCAATTCTTGAGGCGCGGCGAATTTAATTTAACGGTGATGCTGCGCCAGCCGCGATTCGGATTCGGTTGCGGATAGTAACTCAACGAATACAGATGGGCTAGATCGTCGCGAATGGACGCAAAGGCTCGCTGCTCGTCTTTCCAGCTTTTCGCGAAGTAGGCCTTGCCTCCGGTGGCCGCAGTCATGCGCTCGAATACCGCCGTTGAAATCGGCTCCAATTGCGCCTGCTGGGTGCTAACCATATAAATTGCCGTGCCCGTTGATTGCGCCAGTTCCGCCACATCTTCCGGGGGAACGATGCTGGCATTGTCCGGACCGTTAGAGAAAACCACGATCACTTTGCGACCGGTGTATTGCGCCGCGTCTTTCACGGTGAGCAGCAGGCAGTTGTATAGGGCCGCATCGTCACCCGCGACGGTTGTGCGCACACCCTGCAGTACCTGAGACTTCTCAGAAGTCAGCTTCGCCGCTCGCGAAAGATCGCGACTGTAGGAATAAAAAGCGATGCGGTCAGCGCCTTCCAGAGAACGGATGAAATCGGATATGGCGTCCTGGGCGTATACGAATCCGCGATACATATAATTGCTGGTGTCAAACAGCACAAACACGTTTGCTCCGGCGATCACAGAGTTCAGCTCGGCTGCCGTCAGTTGCTTGCCGTTTTTCTCATCTGGAGCTGTAGTGCCATTGTTCAAGTCCCCCTTGGAAGCCGCTGCCTCGATCAACTGCCGACTGGGTTCGTTCCCTTCCCCGAAGGTCGCGATCTTCTGCGAGATGCCATCTTCCACGATCGAAAATTCGCCGGGCTGCAGCCCCGTTACGTAATTCCCATGACTGTCGGTGACGGCCACGTTGAGTTGTACCAGATCTACCATCACGTGAATGTGGGAATCTAACGGCACAGGTTCCTGCGCCGTTATGCTTTGCACCACATAAAGACACAAGGCTGCACATGCACTCAGAATTGAAACGAATAGTAGTTTCTTCACGGTCGCTATCCTTATCCCAGACGTTTGCGCTCGGAATCTCCTCGGGACTAATTTCCCGGTACCGCCACACCCGCCGACAACGACGTCTTTCCCTTGCGGACTTCGTCGCCAGTCTCTCGCAACGCGCGCAGCGTGGCCGGCCAATCTTCCAATTCGCTGGCCGCAATCCTTTCCACCATCCTGCGCGTCAGGTCTGGCACCATGCGATTCAGCACCACCGGGGAATAACCCATTTCATCCGCCAGGCGCGCCCAATAGAGGTTTCCGGAATCCCAACACTCGCCCATCAAGCGGCTGTAGTTGCCGCCCAATGCGGGGAATGGCCTCACACTGATGAACTCGCGCGCATACGTCTGCGTGAATACCGGGTGAATTACGCCAAAATCTCGCGACAAACGCTCCCAGCTGACCTCTTTCGGATCTTGTTCGATCAACGCATCGAGTTCCTTGCCTGCGGGACTATCCCGTTCGAGATCGTCCGGATATTTCGTTCTGAATTGCGCCGTCAGGAAGAAGGTATCTGCGGGAGAAACGCCTTCGAGCACTTCACTTCTTCTTCCCGATTGCAGAGTTTCCTCGAGCCACGCCCGGCGCTCCGGAAACATGCGATCGGAAAGTACGCCGACGACCTTGGAGCGCAATTCTTCGTTATTCAATGAGGCAGTCAGCAGCTCCTCGCCCGCACGTTGATAGAGCGCGACGGCATGCACCTCATTGCGGCTCACGTTCCACCAGCGCGGCACGATGGCATTGCTCAGCAGCCCCGGAACAAATTGCTGCCAGATCAACGCCTGCACGTGATCGGGCGCAATGAAGTCCTGTTCAGCCTCCGAAAGCGCGTAGGGGAGATCGGCGAGCGATCCGATCAGGTGCGCGCCGCCTCCAGCAGGAGAGCCGGAACCAAAAAGTCTCGGCGCCTGCCACAGGTGGTCCGCGCCGATTACGGTTTCTCCGGAGAAATCATGCGAGCGGACAAAGAGCGGGTTATTGTGCAAGACCTGCGAACCGGGCGGCTCGTAGTAAGCGTAATTCATGCCGACCAAACTATCTCTGATAAAGGTGGCAAGCTGCCCTCGGGCCGCTTCAATTTGCTTCGGCGAAGTGGGAGGCTTGAGAGTCTTGAGTAAATCGGTGCGCATCTGCTGTTCGGTATGACGATTGTTGTACGTGCCCGCAGCCCAGCGAGAGCGCTCGCTGTTGGTAAAGATGGGTCGCGGCATTTCGAATTCGCGAAGTTCGCCCGCCAGCGCTTCTACGCCTGCTTTTTCGGCGCTGTCGCCTTGTTCGATTTTTTTCAGACCGTCGTCCAGTGCAAATAACGTGTCCAGGGAAACGAGCCGCTGATCGTCCAGGACCAACCGGATGCGGTTGGCCATTTCCTTGTGCATTTGCTGGCCTTCGGCGGAGACTTGCGGCGCTCCAGCGAGCAAATTAATCAGCTCGTCCTGGGCTCCGTGCGTTTTCCCGGTTGCCGCATGGAACACTTGTCCGAGGGAAGCGCGCGCGGCCGTAACGAGCTGAGCGTCTGATGGAATGGCATCGAACGGCTGAATCACCTGCATCCATGAAGAATTCAGGTGAGCCGGGTCGATTTCTCCCTGCCGCGCAAGGATTTGCCAAAAGCCGACATTGGCCTGGAAAATTCCCATCGCGTTTCCCCGCAGCGTGTGATCGGAGATTTTGTTCAACGCCTCTGCCGTGCGTAGAAAGCGAGTGATCGACTCGTCATTCAGTTCGGGGAATTCACTGAAGATCAGATATTGATCGCTGAAATCCGCGTAGCGCTCAGCCATCAACAGAACCGCCGCAGTGCTCAATCGTCGCGACTGCCCGCGCCGGTGATCCAACTCGCTCAAACAAAGATAGGCTTGCACTGGGCCGGAATCGGTTTCCATGCGCGAGAAAACAAACATCGCTTCCGCCAACTGGTCCGGATTTTTCCAATCCGAAGAGTGTTTGGTCCAGCTGTGCATGAACTTGTTATCCGCCCGCTGACGCAAAATTTCTCCCCAGACCTGCAAGCTGCCGGGCACATAGGGATCGCCATTGGCATCCCACTGCAACCGGGTGGTTAACACCATCAAGGCCGGCGCAGGCCGGAAAGCCACTCTGGCGCCCGCTTCTGCAGATGCTCCGGGGGAACGGAAAGCAGCATAATAATTTTTCAATCGATGGTTTGCGGCGAAGTGTGCCTGCTGACTCGCGCTCGTTCGCGCCATCGCATCGTAGTACGCGGCCAACCACCCGCGGTCCGCTGTCAGGAGCCGGAGAACGAAGTCCGCCGGCGCGCGTGGACTCGCACCCGCCATGGATTGCCAATCCTTTTCCGCCTCTTTTCCCCCGGGGACCACCACGGCGCCATCGCGGATGCAGAGCTGGCTTCCGTAGAGATCGAGCGTGGGAGCAATGGGAAGCAATTTTTCCAACCCGATTTGTCTTTGCAAGGCGAGTCGCGTCTGCGGTTCGATTCGCGACATCGCCCAGTACAGGCGCGCCAACTGGGGTTCATACAGGAGGCTTTCCAAAAAGTCCCGCTTCTGATCTCCTTTCTTTGCGTTCACCGCGACCCACTCCGCGGGCGTAAATAACGCCGGAACATTGCTGCCCTGATAGGCATAGGTAAAGGGCGCATCGTGCTGCAGCGCTTCCTCCAGTTGCAGCAACGGAAATCCTGAATCAATCGTCAGAAAGGCTCTTTCAGGATCGGCAGTGACCAAACTCATGCCATCGTGCCCACACTCCCCTTCCGTCCTATATCCCAAGACACGGAGGAGTGCGTCCGCGTCTTTGCAGCCTTGCACGCGAAGGCTCGCTGGCTGACCGGCAAGAGTGGTCAGGTCCCTTGCTTGTTGGACATAGCGCCGCAACAAAATCAAATACTCGGTCGATCTGCCCAATTCGTAGCCGTGCAGAATCACGTTGTGCGCCAGGATCGGCAACACTTCTTCCGACGAAACTTCCTGGCTGATTCCACTCATGCGCAGGAAGGACCGCAGCGGGCCCGGAATCGTCACTTGATGTTCGGCCACGGACGAATTCGTATTTTGGCCGGACTGGTCCGATCGAGAGGAAGAATGCGGAGGTGTCGCGGCTCGAGTGTCTGGACACGAAGCGGTCTGGGACAGACTGCCAAGACAAAACAGCAGGAGGAAGAAAGAAGGTTTCACAATTGCCCCCCTCGACGCCTAAGCCTGGGTATGTTGCAGGAGTCTACTCCTACGTGGTGGCATATCCAATTAACATTTTCTGATTTCAAGTAAGTCAGGGAAAGCTTGTAGGGTTGCAGATTGGAGAGTTTCAGGATGGTACTAGAATGGCCTTCACAGGCTGTCCACAGTGTCTTCACACGGACGTAACGTTTCGCCGATAAAGTTTCGCCTGTTTTGTCCGTGCTGCCTGTACAGACACAGGTAAACGTCGGAACCTTATGGAGGCCTGGATCAATATGCGCAGAGTTTTTGCTGGTTTGCTTGCGGGAGTACTGCTCAACCCGGGGATGATGTACGCTGCACCGGGCGGGTACGGTTCGACTGCAACACCGATCAAACACATTGTTGTCATTTTTCAAGAAAACGTGTCATTCGACCACTACTTCGGAACCTATCCCAATGCGTTGAATCTTAACGGGGAGCCCCCCTTCCACGCAGCACCGGGAACACCGTCGGTGAATGGTTATGGGCCGGCTCTCCTGACGCACAACCCTAACCTCAATCCCGCCAATAAAGCGGGAGCCACCAATCCTTTCCGGCTCGCCCCATCCCAGGCGTCCACAGCAGACCAGGACCATGACTACACACCAGAACAGCAGGCATTCGATGGCGGCGTGATGGACCTGTTCCCGGAATTCACGGGCGCCGGAGGCACGGCGGCTGGCGGAACCGGCTCCCCTGCAGTTTTCAACACCACGGGTCTCGCCCTGGGCTACTACGACGGGAATACGGTCACGGCGTTCTGGAACTATGCCCAGCACTTCGCGATGAACGACAATTCCTACGACTCGAACTTCGGCCCTTCCACGCCCGGCGCGCTCAACCTGGTCTCGGGCCAAACCAATGGCGCGATCGACAACGTGAATGGCACAGGAGCGGTGGTCGACGACGGAAACGGGGGACTAACGGTCAACAGCGACGCCGACCCCGCCGGGGATGTGTGCTCCACCCCCACGGGCGAGAAGTTTTCAATGAGCGGCAAGAATATCGGGGACCTGCTGAATGCGGCGGGGATCACCTGGGGCTTTTTCGAGGGCGGCTTCGACCTGACGGTCACAAATAGCAACGGCACAACGAGTTGCAAGAGGAGCACAACCTCTCCAATCACAACGATCACCAAGGCAGACTATATCCCGCATCACCAACCGTTCCAGTATTACGCCAGCACCGCGAACCCCAATCACACTCGTCCGGCGTCGATTGCCGAGATCGGCAATCAGGGTCCGGCGAATCACCAATATGATACGCACGACTTTTTTGATGCCGTAAGCAAGGGCAACTTCCCCGCCGTGAGCTTCCTGAAGGCCCCGGGCTATCAGGATGGCCACGCCGGCTATTCCGACCCGCTCGACGAGCAGACCTTTATCGTCAACACCATTAACTTCCTGGAGAAGACACCGGAATGGCAAAATACCGCGGTGATTATCGCGTATGACGACTCTGACGGCTGGTACGACCACCAGATGAGTCCCATAGTGAATCAGTCCCAGACCCCTGGGGACGCCCTGAATGGCATCGGCTTTTGCGGCCAGAGCGCTACCAACATTCTTCCGGGCGTCACCGGGGCGGCCGCGGCGCAGGGTCGTTGCGGCTACGGCCCACGTTTGCCCTTTGTGGTGATTTCGCCCTACGCACGGCCGAACTTCGTGGATCACACCGCCACGGATCAGAGTTCGATCATCCGTTTCATCGAGGACAATTGGCTAGGCGGCGAGCGCATCGGAAACGGTTCGTTCGACTCCGTCGCCGGAACTATCAACGACATGTTCGACTTCAACCACTGCCGCGAGGAGGATGGCATCCTGATTCTGAGCCCGACGACGGGACAGGTCGTGGCGTCTCACGGGTGGTAATGTTCATGATTGCAAGAACACAGCCGAGAGTGGCTGTGCCACAAGTGGACTGAGTATAAAATGCAGCGGGCGGGCGAGTTCGTATTCGTTGCGCCCGCTGTTTTTTGTGTTTGATGGCTCTCTTCGTCGAAAGGTACAGGCATGCCGATCAGCAGGCGCGAATTCTTGCGCACGGGCACACTCGCAACCGGAGCAGTGCTGACGCAACACGGAGGAGGCAAGCTCGCGCCCATTCAGGCGCGACCGGCACTGGACCCCAACACGCTGACGCCGTTCGTAGACCCTTTGCCGATTCCTGCTCTCGCACGCAGCAACGGAGCGCGGTCCATTGCGGAAAATTCGGGGATCAAGATTCCCTACTATCGTGTACCGATGCGGGCCTTCGAGAACAGCGTTCACCGCGATATGAAGCCGACACGTATGTGGGGCTTCGGCGGGATGTTTCCTGGCTCCACATTTGATCTTGCGTGCGGGCAAGCGGTGCTGGTCGAGTGGGCCAACGAACTGCCGCGCGACCATTTTTTGCCGATAGACCACACGCTCCATGGCGCTCAGACGGGTCAACCGGCGGTGCGGGCGGTAGCGCATCTCCATGGCGGCAAGGTTCCTCCTGGAAGTGACGGCTATCCCGAGAACTGGATCGTGCCCGGAAAATCCGCGGTATATCACTATCCAAATCAGCAAGACGCGGCGATGCTGTGGTATCACGACCACGCGATGGGAATTAACCGCCTGAACACTTTTGCAGGGCTTGCCGGGGCTTATATTCTCCGGGATAAGGACGAAGACGCGCTGCGCTTACCCAGCGGAAAATACGAGATTCCGCTGGTGCTTTGCGACCGCATGTTTGATAAAGACGGCCAGCTTTATTATCCCGTGTCCGACAAGGCGGAGTCTCCGTGGATACCGGAATTTTTCGGCAATGCAAACCTGATCAATGGGAAGTTGTTTCCGTTCCTGGAAGTGAGGCCGCGCAAATACCGGTTTCGGGTGCTCAACGCTTCCAATGGCCGCTTTTACCACTTGTCGCTTTCAAATAAGCTGCCGTTTCATTTGATTGGGACGGACCAGGGACTGGTTGGAGCCCCGCTCTCGATCGGTAAAATCATGATTGCGCCCGGGGAACGTCTGGACCTGGTCGTCGATTTCAAGGACAGCGCGGGAAGTAGAATTCTTCTCAACGATGACGTTGTTTCCCTGCTGCAGTTTCGTGTCTCCGGCACTGGTGTGAACGATAACAGCGCGTTACCAAGTACACTTCGCACCGTCGAGAAGCTGCCGGAATCCGCCGCTGTGAAAACCCGGTTCTTGTCGCTGGATGAAGTGGATGATCTGGTGCAAAATCCCGTAAAAATGTTGCTAAACGGAAAGAGTTGGCACGATCCGGTTACAGAAAATCCGGTGCTGAACTCAACAGAGATTTGGTCATTCGTTAATCCCACGGACGATTCGCATCCCATCCACCTGCATCTGGTAAAATTTCAGATTTTGGATCGCCGGAAGATCGAGAACTTTGCGTATGTGAGCCGCCAGCAGATCAGGTTTACCGGGCCGCCGGTTCCGCCCGATCCGGACGAGGTTGGATGGAAAGATACCGTGCGCGCGCATCCCGGAATGATCACGCGGATCATTGCGCGATTTGAAGGCTATCCGGGGCGGTATGTGTGGCATTGCCACATTCTGGAACATGAAGATAATGAGATGATGCGGCCGTATGACGTGCTGCCGAATCAATAGGATCGCGATATCCAGAAATTTTTTGGAGTTTGCTGGCATGGCGGAAGCCATGCGCCTACGAGAGCAAGAGAAGAAAGAAACCCAGGACCCACCCGTCGCAACAGGCGCGCAGAATGGGTCACCCAGGAAAATCGGTGTGGTTGCTGACGACTGTTATCGGGGATAAAATTTGCTTTTGCTGGCGGATTGTTCGGTTGGCAGGCGGCTGCGGAGGTCAGAGCTTATGTGTCGAAATATTCGGACTCTGTTTAATTTTGATCCGCCGGTGACGGAGGAAGAGGTTCGAGCCGCTTCACTGCAGTTCGTGCGCAAGATCAGCGGGTTTACTGAGCCATCGAAGACGAATGAAGCCGCGTTCATCGCCGCCGTCGATGGAATCGCCGCAATTTCTGGTCAACTCCTCCATTCTCTGGAGACGAACGCAACGCCGAAGAACCGGGAAGAAGAAAGGCTCAAGAGGCAAGCCAAGTCCACTGAAAGATTCAGCGCTTGAAATCTAGAGGCAAAAGTTTTGGAGAGTGTGGATCGGTTCAGATACTTCGTCGCAGAGGCGTTCCTCAGGATGACGATTTTGCGGCGGTGGGCAGATCGGCGTGACTGTGCCGGTGCTTGCGTTATCATTGGTTCTCTTTCGCTTGTCTGACTGAAAATTCCTAAGGAGAAATTGCATGGAGATCGATACTCGGCGCAGATTCTTTGGCAAGATCGCAGTGCTGGCGGCTGGTGTAACCGGTGCGACGAAACTCCTCGCTCAACAGGGTCCACCTGCGAGCACACCTTCCGCCGCCGGAGGAGCCGCGGGAGAAATGCCCCGACGCGCTGGCGGAGGTAATCACGTGCATGACGGAATTTATTATTTCTCTGGAACTGGCGCAAATGACGGTTACCCGAAAGAGGATCACGTGCTGGTGACGGACCCGTTCGAGAAGCACGTCACGCGGACAATGGACGCGCTGAAGAAATCTGTGGAGCGCAACGGGTGCACGATGGACAGTATTCTGCACCTGACCGTGTTTCTGTGTTTGCCTTTGACAGATGGTGTGCCGATGCCAACCGGCAAGGCGCGATTCGATGCGCACAAGGCGCAGTACGATGCGTTGAATAAGATTTACGGAACATACTTTTCGCCCGGGAAGGCGCCGTCACGCGCTTGCATGGCGCTGGAGTGGATTCCGGGAGATTCGTTGATTGAGATCGTGGGAAGCGCGAAGGTTTTGAATGCGGCAGCGGGCGGAGAGTAACAGAAGGGAATGAGTAGGATTCCTTGTTTCGCTCGGGACCGGGCGCGTCTAAAGACCGCCAGTACATTAGAGAGGATGCATATGGGCTTGAGGTTTGGGTGGGATCGACGGGCATTTTTAGGTGCGCTTGGAGCGGTCACGGGGAGATTGTTTGCACCGGCGGAGTTAGGTGCTGCGGGTGTATTTGGAAAGAAGCATAAGGGGGTCGCCGCTGCCGTGGATGGCAGTCCGATTGTGCCAATTACTAGCGGGCTTGGCTCTACGGGAGATATTTACGCGGAATTGGGTGTTACCCCGCTCGTCAACATCAATGGCACGGTGACTGTGATTGGCGGGTCGGTGATGAAGCCCGAAGTGATGGAACTGATCCGGCGAGGCAACGAACATTTCGTGTTGATCGACGAACTGGAAGTTGCGGCCGGGAAATTCATCGCGAAGATTTGTAAATCTCCCGCGGGTTACACAGGGCTGGTGACCGGCGGAGCGGCGGCGGCCATGGTGGTCGGCTACGCGGGCATGATGACCGAAGACCTGGAACCGCGGATGCGCGACATTCCCGACGTGAGCAATTTTCCTCGGAACGAGGTGATCATCCAAAAGAGCCATCGGTATCCATTTGACCACCAAATCCGGCAGACGGGCGCGAAGCTGGTGGAGGTGGAAACGCGAGAGGAGATGATTGCAGCGATCAACCCGAAAACCGCAGCGATCCATTTCACCAATATTTTGTCCGGCAATGGAAAAGTCAGCGGCGCGGAGACGGTGGCCATCGCCAAGGAACACAACATTTATACGTTCAACGATGCGGCCGCAGACGTTCCGCCGAAAGAACGGCTGTGGGAATACCCGGCAATGGGCTTCGACATGGTGACGTTCAGCGGCGGGAAGGATATCCGGGGCCCGCAGGCTTCGGGCGTGTTAATAGGAAAGGAAGATCTGATTCATTACGCGCTGTTGAACATGAGCCCGCAGGAGGATCGCATCGGACGCTGCTGCAAGGTCGGGAAGGAGACGATCTTCGGGCTGCTGAAGGCGCTGGAGATTTTCGTAAATGAGGACCTCGATGAAATGCTGAAGATATACGACGCGCGGGCGCAGGTGATCACGGATGCGGTGAAGAAATTCGGGGTGACGGCGCTGCCGCGGCAGTTCAATCCGCAGGCGCTGGGGAATGTGACGCCGCGGTACAGCTGGCACATCGATCCGTCCAGACTGAAGATTACCGGACCAGAAGTAATGCAGCAGCTGACGGACACTCGGCCGATCGGGATTGGCAGCATGGGCGCCGGTGCGAGCGGAATGCGGGGGCGGGATCCGAGCGAGCCCGCCGGCGGGGAGAATCACGGCGGCCATCACGGCCATCCAAGCGATCCGCAAAGCTTCGGGTTTGCCGTGTGGCAGCTAAAGGATGGCGAGGACAAACTGATCGCCGAGCGGTTGGTGGAGATTTTCGGGGTGGCGCCAAAAGCCTAGTGTTTGCTGACCCGGTATAGGATTTGCAGCGACGTGGTCATGATAATCCTGTGCGCACTGAGGGAAAACGCTTTCCAAGCTGGTCGGCGGAACTCCGGAAGACTTGAGGGCAATCTCACCTTCGGCGGCGGGATGTGGCGTCATTCGTTTGAGTTAGCGGTGTTTGCGGTGAGAAGAGATTATTTCTTGGCGTGGCATGAAATTTGCACACGCTTTCTACTGCGGGCCACTTGCCGCGACGCTTCAATCCGAACGGCCCTTACGCCAAAGAGCCCTGAAATTTGATCAGCACGGCAGGGGCCCGCGCCAAATTTGGTTTGTTTTGGCCGATTCGTCAGAGAAAACCAGGTGTAGCTATGTGGCAGAAAAATTGTCCTGTTTGCCGGAATCCCTTGCAAAAGAAGCATCCCGCGGAAACGGTTCCTTGCCCCTGCGGCAAGTATGTCTGGAAGGGATAGCGCCCGCAGCAGCACTGCCTCCCCACAGGCTTGAGAGGCAACGAAAGTATCCCACTGCCGAAATCCAAGTGTAAAGTTTGAACTCAGTCGGTATCCGGTTTGTGTTTCTGCGCCGGAGCGCCCACATCCTCCTGGCCCGGTAAGACAGCGGCGCGATGCGCGCGGCGCGGCCTGGAATCCCGATATTCACGCTGCGATTCAAACCCTCGGACTCCAGATTAAGGGCGCGAAACGCGTAACTCAGTGGATATTGCAGCTCGATGATGTCGGAACACTGAGCGGAGTTGCTCGGCAGGCAGCCGTCATAACTGACTGGGGAGGGGCCGAAGAAGTGATCCAGAGGGAAAAAAGTTCGCGAGGTTATGCAGTTCGGAGTGATGGCCTGCCCCCACTCGACCAGGCTCGTGTTGCCCGCGCCTATGGGTGCTCCTTGTGCCTTCATCAGATCGCCCAAAACCTGGTTGTCCTTTGATTCTGCTGCTGCGATATTGCCGCGCAACACGGTGACAGAGGCGGACGGCAGGGTATAGACGGAGTTTGGTCCGCCCTCGATTGTGGAACTGAGTGCCGGGCCGTCAGGGTCAGCGTAGCCTTTACGGCGGGCGGGATGCCAGTGATACTGATTTTTGCCGAAGGTGATCATCGTGACCGGGCCTGCAAAGCCGCTCTGTTTTTTGGTTTCGGAATCATCGAAGACGATGCTTACTGCATGGTCGTGATCGTGATCTTTATTGATCAATAGAACGGACCACTGTCGATCAGGGCGCAACACGGCGTAGGCCGTCACCAAAACATGGCCGCTGGAATCTTTGATGTCGCCCACGGCGCGATATAACCTGTGTTCGGCGTCTTTTGGCTGCACCCACTCCTTGGTCAGCATTTGCGCAGCGAAATACTGCGACGTCGGGGTCGCGATTTCATATTTCTCGTCGGTCATGAACATTCGATAGGTCCCCCAGCTGTTTTTGCAATTGGGATGCGGCGGGGAATACGGCAGAGCGTGGTAATAAAACGTGCCTTTTCCGCCGGCGGTCAAAAATCCGGCGAACGAATCGGCCAACCACAGCGCGCCGAACACCTCGACAGACGCTTCTCCGCCATGAGCGTTGGTCTCCGTATCAAACATCGGGATTCCTGGAGGCAGGCCATCGTCGCGCCAGACTTGCATGATGTGGGTGATCAACCGGGGCTCCAGGTACAGGTTTTCCCAGGGAGTCTCGCAGCCGTCGTAGGGATAGTGCTCGAAGGACATGAAGGCAAAGTCCGAGAGGCGCTGATGGGCTCTGAGGTAATCGAGAAACCGGCCGAACCAGGAATCGCGGCCGCGCGTGTCTCTCCAGACCTTGATGTCTTCGGTTACGCCCTGGAAGACAGGACCGCCAAGTTTCAAATTCGGATCGACAGCGTGAAGGGCCTTGGCCCATTGCAAGTACAACGCTCCGTAATCTTCGGGAATCATGTACTGCCCGTCGGCTTCTTCTCCCATTTCCACATACGCGATGGGGTACCCGCGCTTTTCGACATAAGCGATTTGCGCCGCAGAATCTTCCGGCGTGCCGTAGAGCATGGCTACCGGAATGATGGCGGGCATGCCTCGGGTGATGCCGCTGGTGTAAAACAGATCGAAGCCGGGCTGATCGCCCGAGGCCATCTGGTCTGGGGCCACGAAGAGGTCGCTGGGTTCGTGCCACGGATCGACGGAAGAACAATAGGTTGCAGACTGCTGCTGGTCTTTGGAGTGCCGCAAGAGATCCTTGAATTCACCTTTTTGGTCGATTGTGCCCAAATAAACTTCTTTGATGGCGTAACCGACGCAATTGCGTTTGTCGGCGCTTCCGTGGGTGTCACACGTGTTGGAGGATTTGGTCATCAGCACGCGCACCCATCGCGCGGTGATTCCGGATGGATCGACGCGCAGTGTGACCGTTCCTCCTTTTGAGTTTTCGACTGCTCCAGACGCGAAATTCTTCCACTCGCCGGAAGCTTGTTCGTCCATGGCGTCACCAGTGCCCGACCAGTACTGCACGTCGTAGATGGTTGCGTAGGGTTCGGCCCATGCAATGCGGAGCGCGTTGACCGTTTGCCGGGACTCCAGATCCATCACGATCCATTGCGGATGGAGCGTGTCACTTTCCCCGGTGAAGGCCTCGGTGAGATAGGGATTGCTCTTCCAGTAGGTATTCATGTCGCCGTCATTCAGGCGAGAGAAAAGTTCGTCTTCCAGGCCGCCGTTGCGCGTGAATCCTCGATGCTGCAGGGCATAGCCGTAGGAGTGGCGAATCATTTCCGTGGGGTTGCCATCGCCGGTGAAATAGCCGCGGCCTGCTGGATCGCTCCAGGTTCCCTTTGGGTTCCAGTGCCACGCTTGGACGAATAGATCCGTATTTTGGCGGTAGCTGATCGCACCCCATCCCGCTGACAAGATTTTCTGAATTGCTTCTGGCTTGAAAAAGGCGTCGGTGGCGTTGCTGGGCACGCGATCGACTGTTGATCCGAGCGCATAGGGCGGGCTGAAGGTGTTCGCGACATGGCTGGGGGTGGCGTCCACTCGGATCGTTTGCGCTTTGGTGGCTGAGGGCCAACTCAGGAAGAGAAGAGCCAGCAACACACATACGGTTGACGCTTTTGCGATTTCCGTTTTCATGCGCCCTCGGGACTACTTTAAATTTTGGAAAGCTTGGCCAAGCAATTCCCTTTCGACGCGCTGACCTTTGCCGAGGGGAAGCAAGAGAACATCACGCGTCTGATATGATGTCAAGGTTTCTTAAGGCGAATTTTCACACACCGCTGTTGCTTTCTCTCACGATCCGCAAGGCTTTGCAGAGGAGACTGACGAATGCTTCTGAGAGTTTTCGATGACAAAGTTTCACTTGGGAAAGCGGCAGCCATTCAGGCGGCGTCGGCGATTCGATCGGCGATTGCGGAGCGGGGACAAGCACGCGTGGTGGCCGCCAGCGCCGCTTCTCAATTCGAATTTCTGGAAGCGCTGACCGTATCGCCAGGCATGCAGTGGAAGCGAGTGGAATTGTTCCATTTGGACGAATATATTGGGCTGCCGATGACCCATCCGGCGAGTTTTTGCAAATTTCTTCAGGAACGTTTGATCGGGAAGACAGGCATTGTGCATCACCACCTGCTCGACGGGAGCCGTGATCCCGGCGGAATGATCCGTAGTGTGGGCGAGGCCATCAGTTCCGCGTCGATTGATATCGCTTTCCTGGGCATCGGCGAAAATGGACATATCGCGTTCAACGATCCTCCTGCCGATTTTGAAATCGAAGAGCCGTACATCACAGTGGCGCTCGATCACGCCTGCCGCATGCAACAGGTTGGCGAAGGGTGGTTCAAGGACCTGGACGCTGTACCGACGCATGCGATTTCCATGTCCGTGCGCCAGGTTCTGAAGGCCAGGGAAATACTCGCGGTGGTTCCGGATGCGCGCAAGGCTGCGGCTATTCGACTTTGTTTCGATGGGCCTATCAGTCCGATGGCGCCTTCGTCGATCTTGCGAAACCATCCCAACGCTACTGTTTACCTCGACCGGCAATCTTCCGCATTGCTCAGCCCAGCGACACTTTCGGCTCTGACGGCGTCGGCCTGAAAAATGATCGCGCGTTCTTCGCTCTCGGCGGATCGTTGATGGAGAATGCTGGACATTCCCGGCAAGTGCAGAATGATTCCGGCAGGCGCCCGTCTATTCCCCATTTGCGCTGGTGGATCGCGGGAATTCTCTTTGCTTCCACGGTCATTAATTATGTTGATCGTCAGACGCTTTCGCTTCTCGCTCCGTTCCTCAAGCGCGATTATCATTGGACCAACACCGATTACGCCGCCATCGTGATCGCATTTCGGGCTGCTTATTCTGTGGGGCAGACGCTGTTCGGCTGGTTGATGGATCGCGTCGGCACAAAACGCGGCTTGACGATCACGGTGGCGTGGTATTCGCTTGTTTCGCTGCTGACGCCACTGGCGCGCGGATTTTACTCTTTTGTGGGTTTTCGTTTTTTCCTTGGCACTGCTGAATCCGGGAACTGGCCCGCGGCCACCAAAGCCGTATCCGAATGGTTTCCGAAACACGAGCGCGGGCTGGCCACAGCGTTTTTTGACAGCGGATCTTCCATTGGCGGGGCGATTGCGCCGTTCGTTGTTCTGTGGATTTATTTCCGGTTTGGCTGGCGTGCTGCGTTTGTTGTTCCTGGGCTGCTCGGTATTCCTTGGTTGGTGGTTTGGCGCTGGCTATACTACACGCCGAAGGAACATCCGCGCATCGAAGAGGCCGAACGGCGCATGATCCTTGCTGACGTTGACGCGGACTTGCCGGATTCTGCGAGCAGGGTTCGTCCACGGTGGCGTGATCTTCTGAAATTGCCGCAGACCTGGGGAACGATTGTCGCAAGAACTTTTACCGATCCGGTTTTCTTTTTCATCGCGGATTGGTTTCCGATTTATCTGGTGGCCAAGGGCATTGCATTGAAGACGGGCTTGTTCGCGGTGTGGATCCCTTTTCTTGCCGCCGATCTCGGCAATTTTTTTGGCGGCTTTATGTCTGGCTATCTGATTAAACAAGGATGGTCCGTCGGCAGCGGGCGCAAGGCGGTGGCGGTGTTTGGAGGCATCGGTGTGACGCTGCTGATTCCCACGATCTTCACGGTGAACCTGACCTTGCTTACGCTTCTCTTTGGCCTGGCGACTTTTTCTTATGGTTCGTTCACGACCATCGCAAATGTGCTGCCTTCCGATATTTTTCACAGCGATTCTGTGGCCTCCGTCAGCGGGTTGAGCGGGACGGGTGCGTCGGTCGGCACGATCATTGTGTATTTATTGGCAGGTCGGCTTTCCGATGCGCGGCTCGCCACCGGCACACATCTGTTCGATCCGCTGATGATCATTGCCGGGCTGATTCCCTTTGTTGGGATGCTTCTTGTTTTATTGCTGGTGCGCAATACAGAGGCCACCGATCGTGGGCTGGTGCGCAGGATTTGAAGTTCGTGCGGGATGAGACAAGTTCGTGCAATATGATTTGCCATGGGAGTAATCGATGAGCCTCAGCGCTTTTCAACTCAACGGCAAAAATGCGCTGGTTACCGGCTCCCATCGAGGACTTGGCTCGGCCATCGCGCTGGCCCTTGCTGAGGCCGGCGCCGATGTTGCGTGCAACGGCCGCGATTTGGACGCGGGAACGATTTGCGGGGAGATTCAGGCGCTGGGGCGCCGCTCGGCTTATTTTGCGGCTGATCTCGCTGAGGCGGATGCCTGCTCGGCACTGATTGAGAAAACCGTAGCGGAATTTGGATCTCTGAACATTTTGGTCAACAATGCCGGCATCATCCGGCGTGCACCCGCGGCCGAATATTCCGAGGAGGATTGGGACGCGGTGATCTCGGTCGATTTGACCGCTGTGTTTCGCCTGTCGCAACTTGCAGCGCGCCGGATGTTCGCGCAAGGCATGGGCGGAAAAATATTGAATATTGCTTCGGTGCTTTCGGTCCAGGGCGGAATTCTAGTGCCCGCTTATGCTGCGGCGAAAGGGGGTGTGGTGCAATTAACGCGGGCGTTCGCCAATGAATGGGCGGCGAAAGGGATTAACGTGAACGCCATCGCGCCCGGTTACATGGCCACAGACAACACCGCTGCGCTTCGCAACGATCCGCAACGCAGTCGCCAAATCCTCGACCGCATTCCCGCGGGGCGATGGGGCGAACCTGGTGATCTCGCGGGCGCCGCGGTTTTTCTGTGTTCTCCAGCCAGCGATTACGTGCACGGACATGTGCTGGCGGTCGATGGCGGCTGGCTCTCGCGCTGACGCGGCATCGACCGCAGTCGGTCCCGAAAATGAAAAGACATATTCAACAAAGGCTCAAGAAGCCATATCAGAACTATCGGCAGGCACCAGCACACCGCCGTAGAAGGCCTAACCCTTTAAGGCAGGCGGAGGGCGACGAGGAACCAGCCGCGCGGGTCTTCGCCGGAGAAGGCTCCCGGTCTATACTCAGGGCGGATTTCGAGGCGCACGGGCTCGAGGGATTTGATTTCCCAGTCATCGGCAAAGGCATGCCGCAACTCGGACTGCGAGACGCGTCGCGGTCCTTGCGTTCCCGGAGTGGCGTCGCTGAAACAAAGCCCACCGGGATAGAGGACGGTCTTGAGCCCGCGCACGTAGCGAATGCGGTCCTCGTCGGAAAAAAACGTGAAACAGGCCGGAGTCGAGCACGTTATCGAAGCGTTCGGTCCACTCAATGGAGTTTTAGGGCATCTTTGACCAGGAACTTGACGATGAGGCTGCGCTCGGCGGCCTTACGCCGCGCCGCAGCGATGGGTTCCCCCAGGAAGTCGAAGCCGGTGACGGCATGGCCCCGTGCGGCGAAGAACAGGGCATGTTCGCCGGTGCCACAGCCCGCATCGAGAACCGCGCCGACGACCTTATCGGCGACGGCTTGAAACGCAGGTTGGGCCTTGCCGATGTCCCAGGGCGGGCTGCCGGCGTAAGCGCTGCGAAAGGATTCGCGATCGTGGGTCAAGACGTTGTTCGAGAAAACGCTTTTCTTAGTTTAATAAATACGGTGAGCTAAAGAGAATGGTTCCAATTCTTCAGCAGTCGCTTGCGATCTGATCCCTCGAATGCCGTTTCTGGCCCGTGAGGGGCACTTGTCCGAGTGCGCGACTTAGCCACGCTTCCCAATGTTTCTAGGGGGATTTGCGGGTTTATTCTTGCGTTGGCTTAAGAGTGCGGCTCAGGTCTTGCTGGTTAGAAAACGCTTTGGGAATGGATGACAGGGACGCCACCAGTGCCTTTAGCTGTTTGCTGTTGGCGGTAAGAAAATATTCGCCGGAGTCATCCTGGGCATTCGACACGGTGACGAGTTTCGCCTTCAGAGCGTCTTGCAACCATTCGTCATCGATGTTCCGAAAATGCAGCGCATTTTTCTCAATCTCCAGCTTTCCGATGATGTGTATTGGCACCCAGTAGCCGGCGACAACGTCGACACTGAAAATGCCACTGCCCACAACAAATTCGGGTGGAAGAGTCGGCGTGTCACCCGTCTTCAGTATTTGAAAGGTGGCGTCGTAGAATAATTGGCCGTTAATATGCGCCACGCAGATTTCGAGAACCAACTTGTTCCCCGTCTTGGGATCTGCGTCGCGATCGATCATCCGGTAATTTTTGTCGTGGCCCTGTAGAATCGAATAGTTGACTCCTGGCGCCGTCCACGGTCCCAGAAGTTCGGGGATTGCTTCGCACTCGTCGGGAGAGAACAATCGCTGCACTGATTTAGCACCAACGCCTGCCTCGGCCTGTCGCGGAATGGCCGTGAAGAGAAGCGAAGCGACTAGGAACATTCGGAACAGGCGCATTTTGAATCTCCCTGATGCTCGAAACCGGCAGTCTAGTCATTCTTGAATGGGGGACTTGTACAAAATTGTGAGTGACTTATCTAATCCGGGGAATTGTCAAAAGTAACATGTCATTAAGTGCCTAGACTACCGGAGCGATTACCGTAAAGGAGGCAGCAAGGCCCGGAACGTCAGGTTAGGTGAATCTTGACAAATTTCTGGCATTAACCACACGTCGAAGACGCAGTTAAAGCTTATCGGGACTTGGCGGCAGTGTGCTAGATCAAGAATTCGAGACCGCTGGCTCTGTCTGGTTTCGTGCGGAGACGGCTTCGCCGCCTCCACTAATCTCTCCCTCGGAACTCGGCTTTCTTGGCTGGCATTGGCCCCTACAAGTGTCCCGTCTACCGCCACTTCCGCCACTCGACGAATCCTGCCTGTAAACAGTGGCGTACGATCTCCTCAAATATTTTCCGAAATACGCCAGACCGCCGAAATCGACCGTGGCGATTCTTGGAGAACGTCGAGTGATCGGGAATTTCTTGGTCAAAACCGAGGCCAGTGAACCAACGAGCTGAAGTTGTCCGGGGTCTCGCCGCTCTGCACGTATGGCCAAACGTAGAAGTGTCCATTCTTCATCGGATGTATCTCCAGCACGATGAAGAGGTCTTTGTAGGCTCTCTCGACCGTCTCGAACTCGGGGAAGCCTATCCGCCCGGCGCCGTGATCATTCTCCCTGGCAACACGCCCCATTTCCACTGGGCGAAATCTAGTGAGTACGTTTCCCACATCACGGCGGTCGGGCCACTCGGGCTTGAATACATTGACTCGAAAGACGATCCGCGAAACAACAACTCGCAGCAGGGGGCTGCGCGACTGGACGATTCGCACACGCCGATTTCCCTAAAGCGGTTCGATTCTTATCGAATTGAACTCGAGATGAACGGTCAACACAAGAACGAGCAGCATTCTGGAGTGCGAGATCAAGAGATCCGTGCGGCACTAGATCAGCATTGGGCGGCGTCCGATGCCGACAATTTGGAAACAGAGCACCGCATCTATCACGAAGACGCAGTGCTGGACTACCCGCAGTCAGGCGAGCGAACCCGCGGTCGACGCAGCACACAGAACCAACGCACCAAGGCTGGCACTAAGCGGACATCCGCAAGCGTTTAAAGCCGCACCCCATCCGGGCCGAGCGTTAACCGTACGTGAGGGAGGTGCTCTATCCGACTTCGATAATATAACCGTCAGGATCGCGGATGTAGCAGCGAATCTCGCCGTACTTGGCAATCGGCTCCGTGATGAACTCGGCTCCTCGACTTTTCCATAATTCATAGCACGCTTGAATATCCGCAACGCGGATATTCATAAAGCTGCTGATCTTATCCGGGTCGGCGAGGACGCTGAGCGTTACCGTCGGCTTCTTCGATGCTCACAGGCCCGTCGATTGGTCTGAGTTGCTCGTGGCTTACATCAATGCCGTCAAGCTGCAGAGATCGCAGAATAAACAGTTGCCGGGATCATCTAGATGCGACACTTGGGCGATGATCACATGCGTCTTCGTGCGCTGAAAACGGCGGTCGGTTTTGCGCGCAGAGCACCTCGCCCGGACTTCACGCTTTTGTGAAAACGCGCGTCCGATAGAGTACTAACGTCAATCGGGACTCAGCACGTCAGGTTGTTAGGTTTTCACCAAGAGGCCCATTCCACTTCTATGGAGCCAGCCGTTATGTCATTTTTGACAATAGCAATCAGTGTTCCCGAGTGAAAACCTAGGAGAACGCGATGGCGTCGCGACGTTCACGCTTAGGGAGGAATTCCATGCGATTAGCTTTTCTCTGCCTCTTAGTCTCTGCCATGCTGCCGTCAGTAAGCCGGGCCCAGGCTCCCGTATTCAAGATTACGCCGGAAGAAAGCACAGTTCAGTTCTTCGTTAAGGCGTCGGTTGCTCTCGAGGGCAAATTCGAAAAGTGGGACGCGACTCTAACGTTTCCATCCACGGATGTGACGACCGGCGTGATGGATATCAAGATCCAGGCCGACTCCGTGAACACCGGAAGCGACATGAAGAACGACAAGCTAAAGAGCAAGGACTTCTTCGATGCCAAGCAGGACCCGGTGATCACGTTTCACTCCGACAAGATCGTGCAGACCAGTCCTTCCACCTTTGATCTCCCGGGGACCTTTACCATTCGCGGAGTATCCAAGCCCGAAACGTTGACCTTTACGCTTGCAGACGCGGCGGCGGCGAGAGCGAAAGGAGAGGGTGAAATTAAAGGGACCATGGCCTTCGACCGCAAGGAATTCGGGATGAACAGCGGTATCCCCTTCATCAAGATCGCGGACCGCGTCGAGGTGACCGTAAACCTCCACGCGAAACGCGTGAGCGGGCCGCCGTTAGTGCTCAAGCAATAGCCGCACACGCTTCAAGCCCGGCTAATCGGGAGCTTACTCAACCTGGCCCGCTCCAACCATACACTCAGGGCACAAGCTCTGCGACCATCGAAGCTGCGCTGATCCTATCTCGCACAACAGGAGGTAGAAGAATGAGTCAGTCACTTGAGGACCGTATTGAGCGACTGGGGCGGAGACAGATATGGCTGCTCGCTGGCATTGCCCTAACTGGTCTCGTTGCTTGGTGGTGCGTATTCAAAACGACCTTGAATCCAAAGGCCGAGCAGCCATCGGCGCTCCGTACAAAGCAATTGGAAGTCGTCGACTCCGCTGGCATCGCGCGTCTCAGGCTTGGCGCGCCACTACCAGATCCAACACTAGATGGGAAAACTCTACCTAGACGAAGTCCGGCCAACGGCATTCAGTTGAACAATGCGAAGGGAGACGAAGTAGGCGGTATGGCCATGCTCGACGACGGAACTATGATTCTTTGCTTTGACTGGAATGGCGCTGAAGCCAGTTGCATGTACGTCATGCCGACTGGCGAACATGGTTTATGGGTTGGAGACGATACGGGCAAGGACCGAGCCAGAGTGATGGTGACTGCTGACAACCAAACAAAAGTTGTTCTGGACGGAGGAACCTGAAAAATCAGGTCCTGTTTCTAGTCGGGTCGAACGGAGTGACACTGCTGGAGGCTCACGACGGTGACGGCAGAACCGCTTGGAAGGCACTGGATTCCGCCCATCCCGAGGACCTGTGGAATTGGATGGATACGCAGCGCAAGGCGGGTAACGAACTACTGGCCATCTCGCACAATGCCAATCTCAGCGATGGCTGGATGTACCCGATCGATCTCGACAGCTTCGGCCGCCCCATCGATGCCGCATGGGCCTCGTCGTACGCGTTGCGGGAAGCTGGATTGCCGCCAGCAGCCTCCTGATGCTCGGGTGGACTCTGCGCTCACGCAGCTAGTTTCACGTCCAGGTTTTGCCCTAGTGCAACAGCTATCGACGCAGCCGACGTGTTTCACGATTATCTGAACGAGATGGCAGGCTAGCCAAGTCTGAAACCACTCGGCGAGCGCCTGCGAGAGAGGTCATCTATGGATTCCAGAATCGTTCCTGCTTGGGGTGCGGATTGGGCTTGGGGGCTTCTGCTCATCCTATTAATCGTGATTTTCCGCGCTCGGGGCCTCGGGCTCATCGCCAAAGAAATTAACTCAAAGCGAAGCGATGAGGGGCGGATTCGGAATCTCTGGTCCTCCCCGACCTTCCTCATTGGCGCGACGGCCCTTTCGGTGACCATTCTGCACGGTATTGAAGGGGTTGTCTGGGCCTTGGCTTTCCGTCTTCTTGGGGCTTTGCCGGACATCAAGTCCGCGATGCTCTATTCGCTGAACGCCATGACTAGCTATGGCCACGCGAATCTGTATCTGGAGCCACGTTGGGAAATGATGGGTGCCCTAGAAGCGTTGAATGGCTGGATTCTGTTTGGTCTTACCACGGCATTTCTTTTTAATGTAATTCAGAAATCATGGGCGCAAACCTAGCAGCCCGATTTGGCCACCAGCAGGCTGATTAGTTTGCATGTATAGGCCAAGGGAGCGAATGGAGACTACCATGGAAGTTATGCGAGTTCGATTGTTGTGCGCGCTTTTGTTGTGCGGAATGGCAGCCGCTTCTGACCTCTGCGCGGAGGGACCAAGAGGTGTAGGAGGAGACATAAAACCAGAGAAGGTACAGCGAGTGAAAAACGCAAAACCGGAGAAGCCAACGCCTTTTTACGCATTTCCGAAATCTGAGTCGTGGTGGCGCGGCGGAGGCCCGGGACCGGCCGGTGCCGGGGTGAAGTGAGGCATCGGCGGCCCTGTGACCATTTCCCACCAGTTAAGGGGTGAATTTCTACCCCGGGACGATATGGGTAGTTTTGACAATGGCGCACCCCTTTTTCGGCATGGCATAAATGTGTCTCAGCTCGACGTAATCCGAAATCTACGTCAGATCAAGGCCCCGGTTCGACTCAGACCTGGCTAGTTAGTCCGCTCTGAATCGTGCCTGGTACTAGTGTTTTGATGATATTGAGAAACTGAACAGAGGAGTTTTTGTGATTTTCAAAAGCGAGAAATGGAAGACGTCCATATTTGGTTTTGCACTTGGCTTCGTTCTCCTGGTGGGCCTGACTTATGCGAGCACGCCAGGAACACCGCAGATCAAAGCTGACGAGAAATCCAAGATCAGGGGTACGATCGTCGCCCGCAGTGGAGATTTGGTCCAGGTGAAGGAAAAGAAGTCCGGACAAGTGGTCGTAGTAAGCATGTCCGACACTACTAAGATCGAACGTGAGAAGGGGAAGGTTGAATTTTTTCGCCACGAGGATATGGACGTCACGGCGATGGTGCCGGGTTTGATCATAGAAGCGGAAGGCGTAGGCAATGCAAAGGGGCAACTCGCGGCCAATAAGATCACCTTCATTCCAGACGAGTTTGCTATTGAAGTCGCGGAAGAGCAACAGATCATGGCCAACAAGTCGGCTGCCGCGAACGCTCAAACGACTGCGAACCAGGGCGTAACCGCTGCAGGCGAGGCTCAGTCTTCTGCAAATCAGGCGCAATCCTCTGCGAATCAAGCTGGCAATGCGGCAGTAGCAGCCGGAGATGTGGGCGAAATGGACGCTGCTGCCATCATGATGGTCAATAAGCGCGTCTCGGACATGGATGACTACAAGACTGTGGCCGAAGCTGGGATCTATTTCGACAGCGGCAAAGCAAATCTGGATGACGCGGTGAAAGCGGATCTCGATGTTCTGGCCGCCGCGACCAAGGGTGTCGACGGATACATGATTGAAATTGCCGGCTACGCCTCGAGCACGGGGACAAAACAACTCGATCAAAAGCTCAGCGAGGATCGTGCCGCAGCCGTCGCAAACTATCTCCTCCAAAAGGGGAATATCCCCATGCGTCGGATGGTCATTCCCGCAAGCTACGGAGCGACACATCCTGCCGCGACGAATAGCGATCCTCAGGGACGCGCCCTGAACCGTCGCGTCGACGTGAAAGTCCTCGTCAATAAAGGATTGGCGGAAGGAACGTAAAAGCAAGCACGCTCTTCCCGCAGCCAGTTGGGCGTCGTATGAAGAAGTCAATATTTTTAGGAACACTCATTGCTGGTGTTGGATTGATGGCACTCGGTGTGGCGCGCCCACAGACGACCACAGGAACTGCACCGAAGGTCAATGTTGGGCCAACCGTGGCAGCAACGCAAACTCGCCCGCACCAAGCGCAACGGGAAAGAAACAAAGCCAGAAGTCGAGTATTGGCAAACTCGGGACATCCGTGAAGTCTTCTGTGCCGCGGTCATTCTGGACGGATGGAGTGGACATCGATGATGACGGCACAGTGGAAGACAACCAATTCTTGTGGGACGCGCAGCGCGGCGTGCTCTATACGTATCGTCAAGATGATTTCAGCTGTCCCAACGGCAAGCCGGAATCCGGGAGCATCCTGATGGCTATCAATGCAAAGGGTAATCAAGCTGGAAAACCCGTTGGGTCGGGATGGTACGCCGTTGGTCTGAACGCGGGCAGTGCGGCGTGGCCAAGGCTGGAACGTTTGGCTGCAAGTTCGACGGTTCTGGAAACTATACGGAGTGCGGCGCGGCGCTGGTGAATGATGAGACGGGCGAGTTGGATGTTGTGGTCGCCAAGCAGTGATTATGGATATGTGTACGACATTCCCGGCAAGAAAGGTTCACTTGATACAAGACTGACTTCGGAGGTAGCAATATGAATTCCTTGTGGTCATTCACGCGTCGCACTCGACCCACGCTGGTCTCGCAATTCGTCACATGCCAGTCTTCAGAAAAAAGGGTTAAGGAAACCTCGCGCAGTTCGTTACCCGCCGCCCTCCTCGTTTTGGTTCTTTTTACTGCTGGCCTGGCGCTGGCGCAGAGCGATCCTTTTGTAGGCACCTGGGAACTAAACGTAGCTAAATCCAAATTTGGACCCGGCGCTGCACGCAAGAGTGAAACCCGGATTATTGCTTCGTCTTCCGCCGGCGTGAGAGTCAGCGTTGATCGCACCAATGCCGACGGAAGCAACCAACAATATAATTACACCACCAACTTTGATGGTAAACCCTACCCCATTACCGGAGAGGGTCCTTTCGGAGCAGATTCCGTTGCCGTGACGCTAGGCACATCTATGACAAGCGATAGCGACACTCTGTCCGAACCAACAACCAGTTGTTGCCACTGCCTGCGGTCGGCTTTCTGAATCACAGGACAAGGCTTCATCGCTCGATATTTTTCGTCAGCAAAGACTGTCGCACACAGGTGAACCATGAACAATGCGAACTTGGCAAACAAAGGCGTCGCCGTAATCGGCCTGATCGCGTTGGCCGTTCTGATGGCGCTGGCACTGCAAGCGCAGGACCCGGACATGCAGCAGCGTCTGGCTGAACTCAACCAGTCGCTCGCCTTCAACAAACAGGTGCTCGCACAATACACATGGATGGAGCAACAAATCATAAGCGTTAAGGGTGAACAAAAGAAGGAAGAGCTGTTTAACGTTCAGATGGGTTCCGACGGCAAGCCTCAGAAAACTCCGGTCGATCCCAACTCGGTTTCCGACAGCGACCGGCAGATGCGCGGGCTGCGGGGAAGGATTAAAGAGAAGAAAATCGAGGAGTACAAGGAATACGGCGACTCGATTAAGACTCTAATCCAACAGTACGTTCCACCAGATAAAGACATGCTGCAGCAGTCTTATCAGCAGGGCAATGTGATGATCGGTCCAATGGCGGGCCAGCCCAACCAGTATCGAGTCGTCGTCAGCAACTACATCAAGCAGGGCGACAACATGACAATCGTTATGGATAAAACGACTCTGTCGCTCGTTAGCTTGGCGATCTCCACCTATCTCAGCGATCCCAGTGATGCGGTGAACGTCAGCGCGCAGTTCACTCGTGTGCCTAATGGCGGACCGTACCACGTTGGCACGGAGACCATCAATGGCGTCAGCAAGCAGCTCACAATCGAAATCATTAACACCAATTACCAGCACACCATCGGATCGGGGGCGGCAACCGGAATGGCAAATCAGGGAACGGAAACGGCACCTACGAACAGCGCGGCCTCCAGTTATCCCGGTCAGGGCGTGCCAGCAACAGCCGAGGAGCTGCAGAGCCTGGTGGCACCGATCGCTCTCTACCCGGATGCACTGGTGGCGCAGATTCTAACTGCAGCGACCTTTCCTGACCAGGTCGCCGTCGCCAGCTATTGGGTAGGGCAGAATAAGACGCTTACCGGCAGCGCGCTCATGAACGCGGTCGGTACACAAACTTGGGATCCAAGTGTGAAAGCACTCACCCAGTTTCCCTCTGTGCTCAACAACATGGCTCAGAACCTCTCGTGGACATCGCAACTAGGCGAGGACTACCACAACCAGCAAGCGGATGTCATGGCAGCCATTCAGGTTTTGCGTGCGAAGGCGAAGGCCGCCGGTAATCTGCAGTCGGGTTCGCAGATCACCGTTGTTCAGAAGTCACCCCAGATTATCGTCATCCAGCCGACGAACCCGCAGATTGTGTATATCCCGCAGTACAACCCGACTGTTATTTATGGCACACCCTATGTCGTTCCCGCCTATACGACCGGAGATGTAGTGGCTGCAAGCGTACTTTCGTTTGGTGTCGGAATGGCAGTTGGAGCCATGATGAGCAGCAGCTGGGGATACAGCAGTTGGAATTGCAATTGGTATGGCGGTGCCGCGGTCTACCACGGCGGAGCCTATTACGGAAATAGTGTCTGGCATGGAGGGTATTACGGTACCAGTGCATCCGCGTATGGAGTCTACGGCAGCGCCCACGCCTCCGAAGGTTATAACCCTTCGACCGGCACCTACGCTCGCGGCGCGTCAACCTCGACAGCTTACGGCACCCAAAAGGTAGGGCAGGCCTACAACCCATACACGGGAGCCTACGGCGCAACCCATCAAGGTTCCAATGCTTATTCGAATTGGGGAAGCTCGACGGCCTCAAAGAACGGCCAGACCGTCGACACACAACATTACTCGGACGCGAATGGAACCTTCGGGACAGCCGAGAGTTCAAATGGTAACAAGTATGCGACAGCGAACGGCAACGCCTACAAGAACACTGGGAGCGGCTGGCAGAAAGAGAGTTCCAGTTCTGATGCTGCCCACGGTTGGGGAGACAGCAACGGAGGTCGGGGCTCACAGACTCATAGTGACTCCTCGGCATTCAGTGGTTGGGACGGCCACTCGGGCGACTCTGGGGATAGTGGCTGGGGTTCACGGTCCTCCAGTTGGCGCGGCTGGGGCAGCCGTGGCGGAGGTGGGGGCTGGGGTGGCGGAGGCTTCCGCCGCTGAGAATCCGAGGATTGGCATCCGGGCGTAAGCAAAGCTTTTGGAGGATCAAAATGTTCGACTCAGCTAGCAATCCCCCCGAATCTTCCTTGCGGAGTCTGATCGTTCGTAACCTGTTGTTGATGGCAAGTGTTGGAATGCTGCTACAGATAGGAGCTTGCAACAAGACCGCGCCTCCCGAGGCGTTGCCTAGAACTTTTGCTTCGCCCGAAGACGCCGGCAAGGCGCTGGCGGATGCAACGAAATCGCAAAGTCAGAAGGAAATCATGATTATCCTCGGCCCCGGATTTGCGGAGATCATCTCCACAGGCGATGCCGCACAGGATAAAGCCTCCTTTGAGGGTTTCGCCAGGGCATACCAGGTGATGAACCGGTGGCGTAAACTAGGGGACGGCAGCGAATTGCTCCTGGTCGGCGCAGACAACCAGGCATTCCCCATCCCGCTGATGAAGAACCCCGCCGGTCAGTGGCATTTCGACGCCGGAGCGGGGAAAGAGGAGATCCTAGCGCGTCGCATAGGCCGCGACGAGATCGTAGCCATCGATGCAAGCGCAGCATTGGCGGACGCCCAAGCTCAATACTTCTCTCAAACGCACCACGGCGTGAAGCAATATGCGCAGAAATTCATCAGTGATGCCGGCCAGCAGAACGGTTTGTACTGGTATTCCCCGGAGGGCTCTCCGCGCAGCCCGCTTGGACCGCTGGTCGCATTCGCCACCGAAGAGGGACTTACCATCAAGCCGGAGTCTTCGCAGCCGTTCTACGGCTATTACTTCCGACAGCTGGGATTGCAGGGCCCCGCTGCCAAAGGCGGCGCAAAGCCCTATGTCGTCAATGGAAGGATGACCAACGGATTCGCCTATGTAGCCTATCCTGCGAAGTACGACGAGACGGGTATTAAGACGTTCATCGTCAATCAGAGCGGCGTGGTTTACGAGAAAAATCTTGGTAAAAATACTGCAGATGTTGCTAAGTCGATGACCGAATTCAATCCCGACAACACCTGGACCGCGTTGAAATAAAAATCGAGAAACACGCTTGCCTCACCCGAGGTGATCGAATTTACGCAAGCATTGTACGACGACGCCAAGACGAAGGGCTGGACAGTGATCCGCACGAAGAATGATTGGAAAATTGGAAAATGATATTCTCCTGGGAGAAGTGAAACACGACGGATTCGTATGGCCATCTCAGTCCGCCCATATGGCAGATTTTATGTAGAACTATCGCGTGGTTCAGTTAGGGAGGATTCGATGCGATTAGCCGAAGTTCGTCACGGAGCGGTCGGGAAACCGCCTAACCCTTTCAGAATCAGTTCAGGCGATCGCCGAGTCTGCACTACATTTTGAAAGGGATTTCAACCGTTCCGGCGGGCTGAGTCCAAGTTGGTGAAGCAGGGATTTCTGTTCGGCCGTAGGTTCCGTGATCCGGCGCAGTCGGATCTCGCGCCCATCCGTCGTGGGAAGGACGATGTCGGCGCTCTGCACTGTGGACAGCAGAGCCAAAGCCTTCTTGGGCGAGATCGGCGGAGTGTTGTCGACTCCGCTGTCCGAGGGCCAGGGAATGATGGCCGGCCGACGCTTCAGCAGATGCTTGAGGGTCACCCACAAGGCATACCCGAGAAAAGCCACCAGCACATGAGCCTTGACCCGCGGCTCCTTCTGATGGAACAAAGGTCGGATAGAAAGCTCGCTCTTCAGCGCGCGAAACGAGGCCTCGGCTTCGGTCAGTTGCATGTACTTGGACCACATCTCCTCGGCCGAGTCCGCCTGTAGATTGGTGCGCAACAGGTAGGCGCCCTCCCGCAAGTCCCGCCAGACCTTTCGTTCGGCTTTCATCTCCCAAACCAGACGTACACCTGCGGGCGTGTCACGCAAGGTGACTTCGAACAGATCGTTTACTTGCGAATGCCGAGCCTGAATTTTTCCCAGCCGGCGCTCCATTTTGTTGCGGTCCTTCAGCCGGCCCTCCGCAATAGTCGTTTGCAGGCGCTTCAAAGCCTCCTCCATCCGCGTGGAAAAACGCTTCCGGATGGCCCTCTCTTTCTCTTTGCGGCCAGTCGTGCGACACAGGATGTAGGTCTCGTTTCCTTGGGGAATCGCGACCCGCTTCACCTCCACATCCGGGCGCACCTGGGTCCAGTCCTCCTTGAGCAAATCGGCTTCAAACCGCTTCATCTGGCGGCGCGGCGTGCCCACCAAATATTGTCCGCCGCGCTTGCCGATCGCTGCCAGATTCTCCTCGCTCACGATGCCTCGATCGAACACCCAGATCCTTCGCGCTTTGCCATATTTGCGCTCCACCATGCGCAGAATGGTCTCCATGGTCGAGACGTCGGCGCGATTGCCGTCGAACGTCTCATAGCTGAATGGAAATCCTTCGCTGTTGACGATCAGCGCGATCACCATCTGTTCGCAGTCCGGGCGATGATCGCGCGAGTAACCGCGGATCATCATCGGATTCTTCTCCGCCGCTCCTTCCACGTAGGTGCTGGTCAGATCGTAAAGCAACACATCGAACTCGGCTCCAAATAACTCCCCGTAACGCTGTTTGAGATGCTGTTCCAGCTTCGTCTTGTGGGGGAGAATGCGGTCGAGACAGCGGTACAGGCGCGTGTCGTTGATCTTGCCTTCTTCGATCTCCAGCAGATCATCCAACGCCGTCGCTGGATACCAGCGCTCCTCCACGGCCAACTCGCTGCCTGGTGCACAAAGCCGATTGATCGTCAGCACCGCAGCCACGCGCGACCAGGCTACGTCTGCCGGATCGTCATCCACGGCTTGCTCAAAGAAACGATCCAGCTCCAGATGCTTCCACAACTCCCAGCCCAGGAAACAGGCGCCGAACTGTCGGGTCCTCTCCAGACGGACGCGATTCACTAAGACGCGCGCCACCTGCGGATCATCGTCCGGCACCTCGACATGCGAAGGGAATAATTTCAATTGCTGGGCTTCGCCCTGCTCGTTGAACACCTCGACGCTCTTCAGCCACCGTGCCTGGGCCGATCCGTTCAGCTCACCCAAATAGCAGAGCGTTCTCTGGCGCGGACCGTTGGCCGTCCGCACCGTTTCCACCAGAGACCAATAGGTGTGATCCTTGCCATCCTTGCTACGCTGATGCGGCCGCAGAAACATCCTGGCCGAGTTTGTCATCCGCCATAGATGGCTTCAAGAGGGTAGGTCTGCACTACATCGATTTTCTGAACACCCCGATTGTAAAGACAAGGCTTCCGCCGTTCTCGTCATCAAAAATCGCAGAATTCGGCCGTTCCGTGACGAACTTCGGTTAGCTTTCCTTTGCCTCTTGGCGTCTGCTGTGCTCACGCCACTAAGCCGAGCGCAGGTTCCTGTTTTCCTAATTACGCCCGAAGAAAGCACGATTAAGTTTTACGTGAAGTCGTCGGTGGATATAGAGGGTCATTTTGACAAGTGGGACGCCACCCTGACATTTACGTCTCCTAATATCTCAACAGGTGTCTTGGACATCAAGATTCAGGCAGCCACCGTGAATACAGGGAGCGGCATGAAGGACGAAAAGCTGAAGAGCAAAGATTTCTTTGACGTCAAGCACGATCCCTTGATCACGTTCAAATCAACGAAGATTGTTCGAACCAGCCCGGGTGTCTATCAGGTGCAGGGCAACTTTACGATACGCGACGTGACTAAAACTGACACCCTAATGCTAACGACAGACAGCGAGGGCAAAGGTGCTGGGGAGATCAAAGGGACAATGGCCTTTGACCGCAAAGACTACGGGGTGGACGGCAGCATTCCTTTCATCAGGATCGCAGACCGTGTTGAGGTAACCGTCGCTTTTCAAGCCAAGCGAGTCAGCGGGCCTCCGGTGATCTTCAACCAGTAGCAACAAAAACGCTGACCAGTTGGTGCTGTTCCAGCACATCGATGGAGAAGTGGCCTTTCTACGCCTATATTCCCATAGCCCGAATACCTCTATAAAATGCTTGGCGTGCGACGGATACGCGTATTGCTCGCCGATCACCATCAGATGTTGATGGATGCGCTGTGACGGAGGCAATCGACAAAGTTCTGAAGGGCAGTTCGTACGTCGCGCCTGAAGCCGAGGAGGGACAGGCGAATATAGATTTGCGAGCGCCGCGAAACAGCGAAACAGGGCAAATCGGCCAGAACCAATGCTGCGGCAGCGGGAAGTGATTCAACTTTTGGCAGAGGGCCGCAGCATGAAAGAAGTGGCCTCTATTCTGAACATCACGCAGCGCACGGTTGCGGCCCATAAGCATAAGTATGATGCCATGGAACTATTGCAATTAAAGACCAGCGCCGATTTGGTGCAGTACGCCATCAAGCACAGCATCGTTTCTAAATTTTAGCGAATGCGGTCATTCCTCGTTACTGGATTGGATTCAGCGGCGTGAGTTTGCTCGGCGTTGGGATGCAACCATGCTCTTTGAACTACTGTAAAAAGGAATGCCGTCGTGAGACCAAATAGAATCCAGCCATTCAACGCTTCTAGGGCACCCATCATTTTCCAGTGTGGTGCCAGATGAAGTTCCTCATGCCCGTAACTCGTAAGTGCGTTTAGCGAGTAGAGCATCGCAGTTTTGTTGTCCACGGATGCCCCGAGAAGACGAAAAGCCGTAGCCCAGATAGCACCCTCCACCCCGTGCAAGAGAGTCAGCGAAAGCGCCGTCCCCCCGATAAGAAAACTCGGCACAGATATCCGGAGCAGTCGTTCTCTACTATTCAGCCTAGCGGCAATCTTTGCGTTTAGCAGACCTAGGCTGTAGGAGTGAAGAATCACAGTGAATACGATAAGCGGCAGGCCCCATGCCCAATTCGCGGTCCAACCGCCTAAATTCGCGAGATTATTCATATGAAACTCCCTTGTGCATCCTCGGTGGGACTATCTTGTTCGAGAGGGTAACACCCGACGAATTCCCCCGCGATTTTGTGCCTGAGCGCCGCCAGCACCAGGCGCCACGCGCCGACCTCGACAAACTCTTCGATAAGACCACGGACTGAACCCCGTGTACCTGCTCGACACCACGGTGTGGATCGATCTACTGCGCACCAATTCCCCTTCGATCCGCCGAAAGCTTTCCGCGCACAACAAGAGCGTCATCGGCCTTTCCATCATAACGGCGTGCGAGCTGCAGTACGGCCTCGAGCACCGAGCAGCCAAGCATCCGCACCTGCGCGCGAAGGAACAACATCTACTCTCTCCTATCCTTGCACCCTTTGACGTGATTTCAATAGACCATGCAGTGGTGGAGATTTACGGAAGGATTCGCACAGTTCTTGAAAACTCAGGCACGGCGATTGGCGCCTTGGACACCTTCATTGCCGCCCAGGCGCTGAGCTTGGGAGCCACCATGGTCACAAGCAATACAAAGGAGTTCGCACGGGTGCCGGGACTGCAGACCGATGACTGGAGATGATTCCGTGCAAGGTCCGGTGCGCCGGGAACTCTGCGAACGCAGTTCCACCACGTCATCGACATCTCCCCCACAATCCTCGAGGCAGCGCATCTCCCCCAACCGGTGGAGGTGAATGGCGTGAAGCAGAAGCCCATCGAAGACGTGAGCATGATGTACAGTTTCGACGACCCCAAAGCCGCGAGCCCACGGCATATCCAGTACTTCGAAATGTTTGGCAACCGCGCGCTCTACAAAGACGGTTGGATCGCCACTGCGCGTCATGGCCGGCTACCCTGGGTGACCGTGGGTAGCACAGGGGACTTTGACCCGGAGCTCTACAATCTTGCGGAGGATTTCAGCGAAGCGAACGATGTGTTAGCCAAATATCCGGACAAACTAAAAGAGCTGCAGGATGACTTCTGGATCGAGGCAAAGAAGTACGACGTTCTCCCCCTCGACGACCGTTTCTCGGAGCGTGGTGATCCCCGGCTGCGACCCAGCCTGATCGCCGGACGGACTGCCTTCACCTATTACCCCGGAGCGACTCGGATCCCGGAGCCCTCCGCCGCGGACACAAAGAACGCATCGCACACCATCACCGCTACGATTGAAGTGCCAGAGGGTGGCGCGGATGGTGTGCTTGTGGCCGAAGGCGGCGCCGCTGGGGGTTACACGTTGTATATCAAGGATGGAAAGCCTGTCTACGAGTACAACTATTTCGCGCATGAGCGGTACAAAGTTGCCAGTTCAGAGAGTCTTTCACCCGGCCCGGCTGTTATTCGCGTTGACTTCAAATACGATGGCGGCATCGGAAAGGGGGGCACGGCCACTCTCTTCATCAATGACAAAAAGGTTGATGAAGGTCGGATCGAAAAAACGTGTTCCTCACGCTTCGGAGCCGAAAGCTTTGATGTAGGCATGGACAACGGCTCCCCTGTGAGCGAGGCCTACGAACCCCCTTTTGCATACGTTTTGCATACGGGGGGATCATCAAGAAAGTGACGATCAACATCCAACCTTCAACCCTCAGCGCAAACGACCAGCAGGCGGTTCGCGATGAGGAAAGAGCAGCGGCGCTGGCTATTGAATGAACGAGAGGGAGGACACGCTTACGCATCAAAACGTTGCTAACGGCAGAGCGCCTTGGGCGCGCTTGCGGATGATTCATGTTCGAAAGTACATCCTCAACATCATGAGCGCGCTCATGCTTATGAGTCTTGTACCAGGATCGTTGCTTTTGGGGCAGACGGCAGCGCCTAATCCGGTGCAACAAAAGGTGGCGGTGAGCCCCCCTGTGCAGGCTGCGGCGCCATGGTCGGGGGACTTCGACGGGATCCTGAAGCGACACTACCTTCGGGCATTGGTGACCTCGTCCAAGACGCAGTATTACGTCGTCAACGGGGTCCAACACGGAAGCACTTACGAATTCCTTCATGAGTTCGAGGAATGGGTGAATCACAAGTACCCGCCGAAGGAGAATCTTCGTTTCCACGTCATATTTGTTCCTGTCTCTCACGATCAGATCTTGGCGAGACTCACTCGCGGCAGAGGTGATCTCTCCGTGGGCACACTGACGATTACTCCGGAGCGACTCAAGGTTGTGGATTTTTCCGAACCGTTGGCCACCGGCGTGAAGGAAATCGCGGTGACTGGGCCACATTCCCCAGAACTTCACTCCGTGGACGATTTGTCAGGCCAGGAAGTATTCGTCCGAAAAAGCTCTAGCTACTGGGAGCACGTCGAAGTGCTGAACGCAAAGCTGCGGAGCGAAGGCAAAGCGATTGTTAAGCTGCGCGCCGCCCCGGAAGACCTCGAAGACGAGGATTTGCTGGAGATGTTGAATGCCGGTCTCGTCCCGATCACGATCACAAATGCCTATTTGCCGAAAATCTGGGCGCCATTCTACACCAACATTAGACCCCATCCTGACATCCTCCTCGATGAAACCGGTCAGATAGGTTGGGCCATGCGCAAAAACAGTCCCAAATTGATGAATGTCGTGAACGGGTTCGTAACAAGCCATAAGCAGGGCACCGTTTTTGGTAACAGCGTAATTGCTCGTTACGCCATGAGCCCCAAGATGTTGAAGAACGCGGTCGCTCCTGGCGAGCTCGAAAAGTTTCAAGAGACAGCCGCCTTGTTTCAAAGATACGGCTCGCAATACAACTTGGATTACTTGCTCATGATGGCGCAGGGCTATCAGGAGTCAACGCTCGATCAAAACGCAAAGAGTCAGGTCGGTGCAATCGGTGTTATGCAGTTGATGCCTGCGACCGGTGACCAGATGAAGGTCGGCGATATCCACCAGGAAGAGGCAAATATTCACGCGGGCGTGAAGTACATCCGTTTTATGGTGGACAAGTATTTCGCAAACGAGCCGATGGACGACACGAATAAAATCCTGTTCGCGTTCGCCGCCTACAACGCAGGACCAGGGCGGATTCACTCTCTGCGCGAGGAAGCAGCCAAGAAAGGCCTCAATCCCAATGTGTGGATTGACAACGTAGAGTTGATTGCCGCAGCAAGGATCGGCATGGAGACGGTCACATACGTCGCGAACATCTACAAGTACTACATCGCCTACAAGCTGGTCGCGGAGCGAGAAGAGGAACGCAAAAGAGCGAAAGAAGCTCTGGAAAATGGTCCTTAAGAGGAGTTGCGACCGAAAGCCTGCAGCCATGGTCGGTTCCGTCGCTAAGAGCTTGGGAGTTCTTAGGCTCATCGCCAATCTGCCTTCCGTCGCCGCTTCTTGCGTCCTCCTTCAACTAGGGCCCCTTCCCTCCACCGGCATTACTCGGCTTCCTCAGTACTGCGAGCCCCTCCGCCATGCCCGACAGTTTCGCGGACGGCGCTCGTGAAGCATGGTTCACCTGAGTGAGCTGAGTGACCGAGAGCGTAGAAACCAGAAAAAAGCTGTTTACAACCGGACATCTCTAGAGGAAAATCGCGATCCCCACAGCCCTCGAAGAGCAAAGCGGCGGAGGGATAACTCCGCCGCTGGCTGCCTAAGTCCCGGTAACCGCCGAAGCGTGTACCGGGAGGAACTTTTCCGTAAGCCGAGTAATCATGCGATACCGGCGCCACGCTAATTTCACGGTTCCTAAGGCCCTTTCAAAGAATTGAAGGAGAATTACGTTAATGGCTACCACGCAAGTTGCCGCTCTCACAGTTGATGCAATTAAAGAAAAGGCGCGCCGCCTGAGCGCCTATTCGATGATGATGACCACCGCAGCCGGGTCCGGCCATCCAACCTCGTCCATGTCGGCGGCCGAACTGGTTGCCGGCGCTTTCTTTTACGCAATGAAATTCGATCCGAAAAATCCCAATTCGCCCAGTGGCGACCGATTCGTGCTGTCGAAAGGTCACGCGGCACCTGTGCTATATGCCGCATTGGGCGAAGCGGGAGTTTTTCCTCTTTCGCGCGTGATGACCCTGAGGCAGTTTTCAAGCGAAATTGAAGGCCATCCCACTCCGCGCATCCCCGGCGTCGATGCTGCCACGGGATCACTCGGCCAGGGACTTTCCGTCGGCGCCGGATTGGCAATCGGCGCGCGCCTCGATCATAGCGATAGACGCGTCTATGTCCTGATGGGTGACGGCGAATTGGCCGAAGGCCAGGTGTGGGAAGCGGCCGAATTTGCCGGCCACTACAAACTCGATAATTTGACCGCGCTTGCCGACATCAACGCACTCGGCCAGAGCGAGCCCACGATGTACCAGCACGACATGGACGTATATCGCAAGAAATTCGAATCAAACGGCTGGCAAGTGGAAGTAATCGACGGGCACGATGTGGCGCAGATTCTCGCCGCCTTTGACCGTGCCAAAGCGGCCAAGGGGAAACCGCAGGCGATCGTGGCCCGCACGATCAAGGGCAATGGCGTCAGCTTTCTGGCAGGCAAGGAGCATTGGCACGGCAAAGCGCTCTCGAAGGATGAACTCGTCAAGGCGCTCGCCGAGATTGGGCCGGTGCCGCCCATTCCCCCCGACAGCGGGAAATCGTACGAGCGCACTTCTCTTCCCGAGCCTCCCGATTTTCCCGCGCTCACTGCGCCTGAATATGCGGCAGATAAATCGATCGCTACGCGCGAAGCTTATGGCAACGCGCTGAAGCGCCTGGGAGCCGTCAACCCGCACATCGTGGCACTCAGCGGCGATGTGAAGAATTCCACTTTTTCAGAGATCTTCCAGCAGGCATATCCGGACCGTTTTTTTCAGGGATATATCGCCGAACAAAATATGGTCAGTGTCTCAGTAGGCCTGGCCGCCCGTGGCAAAGTTCCCTTCGCCGACACCTTCGCCTGTTTTCTTTCGCGCGCATACGATCAGGTGCGCATGGCCGCCGTCAGCCGCGGCAATATTCGCCTGTGCGGCTCGCACTGTGGAGTTTCCATAGGCGAAGATGGTCCATCGCAAATGGCGCTCGAAGACCTGGCCATGTTCCGCGCGGTTCATGGCTCGACGGTTCTATATCCGTGCGACGCGGTTTCCACCGAGCGCTTGACGGAGTTTATGGCGCGCAACAAAGGCATCTCCTACATGCGAACGTCTCGCCCCAAAACTCCAATTATCTATTCGAAGGACGATAAATTCCCGGTGCCCGGATTCAAAGTGGTCCGCGAGAGCGGCAATGATTGCGCCACGGTAATCGGCGCGGGTATTACGTTGCATGAAGCTTTGAAAGCGGCCGATGAATTAAGGAAGGACAATATGGCCATTCGCGTGATCGATCTCTACTGCGTGAAGCCGATCGACAGCAAGGCCCTTGCCGCGCAAGTAAAAGCAACTCAGGGGAAATTCATTACGGTTGAAGATCACTTCGAGGAAGGCGGCATCGGAGAGGCCGTGCTTGCCTCCATGGCTGAAGCGGGCCAGCCCGCCACGAATTCAAAGCGGCTCGCCGTTCGGGGTATGCCGCATTCCGGTAAGCCCGAGCAGCTTCTTGATGCGTTCGGCATTTCGGCAAAGCACATCGTTTCAGCCGTTCGCGAAGTGTCATAAGGCTTTCAAGGAATTTTTCGCCGATTTCGGTTTTGAACATTAGACGTCACAATTGCACCATCGGCTTCCAATGTCCGAGCATTCGTTTGTGCTGCCAGGGGTGCATAGTAGCAATTCCTTCACTGTCTTTGAGGATCATCACTGACGCCTGCTTTATACTCGCTGACGATAGACAGATTCGATGAGCTATCTGGCTGGAAGTCCCCCCGAGGCCTGGGCACTGGAGGAAGAGCGGTTCCTCAACAGTATCTTGTCGCACGTTTCCAGTCGGCGCCGACTGGCCATTCTCCTCACTGTTGGCATGGTTACCGCTATCGAAATCTCCAACCGTCTCTCGATCAACGTGTTCCTCCTAGACATGCAGGGTAACGTAGGCGCCAGCTCCGATGAAATCAGTTGGGTCATTATCCTTTATAACGTCGGCTATCTCTGCTCCTTGGCGCTGTCGGTTTGGATGACGCGCGTCATCGGCACCAGACGCCACTTACTATTAAGCATCGCGATCTGTTCCGTGGGATCAATAGGCTGCGTACTTAGCACGGTAGCCTGACGCAGCTGCTGGTTTCACGCTTGATTATGGGATTCGGCGGTGGCGCATTTCTGGTGCGTGTCGTCATTCTGGCCGGAGTGTTGTTTCCGGGAAAGGCCAGGATGGCGGCGGTCACCTGGCTTTACGTCGTTCTTTCTACTTTTGAAGTCCCGTACCCCATCGTCATGGGATGGATCACCGATACGTTTCACTGGAATTATGCTTTTCTGATTGATTTTCCCTTTCTGGCCATCGGCGCGTTTCTCATCTGGAAAATTATCCCGCCGGGGTTTTTGTTTGAGCGCAAAAAAGAGAGCCACGTTGACTCTCTAGTTTTCAGTTTCGTCCTTGACCCTGTGGAGACTTCAGCTCAGACTGTGTTGCGTCTCTTCGGCGTGGGACCCCTACATTTCATCGGCTTTGTAGAGGGCGTATGAAACTGCTCATACCCTGCGGTTTGCTCTACGGTCTGCTGTTGTGTGCGGCCTCGTCGGCACAGGTTCAGGGTCCCAATCTGGCCATCACTAACTTCTCGGTCTGGTCTACATTGCCCGGCCCGGACGGGCAGCGGCGCATGGCGATTAGCTTCCGCGTGGTCAATACCGGTACAGCCGCAGCAGGCGCCTCGACCACTGGGATAACGGTGGCGGGGAACGCCACCACATTCCCAACGCCCCCGCTTGCGCCGCAAGCGACTGTCTTTTTCACTCAAACGCTTGTCACCTCGTCGCCGGTCGACATCAAGGTCGAAACCAACGTGTCCCTACATTTGATCAACGCTCCCAACTTGAAATTGCAGAATCCGGGGCTGGGAGTCGTGGGCACGCAAAGCAACGGACCGAGCAACACGATGGAGTACACGGCGAATCCCGCAGGCGATTACGGACGCTGGGAGGCGATTGGACCCTCGAGGATCACAGGCAAGCCGGGCGAGTCGGGACGGGTCAGCACGATTGCGGTGAGCCCGGTCGATCCGAACACGATTTATGCCGGCGGGCGCGACGAGGGACTGTGGAAGACAACGGGCGCGACCACGACGTGGTTTCCCATCACCGACGCACTGCCCACGCTGAGGATCGATGCGGTCGCGATCGATCCCGGCAATGCGGATCGCGTCATGGTGGTGACGCCGGCCGGAGTGTTCCAGTCGCTGAATGGCGGCTCGATGTGGACACAGCTCACCAGCACGGACCTGGGCGCGATTGACGGCGATGGCGGCAGGCTACTCATCTCGCATGCGCAACAACTCACCAACAGGAATCCGGGCACGGAGCGCATCGCTATTCCCGGGCCGATCAACGGGATCGAACCGGTGCAGGCGATTTACGTCTCAACCGGACAGGGCGTGCAAGTGTCGACGGACGGCGGCGTGACATGGAATGTTGTGGTGGCGGGCGCAGCGGCCGTCAGCTTGCAGTTCGGCACCACCGATGCGACGACGCTGTTCGCCTCGACGGGCAATCCGCCTGCGGTCTACGAAGCGACGAATGGCGGGCTAAGGCCCACATCGTGGCACCAGCTTCAGGGTTGTCCGCAGGCGCCGCTGCCCAGTTTCCCGACGGGCGCAAACGCGTGGATCACGGAGTCGCAAGGCACGCAGTGGGTCAGCTTTCGCGGTCCGACCGCTTCTCAGGTGTGGGGGGCTATGGCGCAGCACCAGCGTCACCTGCAACATCGGCGGCTTCGCCGAACATGGGTGGGAGCAAGTGACGCTGACGGCGTGTAACGACTACAACGACCAGTGGAGCTATGTTTTTGCTCATCCTACCGATCCGACCGTGGTATTCAAAGGCGGCGTCAGCCTGTGCCGCTCGTCGGCCTCCGGCGACAACATGACACAATTTCCAGTTTCACAAATTCACGCGGATCAGCACGCCGTGGTAGTGGCGCCCACATCGCCCAACATCATGTACTTCGGATGCGACGGCGGGATCTACCGCTCGACCGACAAGGGCCAGTCCCTGAGCTTCTCCGGCGAAGGCATGTACAACACCGAGGTCCTGAAGATCGACGTGAATGGGGCGGCGGCGCCGCGGGTGATTGTCGGTGGCTCGCAGGACAACGATTCGTTCGGGTGGGACGGAATTTCGCCGGTGTGGACGGACATCGGCCTTGCACTCGACAGCGGCGATGTGCCTTTGATCGCCTTCAACCGCGCCGATCACAAGGGCGTGTACGTGATGGGGCAGAGCACAGCGCAGATCCAGGACTATCCGGCCAGCGGCAGTTCGCAGATCACGCAAAGGGGCAGCCTGACCGATAGCAACGCCTACTCGGAGTTTCCCGGAAAGGTTTTCGAGAGCATGGAATCAACGGGCATCTCTCCCCCGCTGCTGGTGACGACGTCCACCGGAATCTGGAGCGGCCCTCCGTGGAAGCAGATCAAGACGGCCGACGCGGGCGACTCATTTGTACGGTTGCGGCTGGCGCCGGACAATGCGCAGATCGCGGTCGCGGCCACAGCGAATGGGCACGTCTATTGGGGCGTGGCGCTACAGCCGAACCTGCCGTATGACGTGTTCGCCGCGCCGAATGGCGGCGGCGCCATGGCCATAGCGATGGCGAACGAGACCACGTTCTACGTCGCCAACAACGGTCCAAACGGAAATGGCAGCATCACGCGCTTCACTTGTCTGATTGGCTGTACGACGGAGACCGCGTGGCCGCAGCAGCAGAGTCCAGTCGGCGACGTGACCGCTGTGGGCATCGATCCGCTGGAGACCGACACGATACTGGCCGCGATCAAAGACACTGGGATTTACCAGGGCGTGCGCTCCAGCGCGGGGGTGTGGACCTGGACGCCCTACAACAACGGCATTCCGATCGGCGCGAACATCACCGATTTCGAGGCGCGCAGCGACGGCTCGATTGCGGCCGCCGCCTATGGACGCGGCGTCTTCCTGCTGACCTCGCGCTCGACCGCACCGTCGCCTCCGCCGCCGTTGCCGACGCTGAGCGCGATCGGACACGTGGTCGCGTTCCAGGCGGCAGGCGACGACAGCCAGGTGGGCAAGCCGATCCCGAAGGTTACCACCGCGCGGCTCGATAGTAAGCCGGACTTCGTCTTCACTTCCCCGAGCTCGACCTTTCCGGGTGTCGCGGTGCTGGCGATTGCACTTAAGAATCATAGCGAGGTGCAAATCACCTACACGCCGAACGGTCAGAACACGGGCAAAATCATCAGCGCGAGCTACGCGGGGCCGTAACGAGATACATTAGTTTCTCCATGTCTCGAAAACGCGAGACATGGGGCACCCGGCTGTTGACGCAACTGATTCTGGATATCTCGGGAGCGTTAATTGGCGGGAAAGTCCGGTCCTGGGAAGACGCAGTGGACCTAACTAGGCAAGGGCTTCGCCCTTGATATCCGTGCGGAATAAAAACGAGAGGCGTCCAGTGGGTTATGCTCCAGGGATCTGACCCCTCTGGAGGACCCATGAACGCCTTCTACGAACACCATAAGGATAACCGAACTTTCGCAGTTGCGAGCGATTTTTGGTATTTTTGGCCTCATTTTCGTAGTTAAGTCGTGCGTTTCCATCGCCGAGCTATGAAAAAACGGCAGAGTGGAGACCTAGTGCCTTCCCTTTGGCCCCGGACTTCTGGCAATCTGCCGTCAGCATGTTTCTGCGCAGCAACAATCGTAAAAAAGACGGCAAAGATCATCGCTACTTCAGCATCGTAGAAAACCATCGAATCGCTTCGGACAAAACGGTGCAGCGAACCGTTCTCTATCTCGGCGAGATCAACGATCAACAACAGGCGGCATGGCGCAAGACGTTGTCGGTGTTTGACGAACAGCAGCAAGAGTATGAGAACTTGAGTTTGTTTCCTGACGACCGCGCGATTCCCGCCGATGCGGTCGACACTCTGCAAGTGAAACTGAGCGGTCTCGAGCTGCGGCACCCGCGCCTGTTCGGCAGTTGCTGGTTGGCGTGCGAGTTGTGGCGCCAACTGGGCCTCGATGAGTTCTGGGACTTTCGTCTTGCCAGATCGCGGGAAGACGTCCCTTGGGAAAAAGTATTGCAGCTACTGGTGGTGAGCCAATTGCTGGATCCGGGCAACGAGTTTCGTGTACATCGCCAGTGGTACCTGACCACCGCCATGGATGCGCTGCTCGGAACCGATTTCGCCGTGGCCGAAAAGGATCGCTTGTATCGCTGCCTGGACCGCGTGCTGGAACATAAGCAAGATCTCTTTCTATGGCTGCGTCAGAAGTGGGCTGATCTGTTTAAGGCGGAGTTCGAAGTGCTGCTCTACGACCTGACCAGCACGTACTTTGAAGGCGCGATGGAAGAGAACCCCAAAGCCAAGTACGGCCACAGCCGGGACAAGCGGACGGACTGTTTGCAGTTGGTGATTGCGCTGGTGATCACCACGGATGGTTTTCCGTTGGCCTATGAAGTGATGGACGGCAACACCAGTGATCGCACCACCCTGCGCGGGTTTCTGGACAAGATCGAGAAGACCTACGGAAAAGCAAAACGCATGTGGGTGATGGACAGAGGCGTTCCCACGGAAGAGATTTTGCAAGAGATGCGAGACCCAGCACGCGAGATTTTCTATCTGGTGGGAACAGCGAAAGGCAAGATCCAGAAGTATGAAAAGAAGTGGCTCGATCTGCCCTGGCAGCAGGTTCGCGAGTCGGTGGACGTGAAACTGTTTGAGCAGGACGGCGAACTCTATGTGCTGGCCAAGAGTGAAGGAAGAAGAGCCAAAGAGATCGCCATGCGCCGTAAGCGTCTGGCTCGCTTGCTTAAAAAGCTCCGTGCTATGCGCCGCAGCCTTCCTTCACGTGACCAGTTGTTGATGCGCTTGGGCGCCGCGAAATCGCAAGCGGGCCGCTCATTCCATTTCGTGCTTCTGCAAATGCCCGAGGAAGACCAGGAAATCACGCGCGAGACCTTTCAGTTTCGTGTGGATAAGAAAAAACTCCAAGAGGCGGAATGGCGTGACGGACACTACTTGCTGCGCTCCAACGTTACCGCCGGGGATCCCAGCGTCCTGTGGACGCGCTACGTACAATTGACCCAGATTGAATCGGTATTCCGGTCGCTCAAAAGTGAACTCTCCATCCGTCCGATCCGCCATCAACTGGAGCATCGCGCCGACGCGCACATTCTGATCGCCTTTCTCGCCTACTGCTTGCAAGTGACGCTGAAGCAGCGCCTGTTGCTGCACGCTCCAGGGTTGACGCCTACGGCGGTGTTGGAGAAGTTGGCGGAAATCAAAATGATTGACGTGTGGATCCCTACGGTCGATCAACGATGGTTGATTCTGCCGCGCTACACACAGCCTTCTGTTGACAGCAAGGTGTTGATCGAGAAACTGAAATTGCAGCTGCCGAGCCAGCCGCCACCACGCCTGGTGGGGCAAAAACAGAGCTACGAAATCGAGGTAGGAGGCTAGTTTGTGGTGGAGACCTTTCCCTAACCTCGACTGATTCCAAGGCACTTAACCGGCTCAGATGTGCCCAACTGCGAAAGTTCGGATAACATCCGTTTTGCGTATCGTTGTTTCGATCGTATCCTGCTTCATGCTGCGATCCAGCCCTTTCAGCAAGAACAGCGGGCGATCGGCTTTTTCTGGAGCTATCGGCAGATCTATCCAGTCAGTCGGCAGCTGTTGCGTGACATCGCCACTCAGTATCACAACTGGGTCAAGAATCGCTCTCTGCAATGGGGCGTACCCATTCAGGAAGATCCCCCAGGCCGGCGCGATGACTTCGTGGCCCGCTATTTCCGACGCGCCGACCCCGATCAGGTCGTGGCCATCATCAAAGCACGCGAGCCAGCCACCATCATGACCGCCATCGGGAAAGACGACCGTTGGCATCTGGAGTTGAAGCGCCGTTGGGTCGAGCAATACAACTTCTATGTCCAGGACCCCCGTTGGGGACAAATGTTTGTACGGGTTTGCCCCTACTTTCCCTTCTCCGCGCGGATCTGTCTCAATCAGCATTACTGGCTGGCCCTGCGCATGCAGGAGCAGGGCATCCGCTTTCAGCAGTGCGCGAACGCCTTCTTGCAATGTTGCGATCCGCAGGCCCTGCAGAAACTCGCTGATTCCCTCACCGCCCACGATCTGATCACTTGTGGGCAAAAGTGGTTGACCCACTTCACGCCCTTTTTCACTTCCGAGGAAAGAAAGCACGCCGGCGTTCAGCACCGGCTGTTCTTTGCCCAGGTGGAGACCTGCGACAATCTCATCTTCCGTCGTCGCGCCGCCGTCGATGCCCTCGAACAACGGCTCCTCGATGCCAATCGCACCATCGGTCAACCCAACAAACTTACCCTAATCTTCGGCCGCCGCATCACCCGTCGTCATGGCGACAAGCTTCAGACCGTGATCGAGGATCTGAACCTAGCCAACCCCGTGATCCGCAGTCACTACCGCAAGGGCTTCGTCAAACAGTACGTCCGTGATCGTTTCCTCCTCCGCACCGAAACGGCAACCAACAATATTTATACCGATTACGGCCTGGGCAAGGCGGTGGAGAATCTTCCCCCCTTGCGGAAGAAGCTAGACGGCATCATCGATCGCTATCTGGACGTGCAGCAAGATATTTTGGAAACCTTTGTGGATCGCGAACAACTTCGCCAACTCACCCAACCTACGCTTCTTCCCAACGGCAGACGCCTTCCGGGTCTGAAGCTCGATCAGCCCCGACAGTTGGCCCTCATGCACGCCTTGGTGCGCTTCTGCTACCTCGCGGCGGAAGGCACTTTCACCACCCGCGACTTATACCCACAAACCCTGCAGGCACTCCAGAAGACAGCGGAAGAATACAAACTGGCATCCTTGCGTTATGACCTTTGGAAGCTGCGCGCCAAAGGCTTGATCGAAAAGATCCCGCATGCCCGCCGTTACCGGCTCCTTCCCCACGGCTATCAAATCTGCCTGGTTTTCCTAAAACTCTACGAAAAAATCTATGCTCCCTTGACTGCTGGCATTCTGCAGCCCTTTGCCGCGGATCAGTCCATTCCCAAAGAAAAGATCACTGCTCTTGATTCTCGATATACTGCCGTCATTCAGGCCCTCGATGACCTCGTGGACGCAGTCGGACTCAAAGCTGCCTAACCAACACCTGCATTATGAGAACGAAATTCTCGTTCGGGGCCCTATAACGGAACTAATCAGGATTGGCGCAACCCGGGTTTTCCTGTAGTACTTCTCGTTGTTAATGTATTTCCGCCTGCCACTTCTTGATCTGCTCTACCATAATTCGATAGCACTCACAGCTCGCCTCTTCCAGCTTCGCCCGGTTTTCAATTTTTATAGCTCCCCGCACATATGTGATCAGTCCTGCCTTTTGCAAGATTCCGGCGGCCACGGTGACGCTTGCTCTGCGCGTACCTAGCATATGCGAGAGGAATTCTTGCGTGAGCGGCACAATGTCGCCTCCCAACCGGTCTTGCGACATCAATAGCCACCGAGCCAACCGTTCATCAACCTCGTGGAGTCGGTTGCAAGCGGCCACTTGTGAAGATTGCAAAGCGAGTTCTAGGGCGAAACGTTGCAAAGCGCCCCCAAGTTGTGGACATTTCCGCAACACGGCGGCAAAATCCTTGGCGTTGACGCGGAAGCCATTGCCACCCACTTGTACAAAAATCTTGGTTGGGCTGCTGCTAAAACCCGCCGCAAGAGGAAGTCCAACAAATCCTTCTTTGCCACACAACCCCACTTCCACAGTCTTTCCGTTGCCAGCAGTCGTGAGGATCGAGGCCAGGCCTCCATTCATGAAGTAGACAAATTTGATTGGCTGTCCGGCCTCGTTAAGGACTGTACTGACAGGCAAGGAAACGAATTTGAGTTTCGAGAACAGTACTCCACATTCTTCGCCGGGAAGATCGAGTAGAATTTTGTTCTGGACCTGCTTCCCATCCGCTTCGTAGCCCCTAGGCTTAGAAGTTTTCTTGGAACGCGAACCGATTGTACGGACCATAGGCAGTTTCCCTTGCGAAGAGATTTGTCAGATTTCGCAAGGAGCTGCCGGGAAGGAAATTTGGCAGAAGGATGCTAGTGAGACAGAGTTATTCTATCATTATGTTAGAGCATGTTAGAGCTGGTTGTTTCAAGAACCTACTATCGGTCTACGGCAATTTCACCGGCCCGATTCTAAGAGTACCGCGGTTTCCGAAACGAGGGGTTGAGGCACGCTAATTAAGCAGAAGCTGTGACACAAAAGAATGTCTTGTGGTCACAAGAAAGGAATTGGGACCAATTCCCTTTTCGTGTGACCAGACTGGGACCAAAACACCCCGTTTTTAGGCCTCTTTCAGAAGGGTAAGCAGCGCAAGGGCAGTAGAATCAAAGAGTTTATTGGAGCGGGCGATGGGAATCGAACCCACGTCCGAAGCTTGGGAAGCTTCTATACTGCCATTGTACGACGCCCGCTCCGTGGATCGAACCTTCCGATTATACACAATCGAGCAAAAGCCGGCACCGAGACGGGGGAACAGCCTACTCACATCGTATTCCCCTGTCGCGGGTTGCCTAACTTTTTGCCGATGCTCGGCGTTCTTTGCTGGCTGCGTACATGGCGGACATATCGACGACGGCGCGAATTTCGACTCCGCCCGCGCGCACAACCGGGTGTTTGGACATGAGCTGGATGGCGTGGTTGAGGTCCCGGGCTTCGATCACGTAGATGCCGCCGATTTTCTCTTTGGTTTCCACGTAGGGGCCGTCGGTGACGGAGACTTTTCCGTTGACGATGCGCAAGGTTGTGGCGTTTCGCGCGCTCTGCAGCCCTTCTGTGGCCACCAGGTGTCCGCTGTTGCGCAGTTCGTCCGTGTAAGAGAAAACTTCGTCCAGTGCGGCGTTTCTCTGGCTCTCGGTCATTGTTCCCCAACCTTCTTCACTGACATAGGCAAGGCAAATATATTTCATGGGATCCTCCCGTTTTCTTGAATTCTAAACCCCTTACATTCGATAGTCGTTTGACCAAGGGCGAATTCGACAGAGTGCAAAAATCATTTCTCGGCCAGTTCCTGGAGGCGCTTTTTGAGGAAATGGCGCTCCGGCTCCTGTTGGCTTAGGCTGAGCGCCCTCTCATAAGACGCGCGCGCCTTTTCAGTTTGGCCTAACCGGCGGTACAGTTCGGCGCGGGCGGAGTGAGCTAAATGGTAGTTTTCCAGATCTCCTTTGGCCAGGATCGCTTCGACCAACTGCAGGCCTGCTGCAGGGCCATCGCGCTCGGCCACAGCTACAGCGCGATTCAATTCGACTACTGGATTCGGATCGACGCGCAGTAACAGATTATAGAGGGCTACGATTTCGACCCAGTCGGTCGCTGCGGCGCTTGGACCTTCGGCGTGCAACGCCGCGATCGCCGCCTGCAACATGTATGGGCCAAAACGGCGGGAAGACAGCGCCTTTCGCACCAGCGCGATTCCTTCGGCGATCTGTTCGCGATTCCATAGCGAACGATCCTGATCGTCCAAGAGGACCATTTCGCCGCTAACCGAAACGCGTGCGGCGCGGCGCGATTCGTGGAGCAGCATCAGCGCCAGCAAACCCCAAGCTTCGGGTTCAGGCAGCAGGTCAACGAATAAGCGCGCCAGGCGAATGGCTTCCGAGGAAAGATCGTGACGCGTTACCGAAGCGCCGGACGATGCGGAATAGCCTTCGTTGAATACCAGGTAGATGACGCGGAGGACCATGTCCAACCGGTTCGGCAATTCGCTGCGGTCCGGCACTTCGTAAGGAATATATTCTTCGCGGATTTTTGTTTTTGCGCGCACGATGCGCTGGGCGATGGTGGGAGCGTGAGTGAGGAACGCCCGCGCGATTTCCTCGGTGGTGAGGTCGCAAACTTCACGCAGCGTTAGGGCCACCTGCGCATCGGGGGCTAAGGCGGGATGGCAACAGGTGAAGATGAGGCGCAGGCGGTCGTCTTCTACTTCCGGTTGGTCCCAAGCGGCGGGATCGACGCCACTGTGCTGTTCGAGCATCGCATCCGTGACCGAGCCGTCAAACCTGGCTTGGCGCCGCAATACGTCAATTGCTTTGAATCTTCCCGTCGAAACCAGCCAAGCGCGCGGGTTCGTGGGCATTCCTTCGCGCGGCCATTGTTCCAGGGCGGCGGCAAACGCAGTTTGTACGGCCTCTTCGGCTAGATCGAAATCGCCGAGCAAGCGGATCAGCGTGGCGAAGACGCGGCGCGATTCCGCGCGGTAAATCGCGTCGACCTGCTCATAAATTGGATTGCTTGCCTGTTCACTCATCATCGGCTTGCACGGCGCTCCGGCCAGCGGGTTTGCACAACGGCCGCACATTAGTATGTCGAATTCGAGGGCGCTTTTGCGACTACCTAACGTAAGAAGTTGATTTCCGGATGCGCTGGCACGGAATTTGGCACTTTTCGCGCCGGAAAAGGGGAAATCCGATGAAAACGAGCGTCTTTGTGATTGTTGCCATCGTTATCGCCGCGGTTCTGGCCGGCTCGGGATGCACCGCGCTTCCCCTGGTATTGATGTGTCTCCAGATTCTGGTTTTTCTTGCCGGATTTTCTGGAATTGTGGATTGGAAGTGGGTGTTGGCTCTCGACATCTGGATTTGGACGGCTGCACCGGCGACGCTTTTTGTTCCTGCTCTGTGCGACAAGAGGGCCGGGATCCACTTTGCGATTCATGCGGCAGTTTTGATCGCGAAGATTTTTGTTTTTTGCTAACGTCGTTGGAGGCAACGCAGGAGGAAGCGCAAGGTAATCACCGCTGCGTGTTACTGTAGTTGACGAAAGCGGTGGCAGCTCACCAGATGATCGTTGACCAATCCCGTGGCTTGCATGAAGGCATAGCAAATCGTTGGGCCAACGAAGCGGAATCCGCGCTTCAGCAAATCCTTGCTCAACGCTATTGAAAGCGCGCTTTTGGCAGGTACTTCCCTTTGCAGCTTCCATTTATTCTGGATCGGCGCGCCGCCGACGAACTGCCAGATAAACTTGTTGAAGCTGCCGAATTCTTTTTGCACGCTCAAGAAAGCCTGGGCATTAGTGACGGTGGATGCCAGTTTCAAGCGGTTGCGCACGATTCCCGGGTCGCGCAGAAGCTCTCGGACTTTCTCGCCATCGAATCGCGCCACTCTTGCGGGGTCGAATCCGCTCAGCACTTTGCGGTAGCGCTCGCGCTTTTGCAGAATTGTGTCCCAGCTCAGGCCTGCCTGGGCGCCTTCCAGAATCAAAAATTCAAACCATAGCCGGTCGTCGCGCACCGGCACTCCCCATTCTTCGTCATGATATTTAGTATTAAATTCATTGGAAGCCCACGGGCAACGGACCAGTTCTTTGCCCGCAGCGCTCACGGCGTCACTTTTTCAGGATGGAATGAATAATGAGGGTATTTCCCCCGAGAAGAACGGGATCGGAGGTCAGTTCGCGGGTCCAGCGATCCTGACGCCGCGCTTCTGGAGTCAGCGCGGCCACGAGGCGGATTAGCGCGATGATCGGGAAATACATCCACAGGTTGCCTTTCACGCGATCGCGGTACACTCCCTGAATTTCGAAGCCATTCAATTCCAGATAGTAGCGCAGTTCGTTATAACCGATGGGATTCGCATGCACCGCAATCTCGTTCTTGCCGGCGGTGTCATCGTGAATCTGCGCTTTGAATTTACTCGAGAGCGGCTTGAAGTGGGATGTGTAGCCGAACACCAGCCACTTCAAGCGTTCTTCGACGTTCATGATGTTCGGAACGCTGATGATGAGGTGGCCGTTCTGTTTCAGCAATCGGCGATATTCGCGAAACGCTTGCGGTGGCGAATCGATGTGTTCGAGTCCGTCCAGCGACGTGATGTAGTCGAATGAGTGGCTCTCATACGGCAGCGTGCCGCTCAAGTCGCCCTTCTTGATTTCCGCGTTGTCCAGACGGAACAGCTCGTCATACAGATCGCATGCACGAACGTCGAAGCCGGCCGCCATGAGGCGTTCGACCAACGCCCCCTCGCCGGCAGGACAATCCAAAATCCGTCCACGTGGGAGCGGATCGAGGACTTTCAGCACAGTCTCGTGCAAGCCCGGGCGAGACATGGCCGCAGGCCCGCGTTCGCCCGCCAATAACGGCGGGTGATCCGCGGGTTTGACTCTTCTGGAAGGAGCAATTTCCGGCGTTGCCAAGTTTCAGCGCCCCTGGACTGTTTGTTTTTCGAGATTATCCAATGTGCCGCTCGAGCGCTTTGGTGATCTGGTCCTTGGGAACCGCGCCGACAATTTGCTCGACGACCTGGCCGTCTTTAAAGACCAGGAGCGTGGGGATGCCGCGGATGTTGAAGCGGCCGGCGGAATTCATCGCTTCGTCGACGTTCAACTTGGTCACCTTGAGCTTCCCAGCGTAGTCCTGCGCAATTTCCGCAACCGTGGGAGCGAGCATGTGACACGGACGGCACCACTCCGCCCAAAAATCGACCATGACCGGTTGAGCCTTGCTCGCGGTCAGCACTTCTGTTTCAAAATTTCCATCGTTCACTGTCAGAATATTCTCAGCCATAACCTTTTGTTGTTTCCTCGACCGGCTGCAACCAGGCAGCCGCCTTCCTTGGTTCAATTAGATGACGGAACTGCTGTTTGGTTTCGCGCCACACGGGCAGCTTCATATAGTTTCGCATATTCCGCCGCCGACGTGTTCCACGAAAAATCCTGGGCCATCCCGTTCAATTGTATGCGTTTCCAGACGCCTTCGTTGGAGTAATGATGAAGAGCTTGGCGGATGGCGTGCAAAAGAGCAGAGCCGGAGTACTCCCAGAACTTGAAGCCGGTGCCGGTTCCGTGTTCCAGATCAAATGGTTCGATGGTGTCGTCCAAGCCGCCGGTTGCTCGCACGACGGGAACAGTGCCATAGCGCAAGCTGTAAATCTGGTTCAAGCCACAGGGCTCGTAACGCGAAGGCATCAGGAAAATGTCCGCGCCTGCTTCGACGAGGTGGGCCAAGCGATTATCGTAAGCAATCACGGCGCCGACGCGGCCGGGAAAGTCGGTTGCCAGCGCGCGGAACAGTTCTTCGTAGCGCCGCTCACCTGTTCCTAACACCGCTAGCAGAATATCTTCCAGGAGCAACTCGCGCGCAATTCTCGCGATCAGGTCAAAACCTTTTTGATCGGCAAAGCGCGAGACAATTCCAAGCACAGGGCGGTTCGGGTTGTCTTTCAACAGTTGAAATTCGTCGAGCAGTGCCAGCTTGCATTCGCGCTTTCCTGCCAGATTTTTGGCGGAATATTTTGCCGGAATCAGCGTGTCGCGGTCCGGGCTCCACGCCGAATAATCCACGCCGTTTAGGATACCGACCAGACGGTCGGCCCTCATACGAACGACGCCTTCCAGTCCGAAACCAAATTCCGATGTTTGGATTTCTTCGGCATATTTGCGGCTCACCGTTGTCAGGTAGTCGGAATAGACCAGTCCACCTTTGAGAAAATTGACGCTGCCGAAAAATTCGATTCCTCCTGGATGAAAGACCGCCGGCGGAATCCCCGCGCGATCCAACGACTCCTTGGGGAAAACGCCGTGATAACCCATGTTGTGGACTGTGAAAACCACCGGCAAATCGCGTACGGCGGGGTCGTCTGCATAGGAGGTACGCAGGAGCACGGGAACCATCGCAGTTTGCCAATCGTGGCAATGGATGAGATCCGGCATCCAAACTTGCTTGGCCAGTTCGATGGTGGCGCGGGAAAATTCGGTGAAGCGCTCGGCGTTGTCCGGATATTCGCGGTTCTTGTCTCCGTACAAGCCGTCGCGGTCAAAATAAAAGGAATCATCGAGGAAAAAATACCGGACGCCGCGATGTAATCCGCCGTTGGCAATCGCGGGAAACCGCAATCGGGTGCCCTGCGGAATAGTCATGCTGGCCAGGCTGTTGGCGGTGGCTTTCACTCCACGATAAAGCGGCAGAAACACGGCTACTTCGTGTCCCAACTTCACCAGCGCACGCGGCAGCGCTTCGATCACGTCTGCCAAGCCGCCAGTCTTCGCGTACGGCAGCGCCTCGGATGCTGCAAACAGTATTCTCATGTTCAGGGCGAATTTCTTACGCTATCGGACCCGGGTGCCACCGTCAAGCGTCATCCCGTGCGGTTCGTGGATTGTTGGCGATCGTCAGAGCGGATGTGGGGCTGCAGCGCTTCAAAGAGAACGGACCGCCTCGGGAGGCGAGCCCTACAAAGCAGGACGCGAAGGCGTTCAGGTTCCTTCGACGATGCGAATGTCGCGCTCGGCGGCGCCGACGAGCAATTTTGCGGCGGCTTGGTAATTTGGTCCTTCAAATGTTGCCGTGGCTTTGGCTACGCTCTCAAATTCGATAACCACCGCGCGCCCCGTGATGCCTGCTTCGTAGACTTTCACAGGGACGCCGCGGGCGATGAATTTTCCTCCGCCGGCTTCGATCGCCGGTGTTGCCAGCTTGGCATATTCCGCCAGGGCCGCGGGGTTCTTGATGCTTCGATAAAACGTGATCCAGTAGCCTTTCGCCATTGTGTCACCTCTTACGTTGAAGTTTGCTCGACAGCAGCCCGATTGTATCGCGCCAAACCATGCTTCTGCCGCTCCTGCTACACTCATCAAACCAATCCCATGGCAAGACAGCGGCTCGGTCAACACTTTCTTGGCGATCCCGGCTGGCGCGAGAAAATCGCTCGGGCCATTCGCGTTTCTCCACACGGCATTCAGCCGTCCGCACCGTCCGTTGACAAGAATTTTTGCTGGATCGAAATCGGCGCCGGGCATGGCGAAATGACGGAGCATCTGTTGAAAAGTGGGGCGCCGGTAATCGCTGTCGAGGTCGATCCTCCCCTGGTCGACGGGCTGCAAAGACTGGCCCGCAGCCACTCTGGTCTGACCGTGGTTTCCGGTGATGTGCTGAAAACCGATCTTGCGGTGCTCGCTGGAGGCCGCCGGATGCGGATTTATGGCAATCTTCCCTACTACATCACCTCGCCGATCCTGCACCATTTTTTTCAATACTCGGGGCAGATCGACGAAGCTCACATCGTGATTCAGCTCGAAGTGGCTGAGCGGCTTGCGGCGCGTCCGGGAACGAGCGATTACGGCTATCTGTCGGTGGCCACGCAATACTTTTCGCGACAAGATCTTGCTTTGCGCATTCCTCCCGCGGCGTTCCGGCCGCCGCCTGAGGTGGACTCCGCGCTGGTCACACTGAAATTTCCTGGCCAAGCCGCTAATTTGCAAATAAGCGACACGAAAAATTTTCTGGAGTTCGTGAAGACCTGTTTTGCGCAGAAACGCAAAACGCTATCCAACAATCTTCGTTCGCTCGCCGCTCCCGAGCGCGTTCGCCAGATTTTACGTGAATTGGAACTCAGGGAGGATGCCCGCGCCGAACAATTGTCCGTTGCTCAGTTCGTGGCGCTTTATCAGGCTATTTCTTTAACGCGGTCAGGAGACGGTCAGGATAATCGCTCATAATTCCGTCGACGCCAGCGGACGCGAGCATACGCATGTGGGCAGGGGAATTTACCGTCCAGCAGACCACTTGCAAATCTCGTTTGCGTGCTTCCTGCAACAAATTAGGCGTCACGAGGTCGCCGCGAACGGCCACCTGACGCGCACCGATTTCCACGGCTTTTTCAAACGGATTTTCGATCTGCCCATTGTAGAGCAGTCCGGTCATCAATGTTGGTTCAATCTTTCGCAGCGCGGCCAGAATCGCAGGATCGAAAGAAATGATCACACTTCTCGGAATTTCTCCAGAATCCCGCAGCGCGCTGATCATGGCGTGCTCCCCACCCCAAAAGCCGCTGGGCTTCAGTTCGAGGTAGAAAACGACATCGTTCTTTTTCGTGAATTCCAGAATCTCTTCCAGCTTGGGAATGCGTTCGCTCATGAACTCGCTGGCGAACCAGGAGCCGGCGTCGAGCCGCCGCACTTCCGCAAGCGTCATTTCTTGGACAGAGCCGTGCCCGTTTGTTGTGCGGTCCACGGTTTCATCATGGATGGCCACGAAGTGGGCGTCACGCGTAAGGTGCAGGTCGGTCTCGATGAATGAAACCCCTTGCGCGACGGCGCGTCGAAAAGCCGCAAATGTATTTTCCGGCGCGTATCCGGATGCGCCGCGGTGGGCTATGGCCAGCACGTGAATGGCTTTCTCCTGGCGTTATCGACCATTTACAATTTGGATGTAGGGCCCGATTCCTGTCGTATTCTAACAGTGTACAGCATGCGCCTTGGCTCGCTAAGCCCGGAGGCGCTGGTTGCACTGGGTCTGTGGCACACCCGGAGGAAATTACCCTATCCATGAAACGATTTCTAACCTGGCCTGTTATTTTCGCGCTGCTTTCCACACCGGTCTTATCTGCTCATGCCGCGCAGAACACGCCTACGAAAAGGCCAACCAAGACCGATGACCAAGTGCCCGCGCTTTCTCGGGAGATTCACCACCAGATTCTGGTACTTCCCTTTTATTCGGTATTCGACTCCATCCGCTTCACGATGAACGGGCATAATGTGATTCTTACCGGCCAGGTGCTGCGCCGCAACCTGAAGGAGCAGGCCGAAGCCGCGGTGAAGAGCGTGGAGGGTGTTGGGGTGGTCGTCAATAAGATCGAAATCCTGCCAGCGTCGCCGTCCGACGACGACTTGCGCCGTGCGATCTACAGAGCGGTTTATGAAGACTCGACGCTAGCGCGTTACGCAACCCAAGATGTTCCCCCGGTACACATTATCGTCAATAATGGAGCTGTTTCGCTGGAAGGATCGATCGATTCCCTTTCCGACAAGAATCTGGCCGAGACGCGCGCGGGAAGCGTCAGCAGCGTGGCCAGTGTGAAAAACAATCTGGTGGTACATGCGAAGGAGAGCGCGCCAGAATAGAAATCAGATGATCGCAGTGAACTTTTTCGCCAGGGGGCGCACAGTGGCTCAATCCAAAGACCCGTACTCGAATCAAGGAGACTCGCGCGACACGCCGGCGCGGCAAAAACTGGTGGCGCTTCGGGAAGCCCTTTTGCGAATCCACAAGTCGCTGCTGGACATGGAGCGACGGAGCTACGAAAAGGATCACGGCACGGTGACAGCCGGCGAGCTTTTTCGGCTGGTCGTGGATGATCAGCAATTCTCGTGGCTACACAACATTTCTGAATTCGTGGTGCGCATCGACGAGAATCTTGCCAGCGAGGAAGGCGTGACGGACAAGGACGCGCATGTGGCGATTGCCCTGGCACGCAAAATATTTGCGCCGTCGGAATCCGGGGATGGCTTCCAGAAGAAATATTACGACGCGATCCAGCGCGATCCTTCGGTAGTGATGGAGCATGCCGAACTCGCCCGCCTTTTTCACAGCGAACCGGTGGACCCGGAAAACGAGTAATCCGGCGGTTCCAGTACGAGAACATGATTCGTCACACTCGCCAAACATTCGTCCTTCGCCTAAACTAATTGGAAGGTCATTTCCGCCTGGGAGCGACTCCCGAATGAACCGTCTACGCCCACATCGCTCGAGCCTTAGGTCATTTCTGCTTCGTCTCTTTTTGGTGATCGGACTTGCAACGTCGTCGTTGCCGGCCAGGACTGTCGTCGATTTCAATCCCCACCTCGATTTCTCCAAATATAAGACTTTCGCGTTCGTCGGTGGCGTTGAGAATTTACTGATGTTCCCGGTCAATCCGGACTTGATCAGCGAGCGCGTCCATCGCGCCGTCACCCGGGAACTCACTGCCAAGGGGCTTCGGGAAGTGCAGTCGAGTCAGAATCCCGATCTGATCGTTCGGTACTGGGCAAATCCTTCTTCGCAGGTCAACGTGACCACGATGGGTGCGTGGGGAGCGTATCGGCCGTTTGAACCAAGCCGCTGGCGCGGCGGACGCTTCGCGTGAGGTAAACCGACCGATAGTTGCCTGACATGGAGATAAATTGTGGGTCACAGGAGGTGTCCTTGTGACCCATCTTCGCAGAATGATGCTGGAGGAACTCCAGCGACGTAATTACGCTAAGAGTACCGTAAAAACCTACATCCGGATCATCCAAGAATTCGCCAGCCATTTCCATCAATCGCCCGACAGGCTCGGTCCGCAACACCTGCGCCAGTATCAAGCCTACCTGTTTCAGGAGAAGAAGTTGGATGCCGGCACCGTGCAGCAGCATGTAGCGGCGCTCCGCTTCTTCTATGTCAAGACGTTGAAGCGACGCTATCTGCTCGAAGATATTCCGAGACCCAAACGCTGTCGCACGCTCCCGGAGGTCTTGAGTCCCGAGGAAGTAGCGCAGCTCATCGACTCGGCCAGTAACCTCTTCCACCGCACGATGCTCATGACCCTGTACTCGACGGGTATCCGTCGCGCGGAACTGTGCCGTCTTCAGGTCGCCGATATCGACAGCCAACGGATGATGGTGCACATCCGCCAAGGGAAAGGCGGACATGACCGTGATATTCCCTTGAGCGAAAAACTTCTGGAGACGCTCCGTGTCTATTGGCGCTGGATGAAGCCGAAGAACTATCTGTTTCCCGGCACATTGAAGAATTGGCGAGCGGACGTTCCCGTCACTACCAAGGTTCCTTGGGAAGCTTGCCGACAGGCAGCGAAGCGCGCGGGGATCAGGAAGCATATCTCGCCACACACGCTGCGACACAGTTACGCCACGCACCTGCTCGAAGCCGGCGCTGATCTGCGCACCATCCAGGTGCTGCTCGGTCATCGCAAGATTGAACACACCATCATCTATTTGCATCTTTCGCGGAAACACCTGACGGCGGTGGCCAACCCCCTGGACACGATCGACGTCTCCAGACCTGAAAGCATTAAACTCTCGCGGAAGTTACAGAAGCGGTGAACCGGCCACCCTTCGAGGTGGCCGATGTCATCCGCCAACACCAGAACAGCTTCATCGAGAAGAACCGGTCCTGGCTGACATGGCAGCACGTGCGCGTGCTCCACGCCATCGAGCACTGCCGCACGTCCGCGCTGGGCGGCCATCTCGATCGCTGTTCCCGATGCGGTCATCGCGCCATCTCCTACAACTCTTGCCGTAATCGGCATTGCCCTAGGTGTCTGACCAGCGCTCGCGACAAGTGGCTCGCTGAACGCAGTAGAGAACTACTTCCCGTCGGCTACTTCCATGTGGTCTTCACCATTCCGCATGAACTCTCTTGGCTGGCTCTCCAGAACAAGAAGGTCATCTACGACCTCTTGTTCCGCACCTGTGCCGCCACTCTGCTGGAGGTCGCGGCGAACGCAAAGCATCTCGGCGCCCAGATCGGGTTCCTGAGTGTGCTTCATACTTGGGGCCAGAATCTTCTGCATCATCCGCATATCCACTGCGTGATCCCAGGCGGTGGTCTCTCGCTCGACGGCAGACACTGGGTTCGTCTCCGGTATGCTTTTTTCCTCCCAGTGAAAGCGCTGAGCCGAGTGTTTCGCGGCAAGTTCATCGCCGGCCTGAAGCGCGCCTTTCGTGACGGAGAACTCTCCTTCCCTGGAAGCATCCGCCACCTCGCCGATGAAAAAGCATTCCACTCCTTCCTGCGAGCGCTCTTTCGTCATGACTGGGTGGTCTATGCCAAGCGGCCCTTCGGAGGGCCAGAACATGTTCTTCATTATCTGGCTCGCTACACACACCGAGTGGCCATTTCCAATCACCGGCTCGTCAACGTTGCCGACGGCAAGGTGACTTTCCGATGGAAGGACTATGCTCGCGGAAGTAGGCAACGGATGATGACGGTCAGTGGCGAAGAGTTCCTTCGTCGATTCATGTTACATGTGCTGCCTCGTGGCTTCGTGCGAATCCGCTTCTTCGGATTCCTTGCGAATCGGCATCGCGCTTCACGGCTGCCACTGTGCCAACAGTTGCTGGAGACCAGCCCCAGTCAAAATCTCCCCTCATCCACCGCCCGCGAGACCAGGCTGCCCGCTTCCTGGTTGTGTCCGCTCTGCGGGGGCGCGATGGTCCTGATCGAGAAGCTCACTGCACTGCAGATCTGTTGCAGAGCAACTGAAGGGAGCCACTTCGTTGACACTTCGTAACCAACACTCCAGTTCGACTCGTCTGTGTGCTCCGGCACTTGCACTCAAGGTGTGTCTTCTCATGCGAAAATGCGAAAAACAGGCAACGATACCCTCAGCGGCGAACTCCAAAACGCGCTTCTCACAAGCTTCTTCGCCCCGCCAAACAAACCTCGCTACCTTCCTGGCAAGAAATCGGGCCCTACTCGAAAGCAGAAACTCGATTCAACACCCATAGATGACCCGCGTCCGCCGCAACCGCCAGCGGCTTGGTTCAAACGCCCCAATCGAAAGTGCCCCGGGATCAATGCCGAGCCCACTCCTACTACGCCTTCCGGTGCACTTCCGATTGAGTCATAGCGTTTATCGGATCCTATTGGGAGTGGCTGTACAACGAGGTTTCTGCGAACAGTGCGAAGGAAGGGTGCCTGATCATCGACCTCATCGATCCAAGATCAAAAGATCTCGCCTGGCGACTGTACCTGATTCATAAAATCACTCTGCCGGACAAGGAATGGAAAAAAGCGGACGACGAACTGACGAAGGGGTTCGAAAGCTATCGTCCCTCCGATAAAGAAAAAGAAGCAAAGGAAAAAGAGCGGGCCGCGCATCCTGGCAGATCCGAATAGCTCTTGCTCCCTCGATCCAAACGCAACGTCCTAAGCACCACTGAGCACCAGCCGATTTTCTGAAAATTCCTTGTGCCTTTCTGGCGGAGGATTGAGGTAGCATGTGGAGGCATTTCAGGAGAAAGCTCATGGCCAAGAAAGACAGACTCACTGTAGTTTCCCAGAAAATCGGCAAAGCGCTCGGCAAAGCCGACAAACAGGCTCATATTCACGCCCGCAAATTGTCGGCGGCGAGCAAGGTAACCCGGGAAGAACTCGAGGAAATTTCGAAGCACGTAGAAGCGCTGAAGAAACAGCTCGCGAAGACAACGCAAAGATTGAAGAAAGCTCTATCGTAACGGTTTCGCCGCAGTTCGCCCCATCGCTGCACCGCCCGCAGTTTCGGTATACTTTCGCCCCCTCCGCAACTCTTCCTCCTGAAGCGTGTTCGATAGCATGTAGGGTGATTGAACAGCCCGGATAGAGATGAGCCAAGAAGCTCATTCTTTTGAAGAAGCTCCGGGGCGGAAGCGAGGCAGGTTATGCGTTATCTAAAGTATGTCGCGTTATTGGGGATTTTGGTTCTGGGAGTGGCAGGAAGCGCCCACGCTCAGGTAGCGGTTGGTGTTCGCGTAGGACCGGTTGTGGCGGGCGTTGGGCCTGCGCCGGCTTGTGCGTACGGATACTACAGCTATTATCCATACGCTTGCGCTCCCTACGGGTATTACGGGCCTAACTGGTTTGTTGGCGGCGTATTTATCGGTGCTGGTCCCCGGTATCACGGATACTATGGGCCGCGCGGTTTCTATGGCCGTCCGGGTTATGGCTACGGCTACAGGCCTGGAAATGCGTATCGGCCGGGTTACGGATATCACGCGCCTGTTGCCCGCGGATTCGTTGGCGGCGGACATCCCGCGGCGGGTTTCCACGGTGGCGCCAGCGTCGGCTTCCATGGCGGCGGTTCCCACCGGTAATCTGTTACAGGGTGCCGGAGCGAAATGCTTCGGCACCCTGGATTTTTCTTGATGTTCTTCGAATTTCTCTTACAAGTCGATCAAGCTCTGGAACAACGGCAATCCCTCGTACAGCTTCACTAGCTAGTTGAGCCTGGATCTGAGGCGTAACTCCTACAAATTTCAAAAACCGTGCATCGCGCCTTGCTTGCGACGCGCAATGGCTTCCACGCTCTTACCGGCCATAGGGGACAAGCTCACTTCTTCCCCCCATCTTTAGTTCTGTCGTCGTGGCCGCGGGTACCGGCAACACTGATTTCATTTGTCATCGCAATAAACCCCGTGCCATCGCTCTTTCCAACGTAGAACCGCTCGATATCTGTGCCGTGGATGCCTGCGCCTCTCTTCCATCATTATGCCGGGCGTTTCTCGCTCGGCCACCTGGACATCCGCGCTCCTGCCGTCTGCGTAGGTGTTATCTTCGGCGCTGCGCATTGCCCCCGTTGCCATATTTTTGTCCTGCGCCTAGCCGCGAGACTCGACGCCGCGGCTTATCGTCAGACCCACGCCTCCAGCTTCGTTATAGCTATCGGCGAAACGGCGCGAAGTATTAGTCACGGCGATTGTGAACCGGAAATTCTACGAAAACCGGTGATTCTTCGTGCAGGGGTACCGGTACACTCACGACTCACCTTTGTGTTCTCTCGCCGAGGTTGTGTGCGGGCCGTCACCATTTCCTGTTGACCGCGCCATATAGAGTGATTGCGATTCAACGGATCGTCTTATGTTTACAGACCGGTCTGACCATGCGCACCGGGGACATTCGCAGCGGGGCTAAAAGGATATTGTCGATGTTTCATATCCATTTGTTCGTCATGATGTTTACCTTAGTCTCTGCCGTCTGTCTTGCCGGGCTTGCTGCTTGTTCCTGCCTCGCGCTGCTCAAGAACGCCCAGTGCCGCGAAGATGCCGAAGGTGAACGGCTTTGGGATTACCTGCTGAATCCAAGCACTCTCTAATCTCGCAACGGCCATCAAGAGCGAAAGACGAGAGGGATTTCTCACTGCGAAGACTCCGGTCGGAATGACGGTCTGGTGGGGCAGAAAATATTGTCCTTCACTGCCAGTCCCCTTCTCGTCAGGCTTACCATCCCTGGCGTAAGTCGCCAGATTGCCTAGGTTTGGCTCTCCCCACACTTCCCGATTCGTTGCTTGACTGCCGACGGGTCCCAGGGTAGCGTACTGGCCGACGGGTGGTTGGCTTGGAAATCACCTCTCATATTGGAGCTCAACGCATGTCCCCTGATTTCCGCATACTGTATACGGGCGCAATCGCGGCATGGTTCGGCCCGAACTTTGTGGCGCGAGCAGAGCTGCTCATGCCAATCGTTATCATCGGCGCGCTGCTTCTTTTCATCTATCTGCAACACCGGTGGCACGAACAGGGGCGCGACCTGCAAGCCCGGCAACATGCCTTGGGGAAACGTATCTCCGAGTTTGGGGAGCGTCTGGCGGCGGGTCCGCTGGAACAGGTAGACAGCACGATCATTGCCGGCCTGAACGGCATCATCGAACTCCTCGATGCGGACCGCATTTGCTGGTATGAGGTGGAGGAAGATTCCGGGGCTTTGCTGCACAAGTATACCGCCAGCGAACGCCCGACTCCACAGTCGCCCAAGATAATTCTTCCGGGGAAGATGCCTTTCTTGGCGGAAAAATTGAGCCGTCATGAAGTGGTCGTTCTGCGATCTCCGAAAGACCTCCCACAGCAGGCAAAGGCAGACCGGCAATTTCTGGAAGGCCTGGGAGTGAGGTCACTGTTGCTTATCCCGTCGAGCTACAGCCCCCGACGAAAGGGTGCCTTGGGCTTGTCTTCTTATTCCAGGCAGAAAGTCTGGGCGGAAGAATCCACCAGCCAATTGGCAATCGCGGCCAACATCATCGGTGCCACGCTGGAACGCAAATATGAGCAAGCCGCGCGCCAGGAAAGCGAGGGGCGCTTCCGATATCTGTTTGCCCAAGCGTCCATCGGTATCGCGCTGGAAACCATGGAAGGCAGCATTATCGACGTTAATCCCGCATTTTGTTCCATGATTGGTTATTCGCAACAAGAGTTGCAGAGCGCCACGTGTGCGCGCATCAGTCATCCAGAGGACGAAGAGGTCGAGAAACCTTTGTTTGAGGACCTGCGGCAGGGACTGCGCTCGAGTTATGGCATGGAGAAGCGCTTCTTCCGCAAGGACGGATCGCAGATGTGGGGACTGGTGAATGTGTCTCTTCTCAACCTGAATCACGGCCGGCCACCGCTTGTGATCGGCATGGTGATTGACGTGACGGCGCAAAAGACCGCGGAGGCTTCGCTGTTTCAGAGGGATCAGGAGTTGCAGAGGCTGGCAGGCCAGTTGATCGAAGCCCAGGAAGACGAACGAAGACGGATCAGTCGAGAGCTGCATGACGATATCGGGCAGCGCGTGGCGCTGCTTGCCTGCGAGTTGGATTTAGCCTGTAGTCCTGCGGGGCCATCGCAAGAACGGGAAGCATCTTTGTTTTCGAAGTTGCGCAAAGAACTCGATAGCATCGCCACAGACATCCACGAACTTTCCCACGAACTGCACTCTTCGAGCTTGCAGTGCTGCGGCCTTAAGGTGGCGCTGAAGGATCTTTGCTGGAAGTATTCACATAACCAACACCTGCAAATCGAACTGCTCGCCGAGAATTTTGATTCGAAGTTGCCGCCAGACGTGGCACTATGCCTGTTCCGTGTAGCGCAAGAAGCGCTGGCGAATGTACTGAAGCATGGCGGGACAAAGAAGGTTATCGTGCGCGTGATGCAGGATTCGGAAAAGGTGCGTCTCATCGTGAAAGATTTCGGCGTGGGCTTCGATCCTTCGCTTCAGTCAGTGGGGCTGGGCTTGATGAGCATGCGGGAGCGTCTGCGCTTCTGCGGTGGTGTGCTATCGGTGCGATCCGCATTGAACGAGGGCACGGAAATTTCGGCGGAGGTAGCCGCCGCCAAGAGATTTGCCGCTACCGCTTGAACAAACCTCTACAAAAAATTCTTTCGCTTGTGCGTGACTCCCCGAGCTTGGAAGTGGTTAGCTCGGGCGTGACTGCGCCGAATCCTCGTGGAGGATTTCGTTCAGCGTGGCCGTGAACAGATCTGCATCGGAGTCCGAGAAAATCAATGGTGGACGCAGTTTTATGACGTTGTGGTCAGGGCCGTCGGTGCCAGCGAGGATGCCGCGTTCGCGGAGGCGATTGACGACATAGGCGGCTTGTTCTGTGGCGGGGGCACGGGTGGAGCGGTCGTTGACCAGATCGATGCCAAGGAAGAGCCCGGAACCACGGACATCGCCTATAAGCGCATGCGTGTTTTGAAGTCCGTGGAGTTGCCCTAGCCAGCGCATGCCCACCTCGACTGCATTGTGCTGAAGATTTTCGTCGCGGAGAACATCCAGGACAGCAAGCCCTGCGGCGCAGGCGACAGGATTGCCCCCGAACGTGCTGAAAAACTCCATGCCATTGTCGAAGGAGGCTGCGATTTCGCGAGTGGTGATAACGGCAGCAAGCGGGAAGGCGTTGCCGATAGGCTTTCCCACGACGACGATATCGGGAACTACGCCTTGGGTTTCGAAACCCCAGAAGTGCGCGCCTAGACGGCCGAAACCGACCTGTACTTCATCGGCGATGCACACCGCGCCGGAAGCGCGTACATGTTTGTACACTTCAGCTAGATAATTTGGTGGGAAGACGATTTGGCCAGCGACGCTCGGGAGCGTTTCGGCGATGTAGGCAGCGATTCCCCTACCGGTCCTTTTCATCGTGCACAAAGTTTGTTCGACGTGTGAGGCGTATTTCTCGCCAAGGCAGGACTCACCGCGGCGATAGAGCCCGCGATAATCGTCGGCGATGGGTGCGACGTGTACCCAAGGTTTTTGCCCGTGGCCACCGGGGCCGTTGAACTTGTACGGGCTGATGTCGATGAGCGTAGAAGTGTGGCCGTGATAGGCGTGTTCGAGGACGATAATGTCTTCACGATTGGTGTGGGTACGGGCGAGGCGAAGGGCGAGTTCGTTGGCTTCGCTGCCGGAGTTGAGGAAGTAGCAGACCTTCAGTGGCGAGGGCAGAAGCGCGGTGAGACGTTCGGCGTAGCAGAGGATGTTGTTGTGAAGGTAGCGGGTGTTGGTGTTGAGCAGTGCGAGTTGCTGCTGGGCAGCGGCAACCACGCGCGCATGAGAATGGCCGACGAGAGGGACGTTGTTGTAAACGTCGAGATACGCGCGGCCGTCTTCGTCGTAGAGATATTGGCGCCAGCCGCGAACAATTTTGAGGGGGCGATCATAAGAGAGGCTGAGATTGGCGCCGAGGAGATTTCTTCGCGTCGCGAGTGTTGCGTCCGGAGTGGGTGGGGCTGGCGGGAAGCATTGCCCAGGGATTCCCAGAATCAGATTGGGATCGGGAGACAGAGTAGTGAAGACGTCGCGTTGAGAAGGAAAAGCGACACCAGGAAAATCGGTGGAGAGGTCGAGAAGGTCAAGAATGATCTGAAAATGGAGGTGCGGGGGCCAGCCACCGTTTTCTGAGGCGTCGCCAATGCTGGCGAAACTCTGGCCGGGCGCGACGGGCCCGCCTACGTGTAAGGACTCTAGTGATTTCCGCGAAAGATGGCCGAACAGCGTGAAGAATGCGAGACCGTCTGTCGTTTCATGTTTGAGGATGATGACTGGGCCGTAATCGAGTGCGGAGCGATTGTCCGCAAAGGCGTGAACTGTGGCGCGGAAGGGCGCCGCGATGGGAGTGCCGGGTGCGGCAAAGAGATCCAGGCCGAGGTGGATGGTGCGCCGCTCGTTCGTGGGATTTTCACCCGAGGAGAAAAGTTGGGACGAGTAGAAGGGGCGCGGCTCGTTGTAGCAGCCGATGGCAACGGCAACGTTAGCAGCACGCAGGATCGATTGAATTCCCGCGGTTGCGACAGGTTCGGCGAATCGGGACGGATCGGCGCCAAGGAACGTGCTGCCGACGCTGAGATCGAGGGCCGCGCAATTCCCTTCCCTAAGATTTGAGGGGATTACAGGCGCAGGAGAATTCACGGTGAGCCAGTGACAGATTTTTTCCGCATGAGGGACGGCCGAGAGGCCGCAGGCGGCGCGGAAGGTGTAGTGAGCAAGGCGGGGATGAACTTTGGCAAGACATTCGAGGGCGCGCCAGGCTGGGACTTCGCTAATGGTGACGTAGGGATCGTCTGGGACAAGCGACTGGCGATGGGCGGAGTTGATGACGCTGACGGCGAGGCGCGCACAAAGCATGGGAAAGAAAGCGGCAATTTCTTCTTCGCGCAGGGGAAATATTTTGTGGTACGCGGAGAGCAACGCGGATGCCGCCGGAAGAGGGCGTTCGTGGCCGAGGATGGCGTAGGCGGCGGCAATGGCCGGTTCGGCAACGGTGAAGCCGACATGCATATCGCCGAAATCGATGAGACTGAGAACGCGCCTGGGCAGCGGCCATGGCGAAGAGACGAGGGCATTATGATCGTTGGCATCGCCGTAAATTACGCTGCGGCGAAGGTGCGGGAAACACGGGAGCGCTTCGGTTTCGAAGAGAGTTAGGAATTGTCCGGCGAGAGCGCGACGCCGGGGTTCATGGACGTAGGAAAGATAGTCACGCGCCCAGAGCGAGCGGGAAACGTCCCATTTCAACTCGCGGGTTGCGGCAGGATGAGAAAAATCCAGGAGTGCGGCGTCGATTTCCGCGAGGAGGGATCCAAGAGAAGCGAGCAGTTCGGAGGAATGCGGTTTTGTTTGGGCTAAAGTTAGGCCGGGAAGAAATGTAAGGAGCCAGACGAGGCGGCGGCCCTCTTTCGTTTTGACACGAGAAAAAAGTTGCCCTTCGGTGGTGGGGATTACGCGTGGAAGAGCGAGATGAGGAGCACGCCCGGCGAGATGAGTAAGCGCACGGCACTGCATATCAACGAAGGATTCTTCGCGGGAAGGATGCATGAGTTTGAGGACAAACGCGCGGGAATCCGAAGCGACTAGATGGAAATTGTCGTCATATTCGCCCGGAAGAGAGCGGGCGGTAGCTTCCAGGCCGTAGAGATTGAGCGCGATGCGAGAGGCGTCAGAAGAAGCGGGAGGCAGGGCGACGCGGGCTTCAGGCATCATGCGGGAAATTGTAACGGCGGTGAGACAGTTGGGCAAATGGTTCGAATTACGTACCGGCTGCAGTCGGGTGGGGGTTGGGGCGAGCGCGCAGAACTAGAAAAATCATACAGAAACTTACGACTAAGGGAATGAATAGCCCTGCGCGAAGAGAATGCGTGGTTGTGGAGACGACGCCGACTAGCCACGGGATGATGCCGCCACCGACTCCCGACATGCCAAAGAAGAGGGCGCCGATCCAGGTAGAGTCCTGCCGGAAGATGGCGGCCAGCCAGGTGACGAAGATCGGATATTGCGGAGCCAGGCCGAAACCGGCAATCGCGGAGCCAAGATAGAGGACCTGGGGTGAATGAGAGACGGCGATGATGGACGCGCCGAAGGTGGCGACGAAGAGTCCACCGATGGAAATGACGACCTGAGAAACACGACGAAGGGCAAAGGGTGCGACGCCGCGTCCAAAGAGCAACGCGCCGTAATACACCGACGGAGCGACAACAAGAGTCCGCGGGCCTAAGCCAGGAAGGCGCTTTTCGAAACTGGCGACCCAGCCACCCAGAGCCACTTCAACGCCAACATAAAGCATAAAAAGAAAAAGCAAGGGAACGGCCTGAGGCAAACGAAGATGCGCGAGCCAAGCTGCCAAAGGATAGGTGGCGCGCGCGGGATGCACGGTCACGGTGGCAGTGCGCAGAGATAGGTGGGCCAATACGAGTAGCGCGGCGCAAACGGCGATCGTCAGGGAGAATCCCCGCACATGCACTCGAGGGACGAGCGCCGCCACCAGAAACGGGCAAAGGACCGCACCAATGCTCCAGGAAAAATTGAGAAAGGTGACGGCTGCGGCGGTATTTTTGGACGGCAACTGCGTGGCGCGCAGGTTTATGGAAGGATTGGTAAGGCCGTAGCCGAATCCATTGATGCCGACCATGAAGACCGAAACGATCCAGGGACTGAGTCCGAGAAACGCGAACCCAATCGCGAACGCGACAAATCCCGCAGCGGAGACCCTGGCAAAACCGAAGCGTGGGAGAAAGACACTGGTGAGAATCACACCGAGCGTGCTGAAAAAGTATTGGGAGGTGAAGAAAACGCCGGCCTGAGCATCGGTAAGGGACCAGGCATGGGAAAAGTAGGGCAGGATCGGGCCCAGGAGAGTGGTGATGACACCAATGAGAATGAAACTCAGGTGCAGGATGGCCCATTCACGATGCGCACTGGCGGAAGAAAGAGCGATCGGGGGCGAGGCCATCGGAAAAGGAGTGTGGCACAAGATGAATGAGCGGACAAGCAGATGAAAAGATGGAATTAAACGCATTCAGAAAAGACAATTGCCTGGTACGTCCGCGGTACTTATGGTTCCTTAATGTGGCACTCACCGTTTCCTTAGAGTGGAGGAGTATGCTTAGGGATGGTCGGGGAGCATCAGATGAGCGATGTGATTTTTGTTTTGTGTGCGGTTGTGTTTTTTGCGCTGGGTATTTTGTACTTGAAAGGCTGCGAACGTCTGAAGTAAAGGTTGCCACCATGCTCGGAAATATCCTGCTTATCCTGATATCCATTCTGTTGTGCGGGTACCTGTTTTATGCGTTGTTGAAGCCGGAGAAGTTCTAATCATGACCGAAAACGGGTGGTTCCAGATTTTTCTGTATTTCCTAGCCGTGTTGCTGGTGACCAAGCCGGTGGGAGTATTTTTGTACCGGGTGTTTGAGAAGAAGGGTACATTTCTGGATTTTGCGCTGCGGCCGATTGAGCGATTGATTTATCGCGTCACGGGCGTCGATGAACAGAAGGAAATGGGCTGGAAGGAGTATGGCGTAGCGATGCTGCTTTTCAGCGGCGTGTCGCTGGTGCTGCTTTATGTGATCGAACGGATGCAGGTGTGGCTGCCGTGGAATCCGCAGAAGCTCGCGAACGTGGCGCCGGACCTGGCATGGAATACGGCAGTGTCGTTCACGACCAACACGAACTGGCAATCGTATTCCGGCGAATCCACGATGAGCTACCTGACGCAGATGGCGGGACTGGCGTATCACAATTTTGCCTCGGCGGCGGTGGGAATCGCACTGGCTATTGCGCTGATCCGGGGAGTGTCTCGGCGGGAATCGAAAACGATAGGAAATTTCTGGGTGGATACGACCAGGGCGTTCCTGTGGGTGTTGCTGCCGGTTAGCCTGGTCGTGGCGCTATTTTTTGTGTCCCAGGGGATGATCCAGAACTTGCGGCCCTACACGACGGCGACGGTGGTGGAACCGCAAGTGGTGGAAACGAAGAGTTCCGATGGCTCGGTGAAAAAGGATGTGGTGGCGACGCAGGTGATCGCGCAGGGGCCGGTCGCGTCGCAAGAAGTGATCAAGATTTTCGGCACAAACGGGGGCGGATTTTTCGGGGCAAATAGCGCGCATCCGTTTGAGAATCCGACGCCTTTGACGAATTTTGTGCAGATGCTGCTGATTTTTGCGATTCCATCTGGATTGACGTACACGCTGGGGCGAATGACTGGTTCGCGGCGGCATGGTTGGGCGGTATGGAGCGCGATGGCGGCGATGTTTCTGGTGGGCGTGGCAGTGGTGTATGCCTCGGAGTCACGCGGGAATCCTCTACTGAAGGGCGTGGAAACGGCCGTGACGGACGCGCAGCCCGGCGGAAATATGGAAGGAAAAGAGGTGCGCTTCGGGATCGCGAATTCGGCGCTGTTTACGACGGTGACGACGGACGCGAGCTGTGGCGCTGTGAATAACCAACACGATTCCTTGACGCCACTGGGAGGCATGGTGCCGCTGATCAACATCATGCTGGGAGAAGTGGTGTTTGGCGGAGTGGGCGCGGGAATGTACGGAGTGGTGGTGTTCGTCATTATGGCAGTGTTTATCGCGGGATTGATGGTGGGACGAACGCCGGAGTATTTGGGGAAAAAAATTGAGGCGTTTGACGTAAAGATGGCGGTGCTGGCGATTTTGATTACGTCGATGACGGTTCTGATTTTTTCGGCGATTGCGGTGGTGTCGAACTTCGGAGTTTCGAGCATTACGAACCCGGGACCGCATGGGTTGTCGCAGATTTTGTACGCATATACCTCAGCGGTGGGTAACAACGGCTCGGCGTTCGGGGGCCTGAGCACGAATACGCTCTGGTACAACTCCAGCCTGGCGGTGGCGATGCTGCTCGGGCGGTTTTTCATGATCATCCCGATTCTCGCCATCGCGGGAAATCTTGCGGCGAAGAAACACGTGCCGGAATCGTTGGGAACATTTCCGGTGACGGGACCGCTATTCACAGTGCTGCTCGTCTGCGTGATTTTGATTGTGGGGGCGTTGACGTTCTTCCCTGCTCTGAGCCTGGGGCCGATTCTGGAGCACCTGCTTATGAATGCGGGAAAGACGTTTTGAGGACAAGATGACAACGGCACAGGCAAAAAACGCAGCGATGACAGACCGGAAGATCCTGAAGACGGCAATTGTGGACTCTTTCTGGAAGCTGGATCCGCGCGTGATGTGGAAAAATCCGGTGATGTTCGTAGTGGAAGTGGGAGCGGTGATTACGCTAGTGGTGCTGGTATCGAATGTCGTGAGGCACACGGGCGGATACTGGTTTGGGTTGCAGATCACGCTGTGGCTTTGGTTCACAGTACTGTTCGCGAATTTTGCTGAGGCAATGGCGGAGGGTCGCGGAAAAGCGCAGGCGGAAACTTTGCGGAAGGCTCGTGCGGAGACAGACGCGCATCGGCTGCGGGAAGATGGAAAGATTGAGGTGGTGGCGAGTTCGAAGCTGCGAGCCGGCGATGTGGTGTTGGTCACTGCAGGAGAATTCATCCCTGGGGACGGCGAAGTGATTGAAGGAGTGGCGTCCGTGGATGAATCGGCGATTACAGGTGAATCCGCGCCGGTGATCCGGGAATCGGGAGGAGATCGCTCCGCAGTGACGGGTGGAACACGCGTGCTTTCGGATGAAATCAAGGTGCGCATCACTTCGAATCCGGGCGAGACGTTTCTGGATCGCATGATCGGTTTGGTGGAAGGCGCGTCTCGGCAGAAAACGCCAAATGAAATCGCGCTGAATATTTTGTTGGCGGGATTGACGATTATTTTCCTGCTGGCCGTGGTCACGCTGCAACCGTTTGCCATTTATTCGAAAGCACCGCAGAGCATATTTGCACTGGTGTCTTTGCTGGTGTGCCTGATTCCCACGACGATTGGCGGATTACTTTCCGCGATTGGCATTGCGGGAATGGACCGGCTGATTCAACGAAACGTGATTGCCATGTCCGGCCGAGCCGTGGAAGCGGCCGGTGATGTGGACGTGCTGCTGCTGGACAAGACTGGAACGATCACGTTGGGTAACCGGGAGGCAACCGCGTTTCACCCGGCGCCGGGCGTGACGGACAGTGAGTTAGCAAGCGCAGCCCAGTTGGCTTCGTTCGCGGATGAAACGCCGGAAGGGCGCTCCATCGTAGTGCTGGCGAAGGAAAAGTACGGACTGCGTGGGCGTGAACTGGCACCGCATAATCCGCTGTTCATTCCCTTCACCGCGCAGACCCGCATGTCTGGCGTGGATATGGACGGGACGGAAATTCGCAAAGGCGCGCCGGAAGCGATTTCACGCTACGTGAGCGAGAAGGGGCAGGTGGTGCCGCCGGAAATCAAGCATAGCGTCGAGCGGATTGCGAATTCGGGCGGGACACCGTTGCTGGTGGCGTTGAATCATCGCGTGTACGGAACGATTGAGTTGACGGACATCGTGAAGGGCGGAATCCGGGAACGCTTTGATCATCTGCGCGCGATGGGCATTCGCACCATGATGATTACGGGAGACAATCCGCTGACCGCAGCTGCAATTGCGCGGCAGGCGGGCGTGGACGATTTTCTGGCAGAAGCGAAACCGGAAGACAAGATGGCGTTGATCCGCAACGAACAGGCAAAGGGCAAACTGGTGGCGATGACCGGCGATGGGACCAACGATGCTCCAGCGCTGGCGCAGGCTGATGTGGGCGTGGCCATGAATACCGGGACACAGGCCGCAAAAGAAGCGGGAAACATGGTCGACCTGGATTCCAATCCCACGAAGTTGATTGAAATTGTGGAGATTGGGAAACAGTTGCTGATCACGCGCGGGTCGCTGACGACGTTTTCGGTGGCCAACGATGTGGCGAAATATTTCGCGATTATTCCGGCGATGTTTGCGGGCACGTTTCCACTACTGGGAGTTTTGAATGTGATGAAATTGCGGACGCCAGAATCGGCGATTTTGTCCGCGGTAATTTTCAATGCGCTGATTATCATTGCGCTGATTCCGCTGGCGCTGCGAGGAGTGAAATACCGGCCCCTTGGGGCAGCGGCACTGTTGCGACGGAATATGTTTATTTACGGGCTGGGCGGTGTGATTGCGCCGTTTGTGGGGATAAAGTTGATCGACGTGCTGGTGGCATGGATGCACTTGGCGTAGAGGCAGAGATGAAACGAAATTTACTGATCGCGATTCGGTTTACGGTGGTGACGACGATTGTGTTTGGGCTGGGCTATCCGCTACTGGTCACCGGGCTGAGCCAGTGGATATTTCCGAAGCAGGCGAATGGAAGCCTGATTGAGAGGAACGGTCAGATTATGGGCTCGCGGCTGATCGGGCAAGGATTTTCCAGCGACAAGTATTTTCATTCGAGGCCATCGAACGCTGGGAACGGCTACGATCCGACCTCATCGAGTGGGTCCAACCTCGGGCCTACCAATCAGGCGCTGGTTACACGAGTCCAGCAGGACGTTGCGAAATGGCAGCAAGAAAATCCGGGGACGCCGGTTCCTGCGGACCTGGTTACCAGTTCGGGATCGGGGCTTGATCCAGATATTTCTCCGGCAAGCGCGGAATTCCAGTTGGCGCGTGTGGCGAGGGCGCGAGGGATTAGCGTGGAGCAAGTAAAGCAAATCGTCGCGAAACATACGCTACCGCGGCAGTTTGGCATCTTGGGTGAGGCGCGGGTAAATGTGCTGGAATTGAATCTGGATATGGACGCAAGCGCTCCGGTAAAGCCGTAAGCAGAGCTAGTTTCCGCCCATGCAATTTTGCGGGTTGTGGGGATGCCCTGTTTTGTCTAAATGAATAGTTCGACGTTGACGTGAAACAACTTCCGAATCGGGAAGCGGCGCTATTCATAGTCGCCAATCAGCAGGGTCAGTAGTTCGGCGACTTTTTTCTCTCCTCCCCTAACAACTGTCTGTAGGTTTTTCCGTCAAGCTCGATCGTTGTGGTGCTCATTGTTTCCGGGCTCCTCTATCGTATCTCGCGGGAGTCCTAAGGAGGAACACTTATAGCCGCGGCGCGAGCCTTTTGGAGGCTTCTTTTGAGGTGATCACGGGATACACCTGGAAATCGATGATGTCACGCCATTGCGCGATCCATTGATCCAGGAGGGCGCGGTCATCTGTTTCCATTAGTTGATAACAACGATCGAGGGTTTCGTTTACCCAGCTTGAAACGTAGGAAAGGCCCTCGGGAGCGAGGCGTCCGCGATCTCGAAAACGGCGATAGACCGGAAGCGCATCGCCACCTTTGAAGTTCTCGATCACCATGTATAGGCTCATCGGTCCTCCTCGCGCGGTGCTCATAATAGAACATTGATACAAAGTTGAGGGACGGGAGGTTCTCGGTGACGGATCAAAGAGGGATTCTTTCCGCAAAAAGCGCCGAAAGCGGTGGCGGTCCTCACTTCGCGGACTCTGTTCGGAATGACGGATGGACGTTTGCTTTTCTGGGGGACAGTTATGGTCCTATTGCTACTTGCGATGCTTCGTCGCGCAAACGAGAAGCTCCTCAGCACGACAAATGCATGGGTGCCAGTCTTACTGGCGCAGACTGTTCAAGGTTTCAGCGACGCAAGCTTCTTAGCGGGATGAGCGGGAAGCGGCTTTGTGGGTTGGCTCTTTGGGCGGTTGGAAACGGTAGCCGACCCAGGGTTCGGTCAGGATGAATTTGGGCTGGGACGGATCCTTTTCAATTTTTTTGCGCAGTTGATTGATGACCACGCGAAGATTCTCTGTTTCCTCGCCGTATTCGGGTCCCCACACAATTTGAAGCAGGCGGCGATGAGTTACCGGTTTTCCTAGATTGGCGATCAGATGGCGCAAGACTTCGAACTCTTTCGGGGCTAAGTGGACTTTTTCCCCGCCCACAGTGACGCGGCGAGACTCAAAATCTACGGACAATTCTTTGGAGACGAATGGCTGGAGGGCATCCGCAGAGGGATGACGGCGGAGCGAAGCACGAATGCGCGCGAGGAGTTCCTCAATGCCGAAGGGCTTGGTGACGTAGTCGTCGGCGCCGGCATCGAGAGCAATGACCTTGTCTCGTTCGGCGCTGCGAACGGTCAGCATAATGATCGGAGCATCGGTCGAGCGGCGAATTTCGCGGCAGGTTTCAATGCCGCTCATGCCGGGAAGATTCACGTCGAGAAGAATGAGATCGGGCTTGAGTTTGGAAGCCAATTCAACGGCTTCCTCGCCAGAGGAAACTTCGCTAATCGTATAGCCACGGAACGAAAGCGTGGAGCGCAAAACGCGGCGAATTTGCGGTTCGTCGTCCACAACGAGGATATTCGCGGAATTCATCGCACTTCACTCCCAACCTGGGCCACAGGAAGGGTAAACGAAAACACGGAGCCGCGGCCCAACTGGCTGGTGACCGCAATGGATCCGCCATGGGCGGTCACGATGGCCTTGGCAATGGGCAATCCCATGCCGGTACCACGCACCTGATATCGCTGATCGCGGCCGCGATAAAACTTGTCGAAGATGAGGCCCTGTTCAAAAGAGTCGATGCCCGGACCATGATCGGCAACGCTGAAGGTGATGGCGTCGCCGGTCAGTTCGGCGGAAATAGCGATGGGCCGATCCTTCGGAGAATAAAGATGGGCGTTATCGATCAGCTGCACAAGGATATCTTGAGTACGCTGGAGATCGGCGCGGACAGGGGGAAGGTTTTCGGGGACATTCAAGATAATCGGACGGTCACCGAGTGACTTCTTGAGGTGTTGCAGCGCGTTATCGATGATCGCCCCTACAGGAACCGGCTCCATGTGCAACTGAATTTCTCCGGCTTCGAGCCGTGCCATTTCCGCGGCTTCCTCCACCAGCCGATTCAAGCGATCGCACTCTTCATTGATGATGGTAAGAAGTTCGTGCTGCTGGGGATTAGCGGGAGAACTGGAAGCGAGAAGATCGGTGGCGGCAGCCTTGATGGCAGTGAGAGGCGTGCGGAAATCGTGAGCGATGGAGTCCAGGAGCGCGGACTTGAGGCGTTCACCCTGGCGCTCGGCCTCGGTTTCGCCGATCTGCTCAATGGCGCGCGCGCGCTCAATGGCAATGGCAACGAGAGAGCTGATGGCATCGAGCGTCTGGCGGGAGAGCCTGGCACCGGAAATGCCCAGGCTGCCGATGGGCTTGACGCCCAGGCGAACGGGAAGGAAGTACAGAGCCCGGACGTTGTCGGAGATGATCTCGTCCCGAAGGAAGGCGGACTTCATCTGCTCTTCGTCGACCTGTGCCGCGCCATAACCGGAACGATAATATTTCTCTTTTTGGGGAAGAAACAGCTCGGCGGCGCCGGCTTCAAAACAATCCACGATGAAATTGGGAATGGCATTCATGAGCTGGATAACGTTGCCTTCGCCCAGCAATTTCTGGCTGAAGGCGTAAAGACGTTCCACCTCGCGGCGGCGGCCGTGAGCAGCATCAGCCGATTTGCGGATACGAGCGGAAAGCTGGCTGCCCATGATGGAAGTGCAGAGAAAGGCAAAGAGCGCCACCCAGTTCTGGGGATCGGCGATGGTGAACGTGCCAATGGGAGGAAGGAAGAAATAATTGAACAGAAGCATGGCGGAGACGGACATGAAGACCGAGACAACCATGCCCCAGACGGCGGAAACTGCTAAAATCGCCAGAAGAAATGACAACGCCACCGTTGTCTGATTGACGTGAAGGAGCTTGCTGTAGCCGAAAGTGATAGAGGCGAGCAGGAGAGCGGCAACGACGAAGCCGATCCCGCGCCCGGCGACCAAGCGCGACATATAGCTATTGTAACTCAGCACGAATCCCGACTGGGGAGAGAAACAGCACTTGCCAAAGAAGCCTGAGGAATGGCTCGAGGTGGTATCGCCCACGGCGAAATCGCGTGGAATCTTCAAGCTGTTTCTGGGCTACGCTCCGGGTGTGGGAAAAACGTACAGCATGCTGAGCGAGGCGATACGGCGGAAAAGCCGCGGCGAAGACGTGGTGATTGGGATCGTGGAAACCCATGGCCGCAAGGGAGTGATGGAACTGGCGAGCCAACTGGAAGCGGTCAAGCGCAAGCAACTGGATTACAAAGGCACGCTGTTCGAGGAGATGGACGTGGATGCGATCCTCGAGCGCAAGCCGACCGTGGTGCTGGTAGACGAACTGGCGCATACGAATATCCCGGGCAGCAAGCACCGGAAACGGTATGAAGACGTGCAGGAGTTGCTGGCTGCGAATATCGATGTTATCTCCACACTGAATATCCAGCACATCGAAAGCCTGGCGCCGACGGTGCGCGCGATTACCGGGGTCACTGTACGTGAGACGGTGCCGGACTGGGTGCCGCTGTCAGCCTCCGAAACGCTGATGGTGGACCTGACGCCGGAAGCGCTGCAAAACCGGATGAAGCGCGGGGACGTGTACAGCCAGGAAAAAGTGGAGCAATCGTTGAAGAATTTTTTCCGGCGCGGAAATTTGATTGCGTTGCGCGAACTGGCCTTGCGACAGGTGGCGGAGCAGGTGGATCGCAGCCTGGAATCGTACATGGATGCGAAAGACATCCGGCAGAACTGGGGCGTGAGAGAAAGAATCGCGGTGTGTATTTCGGGGAGCCCCGCGGGGCAATACCTGATCGCGCGATCGGCACGAATGGCAAGAAGGATGGACGCGGAGCTATACGTGCTACACGTGCAGCGTGAATTTGCGCCGAGGCAGGAGAATCCAAGAGTGCTCGAGGCCAACCTGCGGTTTGCGGAAAACCTGGGCGCGCAGGTGGTGAAACTGAAGGGACAAAGCGTGGCGGATACGATCGCGGAGTTTGTGCGAACGAAACACGTGACCCAGGTGATCTTCGGGCGGGCGCCATTGCGGGACTGGCGCAAGTATCTGTATTTATCTGTGGTGCATCGGTTTTTGAGAGAATCGCCCCCGGTGGATGTGCACATCGTGACGCAGGAATCGGATGAGGCTGACCACTAAAGGCAGAAAAAAGCCCACTACCGAGCAATCCTGCGTAGTCCGGGATATCTCCGCCCAAGAGATCCCAGCGGCCTTGCCAACCGTTGAAAATCAAAATCGCTGAGTCAACAGAAGACAAAGCTTTCTACACAGGATTGCGCGAAAGTGGGCCCAGAAAAAGAGGCTGGTTTCGGAAATCCCGGTCGGGACTACGCAGAGGCGCGTCTGCAGTGTCACAACGGGAGGGAGTATACAAAACCATCATGACAGCAAGGAACTGTCAATAGTTACAGTTTAAGCCACCGCACGGGGTTATTTTATGCGGCAGGAAACGATTACAGGTTGACTTGACCTGTAGTTAAACGATTAGGCTGCGTTACCACTTCATTGGTTGGAGTAGTAGCCATCCCTGGTTTGGACGGTCAGATCCTGGTCTTTGGTGGTGAGCTGTATCTTGTGGTAGCCGGCGCCGGTGTCCTTATCCGGGGTATAAGCGAGGCTGTACTGGTTGCGAAGTTCTTCCTCAATTTCCGCGTAAATTTTGTCGACCGTCTCTTTCTTGGATACCTGGAAGATCCGGCCTCCGGTTGTCTTTGAGATTTGCTCAAGGATTTTCTTACCATCTGGACGCTCCTGTTGCGGATATCGCCCGCCTCCGTGGTGACCACCGCCGCCATAGGGACCTCGTGGCCCCATCATTCCGCCGCCGTACGGACCGTTGCCCTCATCATCCTTGAAGAGGATCGAGTAGATGACGGTGTCGGCGCGCTGGGCCGATTCGATGGCTTCCGGCAAAGTTTCCTTGCTGCCGCGGTCGACGCCGTCGGAAAGAATGATCAGCGCTTTGCGGCCTTGCTGTTTGCTCATCAATTCATCCGAGGCGAGGTAAATGGCGTCATAGAGATGCGTGCCACCACCGCCTCTCGGGTGAGAACCGTGTCCACCGTAGCCACCACTGCTACCGCTGCCGCTGTCGGTGCCGCCACTGCTGCTTCCCCCACCACTGTTACCACCACGATTATTGTCTAACTGCGGAGTTTGCAGCGTCTGCAGGGCGGCCTGCAATTTCGGGCGGGAGGGAGTGAAATCCTGGAGCAACTCGACTTCTTTGTCAAAATGAATCAGGAAAGCCAGATCCTTGTCTTCGCGCAGCAGATGATCCAGGAAGCTATAGCTGGCGGTACGTTCCTGATCGAGAACTTTTCTCTGGCTGAGGCTGGTGTCGACCAGTAGCCCCAAACGCAAGGTCGCGTCGGTTTCCCGGGCAAAATAATTAATGGTTTGGGGGCGGCCGTCTTCTTCCAGGACGAAATCGTCTTTCTTTAGATCAGAAATGATCTTGCCATGCTTATCTCGAACCGTGGCCAGAAGGCTGACGGTCTTCACCTGGACAGCAATCTTGGACGGGGCTTTCTGGATCCCTTGGGCAGTGCTTTCTTGTTGCTGGCCAGGCGTGGTCGGAGCGGAGGTTTGTTGCTGAGGCTGCGTTTGAGCAGCTACGCCAAATGCCGGCAGACAAAGAAGTAAGAGCAGGCAGAGTGATCTTGAACAGTGTGATGCGGAATCCACTCCAAAATATCGCAACGAAAGATTCATTTCGCTCCCTAACCCTGCTGCAAACCTGAAGTGTTGGACGCTGGTTCTTGGCATTCTGTTGTCCTGCGAGCACACCTTCACGCCAGCCGTGAGGCCCAGAACTATATTCCCGGTTGGGCCGAAATTAGTTCCAGGATTCCAGGGACGCGAGGCGGAGCTAGGGGTTGGTTTTCAGAGAATCGTTGTAAGAATGGCGGGCCCAGCCAAGGTAATGAGGATTGTCACGATTGGCGTCGTCAAGTTTCTGCAGCATCTTGGAAAGCAGTTCATTGTAGTCGGCGGTGCGTAGGCCAATCGCCATTTTCGCCAGCGTTGGGTCCGCCAATCCTTCATAGGCCATGGCGAGGAACTTCTGGCTGGATTCCTGTACCTTCGCCGCTTTTTGTTCGACGGTTTCACCGTCCGTGGGACTACTCAGTTCGTACATCATCAAAGTGATGCGGGGAACGGCGGAGAGCAGCATTTTCCGTTGAGCAAGGTCGCCCTTGAGCAATTTGCCCAGGATGTCGGCGTTGACAGTCATACCGGCTGGTTCCGCGACAGCGCACACGGAGCGATAGACATCTGCCAAGCCCGGCAAAAAGCGCAAGTTTCCCGGGCCCTTATTCTCCTGCCGCTGTTGTGGCTCGATGTCCAGATGGATGCCGTCAAAGCGTTCGCCAGAATGCCGATGATTGAATTCCACGATTCCTTGAACGTGGCGTAAGAGCGTGTCTCGGTGTTTGCCGGGTTCATCGGCTTCCGTGCTTGATAATAAAGCATCCACGCGAATATTTGAGCGGTGAAGAAGCGAAATGAGACGAACCAACTGGCCTTCTTCCGCGGGCTCGCTGCGTTCGGAGATGGAGACGTATACCTCGTTTATGCCTTGGGAACGACAGAACTCGAGCAGGGATTCTGCGGCGTGAGGAGCTTGCAGCACGGTTGGGCTTTTCCAAACCCATAGACCATGGACCTGAAGAGGCGCTCCATGAACAAAACCCGAGAACCAACAGGTGCAGAATAGAAAAATCGGCGCCACGCGAAACCACTCGCATGAATTCGGCCTGATCATTTTGCACCTCGATGGCCTGCAGAAGATTGGTTGAAAGAGCGTGCTACTTAAACTTTTGCGGTCTTGCCGGTTCGCGCGGCTTCGTAGATGGCCATCATCAACATGAGGTCGCGGAGGCCTTCTTCGCCGGGCGTGAGCGGCTCTTTATTCTCCATGACGCATTGGGACATGTGATCCATCTCCAAGGCGAAGTGATCGCGCACGGGAAGGTTGATCTCTTCGATGATGTTTTTCCGGCCGACTTTCATTCGCAAGCCCGAATAAATCGTGGCGGGATCCATATCGAGCCATCCCTCGGTTCCAATGACGCGATAGCGATTTTGAGAAACATACCCGTAGCTGGAAGAGCAGTTGGCGAGGACGCCGCTGGGAAAACGCAGTTGAAAATTGATGGTCTCTTCGACTTCCTTGAAGCGGGGATCGTTTGGAGCGCTGTACATCATGGCGTTGATTTCGGTCGGCTCCTCGCCAGAAAGGTAGCGAGAGGCGTTGAGGCCGTAGATGCCGATGTCCATGAGCGAGCCACCGCCAGAAAGATCCTTCTTCAGCCGCCACTGATCAGGATTGCCAATGTTAAAGCCCATATCAGCCACAATCACCTGGGTGGGGCCAAGTTCACCGGAACGCGCCATGCGGATGGCTTCTTGATTGTACGGTTCGTAGCGGCAGCGGTAGGCGACCATGAGCTTCTTACCGGCTTGACGTCCGGCGTCGATCATTTTTTGGCAATCGGCGGGATGACAGGCCATGGGCTTTTCGGTCAGAACATTTTTACCCGCCTGGAATCCGCGGATGGTGTATTCGGCGTGCATGCAATTGGGAAGGACGATGTAGATGATGTCTACTTCGGGATTATTCTTAATCGAATCGTAGTTCTGATAATCGTAAATATTCTTAGGGTCGACGCCGTAGCGCGCGGCCAGCTTGTTTGCTTTGTCCGGATGACCGCTGACAAACGCCACGGGTTTGGACTTTTCGCATTTGGCGAACGCGGGAAGAATCTGATTAATGGACAGGCTGCCGAGACCCACGATGGCCCATCCCATTTTCTTTCCTGGCGGATCAGGCACCACAAGGCCTTGCTGGCCCATGGCTTCTTTCAGAAATGATCCCGCGGCACCGGCGACCGCCAGTCCTTTACCTACCTTGCCGAAAAATCTCCGGCGCGAAATTTCTTTTACAGGCGAATCCGGCATGGCGTTCTCCTTTTTACTGCGGTTCGGCGCTTCGCTGCTTGCGGAGCTCTTCCAGCCGTTTTTTCAGATACTCCTGATATTCAGCCTTCAATTTTGGATCGGTCGGGCTGGAGTAGATTTCACTCGACTTGTACTTCCCTTCCGCGAATTTCTTCTTGGTCCACTCATCGTGGATATGCGTGATGTCGGCGTGGTCCAGAACTTCCTTCACAAATTGCGGTGGAATGAAATACACGCCTTCGCGGTCGCCTACGGCAAGATCGCCCGGCATCACCGTCACGCCACCGATACGAATGGGGATGTTGATCCCCGTGAGCATGACGTTGTCGATGGGGGTTGGGTCAACAGATTTGAAATAGGCGGGCATGTCGATTTCAGCGATACCATCGAGGTCCCGAACGCTGCCGTCGACGACCAGGCCTGCTTTGTGGGTGGCGGTCATGACGTAATAGAACAGATTGTCGCCGACGATGGTTCCATCAACTTTCTTGCCGAAGAGATCAACGACGAGGACATCGCCAGGCTGAAGCATATCGATGGCCATCTGATTGGTCAGAGGCGGAAGACCACCTTCCTTGGCTTTTTTTTCCGCGACGCTTTCCACATCTCCACGCATTGGCATGAACTGTACAGTGAAAACTCGACCGACCATGGTCTTTCCCGGATGCAGGATGATAAATCCGTCGGCGTACTGATTGTTGTAGCCCTTATCCTGAAGCACGGCCCAAACTTCTTCGGAGGAAAGGTCGCGTGCCCGCTCGATTAACGCATCGGGAATTTTCGGGCGGCCGTCAGGAAAGCGGTCAAACGGATTCGCGGAGGTGTAATCGACCAGATTCTGCTTGGAAAAAGTTACCAACTGGGCCGCGGCGAAGGCAGGAAAGAAGAGAGCCATCGAAACTGCCGCGGTAAGGACGAATCTGATTCGAGCAAAGCCACTAAGAAATGCGTTGGCCATGAAGGAGCCTCGTTGGTGACGAGAATGATTGACGGCAAGCCATGGAATGTTCGCGGACGGTGCGTGCGCCGCGGCTCGCAGACGCCGAACTTCTAAAAGCGGAGGCAATTTATCACGCTCGACGGCGACCCCGCAATGGTAGGATGCAACCCTCAGTCGGCACGATGAACTTTTTTGTGCCCACTTTAACGGGAGGATAGCCTTCCATGCACAAAAACAACAGCAGCATGTTCGGTCGGCGGGAACTTTTGAAAACCTCTGCGCTGGCTATGAGCGCGCGGCTGCTTGCGAACGAATCCGCTGAGGCTTATCCCAGAGGAGTAAACACTAACTCCAGTCCCTCGGAGCTGAAGATCACCGATTTGCGCGTGGCTACGGTGGCGAAACCGGGACCGAGCCCGTGCCCGATCATTCGCATCGACACCAATCAAGGCGTTTATGGACTCGGCGAAGTGCGAGACGGCGCCAGCCCGACGTACGCGCTTTTCCTGAAGAGCCGCATCGTGGGAGAGAATCCTTTGCAGCTTGACAAGGTTTTCCGTGAGATCAAGCAGTTCGGCGGGCATGCGCGCCAAGGCGGAGGCGTTTCAGCCATCGAGATGGCCTTGTGGGACATCACCGGAAAAGTTTACAACGCGCCAGTGTATGCGTTGGTCGGAGGCGGAAAGTTTCGCGACAAGATTCGCATCTACGCGGATACCACGGAATCCAACGATCCGAACATTTATGCGCAAAGAATGAAGGAGCGCAAGGAAGTGATGGGACTGACCTGGCTGAAGATGGATTTGGGAATTGAAATGGTGGCGGGCACGCCAGGCACGGTGACGAACCCGACAGACATTGAACAATGGAAACCGCACCAACTCCCGCATCCGCTTTTGGCCATGGAGGTGACGGATAAAGGCATCGCAATGCTGGAAGAATATGTGGCGGCAGTACGCGGCGCCGTGGGCATGGAGATTCCGCTGTCGATGGATCATCTGGGGCATCTGGGAGTGAAGTCCATCATCCGACTTGGAAAGGCTTATGAAAAATACAATCTCTCCTGGATGGAGGATGTGATTCCGTGGAACTTTACGGACCTGCTGAAGCAAATTTCGCTGGAAAGCCCCACGCCGATCCTGACGGGAGAAGATATTTATCTGAAAGAGCCATTCGAGGTGCTTTGCGAGAATCACGCGATCGGAAAGATTCAGCCGGACCTGGCGACCTCTGGCGGCATTCTGGAGACACACAAGATTGGAGACATGGCGGAGGGCTACGGCGTGCCGATGGCGCTGCACTATGCAGGGACGCCGATAGGTTGTATGGCGAGCGTTCATTGTGCTGCCGCCACGCAGAATTTTCTGGCACTAGAGAATCATTCCCTGGATGTGCCCTGGTGGTCGTCACTGGTCGAAGAAGGTGCGAAGGCTCCCATCGTGAATCATGGCTGGATTGAAGTGCCGGATCGTCCTGGGCTCGGCGTGACGCTCAATGAGGACGCAGTGCGGGAGCATTTGGCTCCGGGGACAGGATATTTTGAGCCGACGCCGCAATGGGATCAGGAAAGGTCGTGGGACCGGTTGTGGAGTTAAGTTTGCGCTGCGGAGCCGCGAGATAACCTACAAGCTGCGCGGCGGAGCGACGGAGTGGCGCTTGATCAACTCCGGCGCAACGGCAATTTCGGGGACGAAGTTCGTGCGTTCCTCGATCCTCTCCAGCAAAGTTTGCGCCGCAATCCTGCCCATTTTCTCGAGCGGCTGGCGAATCGTGGTGAGCGATGGAATGGAGTACGAGGAAATCGCGATATCGTCGAATCCAATGATGGAAACATCTTCGGGGACGCGAAGTCCCGCTTCCTGAAAAGCGCGCATGGCCCCGAGCGCGGAAATATCGTTATAGGCAAACAAGGCCGTGAACGGAATTTTGCGGTCCATCAGGGCTTTGCCATAGGGATATCCGAGTTCCGGTGTCGATTGTGTACCTTCAATCTGAAGCACGAGCTCGGGCCTGATCTGTATATCAATTTTTTGCGCCACATCTTCGATTGCTTCCCAGCGAGCCGCGGAATCGGAGCTCTTCGGCAGGCCGCGCAGGAACGCGATGCGCTCGTGGCCCAGTTCCTTTAAATACTGCAGTGCGAGTTCGGCAGCACGATGATGATCGAGAATGATATTGGTGACGTTTTCGACCGTTTGGTGACCGGCGACAGCAACCGTAGGCAGATCAGGTTCTTCATCGATGGAAGTATCGATGGTGATCAAACCCTCGACACCACGCGAAGTGAGCAATTGTGAATAAGTCCGGAGCAGCTTGGGATCGTGACGGTGGGCCACGGTGAGAAAAAAGAAATTACTTTCGCGGAGGAAGGGCTCAATGCCACCCACGATCAAGCTTCCGTAAGCGTCTCCGATTTCTTCCACGATGACACCGACAGTGTAGGTGCGTTTCACGCGCAGGGAACGCGCCAGAAAATTCGGCTGATAATTCAAATGGCGGGCGGCTTCTATGATTCGTTTGCGGGTGCTTTCGGGGATAGTGCGGGCAGCTTTTGTATCGTTAAGAACGGCGGAGACTGTTCCGGGCGTCAGACCTAAATACTGTGCTACTGCTTTCAGTGTTACGGTGCCACCGCGTTTTGAACGGGAAGACTTTGCACCAATCATTTCGCCGATCCTCTGGTAGAAACTCTGCGAGCGATATCACGAAGCACAAGTTCCGTCATTCCACTTCCTGCGACCTCTCGTTGCCGACATTCTAACTCTTCTGCAAGGGAAAAACATACAGGGGGGTAATCGGTAACTCAAGAGGCGAAAAAATTCAGCGCCCGGCAGGCATTCTGGAAGAACGTTTATCTACTGCTCGTTTCGTTGTCTTCGCCGAGCCCATGGTAACTTTCGGGTGGCCCCAGATAGCTCGGCCGGACCTTTCCAAGCTTCACCAGTAATTTTTCGAGGACAATTCCGGGATCGATCATGCAGAATTTCAGCGTGTGATAGCCGGTGCCCGAGAGCACATGCGGGGATTTGCTAATACGCACATTGTCTTCCACAGAGGTAGCCCAATCCTCAACTGAATTTTTTGCAAGCGCGTCGATGATCTGCGGCGGCTGATCGTCGAACGAAACGGCGTAACGGAGGCCACGACCCGGGACAAAATTCAGTGAAGGAGCGAGTGTCGCGTCAAGTTCAACCTGGCTGGGATCAAACAGATACATCTGGTATTCCAAACAAGTACCCTTCTGGGGTGGCACGACGCTTGCCGCATCGACGGGAAAGATCGACATGGCGGATCCCGTCCGGCCGTAATCGGGGATTTTTTCCCAACGAGACGATGAGGTGTCGACTTTGCGGGTGTAATGGTCCGCCTCCATCGAGACATAGCCATCGGACTCAACGAAACCGTGAACCGAACCGCGCGCCGGCGTTTTCGGATTGAAGATCGAAAGGCTTAGCGCGACAGATTCTCCGGTAGAGGCAGAAACCTTTATGGCAGCGGTGGTCCTCCCGGCGGGAACTTTGCTCCAGTCGAGGCGGATGTGGACGCGCTGTTCTTTTGCAACATCGCCGGAGGATTCCCTTAAGACGATCCATGGCGCGCTGGCGCTGGTCGTAAAGTGAAAGGGAGTACGGCCTCGATTGAAAACGTCGAAGTAGCGGCGGGGACGAGTAAAAGTGTCGAACGGGGGAAGAACAGGTTCTTCCTTTGCGCCGGGCCATGCCGACGTGGAGCCTTGCACAGCGATTCCCATGCTGGCGGCATTTGGCACGTTCCGTTGCACAACCTCCGGCATCACGTTTACGGGAGGGTCATGCCACGATGTGTAGCCGATGTGGCTTTGGTCCATCATGTGATCCCATTTACCGCCGGAGAGCGTGTGGTTGTAATAGGCAGTGAGATCAGCGTCGGCCTGAAATAATTTGCCGACCTCGTCCGCGTAATCGTTTGCGCTGGCCCGCCCTTGCTTGGCGTAAAGCTGGTTCTTCCCTGCCGCGATATAAAGCTGCGTGACGATCGCCGGCGCTTTCAGAGGAAACAAGACAAGCTGAAAGAAAGCGTCGCGGCAGTTTTCCGGAAGCTTGCCGTAGATTTCTTCGGCTTGTTTCACGGCCGAGCGATATTCTTCTGAAACGCGGTCGGCTTCTTCGTAATTGACCAGACTGAACGTGGTAGGTTCGAGAAGTTCCGGTTTACGCCTTCCAGTATATTTGCCGTACTTGGCGATCAGAGCGGCGATTTCCGCAGCGTACGCAGGACCGAACTCGCGCGCGGCCCAGAGCTTGGTGAATTCGCCAAGGCGTTCTTTCGGCCACGCTTCCGGATTCCAGGCAAACGTCAGAAAAAACTCCGTCGGAAATTCCATGGGTTTCAGATCGCCAACGTTGACGATCCAGATGCGATTGGCGCCATAGCGATACGCAAGATTCATCTGCTCCCAGACTTTGGGAATCGGATTCGTGTTGATCCATTTGTAAGAACGGGGATCGCCAACATAGTCAAAATGGTAGTAAATGCCCGCGCCGCCGGTCCGACGGCGTTCTTCGGTAGTAGGGAGGCGGCGGATGTTGCCCCAATTATCATCGCACCAAAGCAGAGTGACGTCGTCGGGGACGCGCATTCCCTTTTCGTAATATTGCTGGACTTCCTTGTAGAGCGCCCAGTCCTGAGGAATTTTTTGAAGATCGGGATTCATTTTGTCGGCCAGGATTTTGCGCTGGTCTGAAACAATTTTCTCCAAGAGGGCAACATTGCTCTCCTCGGACATGGGCATATCTCCATCGCCGCGCATTCCGAGCGTGACGATGCTCTCGTATTCCTTGTTACGCTCGATTCCCTCGGCCCAGAATTGCCGCAGGACTTCGCCATTGGTCGAATAATCCCACGGGCCCTTGCCGTGACGCTTCCACTCCTGTTGCGCGCGCAGCATGGGCTCATGATGGGAAGTTCCCATTACGATTCCATATTCGTCGGCCAGTTTGGGATTCAGAGGATCGTCTTCATTGAACGCACTTCCCCACATCGCGGGCCAGAGAAAATTACCACGCAAACGCAGGATCAGTTCGAAGACCTTCACGTAAAATTCGTGGTTATATCCGCCAAATTTTTTCTTGGTCCATCCGGTAAGAGCGGGCGCTTCATCATTCAGAAAGATCCCGCGGTATTTGATGGCGGGCTCACCCTGGAAGTGACGGCCCGGCTTGACGAAGAGAGCATCCTCGTGAGGGATGGGAACATCGCCCCACCAATACCAAGGCGAAACGCCGATCTGTTCGGAGAGTTCGTAAATGCCGTAGATGGTTCCGCGCTTGTCGCTGCCAACAACGACGAGAGCGGAGGAGACACCGGGAAATGGGTGGGCAACGGTCTGGATGAGGTAGGACTCCCACTTCCCTGCCAAAGCAGCGGTATCGATCTTGCGATCGCGGATCAACTCGTCAACAAGCGCGCTTTTGCCCAACGTGGCAATGATTACGGCAGATTGTTGGGTATCGGGTTGTTGGAGAAGGACCGAGGGCGCAATGCCAGTCACGTTCTGAATGTCGTGGGACAGATCGTGCGCGGCGCGGATAACTCCGGGGTAATCGTTAGAATCGACGTAAAGTGGAGCTGCATCTTTTCCCTGGACCAGTGCGAAGTCACCCGGCTGATGTTTGGTAGCGACAATTCGTTCCTGGCCAACCGCCCAAGACAGTCGGGGAAATATGGCGGAACCTAGAAGGAGCGCGATGCAAATGTTGCGGAGCATTCTGTTGACGGACATCGACCGCAGGATATCACTTTGCGGTGGATTCTTTGACGTGGAGCACTTGATCGCCGACGACATCCTGAAAGGTTTGAACAATGCCCGATGGCCAATCAATTTCAACGAGCTTGGCTTTGGCATCCCCACCGAGACCGAAGTGGACCGGCCCATCACTGGAGGATGCGTAACCAACACTTGTGGTCATGTGATTGTATTGCGCGCCCGCCGAGGTCATGATCTTAATGCGCGCGCCGATGCCATCGCGATTGCTCTTGGTGCCTTCCAACAAGATGTCCAACCAGTGGTTCGAGTTTTCCGAGCGATTCAGCCAGATTTCCGCGTTGCTGCCTAGAGCGGTGACTACAATGTCGACGCGGCCGTCGCCGTCGAAATCACCGAATGCGCATCCACGGTGGCGCGCGGGCCGAGAGGCTTCGAAGCCTGCTTCCGCAGTCAACGCTTCCCATTGTCCGGTGGGACCGGGATTGCGGAAAACGGTGTTGTACTGTTTGATCTGGTAGGTTGGCGTGTCGATGGACTCCACATGGCCGCGCGAGACAAATAGATCCTTCCACCCGTCGTTATCGAAATCGAACAAACCCGGTCCGTAGCCGGACATGGCACGAGAAAGTTTACGCATGCCGGTGGCATACGTCACCTCTTCGAAGCCCTTTCCGCCTTTGTTCAAGAATAGGGGAAAGGTTTGGTCGTTGAGGGCAACGAAGATGATGTCGGGATAACCGTCGTTGTTGAAGTCCCGAAAATCCAGTCCCATGCCCGACACAAATCCGCCATCTTCGACCAGCGCCACGCCCTGCTGAAAGGCAACTTCTTCAAATTTTTTTCCTGTGTTGTGGAACAGGAAGTTGTAGGAAGTATCGTTGGTTACGAATAGATCGGGACGGCCATCCAGATCGTAATCGGCAACACCCACTCCCATGCCTTTTCCAACGTGATCGCGAAGGCCCCATAATTCCGAGGCATCTTCAAAAGTTCCGTCACCGCGATTCAGGAACAACTGATTGGGTTGGCCTTGATAGAGTTTGGGGCTGCAGTAATCGAACGCTCCCGCAAAGGTGCAGAGCTTTTCTTTCTGCACGTCCCAGCGCAGGTAATTGATGACCACGAGATCGAGAAGCCCATCGTTGTTGACGTCGACCCATGCAGCGGCTGCGGTCCAGAGAGGACCGTATTCGGGATCGACGGAATGATTGAGGCCGGCCTTGACGGTGACATCGCTAAACGTTCCATCGCCGTTGTTGTGGTACAGCGTGTTGCCGTGAACTCCGCCAACGAAGATATCGGGATAGCCGTCATTGTCGTAATCGCCGACGGCAACGCAAATGTCGTATCCGCTGCCGGCGAGACCAGCTTCCTTGGTTACGTCCGTGAACACGCCGTTGCCATCATTGCGGTAAAGATGGTTGGAAAATTTTTGCGAATCTTTCTTGAGGGTCTGAATGTTGGCGCCATTGGTGAAAAAAATATCGGGCCGGCCGTCCTTGTTGTAATCGAACACGGCGACGCCGCCCGCCATAGTTGCGGGGGCGTGAGGAGCTTTCAGTGTCTCGTCGGACTCCACGCGAAATGGCAAGGATTCGAGAGCAAATTTTATTTTGGAGACGGATGGGACATTTTGCGGAACGGAATCAGCAGGGGAAATGAAGAGGAGAACCGAGAGTAGTACGACGCGAACAAGGCGTGCATCACGAACAATCACCAACAATTCCTCCGCAGTGTTTTCCCTGAAGTGCCATCGCATTTTCTCATAGATAGAAACCAAAAGGAGGTTCGGCGGTTGCATGTGGCTGCCTCTAGTGCTAGGGCAGTCGCGATATGAAACGGGAGCGGCGCGTCTGATGGCCCAGTAGGACGTGGGAACAAGCATCGAAGGAACAGCACCAAGGAAACAATCGCTCCGATTCTGCCTTAATGAGTAACCCCTGTTTCGCGGGCGGGAGTCGAAAAGGCGGTTTAGGGCGATATTGACAACCTGTGCATCTTCAATAGATTGCAGGGAAAGGGACGTGTTTTGCCACCCGTGAACATGAGTTTTTCCTCTAGAAAATCGATATTTAACATCGAAATTCTGAAAAAGAACACTTGACAACATATCGGCTGGGGAGTAAATAGGCGAGTAGTCGATAGCGCGAAGTGGTCAGATTTGCGCTGTCATGCCATGTCTGCAATTGGCAATTAGGGTCGGTCGATTGCGGAGGGGCAGGGTGCTTGGGGTGGTCGAGTACAGGCTTTTGCCTGGTTCTATTCCCAAAACTGCCAAGGTGCTGGTCAAGGCGTGATGAGGGCAACGTGTGTCTTGCCAGAGTCTCGCTCGTAGGAATCTGGAGTGGCCAGATCTTCTAGATCCAGCGGTTGACTTGCCGTCAGGCGACGCTAAGCCGCCTGGGGCGGAGGCAAATAATGAAATTTGTTCCATCCTTTAATTCTCAAAGTTGCGTGCGTGCTTTGAGGAGATTCTCGATTTCGCACTTAATGGTCTTAGCCTTACTGCTTCTTGGAGCGGCGTTTCTAACCAGCGCGCAAGAGGCGACGATCGTGGGGACGGTGACGGACCCGAGCGGAAGCGTGGTACCGAACGTGACCGTTACGATCACGAACACCAAGACCGGGGCGGTACGTACGATGACCACGAACGATGTTGGTCAGTACGTGGCACCGGGATTGTCGATTGGCACATACGATTTGAAGGCGGAATCTTCCGGGTTCAAGGTGGAAGAGTCCAAGGGTGTACTGCTGAACGTGAACGATCGCGTTCGCGTGGACTTTCAGATGAAGATGGGCACGAAGGCGGAGACCGTGTCCGTCGAATCGAACGCCATCGCCGTGCAGACCGACAGCAGCGAAGTGAGTTCACTGTCAACGGGCACGCAGATGTCGGAACTGGCGACCAACGGCCGAAGTATTTACACGTATGTGATTTTGACGCCGGGCGCGGCGAACCTGATGCCGTCGTTCCAGGCGCCGACGTCGGTGGGCGCCAACGCCAACGTGAGCTTGACGGGAACCGTCCGGGGCACAACCTGTACCTGCTGGACGGCGGTGAGAACTACGATCGCGGGTCGGGCGGCACGTCGAGCATCGCGCCATCGATCGACGCCATTGCAGAGACGCAGACGCTCACTTCGAACTACAGCGCCGATTACGGGCTTCTTCCGGCGGGACGATCAGCTCGGCGGTAAAGTCTGGCACCAAGGCGTTCCATTTTTCGTCGTGGAATTTTTCCGCAACAACGATCTGGACGCGCGCAATTACTTTAACCCCGCGCCGCAAGAGGTTGCCGAACTCCGTTACAACCTCTATGGCTTTAACGTGGGCGGTCCGGTGACGTTCGGGAAGTTGTACAACCCGAACAAGACCAAGACGTTTTTTTTCTACAACATGGAATGGCGCAGCCTGATTCAGGGGCAGACCCTGAACGTGACCGTGCCCGAGGCAGCCTTTTATGGCGGCAATTTCTCCACCGCCGGATATAGCCTTTCGCAACTGCACGCTCCAGCGGTTTGCCAGGTATCGGCAGCCATTCAGGCGCAGTTTGCCGCGGCAGGCCAGACGCTCAGCGGATGCACGAACGGCGCACCGGATCCCACGAAAGAAGTAGCCTTCAACAACAACACGATTCCGGCGAGCCTCTTGAACTCGAACGCGCAGGCGTTGCTGACGGCCGGCGGGAAATATGGCGGCATCTTCCCGGCGCCGAACAACGGCGCACAGTTCCAGCGGGGCTAGACTTCGCCGACCAACGTGCGTGAAGAAATTGTCCGCATCGATGAAAACGTCACGGACAAGTTCACCATCCTCGGCCATTCGTGGCCGAGCAGGTCAACCAGAACTATGGCACGACGATGTGGAGCGGCGACAACGTGCCTTCCATCGGGAACACTTTCGGGAATCCTTCCTACGCGGCGGTCGTACACGCGGCGTATGTGATCAGCCCGAACGTGGTTAACGAAGCTTCCTTCAGTTACAACGGGAACCGCATCGCGATCACGCCGTTTGGCCTGGTTGGCGCGCCAAGCGATTACACGTTCAACCGTTACTTTGATGGGCCCGAACGTGGACGACCGCATTCCCTCGATCCAGCTCGGCTGGACCACCGGATCGCAATACACGGCCAACTGGACGCCGTGGAACAACGTGGCCAACAGCTACCAGCTTCGCGATGACGTTTCCTGGACCAAGGGCCGGCACCAACTGAAGATTGGCGGTGACTGGCTGCTGTACAAGAAGGTGCAAGACTGGTTCCAGAACACGCAAGGCGGCTACAACTTCAACGGATTCTACACCGGCAATGACTTTGCCGACTACCTGCTGGGCTATGCCAACAGCTACAACGAGAACGCGGTCAAGAGTTCCGGTCACTGGAACAACGTTTCGGTGGGCTTGTACATACAGGACAACTACCGCGTGAACAACCGGCTGACCTTGAACCTGGGACTGCGGTGGGATGGCATTCCGCACACCTATGAAGCCAACAACGTCATGTCCAATTTCTATCCCAACCTATATAACCCAGCGAATGCAGCGATCCTGAATCCGGGGGATCAATCCATTAGTCCCACCAGCCCGGGATTGGGCACCAGCCCGAACCCGATTTTGGCGGGGCTGCCCCTGTATTTGAACGGCATCGGCACCTGCGGGGAGAATGGACTTCCTGCCGGCTGCGTGAACGGCGCCTGGAAGAACTTTGGACCGCGTCTTGGCTTTGCCTACGATTTGACGGGCTCGGGCAAGACGGTGATCCGTGGCGGCTACGCGATCATGTACGAGCGCGTGCAGGGCAACGACGTGTACAACATGGCGGGCAACGTCTCGTTTGCAGCGGGCGTGAGCTTCCCCAACGTGTTGCTGTCGAATCCCGGCACCAGCGTGCTGACGGGCAGCACGGTGTCGGCATCGACCCCGGTGAGCAGCATCGTGGGCATGGACCAGAATAATTACGCAGCTCCCCGAAGCACACAGTTCAGCATGGGCATCCAGCATTCCATCGGGAAGTCAGTGCTGTCGGTGACCTATGTGGGCAGCCAGAACCGCCACCAGAACTACTACACGGAGACCAACCTGGTGCCGGAAAGTCTGCTGCCGGGGATGATCACGAGCAGCGCGCTGGCGCAGA